>NZ_JYIW01000024.1 GCF_000956525.1 Microbacterium oxydans
TCCCTCCTCCTCTCCTCCCCGCCCCTGTCTCCCGCCGAGCGGCCCCTTTTCGCGCGAGCCACCCCTTTTATGCGCGTTCACAAGGGGGCCGCTCGCACACAAAGGGGTGGGTCGGCGGAGAAGGAGGAGAAGGAGTAGGAGAGGCGGGGGCAGTGTCGGGGATGCGGGGTAGCCTCCTCTGAGACCGAGGGGAGCATGATGGATCCGTTCTGGGACCCGCGCAGCACACGCCGGCGCCAGCAGCCCGTCGTGGCCGTGCGACCGAACGACGATGCGCCGACTCCCGGCGCGCAGTGGCCGACGAGCATCCCGGCGGTCGCGCAGGTGCTGCGCGAGGGTATCGATCTCTCTCCGGGCGTCACGTTCCTCGTGGGTGAGAACGGCAGCGGCAAGTCGACCATCGTCGAGGGCGTCGCGATCGCCTACGGCCTGTCGCCCGAGGGCGGGTCCAGGCAGTCGAAGCACAGCACGCGGCCGACCGAATCCCCGCTGTCCGAGTGGTTGCAGGTGCAGCGCGGTGTCGGTGCGAACCGGTGGGGATTCTTCCTCCGTGCCGAGACGATGCACTCGTTCTACACCTACCTCGAAGAGAATCCGTCGATGAGCGGGCCAGACGTTCCGTTCCACGAGATGAGCCACGGCGAGTCCTTCCTCGCGCTGCTCGACAGCAGGTTCGACGAGCCGGGGTTCTACTGCCTCGACGAGCCGGAGGCTGCGCTGTCGTTCTCCTCGACGCTCGCCCTCATCGCCGTGCTGCAGCGCATCGTCGGCGAGGGAGGTCAGGTGCTGTGCGCAACGCACTCGCCGGTGCTCGCCGCGCTGCCGGGTGCCAGCATCCTCGAGGTCGGCGACTGGGGCATCCGTCCGGCGGAGTGGAACGACCTCGAGCTCGTGAACCATTGGCGCTCCTTCCTCGATTCGCCGCCGCGGTACCTCCGCCACCTGCTTGACTGACCTCGGTCCCGGCCGCGGCGGAAGGCCTAGGCTGACGCCGCCCGCAGGCGCATACTTCATCGCATGACGAATACTCTCGCTGTCGAGATCTCGCAGCTGCACGTGCGTCGAGGGAGGAGCGCCGTGTTCGACGGCGTCGACCTCGCGATTCTGCGGGGGCAGATCACCGGCCTGCTCGGTCCGTCGGGGTGCGGCAAGACGACCCTCATGCGGTCGATCGTCGGGGTGCAGCGGATCGCATCCGGCGAGGTCACCGTGCTGGGGAGCAGGGCGGATCACGCCAACTGCGAGATCGGGTGTCGTACGGCACGCAGGGCGCAGCGGTCTACGGCGACCTGAGCGTCCGGCAGAACCTCGCGTACTTCGCGGCGCTGCTGAAGGCGCCGAAGGGTGACGTCGATCGGGTGATCGCCGAGGTCGGCCTCGGCCCGCAGGCCGGTCAGCTCGTCGATTCGCTCAGCGGCGGTCAGGCCAGCCGCGTCTCGCTCGCGATGGCGCTGATCGGATCGCCGGAGCTCGTGGTGCTCGACGAGCCGACCGTCGGGCTCGACCCGGTGCTGCGGGCCGAGCTGTGGGGACTGTTCCGAGGGCTCGCGGATCGCGGGGTCACCCTCATCGTCTCGAGTCATGTGATGGACGAGGCGCTGCGCTGCGACCGGCTGCTGCTCATGCGGGACGGGCGGATCATCGCCGACACCACTCCGCGAGCGTTGCTGGTCGACACCGGCACCGCGGATCCGGAGGCGGCGTTCCTGGCGCTGATCGAGCGCGATCGGGCGGCGTCCGGTGGTACGCGGCGGTCGCGACGAGATGCCAGAGCCGACGGCGGCGAGGTGGCGTCGTGAACGGCGTGCGGATGTTCGCGACCGCCGGTCGGGTGCTCACCCAGCTGCGGCACGACCCGAGATCGATCGCGCTCATGCTCATCGCGCCGAGCCTGCTGGTGGGGCTCTTCGCGTGGCTGTTCAGCGAGCAGGACGGTGTGTTCGACCGTTTCGGCGGCGCGATCCTGGCGCTCTTCCCGTTCATCGTGATGTTCTTGATCACCTCGATCACGACGCTGCGCGAGCGGCGTTCCGGCACGCTCGAGCGGCTCATGACGACTCCGCTCGGCAAGGCGGACTTCATCCTCGGGTACGCGCTCGCCTTCGGACTGATGGCGCTGCTGCAGGCCGTGATCACGGTGTCGTTCGCGGTCGGGGTCTGCGGGCTCGATGTCGACGGTCCGCTCTGGCAGCTCGGTCTCGTCGCGGTCGTCGACGCCCTGCTCGGCACAGCGCTCGGCCTGCTGGCCAGCGCGTTCGCACAGACCGAGTTCCAGGCCGTGCAGTTCATGCCGTTGCTGGTGTTCCCGCAGATCATCCTCGGCGGACTCTTCATGCCGCGTGACCAGATGCCCGACGTGCTGCAGGCGATCTCGGATGTTCTGCCGTTGAGCTACGCGATCGACACGATCAACGCCGTCGCTGCGGGCGACGAGGGGTGGGACGTGTTCGGCCCGCTGCTCGTCGTACTCGCGTTCGCGGTGGCTGCGCTGGTGCTGGCATCGCTGACGCTGCGTCGACGTACCCGCTGAGGTCTGCGGGGTCGGGCGTTCACAATTCAGCAAGGATGCGATCGGGGCCGACGGCGCGCCGGGTTCTCGGTGCTGCGGCGCACGGATCTGCTGAATTGTGAACGCTCAGCGTGCGGCACGGTTCTTGGTGTGCCTGGTCGGGGCGGTGGCCCAGGGGTCTTCCGGCCACGGATGCTTCGGATAGCGCCCGCGCATCTCGGCCCGCACCTGGGCGTAGGGACCAGACCAGAACGAGGTGAGGTCATCGGTGACGGCGAGCGGGCGTCCTGCGGGGGAGAGCAGATGGAAGAGCACCGGGACGCGGCCGTCGACGAGTCGCGGCGTCTCGGTACAGCCGAAGCACTCCTGCAGCTTCACGGCGACGACGGGCCGCGCGTCCGGGTCATCCGGGGCTGGATACGCGATTCGGATGCGGGATCCGCTCGGCACCTCGAGTCGCTCCGGCGCGAGCTCATCGAGGCGCGCGGCTTCGGGCCAGGGCAGCAGACGACGCAGCGCGGTCGTCAGATCCAACCGTGCGAGGGGGGTGCCGCCGGCCAGCGCGTCGAGCTCTGGCGTGAGCCAGGCGTCGAGGGCGGCGAGGAGCCCGGCATCCGACGCATCCGGCCAGGGTGATCCCAGCTGGTGGTGCAGCAGCGCCAGGCGGGATCGCAGCTCCGCGGCGGCGCCGGACCAGGTGAACATGCTCAGGCCGTCGCGGCGGAGCGCTCTGCGTACGGCATCCCGCCCTTCGTCGGCCGATGCGCGCACGGGCGCAGCGGAACGCAGGATCGCGCCGACGCGACGCTCGCGGCGTGCCTGGACGCGTCCTCCGACGAACTCGGCCTCGACACGATCCGTGACCAGATGACTCGCGGCCAGCGTCATCTGCTCCTCGGTGAGCACCGCGGCTGAGCGGATGATCGCTCCGGAGCCGGCGGCCGCGCGGCCGGATGCGCGCGCGACGTCGGCGACGGCCAGCCACTCGACCGCTGCGAGCGAACCGCTCACGCCCGCACGCGTTCCGGATGCCAGCAGGAAGGTCGCCCCGACGGCAGTGGTGTCCACGCGGCGGGCGACCCGCTCGGGGAACGCCAGCGCGATCACGAGCCCGACGCCGTCGAGATCGGAGCGCACGCCAGGCGTCGATGTCGTCATGCGCTCGAGACGATCCGCGTCGCTGCGCCACCGACGTGCGTCCGGCGTCCGACCGCCTCGCAGCGCGATGAGTGCCTGCGCGACATCGGAGTCCGCGATGCGCACGTCACCACCGAGCAGCGCCGCCACCTCGGCCGCGAGCCGAGCGCCGACCAGCGGACTTCCGTCGCGCAGCGCACGGGCGAGCCTCGGATCGGTCGGGATGCGGGCGAGGGTGCGCCCCTCGGGGGTCGCCCGACCTTCGTCGTCGATCGCTCCGAGTCCGTGGAGCACCGTGATGGCGTCGGCCAGGCTGTCGGCGGGCAGCGGGTCGATGAGCCGCAGACCCGCCCCGCCTGGCGCACCCCAGCAGGCGAGCAGCAGCGCCGCATCCGCGAGGTCGCTCGAGGCGATCTCGGGAGTCGGGCGGGCCGGCGCAGTGGCGTAGGTGCGTTCGTCGACGCAACGGACGACGATCCCGGGGCCTTGGCGGGTGGCGCGTCCGGCGCGCTGCACGCATGACGAACGGGAGGCGGCTGTGGTCACGAGCCCCGTCATCCCGCGGGCGGCGTCGCGCTGCGGCGCGCGGGCGAGGCAGGTGTCCACGACGAGTCGCACGCCCGGCACGGTGAGCGAAGACTCCGCGAGCGAGGTCGTGACGATGATGCGGGCCTGCTCGCCGGGATGACGGCCGCGGATCACCGCATCCTGCTCGGCTGCGGGCATCCGGCCGTGCAGCTCGCGGACGTCGAAGGCGTCGGTCGCGTCACGGATGCGGCGTGCGATCTCCGAGACCTCGCGCGCGCCCGGCGCGAACACCAGCACGTCTGCCGCAGGGTCGTCTCGGGTCAGCTCCCGGGCGGCGGATGCGGTGGTCTGCGCGACGTGGTCGAGGAACCCCCAGGTGACGCCGCGTTCGTCGAGGCGCGGAGCCGGGCTCGGCGCCCAACGCTCGGTGAGCGGGAAGGCGGGGACCTCGTGGTCGACGATCGGCGCGGGCTGGTCGTCCGTCCCGATGACGGCCGCGATCCGAGCCGCGTCGAGCGTCGCCGACATGGCGACGAGCACGAGGTCGTCTCGCAGCTCGCGCACTTCCGAGAGCAGGCCGATGAGGAGGTCGGTCTCGATCGCGCGCTCGTGCACTTCGTCGATGATCACGGCATCCACGCCGGCGAGACCCGGGTCATCGAGCAGACGGCGGAGGAGCACGCCTGCGGTGACGAACTCGACCTGCGTCTCCCGCGAGACAACGCGCTCGCCGCGGACGGTGAACCCGACGCGGGTGCCGAGCGATGATCCGTCGAGCTGCGCCAGCCTGCGTGCGGCTGCCCTGGCGGCAACCCGGCGCGGTTGGGTGACGATCACGCGGCCGGCAGAGCGCGATGCGAGCAGCGGCGGCACGAGCGTCGTCTTCCCGGTGCCGGGAGGCGCGCTCACCACCGCTGCCGTGCTCGTGTCGAGGGCCGCCGAGAGCTCGTCGACCGCCGCCGCGAACGACAGACCGGCGCCGATCGTGGCGAGGTCGAAGGCGGCGGGCGTCATGCTCTCAGTCTGCCCGGTCGCACCGTTCTCCGGAGCCCTGCCGCTTCGGGCGCGTGCACGATTCAGCAAGAACGGCGCGGATCGGGCCGTTCGCGTCGGATCCGGGCGGCTGCGCGCAGTTCTTGCTGAATTGTGTCCGCCCAGACGTGGACACAGCGGATGCCGCGACCGAATCGGCCGCGGCATCCGCTGTGTTCTTGCTTACTCGTCGCTGAGCGACGGTGCCGCGGGAGGCGGCGGAGTGGTCGGCTTCGACACCCGGGGCTTCGCGGCCGCGGGTGCGGGAGCGGTGGCAGCAGCCACGCCCTCGCCGATGCCACGACCGACGGCCTGGCCCTGGATGATGCCCGCGAGGTCGAGTCCGGTCGCGGAGTGCACGCTGTCGAACACCGACCGCATCGCGATCGCGCTGTCGGCGCCGACGACCTGTGATGCGCCGTCGGTGCCGGATCCGCCGATGATCGAGACGTTGCCGATCGAGGCGTAGCCCTTCGAGAACTCCGCCATGATCGACGGCAGCACCTCGAGCACGCGCTGCGACAGGAAGGCGTCCTGGTTCGACGCGATGGCCTTCGCCTCGGCCTCGAGGGCGGCTGCTCGCGCGTCACCCTCGGCGCGGATGGCGTCTGCCTCGGCGTTGGCCCGCAGGCGGCGTGCCTCGGATTCGGCTTCCGCCTGCGAGCGCAGCGCATCAGCCTCACCCTGTGCCTTCGCGACCGCGGCTGCGGCCTCACCGTCGGCGCGAGCCTTGTCGGCCTGTGCCTGCTGCTCGGCGATGCGGGTGCGGGCCTCTGCCTGCTTCACCTGCTCGATCGCGGCGGCTTCGGCCGCACGCTCACGTGTGTACAGCTCGGCCTGTGCGCGGGTCTCGGCTTCATACCGCTGCGCGTCGGCGACGCGCTTGACGTCGGCGTCGAGCTGCGCCTGCCGGTTCTCGGCCTGCTGCTGCAGCACGGCCTGCTGTGCCTGCTCGCGGGCGAGGTTCTCGGCCTGCTCGGCCTCGGCGCGTGCCCGGCCGATGCCGGCGTTGGAGTTGGCCGTGTTCGTGTCGAGCGCGGTCTGCTCGATCAGGTTGGCTTCCTGGTTGGCGATGTTCTTCTGGTTGATCGCACGGTCGGCGTTCGTCTGCGAGATCTCCGCGGACTGGCGCTTCGCCTGGATCTCGGGAGCACCGAGCGACTGGATGTAGCCGACCTTGTCGGTGATGCCCTTTATCTGGAAGGAGTCGAGGATCAGACCCTGCTCGGCGAGCTCCTGCGAGACGTCGGCGGCGATCTGGTCGGAGAACTTCTTGCGCTCTCGCATGAGCTCGACGACCGACAGCGTGGCGACGATGCCGCGGAGCGCACCCTCGAGCTGCTCGGTGGTGAACTGTTCGATGGCCTTGTCCTGCGAGGCGAAACGCTCTGCTGCGCGGCGCACGAGGATGGGGTCGGAACCGATCTTGACGATCGCGACGCCGTCGACGTTCAGCGTGACGCTGTCGAGCGACTGCGCTTCGGCGTTCAGGGAGACCTGGCGCGAGCGCAGCGAGATGATCTCGTGGCGCTGCGTGATCGGGTTGACGAGCGACTTGCCGTTCACGATGACCGTGACGGGCGACTCCGACATCTCGTCGCGGCTCGACCCGTCGGCAGCGACGACGGCGCGCTGCACCTTCTGCTTGCGTCCCGAGATGACGAGGGCCTCGTCGGCTCGGGCCACTTTGATCCAGCTGCGTGCGAACAGCAGCAGGATCAGCAGGATGACGATTGCGGCGACGACTGCGACACCGACGATGACGAGGATGCCGACTGCTCCGGCGATCTCCATGGATGACCTCCCTGGTTCCCCCCGAGGGGGTGGTCCCGGGCGCACCGTGATGCGCGCCCTCACGACCACCCTGCCAGATCGGTGGGATGCGCGGTGAGGGCAGCGCAGCTCAGGCTGTGCGGAGCTTCTCCGCGAGGTCGCGCAGCTGGCGCAGTTCGGCATCGTCGAGGCTCGACATCCGCTCGGCGATCGAGCGCCCGTGCACGGTCGCGAGTGCGCGGAACGCTCTGGCGCCGGCATCCGTCGCCCTGATCAACGAACCGCGGCCGTCGTCGGGGTCAGCGCATTTCGAGATGAGTCCGCGGGAGACCATCCGGTCGACCAGGCGCGAGACGCTCGGCTGGCTGATCAGCATGTTCGAGGTCACGTCGCGCAGTCGGGCGACCATGTCGGGGGAGCGCGTCACCGTGAGCAGCACGTCGTACTCGGCCTGCGCGAGGTCGGAGTCCTCGAAGTCGGCCATCATGTCGGTGAACAGTTCGTGCTGTGCGCGGAACAGGCTCTCCCATGCTTCCAGGGCGAGCTTGCGATCGGTCATCCTCACAGGATAGTGCGAACAGTAAGGGCCGATCGGAGAGGCTTCCGACCGGCCCTTGTCCCTTGCACCAAGAGTGTCCTGCAATCACATGCGGTGAGTGCCACAGCAAACATTCACCGTGTGATCACTGTATAACGGCGAGATAACGAATGCAACGGTTTGATCACGGAAGTTTTCGGCGCATCAGGAGTTGTGGATTCGCACCCGAGTTGTGGATCAGGGGGTCTTGGTCACGAGAGCTCCGTCGGCGTCGATGTCCTTGGTTCTTGGGATCGATAGCATCGTCGGATGACCGCACTGGGCAGGGCCACAGACGCACAGATCGATTCCTTTTGTGATGCCTTCACGTCGGTATCGTGGCCGCTCGGTCGCGTCGACTTCCACGCATTGGCAGAGGGCCTCGGGTGGTCGCTCAAGTTGGAGACCTCGAGCGGCGTCCAACACCGCTCAGGCTATCCCGTGAACCTGCCGACCGTTCGTTCGCTCGCCACCGAGGAAGCGGTATCCCAGGTCACGGTCGCGGTCTCGGACAAGAGCGACGACCCGCGGGGGCTGCGTTGCGCGACCCTCGAGCTACAGTCAGCGCTCGGCGGGCGCCTTGGTCCGCGGTCCGGCTCCTCCGAAGACGGAGATCACTACTGGGAACTCGGCAACGGCGGCAGAATCTGGCTCAGGATGGTGCCGAAGAAGGTGCTCCTCGTCGTCGAGGAGCAGCGATTCGCCGACGTGGAACGACGCGAGGAACGCATGGGCATTCGCCCCTGACGCCCACGAGTGGGGAATTACCTGCGCACTTCCGGTTCATCTGCTGTTGCGTGAGCGGACCGCGATGTTCTCAGGGGCGTCGAAGATTCTGACAACTCACGTGAGACGAACCGGGTGCGCGGCTCGACCGCGGCGACGACGAGCGGCCATCACCGCATCGGCGGGCACTGCGAAAGGGCCGAGGCGTCACCGAGTGGGTTCGCTGCCCTCCGACTGGCCGAGCGTCGGCTGCTCGCGATGGTGGGGCGGATCGGCGAAGAGCTCGTGCTCGGCGTGCTGCAGGAGGTTCTCGACGAGGAGAGTGACGTGCTCGCCGCCCACGCGATACTTGATCGAGGTTCCATCGCGACGCGCGAGCACGAGCTGCCCGCTCTTGAGCTTGGCCAGGTGCTGTGAGACAGCAGGCAGCGGGCGGTCCAGTCGTTCCGCTATCTCGCCCACCGACATCTCGCTGGCGTCGCGCAGGAGGGAGACGATGCCGAGCCGCGTGCGGTCAGCGAGGAGGTGCAGCACGGCGGCGGCGTGATCGAGCTCGGCCGCTGTGGGCTGGTGTCTCGCCGGCGTTGTGGTGGGCTTACCCATGGTCACCCTCTCGTCGTGCCTCCATTGTGCCGGATGGGTCCCGGGAGCCGGCGGGAAGTGTCGTCCACAGGCGTGCGGCGAGCAGGAGCGCCAGCAGGGCGGCGGTCGCGAGGACCAGTGTGATCGGCCCGAAGCCGAGCAGTGTGGCTCCCCATCCGGCGATGGGATACGTCAGCAGCCACCAGCCGTGCGCGAGCGAGAACTGTGCTGCGAAGACGTGGGGCAGATCGCGGTCGGTCACTGCGTCGCGGTAGATCCGCCCCATCGGGGCGAGGACGGCCGAATTGCCGGCGCCGGAGATGAACCAGATGGCGCAGAGCCAGGGGAGTGCCGCCGTGCCCGGTCGCATCGCCAGGACGGGCCAGACGAACAGCATCGCCGTCGCGAAGACCGACAGGCCCGTCAGCATGTAGGGCCGAGGAGCGACACGCTTCAGGATGCTCGGCATGAGCGCGGCGGACGCCAGGGACCCGGCGCCGAACGCGGCCAGGAGCCCAGCGGCCTGCGCCTCGGTTCCGCCGAGTTCGCTGCGCACCAGCGGTACGGTCAGCACCATGGCGATCGCGCCGACGGCAGCCAGGGCGAGGTGCAGCGCGAGCGCGCCACGCAGGGGGCCGACCGTGAACATCAGCCGGATGCCGCGGGTGAGCTCGGAACGGACGGTGTCGTCGTCGGATCCGGTGGTCTTCGGGATGGCGACGGAGAGGATGAGCAGCGCAGAGCCGAGGAACCCCACTCCTGTGCCCAGGAATAGCATCGACGAGGGCGCGAACACGAGGACGGCGGCCGCGATGGATGGCGAGGCCAGTGATTCCAGGTCGTAGGCCAGGCGGCTGAGGGCGAGCGCTCCGGTGTATTCGCGTTCGTCGGTGACGATGCGGGGAAGAGCGGCCTGGAACGTCGGGGTGAACAGCGCCGACGATCCCTGCAGCAGGAAGATCAGCAGATACGCGACGCCGATGCTGTCGACGAAGGGCAGGCAGACCGCGATCAGCGCGCGGGTGATGTCGGTGGCGACGAGCAGGCGCCTCGTGCCGACGCGGCGCGCGATGGCGGGTGCGAGCGGCCCGAGCAGGAGGAAGGTGAACATCTTGATGGCCAGCAGGGTGCCGAGCACGGCTGCCGCATCGCCGCCTGCGACGTCGACCACGAGGAAGCCGATGGCGATCGTCGAGAGCCCGGTTCCCAAGAGCGCGACGACGTGCGCAGCGAAGAGCCGACGGAACGGTCGATGGCGGAGCACGATGAACATACTTCAGTATTTGCATATATGCGCAAATACGCAAGAGTCTCACTCGGGCGGCATCCGTGCAGTGATACCGTGCAGCGGTGAGCACGGGACGCAACGAGCACGAGCACGGGCGAGACAGCGCCGCGGCGCCGCCCCTTCGACTACAGCGTACGAGCGCGGCCGAGCAGGTGGCTGACCTGCTCACCGGGTTGATCCTCGGAGGGAGCCTTCGTCCGGGCGAGCGGCTGCGTGAGAGCGCGCTGTCGCAGACGCTCGGTATCTCGCGCAACTCGGTGCGCGAGGGCATCCGTCTTCTCGAGCAGGGTCGGCTCGTGCGCTACGAGATGCATCGCGGCGCCGTCGTTGCGACCCCGACCATCGACGAGCTCGACGATCTCTACCGCACACGCGTGCACCTCGAGACGCTCGCGATCATGACCGCGCCCACGGTCGAGCAGATCGCCGCGCTCGAGGGGGCGTTCGACACCCTCGTCGCCGCCGCGCACGACGGACAACCCCGCGACATCGTCGCCGCGGACATGGGCTTCCATGCCACTCTCGTCGAACGGCTCGGCAGTCGGCGCATTTCCGCGTTCTTCGCGCAGGTCGCCACCGAGATGGGGTACTACCTGCTGATCCAGTCGCACGTGGACGACGAGCCGGCGCACGTCGACGACGCCGTGCTCGCCCAGCACCGGCTGCTTCTCGACATGGCGGTCGCCGGAGACGCGGATGCCGCCCGTGAGACACTGCTCGACCACCTGCGCGAGAACCATGAACGCATCCGGCAGATCCTTCAGGACGGGGCGGGCCGGACGTGACGAAGGGCCCGGTTCCGCTCTCTGCGGATCCGGACCCCTCGCTCGGTGTCTTCAGTTTCGGCGGGCCAGGTTGTAGAACCGGATCTCCTGGTACTCCTCGAGCCCCTCGCCGCTGCCCTCGCGCCCGAGACCCGAGGCCTTGGTGCCGCCGAAGGGCGCGGCGACGTTCGAGACGATGCCCTGGTTGATGCCCACCATGCCGACATCGAGCCGATCCGCGACGTCGAACGCCCGGTCGATGCTCTCCGAGAAGACGTAGCTCGCGAGCCCGAACGGCGTGCTGTTCGCCTGCTCGAGTCCTTCCGCGTCCGTGTCGAACCGGGCGATCGCCGCCACCGGTCCGAAAATCTCCGTCAGCGCGATATCGGATGTCGCGGGCACCCGGTCGAGCACTGTCGCCTCGAAGAGATGACCGGGACCGCCGGGCGCGGAGCCGCCGAGTCGCAGTTCCGCGCCCTGAGCGACGGCGTCGTCCACGAGGGCTGCGAGTCTGCGGACTGCACGATCGTCGATCACGGGACCGAGGGTGACCCCCTCGCCCAGGCCATTGCCGAGCACTGCCTGGGCCATCCGCTCGGTGAAACCCTCGACGAAGGCGTCGGCGATGCCGGACTGCACGAGGATCCGGTTGGCGGCGACGCAGGACTGCCCGCCGTTGCGAAGCTTCGCGACCACGGCGCCTTCGACAGCGCGTTCGAGATCGGCATCGTCGAAGACCAGGAGGGGAGCATTGCCACCGAGTTCCATCGAGCTCTTGATCACATGCTGAGCGGCCTGCCCGAGGAGGATGCTCCCCACCCCGGTCGACCCCGTGAACGACACCTTGCGCACGCGGGGGTCCGCCATGAGCGCGGAGCTCATCCCGGCGGCATCCGTGGTGGTCACCACCTGGATGAGGTCTTCGGGAACACCCGCCTGCACGAAGATCTCCGCGACCGCGAGGGTCGTGAGAGGGGTGAGCTCGGCGGGCTTCACGACGGCGCCGCAGCCGACGGCGATCGCCGGGGCGATCTTGCGCGTCGCCATCGCCATCGGGAAGTTCCAGGGCGTGATCAGCAGGGCGGTCCCGATGGGGGCGCGGCTGGTGAGGATCGTGGAACCGCCAGCCGGGTTCTCACGGAAATTGCCGGCCGGCCGCAGGGCCTCTTCGGCATACCAGCGCACGTAGTCGGCGGCATACTGCACCTCGCCGTACGCCTCGGCGAGCGGCTTGCCCATCTCGCGGGTGATGATGCGGGCCAGGCGGTGCTTCTGCTCGATCAGCAGGTCGTAGGCGTGGTGCAGCACATCGGAGCGGAGCCGCGCGGTCTCGCCCGCCCAGGCCCTCCCCGCCCGGTCGGCACGGCCGAGGGCGGCGAGGGCATCGTCCACGGAATGATCGGGCGGCGTCGCGATCACCTGGCCGGTCGCGGGATCCCGCACGTCGAAGACGGCGGTCGTGCCAGTGCCCTGACGGTCCAGCAGGATGCTCGCGACCGCGGCATCCGAGCTCTCGACGAGCCCTGGGGCCACGTCGCGCACGATCTCGCGCACGATCATCGCACCGACTCCAGCGCCGGGGCGACAGCATCCATCGCCGACACGGCCGCAGCGACGATGCCACGCAGCTCGTCATCGGTGGTGGTGAACGGGGGGCTGATCTGCACAACGTTCCCCCGCAGGGGGCGGGCGATCCATCCCGTGTCGACCATGCGGTCCGTGACCTGCTCCGCCGAGAGCTCGGGACGCAACTGGATGCCGCCGAGGAGGCCGGCCACCCGGGTCTCCTCGATCCGCGTGTCGGCGGCGAGCGCAGCGAACTCGGTCGTCAGCACGCCCTCCAGATGCTGCACGCGGTCCAGCAGACCCTCGCGCTCGATGATCTCGATGTTCTTGAGAGCGAGTGCGGCGGACGTCGCATGGCCCGAATACGTGGTGCCGTGCCGGTAGATGGGTGCGCCGGTGCGGTAGAACGGTTCCCACACCTCAGGGGCGACGATGATGCCGCCGACTGCCGAGTATCCCGAGGAGATGCCCTTCGCCATCGCGACGATGTGCGGCCGCAGGCCGTAGCGCTGTGCGGCGAACCAGTGCCCGGTACGCCCGAAGCCGGTGATCACCTCGTCGAGGATGAGCAGGATGTCGTGCTCGTCGGCGATCTGCTGGAGCCCCTCCAGGTAGCCGGGAGCGGGCGGGATCACCCCACCGGTGCCCAGGATCGGCTCGGCGATGATCGCGGCGATGCGCTCGGGGCCGATCTCGGCGACGGTCGCGCGCACCCGATCGATGTCGGAGGTGTCGACGCGCGCGGTCTCGGGCACCAGTGATGCGGTGCCATAGCCCTCGCGGTTGAAATCGAGTCCCGCGACGCTCGTGCCGTAGGCGTGGAGTCCGTGATAGCTGAGGTCGCGGCTGAGGATCGTCGTCTTCTCGGGCCGGCCCTGCACCTGCCAGTAGCGTCGAGCGAGCTTGAGGGCGACGTCGATGGAGTCGGATCCGCCGCTGTTGAGGATGATCTTCGAGTCTGCGACGGGGGCGAGCGTCGCGACCTTCTCGGCGAGCTCGATCGCTCGGTCGTTCAGGTATCGCCCGAACACGTGATAGGTCTCGAGCCGCTGCATCTGGTCGGCGGCGGCTTCCGCCATCTCGGCGCGGCCGTGGCCGATGTTGGCGTGCCACAGCCCCGCGGTGCCGTCGAAGAGGCGCTGACCGGTCGTGGTGAAGACGTAGTTGCCCTCGCCGCGATCGATGACGATCTGACGGCCGAGGACGGACGGCATGTGGGCCTGTGCGCTCCAGAGTGCGGAGCCGGAGCCGGTCGATTCGTGCATGAGCTCTCTTTCCTCTACTGCGGGGAGTGTTTTGCGTTCCCGCCGAATTGTAGGGCAATACTACGATGAGGCATCACTCAGCACCAGCTTTTTCGCAATATTGTAGATTGTTGACATTTAGATTTTTGATCTCGGAGGAACGACATGAGCGTGTACGCGATATCCGTCCTGGCTGGCGACGGCATCGGTCCGGAGGTGATGCCCGTGGCGATCGACGTTCTCGAGGCCGCCACCCGCGACCACGGCATCCACCTCGACTGGCACATCCAGCCCTGGGGTTCCGACTACTTCCGCACCCACGGCCGCATGATGCCCGTCGACGCCCTCGAGACCATGGCCGCGACCGACGCGGTCTTCCTCGGCGCCGTCGGGCACCCCGATGTGTCGGACGTCGAGACCCTGTGGGGCATGCTGATCCCGATCCGTCGAGAGTTCGACCAGTACGTCAACCTGCGGCCGGTGCGCTCGTTCCGCGGCGTCCGGTCCTCACTCGCCGGCGATCCCGAGATCGACACGGTGATCGTGCGCGAGAACGTCGAGGGGGAGTACTCCGCAATCGGCGGGCGCAGCTATCAGGGCACCCCATACGAGGCAGCCCACCAGCAGTCGATCTTCACGAGGCACGGCGTCGAGCGGATCGCGCGGTACGCGGTGGGCGTCGCGCGCTCCCGTTCGGGTCGGTTGGTCTCGGCCACCAAGTCGAACGGCATCATCCACACCATGCCGTTCTGGGACGAGATCGTGGCGGAGGTCGTCGCCGACGAGGGGGGAGTGCAGCTCGAGTCCGTGCTCATCGACGCGCTCGCCGCGCGGGCGGTGCGAGCCCCGGCGAGCCTCGACGTGATCGTCGCCTCGAATCTGTTCGGCGACATCCTGTCCGACCTCGTCGCCGGTGCGGTCGGCTCCATCGGCATCGCCCCGAGCGCCAACCTCAATCCCGAGCGCCGCCATCCGTCGATGTTCGAGCCCGTGCACGGCTCGGCGCCCGACATCGCCGGGCAGGGGATCGCGAATCCGATCGGTCAGATCTGGGCAGGGGCGATGATGCTGCGCCATCTCGGGCACGGCGAGCGGGCGGATGCGGTGGAGGCGGCATTCACGACGGTCATCGAACGCGGCGACGTGACGGCCGATCTCGGCGGCACGCTGTCGACGGCTGAAGTGGGGACGGCCGTGATCGCGGAGCTGACCCGTGCGTGAGCGCTGTTACGGGGATGTTGCGATCTGATTTCCCAATCGTTGGATTGTTGACAATCCAACAGAAGCGGGGTTACGCTCGCCCCACAGGTCAGCTTAGGTGGCAGACCCAGACACCTTCTACGGGGGACCATGAACAGTCTCGAAGTGACGGATCTGCGGGTATCCATCGGTCGTCGTGCGATCGTCAAGGGGACCACGTTCTCCGTCGGTGTCGGCCAGCGGCTGTGCCTCCTCGGTGAATCCGGATCGGGCAAGTCCCTCACCGCCAGCGCCGTTCTCGGCCGCCTTCCCGCCAACGCCGTCGCAACCGGCAGCATCCGGATCAACGGCGTGGAGGTGCTCGGCATGCGGGCGTCGAAGCGACCGGAGGAAGCGCGCGTCGCCATGGTCTTCCAGGACTCGGCCGTCGCCCTCAACCCCCTCGTCCGCGTCGGCGAGCAGATCATCGAGCCGCTGCGCCGGCACCGGGGCCTGAGCCGCGCCGCCGCCGAGGCCGCCGCTGTCGAACTCGCCGAGTCGGTCGGCCTCCCCGACCCGGCATCCCTCATCCGGCGGTTCTCGGCCGAGCTCTCCGGCGGCCAGCGCCAGCGCGTCTGCATCGCCCTCGCACTCGCCTGCAACACGCGCCTCATGGTCGCCGACGAGCCGACGACGGCTCTCGACGTCGTCACCCAGAAGCGCGTCCTCGACGTGCTGAAGAAATACACCGCGGGGCAGAACACTCCCGCGCTCCTCTTCATCACGCACGACTTCGCCGTGGCATCGGAGCTCTGCAGCGACGCGGTCGTCATGAAGGACGGCGACGTGGTCGAGCAGGGCCGCATCGACACGATCTTCGCCACCCCCACCGATCCCTACACGCGGGAGCTGATCCGGGCCGCCCGCGCCGCGACCGTCGAGCCCTACGTCGAGCAGTTCCGCGCCGAGCTCGCGGCGGGCAATTCCACGCCCGACATCGAGACCACCGCGGCCTCGTTCTTCGACATCGGCGAGGTCAGCCGTGCCTACGCGATGCCGAAGACGAGCCTGTTCGCGAGACGCGAGACCAAGACCGCGCTGCACCCGACGAGCCTCGTGATCGAGGAGGGCTCGCGCGTCGGCATCGTCGGAGTCTCCGGCTCGGGCAAGACCACCCTGCTGCGCATCATGCTCGCTCTCGAGTCGACCGACACCGGAGCTGTCACCTGCCAGGGGAACGAGGTGTACCCAGCCGATGTCCGCAGACTCAAGTGGTACCGCCGCAAGGTGCAGTACGTGCCCCAGGACCCGGCCAGCACGCTCGACCCGCTCATGACGGTGCGCAATCTCGTGCGCGAACCCCTCGTGCGCCTCGGTGTCACGGGCGACCACGACGCGATGGTGAAAGAGGCGCTGGACTCCGTCGGCCTCGACGAGAAGTTCATGAACCGTCGCGCGAACGAGCTGTCCGGCGGCCAGGCCCAGCGCCTCGCGATCGCCCGCGCGATCGCCACCCGGCCCGACTTCCTTCTCGCCGACGAGCCTGTCAGCGGACTCGACCTCCCCATGCGGGAGGCGATCGTCGCCCTGCTCCGTCGCATCTCGGAGGAGCGCGGCACCGGCATCCTCGTCGTCTCGCACGACCTCTCGATGGTCGCGAGCCTCTGCGAGCGCACCGTCGTCATGCACGGCGGGAACGTCATCGAGGACCGGCCGACCAAGCACCTCCTCGCCGCCCCGAACCACGAACGCACCCGAGAGCTCGTCGATGCGATCCCCGTGCTGCAGGTCGCCCCCGCCGAGCTCGCGCCGGCCGTCTGAGGCAAGGAAAGGACACCCGATGGCTCTCTCCACGCAAGCCGTGCCGGCGCTCAGCCGCACCCAGCGTCGCAACTCCCTCTCGAGCGGATCGAAGGGTGCGATCATCGCAGGACTCTCCCGGGTCGTGATGATCTTCCTCGTGATCTTCATGCTCGGCGTTCTCCCACTGCTCTCCGGCCGTGACATCGCCACCTCGGTCTACCGTGCGCGATACGCGGAAGGCGCGATCGACCCCGCAGCTCTGGAGGCGATCCGTCAGGAGCTCGGCCTCGAGAACGGCGTGCTCGGTGCGTTCTTCGCCTGGCTCGGCAACGCCCTGCGCGGCGACCTCGGGACCTCATGGACGAGCAACCGGCCCGTGCTCCCCGACCTCCTGGTGTCGCTCAGCAATTCACTCCTGGTCATGCTCGCAGCCCTCGTCGTCGCCGTGATCCTTGCAGCGCTGCTCACGATCCCCACCTTCCGGCGCGGTCTCGCCGGTCGCTCGGACCGCACGGGAGGCGGTGTCGCCGCCGCCTTCACCGCGCTGCCCGAGTTCCTGCTGGCGTCGGTGCTGCTCGTGGTCTTCGCGGTCTGGCTCGGCTGGCTCCCGCCGTTCGGCTGGCGCGGTCCGATCTACGCCGTGCTGCCCGCGCTGTCACTCGGTCTCCCGGCCGGCGGTTTCCTCGGCCGACTGCTGTCGGACTCGCTCGCGAGCACGTTCAGCGAGCGGTGGGTCGCGACCTGGCAGGTCGCCGGTTACTCGAAGAGCCGCATCATCCTGGCCGCGATCCGCCGCACCCTCCCCGGTGTCGCGGCCCCGATGGCGCTCATCCTCGTCGGCATCACCGCCGGCGCAGTGGTCATCGAGCAGGTCTACTCGATCCCCGGCATCGGCCGCGCCGCACTCGGTGCCGCCCAATCGCAGGACCTTCCGACCCTGCAGGCAGCGGTGATCCTGCTCATGGTGCTGGCCGTCGCACTCGGTATCGGCGCCAGCCTCATCCGTCGACTGCTGCTCGGACCCGCGCTGCGCTCGAACTCGCTGCCGGCTGCTGTGCCGAAGACGCCGAGCTCGAAGTGGGCGCTGGTGCTGCCGGCGATCATGCTCCTCCTTCTGGTGGTGATGATCGTCGCCGGGCTCCCGCGCGACCCGTTCGCCCTGGACTACACACGACTGCAACCGCCGAGCTGGGAGCTTCCGCTGGGGGCGGACGCGAGCGGACGCGACGTGCTCGCCCGCATCTCGCACGGCGCGATGTCGACGATCGGCGTCGCGGCGGTCGTCACCGCGATCTGCCTCGCGCTCGGCCTGCTCGTCGGCATGTTCCCGAACCTCGGCGCAGGTCCCATCGAGGTCACCAACGCCGCCCCGACGATCATCGCCGGACTCATCGTCGCCGCCATCCTCGGCCCGTCGGCCTTCGGCGCCGCCGTCGCGGTGACGGTCGTCAGCTGGGCACCTCTCGCAGCGCATACCGCCGCCCTCGTCTCCGAGGTGAAAGCGCAGCCGCATGTGCAGATCGCGCCGGTGCTCGGCGTCGGCAGGACCAGGCTCATGCTGCGCTACGTGATGCCGAGCGTCATCGGCCCGGTGTTCCGCCACGCGTGCCTCCGCCTGCCGGGCATCGCCCTGGGCCTCGCCGCCCTCGGATTCCTCGGCCTCGGCCCGCAGCCGCCGGCTCCCGATTGGGGACTCGTGCTCGGCGAAGGGATGCCGTACGTCGAGCGTGCACCGCTCGTCGTGCTCGTTCCCGCGGCCGCACTGGTCGTCCTGTCGATCTTCGCCGTGTCGCTCTCGAGCCTCAGCTTCGACCTCCGCGGCGGGCGTGCCCGGCCCAGCCGTCGTCGGCGCTCGATTCGCTCGGCGCTGGCCACCGACACGGGCATCATGCCCGCTGTCGGGAACGATGCTCCCACCCTCACACCCGACAGCACCTCCACCCGACGCACTGACTGACCCGAGTCGTTCTCCGCACGCCCACGCTCCCACGAGGAGCGCAGGCTGCCGAGTCGTCCGCACAACCCGAGATCCGGAACGCGTCCCCCCGACCGCTCCGCCCCCTCCTCCATGAAAAGGACACGAGATATGAGCAAGCACACTGGTCGCAAGGTCGCCGCCGCCGTCGCGCTCGTCGCGGCCACCACCCTGGTGCTCAGCGGCTGCGCGACAGGCGGCACCGAAGGCGAATCCGGCGCCGCGCCGGGAGACGATCGCATCAAGCTGGCGATGATGCAGCCGCCGACCGCGGCGCTCAACCCGTACAGCGACGACGTGATGAAGATCTCGCGCTGGAGCACCGGCGAGACCCTCGTTCGCATCAACGATGCCCTCGAGGCCGAGCCACTGCTCGCCACCGAATGGGAGCAGACCGACGACCTGACCTGGGTCTTCACACTGCGCGAAGGCGTCACCTTCCACGACGGCACCGAGTTCACCGCCGAGGCAGTGAAGAATTCCATCGATCATGCGGTCGCGGCACCCCGCCCGCCGCGCGTGATCAAGGGCGTCACACTCACGGCCGAGGTCACCGGCGACAACGAGATCACCGTCACCACCGACGTACCGGATCCGCTGCTCGTCAACCGTCTGGCCAGCCCGCAGATGTCGATCCTCTCCGCCGCCGCCTACCTCGACGACGGCAACGTCACCCCGGTCGGCACCGGCACGGGCCCGTTCGAGCTCGTCGAGCTCAACGGCACCTCGACGGCCACCCTCGACCGCTACGACGACTACTGGGGCGATGTGGCGCAGCTGGCCGGCATCGACGTCGACTTCGTGCCCGACGGCACGGCGCGCGCCGGTGCGATCCGCTCCGGCGAGGTCAACATCGCCGAGAGCGTGCCCGTCTCGCAGGTGACCCTGCTCAACCCGGATGACGCGCACGAGGTCTTCATGCCCCGCACCTCGTTCCTGACCTTGAACTCCGAGAGCGGCCCGTTCGCCGACCCGGCCGTCCGTGCCGCAGCGCGTGCGGCGATCGATCCGTCCGTGATCGTCGACACCGTCTACGAGGGCCAGGCCGACCCGGCCGTCGGTCTCCTGGGCCCGGCGATCGAGTGGGCGGAGGACATGCGCGGAGACGTCGAGTCGTCGGTCAAGCCGGCGAAGGTCGACGGCATCACCATCACGCTCGCCACCTACACCGACCGCGCTGAGAACCCGGAGATCGCTGTGCAGCTGGAGAAGCAGCTGGAAGACGCCGGCTTCATCGTCGAACAGGACGTACGCGAGTACGTCGCGATGGAGGGCGAGATGCTCGACGGAGCCTTCGACGCGGTCGTCGTCTCGCGCAACACCCTGCTCGACATGGGTGACCCGCTGTCGTTCCTCTCGCAGGACTTCACCTGCGAGGGCGGCTTCAACATCGCACAGCTCTGCAACGCCGAGGTCGACGAGCTGATCGACGCCGGCATGCAGGTCGCCGGCGACGATCGCCGCCAGGCCACCATGGACGCTGAGGCCGCCGTGCTGCAGCTCGATGCGGTCATCCCGCTCGTGCACGAGCGCGTCGTGCAGGCCGAAACCGGTGGGTACGTCGACATCCTCCGCGATCCGCTCGAGCGCCGCCTGATCACCGAGCACACCAAGCGCGGCTGATCCCCTCCTCTGTACCCGGGCGGTCGACGCCGTGATGCGTCGACCGCCCCCACCCCACGAAGAAATGACGGAGCATCCGATCGTGAAAATGCACTCCTATTGGCTCGACACCGCCACTCCCAGCGGCGACTACACGCGCACTGAGGTGCCCAAAGAGGTCGATGTCGCCGTCGTCGGCGGCGGGTTCACCGGCCTCTCGACTGCCCTCCACGCGGCGCGGGCCGGCAAGTCGGTGGCGCTGCTCGAAGCGAACACGGTGAACTGGGGCGCCTCCGGACGCAACGGCGGGATGGCCACGACCGGTCTCGCCATCGGTTTCCGCGACGCCATCAAGCGCTACGGCGAGGAGCGGGCCGTCGGCTACTTCCGCGAGTACAACAAGGCCATCGACCTGATCGAGGACATCGTCGAGGAGAACGAGCTCGACGTGGACTACGAGCGCTCCGGCAAGATGAACCTCGCCTGGAAGCCCTCGCACTTCGAGGGGATGAAGCAGACCGCCGAGGCCTTGAAACGCCTCGTCGGTCAGCCGGTCGAGCTGGTGAACCGGGCGAACATCCGCTCCGAGATCGGCTCCGACGTGTATCACGGCGCGATGGTCGATCCGCTCGGGGCCGGTCTGCACGTGGGCAAGTTCGGCCACGCGCTCGCGGGACTCGCGATCGACGCCGGTGCGACGATCCACGAGAAGGCCGAGGTCGTCGACGTCGAGCGCGTCGGCAGCGGGACCGTGCACGATCTCAAGACCACGCGAGGGAACCTGCGTGCCGGCGCCGTGGTGCTCGGCACCAGCGGCTACACCGGCAAGCCCTTCGGCTGGCAGCAGCGCCGGGTGATCCCGGTCGGCAGCTTCATCGTCGTGACCGAGCCCCTTCCGCGGAACGTCGTCGATGAGCTGCTGCCGAACCGCCGGATGGCCTCGGACAGCAAGAACTTCATCTACTACTTCCGCATCACGCCGGACAACCGCCTGTTGTTCGGTGGCCGCGCACGCTTCGCGTTGTCAGACCCCTCGCAGGACAAGGAGAGCGGCGACATCCTGACGAAGGCCATGCACCGCGTCTTCCCGCAGGTGCGCGATGCGCGCATCGACTACATGTGGGGCGGGCTCGTCGACATCTCGATGGACCAGATGGTGCACGCGGGCGAACGCAAGGGCATCCACTACTCGCTGAACTATTCCGGACACGGGGTGCAGATGGCGAGCTACATGGGCAAGGTCATGGCGGATGCCGTCTCTGGCAAGCCCGAGGCGAACATCTGGAGCGATCTGAAGAACCCCTGGATCCCGGGGTACTTCGGGCAGCCGTGGCTGCACCTCCGGGTGGGCGGCGCCTACTTCGGCCTGCAGGACAAGTTCAGCTGAACCCGGCGACAGATCGAGAGAGAGGGAAGACGGACATGAGCGACCACGCGACCGTGTGCGAGTGCGAGGCTTTGCCGGCGGCCACCCACCCCGGCGACGAGACCCTGCGCGAGCTGGGACTCCCGGGCGGCGGCTACATCGCCGGAGAGTGGGTGCGGGGGCCGCTCACGCTGGAGGTGACCGATCCTGAGGACGGCAGCCTCGTGGCCTCGGTGTATCAGGCGACGACGTCGGACGTCGACCGCGCGGTCGGTGACGTGCAGCGCAGTCTCCGTGAGGAGCGCTGGGAGCTGTGGGAGCGCCGCGAGGTGCTCGAACGTGCGGCCGACCTCGTGCGCGAAGAGGCTCCGCGACTTGCCCGCATCATCTCGGCGGAGGGCAGCAAGACGATCACGGAGGCCACGCGCGAGGTGGCCCGTACCGCTGAGACGCTGCGCATCTCGGCTCATTCCGCCGCGCTGCTCGAGGGCTCGACGCTGCCGTTCGAGGACACCGCTCGCGGGTCCGGCAAGTTCGGGTACTACCGGCGGGTGCCGCTCGGTGTCATCGCCGCGATCACGCCGTTCAACGATCCGATGAACCTCGTCGCGCACAAGGTGGGTCCTGGCCTGCTGGCCGGCAACGCGATCGTGCTGAAGCCTGCGGCCGTCACACCGCTGTCGGCGCTCGCCCTGCACGACATCCTGCTGCGCGCTGGCATGCCTCCGCGGCGCATGGCGGTGCTCGCCGCCGGTCGTGAGGCCGGTTCCGCGCTCGTGAGCGACCCGCGTGTCGCGGCCGTGAGCTTCACCGGCGGACCGACGACGGGCGATGCGATCGCGCGTCTCGTCGGCGCCCGCCGCATCCTGATGGAACTGGGGGGCAACAACGCCGTCCTGGTCTGCGAGGACGGCGATGTGGAGACCGCGGCGGCGGGCATCGTGGACGGCGCGTTCGGCGTGGCCGGACAGAACTGCCTGTCGGTGCAGCGAGTGTTCGTGCATGAGTCGCAGTACGAGCGGATGCTGGCGCTGATCACCCGCGACACCGACCGACTCGTCGTGGGGTCGAAGAAGGACGCCATGACGGATGTGGGGCCCCTGATCTCGGAGCAGGAGGCCCGGCGCGTGGAGAGCTGGGTCGACGAGGCCGTGGCCGGGGGCGCTCGTGCGGTCACCGGCGGACGGCGTGAGGGGGCCTTCTACTGGCCGACGGTGCTCGTCGACGTGCCCGAGAGTGCTCGGATCTACCGCGAGGAGGTCTTCGGGCCCGTGGTCTTCGTCGAGCCGTTCACCGATCTGGACGCGGCACTCGAGACGATCGACGACACCGACTACGGGCTGCAGGCCGGGGTGTTCACGGCGTCGCTCACGACGGCGATGCATGCCGTGGATCGGCTGCACATGGGCAGCGTGCTCATCAACGACACGAGCGACTTCCGCATCGATGCCATGCCGTTCGGCGGGTCGAAGCGCTCGGGGGTCGGCCGCGAGGGAGTCGCCGAGGCCGTGCGCGAGATGAGCGAGCCGAAGAACGTCATCCTCAACAGGATGGGCTGAGACGCGAGAAGAGGGCCGGTGGTCGGATTCGCATCCGGCCACCGGCCCTCTGGCGTTCCCGCGCAGCGGCGGGGTTCAGGCGGCCGTGTATCCGCCGTCGATCGGCAGCACGGCCCCGGTGACGTACGACGATGCGGGGGAGCCGAGGAAGTAGATGGCCTCGGCGATCTCCTCGGGGCGGGCGAGGCGGCGCATCGGGATGGTCGCCGCTCGCTCGGCGCGGTACGCCTCCGGGTCGTCTTTCTTCTGGAAGCCTGCTTCGATGACCGGGGTCTCGGTGAGTCCGGGGGCGGCGACGTTCACGCGGATGTTGCGAGGTGCGAGTTCGATGGCGGCGCCCTTGCCGAGCATGATCAGCCCGCCCTTCGCTGCGCTGTACGCGACCTGGTCGGCGATGCCCACCATCCCGAGTCGGGAGCTCACGAGAACGATCTGGGCACCCGTCTCGCGGAGCACCGGGACGACGTGCTTGAGCAGCGAGAACACGCTCAGGATGTTGGCGTCGAGCACGCGTGCCACCGTCTCGACCGACGTCGCGGTCAGAGCGCCCTCAGCCTGAAGGCCGTGGCACGCGACGACGGAGTCGAGCGGGCCGAGGGCCTCGGCCGCCGCCGCGACCAGTCGCTCGACGAACGCCTCATCGTCGAGGTCGCCAGGAAGATAGGTCTCGCCCTCCGCCAGCATCGTCGGCGGCTCAGAGCGGCGGCCGGTGAGGAAGAGACGGGCGCCGGCGGCACGATAGCGCGCCGCCACGGCCTCGCCGATGCCGCTGGAGGCGCCGGTGATCAGGACGGCGAGGGGTGCGTCGACGCTCATGCCCGCACCTCGCACACCATCTGCACCTCGACCGGGCTGTTGCGCGGAAGACCGGCGACGCCGATCGCGGTGCGTGCGTGACGGCCCTCCTCGCCCAGTACCTGCACGAGCAACTCGCTGCCGGCATCGGCCACCCGAGACTGTTGACCGAACCCTGGCGCGCTGAGCACGAACACGAGCAGCTGCACGACGCGCACGCGCTCCAGTCCGCCGACGGCGTCTGCGGCGACCGCGAGCGCGTTGAGGGTGGCCTGCTGCATCATCTCGCGGGCCGTGTCGATGTCGACCTGATCGGATGCCGGGGCATCGCCGTCGGCGACGGCTCCGGTGACGGGCAGAGCGCCGTCGCGGGAGGGCAGCTGGCCCGACACGAAGATCAGCCCGCTCTCGGACGAGCGCCAGTTGATGTACTTCGGGTCGTCCGCGATCGCGGGGAGCTCGAGTCCCCGCTCGCGAAGCGCGGCATGCGGGTCGGCGACGGACGGAAGGGGCGCGACGGTCATCGGAGGGTCCTTTCGCAGAGGGGTGGGGTCAGTTCAGGCGGCCTTGGGCGTCGACGGGCCAGCGGTCGAGCAGCGCGCCGGTGCGGTCCGTGATGATGAGTTCCTCGAAGCTGTTGACGACCGGACACACGTGATGCGGAACGACGGCGACGGTCTCGCCGACCACCGGTCGCGGACCCCCAGCTGGCAGTTCGAGGAACCCGTGGTATTCGTTGAGTACCCGGAGATACCCGTCAAAGCTCGGCACCTGTCCGTAGCCCCGTTCGGGATTGCCCTCGCGGGCCAGCGCCTTCGTGCCCGCGTCGAGGATGACATGCGGGTGCCCCTGATCGCTCACGACCGTGCTGGCCAGGAACAGGGCGATGTTCTGCGGTGCACTGTCGCCGAGGCGCACGTTGTCCCAGTCGTTGAAGACGTACTCTCCGGGGCGGACCTCGGTGATGACGGGATCGGTGCTGAACTCGGCGGTCGGTGTCGATCCCGCGCTCACGATCTCGGGCTCGATGCCGTGGGCGCGCAGCGATTCGACGGCGGTGCGCAGTGCCGCGGCCTGGTCCGCTGCGGCACTCTCCCTGGCGCCGATCGTGCCGCCGTGCCCCGGGTAGGTGAAGACACCGCGGGCGCGCAGGCCGAGCCGCGTCGCGTGAGCGGCCAGTACTCCGGCGTCCTCCGGTCGCACGCCGGAGCGCCGAGCGCCGCAGTCGACCTCGATCACGATCCCGAGAGCGTCGGCAGCATCGCCCATGACCTCAGCGAGCCGCTCGATCGCGGCGGCGCTCTCCGCGCCCACGCTCAGCCGCGTCGCCCGCGACAGACGTCGAAGACGTCCTTCCTTCGCCCCTGTGATCCACAGCGGGTAGGCGAGCAGGATGTCGGGGCATCCGGCGGCGGCGAAGATCTCCGCCTCGCTGAGGGTGCCGGCCGTCAGGCCGATGGCCCCGGCATCCAGCTGCATCTTCCCGATCCGCACGCTCTTGTGCGTCTTGACATGCGGGCGGACCGCTTTGCCGTGCGCATCGGCGAACGCCTGCATCCGGGTGATGTTCTCCTCGACCACGTCGATGAGGACGATCGGCGCCGGCGTGCTGATCTCCGTGCCGAGTGCGGCCAGGATCCTCGGGAAGTCGTCCATGGATCAGCTCATCCGGTCCTTCAGCCCGTACCAGGTCCCGCCGGCGCGCAGATGCAGCCAGGGGTTGCCGAAGTAGCCGGGGATCCAGGGGTTCTTCAGATCACGCCATGGGTTCGCCTCAGGCCGCCCCGCGACGACATCGGCCATGACCTTGCCCATGTAGGTCGCCATCTGCACCCCGTGGCCCGAGTACGCCATCGAGTAGAACAGACCGTTGCGCTCGCCGGCGTGCACCATGCGATCCATCGAGATGTCGACGAGTCCGCCCCACATGTATTCGGTCGTGACGTCGCGCAGCTGCGGGTAGATCGCGTCGCGGGCCGCGACCAGGATCTCGCCACTCTTGCGGTCGGATGCCGGGTCGGACAGTGCGAACCGCGCCCGCCCGCCGAACAGCAGACGGTCGTCGGGGGTGAGGCGGAAGTAGTGCAGCAGGTTGAACGTGTCGGTGGCGACGCGACGGTTCGGCAGCAGCTCGTGGGCGAGGTCCTTCGGCAGAGGCTCGGTGACGGTGATGAAGCTGCCGACGGGGACGACCCGGCGCTGCAGCCAGCCGAAGGGCCGGCCGGTGTATCCGCTCGTGCCGACGACGACCTTGCCGGCGCGGATCGTGCCGCGCGTGGTGACCAGCTCGTGCGTGGTGCCGGAGCCGATGCGGCGGAGGTCGGTGACCTCCGCGTTCTCATGGATCGAAGCTCCCTCGCGGATCGCCAGAGCCGCGAGGGCATGGCCGAACTTCGCGACGTGCACGGCGGCGGAGCGCGTCTCTGTGAAGCCTCCGAAGAACGCCGAGCTGCCGACCTCGGCTCGGATCTGCTCGCGGTCCAGCACCTCCGTGTCGTGCCCGGCGAGGCGCCGCAGAGCCTCGCTCGTCTTGCGCACACCCTCGAAATGGGACTCCTTCGAGGCGAGGATCAGCTTGCCGCGCCGCTCGAAGTCGACGTCGAGGTCGTTCTCGACCACGAGCTGCTCGATCAGGTCGACGGCGTCGTTGTACAGGTCGATGTACTCCTTCGCCTTCGCCTCGCCGTAGCGGGCCACCGCGTCGCGGAAGCCCATGCCGAGACCGTTGGTGACCATGCCGCCGTTGCGTCCGGAGGCTCCCCAGACGACGGTGTTCGCCTCGAGCACGGCCACCGACAGCCCGGCTTTCGCGGCGTGGTATGCGGTCGAGAGACCCGTGAACCCGGCGCCGACGACCGCGACATCGACCTCGCGCGGGATGGGCGTCTCGGTGTGATCGCCGCTCGGTGTCGCAGTGTCGAGCCAATAGGAGTGCATCTTCATGGGGGAGCCTCTCAGAATGATCCGGTTGACTCAGGCGATGCCGAGGGCGCGGTTGACCTCGTCGAGCGATGTCATGCGCACGGCGCCGTAGTGGGGCAGGTCGGGGTCGTAGCCGCGGTCGAGGAACACCTTGTTCGTGAAGCCGAGCTCGGACATCGGGACGTGGTCGTACAGCTGGTGCGAGGAGATGTGCAGGAAGTCCTCGGGCTTCGCATCGAGCTGCTTCAGCATGTGGTCGAACGCCTGGTGACGCGGCTTGTAGGCGCGGGTCTGCTCGGCCGTGATGACGGTGTGGAACGGTGCCCCGAGTCGCGGGATGAAGTTCGCGAGGTGGCTGTCGTCGGCGTTCGAGAGGGCGACGAGCGGGAAGTGCTCGGCCATGGTCGCAAGCGCCGCGGGGACGTCGGGATGCGCACCCCATCCGCGCATGTCCTCGAGGATCGTGGCCACGTCGGATTCACGGACCTCGACGTCGAAGCGCGCGGCCGTGCGGCGGAAGGCCCGGTCGAGGATCTCCTCGTACGGGCGGTACTCCATGATCTCGTCGTAGCGGTCGAGGCGGAAGCGGTTGTAGAACGCTTCGAAGTCGTCGCCGGTGATCCGGTCGGCGAGCAGGGGTTCGACGGTCTTGCGCATCTCGAAGTAGATGAGCGTGCCGATGACGTCAAAGGAGATGTACTTCGGGCGAGGGAGTTCGATGGACACGATCTGCCTTTCGGTGTGGGGAGCGGGGAATGGGATCCGCGTGCACTCCATATTGTCTCAGTCAGAGACGAAATGCTAGGGTCAGTCTCGATCGGCCGGTTCACGGCCGACGACCCGCACAGGGAAGGACCCGTGATGGATGCCGCGACCGAGGCGCTTCTCCGCGACACCGGGCTCGCCGGGACGGCGCACCGCGTCGACGAGGACTGGCTCGCCCGTGTGCTCGATCAGCGCTACGGACTGCAGGGGAACCTCTCGCGCCTCGACACGGAGAAGGACGCCACCTATCGCCTACGTCACGGCGACGCGGATGCTGCCGGCGAGTTCCTCGTCAAGATCTCGCATCCGGAGGAGCCGCTCGACGTCGTGCGATGCCAGGTCGACGTGATCGGATCGATCGAGCATGCCGACCCCGGCATCCCGCTGCAGAACGTGCGTCCGGCGCTCGACGGACGACTCTGGCGACCCTTCGACGACGAGACGGGTCAGCCCGCCGGCATCCTGCGGGTGTATCGGTTCCTGCCGGGACTCCTGCTCGCCGAGCATCCGGCCTCCCCGCAGCAGCGGCACGCGGTGGGCGCCATGCTCGGCCGGGTCGACTCCGCGCTCGCCGACTTCGCGCATCCGGGGGAGACGCCCCTGCTGGCCTGGGATCTGCGCCGGTTCCTCCACTTCGAGCCGCTCATCGAGCTCGAGGCCGACGAACGACGGCACGAGCTCGCCCGACAGGTCTTCGGGACGTTCCGCGAGGAGGTGCAGCCCCGCCTCGCCACAGCACGATCGCAGGTCATCCACGGGGACTTCAGTCCCTACAACGTCGTCGTCGATCCGTCCGCCGTCGGCTACGTCAGCGGTGTCATCGACTTCGGCGACACCATGCGCGCGCCGGTCGTCTTCGACCCCGCGGTGCTGCTCGGCAACCACCTGCAATCCGCGCCCCGGCATCCGTGGGTCGAGGCGCGGGACCTGCTCGACGGCTATCGCGACATGTTCCCGCTCAGCGACGAGGAGGTCGGGATGGTCGCCGTCGCGGCCGCGGCGCGTGTCGTGCTGCGCGCGCTCATCGCCACGTGGCGACTCGAGCAGGGCACCGACCGTGCCGACTACGTGCGCCGCCACGCCCTGCACGACTGGGGACGGGTGGCCGGCGTCATCGACCTCGGCTTCGACGCTGCTCATTCCTACCTGCTGCATCAGGACTGACCCGCGCTCCGCGGGCTGACGAAAGAGGACGACCATGGTGTCACTCGGCGCATCGCGCTACCCCAGCCGCTTCGATCCGGCGCGACTCGACGAGGTCGATCCGGGGATCCGGGCGAACATCGAGCGACGGCTCGACGTGCTCGGTCCCGGCTACCTGCTCATCTACAACGACCCCGTGGCATTCGTGCGCGGCGAGAAGGCGCACTTGTTCGACGCCGACGGAGCCGACTATCTCGACGCCTACAACAACGTGCCTTCGGTCGGGCACTGCCATCCGCACGTCGTCGAGGCGGTCAACCGCCAGGTGGCGACGCTCAACACCAACACCCGCTACGCGCAGGAGGGGCTCGTCGACTACGCCGAGCGTCTCGTGTCGTACTTCCCCGAGGAGCTGCGGCGCGTGACCTTCGCCTGCTCGGGCTCCGAAGCCAACGACCTCGCGCTCAGAGTCGCGGCGCATCACACGGGCAACGAGGGCGTCATCGTCAACAGGTGGGCGTACCACGGCATCACCCGCGCCGTCGCGGCGATCTCGCCGGCGCTGGGCGACGGGTCTCCGCTCGGACCGCACGTGCGAGAGATCGACCCGCCCGACCCGAAGCTCGTCCCCGCGGGGCTCAGCCTCGCCGACCACATGCGCGCCGAGACGCGCCGAGCGATCGACGACCTCGCCCGTCACGGATTCGGTGTGTCGGCGCTCGTGCTCGATCTGTCGTTCATGAGCGACGGCATCTTCCCCGAGGCCGGCGACTACCTGCAGGGGATGGTCGACGAGGTCCATGCCGTCGGTGGGCTGTTCCTCGCCGACGAGGTGCAGGCCGGCTTCGGTCGACTGGGCACCTGCATGTGGGGATTCGCGATGCAGCAGGTCGTTCCCGACATCGTCACGATGGGCAAGCCGATGGGCAACGGCATCCCGCTCTCGGCCGTCGTCTTCCGGCCCGAGGTGGCCCGCGACTTCGGCGAGAAGGTGCGCTACTTCAACACCTTCGGCGGATCATCGGTGCCGATCGCCGCGGGCGCGGCCGTGCTGGACGTCTTCGAGAGCGAGGGGGTGCCGGCTCGCGTCGAACGGATCGGCGAACTGCTGCGCACGGGAATCCGCGAACTGCTCGCTGACTCGCCGCACGTCGCCGAGGTGCGCGGTGCGGGGCTGGTCGTCGGGGTCGAGATCGTGGAGGATCGCGAGAAGCGAACCCCGGATCGCGCACGCACGACCCGCGTGATCGATGGGATGCGCGATCGTCGCATCCTCATCAGCGGTGCCGGACGCGAGGTGAACGTGCTGAAGATCCGTCCGCCGCTCGCGTTCGACGAGCACGACGTCGAGCGCTTCCTCGACGGGCTGCGAGAGGTCGCTGCCCTGCACCTCTGACGCGCGAGGGGTCAGCCCCGCGCCCAGGTGCCGTTCGCGAGGCGGTCGCAGATGTCGCGCTGCACGGTCGTCAGCGCCATGTGGGCGGCGCCGAGCGAGGTGGTGTGCGCACGGGTGCGGGAGTTGGCGACGAGGATCTGGGGAGGCTCGTCGAGCGCCTCCGCCAGAGTCTCGGTGACGCGGGGGAGTACGCGCTGGGCGAGCGGGGCGAGGCGCCCGGCGAGCACGACCAGCAGCGGGTCGGAGATCACCGACACCATGAGCAGTGCCGCGGAGAGTGCCTCGGCGAACACGTCTACCACGGCGTCGCGCGCAGTGGAGGGTGAAGCGGTGTCGAAACGGCCGAGCTCGTCGTCCCCGCCCCACAGCTCCGAGATGTGCCCGAGCGCGAGACCTCGCCGAGCGCAGTAGTCCTCGAGCCCATGGGTGCTCAGCAGCGACCCGAGCGTGCTCTCCTCGTCGCCACGCGGGAACGGGAGCGCCGAGAAGTTGCCGAACGAACTGCTCGCGCCCTGTGCCGTCGATCCGTCGCGCCGCACCAGGGCCATCGTCAGCACCGTGCTCATGTTGAGGAGCAGCGGGCGCGCGTCATCGGGGATGAAGCCCTCGGCCGTGAGGCCGGCGAGTGCCATGTTCGCGTCGGTGTCGAGCACGACCTCGGCACCGACGGCATCCGTCAGCAGCGACAGGAACTCCGCCTCTCCGATCGCGGTCATGGCGGCTGGCGGGTTCGGCACCCGGATGCCGTCGACCACCCGCGCGGGCACGGCGATCAGCACGCGACGAAGTGGGGCGGGGGTGCGTTCGCGAGCCGAGGCGATCAATCCGCCCAGCCAGTCCACGGTGGCCAGCACGTCGGCATGCGAGGGGGTCGCGACGGTTCCCCACGAGAGCTCGCGACCGGCGAGGTCGACGGCCAGCACGCCGGTGCGCTGCAGGCCCAGGCTGACGCCGATCACCTGGCCGACCGCAGCCGGCACCGTGAGCGCGGTGGGGCGGCGTCCGCGGGACGCCGGCCGTGGCGCTGATTCGGCTTCGCCCCGCCCATCGACGGGGGCTGGGGCTTCGGGGGAGAGCAGCCCCAGCGCCTCGAGATCGTCGACGATGCGGGCGATCGTCGCCTTGCTGAGTCCGGTGTCTGCGATGAGATCGCCGCGGGTCATGGTCGCCCGGGTGATCGCGGCTGCGAAGACGTTCGCCTGATTGCGCGAGCGCTCGGTGAGGCTCACGACCGCCGACGGTGCCGGCTGAGGATTCAGGACTCTTCGCCTTCTTCGTTGCGACCGTGGCGCAGCGCACCCTCGTCGTCGTGACTGTGCAGCTGGTAGTCGCTGAGCGACAAGTGCGTGTGGAGCACATGGTGCAGCTGCTCCATGTCGCCCGCCCTCAGCAGGTCCGCGATCTCCTGGTGGCCAGGCACGACACGGTCGGGCTTCGGGTACGCGTCGGGGAAGTGGAACAGGCAGATGAGCGCCTCAGTGGCGAGAGTGGCATAGGCGCGCACGAGCCGGGTGTTGCCGGCATCCTGCACCAGGGCAGTGTGGAACTCGAGGTCGATGCGGCCCAGACGCGTCCAGTCCTCGGCGTCGAGCGCCGCCTGCATCTGCTGCACGATGTCGGTGAGCCGCGCGGCCGTGGCCTCGCGCTGCTCCGGGCTGAACTTGGTGATGATCTCGCCGGCCGCGCATTCGATGACCTCGCGCGCCTCGTAGACCTCGGCGACGTCGCGCACCGTCAGCTCTTGCACGAAAACGCCGCGGTTCGGTCGAGCGAGCAGCAGACCCTCCTGCACCAGGCGATGCAGCGCCTCACGGACCGGGCCGCGCGAGACGTTCAGTTGACCGGCGACCTGCGCCTCGTTCACCTGGTCGCCGGGCGAGAACCCGCCGTTGATGATGCTCTCGCGCAGCTGGTCGGCGATCACGACGGCCGTCGGTCGATTGTTGATCGCCGAAAGCGTCTGTACACCGTTCATGGTCGTCCCCCGTCGCGAGATCGGTGCGCTGTCCGGCACCGGCATCACTTGCATTGTAGACAATCTACCGTGGCTTACGGGGTCGCGGGGTGTCCGCGCCGATTCGTTTCGTTTCTCGTCGCCGAGCGGCGGTGGTCGTCTCAGGCGTGGACGTCGTTCTCGTGGTCGGAGTGGTGGACCGGCTCGAGCTGGATCGTGCAGTGATTCGTATCGAAGTGCTCACCCAGGCAGGCGTGCAGCTCGTCGAGGATGCGGTCGTAGTGGTCCCAGTCCAGGGCATCCTGGTCGATGACCACGTGCGCCGACATGGCGTTGACGCCCGAGGTGATGGTCCACGCATGCAGGTCGTGCACGCGCTCGACGCCGGGCACCGACATCATGTGCTCGCGGGTCTTGTCGAGATCGACGTCCTTCGGAGTGCTTTCCAGGAGGATCCGCACGACGTCCTTGAGGAGGCTGTAGGCGCGCGGGGCGATCAGTGCCGCGATGGCGAACGCCGCGACCTGGTCCACCCAGTTCCATCCGGTGAAGAGGATCACGAAGCCGGCCACGATCACGGCGCCCGAGCCCAGCAGGTCTCCGAGCACCTCGAGGTACGCACCGCGCACGTTGATGCTCTCCTTCTGGCCCGACTGCAGGATCAGCAGCGAGATGAGGTTGGCGATGGCGCCGGCGATGGCCGCGATCAGCATGGGACCCGTCTCGATCTCGACCTCGGTTCCGAGGCGCTGGATCGCGGTCCAGACGATGACGACGCAGATCACGCTCAGCACGATGCCGTTGATCATGGCCGAGAGCACCTCGACGCGCATGAGACCGTAGGTCCGCTTGGACGTCGCCGGGAGCGCGGCGACGAAGGTCGCGATGAGCGCGATGAGCACGCCGGTCGCATCGGTGAGCATGTGGCCGGCATCTGCGAGGAGCGCGAGCGATCCCGAGATCAGGGCGCCGACGACCTGCACCGCGAAGACGGTGAATGTGATGCACAGCACGAGGACGAGCTTCTTGCGGTGCTTTCCTCCGGCAGTGGAGTGGCCTTCGAGCCCGTGGTCGTGACTGTGTCCGTGGCCGCCCGCCTCGACGGTGACGGGCCGCGTCGGGTGTCCATCGCTGAACGGGTGCCCGTGGTCGTGATCCTGGTGGGAGTGGCCCTGGTCTCCATGCTCATGCCGGTGTGAAGAGGTCATGGCACGAATGTAACAGCAAGGTAGGATTGTTGACAATCTGATTGTAAGAATCGATACTGGCCACGTGGCGCGAGACCGCGCCCACCCATGCATCGACAAGGCGGAGAACATGACCAGAGCGATCGTCGTCCATGACGTGACCACAACGGATGCCGGCGACCACAAGGCGAAGGCCACGGCCGAGCGTGAGGGTCAGACGGAGTCCTCTCGCACAGTGTGGGAGTCGCCCGAAGGGATCCGATCCGGTGTCTGGGAGGTGACGCCGGGTTCGTTCCGCAGCACGCGTCCGCAGTACCACGAGATGTGTCAGATCGTGTCGGGGAGCGCCACCATCGAGGAGGAGGATGGAAGGACCTTCGACGTACAGGCGGGCTCCCTGTTCATCACACCGGAGGGATGGGTCGGCCGGTGGACCGTCCATGAGACCCTGCGCAAAGCATGGATCGTCATCCCGTTCACTGCGTTGGTCGACGCGGCAGGCCCCCAGCTCAGTGCGCGCGAGACCGTGCGCACGATCACCGCAGAATCAGCGTAGAGAGCCCGTTGCAGAGTGCTCTCGATGTCATGACGAACGTGTTTCCCGTTCGAGTACATGCACCTTGGATCGGGATGGGCGCCTGACTCTCACTCTTCCGCGTCATTCCGTGAGGTCATGGCGTGTCGAGCGCGTCCTCGACAGCCGTAGCGAAGTGGCGGATGCGCGGGCTCTCACGGTCGACGCGCCACACGAGACCCAGCGAGGATTCGGGCAGCCCTCGCACAGGCACGAATGCGACGTCGACTCGCTTGTTGTAGTCCGTCGTCGCTGCACACAGGATGAGGCCGCTGTGGCCGGACGCCACATGAGAGAGACCCTCCTGCACGGTCGCCGCTCCGCCACGCATCCGTAGCGGTGACCCGCCAGGCGTGGTCCGTGGCGAATGCACCTGCATCCAGGCTGCCGGTGCCGGACCGATGATCGGGACGAGGCTGATCTCCGCCAGTTGCTCAGCCGCGATCTCGCCCTCACGAGCGAAGGGATGGTCGATCGAGATCGCGAGCATCTGAGGCTGCCGGGAGAAGATCACACCCGTCACGAGATCGGGATCGTCGACGGGAAGCAGCACCACTGCGGCATCGACACGGCCGGCGAGCACGTCGCTGAACGGGTCGCCGAGGGGCAGCTCCCTGATGTGCACCGGAACCCGCGGATGCTGTCGTTCGAACGCGGCGATCGCCTTCGCGATCGAGTCGTAGATCGCGCCCTGGAAACCGACGACGATCGGCGTCGGCGCGTTTCGCGCGCGGACACGCGCATCGTCGACCACGTCGACGAGCGCCTGGTGTGCCGAAGAGACGGCAGCCAGGAAGTGCGTCCCGGCGTCGGTGAGCTCGACGCGTCGGCTGGTGCGGGAGACCAAGCGTGTGCCGACGTGATGCTCGAGCGCGCTGATCAGCTGGCTGACCCGGCTCTGAGAGACGAACAGCCGCTCGCCGGTCCGTCCGAAATGCAGCTCTTCGGCGAGTACGAGGAAGCACTCGATCTCTCGGATCGGCAACTCAGCCATCCCTCGCCCCATCTCCGTCTCGGATACCTGCGCACGTGCATCCGAGTGCGAGCCTACGCCGATCATCAATGAATCTGACTCATGGATCGATCACCGATTCGCCGTTGATCAGGCGTCGCGTCCGCGATTCGCTGGAAGCATGAATTCGCCCCTGCCTGCATCCGCATCGCCTCGGGACAACGCTCCTGACATCTCCCGCCCCCGGTCATCGATGCAGGATCGGAATCGCTGGGGTGCTGTCGTCCTCGTCGCCGCAGCGACGTTCATCGTCGTCGCGGCGGAGATGATGCCGGTGGGGTTGCTCACCCCGATGAGCGGATCCCTGCGCGAGAGCGAGGGGACGGTCGGACTCTCGCTCACCATCACCGGCGTCGCCGCAGCGGTGACAGCGCCCTTCGTCCCGATCGTCACCGGCCGGATCGACCGTCGGTCGACGCTCATCGCCCTGATGACGCTCGTCGCCGCAGCCAACGCCCTCACCGCGATCGCCCCGAGTTTCCTGATCCTCGCCATCGCCCGAGTCATCCTCGGCGTGAGCATGGGTGGGGTCTGGGCCCTCGCCGCGAGCCTGGCTCCGAAACTCGTGAGCTCCCGCTCCCTCGGTCTTGCGACGACGATCATCTTCAGCGGGATCGCGGTCGCCTCGGTGCTGGGAGTCCCCGTCGGCACGTTCATCGGTGACGCCGTCAACTGGAATGCGGCATTCTGGGTCCTCGCGGCGGCTGCAACCGCAATCGCTCTTGCGATGGCCATCGTGCTGCCCGAGATGCCGTCCACCACGACGATTCCGCTCGGCGCGCTCGCGCTCGCATTCCGAAACCCGGGGGTGCGCGCGGGGCTCGCGATCACCGCGCTGCTCGTCATCGTGCATTTCGCTGCGTACACGTACGTCCGCCCTGCGCTCGAGACGTTCGGAGGCTTCGCGCCGGCCGTCATCGGGACCATGCTCCTGATCTACGGGGACCTCGGCATCCTCGGCAACTTCGTGGCAGGGCCGATCTCCTCACGAAACTCGAAGGTGGTCGCCATCGGGCTGAGCCTCGGCATCGCCGGAGTGCTGGCGCTGTTCCCGTCCGTCGCGATCACCCCTGTCGCCGCCGCGATCTCGATGGCGATGTGGGGCTTCGTCTACGGCGGCGTCTCCGTGACGACACAGACCTGGATCGCTCAGGCGTCACCTGAACAGCGAGAAGCGGTGTCTGCGCTGTGGGTCAGCGTCTTCAACGCGAGCATCGCCTTCGGCGCGTTCACGGGAGGGCGGTGGCTCGATGGCACCGGGCCCGCTCAGGTCTTCTGGATCAACGCCGGTATCGCCCTGCTGGCCGTGCTGGTCGCTGTCACGTGTGCTCCGAGGAGGGCAAGCTGAACGAACCTCCGTGCGGGTGCTTTTCGTGCCAGTCATTCTGCTGATGGAACTCGCGCGGCGATGCTCATCCACCCGGCTTGCTGTCACTCCCGATCGCTGTGGATTCCGCCGAGCCGTGCTCGATGAATTCGACGGCGACTGAGTCCCAGCGGTAGAGCGTGGCTCCAGCTGCGGGCTGTTGGGAGGTGATGTAGAAGAGCCCCGGCCACGCGAGGGCTCCGATGGGTGGCCCATCTGGGTCGGGGTTCGCCAGAGTCACCCCCGCATCGTGGGCGAGGTCGCGGCCCACGTGGAAGGGGAGTCCTATGACGTTCGGCACCGTCACCCTGTCAGCAGCTCTGTCTGCCATGGACTGCACGATACGCCGCCGGGCCCGGGCTGACGAGACCCCCGGCCGATGACCGCGAGGCCGCGTCCGCACGTGAACACAAGCGGCGACGGCTTCCGGGCTGCCTATCCGCAGTGCGGTGACTGCGACAGCGGGAGCTCGAACCGGCTCAATGCCGTATTCGATCCGGGCTCCAAGGCGAACCATCCCTCGATATGCCCGTCATCGACCCACGCGTCGTACTCGCCGGCGGCGAATGGTTGATATCCGTCATCCGCGCTCGTGCCCAGGACAGGAGTTGCGACGAGTCCGTGCCGCTCGAGCACCGTGATCGACGAAAGAAAGAGGAACGAGCGTTCTTCGACGACGTACCCGGATTCGCACCCGTGGATCAGCAACGGTGTGACGGGCCAGGGTGTCGTCAGAACGCCCCAGAACACGGCTATCAGTGCGCCGCCGATGGACAGCACGCGCCCGATCACGACCATTGCGGACCAGCCGGAAGGGAGCGAGAGGGTCCAGAACATGGAGCTCAGCGCCACGAAAGCGAGGATCGTGGCGACTCCGAGGATGTGCCGCGACGGTACTACGACGAGCAGCAGCTGCGCATCACCGCCGGACATGGAATCGACGAGGGCCACAGCCGCAGCCGCGATCAACGCCAACGCCAGTGTCGCTGTCGCGACGATCTGCTGCGCACGCCGACGCCCGGGCTGCGGAAGCGCCCGCTCCCTGAGATACGGTTCCTCGGCGGTTGACATCACCCGAGTATGAGGTACGCGACCTGCGAATATGCGCCGATTCGTCGGCACACGTCGCCCTGGAACACGAAACCCGTTGGCGGTGGCTGAGCGCCACCGCCAACGGGTCGAGACCACCTGAGGTCGCCTGCTGAGGTCACCTATTTCGCGAGGTGCCTCCGTCGGGAAGCAACGATGGCCGTGATCGCACCGGCGAGGATGAGACCGATGGCGGCGGGGAGTGCCGCGAGACCGTCGCCGCCACCCGTCTGTGCGAGAGAGCCTGTCCGTGTCGGCTTCGGCGTCGGCGGCTCGGATGGCGTCGGCGTCGGCGGCGTCGTCGGCGGAGGCGTGGACGGGACCGTGTTCGCGGTGTTGGTCAGCGTCAATGCGACCCCTGCCGACGATCCGGGGGTGACCTCATACCTGCCGTCGGCGGCAGCCGTCACACCCTCCCCGGTGATCGTCCACGCGCCCCAGGTCACACCCGTGACAGCCGGGAGGTCGATCTCCTCGATGACGAACGTCGATCCGATGGGAGCGCGTCCGCTGGTCACGGACTCGCCGACCGGAACGGTCATGGTCACTGCTGGGGCATCGGAGCCCTTGACGGAGTACCTGACGGTGTAGGTGGCATCGCGAACCTCATCTGCGAGCGGACCAGTGAGGGCCTTCGTGATGGAGAACTGCGTGTACGTCGTTCCGTGTCCGTCTCCGCCTCCGGAGTCGGTGGCGACGTGCTCGGCAGATGTCTTGGTGGTGTTCACGATGGCCGCGTTGCCGAAGACATCGCCGGCGGACGTGGCGCCGTCGGCCTCGGTGAAGTAGATGAGCTCGTAGGTGTAACCGCTCCTCGGAAGCCCTGATGCAGAGAAGTCGAATGACCTTCCATCAGGAGCGAACGCGATCTCATATGCAGTCGGGTCCAGTGTGACCCAGTCCCCGACCATGGTGCCGTTCTCGACCGCGCGCTGCTTCAAGACCGCGCGGCCGGTGTAGTGGTGTTCGGTCTCGCTGTCCGCGAGGGAGTCCTTGATGGTGAACGAGCCGTCGGCGACGTAGCCGCTGGGGATGGCGATCACCCATCGGATGATGCCGTCCTCGACAGTGGCGTCTCCCCATTTGGCAGGCTCGGCAGGTTCCCCGTCGGTGCCGACGATGATGCCGCCCTCGCCCGGAAGGTCCACGACCTCGATCGACGTACCGAGGTCGAACTCGACGGTCTCGTTCGTGGTGGTCTGCGACGCTTCTGCTTGCATCCAGAACGATCCGCCGACCTGGTCGAGACCGTTGACCGCGTCGGTGAGTGTGCAGACGACCGCTGCACCCTGACCGTTGTCGACGACGCAGTTCGCCATCACGGCGCCGGTGTCCGGGTCGGCGATCGTGAAGGAGCCGGTCGAGAGTCGGCTGAACTCTTCTGGCAGGGTCATGCCGAATGTCTCTCCTGCGACGGCTCCCGCAGGTACAGCCCAATCGCCGGTGATCCGTACCTTCTGCCACTGGGTGAGCGGACCGCTGCCACTGTCATTCGTCAGCGAGATGTTGCTGATCGCTCCCGGATACGTGACTGTCGGCGCAGCACTCGCGACCTGTGTCGTCCCGAAGATGCCGCTCACCACGGCGAATGCACCGAGCGCTGCCAGTACCGCTCGTCCCCACGAGGTCCGGCCACCTCGCCCGTCTGACGTCGAGGTGCGCGCGGCACCCATAGCCCCAGATTTCACTGCTGTCCCCAATCGCTTCGAGGGCCTCGGTTGCTCCAGGCCCCACAGGTGAGACGAAGGAACCGGGCGATCATGACGCGAGTTCTCGAAACCTCGCGTGCTGCAGCCGATTCTTAGAGGTGTCTGAGTGGCGGCTTCATAGCGTGCCGTCTGTGACGACAACGATGAGAGCGGCCGCACCACGTGCCCGCCGCGAGATGCTGAGCAAGGTTCCGGAGATCACCCTGTGGTTCTGGATCATCAAGATCCTCTGCACCACGGTGGGGGAGAGTTTCGCCGACTGGATCAACATGTCCCTGGGCGTCGGTCTGGAGAGCACGGCGCTGATCTTCACCGGTGTGTTCGCCGGGGTGCTCGGGTGGCAACTGCTGCTGCGAAGGTACGTGCCCTTCGTCTACTGGCTCACCGTCGTCGTGGTGAGTGTGACGGGCACGCTGTACACGGACATCCTCACGGACGACCTGGGCGTCCCCCTCGCCATCAGTACAGCCGTGTTCGCTGGACTCCTCGCTGTCGTGTTCGGAGTGTGGTGGATCAGCCAGCGGACCCTCTCGATCCACAGCATCACCACCACCCCGCGGGAGCTGTTCTACTGGCTCGCCATCCTGGTGACCTTTGCGCTCGGCACTGCGGCAGGGGATTGGATCCTCGAGCTGACCGGCTGGGGGCCAGGAGTCTCCGTGCTCCTCCCCGCCGGGCTGATCGTCGCCGTCGTCGTGGGATGGCGGATGGGCGGCAATGCGGTGCTGGCCTTCTGGCTCGCGTACATCCTGACCAGACCGCTGGGGGCGAATCTCGGCGACTGGTTCGGGCTCCCGCCCGCCCAGCAGGGTCTCGGCCTGGGGGTCGCGATCACCAGTCTCATCTTTCTCGCAGCGATCCTCGCGACGGTGATCTTCCTCACCGTCACGCGCGCGGACGTGGTCGAGAAGGAATCCTCGGCGCCGGTCGCTCGAACGACGCCGAAGCGCGAGCGGCAAGCACTCGTGTTCTACGGCGGCGTCGCGGCTGTGACGGTCGCGGTGCTCGTCTGGGCGGCAGCGCAGCCCCACGCCGCCGCACCCGCCAGCGAAGGCGAGGGGCCGTCAGCATCCGTCACGCTGCCGCCCGGCACCTCGGCCACGGCCGGATTCCCGGCTGCGTCCGTGTCCGAGTTCCGGACCATCGCGGCTGACACCCTCTCGAAGGTCAAGGCGGGAGATCAGCAGGCCGCCACTGCCAGGGTCACCGATCTGGAGACCGCCTGGGACGACGCGCAACCCACGCTGCAGCCGCTGGACGACATCGGGTGGACGTACATCGACGGGCAGATCGACGACGTGCTCACCGCACTTCGCGCGCCCACTCCCGACAGTGCGTCGGAGGCGAGCGTACTGACCACGCTGCTCACCACGCTGAAATGAGCACTCTTCGTGCGGATGAGGATCCTGGAACCATGAAGTCCACCCGTCGACAGCCCCTCATCGTGTGGTGGCTTCTCCCCCCGACGCTGTTCCTTGCGACCGTGGGTACCGGGTTCGTGCTCGCCGGGTCGTCGTCGATGACTGCTGTCGAGACGAGCGCGGTGGTCGCAGTGAACAGCGTGCACTCGCCTGCACTCGACGCGATCGCGCTGTCGATCAACGTCGTGTTCGGCCCTTCGTTCGCTGTGCTGATCGCGGCGATCGGGATCGGTGCCGCGGGAGCGATCAGCAGGTCGTGGATCGCGGCGCTGAAGATGGCCACCCTCGTCGTGGTGCCCTGGGGCCTCGCCGATCTGGTCAAGATCATCGTGCAGCGGCCTCGGCCGGACATGTCCGTGCTCGCGCATCCGGTGCTGGTGGAGCCCTCCACGTTCAGCTACCCGAGCGGGCACACGGCGTTCGCCGCGGCGCTCGGGACGGGCGTCCTCATGATGCTCGCCGGGCGGCGGTACCGAAGGACCAGCGTCACTCTGGTCGTCGTGGTCGCCATCGTCACGGCGTGGTCGCGGGTCTACCTCGGAGCCCACTTCCCCTCGGACGTGCTGGCGTCGCTTCTGCTGGTTCCGCTGCTCAGCATCTGCGTGTCCGCGCTGTGGAACCGAACTCGCCTCGCGGCGGGCGGGGCGCCGGTCAGAAAGAGTGACCAGCACCCCGATCATGGTGGATTCTTGGAAGACGCAACGAGAACGACCGAGCCGAAGGAGGATCGATGGCCCTGAGTAGACCTCGGTTGATGCTCGTCGAAGACGATCCGCAACTCGGACCCCTCATCGCCCGTGTCCTCGACGAGGTGTACGACGTCACCCTCCACACAGACGGCGGCGATGCGCTCAGCGCAGCGCAGGCAGAGCGGTTCGAGGTGATGATCATCGACCGTCGGCTTCCCACCGTCGACGGGATATCGATCGTCGAGACGCTCCGACGAGACAACATCACGACGCCCATGCTCATCCTGACGGCGCTCGGCAGCGTGCACGACAAGGTGCGCGGCCTCGACGCCGGCGCCAACGACTACCTCGTCAAGCCGTTCGAGTTCGATGAGCTCTTCGCGCGACTCCGTGCGATCCGTCGGGTCAGCAACGGCGAAGGCCCCTTCGTGCGCATCGGCGGATGGGAGTTCTATCCCGATTCCCGCGCCGTCTACTCCCCGTACGACGGCCGCACCATCCTCACCGACCGCGAGAACGAGCTGCTGAAACTGCTGGCCGTGCACCCCGACACCACCTTCAGCAGAGAGGACATCCTCGATTCCGTGTTCTCCGCGACCGATACGCCAGGCACGGTCGACACGTACGTGCACTACCTGCGTCGCAAGACCGATGCGGACATCGTCACCACCGTCCGGGGCCGCGGCTACCGTCTGGGGCAACTGTGAACCGCGGGCCGGACCTTCTCGACGCCGACACCCGACTCGTGCGTGCTGCCGGCCGACGCGTGGGGGTCTGGATCGCCGGAGCGGTGTCCGCTCTGGTCGTCGGCGTCCTCATCGCAGCACTCCTCATCGTGTTCAGTCAGATCCCCCCGGATCGATTGTTCGCACCGGGCGGTGACGAGACCACCATCGACATCGAGGGTGCGGACATCGTGGTCGCGGCCATCGGTGTCGGGATCGGTGCGATCCTCCTCGCGGGCACGATCGCGCTCGTCGCGACGCGGCGGGCGGTTGTGCCGCTCATGGACGCACTTCGTCGTCAACGACATTTCGTCGCTGACGCCTCGCATGAACTCCGCACGCCCCTTGCGATCCTGGACGCACGTCTTCAGGTCCTGCAACGCGTGTCGGGGCCGAACGACCCGAACGCGCAGCTCATCACCGAGCTCCGCGATGATTCACGCGACCTCCAGAAGATCGTCACCGACCTCCTCGATTCCATGGAGGCGATACCGGCCAGCCGAACCGATGCCGTGTTCGTCGACCGCGCTGTCGAGGCCGCAGCAGCCGCGATGCGTGCGATCGCCCACGAGCGCGGCGTCGACATCGTGACGACGCCTGCGCCACCGGAGGTCTCGGTCGCGATCCCTGAGGTGAGCCTGCAGAGAAGTCTGGTCGCGCTGCTCGACAACGCCATCAAGCACTCGCCTCCTGGTGCCGTGGAACTGTCGACTGCATGGGATCGCGCCGCTGTGACGATCACCGTGATCGACCACGGTCCCGGCATCCGTGGAATCGACGCGTCCCGTATCTTCGACCGCTTCGCCCGATCCTCCGACGCCGTCGACGGGGGAGGCACTGCTCGGAGCGGATTCGGCATCGGCCTGGCCCTCGTCAACGACACCATCTCGAGGTACGGCGGACGAGTCGCCGTCGTCTCCACCTCGCCGAGCGGCACCGCCATCGAGATCGTTCTGCCCCGGCACGTGCCGGGGCGCGAAGAACGTCCATGAGGCCGGACGATCGGATGCGGCCTACTGCTCCGTCGTGACCCGCGTCGACGTCGCGTCCAGCGCGTTGCCGTCGGTGCCGACCGGCCAGAGCGTCGTCACGGGGATGCCGTGCTCGTCGACGAGTGCTGAGTGATCCTCGCCCGGAGCGAAGGCATGCCGTTCGCCCCATTGCCGCAGCGCGACGATCACCGCGAACAGGTCGTGCCCGGCTGCGGTGAGCGCGTAGTGCTGTCTCTTGCCGGTCGGCGCCGTCTCGCGCGCGAGGATGCCGCGGTCGACGAGGCGGCGGAGGCGGTCGGTGAGGATGTTGCGGGCGATGCCGGTGCGTTGCTGGAAGTCGCTGAAGGTGCGCGCATCCTCCATCGCGTCTCGGACGATCATCAGGCACCAGCGGTCGCCGACCAGGTCGAGTGCGCGCGCGGTCGGGCAGAGGGGGTCCGTCCATGTCACGGCGGCCGAGTCGGGTGCTGTTCGAGCCATCACATCTCCTCAAGAGTTGCTGATTGAAACCATTATGCCGTACGGTCAATTTGGTTTCACTTTGCTACTCAATCAGGAGGATGAATGAGCGTGCCCCTCGGTCGCAGGATGCTGCTGGCGACGGTGTGCGCGGTGGCGGTCGGGAGCATCTATGCCGCGCAGCCCGTCCTCGAGCAGATGGGGCGCGACCTCGCCCTGCCGAGCAGCCACTGGGGCTGGATCGTCGCGGCAGGGCAGCTCGGATACCTCGTCGGGCTGGTGGCACTCGTGCCCCTCGGTGATCTGATGGACCGGCGGCGGCTGATCGCCGCTCATCTCCTGCTGGCGGCCGTCGGCGTCGCGCTCGCCGCGACCGCGACGACGGCATGGGTCCTGTTCGTCGGACTCGCGGGTGCTGGCTTGTTCGCGGTCGTGGTGCAGACAGCCGTCGCGTACACGGCGTCGTCGTCTGCCCCGGAGGAGCGGGGCCGGAACCTCGGACTGGTGACATCCGGGGTCGTCCTCGGCATCCTGGGCTCACGCGTCGCCGCAGGCGCCCTTGCGGATGCCTGGGGCTGGCGCAGCATCTATCTCGTCCTCGCGCTGCTCCTGCTGCTCTTGGCGTTCCTCGCGCTCCGACTCCTGCCGAGCGATCGAAGAGTCGAACGCACCACCTATCGTCGAGTGCTCGGGTCGCTCGGCGGGCTCTTCCGCGAACGCCTGTTCCTCTCTCGCGGCCTCATCGCCTTCTTCCTGTTCGCGTCGTTCGGCACGCTCTGGAGCGGTCTGGCGCTTCCGCTGTCCGAGGCGCCGTGGCATCTCGATCCTGCGCAGATCGGGCTCTTCGGCCTCGCCGGGCTCGTCGGCGCGGCCGGCGCCGCCCGAGCAGGTCGATGGGCTGACTCCGGGCGCTCGAGCCTGGTGACCGGCGGCGCGCTCGTGCTGCTCATCGGCTCCTGGGTAGCCACCGGGCAGGCGATGTGGTCGCTGTGGCTGCTCATCGTCGGGGTCATCGTGCTGGATTTCGCCGTACAGGCCGTGCACGTGAGCAATCAGCACGCGCTCACCACCGTGCACCCGGACCGCACCAGCAGCGTCATCGGCGGGTACATGGCCTTCTACTCCCTCGGCTCGGCGCTCGGCGCGACGGCCACCTCGTCCGTCTTCGCGATCGCCGGATGGACGGGATCCAGCATCCTGGGGGCCGCCTTCGCGCTCTGCGCCCTCATCGTCTGGGCCGTCGACCATCGAGGTGCCAGCGTGTTGCGCCGAATCAGCCGCCGCTGATCAGTCCGAGAGCTGCAGTTCGGCGATGATCCGCTCCACCCGCGCGCGACCGCTTGCGTCGAGTCCTCGCACCGGGCGGGGCAGGCTGTCGGGAGCGAGGAGTCCGAGATGCTCGCCGATCGCGGCGGTCACCCGGTAGCTGCCGTACTCACCGAACAGCGTCCACAGCGGCAGCAGTCGAGCGGATCCGGCCGAGGCCCTGTCGGTGTCGCCGGAGAGCGCAGCCCGGGTGATCGCGACCGCGGGTGCCGGAAGGATGCCGCCGATGGCGGAGTACCACGCGTCGCAGCCGGCGTTCAGGCCGGTGGCCGCGGATGCATCGCCGGAGATGCCGATCGTGACGGTGCTGGGAAGGAGTGTCCGGAGCTTCTCGACCCGTCCGGATGCCTCGACCGGATCGGCCGAGATCCCGGGGATCTTGATCGAGGCGACCTTGGGCAGCGTCGCGATGCGAGCGTAGAGGTCATCGCTGAACGTGACGTGGGTGGTGCCGGGATTGTCATAGACCGCGAGCGGCACGGACAACCCGGCGGTGACAGCTTCGAACAGGCCGAACACCTCGTCGTCGCCCAACCGCTGATAGGTGACCGGCGCGAGCAGCACGGCCCCGGCGCCGGCCTGCTGCGCGTCGTCCGCCAGCTGCTGCACGTGCGACGTTCGGATCGCGCCGATCCCGACCATGACCGGAACATCGCCCGCGTGCCGCACGGCGGCCTCCGCGACGCGGCGTCGCTCGTCGCGGTCGAGGTACATGTACGACCCCGTCGACCCGAGCGCCGTGATCGAATCGACCCCGGCCACCAGGAGTCGCTCGATCAGGCGCGCGAACGCCGCCTCGTCGAACGACTCGTCGCGAAGCGGGGTGTGGGGGAACGCGTTGAGGCCCGAGAACATCGGCAGTCCAATCGTCGGTGGTGCGGTCAGTTGATGATCTCGCCGCGCTCCGCGTTGATGGTCGCGATCCGTTCTTTCCACGCCGCCAGCGCCTCGGGCGTCAGTCGCGTCCAGTCGAGGACCTCGCCGATCACGCGGATCGGCTCGGTGCTCCGATATGACCGAGTGGGGTTCCCGGGGAACTTCTTGTCGGTCAAATTCGGGTCGTTCTCGAACGCGCCGGTCGGCTCGACCTCATACACGCGCGGCGCGGCATCTCCGGCTGCGAGTTCGGCAGCGAGTCCGGCGCCGTCGCGTTGCGCGGTGAAGTAGATGTGATTCATCACGATCTCGGGGCGGTAGTTCGACCGGAAACCCGCGGTCAGCAGCTCACCCGCCGCGAGATCGGCCTTCGTGCCGTGGAAGAACGGTCCATCATCCAGCGCTTCGCTCATCACGACAGCGTAGGGCGGACGCCGACCGAGCGGAAGAAATCGGAAGGTGGTTTGGGAGGATGGTCACGTGTACTCCGAGACCGCGCTTCCGCATGGCGCTGTGCTGTGGCTTTCGACGGGCGGTGGCGGATCGACGATTCCTGCGGATGGCTGCGCGGATCTGATCCTGCGGGGCGACCACGTCGTCGTCGCCGGACCGTCGACGCGGTTCATCGTCACCGAACGCGACGGCGACGATGGGTCACTCGGAATCCGGCTGCCGCCGGGGTTCGCCGGCTCGTTCCTGCGCCTCGGGCTGTCGGAGATCGCCGACCAGCTGGTGAGCCTCGATGACGTGGTGGGTTCACGCCGCGCTGCATCGCTGCGCGCTGATCTGTCGCATATTCGCGATGACGCGCAGGCGATCGACGGGATCACCTGGCTGGCGAGGGATGCCGCAGCGCGGAACCGCTGGTCGGAAGAGGTACGGAGCAGGGCAGCGCGCTCGGTGCCCGCCGCCGTCGCAGCCGTCGAGCTCGGAGATTCCGTGCGCACGCTGCGGCGGCGGATGCTCGCGACCTTCGGCTACGGGTACGCGACGCTCGTACGCATCGAGCGTGCTCGTCGCGCACAGACCTTGCTGCTGCGGGGCGTGCCGATCGCGGATGCCGCGGCGCGGGCCGGCTACGCCGACCAGCCGCATCTCTCGCGAGAGTTCCGACGGCTGGCCGGCGTGAGCCCGGCTCAGTTCGCAGGCAACGCCGCGTAGAGGTCGACGGAGTTGCCGTCAGGATCGAGCAGCGTCGCATAACGCTGGCCCCAGTGCGCGTCCCACGGTTCGACGTGCGCGGGGTACCCGGCAGCGACGATGGCCGCGAACGCGGCATCCACCTCGTCCGGGGTGCCCAGGTCGAAGGCGAGGGCGATGCGATGCCCGCCGGTCGCCGGCACGAAGCCCGGGTCGAATCCGCGGATCGTCTCGATCGTGTCCCAGGCGATCGTCACGCCGCCGTCGAGCGTCGCATCGACGTGGGGCGCGTCATCCTGGCCCTCGTCGATCGACACGCCCAGCGCCCGATAGAACGCGAGCGAGGCCGCCATGTCATGTGTCACGATGCCGATGAAGCCGAATCTCAATGTCATGGTCTCACCGTATGGCGACGCGAACAGCGGCGTCGTGAACAGAACGGCCACATGTCGCGGCGCGACTCAGAGGATCACGTCGCCGATCGAACCGAGCGAGCGCCATCCACCAGCCTGCACGTTCCGGTCCTGCAGGACATCCGCCGCAGGCAACGGTCCGAGGTCGACACGGGTGATTCCGGCGATGTCCGCCACCGGAACCTGAAACGTGCGGAAGGCGCCGAGTGGCGGCTGGGCGAGCAGCCCGTCGCGGGTGTCGACGAGCTCGGTCTGGTCGAGCACGAAGCCGGCAGCGCGAAGACCGGTCGGTGCCTGCCAGGCTGCGATCTTCCAGAACCGGAGGGGGATCCGGATGCCGCGGTACGCGGGATCGTCGTCGCCGAGGACCGGAGCCGTGAACACGCTCAACCGCTGATCCGTGGCCTCGGCGTAGGCGAGCACGTGGTCCTCGAGTCCGAGCCAGAGCTCCTTCGACTGGTTGAAGCCGGCCGCCTGCGGCGCAGCATTCGGATAGAAGAACGTCGCGGCCATCGCATCCTGCGCCGCCGCAGTCTCTCCCCATCCCGGATCACGCCGACGAACCAGATGACCGCGGTCGAGGTCGTTCCGGGAGTACACCTCGGCTCCGGTCTGCTCCGCTGCCGGGATCCTCGGGTCGAGCCGCCAGTCGCCCGCCCGAGGGAGATCGCGAAGCAGCGCACCGTCGATGTTCACCCCGGTGACGGCGGCGAGACGCCGTGCCGGGTCGAGGAGGACCGAGAATCGCGGATAGGCGAGATCGCGGACCTCCCCGGACGGTCGGGGGATCGGCACAGCTGTGGCGAGGAACGCGGGATCGTAGCCGTCGGTCATGCGTCCCATGGTGCCGCAGGCCTGTGACATCCGGGGAGGCGGTTCGTCAGGGTCGGCCGCGCCCCGCCGCCGTCACGCGCCGAGGGTCAGCAGCACCTTCGTGGCGCGGCGTTCGTCCATCGCCCTGTAGCCTTCCGCGGCATCCTCGAGCGGCAGCGTGAGATCGAACACCACGCCAGGGTCGATCTCGCGATCCCAGATGAGCTGGATCAGCTTCGGCAGGAACCGCCGCACCGGAGCCGGACCACCGTGCAGATGCACGCCCGAGAAGAACAGCTCCGCTCCCGGCAGCTCCACGTCGTGCGAGACACCGACGTAGCCGATGTGCCCACCGGGGCGAGTCGAGCGGATCGCCTGCATCATCGACTCCTGCGTGCCGACCGCCTCGATCACGGAGTGCGCGCCGAGACCGTTCGTCAGCTCCTTGATCCTGGCGACGCCGGCATCCCCTCGCTCCTCGACGATGTCGGTCGCGCCGAAGCTGCGGGCGAGCTCCTGCCGGTCGGCGTGCCGGCTCATCGCGATGATCCGCTCGGCGCCGAGCTCCTTGGCGGCGAGGATGCCGAGCAGTCCGACCGCGCCATCGCCGACCACGGCGACGGTCTTGCCGGGCCCGACCTCAGCGGCGACGGCGGCGAACCAGCCGGTGCCGAGCACGTCGGATGCCGCGAGCAGGGCGGGCACCAGATCGGGATCGGGCTGTCCTGGCGTCGCGACCAGGGTTCCGTCGGCGTGCGGGATCAGCGCGTACTCGGCCTGGGTGCCGATGCTGCCCATCGAGACGACATGCACGCAGCGCGACTGGTAGCCGGCCTGACAGATCTCGCAGGTGTTGTCGGATGCCATGAACGATCCGACGACGAAGTCGCCGACCTTGATGTGCTCGACGGCATCGCCGATCTCCTCGACGACGCCGACGTACTCGTGTCCCATCGGCGTGGCATCGACGCCGTCCGCGCCGCGGTACGGCCAGAGATCGGATCCGCAGATGCAGGTCGCGGCGAGCTTGATGACGGCATCCGTCGGTCGGGTGATGGTCGGCTTCGGCCGGTCCTCGACCCGGACGTCGCCGGGTCCGTGCATGATGACTCCACGCATGTGGTGATGCTCCTTCGGGTGAGTGGGTGTCTTCGAGTCAGGCCGTCGGCAGGGCTGCCATGGCATTCATGGTCGCACTTCCAGTGTGGGAACGGATGCGGGGGAGTGGGAGGGGCTGGTGTTACCTCCCTTCTCGGGCCTGCAGGGCGTAGCGTCTGAGTATGGACACCCGGAGCGACGTGCGCGAGTTCCTCTCCACGAGGCGCGCCCGCATCACCCCCGACCAGGCTGGGCTCCCGGCATTCGGTGGCAACCGTCGGGTGCCCGGTCTGCGCCGCGAAGAGGTGTCGTTGCTCGCCGGCGTGAGCGTCGACTACTACACGCGCCTCGAGCGCGGCGATCTCTCCGGCGTCTCCGACAGCGTGCTCGATTCGCTCGCCAGAGCCCTGCAGCTCGACGACGCCGAGACCGCGCACCTGTTCGACCTCGCCCGTACCGCGAACGCGTCTCCGGTCGCGCGCAAGCCGCGCAAGAAGACCGAGTCGATCCGCCCGAGCATCCAGCGTCTGCTCGACGCCATGACCGGCGCGCCCGCCCTCGTCAGCAACAACTACTTCGACTACCTCGGCGCGAACGAACTCGGCCGAGCGCTGTACGCGCCGGTCTGGGCCGAGGCCGAGCCGAACAGTGCGCGCTTCGCCTTCCTGAACCCCGCGGCACACGACTTCTACGTCGACTGGGAGCGCAGCACGCAGGACCTCGTGGCCGCGCTCCGTGGCGAGGCCGGGCGCAACCCCTACGACCGCAAGCTCAGCGACCTGGTCGGGGAGCTCTCCACGCGAAGCGACCGGTTCCGCACACTGTGGGCCGCACATAACGTGCGCTATCACCGCAGCGGGGTGAAACGCCTGAACCATCCTCTGGTGGGCGAGATCGAGCTCGTCTACGAGGCCTTCGAGCTGCCGGCCGACCCGGGACTCCGCATGGCGACGTACACCGCCGAGCCGAACACGCCCTCCGAGGACAAGCTCAAGATGCTCGCCAGCTGGGTCGCGACCGAGGCGCGGTGATCGGTGATCCCCTGCCGGCTGGGTCCCTGAGTCTCCAGGCTGGGTCCCTGAGCTTGTCGAAGGGCCCGGAGTCTCCAGGTTGGGTCCCTGAGCCTGTCGAAGGGTCGGGACTCTCCAGGTTGGGTCCCTGAGCCTGTCGAAGGGTCCTGAGGGGCGCGCTTCGACAAGCTCAGCGACCCAGAGGTGGCTCAGCGACCCAGAGGCAGCTCAGCGCCCCAGAGGCGCCCCAGAGGCGACCCAGAGGCGCCCCAGCGTCAGGTCATCCGTGCGCGAGCACCTGCAGCCCGATCACGGCGAGACCGAGGGCTGCTTCGGCGCCGAGTGCGATCAGACGCTGGAACCACGTGAGCGGGATGCGCCGCACAGCCACCCATCCGATCACGACGAGTGAGGCGACCAGCGCGATCGCGCTCGCGCGCAGGGCGGTGTCGGTGTGCCAGACGTCGAGCCCTGCGAAGCCGAGGAAGATGAACGGCAGCGCGACGGTGCTGAGCGCCCCGAAGCTCGAGCTCACCGCGTGCCGCAGCTCAGGACCGGTGAACAGTCGACCGTGCACGACCAGATGTGACACGAGGTCGGCGGTGAACACGGCAAGCAGGGTGCCGAGTACCGTGACGATCAGTGTCTTCGCCGCATCCCCTGCGGTGACGTGGCCGTGTGTCGACAGTGTGATCACGACCGCGAGCGCCGCGAACGTCAGGTAGATGCGTTCCTTGAGGTGCGCGGCACGTGCGGCGCGTTCCGGCTCGTCGATGTCCGCGGTCATGCTGTCGCCGACCCTCTGGGAGTGCTGTCCATCGCCTCAGCTTACGAGCGCATCGCTGTGTCGTTCTCAGGGAAGGCGACGCCGGTCAGCTCCTCCGAGAGCTCCCAGACGCGTGCGGCTTCTTCCGGGCTGCGGAGTCGGGAGTACATCGGCTGCTCTGCCGGGGCGCCCCCGAGGTGTCCGATTCCTCGGGGGCCGTAGAAGCGAGCTCGTCGCGCTTCCGGAGACGTCGCGGCGTAGAGCGCCGGGAGCGCCGCGGTCTCAGGGGTGCCGACGAGGATCCCCCGAGCGGAGCCCCATCGGATGACGCGGACCCCGACGGTGTCGCGTGATCGTCCGAGTTCCGGTCGGGCGGCGAGCAGGCTCGTCGGCGCCACCCCCGGATGCGCGAGATTGCTCGTGATCCCCCAGCCCGATGCCTCACTGCGGCGATCGAGCTCGAGGCCGAACAGCCCCAGGGCGATCTTCGACTGGCTGTAGGCGGTGCTCCCGTTGTACGACTTCTCCCAGTTGGGGTCCGCCCAGTTGATCGACCCGGCGGTCGCGGAGACGCTCACCTGTGATGTCACACGTGCGTTCCCCGCGCGCAGCAGCGGATGCAGGTGCGCGACGAGCGCGAAATGACCGAGGTGGTTGGTGCCGAACTGCAGTTCGAACTCGTCGGCGGTGACCTGCCGGCTCGGCGGCATCATGACCCCGGCGTTGTTGATCAGCAGATGGATCGGATGACCCTCAGCGCGGAGGGTCTCGCCGAGGGTCGCGATGGAGTCGAGCGACGACAGGTCGAGCGGGAGAACGGTCACGGTCGCCGCCGGGATCGCAGAGCGGATGCCGGATGCCGCCCGCTCGCCCTTCTCCTGGTTGCGGACCGGCAGCACGAGATCTGCGCCGGCCGCGGCGAGACGGGTGGCGATATGCAGCCCGATCCCGTCGCTGCCGCCGGTCACCAGCGCACGTCGACCGTTCAGTGACGGGACGGGGATGTCGATCGATCTCGGTGCCATGTCGCACTCCTTCTGTCGCACATCACTCTCCCCGAGGTCGGAACGGGTATCCAGGGAGCACCGATCCATGGAGCGCGAGCACCCCTCGTCTCAGGTCAGGCGGCGCCTTCGGGCGAGATCACCAGGCTCGTGCCCCACGGGTCGGCCAGGCGCAGTGCGCGCCCGTCGTCGGCCCCGGCGATGCCGTGGGAGCGGATGCGCTCGGCGATGCTCTCGACGTCGTCGCGGGTCGGCACGACGATGCGCACATCGCCGAGCCCCAGCGCGGCGGCACGAGGACCTGCGCCCGCGCTCTGCCAGGTGTTCATGCCGATGTGGTGGTGGTACCCGCCGGCCGAGACGAAGAGCGCCGACCCCATGTCGGCCGTGACGTCGAAGCCGAGCATGTCGACGTAGAACCGCTTGGCGGTCGGGATGTCGCCGACCTGCAGGTGCACATGGCCGATCGCCGCGGTGTCGCCGGCATCAACGGCATCCTCGTCGAGCCACTCCCGCAGGAACCCGTTCGGGTCGAGCGGGAGGGATCCCATCTGCACGCCTCCGCCGGGCAGCAGCTGCCACTGATCGCGCGGGCGGTCGTGGTAGAGCTCGAGGCCGTTGCCCTCGGGGTCGGTGAAGTAGAACGCCTCGCTGACCAGGTGGTCGGCCGAACCGGTGTACGTCTGCGGCACGTGCTGCGCCATCGAGGCGAGCGAGGCTGCGAGGTGCCGCTGATCCTGGAACAGGATGGCCGTGTGGTACAGCCCTGCGCTGCGCGGAGCGGCGGTCGGCAGCTCTCGCTCCTGGCGCAACGTCATGATCCGCTGGGTGCCTCGGCCGAGCACGGCGGTGGCGCCGGACTGGTCGAGCACGTCGAGCGTGACGGCCTGCTGGTAGTACGCGGTCATCGAGTCGAGGTCGCGCACGAGCAGCTCGACGGTGTCCATCTGCGTGCCGTCGGGAGCGGAGCCGGCGGTGGCGGTCGGGGTGCCGCGCCAGGCGGCCGGCGTCACGCCCATGTCGCGAATCCGAGCCAGGCGGCCGCGACAGCGAGGAGCAGCAGTACGACGTTGACGACGAGCGTCTTCACTTCGCCGCGCGCGATGTGCGTGATGATCGCGCCGATCTGCACGAGCGCGAGGCCGAGTGCCGCGAGCGGGGCCAGGACCGTGGCGATGCCGGTGAGCGGAGCGAGGATCAGGCCGATCGCGCCCAGCACTTCGAGCAGGCCGATCGTCTTGACGGTCCAGGTGGGGAAGTCGGGCGCCCATGTGAGGCCGGACTCCGCGAGCTTCCTCGGCGGTCGCACGACCTTCAGCCCGCCGGCTGCCAGGTAGGCGAGAGCGAGGATACCGGCGACGATCCAGTACGCGATCTGCATGTGAAGTCCTTCTGCGAGGGTGCTGCCTGTCGAGGCAGATTGATTGACTTTTCAAACAACCACGATCGGAGCCTCCGCATTCCGCTCGTCTCGGCCGATGGTCGACGAGTGGGTTCCGCGTCCCGTAGAATGGACGCACCAAGGGGAGTACTCCGACACGGTGGGTTCGTCATTACGGTTGCAATCGCATCCCGGTCCATCGGTTCCTGATCTCAGGAATGGAGAAGACTTTGGCGCTGCTTTCTGCTACGCCGACTCTGGAGCCTCTCTTGGACATCACCCCCCTCATCTGGATCATCACGATCGCCGTCACGATCGCATTCTTCGTGTACGAGTTCTTCGCGCACGTCCGCACGCCGCATGAGCCGACGATCGGCGAATCCGCGCGCTGGTCGGTGTTCTACATCAGCCTGGCGCTGCTGTTCGGCGTCGGCATCGGCATGTTCTCCGGCTGGACCTACGGCGGCGAGTACTTCGCCGGCTACCTGACCGAGAAGGCGCTGTCGATCGACAACCTGTTCGTCTTCTTGATCGTGATGACCGGGTTCGCGGTGCCGAAGAAGTACCAGCAGAAGGTGCTGATGATCGGCATCGTGATCGCGCTGATCCTGCGAGGCATCTTCATCGCGGTCGGCGCCACCCTCATCGAGAACTTCTCCTGGATCTTCTACCTGTTCGGCGCGCTGCTCCTCGTGCTCGCCTACCGCCAGGCGTTCAGCAACCACGACAGCAACCCGGCGAACGGCCGCTTCATGAACTTCGTGCGCCGCCACCTTCCGGTGAGCGACGAGTACAACGGCGACAAGCTGACGGTCGTCAAGAACGGCAAGCGCTTCGTCACCCCGATGCTGCTCACGATCATCGCGATCGGCTTCATCGACCTGGTCTTCGCGGTCGACTCGATCCCTGCCATCTACGGCCTCACCGATCAGGCGTACATCGTCTTCACCGCCAACGCCTTCGCCCTGATGGGTCTGCGTCAGCTGTACTTCCTCATCGGCGGTCTGCTCGAGCGTCTCGTCTACCTGGCGCAGGGCCTCGCGGTCATCCTCGCCTTCATCGGTGTGAAGCTCGTGCTGCACGCTCTGCACGTCAACGAGCTGCCGTTCATCAACGGTGGACACGGCGTCGAGTGGGCGCCCGAGATCCCGATCTGGTTCTCGCTGCTGTTCATCGGCGCGACCATCGCCGTCGCCACCGTGGCGAGCCTCATCAAGACGCGTCGCTCGCCCGCATCCGTCACCGCAGCATCCGAACACACCGAATCCACCGACAACTAAGGAGCCCTCCTTGAACGCCCACTGTTCTGACTCTTCGGACTCTGACAGTACGAGCGCCCGGTTCACGCCGGGCGCGCACCTCACCACGACGCAGGCCGCCCGCTGATGGGCGATCTCGTCTGGAACATCGCCCTCGTCTTCGCGTTCGTCCTGATCGGTGGTGTGTTCGCGGCGACCGAGATGGCCCTCGTCACACTCCGTGACAGCCAGATCAACGCGATCTCGCTCCGTGGCCGCCGCGGGGCCAAGGTCGCTGCGCTCGCGCGGAACCCCAACACGTTCCTCTCGGCGGTGCAGATCGGCGTGACGGTCGCCGGATTCGCGTCGGCAGCGTACGGTGCGACCTCGATCGCGCCGTCGCTGGCCCCGATGCTCGAGTCGTGGGGGCTGGCTCCCGCGCTGTCGCTGACGATCGCGACGCTCGTGCTGACGCTGATCATCGCCTACCTCTCCCTCGTGCTGGGCGAGCTGGTGCCCAAGCGGCTGGCGATCCAGCGCAACGTACAGTTCGCGTACGCGATCGCCCCGGCGCTCAACGGCTTCGCAGTCGTCATGCGGCCGGTGATCTGGCTGCTGTCGATCTCGACGAACGCGCTCGTGCGTCTGCTCGGCGGCGATCCGGACAAGACCTCCGACGAGCTCACCGACGAAGAGGTGCGCGACATCGTGGCGTCGCATCAGGGGCTCCCCGACGACGAACGGCGGATCCTCGACGACGTCCTCTCGCTGCGCGGCCGCCAGATCAGCGAGGTCATGCGGCCGCGGCCGGAGGTGGTCGCGCTCGATGAGACCGCGACCGTCGCCGAGGCCATGGCGCAGGTTCGTGAGCTGCCGTTCTCTCGATACCCGGTCTCCGACAAGTCGATCGACGACATCACGGGCTTCGTGCACGTCCGCGACCTGTTCGAGGCATTCGCCGCCGATCCGGTGCGTCCGCTCGACACGCTCGTGCGTCCGATCCCATACATCCCCTCGACGGCCCGCGTGCTGCCGACCTTGACTCGCCTGCGCGCAGACGGTCACCACATCGCGGTGGTCGTCGACGAGTACGGCGGAACCGACGGGCTCGTCACGCTCGAGGATCTGGTCGAGGAGGTCGTCGGCGAGATCTTCGACGAGTACGACACCGCGGTGCTGGAGTCGCCGGGCGGAGACCTCGACGGTCGCCTCAATCTGCAGGACTTCGAGGAGGCGACCGGGATCGAGCTGCCGCGCGGTTCGTCCGACACGGTGGCCGGTTTCGTGACCGAGCAGCTCGGACGCCTGGCGGTCGTCGGCGACACGGTCGATGTGGATGGCGCGACCATCCAGGTCGCCGAGCTCGATCGCCGGCGCATCGCCAGAGTGCGGGTCACCCCTCACGCCGACGAATGACCCGGGGCTGCAGGACAGGGCGCGATACGCTGGCCGGACGATCCGATCAGGGGAACCATTCCATGCGCACGTCTCGTCCCGTCCTGCTCGCCACCGCCGTCATCACGCTCGCGGCCGCGCTCAGTGGATGCACGGCCAGCATCACCGCGACCGTCTCGCCCGACAAGATCGCCGGCCTCGCCGAGGACGCACTGGAGGCCGAGATCGGCACACGCCCGCAGATCGACTGCGGTGCGGATGACATCGAGCTGAAGCAGGGCACCACCGTGCCGTGCCTGCTGACCGACCCGGCGTCGGGGTCGGAGTTCGATGCCGACGTCACGCTCTCGAAGGTCGAGGGCACGAACGTCACGGTCTCGGTGCAGGTGGCCGATGCACCGAACGGCGCGTCGGAGGATGCTCCGTCCCCTGACCCGACGATCGCCACCGGCACGCTCGTGCTGAGCGCCAGTGAGATCGCGGCGACCGCGGAGAAGGCGTTGCAGGATGCCGGTGTGCTGACGAACCCGGGAGTTGTCTGCCCCGGCGGAGACCATGAGGTCTCGAACGGATTCACGCTCGACTGCACCGCGATCGAAGGCGGTACCCAGTACGCGGCATCCGTCACGATCTCCGACGTCGACGGGTCGTCCTACTCGGTCAACGTGGTCATCCCGGAGCTCGCCGGCTGACGCGACGCTCCGGTCAGGCAGTGAACGGCACGCCGGTGAGCCGCTCTGCGACCGTCCAGAGCTCGCGACCGACACCGGCCGATCGCACCTGGTCGCTTGCGGCCACCCTGACCGGTCTGCCGCGGAACTCCGCGAGTCCACCCGGCCCCCAGTAGTCGCCGCCCACGACGTCGGCCGCGGTCGCTGCGTGCACGATCGGCAGTGCGCCGTCGTCCTTGCCCTGGACCAGGACTCGTGTCACGGCGGCCAGGGCCCGGATCGGCGTCGCCACCTCGCTGATGCCGGGTCGCTGGGCGGTGAGCGGATCGACCGCGTAGCCCGGGTGCGCGCACACCGCCGACCGCTCGGAGGCTGACCACCGTCGATCGAGCTCGAACGCGAACGCCATCAGCGCCGCCTTCGACCTGCCGTACTGCCGCAGCGATGTGCCGCGCCACGGCTGATCCAGCGTGGCCGGATCGATCGACGCGAAGCGGTGGGCGAGTGAGCCGACTGCGACGACTCTCGCGTCTGCAGCCAGCGCGGCGTCGAGTTGGGCGATCAGCGCGAAGTGCCCGAGGAAGTTCGTGCCGACCATGAGGTCGAGCCCGTCGCTCGTGCGGGCGGCGCGATCCGCAGCCTTCACCCCGGCGTTGCAGATGACGGCGTCGAGGCGCTCGTCGATGCCGGATGCCGCCTCGGCGACGCTCGCGAGAGAGCCGAGGTCGAGGCGGATGACCCGGAGGTCGGCATCCGCTACCCGCGCGCGGACGGCGTCGACTGCGCGGGCTGCGCGCTCCGGGGAGCGGCAGCCGAGCAGGACGCGCGCACCGCGGGCGGCGAGCTGCTCGACGCACCAGTAGCCGATGCCGGCGTTCGCTCCGGTGACGAGGATCGTGCGGCCGGTGGCATCCATCCCCTCAACTTACGCGCACTCGCCGCATCCGCCCTCGCTCTCGTGTCGCCGAGCGGCCCCCTTCGGCGCGACCCACCCCCTTAACGCACGCTCGCAAGGGGGTGGGTCGCATGTAAGGGGTGGGTCGGCAGGGGAGCAGGGAGAGGAGGGAGGGCAGCAAGGGGAGAGGGTCAGGCGTGACGACGCGCGCTGGCGATTACCCCCAGCAGCACGTCGAGCACGACGAAGCCCAGCAACGTCCACCCGACGAGCGGCAGCCACACTCCGATCAGCACTGCACCGAGGGCGACGGCGGCGACACCCCACCAAGGGGCGTCTCCCACTGCACCACGCCGCGGGGGAGCGCCGACGAGGCGTCGCGGATCCCGCGCCGGACGCCGCTTCCACCACATGAGATAGCCGAGCACGACCATGGCGGCGATCGCGCCGGCGATCAGGAACAGCACGAGCTGATTCGCGAGACCGAACATCGCGCCCATGTGCAGGTCGATGCCCCAGCGTGCGAGCTTCGCGGGCAGCGAGTAGTCCGCGAAGTCGACGCGGTCGACCACCTGCATGGACGTGCCGTCGATCGCGACCGTGTCGACCTCGGTCGGGAACGACGTCTTGATCTCGCGCACCACCCAGGCGGCACCCGGTTCTGCCGGTGGCTTGATCTCGACCTGTCCCGTGTTCACGTTCGTGCGCTGCGCGATCGCGAGCACCGCGTCGAACGTCGCTGGGTTCGCGGCGCCGGTCGGAGCGGACTCGGCGCCGTGATGGTGCGCGTGCTCGTCGGCCGGAGCATCCGCCTGATCGCCCAGGGTCGTGACGAGCGTCGGTGTTCCCCAGTCGAGGGACGCCCGCAGGTTCGAGACGTTCGTGCCGGCGTACTGCGACCAGGTGATGCCGGTCGCCGAGAGGAACAGTGCGCCGAGCACCACCCAGATCCCGACCGAGGCGTGCCAGCCGAACACCCGCCGGTACCCCGTGTGGGCGCGGTTCGGGCGCACGAGGTCGCGCTTGACGCGCGCTTTCCGGATGCGGATGATCCACAGTGCGAGCCCGGCGAGGGCGACGATCCCCAGCCAGGATGCCGCGAGCTCGCTGTAGCCCCGACCGAACTCCCCGAGGTGCAGGTTGCGGTGCAGATTGTCGATCCAGGTGCGCAACGGCAGCGCGCCGCTGGTGCCGTAGACCGTCAGGTCGCCGCGGATCTCGCCGGTACCAGGGTCGATGAACACGGCACGGGATTCACTCGCCCCCAGCCCGTCCTGCGCGAACAGGATGCGCGTGGTGTCGCCCGGCTCCGGGGCAGGCCGCACGGCCGACAACGTCGCCGCGTCGCCGATGTACTGCTCGGCGACCGTGATCTGCTCGGCCAGCGTGAGCGTCGACTCGGTCGCCGGTGCGTGCAGCTCGTGCGCGTACACGGCCTGTTCGAGCTGCGGCGTCAACGCGTACAGCGCCCCACTCACCGCGGCGATCAGGATGAACGGACCGACGAGGATGCCGGCGAAGAAGTGGAGTCGCAACAGCATCGCACCGAACCAGCCGCTTCGGCGCCGGCGGGCCGGACGGGGTTCGGCGCTGGGTGCCGGGGCCGTGAGCGTCATGCCGCACCTCCGCCGGTGAGCAGCGTCTCGCCGATGAAGCCGCCCTCGTCGCAGCCCGGCGGGACCGCGAACACCGCTGAGCCGATCGGCGTCGTCCATTCGTTCAGCAGATCGAGGTCGGCGAGGCGCTGCTGCATGGGGGTGAACTGGCGGTCGATGTCAGCCTGGAACGATACGAAGAGCAGGCCGGACTCCGAGACGCTCGTATCAGAGGGGCGCTCGTCGTAGTTGTAGCCGCGACGGAAGATGCGCTCGCCGTCGTCGCCACGCGCACGACGGATGTGCGCGAACTGCGGGATCACGGGGAAGCCGACTGCCGTCGTCGCGTCGAAGTCCGGTTCATCGAACTCCTTCGCGCCGGTCAACGGCGCCCCGTTCGACATGGTCCGCCCCACGGATGCCTCTCGTCCGCTGCGATCCAGGCGGTCCCACTTGTCGAGGTCCATCCGGATGCGGCGGATCACCGCGCCGGTGCCGCCGGCCATCCATCCGTCGGCCGCCCACACCACGGCGTCGAAGTCCTTCGTGCCCGGTTCCGGGTTCGTGGTGCCGTCGACCTGGCCGAACAGGTTGCGCATGGTGGTGCCGGGGCGTTCCGTGCCGTAGGCGCGGCGGAACCCGGTCTGGCTCCACCGCAACGATGCGAAGCTGCGGGCGTCTTTCAGCAGCATCCGTGCCGCATGCGCGACCGTCAGCGGATCGTCGCCGGCGACCTGGATCAGCAGGTCGCCGTCGCTGAACTCCGGCTGCAGCCGATCGATCGAGAACGCCGGGAGCGGGGCGAGCCAGACCGGAGCTGCGCCGGCGGCTCGCGCCACGAAGCCCTGGCCGAACCCGAAGGTCACGGTCAGGCGTGCCGGTGACATCGCGAGCTCGGGCTCGGAGTCGGCGAGCGCCGCCAGGCCCTGGGTGAGCCGGGCGGCGTCGTCGGTGAGGATCCGCATCAGGCGGGTCAGCCCGTCGCGATCCGTGCCGTCGAGCAGGTCGAGGCCGAGGAACTGGCCGTGCGCCTGCGCGGCGGTGTCGATCCCGGCTTGGTGCACGCCGAAGAACGGCACGGTCTCCTCGCCGTTCATCGGGGGAGCTGGAGCCGGTGCGGGTTGTCTGTTGAGCGCGTAGTCCACGCCGATCGCCGCTGCAGCGCCGACACCGGCGACAGCCCCTCCGAGGAGGAACTGCCGCCGGGTCGAGCCGGTGCGATCGGTGCGCGCGCCCTCAGCGGGCGCGCGCATCAGTGATCCATGCCTTCGTGCTCGTCGCCGTCCTCGTAGTTCTCGTTGGCGCCGGAGTAGTCCTTCACCGGTGCCTGGAACTCGTACGTCGAGTCGTCCGAGAAGGTGAGCGTGACCGAGACTGTGTCTCCCGCTTTGAGCGGCGCGGTGAGGTCCATGAACATGAGGTGGTCGGCACCCGGTTCCAGCGCGATCGAGCCCCCCGCCGGGATCACGAAACCGCCTTCGATCTCGCGCATGACCATCTCACCGGCCTCGTTCTCGACGGTCTCGTGCAGTTCGAGCATCGTGGCGGCGGAGGACTCGGCCGAGACCACCGTGACCTCCTGGTCGCTGTCGTTGACCAGGGTGCCGAATGCTGCGGACATCCCTTCGTCCGCGGACTTCACCCAGCTGTCCTCGATCGTGACCGAGTCTCCGGCCGGAGCCGAGTCGGCGCGGGTGTCGTCGGCTGTCGCAGCGCACCCGGTGAGAGCGAGCAGCGAGATCGCGACGAGTGAGACGAAGCGGGGCAGTGCAGTGGTGCGGGGCAGTGCGGTGGTGCGTGTCGTGGTGTTCACGAGTGGGCCTTTCAGAGCTGTTCTTCCGCAGCGTCGCCGGATTCGGGCGCTGCGGATGCCGTGCGAGGACGGCGAAGGATTCGATACAGGGTGAAGGCGGCAGCGGCGAGCACTGCGCCTCCTGCGCCGATGAGCAGCACCCGGGGGATGCCGTCGGCGTCTGTCGTGGTCTGATCCGGGGCAGTGTCGGTGTCCGTGCTCGCGTCGGCATCGGCATCCGAGGGTTCGGATGCCGCGTCGTTCGCATTCGTCGCAGCCATGGGTTCCGCGTCGCCGATCGTGAACGGGACGATGCCCGAGATCGGGTGCCCGTCCTCCGACACGACCTGCCAGCGCACCTGGTAGCCGGCATCCGGCATTCCGGGGTCGACCGGTGTCGTGACGGTGTTGCCACTGACCTCGACGTCGCCGGACACCCAGTCGCGGCCGTTCTCGTCGACGACGATGACGACCGCGCCGAGCGTGGAATCGCCGAGCACGAGGAGCTCTCCGGAGAACGTCAGGACGATGCTCTCCGGAGCCGCATCGAGGCGCTCATCGACTCCTGGGGTACTGCTGACGAGGGCGTCATGGGCGGACGCTGGTGCGGCGATCGCGAGGACCGCGACAGCCGCCACCGCCAGACCGACGGCGATTCTGCGGACAGGGGACATGGATGGACAGACCTCTCGACGGGCGTCGACGACCGACGCCGTGCGTGCGTGCGGATCTCCCGACGCCGATGCTCGGCGCGCGGGAGCAGATCGCCACCCGGCGCTGGGCCGGGGGAGATGGGGATCAGACCGTCGAGAGTCGCGGCGGGGCTCGCCCGCGCAGGGTGGAGAGGAGGAAGGCGCTGCGGAGCACCGCGATCTCCACGCGGAGTGCGGGGCGACGCGCAGGGCGGAGGATCTGGGGTGCGAGGACGGCATCGATGCGGCGCTGCAGCCACCGCACGCTCTGCTGCGCGAGGTCGCGCAGGGCGAGGAGCAGACGCTCACCGCGGTGGAGGGCGATGATCGTCGCGAATGCCGCGATCGCGTGGCCGAACCACATCATGCCGCCGGCAGCCACGGTCTCGGCGATGCCGCCGACCTCGGGGAGCACGAGGGGTGCCCCGTGGACGTGCCCGCCGGTGGCGCCGGCCGGGGTGATCGAGCCGAGCACGAACAGGACGTGGAAGAGGAACTGGCTCACGCCGACCGAGATGGCGAGGCGGATCGCGTTGAGCCTGCGCCCGGCAAGCAGCACGCACACCATGAACGAGAGCATCCAGGGCACGAGGATGCCGAGGGCGCCTGGCATCGAGCCCCCAGCGGTGACGTGCCCGGCGAGGGCTGCGAAGATCGCCACCGAGGATGCAGCGAATCCGCGAAGGACCGCTGGCTTCCTGGACGCATGCACGCACCCATTCTGTCAGGTGCGCGGGCGGCCCTGATGCTCAGTCGTGGTCGTGGTCGTGGTCGTGGTCGTCGTCGTGACCGTCCTCGAGGATCATGCCGACCGAGGTCGCGCACGCATCGCCCTTCCACGCCTCGACGCCCTCGCGGATCGCGAAGGCCGCGATCACCAGGCCGGCGGCGGCATCCGCCCACCACCAGCCGAACAGCGAGTTGACGACGAGCCCGATGAGCACGGCTGCCGACAGGTAGGTGCAGATGAGCGTCTGCTTCGAGTCGGCCACCGCGGTCGCCGATCCGATCTCGCGGCCTGCTCGCCGCTCGATGAACGACAGGAAGGGCATGATCGCGACGCTGATCGCGGTCAGCACGATGCCCACCGTGCTGTGCTCGGGGCGCTCGCCGGAGGTGAGGGAGAACACGGATGACGTGGTGACGTAGATGGCGAGTGCGAAGAAGGCGACCGCGATCACGCGCAGGGTCGGCTTCTCCCAGCGCTCGGGATCGCGGCGGGTGAACTGCCAGGCCACCGCCGCAGCGGACAGCACCTCGATTGTCGAGTCCAGCCCGAATCCGATCAGTGCGACGGACGAGGCGATCGATCCCGCGGCGATCGCGATGACCGCTTCGATCAGGTTGTAGCCGATCGCGATCGCGACGATCAGACGGATGCGGCGATGCAGCGTCTCGCGTCTGCCCGTCGACACGGTCGTCTGGGCGCTCATCGCGCGTCCACCGGCTCGCAGCATCCGGCGACGCTGCAGGAGGGGTCGAGGCAGGGCACGCTCTCGTCGACGGCGAGCGTGACGTCGACGAGCGCCAGCAGCGCAGCCGTGATGTGCGGGTCGGCGACCTCGTAGCGGGTCTGGCGGCCCTCGGACTCGGCGACGATGATGCCGCAGCCGCGCAGGCACGCGAGGTGATTCGACACGTTCGTGCGGGTGAGATCGAGTTCCGCCGCCAGGCGAGCGGGATAGCCGGGCGCTCCGAGCAGGGCGAGGAGGATACGCGATCTGGTCGGATCGGCCATCGCGCGGCCCAGTCGGTTCATGACGTCGAGGCGCGAAGAAATGGTCAGCATGCACTGACTATACAGTGCACGCTGACCATCCGATCGGCGGCGGGATCAGCGGATCGCGGAGATCGCGCCCGAGATGATGACGGTGACGACCGTCGTCCAGCCGATGATGGCGACGGCCTGCCAGAACAGGACTCGGGCCTTGCTGACGCCTGCCGCCGCGAGCATCGTGGCCGTGAAGTGCGTCGGCAGCAGCAGCGGACCGAGCAGGCTGACCCCCGGGACGCCGTAGCGGGTGAACGCGCGCTGGAACTTCTCTCGGCGTGCGGCCTTCCTGGTGGAGTCCACCGAGACGACGTCCTCGTCGACGATGCTGCCGTCGGCCGTGACGCTCTGGCGAACCCGCGAACGGTTCACGATCGCCTGTCGGGCGCCGGAGCTCGCAAGCACCAGGACGGCGACGCAGACGAAGTTGCCGATGATCGCGGCGATCGCCGCGACGACGGGGTTGATGCCGCCGATGATGCCGATGCCGGCCGCACCCTCTCCCTCGATGAAGGGGATCGCGCCGGCGAGGGCGACGATGAGCGGCTGCACGAGCTCGGGCACCTGTGCGACGAGGTTCTGGAAGGTCTCGATCAGGTTCATGATGATGCTCCTGGAGGTCGATGCCGACGGGATGTCCGTCGTGTTGCATCCAGTTCAGCGCTCCAGGCGCACCCCGAGAAGTGCCGGGGTGTCACCGACTCGCGGACATATCGCACGTCGGCTGCGTGACAAGTGTCACGCCCGTATCGTGGGGGCGTGAACAGTGGGATCGAGCGCATGGACGTGGAGCCGACGCCTGGTGCGCGTCAACTGTCGCGGGGGATCACGGCGACCTGGTGGTACACGGCATCGGCGATCGTGATGTTCGAGGTCGTGATGGTGATGTCCTGGACGTTCGTGGCGCTCGCCGACGCGCGCCACGACACCGCCGCGCTCGTGATCGCGATCGGCGGCATCATCTGGTCAGCCTCCACGATCGTGCTGCTCGTCGACTATCGACACCGGCTCGACGCCGAACCCGGCATCGCCTGGCGCCGGCTGGCGCTGCCCATGCTCGTGGCGGTCGCCTACGGCGTCGGTGGCGGTCTGCTGCTCGGAAGCTGGGAACTCGCGCTGATGCCCGCCCTGCAGTCGATGATGCTGCTGAACTGGCCCCGCGGTGTGCGCATCCGCATCGTCGTCTCGGCCACGCTCGTGCTGATGGTGCTCAGCATCATCGACTTCTCGCGCGGGGTCTTCGGTGACAGCGTCGGGTGGTGGGTGCCTGGCAGCTACACCGCGCTGCTTCCTCTCATGACCGTGAGCTCGCTGTGGTGGTGGGATGTCCTGGTCACCCTCGACCGTGCCAGAGCATCGGAAGCGAGGCTCGCGGCCACGCAGGAGCGGCTCCGCGTCGCGACCGACGTGCACGACCTGCAGGGCCACCATCTCCAGGTGATCGCGCTGCAGCTCGAGCTCGCCGAGCGGCTCATGCACCGCGACCCGGCGGCGTCGCTCGAGCAGCTGCAGCTCGCTCGGGCGAGCGTCGACGACGCCCGCCAGGGCACCCGCGACCTCGCGACGCGCTTCCGCTCGGTGCCGCTGGGCGATGAGCTCGCGAACGCACGAGACCTGCTCGTCGCGGCGGGGCTCACGGTGGAGTCCGACATCGCAACGGATGCCGACGCGGCACCCGCGTGGGATCTGGGGCCTGTGATCCGCGAGACCACGACCAACGTGCTCCGGCATGGCGGCGGTCATCGCGCCCGTCTCGAGCTCCGGCGTGACGACGAGGGATGGCGGTACGTGATCGCGAACGATGTGCACGGCGAAGCCGAGACGCGTGCTGAAGGTTCGGGTCTCGACGGCATCCGTCGCCGGATCACCGAGGCCGGGGGCACGATCGATGTCGTCCGCGGCCAGGACGAGTTCGCGGTCGCCGTCACCGTGCCTGCGACGGATGGGACGCTGCGATGATCCGGGTGCTGCTCGCCGACGACGAGGGGATGATCCGCTCCGCCCTCGCAGCGTTGCTGCGCCTGGAGGACGACATCGAGGTCGTCGCCGAATGCGCCGACGGGGAGCAGGCGGTCGCGGAGGCACTGCGCCTGCTGCCGGACGTCTGCCTGCTCGACCTCGAGATGCCCGGTCTCGACGGCGTGCAGGTCGCCGAGAAGCTCAACCGCGCGATCGCCACGCGCTGCGTGGTCGTCACCCGGCACGCCCGCCCAGGGGTGCTGCGCCGGGCGCTCGCCTCGGGCGTCGCAGGATTCCTCCCCAAGTCGCGCGGCGCAGACGAGGTCGCAGCGGTGATCAGGCGGGTCGCAGCCGGTGCACGGTACGTCGATCCCGAGATCGCAGCGGATGCTCTGAGCGACGAGCGCTCACCGCTCACGGATCGTGAGCTCGATGTGCTGCGTGCTGGGCGCCGCGGCGAGACGACGGGGCAGATCGCGCGGGCGCTCTCGCTCGCTCCCGGCACGGTGCGCAACCACATCTCCGCGATCCTCGGCAAGCTCGCGGTCGCCACGCGTCAGCAGGCGGTGCTGATGGCGGAGGAGCGCGGGTGGATCTGAGCGCGCCCTACGGCATCCCTTCGATGCCGATGCGGCCATCGGGGGTAACCTCTCGACATGCCCGCCTTCGCCACACTCCCGACGCCCGTGGGAACGATCGGCGTCGTCAGCGACGGAACGGCGATCACGCGGGTGACCTGGCGATCCGAGCCTCCGGCCGACACGACGGCCGGAGGCGACGCCCTGCTCGACGAAGCGCTCGCGCAACTGCGTGCGTACTTCGACGACCGGCTGCGAATCTTCGACCTCCCGATCGACCTCGGCGAGCAGACCGCGGCGACCAGGGCGGTGCTGCTCGCGCTGTTCGAGACCGTCGACCACGGCGAGATCGTCACCTATGGCGGGCTCGCGTCGCGCAGCGGCACGACGGTCCCGGCCCGCGGGATCGGCTCGATCATGGGTGCGAACCCCGTGCCGCTGATCGTGCCGTGCCATCGGGTCGTGGCCGGCGATGGTCTCGGCGGCTATTCGGGCGGTGCGCCCGGTGAGGGGCTCGCGACCAAGCGCTGGCTGCTGGAGCACGAGGGTGTGCTGCCTCGCTCGCTCTTCTGAGCGCTCCGCGGCATCCGTCATCGGGTCATCGGGGCTCACCGCAGCCTGAGAGAATGGATACGCCGAGTCCCGATCCGAGGAGCCAACGTGCAGTTCATCTCCACCCGCGGCGGCATGCAGCCGCAGCCGTTCAGCGAGACGCTGTTGGAGGGCCTCGCGCCCGACGGGGGCCTCGCGATCCCCGAGACGATGCCGACCGTGAGCCCCGAGACGCTCGAGCGCTGGCGTGCACTGACGTATCCGCAGCTCGCCGCCGAGGTGCTGGGACTCTTCGCGACCGACATCCCCCGCGAAGATCTCGCCCGCATGACCGAGGCCGCCTACGCGGACTTCCCCGAGAGTGTCGTGCCCCTTCGCTCGATCGGCGACGGGATCACGCTCGTCGGGCTCTCCGAGGGCCCGACCCTCGCGTTCAAGGACATGGCCATGCAGTTCCTCGGCCAGGTGCTCGAGTACACGCTCGAGCGCAAGGACTCGGTCCTCAACATCCTCGGCGCGACCTCCGGCGACACCGGCTCAGCCGCCGAGCACGCGCTGCGGGGCAAGGAACGCGTCTCGGTCTTCATGCTGTCTCCGCAGGGGCGCATGAGCACGTTCCAGCGCGCGCAGATGTTCTCGCTCGCCGATGACAACGTGCACAACATCGCGATCGAGGGCGTGTTCGACGACTGCCAGAACCTCGTCAAGCACCTCGCCGGCGACCTGGAGTTCAAGCGCTCGCAGCACCTCGGCGCCGTGAACTCGATCAACCTGGCGCGCATCACCGCACAGACCGTCTACTACTTCTGGGCCTGGCTGCGGGCGACAGATGCCGGCGGACCCGCCGAGGTGTCGTTCACGGTGCCGTCCGGCAACTTCGGCAACATCCTGTCCGGGTTCTTCGCCAAGCAGATGGGGCTGCCGATCCGACGGCTCGTGCTCGCCGCGAACGAGAACAACGTGCTCGACGAGTTCTTCCGCACCGGCGTCTACCGCCCGCGGAGCGCGGCCCAGACGCTCGCGACGTCGAGCCCGTCGATGGACATCTCGAAGGCCTCGAACCTCGAGCGCTTCATCTTCGAGCTCGTCGGTCGCGACCCGCAGCGCGTCGTGACGGCATGGCGCGAGCTCGACGAGCAGGGCTTCGTCGACTTCACCGACGAGCAGCCGCGGTTCGCGGAGGAGTTCGGCATCGTCAGCGGCACCAGCACGCACGCCGACCGTCTCGCGACCATCCGGTCGGTGTACGAGACGACCGGTGAGACGATCGACCCGCACACCGCGGACGGCGTCAAGGTCGCGCGCGAGCACATCGAGGACGGCGTGCCGATGCTCGTGCTCGAGACGGCCAAGCCGCAGAAGTTCGCCGAGACGATCCGCGAGGCGATCGACGTCGAGCTCGACTACTCGCCTGAGCTCCAGGAGATGCTCGATGCGCCGCAGCACGTGACCGAGATGGACGACGACGAGCACGTGCTCCGTTCGTTCATCGCGGCGCATGCTCTTCGCTGAGCCGCGTCGGTCTCACTCCGGGTCGCCGTGCAGCATCCACGGGATGCCGAACCGATCGATCAGCATGCCGAAGGTCCCGCCCCACGGCGGGACGTCGAGCGGCATCGTGACGGTTCCACCTGCGGACAGCTGATCCCAGACCTCCCACGTCCTGGCCTGCGTGTTACCGCTCAGCGATACCGAGAAGCCCTGCGGTTTCTCGTACGGCATGCCATCAGGGGTGTCCGAGGCCATGAGCACGAGACCGTCCGGGGTGGTCACCTGACCGTGCATCACGAGATCCTTCTGGCTCGGGTCCTGCATCATGTCGGGGAACTCCCCGAACACGTTGATCGAGAGCTCACCGCCGAAGATCCCGTGATAGAACTCCAACGCCTCCCTCGATTCCGTGCGGAACGACAGGTATGGATTGAGATTCGCCATGATGGCTCCCCAGGGTCAGCGGATCCGCCCGGTCGGGCCGGATGCACGCTCATTCTGCGCCGCGCCTGGCGCCTCCGCAAGGGGATGCAGCGGCCGCCTCTCCGGTCAGTTCGGGAGTGCCTTGACCGCTGCCGTCAGCACCTGCGGAACCGTCGGGACGCCCTCGGCGCGGAACACCTGCGCGCCGCTGTCATCGCGGATGATGACGGTCGGGGTGAAGCGGATATCGAGCGCCTCGGCGGCATCCGGATCGCGAGCCACGTCGATCTCGGTGATCGTGGCATCGGGCAGGAAGCGCACCGCATCAGCGAGCACAGCGCGGGTGCGCGAGCATGCGCCGCAGAACGCCGATGTCACCAGCGTGAGTTCCATGCTCGTCTCCTCCCGATGCCGTCCGTCGCTCCGCAGGATGCAACCACTCGTCGCCGCACGGTGTTCCCTGCGGGACCCGACTGCGCCGCACTCACGCCTCGCGGGCAGCCGCCCGCGGGTGCAAGACCCCCGAGGCCGCGCCGAGCACCGCACCCACGAGCGTGTCGATGATCCGCTCGCCGGCGACGTCGAGCGAACCGATGCTTCCCGTCGCCGCTCCGGTCAGCAGCAGCACCAGCGGCGTGATGAAGACGAGGGCGAGCGCGTAGTGCCGCACGACCACGAGCTCGATCGAGAACTGCAGCGCGCCGAGCAGCAACGCCAGCCAGATCCCGGCCGGGTGCAGCAGGGCGAGCAGGATGTACACGCCGGCGCCGACGACGGTGCCGAGCATCCGGTGCAGCCCGCGCTGGAAGGCGGCACGCCGTGCCGCAGCGACGCCGATCACGGCGACTGCCGAACCGACGATCCAGTACGTGCGCTCCGGATCGACCACGAGTCCCAGCAGCACGCCGACGATCGAGACGATCACCACCCTGAGCAGCAGCATCCGGGAGTCAGCGGTCAGCGCGGGGCCGGGGAGCAGCTCCCGCAACGGGCGTGCAGGGATGCTGCGGATGCGCCCGAGCGCGAGCGGGATGAGGGCGATGAGATACGAGAACAGGCAGCCGCCGGCGAGGGCGGACAGGTAGACGAGCGGGTCGATGCTCCCGGTGCCGACGACGTGCGCCGACAACCCGTAGACGAGCACGAAGAACAGCGGTCCTGGCGGGCCGAGGCGGAACGCGAAGGCCAGCGCCGCACTCACCGTCGCGACCACGACGACCCCGATGCTGACCACCAGCGCGTCGCCGGCGGCCAGGATACCGAGCGCGGCGCTGACCACGAGGGCGAGCCCGACCAGCGGAAGGATGCGCGCCCGGTCGACGACCGCGGCGGAGCCCGCATAGAGCACGGTGAACGCGCCGGATGCCGCCACATACCCGAGCGGGGCCCGGCCGAGCAGCGTCATCACCGCGATCGGCAGCGCGATCCCGAGCGCCGCCTGGGTTGCGAGGGGCCACCGGGGTCCTCTGGAAGGTGCGAAGGCGAACAGGCTCACGGTTCCATTGTCCTCCCGTCGCGCGCTCGGCCCCGCGCACGCAGCTCGATACGATGACGAACGTGACCTCACCCACCGCGCGCCCCGGCATCGATGAGCGGCTCTCCCGCATGATCCGGCTGCCGACCGTCTCGGCAGAGCTCGAGCAGCGTGGTGCAGAGCCGTTCGAGGCGTTCGTGGCGCTGCTCGCCGAGCTGTATCCGCTCGCGCATGCGAACCTCGACCTCGAGCGGCACACCGATCTCGGACTGCTGTTCCACTGGAAGGGGCGCGCTCAGGCAGACGGCCCGCTCGTGCTGATGGCCCACTTCGACGTGGTGCCGGTCGACGAGAGCGACGCCTGGACGCACCCGCCGTTCGACGGCGTCATCGCCGACGGCGTCGTGTACGGACGCGGCGCCCTCGACGACAAGGGGCCGCTCATCGTGGTGATGGAGGCCGTCGAGAACCTGCTCGCCGACGGCTTCGTCCCGGCACGCGACGTGTACCTCTCGTTCGGCGGCAACGAGGAGACCTATGGTCGTGCTGCGCAGGAGATCGCCGCGGTCCTGCGCGCACGCGGCGTGGTGCCGTGGCTCGTCGTCGACGAGGGGGGAGCGGTCGTCGACGCGCCACTGCCGTTCGTGCCCGGCCGCGCCGCCATGATCGGCGTCGGCGAGAAGGGCGTCATGACCGTGAAGCTCACTGCGCGCGGCGACGGCGGGCATGCGTCCGCACCGCCGTCGCTCACCGCCGTCCGGCGCATCGCACGAGCGGTCGATCGGCTCGGCCCCGCCACGTTCCGGCCGCGCGCATCGACAGCGGTGCTGCGGATGCTCACGCGCCTCGCCGACGAGACGCCCGGACCCGCCGGGCATCTGCTCCGGCTGCTCGGCTCGGCGCCGCTGGTGACCGCGCGACTGTTCGCAGCGCTCGGCGGTGAGGCGGCTGCCCTGGTGCGCACGACGGTCGCGCCGACCATGCAGTCCGGTGGCACCGCAGCGAATGTGCTCCCGTCGCAGGCATCGGCGACCGTGAATCTTCGCATCGCGCTCGGCGAGACGACGCAGCGCACGGTGCTGCGGGTGCGACGACGCATCCGTGATCCGCTCGTCTCGGTCGAGGTCGTCGAGGCGAGCGAGCCGTCGCCCGAATCCTCCACCGAGAACGCCCAGTTCGCGTTGCTCGCCGATGCGCTCGCCGTGTCGCACCCCGGCATCCCGGCGGTGCCGTACGTGATGATGGCGGCGACGGACTCGCGGCACTTCCACCGGTTCGCACCCGCTGTGTACCGCTTCGCTCCGCTGGAGATGTCGAATGCGCAGCGTGCCTCCATCCACGGCGTCGACGAGCACGTCGAGGTCGCTGCGCTGGAACGGGGGGAGCGGTTCCATCGCGCCCTCCTCGAACGGCTATAGGGTGATCTCACCCGCCCCTCGACTCGCTCCGGGGCCGACACAGGAGCAGGAGACGCGATGACGCGCACTCGCACGCTGGGAACACTCGCCGCGGTCGTCGGCTACCTGGCCTTCGTCGAGTTCACCAGCGGTGTGCTGCAGGGGTACTACACACCCATGCTCTCGGACATCGCCCGGCATCTCGGCATCCATGACGCCGATGTGAACTGGCTCGAGGGCACGCAGCTCATGCTGTCAGCGCTCGTGGTGCCGGCGTTCGCGAAGCTCGGCGACATGATCGGCCACAAGCGGATGCTGCTCATCTCCACCGCCCTCACGGCTGCCGCCGCGCTGGTGCTGCCGTTCACGGATTCGTTCGAGGTGTTCCTCGTCGCATGGGCGCTGATGGGGTTCTACGTCGTGTGGCTGCCGCTCGAGATCGCGCTCATCTGGTCGCGCTCGCGGCGGATGGAGGGCCGCTCCACGATCACCGCGAAGGCCGCAGGGCTGCTGGTGGCCGCGCTCGAGGGCGGCGCGATCATCGGTGCGCTCGTCGGTGGTGCATTGATCGACGCACTGCCGCTGACCGTCGTCCTCCTGGTGCCGGCCGTGCTGATCGTGATCTGCTTCTTCGTGATCCTGTTCGGCGTCAAGGAGTCGCCGGAGCCGACCGGCGGTGTGTTCGACACGGTCGGCCTCATCCTCATCTCCCTCGCGCTCGTGTGCTTCACCGGCGGCCTCAGCCTGCTGCGACTCGAAGGCGGACTGGTGAACCCGTGGTCGTGGGCGGTCGTCGCGCTCGGGCTCCTGCTCGTGGTGCCGTTCGTGCTGTGGGAGCTCCGCCACGACGACCCGCTGATCGATGTGCGAATGTTCCGCTCGCCCGCCCTCGGACCCGTGTTCCTGACTGCCGGCCTGTTCGGAGTGAGCGTGCTCGGTGCCCAGGCGCCGCTGTCGACCTTCGCGCGCACCGACCCCTCCGTCTACGGGTACGGGCTCGGCACCACCGGCTTCGCCACGTCGCTCATCATCGGCGTCTATCTGATCGCCATGATCGTCGGCGCCCTGTCGTTCCCGCAGTTCGCCCGCCGACTGTCGCCTCGACTGACGCTGATGGGGGCATCGATCCTCGTCGGTCTCGGCTTCCTGCTGTTCCTGCCGAACCACGACACCTACGGCCAGGTCATCACGAACATGGTCATCGTCGGTCTCGGTTCAGGCGCACTCGTCGCCGCACTGCCCGCTGCCGCGGCCTCAGCGGCACCTGCGACGCAGACCGGCGTGGCCACCGGGCTGACGAACTCGGTCAAGACCGTCGGCGGCGCGATCGCCTCGTGCGTGTTCGGCATCGCGTTGCTCAATGGGGTCGCATCGACGGTCGGTGGTGGGGAGGGAACCGCGGGTTCGCTCGCCGGCTACTTCACGGTCTGGGTCGTGTGCGGCGTGACCGCGCTGATCGCGGCCGTGGCCCTGCTGTTCGTGCCGAAGACCGCGTTCACCGACCGGACGGTCGACGTCGAGGTCGCGCCGATCGTCTGACGGCGGGCGGCGGCGTCAGTCTCGGTCGTAGCCGAAGGTGTGCTTCACGAGCGCATGCACCTCGACGTCGAGTCCTTTGAGCTGTGAATCCATGGTGTCGAAGCGGGCGTTCATCTCGCCACGGAGTCCGGCGATCCCGCCTCCGAGTTCGCCGATCTCGCCTCGGACCTCGCCGCGCAGCTCAGCGATCTCAGCGCGGACTTCGCCGCGCAGCTCACCGATCTCCGAGCGGATCTCGCCGCGCAGCTCACCGATCTCCGAGCGGAGCTCGCCGCGGAACTCGCTGCGGAGTGCACCGATCTCGCCCCGGACCCCGCTGATCTCAGCGCGGAGCTCGCCGCGGAACTCGCTGCGGAGCACACCGATCTCGGCGAGGACCTCGTGACGGAGTCCACCGATCTCCGCGCGGACCACGCGGACGAACAGTGTGGACACGACCGTGAGCATGCCGAACATCAGCGCCGTGAAAGCACCGATCATCGTCCAGATCTGCGCATCGTTCATGAATCCCACCTTCGTATGGTCGCACCGGTTCATGCACTCTGCCACTGCCCGAACCAGGGGTTTTCACGCGAACGCGGGATCGGTGACGAGGAACTGGGGTCGAGACTCTGTGCAGAACGAGTGGGCCACGGGGCAGGCGGTGGATGAGCATCCACCACCCGCCCCATGGGCTCAGTCTCCCTTCACGTTGACGAGCTGCCTGAGTGTGTGTCTGATCGACACCAGGCTCGCGGCATCCGCCATCACCTGGTCGATCGGCTTGTACGCCTGCGGGATCTCGTCGATGAAGGCGCTGGTGTCGCGGAACTCGATCCCGCTCATCGCCTCCCGCAGCTGCTCGTGCGTGAATGTCTTCCGTGCGGCCGACCTGGAGTACTCGCGGCCGGCCCCGTGCGGTGAGGAGTGCAACGACTGCGGGTCGCCGAGCCCTTCCACCACGTACGACGCCGTGCCCATCGAGCCGGGGATGAGCCCTGGTCGACCGGCATCCGCCTGGATCGCACCCTTCCGCGACACCCACACCTGCTTGCCGTAGTGCTTCTCCGACTCGGTGAAGTTGTGGTGGCAGTTGATGCGCTCCTGCTCATCGACCGACGTGCCGAGGAACTCCGACAGCTGCCGCACGACCCGGTCCATCATCTCCTCCCGATTCAGCAGGGCGAAGTGCTGAGCCCATCGCAGCTCTCGGATATACCGATCGAACTCCGGCGTGCCCTCGACGAGGTACGCCAGGTCGGGGTCGGGGAGGTCGATCCACCACTGCTTGGCCAGCCTCTGCGCGACACCGATGTGGTGTCCGGCGATCTTGTTGCCGACGCCTCGCGAGCCCGAGTGCAGGAACAGCCAGACCCGGTCGAGCTCGTCGACCGACACCTCGATGAAGTGGTTGCCCGAGCCGAGTGTGCCCAGCTGCAGCCGCCAGTTCCCGGCATACTGCGCGGGGTCGAACCCATGCTTCTCGGCGAGTGCTTCCAGCTCGACGATCCGCGGCTCGGCCGTCGCGACGACCTTGTTGTTGTACCGGCCGGCCGAGAGCGGGATGGCGCGCTCGATCTGCTCCCGGAGTTCGGCGAGTTCGCGACCATCGAGGTCGCTCTTCGTGAACTGCGTGCGGACGGCGATCATGCCGCAGCCGATGTCGACACCGACGGCGGCGGGGATGATCGCCCCGAGCGTCGGGATGACCGAACCGACGGTCGCACCCTTCCCGAGGTGCGCATCCGGCATCAGTGCCAGGTGCGGGTGGATGAACGGCATGCGTGCCGTGGTGTGCGCCTGCGCGAGTGTCTTCTCGTCGATCAGCGACGCCCACGACAGCAGCCGTGCGGAGAGCCTCTCCATGATTCCTTTCCTTCTGTGGGTGCCAGACACAGGTCAGGGGGATTCACGAGAAACGCCCCGGACCTGACGGTACGAGGCGTGAGAGCAGCGGATGCTGTCAGACGGCGCGCGCCGGAGGGTACAACTCATTGCGGTCGGTGCGCTTCGGCTGAAGCGTCTCGACCGCGGTGAAGTGGAGCTTCCGCAGAGCGGGCATCCGTCGTCTCCTCGGCTGGCATGCTGCGCCGGTCGGCACAGCTTTCCGAGACTAGGGGGCGACACGCCCGGGCGTCAAGCCTGAGCTCTCGGCGGGTTGTACATGAACTCGATGCGGATGCCGTCGGCATCCTCGACGAACGATGCGTAGTAGCGGTCGCTGTACCGCGGGTACTCCTTCGGTTCTCGCACGGCGGTCCAGCCGGCGTCCAGCGCGACCGCGTGCAGGCGGTCGACATCCTCCCTGGACTCCATGGCCCATGCCAGATGCTGCCAGCCCACGCGGCCGTGGTGGTGGGGAGTTGTGTCCTCGTTCCACACGTAGAGGATCATCTCGGTCTCGTCGCCGTTGTGCCACGAGATCGAGTGGTCGTCCTCCCCGCCGCGCTGATAGCCGAGCGCCGTGAGGACCGGATGGAACTGCGCCCGCCCGCGTTCGAGGTCGGCGACGGTGATGCCCAGGTGATCGAGAAGTGCCATGCGGTCGAGTCTTCCAGGGACGTCGGACGTCGCGCCAGTGCGGCCCGGCCCGGGTCAGAGCTCGATGCCGTGGTCCTCGTCGTTGACACCCGCGTTGTGTCCGCGGCGCGACTCGTAGCCGAGGAACCACCCGATCCAGACGATCGCGGCGAGCAGCAGACCCAGCCAGACGTTCTGGAAGATCAACCCGATGACGACACCGAGCACGAGCAGCCCGATCGTGACGAGCAGGCGGAGACCGAGACGACGGCGTGCGTTCATCCCCTCAGCCTAGGGCGTGCCCTGAAACGGCCGGCTCAGCGGTCGCGGTGGTCTTCGGGGGCGAGGCGCGGGCCGCGACGCGGCTCCATCACGCCGCTCGCGTGGATCAACCGCACGACCCGTTGTCGATGACCGGCCCAGGGAGCGAGGAGCTCGAGCATCCCGTCGTCGTCGGTGCGGGTGCCGGTGAGCACGTAGCCGACCTGGTGGGCCAGGTGGTAGTCACCGACGCTGACCGCATCGGGATCGCCGAGCGCACGGATGCGGGTCTCGGCCGAGGTCCACACGCCGACCCCGGGAAGGCTCGTGAGCACCCGGTCGCGGTCGGCGCCGGTCGAGGCGGATCGCATGGCACGCTCGATGCTGTCGCCCCGCTGCGCCGCGCGCACGATGGTCTTCGACTGCGGGGGTTCGACGCCGGCGCGCTGCCAGGTCCACGACGGGATGAGGCGCCAGGTCGAAGCCGGGGGAGCGGCGAACATCGGACGAGGGGTCGGACCCGGTGCTCGCTCGCCGAACCGCGCGACCAGGAAGCGCCACGCGCCGAACGCCTGCATGCCGGTCACCTTCTGCTCGATGATCGCGCAGGCGAGCGCGTCGAACACCTCGTCGGTTCGCGTGAGGCGGAGACCGGGATTGCGATGAGCGGTGTCGGCGATGAGCGGATGCTTCGAGGCGTCGAACCCGGTGGCATCGTCATCTGCACCGCACAGCCTCGGGACGCGGTCGAGTGCGTCTGCCGCTCCCGTGCCCCATGCAGTGGCCCGGATCTCGTCGCCGACCGATCGAAGCGCGAGCGTCGCGATGCCGGACGGCGTCCGCAGCGCTCTCCAGATCACGCCGCCCTCGATCACGGTCGTGGGATCGGTCCTGCCTCGGCGGAGCATGCCGACCGTACGCATGAGATCGAGCGGATGGGGCGGTCGGTAGACCGTTTCCTGCGGAGCGCCATGGGTCGCGGCGTCGGCCGCTCCGGCATCCGCTGTCATCGTCATGCGCCCACCCTACGTCGGGTGTCCGACAGTGACGGGCGGTGCGATCAGAAGCGGTCGGGCGAGGGCGTGCCGTGGCCGTAGCGGATCACGACGTCGGCGTGCCGGTCGAACCGGTAGCCGATGCCGCGCACCGTGCGCACGATGTCCTCGTAGCGGCCGAGCTTGGCCCGCAGTCGACGAACGTGCACGTCGATCGTGCGCTCGCCGGGGGTCTCGTCGTCCTGCGCCTGCCAGAGGGCCGAGACCAGCTCGGAGCGCTCGATCGTGCGTCCCTCGCGGAGCACGAGGTACTGCAGAAGCTCGAACTCCTTGTAGGTGAACGCGGCGGACTCGCCGTCGATCAGCACGCGCTTGCGGGAGATGTCGACCACGACACCGCCCTCGATGTCGGCGGTCTCCTCCTCGGCTGCTGCCTTGGTCCGGGCGATCGCGCCCGGCTCCTGCAGGGCGAGGCGCACGACGTCGAGGTCGCGACCGCCGGAGCCGTGCGGTGCGAGGGCGACGGTGGCGTGGGTCTCGGCACCGGGAGCGAGCTCGGCGAGCGTGCGCCGCAGTGCGTCCACGAGGAGCGGGAGGCTGACGCCGGCTTCCGCCGCCTTGATCTCGTCGAGACCGACGTAGAGGGCGAAGCCACGGGGGGAGCGGACGGCGGGAAGATCCGCGGCGGCTGCCGACAGCGGAGCGGAGGGCTCAGGCTGCGAGTTGCTGGTGTTGATCACGGCGGGGGCGGCGGGACGCTCGAGAATTGCGGTGTTCGACATGATGATGAAGTCCTCAGGACGAGTGAGCCGATTCGGCTCTGATGCGTTGCATGAATGACCGGGCGGGCCGGGAAGCGAGCAAAGGGTGGATGCTCGGTGACTCGGAGTTCGCAGATCGCGATTCACCGGGTCGTGCGGGGTGGCTGATCGTTCAGCTACACATTCGGCAACACATGCCAACGCGACCGGGCATCATCATCCCGGCAGTCCTGTTCGCCTCCTGGGCGGACAAAGGGCTTGCGTTGGTGGTCATGGGGGGATTATGTCCGATCGTGTCGGCCCGTGTCAAAACGACGACATCCTCGACGGGCGGGCGTACCGTGGAACGATGACCACTTCGACGCTCGCCGCCGGCTTCATCCTCACCGACGAGAAGGATGCCTCGCGCTACACCCTGACCCGTGACGGGCAGTTGGTCAGCGTGCTCGACTATCGAGACGACGGGCATACGGTCGCTCTCACGAGAGCCTTCACGATCCCGACTTTCCGGGGCAACGGCTATGCCGGAACGGTCACAGAGGGCGCCGTCGCCGACCTCCTGGAGCGGGGCGACCGCAAGGTCGATGCCGTGTGCTGGTACGTGGCCGACTGGTTCAGCGCGCACCCCGAGCACGCGCATCTGCTGCGGAGTCGGTGACCTGCAAGCGTGTGACGCTGTGTTACACGCGTCCGTCCTGTCAGGATGAGGGCATGAAACTCGCAGAGGCACTCACCGCCCGAGCCGATCTGCAGCGTCGCATCGAGCAGCTGCGTGCTCGCATCACCGCCAACGCCCGCTACCAGGAAGGCGAGGAGCCCGCGGAGGATGCCGCCGCCCTGCTCGTCGAAGCGGATGCCGACCTGGCGCAGCTGCGCGACCTGATCCGGAGGATCAACGCCACGAATTCACGGCTCGACCTCGGATCGGACGGCACGATGACCGATGCGCTCGCCGCGCGCGACGTGCTGCGCCTGCAGCACTCCCTGCTGGCGGATGCCGCGGCGGCGGCCTCCGGAGCGAACGACGGCTTCCAGCGCCAGATGCGATCGGAGCTGCGCAAGATCTCCGCGCTGCCGGTGGCGGCGCTGCGCGCCAGGGCCGATGAGGTCGCGCAGGAGCTGCGTGAACTCGACAACCGGATCCAGCAGGCGAACTGGCTCCACGACCTGCAGGGCTGACGGAGGGGAAGAGCGGAAGTCGGTAGTCACGACGAAGCGGGCACACCCCCAGCCGGAGGGGCAATTCCGGCTCCTGTCGGGCGGAGGGCAGCCCAGATCTCGCATCGCGCAGCCCAGCACGCCGCACAGGTGAACGCGCACAGCGCACCATGTATCACCACGTGTCGATCGTCATGACGAGGGTGGGTCAGGGGACCTTCCGCTTACGGAGCAGCTGGATGCGGGCATAGGATGGATGTCTGCTCGGTCACGTCGACCGAGGTGGTCAGGCGCCATCGGCGTGCTGGTCCGAGGCTCGAAACCTCCGGCATCCGTCACCAGACACCGGAGGTTTTTCCATGTCTTCTTCCCTGCGCTCCAGCCCCCAGACCCGATGGTGGGGGCTCATCGTCCTCTCGTTGACGCAACTCGTCGTCGTGCTCGACGGCACCATCGTCAACATCGCACTGCCACGGGCCCAAGCGGCGCTCGACCTCACCGACGGGCAGCGTCAGTGGGTCGTCACCGCGTATGCACTCGCGTTCGGCGCGCTGCTGCTGCTCGGCGGGCGGATCGCCGACTACGTCGGCCGCAAGCGCATCTTCATGGTGGGCATGCTCGGCTTCGGCGCGGCGTCTCTCTACGGCGGTCTCGCACAGCAGGGCTGGGAGCTGATCCTCGCCCGCGGTCTGCAGGGCGCATTCGCAGCACTGCTGGCGCCGGCGGCGCTCGCACTGCTGACCATGACCTTCCCCTCCGGCCGTGAGCGCAACACGGCGTTCGCGGTCTTCGGCACCGTCGCCGGCACGGGTGCCGCTGTGGGGATGCTGCTGGGCGGCATCCTCACCGAATTCACCGACTGGCGCTGGTGCCTGCTCGTGAACCTCTTCTTCGTCGTGATCGGCGTCGTCGGCGGCGCGATCGTGCTCACCGAGAGCAAGGCCGAGGGCGACAACCGCTACGACGTGTGGGGTGCGATCACGGTGACCCTCGGCCTCGGTGTGCTCGTCTACGGCTTCACGCTCGCCGAGAACGGATGGGCGAATCCGCTGACCATCGCGTTCCTGGTGGTCGGTGCCGCGCTGCTCGGCCTCTTCGTCTGGGTCGAGAGCCGGGTCTCCCAGCCGCTGCTGCCGCTTCGGGTGGTCGCGGACCGGGTGCGCGGCGGCGTGTTCCTGATCCAGGGCGTCGCGGGCGCGATCATGATCGGCGCCACCGTCTACCTGACCTTCCACCTGCAGTTCGTGCTCGGGATGGGCGCATTCCAGGCCGGGCTTGCGAGCCTGCCGCTGCCGATCGCGACGATGGTGATTGCTCCGATCGCGACCAAGCTGCTTCCGGTGATCGGGCCGCGGCCGATGCTGATCGTCGGACCGCTGATCGCCTCTGTCGGGCTGTTCACGCTCTCCGGCATCACGCCGGACGGCGCCTACTTCGTGCAGATCGCACCTGCGCTGGCGCTGCTGGGCATCGGCATGGGCTTCGTCTTCATCCCGCTGCAGAACCTCGCGCTGTCCGGTGTCGCCCCGCACGACGCGGGTGTGGCGTCGGCGGTCGCGAACTCCGCGATGCAGATCGGCGGCTCGATCGGACTCTCGGTGTTCACCGCCGTCTACGCGGCCTCCGTCGGCGGGCACTCGCAGGCCGATGTCTCACCGCAGGGGCTGACGGATGCCTACGGGTGGACGTTCATCGCGGCGTCGATCCTGATGGTGGCCGCCTCCGTCATCGCCGCGCTGATGGTGCGGGGGACGAAGGACGAGCTCCTTCCGACGCAGGGCGAAGCGGCACTGGCTGCGCACTGATCGCGGCACGCCTCGGCCCGAATGTCGGTGGTGGTTCGTACCGTGTGAGTATGCGAATCCTGCACACCTCCGATTGGCACATCGGCCGCACCTTCCATGGTTCATCGACCATGGAAGCGCTGGCCGGTGTGCTCGAGGCGCTCACCGAGCAGGTTCGCGAGCACGCGGTCGACGTCGTGATCGTCGCGGGTGATGTGTTCGATTCGGCCACGCCGTCCGCCGCGGCCTACACGCTGCTCGGCGACGCGCTCGTCGCGCTGCACGGCACGGGTGCCACGGTGATCGTCACGAGCGGCAATCACGATTCGGCTGCGCGGCTCGGATTCCAGGCCAGGCTCCTGCGTGACGGCATCCACGTGCTCACCGATCCGCTCGCGATCGGCACTCCGGTGACGGTCGACGATGCCGACGGACCGGTGCACTTCTTCGGTATCCCGTACCTCGAGCCGGCGATCGTGCGTCAGTATTGGCCTGAGGGCGACTCCGACGGGCGGCAGCTGCGTACGCAGGCGCAGACCATGGCGCACGCGATGCAGCTCGTCCGGTCTGGGATCGAGGCGCACCCTGGTCGTTCGGTCGCGATCGCGCACTGCTTCGCGGCGGGTGTCGATGCCACCGCCGGACTCGAGCGAGAGGTCCGCCAGGGCGGTCTCGACGTCGTGCCGCTCAGCGTGTTCGACGGACCCGATTACGTGGCGCTCGGGCACATCCACGGGCGGCAGCAGCTCAGCGAGCGCGTCCGATACGCCGGCGCCCCGTTACATTACAGCTTCGGCGAGCAGCACAAGCCGCGCGGATCATGGCTCATCGACCTCGACGCCGCCGGCTTCGCGTCCGCCGAATGGCTCGAGCTGCCGGTGCCGCGGCGGCTCGTGACGCTCACCGGCACGCTCGACGAGATCCTCTCCACCGACACCGTCGCGGCACATGCCGACGACTGGGTCTGCGCGATCTACACCGACGCGCAGCCCCAGACCGAGCCGATGCGCCGACTCCGCGAGAGCTACCCGTACTGCGCCATGGTGCAGCATCAGCCGGTGGTGACCGCCGAGAAGGACGAACGCTCGTATTCACAGCGACTGCGAACCGCGGTGACCGATGCCGATCGGGTCGAGGCATTCCTCGAGCATGTCAGGGCAGGACACGGAGCGAGCGAGGCCGAGCGAGCATTGATCGGCGAGGTGCTCGACGAGCGCGTGCGCGCAGACGCACTCGTCTGATGCGACTCCACCGCCTGGAGGTCGAGGGCTTCGGGCCCTTCCGGTCGCGCCAGATCGTCGATTTCGATTCGTTCGCAGACGACGGGATCTTCCTGATCGCAGGGCGGACCGGTGCTGGGAAGTCGAGCATCCTCGATGCGGTGTGCTTCGGGCTCTACGGCGGTGTGCCCCGCTACGACGGCGGCGAGAAGCGGCTCCGCAGCGACCATTCCGACCCGGATGACGTGTCCGAGGTCGTGGTCGAGTTCAGCACGCCGACGGGCCGCTTCCGCGTGACGCGATCGCCGGAGTATCTGCGCCCGGCCAAGCGCGGCGGAGGGCTGACCAAGCAGGCTGCCGGAGTCAGCCTCGACGAGTGGACGGATGCCGGTTGGATCGGTCGCTCGGCGCGCGCCGTCGACGTCGCCAACGACCTGGACGAGATCCTGCAGCTCAGCAGGGAGCAGTTCCTGCAGGTGATCCTGCTCGCACAGAACCGGTTCTCCGAGTTCCTGCTGGCGAACAGCAAAGACCGCCAGACACTGCTGCGTCGACTGTTCGGCACGCAACGGTTCGAAGACGTGCAGGCACGTTTCGATGAGCGCCGTCGGGCGGCCGAACAGTCGCTCGGGGCCAGGACGGCTGCCGTCACGGCGCGACTCGACGAGGCCGAGCGCCTGGTCAGCAGCGCGGACCTTGCTGGCGATGCCGCCGAGTCGACCGAGGGCGAGCAGACGCCAGACGCCGCGGCACCCGTTCGCACGCTGACGACCGAGGAACGTCTCGACGCGCTCCGTCGGGCCCAGGCTCGAGCGGGCTATCGCGCAGAACGCCGCGCGTCTGAGCGCGACGAGGCCGAGAAGCACTCGGCCTCGGCAGACGCAGCCCTCGCGGCAGCGCGCGAGGCGCGCCGCGACCAGGTGGAGCGCGACCGTGCCCGCGCTTCGCTGGAGCTGCTCGATGCCGGTGAGGCGCAGATCTCAGAGGCTCGCGACGAACTGGCGAATGCGCGCTCGGCCGAGATCCTCCGCGCGCCGATCCAGGCCGCCACGCGAGCCGCAGCAGCGCGTGCCGACGCGGCTGAGGCGGAGCGAAGCGCTCGATCCACCTGGGAGCTGTTCGGCATCACGACCGACGATCTCGATACCTGGGTCGCACAGCGCACTGCCGAGATCGGCGCGTGGCAACGCGCGCGCATTCTCGAGGACGAGGTGCCGACCCTCCGCGCCGAGCTGCAGCGCGCCGAGGCCGACATCGTCGCGATCAGCGCTCGCATGGATGCCGCCGAGGTCGAACGCGCGGCGGCACCGACCACGCTCGCGGCACTCACCGTCGAACGTGATGAGGCGAGACGGGCTGCCGACCGCGCGCCGGATCTGCTCGCCGCGACGACCGCCGCCGAGGCTCGCCGTGCGGCGAGCCAGGAGGCAGCGCGGCTCGACGACGCGCAGCGGGTCGCAGAACATGCGCTCGCCGAGGCCACCGCAGCGCACGCCGACGCGCAGAGCGCCCTCGCACGGCTCCGCGCGCGACGACTCGACGGATTCGCCGGAGAGCTGGCTGCCGGGCTCTCCGATGGCGACGCCTGCCCGGTGTGCGGCTCGCAGGAGCATCCGTCGCCGGCACCGCACACCGACCCGGTGTCGGCCGCTGACATCGAAGACGCCGAGCGGCTCCGCGACGAAGCAGCGCAGCGTGAGCGCGATGCTGCGGCAACGACCTCGGCGCTGCGGGCAGAGCTCGCCGCGGCGACCGCGCGTGCGGACGGACGCACCGCCGAGCAGGCGGAAGCCGAGCGCGACGCTGCCACAGCGGCGCATGCTGAGAGCATCGCCGCAGCGGAACAACAGCGGGTTCTCGATTCGAGGCTGCAGGAGCTCGCAGCGCGAACCCAACAGCTCGAAGCCTCGTATGCCGCGGACTCCGCCGAGCTCGCCTCGGCCCGTGAGACGCGCGCGCTGCTGGTCCAGCGCAGCACCGAGTCGGAAGCGGCGATCGCGGATGCGCGGGGCGACGCGCCCAGCGTCGCTGAGCGCATCGAGGCATCGACGGCGCAGGTGGCCACCGCGCGCTCCCTCGCTGACACGATCGCCGAGCTCGCACGCCGTGAAGCCGCAGCACGCGACGCCGCGGACGAGCAGCAGGACGCACTGGCGGCATCCGCGTTCGCCGACGCCCCGGCGGCCGAGGCTGCGCTTCGTTCCGGGACCGCCCAGGCAGCACTCGATGCACGCATCACCGAGCACGCTGTGCGCCGCGAGAAGGAGCGCGCGATCCTGCTCGAGCTGGAACTGCGCATGCTCCCCGACGAACTCATCGACCTCGCGCCGGTCGAGCTCGCCGCCGCCACCGCTCGTTCGGCATGGACGAGCGCGGTCGACGAGGCCGCGCGCGCTGCGGGCACGGCAGAGCGACTCGACGGCCTGATCGAGTCAGCGGCATCCGAGCACGCTCGCACCGCAGACGAGGCCGCAGCGTTCGAGACGATCCGCGGCCTGGCAGACACGATCGCCGGTCGCGGGGCGAACACGCGCAAGATGACCCTCGAGACGTTCGTCCTCGCTGCCGAACTCGAGGAGATCGTCGAAGCCGCCAACCGCCGACTCGGCGACATGTCGACCGGTCGCTATCAGCTGCAGCACTCCGATGCCCTGGCCGCCCGTGGCGCGGCGTCAGGTCTCGGGATCGTCGTCTTCGACGCCTTCACCGGGCAGAGCAGGCCCGCGCAGTCGCTCTCCGGCGGGGAGACTTTCCTGAGCTCCCTCGCCCTCGCGCTCGGTCTGGCGGAGGTCGTCACGGCGCGAGCCGGCGGCATCAGGCTCGACACGCTCTTCATCGACGAGGGGTTCGGCTCACTCGACGGCGACACGCTCGACGTCGCGATGCGCACCCTCGACGAGCTGCGTCAGGGCGGCCGCACGGTCGGTGTGATCAGTCATGTCGAAGCGATGCAGGAGCAGATCCCAGCGCAGCTTCGAGTGCGCGCGACGCCGGAGGGACCCAGCATCATCGAGGCGCGCTGACGCGCAGCCGCCTCGCGTCGATCAGACGCCGTACTCCCGGCGGATGGTGTCGCGCAGCTGCACGCTGCACCGGGCGATCGCGGCGCGGAAGTCGACGAGCGCGCCGTCCTCAGCCCGGTCGGAGATGGCTCGGAAGGCGCGGATCGGCACCCCGAACTTCTCGGCCACCCAGATGTAGGCGTAGGTCTCCATGTCGACCAGTCCGGCTCCGGAGGGGCGGATGACGGCCGTGATCCCTGCGTCACCGACGAAGCTGTCACCGGTGGCGATCAGCACGCCCTCGCGTCCGGTCGACACACGTGCCGGCAGCGAGACGTGCTGTCCGGCGACGCCGTCGAGGTCGAACACGTCATGCTGCAGCGCGCTTCCGATCTCGTGCACGACCGCATCGAGATTCGGGTCGATGCCGCCGGCCGTGCCGACGACCACGACCTCGGTGTACTCCTTGACATCGAGCGCACGGGTGAGGGCGTAGGTGGCCTGCATCTTGCCCTCGCCGGTGACGAGCTGATCGAATCCCTCGAGCTCCTCCGGGAATGCTTCGAGTTCGGAGGCCATGGCTGCGACGAGAAGTTTCACCTCGCCATCCTGCCAGGTCGATCGGGTCGCGCGAAGCCATGTGCGTGCGAGCAGTGTCATCCCGATGTAACACTGGGGGAGGATACTGACGTCGAGAAGACCGGAGGATCACGTGTCCCTGCAGAAGCAGATCTCTGAAGCGCTCGGCGTCTCGGCCGAGATCGACCCAGCCGCCGAGGTGGAGCGCCGTGTGCAGTTCCTCGCCGATTACCTGCGCGCGACCGGTGCCAAGGGCTTCGTGCTCGGCATCTCGGGTGGACAGGATTCGACACTGGCCGGACGCCTCGCGCAGCTCGCGGTCGAACGCGTGCGTGCCGAGGGCGGTGCGGCGACATTCCTCGCCGTGCGCCTGCCGTATCGCGTGCAGCACGACGCGGACGACGCGAAGGCGGCGCTGGAGTTCATCGCCGCCGACGAGTCCGTCGAGGTGAACATCCAGAACGGCGTCGACGGTGTCGAGGAGGACATCGAGTTCGCCGTCACGAGCGATATCAGCGACTTCAACCGCGGCAACATCAAGGCGCGGGTCCGCATGGTGACGCAGTACGCACTGGCCGGTCACGGCGGCCAGCTCGTGATCGGCACCGATCACGCAGCCGAGGCGGTCACGGGCTTCTACACGAAGTTCGGCGACGGAGCGGCCGATGTGCTGCCCCTGTCAGGACTGAGCAAGCGTCAAGGGCGTTCGTTGCTCCAGGTGCTCGGAGCGCCCGATCGCCTCGCGTTCAAGGTGCCGACCGCAGACCTGCTCGACGGCCAGCCCGGCCGTGCGGACGAGGACGAGCTCGGTCTCACCTACGAGCAGATCGACGATTTCCTCGAAGGGCGAGAGGTCGACCCTGAGGTCGCCGGCCGCATCGAGGCCAAGTACCTCGCGACGCAGCACAAGCGCAACCTGCCGGTGACGCCGGACGACACCTGGTGGCGCTGACCGATCGGCGTGCCGGTACACGTCTCTGAGCCGCCCGGCTGACGCGCTCGGGGCGTATCTGCCGTGCGCGCGGGCTGGAGCCTGAGTGTCGGATGCCGCGGCTAGGGTCGAAGCATCCGATCGATGGGAGCACAGTGCGGATCGACACTCAGGCGCAGCGCGTGATCTGGAGCGCGAGCGACCTCAAGGCGGCCGCCGAATGCGAATTCGCGTGGTGCCGCGCAATCGACGCGAAGCTGGGCAGGGTGCCTGCCGTCGAGGAGCCGGAAGACGCGACGCTCGCTCGTGCCGCCCTGCTCGGCGACGTGCACGAGCGCAACGTCCTGGCCCGGTACGTCGAGGATCTCGGCGACGATCGCGTGCATCAGATCGAGAAGGTGTCGTCGATCGATGCCGAGGCCCTCGCCGCCGCAGTCGAAGAGACGATCGAAGCCCTGAATTCCGATGCGCTGGTCGTCTTCCAGGCCGCGTTCGCGACCGAGGAGTTCGTCGGGTTCGCGGACTTCCTCCGCCGCGACGATGACGGCCGCTGGCGCGTGCAGGACTCCAAGCTCGCGCGAAAGGCCCGCGTCACCGCACTCATGCAGCTCGCGGCATACGTCGATCAGCTCGATCGTCTCGGCATCCCGAGATCCGACGAGGTCGACCTCATCCTCGGCGACAGCACGCTCAGCACGCACTCCGTCGACGATCTGCTGCCGCTCTTCCACGTCCGCCGCGCACGATTGCGCGCGCTCATCGCCGATCGGGGCATCGAACGCGGCGCGAGCGGGGCGCCGCTGGCGTGGGGTGACGGCCGGGGCGACCTCGACGTGGTCGCCTGCGGACGATGCGCCACGTGCGAGGAGCAGGTGATCGCGCACCGTGACCTGCTGATGGTCGCACGCATGCGGCCGGTGCAGCGCGCGCGCCTCCGTGCCGGCGGCATCGAGACCATCGATGCGCTCGCGGCTGCGACCGATGCGCCGGAGGGCATGAATGCAGATACGTTCGCGACGCTCCGGGCGCAGGCACGGGTGCAGTTGCGGGCGGATGCCGAGGGCGTGCCGACCTACGACGTGCATTACGCAGCCGCGATCCACACCCTTCCGGTGCCGAGCCTCGGCGACATCTTCTTCGACTTCGAGGGCGATCCGCTCTATACCGAGCCCGCGCCCGACGGCGAGGCGCACTGGGGCATCGACTACCTGTTCGGCTGGGTCGACAACGATGATCAGTACTCCGCGCTGTGGGCGCACACCTTCGCCGATGAGAAGCGTGCGCTCGAGGATTTCCTCGACTTCGTGAAGCTGCGCAGGGCGGCGCATCCCGGCATGCACATCTATCACTACGCCCCCTACGAGACCTCGCATCTGGTCGCGATGGCTGCACGCCACGGGGTCCGTGAGGGAGAGGTGGATCGGCTGCTCCGCGAGGGCGTGTTCGTCGATCTGTATCCGCTGGTGCTGCGCACGGTGCGGGTCGGCTCGCGCTCGTACTCGATCAAGAAGCTCGAGCCGCTGTACATGGGCGAAGACGTGCGGACGAGCGATGTGCAGAAGGGCGACGACTCGATCGTGCAGTACGTCGCCGCGCGGGAGTTCGCGGCAGCAGGGGAGCAGGCCGATGCTGACGCGGTGCTCGCCGATCTCGCCGACTACAACCGCTACGACTGCGTGTCGACCAGGCGCCTGCGCAACTGGCTGATCGAGATCGCGCGTCGCGAAGGCGTGACGCCCGCGCCGCCGGATGCGGCGGACGAGCTGGTCTACGAGCCTTCACCGCGCTCCGTGGCCCTGCTCGCGGATGCCGAGGCTGCGGTCGAGGCCGGAGGCGACGGGCAGGTGCACCGGATCGCCGCGGCAGCGATCGACTACTTCTCGCGAGAAGCCAAGAGCTTCTGGGTCTCGCACTTCCAGCGGCTGCGCGAGCCGGTCACGATGTGGGATGGCACGCGCGACGTGGTGCGCGTCGATCGCCCCACCTCGGTCGTGAGTCGGGATTGGAGCGTCGCCGAAGGCCGTCGCGTGATGTCGCGTGACATCGAGATCCGTGGCGAGGTGTCGCCGGGAACGACGCTCGGGGTCGGCGCGCAGCCGTTCGCGCTCTACGAGGTCCCGGCGCCGTTCGACCTCGAGGTGCCGTCTCGTGCCGTGCATGTGCCGCACACGGTCACGGTCGCAGAGGTGCTCGACGACGGATACCTGATCACCGAGACCGCGATTCAGGGGCAGACCTGGGACGAGATCCCGCTTGCGCTGACGCCTGCCGCACCGCCGCGGGTCGTCTCGCTGCAGGGCGCGATCGACGAGTGGGCGGACTCCGTGCACGCGGCTGCGCCGTCGTTCCCCGACGGCGCAGCGACCGACATCCTGCGCCGAATCCCGCCGCGCACGCTCTCCGGCACGCCGATCCCCGCCGCAGGCGACGACGTGATCGACGCGATCGTCCGAGCAGTCCTCGACCTCGACCGCAGCTACCTCGCCGTGCAGGGCCCCCCGGGCACCGGCAAGACGTACACGGGGTCCCGCGTGATCGCGCGTCTCGTCACCGAGCACGGGTTCAAGGTCGGCGTCGTCGCCCAATCCCACGCGATCATCGAGACGCTGCTCGAGCGCATCGTCGCCGATGGGGTACCGCCAGCGCAGGTCGGCAAGGCGCCGAAGGATCCGGCTGCCGATCCCTCGTACACCGTCATCCCGAAGAGCGGCATGGCGCCGTTCCTGGCCGAGCATCGCGACGAGGGCGCCGTGGTCGGCGGCACGGCCTGGGACTTCAGCAACACCGCACGCGTCGACCGGGGCGGCCTCGATCTGCTCGTGATCGACGAAGCCGGGCAGTTCTCACTTGCTTCGACCATCGCGGTCGCGGCCGGGGCCAAGCGGCTGCTGTTGCTGGGCGATCCGCAGCAGCTGCCGCAGGTCAGCCAGGGCGCCCACCCCGAGCCGGTCGACACCTCGGCACTCGGCTGGGTCATGGACGGTGACGCCGTGGTGCGCCCCGAATACGGGTACTTCCTCGCGCGCTCCTGGCGGATGCATCCGGCGGTCGCGGCGCCGGTGTCCCGGCTCTCCTATGCGGGCAAGCTCGCTTCGGCGCCCGGCACCGAACGTCGCGAAGTGCACGGGATCGACTCCGGTCTGCACATCGTGCCGCTTCGTCATCGAGGCAACTCCACCCAATCGCCCGAAGAGGCCGCCGAGGTCGTTCGGCTGGTCGGCGAGCTCGTCGGCCGTCCGTTCACCGACAATGATGAGGCGGCGACCACCCGCGACCTCACGCAGCACGACATCATCGTCGTCACGCCGTACAACGCGCAGCGGCAGTTGGTGCTCGATGCGCTCTCGGCGGCGGGGTTCCCCGATGTGCCGGTGGGTACGGTCGACAACTTCCAGGGCAAAGAGGCCGTCATCTCGATCACCTCGCTCGCCGCCTCGAGTGGTCGGGATGCGCCCCGCGGGCCGGAGTTCCTGCTGCTCCAGAATCGGCTCAACGTGGCCATCTCCCGCGCGCAGTGCGTCGCCTACCTCATCCACTCTCCCGCGTTGCTCGACGACCTGCCCTACACGCCGGAGGGCGTGGCCCGGCTGAGTGCGTTCGCGCGCCTCGTCGGCGTCGTGGATTGAGCCCTCGCATGCACTCGACCGACGAGATCCTCCGCGCCGCCGCCGCGTGGTTCTGGGTGCCTCGTGACGGCGACCACGAGAATGTCGAATTGCAGCTCGTGCGGTATCCCGCACGCTTCGGCGGCGGTGTTCGTGGCTCGCAGGTCAGATCGGACCGCACCGCCGGCGAGGTCCTGGACCACGCGATCGACCGGACCCGCGCCTGGGGCGAGTCCGAGCTCACGTTCTGGACGAATCCCTCGGATGGTCCCGACCTCGAAGACGAGCTGCGCAATCGTGGCGCCGAGCACATCGACACGGTCACGGTCTTCGCGCTCGGGATCGAGGGGGCGTCGATCGACGTGCCGCAGGCCGCCTCCGCCGAGGTCGTCCGGACCCTCGAACAGGTGCGCGAGGTCGACGCGATCAACGTGCCGGTCTGGCAGCAGGCGCCCCTGGATGCAGGTGGGTTACGAGACGAGCTCGCCGAGATCGAGGACGGTCTCACCGCCGGCGAAGGATTCCGTGTGCTCGGCCGCTGTGACGGCGACGCCGTGAGCACGGGTGGGTGCACCGTCATCGACGGCTTCGCGCGTCTGTGGGGTGCGGCCACGCTCGAGGGAGCCCGCGGACGCGGTGCCTATCGTGCGGTGCTGGCGGAGCGGCTGCGGGTGAGTGCCGAATGGGGTGCATCCACCGCTCTCGTGAAGGGCCGCGTCGCCACCTCGGCGCCGATCCTCGCCCGCGCAGGGTTCACACAGTATGGCGATGAGCGCGCGTACCGGCTGAAGCTCGGCTGAGCCCGTGGATCGGGCTCGCCTCTGATCAGCGGTCTGCCGAATCGGACCGTGCCGTCGATGCGGGGTCAGAAATGCATGCCTGGAGCATCATTCGAGTGTGTTCTCGGCCCGCGCTCAGGTGCCCCGCCCCGAGGTCACGCCCCGAGGTTGCGCCCGAGGATCAGACCGTGCCGTACAGGCGGTCGCCGGCGTCGCCGAGACCGGGCACGATGTAGCCCTTCTCGTTCAGACGCTCGTCGAGCGCTCCCAGCACGAGGGTGACGTCGCGGTCGCCGGCCATGGCCTCGATCGCGGCGACGCCCTCCGGGGTGCCGAGCAGGCAGATCGCGGTGACATCCTTCGCCCCGCGGTCGAAGAGGAACTGGATGGCTGCTGCGAGCGAGCCGCCGGTCGCGAGCATCGGGTCGATCGCGAAGCACTGGCGGTCGCTGAGATCGTCAGGCAGGCGCTCGGCGTAGGTCTTCGGCTCGAACGTCTCCTCGTCGCGGACCATGCCGAGGAAGCCGACCTCAGCGGTCGGCAGCAGCGTGACCAGGCCCTCGAGCATGCCGAGTCCAGCGCGCAGGATCGGCACCACGATCGGGCGCGGTTCGGAGATCTTCACGCCCATCGTGGTGGTGACGGGGGTCGTGATCTCGATCGGCGAGACCTTGACGTTGCGCGTGGCCTCGTACGCGAGCAGCGTCACGAGCTCTTCGGTCAGCTGCCGGAAGACCGGTGACGGGGTGCGCGCATCGCGCAGCACCGAGAGCTTGTGGGTGATGAGAGGGTGGTCGGCGACGTGAACACGCATGGATACAGGCTAATGCGCCGCGCGGGTCGACACGACATCGGATGCTCCGGCTCACCGCCGCCCGCTCCGGCGTCAGGTCTCGCCCGACCGTGCGATGACCGCGCGATGCTCGCTGTCGTAGGCTCGACGCATGACCGCCGCCGACGATCTCGCGATGCGCCGCGCGTTGGCGCTCGCTGCCGAAGCGGCGTCGGCGAATGAGATCCCCGTGGGAGCCGTCGTGCTCGACGCGGACGGCCGGATCGTCGCCGAGGGCCGTAACCACCGCGAAGCCACGCACGATCCGACGGGTCACGCCGAGGTCGACGTGCTGCGGCGCGCTGCGGCATCCGTCGGCTCCTGGAATCTCGAGGGGCACACGCTCGTCGTCACCCTGGAGCCGTGCATCATGTGCGCCGGCGCGATCCTGCAGGCGCGCATCGGCCGCGTGGTCTTCGGCGCTTGGGATGACAAGGCGGGCGCAGCCGGGTCGATGTACGACGTGCTGCGCGATCGACGGCTGCCGTACCGGGCCGAGGTCGTCGGCGGAGTCGAGGCGGATGCCGCGACGGCCCTCCTGCGCGCGTTCTTCGAGCAGCGCCGCTGATCTCAGTCCGAGGACTTGAGCACGAAGACGTCGGTCGAGGGCTCGGGGTCGATCGCCGGGCGATAGACGTCCGGCTCGATGTAGACGACGCGAGCGACCGGCACTGCTTCGCGGATGCGGGCCTCGATCGCGTTGATGTCGTCGGCTGCCTCGCGCAGCGGCTTGTCGGCGTTCAGTGCGATCTTCGCAGCGACCATCAGCTCGTCGGGTCCGAGGTAGAGCGTCTTCATGTGGATGATCTTCTCGATCTCGTCGCCCGCGTTGATCGCATCGACGATCCGGTCGTGGTCTCCCTGGGTCGCGCCTTCGCCGACGAGCAGGCTCTTGGTCTCGACGCCGAGCACGATCGCGATCAGCACCAGCAGCACACCGATCATCACGGTGCCGAGCGCGTCGAAGACGGGGTTGCCGGTGATCAGCGTGAGTCCGACGCCGAACAGCGCGAAGGTGAGACCGGTGAGCGCGCCGACATCCTCCAGCAGCACGACCGGGAGTTCCGGTGCCTTCGAGCGACGGACGAACGACACCCAGGACTGCCCCTGCTCGCGCACGAGGTTGCTCTCGCGCACTGCGGTTCGCAGCGAGAACGACTCCAGGCCGATCGCGATCACCAGCACGACCAGCGGCAGCCACCACCAGGTGCGGTCGAGCTCGTGCGGGTTGGTGAGCTTCTCGACGCCTTCGTAGATGGCGAACAGGCCACCGACGGAGAACAGGATGATCGACACGACGAAGGCGTACACGTAGCGCTCGCGGCCGTAGCCGAACGGGTGCGAGCGGTCGGCTTCGCGTCGGGCCTTGCGGCCGCCGAGCATCAGCAGCAGCTGGTTTCCCGAGTCGGCGACGGAGTGGATCGCCTCGGCGAGCATCGACGCAGAGCCGGAGAGTGCCCATGCGACGAACTTCGCGAGCGCGATGCCCAGATTCGCCAGGAACGCCGCGACGATGGCCTTGTTGCCTCCGGATGCACTCATGCTCCGAGTCTAGGACTGCACGCCGTCGGAATGAGGGTATGCCCGCCGTAGGATGACGACATGGCCGACTCCCTTCCTGCTCTCGCGTTCCTCGGTGCCGGTTCGATGGGAGGGGCGATCCTCCGCGGCGTCGTCGCCTCCGGAATCACGATCGACGGCGGCATCATCGCGACGAACCGTACGCAGGAGAAGGCCGACGCATTCGCCGACCTCGACGGCGTCACCAGCATCGCGCTGGAATCCCAGCCATCGGCAAGTGCGGATGCCGCGGCGTCCGCCCGCATCGTGCTGGTCGGCGTGAAGCCCGCGATGGTGCCCGATCTGCTGCGCGAGATCGCCCCGCGCCTCGCCTCGGATGCGATCGTGGTGAGCCTTGCGGCCGGTGTCACGCTGCAGACCTTCGCCGACATCCTCGGTGCCGACGTGCGTGTCATCCGATCGATGCCGAACACCCCCTCCACGATCCGCAAGGGCGTCACGGGGCTCGCGGCCGGCCCGGCCGCCAGCGACGAGGACCTCGCCCTCGTGCACCGTCTGTTCGAGACCGTCGGAGCGGTCGTCGAGGTTCCGGAGCCGAAGATCGACGCGCTCTCCACGATCTCCGGGTCCGGACCCGCCTACGTCTTCCTGCTGATCGAGGAGTTCACGAAGGCCGCTGTCGAGATGGGCTTCGCGGATGCCGATGCGCGTCTCATGGTGGAGCAGACGTTCATCGGTGCGACCGCCCTGCTCGACGCATCCGACGTCGACCCGACAGAGCTGCGGCGCCGCGTGACGAGCCCGAAGGGCACCACCGAGCGGGCGATCGCCGTGCTGCAGGACGCACACCTCGACCGGACGTTCGCGGATGCCGCTGCGGCAGCCCTCGCTCGGGCCAAGGAGCTCGCGGCCGGAGCCTGATCAGCGGTCGAGCGCCGCGAACCGCTCGATGTCGCTGTTGGTGCCCGAGACGATGATCAGGTCGTGGTTGGTGACGATCGTGTTCGCCTCGGCGTAGCGGAACGGCTTGCCAGGGCTCTTCACGCCCACGACGGTGACCTTGTACTTCGTCCGGACACCGGACTCGTTCAGGCCGACGCCCCGGATGAACTTCGGCGGGTACATCTTCGCGAGCACGAAGTCGTCGTCGAAGCGGATGAAGTCGAGCATCCGGCCGCTCACGAGGTGGGCGACGCGCTCGCCTGCCTCGCGCTCCGGGTAGATGACGTGGTTCGCGCCGACACGGGCGAGGATCTTGCCGTGCGACTGCGAGACCGCCTTGGCCCAGATCTGGGGGACCTTGAGGTCGACGAGGTTCGCCGTGATCAGCACGGATGCCTCGATCGAGGAGCCGACCGCGACGACGGCGACCTGGAAGTCCTGCGCGCCGATCTGACGCAGCGCGTCGATGTTCTTCGCGTCGGCCTGCACGGTGTGCGTGACGCGGTCCGACCACTTCTGGACGAGTTCGAGGTTGCCGTCGATCGCGAGCACCTCGCGGTCGAGGCGGTCGAGCTCGCCGGCGCAGGCGGCGCCGAAGCGGCCGAGTCCGATGACGAGTACGGGAGCATCGCCCCTGAGCACTTCAACCAACGATCGGCCTTTCCACTGGAAGCGAGTAATACTGCGATCGTGAGGTCGCGGCGACTGCCGCGGCGAGTGTCACTGTACCAATGCGCCCCATGAAGATGGTGACGGCGAGGACGTACGATCCGGCATCCGGAAGCTGCGCGGTGAGGCCGGTCGACAGGCCGACGGTGGCGAACGCGGAGATCACGTCGAACAGCACGTGACTGATGTCGGCCTTCGTGATCTGGGCGATGACGATGGTCGACAGCGCGACGATCGTGGCACCCCACGCGACGACGCTGAGGGCCACCCGCTGCACGTCGCTGGGGATGCGGCGTCCGAACACCTCGACCGACTGGCGTCCCTTCGCCTCCGACCAGACCGCGATCGCCAGCACGGCGAGGGTCGTGACCTTGATGCCGCCCGCGGTCGACGCAGAGCCTCCGCCGACGAACATCAGCATGCTGGCGGCCACGAGCGACGAGCCGTTGAGGTCGGACATGTCGATCACGTTGAAGCCGCCAGAGCGGGTCATCGCAGACAGGAAGAAGGCCTGGAACGTCGTGTCGGCGGCATCCATCGAACCGAAGGTCTTCGGGTTGCTGTACTCGAGGATGAGGAACACGACCGCGCCGAGCACGAAGAGCAGCACGGTCGTCACGAGCGTGAGCTTGGTGTGCAGCGACCAGCGCTTCACATGCCACACGTGCTTCGCGAGCGAGTAGATCACCGGGAACCCGATGCTGCCGAGGAAGACGCCGACCATCAGCAGAGACAGCACGAGGTAGTCGTCTGCGAACACCGCGACGCCGCCGTCGTTCGGCGCGAAGCCGGTGTTCGTGAACGCCATCGCGGCGAAGTACGGGGCCTCCCAGAGCGCGGCGATCGGGTCGACCTTCGCCATCACCAGGGACGGGTACAGGAAGACCGCCAGCGCTGCCTCGATGATGAGCGAGGACAGGGCGACGGTGCGCAGCAGCTGCCCGACCTCGCCGAGGCGGACGGTCTGGCTCTCGTTCACGACGCCGCCGTGCGCGCGCATCGGGTTCGTGTCGCCGGCGGCCATGAGCTTGGCGCGGAGGCCGAGGCGCTTCGAGATGACCATGCCCATCAAGGAGGCGAGCGTGAGCACGCCGAGTCCGCCGATGTTGACGCCGATGAAGATCAGCACATGACCGAAGGGCGACCAGTGGTTCGCCATGTCGACCGTCGCCAGACCGGTGACGCAGATGGTGGAGACCGCGGTGAACAGCGCGTCGCTCAACGGGGTGACGGTTCTCGACGCCGAGGCGATCGGCAGCGAGAGCAGCGCGGTGAAGATCAGGATCAGCAGCGCGAAGATGACGATCGCGAATCGCGAGGGCGAGGAGGTGATGATGTGCTTGCCCCGCGAACCGAGGTCGCGAAGGACGCGCTGCGGGGAGGACGCCGACACGATGCCCGACATCGCATCCCCCTTCAAGCTCCTCCGACCGCGTCCGGCGGTCACACGGCACCGTTCGCCGAGCCTTCGTCATGGTACTCCGTGCCGGGGACGACTAGCCTGAACTCATGACGGACATCTTCGACGTGATCGCAGACGGTACGAGGCGAGACATCCTCCAGCTCCTGCTGCGACGCACCACCGAAGGAGACGCTGGCACGAGCGTCAGCCACATCGTCGCCGAACTCGGCATCAGCCAGCCCACGGTGTCGAAGCACCTCAAGGTGCTCCGCGATGCCGAGCTCGTCTCCGTCCGCGAAGACGGTCAGCGCCGGTTCTACAGCCTCGCGGTCGAGCCGCTCGAGGCCGTCGACGACTGGCTGGTTCCCTTCCTGATGGACGCCTACGGCGACGACGCCCCCGACATCGAGTACCCGATGGTTCCGCTGCCGGACGGCGCGACGCATGCGGCCGAGGTCGTCGGCCGTGCTGCGGCATCCGCCAAGCACGTCGTCGCGACTGCGCTCAAGCGCCTCGGGGCCTGATCGCATTCGTACCCTTGTAGCTATTTAGCTACAGTGCTAAATTCGCAGCATGAGCGATGGTACGAGCGACATCTTCACGGCGTTGGCCCACCCGACGAGACGGCAGATCCTGCAGGATCTCAAGGGCGGCGAGCTGACGGCGGGCGAGATCGCCTCTGCGTTCAACAACTCGGGCCCGACGATCTCCCGCCATCTCGCCGTGCTGCGTGGCGCGGGGCTGGTCACCGAACGTCGGGACGCCAACCGCATCCTGTACTCCCTGGTGGGCGAACGACTCGCGCTGTCGGTCGGCGACTTCCTCTCCACGGTCTGCCCCGAGCAGATGGTGCTCAGGGAGGTCCGGCGTCGAGGATCCTCGAAGACGACCGCAGAGGAGGCGCGCGCATGATCGGGATGACGACGATCCGCGGGCGGATGACTCGTCGCCTGCTGCTCTCCTATCGGGTCGATGCCGATGCGGCGAGCCGGATCATCCCCGCTCCGTTCCGGCCCCAGCTCGTCGACGGCAGCGCGGTCGGCGGGATCTGCATGATCGCGCTCGCCGACGTGCGGCCCGGCTGGGTGCGACCGCGGGTGGGCGTCTCGACGCAGAACGTCGCGCACCGGTTCGCCGTCGAGTGGGATGACGGAGGCCGGGTGCGTCAGGGTGTCTACGTGACCGGACGCCACAGCTCGGGGCTGATCCCGGTGATCGGTGGCGGGCGGTTCTTCCCCGGAGTCCAGCGTCGCGCGCAGTTCCAGCTCGACGAGACCGACACCCGCTTCCGCGTTCGGATGAGCGCGCCGGACGCCGAGGTCGCCGCCGACGTCGAGCTGACCGAGACCTGGGACAGCTCGCTCTTCCCGAGCATGCAGGATGCATCCGACTTCTACCGAGCAGGGTCCATCGGCTGGTCCCCGCGTCGCGGCGACCGCGGTGCGGAGCCGCTCGAACTCACCGCTGAGACGTGGTCGGTCCATGCCGGCCGTGTGAACCGGGTGACCTCGTCGTTCTTCGATGCGCTCCCACCGGGAGCCGCGACCTTCGACAGTGCGCTCGTGATGCGTGACCTTCCGGTCATCTGGCGTCGGCCGGAACAGACATCGCCCCTGACGACAGGGGGCGTGTCATCAGGGGCGACGGGCGGGTCTCATTCCCGCATCGATCCGGCGGTGCCAGCCGGGATCATTCACACAGACTGACAGCGCAGTCTGGGGGATTCTCAGGCGCACGCTATGCCTTCGCTGAAACCTTGGCCTGCCGGCGCCGACCATCGTGCCGCACCTCACCCGGGAGGACTCCAGGGCGAAGTACGCTCCCGGCACGGAGTTCGCGATGGACATGATCACCATGAACGGCAACACCGGCACCTACCTGGATGCGCCGTACCACCGCTGCGAGGGCGGCGGAGATCTCGCCTCACTCGACCTCCGGACGCTCGTCGGCCTTCGCGCAGAGGTGTTCCACCTCCGCGACGCGTGGGACGTGGAGCGGCGGGGGATCGAGGCGGTGACACTGGCCGATCGTCATCTCCGGGATGCCGCGGTCCTGCTCGACACCGGATGGAGCGCGTCCTGCGCGCACGATCCTGCTCGCGGCCGGCGTGCATGTCGTCGAGCATCTGACGCGCTCGCGGAGGTGCCTGCGCAGGGTGCCCGCTTCACCGCGGCCCCGCCCGCGATGTGCGGATTCGGCACCTTCCCGGTGCGCGCGTTCGCGACGGTGCCTGCAAGCTCCTGATCACACAGGCCACATGGGTTTACACGCGTCCCAGCTACCCCATAGAGTGTCCACATTGAGAAAGGGGTACGTGGGATGCCCGAAGTTCCTGATGTCCGGTTTTTGACGGTGGCCGAGGTCGCCGACATCATGCGAGTGTCGAAGATGACCGTCTATCGACTCGTTCACGCCGGCGAATTGCCCGCCATCCGATTCGGCCGCAGCTATCGCGTGCCAGAGTCGGCCGTCGCGGACGCTCTCCAGCGTCCGATCGCCGACGTCGGCTGAGGTCCGCGAGTCACGTCACGTCGACGGTGTCAGTCGACGTGCTGTGGTTTGCTAGACTGATCCGAGGCATTTTTCCGTGCCCGTACCCGGGTGTCCGAGATCGCGACACCCAGCCACTGACTTAGTGAGGTTTCCGTGGGTTCTGTCATCAAGAAGCGCCGCAAGCGCATGGCGAAGAAGAAGCACCGCAAGCTGCTTCGCAAGACTCGCCACCAGCGCCGCAACAAGAAGTAAGCGGCCAGACACGAGCGCCTGTCTTCGGACGGGCGCTTTGTGTCTCCGGGCGCATCGAGTACCAGCCACATCGTGAGGACATCATGAAGTCGATCACCGTCACCGAACTCGCCGAACGCTCCGCCACGCCGCTCATCGACGTGCGCGAGACCGATGAATTCGCGGCCGGGCACGTGCCCGGTGCGGTCAACATCCCGATGTCCGAGATCGGCAACCGTCTCGAAGAGCTGCCCAGCGAGTCCTTCGACGTGATCTGCCAGGCCGGCGGACGCTCCGCGCGCGTCGTCGAGGCACTCGAGGCTCGTGGCTACGACGCCACGAACGTCGAGGGGGGCACCGGCGAGTGGATCGCTCAGGGTCGTGCCGTCGAGGTGCCATCGGCGTGACCACGCTCACCCTGATCGGCAAGCCCGACTGCCACCTCTGTGCTGTCGCCTCGGAAGTGATCGACGCGGTCGTCGCAGAACTCCCGGATGCAGCGGCGGAGCAGATCGAGATCGTCGAGGCGTCCATCCAGGATGATCCAGCGCTGTACGACCTGTGGTGGGAGAAGATCCCGGTCATCCTGATCGACGGGGAGCTCCACTCGCACTGGCGGGTCTCGCCCGACCGTCTGCGCCACGCACTCGAGGAATCCGTCAGAAGCGTCGCGCTCAGCGACCAGAAGGGGTCGAGATGACCATCCGCCATGTCGTCACCTGGAAGCTCGCCGCCGACGATGCAGCAACGCGTCACGAGCATGCGACCGAGGTCGCTCGCCGTCTGAACGGACTGCAGGGCGAGGTTCCCCAGATCCTCTCGATCACGGCCGGCGCGAACGTCGCCTACCCGGAGGCCAACTGGGACGTGACCCTGGTCGCCGACTTCGAGAGCATCGCCGCGCTCGAGGAGTATCAGGTGCACCCGGCGCACGTCGAGGTCTCGACGTTCGTCCGCTCCGTGGTCTCGTCCCGCGCCTCGGTCGACTTCGAGATCTGACCTGCCGGTCGTCGGTCGGAACCGTCGGGCGACACCATGGGCGAGATCACCTGGCGCGGGGCGATGATCGCCTGGGCACACACGTCTGCATTCGACGTCGCGGAGGCAGATCTCGCAGCGATGGGAGAACGGCAGCTCGCGCGCTATCGGCAACTCGACGGTGCCCGCGCCTCGGGGTTCCTGGCGGGTCGCGCCCTGATCCGTGAACTCGTCCTCCGGCTCGGCGGAGGGCCGGTCGTGCACCTCGACAGCGCCTGCGAGCGCTGCGGCGACGATCACGCGGCGCCCCGAATCGACGGCTTCATGATCAGCGTCAGTCATGCCGGCGACCTGGTCGCGGTCGCGGTCGCCCCTGGCATGGACCCGCTTGGGGTCGATGTCGAGGCGGACGCCGACCGCACCCGAGTCGCCGAGCTGGGACCGATGTTCGCACCGGTGTCGGCGCCGGACCTCGCCGGGTGGACGCGGATCGAGGCGGCCGTCAAGGCGGACGGTCGCGGATTCGCGATCGATCCACGGGACGTGCGGCTGGAGCCGCAGCCGCAGCACGAGGGGTCGCCGATGCAGGCACCGCCCACGTGGCTGGCCGACGTGCCTGACCGGACGTCACGGCTCCAGGTCGCGACGCTGCCAGGCCCGACCGGCTACACGCTCAGCGTCGCCCGGGGCTGAGGGCGGGCGACGCTGGAAGTGCCGGCAACGGCAGCTCGTCGAGCCAGGTGCGCATCAGTGCGCGTCCCTCAGCACCGAGAAGCTCATCGACGAGCCCGAGGAAATCGTCGGTCGTCACCGCGAGGCGGGCGAAGCGTGATGTCCATTCGCGGGTGAACGCGAAGAAGCGCTCCGACCCGACGGTCATCCGCAGTGCGTGCAGGGCCAGGGCGCCGCGCTTGTAGACACGATCGTCGAACATGTCGATCGGACCAGGGTCTGAGAGCAGCAGATCCGCCGGAAGTGCGGCCAGGAGCGTGTGGTGCGCGACCGCGCTCTCGTGGGCGGTCGGGCCGTCGGATGCCTCGGCCCACACCCATTCCGCGTAGCAGGCGAAGCCTTCGTTCAGCCAGATGTCCTGCCAGCGGCCGACGCCGACGCTGTTGCCGAACCACTGGTGTGCGAGCTCGTGCGCGATCAGCCGCTCGCAGCTCTGCGCGCCGTCGATGTGGTTGGCGCCGAAGATCGCCATGCCCTGTGCTTCGAGCGGGATCTCGAGGTCGTCCGGTGTGACGACGACCTTGTAGGACTCCTGCGGGTACGGCCCGAACGCATCCGAGAACACGCGCATCATCTCGCCGAGGGGAGCGAAGTCCGCGTGCACGCGCGGAGCCAGCGACTGCGGGTAGTAGAGGCGTCCTGGCACCTCTGCCAGGGTGACCGTCTCGTCGGCGTACTGCCCGACCTGCACCGTCATGAGGTAGGTCGCTGTCGGCATCGGCTGCTGGAAGGTCCAGCGGGTGCGCCCACGCTGGGTCGACCGCGTCGCAGCGCCACCGCTGATCACCGTGTAGCCCGGATCGGCGGTGAACTCGAGGCGGTACGTCGCCTTGTCCGAGGGGATGTCATTGCACGGGAACCAGGTCGGAGCCCCGTTCGGCTGCGAGGCGACGAGCACGCCGTCCTCGAGCTCCTCCCAGCCGATGAGTCCCCACCGCGTGCGGCGAGGTGCTGGGGCGCCGGAGTACTCCACCGTGATCGTGAGTTCGTCGCCGGCCTCGCGATCGTCGCCGAACACGACCTTCACGCGTCGCTGGTCCTGCCGGAACGTCGCCGCGCGGTCGCCGCTCACCCGCACCTTCGTGGCCTTCAACCCGACGAGGTCGAGCGACACATGCTTCGCCGTCTCCTGCATCCGCACCTGCAGCGTCGCCGTGCCCATCAGGCGGTTCGTCGGCACCCGGTAGTCGAGCGAGAGGTCGTAGTGCAGCACCGCGAAGCGGCGGTCTCCGTTGTGCGGCGTGTAGGTGTCGACGGTCATGCGTCAGACGCCTGGTAGGACCGCACCTTGACGGCCCGCCAGGGGCCGATCGGGTTGCCGCTCCAGCGACTGCCGACCGGCACGAACTCCCCGCGCATGACGAGGGATGCAGGTCCCACCGTGGCATCCGCTCCGATCGTCGCTGCTGGCAGGATCACGCTGTGCGGCCCCAGGGTCGCACCGTTCTCGAGGGTGACGGAATCGATGCTCATCACACGATCATGGAACAGATGGGTCTGAACCACACAACCGCGGTTCACCGTCGCGCCGTCGCCGAGGGTGACGAGGTCGGGTTCGGGGAGCCAGTAGCTGTCGGTCCAGACCCCGCGACCGATCTTCGCGCCGAGCGTGCGCAGCCACATCGCGAGGGCCGGGGTCCCGGAGGCGGAGTTCGCGAACCAGGGCGCGGCCACCATTTCCGTGAACGTGTCGGACACCTCGGTGCGCCACACGAAGCTGGACCACAGCGGATGCTCGCCGGCACGGATCGGACCGACGATGACCCACTTGGCTGCGGTCGTGATGAGCGCGGCGGATGCTCCTGCCGCCAGCATCACCGCGGGGGAGAGAGCGACCGCCCAGACCGGGCCGACCGCTTCGACGAGTGCGGCGAGCGTCAGCATCACGGCGAGGCCGATCGCACAGGTCACGAACACCGGGATGACACGGCACAGCTCCCACAGTGCTCGGGCGAACCGCAGCGCGGTGCGCGGACGGTACGTGCGCTCGAGGTCGGCGTCGTTCACGACTCGACGGAGCCGCGTCGCGGGTGAGCCCAGCCAGGATGACCCGGCCTTGGCCTTGAGCGGGGCGACGGAGAGCACGGCGACCAGTCCGTCGCGCGGCACATTGTGCCCGCCGGCGGCGAGTCCCGAGTTGCCGAGGAACGCGCGCTTGCCGATGCGCGCGTGCGCCAGCCGCATCCATCCGCCCTGCAGTTCATAGGTCGCGACCATGGTGTCGTCGGCGAGGAACGCGCCGTCGGCGATCGTCGTGAACTTCGGGATCAGCAGCACGGTCGACGCCTCGACCTCGCGGCCGACGTCGGCGCCGAGAGCCCGCAGCCATAGCGGTGTGAACCCGCTGGAGTACAGCGGGAACAGGAAGGTGCGTGCAGAGTCGAGCAGGCGCTCCGTGGTCCAGGCCTGCCAGGCGACGCGCGACCGCACCGCGTGGACGCCCACGGTCAACCCGATCGCGAGAAGCCGGACGAGCGCGAGCACGAGCAGCGCGAACACGGCGCCGGAGAGGAGTACGCCTGGGACGAGCATCGACAGGATGCCGGGGACCGCGTCGAGCAGCGTGTCAGCGCCACGCATGCCGGCTGCGACGACAGCGCCGCCGGCGGCGAGAGACAGGAGCGGCAGGATGCCGAGGATCGCAGATGACGCCGCGTACGCCCACAGCCACCGTCGCCTGCTCGGCGGGCGCGTGGCGGCGAAGGGCGGCGAGACGGCTCCCGTGCGCGCGGCCGGTGATCCGGCCCAGCGCTGTCGTGCTCGCACCCGTCCGAAGACGGCCGATCCAGGGGCGATCTCGGCGCCTCGTCCGATCTTGGTTCCGGGCGCGAGGGTGCTGCGGGCGCCGATCGTGGCGTCGGCACCGATCCGGATGCTGCCGATGCGAACCGTGTCACCGTCGATCCAGTAGCCGGTGAGGTCCACTTCGGGTTCGATCGATGCGCCGGCTCCGATGTCGAGCATGCCGGTGATCGGGGGGACCGTGTGCAGGTCGACGTCCTTGTGGATGCGGGCCCCGAGCGCTCGTGCGTAGTAGACGACCCAGGGTGCGCCGGCGAGGCCGACCGGGTCGACCTGGTGCGCGATCTGCTCGGCGAGCCAGAGCCGCAGATGCACGCCGCCGCCGCGCGGATAGTCCCCTGCGCGCACGCCGGCGAGGAGCAGTCGCGCGGCGATCGCCGCGATCGTCATCTTGCCGAGCGGCGTCGCGAAGATCACCAGTCCGATCAGGATGGCCCAGCCGGAGATCTCCGGGAGGAAGTCGAAGCCGGGGGAGCGGCGCAGCAGCCAGCTCGCGGCCAGCAGGAAGAGCAGCCAGCGGATGCCGGTGAAGACGAACAGCGGGAAGCCCGCGATGGTCTGCACCCACTGCATGCGGCGCGGTGTCGGTCGAGGCTGGCTGAACACGCGTTCCTCGTGCTCCGCCTCGGCGTCGGTCTCGTCCTCGACGGCATCCGCCATCTGACGGAGCCGCGGGAGGTCGTAGACGTCGGTCATCGTGAACTCGGGGGCCCTCGTGCGCAGACGCGACACGAGCTGTGCGGCGGCGAGCGAGCCGCCCCCCAACTGGAAGAAGTCCGCGTCCTCATCGGTCGGACGGATGCCGAGCACCGCGAACCACTGTTCCGAGAGCCAGGCGGCCGTTCCCGACAACGGGGAGTCGCCGGCGTCGGCGGATTCGAGTGGCCAGGGCAGCGCCGCCTTGTCGACCTTGCCGGACGTGCGCACCGGCAGATCGTCGACGATCGCGAGCAGCGGGATGAGCGGCGCAGGCAGCATCTCGGAGAGCTCGGCGCGCGCGGTCTGCCGGTCGAAGCCGTCGTCGGGCACGACGTAGCCGACGAGCAGCGGCATCCCGCTCTCCGTCTTCTGCACGACGACGGTCGCTGCAGACACAGCGGTGAGTCCCTGCAGCGCCGCTTCGACCTCACCGAGCTCGATGCGTCGACCACCGATCTTCACCTGGTCGTCGGCGCGTCCCTGGAAGATCAGCCCTTCGGCTTCGAACCGCACGAGATCGCCGGACCGGTACGCCCGATCCCAGCCGAGCGTCGGCATCGGGGCGTACTTCTCGGCATCCTTCGCGGGGTCGAGGTATCGCGCAAGTCCGACGCCGCCGATGATCAGCTCACCGCTCTCGCCCTCGGCGACGCGCTCGCCGGCGGCATCCACGACCGCCAACGACCAGCCGTCGAGCGGCAGGCCGATGCGAACGGGACTGTTCGCGTGCATCAGTGAGGCGCAGGCCACGACCGTCGCCTCGGTCGGCCCGTAGGTGTTCCAGACCTCGCGACCGTCGGATGCGAGTCGCGCGACGAGCTCCGGAGGGCACGCCTCGCCGCCGAAGATCAGCAGACGGACGTTCTCGATCGCGTCCTGCGGCCACAGCGCTGCGAGCGTCGGAACGGTCGAGACGACGGTGATCCCGTGTCCGAGCAGCCAGGGGCCGAGGTCTTCGCCCGAGCGCACCAGGGAGCGGGGAGCCGGCACGAGGCATGCTCCGTGGCCCCACGCGAGCCACATCTCCTCACACGAGGCATCGAAGGCGACGGAGAGCCCGGCCAGCACCCGATCGCCGGGACCGAGCGGGGCGTCCTGCAGGAACAGGCGTGACTCGGCGTCGACGAATGCGGCGGCGGACCGGTGCGAGACCGCGACGCCCTTCGGGACCCCGGTCGAGCCCGAGGTGAAGATGATCCAGGCGTCGTCGTCGACGGTCGGCGGTGCGATCACCGGGACTGCTGCGGTGCTCGGGTGCGGGTCCTCGCCGCGGAAGACCGCTGCAGAGGTCGACGCATCGGCCGGGCGGTACGTGCCGCCGTCGGTGATGGTGCCCGCGATGCGGGCCTCCCGGAACACGAGCTCGGCTCGCTCTTCGGGATCGTCGGCATCGACGGGAACGTACGCCGCGCCGGCGGCCATGGCACCGAGGATCGCGATGTACAGCTCACGTCGACCGGAGGCCATGCGGATGCCGACCCGGTCGCCCTGACGGACGCCGTGCTCGTGGAGCACCGCGGCGGTACGCCAGACGTGAGCCAGCAGCTCGGCATAGCTCAGAGCGCCGTCGGCGTCTTCGAGCGCGGAGGCCTCGGGATGCCTGGCTGTCGTCTCGCGAAGGACGTCGATGAGGGTGCGGGCCGGCGCGGCCTCCTCGCTGCGATCGAGCGCAGCCTGCATGTCAGCGCCCAAGGAGATCGATCAGTGCAGCCTTCGAGAGGCGGGAGTAACCGGTGTGGCCGGCCGCACGGGCGCTGGCACGCAACTCGACGACGGTGCGGCCGGCGAGGTCTTCGGCCGGGGTGACGGAAGGGGATGCCTCACGGGGAGCGGGCGCGTCGATCGGTGCTGCTGCCGCGACGATCGGTGCCGCTGCGGCGATGACGGCATCCTTCGCCTTCTTCGATGCGGCCTTCGGAGCCTTCTTCGGCGCATCCTTCTGCTTCGATACGGCCTTCTTCTTCGGGGCCTGCAGTCGTGCTGCGGCCTCCTGCAGACGCTCGGTGGCAGCGACTGCCGTCTTCGTGACCTTCTTCGGACGGTTCGCGACCTTCTTCTTCGACACGTCGGCTGCGTCCTTGGCGTCCTCGACGAGGGGCTTGAGCTTCTTGGCGGCCTTCTTCGGAAGCGTCTTGATCAGCTTCTTCGCGTCTTTCGCTGCGTCCTTGGCCGCATCGATCGCGGTCTCCGCGTCGCGCTGCGCCACCGTCTTCTTGGCCATGATCCGTTCTCTCTGCGTCCGGAGCGCACGCGCTCGAGTCTTTCCGGCACAGAAGGTAACGGCCGAAGGTGAACAATCGGTGCCGGTGCGCCAAGGCTGTCGGAGTACGACACACTCGGACACACTTGCAACACAAATGTGATCCGCCTGGACCCGCTGACGTTGGTGGCCGCGACAGGCCGCATGTTTAGATGAACTCCTACCCGTCCGTGGGCATCGTCCCTCGTCTCATAGGAGCTGTCATGCAGCGTCGCACCATCCTCGCCGGGCTCGCGCTCGCGGCGACCGCCACCCTCGCACTCTCCGGCTGCGCCACCTCGTCCGGCGGTTCCGGTGGCTCCGATGGAGGCGAGTCGGCAGCGGGCGACGAGTACGGCCTGGTCGAAGCGGGAACGCTCACGGTCTGCTCCGACATCCCCTACGCACCCTTCGAGTTCGAGGGTGGCGACAACGGCACCGGCTACACCGGCTTCGACATCGACCTGCTCGACGCGGTGGCGAAGAAGCTCGACCTCAAGCTCTCGGTGCAGGATGTCGGCTTCGACGCACTGCAGTCCGGCACGACGCTCGCCGCCGGCACGTGCGACGTCGGCGCTTCGGCCATGACGATCACCGATGAGCGCAAGGCGAACATCGACTTCTCCGACCCGTACTACGACTCGCTGCAGTCGCTGCTGGTCCGTACCGACTCGGGCATCAAGTCGATCGACGACCTCTCCGGCAAGAACGTCGGCGTGCAGCAGGGAACGACCGGCGAGTCGTACGCCACGGCGAACGCCGAGGGCGCCGAGCTCGTGCAGTACCCGTCGGACGGCGAGCTGTGGCCGGCGATGCAGGCAGGTCAGATCGACGCGATCCTGCAGGACCAGCCGGTGAACCTCGAGCACGAGAAGGCCGACTCCGCCTACAAGATCGTCGAGACGTACAACACCGACGAATCCTACGGTTTCGCCTTCGCGAAGGGCGAGAAGGATGCGCTGCGCGAAGCGGTCAACGGTGCGCTGCAGGAGCTGCGTGACAGCGGCGACTACCAGACCATCTACGACACCTACTTCACCGCGAAGTAATCGGACTGGCTGACCAGGTCGGAGGACCTTGACAATGGCGTTGAGGCGCACCACCAAGAGCAAGCTGTATCGGTACATCATCTATGCGGTGCTGATCGCGATCGTCATCTGGGCGATCGTCGGCACCGACTGGGCGAAGATCGGACCGCTGTTCTTCAACCCCGAGATCGCGATCAAGATGTTCCCGGGGATCATCACGACGGCGCTCGTGAACACCCTGTGGTTCACCGCGGTGGCGTTCATCGCGGGTCTGCTGCTCGGCGTCGTGCTGGCGCTGCTGAAGCTGTCGAGCATCGGACCGTTCCGGTGGATCGCCACGGCCTGGATCGAGTTGTTCCGCGGGCTTCCCGCGATCCTCACGATCTTCGCCGTGGCGTTCATCCTGCCGATCGCGTCGGGCATTCCGGGCAAGGACCTCGGTGGACCGGTCGTCCTCGGCCTGGTCGGTCTGATCCTCGTGGCTTCGGCCTACATGGCCGAGACGATCCGTGCCGGCATCCAGGCGGTTCCGAAGGGGCAGACCGAGGCGGCGCGCTCGCTGGGCATGTCGCCCATGAAGACCACGTTCTGGATCATCGTGCCGCAGGGATTCCGCATCATCATCCCGCCGCTCACGAACGAGTTCGTGCTGCTGCTGAAGGACACCTCGCTGCTCTTCATCGCCGGCACGTTCATCTGGTCGAAGGAGCTCACGAACTTCGCTCGTGACGCCTCGACGCAGAACTCGAACGCGACCCCGCTGATCCTGGCGGCGGTCCTGTACCTGATCGTGACGATCCCCCTCACGCGCTTCAGTGCGTACCTGGAACGACGGATGTCGAGGCAGCGATGATCACCGACCTGATTGATGTCCACGCCCCGGCGATCGACCTGCAGGGGCTCGTGAAGTCGTTCGGCGACAACGAGGTGCTCAAGGGCATCGACCTCACCGTCACGAAGGGCGAAGTCGTCTGCGTGATCGGGCCTTCTGGTTCGGGGAAGTCGACCCTGCTGCGCTCGGTCAACCTGCTCGAGGAGCCGACCGGCGGCAAGGTGCTGATCGAGGGGATCGACATCACCGACCCCGACGTCGACATCGACCGCGTGCGCACCCGCATCGGCATGGTGTTCCAGAGCTTCAACCTGTTCCCGCACCTCGACGTGATGGGCAACCTCACGATCGCGCAGCAGCGAGTGAAGAAGCGCTCCAAGGCCGAGGCCGAACGGGTCGCGAAGGAGATGCTCGACCGGGTCGGACTGGCGGAGAAGGCTGATGCGTTCCCCGGCCACCTCTCGGGTGGGCAGCAGCAGCGCGTGGCCATCGCTCGGGCGCTCTGCATGAATCCCGACATGATGCTGTTCGACGAGCCGACCTCCGCGCTCGACCCCGAGCTCGTCGGCGAGGTGCTGCAGGTCATGCGCCAGCTGGCGGATGAGGGCATGACGATGCTCGTCGTCACGCACGAGATGGGCTTCGCACGCGAGGTCGGATCCCGCTTGATCTTCATGGACGGTGGGCACATCGTCGAAGAGGGCGATCCGCGCGAGGTCATCGGCAACCCGCAGCATCCGCGCACGAAGGACTTCCTGTCCCGCGTGCTCTGATCGCGTCGTTCACGCGAGAGACCCCCTGGCGCGAAACTGCGCCAGGGGGTCTCTTGCGATGGGTGGGGGCTTCGGTCAGGACTCGACGACCTCGGCATCCGCAGCGTTGCGGCGAACGGACTCGATCCCGCTGAGAGCGCCAGACTTCGAGGCGTACCCCTCGCTGATCGCGATCACCTCGCCGTTACTCGCCTTCAGACGGAATCGGTACTCGCCGGCCTTGTCGGTGTACAGCTCGAACTTGCCTGCCATGAGGCGTCCTTTCTCTGACGGATCGAGGAGTCTCGCCCCTCGGGACACACGCTAGCCCGACCCCTATATCTGGGGGAAGAGCAACCTCAGTCCCGCGGGTGCACGGTCTCTCTCGGCCCCCGTCGGCGTTCCGGTCGCAGTTGCTGCCGCTCCACCCGCGATGAGGCGGCACGAACTGCGACCGGAACACCGACGAGGCGGCACGAACTGCGACCGGACGTGAATGACGGCGCGACTGGGGGAAGGGCAACCTCAGCCGCGCGGGTGCACCGCCACGGGCTCCGGTGCGACCGCGATGCGCACGCGGTCGCCGAAGGCGGGGTGGATGCCGGGGGCATGCTGCACCCTGACGAGCTCCCCGGATTCGGTGCGCACGAGCGTGCGACGCATGCTGCCGAGGAACGTGCTCTCCTCGACGAGCGCGTCGGTGGCGGCATCCGCTTCCGAGGCGAAGAACACGTTCTCCGGCCGGAGGTAGACGTCGACCGGCCCGGTTGCCGGAGTCTGCAGTGGCAGGCGTTGTCCCCACACCATGACGTGATCGCCCTCGCCGACGCCGGAGACCACGCTCGACAGTCCGACGAAGGCTGCGACCCCGGCCGTCGACGGTGTCGTGTAGAGCTCTTCCGGCGAACCGATCTGCTCGATGCGTCCGGCATTCATGACCGCGATCCGGTCGGACACCGCGAGGGCCTCCTCCTGGTCGTGCGTCACGAAGACGGTCGTGATGCCGAGGCGCAGCTGGATGCGACGGATCTCGTCGCGCAGCTGCACGCGCACCTTGGCGTCGAGCGCCGAGAGCGGCTCGTCGAGCAGCAGCACCTTGGGTTCCGTGACCAGCGCGCGGGCGAGCGCCACGCGCTGCTGCTGGCCGCCGGAGAGCTGGTGCGGGAAGCGATCGGCGAAGCCGGTCAGCCCGACCAGCGCGAGCGCATCGAGCGCACGCTTGGCGGCCTCGGCCCGACCGACGCCGCGTCGCCGCAGCCCGAACGCCGTGTTCTCGGCCACCCGCAGGTGCGGGAACAGCGAGTACGACTGGAACACCATGCCGATGTCGCGCTTGTTGGTCGGCACGCGCGACACGTCGCCGCCGCCGAGCAGCACCGCACCCTCGTCGGCGATCTCGAGGCCGGCGAGCACCCGGAGCAGCGTCGTCTTGCCGCAGCCCGACGGCCCGAGCAGCGAGACGAACTCGCCTGGCGCGATGTCGAGGTCGACGCCGTGCAGCACGCGGGTGCCCGAGTAGCTCTTGACGATGCCCTGCAGCTCGACGCGGGTGCCCTCGCCCGCCTCGGCGAGCAGCAGATTGTCCTTCGTGCGGGGGAGTGCGTGATCGGCGGTCATGAGCGGGCCTTTCCGGTGCCGCGGGCGGCGCGGCCGATGACGAGGAGCAGGATGAAGCAGAACAGCAGCGCCAGCAGGGTGAAGATCGCGGGGGCGTACGGGTCCTGCTTCTGGACGACGACCATGGCGGTCTGGAACACCTGACGGTTCAGGAGCGAGGCGATCGTGAACTCGCCGAGGACCACGGCGATCGAGATGAGCGATGCGGCCAGCAGTCCCTGGCGCAGGTTCGGTGCCAGCACCTTGAGCACGACGGTCGGCCAGCTCGCGCCGAGCGAGCGGGCGGCCTCGGCGAGCGTGCGCAGGTCGGCGGCATCGATCGATGCCTGGATGGAGCGGAATGCGAAGGGCAGCACCGTGATGCCGTAGGCGAACGCGAGCGTCCAGGTGCCGGTGCCCAACGAGCGGCCGATCTGCAGATAGATCGGTGCGAGTCCGACGACCAGCACGATCGCGGGGATCGAGATCGGCAGGAGCGCGGCGAACTCGAACATCGCCTTGAGCTTCGGGAACCGCAGGTTCACCAGGATCATGGTCGGTGCGAGCAGCAGGAGCACGATCGCGACCGTGACGAGTGCGAGGATCAGGGAGTTGCCGAGTCCGGTCCAGATCGGCTTGATCGCGGCGGATGCTGCGGGGTCGAACAGTGCCGTCCAGTGCTCGAGCGACAGGCCTTCCTTCCCGCGGAGCGTGAACATGAAGGTGGAGACCAACGGGATCGCGAAGAAGGCGCCGACCAGGATGCCGATGATCCAGCGGGTGGCGAGCGACGGGGCGAGGCGGTTCACGACTGCCACCGCGCTGCCCTGCGCTGGATGAGCGAGTACAGGGCCATGACGACTCCCACGATCACGATCATGCCGAGAGCCAGGGCTCCGGCGAGGTTCTCACGACCGAGCACGGTCTCGCTGGTGAGGGCCGCGCGGATCTGCAACGGCACGATCTGCGCTCCCTGGCTCGCGAGTGCCGCAGCCGTCGCATACGAGGAGAACGCGTTCGCGAAGAGCAGGAGCAGGCTGGCGAGGAACGAGGGGGCGAGCACCGGCAGTCCGATGCGCAGCCAGAAGCTCGTGCGAGTACCGCCGAGCGTCAGGTTCGCCTCGGCCCACTGCGGCTTCAGCGCAGCGAGCGCCGGCATGAACGTGATCACCATGAGCGGGACCTGGAAGTAGATGTAGGGGAGTACGAGACCCGGCAGTTCGTACAGCCAGGTGCCGTTCGCGTAGATGTTGATGCCGAAGCTGTCCTCGAGGAGCACCTTGAGCACGCCCTGGATGCCGATCGTCGCGATGAAGGCGAAGGCGAGCATCACGCCGCCGAACTGCGCGAGCACACCCGCTGCGGCATCCACGGCCGAGCGCACCGCGCCCTCCGGATTCATGCCGAGCAGGGCGTAGCAGACGAGCGCCCCGACGACGGCGCCGATCACGGCGGTGAGCAGCGAGAGACCGGCCGAGTTGGCGAAGGTCGTGAGCACGACGGGGTCGGCGAGGGCCGAGATGTTCGACCAGGTGAAGGAGCCGTCCTTGGTGAAGAAGCCGGAACCGATCGCGAGCACGGTCGGCACAGCGAGGAACAGGACGACGTACGCGGCGAAGGGGACCAGCCCCAGCCAGGCCCAGGACGGCACGGACCGCCGGGCCCTCGCAGTGTGCGAGGGCCCGGTGCCCGATTCCCGGATGGGAGTGACGGGGGCGGATGCCGCGGCATCCGCCCCCGGTGCGGTGATGGTGGTCACAGGACCGCCGCTGCCCACTTCTCGCCGAGCAGCGTGCCGGCCTTGGTGGACTGCTCCTCGGTCGGGACGACCGTGTCCTCGGGGACCTTCGGCAGTGCCGAAGCCAGGTCGGCGTCGATCGTGCCGGCATCCGTCATGGCCTCCATGCGAGCCGGACGTGCGCCGCCCTTGAGCCACAGGTTCTGCACGTCGTCGCTGTAGAGGAACTCCTGCCACAGGCGGGCGGCCGCCGGGTGCGGGGCGTCGATGTTGATGGCCTGGTTGTAGTAGCCGGCGTACCCGGTGCCGTCGAGCACGACGACTTCCCAGTTCTCGTTGTCGGCCTTGTGTGATGCGTTCAGGTAGTCCCAGTCGAAGACGACGGGGGTCTCACCGCTCGCGACGGTCGCCGTGGTCACGTCGACCTTGAGCAGGTTGCCGGCCTTCTGCAGCTCGGAGAAGAAGTCGATGCCGGGCTGGAAGTCGTCGAGCGTGCCCTCGGACTGGACGGTCGCGAGACCGACTGCTGCGAAGGCCGCGCCGGCCTGCGTCGGGTCGCCGTTGATCGCGACGGCACCCTTGTAGGAGTCGCTCAGCAGGTCGGCGAGCTCGCTCGGGGCGTCGAACTTCGAGGAGTCGTAGCCGATCGACATGTATCCGCCGTAGTCGCCGACGAACAGGCCCGTCGGCTCCTTGAGGGCGTCGGGGATGTCGTCCCAGGTCTCGACCTTGTACGGAGCGAAGGTGTCGGTGTTCTGCAGGGCGACCGTGAGGCCGAGGTCGAACACGTCGGGTGCGGTGTCGAGTCCCTTGTTGGTCTCAGCAGCCTGGATCTCCTCGGCGCTGGACACATCCGGGGATGCTTCGTTGATCGTGATCTCGGGGTACTTCTCGGCGAAGAGGTCGAGGATCTCGCCGTAGTTGGCCCAGTCGCGGGGAAGCGCGATGACGTTGAGCGCGCCCTCCTTCTTCGCGGCTGCCTCGAGGTCGGCGAAGGTGCCGAAGTCGGCGACCGAGGTCGCGGCAGCGGCGTCGACCGCGTCTCCGCCGTCAGCGGACGTGGCATCGGCGGCCGAGGCGCAGCCGGACAGGGCGAGTGCGGCCGTGGCGGCCAGGGCGATGCCGGCGCCGAAGCGCGCGCGGCGGGTGTTGCGAGCCATGTGATTCCTCTCGGGTGACCGGCGATCGCCGGTACGGGGTTGCGAGAGGAGGCTATGGGGCAGGGGTTACCGGTGATCTCGACGCGGGTGAACGCGAGGTGTCCGACCGGTGGCGGGTCGACGCCGGGTCAGGAGCCGACCGAGTACTTGAAGCCGAGATGCGAGCCGACGTAGCCGAGCCGCTCGTAGAAGCGGTGGGCCTCGGTGCGTGCTGCGTCCGAGGTGAGCTGCACCATCGCGGCGCCCAGGGCGGGCGCTCCGGCATCCGATACCCAGCGCATGACCGCGGATCCGATGCCGGACGAGCGGAGGTCGCTGCGCACTCGCACGGCCTCCACCAGCAGACGTCTGGCACCACGGCGGGCCATCCCGGGGATCGACGTGAGCTGCAGGGTGCCAACGACCTCGCCGTCGAGTTCGACGACGAGCAGATCGTTCGACGGCTCGGCCAGGATCTCCTCCAGCGCGGATGCGTACGCCGGGCGGTCGTCATCGGATGCGACGTCGCCGCGGGCCGCGCTGATCGGGTCGTCGGCGAGCAGGGCGATCACGGCGTCCGCATCGGCCGTCGTCGCGCGGCGCAGCACCGCGCGTCCGGCTCGGGAGTCGATCGGATGCGGGAGGGGGAGGGCGTCGAGCATGCTGCCAGTCTGTCACCGCCGCGGCGTCGTCCGAAGCGCTTCGGGACTGGCATCCTGAACTGATGGACATCGGCGCGGTACTCGGCCTCGAGCAGCTCACCTGGGGGATGCTGCTGCTGGTGATCCTCGCGGCATTCGGTGCCGGCTGGATCGACGCGGTGGTCGGCGGCGGCGGACTGCTGCAGCTCCCCGTGCTGCTGTTGATCCCCGGCATGTCACCGGTGCAGGCGCTCGCCACGAACAAGTTCGCCTCGATCTTCGGCACCGCCACGAGCAGCGTCACCTACTACCGCCGAGCGAAACCCGACATCCGCACGGCAGTGCCGATGGCCGTGATCGCGCTCGCCGGATCGTTCGGCGGCGCGGCCGTCGCAACCGTACTGCCCTCGGCAGCGTTCAAGCCGATCATCGTGGTCGCGCTGCTCGCGGTCGCCCTGTTCACGGCGTTCCGCCCGACCCTCGGGGCGGCGACGAAGTTGCGGTTCGAGGGACGCAAGCACCACGTGATGGCCGGCGCGGCCGGGCTCGCGATCGGGTTCTACGACGGCATGATCGGGCCCGGGACCGGCACCTTCCTCGTGATCACCCTCGTGGCGCTGCTGGGCTACGACTTCCTGCAGGCGAGCGCCAAGGCCAAGATCGTGAACTTCGCGACGAACGCCGGAGCGCTGCTGCTGTTCATCCCGCACGGTTCGGTGCTGTGGCTGCTCGGCGGCATCCTCGCGGTGGCCAACGTCGCCGGCAGCTACCTCGGGTCTCGCATGGCGATCGCGCGCGGCGCGACGTTCATCCGTGTGGTGTTCCTCGTGGTCGTGATCGCGCTGATCGGCAAGCTCGGCGTCGACGTGTGGAACGAGAACATCGTGCCGGCGCTCGCTTCGTTCGGCCCTTCGACAAGCTCAGGGACCCACTGAGGCTGGGTTGCTGAGCCTGTCGAAGCACCACGGAGGGTTGGGTTGCTGAGCCTGTCGAAGCACCACGCAGGGCTGGGTTGCTGAGCCTGTCGAAGCACACGCTCGGCCTTGTGCGGCTCCCCCGGCCGAATCCCCGGCATCCGTCCGAGCGAAGCGCGCAAAGCCGAGCGAAGCGCACATGACGAGACCCCGTGCTGCGGACAGCACGGGGTCTCGTCAGACGGGAATGTCGAGGGTCAGGCCTCGTCGTCTTCTGGCTCGAAGTCGACGCCGGCCTCGGCGCGCTGCGCATCGGTGATCGGCGCCGGGGCGGAGGTCAGCGGGTCGAAGCCGTTGCCGGACTTCGGGAACGCGATGACCTCGCGGATCGACTCGGTCTTGGTCAGGTGCTGCAGCACGCGGTCCATGCCGAGCGCGATTCCACCGTGCGGCGGTGCGCCGAACTTGAACGCGTCGAGCAGGAAGCCGAACTGCTCGTCCGCCTGCTCGTCGCTGATGCCCATGACCTCGAACACACGCTTCTGCACGTCTTCGCGGTGGATGCGGATCGAGCCGCCGCCGAGCTCGGAGCCGTTGCACACGATGTCGTATGCGTAGGCGAGCGCCGAGCCGGGGTCGGTGTCGAACGTGTCCTGGAACTCGGGCTTCGGACCGGTGAACGCGTGGTGCACGGCGGTCCATGCTCCGGCGCCCACCGCGACGTCGCCGGACGCAACGGCATCAGCCGCCGGCTCGAACATCGGGGCGTCGACGACCCACGTGAAGGCGAACTCGTCGGGGTTCAGGTAGCCGAGACGGCGACCGATCTCGACGCGTGCGGCGCCGAGCAGTGCACGGCTCTGCTTGGTGTCGCCCGCGGCGAAGAACACGCAGTCGCCCGGCTCAGCGCCGACGAACGCGGCGAGGCCTGCCTGCTCCGCCTCGGAGAGGTTCTTGGCGGCGGGTCCGCCGAGCGAGCCGTCCTCGTTGAAGAGCACGTAGGCGAGACCGCGGGCGCCGCGCTGCTTCGCCCAGTCCTGCCATGCGTCGAGCTGCTTGCGCGGCTGCGATGCACCGCCGGGCATACGGACCGCGCCGACGTACTCGGCCTGGAACACACGGAACGGGGTGTCCTTGAAGTACTCGGTGGCTTCGACGAGCTCGAGACCGAAGCGCAGGTCGGGCTTGTCGGAGCCGTACTTCGACATCGCCTCGGCGTAGGTCATGCGCGGCAGCGGTGTCGAGACCTCGACGCCGATCGTGGCCCACATCGCCTGGATGAGCGACTCCATGAGCGTGATGACGTCTTCCTGGTCGACGAAGCTCATCTCGATGTCGAGCTGCGTGAACTCCGGCTGACGGTCGGCGCGGAAGTCCTCGTCGCGGTAGCAACGAGCGATCTGGAAGTACTTCTCCACACCGCCGACCATCAGCAGCTGCTTGAACAGCTGCGGCGACTGCGGCAGGGCGTACCAGCTGCCGGGGCTCAGGCGGGCCGGCACCAGGAAGTCGCGGGCGCCCTCAGGCGTCGAGCGGGTGAGCGTCGGGGTCTCGACCTCGGTGAAGTCCTCGCTGTGCAGCACGTCTCGGATCGCCTTGTAGACGTTCGAGCGCAGACGAAGGGCGGATGCAGGGACCGGACGACGCAGGTCGAGGTAGCGGTACTTGAGGCGCGCCTCTTCACCGACCGTCTCGCTCTCGGCGAGTGCCGTCGAGACCTGGAACGGCAGCGGAGCGGACTCGTTGAGCACCTCGACCTCGGCCGCGATCAGCTCGACCTCGCCGGTGGGCAGGTTCGGGTTCGCGTTGCCCTCGGGGCGCTGCGAGACCACGCCGGTGACCTTGAGCACGAACTCGTTGCGCAGCGGGTGGGCGATCTCCTCGTCGCGGATGACGACCTGGGCGATGCCCGAAGCATCCCGAAGATCGATGAAAGCGACTCCTCCGTGGTCACGACGGCGATCGACCCAACCCGCGAGGGTGACGGTCTGACCGATGTGCTCGGCTCGCAGTGAGCCTGCCGAGTGGGTGCGAAGCACGGAGTATTCCTTCTGATCTGGGAAATGGGGAACCCGCCCATTCTACGGGGGCGCGCGGGGCCGATCCGGCGTGTTCTGCGGGGCGGAGCCGATCGTCAGTATGATCGCCACGACCCAGCCATCACACAGAAAGGGTGCACCGTGGACTCCAACGGCATCTCCGATCTCTACGCATCGATCTTCTCCGGCACCACGGGTCTGATCACCCTGGTGTTCTATGTGCTCGTCGTCATCGGCCTCTGGAAGGTGTTCACGAAGGCCGGTCACCCCGGCATCTTCGCGATCATCCCGATCCTGAACGTCATCTTCCTGGTGCGCATCGCCGGTCTGTCCGGGTGGTGGTCGCTGCTGTACCTGATCCCGGTCGTCAACATCATCTTCGGCATCATCGTCGCGGTGAAGCTCGGTGAGCGCTTCAACAAGGGCGCGGTGTTCTCGTTCTTCCTGCTCTTCCTGTTCCCCTACATCGGGTACTTGATCCTCGGCTTCGGAGAGTCCCGCTACAGCCGGGCCTGACATGCCGGCGAAGCGACTGCACCTCGTGCGTCACGGCGAGGTGCACAACCCTTCCCGTGTGCTCTACGGCCGACTGCCCGACTACCACCTGAGTACGGCGGGTCGGCGGATGGCTCAGGCGGCCGCCGATCACGTCGGCTCGCTCGGGCGTCCGGTCAGCGCGCTGTACTCCTCGCCGCTCGAGCGCGCGCAGGAGTCCGCTGAACCGTTCGCCGAGCGCTTCGACCTGGTGCCCGAGATCGATATCCGGGTGATCGAGCCGACGAACGTGTTCGAGGGCACTCAGATGCGCCGCTCGCTGATGAATCCGATGAACTGGTGGCACCTGCGGCAGCCCTCGGTGCCGAGTTGGGGCGAGCCGTACACGTCGATCGCGGAGCGGATGCTCGGAGCCATGGACGAAGCGTGGACCGCGGCCGACGGCGGGGACGTGGTCATGGTCTCGCACCAGGCGCCGATCTGGATCACGCATCTCCGGGTGGCGGGTCTGCCGCTGCGGCACGACCCGCGCACCCGTCGCTGCGCCCTGTCGAGCGTGACGTCGTTCGAACGTGTCGGCGACGTCTGGCGAGAGGTCGCGTACGCAGAGCCCGCCGCGACGGATGGCGCGGTGGACGTCGGAGCGGTCTGACCCGCCAGACGCTCAGCGCAGCCGGGTTCAGTGCCCGGCGGTCAGCAGCGACTGGATGACGCCCACCGCTGCGAGCTGTCCCGCGGTTGCGGCCATCATCACGGCCGCCATCGGACCGGGCATCGCAGCGCGGTGTGCGAGGTCACCGGCTGCATACACGCCCGGCTCAGTGGTGCGGCCGAAGTCGTCGATCTCGATCGCGCCCGACTCCAGCATCCCGAGGCCCAACTGCTGAGCGAACGGGGCGCGCTGGCGCATCGAGCCCGCGGCCATGAAGATGCCGGCAGCGGCATACTCGGCGTCGGCGGTGCGAACGACGACGCCGGCATCGTCGGCCGAGACGGCGATCGCGGGTGACCCGCTCACCCGCACGCCACGTGCCTCGAGCGCGCTGACCTCGTCAGCGGTGAACCGCTCATCGACCGGGATCACGGTGATCTCGCTCACGATCCGGCCGAGCATCGCGATCAGATGCTGCGCGCGGGCAGCTCCGCCGATCACGGCGATCGGCCTGTCGGCATGCTCGTGGCCGTCGCAGAACGGGCACGCGAAGACCTTGCGTCCCCACAACGCCGACAGCCCGTCGATCTCGGGCAGATCGTCGACGACACCGGTGGCGAGGATGATGTTCCGAGCGGATGCCGACGCGCCGCCGAGCAGCGTGACGACGAAGTCGCCCTCGACGCCGGCGATGCCCTCGACCGTCGCGGTGCGGATCTCGACGTCGTGATACGCCGCGAGCTGGGTGCGGGCTGTCGCGCGGAACTCCGCCGGCGGGGTGCCGTCGTTCGCGATCACGTTGTGCATGTGCTGCACCGTGCCGTTGCGGTACTCGCCGGAGTCGAGCAGCAGGGTCGAGCGGTGCATCCGGCCGAGCGTCAGGGCTGCCTGCAGTCCTGCGGGTCCGGCGCCGATCACGATCGCGTCATACATGGGGGAGTCCTTCCGACGTGCGGGTTGCGTTCACCGACAGTCTGTGACTTCATGTTGACATGAAGTCAAGTGCTGAGCATCCGTGGTCCGTCGGCGATCTCGTTGACCCGCGAAACGTGCTGTCGGGTGCACGTTGGCCGGACTTACAGACGGGTGCCCGTCTGGAGGATGCGCTCGGTGTCCCACTCTGGCCGGTATACGAGGAGCGGGGTGGATCGGAGTGAAGCTCATGAGCATCGGCGACGTCGCTCGCGAGATGGGCCTGCCCACGAACGTCCTCCGGCACTGGGAAGCGGTGGGGCTGTTGTCCCCGGAACGTGATGCTGGTAGCCGGAGAAAGTACGACGAGGACCAGATCGTTCGCATCGCGGTTATCCAGCGCAGCAAGGGCGCAGGAATGACGTTGGAACAGATCGGCGTGATGCTGGACGACAGCTCACAGGAGCGGCATCAGGTGTTGCAGCAGCATCTTGACGACATCGACCGCCGGATGGAAGACATGCGCCGTTCTCGTGCGATGACGGAGCACGCAATGCAATGTCGCTCCCACGACATCGCCACGTGCCCGCGGTTCCGCGAGAACGTCGCGGATGTCATGGCGCGATTCTGAGCCTGCTCGTGTCTCAACCGCCGTTCAGCAACGACGTGAGAATCGAATTCCCCCACCACAGGAATTGAGACAGGGTGCCATTTTCACCGCTCCCTTCGAAGCCTTGTAAATGCTGGCCTGAAGTGAGCGTCCGACTTCTCTGTCCCCCATTCGATGGACAGAGAAGTTGCGGAGCTCGCGGCTACGGTTTCGGCAACGCGTCCCCTGAGACGCGGAGCGAATCACGCGTATCGAAACACGGAGAAGTGCATGTCCCTCACTCGCCGCTCAGCAGCTGCCTTGTGCAGTGCTGTTCTTGCGTCCTCAGCCATTCTCGGATCTTCGAGTATCGCGCTTGCGGATCATGCTCCGTCCGAGGAGACGAGGCGCCCGAACGTCTCCTACCTGGTGGCCTGGGCGAGCGGATGCAACCCGTGAGCGAGGTGCATCAGATGACGACGACGCCCGAGTCCGGGAGGGTGCGGAGCGGCCCCAGCAGCGCGAGACGCATCCTCATCGCAGTCGGCCTGGTCATGTTCGCGGTGTTCGCTGTCGCCGCCTGGGTCTGCTTCGGGGTCTCGGCCACGCTGGCGTCGTCCGTGGGTGGAGAGTATCTGTTCATGACGGGGGAGGTCCCCTGGGAGCGCCACCCGCTCTACGACGCCGGTATCTACGCCGGTATCGCATTCGCCCTCGCCGGTGCGGCTTTTGCAGGTGCTGTCCTGGCTGCCTCCCTCCACACGCCGGTGCGAGTCAGACACTTCGTGTTGCCGGTTCTCGTGCTGGGAGCCGTCGCCGCGGTGACGTACTACGTCTGCTGGATGCTTGCTCCGGCTGCAACCTGACTCAAGAGATCTACAACGAACGGAATGACCATGAAGACACCCACCATCGTTGCGGCCCTCGCCGTGGGTTTGCTCGTCGCTACCGTCGGAACGAAGGTCACAGTCGCCCAGAACACCACCAGTCCCTGGCTCGCCGCCGATGGGGATCAGGTCCGCAACGCTGGCAGGTTGAGGTCGCGCACAGCCATGACGCGAGCGAGCGCCGGGTACCTGGGGGCCGTATCGGCCTACGCATAGGAAGCCGCGCGTAAGCTGGGAATCGTGCCTCCTGCTCTCTGGGTTCCCGAGCCTGTCGAAGGGCTTTCATCCCGCAGCGGCCGCTCCACCCGCATCCGACACTCCCGTCGTGCGCTCGGAGCCGCGCTCGCCGCGGTGTTCGCGATCGGTCTGACGGCCTGTGCCCCCGACCCCGTCAGCGAATCCTTCCTCAGCGGAGAGAACACGGGCTACATCGCCGCCGACGGCGCGATCGTCGAGATCCCGGTCGCTGAACGCGGCGATCCGGTCGACTTCGGCGGTGTGACCGAGAACGGCGACACGTTCGACAGCGCCGACATCGCCGGCCAGGTCGCGGTCGTCAACTTCTGGTACGCCGGATGCGCACCGTGCCGCGTCGAGGCGGGCGACCTCGAGAGCGTCTGGAAGCAGTACGAAGACCAGGGCGTCTCGTTCATCGGTATCAACACCCGTGACCAGGCCGACACCGCTCGCGCCTTCTCCGAGGAGTTCAAGGTCACGTACCCGAGCCTGATCGACGTCGACACCGCCGAGGCGAAGCTCGCGTTCGCGCAGGCCGTGCCGATCGCCGCGACCCCGACGACCCTCGTGCTCGACAAGCAGGGTCGTGTCGCCGCGCGCATCATCGGGCCGATCGACGGCACGTCGATCCTCTCCACGCTCGTCAAGGACGCGCTCGCGGAGACACCGTGACCGCGGCGGGTGCGCGGTGAACGCCGAATCCATCATCGGTTCCGGCGCACTCTGGCTGGCGATCCCGGTCGCGATGCTCGCAGGGCTCATCTCCTTCCTCTCCCCGTGCGTACTGCCGCTCGTGCCCGGCTACCTCGGATTCCTCGGCGGCGCGGTCACCCCTCGGTCCGCGACCGGGACGGATGCCGCGACGCCCGGCCGCGGTCGGCTCGTGCTCGGCGTGCTGCTGTTCATCCTCGGCTTCAGCATCGTCTTCGTCGCCATCACGGCGCTCGGTGGCACGGCCGGCGTGTTCTTCCTGCGCTGGGGTGACCTGATCACGCGCATCCTCGGTGTCGTGATCATCCTGATGGGGCTCGTGTTCCTCGGACTCTTCGGCTTCGCGCAGCGCGAGGTGCGCTTCCACGTCGACTCGAAGTACGGCGTGATCGGAGCTCCCCTTCTAGGGATCGCCCTCGGCATCGGTTGGGCCCCTTGCATGGGGCCGACGCTCGCGGCGATCATCGCGCTCTCGTTCAACGCCGGCGATCCGGTGCGGGCGAGCTTCCTCGGGTTGGCGTACTCGCTGGGGCTGGGCATCCCGTTCCTGCTCGTCGCGCTCGGCTTCGGCTGGGCGACGAAGACCATCGGGCTGCTTCGCCGGCACATCCGTCTCGTGAACATCATCGGCGGCGTGCTGCTGGTGCTGCTCGGCGTTCTGATGGTGACCGGACTGTGGACCGACATCATGTCGCGTCTGACGGCGGTGATCAGCAGTGTCCCGCTCCCACTCTGACGAGAATCCAGACCAGACGCACACGAAGAACGCGAAGAACAAGGACGCCGTGACCTCCAAGACCACCGACACCAGCGATCCGCTGCGGCCGTCAGACCACGTCGACGGCGACGACTCGGTCGCACAGCCCCGCCTCGGCTTCGTCGGCTGGCTGCGCTGGGGCTGGCGTCAGCTCACCTCGATGCGCACCGCGCTCGTGCTGCTGCTCGTGCTCGCGATCGCCGCCATCCCCGGGTCGATCTTCCCGCAGCGCATGGCCGACCCCAACGGTGTCAGCCAGTGGCAGCGCGACAACCCCGACATCTTCCCGATCCTCGACGGTCTGAAGCTGTTCGACGTCTACCTGTCGCCGTGGTTCTCGGCGATCTACCTGCTGCTGTTCGCCTCGCTCGTCGGCTGCGTGATCCCGCGCATCCGCCACCACGCCAAGGCACTCCGTGCGCGCCCGCCGCGCACGCCGGCCCGCCTGCAGCGCCTCGAGGACTTCCGTTCGGTCGAGCGCGCGGCAGGGGATGCCGAAGCCGCAGCATCCACCTCGGTCGACATCGCGACCGCGCAGCTGAAGGCGCTCGGCTACCGGGTCGAGCGCTACGACCGGGGTCGTTCCTTCTCGGTGTCTGCGGAGCGCGGATACTGGCGTGAGACGGGCAACCTGCTCTTCCACCTGGCCCTGGTCGGCGTGCTGGTGACGGTCGGCGTCGGTGGCGGCTTCTCATACACCGGTCAGCGCGTGCTGGTCGAGGGCGAGACCTTCGCCAACACCCTCGTCGACTACGACTCGATGAACCGCGGTCGCTTCGTCGGCGACGACGCGCTCGCGCCCTACTCGATGCGCCTCGACACCTTCGATGTCAGCTACCAGCCCTTCGGCGAGCCCGGGTCAGGACAGGCCGGCGACTTCTCGGCCAACGTGACCGTGAAGGAGCACGGCAAGGAGCGCACCGGCTCCGTGCAGGTGAACCACCCGCTCGGCGTCGCCGACGACAACGTGTTCCTGCTCGGCAACGGCTACGCCCCGACGATCACGGTGCGCAATGCCGCGGGTGACGTGGTGTTCACGAACAGCGTGCCGTTCCTGCCGCAGGACACCCAGATGACGTCGCTCGGCGTGATCAAGGTCACCGACGGACTCCCTGAGCAGCTCGGCCTGCTCGGCTTCTTCTACCCGACGACCGGTGTGCTCAAGAGCGGCGCCTTCTTCTCCGCCTACGGCGCGCTCACGAACCCGACGCTCACGCTCGACGTGTACTCGGGAGACCTCGGCATCAACGAAGGCACCCCGCGGTCGGTCTACGTGCTCGACACCACAGACCTCACCAAGCTCACCGGGCGCACGACCGATGTCGCGTCGATCGAGCTCGCTCCCGGCGAGACCGCCGACCTGCCGAACGGCATGGGCACGGTGACCTTCGAGGACGAGTCGCCCGCCGGCGCCACCGACGCCTCGCAGTCGGTCAAGCGATTCGCGTCGCTGCAGATCCACCGCGACGACTCCGGCCCGTGGGTGCTCGCCTTCGCGCTGCTGGCCCTCGGCGGCCTCATGCTCGCCTTGTTCGTGCCGCGTCGCCGCATGTGGGTCAAGGCGACTGCGACGGCTGACGGCGTCGCCCTCGAGTACGCGGGCCTCGCCCGCGGCGAGGACCCGACGATCGCGATGGCGCTCGACGACCTCGTCGCAGGTCACGCCCGACTGCTCGATGCCGACGGCTCGACATCCGCTCGCCCCGCCGAAGCCGAGCGCGAAGCCGCACCCGAGGCCGCAGCATCCGACAGCCCTGCATCCGACACTCCGAAAGTAGACTGACACCATGTTCGACCTCAACGTGATCTCGCCGATCCTGCTGTGGACGGCGATCGCGATCTACGCCGCGGCGTTCATCGCCTACGCCTTCGACCTCGCACGGCGATCGCAGCTGTCCGCGGATTCGCAGACCGTGCGTGAGGCCGAGCTCGTCGGCGCCGGTGTCGGCAGCCGTGGCCGTGCGTCGGCAGGGGCGGTCTCGGGTTCGACGGCGGATGCTCAGCCGCAGCGTTTCGTGATGGCGCGCATCGGCACCTCACTCACGGTGCTGGCGTTCCTCTTCCACCTCGGCGCGACGCTGACCCGTGGCATCGCCGCTGGCCGTGTGCCGTGGGCGAACCTCTACGAGTTCGCGATGATCGGCACGCTCCTCGTGATCGCCGTGTACCTGATCGTGCTCACGCGCATGGACCTGCGGTTCCTCGGCACGTTCATCACCGGGCTGATCGTCGTGCTGCTCGGGCTCTCGTCGACGCAGTTCTACGTCGACGTCTCACCGCTCATGGATCCGCTCAAGAGCGTCTGGCTCGTGATCCACGTGTTCGTCGCGTCGCTCGGCACCGCGTTCTTCGCGCTGGCCTTCGCGCTCTCGGTGATCCAGCTGATGCAGTCCCGCCGCGAGCGGCTCGTGTCGGAGGGAGCCGAGAAGACCGGTCCAGGATTCCTCCGCACCTTCCCGAACGCGGAGCGCCTGGAGAGCATGGCGTACCGCTTCACGATCATCGGCTTCATCCTGTGGACGTTCACCCTGATCGCCGGATCCATCTGGGCGTACTACGCCTGGAGCCGCTTCTGGGGCTTCGACGTCAAGGAGACCTGGACCTTCGTGATCTGGGTGCTGTACGCCGGCTACATCCACGCGCGGGCCACCCGCGGATGGCGCGGCAACCCCTCGGCATGGCTCGCGATCGTCGGCTTCTCTGCCGTGATGTTCAACTTCACGATCGTGAACGTGTTCTTCAAGGGACTGCACGCCTACTCCGGCATCTCCTGAGCTCAGGCGGTCACCGGCGCGGCGGCGTCACCAGCGGGTCTGCGGGCCGAGCGGGATGACCTCTGCGTGCTCGACGCCGTCCTCGTACCAGACGAACTCCGCCTCGGAGATGGTCTCGGCAGGGCGTGAGCCGAGCGAGCGACGGGACTTGTGCGAGAGCTCGGTCCAGGCCGCCGGTGTGAGCGCCTTGGCGTAGAGGACTGACAGGTGGAACGTCCAGTCCTCCACGGTGCGCTCATCGAGGCGCTGGAAGTCGGTGCCGGCGAGGGCCGTGCTCAGGCTGGAATACGCCGACACCAGGGATGGGGTGCGCCCCAGGCGCAGGATCACCACCTGCCACGGCGAGGGGAACACGTCCACAGCCTCGGCCACCACGTCGATCGGACGCCGCGCCGCTGCCCATTCGTGGATGACGGCGCGCAGCTCTTCGAGCCGCTCCGGCTCGAAGAACGCGCGAAGGGTGACGTGCTCGGTGTGCGGGTGCGGCAGGGAGATCCGGGTCAGCGCTGAGCGCTGCACGGAGCGGTAGACATCAGCCACCGCGGTCCTCGGCCGCAGCACCAGATACTGCTGACCCTCCAGGTCGGCGAGCTGGGCGGGGGAGGACATGAAAGGTCGTCGCATCTTTTGATCGTATGTGCGCAGGCCCCCTCCGGTGTGCCGCCGACGGAAACCGAGGCCCGAACGGACGACCGCGGCCTGTCCGGAATGGACAGGCCGCGGTCGTTCTTCACGGAGCTGCGGGCTCAGGCGGTGGCCAGCACTGCCTTCGTCGACGTCGTGCGGCGCACGGTCACCGCGAGCGTCGTGGCGACCAGCGACAGCACACCCCAGACGACCAGGGCCGCGACCGCCGACCCGCTGCCGGCGATCAGCCCTGCGAACGCGGGAGCCGTGGGGAGCACGGCGCCGAGCCCTGCCAGCCAGCCCGGCACCGTCGAGATCAGGCCGGTGGCGACCGCCAGCACCCCGACGAGCGCACTGATCCAGCGACCGATCCCGCCGAACAGGGCGACCAGGGCCTGGTTCACCGCGGCGAACACGATGCCGGCGAGCACCGCCGTGCCCGCGAAGGCCCACCAGGCGCCGATGTCGTAGCTCGCCACGAACTGCACGATGATCGCGACGAGCAGGCCCTGGCCCGCACCGATCAGCGCCGCCGGGGCGAACGCCCGCAGCGCCAGCCCGGCCGAGGACCGGCGCGAGGTCAGCGTGCGCGCCGTGTGCGCCCGCATCACGATGAACGACGCCAGACCGCCGAACCACAGCACCACGGCCGCAAGCAGCGGGATCGCGGTCGGCCCGAAGATGGTGTTCATGGAGGAGTCGGTCGACACCGGGTCGGCGATCACCGACGCGAGGGACTTCGACTCGGAGTCGCTGAACGACGGGAGCGAGTCGGATGCCGTGCGCAGGCCGCCGGCGAGATCACCGGTGCCGGAGGCCAGGGTGTCGAGTCCGGTCGCGAGCTCTGTCGTGCCGTCTGCGAGCGCGGTCGCGCCGTCGGAGAGCTGCGTCGCACCGGAGGCGAGTGCGCGCGCGCCGGCTGCGGACTGATCGAGTCCCTGGCTCGCGAGCTGGTTCAGGCCGCCGGCGAGCTGGGTGGCTCCGGCGCCGGCCTGCGACATGCTCGAGGCGAGGGTGCTGAAGGTGCCGGGAATCGCGGCGAGGCCGCCGGCGACCTGCGGCGCGCTCAGCGTGCCGGCAGCGGTTCCTGCAGAGGTCGCGGCGGTTGCGGCCGAGGCTGCGGCGCTGCTGAGCTGGTCGCACATGCTCTGCCCGGACACTGCCGGATCGCAGGTGGCGGCCATCGTGCCGATCGTCGTCGCCAGATCCTTGGTCTGCGCCGCGGCCTGGGTGGCAGTTCCGGTGGCCGACTGCACGGTGCCGACGAGCTGAGTGATCCCACCGACGTTGTTCTGCAGCTGGGTGCCGCCTGCGGTCAGTCCGGCACCGATCGTGCCGGCGCCCGTCGCGGCATCCCTCGTGTTCTTGGCGATCGTGTCGAGGCCGGTCGCGAGTGAGGATGCGCCGGAGCCGAGCTCGCTCGCACCGGAGGCGAGCTTCGTCGCGCCGTCGGGGATCGCCGCCGCCCCGGTCGCGGCATCCCGCGCTCCCGTGGCGAGCTTCGCGGCGCCGTCTGCCGCGTCGCCGATCTGGTCGCCGATCGTGGTGAAGCCGACGAGGATGTTCTCCGTCGTCGCTTCGGAGAGCATGGTGCCGAGGGTCGAGGCCGCGACGTTCGCGATCTGACCCGTGATGAGGTCGTCGGCGACGAGTCCGTCCTGCGGTGTCGTGACCTCGATCGTGGCCTTCTCGGGGTTGCCTCCACCGTCGGCGATCGCCTGTCCTGCCGAGGTGGCGGCGGCCGAGAAGCTCTCGGGGATCGTGATGACCGCCTGGTACGAGCCGTCGGCAAGCCCGTCTGCGGCGTCCTCCTTGTTGGAGATCACCCAGGTGAGGTTCGAGTCCAGGTCGTCTGAGCCTTCGACGAGGCCCGATGCGAGCTGGCGCCCCAGCGGCGTGACCTGTCCGTCGATGGTCACCGGGTCGTCGAGGTTGACGATCGCGGCGGTCATGGAGTCCAGGCGCTCCGTCGGGTTCTGCAGCGCCGCGACGAGGATGCCGCCGACGGCGGCCGGCAGCAGCAGGATGCCGAGGATGGTCAGCCACGTGATGGGCTTGCGGGAGCGCGCGCGCTCGATGGAGAGGGTCATGCGGTCACCTCGGTGGATTCTGCGGACGACCGGCGGGTCGAGCGCGTGTCGAAGACGTCTGCGGACGGCCAACCGGCCTCCGTCAGGATGGTGCGGGCCGTCTCGGCGTCGGATGCCGTGGCGAACACCGCGAGGGTGCGGGATGCCGCTGCGTCGCGCAGCATGGCGGTCGCCTGGTCCTGCTGGCCGCCGGCGAGGCGGTCGAGGCCGTCGATCACGACGACCGTCGACGTGCCGCGGAGTGCCTCGGCGAGATCGAGGAGCGCGGCATCCGCATCGTCGACCAGCACGCAGCCGACGTGCGCACGCACCCAGGCCGCTCGGCCGGGGAGCAGGTGCCCGGCGACTCTGAGGCGTCCCGCATCGGCCGGGTTGCGGCCGGCGACGGCGAGCGCGAGCGCGCGTTGCACGCGGCGATCGGATCCGGTCGCGACGAGCGCCCCACCCGGCGCCACGCGCAGCGTGATGCCTTCGAGGACCGGCGCATCGGCGCTGATCGAGAGCTCGTCGGCCGCGATCACCGAGTCATCGCCGGGCCACGATGCCAGGTGCCGTTCGCGCTCGACGGCTTCGCCCTCGATGTCGACGCTCGGCAGGATCTTCTCGAGCCACGCCGGCAGCTCCCAGGCGCGCTCACCCAGGATCGCCATGAGGGCGGGGATCAGGGTCATCCGAACCAGGAAGGCGTCGATCGCGATTCCAGCGGCGAGGCCGAGTGCGATCGGCTTGAGCGAGGAGTCGCCCTCGGGGACGAACGCCACGAACACGGCGAACATGATGAGGCCCGCGGCCGTGACGACCTTCGCAGAGCCGGTGAAGCCGCTGCGCACGGCACGCTGCGCTGCGGCGCGACGCGTGGCGCGGTCCACGCCCCCGACTCCCTGAGCCGCCCGAAGGGCCTTGTCGTGCACGAAGTCCTCGCGCATCCGGGACACCAGGAACACCTGATAGTCCATCGCCAGGCCGAACAGCACGCCCATCAGGATGATCGGCATGAAGCTGATGATCGGGCCGACCTTCGCCACGTGCAGCAGGTCGGCGAACCAGCCCCACTCGAACACCGCGCCGACGACACCGAACGCGGCGACGATCGAGAGCAGGTAGCCGAGTGCTGCCGTGATCGGCACCCACAGCGAGCGGAACACGATCGTCAGCAGGATGAGCGAGAGCCCGATCACGAAGATGCCGAAGGGCAGCAGTGCATTGCCGAGCTGGTCGGAGATGTCGATGCCGACGGCCGTGAAGCCGGTGACCTTCAGATCGATGCCGAACTCGTCGAGCCATTCGTCGTGGTGGGAGCGGAGCTCACGCACCAGGTCTGCGGTGGCAGGGTCATCGGGAGCGGTCTCCGGGATGATCTGCACGATGCCGGTGTCAGCGGTCTCGTTCGGGGTCGCGAGGGCGACCTCCTTGACACCGGGGATGTCGCCGACGGCGTCGCCGAGGTCCTTCATCAGACCGACAGGATCGGTGGAGGTGACGATCGTGCCGGTGAGGATCAGCGGTCCGTTGAAGCCGGGCCCGAACTCTTCGCCGACGAGATCGTAGCTCTGGCGCGCTTCGGAGTCCTTCGGCAGCACGCCGGCATTCGGCAGGGCCAGGTTCAGGCTCAGGGCGGGCACCGCGACGATGCCGAGCCCGATCACCACGGCGAGCGAGACCAGGACGGGATGCTTGGTGACGCCGCGGACCCAGCGCTCGCTGCCCTTCGCCGGGCTCAGGGAGCCATCCGCCTCGGCGGCTCGCTGGCCCTTTGCGCGCTTCTTCGGCTTCGGTGCACGACGCGGCCGACCGACGACCTTGCCCTTCATGAAGCCGAGCAGTGCCGGGGTGAGGGTGACTGCGATGGCCACCGCGACCGCGACGGCCGCCGAGGCGGCGATGCCCATTGTCGTCAGGAAGGGGATGCCGGCGAAGCTCAGGCCGATCAGTGCGATCAGCACCGTGACACCCGCGAAGACGACCGCGGATCCGGCCGTGCCGACGGCGCGAGAAGCGGATTCCTCCGGATTGACCCCCGCTCGCACCTGGTCCTGGTGTCTCGCCATGATGAACAGGGCGTAGTCGATGCCGACCGCGAGGCCGAGCATGAGCGCGAGGAGCGGTGTCGTCGAGGACACCGTGGCGAACGCGGTGGCGGCGAAGATGCCGGCCATCGAGATCCCGACGCCGAGCACGGCGGTGAGCAGGGGGAGACCGGCGACCACGAAGGAGCGGAAGGTCACGATCAGCACGAGCAGGGCGATCAGGAGGCCGACCGCTTCGGTGAGCGTCAGGCCGGGGATCGAGGTCGCGAAGAGGTCGCCGCCGAGGGCGGTCTGCGAGCCGTCCGGAAGCTCTGCGGCGAGGTCGGCGGATGCAGCGCGCAGTGCATCCTTCGTCTCCGCCGAGACGTTGGTCGATTCGCCGTCGAACTGCAGACGGATGATCGCCGCGTTCTCGTCGTCGTTCACCATGCCGGTGACCATCTCGTCATACGGGGAGTTCGCGGCGAGGACTCCGTCGAGGTCGCCGAGTTGGTCGACTGCCTTCTCGATGTCCGCGCGATACGGGTCGTCCGTGATCGTGTCGCCGTCGGCGGCGACGACGATGATCTGCGCGCTCGTGCCGCTCACCTGCGGGAACGAGCGGGAGAGCTGCTCGAGCCCTGCCTGCGACTCGGTGCCGGGGATCGAGAACGAGTTGTCGGTGCCGGCGCCGAGCACGAGGGCGCCCGCACCGGCGATGCCGAGCGCGAGCAGCCAGGAGACGAGAACCCGCCACGGGTGCCGGAACGACCAGCGACCGAGCGAAGACAGGAGTGTGGACACGCATTCCTCCGGGGGGATGTGATGTGGATACACAGGTGTATCCAATACATAGTTGTATCGTAAGGTGAAGCGCCCGCCGCAGTCTGTGTGCAGGGTGTGAATCATGCGAGAGTCAGGGACAGGAGGTTTCGATGACGACACCCGCAACCCGCAGCCGCGAGAACACGCGAGCGCGGCTCCTCGAGGCGGCAGCCCAGGTGTTCGCCGAGGTCGGACTCGACGGTGCATCGGTCGAGGCCGTGTGCGAGCGCGCCGGGTTCACGCGCGGAGCCTTCTACTCGAACTTCGAATCCAAGGACGAGCTGTTCCTGACGCTCACTGCGAGCGTGGCCGACATCCGCGTCGGTGCCGTGCGCACTCGCGTCGAAGAGCTCACGGCCGAGGGCGCGATCGCCGAAGGATGCGATCCGGTCGACCTCGTGCAGCAGGTGATGGAACTCGGCGGCGATGATCGCCTCGGCGTGATGCTGATGAGCGAGATCCGCATCCGCGCCGTCCGCGACGCGCAGTTCGGTGCCGCCTACCTGGCCCAGGAGCGCGAGATGGTCGCCAGCATCGCGCAGATCATCGACGACATCGCCGAGACCGGGTCGCTGACGCTCCGGGTTCCGGCCGAGACGGCCGGCCGCATGCTCATGATCCTCTGGGAGGGCATGACCGTCCGCGGCGCCATGGCAGGACAGGACGATGGCACGCTGCGTCACTCCGGCAGCGATGAACTCGGCCGTCTCGTGCAGCTGCTGATCGAGAAGTAGGTCAGCCGCTGGCTCGGTCGCGCGACCGGACCAGCGACAGCAGCACGGCGACGGCGAGCGCTGCCGTCGCGGTCAGGAACGTGATGCGCAGCCCCGAGGTCAGAGCAACGACGCCCGCGGCACCGACCGCGATGGACCCGGATGCCGTGGTGAACAGTGCCGGCAGCAGGGAAGCGCCGGTGACGAGACCGAGGTTGCGCGAGAGCCCGAGCAGGCCCGAGGTCACGCCGCGTCGATCCGCGGGCGTCGCCGCGAGTACCCCTGTCGTGTTGGCCGCGAGAAAGAGCTGGTAGCCGGGCGCCAGCAGCACGGTGCCGGTGATGTAGCCGGGTAGGCCCCACCATGCCGGCAGCAGCGCCAGCGCGAGCGAGCCGGCGATCATCGCCGAGAGGCCGGTCGTCGTCATCGGCCGTGTTCCGAAGCGGTCGACGGCGCGACCGGCGAGCACCCCTGTGCACATCGATGCGATGGGTCCTGCGGCCATGACCGCGCCGGTCGCAGCGGGGGAGAGGTGCAGTGCGCCGGCGAGGAAGAAGGGGCCGACCACCAGCGTGGTCATCATGACCGCCCCGACGATCAGGTTGAGTACGGCCCCGATCGAGATCGCCCTGGTGCGCAGCAGCGCGAGCGGGAGCACCGGGTGCGCTGCGCGGCGCTCGCGCAGGATGAACAGCAGCAGGAGGATCACTGCGCCGCCGGCGAGCGCCGCGGTCGGCCACTGCTCGCCAGCGCCGGGGGTCGTGACGCCGAGCGTGTAGCAGGCGACGGCGCCCGTCAGCAGGAGGACGCCGGCGACATCGAAGCGGCGTCGCTCCGCGCGAGCGGGTGCGGCCTCGTGCGTTCGCCAGGTCAAGAGTGCCGCAGCCGCTCCGAGCGGCGCCATGATCGCGAAGATCGCAGGCCATCCGGCGACCGTGATCAGCACGCCGCCGAGCGCCGGTCCGGATGCCGTGCCCACCGCGGCCGTCGTGCCGAGCAGCCCCATGGCCGAGCCGAGGCGTTCCGCCGGCACGAGATCGCGTGCGCGCGCGAGCGGCAGCGCCATCATGACTGCGGCGCCGACACCCTGCAGGGCTCGAGCGGCGATGAGCGTGCCGAGCGTCGGGGCGAATGCGCTCAGCAGTGCGGCGACGCTGAAGATCGCGATTCCGATCAGCAGCACCCGTCGGCGGCCGAGCAGATCGCCGAGGTGTCCGACGGTGAGGCTCGTCGCCGTCATCGCCAGCAGGTAGGCGACGGCCACCCATTGCGTCTGTGCCACGGTGCCGCCGAGCTCGACCGCGATGGTGGGGAGGGCGACGTTGGCTGCGCTCGTTCCCAGTGACGCGACGAGCACGCTGAGGGCGAGGCCGCCGAGGCCGGCGCGGAGTCGGGGAGTGTTCGAGTCGATCGCGGTCATGCTCTCAGCTTCGATTTATGGATGCCGTTGCGGCAACTCGCGTTGCTGAAACCGGGATCCTGTGCTGAGCTGGCGGCATGGACGAATCGGCATCGGCACTCGAGCGCACGCTCCGACAGATCGGTCCGCGGCTGCAGGCTCTGCGAGCGCGGCGCGGTCTCACGTTGGCCGAGGTCGCGAGCGCCACCGGGATATCGAAGAGCACGTTGTCGCGGCTCGAGACGGGGCAGCGGCGGGCGAGTCTCGAACTCATGCTCCCGCTGGCCAGGGAGTACCGGGTTCCGCTCGACGATCTCGTCGGGGCGCCGGAGACTGGTGACCCTCGGGTGCGACTGCGTCCGCGGCGGGTCAACGGGCGCACAGTGGTCGCGCTGACCAGGCAGCCGGGAGAGCGGCACGCCTGGAAGATCGTCGTCCCGCGCACCTCCAGGGAGCCGAGCCTCACCTCGCATGAGGGATCGTCGTGGATGTACGTGCTGTCAGGGCGCATCCGACTCATCGTGGGCGACCGCGATGTGCTGCTCGAGAGCGGCGAGGTCGCGGAGTTCGACACGCGCATCCCGCACTGGTTCGGCGCGGACGGCGAGCAGGATGCCGAGATCCTCACGATCTTCGGGACCCAGGCCGGCCACGGTCACCGCAGTGCCGAGCTGGCCACGCGCCATCTCGCCGAGGTGCTGGGTGAATCAGGGCCGACGGGAGCGGTGTCGGCCGATGGCATCCCGGTCGGGGAGTAGCCCGATCAGTGCGCCGCAGCGGCGAGCGCGGCGTGGCAGCGCGCGAGTCGAGCGGTCCACCACTCGCGTCGATCGTCGGACGCTGCGAGGCGCGTGAGCGCCGCGGCATCCGGTGTCACCCTGCCGACCGGGACCGCGCCGTCGACGGGCCGCAGGTCGGCGACGTCGTCGAGGAAGAGCGAGGCGGTGCCGAGTCCGCAGTCGAAGTCGAGCGTCGGCAGGGCCGCAGCGAGCGCCGCCCCCTGTGACAGGCCGATCGCGGTGTCGAGGGCACTCGACACGATCGCGGGAAGGCCGGCCGCGGTGACGATCTGCAACGCATGAGTGACGCCGCCGAGCGGCTGCGCCTTGACCACCAGCAGGTCGGCTGCACCGGCTCGGGCGACCGCGAGGGGATCGGACGACTTCCGCACGCTCTCATCCGCTGCGACCGGGATGCCCATGTACTTCACTCGTCGGCGCAGGTCGGCGAGTTCCGGCACGGTCGCGCACGGCTGCTCGACGTACTCCAGGTCGTACTCGCCGAGTGCGTGCACGGCATGTTCGGCCTCGTCGACGTTCCAGAAGCCGTTCGCGTCGATGCGGATGCGCCCTTCCGGCCCCATGACATCGCGAACGGCGCGGACGCGGGCGATGTCGTCGGCAAGGGACTGCCCTGGCTCGGCGACCTTCACCTTCGCGGTGCGGCATCCGGGGAAGCGTGCGAGCACCTCGGCGACGCGCGCTGCCTCGACGGCCGGCACAGTGGCGTTGACGGCGATCCGGTCGCGCAGCGGCGCCGGTTGCTCGTGCCACGCGAAGTCGATCGCCGCTGCGAGCCAGGTCGCAGCCTCGGCATCCTCGTACTCGACGAACGGTGAGAACTCGGCCCACCCCTGCGGGCCCTCGAAGAGCAGCGCCTCACGCGTATCGACACCTCGGAAGCGGGTGTGCATGGGGAGCGCGACCACCCTGGCCGAGTCGAGCAGGTCTTCGAGCGAGGGGAGCATGGCCCCATTCTGCTCTCTGCGGCTCCGGTCGCGGCATCCGCCCTGCCGAGATCCGGCGTTCCGGTCGCAGTTCCTGCCGCGCGCCGCCATCTCCGACGGCGCGAACTGCGACCGGAACCGGGCGGATGCCGCACGCGGAAGTGCGTCAGGAATAGGCTGGATGCCGTGACCACCGCATTCGTCTCCGACCTGTTCGACCCCGCCGAGTGGCAGCTCGCCCCCGGCGCGGAGGACTACACCGACATCACCGCCCACGTCTCGGTCGACGGCGGGGTCGCCCGTATCGCGTTCAACCGTCCAGAGGTGCGCAACGCCTTCCGGCCGCACACGGTCGACGAGCTCTACCGTGCCCTCGACATCGCCCGACAGGATTCGCACATCGGCGCCGTGCTGCTCACCGGCAACGGTCCGAGCCCGAAGGACGGCGGCTGGGCGTTCTGCTCCGGCGGTGACCAGCGAATCCGGGGTCGCGACGGGTACAAGTACTCCGACTCCGAGACCGCGGTGCAGGATCCCGCACGTGGCGGGCGCCTGCACATCCTCGAGGTGCAGCGCCTGATCCGCTTCATGCCGAAGGTCGTGATCGCGGTCGTGCCTGGGTGGGCGGCCGGTGGCGGGCACTCGCTGCACGTGGTGTGCGACCTCACGATCGCCTCGGCCGAGCACGGGAGGTTCAAGCAGACGGATGCCGATGTCGGCAGCTTCGACGCCGGGTACGGCTCCGCCTATATGGCGCGCCAGACCGGGCAGAAGTTCGCGCGTGAGGTGTTCTTCCTCGCCGAGGAGTACTCCGCGCAGCGCGCGTATGAGGCAGGAGCCGTGAACCGCGTGGTGCCGCATGCCGAGCTCGAGCGGGAGGCGCTGCAGATGGCGCGAACCGTGCTCACGAAGTCGCCGACCGCGATCCGGATGCTGAAGTTCGCCTTCAACGCCGTCGACGACGGACTCGTCGGCCAGCAGGTCTTCGCCGGCGAGGCGACGCGTCTCGCCTACGGCACGGACGAGGCGGTCGAGGGCCGTGATTCGTTCCTCGAGAAGCGCGACCCCGACTGGTCATCGTTCCCCTGGCACTACTGATCGGCTGAGGACGCAGCCATGGTCAGCCTGATCCCGACCGACGCGGAAGACCCGGCGGTCCTGCGGGATGCCCTGCGTCGTGCGCTCGACGGCGGGCCGGCGCTCGGCTTCGGGATGATCGGCGACACCCCTGAACACGTGTCGGACGGCACCGCGGCCGTGATCGCGACCTCGGGATCGAGCGGCATCCCGAAGCGCGTCGTGCTGAGTGCGGAGGCGCTGCGGGCGAGTGCAGAGGCCACGGCGGGTCGCATCGGCAGCGGCCGATGGCTGCTCGCGCTGCCTGCCGGCTACGTCGCCGGTCTCCAGGTCATGGTGCGATCGCTGTTGGCCGGCACCGAGCCGGTCGCGTTGCCAGGACGCTTCTCGCCCCGGTCGTTCGCCGAGGCGACGCTGTCGATGCTGCGTCCTGCCCCCGGGTCGACGACGCTCCCTGAGCTGTTCACCTCGCTCGTGCCCGCGCAGATCTCGACGCTGCTGGATGCCGCCGACGACACCGCCGTGCTGGCAGCGTTGCGGGCGTACCGGGCGATCCTCGTGGGTGGTCAGGCGCTCCCGCAGCCGCTGCGTGACAGAGCAGCCGATCTCGGCGTCGGACTCGTCCGCACGTACGGCTCCACCGAGACGAGCGGCGGCTGCGTCTACGACGGCGCGCCGCTTGAAACGGTCGGCGTGCGGGTCGTCGAGGGCGAGCTGCGCATCGCCGGCCCCATGCTCGCCGACGGCTATCTCGACGCTGACGCGCTCACGGAGCGCACCTTCGTCCGGGACGAGCACGGCATCCGCTGGTATCGCACCGGCGATCTCGGCCTTGTCGAGGACGGCGTCGTCCGCGTGCACGGGCGAGCCGACAACGTCATCGTGTCCGGTGGCATCAACATCTCCCTCGACCGGGTCGAGCGGGTCGTCCGACAGGTCCCCGGTCTGCATCAGGCGGTCGTCGTCGGCGTCGACGATGAGCGCTGGGGCGAAGCGTCCGTCATCGTGGCGCCCCGCGGCGAGGCCCTGCGGCGCACCGAGTCCGAGCAACTCACGCATGCACGCGACGCGGTCGAGGCCGAGCTCGGCAAGCCGGCGAGGCCGGCGCGGCTGATCCTCGTCGACGAGCTCTCGCAGCTGGCGTCCGGCAAACCGGACCGCGAGGCCATCCGCGCAGCCGTCGCCGACCTGCGCTGACCCCTGCCAGACTGATCGCGTGGCCACCTATACGCACGGACACCACGAGTCCGTCCTCCGATCGCACACCAGCCGCGGCATCGCGAACTCCGCAGAGTACCTGCGCCCGCACCTGCAGGCGTCGACCCGGCTGCTCGACGTCGGGGCCGGTCCTGGGACGATCACGGCGGAGTTCGCCGGTGTCGTCGCGCACGTCACCGCGACCGAGATCAACGACGAGGCGATGTCGCTCTCGCGAGGGCTGGCTGCCGAGCGGGGCCTGACGAATCTCGATTTCTCGATCGAGGACGTGCACGCGCTCTCCTTCGCCGACGACACCTTCGATGTGGTGCACGCGCACCAGGTGCTGCAGCACGTCGAGGATCCGGTCCAGGCGCTGCGCGAGATGCGCAGGGTCACCGTTCCTGGAGGCATCGTGGCAGCGCGCGACGCGGACTACGCCGGCTTCCACTGGTTCCCGCTGCTGCCCGAGCTCGATCGCTGGCTCGAGCTGTATCGTGCGGCTGCGCGGGCGAACGGGGGCGAGCCGGATGCCGGACGCCGCCTACTGTCGTGGGCGCGCGCGGCCGGCTTCGAGAACATCGCGGCGACCGCCTCGACCTGGTGCTACGCCACGCCCGAGCAGCGGGCGTGGTGGGGTGGCATGTGGGCCGACCGCATCCTCGAATCCGCGCTCGCCAGGCAGCTCGTCGACAGCGACATGGCGACGCGCGAGGAACTGCAGGGGATCAGTGCCGCCTGGACCCGATGGGCGGATGACGGCGACGGCTGGTATCTCGTGCCGCACGGCGAGATCCTCTGCCGGGTCTGAACCGCTCGACGGCTCGGGATACATCCGCAGGCGGACGACGTGCTCCCGCTGCTCGCGTAGCGTGAAGGGGTGATCCGCCCCGTCTCCCGTGCCTGGCTCGTCGTCGACATCATCGGCGCCGTGGTCGGGTTCGCCATCACCGCTCCGTTGACGTTCGTCATGGGCTCGTCGAGCCTGAGCGCGTGGATCACCGACCAGGGCGCCGTCTTCGTCGCCTACGCCGCCGTCGGTGTGATCCTGTGGGGTGCGGCTGCGATCGCACGACTCTCGCCGCCGCTCGCGCTCGGCGTCGCCTGGTTCGGTGCCGTGCTGCAGATGTCGTTGGGGCTCCCGCCGGCCGCCTTCGACCTCGGCATCCTCGTGGTGCTGTTCGCGACCGCCGCCTGGGGCACGCGCCGTCTGCTCTGGATCGGCGGAGTCTCCGCCCTCGTCGGCGGCCTGATCGGCGGCGGCTACTTCGGTATCGTCTGGTCGGGTGAGCTGCTGACGGACGCTGCGAGCGCCATGCGCGCCGCCGCGATCGCCGCGCTGCTGGCATCCGTCTTCGTGCTCACGATGGTGATGTCGTGGGGCGCCGGTTTCCTGTGGCGCGTGATCATCAGCGGCAGGGCGACGCAGGCCGCCCGGATGCAGGCGGAGCTGCGCGCCGCCGAGGAACAGGAGCGCGTGCGGATCGCACGCGACATGCACGACATCGTGGCGCATTCGCTCGCCGTGGTGATCGCCCAGGCCGATGGTGCGCGCTACGCCGCCGCGGCTGAGCCTGCGCTCGCCGCCGAGGCGCTCGGCACGATCTCGCAGACGGCGCGCGGCGCCCTCTCCGATGTGCGGATGCTGCTCACCCAGCTGCGCCACCGGCAGGGTGACGGCCCGCAGCCGACGCTCGCCGACCTCGAGACGCTGTTCGCGCAGGTGCGTCATGCGGGCATCGAACCTCGCATCACGGTCGACCCGATGCCGCCGGGGGAGCCACCGGGAGCGATCCAGCTCGCTGTGTACCGCATCCTGCAGGAGGCGCTCACGAATGCGATCAGACACGGAGACGGCGCCGTCGACGTGCACCTGGCGTGGCTGCCCGACCGCGTCGAGGTCCGGGTGAGCAACACAGTCGCGGCAGACAGCAGGCCCGGCCAGGGCGGACACGGGCTGATCGGTATGCGCGAGCGGGCGCAGTTGGTCGGCGGTACTCTGCAGACGGAGCGCCGCGGGGCGCAGTTCCTCGTCGAGGCGTCGCTTCCGATCGGGGCGAGCTCGGTGGCCGCACGATGACCGTTTCACCAGCAGGAGGTTCCAGCGCATGATCAGAGTCGTCCTCGTCGACGATCAGGCGCTGTTCCGCGCCGGCATCCGGATGCTCGTCGCATCGCAACCCGACCTCGAGGTCGTCGGGGAGGCCGGCGACGGTCGCGAGGCGCTGGAGGTCGTGCGCACGACGCGGCCGGACGTCGTGATGATGGACATCCGGATGCCGGTGATGGACGGCATCACGGCGACCGCCGAGATCCTGGCGCAGCCGGATCCGCCGCGCATCGTGATGCTGACGACGTTCGACCTCGATGAGGCCGCTGCGCGCGCGATCCGGCAGGGGGCGAGCGGTTTCCTGCTGAAGGATGCCGACCCTGAGTTCCTGCTCGCCGCGATCCGCACGGTGCACGCCGGGTCGAGCGTGATCGCGGCATCCGCCACACGTGAGCTCTTCGCGCAGTTCACGGATGCTCCGAAGCCGGCGCCGGCCGCCTACGGATCGCTGACCGACCGCGAGCGCGAGATCTTCGCGCTCGCCGCCCGCGGGCTGTCGAACGCCGAGATCGCCGGGCGCGAGTACCTCAGCGAGGCGACGGTGAAGACGCACATCAGTCGTATCCTCGCGAAGCTGTCGCTGCGCGACCGGGTGCAGCTCGTGGTCTTCGCCTTCGAGCACGGCCTCACCTGACCCCCCTCGCACTTTCTCCTCCCTCCCCTCCCCGCCTCGTCTGCCGACCATGCCCTTTTTGTGCGACCCGGCCCCTTTACCGACGCGCACAACGGGCCGGTTCGGCGGAAAAGGGCATGGTCGGCACAGGGGCATGGTCGGCGAAGGGGCGGGGCGAACGGTGGCGCGGGGGGAACGCTGGAGATCATCCCTGCGATGTATCGGGATGCTCCGGTCGGGCGACGCGCGCAGGATCGGCGCTCCGTAGCGTCGATGACATGGAGATCACGACCACCGACCTGGGGCTCGCCGCCCGCGTCCAGCACCTGAAGAAGACCTACGGCACGGGCGAGGGGACCGTGCACGCGCTCGACGACGTCAGCGTCGGCATCCGCCGCGGACAGTTCACCGCGATCATGGGGCCGTCCGGCTCCGGCAAGTCCACCCTCATGCACATCATGGCCGGTCTCGACAGCCCGACGGAGGGGCGTGCCTGGATCGGCGACACCGAGATCACCGGGCTCGGCGACCTCGACCTCACGCTGCTGCGCCGGCGTCGCGTGGGGTTCGTGTTCCAGTCGTTCAACCTGGTGCCGACGCTCGATGCGCTCGGCAACATCCTGCTGCCGTTCGAGCTCGACGGTCGACGTCCGAGTGCGATCGAACGCGCGAGGATCGATGGCCTGGTCGAGACGCTCGGTCTGGCCGGCAGGCTGCACCACCGTCCGCACGAACTGTCCGGCGGGCAGCAGCAGCGTGTCGCGATCGCCCGGGCACTGGCGACCGGTCCGGACCTCGTCTTCGCAGACGAGCCGACCGGCAACCTCGACTCGAAGACCGGGCGCGAGGTGCTGCGTCTGCTGGCGACCGCGAGCCGCGAGCACGGCCAGTCGATCGCGATGGTCACGCACGACGCGATCGCCGCCAGCCACGCAGACCGTGTGCTGTACCTCGGCGACGGTCGCATCGTCGCTGACCACCCTCGCCAGACCGCCGAGCAGATCTCGGCCTACATGCTCGCAGCCGAGGTGGCGGCATGACCGCGGTCGCGACGGTCGTCCAGCAGACCGCGGCGACCGGGCCCCGCTGGCGGTGGCTCCGCGACCGCGGCATGGGTGCCAGCATCCTGGTCGCTGCACTGTCGGCCGCGTTCGGCGTCTTCCTGGTCGAGATCACCGCCTACATCGGCGTCGTGCTGCAGGCCGACCCGTTCATCGGCGACAGCGAGACCCTCGCGATCGTCGTCGGCATGCTGTCGGTGCTGCTGACGGCCGTCGCGATGTACGTCGCGGCGATCGTCACCGCGAACACCTTCTCGACGATCATCGCCGGCCGCACACGTCAGATCGCACTGCTCCGGCTGATCGGAGCGACCGCGCGCTCGCAGCGGGCGGAAGTCGGCAGGCAGGGACTCGTCGTCGGCGTGATCGGAGCGGTGCTCGGGCTGCTCGCCGGACTCCTGCTCTCGGCAGCGGGGGTGCAGCTCGGCACGCAGGTGCTCGGGAACGATGCCGCCGACTTCACGCTGGCCCAGCCGGCCCTCGCCCTCCCGGCATTCGGCGTCGCACTGACCACCTGGGCTGCGGCCTGGATCGGATCCCGCCGTGTGCTCTCGGTCACGCCGCTGCAGGCGATCGGCGGCGCGGTCGAGCGGACGCACGATGATCTGTCCGGTCGCCCCGGCCGCCACGTGGGCACCTGGGTGCTGCTGGTCACGGGCGCCGCGTTGCTCGTCGGGGGTGTGCTCGTCGGTTTGATCACCCCGCTCGGCGTGGTCGTCGCCTTCCTCGGCGGCGTGCTCTCGTTCACGGGCCTCGCCCTCGGATCGGTGCTGTTCATGCCGCCCATCCTGCGTCTGGTCGGCCGCCTGTTCGGGTCGAGCGCCACAGCGCGCCTCGCCGCCGAGAACGCGCTGCGGTACCCGGAGCGCTCCTCGCGGATGGCGATCGGCGTGGTCATGGGCGTCACCCTGGTCACGATGTTCGCGGTCGCCCTCGAATCGGCCAAGCGGCTGATGATGAACCAGCAGGGCGACGTGCCCGACGAATTCTTCGCGCCGTTCGACGCCTTCGCCTCGATCATGATGGTGCTCGTCGCGGTATCGGCGGTGATCGCGGCGGTCGGGCTCGTGAACCTGCTGACGATCGGCGTCGTGCAGCGCCGCCGCGAACTCGGACTGCTGCGCTCGATCGGACTGTCGAACCGGCAGGTGCGTCGAATGGTGCTGCTCGAGGCCACGCACATCACGGTCGCCGCGACCCTGACCGGACTCGTGCTCGGCGTCGTCTACGGGTGGATCGCCGCGCAGTCGGTGCTCGGCTCGGTGCCGACGCTTCCCGACTTCACGCCGGCCGGACTCGTCGCCCCGCAGATCCCGTGGATCCCGGTCGCGATCATCGTCGTCGCCACCGCGGTGCTCACGCTCGTCGCAGCCGCGACCCCGGTTCGCCTCGCAACGCGGGTCGCCCCGGTCGAGGCACTGGCGGCCGACTGACACTCGCTGAGGGGTCGACACGCGCCGCGCGCGCGTGGCTGCGGCGGGCGTGTCTTGACCCCTCAGGTGCGCGCCTAGGCTGGATGGATGCCGTCGCCCTTCGATCAGTCCACGTACCAGGTCCGCCTCGACTGGGGCCTCGCCGGCCTCGAGCGGCTCGCTGATTCGGATGTCGTCGTGATCGTCGACGTGCTGCACTTCTCGTCGCGTGTCGCGGATGCCGTCGCCGAGGGTACAGCTGTCGACCTCGCCGAAGCCGGAGCCTGGTCAGCTGACTCCGTGGCCCCCGCGATCGCCGTCACGGCATCCGCCGGCGGCGCGACGGTGCTCGTCGGCGGCATCCGTAACGCGAGCGCGGTCGCTCGTGCGATCCAGGCCATCCAGGAGCAGCGGCAGGCGCGCACCTCGGTCGCGCTGATCGCCACGGGCGAGCGCGACGCCTCGAACGACGTGCGCTTCGCGGTCGAGGATCAGCTCGGTGCCGGTGCGATCATCGCAGCACTGACCGACCTCGGCATCGATCACACCGCACCGGACGCGGCGGTCGCGGCCGAGGGGTTCCGGGCCCTGCGCCGGGCGCTGGGGCACCTGCTCTCCGCGAGCGGTTCCGGTCAGGAAGCGACGGATGCCGATGCTGTCGCCGCAGCCGCGAGGCTCGACGCGATCACGGCCGTGCCGGTCTTCCGCGAGCGCGGGTTCACCGCCTTCGTCTGATCCACGCACGACCCACCGTTCTGGCCTCGGAGTTCTGCCGGATCTCGGAGCCGCGCGGCCGATCTCATCCGAGCTGCTGCAGATCTCCGAGATGCGGTTGCTCCGGCGGCACGCGCGCCGGCATCCTCATCTGCGTGGGATCCGCGCGTAGGGTCGTGGCATGAGGTACCTCCCCGCAGTGATCGTCGATGTCGTGCTGGTGCTCGTGTTCTCGGTGATCGGTCGGGCGTCGCATGATGAGAATCCGGCCGGGTTCCTGCTCACCGCGTGGCCGTTCCTGGTCGCGCTGCTGATCGGTCACGCGATCGCTGCGCTGCTGCCTGGGCGGCCGCGCCGCCCCTGGTCGGTGCTCTGGGGTGTCGTGGTGTGGGTCTTCACGGTGATCGGCGGGATGCTGCTGCGCATCGCGAGCGGCGATACCGCCCAGGTCGCGTTCATCATCGTCGCGACGCTGACTCTCGGTGTGTTCCTCGTCGGTTGGCGCTCGGCCACGGCGTTGCTGCGACGGCGACGCGCGGGTGCGGTCGCGCACGAGCAGGAGTACGAGCACGAAGGCCGGCGGGATCACCCGGAGTCAGCGCAGTCCACGGATGCCGAAACGCCTGCCATGCCGATGCCGGATGCCGCTGCCGACGAGCAGCCATCGGGCCCCGACCGCCCGGCATCCTGATCCCGACGCACTGTCGGAACCGCAGTCGCGTTCAGCGGGGCATCTGCGCCGCGAGCCTCGTATCGGTCGTGATCTCGCGTCGCGTCCAGTCGAACAGATACCTGGCGTCGTACGATCGCGAGCAGCGCGCGCATGATGTCGGCCGTGTGGGCCGCCGATGCCGGTACGTCAGGTGCCCGGCCGGGCATCGGCCGACCCATGGCGCCAGTTCGACCGCCGTCTCGCCGTGATGCGTCGTGCCGCCGACGTAGCCGAGCTCGCGGGCCGTGCGCTTCCATGCCGCGCCGTGCGCCGCGGCATGCCCGGCGAGCGCATGAGCGACCTCGTGCAGGAGCACCTGATGGATCTCGTCGTCGTCGAAGCGTGCTGCCAGGTACTTCGACACCGTGATGCGCTTCTTGGAGTAGTCGCACTGCCCTGCGCGACGTTTCGCGTGGTCGAAGCCGAAGCTCCAGGACGCATCGAGGTGCATCGTGATCAGTGCCTCGCCCCAGATGCGAACACGGTCAAGTTCGGCCATGCGATCAGGCTAAGCCATGCCACCGACACCGGCACTCTCGACGCAGCCGAGTGGGGTCAGCCCGCGATCAGCTGCCCGCTCCTGCGGCGCTCCGCCGCTTCGATCGCCAGCAGCACGACCTCGAGGTCACGGTCGGCCGCGCCGGCTTCCCTGCGCAGGAACAGTGAGCGCTTGAAGCTCTCGCGCGCCACGTCGTAGTCGCCGGCGTCGTAGGCGTTCTTGCCGTGGTGGTGATGCGCGAACGCGGCGATGGAGATCCACCGCTGTCCTTCGGCCTCGTCCGCGCACGTGGCGAGCTCCTGCTCGGCGGCAGCGTGTGCGCCGCGGTACTGCAGGATCGTCGCGTGCAGCACGCGGGCGCGCAGCACGTCCTTGCGGGTGCCGGCCATGCGTGCCTGCCGCACGGCTTCGTCGGCGAGCGTGAGTGCCTCGTCGAGGCGTCCGAGCACCTTCAGCAGCCACACGCGCTCCAGCAGAGCCGGCAGGCTGCGCTGGTTCTCGATCTCCTCGAGTCGTGCCGCACACTCAGTGACATCGACCAGTTCGCGGAGGTCCTCCTGGTCGTATCCCCGGATGAAACTCATTGCTCTCCTTCCGCAGCGCCCTCGTCCAGTCTGCCTGGCACTCGCGCACTCGCGCAGACGGCGCGCCCGTCAGCGCAGGAACAGCGACGCGTCGGGTCGCGGGGAGGCGACGGCATCCGCATCCGTCACGATCCTGGCCCCCTGCGTGAAGGCCTGCACCTCTGCCCCCTGGGCGATCTTCGCCGGGTGCGGACCCGCTGCGAGCATGCGCGGCAGCCACTCGGTCGGCAGCGGAGCGGCCGAGGCGGCGATCACGAGGTTGCCGAACCTTCGACCCTTGAGCACCTGCGTGTCGGCGAGGATGCCGACTTCTGGCAGCACCTCGGCGATCGTCGCGACCTGCCGTCTGGCGAAGGCGAGCCCAGGGCCGTCGGCGACGTTGACGAGCAGGACGCCGCCGGGAGCGAGGAGCGCCGAGAGCTCGCGGTAGAACTCGATGCTGGTCAGGTGCGCGGGTGTCTGCGCACCGGAGTAGACGTCAGACACCACGAGGTCGCAGCTCTGGGTGAGTGCTCCTGGCAGGCGACGGACGCCTTCGCGCGCGTCACCGATGCGGATGCGGATCGACGCGCCCTGGGGGAGTGGGAGGGTGTCGCGGACGAGCTGCACCAGCGGCGCCTCGAGTTCGATCACCTGCTGCCGGGATCCGGGTCGTGTGGCGTCGATGTAGCGGGGGATGGTCAGCGCTCCGGCGCCGAGGTGCACAGCGGTGAGGGGACCCGGCGTGAGCTGGTCGATGACCGCGCCCATCCGCACGATGTACTCGAAGTGCAGGTGCGTCGGGTCGTCGAGGTCGACGTGCGACTGCGGGGTGTCGTCGACGATCAGCTCGAACCCGCTCGTGAACTCGGAGGGGATGACGCGTGCGATGCCGCCGTGGTCCAATCGGGCCTGCGGATGCTCGGTGTCTCGTGTTCGCGTCCGGCCCATGGCTCGAGCCTACGGCGTCGGGCGGGCGAGGATCAGTCCTGCTTGCCGTTGGCGCAGGTCTCCTGGTCGGCCGTCTGTCCGGAGATGTTGGGGGAGAGCGTGGCGCGGACATCCGGGGCCTCGGTCGCCGGGGCCTCGGTCGTGGGGGCCTCGGTCGTCGGCGGCACGGCCGTGTCCGGTGCAGGTTCGACCAGTTCCACTCCGCCGTTGTTCGTGACATCGCCGGTGAGCTGCAGGGACTGCCCCGCTCGCAGCGCATCCCAGATGGTGGCCGCCGCATCCCAATCCGGCACCCGCCGGTTGCTGTCGTCGGGATCCTCGAACACGGGGTACTGCAGGAACGCGAACTCGGAGAACGGGACGTTCTTGATCGAGAGCGCCAGCTGCGCGAGGCGGATCGGGTTGCCCAGCTCATCGCTCGGCTCGATGTTGTCGGCGATCGTGTTCGCGAGGCCGATCACCTTGCCTGGATCGGTGAGCACCTCATCGCTCATGATCTTCCTGACGAGGCGCGACATGTACTGCTGCTGGTTCGAGATGCGAGCGAGGTCGCTGCCGTCGCCCACGCCGTGTCGGGTTCGGATGAACTGGAGCGCTTCGACTCCGGACACGGTGCGCATGCCGGCCGGCCAGTCGATGCCGGTCTGAGCGTCACGGATGCCGTCGCCGCCGATGCAGACGTCGACGCCGCCGATCGCGTCGGTGACCTCCATCACCCCGTCGAAGCCGATCTTCGCGGCGAACGGGATCGGGATGTCCGTGAGATCGGTGATCGTCTTGGCGACACAGGAGAGTCCGGCCCGCTGGTAGATCGCGTTGATCTGCGTCTTGCGGGTCGCCGACACGACGGAGCCGTCCGGTCGCGTGCATTCGGGGGTCTCGAGCATCAGGTCGCGGGGGAACGAGACGACGGTCACGTTCCGCGGCTCCGCCGAGACGTGCACCAGCAGGTTCACGTCGTTGAGCACCGAACCGTCGGCCTCTGAGCACCGCTTGCCCAGCAGGCTCGTCGAGACCTCACCGCATTCGTCGGTCCCGAGGATCAGCATGCTGAACTCGCCGGGGTAGGCATCGATCGTGGGCGGCTCGACCTCCGGCGCATCCTCGAGCGTGACGGCACCATCGTTCACACGGTTGAAGAGGTCGACCACGACGAACGCACCGACCGCGATGGCAGAGACCACCACGACTGCCAGGCCGATGCCCAGGAAGCGGAGGAACGAGGAGAGGGCGCTTCTGGTCGGGAGCGGTGCGTGTCGCGCGACGGTCTCCCGCTGATGTCTGCGGACCATGCCCGCGAGCCTACCGTTGGAAACTGTTGTCACGACCGGGTGACGATTCTGAGAAGAACTTGCAGATAATTAGTTAGTCGTAAATACTTTTCCTACTGGCGAGCATCCGATGCCCGCAAAGTCATTTCAAAGAGGAGATCTTCCCGATGCACAAGCGCATTCTTCCGGCCCTGGCGCTCGGCGCCGTGGCCACGCTCGGTCTGGCCGCCTGCGCGGGTGGCGGCAGCGACGCCGGCAGCACTGACGGAAAGGGCGAGGAGCTCACCGTCTGGATCATGAAGGGCACCAACCCCGACGCATCCGCCTTCTACGACGAGGTCTCCACGGCCTTCGAGAAGGAGACCGGCGCCACGGTCAAGATCGAGGAGATCCAGTGGGCGGACGCTCACGATCGTTTCGTGACCTCGATCGCCGGCGGCACCACCCCCGACATCGCCGAGACCGGCACCACCTGGACCGCTGAGTTCGCCGACGCCGGCGCACTCGAGCCGCTCGACTCCTACGTCGACGCCGAGAAGGGCCTGCGCGACGACCTCGTCGAGGGTCTCGCCGTCGCCGGCACCTACGACGACGAGCTCTACGGCATGCCGTGGTACGCCGGAGTCCGTTCGATCGTCTACCGCGCCGACGTGTTCGAGGAGCTCGGACTCGAGGCTCCGAAGACGTGGGACGACATCGTCACCGCCGGCGAGGCCATCAAGGCCGCCCACCCCGAGATGATGCCGTTCCCGGTCGCCGGCGACGCCGAGTTCCAGGTCTACCCCTGGGTCTGGGGCGCCGGCGGAGAGATCGCCACGCAGGACGGCAAGACCTGGACCAGCGAGCTCGACAGCAAGGAGTCGCAGGCCGGCATCGAGTTCTACACCGGACTCGCGACCGAGCACGGCTTCTCCTCCGCAGGTGCGACCACCTGGAAGGAGACCGACCTCCGTGACGCGTTCACGCAGGGCAACGTCGGCATGATGCTCTCCGGCTCCTGGACCCCGAAGACGCTCATCGAGGCCAACCCCGACCTCGAGGGCAAGATCGGCGCTGCGGTCATCCCCGGCGAAGACGGCGGCATCGCTCCGTCCGTGCTCGGCGGATCGCACCTCTCGGTCTTCAACACGACGAAGAACGCCGACCTCGCGTGGAAGTTCGTCAAGCTCATGACCACCGGCAAGTTCGCCGAGCAGTGGTCTGACGAGACCGGCTACTTCCCGGGCGTCCAGTCCGCGATGGAAGAGGCCCTGGCCTCGACCGACCCGCTCGTCGCACCGTTCGCCGAGCAGATGGTCGACGGCGGAGCATCCGTCCCGGTCACCCCGAACTTCGGAGCCGTCCAGGCGAAGAAGACGACCAACTCCATGATGCAGGCCATCCTCAGCGGGCAGAAGGACGTCGCCACCGCGACGAAGGACGCCGCCGCCGAGATGACCGAACTGCTCAACCAGAAGTAAGGAAGCCTTCCTTCCATGTCGATGGTGCAAGCGCCTCTGCCGGCCACGAAGACGGAGTCCACCTCCGCCTCCGTGGCCGGCGGCCGGCCGCGCAAGCGAGGACTCTCGCTCGTCACGGCTCGCCCCTGGCTCCTCCTCGCCCCCGGGCTGATCATCCTCGCGGTGCTCATGCTCTGGCCGCTCGTGCAGGTCTTCATCTATTCGCTGCAGGACTACGGTCTGCGCGAGATCAACACGGGTGAGAGCAACTGGATCGGGTTCCAGAACTACATCGAGGCGCTCACCAATCCGACGCTCTGGACGGTGGTGCTCCCGAACACCGTCGGGTTCGCCGTGGTCGCCGTGTTCGTCACGGTCGCCGTCGGCACGCTGGTGGCGCTGCTGCTGGCTCGACTCGGCACGGTCTGGCGCACCATCGTCTCCAGCTGCATCATGGTCGCGTGGGCCATGCCCGCCGTGACCGGCACGTATGTCTGGACCTTCATCTTCGATGCCGACCGAGGCATCTTCAACTCCGTGCTGCAGGATCTCGGCCTCATGGACGGCTCGGTCAACTGGTTCACGAACCAGTGGTCGTTCTACGCGATCGTGCTGCTGAACGTCGTCCACCACGGCTTCCCGTTCGTGGCGATCACCGTGCTCGCCGGCCTCCTCGGCGTCTCCAAGGAGATGCTCGAAGCTGCGGCCCTCGACGGCGCAGGCGCCTGGCGTCGCTTCTGGAAGATCATCTTCCCGACGCTCAAGCCGGTGTTCTCGGTCGTGATCATCCTTTCGACGATCTGGGACTTCAAGGTCTTCGCGCAGGTGTACCTGATGCCAGGCGGCGGCGGTGGAAACCGCTCGGTGCTGAACCTCGGCGTGTGGTCATACGTCGAGTCGTTCGGCCAGAACCGCTACGGCTTCGGCGCCGCGCTCGCGGTGCTGCTCACACTCGTGCTGATCGGCATCACCATCGTGTACATCCGATCCCTCATGAAGGAGGACGAGCTGTGAACCCCCGCGCATCGCTCCGCTCCCGCATCGGCATCGGGATCGCGGTCGCAGCCGTCCTGATCTTCACGCTGTTCCCCGTCTACTGGATGGTCTCCAGCGCCTTCGACAAGAAGGCCTCCAGCGGTGGGCAGTCTCTGCTTCCGCAGGAGTTCACGTTCGACAACTTCGCCTTCGTGCTCACGGAGGGCGGCTTCGGCACCTTCCTGCGAAACTCGGCGATCGTGGCCATCGTCACGGTGCTCGTGAGCGCCCTGGTCTGCCTGCTCGCCGCGGTCGCCGTCGCGAGGTTCCGCTTCAAGTTCCGCACCACCGTGCTCATGATGATCCTCGTGGTGCAGATGGTGCCGCTCGAGGCGCTCGTCATCCCTCTGTTCCTCCAGGTCAAGAGCCTCGGCCTGCTGAACAGCATCCTCGGTCTGATGGTGGTCTACATCGCGCTGTCGCTCGCCTTCGGCATCTGGATGCTGCGCGGCTTCGTCGCCGCCGTCCCGGTCGAGCTCGAGGAGGCCGCGTACATCGACGGTGCCAGCTGGTGGCGGATGTTCCGCTCGATCCTGCTGCCGCTGGTGATGCCAGGACTCGTCGCGACGAGCATCTTCAGCTTCATCACGGCGTGGAACGAGTTCATCTTCGCCATGACGATCCTCGGTGCGGAGACCGACCAGTACACGGTCTCGATCGGGCTCAAGTCGTTCTTCGGCCTGTTCGCGAACGACTGGGGCAGCATCATGGCCGCGTCGACGATCATCACCCTGCCGGTCATGGTGTTCTTCATCATCGTCCAGCGCCGCCTCTCGGCAGGCATGGTCGCGGGTGCGGTGAAGGGATGATCGACGATCTCGCCCGTCTCGCGAACGGTGTGCTCTGGCCCGGATTCTTCGGGACGGAGGCCCCGGCCTGGCTGCTCGACGAACTGCACGACGGCCTCGCCGGCGTCGTCTACTTCGCTCAGAACATCGGCGACGGTCTGCCCGCGCTGAGCGCGTCGATCCTGGCCGCCAATCCTGATGCCCTGATCGGCGTCGACGAAGAGGGCGGCAGCGTCACCCGGCTCGAGTCGGCCGAAGGGTCGACGATCCCCGGTGCGGCGCAGCTCGGACTCCTCGACGACCTGATCGCGACCGAGCGCACCGGTGCGGAGCTCGCCCGCCGGGTCGCTGCGGTCGGCGCCAACGTCGTGCTCGGACCGGTGGCCGACGTCAACACCGATCCTCGCAACCCGGTGATCGGCGTCCGCGCCTTCGGCGACGACACCGACCTGGTCACCCGTCACGCCATCGCGGCGATCGACGGCATCCAGGACGGCGGGGTCGCGGCGTGCGTCAAGCACTTCCCCGGCCACGGCGACACCCACATGGATTCGCACCATTCGCTGCCCGAGATCTCCCTCGACATCGAGGAGTACGAGCGAGTGCACCTCGAGCCGTTCCGCGCCGCGATCGAGGCGGGCGTCGACTCCGTCATGACCGCGCACATCGTCGTCCCCGCGTGGGGCGAAGCGCCGGCGACGTTGAACCCCCGAGTGCTCGGCATGCTGCGCGACTGGGGCTTCGAGGGCGTCATCATCACGGATGCGCTCGACATGGCCGCGATCCGTGAGACGGTCGGCATCGGCGGGGGAGCAGCACTCGCCCTCGCCGCCGGAGCCGATCTGCTCTGCATCGGCAACCCCACGAACCCGGGAGACGCCGCCCTGCCCGATCAGGACCGGCGGGACTTCCTCGCAGCGCGTGACGGCATCGTCGAGGCGCTGCGTGACGGCTCGCTCGAGCGGGAACGCGTCGAGCAGGCAGCCGCCAGGGTGACAGCGCTCGCCGTGAAGCTGCGTGCCGCGGCCTCGGATGACGCCCAGCCCGCCGACGAGTTCGACGCGGCGTCGATCGTCCGACGCATGATCTCGGTGACCGGCGACGAGCCGGACGCCGCATCCTCGCTCACCGTGGTCGACGCCCGCCGCCGCTCGACCCTCGCCGTCGACAGTGCGGCGTCGTACGTCGCAGGCTCCCTCGCCGGCGACGATCGGCGCGTGCGACTCGATGTCGCGAGCACGGAGGTCGCCGAGCAGGACCGCGTCCTCGACGAGATGACCGCCACCGCTGGGACCACGGTGATCCTGATCGATCGTCCGGACACCGACGCCGCGCAACGCGCACTGGTCGAACGGGCAGCAGTGCGCGACCCTCATGCCGTCGTCGTGAACGTCGGACTGCCGACCAGGATGCCGCTTCCGCTGCCGACTGTCGAGGTCGCTGCGGCGAGCCGCGTCGGCGCGCAGGTCGCGCGCGAGAGACTGCTCGGCAGGACAGGCTGAACGGATCTTCGGTGGACGCAGACGTACTCGCGCTGGTGCGACGCTCGGTCTCTCGACTGAGCGCCGCAGAGGCGCGCGTTGCGGAGACGATCCTCGCTGACCCCACCCTCGTGATCGACCTGGCGATCAATGATCTGGCGAAGCTCTGCCGGACCTCGCTGTCGACGGTCGCGCGCTTCGCCCAGTCGCTCGGCTTCAGCGGCTACCGCGAGCTGCGCGTGGCAGTCGCCCGCACCATCACGCTGGAGCAGGCGCAGCAGGCGAGGTTCAGTCTCGACACCACCGCGATCGACCCGGACGACGAGCCGATGGCGATCGCCGCGAAGCTCGCGGCCCAGGAGATCGACGCGATCGAGCGGACGGCCCTCGGGCTCGACGCGGCCGCGCTCGATCGGGTCGCCAGGGCCGTCGTCGCCGCACGCCACATCGATCTCTTCGGGCAGGCCGCCTCGTCGCTGACCGCGCAGGACCTGCTGCTGAAGCTCTCGCGCATCGGCTGCTCGGTGACGCACTCGGCTGACCCGCATCTCGCGGTGACCACTGCCGCCTTGCGCGGTGGCGACGATGTCGCGATCGCGTTCTCGCACAGCGGCGAGACCGTCGAGACGCTGCGGGCGCTCGAGGTCGCACGTGATGCCGGTGCGCTCGCGGTCGCCGTCACGAGTGTCGGGGAGTCATCGCTCGCGCTGGCTGCCGATGTCGTGCTGCTCACGCATGCGCACGAGTCGCCCTTCCGGATGGCCGCGATGTCGAGCCGGATCGCCCAGCTCGCTCTGGTCGACGTGCTGTTCGTCCGTGTCGTGCAGCACCGCGGTGAGCCCGTGGTGATCTCGCTGCAGCGGACGCATGATGCTGCGGTGCCCCGTCAGCGCGCGCAGCCCAGCGTCGAGGGCTGAGTCCGCGCCGTCGGCGAGCTCAGCCGATGTGATCCCTGGTGCTCGCGAGCGCTCGCGCCGCGATGCGATGCGCGCGGGCCAGGCTGCCGGTGAGCGAGAGCCCGGTCAGGATGCCGGCGAGGAACCCGGCGGCGAACGCGTCGCCGGCCCCGACGGTCTCGACCACCGCGGTGTCGACGGCGTCGCTGTCTGCTCGCTCTGTCCCGTCGAAGGCCACGGCTCCGCCCGGATCGGTGAGCACCAGATACCGCGGCTCGGCGAGCAGCTCGCGGAGCTCCTGCGGGTCGGCGGTGCCGAACACGGCCGCGGCATCCGACCCGGTGCAGAACACGATGTCGGCGCGATGTGCGAAGTCGGTGAGCAGCGCTCGGCCCTCGGTCTCACGGCCGCGCCACAGCGCCGGTCGCCAGTTGAGGTCGAAGCTCAGCACCTGCTGCGTCCGACGTTCGGCGAACAGCATCTCCTGCGCAGCCAGGGCTGAGTCGGACAGGGCCGGAGTGATCCCGGAGAGGTGCACGAGTGCGGCGCGGTCGAGGACAGCGGATGCCGCCGGCGACGCGAGTGTGTCCGGCGACATCGCCGAGGCGGCCGAGGCGGTGCGGTAGTAGTGCATGGCGCCGTCAACCGCACCGTCCGGCCGTGGCACGAGTTCCTTCACGTACAGCCCGGTCGGAGCATCCGGATCGACCTCGACCGCGGTGTCGTCGACCCCGTGCCGACGCAGCTCATCGGTGAGAAAACGACCGAAGCCGTCATCGCCGACGCGGGACACGACAGCGGTGCGGATGCCGGCCGATGCCAGTGCGATCGCGGCGTTCCATTCGGCTCCGGCGAGGGACCGGTGGAAGGTGCGGCAATCCTCCAGGGGCCCTGCGGTCGCGGCCACCAGGGAGATGAGGCCCTCGCCGATGCAGACGGCGATCGGGGCGGAGTCCGGCACGTTCTGGACACTACCGGATCACGATCAGCCGATTCACGTCGATACCGGATCGAGATATGCAGGTGGTTGGTATCTGTGGATCTGCTGGGTAGCGTCGAGGCATCACCGTGACCCGAGGCGAAACGGCTTCGGGCACGCGCAACGAAGCGCCCGACAGGGAAGGTCACACAATGCACCAATCAGTCACGCGTCGGCGAGGTCTCATCGCCGTCACCGGAGCGACACTCGCCGCTCTCGTCCTGGCAGGATGTGTCGCCAGCGAACGGAACGACGATGCAGGAGAAGGGTCTGGTGATGTCGACGGCACGTTCGTCTTCGCAGCGTCATCTGATCCCGCAAGCCTCGACCCCGCATTCGCGCAGGACGGCGAGACGTTCCGCGTCTCCCGCCAGATCTTCGAAGGTCTGGTCGGCACCAAGCCGGGCACCGCTGACCCCGCACCTCTCCTCGCGGAGAGCTGGGAGTCGTCGGAGGACGGCATGTCGCACACCTTCGAGCTGAAGAAGGACGTGACCTTCCAGGACGGCACGCCGTTCAATGCCGAGGCCGTCTGCGTCAACTTCGACCGCTGGTACAACTGGACCGGTCTCGCCGCCTCCGAGGCATTCGGCTACTACTACAACAAGCTCTTCAAGGGCTACGCCTCCACCCCGCAGGACGCCGTCTACAAGTCCTGCACCCCTGATGGCGACTCCTCGGTCACGATCGAGCTGAACAAGCCCTTCGCCGGCTTCGTCGCATCGCTGTCGCTCCCGTCCTTCGCGATGCAGAGTCCATCGGCACTGCAGGAGTTCGGCGCTGATGAGGTCAGCGGCTCCGCCGAGGCCCCCGTGCTCTCCGAGTACGCCATGGGCCACCCGGTCGGCACCGGCCCGTACCAGTTCGAGGAGTGGGCTCCTGGCGAGCAGGTCACGCTGAAGTCGTACGACGGCTACTGGGGTGACAAGGGGCAGGTCTCCGAGATCATCTTCCGCACGATCGACGATCCGACCGCACGCCGCCAGGCGCTCGAGTCCGGCTCGATCGACGGGTACGACCTCGTGGGTCCCGCTGACACCAAGGCGCTCGATGACGACGGTTTCACGATGGTCTCCCGGCCGCCGTTCACGATCCTCTACCTCGCCTTCAACCAGGCGGTCCCCGAGCTGCAGGACCCGAAGGTGCGCGAGGCGCTCTCGTACGCGATCGACAAGGACGCCCTGATCACCCAGGTGCTTCCTGAGGGCACCGAGAAGGCCATCGAGTTCGTTCCGCCGGTCGTCAACGGCTACAACCCCGATGTCACGACCTACGACTTCGACCAGGACAAGGCCAAGTCGCTGCTCGCCGAGGCCGGCTACACCGAGGCGAACCCGCTGAAGCTCACCTTCAACTACCCGGTCAACGTCTCGCGTCCGTACATGCCGGACCCCGAGCAGATCTTCACGGTGCTGTCGTCGCAGCTGGCTGAGGTCGGCGTCGAGACCACCCCGGTCTCGGAGGAGTGGGTCGAGTACCTCGACCGCACCACCGGCACCTCGGATCACGGCATCCACCTGCTCGGCTGGACCGGCGACTACAACGACACCGACAACTTCGTCGGCGTCTTCTTCGGCCAGAAGAGCTCCGAGTGGGGCTTCGACAACCCGGAGCTCTTCCAGAAGCTGACGGAGGCGCGCGGCGTCTCCAACCTGGAGGAGCAGACCGCGCTCTACGAGGAGATCAACGAGGAAGTCGCGCAGTTCATCCCCGGTGTTCCGCTCGCGCACCCGGCGCCGACCCTGGCGTTCGACCCGCGCGTGAAGAGCTACCCGGCCAGCCCCGTGAACGACGAGGTCTTCACCGACATCGTCCTCACCAAGTAGGTCCGACCGACTGACCGACGTCGCGCGACTCCGAGTCCCTGCCCTTGACGGGGCTTCGACAGGCTCAGCCACCCATTGGGTGAGTCCCCGGACCCACTCGATGGGTCCCCGGACCCGCCGGATGGGTCCCCGGACCCACTCACTGGGTCCCTGAGCCTGTCGAAGGGCCCGGGGTCGCGCGGCACCTCATCATCGGAGATCTCTGTGCTGCGCACCATCAGCAGACGTCTGCTGTTCCTCATTCCCACCCTGTTCGGGCTCAGCGTCCTGCTGTTCGCCTGGGTCAGGGCCCTCCCCGGTGGACCGGCGGTGGCACTTCTCGGCGAGAAGGCGACACCGGCGGCCATCGCCAGAGTCAACGAGCTCTACGGCTTCGACCGGCCGCTGCTCGAGCAGTACTTCGTCTGGATCGGCCGGCTTCTGCAGGGCGACTTCGGCACCTCGATCCAGACGAACCGGCCCGTCGTCGACGAGTTCCTCCGTCGGTTCCCCGCAACGCTCGAGCTGAGCGTCATGGCGCTGATCTTCGCGATCGGCGTCGGCATCCCGCTCGGCTACTGGGCAGCGCGCCGACACGGCAAGTTCAGCGACCACGCGTCCGTCGTGCTGAGCCTGGTCGGCATCACCATCCCGGTGTTCTTCCTGGCCTTCATCCTGAAGTACGTCTTCGCGGTGCAGCTGGGCTGGCTGCCGTCGGACGGGAGGCAGAACCCGCGAATAGACGCCACCCATCCGACCGGGTTCTATGTGTGGGACGGCCTGATCACCGGCGAGTTCGACGCGGCCTGGGATGCGATCCTGCATCTCGTGCTGCCGGCGTTGGCGCTCGGCACGATCCCGCTCGCGATCATCGTCCGCATCACCAGGGCCAGCGTGCTCGAGGTGCAGAACGCGGACTATGTGCGGACGGGGCGCGCGAAGGGCGTCGGCTCGAGCACGTTGCGCAGTCGCTTCATCCTGCGCAACGCCATGCTGCCGGTGATCACCACGATCGGTCTGCAGACCGGACTGCTGATCTCCGGCGCGGTGCTCACCGAGACGGTGTTCGCCTTCCCCGGGATCGGATCGTTCCTCGCGAGGGCGATCTTCACACGCGACTTCCCGGTGCTGCAGGGCTTCATCATCTTCATCGCGATCGCGTACGCCCTCATCAACCTCGCGGTCGATGTGTCGTACAGCTTCATCGACCCGAGAGTGAGGGTGCAGTGATGTCCCTCATCGATGCTCGAAAGGAGGTCGTGTCATGAGCGTTGCACTTCCCCCCGCACAGGGTGGCGAGATCATCGACACCGTCGCCATCGCCCAAGCCGACCTGAAGGACGGGCCAGGAGGGTTCTGGCGCGATGTGTTCCGCCGGCTGCGGCGCAACCCGACCGCCTGGATCGGCGCTGCCATCGTGCTGCTGTTCATCCTGGTGGCAGCACTCGCTCCGGTGCTCTCGCCGTATCCCGAGACCGCGCTCCCCGGAGCGAAGTTCATCACCCCGACCCACATCCCCGGTCCTGGCGAGCTCGCGCAGTTCCCGCTCGGGCTCGACCGCTTCGGCGGCGATGTGCTGTCGAAGTTGATCTGGGGTGCACGGGCATCGCTCCTGGTCGGCGTGATCTCGACAGCGCTCGGTCTGGTCGGCGGCATGATCCTCGGGCTGCTCGCCGGCACGTTCGGCGGCTGGGTCGACACGCTGATCATGCGCATCGTCGACATCATCCTGTCGGTGCCGAACCTGCTGCTCGCGGTGTCGATCGCCGCGATCCTCGGTCAGACGCCGTTCGCGGTGATGATCGCGATCGGTGCCTCGCAGGTGCCGATCTTCGCGAGGCTGCTTCGGGCTTCGATGCTGCAGCAGCGTTCGAGCGACTATGTGCTCTCGGCGCAGACGCTCGGCCTCGGCCGCGGACAGATCACCATGTCGCACGTGCTGCCGAACGCGATCGGGCCGGTGATCGTGCAGGGCACCCTGACGCTCGCCACCGCCGTGATCGATGCGGCAGCGCTGTCGTTCCTCGGACTCGGCGGTGGCCGGCCCGAGACTGCGGAGTGGGGGCGCATGCTCACGTACGCGCAGGCCGAGCTCGCGATCGCTCCATGGCTCGCGTTCCTCCCCGGCATCTGCATCGCCATCACCGCGCTCGGCTTCACGCTGTTCGGTGAGGCGCTGCGTGAGGCCATGGACCCGAGGACGAGGGCACGATGAACGCCACGAAGGAGAATCAGATGTCCGGCGCACCGCTGCTGTCGGTCCAGGGCCTGGCGGTGGACTTCGCCACGATGGACGGTGTCGTGCATGCCGTCGAAGGCGTCGACCTCGAGATCGAGCCGGGGCAGACCGTCGCGATCGTTGGCGAGTCCGGTTCGGGTAAGTCGACGACCGCGATGGCGATCATCGGCCTGCTCGCCGGCGGAGGACGCATCGCCTCCGGCAGCATCCGCCTCGACGGACGCGAGATCTCGCACGCTCCGGAGCACGAGCTGCGCTCGATCCGCGGGCGCGACATCGGTCTCGTGCCGCAGGACCCGATGTCGAACCTCAACCCGGTCGCCAAGATCGGCACGCAGGTCGCCGAGACGCTGCTCGCGCACGGGCTCGCCACCAGGCAGAACGTGCAGGAGAAGGTGGTCGAGGCGCTGACCGCGGCCGGCCTGCCCGACCCGGAGCGCCGTGCGAAGCAGTACCCGCACGAGTTCTCGGGCGGCATGCGCCAGCGCGCGCTCATCGCCATCGGACTCGCATGCAAGCCTCGCCTGCTGATCGCCGACGAGCCGACGAGTGCGCTCGACGTCACGGTGCAGCAGACGATCCTCGATCAGATCGGGGCGATGACGCGTGAGCTCGGCACCGCGGTGCTGCTCATCACGCACGATCTCGGCCTCGCAGCCGAGCGTGCCGAGCGGGTGATCGTGATGCATCGCGGCAAGGTCGTGGAGCAGGGCGATGCGCGGCAGATCCTCGAGGATCCGCAGCATCCCTATACGCAGTCGCTGGTGAAGGCGGCACCATCGGTCGCGGTCGCGCGTCTGCAGCCGGCGGCGTTCCAGACGAAGGAGCGGGAGCAGGCGCCGGAGGGAGTCGGAGGGGCGGATGCTTCGACAGGCTCAGCAACCCAGGCGACGGGCTCAGCAACCCAGGCGACGGGCTCAGCAACCCAGGCGACAGGTTCGGTGGCCCAGGCCACCGGCTCGGCGAGCCGGGCGGAGCCGGTCGACAACATCGTCGAGATCGAGAACCTGACCAAGGTGTATCCGGTGCGGGGTCAGAAGGAGGACTTCGTCGCGGTCAAGGACGTGTCACTCGCGATCCCGCGCGGCGAGACGGTCGCGATCGTGGGGGAGTCGGGGTCGGGAAAGACCACGGCGGCTCGGATGCTGCTGAAGGTGATCGAGCCCACCAGCGGCCTGATCCGCTTCGAGGGCAAGGACATCTCCTCGCTCAGCAGGGCGGACACCAAGGACTTCCGGCAGCGCGTGCAGCCGATCTTCCAGGATCCGTATTCGAGCCTGAACCCGATGTTCACGATCGAACGGCTGATCGCCGAACCCCTCGACTTCTACAAGCGGGGGAGCGGCGCCGAGCGGCGCACGCGTGTGCGACAGCTGCTGGACGACGTGGCGCTGCCGCAGTCGATGCTGCGGCGGTATCCGTCCGAGCTGTCGGGAGGGCAGCGTCAGCGCGTCGCGATCGCGAGGGCGCTCGCGCTGTCGCCCGATCTGATCGTCTGCGACGAGCCGGTGTCGGCGCTCGACGTGCTGGTGCAGGACCAGATCCTGCGCCTGCTCGGCGACCTGCAGCGGGAATACGGGTTGAGCTATCTGTTCATCTCGCACGACCTCGCAGTGGTGCGACTGATCAGTGATTACGTGTGCGTCATGAAGGACGGTGCGCTCGTCGAGGCGGCGTCCTCCGAGGAGATCTTCACGAATCCACGCGACCCGTACACCCGTCGCCTGCTCGCGTCGATCCCGGGGAACGAACTCAACATCGCCTCCTGACAGGGTCGGGCCGAGGTATCCCGGCCCGGCCCTCGGGTGCCTTTTACCGCAGCATCCGACATTGGTCAAGGACTGCGCTTGCCATGTCGCAGAATCACACGTATAGTTGGTAGTTGCGCTCGCTTCTCCCTGCCCTCATATGGTGGTCGGCATTCGTTGAGGTCTTCGAGCGCACACTCCACCTGACGACAAAGGAATCGAGAAGCCCCGCGGGGCTCACGGAGGTTATTCCCTTGGCTGCTGCTCGCAACGCATCCACATCCACCACCACGAAGAACGGACGCGGAGCTTCCCGCCTCTCGTTCGCCAAGATCTCCGACACGCTGACGGTCCCTGACCTTCTCGCACTGCAGACCGAGTCCTTCGGTTGGCTGGTCGGCAACGACGCCTGGAAGGCGCGCGTTGCCGAGGCCAAGAAGGCCGGCCGCACCGACGTGAACGAGAACTCGGGCCTCGGCGAGATCTTCGAGGAGATCTCTCCCATCGAGGACCTCGGCGAGACGATGCAGCTGTCGTTCACGAACCCGTACCTCGAGCCGGAGAAGTACTCGATCGAGGAGTGCAAGGAGCGTGGCAAGACCTACGCCGCTCCGCTGTACGTCGAGGCCGAGTTCATGAACCACCTCACGGGTGAGATCAAGACCCAGACGGTCTTCATGGGCGACTTCCCGCTGCAGACCGACAAGGGGACGTTCATCATCAACGGTTCCGAGCGCGTCGTCGTCTCGCAGCTGGTGCGTTCTCCCGGTGTCTACTTCGACAAGACCCCCGACAAGACGTCCGACAAGGACATCGTGTCGGCTCGTGTCATCCCGAGCCGTGGTGCATGGCTCGAGTTCGAGATCGACAAGCGCGACCAGGTCGGCGTGCGCGTCGACCGCAAGCGCAAGCAGTCGGTCACCGTGTTCCTCAAGGCGCTGGGCATGACCAGCGAGGAGATCCTCACGGAGTTCGCCGGCTACACCTCGATCGAGGAGACGCTCGCGAAGGACACCATCGTCACGAAGGAAGATGCGCTCCGCGACATCTACCGCAAGCTGCGTCCGGGCGAGCAGGTCGCCGCCGAGGCAGCCCGTGCGCTGCTCGACAACTTCTACTTCAACCCGAAGCGCTACGACCTCGCGAAGGTCGGTCGCTACAAGATCAACCACAAGCTCGGTCTCGACCAGCCGCTGACCTCGTCGGTGCTGACCGTCGAGGACATCGTCGCGACGATCAAGTACCTGGTTCGTCTGCACGCGGGCACCGAGGAGACCTTCTCCGGCATCCGCTCGGGCAAGAAGGCCGAGATCCGTCTCGCGACCGACGACATCGACAACTTCGGCAACCGTCGTATCCGCGCTGTCGGCGAGCTCATCCAGAACCAGGTCCGCACGGGTCTGTCCCGCATGGAGCGCGTCGTCCGCGAGCGCATGACCACGCAGGACATCGAGGCCATCACGCCGCAGACCCTGATCAACGTGCGCCCCGTCGTCGCCGCGATCAAGGAGTTCTTCGGAACCTCGCAGCTGTCGCAGTTCATGGACCAGAACAACCCGCTCGCGGGTCTGACGAACAAGCGTCGTCTGTCCGCGCTCGGCCCCGGTGGTCTCTCGCGTGACCGCGCCGGCGTCGAGGTCCGTGACGTCCACCCCTCGCACTACGGCCGCATGTGCCCGATCGAGACGCCTGAAGGCCCGAACATCGGTCTGATCGGTGCACTCGCGACCTTCGCGCGCATCAACTCGTTCGGCTTCATCGAGACCCCGTACCGCAAGGTCACCGATGGCGTCGTCACCGAGCACATCGACTACCTCACGGCTTCCGAAGAGGTCGACTTCAACATCGCGCAGGCCAACGCCCCGCTCGATGCCAAGGGTCGCTTCATCGAGAGCCACGTCCTGGCCCGCCCCAAGGGCGGCAGCGGCGAGGTCGACATGTTCCTCCCGGAGGACATCGGCTACATCGACGTCTCGCCGCGCCAGATGGTGTCGGTCGCGACCTCGCTCGTGCCGTTCCTCGAGCACGACGACGCACAGCGCGCCCTCATGGGTGCCAACATGCAGCGTCAGGCTGTGCCGCTGCTCCGCAGCGACTCGCCGCTCGTCGGAACCGGTATGGAGGGCTACACGGCCATCGACGCCGGTGACGTGCTCACCGCCGAGAAGGCCGGTGTCGTCTCCGAGGTCTCCGCAGACCGCGTCGTCGTCATGCTCGACGAGGGTGGAACGCAGGAATACCACCTGCGCAAGTTCGACCGCTCGAACCAGGGCACGTCGTACAACCAGAAGGTCGTCGTCAACGCCGGTGAGCGCGTCGAGGTCGGAGAGGTCATCGCTGATGGCCCCGCCACCGAGAACGGTGAGCTGGCCCTCGGAAAGAACCTCCTCGTCGCGTTCATGACGTGGGAGGGCTACAACTTCGAGGACGCGATCATCCTGAGCCAGGACCTGGTGAAGGACGACACCCTCTCCTCGATCCACATCGAGGAGTACGAGGTCGACGCCCGCGACACGAAGCTCGGCAAGGAGGAGATCACCCGTGACCTCCCCAACGTCAGCCCCGAGCTGCTGAAGGACCTCGACGAGCGCGGCATCATCCGCATCGGTGCCGAGGTCCGCCCCGGCGACATCCTCGTCGGCAAGGTCACGCCGAAGGGCGAGACCGAGCTGTCGGCCGAGGAGCGTCTGCTCCGCGCGATCTTCAACGAGAAGAGCCGCGAGGTCCGCGACACGTCCCTGAAGGTGCCTCACGGCGAGCAGGGCACGATCATCGCGGTCAAGGAGTTCAACGCCGAAGACGGCGACGACGAGCTCGGCTCCGGCGTCAACCGCCGTGTCGTGGTCTACATCGCCCAGAAGCGCAAGATCACCGAGGGTGACAAGCTCGCCGGTCGTCACGGCAACAAGGGTGTCATCGCGAAGATCCTCCCGATCGAGGACATGCCGTTCCTCGCGGACGGAACCCCGGTCGACATCGTGCTCAACCCGCTCGGCATCCCGGGTCGAATGAACTTCGGCCAGGTCCTCGAGACCCACCTCGGGTGGATCGCGAAGCAGGGCTGGAAGGTCGAGGGCACCCCGGAGTGGGCAGCTCGTCTGCCGGAGCAGGCTTTCGAGGCTGCTCCCGGTACGAAGGTCGCCACCCCGGTGTTCGACGGTGCGAGCGAGGAGGAGATCGCAGGTCTCCTCGACGTGACCACCCCGACCCGTGACGGTGTCCGTCTCATCGACTCGACCGGAAAGACGCAGCTCTTCGACGGTCGTTCGGGTGAGCCGTTCCCGGCGCCGATCTCCGTGGGCTACATGTACATCCTGAAGCTCCACCACCTGGTCGACGACAAGATCCACGCACGCTCCACCGGTCCGTACTCGATGATCACCCAGCAGCCGCTCGGTGGTAAGGCGCAGTTCGGTGGCCAGCGCTTCGGTGAGATGGAAGTGTGGGCCCTCGAGGCCTACGGTGCCGCGTACGCGCTGCAGGAGCTCCTCACGATCAAGTCCGACGACATCCTCGGCCGCGTCAAGGTGTACGAGGCGATCGTCAAGGGCGAGAACATCCAGGAGCCCGGCATCCCTGAGTCCTTCAAGGTGCTCATGAAGGAGATGCAGTCGCTCTGCCTGAACGTCGAGGTCCTCTCGGCCGACGGCACGCTGGTCAACCTGCGCGACACCGACGACGAGGCCTTCCGTGCTGCGGAAGAGCTCGGAATCAACATCTCCAGCCGCTTCGAGGCCGCCTCGATCGACGAGATCTAACCCGCAGGCGAGCTCAGGCACCCACTGGGTGGCTGAGCTCGCCGGCGCCAGACTTCTCAAAAAGAATTCCGACACAGGAGAATTAGTGCTCGAGTCAAATACTTTCGATGAGCTTCGCATCGGCCTGGCCACTGCGGACCACATCCGCGCATGGTCGTACGGTGAGGTCAAGAAGCCCGAAACCATCAACTACCGCACGCTGAAGCCGGAGAAGGACGGTCTCTTCGGAGAGCAGATCTTCGGCCCGTCCCGCGACTGGGAGTGCGCCTGCGGCAAGTACAAGCGTGTCCGCTTCAAGGGCATCGTCTGCGAGCGCTGCGGCGTGGAGGTCACCAAGAGCTCCGTCCGTCGTGAGCGCATGGGCCACATCGAGCTCGCCGCTCCCGTCACCCACATCTGGTACTTCAAGGGTGTTCCCTCGCGTCTGGGCTACCTGCTCGACATGGCGCCGAAGGACCTCGAGAAGGTCATCTACTTCGCCGCCTACATGGTCATCTCGGTCGACGAGGAAGCTCGTCACCGCGACCTGGGCACGCAGGAGAACAACATCCGTCTCGAGCTGAAGACGCTCGGTGACCGCCGCGACGCGAAGATCGCTGAGCGCCTGGCTCGTCTCGAGGAGGAGCTCGCTGCTCTCGAGGCCGAGGGTGCCAAGGCCGACGCGAAGAAGAAGGTCAAGGACGCCGCCGAGAAGGAGATGACGCTCACCCGCAAGGGTGCAGACGAGGCCATCGCCAAGCTCGAGCGCGTGTGGGAGGACTTCCGCACGCTCGAGGTGGGCGCACTCCGCCCCGAGGACGACGTCTTCCACGAGCTGCAGGACCGTTTCGGTCAGTACTTCGAGGCCTACATGGGTGCCGAGTCGATCCAGCGTCGCCTCGCAGCCTTCGACCTCGCCGGCGAAGCCGAGAACCTGCGTCTGCAGATCTCCGAGGGCAAGGGTCAGCGCAAGATCCGCGCGATCAAGCGCCTGAAGGTCGTCAGCTCCTTCCTGGAGACCGGCATGAGCCCGGCCGCCATGGTGCTGGACGTCGTCCCGGTGATCCCGCCGGAGCTGCGCCCGATGGTGCAGCTCGACGGTGGCCGCTTCGCGACCTCCGACCTGAACGACCTCTACCGTCGTGTGATCAACCGCAACAACCGTCTTCGTCGTCTGATCGACCTCGGTGCTCCCGAGATCATCGTCAACAACGAGAAGCGCATGCTGCAGGAGGCCGTCGACGCACTGTTCGACAACGGTCGCCGTGGTCGCCCGGTCACCGGTACCGGCAACCGCGCCCTGAAGTCGCTCAGCGACATGCTGAAGGGTAAGCAGGGTCGTTTCCGTCAGAACCTGCTCGGCAAGCGCGTCGACTACTCGGGCCGTTCGGTCATCATCGTCGGCCCGCAGCTGAAGCTGCACCAGTGCGGTCTGCCCAAGCAGATGGCTCTGGAGCTCTTCAAGCCGTTCGTGATCAAGCGTCTGATCGACCTCGGTCACTCGCAGAACATCAAGGCGGCGAAGCGCGCCGTCGAGCGCACCCGTCCCGAGGTCTGGGACGTGCTCGAGGAGATCATCCGCGAGCGCCCTGTGCTGCTGAACCGTGCACCCACCCTGCACCGTCTCGGCATCCAGGCGTTCGAGCCCCAGCTCGTCGAGGGCAAGGCCATCCAGCTGCACCCGCTCGTCTGCGCGGCGTTCAACGCCGACTTCGACGGTGACCAGATGGCTGTGCACCTGCCGCTCTCGGTCGAGGCTCAGGCCGAGGCCCGCGTGCTGATGCTCGCGTCGAACAACATCCTGAAGCCGTCTGACGGCCGTCCGGTCACCCTGCCCTCGCAGGACATGATCATCGGTCTGCACCACCTGACCACGGTCAAGGCCGGCGCAGCCGGTGAGGGACGTGCGTTCGGTTCCGTCGGCGAGGCGATCCTGGCCAAGGACGAGGGAACCCTCGACCTGCAGGCGAAGATCCGCATCCGTATCCCCGGTCTCACGTTCCTCGAGGGCGAAGCCCCCGAGAACTACGACCGTCACGGTCTCGTCGACGCCTCGCTGGGTCAGGCGATCTTCAACGACACGCTGCCGAAGGGCTACCCGTTCGTCCGCGAGCAGGCTGACAAGAACAAGCTGTCGCAGATCGTCAACAAGCTGGCCGAGGAGTACCCCAAGGTCGAGACGGCTGCCTCGCTGGACCGCATCAAGGACGCCGGTTTCTACTGGGCAACGCGCTCCGGTGTGACCGTCGCGCTGAGCGACATCCTCACGCCGCCGAACAAGGCGGAGATCGTCGCGGGCTACGAGAAGCAGGCCGCGAAGGTCCAGTCGCAGTACGAGAAGGGTCTGACGACCGACACCGAGCGTCGCCAGGAGCTCATCAAGATCTGGACCGAGGCGACCGACGAGGTGCAGACGGCCATGAAGGCCAACTTCCCCGAGGACAACACCATCAACCGCATGGTGTCGTCGGGTGCTCGTGGTAACTGGCTGCAGATCCGGAACATCGCCGGTATGCGTGGTCTGGTGAACAACCCCAAGGGTGAGATCATCCCGCGTCCGATCATCTCCTCGTACCGCGAGGGTCTGTCGGTTGCGGAGTACTTCATCGCGACGCACGGTACCCGTAAGGGTCTGGCCGACACCGCTCTGCGTACTGCCGACTCCGGGTACCTGACCCGTCGTCTGGTGGATGTCTCGCAGGACGTCATCATCCGTGAAGAGGACTGTGGCACGTCGAAGGGCCTCGAGCTCCCGATCGCCTCGCCGAACTCGCAGGGTGAGCTCGTCCGCGACGCGAACGTCGAGAACTCGGTGTTCGCTCGTACGCTGGCCTCCGCTGTCATCGACAGCAAGGGTGAGGTCCTCGCCGAAGCCGGTGAGGACGTCGGCGACGTGCTCATCGACAAGCTGGTGGGTCTTGGCGTCGAGACGATCAAGGTTCGCTCGGTCCTGACCTGCGACTCCGCCGTCGGTGTCTGCGCGCAGTGCTACGGACGTTCGCTCGCGACCGGTAAGACGGTCGACATCGGCGAGGCCGTCGGCATCATCGCGGCCCAGTCGATCGGTGAGCCCGGTACCCAGCTGACGATGCGTACCTTCCACACCGGTGGTTCGGCATCTGCTGATGACATCACGCAGGGTCTGCCCCGTGTGCAGGAGCTGTTCGAGGCGCGTACCCCCAAGGGTGCGTCCCCGATCGCCGAGGCAGACGGGCGCATCACGATCGACGAGACCGACAAGGGCAAGAAGGTCATCCTGACGCCCGACAGCGGCGACGAGCCGGTCATCTACCCGGTGCTGAAGCGTGCGACGCTTCTCGTCGAGGACGGCCAGCACGTCACGGTCGGTCAGCCGATCCTGGTGGGAACGCTGGACCCCAAGGAGATCATGCGCGTCATGGGTGCTCGCGAGGTGCAGCGATACCTCGTCGGTGGCGTCCAGGGCGTGTACCGCTCGCAGGGTGTGCCGATCCACGACAAGCACATCGAGGTCATCGTCCGTCAGATGCTCCGCAAGGTCACCGTCGTCGATCACGCCGACACGACCCTGCTCCCGGGTGAGATGGTCGACCTCAAGCGCTACCAGACGATCAACCGCGAGGCTGTGGCAGAGGGCAAGCGCCCCGCGTCCGGTCGCCCGGAGCTGATGGGTATCACGAAGGCGTCGCTCGCGACCGAATCGTGGCTGTCCGCTGCTTCCTTCCAGGAGACGACCCGCGTGCTCACGCAGGCCGCCATGGAGGGCAAGCGCGACCCGCTGGTCGGTCTCAAGGAGAACGTCATCATCGGAAAGCTCATCCCCGCCGGAACCGGTCTCTCGAAGTACCGCGACGTCACGGTCGAGGCCACCGAGGAAGCCAAGAGCGAGCGCTACCCGAACCGGATCTTCGCATCCGACGGTGCGTACGCTGACGGCGACTTCGGCTACGTCGACTTCGACGCGTTCTCGACGGACGACATCACCCCCGGTACCTACAACTGAGGTGTGACTGAATGAAGAAGGCCCCGGGGTTCTCCTCGGGGCCTTCTTCGTGTCTGCGGATGCTTTGTGCTGCAGGTGGTGTGGACGTGCGGGGCGCAGGTTCGCAGAGGGAGGTGTCGCAGATGGCCGCGTCCGCGCTCGTGATGCGGCCATCTGCGACACCTGCCAGAAGAGAGGTGCCGGAACTGGCCGCTTCGTGAGCCGCGATACGGCCATCTGCGACACCTGCCCGCCGCGCGTGACACCTTTTCCGCGTGCGCGCAGCGCAGGATCAGCCGAACAGCCTGGCGACGATCGCCGAGGTGTACCCCGTGGGGGCGAGATTCGAGTACCGAGTGTCGATCAGGATGCCGTCACGCCAGAACAAGGTGCGACCGTCGGTGACCGGGTACTGCTCGTTCGGCCAGGTCTTCTCGCAGCGGGTGCCGCCGTCGGGGGTGAAGCAGGAGAATCCTTCGTCATTCGCCAGCGCATTGAGCATGTCGAGGGCGGGCCCACGGTTCATCTTCGAGATCTTCGTGGTCAGCCCGGTCGTGTCTGCGCCGGGACTCGCCCAGATGCAGGTGAGCGACCCGTCGGACCCCACGCCCGACGGGCCGAACGCGGCGTCATTGAGCGGCGTGTCCCCGAGTTCGGCGAGGACCGACTCGGAGAGGATCGCACGGCAGTCGGTCGGCAGCGCGATGGTCTTCGTCGTGGCCGTCGGACTTGGTGATGGACTTGCGCTCGCGTCGGGCGACGAGGTCTCGGATGCGGACGCGGATGCCGGTGGGCTGCTGGTCGAGCCGGCGCCGTCGCCGGACACGGGGCCGCACGCGGTCAGGGCGGCGACGAGCACGAGCAGAGCGGCGACGGTGACGGGGCGGGCGTTCATGACCACACCGTACAGCGGCGCGCACAGCGTGGGCGAGCGGATCGCCGGGCGTCATCCGACGGTGTGCCGGCGCGATATTCTCAGCAGGTGAACACTGAGACCTCCCCAGGAACCGTGGTCGTCATCGGAGACGCCCTGATCGACGAGATCCGTGATGATGCAGGCGTGCGCGAGCTCGTGGGCGGCGCCGCGCTGAACGTCGCGGTCGGCCTTCGCCGACTCGGCGTCGAGACCACCCTGATCGCGATGGTGGGCGACGACGAACCCGGAGCGCACATCCGCGAGTACCTCGCCGACCATGGCGTGCAGCTGATCGCCAGCCCCGCGCCGCTCGGTTCCTCTCGAGCGATCGTCGAGCGTGCGGCGAACGGCGAACCGCAGTACGTGTTCAACGAGGCCGCGCAGCGGCGCAGCATCCGCTATTCCGATGAAGCGCGACGGGCGATCGCGGAGGCCGGGCTGGTCGCGATCAGCTGTTTCCCCTTCGACGTGCCGGACGAGGTCGATGCGCTGGTCGATGCGCTCGGCGATGCCCGTGTCGCGGTCGATCCGAATCCGCGTACGGGGATGCTGAGCGACCGCGCCGAGTTCGTCCGCGGCTTCGAGCGGCTGGCCGCGGATGCCGCGATCGCGAAGGTCGGTGCGGATGACGCGGCGATCCTCTACGACGGCGATCTCGATGCGCTCCGAGCCCGTCTGCGTGAACTGGGCACGGCAGCCGTCCTGGCCACCGCCGGCTCGGACGGGGCCACGATCGACGTCGAGGCCGGAGTCGCATCGGCCCCGATCTCGGAGCTACCCGGACCGATCATCGACACGGTCGGTGCCGGCGATGCCACCCTCGCAGCGGTCTCGGCGGGTCTCGTGCAGGGCTCTCCAGTCGCGTTGGGGGAGTGGCGTGCACTGCTTCAGCGAGCCATGGACATCGCGGCGGCGACCTGCCGTGCCGAGGGCGGACTCCTGCGCACTCCTGAGTCGTTGACGGATGCCGGACGAGGCGTGCACGGGAGCTGACTCCTCGATTTCTTGACCCCGGCTCTGACCCGTATACTTATTCTTCGTGCCCCCGGTTGGCTGTCCAAGTCGGACGGGTGCGCTCTGGCGAGTTACCCAAGCGGCCAAAGGGATCTGACTGTAAATCAGACTGCATCGCATTCGGGGGTTCGAATCCCTCACTCGCCACCACGGGGTGTTCGCGGATCTAAGCACCACACGTTCGCGTATCTCAACTAGCACCGCACAGAAAGAGCCGCCGAGAATCTCGGTGGCTCTTTCTGCTTCATCGGTGTCGGTGCGGCCTCAGCTATCCGCGCCAGTCCTTCGTCTCCAGCCATCGGAGGAACGGGATCGCGACGCTTCCTTCGCGAAGGCGGGCTTGTTCGTGAGCGGAGCGCAGTCGTTGCTCCGTGAACGTGATGCCTGAGGAGGGTGCGCCAAGCCACCTCAATGTGCTCAGCGTCTGCTCGAACACCTGATTCCATTTGCCTGGACGATCACGCCTCAGCTCGCACGGCAATGTCAGAATGTGCGTGGGGGAGAGGAGCGCTTCGTCACGTGCGCGTGAGCGTGCTTCCTGGAGGTCATGCACGCTTCCTTCTAGCGGTGCGTCGGCGAGGAGCTCATCGGTCTCGTCCAGGAAAACGAAGTGCGGTGACCTCCCCGCCCTCCATGTTCCGAAGAGAGAACTGCTAGGGCTCGGTACACCGTAGTGGGCCCACGCGCGTCGAGCGGGCAGCCTGTGCAGTAAGAAGTTGTGTGCTTGCTCTCGTGCTGCGTGGCTGGTCTCGTCAATTGCGTGGCCGCTCTCCGCCATGGCGATGTCCGACGTGGTCGTGAGGCCATAGCCTAACGCGAGCGAGACCAGGGAAGCCACGTTCTTCACCCAGCTCGTCTGCGTTGTAGCCACGAACGCCAAAGACCGTAGACCCTGCCACGGCACAGACAACACGGCGTCCCGAGGTGACGTGACGTACGAGATCGACCACGACGTGGGCTCGGCAACAGCGCCCACAGGAGGGCGCTCCCACCGGTAGCCGGCGCCCACACATCGTCTTCGTCGCCGTCGTAGCAGTCGGCGTCGATGAACTCGAGCCGGAAGATGATGCGGGCTTCCGGGCTCAGGTCTCGTCCTTCGCGGGCGAAGGTGTTGGCCTCCGCGCGAAGGCTTGCGGCCAGGATGGCGATGAGTCGCTCCGCCGTCTCGAGGTCCGCTCGCTTCATCTAGATGACCGCCGCGTTCCCGTCGGGAGCCCACCCGTCAGTGTTCTCGTCGTGACTGACGACCCACTGCCCATCGACGCCGACCTCGTCTACGCGCGCCCGGACTGCCTCGCTCTGGTTGTCGTTGCTCCAGGTTGCCATGATGTCCTGGAGGCGGGTGGCGAGAGGTCGATGCTCTTCGCTCCCGCGTGAGCTTTTCGGAGGGTATGGCGGAATTGTGTCCCCCATTCGGGGACAGATTCCCGTACCTGAGTGTCTCGAAGGCCGGAGCGCTGCGCGCAGTTTCTGACCCCCAAAAAATCAAGTGTCCTCAACGGGAATGTCATTCGAGAAGGGGGCTAGGCCTATGAGTAGCATGTGCGTCTCTAATGTGAAAGTGAGACCGTGCAGCGATTGTCCGACCGCTTGAGGGCGCCTGGGGCTCGGGTTAGAACCGGGAAATATCCCAGTTCCGGGGATGAAATGCTTGGCTCGATGGAGTGCACGCTGCTGTCAATCTGCGAGCCTGTCGTCGTCTGAGATGGCGGATCGACGCGTGCAGTCGGCGTCAAACGTCTGGTCTGGTGACGTGATGTTTCACATTTCGGTTGGCTTGACCGTCAGGATCTGTGACAAGTAGTCTCCGAAAGAGCGACAGGCTAAAGGAGCTGGGGGGCTGCACGATGTCGAGCACACTGAGCGCATCTGTGGCCACCGGTGAGCCTAAGAGTTCTCACGTCATCCCGCGACTTCTGCGCTCCACCAATATTCTGCGAGAGACAAATGTGTACGTCACTGATTCGAACGGTGTGGCTTCAAGCCTTGCGCTGAGTTTGATGGACGATACTGAGCGGCATCGCATGCACCGTCTCGACAAACGACACCGCGCCGACTTTGCGAAGCGGCGAGCCGTCCTGCGCCTGATTCTCGGGGCTTGTCTGGAAACAGTGCCAGATACGCCGTTTGAATCGTCAGCCTGCCGGCGATGCGGCGTTGCGCACGGCGCACCAATCAATACCTTCCTTCGGCGTGCCGGTCTGTCAGCGTCGGTAAGCCACACCGGTGGCCTTGTCGCCGTCGCTCTCTCTCCTCACCGCGTCGGTGTTGACATCGATTCCGTCGCAGGGGTGACGCCACCAGCCATATCCTTGGCCTTCACCCGCGGCGAACAGCTGGCGCTCCAGCGATCAGATCCTTCGAACCGACAGACTGTTGCCGCGCGAATATGGACGTCAAAGGAGGCGGCTTCGAAGGCTAGTGGCGAGGGCAGCCTGCTCCCGTTTCGTAACTGGGAGGTCAGCGCTAAGGCATCGGACTTCGCCGGTGCAGTCTTGGTGAGCTCGCCGCTACAAGACCAGTGGTCTGGGGTTACGATCCAACACTCAGCCGATCATGTCCTCTCCGTGGTTCTGAGCGCGGAGCCCAGCGGAGAACACAGGCCTTTCATCGCCAACACTGTCGCGATGGGAAGCGTACGACTGCACGTTGACCATCTGAGCATCGCCACGATCACGAGGCGGATCCCGAGTGATCCGAACGACCACGTCAACAACCATGGGGGCCATCATGACGACTGACCAGACGATCCTTCTGTTTCCGGGCCAAGGAGCATATGCTCCAGGATGCATTGACGAAGCCGCGGTTATCGACCCGCAGACTTATGAGGCTGTTCGCGCTGTCGGTGTCGAGCTACTCTCCGTCGACATCGAGGAGTTGCGCCATGACCCTCGTCCGCTCAGCGCTCTCGTACAGGACGCCTCGAAAGCTATCCAGCTTTCCATCTTTCTCGCCGCCGTTGTGGCGGGAAACAGGGCACTTGGCGCCTCGTCTCCTCAAAGCCTCATCGGCCACAGCTTCGGCGAGATCGCGGCGTGGACCGTCGGCGGGGCGTTTACCCCCGCCGACGGCGCCCGCATCGTTGCTCATCGAGTCCTAGCACTCGACGCCCATGCAGCACGAGATGGAGCGATGGCCGTATTCAAAGCCGTGCGCGGCCAAGTAGCCGCACTTTTGGATGCCGTTGGTTCAGATTCGCTTGTGATTGCTGGGACGAACAGCACCGACCAGATCGTGGTCTCTGGCCCGGTGAATCTGCTGTCGAAGGCAGAATCGTTGGCTGCCGTCCTCGACATTGCTACTGCGCGGATCGCGTCTCCCTATGCATTCCATAATCCGCAGCTCTGGGGCGCACGAGCAGCGTTTCAGGATGCTGTGGCAGCGGTGCCCCAACTGCGGCTCATGCGTTCTGCGGTCGCACCAGCGAAAGCGAAGCGCTGGCGGCTTACGAAGCCCGCCGCAATGCGATCTCGCGACCGTTTTACGAGTACACGTGCGACTTCGCCAGCCTCGAGCCCTACCCGCCGGATGTCCGGGAGTTCCTTTCACACGCTGTCGATTCCTCCGAGCATGCATCTGCGCTCACAGGATTGTTCGCGCAGACCACAGATCCCCTCGAGTTCTTTGCCGTCGAACAAGTGGTGGACATTCTCCGTGAGGCGCAACGTCCGGTACGGGACTGGCGTCTACGGACGTTGACAGCCGTCGCTGGGAATCGGGCACACCCATGGCGGCTAGCGCTGGCATCGTCGATGCTCTATCCACGCCTGGGCGAACTTGGGCGGTATCTATCACAGCACGCCACTCCCAATCGGCAAGAACTCAGTAAGAGAAGGGACCCTCAATGGTCTACGCAATAATCGTACGAAACAAGGTTCGAAACACTTTCGAGCAGATCAACTTGGGCAATTACGCCGCAATGGTCGCCGGGCTCAGTGACGAGTTCGAGTACGTGTTCCGCGGAGAACACGCTCTTGGGGGTCGAAGGGTCACCAAGGAGGCCATGAACCGCTGGTGGGAGCGAACGCTAAGCGTGCTCCCCGGCGCTAAGTTCGATGTTCAGGAGGTTCTCGTCAATGGAGGTCCTTGGAAAACCCGAATTGCAGTGCGCTCTCTTGTCAGCGGTCCGCTCCCTGACGGTGAAAGATATGAAAACACCGTGTTCCAATTCATGACGTTGACGTGGGGCAAAGTCACGGCCGTCGAAACCGTTGAGGATCTTCAGATCCTTGAGCGTGCGCTGAAAAAGGTTGCAGACGCGGGGAACCCCGAAGCAGCCGCTCCGCCGATCAATGGGTGATCTCTTGGCCTCTTCAGCATCCTCAGCTCCACCCCAACGGTCATCGACGTTCAGTGAGTCTGGACCGCGTGTGGCCCTCATTCTTGTGATTACGGGCGTCGCGCTCTTCATGACCGGCCTTGACAATCTCGTCGTGACAGTAGCGCTACCGACTATTCGCGAGACCTTGGAAGTCAGCGTCAGTGACCTATCCTGGACCGTCAATGCCTACACGATGACGTTCGCCGTCTTCATGTTGGGAGCCGCCAGCGTTGGCAACCGCTTCGGGCGGCGGAATAGCTTCATATTCGGAGTGTTGCTGTTTACGCTGTCCTCGGCGCTGGTCGCTGTCTCGGGAGATCTTGTGATGTTCGGCGTGGCGCGCGCGGCGCAAGGACTTGGCGCTGCACTGATGGTCCCCCTCGCCTTCACGCTCGTAAGCATGTACTCGATCCCACAACGAACGCCTATCTACCTCGGTGTGCTGGGAGGGATTAGCGGTCTTGCTGTGGCGCTTGGGCCGTTCATCGGTGGTCTGATTGTTGTTGCATGGTCCTGGCAGGCGATCTTCTGGGTAAATGTGCCTATCGGAATCGTTTTGGCCGTGGGAACCATTTCGGTTGTTCCGAGAGACTCTCGTGCCTCGGCGCGCGTCGACTACGTGGGGTTTGTCACACTCGCCACGGGCATGTTTCTTGTCGTGCTGGGGGTGCTCTCCCTGTCTCAGCATCAGTTGGGCGCCGCGCTCTCCATCACGTTTGTCCTCGGTGGCATAGGAATAGTCTGTGGCTTCGTTTGGCTTCAGAGCCGGTCAGCTTCCCCGCTGTTTTCTAGACGACTGATGAGGTCTCGTGGATTGACGCTGTCGGTGGCAACTGCGTTCTTCGGCACTGCGGGCATCTTCGGAGCGGTCTTCTTGCTGATGCAATACCTTCAGCTTGTTCTTGGCTTCGGAGCATCAGAAACCGGCATCGCGACCCTGCCGTGGACCCTTGTACCACTCGTCGCGGCGCCCTTGGCGGGTCTTGTGGCGAGCAAAGTAGGAATGAAGGCGCCCCTCGTGATTGGTGCAGTCTTGCAGTTCACCGCCCTCGTGTGGTTCGCGTTCGTGATTTCACCTGACGTCCCGTACGTGCTGCTTGTGCCAGGCATGGTTCTTGCGGGCATCGGGATGGGAGTCTTCTTCGCGCTCGTCACAGGACAAGCCATGGCACTTGTCGCACGCAAAGACGATGCTGACGCATCAGGACTGAGCAACTCGTCCCGAGAGCTCGGCGTCCTGGTCGGCATTGCGACCGTGTCAGTAGTCTTCGCGGTGGTGGGTGGCGGAGTCAGGCCCGAAGAGTTCGCTCAAGCCACACCTGCAGTGCTTGCCGTGGCGGCGGCGCTTCAGCTGATCAGCGTCATAACCGCTGCGCTGGTCCCAGACGAACGAAAGCTCGAAGAAGCGGAAGTGCATCGATGACCGAAAAGTCCGTCCTCATTACTAGCTCGCCACTGCTCGGACATCTCACGCCGGGAGTCCTCATCGGAGCGGAGCTTGCGCGCAGAGGACATCGCGTCCGTGTCCTCACCGGTGCGCGGCACCGCGAAAGAGTGGAGCGAGCGGGATTGGAGTTCGTCCCGCTTGACGTTGCTGCCGATTTTGATGATCGCGACATGCGATCTGCCTTCCCTCAAGTGGCGGACCTGACCGGAATCCGAGGATTGAGCGCCGGGGTGCTCGAGGTGTTTTCGAAGCCTGTCGATGCGCAGTTTGCTTCCGTAGAGCGAGCTCTGGGCGACGTACCGACCGACGTTGTTCTGTCCGAGATGCTCTTCGCTGGCGTGTATCCGCTCGCTCTTCTTCCGAAAAGCGAGCGGCCAAGGATCGGGATCCTGGGGATTAGCCCAATGACACTCGGTGCTCCGGGGCTTCCGCCCTACGGGATGGGACTGCTTCCCGCTACTGGACCCATTGGCTCTCTTCGAAACTGGATCTTGTACCAAGCAGCGAACAGAGTCGTTCTCCGACCCGCACAGAAGTACTTGGCTCAGGCCATGAGACGACTTACCGACACAACACTTTCTGTCCCCTTCTTCGAGATGCCTGGTCTGGGTGATGCCCTGATTCACCTGGGGACACAAGGCTTTGAGTATCCGAGACCCAGACCTCGAACTCGACTGATCTTCGCGGGTCCACTCAGCTCGCGGAACGTCGGCGGCGAGGTGCCTGACTGGGCGGAGGACATCGAAGGGAGAAAGGTCGTCCATGTTACTCAGGGGACGGTCGCGAACGCTGACCTTCGCGAGCTGGTGGTACCTACCGTCGAGTCTTTACGAGGAACCGAAACTCTCGTCGTGATCACCGGAGGCGGTCGGCCCGCGGACGAGGTGCTGACGGAGCTGCGGCAGCACCTCGGGGAACTGCCCGACAATATCCGCGTGTCGACCTTCTTGGACTACGAGTGGCTCTTCCCAAGGATCCAGCTCTTCATCACCAACGGTGGCTATGGAGGGGTGAACGAAGCGCTTAGACATGCCGTTCCCGTTGTCGTCGTTGGCAACACCGAAGACAAGCCAGAAGTAGCCGCTCGAGTTGAGTGGTCCCGAGTCGGTGTTCGCGTCCGATCGACACTTCCGAGCGCCGGGGAGATGCGCAAAGCCATCGACCTGGTGCTCGGCGATCCGTCGTTTCGGGATCGAGCTGCGACCATGTCCGAGGAGATCGCGTCGTCTCCCGGCCTTGACGTGATTGAGGAGTTCGTGACGCAACCTAGCGGAGCCGCTAGCGCGGACAACAGCCCTTCAACCTAAGGAAGGTTCCGCTAGCAGCTAGGTGCCTCGAGTGCGGATCAAGGAACGCGAAGCTCGCGGATAGGTTCACGTCGTGCGGCCGCGACAGCTGGGAGAAGCGCGGCGGTGGTGGCCGTCCCGATGGCGAGCACGCACACCGCGAGGGTGAACTCGAAGCCGGGGAGTGGGTCCTTATCGATAGCGAGGATAGTGCTGGCCGCTGCAGCTCCGATCCCAACCCCGACTAGCGCTAGTCCCGCGGTCTGGGTGAGGAGCAACGCGATAATGAGTCCACGGGTGGCGCCGAGCGCCCGCCGCCGCCCGAAGTCTTTGCGTCGCATCATCACGAGAGCATAGAGGAGGATCGCCACGAGAGCTCCGGTGACCGCCACCATGACGAGGACGAGCCCTCGGGAGAACGACCCCAACTGTCCTTGGATCAGGCCCCGAAGCTCTGCGAGTTCTTCTGAGGTCTGCACGTTGACCTTTGTTGCATCGTCCGCGGCGAGCACGGAGAGCACAGCGGTGGACACAGGCGCTACGAGATCCGGTTCGTCAGCGATGACGACGAGGAGGCTGACATCTTCTTTCCCAGTCGCCGTGGGCTGTGAGATCAGGACAAGCGGTTCGAATCCGGCGAGGAAGTCCGGCGTCGTTAACCGTCCCGCCACGGCGTAAGACGCTCCTGTCGTGAGGGTGATGCCGCCGGCTGCGTCAATGAGGCCGAGCTGCTCCAGCGCCTGCGAAGAACCGTACGCTGTCGGTGAGTCGGCGAGAGGAACACCCAGGTAGTCCAGATGACTGCCGTACGCGTACCTCACGGGCACTCGAGTACCATCGGGAACTTCCGCGTTCGTGGCATCGACTGCGGAAGAGAAGGCGCCCGCCCATTCGATTCCGGAAATGCCCGAGATTCGGTCGAGGACGTCAGAGGTGATGCCTGCTCCGGACTCAGCACGAACGACGATGGATCGGGTGCCAGCGGAGTCGATAGACGACAAAACGCGTTGTTCAGCGCCGACGGTTCGCCCCGTCGTCAGCATGACGGTGAGCACCATGCCCGCGACCATGAGGATTGTGACGATGGACGCAACCGGTTGCGATACCGCCGACGACATCGCTTCTCGAGCGATACCGATACCGCGAGTCACCCGAGCCTCATCTCGATGTCGCATGCGTCGGCCACGGCCGGGTCGTGCGTCACGACGATGACGGTCGCACCGGCATGAGCGTGGTCTCGTAGCGCTCGGACGACCATCGTGCTCGTAGCCGGGTCGAGGTTGCCCGTCGGTTCATCGGCGAGGATGATCGGCGGCTCGTTGAGGAGCGCTCTGCAGAGCGCGATGCGTTGCGCCTGACCGCCGGATACTTGGCCAGGCTTGCGATGCGCGGGCACATCGACGCCGAAGCGTTCGAGCAGCTCTTGAGCTCTGCCGACGAGATCGGCGCGCTTCTGTCCGCGGTAGAGTGCGACCTCGGTGACGTTGTCGAGCACCGTTCGTGTCGCATCCAGCGCAGCATCCTGGAACACGAAGCCGAAAGTATCGGCACGTAGCTGTGCTCGACCTGCGTCGTGAAGATGCGCTACCGGCACGCCTTCGACTGCGATCTCGCCGGCGGCCGGCTTCAGCATCAGACCGAGGATGTACAGCAGCGTGGACTTTCCGGTACCGGAAGGCCCGGTGATTCCTGTCATGGAACCCGCCGGGAACTCGGCGGACCATCCGTTGAGTATCGTCCTGTCGCTTCGCTCGTACTCGAAGGTGATCTCGCGAGCGACAAGAGGGTGCACCGTCACTGAGCTGGCCCCGTGCCGGGAACGCGGACGTCGATCCCTTCGGCCACACCTTCGACGACGCTCATGCCGCGCGCCGAAGCGATGACGGTGACGTTGAGCCTGTCGCCTGACCTATCGATGACAGCGAACTGTCCATCGGCGCTTGTCACCAATGCGGCCGACGGTATGACCAGCCCCGATACCTCTTCGGCCGTCACGATGACGGAGCTCAGGAGCGCTTCGCCGCTGACGGGGATCTGGGCGCAGTCGCCACCGCAGATGCTCTCACCGTCGAGATAGATGTCAATCGAACCGGACTGTGAGTCGACCACCTGCTTCCCCGCGGAGGCGATCCAGACGTCGCCTTCAGGAGAGGTGATCTCCACCCGGGTTCCGGTGGGCATCGTCGCTGCCTGAGCCTCTGTGACTGGTACCCGGAACACCGGCGACGTCGAGAGTGCACGGACGACAGGTTCGCCACCAGCTACGAGATTCCCGCGAGTGATCACTTCGTCGTCCAGGGACACGCGCGTCGGAAGCTGCGGCACGTAGATGATGTCGGCAACGTCGACGACACCTGTCTGCTCGACGTCGAGCGTCTTCTGCCATGCGCGGATCGCCTCGATTGTTCGAGGGCCGGCAGTGCCGTCGACGGCACCGCCGTAGAGTCCCAGAGCTGTGAGCATGCTCTGGAGCTGAGCAACATCAGCACCCTTGGTGTCGACGTCGATGGAACGGTAGGCAGGGACATCGCCCTGGCCGATGACGACTGGATGTTCATTCACTCGGAACAGCACGTCACCCGGCATGACCTCTGCACCGGGTTCGATGGACACCTCGGTCACGACCCCTGACGCGCGGTTCGAGCCTGCGGGAACAGGGGTCCATTTCGCGACTGTGTTGAGTGTGATCGTCGATCCCACTTCGCCGGACTGGACTGTCACATAAGTGAAGTCCGCGGCCTCGAGCGGGTCATCGGCGGGAGTGAGGATGGACGAAGCTGCCCACCCGACGGCGCCTGCAGCGAGGACGGCAAGGATCGTCGTGACGATAAAGGATCTCCGTCGAGGCTTTGCCGTAGCGCGGTCGTTGCTGGGGGCGTTCTCCATGCGTCGTCAGCGTCCGTTCGTGAGCTTCCAGTCATCGATGCTGGCCCCGTCCCAGAGAACTGCGCCGGGCACCTGCTGCGGGCAGGCATCCTCAAGCTCGGCCCACGCCTGGTTGAAGTTCTCCTCGGCCACGGTCATGGACACCTGCGCGAAAGGGAAGTACGGGTCGGAAAGCCAGGAGTCGACGAACACGGATTCACTGGGCGGATCCGAAATGGGATGCCCGCGATCTTCGAGGCAGGGGATGACGAAGTCCACGGTCCACGCATACTGGGCCTGAATCTCCTTGTCAGACCAAGTCTTTGTGTATCTCTCGGGGACGGGGTACTGCACAGCGCAGGTGTACTGGGCCAACGCGAACGCGTCCTCGTTGCCGGAGGGGACATTCACTCCGCCGTTGGATTCTGTCGGGTAACCAGCCTCAGTGAGGCAGTCTCGGAGCGCGGCGTCCCGTTCTGGGGTATCGACGTAGCGCACCACCTGGACGTCCGGCGGATCCTCAACACCGTAGTACTCGGCCCACTCGTCGGCTTGGTCGTGAAGGTAGTCAGAGGACCCTGAATCTGACGTCGCGTTGGTATCGGGCTGTTCGACTGGCGCGGAACAGCCAGCGAGTCCAACGAGGCAAAGGGCGGCACCCACGAGGATGCCGCCCTTCCGAGCCGAGGCGAGGGTCACGAAGCGCAGCTCGCTCCACCGCTCTTGATCGAACCGTTCGTGGAGATTGCCCAGCTACCGCCCGAAGCGCCATGCGAAGACTGGTGATATCCAGCCGTCGACCAGCCGACACTCACCGGGGAGCCGCCCAGCAATGCGTGTCCTACCGAGAACGTGCTGCCCGAGCCCGATGTCGTGCTCGTGATGCGCAGCGTGCGGTTCGGGTTGCACTCCGTGTAACCATTCCGGCTGTCGGCGGCAAGTGCAGGCGTCGTTGCAAGCAACGTCGCGCCCACAAGAGCGAGGACAGCAACTGCTCCACCGATTGAACGCTTCTTCTTCATGAAACACCCTCCCAGGTTTCTAAGTAATGTACCCACCTTGAGTTTTGATGCTAGCGCATTCGCTGAGGTGCGCGGCAGGGGTGAAGGTTGAGCGCTCAGGCGCAGGAAGAAGGTGCGGCGAGACCGGAGCGAGGGTTGAGGCGCAATCAGTGAAGAAACATTGCGGGCGCCCGACTTTTGCCGCTACGGTCCTGATGAGAACCGCTCAACGAGGGAGAAGCCGATGAAGATCAACAAGCTGGGCATGGGATTCGCCGTCGTGGCGGCACTGGGGCTGGCTCTTGGCAGTGCCAGCCCGGCATCGGCGCTGGGCAGCGCTTCGGGCTCATGCTCGTCGGTCGCCGCCGTATACGGCAACAGTTCGGCAAAGGGGAGCGCCCAGACGTGGACGCAGAACTCCGGGACGTGTGGCGAGCTCGGCGTCCGGATCTTCTACACGCTGTACTCGGGCTCGCCGACCTACTACACGTCCTGGACCTATGGCCAGGTCTCCGTGTATGGCACCAACCCCGGCAATATCGTGCATGGCGCCAACCACTTGGCCAAGCGCGGCGCGAGCTCGGACATCAACTTCTCTTCCTGATGCGAGGCAAGACCGCTTTCGTTGCTGCGTGCGCGTCCGTGCTTCTGCTTGCAGGTTGCTCGAGCAGTGCGCCGGACGCAGCCAGCGACGCGGAGCAGCCTGTGAAGGAAGTCACGTACGACGAGTATCAAGCGGCTTTCACCGCTTACAGCTCATGTCTCGAAGACGCGGGATACTCGCTGCGCATCGACGGTGAAGACAACCAGACTGTGCAGTTCTCGGTCCCGTCCGGAGCCGTCGCCTCCGGTGCAGATCAGAAGTGTTACGACGAACACTTTGCATCCATTGATTCGGCCTGGCAGTTGGCGAGGATCGACACGTCGAACTCGGCACGTATTCTCCGGGCATGCCTAGAAGGACTCGGACTGGTGCCAGCAGACACGTATGAGGAGATGAACAAGCAGCTCTTCGACGCCGGAGAAGACCCCAGCGTCTGCTCTGACTACTCGTGACTTCATCGCGTTCGGGTCGACGATCTGTCGCCATCTTCATCGTCGTGTGCGTCGCCGTATGGCTCGTTCCGACGGGCATCGCTGTCGGCTTGTGGTCGGCATCTGCCCTCGTCGAACGGGCTGCGGTGACCGCCGATGATGCGGAAATCATTCAAGTGGGGGAGCGGGTCGATGCGGAGGCCAGAGATGCCGTCGTCGACGTCTACCTCGGTGACGCGCACCTTGTGTCTAGCGAATCGACGGGAACCGTTACGCAAGTGCTCACGTCACCAGGGTCGGCGCTGACAAACGGAGTGCCCGTTATCGCCATCGGAGACGCGGTGATCCGCGCGTTTGCCCAGGACTTCCCGCTGTATCGGCCACTCGTGCGGGGAGATCGAGGTCCCGATGTGGAAGCTCTCGAGATGTTCCTGCGCGATGGCGGCTTCCTCGACGTCGCGACCATTGACGATGTGTACGGCGTACAGGTCGACAGGGCGGTGAGAGCGTTTCAGAAAGACAATGGCTACACGGTCGACGGAGTCTTCGATCCCAGCTACGTGGCCTATGTCGGCACTGCGTTCACCGTCGCCGCCATCGACGTGGTGCCGGGGGACAAAGTCGCGGTCGATGATCAGATCATGTCTGGGACGGCGCCGGCTACCAAAGTCGAAATCAAGGATCCTGACCTGAACCCGCTGCCACCATTCTCTGGCGCACCTCTCATGCTCCAACTAGCCGACAGCTCCGTCTCCGTAGACGGGACATCTCTCGATGGTGCGGCCGCGATGGAGGTGGCAACCGCACTGGCCACGTCTGGCGCCGGCGGAACAACTGTGGAGGACGGGGCGGTGGTTCGGTACGCCAACGCTCGTATCGAGCTGTCCGAACCGGGAGCATGGGGAACGGTCCCGTCCAGCGCGGTGTACATCTCAGATACCGGGGTGCGCTGCGCCGTGGACGAGAACGGGACAGCCATCCCGCTCGTCGACTCCCGAGAGTCGACAGGGCAACCGGGAATCATGCTCGTTCAGGCTGACCTTGTCGGCATGCGCGTGCTGTCCGACGTTGCTCAGGCGCCGTCAGGAAGTCTCGACGCGTGCGAATAGTGGTCGCCGACGTCAGCGTCACGTTCTCAGGACGTGAGGTGCTCAACGTCGCGAGTGCGACGTTCATCGATGGAGGCATCTGTGGCATCGTGGGTCCGTCGGGAAGCGGAAAGTCGTCGCTCCTATCAGTTATCGCAGGACTCCGAGAGCCGGACACCGGTACAGTCGTGTTCCATCACGGCAACGAAGCACGGCAAACTTCCCGGGATGATGTCGCCTGGGTGCCACAAGGTGCATACCTTCTGCCAGAGCGCAGCGTGGTTGACAACGTCGCGATTGGAGCCCTCGCTGAGGGGGCGAACCTATTAACGGCCATGGCGCGCGCGGAGGTAGCGCTGGACCAGGTGGGGCTCCGTGACAGGGGCACCGCGACCGCGTCGGTGCTGTCGGGAGGGGAAACCCAGCGGGTCGCATTAGCGAGAGCGATCTGCATGTCGCGGCCCATCATCATCGCGGACGAGCCCACGGCGAGCTTGGATCGCGATGCGGCACAGAATGTCGCTGAGGTGCTCGGACGGCTGCAAGCGGAGCGTCTCGTGATCGTCGCTACCCATGACCCGCTTCTGATGGCGCAGTGCGACATCATTCTCGATCTGGGATCGCGATGACCAGGGCGCGTGGATGGCGGCTTCGGTTCCTCGTGCGGGAGGCGGTGAAGAACGTCACGGGGACGCGCTCGCGCATGCTTCCGTACACGATCTCTGCTCTACTCGCAGGGGTGCTGACAGCGATTGCTTTCACTGCACAATGGGCGAGCTTCGAGGACTCCGTTTCGCAGTTTCAGCTGAAAGGGCGAAGCGTCTACCTCATCGAAGCGTCCTCGGACGAGCGCCCGGTATCCATCGAGCGGTCATCCTGTGAGCGTCTGGGCGAGCTCGGGACCGTTGAACGTGCCGGCATCATCGTGAGCCTCGGACGCGGCCCGGTGGCTCCCCTGGGAGGGAGCATCCCGGTTCTGGGAGCGAGTGCCACCCTCATCTCTGAACTCGAGGACGGTCATGCGCTTGTGGGGAGTGCGATCAGCCCGAGAGATTTCGTGGGGTTTGTCGACACTGCCGATGGTGTGCTCCCCGCCAGTACTGGCGCGATGCAGCCGGCCGGCATCGACACCAACTCTGCCCTCACCGTGCCGTTGCCCGTGACGACTGACAGCGGGACCCAGTGCATCGTCGAGATGGACTGGCGCGCAACAGCACAGGATGTGTCCGCTGCGGCCGCCTCGTTGCATGTTGAGGGTGGCAACATCACCGCCGTCCCGGCGTACCGCGAGTCGTCGTCGGTGATAGATGCGTTTCTCGAGCGGACTGAACGGTGGCTGCCGATCCTGTTGGGACTGCTGGGAGGTTTAGCGACGTCGCTGGCGGTTCGCTCACGCCGCGGCGAACTCGCCGCCTATCTTTTCGGGGGCGCATCGCCACGCGCCGCCGCCACTCTTGTCATGCTGGAAGTCGCGTTCATCGGCGGCATCGCCGTGACGAGTGGAGGGGCCACGATTCTCGCGCTTAGTGCATTCACTTCAGCGCCCGCTGCGGGTGCGATTGCTGTTCTCGCCTTGGGCGCGACGTGGGTTGCATCAGCCCTCCCGCTGTCTGTTCAGATGGCGATGGTGTCGCCTGTCGAACTTGGTAAGGGCCGCTGAGTGAGGCAACATAAGTTGAATACCCCGATACGAGCGTGGGGCTCAGCCACGTAGGTCGGCCAGAGGAAGATTCCCATGACTGAACGCAAAATGCCGCAACTCAAGCAGCAGCGCTCAATTGACACTCGGGACGCTCTCCTCACCGGTGCCGCGCGTGTGTTCGCCCGTGTGACGTACGCGGAAGCGCGCTACCGCGACGTCGCCGTGGAGTCCGGAGTGAGTGAAGGTGCGCTTTACTTCCACTTCCGCAGCAAAGCGGACCTTGCACGTGCTGTCCTCGATGAGCAACAGGAGCGCATGACGTCCGTGCTTGTGCGCGTTGAAGAATGGCCTGGGACCGGACGCGAGCAGCTTCTCCGGCTGATGAGAGACCTCGGAGATCTCATCGCGGGGGACGAGATCGTCCAAGCCGGGATCAAGCTCGCGGGTCAACCGTCTTCGGAGGTGACGACCGAGGCGAGCGAGCCGTACCTGAAGTGGGTTCGCGTCACGCGGACATTCCTCGAACGGGGCGTCCAGGATGGATCCGTCCGAGCAGGTTTGGACATCGATCTCTTCGCCGAACTCTTCAACACCGTGTTCGTCGGTTCTCAGGTGCTGTCCGGACTGGAGGACGGCTGGGCGTCATTGCCCCGGCGTATGCAGCGCCTCATGCCCACGATGGAAGCGCTACTAGCCGCGACGTGATCTACGCCTTCGCTGCGATGAAGGCACTGCGAACTTCAGCAGGCACGCGACCGTAGCCGCTAACCTCGATCCCTTGCGAGCGTGCCCACTCACGGATCTCGGCGAGCTCAGTGGTCGACTTCCGGCGGCGCGGACTGGTTGCCGTAGGGCTCGTCGTCTTCGCGGTGCGAGCCACTTCAACGAACGGAGCGACTGCCTCCTTCAGCTTGACAAGGTTCGCCGCACTGAGATCCAGCTCATACTGACGGCCCTCGATAGCGAACTGGACGGTGCCGCCGTCGCCGTGCTCAATGGGCTTTCCGTCCAGGTCGTCGATGAGCTCAACAACTACTCGCTTCGACATGTCGATCCTCCTCCGATGTGGGAATCTGTGCTTTGGGGTAAGTAGATCAATGTTCAGGATATAGATCGGAGTGGAATCTTCTTGAGTATTTGCACACAATCCAAAAACAATGTGTGCACCTTGAAAATCTGAATCAGGCGCGAATCGATCTAGTGTGCGCTCAACGCGACTGGCAACCGTGTCACAGAATCGAGAATCGTTGCGCGCGCCCGGATTAGAATGAAGGCGGTCGAGCGCGTACTCGACGGTCGGAGGGGGCGGGATGACTGTGCGTGATCTGAATCGACGACAGCGAGCAACTGGTGCAGGTGTTCTTTGTGATGTGCTGGTCGCGACTGCATCACCAGCATGAACTCGAAACGACTACCGCCACTCGACGTGGACGGCGCGGCCGCCTCGGCTCTCACCTCGGACGTGCAGCTTCGCCCCGAGGACGTACACAAGGCGAAATCCGAGAATGTGTGGATTCAAGCGCCGAGTGAGGAGTCGCCTCATTCCCTGTCTGCGCGCTTCGAGGTTCCTGCCGAGGGCGAGGCGCTCCGACTCGTCGATCTCATCGAGATCCAGAGACAAGCCGGCATCTTTCAGGCTCACCGCCAGTTCGGTGTACCCCATAACGAAGTCTTCGTCCTGGACCAGATGTCGTTGAAGAGAGTGACTGCCACACACGAGTGGGCTGACTCTCATCGGAAAGGCCGCGTTCGCTCACAGATTGTGGCAACGGGGTTGAGAGGCAGGGCGCGCTCACTCGTCCAGCACTTTGCGCTGGAGACGTCGGACGGGCTCATAGTCGTCGGGCGCGCAAAGTCTTCTTTGATCCCTGCCGCTGTGTACCAGCGGGTTCGTAAACAGCCCACGCAATCCAACATATCGGCCCCTGGATCGAAGAGATCTGGTTTCACCTATGAGGAGCTCCTCCAGGTTGATGAGCAGGACCCATTGCTCTCAGATCACCCATCCGACCACCTGACAGCGGTCCAAGCCATCGCGGACGTCGAGAGAGTCGCGCAGATAGCTGCGCCCGGGTCGAATCTCAGAGCACTGAAGTTGACCTTCCAGCGGTATGCCGAGGCGAATCCGACGCCCACGCTACGGCTCAAGGTCTCGGGATCGGGGCGCCTAGCCGCGGAGATCGTGCAGCATGGCGTGCGTCGCGCCAAACTCGCCGGCGCTCTAGTTATGAGGAGGCCGGTCGATGCGCGGTAAGTTGGCGGTTGTCACTGGCGCGTCCGGCGGTATAGGCGCAGAGATCGTCAGTGCCTTGGCGGCGGATGGGCACTACGTCGTTGCGCAGTATCGGAGTAACGAAGCAAAGGCGGCAGTGCTGGCGAGCGAAGTCTCGGCCTGCGAGCTGGTGAAGGCTGATTTGGCTACCGCCTACGGAAGGTCGGTGCTGGTCGATGCTGTTCGCCAGCGGGCGTCGCGGTCTGGTCTTCAGGTGTCGGCACTCGTCAACAACGCGGCGAAGATGCTCGGACCGTCGTTCTCCGAGGCGACCCCTGAGGCCTTTGACGAGTATGTCGACATCAACGTGAAGGCGCCATTCTTTCTGACCCAGACGCTGTCGCAGGACATGAGAAGTGGTGCGAGCGTCGTGAACATCTCGTCCGCGAGCGCCCACATCGCGAGCGCCGGCGACATTGTCTATGCCATGACCAAGGCCGCCCTGGAATCGGTGACGCGCAACATGGCCGAGGCGCTCGCCCCGCGGGGGATACGGGTCAATGCGGTGATCCCGGGCTTCACCAACAACGGGCACGCCGCGTTCCGGAACGAGTCCGCGGTCGCCTACATGGGGAGTTTGTCGATGCTGGGTGGTGTGGCGGACCCGTCTGCAGTCGCGGATGCGGTGACGTTCCTTGTCTCGGAAAGAGCATCGCGGACGACTGGCGCAACGCTGGATGTCACCGGGGGGATGACGCTCCACCCTCGGCCCCATCGTCAGAGCTCCGTGAGAAACCTTCTCTAGGCCATCGCGCGACTGACTGCTCTTGCGCAGATCCGAATGACTCCTCGCCGAGGGCATCACCTCCAGTAAGAACGTGGGGATCTCCGCTGGCGTTCGTGGCGCCGGTGTCAGCGCCTGAGCCCTGACGTTACTGCGGCGGGTCTGCCTTTCGGAGGCTCTGGCAGGCGGCGCTGATGCGTGTGACGATGCTGGCTTCATAGACTGGACGGATGCGAGCGCTCACCGAGACAGATGTGCGGGCTTCGTTCGTGAACGCGGCCCCCGACGAGCTGCGCGTGATGGAGATGCCCCATGACTTCATCCTGACCGACTGGGACTATCTGGACTTCTTCGCCTGGCGGGATCCCAGTGTCGGCGGCCGCGGTTACATCCTCGTCCAGCACGAGGGAGCTGTGGTCGGTGTGGTCGTCCGGGCCTCGGGTCCGGGGCGCGGCCGTTCGGGCATGTGCAACATCTGCCACACGATGCAGCCCGGCAATCAGGTGACGCTGTTCTCGGCACGTCGCGCCGGGGACGCCGGCAGACGAGGCGACTCGGTCGGCACGTACGTGTGCGCCGATCTGTCGTGCCACGAGAACGTGCGGCTCGCGCACCCGTTGGCGCCGAACGAGGTGCGGACCGCTGGACAGGTCGACTTCCGTCTCGACGGTACTCGTCGTCGTATGGAGCGCTTCATCGCGCGCGTCTGGGAGTGATGCGATCGCGGTTACGCTGGACGCAACCGTCCTGTGCTCGAAGGAGACGCCATGAACGATGCCATCCTGTTCGCCGTCGATGAGGGGCTGGCTCGGCTCACGCTGAATCGTCCGACACGGCTCAACGCGTTCAACGCCGATCTCGCTCACGCCTGGCGGGATGCGACAGCGGAGGCCACGTCTCGGGATGATGTGCGGGCGATCCTCATCGATGCAACAGGCCCGGCGTTCTGCGCAGGCGGCGATGTGATCGACATGGCGACCTCATTCGGCGGGCCCGAAGACATCACTGCGCTCGCCGAGGTGATCAACGCGGGGATCCGCTCGCTCACGGAGTCGTCGGTTCCCGTCGTCGCTGCCGCACACGGCACGACGGCAGGCGGGGGACTCGGCATCCTGCTCTCCAGCGACTACGCCGTCGTCGGATCTCGCTCACGTCTGGGGAGCCTGTACGCGAACATCGGTCTCACGCCCGACCTGTCGGTCTCGGCGCAGCTCGCGCGAGCCGTCGGTCAGCGCCGTGCCCTGCAGCTCGTGCTGCAGGACCGCTTGCTGAGCGCCCAGGAGGCGCAGGATTGGGGTCTGGTCGCGGAGTCGGTGGAGGGGGCGGATGCCGCAGACGAGGCAGCGCTCGTGCGTGCCAGGGGCGAGGAGATCGCCCGGTTCTGGCTCGCCGGAGCAGCAGACGCCTATGGTCAGGCCAAGCGCCTCGTCCGATCGCAGCCTGAACGCACCTTCGCCGAGCAGCTGAGCGAGGAGGCGCGCTCGATCGGCGCGGCCATGGCGACTCCCGAGGCGCAGGCGCGCATCGCGGCCTTCGCCGCAGCGTCCGCGAAGAAGGGCGCCGCCTGACTCGGTCTGCACAGGCACGCGATCCGTGTGCGCTCTGCACAGAGTGCGTCAGCGTCCGTGGCTTCCGGAGGCCCGCGTGGCAGGATGAAGACACCGCAGCTCGACGAGAGGACCGCTATGTCTCAGCCGCAGATCGCGAACACCGGCAAGACCAACACATCCCTGCTGATCCGAGGGGCCATCTGGATCGCGATCGGCGCGCTCATCGCGGCAGCGCTCGTGTGCGTGGTGTGGGTGCTCATCGGCGACCAGGACGGGTTGATCGGCCGTGCATTCCTCACGATCCTGCTGCTCGCCGCGTTCGCGGGGATCGCCATCCTCGAGGCCGGGCTCGCGCCGAATCGCCCTGATTGGCTCGCACTCGCCAGCATGGTCACCTGGATCCTCGCGCTGCTGGTCGGCGCGGTGAAGATCTGGCTGCCCGAGGACGGCGACTACTTCGGGGGAGCCGAACGGTTCTTCCAGCTCCTCGTCGTCGTCGGAATCCTGCAGCTCGCGCTCCTGCACGTCCGCTTGTTCACACCGGCCGCGCAGCGGCACGTCACCACGTTCACGCGCATCATCTACATCGCGACGATCGTGTTCCTGGGCGGCCTCGTCGCGCTGCTCGTCTTCTTCCTCACGTTCCCGCACACCTTCGACTACAGCGAGCTGTACTGGCGGATCGTGGTCGCCCTGACGATCCTCGCGGCGGTCGGCACCACGCTGATCCCGCTGCTGAACGCACTGTTCGCACCGAAGAGGGAGTCGTCGTCGGCCCGCGCCGCTGCTGCACGGGCCACTGCGGCTCCGGCATGGCCCACCTTCGCTGACGGGGTCACGCCGCTGCCGGCGCTCCCTGATGCGTCGCCCGATTGGAACGCGTATTACACGGGATACCCCACGGTGCCGCAGCAGGCGCTGCCGAGCGCCCCGCCCTCGTCGTTCCCGGTCGCGAGCCCTCCGGTGCCGCCGGCGCCGGGTTCCTTCGGCGGTGGCCACACCGGCGCGCCCGCACAGACAGCGCCCCCGGTCCCGCCCGCTCCTGACCTGCCGCAGCCTCCTGCCCCGACCCAGCCTCCCGCGCCGACGCAGGGCGGTGCGCCGACGTTCCCGCCCGCTCCGCCCGCGGCCCCGCAGCCGCCGCAGTGACCGCCGAGATCGAGATCGAGCTCGGCGAGCTTGCGGCGGCGATCGCCCGCGAGGCCGGTGCGCTCGCGTTGCGGAGGCGCCGTGAGGGCGTGCAGCTCGCGGCGACCAAGACCACTCTCGCCGACATCGTCACCGAAGCCGATCGCGAGGTCGAAGACGTCATCAGGGCCGCGCTACGTGAAGCACGCCCCGAAGACGGATTCCTCGGTGAGGAATCAGGTGCGGAACCCGGTGCGAGTGGGATCACCTGGGTCGTCGATCCGATCGACGGCACGGTCAACTACGCCTACGGCATCCCGGCGTACAACGTCAGCATCGCCGCCGTCCGCGGAACGCCGGAGCCGGAATCGTGGGAGGCTCTGGCCGGCGCGGTCTACGCGCCGGCCCTCGACGAACTGTTCACCGCCGTGCGCGGACACGGTGCGTGGTTCGACGGCATCCGTCTCTCCGTGACGAGTGAGTCGCCGGCCGGCGCGCTGCTCGCCACCGGATTCGGCTACGACCCGTCGACGCACGACGGAGACATCGAGACCGTCCGCCGCGTGATGCCGATCGCACGCGACGTGCGACGGATGGGAGCGGCCGCACTCGACCTCGCCTATGTCGCGGCCGGCCGCTTCGACGGCTACTTCGAGCGGGGGCTCAAGCCGTGGGATCACGCAGCCGGTGCGCTGCTCGTCCAGGAAGCAGGGGGAGTCGTCACACGGCTCGACGTCGACTCGCCGCGCCCCATGCTGATCGCCGCCGGACCAGCGGTGCACGACCGTCTGCTCGCAGTGATCAACGGTCCCAGGTGATCGGTACATGGCTTTCCCAGCCTCAACCGGGTAGGGTTTATCCGATCGTTATCTCCGTCCCCCGAAGGCGGAGAACTCCAGAAGTCCCCCGAGTTTGACGCGCGACCCGAGAGAATCACTTTTGCCCTTCGAAAACCCGCAGGCCGATGCTGCGTTCACGCGACGCTCCGGCCGGAACCGCACTGCGGCCTTCACGGCCCCCGCGGCGGGAACGACGGCATCCGACTCCGCCGACGCTGCTGCGGCTCCAACCGCAGCGTCCGCCCCGCTTTCACGTCGGGCAGTCCGAGAGCGGATGACCCTCGACCTGCCGACCGTTCCGGCCGCCGACGAGTCCGCTCCGGCAGCCCCCCGCATCGCCACTCCCGCAGAGCTGCTGACTGCGAACGCCGAGACGCCCGCGCCTCCGCTCGAGGCAGACGCAGCCGCATTCGAGTCGACCGCGACCGAGGACGACGCCGACGCGTTCGAGCAGGCATCCCGCGCGTTCCGCACGGTGACCGGACCGCTCCGCACCGGCAGTGCATTCGTTCCCGCCGAAGACATCGCTGCCGAAGCGGTCGTCGCCCACGTGGTCCCGCGTCGCCGCGGATCGCGCAAGTTCCTCACCATCGGCGCCACCATCGGCGTGATGAGCCTCGCGGGCCTCCTGGCCGTCTCGATGACCTTGCCGGCTGAGGCCGTTGCGGCGTCGCAGGGTACCTCGGTCGCCGCGACCTCGCTGGTCACGGCATCCGGCTCCGAGAAGACCGCCGCAGGCGACGACGAGATCCAGGCATTCGTCGCACCGTCGGGCGTCCAGACCGAGTCACTCACGCGCGGCGACGACTTCAGCACGGTCTCGCTCGTCGACGTCGCGTCGGAGCAGGGCATCAACTACTCCAACGAGATCTTCACGAACGACCCCGAGGCCGCGATCCAGTGGCCGTTCATGGTCGGTGTCGGCATGAGCTACGGCTACGGCATGCGCAGCGGTCGCCTCCACGAGGGCATCGACTTCGTGCCCGGCAACGGCGCTCCGGTGCAGGCGATCGCCGACGGCACGGTCCGCATCGCGACCGAGCAGGGCGGGGCCTACGGCGTCACTGTGTACATCGATCACGTGATCGACGGGCAGGTCATCACGAGCCACTACTCGCACATGCAGTACGGCTCGCTGCAGGTCGCCGCAGGCGACACCGTGACGGTCGGAACCGTCGTCGGCAAGACCGGCAACACCGGACGCTCCTACGGAGCCCACATGCACTTCGAGCTCATCGTCAACGGATCGACCATCGACCCGCTGCCGTGGCTCCGCGAGAACGCGGGTCGGTACTCGTACTGATCGGCTCGATTTCATGAGGACGCCACAGTAATGGTATTCTCGTACGGTTGCCCCGCGAGGGGCAGCACGCCCCGATAGCTCAGTGGCAGAGCACTTCCATGGTAAGGAAGGGGTCGTCAGTTCAATCCTGACTCGGGGCTCGCAAGCATTCTTCTCACACGCGGACGGATGCCTCGCGGCAGGGTAGCTCAGCTGGTTAGAGCGCACGACTCATAATCGTGAGGTCGCGGGTTCAAGCCCCGCTCCTGCTACAGAGAAAGCCCCGGCCGAGCCGGGGCTTTTCTGCATTTCAGGCGATGGTGTCGTCGTTGCGGACGCTCCGCCGCGTCACACGCTCGCCGGTCGCCGGGTCGACCGAAGTCCGCGCGACGCTGTCGGTCCGACGGCTCCGCATCACCAGGATGAGGCTGATCAGGAACACGACCACGCCGGCACCCATGAGGATGTAGCCGATCAGGTCGAGGTTCACGTACCCGCCGGTGTCGATGTTCACTGCGAAGGCCAGGATCGCTCCGATGACGAAGAGCGCGATGCCGCTTCCGATACCCATGTGTCCAACCCTCTCTGGAGACCGAGGCTTCGGTCCGATACGAGAAGAGTAGGACGCATCGCCACGGAGTCAACCCTCATGGACACCGCAATCCACGGGTGGTATCGAGTTCAGCGTGCCGGCTGGAGGCCGCCGATCGCCGAACCGGCCTCTCCGTTGACGTACATGTAGCCCTCGATGATGTCGGCCGAGCGCCCTCTGCTCAACCACGAATCGATGCCCTCGCACACGTTCGTCGTCAGCGGGGCCAGCGTCCCGAGATCGATCCGGCCCGCGGAATCCTGCGTCCAACGGCCGCTCAGGTCATTGCATCCGTCACTGCCCGCGACCGTCCCGTCCGCTGAGAACTGCAGGAACGGGGTGCCGTCGACGCTCGCCTCCCATTCGCCGACCGGGTCGGGGAGCGGTTGCGGTGTCTCAGCCGGCTCCTCGCCGTTCGCGATCCGGTTGTTGCGCTCGTACATCCCGGCCAGCCCGACCTCGAACGCGACGCTCGTCGCGATCCTCGACACCAGGATGAGGATGATGCCGACGAGCGGACCCCAGTGTGTGGGCCTCCGTCTCATCCGAAGCACCACGGCAGTGATGATCGCGACAGCGATGGAGCCACCGACCGCCCACGGATACACCGCTCTGGCGCCGAGACTGAGATCCAGATCGCAGTCGCCCTCGCACCCGACCGCGGAGAACGACTCGAAGAGCTGCACCCAGAAGATGAAGAACAGCATCACCGGGATGAGCACCCAGAGGCCGATCGCCAGGCCAGGGGGACGTGTGTCGACGTCATCCGGCCTCGAGGGGCGAGTCGTCTCCGGGAGCATGCCGCCGAATCTACATCGCGTCTCCGCTGACGCAGCGCAGCACGCGCGGCCGGATGTGGCGGCAGCACACTGTGCACGGTGGATGCTGTGCCGCGGCGACGCTGACTCGGTCCCGACCTCGGGATACCGTCGAAGCATGGACACCGCCGCGTTCCCCGCCGTCGATCTGGCGTACCTCCGGTCGATCCTCGGCGAACCCGAGGGGCCGACGACGCAGAAGATCACCGACTTCCTCGACGACAACTGCCTGACGTTCCTCGCGCACTCGCCGTTCTGCTGCCTCTCGACCTCGGATGCCGCCGGCAACTGCGACTGCTCGCCGCGCGGCGACTACCCGGGGTTCGTCCGCGCGATCGATTCCCGTACCGTCGTGATCCCCGATCGCCTCGGTAACAAGATCGCCGATTCGATGACCAACATCCTCGACAACGGTCATGTCGGGCTGCTGTGCTTCGTGCCTGGCATGACCGAGACGCTGCGGATCAACGGCACGGCGACGGTGACGAACGACCCGTCATTGCTGGCGATGCTCGAACAGGACCACTCCGTGCCGGACCTCGCGATCGTGGTCCGCACCGAGCAGGTCTATCTGCACTGCGGACGCGCGTTGCTGCGGGCAGGGCTGTGGGATGCCGATATGCAGGACCTCGCCGACGAGGTGCCCACCTCCGGCGCGATCTGGGCGAGCATGTCCGGCTACGACCCGAGCGTCGGCGACGTGATCGACGACGCCATGGCCGGCTCCTACCGGGCGCTCTACTGAATGCGCTCCCGGACAGGGATGCTCCCGCTCGTCGTGCGCGAGATCATCACCGAGACACCGTCGATCGTCAGCATCCGGCTCGAAGCCGCAGACGGCTCGGCGCTGCCGCCGTGGCAACCCGGCGCCCACATCGACGTGCAGCTCGTCACCCGACACGAGCGTCAGTACTCGCTGTGCGGTGACCCCGCCGACATCACCGGGTACCGGATCGCCGTGCTCCGCGAACCGTTCTCGCGAGGCGGCTCGCACTACATCCATGGGTTCCTCCGTGTCGGCAGCCGCGTCTGGGTGCGTCCACCGCGGAACCTGTTCCAGCTCGCCGCTGCGCCCTCGTACCTGCTGCTCGCCGCCGGCATCGGCATCACGCCGATCCTGTCGATGGCGCGCCATCTCGCCGCCGAGGGCGCGGACTGGCGGATGATGTATCTCGCCCGTCGAGGCGAGGACCTCGCATTCTCGGATGAGCTCGCGGCACTCGGCGATCGAGCGACGACGCACATCAGCACGCAGGCAGGGCGCCTCGACCTCGCAGCGCTCCTCGTCGATATCGCCCCTGGCACCGCGGTCTACGCCTGCGGACCACAGGGCTTCATCGACGCGCTGACAGAGCTCGGCAGTGCGCTCCCGGCCGGCAGCAGCATCCACGTCGAGCGCTTCGAGCCGAAGCTGCGCGAGCACCTGCCCGACGAGGTGTTCACAGTGGTGTGCACGCGCTCCGCTGTCACGGTCGAGATCCCGGCGCAACGGTCGATGCTCGAGGCGCTGCAGGGAGCAGGCGTGCCCGTCGAGGGGTCGTGTCTCCGAGGCATCTGCGGGTCGTGCGCCCTGCACGTGCTCGACGGCACCCCGGAGCATCGTGACTCGCTCACCGGCGATGACGCCTCGACGACGATCTATCCGTGCGTGTCGCGGTCGATCTCGCCGACGCTCGTCGTGGATGCCTGACTGAGTCCAGGTCGATCGGCCGGCGAGGTCATGAACGTCGCGCACGTCTGCGCACCGTTTGTCATTTAGCTAGACCGGCTAGTAAAATCTCTCGCGAGGGAGGGCGACGACATGACGATGATGGCAGAGACCGGTTCCGTGAGCCGCCCCATCATCCCCGCCCTCCGCGCAGCCGACGGCCTCACGAGCGGGACGCCGCGAGTGTCGACCCTGCGCACCATCGGCATCCTCCGCCGATCTTCGACCACCGCAAGATGAAAGGAGCCCCATGGGACTCGATGACAAGATCAAGAACGCTGCAGAAGACATCGCCGGGAAGGCGAAGGAAGCTGCGGGCAAGCTGACCGGCAACGAGAAGCTCGAGGCCGAGGGCAAGGCCGAGCAGGCCAAGTCCGACGTCAAGAAGGCCGGCGAGAACGTCAAGGACGCACTCAAGTAATATCCGGTCGGAGCATTTCGGGGAGGCGGAACATCACCGCCTCCCCGAAGTCCGTCTTGGCGCAGTATCAGTCAGAGGAGAAGAGCATGTCGGAATCCAGGACCACCGAATCCCTGTGGCGACGGCTGGTCAGGCGCTTCCGTCCTGCACCGGACGAGCCGAGGCGCCTCACCGTCGAAGACGTCACGGTGGTCGACCGGCCGATGCTGCGTCGCGCGGTCGCCGGCACCGTGGTCGGCAACCTGATGGAGTGGTACGACATCGGTGTCTACGGCTACCTCGCGGTCATCATCGGGCGGGCATTCCTGCCGGATGCTTCGGCCGGCGCGCAGTCGCTCTTCTCGCTCGGTGTCTTCGCCGTGACCTTCGTCGCCCGCCCGCTCGGCGGCATCGTGCTCGGCCAGCTCGGCGACCGGATGGGCCGTCAGCGCGTGCTGGCCTTCACGCTCATCATGATGGCTGCCGCGACCTTCCTGATCGGCGTGCTGCCCGACTTCTCGGTGATCGGCATCTGGGCCCCGATCCTGCTCATCGTGCTCAAGCTCGCACAGGGGTTCTCGACCGGCGGCGAGTACGCCGGAGCCACCACGTTCATCACCGAGTACGCTCCGGACCGCCGCCGCGGCTTCTACGCCTCGCTTCTCGACCTCGGCTCGTACATGGGCTTCGCGATCGGCGCCGCGTTCGTCTCCATCCTGCAGCTCACGCTGTCCGCCGAGGTCATGCAGGGCTTCGCCTGGCGCATCCCGTTCCTGGTCGCACTGCCGCTCGGCCTGATCGCGATCTACTTCCGTCTGAAGATCGAGGACACCCCAGCATTCCAGGAGGCACAGGACGCCGCGGCTCGGGCGTCCGACGAGGCGCAGGCGGATGCTCCGAAGGGCGTGCTCGCCCTGATCCGCGCCTACTGGCGTGAGCTGCTCACGGCGTTCGTGCTCGTCGCCGCAGCCAACACCGTCGGCTATGCCCTCACCTCGTACATGCCGACGTACCTGACGGGCACGCTCGGCTACGACGAGGTGCACGGCACGCTGCTCACGCTGCCGGTGCTCGTCGCGATGGCGCTCTGCATCCCGCTCACCGGCCGGCTCTCCGACCGAATCGGTCGCCGGAAGGTGCTGTTCATCGGCTCGATCTCGGCGATCGTGCTGGCGGTGCCGGCATTCCTGTTCATGATGCACGGGGAGATCTGGTCGACCGTGCTGGGGCTCGTGCTGCTCGCTTTCCCCGTCACGTTCTACGTCGCCAACCTCGCCTCGTCGCTGCCGGCACTCTTCCCGACCTCGTCGCGGTACGGCGGCATGGGCATCTCGTACAACCTTGCCGTGGCGCTGTTCGCCGGCACCGCGCCGGTCGTGATGGAGGCGCTCGTGCAGCTGACCGGCTCGTCGCTCGCGCCGGCGTTCTACGTGATCGGCACCTCGATTGCCGGGTTCATCGCCGTGGTCGTGCTCAAGGAGTCGGCTCGGCGCCCGCTTCCCGGCGCGATGCCCAGTGTGCAGACCGAGGAGGAGGCCGTCGAACTCGTCGAGGGGCAGGACGACAATCCCGATCTCGACCTCGACGAGCTGTTCCCCGAGCGCACAGAGACGAGCTGAGTGCGTGCGGCTCAGTCGCCTGCGGAACCGAAGGTCTCGCCGTCTGCGCTGACCCCGTCGCTCGGCTCCTCGTCGTGGTCTGACGCCTCCTCGATCGCCGAGGTCATCCCGGCGAGGAAGCGCGTGACCACCGCGCGCTCCTGATCCGAGAACTCGTCGACGAGCGCCAGCATCCGCCGGTGCATCGCTCCCAGCGTGTCCTTCACCTCTTCGTCACTGCTGACCGTCGGCACCACCATGCCGGCTCGGCGATCGGTCGGATGCGGTTCCCGCCGCGCATGACCGCCCCTCTCGAGACGGTCGATCAGGGTCGTGGTGGATGCCGTGGAGATGTCGAGCATGCGCGCGATGTCGATCGGCCGCACGATCCGCTGGGCACGCTGCTCCCTGAGCAGGAACCGCAATGCCATCAGGTCGGTCTCGTTCATCCGCATGGACGCACGCGTCCGTGCGCGCATGGCGGTCTCGGCTCCGCGATAGCGACGCAGCATGTTGAGCACGTCGACCGTGCTCGCCGCCTCCGAATCCGGGTACCAGTATCCGGAGCGGGAGAACTCTTCGGGGTGTCCCATCATGCGGCCTCGCTGTCGTCGTGCTCCAGAGCTGGATCCATCATCCCACCGAGCGGGTGCGGACCGACGAGCATGACGAGCGCGGGAGAGGCGCCTGCGCGGCGACTGCAGCCTCGCGGGATCAGGCGGGTATCTGATCGACGTAGTGGCGCATCTCGGCGCGCACCGAGTCGACCTCGTCGAGGATCTGCCGCGCGCGCTCCTGCAGGTGCCGACCGGCCGGTGTGAGCTCCACTCGACGCGTGCTGCGGGTGAACAGCGACATGCCGATCTCCTGCTCGAGTCGTCCGATCTGCACGCTGAGCGGAGGCTGTGACATGTGCAGTCGCCGCGCCGCGCGACCGAAGTGGAGCTCATCGGCGACGGCCATGAAATAACGCAGTTGACGAAGCTCCATGAGGGCACGATACGTGCTTCGTGTTACCGCGCTGTTACGCGCGGATTGCGAGCGAAACGCAATGAATCCAGCTTGGAAATCGCCTTTGAACTGGGGTTGTCTGAACGTATTCTCTGATGACGCAACACCCCGATCTGAAGGACCGAAATGACGCATCGCGCCCGCGCCGACCTCGGGATCGTCCGCCCATCGGACGTCGCTCCCACACCGTGGGCCAACGGTGTCGGCGTCACCCGGGTGCTGGCGGCCCGACCCGCGTGGCGCATCAGCATCGCCGAGATCGAGGGGCGTATGCCCTTCTCGCCGTTCCCCGGAGCCGATCGGGTGCTGATCCCACTCGGTGTCGAGGGGGTGACCCTCGCGATCGGTGAGGAGGAGCGGTTCGTTCCGCAGCACGCAGGGGCGGTGTTCCGCGGGGAGGACCTCGTCTTCGCCGACACCGGTCGCGGCAGCGGCTCCGTCGTGACGTTCATGACCCGCCGGGAGAGCGGACGCATGCGGTGGCGCGTCCGCAGAGTCGACGGGGCGATCACCGAGGAGGGCGTCGACGTCGCGGTCGTGCTCCGCGGCGATGTGATGGTGGGGACGGAGGCGTTGCCGCCAGGCACCGTGATCGGCCGAGAGCTGCTCGCCGATGTCGAATCGCGCGCCGGCGGCACAGTCGTGCTGATCCATCTCATCGCGCATCGGATGGCCTCGCCGATCAGCCTGCCGTTCCCCTGAACGGGCGCCGATGAGCGCATCGGAGAAAAAAGTTCCGACGAATTCGTGACGTTCTGCCGCGTTCATCCGTCTTAGTGGTGTCGCTGCTCTGCGACCCGCACTCCGAACCGGAGGCGGACACACGGATGAAGGAGCTCACGATGGCGAATGTGACCGGTGGCACCCAGCCCGAGGCTCAGGTTCTCACCCCGCAGCAGGGGAGCGCCACAGGCAAGACGACGATCGAGGACGGCGTGGTCGCGAAGATCGCCGGCATCGCCGCCCGCGAGGTCAACGGGGTCTACGCGCTCGGCGGCGGGGCCGCCCGCATGGTCGGAGCGATCCGCGATGCGCTCAACACGACGGATCTCTCGCAGGGCGTGCGCGTCGAGGTCGGCGAGACGCAGATCGCGGTCGACGTGACGATCGTCGCCGACTACCCCGTCTCGCTGCAGCAGGTCGCAGACGGCGTTCGCAGCGCCGTGCACCGCGCGATGGTCGAACTCGTCGGCATGGAGGTCACCGAGGTCAACGTAACGATCGACGACGTACACGTCCCGACGGACGACAGCGCCGACGACACCATGGAGGCCCGCGTCCTCTGAGGCCGCGGTCGCTTGACGGAACGAACTCGCGGAGGCCCCTCCGCGAGAGGATTCGCCCTCGAGATCCGAGGACGAGCTGAGAGAGGAAGAGAACTCATGAGTGCTGAAGACAAGATCAAGGCTGCTGCTGAGAAGGCTGTCGGCAAGGTCAAGGAGACCGTCGGCAAGGTCACGAACGACGACAAGCTCGTCGCCGAGGGCAAGGCCGAGCAGGCGAAGGGCAACGTCCGTGACGCTGCCGAGAACGTCAAAGACGCCTTCAAGAAGTAACGGATGCCGGGGGAGGGGCTGAGCCCCTCCCCGCTCCACCCCGCATCGCAAGGACACTGCAATGGGCTTCTTCGCCTTCCTCCTCCTCGGACTGATCGCCGGAGCGATCGCCAAGGCCATCCTCCCCGGCAAGCAGGGCGGTGGCTGGTTCATTACCCTGCTGCTGGGTGTGGTCGGAGCCATGCTCGGCGGCTGGCTCGGCGGGCTCCTGTTCAATGCCCGCGTCGACGAGTTCTTCTCGCTCTCCTCCTGGCTGCTCGCGATCGGCGGCTCGATCCTGGTGTTGCTCATCTACGGATTGATCACCGGTCGCCGCTCCAAAGCGTGAGGAAACGAACAGAGTCGGTCGTGGATGCGCGCCGTCGGAACAAGCTGGAGCAGATGCGCCCCGGCCCAATCCGGCGGCGTGTCCGCTCCGAACCTGAGAGGGAATCAAGCGAAGGAGTCGGAACGTGAGCGAACGCTTTCGCAGCGCACTCGAGCAGGCGGACGATCGGATCGTCGCCGGCCGCGCGATGGACGGCGACGTCGACGCATTCGCGGTGCTCGTGCGCAGGTACACGCCGATGATGCGCGCGTACACGCAGCGGATGCTGAACGCGTCATCCGATGTCGACGACATCGTGCAGGAATCCTTCGTGACCGCGTGGCAGCGGTTCGGGGAGCTCGACGACCCGTCGAAGGTCAAGAGCTGGCTGATGCGGATCGTGAGCCGCAAGGCCGTCGACCGGATCCGGAGCATCCGCCCGCTGCTCGATGTGGACGACATCGATCGCCCGGCCCCGCTGCACTCGTCGCCCTCGCAGGTGGTCGAGACGCGTGCGGGAGTCGCGGCGCTCGGCGCCGCCTTGAAAGAGCTTCCCGACGCGCAGCGCGAATGCTGGGTGCTGCGCGAGATCGGCGGCTACTCGTATGAGGAGATCGCCGAGGAACTCGGCATTCCCGCCACCACCGCTCGTGGCCTGCTGGCTCGAGCCCGGAGATACATGATCGTACGGATGGAGGAGTGGCGATGACCGATGAGCACGATATCCCCGAGCCGCACCGACTGAGTCTCGACCCCACCGACCTCGACGGGCACACGCTCGAAGAGCTCATGGACTACCTCGAATCCGGCCGCGAACCGGTCGATCCCTCGATCGAGGAGTCGCCGGGCTGTCAGCTGGCACTGGACGCCCTCGAACGCCTGCGTGGTCTCGGCGACCAGCTGATCGAAGCGGATGCCGCAGCAGAGCCGGAGGTCGACGCGAGCTGGGTCGACCGGATCCTCGACGGGATCGCGCTCGATGCACGCGCCGGTCGCCGGATCCCCTTCGAATCCCCGGATGCGGGAATCGACCTCGGGATCACCGAGGGTGCGGTGCGAGGCCTGATCCGCTCGGCCGAGAACGCGGTGCCGGGTCTGCTGGTCGGTCGCTGCCGTCTCGACGGCGACGTGACGGAGCCCGGCGCGCCCATCCGAATCGAGATCGATGCGAGCGCGCTCTACGGCGAGCCCATCCTGCGCGTCGCCGACCGGCTTCGCACCGAGGTCGATGCCCGCTTGCGGGCACATTCGAACCTGCACATCGACGCGATCGACATCAGGATCACGGACATCCGGGAGGTGTCGTCATGGACGGAACAGCGCTGAGGTCGGCCGAGTCGAATGCGGCGCTCGCCGCCGAGATCGAGGCGATCGTGCGGGCGACCGTGGGGGTGCGCACCGTGTACCGGTCCGGGTCGTTGGTGTCGAACGTGATCGGCACCGGCGCGGTCGCGCTCGGCGTGAGCCGCAGTGACGAGCCGCTCGTCGCTGTCGCCCAGGGTGACCTGGGCGTCTCGGTGGAGGCATCGATCGGGATCGACTTCACCGCCGCCGCCGCCGACACCCTGCGGGCGGTGCACCAGGCGATCGATGCACTGCTCGCCGCCCAGGCCACGCCGCGTGAGCGCATCAGGCTCACCGTCGTGTACGTCCAGTCTCGAGAGGCTTCCTGAGCCGCGCGGCCACTGAACGCAGAAGGTGCCGTCTCCGCGGGAGGAGACGGCACCTTCTGTCTGCGATCGTGCGGCGTGCGGCGTGACTCAGGAAGCCTGGCGCAGCCCGTCGATGAGCGGCGTGGTCGGACGACCGATCAGGCGTGCCAGGGTGCCGTCGGTCTCGGCCAGGGCGCCGTTGCGGATGCCCCCATCGAGAGCGACGACGAAGCCGACGGTGCCGGCGTCGAGTCCCGCGGCCTCGAGTGCAGCGGTCTGCTCCTCGGCGGAGAGCGGCTGGTACTCGACCGGACGACCGGTGATCTCCGCGATCGCTGCGGCCAGATCGGTGTAGGTCCATGCGACGTCGCCTCCGAGCTCGTAGGCCTCGCCGATGTGGCCGTCCTCGAGCAGCACGACTGCCGCGGCATCCGCGAAGTCCTTCCGGCTGGCCGATGCGACACGGCCGTCGCCTGCACCGGCAGCCAGCACGCCGGTCTCTGCGGCGCGGGCGAGGTCGGCCGCGTAGTTCTCGGTGTACCAGTTGTTGCGCAGGATCACGGAGGGCAGTCCGGATGCCGCGATGAGCTCTTCGGTCGCCTTGTGCTCCGGTGCGAGCACCAGGTCGCTGGTCGGCGCCTTCGAGGCGCTCGTGTAGACGAACTTGGTGACGCCGGCGGCCGCGGCCGCATCGATCACGGCCTGGTGCTGGGCGACCCGGCGTCCGACCTCGGAGCCGGAGACGAGGAGGACCGAGTCCACGCCCTCCAGGGCGGCGGGGATGGTCTCGGGGCGGTCGTAGTCGACGACGGCGACCGTCACGCCGAGGGCACTCAGGTCCGTGGCCTTCGCGATGTCGCGCACGCCGGCGACGATCGACTCCGGGGATGCGCCGCGCTCGAGCAGGCGTTCGATGACGAGGCGGCCGAGGTGTCCGGTGGCGCCGGTGACGAGGATGGTCATGAGGGTCCTTTCGTAAGTGACACCTCCGACAACCGCCCCGTTCTGCAAAACCTTCCGATCCACCGGTACCCACTTTGAAGTAAGGTACCTACATGACGGTGAGTTATGCGCAGATAAAGGCGTCGACGCCCCTGGTCTTCGAACAGGGCTGCGGCACCCGGGTCGTCCTCGACCACATCATGAGCAAATGGGGCGTCCTGGTGCTCTCTGCGCTCTCCGACGGCACGCGGCGCTGGGGCGAGCTGCGCCGTGAGGTCGACGGCATCAGCGAGAAGATGCTCGCGTCGACCCTGCGCACGCTCGCCGAGGACGGCCTCGTGCACCGGGAGTCCTTCCCGGCGGTGCCGCCGCACGTCGAGTACAGCCTGACGCCGCTCGGTCGCGACCTGATGGAGCGGATGCTGCCGCTGATGGCCTGGGTCGCGGACCATGCCGATGGGATGCTCGGACGCGACTGACTTGCGAATTCCGTTGTTCTGATTGATGTGGAAAACGGAATCAGTCGTTTGGAGAAAACGATTGACTCGAAACCGCAGTGGCCCTACTGTTCTGAACATGTCAGCAACGACGCCAATCCACTTGGAACGACCCGACGGCAAGGGGCTGGCGGCCGGCACACTGGGCCTCTGGGGATCGACCGTCATCGGACTCGCCTCCACCGCACCCGTGTACTCACTGGTCGCGACGCTCGGATTCGTCGTGCTCGCGGTCGGTGCGCAGGCGCCGATCGCCTTCATCATCGCCTTCGTCCCGATGCTTCTCATCGCCTTCGCCTACCGCGAGCTCAACAACGCAGTGCCCGACTGCGGCACGACGTTCACGTGGGGCACGAAGGCGTTCGGACCCTGGGTCGGTTGGATGGGCGGCTGGGGCGTCGCGGTCGCCGGCATGGTGGTGCTCGCGAACCTCGCGCAGATCGCCTCCGTGTACTTCTGGTCGCTGATCGGCTTCGACCTGGAGAACAACGACTGGCGCATCATCGTCGTCGCGGTGCTCTTCATCGCCTCGATGACCTGGGTCAGCTGGCGCGGCGTCGAGATCGGCGAGCGCATCCAGAACATCCTCCTCGGCATCCAGTACCTCGCTCTGGCGATCTTCGTCGTCGCGGCGATCTGGCAGTTCGCCACCGGCGACGCCCCGAACCCCACGCCCTTCGACTGGGAGTGGCTGAACCCCTTCGCCTTCACCGATTACTCCGGGTTCATCGAAGCGATCCTGCTCGCCCTCTTCATCTACTGGGGGTGGGACACCTGCCTCGCCCTCAACGAGGAGACGAAGGACCCGAAGCGCATCCCGGGTCGCGCAGCGCTGCTGACCACGGTCATCCTGCTCTTCACATACGTCACCGTCACGATCGCGGCCATGATGTACGCGGGCCTCGGTGAGACCGGCACCGGGCTCGGCAACGAGGCCAACGCCGACGACTTCTTCCTCGCCATCAAGGACGGTCTGCTCGGACCGTTCGGGTGGGTGCTCGTGGTGGCCGTCATCATCTCGGCGATCTCGTCGACGCAGACGACGATCCTGCCGACCGCTCGCGGCACGCTCGCGATGGGGGTCTACCGCGCTCTGCCGGCGAAGTTCAAGGATGTGCACCCGACGTACAAGACGCCGTCGTTCTCGACGATCGTGATGGGGGTGGTCGCCTCCGTCTACTACGTGGGCATGACCCTGATCAGCGACAACATCCTGCAGGATTCGATCCTGTCGCTCGGGCTCGCGATCGCGTTCTACTACGCGATCACCGGCTTCGCCTGCGTCTGGTACTTCCGCGCCGACATCTTCCGCTCCGCACGGGACTTCTTCTTCAAGGGGCTGTTCCCGGTGCTGGGAGCGCTCATGCTCAGCTACGCCTTCGTGCAGTCCGCGATCGACATGTGGGACGTGGACTACGGCTACACCGTGCTGTTCGGCATCGGCGGCACCTTCGTGATCGGCATCGGCTCGCTGGCGTTCGGGCTCGTGCTGATGTTCGCCTGGTACGCGTTCCCGCGCAGCAAGCGCTTCTTCCGGGGTGAGAGCCTCAACCGCGACACCGAGGTCATGGTGCCGGACGAGCCGAGCGTCACGATCCGCTCGATCGACGGAGGAATCTGAGCGTTGCACTCGCGTCCTAAGCTTGCTTCGTGCGCATCCGGCTCGACATCGCCTACGACGGCACCCACTTCCGCGGGTGGGCCAGACAGCCGGCGCTCCGAACCGTGCAGGGGTCGATCGAGGATGCACTCGCCCGCATCGTCGGTTCATCGGTGCAACTGGTGGTGGCCGGGCGGACCGACGCCGGGGTGCACGCCAGCGGGCAGGTCGCCCACGTCGACCTCGACGAGGCGCAGCGGGCGCGCGTCGAGGCGCGAAACGGGCGTGTCGCACAGGATCCGGCTGCGACGCTCGCGGCTCGCATCCGAGGCGTGCTCGGCGCCTACTCCGACGTCACGGTCACGCGCACATCGATCGCGCCGGATGGCTTCGACGCTCGGTTCTCAGCGGTCTGGCGGCGGTATCGGTATCGACTCGCCGACCAGCGCTCCGGGTATGACCCGCTTCGCCGCGCCGACACGACCACGGTGCGCGGCACACTCGACGTCGACGCGATGGACGCCGCAGCCCGCACGCTGATCGGCCTCCACGACTTCGCGGCGTACTGCAAGCCCCGCGAGGGGGCGACGACAATCCGCACCCTGCTCGACTACCGGTGGACGCGTGACGCAGACGACGTGCTCGTCGCCGAGGTCAAGGCCGACGCGTTCTGCCACAGCATGGTGCGCGCACTCGTCGGCGCGTGCGTCGCAGTGGGGGAGGGACGCCTCGACATCGGCGACCTCGCCGTGCTCCGCGACGCCCTGACCCGCACGAGCGAGTTCAAGGTGCTGGCCGCGCGCGGACTCATCCTCACCGAGGTCGGCTACCCCGCTGACGAGCTGCTCGCGGCACGAGCCGAGCAGACGCGCGCTCGCCGAGACGACCCCCGCGACTGACGAGACCGTATGCTGGACCCACGGCGACCGTCTTCACTGAGGAACCGGGGGGCTGTGCGATGGAACCGCTGGAGGGGAAGGGCAGCGCATTCGCTGCTGCACTGCGAGCGGCGATCGCCGCGCGGGGGATCACGTTGGCCCGTCTGCAGTCGCAGCTCGTGGCAGACGGAAACCCGGTCTCGGTCGCGACGCTGAGCTACTGGCGCTCGGGCGACAGGCAACCCGAAGGAGCACTCTCGCTCGGGGTCGTCGAAGGACTCGAAGATCGTCTCGGCCTCGCCCGTGGGCACCTTGCGAGCCAGCTCGGTCCATCGACAAGGCTCGGACCGGTCGCGCCCCCGAGGCTGCCGTTCGAGGGGGAACGCGAGCAGCGAGAGCTGCACGAGACGATCGAGGCGCTTCAGTCGGCGCCGCAGGATTCGCTGCGTGATCTCTGCACCCAGATGATGGTCAGCGTCGGGGAGGGCGGTGCGGTCGAGCGGGTGGTGACACGATCGCTCATCCAGTCGACCAAGGGGACGATCTCGGAACTGCCGCTGATCGACATGTCCCCGGTGGAGGCCGACGTCGTGCCGATCATCTCCGATGTCATCGGCGGGAGGATCGATCGCGAATATCTGCATCCCGGCGGACTGCTCTCGGGCGCTGTGATCGTGCTCGACGAGCCGATCTCGACGGGCGAGACCGCGATGATCGAGTACGCGGAGACGTTCCCGCCGGGGTGTCCTCCTCGTCAGTCGGTGTGGCATGCCACGTCGCGCGCGGCTCGAGAGGTCGTGATCTGGGTGCGGTTCGCTCTCGACCATGCGCCGCGATGGTGCGAGGAGTACGTCGAGAGCGAGGCTGGTGAGACCGTCGTCCCGCGCACGGTGAGAGCAGGGTCGGTGCATGCGTTCAGGCACGGCTTCGGCCCCGGCATCCTCGGCATCCGTTGGGGAGACGCACGGTGATGCTGAGCCGGTCCACAGCTGTACCGGGTAGCGTATGACTGGTCATGAAGGTCATCTCGTACAACCTGCGCAAGCACCGGGCAGCCACCGAACTCGTGGCACTGGTGGGACAGCACGACCCCGACATCCTGTGTCTGCAGGAGTGCGACGTGCAGAGTCTCCCCGAGCGCATCGGCGAGCTCGTGCTCGCGGACGCGACGCAGGGAAATCGGCTCGGCCTCGCCCTGTATTACCGGACGAACACGTTCCAGCTGCAGCACATCCGGGCGATCGAGCTGAAGAAGTCCCTGCATGATCGGATGCTGAAGCCGGCGCACGAACGGGTGCTCGGAGCGCGTCTGCGCGACATCGACGACGGCCGCGAGATCGTCGTCGCGTCGTTCCATGCCGCTCCGCTCACGGCTCTCAACTCCCTGCGACGACACCAGATCCGTGCGGCGCTGACCGCGCTGGCCGAGCTCGGCGGAGACCTGCCGCAGCTCATGGTCGGCGACTACAACTATCCGGTGTTCAAGGAGAACCTCGGGCAGGCGGTCCGTGACCACGGCTACGCCCTCACGCTCAGCGACGACCACACCTACACGCGCTACCGCGTGTTCCGCGGCCACTACGACTTCGCGACCTCGGTCGGGTTCCAGATCGACGGGATCACGACGCTGCCGCAGGCGTCGAGCGACCACCGTCCGATCCTGGTGACGGCGCACCCGGATTGAGCATCGTCCCCTGCTCGCGTCGCCCTGGCTCGCGCAGGGCGGGAGGTGTCGCGAACGGCCGCCTCCTGGCGATCGACGCGGCCGTTCGTGACACCTCCGACAGGCGGGATCAGTCACGCACCGTCCCAGCCCCGACGCAGGAGCACCCGCCGCACGATGGAGACGGCATCCGGCGCGACACCCCGGATGTTCCGCGAGGCGAGGCGCACGACCTCCCACCCGGCATCCGCGTAGTCGCGGTACTTCGCGAGGTCGCGATCCCACTGCTTCCTCGATGTGCGGTGGTGATCTCCCTCGACCTCGACGACTGTGCGGAACCGCGGGTACGCGAACTCCGAGATGCCGAGGAGCTGTCCGTGCCGCGCGCGGATCTCCGAGTCCAGACGCGGGGTCGGGAGGCCTTGGTCTTCGGCGTCCAGCCGGAACTCCGTCTCCAGCGGCGATGAACTTCCGATGCGGACTCGGTCGAGGGCGGCCGACAGCCGTGTCGTTCCGGGCGGACGCGGCCCGGCTTCCAGCGCGGCGCGCAGCTCGGCTTTGATGGCGATGACCGACTCGGGATGCTGCCGCCCGAAGCGATCACGCGGGATGCGCACGAGGGCGTCACCGAGCACGACGAGCTGCCGCGTCGTGAGCTCGCGACAGAGCATCGCCCAGGTCGATGCGGGGCTGGCGACCGGCAGCCCATCATGCACGCGCACCGACACCAGGTTCGCCGCGACCTTGCTCCCCCGGATCCCACGTCCGCGCGGCGCTCGCCGGGGTGCGATCACGGCGACCTCCAGTTCGCGCTCATGGTCGATGGGAGCTCCGAAGAGGACCGCCGCGGTGCGTCCGCAGAAGAAGCTGCCCGCCGGCATGACCGTCGAGTACGAGCGTGCATCCTCGACGACGCGTGCGCGGAGGGCGCGGTCGATCGCGAGTGGTTCCCCTTCGGCATCCTCGGCTCCGGCGTGGTCGGGAATCGCCCGCCTGGCACCGTGGAACGGAGCCTCGAGGTCCTTCGCCCGAAGTCGGCGGCGTGAGACGTCGACGCGAGCGGCCTGCGCCACCGAGAAGTGAGGTCCGAGTGCTGCGGGGAGTGGTCGCGGAGCTATCGGCATCCGTCCACCCTCGTGAACGGTCGCGAGCCGTGGGCCGCTCCCTCGGCCGTGTGTCCGGTGCCCTCGTGACGTCTGCGTTCCCGGGCGTCTTGTGCAGGACGAGTGGGAGGGGGCTCATTTGGCCGCTTCCTCTCTGTTCACGCGGCCCTTCCAGCCACCTGCGCGAACGCGGGTGGCTGGAACGGCCGCATCGCGCTCTCGGAGGCGCCCATCTGCGACACCTTCGCCCGGGAGGGCGAGCGGGAGGATGCCGCGCACCCGCCGTTTTTGAGGATCGGGTCCCGGTGGCGTATGCTGTCTCTTTGGTGCCGTTCCCTTTTGTGGGAATCGGTCTCCGTCCGAACGTGAGCCCTCCACTGGCGTGTTCCCGTCTCCACCAGCTCGATGAGCAGGAGGCGAAGAACCACCCCGGAGTGGGATTCACGAACTTCTCCGTTCGACACAAGAAAGCAGCACTATCGTGACGCGCACTTACACCCCCAAGGCTGGCGAAGTCCAGCGCGATTGGGTCGTCATCGACGCCACCGACGTCGTTCTCGGCCGTCTGGCATCGCACGCGGCGACGCTCCTGCGTGGCAAGCACAAGCCGACCTTCGCCAACCACATCGACTCGGGTGACTTCGTCATCATCGTGAACGCAGAGAAGGTCGCGCTCACCGGTCAGAAGCTCCAGAAGAAGCTGGCCTACCGCCACTCCGGTTACCCGGGTGGACTGAAGTCGGTCACCTACGCCGAGCTGCTCGAGAAGAACCCGGTCCGCGCTGTGGAGAAGGCCATCCGTGGCATGCTCCCCAAGAACAGCATCGGCCGCGCACAGCTGTCGAAGCTCAAGGTGTACGTCGGTGCCGAGCACCCGCACGCCGCGCAGCAGCCGCAGACGTACACCCTCGACCAGGTCGCCCAGTAAGCGCCGTAAAGACTTAAGGACATACTCGTGGCTGACATCCAGGACACCACCGAAACCCCCCAGAGCTTCTCGACCTCGACTCCCGAGACCGAAGCAGTCGAGGCGGCTCCCCGCCCCGTGCTGAGCGTCCCGGGCGCCGCAGTCGGTCGTCGCAAGCAGGCGATCGCCCGCGTGCGTCTGATCCCCGGCTCGGGCACGATCACGGTCAACGGCCGTACGATCGAGGACTACTTCCCGAACAAGCTGCACCAGCAGCTGATCAACGACCCGTTCACGGTTCTCAACCTCGCCGGCGGCTACGACGTCATCGCGCGCATCTCCGGTGGTGGCCCCTCGGGCCAGGCCGGTGCGCTCCGTCTCGGCATCGCTCGTTCGCTGAACGGCATCGACGAGGAGAACAACCGCGCGACCCTGAAGAAGGCCGGCTTCCTCTCCCGTGACGCTCGCGTCAAGGAGCGCAAGAAGGCTGGACTCAAGAAGGCCCGTAAGGCGCCTCAGTACTCGAAGCGTTAAGGTCAACTGCTCCGATGCCGATCTTTGGCACGGACGGCGTGCGAGGACTTGCCAATGGCATCCTCACCGCCGACCTCGCGCTCACCCTGGCCCAGGCGACTGCTGTCGTCCTGGGCCAGGGCCGTACTGCGGAGTCTCGCAAAGCCGAAGGCAAGCGTCTCACCGCAGTCGTCGCCCGTGACCCTCGCGTCTCGGGGCACTTCCTGACCGCAGCCGTGGCTGCAGGTCTCGCCTCGTCCGGGGTCGACGTCCTCGAGGCCGGGGTCATCCCCACGCCGGCGCTGGCGTTCCTCGTCGCGGATCGGGATGCCGACTTCGGCGTCATGATCTCGGCATCGCACAACGCCGCCTCCGACAACGGCATCAAGATCTTCGCTCGTGGGGGACGCAAGCTCCCCGACGTCGTCGAGCAGCGCATCGAAGAGGCCATGTCCGGCGAGATGCTGCGCCCGACGGGTGCCGGCGTCGGTCGTATCGACCGGTTCTCCGATGCCGAGGACCGTTACGTCGTTCATCTGCTCGGCTCACTGCCGAATCGCCTCGCGGGCATCCACGTGGTGCTCGACTGCGCCCACGGTGCGGCATCCGGTGTGTCTCCCGAGACGTTCCGCGACGCCGGAGCCGAGGTCACCGTCATCGGGGCCGAGCCGGATGGCTGGAACATCAACGACGGCGTCGGCTCGACGCACCTCGACAACCTCGCCGAGGCGGTCGTGCGTCTGGGAGCCGACATCGGTATCGCGCACGATGGCGATGCCGACCGCTGCCTCGCCGTCGATGCGCAGGGCAAGATCATCGACGGTGACCAGATCATGGCGATCATCGCCGTCTCGATGAAGGAGCGCGGTCGCCTGACCGACGACACCCTCGTCGCGACCGTGATGAGCAACCTCGGTCTGCACGTCGCGATGCGCGAGCATGGCATCACCGTGCGGCAGACCGCAGTCGGCGACCGCTATGTGCTCGAGGACATGAACGCGGGTGGCTACGCGCTCGGCGGCGAGCAGTCCGGTCACGTCATCATGAGCGAGTACGCGACCACTGGCGACGGTCTGCTCACCGGTCTGCACCTGGTCGCCGAGATGGCACGTCAGAACAAGACGGCAGCTGAGCTCGCAGCAGTCATGACCGTCTACCCGCAGGTGCTGATCAACGTTCGCGGTGTCGACAAGGACCGCGTCGCGGACGATGAGGTCGTGCAGGACGCCGTGCGTTCGATCGAGGCCGAGCTCGGCGACACCGGACGCGTGCTGCTGCGCAAGTCCGGCACCGAGCCGCTCGTCCGCGTCATGGTCGAAGCCGCCGACGCCGAGTCGGTGCAGACCTACGCCGAACGCCTCGCGGACGTCGTGTCGGAGCGACTCGCGCTCTGAACCCCGTCGTACACATGACACCGGCCGGTCGCTGATTCAGCGGCCGGCCGGTGTCATGTCTCGGACCCGATCAGGGTGCGGCGCAGATGCGGTACCCGTTGTGGCTCTGTGCCAATGCGGGGCTGACGCCCTCTGCCAGAGTCTCGGTGCCGCACTCGCCGGCAGTGAGCCGCGGTGTGTCCTGCATCGAGGGCGCATCGAACAGACCGGCGTGCGCGCCGGTGAGCACGATGATCGACACCGCGGACCCCCAGGGGTCGGCTGCGAGCCAATGCTCGTCGTTCGCGCTCGCCCATTCGGCCAGCGGGGCCGCCGCAGCTCGCTGGTCGTCAAGGGTCTCACCGTCGGCCTGCAACGTCGTGGTGACGTGCATGGCACCGCCGACGGCGACGATCGCGAGCAGCACGGCGCCGGCGCCTGCAGCGATCCGGGCCATGGTCCCCTTCGGCAGTCGTCGCACAGCCCAGAACGCGACGGCCGCGAGGACAGGCACGAAGGCGAGGATGCCGGCAGCCGGGTGCCGGATCCAGAGCGGGAGGTGTGAGGCCGTCGACCACCAGACGATGAAGGTGAGCGCGCCGACAGCGGCCGTGGTCGCGTACACGAACACCAGGCGGTCGGCCGGACGAGGGTCGCGGCGCGCGATCACGATGCCCGTGATCACGAGTGCGGCGAGCAGGACGAGTGCCAGTACGGCGAAGAGTCCTGGCAGGGACCACGAGCCCGCGAGTGTCGCGAGCTTCTCCGGCACGGTCGTCGCGGCCACTTGGCCACCGCTGCGGACGAAGCGGACCAGCTCGCGAAGGTGCTCGATGAATCCGGTCACGCCGAACGTGAACAGGGCGGCGAGCTCGAACAGGAACGTCGGCAGCGCCACGAATGCCAGTGGCAGCCACGAGCGACGGAGGGCGTTTCGCACACGCGCCCAGCCCTGCCCGTCGGAAAGCAGCCACAGGGCGATGGCGAAGGCGGGGAGTGCGAGCAACGCGATGAGTTTCGCCTGCACGGCCAGCCCGACCAGGAGTCCCGCGAGCCAGGCGCGGCGGGGGAGGACGATGAGTGCCCACACCAGCAGCGCTGCCGCCGGGATCTCGCCGAGGATGTCGGCCGGCCCTTGGATCGGCGACTGGTTGGCGGCAGCGGTGAACGCGAGCGGCAGGGCGACGGCGAGCAGCGCAGCCCAGCGGCCGCCGATGCGTCGCCCGAGGACTGCGAGGCCCGCGAGGAGCAGCACCCAGTACGCGAGCGGGACGAGACGGGCGCCGACGACGAGATCGGCGCCGGTGGCGAGCACGGCTGCGATCGGCAGCAGCACGACAGGGCCGGTCGAGATCCGGGCATCGAAGAGTGTGATCGTCGAACCGGAGAGCGCGCCGTCGCTCGCATAGCCGAGGCCCGCCAGCAGATTGCGCGGGACGGTGAGGTTGAACGCCTCGTCCTCCCAGACGCGCCAGACGACGAGACTGTGCCAGGCGACGATCGCGTGACCGATCACGAGGGCGGCTGCGAGCACCCAGAACAGGATGGCGCGCGCGCGGGTCATCGCGAGACCGGCTCCGGTCGGCGGACACTGCGGAGCGGCGCTGACGGGCGCAGCGAGAGCCGCCATGCCTCGCCGAGCGCCGAGAGCGCGAACCGGCGCAGGCGCTTCGGCGGGAGGGCGACGCGAGTGCCACGGCCCCACATGGTTCCGGTGGCAGACGCGCCGCGACGCGGGATGCTGGCCACGCGGACATAACGGACGACGAAGCCGCCACGCGCTTCCGCGAGCGAGAAGTGCACATGCGGCACGCTCGCGTCGGCGGGGATCGCCTCGATCAATGCGCGGAGTGCCGCAGGGCGGTATGCCCGCAGCGGGGTGTTGACGTCGGGGATGCGGCGTCCGGCCGGCACGGCGACGAGCAGGCCGACTGCACCCGTGAGGACCTTGCGGTACCAGGGGTCGGTGCGGCCGTCGCGCACACCGTGCACGACGTCCGCTTCCTCAGACACGAGCGCCGAGATCAGCCGCGGGAAGTCCGACCCCAGGAACTGGCCGTCTCCGTCGACGTGGACGAGCACGGTGGGATCGGCCGCGAGACCGGCGCGATACGCGGCGAGAGCGGTCGGGCCGTGTCCGCGGTTGTGCGGCTGCACCTCGACGGTCGCGTCGACGATGCCGTCGAAGGCGGATGCCGTCGCATCGGTCGAGCGATCATCGGCGATGTGGAAGGTCACACGATCGGCCAGCGGGTCGACCGCGTCGCGGATCTCGTCGACGAAACCGCTGATGCCCTCGACTTCGTTGAAGGCGGGCATCACGATGGCGAGATGGGAGATCGTCACGTTTTCCTCAGAAAGCAGCGCGTGCGGAATGGGTACGCGCAGCAAGTAGCCTAGTCGAGACATGAATCAGACCTCTCGATTGCGGCGCATCGCAGGCCTCGGCGGCCGTTTCCTGATCGTCGGGGGGCTCAGCACCCTGATCGAGATCGGCGTCTTCAACCTGCTCGTGTTCGTGTGGGGATGGGACGTCGTCACGGCCAAGATCGTGGCCTCGCTCGTCGCGCTGGTGAACGCGTACCTCGGCAACCGCGAATGGACCTTCCGTCATCGTGATCGCCGCAGCCGGACCTCGGAACTCGTCCTGTTCGTGCTGACGAACGCCGCCTGCACGGCGATCGGCGCCGGCCTCGTCTGGCTCGGCGTCGAGATGGCGGCGAGCATCCTCGGGAAGGCACCGGGCGCGATCGCCGTCAACGCCGTCAACCTCGTGAGCATCGTGATCGTCGTCGCTCTGCGGTTCGTGCTCTACCACTTCATCGTGTTCCGCTCGCCTGCGAAGCGCTGACGCCGCATCAGGTGGTCTCGTCAGCCATCGCGTCGAGCTGCAGCGCGACGCCTGGCCACTCTGCGCGCAGTCCGCGGACTCGTATCGCCGCCCAACTCGTGCGTCGCACCATACGTGTAGGCGCCGTAGCCGTAGCTGTCCGGCCCCTTCGTCGGCAGCATCGTGACGACGAGACCGAGCAGGTCGACCCCGGCGGTCGTGAGCGTGCGGATCGCACCCTGCAACTCCGGCTTGCGGGTCTTGCCGGAGGCGGCGGCGAGGATGAGCCCCCGCGTCTTCTTGCCGATCACGGCGGCATCCGTCACCAGCAGCAGCGGCGGCGCGTCGATCAGGATGTAGTCGAAGTACTCGGACAGCGTCGACAGCACCGTGTCCATGGCGCTCGACCCGAGCAGCTCGCTCGGGTTCGGTGGTACCGCACCGCTGGGCAGCACGTAGAGCTCGTTCGTGCCCCACTTGCGCAGCGCCTCCGACAGGGGCACCTGTCCGATCAGCACGTTGGTGAGGCCGACGCCGCCCTCCATCGCCATATAGTCGGCGATTCGGGGGAGGCGCAGATCGCCGTCGATCAGCGCGACGCGCGCGCCAGTCTCGGCGAGCGCGATCGCGAGGTTCGCGGTGGTGGTCGATTTGCCCTCGCCGGGGCCCGAGCTCGAGATGACGAAGGTGCGCGACTCGGCATCGACGTCGAGGAACTGCAGGTTCGTGCGCAGCGCGCGGAACGACTCGGCGCGCGGGCTGCGCGGGTCGGCGTGCACGATCAACGGTCGCTTGGGCGCATCGGGGTCGAACGCGATTCCGCCGAGGAGCGGACGATCGGTGATCATCTCGAGGTCGTGCAGCGTGTGGATGCGGGTGTCGAGCACCGTGCGCAGGACCGCGAAGGCGATGCCGACGGCGAGGCCGAGCAGCCCTCCGATGATCACCAGGAGCGGGACGTTCGGGCTGGACGGGCCGGTCGGAACCGCGGCGGGGTTCGTCACCGTGACGTGCACCGGGCTCACCCCTCCCTCGACGGCCGGACGCTCGAGCGTGTTCTGCACCGCGTCGGTGAAGCTCACCGCGGTCTGGTTGGCGATCTTCGCCGCGCGTTCCGGATCGGTGTCGGTGACGGTGATGTTGATCATGACGGTGTTCAGGGGCGTGCTCGCCGACACCTTGCCCGCGAGCTGACGCGCGGTGAGGTCGAGGCCGAGTTCTTCGATCACGGGGTCGAGCACGAGTGCGGTTCCGATGGTGTCGACGTAGCTCGTGACCATCTGCCTCGCGAAGGTCGTGCCCTGCACCAGGTCACCGGTGGCGGCTCCTTCTGTGCGCACGGAGACGTACAGCTGTGTCGACGTGACGTACTTCGGCGCCTGCAGGTAGGCGTACGCGCCGCCGCCGGCGAGGCCGACGATGAGGAGAACCAGGATGACGATCCAGTTCTTCTGCAGGATGCGGATGTAGTCGCGGAGCTCCACGTGGTCTTTCCCTCTGGTTGTCGTCGCGATCGGACGCGATTCGGATCAGTGTATGTCGGGCGCTCGGTGGCGCCCTGGTCTATCCCGCGTCGGCGCCGTACCCGTAGGAACCTGCGAGCGCACGGTCGGGTCCGCGGGTCGGCAGCATCGTCACGACGGTGCCGAGGACCCGTGCGCCGACGTTCTCGATGTTGGTGACGGCGTCGCGCACGCGCGGGATGACCGACTTGCCTGCGGCCGTGACGAGGATCGCGCCCGAGGTGCGCCGGGCGATCACGGCGGCGTCCGTGACGAGCACCACCGGCGGGGCATCGATCAGGACGATGTCGAACGCCTCGCGGAGGTCGTCGAGCAGGCGTCCCATCTCGGTCGACCCCAGGAGCTCCGCGGGATTCGGGGGGACAGTCCCCGAGGGGAGGACGAACAGCGTCCCTCGGCCCCAGCGCTGCATCGCGTCGGCGGCGGAGAGGCGCCCGGCCAGCACCTCGGTGAGGCCGACCCCACCCTCGATGCTGAAGTACTCGGCGATGCGGGGGAGTCGCAGATCTCCGTCGACCAGGGCGACCTTCGCGCCGGTCTCCGCGAAGGCGATCGCGAGGTTGGCGATCGTGGTCGACTTCCCCTCGCCCGGGCCCGCGCTCGTCACGACGTACGACGGCGTCTCGCCTGCTGGACGCAGGAACTGCACGCTGGTCCTGAGCGAGCGGTACGCCTCGGCGCGCGGATCGCTGCCGCCGGCCGAGACGACGAGCGGGCGCGCACCGACGGAGGCGTCGAAGATCGTCGTGCCGAGCACTGGTGCGCCGGTCGCCTCGGCTGCATCCTCGATGCTGCGGACGCGTGCGTCGAGGGTGGTCCGCAGCACGGTGAGGAGGATGCCGGCGGCGAGGCCGAGAAGTCCGCCGCCCGCGATGGACAGCGGGCGATTGGGCGCGGACGCTGCCGTCGGCACCGTGGCCGGCTGGATCACATCGACTCGGACGATGCTGGCGCGGCCATCGGAGGGTCGCTCGAGCTGTTCGGCCACCACGGTCGAGAAGCTGTCGGCCACGGCGTTCGCGATCCGTGCGGCCCGCCCGGGCATGGCATCGGTGACGGTGATCGAGATGGTCGTCGCGGCCACCGCCGCCGAGGCGGAGACGCGACCGGCGAGCTGTGCGGGAGTGTCGTTGAGTCCGAGATCGTCGATGACGGGCTGCAGCACGATCGCGCTCGGGATGATCGTGACGTAGCTGGTCACTGCTTGCAACGCGTACGTGCGGGCGAGGTTCAGCTCGGCGGTGGTCGGTGTGCCGGCGGCGCCCTGGGCCTGCCCGATCACGAAGACATCGGCCGTCGTCGTGTACCGAGTCGGAGTCGTGATGGCGATGAGGACGCCGGCGGAGAGACCGATCAGCGTCAATGACACGATCAGCACGAGGTTGTGCCGAAGCGCGCGCAGCGCCAGCTGGATGTTCATGACCCCCCATGACTTCAGATCCTTCGGCGGTCGCCGTATCCTTTCAAGACACTACCTGTCGAGCCTCCGATATATTGCCGGAGGCCACGCGTGGCGCAATGGAACCAGGGGAGCGCATGTCGGACGACGAGATCTTCGACCTCGACAAGACGCGCGACCGTGCTCGGCTCCAGGAAGCGGATGCCGCGGCATCCATCGGCGGACTCGATGCCCTCGTCGGGCGTCGGCGGACCACGCGCATCGCCGACGGGGCAGGACACGACCTGCCGCGGCTCGTCGCGATGGTCGAGGCCGCTGCAGCTGATCGAGCGCCGATGCCGCTGGTCCCGGCGCCGTCGTCCACCCGTCGTCCGCCGCGGCGCGTCGACTGGCTGAGCGTGCTCACCGGTGCTGCTGCCGTCGTCGCCGTGGCTGTCGCATCGACGTTCACCGCTGTGCAGATCGCGAATGCGAGCCCCGCGGGTGATGCCGCGGTGCTCCTGCAGTCCGACGCGGAATCCCTGCTCTCCGCCGAACTGGGCCTCACGGCATCCCGGCTCCGTGTGGAGGGCCAGTTGCAGACCGGTCTGTCGAACGCTCAGGCCTTCCAGGGAGCGCTCGCGACGCTCGCACCCGCTGACGACGAGGACCCGTTCTTCGACGCCGCGACGGTCGACGCCGCGAATGCGACCGCTGCCCAGTACATCGCCGCGCTCCAGACGGTCGCCCTGCCCGAGGAACTCCCCGAGTGGATCAAGCCGACGGTCGACGAGCAGTCGCTCTCGAGTGTCGCGACCGCGATCGATGAGGTGCAGGCACGCGCAGGTCTCGTCGACGGGCAGAACAGCGAGCTGCGATCGATCAGGCAGAACATCGAGAACGCTACCGCGGGATTCACCGCGGGTGTCGATGCCCTCCGTGCAGCGGTCGGCGCGAGTGCGCAGCGCGAACTCGACGATGTATCGGGCGCGCGGCAAACGCTGCGGGATGCCGTGACGCTCGCCGCAGCGAATGTCGAAGCCGCGGACCTCACCACCGAGGCCGGCGTCGCGACGCTGGTCGCATACCGCGATGCGGTGCGCGCCCTCCGCGCGAATCAGAGCCTCGCGGTCGAGGAAGCCGAGCGGCAGCGGGAGGCGAACGCGAACCGGAGCACGGGCAACCGGACGCAGACCCAGACGCCGTCAGACCCCGGCACGGAGACGACGCCGCCGACCGATCCGACGAACCCGCCGGAGCAGACCGAGCCCGATACCGTGCCCTGAGCACGACGGCTGACGCAGCATCCGACCTGCGCGCGCTGTTTTGCTCGTATTCGTGAATTGATCCAGCGTTCGTCATTCTTCGTCGCAGTCTGCGCGAAACCGGCATTCCAGCATTCCGCTGGATGATCGGTGTGTCACGATGGAACCAGTACATGTGGTGCGACTGAGACATCGAAACCTCTCGCGGGTCCCCAGCCCTGACGAGAGGACCACGCGCTGCTGCGCGTGCAGGGGGTAATGTGCCATCGGGTTCTGAGCGGAACGAGCAAGTGTCGGTCTGGCAGCGACGGAGGAGGATCACCGCTGCCGTCGTCGACAGCGCCGCGTGGATCTTCGGCATCGTCATCGCCGTCGTGCTGCGATTCGAGTTCGAGCCCACGCCGCGTGGCTGGGTCTCCATGGCCGTGCTCGCGGTCATCGCCGCAGCGAGCCAGGTCGTCGTCGGTTACTACCTCGCCCTCTACCGCGGCCGCTTCACCTACGGCTCCTTCGATGAGGTGCGCGCGCTCGGCATCGCCGTCCTCGTGCAGGCCGCCGTGCTGTCTGCCGTCGTGATGATCGTGGGACCGTTCGTCGGGCTGCCTCGCGGCACCGTCATCCTCGCCTTCCCCTTCGTGCTGCTGCTCATGTTCGGGGTCCGCTACAGCGCGCGCCTCGTGATCGAGCGCCATCGCAAGCCCGGAGCCGAGGCGGAGCCGGCACTCATCGTCGGCGGCGGCTACGTCGGCGACATGCTGCTGCACCAGATGATGACCGACCCCACGTCGCCGTTGCGCGCCGTCGGCATCCTCGACGACGACCCGGCGAAGAAGAACCTGCGTCTGCGCGGTGTGCCGGTGATCGGCCGCACGACCGAGATCGCCGCCGCCGCCGAGGACACCGGCGCCACCACCCTGGTCATCGCGATCGGCGGAGCCGACAGCATGCTGCTGCGCCGCCTCGCCGACGACGCCGAGCAGGCCGGACTCCGCGTCACCATCACGCCGACGCTCGCCAACATGATGTCCGGCGAGCAGTCGGCGAGCGATCTGCGCGACATCAGCATCGAAGACCTCATCGGCCGGCATCCGGTCGACACCAACGTCGAGCTCATCGCCGGCTACGTGACCGGGCGTCGAGTGCTCGTCACGGGCGCCGGCGGATCGATCGGGTCGGAGCTCTGCCGGCAGCTGTCGAAGTACGGGCCGAGCGAGCTCATCATGCTCGATCGTGACGAGACCGGCCTGCAGCTCGCACAGCTCGGGACGTCGGGGCACGGCCTCCTCGACTCGAGGGATGTGGTGCTCGCCGACATCCGTGAGACCGAGACGCTGAACGGCATCTTCGCCGACCGCCGCCCAGAGGTCGTGTTCCACGCGGCAGCGCTCAAGCACCTGCCGATGCTCGAGCAGTACCCGGACGAAGCTTGGAAGACGAACGTGCTCGGCACGCTGAACGTGCTCACCGCCGCGCAGGCCGTCGGCGTCGACACCTTCGTCAACATCTCCACCGACAAGGCGGCCAACCCGACCAGTGTGCTCGGGCACTCCAAGCGCGTCGCCGAGAAGCTCACCGCATGGGCTGGCGAGGAATCGGGCATGCGGTACCTCTCGGTGCGCTTCGGCAACGTGATCGGCAGCCGCGGTTCGATGCTGCCGACGTTCCAGACGCTGATCGAAGCCGGCGGACCGATCACGGTCACGCACCCCGATGTCACGCGCTACTTCATGACCATCCCCGAGGCGTGCCAGCTCGTGATCCAGGCCGGCGGCATCGGCCGCGCCGGCGAGGTGCTGATCCTCGACATGGGCGAGCCGGTATCGATCCTCGAGGTCGCCAAGCGCATGATCGCGATGTCGGGCAAGAAGATCGAGATCGTGTTCACGGGGCTCCGTCACGGCGAGAAGCTGCACGAGGTGCTCGTCGGGTCGACCGAAGACCTCGAGCGTCCGTTCCACCCGAAGGTGTCGCACACCAAGGCCGATTCGATCTCGCCTGACCGCCTCGACAAGGCAGGCTGGGAGGCGCGGATGCTGGCAGTGCCGCGCAACAACGACACCGCCATCATCGAGCCCATCAGACTCGACAGCACGGAGTTCAAGAAGTGACCGCACGGATCTACATGTCCTCGCCCGACGTCGGCGAGCTCGAGGAGAATGCGGTCCTCGCGGCGATGCGCTCCGGATGGATCGCGCCGCTCGGCCCCGACGTCGACGCCTTCGAGCGCGAGCTCGCGGAGCGGGTCGGCGTGGCGCACGGCGTCGCGCTCAGCTCCGGCACCGCCGCGCTGCACCTCGGGCTGCTGACCCTCGGCATCGAGCCGGGCGACATCGTGCTCACCTCGACGATGACGTTCGCCGCGACGACCAACGCGATCGTCTACACCGGCGCCGAGCCGTACTTCATCGACGCCGACCCCGAGACCGGCAACATGGACCCGGCGCTGCTCCGCCAGGCGCTGCAGCAGCTGCACGCCGCGGGCGAGCGGGTCGCCGCGATCGTGCCGGTCGACCTGCTCGGCAAAGCGGTCGACTACACCGCGATCCTCGCCGCTGCTGCCGAGTACGACGTGCCTGTGCTCTCGGATGCGGCGGAGTCGCTCGGCGCGAGCCACCGCGGCACCGCAGCAGGCAGCTTCGGTCGCGCATCGATCGTGTCGTTCAACGGCAACAAGATCATGACCACGTCCGGCGGCGGGATGCTGCTGACCGATGAGCCGGAGATCGCACAGCACGTGCGGTACCTCGCGACGCAGGCCCGGCAGCCGGTCGTCCACTACGAGCACACGGACATCGGCTACAACTACCGCATGAGCAACCTGCTCGCTGCCCTCGGGCGCGCACAGCTGCAGCGCCTCGACGCGATGATCGCTCGGCGCCGTGAGGTGCGCGAGCTGTACAAGGAGCTGTTCGCCGATGTCGCCGGCGTCGAGGTGTTCGGCACTGCGGGCGACCAGGACGACAACGTCTGGTTGACCTCGATCATCGTGGACTCGGACGTCACCGGCTGGCAGCCGCACGAACTCGCCGCGGTGCTCGGCGCCGACGACATCGAGAGCCGTCCGCTGTGGAAGCCGATGCACCTGCAGCCCGTGTTCGCAGGTTCGCGGGGAGTGATCACCGGGGCCTCCGAGGCGCTGTTCGAACGGGGCCTCACCCTGCCGAGCGGTTCGGCGCTGACGGCCGAGCAGCGGGAGCGCGTGCGCTCCGCGATCGCCGCCTTCCTCGATGGGCGCTGAGGTGGCTCGTCGCACACGCCGGCCGTACGACGTCGCCAAGCGCGCGCTCGATGCCGCGGCATCCGCCGTCGGGCTCGTCGTCCTGAGTCCCGTCATCCTGATCACCGCCCTCGTCGTCCGCCTCAACCTCGGCAGCCCCGTGCTGTTCACGCAGCCCCGCCCGGGGCGCGGTGGGCGGGTGTTCCGTCTCTACAAGTTCCGGTCGATGCGCAACGTCGATGAGTCCAGGGGCCTGGTGACCGACGAGCAGCGACTCACGCGCTTCGGCCGCATCCTGCGTTCGACGAGTCTCGACGAGCTGCCCTCCCTCTGGAATGTGCTGCACGGCGACATGAGCGTCGTCGGTCCGCGCCCGCTGCTGGTCGAATACCTGCCGCGCTACACGCCGGAGCAGTCGCGTCGACACGAGGTGCGTCCGGGGATCACCGGGCTCGCGCAGGTCAATGGTCGCAATACGGTTGAGTGGGAGCAGCGGTTCGCGCTCGACGTGCAGTACGTCGACCAGCGCAGCTTCGCGCTCGACGCGCGGATCCTGGTCGACACGGTCCGATCGGTCGTGGCACGCGAGGGGATCAGCGCAGAAGGACACGTCACGATGCGGAAGTTCGGAGAAGCGGATGCCTGAACGGATCGTCGTCATCGGCGCGGGCGGCTTCGGCCGTGAGACGCTCGACGTGGTCGAGGCGCTCATCGCCGCTGGGGAGCCATTGCACCTCGTCGGCGTCGTCGATGCGGGTCCGCGTCAGGACGACCTCGGACGCCTGGGCGCACGCGGCATCGCGTATCTCGGCACGGACGAGGAATGGTTGCCCACCGCGACCGGCGACGAGCGCTTCGTCGTGGCGATCGGGTCTCCCGGCATCCGCTCGAAGGTCGCCGAGCGGTTCGCCGCCGCAGGTCTGCGGGCGAAGACCCTCATCCACCCCAGTGCTGTGATCGGCTCGCAGCCGAGCATCGGCGACGGCGTCGTGATCACCTCGGGCGTGCAGGTGTCGACGAACGTGTCGATCGGCGATCACGTGCACCTGAACCCGGCATGCATCATCGGGCATGATGCGACGCTCGCCGACTTCGTCTCGGTGAACCCCGGCGCCATCGTCTCCGGCAACGTCGTGATCGAGACCGGAACGCTGCTCGGCGCCGGGTCGGTCGTGCTGCAGGGGCTCTCGGTCGGCGCAGGTGCGACGGTCGGTGCTGCTGCGTGTGTGACGAAGGACGTCGACTCGGGGACCGTCGTGGTCGGTGTGCCGGCGCGCGTCCTGGGCACGGGTGCATCGTCGTGAAGGTGCTCATCGTCTCGCAGTACTACCCGCCGGAGGCTGTGCCGCTCCCAGCTGACCTGGCACGCGGTCTCGCGGCGCGCGGACACCAGGTGAAGGTGCTCACCGGCTTCCCGAACTATCCGACCGGCCGGGTCTTTCCCGGCTACCGCCAGCGCTGGCGCTCCGTCGAGAAGGACGGAGCGGTCGAACTGCACCGCGTGCCGCTGTTCGCGGACCACTCGCAGAACGCCCTCAAGCGGATGCTCAACTACTTCTCATTCGCGCTCAGCTCGGCGACCGCGCGCCGACTGTCCAGTGGTGCGGATGTCGTCTACGTCTACGCCACGCAGATGACGGCCGGGTTCGGCCCGTGGCTCTGGCGTGTGACCGGCGGACGTCCCTATGTCCTGCACGTGCAGGATCTGTGGCCAGACTCGATCATCGGCTCGTCCATGATGGCGGGCGGCGTGAAGGAACGGATCATCTCGGGCGTGCTCGGGCCGTGGTTGCGCAGCGCATACGGTCGCGCATCCGCCGTCATCGGAATCGCACCGACCATGGTGCGCACCCTCGTCTCGCGCGGCGTCGCTCAGGAACGAGCGCACCTCGTCTACAACTGGGCGGATGCCGGCGAGCCTGTCACCTCCGCCCTGCCGTCTGTCGATGCGCCCCGTGCCGAGATCGTCTATGCCGGCAACGTCGGGGACATGCAGGATCTCGGCACTGCAGTGCGGGCAGCGCATGCCGCCGCTGACGACGGCGTTGTGCTCACGATCGTCGGCGACGGCGTCGCGCGGACGGAGCTGCAGGCCCTCGTCGCCGAACTCGGGGCGACCAACGTGCGCTTCGAGGAGCCGGTACAGCGCGAGCGGATGCCCGAGATCTATGCACGCACGGACTTCGCGCTCGTCTCGCTGAAGGACATGCCCGTGTTCCGCGGCACGATCCCGTCGAAGTTCCAGGCGGTGCTGTCGGCCGGCGTGCCGGTGATCACCACGGTCCAGGGCGATGTGCGAGGCCTCGTCGAGGCAGACGGCGTCGGGCTGACGGCGGATGCCGAAGACGTCGCTTCGCTGACGGCTGCATTCCGGCGTGCCGCGACGCTCGCCCCCGACGAGCGTGCGGCGATGGCCCGCAAGGGCAGGGCGATGTACGACACACACTTCTCCCGCGAGTCGGGGATCTCCAGTATCGAGGAGCTGCTGTCTGCAGCCGCGAAGGGAACGAGTAGAGGACGATGAGCGAGTCATACGGCGGAGCGCGCGTGCTGGTCACCGGCGGCACCGGGTCGTTCGGGCACACGGTCGCCAAGAAGCTGCTGGAGCGCGACGTCGCCGAGATCCGCATCTTCAGTCGTGACGAGGCGAAGCAGGATCTGATGCGTCACGAGATCAAGGACTCGCGTCTGCGGTTCTACGTCGGTGACGTCCGCGACTACGACAGCGTCGATCGCGCGACGCGCGACGTCGATTTCATCTTCCACGCGGCGGCCCTCAAGCAGGTCCCCTCGTGCGAGTTCTTCCCGATGGAAGCGGTCCGCACGAACGTGCACGGCAGCGAGAACGTCGTCCGCGCGGCCGACCGCAACGGCGTGCGCTCGGTCGTCGCGCTCAGCACCGACAAGGCCGTCTATCCGGTGAACGCGATGGGCATGTCGAAGGCCCTGATGGAGAAGGTGGCGCAGTCGCACGGGCTCAACAACCCGAACACCGACACCACGGTGTCGTGCGTGCGATACGGCAACGTGATGTACTCCCGTGGCTCCGTCATCCCGCTGTTCATCCGTCAGATCAAGGCGGGCAACGACATCACGATCACCAACCCCGAGATGACGCGGTTCATGATGTCGCTTGCGCACTCGGTCGACCTCGTCGAGTTCGCGTTCCGCAACGCGCAGCAGGGCGACCTCTTCGTGCGCAAGGCGAAGGCGACCTCGATCGGCACGCTCGCCCAGGCAGTGCTCAACCTGTTCCGCTCGGATGCGAAGCTCGAGGTCATCGGCACCCGTCACGCGGAGAAGCTGTCGGAGGCGCTCGCCACCCGGGAGGAGCTCTCCCGCGCTCGCGACATGGGCGACTACTTCCGAGTGCAGGCCGACAACCGCGACCTGAACTACAGCGTGTACTTCGAGGAGGGCGACGTCACCCAGAGCCGCTTCGAGGACTACGACTCGCACACCGTGCAGCAGATGTCGGTCGGAGAAGTCGAAGAACTCCTCCTCACGCTGCCGGAGGTGCGTGCCGAACTGCGCCAGGCCGGGCTCCCCGAGACCTCGGTGACGAACTCGTGACTCGATTCGCCGTCACCGGCGCCGGTGGCTTCCTCGGCTGGCACCTGCGCTCCGCGGTGCAGGAATCCGGAACTGTCGTCTCTGCGGTTCCGGTCGGTGATGCCTTCGATCTGCGCGTTGCCACGGCCGCCGTCGACGGCAGCGACCGCGCGATTCACATCGCCGGGGTCAACCGTGCCTCCGATGAGGAGGTCACCGCGGGCAACATCGGCTTCGCCGAACAGCTCGCGTCGGCGCTGCGGGCGGCGAAGACACCACCACCGGTCGTCGTGTACGCGAACTCGACGCAGTCGACGAACGGCTCGGTCTACGGTGAGGCGAAGGCCCGGGCCGCCGAGATCCTCGCCGGCGCGGCATCCGATGTCGGGGCCGAGTTCATCGATGTGCAGCTGCCGAACCTGTTCGGTGAGCACGGGCGTCCGTTCTACAACGCGGTCACCGCGACGTTCAGTCACCTGATCGCGGCAGGCGAGAGCCCGGTCGTCGAGCACGACAAGGAGCTCACGCTCCTGCACGCGCAGAACGCCGTCGATCTGCTCACCGGAACGGTGCCGTTGCAGCGGCTCGGCGAACTCGAGCGGTATGAGTCCGTGACCGGCCTGCTCGCGCGGCTGCAGGGCTACGCCGAACTCTATGGTCGGGGCGAGATCCCCAGCGTCGCCGATGACTTCGATCGCGACCTGTTCAACACGTACCGCTCGTACACCTTCCCTGCGCAGTCGCCGATCGACCTCACCAGGCACGCGGACGCACGCGGATCGTTCTTCGAGATCATCCGGTCGCACGGTGGTCCGGGGCAGTCGTCGTTCTCGACGACCGTGCCAGGCGTGACCCGCGGCGATCACTACCACCGACGCAAGATCGAGCGCTTCACGGTGCTGCAGGGCCGCGCCCGGATCTCGCTGCGCCGCCTGTACTCTGATGAGGTCGTCTCCTTCGAGGTCTCGGGCGATGCACCCGGTGCCGTCGACATGCCGACGATGTGGTCGCACAACATCACCAACATCGGTGACGACCTGCTGTACACCTCGTTCTGGACCAACGACATCTTCGACCCCGCAAACCCCGACACGATTGCCGAGGCAGTGTGACCATGGCCGACAAACTCAAGGTGATGACGGTCGTCGGAACCAGGCCGGAGATCATCCGCCTGTCCGCGACGATCAAGCTCCTCGACGAGCACACCGAACAGGTGCTGGTGCACACGGGGCAGAACTACGACTACGAACTCAACGAGGTGTTCTTCGAGGACCTCGGGCTCCGCCGTCCCGACCACTTCCTCAACGCCGATGTCTCATCGCTCGGCGCTGCGCTGGGGTCGATCCTCACGAAGACCGAAGAGGTGCTGCGCGCCGAGCAGCCCGACGCGTTCCTCGTGCTGGGTGACACCAACAGCTGCATCTCCGCGGTCATCGCGAAGCGCATGAAGATCCCCGTCTTCCACATGGAAGCCGGCAACCGCTCCTTCGATGAGAACGTGCCGGAAGAGACCAACCGTCGGCTGGTCGACCACGTGGCCGACTACAACCTCGTGTACACCGAGCACGCGCGTCGCAACCTGCTCGCCGAAGGGCTGCACCCGTCGAAGATCCTGCTCACCGGCTCGCCGATGCGAGAGGTGCTGGAGCAGAACCGCGAGCAGATCGAGGCCAGCGACGCCGTCGAGCGCGCCGGACTCAGGCCGGGGGAGTACTTCCTCGTCAGCCTGCACCGCGAGGAGAACGTCGACAACCCGGCGCGGCTGCGGTCGGCAGTGGACGCGCTGCAGGCGCTGAGCGAGGAGTACGCCCTTCCGGTGCTGGTCTCCACGCATCCGCGCACTCGCAAGCGTCTGGAGAGCCTCGGCATCGCGGAGAGCGAGAACATCCGCTTCCACGCTCCATTCGGATTCCACGACTACTGCAAGCTGCAGCTGCAGTCGAAGCTCGTGCTCTCGGACAGCGGCACGATCAGTGAGGAGTCGAGCCTGCTCGGATTCCCCGCAGTCACACTGCGCGACTTCATCGAGCGCCCTGAATCCGTCGACACCGGGGCGATCATCACGGCCGGCATCGAGCCGGCGCGTGTGCTCGCGGCCGTCCGTGTCGTGCTGGCGCAGAAGCGTCCTCCGTACACGCCGGCGGATTATCAGATCGATGACACCTCGCAGCGCGTCGTGAACTTCGTGCACGGAACCGTGCCTTCACATCGCCGGCGGCTGGGCCTGCTTTCGAGCGGCGAGTGATGGTCGAGTGGCGACTGTTGCCGGCCGGCCCATCAACCACATCGACCTCACAGGAGGCTGAGTCGGCGCATGTCTGAAGCGCTTGTGTATTACTTCGCGTTCCCCCACTACCGCAAGGGGATCCTCGACGGACTCCGCTCGCAGCCCGAGCCGACGTTCGATCTCGCGGCGGGCAGCAGCTCGCGCGCGAACATCAAGGCGCTCGGGGCCGAAGACATCGACGGACTCGAGATCGTGCGGAGCTTCCGTCTCGGACCGGTGAGCTGGGACCGTGGCGTCGTTCGTCGGGCGAGTTCGCGCAGATACCGGACAGTGGTTCTGGGGCCCGCGACGTTGTCGCTGAGCACCTGGGCGATCCTCGTCGCGCGTCGTCTGCGTGGGCGCCGGACGTTCCTCTGGGGCCAGTGCGGGCGCTTCGGTGATCGCTCGTTGAAGCGCCGAGTGCAGGAGACGATGAACCGATTGGCCACTGGGCTGCTCGTGTACGGAGAGAACGAGGCCGTTGCCGCGACGCAGCTGGGTCTGTCTCCGCGGCGGGTCACGGTCATCAACAACGCGACCCACTCCAACCGTGATGTTCTGGATGCACAGGACCACGCCGACCAGCTCGCTCGTGCGAAAGCAGCCGCCGCGAGCGCGGAACGCGAGGGCCAGCTGCGGTTGCTCTTCGTGGGGCGACTCAACCAGGACAAGCAGCTCGACGTGCTGCTGCGCGCGGCCGCGAAGCTGAAGGCGCAGTATCCGGGACTCGTCATCGACCTCATCGGCGACGGCGACGCACGCACGGATCTCCGCGACGAGTTCGACCATGACTGGGTCCGATTCCACGGGTGGGTCTACGACACCGATGAACTGAACGAGTATTTCCGGGCCGCGACGTTCGTCTGCTCACCGTTCCACATGGGTCTGCTCGCCATCGATGCACTCCGAGCCGGGACACCGGTACTGGTCCCGGACAATCCGATGAACGGTTCGGAAGTCGAAGCGCTCACTCCGATGGTGAACGCTGTGCGGTTCCCGCCCGGTGACGAGGACGGCATCGTCGCCGCGGTCGGCCGATGGTTCTCCGTCGTCGGTGACCTCGAGATCGATCTGTATCGGCAGGCGAGGACGACGGCCCTGGAGACATGGGACCCCGCGGGAGTCGCGGCGGCCATCAAGCGTGCGACGGCGGAGCGGACATGAGCGCAGGAACGAGCAGTCAGACGCCGACATTCCTGTGGTTGACGGGGCACGTGCGCAACGTCGGCGATTCGATGCTGCGTCGGCCTCTCGCTGATCTGTATCGCAGCGTCGGGCCGATCAGGGTCTGGTCCGGTGCCCCGGCTTCCGGCTACGCTGCGGGGCTGCGGATCGCCGCCGAGGAGAGTTCGCCGACGTTCCGGAACTGGGCATGGGAGTTCACGATCGCGGCGATGCGGGGTCGGCCGACCTTCGTCTTCAACGCCGGCGAGTTCGGCGTCACGAAGGCGTACTTCTTCGGACTGCTGGCGCTGGCGCCGGCTCTCATCCTGGCCCGCGCGAAGGGCTCACGTATCGTCTGGGCCGGTGCCGGCGTGAAGAACCGACGGAAGTACTTCATGTGGCCGTTCGACGCGCTGGCCAGGGCCGCGGGAGATCTGCGATGGCGCGATGTCACGTCGACGTCGCTGATGGGACGGGGCCGGACGATGCCGGACTGGGGCTTCGGTATCGGCCCGGGCGGCCAGTCCGCGCCTGCGCTCGACGTCGCGGAACCGACGTCCCGTCACAAGATCGCCCTCTCGCTGCGCGGCGATCGCACGGAACCGTCCGAGGAGTGGCTCGACGCGGTCGATCGCCTCGCGCACCGGCTCGACCGTGAGATCGTGTGCGTGGTGCAGGTGCAGGACGACGACGCACTGATGCGGCGGGTCGCCGATCGGTTGGGTGCGGAGCTCGTCGGCTGGGGAGACGGCGATCACTGGGCCCAGGAGCAGCGCGTCCGGGAGGCGTACTCGCAATCCGTTCTCGCACTGTCTGATCGGCTCCATGGCTTGGTCATCGCGGCGACCGAGGGCGCGATCCCGCTCGGTTGGTGCGAAGCGACGACCGTGAAAGTGACGAACCACTTCGAGGTCATCGGGGCGGATCACGTCGGACCAGGGGGTTCCCCGGTGGTCGACCTGATCGACGCACTCGACGAGGCCCGCATCGTTGAACTTTCGGTGGAGTCCACCGCGCGCATCATCGACGCCCGAGCGCGCGTCGATGCCGTCCGCGAGGAGCTTGCGGCGGCGGAACTGCGCTGATGCAGCGGAGACAGGGTGACGGTGAGGCGAGATGAGTCGTGAGCGATGGCTGGTGGTCGGTGGGCAGGCCGCAGGGCAGCTCGCGACTGTCGCCACGCTGCCGCTGCTGACCCGGATTCTCGATCCCGCGCCCATGGGCCTCTATCAGGCGGCCTTCGCGATCGGGGTGATCCTCCAGCCGGTCGCTTCACTGCGGCTGGAGTTCCTCCTCCCCGCAGTGCGCGGAGACGGTGAGCTTCGACGGCTTGTCCGGTTCTCGACCTGGTCGCAGGTGATCTGCGGGGTGCTCGCCGTCGCGCTCTTCGCGATCCTCGCTCTGGTCGGGGAGCACGACGCTGGGCAGATCGCGCTCATGTCCGGCCTCGTCATGGTGGCGTATGCCTGGACGGTCGTCGACAACGCGTTGCTGGTCAGGCAGGGAGCGATGCATCGACTGGCGGTGCGCAACCTGCTGGCGGGGCTGCTCACGGCGGGACTGCAGATTCTCGTCGCCCTGACGGTTCCGAACATCTTCCTCCTCGCGCTCTCGATCCTGATCGGTCGCGCGGCGGCGATCCTCCTGACTCGACGCCGCACGGAACTCGACATCGCTTCTGCAGCCGACCAGGCGGAGGACGTGCCGTGGACGGGGAGTCGAGCGATCTACTCCGTGCTCTCCGGGCTGGTGTCGTCTGCATCCCTGCAGGGTCTCACGGTGTACGTGACTGCCGGGTTCGGAGCAGCTGCTGCCGGTGCGGTCGGCGTGGCTCAACGCAGCGCCAGCGCTCCCGTCGCCTTCCTCAGCCAGGGCCTGTCGCAGTACTCGCAGGCGAAGATCGCAGCGGTGCTGCGTTCAGGCGAGGGCGAGGCGCGGCGCGAGATCCTCCACCAGATCCGCGGCACCCTGCCGATCGCTCTTCTGGCGACGGTCGGGCTCGCGGTTCTCGGCCCGTTGCTGGCGCCGTTCGTGTTCGGTCCCGGATGGGGAGATGTCGGGCCGGTGATCGCGCTGCTCGCGCTCCCGATCGGCCTGCAACTCCTGTTGTCGCCGGTGATGTCGGTGTTCGTGATGCTCGGACGCGAACGCCTGTTGCTCGTCGTGCAGGTCGTCCGGCTGGCGATCTCACTGGCCGGCGCGTTCATCGCTCAGCTCGTGACCGGTGATGTGCTGCTCAGCGTGCTCGGGTTCGCGATCGGGACCGCCTTCGGATACGCGTTCACCCTGATCGCGGTGTGGCGGCTCATCCGAGAGTCCTGAGCGACTCGCTCACTTCGAGGTCAGGGCAGGCTCGCGGACGCTCTCCAGCCTCTGCTGCTTCTTGCGCAGTGACCGCTTGATCTTCATCGGGCTGTCGATGACGAATGTCGTCGTCACGAGGAACCCTGCCGTGAGGAGGAACCAGAACGTACGCGCGTTCAAGTCGCCGGAGAGATTCACACTGACCAGCTCGGCGGCGAGCAGGGCGAAGACCAGCAGTGCGATCGGATCCTTCGGCGCGCGGATGAGGAGACGGATGACGACGATCAGCACCACGAACACCGTGATGGCTCCGACCAGCGTGCCCATCTCGGCGAAGATCTCGAGGAACAGGTTGTGCGGCCAGAGGTGCCGCGGGTAGCCGGCGGCAGCGTTCCAGTTCCCGAATCCGACCCCCTCCGGGTTGTTCGCGATGATCTCGCGCGAAAGACCCCAGTAGTACGTCCTGACAGCATCATCAGCGGTTCCACCTGAGAGGAGTGTCTCGAACCGGCTGCCGGCGAAGAACGGGAGCACCTGGACAGCCCAGACCGCGCCCACGCCGCCCACCAGGATCAATGCGATTCGCCATACCCGACCGCTCCCGGCGAAGAGAGCGAGCACCACGACGCCTGCGATCACGCCGAGCACGGGGCCACGGGAGCCGGACGCGACGAGACCGGCGGCGAGGAGCGCGATGACGCCGAACATCATCCAGGCCGACGCGTACTTCTTCCACCACAGCCAGATCGCGATCAGGATGCCCGTCGCCAGCGCGCGAGCAAGCCAGATCGGGTTGGCCCCGAACGCGTCTGCTCGGCCACCATCGAAGCCGAGAAGGGTCACGACGGCGAGACCGGACGCGGCGACGATCCACACCGCGCCGAATGTCTGGAAAGAACGACGATCGCGAAGGAGTGAGGCCGCGAGCGCACTGATGAGCGTGATCGTGAGCCATTTCTGCAGCTTGTCCTCCCCGTACTCGGAGGAAGGCGCGATCGACAGGGCCGTCATCGCGACGGCGCCGAAGAGCAGCAGCACCAAGACGACAGGATGGAACCGTGGGAGCCAGCGAAGGAATTCGTAGATGACCACACCCGCCGTGAGCACAGCGGCGACCAAGGCGACCGGAAATCCCGGGATCGCCGGGAACAGGCTTCCGAGCAGAAGCGCCACGATCAAGATGGATCGCGAGATACGCCCGAACGCAGACAGCTGAACGATCGGGGAGAACTTCACGCGTCGAGCTTAGCCGTCGGCTCCACGGATCCGCATTCGATCCGCCTGCTGCCGACGGATCGCGACGCGACTGCTCATCCCGCGCAGACAGAGGGCACACGCCAGCCGCCGGCGCAGCCGACCGATAGGCTTTCAGGCGGTGTGCGGATGCGGGAGGGGCGACGGCCTCCGGGCGCTTGGAGTGACGTTCACGGGTCGCTCAGACTCGCCCCTGTCAGAGGCCCAGATGAAGAGGACACGTTCATGAAGATCTCGGTTGTCGGGTGCGGGTACCTCGGAGCTGTGCATGCTGTGTCGATGGCGGAACTCGGCCACGACGTCGTCGGTGTCGATGTCGATGCCGAGCGGATCGCGCTCCTCGCCGCTGGTACGGCGCCTTTCTTCGAACCGGAGCTGGACCAGCTGCTCGACCGCGGGCTGGCTTCCGGGCGGCTGCGGTTCACCACTTCGCCGGCGGAGGTCGCCGATGCTGACGTGCACTTCCTTGCGGTGGGCACTCCTCAAAAACAGGGTTCGCATGCCGCAGACCTGACGTATGTGGATGCCGCGTTCGAGACGATCCTCGGCGTCGCGAAGCCCGGCTCCTTGATCGTCGGGAAGAGCACCGTGCCGGTGGGGACCGCGCAGCGCCTCGCAACGAGGCTGCCGGAGCACGGCGGGTCCGTGTCGCTCGCATGGAATCCCGAGTTCCTTCGTGAGGGCTTTGCGATCAAGGACACGCTCGAGCCTGACCGTCTCGTCTACGGCGTCGTTTCGGGGGATCAGGGTCGTGACGACGCGGAGCGCCTGGATGCGGTCTATCGAACCGCGATCACTGCGGGGACACCGCGCATCATCACCGACTACGCCACGTCGGAGCTCGTGAAGGTCTCAGCCAACGCCTTCCTCGCGACGAAGATCAGCTTCATCAACGCCATCAGCGAGATCGCCGACGTGGCTGGCGCCGACATCACGGCACTCGCCGATGCCATCGGTCAGGATGCGCGGATCGGCCGACGATTCCTCAACGCGGGAGTCGGATTCGGCGGTGGGTGTCTTCCGAAGGACATCAGGGCGTTCGCGGCGCGCGCGGAGGAGCTGGGGAAGGGAAGCTCGCTCGCTTTCCTGAACGAGGTGGACGCGATCAACCTCCGCCAGCGCCAGCGCGTCGTCGATCTTGCCGTCGAGGCTCTCGGAGGTTCTGTCAATGAGCGTCGGATCGTGATCCTCGGTGTCTCCTTCAAGCCGAACTCCGACGACGTCCGTGACTCTCCCGCGCTCGACGTCGCCGTGGCGCTGAAGGGATTGGGGGCCGACGTCGTCGCGACCGATCCCGAGGGCATCGAGAACGCCCGCCGCCGCCATCCGCAACTCTCCTATGTCTCGTCATCGCGAGAGGCGTTGCGCGGAGCGGAGCTCGTCGTCCTGGTCACAGAGTGGCAGGAGTACCGCGATCTCGATCCGAGCGACGTGGCTTCGCTCGTCGCTCGGCCGCACATCATCGACGGCCGGAATGCACTGGACCCTCAGCGCTGGCGTGCAAGCGGCTGGACCTACCGAGGGATGGGACGTCCGTAGCGGTCGTCGCCTCTGCGCGCTGTCATCGGATGGCTCTCGAGCGGATCTGGCGGAGACCGATCCGTATCCGTTGCAGCCGGAGCGCTCGAAGACCGGCACCGCGCCCGCGCTCGGACACGGGCCCCGATCGGAGACTTTCCGCCGTCGGCCACAGAATCCTGAAGATGACTCGGGGGCGTCGTCTGAGCGGCACGATGCTGAGGGCGGCCCAGTAGACCCGGAGGGGAGAGCGCTGCAGCCTCCAACGCCAATCGAGGGGCACCTGAGCGTTCGAGTAATCGAGCTTCCGATCAGGAAATGCCAGGGGGAGCGCGCCCGCGAGCGCGTATTCGGCGCCGAAGCGCTCGGCGGTCTCGATCGCCGGCTCGCCGGCTGTGCTGAGTATCTTCGCTGCTGCCTCGATCTTCACCTGTGCGGGCAGTTCGCCGCGCAGGGGCCTGACCTCGTTCAACGCGCTGATCACCGCGTGCAGATCAGTCGTCGGGGTTCGTACCTTCAGGCCGGCGAACTCTCGCGGCTCCGTCGCTGCGAACGCCCTTTCGAATGCAGCGGCAGGCGCCATCGTGATTCCGGGGAACCACGAATGCACGTCGACCGCGCACCCCCATTCGCTCGCGCGGAGCGTCAAGGAATGCAGCACGCGTGTGCCGGTGAATGCGGAGAACGCCGGCGTCCAGCCCCAGTCTTCCATCGCTCGCGCGAACCGCGTCTCGGCGCCGGGTTCGACCCAGCAGTCGACATCCCCGGAATGCACGCGGTCACGAAGGCCCTGCGCGTGGAGCGTCGGTCCCTTGATGAACAGGATTCGTGCGCCCACGTCGTCTGCGACTCGCGCAAGCAGGGCATAGACGAGCTCATGCAACGGAGCCGCGAGCCACGGAGCCGCGAGATGACGGATGCGAGCGTGGTGGTCGACGTCGCGCGAGGCGATGCCCATCTGTTCCATATCCGTGACGATGTCACGCTCATCGGCCGTCAGATCGGCATCTGCGAGCGGAGCGTCGACGAGCCTCCGCCAGAGGCGGGCGCCCTCGTCGTGCAACATGAGCGGGTCGCCTGGAGTGGTCGGCGTGACGATGATCTCGAAGGTGCCGGCTGCGAGCTCGTGCGATCGGACGTCAAGCGCACCGAAGCAGATCGCAACCCAAGAAGACACATGCGTCATTCTGTCAGACCCTCGCATCCCGCTCCGAGGACGAGGCGTGTCGGACAGAGGCCGCGAGGACGCGATGATCAGGGAACTGCGGTTGAATAGCTCTGATGTCGACTTCGAACCAGACCAGAGCCAGCCTGCGCGATGACGCAGACCGACGTGATCGGCGACGATCCCGTCGTCGCAGCATCATCTGGATCGTTGTCAGCGTCGTGATCGCGTTGCTGGCCGCCGTGCTCGTCATCGGCGGCATCGCCGTGTCGAAGGCACTCACCGTCCGCGACTCGCTGACGCCGGCCGTCCCGGTCGCCAGTGGTCTGCCGTCGAAGGTCGTCTCCGGTGATGCGGCTGGTGCAGCGGCAGACGCCGCTTCGCTCAAGAAGCTGTCCGAGAAGGCTGTGGGCCAGACGAGCGGTGCGGATTGGCGTCTCGCGGAGTGGATCCCTTTCCTGGGGCCGAACCTCGCGGCGATTCGCGTCGCCGCCGAGAGCATCGACGAGGTCGCGGATTTCGCGGTGGACTCCTTGCCGAACCTCGACCTCGCGGCGTTCCGCCCCGTCGACGGCGCAGTGGATCTCGCCGCCGTCCACCGGCTCGAGGGGATCGTCTCGGACGGCGCCGCGACGTTCGCTGCCATCGACGAGCGCATCGACGGGACCGACCGAGGTGCGCTCATCCCGCAGGTCGACAATGCGCTCGGCACGCTCGATGATGCCGTGAGCGGCGTCGATGAGACGCTCGGGACGCTCGCGCCGATTCTCGACGTGCTCCCTGCGGCGCTCGGCGAAGGGGGAACTCGGACCTATCTCCTGATGTTCCAGGGCAACTCGGAACTGCGAGCATCCGGAGGTAATCCGGCGGCCCTCGCGCTGGTCACGGCGACAGATGGGCGCATCGAACTCACCACGCAGGCGACGAGCGTGCAGTTCGCCAACGCGCGGGCTGAGAGCATCTCCCCGCTCGACGCCGAGACGGAGAACATCTACTCTGACATCATCGGCCGCTGGATCCCCAACCTGACCGCGACGCCGGACTTCCCCACCTCCGTCGACATCATCCGCGCCTGGTGGGCCGATGAAGGGCTTCCGCCGTTCGATGACGTCATCTCGACCGATCCGGTCGCCCTCAGCTATCTGCTGAACGCGACGGGGCCGATCCCCCTTGCGACCGGGGAGACCCTGACCAGCGAGAATGCGGTGCCGCTTCTTCTGAACGAGGTGTATTTCAAGTACGGCGAGCACACGCCCGGCGTGCGAGCTGACGGGTCGGCGCAGGACATGTTCTTCGCCGCGGCCGCCGCGCAGATCTTCACGACCCTCACGAAGGGCGTCAGCAACCCGATGGCTCTCCTCGATGGACTGCGTCAGGCTTCCGATGAGGGGCGGATGAAGATCTGGTCGTCGAACGAGCAGATCGAATCCATGCTGTCCGGTACCAAACTCGCCGGAACCCTTCCATCGAGCAACGATCCGCAGACGATCGCCGGCGTCTACTTCAACGACACCACCGGTGCCAAGACTGACTATTACGCCGACGCGAACGTCGTCTCGTCGAGCGACCAGTGCACGGCAACCGGTGCGCCGACGTTCCAGCAGACGATCACGTTCGCGAACAACATCACGCCTGAGCAGGCCTCCGGGCTGCCATATTTCATCACGGGGCCCTTCTACAAGCCGGGTGACCTCGCCACCGACGTCGTCGTGTACACACCGGTCGGCGCGACGATCGAGTCATGGTCGGTCGACGGCGCACCCGCGACCCTGGTCTCGCAGGGTACGCACCTCGGTCGATCAGTGATCCGGCTCAGCCTCTACACGCCTCCGCAGTCGGCAGCCACGATCAACGTCACGATGAAGGGTGCTGAGGGCAGCGTCGGCGCAGACTACGGCGCCTACGACGTCTGGACCACTCCGATGGTGCGGGAGACGCCGGTGACCGTCGAGACTCCAGGCTGCGGCTGACCGCTACGGCACGGCCCAGCGCCCGAGAGGCCAGAGGATGAGTCCGACCTTGCCGACGACGTCGTCGCGCTTCATCCAGCGCCAGCATCCGTCGTCTCCCGTCTCGAGCCTCCGGCAGCCGATCGCCGAATCCGACGAGTTGCCGCGGTTGTCGCCCAGCACGAGGTAGGAGTCCTCGGGGACGGTCACAGCGGCGAAGCAGCGGTCGGACATCGGTGTGGTCGAGCAGTCGAGCTCGCCGGGTACGAATGCGGGGTCGTTGAAGATGTACGGCTCGTCCAGCGGCTCGCCGTGGATCATGACTTCGCCCTCGGCGCTGCAGCATTCCACGGTCTGCCCAGGACCGGCGATCACACGTTTCACGAGCGTGTGGGCGCCGGAGGGGCCGAACCCGGTGACCTCGCCGACCCAGCGGGCCGCGCTCTTCAGCCAGTTGCCGTCACCGGCGGTGTGCTCGCCCCAGGACTCGTCGGCGTCGAACACGACGATGTCGCCCGTCGCGGGTTCTGAGCCGACATAGGCGAGCCGATTCACGAGCACCCGGTCGCCCGGCTCGAGCGTGCCCTGCATCGACTCGCTGGGCACCACGTAGGGCTTCGCGACGAAGGTCAGGAGCAGCCCGACGACGGTGAACGCGAGCACGAGCTGGAACCAGATGCTCCCGGTGACTCGACGCCAGGTCGGGCGGGGCGTGGCTTCGCTCATCGACTCGGCTCCAGATGCGGTGTGAATCCCTCGTGAACTGCCAGACTACCTTCAGGCGCTGGGGCGACCACGGAGGAGAACCGCACGTGACGACGACCACAGCGACGCGCGCTCGCAGCTCCACGACTCAGCGTCTGCCTGTACCGGATGTGCTTCGAGGCATCGCGATCATCGCGATGCTGGTGGCCCACGCCGCGCCCTTCCTGCCGAACGTTCCCTGGGTGGTGCAGTTCCCGACGACGCAACTGAACGCTGTGGCCTCGCCCCTGTTCGCCCTCGTCATGGGCATCTCGGCGCAGATCGTCTGGAACCGGAGCACGAGCATCGGAACCACGCTGTTGCAGCAGGCCGTTCGCGCTGTCATTCTCATCGTGTTCGGCGTATGGATGGCGACGTGGGGCTCCTGGGTGGCGGTGATCCTGGCGTACCTCGGGGTCCTGCTCATCGTGGGCGTTCCATTGCTGCTGCTCCGCACGCGGACGGTGCTGATCATCGCGGCCGTCTTCCTGATCGTCAGCCAACCGGTCGTCGCCGCAGCCCGCTCCTCGGTCTGGCTGATGACGCAGCCTCCCGAGGTGCGCGAGGTCGGGGCCTGGATATTGACCGGCCCGTCGTACCGTCTCATCAACCTCGTTCCCTTCTTCCTCGTCGGGGCCGTGCTGCTTCGGCACGGTTTCCGTCGTGACCGCCTCCTCTGGGGCCTCGCGGGGCTCGCCGTCGCCGCCTACGCGGCGTCGTGGGTCGGGGAGCGTCTGGCACCGAGTGCCTCCGTTTCCGGCGACTACCTCGACACCCTGCACGACATCGGCCTGGTCTTCGCCGTCTACGTCGTGGTCGTCCTCGCCGTGACGACACGGCGCGACGGCATCCGTCGGTTCTGGGATGCGGTGTTCGTGCCGATCCGTGCCTGTGGGCAGCTCGCGCTCAGTCTCTATCTGCTGCATGTCGCCGTGATCGCCTGGTGGAACCTGGAGAACGGACGCCCGGTCGACAACGTGTATCTGGGGTGGGTCATCATCGTTCCCGGCATGATCCTGGTCGGTTGGCTGTGGTGGCGATTCATCGGCACCGGGCCGGTCGAGTGGCTGATGGGGCTCGCCACCGGACGGCGCAAGCGCTGGCGCACCACGCGGGGCTGACCGGCCTGAATCAGGCGGACGGTGTCTCGGCGAGTGCCACGATGCTGTCGATGAGCAGGATCGCCTCGTCGCTGCCGAGGGCGAGTGGACCCGCCTGCGTGCCGTCCGAGCCGATCAGGGCTGCGACGGGACGTGCGATGCCCACGTCGAGCACGGCGCCGAGGGAGCCGCCGACGTCGAGCGCGAACCGCACCCGTTCGGGGAGCGCGTGGTCGGGCGTGACGGACAGCCCCCCGTGGATGACCTTCTGCACCACGTAGACGTCGGTGAACGGCGCGACCTGTGCCTCGACCTGATGCAGGTGCGTGAGCATGGTCGCGCACGCGTGGCAGCCGGGGGAGACGAACAGGAGCAGTCTCGCGCGGGCGCTGGGGGCCAGCACGTCGACGATCTGCGCGGTCGAGGGGATGACCACGGCACCGGCGCCGTGCGTGATCCCCGCGTCGATCGAGACTCCAGCCGATGCGCGTGCCGTCGACCAGGTCGCGAGTGCGATGAGCAGCAGCGCGATGAGTGCACCGAGGATGCTGACCGATCCTGGACCGGCTGCGAATGCGTGCGGCACGCCGGGAGGGACGCCCGTCAACGACTGGCTGAAGAAGGCTGCAAGGAGCAACGCGGCCGCGATCACAACGAGCACGACGTTGCGGGTGATGAGCCGAGGTCCGATCGCCGCCGGCAACCACTCACCGAAGCATCCGCAGTCGTCGCTCACGCCGAGGCGGTGCGCGCGGACCACGACCGCCAGGAGGGCGACCGTGAGGGCGAATGCGACGCCTGCCGCGACGATGAAGAGCCAGCCGGTGGTGACGATGAGCGAGATCGCCACGATGGATTCGACGATGATCAGCGCAGCTGCGGCCGCGTTCGGATTCGCCACCCTGATCTGCAGCGCATCGAAGCCGGCGCGGCCGCGATCGGAGGATCGCAGCTTGCCGACCGCGCTCACAGCGAAGACCGCCGCGAGGAACAGCGCGAGCGGAACGGAGAACGCGGTCATGGTGTCCTCATTCTGAGCCACGAGAGCGGCCGGACCTCGAAGGGTCCGGCCGCTCCACAGTTCTGGCGGATCTGTGCGTGTCGTGCGATCAGCTGGCCGAGCAGAGGACCAGCGTCGAGCTGACCGAACCGGCCGTCTTCGCGCCGGTGCCGGAGTACCCGGTCGGCAGTGCGGCCGCTGCGTTGAGCGTGAACGCGACCGAGATCGACAGCGTCGTGCGCGCTGCGAGCGTCGCGCCGGCTGCGAGCGGCGCCGTGAGCGTGATCTGGCGGCTGGTGGCCGAGAGCACGTTGACGTTCGCCGTGCCGCCGGTGATGCTGAAGACGCCGATGTTCGCCACGCCACTGCCCGTGATGGTGATGGTCGTGCCGGTCGGCAGCGGCTGGGTCGCGCCAGCGGTGATCGTGAACCCCGGGCCGAGGACGCCGAGGACGCCGCAGCTGCCGGCGAGCGAGAAAGCGCCCACATCGACGACGCCGGATGCAGCGGCGAGCGGCGTTGCGACCGCGGCTGCGATGACGGGGACGGACCAGGCTGCGCCCTTGACGACGGCGCGGCGGGAAATGCCCGTGTTCTTCTTGACTTCTTCGGTCATTCGAATGTTCTCCCTCGTGATGCAGATGCGGAAAATCCGCAGTGTCATGAAGAGGCGACACGTTGTCTGCATCCCCCAGGAGCCTCGTTCGAGAGCCAAGTTATGGGCGCGACGAAGGGGTTTTCAGGCGAATGGATGAAGTCCGCGCACTGTGCGCTGATCCTGCGCGCAGCGTGCGTTGAACGGTGCTGAGGTCAGCTCTGACGGCCGGCGCGGAGCCCGCGCGGCGTCGTCTGGTACGCCTCGTCGAGGGCGCGACGAAGGCTCATCGGGGAGTGGAATCCGGCCCGCTGCGAGACCTGCTCGATGCTCAGCACGTCGTACCTGCTGTCCACGAGCAACGAATGCGCGAGGCGGGCCCGCTGGCGTCGGATCTCACCGGCGACGGTGTTGCCTGCCTCGGAGAAGACCAGCTGCAGCTGCCGCAGTGACGACTGCACCTCGCGCGCCACGCGGACAGGATTCAGCGAGGGATCACCGCACTGCTGGGCGATCACGGCGATGGCGCGGTCGCGAAGCACCTCGTGCGGCGACCCCTGAGCGGTGACCGCACCGATGCGGTCGAGCAGCAGGGCGCCGCTCATCTCCATCACGAGCTGTTCGATCGCGTACTGCTCGATCGCGGATGCTCTGCCCTCGGCCTCGAGCAGATTGCCGATGAACTGCTGCATCGAGGTGTCGAGGAGCCGGCGGTCCGGGTACACGGTCGCATCCGGCGGCAGGGCCGGCACGAACGACGCGATCGCGGTTCTGGGCACGAGCGCAGCGGTGAGGCGCCACGCTCCGGCCCAACGCAGTCGGCGGGTGATGCCGTTCGGCGCGATGACCAGACCGCCCTCGGTCTGCACCCAGGGCTCGCCGTCGAGCTTCGCCCACATGGCTTCGGTCTCGACGAACGCGAACACCGAGTGGTCGGGGTAGGCCATGGTCGTGTCGATCGTGAGCTCCGTCGAGAAACCGCTGACCGACAGCATCAGGACGGCACCTGAGGCGCGCTCGCGAGAGCGGAGCGCGGCGCGATCGCCGACACGGCTGATGCCGTGCTCGGAGAGATCACGGTCGTCGATCACTCGAGCTTTTGCATGGTTCACGAGATCCTCCTCCCCGGGAATGCCAGCGCACATCGAAGCAGTCGACCGATACCGAGGCCCCCCTCGACTCGCGGTGCGACTGCCGCTGATCGCAAGGCTACCGTCACGTCGTTGCGCAATGTGAGCCTGCGCATGTGTATATCGGTTGGCATCATTCGCCGTTTTCGAGAGTGCAGAATCTGAGACAGGTTTCGATCAGTGTTCGGCGGGAGCACTGGGATGGGAGCGCGACCACGATCGCGGGATCGAGTGATCGGACCGGCTAAAGGAAATCCGCTACTGGTCTGGCATTCTTCGGTCATGACGGGTACTTCCTCACCGCTGCGGACGTGTCTCAGGTCTGCGAAGAGGCGACGCGAACGTCGTCGGCATCCCCCAGGAGCCTCACCGTGGGAGACACGCTAGAGCCCAGAAAAACCTCTTCTTCATCGAATGGAGAAAAAGCGCGCACTGTGCACTATGTCTGCGCGTGCTGAGCGTTCTGCGCGAATTGTGTCGAAACGGTCGGCCCTCGGCACGATCTGGATGCTGGCTAGGCTACGTACATGCCTGATCGTTTCCTCGTCAGCGCGGTCGGTGCTGTGATCGAGATCGACGTCTCGCGCCGTGACCCGTCGTTCCGGAGTCGGGCGCACGCGGCGTGGGCGGATGCCCTCTATGAGGGCGACCGATCCATGGATGCCACGGCGACGGACCGTCCGGAGCTCGACGATGATGCAGCCCTTGCGATGCTGTCGACCGACGTGACGCTGCTGGCGCTCGCCCACCGCAAGGACGACGGACTCTGGATGCTGCACGCCGCAGGGCTCGCCGACGAGAGCGGCAACGTCGTGGTGCTGAGCGCCCCGTCAGGTACCGGCAAGACCACCGCCGCTCGGCACCTCTCCCGTCGCTACGCGTACATCAGCGACGAGACGATCGCGATCGACGAGCACGGGAGCGTGGTCCCGTATCGGAAGCCGCTCTCGGTGATCCAACCCGATCGCATGCACAAGGAGCAGATCGCGCTCTCCTCGCTCGACGGCGGGCGTCCGGTGCCCGTTGCGCTCCGCGTCGCGAAGATCGTGGTCCTCGACCGCTCCGCGGACGGACCTGACGTGCCGGAGGTCGAACGGCTCGACCTCGTCTCGGCGCTTGAGCTGCTCGCTCCGCAGACCAGCTACCTCGGCCATGCCGACGCCCCGCTGCGCACGATCGACGCGATCCTTGCGGCGACCGGGGGAGCGGTGCGAGTGCACTACCGCGAGGTCTCGACGATCGACGACGCGATCGCGGAGCTGCTCCGCACCGAGGTCTCAACGATCGAGGTCCCAGCGATCGGGGCCCCGGCGATCGACGCAGCGAGCCGTGACGGGTCGACGGCCACCGCATCCGCCGACCCGACGGCAGGGATGTTCAGCCGGGCCGAGATCGTCGATGAGCTCGAGATCGCAGACGGGCGGGTGGCGGTGCTGCAGCGTTCCGTCGAGGGGACCACGCTGCGCGTGCTCGACGGCATCGGGCCGGCCATCTGGGCGGCCACGGCTTCCGGCTGCACGCTCGACGGGATCGTCGCCGCCGTGATCGCCGAGCACGGCGCTCCAGAAGGACTCGATGCCGACGCCACGGTGGATGCCGCAGTGCAGCGCCTCGTCGGCGACGGGCTCCTGACCCCGGCGGTCGCTCAGGCCTGACGGCCGCGGCGGCGCACGCCGGGCTCGGCGTCGGCCTTCGCGGCATCGTCCGCCTCGGTCTCCCGACCGTAGCGCTCGTAGGCGCCGTAGTACTCGCGTCCGTAGTACGCAGACTCGGCACCCTTGCGGGGCACCTTGTTCAGCACGACGCCGAGCACACGGCCGGTGGTGCGCTGGATGCTGGCGATCGCGCGCTGCAGCATGTCGAAGGTCGTCTTGCCGGACGAGACGACGACGATGACTCCGTCAGCGTTCGCAGCGAGCACCGCGGCATCCGTCACCGGCAGCACCGGAGGCGAGTCGAGGATGACGATCGCGGTCTTGCTGATCTCCGCGAGGAAGTCCTGCATGCGGTGCGAGCCGAGCAGCTCGCTCGGGTTCGGCGGGATGCGGCCGGCGCCGAGCACGGCGAGCGGCACGTCGCGGTTGGGTCGATGCGCGACGTCCTGCAGCTCGGCGCGGCCGGCGAGGATGTCGGTCAGACCGACGTCGCGGGAGATGCCGAAGATGTCGGCGATCACGGGGCGACGCAGGTCGCAGTCGATGAGGATCGCCCACTGGCCCGCAGCGGCGAGGCTCGAGGCGAGGTTGACGGCCACGGTCGACTTTCCGTCGCCCGGCACTGAACTGGTCACGACGATCACGCGCGGCGGGTTGTCGACGTCGATGAACTGCAGGTTCGTGCGCAGCTCGCGCATCGACTCGATCGTGTGGTGCGAGACCCCGTGCTGCGTGTCCAGCGAGAAGTCGATGACCTGGCGCTCGCCGTCCATCGTCTTCTCCAGCGGCAGTGTGCCGATGACCGAGACGCCGGTCTCACGCTCGATGTCGCGCGGATGACGGATGCGACGGTCGACCGTGTGGCGGACGAAGGCGTAGACGAGCCCGATCGCGAGTCCGGCGAGCGCGCCGATGATGAGGTTCAGGCGAGTGTTCGGCGAGGACGGAGCGGTGGGGAGGCGTGCGGAGTCGCCCACGATGAGGCTCACGGCCGCAGGAGAGGACTCGGTGCCGCCCTCGAGCTTCTCGATCTCGACCGCCATGCCGCGCATCCAGGCTTCGGCGAGTTCCTGCGCGGTCTCCGGCGTCGCCCCGGTCGCGGTCACCTTGAGCGCGGTCGTGTCGGTCGGGTTCGTGACCGACACCCGTGAGACGAGCGACTCCGGCGTCGCCTCGAGTCCGAGGTCATCGATGGCGTGCTCCGCCACCGCCCGCCACGAGCCGAGGTTCAGATACGACTTCACGCGGCTCTGCGCCAACTGGTTGCCGACGAGCGCAGCGCCCGAGCTCCCGTCGCCGCCGACGGCCGTGACGATCCCGGTCGTGTCGGCCGCGTACACCCGCGGCTGCAGGGCACTCCACCCGAACGCGGCTCCGGCGCCGAGAACGGTCGCCACGAGGATCACGATCCAGTGCGCGCGCAGAATACGGAAGTAGTCGCTCAGTTCCACCTGTGATTTCCCCTCACATATCCCGAGGACTCACGCACGGGAAGGCATTGAGAACGAGCATACGGGGCCGCGCGCGCCCCCGAGTGACCGATATGACGGTGCGTCGTCAGCGGAGCGCCGCCCTGACGATGCGTTCCACTTCGTCGATGGCCGGGATCAGCTGGGCCGCTGACGCCTCGTACGTGGCCTGCGATCGGCGGTAGGGGTCGATCACGTCGTCATCCTCCGCCGCGGCGAGCGTGAGACCCCGCTGGTCGCCGAGCAGCCGGAGCGCGGCTGAGAGTCGTGCCCGCGGCTCGGCGCCTGCGGCATCGGCCACCGCACGCACCGCATCGTCGGTGAGCGTCGACGCGAGACGGGCGAACTCGCGCGCGGTGAAGGTCTGTCGCAGTCGGCTCGGCATCATCTGCACGATGTGCGAGCGGTGCTCGCGCGACATCGCGAGCACCAGGTCGGACTCGGCGAGCAGCGGTTCGACGAGATAGCGCGCCACGTGGGCGGAGGCCGCCTCGGGCGATGCGCCGGCTCGCACCGCGAGATCCTGCGCCTGCTCCGTCATGCCATGGCCGACCATCGCATGCGTGCCGGCACTGTGCACGCGAACGCCGAGCGGCTCGAGGCGGGCGCGGAGCAGCACCTCGGCCATGGGGGAACGGCAGATGTTGCCGGTGCAGACCGTGAGGATCGTCGGCGGTGCGCTCGGCTTCGCCGTCGGGCTCGGGCCGCCCAGGAGACCGGCGAGCGGTGATTCCGCCTCGGGCGCTGCAGCGTCGAGGTTGCGTTCGCGCCATTCTCGGCGGCTCACGCCGGGGGGAGGCCCGTCGTCGAAGGGGAAGCTCATGCCTCCACCGTAGAGGCTCGAAAGCGGCGATGAGTCGGCGAGAGGCTGAGCAGCATGCGTGCCACGACGCACCCGATGATCGTGCCCAGGGTGTTCGCGATCACGTCGGAGATCGTGGGGAAGCGACTCGGCAGCAGTGTCTGCCCGAGCTCGATCGTGGCGCTCACGGCGTACCCGATCAGGATGATCAGCCACGGGCTGCGCCGAGGCCAGGCAGCCGCGAGCAGCAGCCCGAACGGCACGAAGAGCGCGATGTTCGCGAGGAATTCGAACACCGTGTAGCTCGTCGACAGTGCGACGCCGAAGTGCTCGGAGACATACCGGGCGAGGCGGAACGCGATGCCCGTCACGCGCCCGGCGATCGAAGCCGGCAGCCAGACGATCAGCGCCAGTCCGATCACGTACGGGACCAGCAGCACGCGGGCGATCACGGCGAGAGTCGGGATGCGGGATACGGGCATGGAGCGAGCCTATGGGGCCAGTCTGGGTGTTCGATCCGGTCGGTGACCGCTCGCTCTCAGGAGCGTCCGTCGCTCCAGCTCAGCTGCTCGATGTAGCGCAGCAGCACTCCCTCTCGCAGCGCCCACGGCGAGACCTCGAGCTCGTCGACGCGCAGCAGCGTCATCGCGGTGTGCAGCGAGACGGCGGCCGCGACGATCTGGAACGTGCGGTCGGGGGTGATGCCGGGAAGCTCCTGCCGAGCGGATGCCGGGAGGCGGGCGAGTCGCGGGATCCAGGATCCGAGCGCGGCACGGGGCAGCAGCATCCGCTCGCTTCCCGACCAACCGGGCACCGGATAGCCCACCAGGCGCGCAAGGGAGCGAATGGCCTTCGACGATCCGACCACGTGATCGGGGCGGGGGAGCGCGGCGAACTGCGGCAGCACGCCGTTCAACGTCGTGGTGGCGTGCGCACGCAACCGCTCGACATCATCCTCGCCAGGGGGATCGTTCGGCAGGAACTGCACCGTCATCCGTCCTGCGCCGAGCGGGACGGATGCCGCTGCATCCGGCAGTTCCTCTGCGCCGGCCGCGATCTCGAGCGAGCCGCCGCCGATGTCGAGCAGCAGGATCTGCCCTGCCGACCACCCGAACCAGCGTCGCACGGCGAGGAAGGTGAGCTCAGCCTCGGTCTCGCCGTCGAGCACCTGCAGCGGTTGTCCGAGCGCAGCCTCGATCCTGGCGATCACCTCTGCGCCGTTGCGGGCGTCGCGCACTGCACTGGTCGCGGTCGCGAGCAGCGCATCGACCCGCTCGGTCTCGGCGACGCGGCGCGCTTGAGCGACCGCGGCCTCGAGAGCGACCACGCCCTCTTCGGCGATCGACCCGTCGGGTGTGAGGTAGCGCATCAGGCGCAGCACCGTCCGGTCGCTCGTCGTCGCCAGCGGCCTGCCGCCTGGGCGGACGTCGGCGGCGAGCATATGGACGGTGTTCGATCCGATATCGAGGACTCCGAGGCGCACGGAATGACACTACTCGTCCCCCATTACGATGGAGGCGTGACCACCGCCGACCCCACGCTGCCGCTGTCTCCGTACCGGGAGATCGGTCGTGCGGAATGGGCGCGGCTCGCGGCCGGCCTCGACCAGCCGCTGAGCGAGACCGAGGTCGTCGAGGTTCGGGGCATCGGTGACCGCCTGAGCATGACCGAGGTGCGCGAGGTCTACCTGCCGCTGAGCCGGCTGCTCAGCCTGTACGCGACCTCGACGAAGCGTCTGGGAGCCGCGACCAGTTCGTTCCTCCAGGAGGACGACACCACCACGCCCTTCGTGGTGGGTGTGGCCGGGTCGGTCGCCGTCGGCAAGTCGACGATCGCCCGACTCCTGCGCGAACTCATGAGTCGCTGGCCGGGGACGCCCCGCGTCGAGCTGGTCACGACCGACGGTTTCCTGTATCCCAACGCCGAGCTGGAGCGCCGCGGGCTCATGGACCGAAAGGGCTTCCCCGAGTCCTACGACCGTCGCTCGCTGATCGAGTTCCTCACCGAGGTCAAGAGCGGTGCGCCGGAGGTGCGCGCCCCCTTCTATTCGCACATGCGTTACGACATCGTTCCGGATGCGCACGTCGTGGTGCGTCGCCCCGACGTGGTGATCGTCGAGGGATTGAACGTGCTGCAGCCACCAGCCGCGCCGAACGATGTCGCGGTGAGCGATCTCTTCGACTTCTCGATCTTCGTCGACGCCGACAGCGCGCACATCGAGAAGTGGTACGTCGACCGCTTCCTCGCCCTGCGGCAGGGCGCCTTCAGCAATCCGTCCTCCTACTTCAACGTCTTCGCGCATCTCACGGACGAAGAGGCCGTCGCCACCGCGCTCGGGTACTGGAACGAGATCAACATGCCGAACCTCGTCGAGAACGTGATGCCGACGAAGCACCGTGCTCGGCTCGTGCTGCGCAAGGGAGCGGACCACACCGTGGAGACCGTGCTGCTGCGCAAGCTCTGACGCGTCGACGACTCCGCGCCGAGGCGTGTGCAGGATCCCCCCTATTGTTCGGACGACTCGCAAAAAAACGACCGTATCTTTGATCCCATGTGTGGAATCGTCGGATACGTGGGCCCTCGCCCCAGCCAGGATGTCCTTCTCGCCGGTCTCGCCCGGCTCGAGTACCGCGGATACGACTCCGCGGGCGTCGCCGTGATCGATGGCGACGGAGTGCTCGGCATGCGGAAGAAGGCCGGCAAGCTCGCGATGCTCCGCGACTCGCTGGCCGACGCGCCGCTGCCCGACGGTACGACCGGCATCGGTCACACGCGCTGGGCGACGCACGGCGGTCCGACCGACGTCAACGCCCACCCGCATCTCGCCGATGACGACAAGCTCGCCGTGATCCACAACGGCATCATCGAGAACTTCTCCGCCCTGCGTGAGGAGCTGCTGGCCGACGGCGTGCAGTTCCGCAGCGAGACCGACACCGAGGTGGCGGCAGCACTGCTCGGCCGCGAGTACGCCGGCAACGGCGGCGACCTGCAGCTCGCGTTCCGCAGCATCGTCAACCGCCTCGAGGGTGCGTTCACGCTGCTCGCGATGCACCAGGACCACCCCGGCCTCGTGGTCGGCGCCCGCCGCAACTCCCCGCTCGTGATCGGTCTCGGCGAGGGAGAGAACTTCCTCGGCTCCGACGTCGCGGCGTTCGTCGAGCACACGCGCAAGGCGCTCGCGATCGGGCAGGACCAGATCGTCTCCATCACACCGGATGACGTCACCGTCACCGACTTCGACGGCAATTCCGTCGAGCCCGAGTCGTTCGAGGTGTCGTGGGACTCCGCCGCCGCCGAGAAGGGCGGATGGTCGAGCTTCATGGCCAAGGAGGTCGCCGAGCAGCCCGAGGCCGTCGCGAACACGATCCGCGGACGCATCCAGGGCGGCCAGGTCGTCATCCCCGAGCTCGACGGACTCGACGAGCTCTTCGTCGGGATCAACCGCGTCATCATCACGGCGTGCGGCACGGCATCCTATGCAGCACTCGTCGGCAAGTACGCGATCGAGCAGTGGGCACGCGTCGCGGTCGACGTCGAGCTCGCGCACGAGTTCCGCTACCGCGACCCGGTGATCGGCGAAGACACGCTCGTCGTCTCGATCAGCCAGTCCGGCGAGACCATGGACACACTGATGGCCGTCAAGTACGCCCGCGAGCGCGGCGCACGCACGCTCTCGATCTGCAACACGCAGGGCGCGACGATCCCTCGTGAGTCGGATGCCGTCGTCTACACGCACGCCGGCCCCGAGGTCGCCGTCGCCTCGACGAAGGCGTTCTCCGCCCAGATCACCGCCCTGCTGCTGCTCGGCCTGCACATGGGCCGCGTCCGCGGCTCCATCGCCGATGCCACGACCGACGTCGAGGAGCTGTCGGCACTGCCCGAGAAGATCGCGAAGGTGCTGGAGAGCGAGCAGGAGCACGTCACCCAGCTCGCCGGATGGATGGCTGACACCCGCTCGGTGCTGTTCCTCGGTCGCCACGTCGGATACCCGATCGCCCTCGAGGGTGCGCTGAAGCTCAAGGAGATCTCCTACATCCACGCTGAGGGCTTCGCCGCCGGCGAGCTCAAGCACGGTCCGATCGCGCTGATCGAGCCGGGCCAGCCCGTCTTCGTGCTGGTGCCCTCGCCCCGTCACTCCGCACTCGTGCACTCGAAGGTCGTCTCGAACATCCAGGAGATCCGCGCCCGCGGTGCCCGTGTGATCGTGATCGCCGAAGAGGGCGACGCCGCGGTGCTGCCGTTCGCCGATGAGGTCATCCGCATCCCGCTCGCTGGCGCGATGTTCGAGCCGCTGCTGGCGGTCGTGCCGCTGCAGATCTTCGCGATGGCGCTGGCCACGGCCAAGGGTCTCGACGTCGACCAGCCGCGCAACCTCGCGAAGTCGGTCACGGTCGAGTAGTCGCCCCACCCCGCCCACCCCGCCGACCGGCCCCCTTCTGCGCGAGCCACCCCCTTGGGTGCTGCACAGACGGGGGCCGCTCGCGTACAAGGGGGTGGCTCGGCACAGGGGGAGGGGTGCCGAGTAGGCTTGTCCGGTGATCATCGGGACCGGCATCGACCTCGTGGACATCCCGCGATTCGAGCGGACCCTCGAGCGGACACCACGCCTGCTGCAGCGACTCTTCGCCCCGTCAGAACGCACCCTGCGGCTGGCATCGCTCGCCGCACGCTACGCCGCCAAAGAAGCACTGATCAAGGCGCTCGGCGGCTCCGACGGGGTGCACTGGACCGAGATCGAGATCGCCTCCGAACCATCCGGCCGACCGGTCTTCGTGTTGTCCGGCTCGACGGCAGCGGTGGTCGCCGAGCGCGGCATCACCTCGCTGCACCTGTCCATGTCCCATGACGCCGGTCTCGCGACCGCGTTCGTCGTCGCCGAAGGAGCACCACTGTGACGGTCCCGTTCCGCGAAGCAACGATCGACCTGGATGCGATCGCCGACAACGTGCGGCACTTCCGCCGGCTCACGGGCGTCGAGGTCATCGCCGTCGTCAAGGCCAACGCCTACGGCCACGGTGCAGCGGCATCGGCCGTCGCCGCGCTCGCCGGGGGCGCCACGAGGCTCGGCGTCGCCGAGATCCCCGAGGCGCTCGAGCTGCGCAGGCAGGGCGTGCACGCGCCGATCATGGCGTGGCTGCACGCGCCGGGTGAACGCTTCGAACAGGCTGCCGCCGAGAACATCGAGCTCGGGATCTCGTCGTTCGACCAGCTCGAGGCGGCATCCGTCGTCGCGAGCGTCGACCGCCCGGTGGCCGTGCACCTCAAGTTCGAGACCGGCCTCTCGCGCAACGGGATCGCCCCCGCCGACTGGGGGCGCGTGCTCGCCGAAGCGGCGCGTCTCGAGCGGATCGGACGCCTTCGGGTCGTCGGACTCTTCAGCCACCTCTCGAACACGTCGCTCGATGACGATCGCGCAGCGCTCTCGAAGTTCGAGGAGGGGGTCGCGGCCGCAGCATCCTCCGGGATCCGCCCCGAGATCCGGCACATCGCCGCGACGGCCGCTGCGATCGAGCACGCCGAGATGCGCCTCGACGCTGTCCGGGTCGGCGTCGGCATCTACGGCCTCTCGCCCTTCGACGACCGCAGTTCGGCGCAGCTCGGACTGCGCCCTGCGATGACCCTGCGCAGCGCGGTCGCCGCCGTGCGACGGGTTCCGGCCGGAACCGGGGTCTCCTATGGGTACGACCACCGCACCGAGCGCGACACGACGCTCGTGCTCGTGCCGTTGGGATACGCCGACGGCGTGCCGCGGCAGGCATCGGGCAAGCTGCCGGTGTCGATCGGCGGTCGCCGCTTCACCAATGTCGGACGCATCGCGATGGATCAGTTCGTCGTCGACGTCGGCGACACCCCGGTCTCGATCGGCGACGAGGTCGTGCTGTTCGGCGACCCGACGCTCGGTCTGCCCTCGGCGGCGGACTGGGCGGATGCCGCCGGCACCATCAACTACGAGATCGTCACGCGCATCGGCGCACGCGTGCCACGGCGGGCCTCATGAGCATCGATCCCGCCTTCCTCGGCCGCTCGGAGATCGCGACGGCCGAGGCGATGGAGCAGCTCGGCTTCCGCATCGGCGAGCAGCTCGACGCAGGTGATCTGCTCGTGCTCACCGGACCGCTCGGCGCCGGCAAGACGACGTTCACCCGCGGGCTCGCCGACGGCCTCGGCGTCCGCGGCCCCGTGCAGAGCCCGACGTTCGTGATCGCGCGCACCCATCCGTCGCTCGTGGGCCGCGCGCCGCTCGTGCACGTCGACGCCTACCGGCTCGGATCGGGCGCTGAGCTCGATGACCTCGATCTCGACCTCGCGCGCTCGGTGGTGGTGGTCGAGTGGGGACGGGGCATGGCCGAAGAGCTCGCGGACGCCTGGTGGGACATCGAGCTGGAACGCCCGGTGGGCAGCGTCGGCGACGACATCGATGCGTCCGAGCTCGATGCCGATGCCCCGCGCATCGTCACGATCGCCCGTGCCGGCGTCTGAGGCCAGCTCGCGACGGACGAACGCCGACTACCCTGGGAGGGTGATCCTCGCCGTCGACACCTCCCTCGGAACAGCCATCGCTGCCATCGACTCCGATGGCTCGCCGAGGGCGGAAGCCGGCACCGCTGATCCGCTCGGACACGCCGAGGTCATCGGCGATCTGCTGGTGCAGGTGCTCACCGACGCAGGGTCGGCTGAGATCACGCACGTCGTCGCGGGCATGGGACCAGGACCCTTCACCGGTCTGCGCATCGGCATCGCCGCGGCGCGCGCCTTCGCGCTCGGCCGCGGTATCCCGGTCATCTCCGTGCCGAGCCATCTCGGCGCCGCGCTGACCGTGATCGAGACGGAGAGCCGCCCAGGACCGTTCGCGATCGTGACCGACGCGCGCCGTCGGGAGTTCGCCATCACGGTGTTCGACGGGACGGATGCCGACGGCATCCCGAACATCGTCGCCGACACCGTGCTCGTGCGGCACGCGGATGCCGATGCGCACCTCCAGGGGATCCATCGCGTCGACGTCGCCACGCTGTCGGGCGTCGACCTCGCACGCGTCGGCGCGCGAGCGGTCGCCGCCGGTCGCACGCTCACCGGTGAGGAGCCGCTGTACCTGCGGCACCCCGACGTGTCGGTGCCCGGTGCCCCCAAGAAGGTGGGGCTATGACGCTGCGACCCGCGGCCGCTGACGACCTCGACGCCATCATGCTGATCGAGACGCGCTCGTTCCCGACCGACGCCTGGAGCGCCGACGCGATGCGCTCCGAACTGGCCAGCCCGCACGGACGCTACCTCGTCGACGAGCACGACGGCGTCATCATCGGCTACGGCGGTGTGCGTGCGCTCCTGGGCAGCGCGGATGCAGACATCCAGACGATCGCCTTCGCAGCAGAGCACCGCGGCGGGGGTCGTGGTCGTGCGTTGCTGCGTGCACTGCTCGACGCGGCTTCCGAGCGGGGCGCTCGCGAGGTGTTCCTCGAGGTCAGGGCCGACAACCCCGCTGCGGAGGGCCTCTACATCTCCGAGGGCTTCGAGGAGATCGGCCGGCGTCCGCACTACTATCAGCCGGATGACGTGGACGCGATCGTGATGCGCGTCGATCTGCGCAAACGTGCAGCGACGGCGCCGGATGCAGCAACCGCAGACCCCGCCAAGGAGGCGACCGCATGAGTGAGCCGCTGGTGCTCGGCATCGAGACGAGCTGCGACGAGACCGGCATCGGGATCGTCCGCGGGCGCACCCTGCTGTCGAACACGATCGCCTCCAGCATGGACGAGCACGCCCGCTACGGCGGTGTCGTGCCGGAGGTCGCCGCGCGCGCACATCTGGAGGCGCTGCAACCCTCCATCGATGCCGCGCTGGCCGAGGCAGGCGTGCGACTCGATGAACTCGATGCCGTCGCCGTGACCAGTGGCCCCGGTCTCGCCGGGGCACTCATGGTCGGCGTCGGCGCCGCCAAGGGACTCGCCGTGTCGCTCGACAAGCCGCTGTACGCCGTGAACCACCTGGTGGGCCACATCGCCGCCGACATCCTCACGGCGGACTCCGCACCCCTGGAGTACCCCACGATCGCGCTGCTGGTCTCCGGTGGGCACACGTCGCTCCTGCACGTGCGCGATCTCACGACCGACGTCGAGCTGCTCGGCGAGACAATGGACGACGCTGCGGGCGAGGCCTTCGACAAGGTCGCCAGGCTCCTGTCGCTGCCGTACCCTGGCGGCCCCGAGATCGATCGGGCGGCACTCGACGGCGACCCGACCGCGATCCGCTTCCCTCGGGGGCTGTCCCGGGCATCCGATCTGGCGAAGCACCGGTACGATTTCTCGTTCTCCGGTCTGAAGACCGCAGTCGCGCGGTGGGTCGAGCGCTGCGAGGCAGACGGTGTCGAGGTGCCTGTCGCCGATGTCGCGGCCAGCTTCCGCGAAGCGGTGGTCGATGTGCTCGTGACGAAGGCGCTCGCCGCGTGCGCCGATCTGGGCGTGCCTCGACTGCTGCTCGGTGGTGGCGTGATCGCGAACCGTCGACTGCGCGAGGTGGCTCTGACGCGTGCAGAGGCCGCCGGGGTGACCGTGCGGATCCCGCCGCTGTCGTTGTGCACCGACAACGGCGCGATGATCGCCGCGCTCGCCGCTGAGCTCATCTCCTCCGGGCGTCGCCCGTCGACGCTGGCGTTCGGCGCTGACTCGACGCTTCCCGTCACCGAGATCCAGATCGCCGAGGCGGTGGCGACGTGAGCGACGCGACGCGCGACCCGCACGCTGCAGACGGTCAGAGGCCGCAGTCGGATGCCGCCGCTCGAGCCGGCGCGGCGACCCCGACGAGCATCGATCAGCCCAGCGGCGAGGTCGAGCATCCGGCGGGCGCCGCACGGCTTCCCGGTGCCAGGCGGGAGGGGTATTCGAAGCTGCCGACCGGCCCCGTCGGCATCGAGCCCGTCGTCGCCACCGGCCCCGACATCGACGCGGCAGACGAGCCGGAGTGGGTGCCGTCGACCGGCGCAGCGCCCGTCGATGACACGCGTCTCGCCCCGTGGGCGCTGCTCGCCGCGATCGTGGCGCTCGGCGCATCGTTCTTCGTCGGCTGGGGCATCCCGGTCGCGATCGTCGCGGTGATCGCGGCGGTCATGTCGCTGCGTCGTCCGGTGGAGAGCCGAGCGATCGCCCGCTGGGCCCTCGTGCTCGGCCTCGTCGCGACCCTGTACAGCGCCGGCTGGCTGATCTGGGCGGCCATGCAGTTCGAAGTCCTGGGGTAGATCGATGCTCGGCGCCGACGAACGGGACGAACTGCGTGCACTGCAGGCACGCGCGTACGGACGTGGCGGCGAGCTGAGCGAGCCGGAGGCCGGCAGGCTCCGCGAGCTCTCCCGCCGCCGGGCCGGGCCGACGCCGGTCACTCCGACTCCGGGGCTGATCTCCGGTGTGCCGGAGGCGCTGGTCGGCACGTCCCACGCCGACGAACATGCTGCATCCACGCCTGGCATGTCGACCGACGACGTGCAGACAGACGCGGCTCCGCGTTCCCTCCGCTCCGCCATCGTGGCCCACTGGCGTCCTGCGCTCATCGCCGTCGTCGGGGCCATGATCATCGGGATCGGTGCCGGATGGCTGCTGTTCGGACGCTCGGGTGTTGAGTCGATCGAGCTCACGCCGCAGCAGCAGGAATGGCAGACGGCGCTCGCCGACGGCGGATACGATCCGGGTTCGGTGCGTCCGGTCGCAGGGTATGACGGCGTCGTGCTCTGGTACGCGACCAAGATGGCCGGCGAGAAGACGTGCCTCGTGATCGGCGACGGTGACCAGACCGAAGTCGCCTGTCAGGACACCGCATCGGTCCGGGTGTCCGGCGTCTCGACGAGGCTGGTGGTCGAGGGCGAGCAGCAGACCGAGATCAGCGGACACCTGTTGCTCTCTCCCGGAGGCCAGCCCGCCGTGATGGTGAGCGCATCCGTCATCAGCGGAGAGGTCGAACCCATGTTCGCGAACCCTGAGGAGGAGCGTTTCGCCGCGGGACTGGTGGATCAGGGGTTCAAAGCGAACACGGTGTTCGTCGTCGGATACGACGGCGACAACGCGATCTGGACCGGATTCCACCCCGAGAACGGCGCACAGTGCCTGATCTATGCCGCATCGGCGGATAGGTCCGTGATGCACTGCGGAGAGAACGGCGTGAACGAGGATCTCTGGATCGAGTACGTCGATCCGAAGTCGGGCGAGCCGACGCGAGCCGAGTGGAATCGGGCATCGAGCGTCGGCGCGAACCTCGTCATCATCAGGAGCGGGGACACCGGTGATGCCGCAGAGGAGTGACGACGACGACGAGCTCCGGATGCTCCAGCGCAAGGCGTACGGTCGCGATGGCGGGCTGACGGATGCCGAAGCCGCGCGGCTGCGAGACCTCGAACGCCGGGAAGCACCGGCTGCGTCCATCGCGCATGCGGCCGAGGTGTCGCTGCCGGATGCGGCCGAGGTGTCGCGGGTCCCGACGCACACCCCAGAGGTCGTACCGGCCGTCGAGGAGGCCACTGAAGACCCCTCGGTGGACGACGCACCGACGACGAGCCGTGTCAGACCGCGGCTGCGCGAGTTGCGACGGCACTGGCGCTTCGCCACCGTGGCATCCGTCCTCCTGCTCGCAATCGGAGTCGGGGCGGGATGGGCGCTGTTCGGTCAGGACCGGGAGGCGATCTCATTGACCGCCGAGCAGCAGCAGCGGCGTCTCGAGCTCTACGACTTTGGCGACTACGACGAGGGCAGCCTGCGAGCGGTCGGTCAGGACGACGAGGGAGCCCTGGTCTGGTACGGCACCAAGAAAGACAGCGAATTGCAATGCCTGGTGCTCGACGTCGGCGAGGAGTCCGGTCAGCAGTGCGCGCCGCGCGACGACTCGAACTCGTTCTCGCTCATGGCGAGCGTGACGATTCCCGGTGTCGCCGATCCGGCCTCTGAGTTCGTGAACGACATCGGTGTCAACGCGTATCTGCTGCTCTCGACGACGCGTGAGCCGATGGTGTCCATCCAGCGCTGGGAGCAGACGAATGGCAGCCTGGTCGAGCAGTACCCGGGCGCGGAACGGGCCCGGGTCGAGGAACTGATGTCCGAGGGCATCGTGCGGAGCCTCTCGATCATCGGCTCCTTCCGCGACGAACCCGTGTGGTTGCTCGATGACCGGGCCGACAACGGCATGCAGACCTGTCTCGTGGTCGATGCAGCCAGTGGCGATCGACAGTGCGTTCCGACCGAGGTCGCGATCAAGGACGGGATCAGCACCGTCGTCTTCGTCGACGACGGTGCCGACGGATCCGAGGCATGGACGATCCAGGTCGCCTATACGGTCAGCCAGACGCCCTACCTCGTCATCACCCGGGATCCGACGCCGGCGAGTGTGACGTTCAGCGAGTTCTCCGAGAACGACGATGACTCTGCGCCAGGCCGTGCTCCGACCGGCTGAAGTGCTGCCTCAGGCCGCGACCGGCACTCGATCGGCGAGGATCGCCAGGCGCTGCGAACCCACCCTGGCGAGGATCAGCGTCGCCGATTGCGTGCCCCGCAGCGTGAGCGTCTTGCGGAAGGCGGCAGGGTCGATGTCGACGCCGCGCTTCTTGATCTCGAGCGTGCCGATGTCCGCCGCCTTCAGCGCGGCGTTGATCGCCTTCGGGTTCGCCGACATCGTCTCGCGCACCCGGAAGGACTGCACGAACGGGCTCGTCAGCGCAGCATCCGAGGTCAGGTAGGCGATCTTCGGGTCGAGCATGCCGGCGTCGAGACTGCGGGCGACGTCGCCGATCAGCCGCGCACGGATCACGGCACCGTCGGGCTCGTGCAGGAACGCGCCGAGCTCGCGCACCGGAGCATCCTCGGCATCCGCCCCGGCCGTGAGTTCATGCGAGCGCTCGCCGCGGATGATCAGCGCCGCGCGTCGCACACCTGGGCGAGCGAGCGCTCCGGTCCAGACCACGAGTTCGACGACACTGCCATCGGCGCTCACCCACTGCGCCTCCGCCTCGTCGGGGAGGGCATCGCGATCGTGCGCCGGGCCGAGCTTGATCCCGGTCGGCACACGTGAGGCGAGCTCGAACGCCCAATCCAGTGAGGGGGAGTAGTCGTCGGCCGAGACGCGGCGGGTCTCGCTGTGGCCAGAGGTGCGTCGAGCCGGGTCCATCCAGACAGCGTCGTAGTCGCTGATGTCGGTCGCCTCAGCGGTGCCGTGCTGCACGACGACGCCGGATTCGCCGTTCTCGGTGTGCAGGAACGGCGCGAGGTTGTACGCGGCGATCGCGGCGGTGACCTCGTCGGCGTCGACGGCGAGCACGTCGAGTCCTGCGCCGGCGAACGCGAGGGCGTCTCCGCCGATCCCGCAGCCGAGGTCGGCCACGCTCGTCATCCCCGCCTGACGGATGCGCTGAGCGTGCCGAGCTGCGACGCCGAGGCGGGTCGCCTGTTCGAGACCGGCCTTGGTGAACAGCATCCGTCCGGCGAACCCGCCGAACTTCGCGGCGGCTCTGGCCCGCAGAGTGGACTGCCCGACGACCGCGGTGACGAGTTCGGGGGCGTGCCCTGCGGCGCGCAGCCGGGAGACGGCGCGGGCGACCTCGGCGGTCGACACGATCGGATCGGTCCCGTCGAGCAGCGCCAGGCCGTCGGGGGTCAGCAGGGCTCGCAGCTCGGACATCTCCACCCGTCCAGACTACGGCGCGTGTCGCGCGGGCTGGCACTCGCATTGCATGAGTGCCAATGGACGGCATAGACTGGATTAGCACTCTCGGGTTGAGAGTGCGAACAAGTCTTTCGTGTCAGCGTCAAGAAAGAAGAGGTAGACCGTGTCGGTTTCCATCAAGCCGCTCGAAGACCGCATCGTCATCCAGCAGGTCGAGGCCGAGCAGACCACCGCGAGTGGCCTGGTCATCCCCGACACTGCCAAGGAGAAGCCCCAGGAGGGCCAGGTCGTGGCTGTCGGCCCCGGCCGCATCGACGACAACGGCAACCGCGTTCCGATCGACGTCGCCGTCGGCGACCGTGTCCTGTACAGCAAGTACGGCGGCACCGAAGTGAAGTTCGGCGCAGACGAGTACCTCGTCCTGTCGGCTCGCGACGTCCTGGCGGTCGTGGTTCGCTGATCTCAGGTTCTCGAGCCTGTCGAACGACAGGTTCTCGGAAGGGCCCGGATGCATCATGCATCCGGGCCCTTCCGCATACCCGCCGGAGCGCACCGACCCGCACGGACAGCCGGCCACCGATTCCTGCCAAAGTGGCGTCGCCCCAGCCGCACCCGACGTCTGTGAGCATGAGCCGGGCATAGGGTTGTGCGGTGACCCCCGAGACGACCCGCGCAGCGCAGACCGCCGGAGTCGCATATGCCGGGGGAGCGTATCTGCTGTGGGGAGTGCTTCCCCTCTACTTCCTGCTGCTGGTGCCGACGGGCCCCTGGGAGGTGGTCGCCTGGCGCGTGCTGCTCTCCTTCGTCTTCTGCCTCGTGTTGCTCACGATCATGCGCGGGTGGGCAGCGCTGCGCACGATCATCCGCGACCCCAAGCTGCTGGGGTGGACGGCACTCGCCGGTCTGCTGATCTACGTGAACTGGCAGGTCTTCCTGATCGGCACGCTCACCGGTCACGTCGTGGAGACCAGCCTCGGCTACTTCATCAACCCGATCACGACCGTGCTGCTCGGCGTCTTCGTGCTGAAGGAGCGAATCCGCTCCCTGCAGTGGGCGGCCATCGGCATCGCGGCGGTCGCGGTGATCGTGATCGTCGTCGCCTACCGCGCCTTCCCGTGGATCGCGCTCTCGCTCACGGCCTCGTTCGGTCTCTACGGCCTCATCAAGAAGAAGATCGGACCCGCGGTCGATGCCGTCAGCGGTCTCACGCTCGAGTCGTTCTGGCTGATCCCGATCGCGGTCGTGCAGCTCGTGGTGGTCGCCACCACTCCGGCCGGGCTGACCATGGGCATGAACGGCACCTGGCATGCGGTGCTGCTCGCCTTCGCGGGTGTGGCCACCGCCGTGCCATTGCTGCTCTTCGCCGCGGGGGCTCGTCGGATCAACCTGACGGTCATCGGCATGATCCAGTTCGTGACGCCCGTCATGCAGTTCATCATCGGTGTCGCGGTGCTCCATGAGCCGATGCCGACCGAGCGCTGGATCGGCTTCATCATCGTCTGGATCGCGATCGCGGTCTTCGTCGTCGACCTGCTCCTCGCGGCCCGCCGAGGGCGCGGAACCGCAGTCGCAGAACCGGCCTGAATCAGCCGTTCCGGCGCCGTGCGGCTCGGTATCGGATCGTTAACGCACCGAAATACTTGCGACCCCTGCGCGCGGGCTCCACGCCCTATGGTTAGAGCACCCGACCGTGGTCACGATCCACGCTCAGTTACGCAAGGGAGCACCAATGAATGCACTGAAGGGTTCGCGCAGCGCGAAGATCTTCGCCGGGATTGCGCTGCTCAGCGCGTCCGCACTGGTCGTCGCCGGCTGTAGCGGCACGCCGAGTGACAACGCCTCCGAGGGCGGTGGAGACAAGCCCGCCGCCGACCTGACGCTGAAGCTGGGTTCGCTCCTGCCCCAGACCGGCTCGCTGTCCTTCCTCGGACCGCCCATGGAATCGGGCGTCGGACTCGCGGTCAAGGAGGTCAACGAAGCCGCTGCCGGAGTCACGATCGACCTCACCGCTGAAGACGAGGGCGACACCGACACCAAGGCGTACGAGACCTCGATCACCAAGCTCCAGGGTGCCGGCGTCACCGCCATGGTCGGTGCAGCGGCATCCGGTGTCTCCCGCCTCATCCTCGACGGCAACGTCAGCGCGGGCATCCTGCAGATCTCGGCGTCGAACACCGGTCCCGACTTCACCGACTGGGACGACAACGGTCTCTACTTCCGCACCGCGCCCAGCGACCTGCTGCAGGGCGAGGTCCTCGGCAACCTGATCGCCGAGGACGGCCACAAGACCCTCGGCGTGATCTACCAGAACGACGCCTACGGAACGGGTCTCTTCGACAACATCAAGTCGACGTTCGAAGGCGCCGGCGGCGAGGTCGTCGCTGATGCGTCGTACAACGTCGGTGACGGTCAGTTCGACGCGCAGGTCGAGACCATCAAGGCCGCGAACCCCGACGCTGTCGCGATCGTGTCGTTCGACCAGTTCAAGACCATCGCCCCGCTGCTGCAGAACGCCGGCATCTCGCCGGACAAGTGGTACCTGGTCGACGGCAACCTGTCCGACTACGGCTCCTCGCCCGACACGAACTTCTCGTTCTCGCTCGAGGGCGCGCAGGGCACGAAGCCGGGTCCGGCGCTCCAGGATGACTTCACCGACCGTCTGCAGACGTACTGGACGGGTGAGGGCAACCCCGAGGTCAACGACTTCACCTACGCAGCCGAGGCGTACGACGCCGTCGTGCTCGTGGCTCTTGCATCGCTGGCGGCAGGCTCCACCGAGGGCAAGGACATCGCAGCCAAGATGGAAGAGGTCTCGGGCGGCTCCGGCGACGGCGAGAAGTGCACCACCTTCGCTGACTGCGCCAAGATCATCAACGATGGCGGAACGGCCGACTACGACGGCTACTCCGGCGAGATCACGTTCGACGAGAACGGTGACCCGCAGGGCGCCTCGATCGGTACCTACAAGTACGGCGCGGACAACCTGATCACCCGCACCAACTGATCACACACACACACACACGAAGGCCCCGGATGCAGCATCCGGGGCCTTCGTCGTATCTCAGTGCCGCACCCTGCTTGGGCAGCTGTCGCGTGTGCCGAGCGGCCCCTATACACACGACCCGGCCCCTTGTGCGTGAACACAAGGGGCCGGGTCGTACGTATGGGGGTGGGTCGACCTCGTTCAGGCGGCGTCGGTACCGAGCGTTCCGAGGTAGAGGCCGATGACCTTCGGGTCGTTCAGCAGGTCGCGTCCTGTGCCCTCGTACGCATCCTTGCCCTGATCGAGCACGTACCCGCGGTCGCAGATCTGCAGGCAGCGCCGTGCGTTCTGCTCCACCATGATCGTCGTGACGCCGGCCTTGTTGATGTCGGAGACACGGATGAAGGCGTCGTCCTGCCGCACGGGGGAGAGGCCTGCAGAGGGCTCGTCGAGCAGCAGCACCGACGGGTCCATCATGAGCGCGCGAGACATCGCGACCATCTGCCGCTCGCCGCCGGAGAGTGAACCGGCGCGCTGCTTCAACCGCGAGCCCAGCTCGGCGAAGATGCTCGAGACGAACTCGAGACGCTCGGCGTAGATCTTGGGGTTCTGGTAGAGCCCCATCTGCAGGTTCTCCTCGATGGAGAGAGAGGGGAAGACGTTGTTCGTCTGCGGAACGAACGCCACCCCGCGCTTGACCAGCTTGTCCGCTTTGAGGCCGACGATGCTCTCGCCGTTCAACGTGATCTCGCCGCTGCGCACGTTCACCATGCCGAACATCGCCTTCAGCAGTGTCGACTTGCCGGCGCCGTTCGGTCCGATGATGCCGATCAGTTCGCCCTTGCGGGCCACGAGGTTCGCCCCGTTGAGGATGTTCACGCCGGGAAGGTAGCCCGCGTGGACGTCCTTCATCTCGACGACGATGTCGTCGGTCGATGACGACGACGCCTGCGCTGCGGGTGCGGTGCTGTCCGCGCTCATGCGTTGCCCTTCTGGTCGGTGTCGGCGGTGCTCGTGGCTTCCAACTCCGCCTCAGCCTCCGCTTCGATCTGCTCTCGGAGCCTGCGTGCCGTGGCATCCTCGACGACGGGGATGCGGCCGGTGACCGCGCCGAGGTCGACGTCCTGATGCGCGCCGAGGTAGGCGTCGACCACTGCGGGATCCTCCATGACCTCGTCGGGCGGCCCCTCGGCCACGACGCGTCCTTCGGCCATCACGACGACCCAGTCGGCGATGTGGCGGACCATGTGCATGTCGTGCTCGACGAACAGCACCGTCATGCCCAGGCCCTTGAGGTCGAGGATGTGGTCGAGGAGCGACTGCGTCAGAGCCGGGTTCACGCCGGCCATCGGCTCGTCGAGCATCACCAGCGTCGGGTCGCTCATCAGCGCCCTGGCCATCTCGAGCAGCTTGCGCTGGCCGCCCGAGAGCGACGCGGCGAAGTCCTTCTCCTTGGCGTCGAGCTTGAACCGGGCGAGGAGATCGCGCGCCTTGCCCTCGATCTCCGTGTCCTGCGTTCGCCAGAGGAAGGGGAACAGGCTCGACCAGAACCCCTCGCCGCGCTGATGCGGGGCGCCGAGCTTCATGTTCTCGAGCACGGTCAGCAGCGACAGCGACTTGGTCAGCTGGAACGTGCGCACCTGACCCATCCGGGCGACCTTGAACGATGGGACGCCCGAGAGGTTCTTGCCGTCGAACGACCAGGTGCCGCTGTTGGGCTTGTCGAACCCGCAGAGCAGGTTGAACAGGGTCGTCTTGCCGGCGCCGTTCGGGCCGATCAGGGCCGTGATGGCACCGCGCGGGATCTCGAGGTGATCGACGTCGACGGCGGTCAAGCCTCCGAACCGACGCTGCACCGCATCGACGACGAGGATCGGATCGACCTTGGCGACGCCGGGCTTCACCTCTCCCTTGGTCAGGCCGGTGGTCTTCGGTCGACGGATACTGCCGGTCGTCGGCGCTGCGGCCGGTTCCGGGGTCAGTTCATTTGACAAAGGTCATCTCCCTCTTGTCTCCGAGGATGCCCTGCGGGCGGAAGATCACGAGCAGCATGAGAGCCACACCGACGAAGATGAACACCAGGGTGGACGCCTGGCTGTCCGACATCGGCAGGATTCCCGCCTTCGCCATCGACGGCAGCAGGTTCGCCATGAACGCGAACACGAGCCAGAACAGGATCGCACCGAGCGTCGGACCGAACACCGTGGCGGCGCCACCGAGCAGCAGGACCGTCCACAGGAAGAACGTGAGCGAGGTCGAGTAGCTGCCCGGCACGACGGCCGACGGCAGGACGAACACGATCCCACCGGCGGCGCCGATCACGCCGCCGACCACGAGGGCCTGCATCTTGTATGCGAAGACGTTCTTCCCGAGCGAGCGCACGGCATCCTCGTCCTCACGGATGCCCTTGAGCACGCGGCCCCACGGGCTTCGCATCAGGGCCCAGACCAGGAGCACGGCGACCGCGAGGACGATCAGGCCGAACACCCGGTTCCACAGGTCGTTCGCGCTGTACGTCCACGGGCCGAAGCCGTACGTGCCGTCGGGGAAGGGATTGGCGTCGCGGAAACCGCCGTTGAACTGCGCGAGTCCGTCGGCGGAGTTCGTGTACTCGTCGAACACCTGGGTGGTGAAGAGGAGACGCACGATCTCACCGGCGGCGATCGTCGCGATGGCGAGGTAGTCCGCTCGGAGTCGCAGGGTCGGGATGCCGAGGAGCACCGCGAACAGCGCGCCGCCGAGCAGACCGATGAGCATGCCGATCCACCAGGGCAGGCCGAAGGTCAGCACGGAGATGGCGTAGCCGTATCCGCCGATGGCCATGAACGCGGCCATACCGAAGTTCAGGAGTCCTGCGTAGCCGAAGTGCATCGCCAGGCCGGTCGCGGCCAGCGCGTAGGCGAGGGTGACCGGGCTGAACAGGTAGACGGCGGTGTTGGAGAAGATGCTTCCGAAGTCCATGGCGATCAGCCCAACCTTTCCCTGCGTCCGAGCAGTCCCTGGGGTCTGACGAGAAGGATCACGATGAGCACGACGAGCGCGCTCGCATACTTGAGGTCGGACGGGATCCACAGCGTCGAGATCTCGACGGCGATGCCGACGATGAGCGATCCGACGAGTGCGCCGAAGGCGGTGCCGAGGCCACCGAGCGTGATGGCCGCGAAGATCAGCAGCAGCATCTGCATGCCCATGTCCCACTTCACACCAGGGCGGAAGTACGCCCAGAGGATGCCGGAGATGGCGGCGAGCGTGCCGGAGAGGATCCAGACGTACCGGACCACCTTGTCGACGTCGATGCCGGAGGCGGCCGCGAGCTGGGGGTTGTCGGAGATCGCGCGGGTGGCCTTGCCGATGCGGGTCCGGGTGAGGAAGAAGGCGACGCCGAGGATCACGACGATGCTCACGCCCATCGCGATCATGTCGATGTACGACAGCGAGATCGGACCGAACTGGATGGGGGCGGGGCTCGCTCCCGGCAGCTGCCGGGTACCGCCGCCGATCAGGTACTGGAAGGCGTAGCGGAGGGCGAGCGACAAGCCGATGCTGACGATCATCAGCTGCACGACCCCGAGGCCCCGCCGCCGGAGCGGGCGCCAGATGCCGGCATCCAACGCCCAGCCGAACAGCCCGCCGCCGATCACCGCCGCCGCGATGCCCAGCCAGAGGGGCAGATGCCAGAAGCTCGTCGTGACGAGAGCGACGAGACCGCCCCACGTCACCATCTCGGCGTGTGCGAAGTTCGACAGGCGAGTGGTGCCGTAGATGAGTGCGGCACCCATCGAGGCGAGCGCGAGGAGGAGCCCGAAGTTCAGTCCGCCGACGAGCCGCGAGAGCAGCTGATCGATGAACGACACCGTGATCCGCTCGCCCTCACCGAGGAACAGATTCATGATCTTGGTGCCGGTGAGGCCGAACTCGACCTCGAATGAGGCCGTCGTTCCCGAGATCGGCTGCGTGCCCGGCGGCAGCAGGGATGCGTCGACGATGACACCCTTCGGCAGGGTCTCCTCATCGACGGTGAGCGTGTACTTCTCCTTCTCGGGGACGTACAGACGCCACTTGCCCTCGGCGTCCGTCTCGGTCTCGCCCTTGAAGCCCTTGCCCTCGATCGACATCACGACGCCCTCGACGGGCTTGTCGTCGAACGTGATGACCCCGGCGAAGTAGAAGTCGGTGATCTCTTGACCGTCGTCGGTCGTATCGGCTGACGCGGGTGCCGCCGGTTGCAGGAGGAATGCGGAAAGTGCGATCAGGATGCCGATGAAGGCGACCACCCAGGGTCGCTTCCTCTGCACGGTGAGTGTCGTGGGTCCCACGCAACCTCCACTGTGAGTGCTGTCGCCGCAGTGTCGGGTCGATTGCGGTGATGGACAAGTGCATTTGAGCGTAGTGTGCCGACCGCGATTCTCCTACAGGTCGTGCCTGTATCCGGAGCGATCGATGCACCCAGCTGGGAATGTTCTCGGGCGCGTCTCGCTTAGAATCTTCATACGGGTGCTGGCCCGTATCGGACGACGACGACCGACTTATTCGAATTCGGAATCGCGCGAACCGCGCGGGAGGAGCCCCCACATGGAACAGCACGATCCCTTCGGTTTCGTCGGACTGACGTACGACGACGTGCTGCTGCTTCCCGGGCACACCGATGTGATCCCCAGTGAGGCGGACACGTCCTCGCGGATCACGCGTCGTATCTCCGTCGCCACCCCGCTGCTGTCCAGCGCGATGGACACCGTGACCGAGTCGCGCATGGCGATCGCCATGGCACGCGAGGGCGGCATCGGCATCCTGCACCGCAACCTCTCGATCGCCGACCAAGCCGCGCACGTCGACCGCGTCAAGCGCAGCGAGTCCGGCATGATCACCGACCCCATCACGACGACGCAGGACGCGACCGTCGAAGAGGTCGACAACCTGTGCGCGAAGTACCGGATCTCCGGTCTCCCCGTCGTCGACGATGACGGCAAGCTCGTCGGCATCATCACCAACCGCGACATGCGCTTCGTCTCCGGCTTCGAGCGCCAGACCACCTTCGTGAAGGACGTCATGACGAGTGAGAACCTCGTCACCGCCCGAGTCGGTGTCGCCGCAGGCGAGGTCATCGCGCTGTTCGCGAAGCACCGCGTCGAGAAGCTCCCGCTGATCGACGACGACGGCAAGCTCGCCGGCCTCATCACCATCAAGGACTTCGACAAGAGTGAGAAGTACCCCCTCGCGACCAAGGACGACCAGGGTCGTCTGCGCGTCGGCGCGGCGATCGGCTTCTTCGGCGATGCCTGGGAGCGCGCTGAGGCGCTGCGCGACGCCGGCGTCGACGTGCTCGTGGTCGACACCGCGAACGGCCAGTCGCAGGGCGTGATCGACCTGGTCCGCCGTCTCAAGGCCGACGAGTCGTTCGCCCACATCGACATCATCGGCGGCAACGTCGCGACCCGCGAGGGCGCGCAGGCGCTGATCGACGCAGGTGTCGACGCCGTCAAGGTGGGCGTCGGTCCCGGATCGATCTGCACCACCCGCGTCGTCGCCGGCGTCGGCGTGCCGCAGGTCACCGCGGTCTACGAGGCCTCGCTCGCAGCTCGTCCGGCCGGTGTGCCGGTGATCGCAGACGGCGGCCTGCAGTACTCGGGTGACATCGCGAAGGCGCTCGTCGCAGGCGCTGACGCAGTGATGCTCGGCTCGCTGCTCGCCGGCACCGACGAGTCGCCGGGTGAGATCGTGTTCCAGTCCGGGAAGCAGTTCAAGCAGTACCGCGGCATGGGCTCGCTCGGTGCGATGCAGACCCGTGGCAAGCAGACCTCGTACTCGAAGGACCGCTACTTCCAGGCTGACGTCCCCAGCGACGACAAGCTGATCCCCGAGGGCATCGAAGGCCAGGTCCCGTACCGCGGTCCGCTCGCCGCCGTCGCGTACCAGCTGGTCGGCGGCCTCCGCCAGTCGATGTTCTACGTCGGAGCCCGCACGATCGAGGAGCTCAAGCAGCGCGGCAAGTTCGTGCGCATCACCTCGGCAGGGCTCAAGGAGTCGCACCCGCACGACGTGCAGATCGTGGTCGAGGCGCCGAACTACAAGAAGTAGCCGCGCACCGCGCGACCCCTTGGGGTTGCGCGCGAATCGGCCTACCCTGGTTCGCATGTGCCGCAACATCGTCCCGCTGAACAACTTCGAACCGGCCGCGACCGACGAGGAATGCTCCGACGCCGCACTGCAGTTCGTGCGCAAGATCGCCGGCACGACGAAGCCCTCCAGAGCCAATCAGGAGGTCTTCGATCGCGCCGTCGCCGAGATCGCGCGCGCGACTCGCCACCTGATCGACGATCTGGTCACCACGGCGCCTCCGAAGATCCGCGAGGAGGAGGCCGACAAGCGCCGCGCCCGTTCGGCCGAGCGGTACGAGGCGATCCGGGTGTTCCAGGAGCAGAAGCGCGCGGCGCGCGCGGCATCCTGAGACACCGATCCGTCTTTTCCTGCGCACGTCGACGACGTTGCACCCCGGGCGCGGATGGCGCGCGGTGCTGCGCGCCGTCGAAGCATCCGGCGGTGTGCCAGTATTTAGAAAAAACCCCGCTCGACTTTCCCTCCGAGCTCCTGGTGTTGAAGGGCACCGCGAGATCGACGCCGGCTATCCACGCGGCAGGGAATTTCCCCAAGGAGAGCTGTACACATGCTTGAGGATGCGCCTCGCGTTCTCGTCGTCGATGACGACCCGGACGTCGCCCTGCTCGTGAAGACCGTGCTCGAGAGGCGCGCGGGCTGCGTCGTCGACCTCGCTGCCGACGGTCGAGCCGCGATCGACCTCGTCGCCACGGTCCGGCCCGATGTCGTGGTCACCGACATCGAGATGCCGGGCATCAGCGGACTCGAGCTGCTCGAGGAGCTGCGACGGATCATCCCTGGGGTGCCGGTCGTCGTCATGACCGCGCACGTCTCGGTCGACTACGCGGTCTCGGCGCTCCGCGCGCAGGCCGACGAGTTCCTCACGAAACCCCTCGACAACGTCCGACTGGTCGAGACGGTCACCCGTCTCGTCGAGGAAGGCCGTCGGCGTCGCGAGTCCAACCGACCGAAGAACGTCGTGCTCGCGATCGGCGCGCACCCCGACGACGTCGAGATCGGCGTCGGCGGACTGCTCGCAGCGCACGCCCAGGCCGGCGACGAGCTGACGATCCTCACGCTGTCGCGCGGCGCCCGCGGCGGAGACGCCGAGAGCCGCCAGAACGAGTCGCTCGCATCGGCCGAGATCCTCGGCGCCCGCCTGTTCCTGAAGGACCTCGTCGACACCGAGATCTCGGGTGGCGGCGGCACCGTGCGCCTGATCGAGGAGGTCGTGCGCGAGATCCAGCCGACCATCGTCTACACGCACTCGCAGAACGACCGGCACCAGGACCATCGCGCGGTGAGCGAGGCGACGATCGTCGCCACCCGACGGGTCGGCACGGTCGCCTGCTACCAGAGCCCATCGTCGACGATCGACTTCCGACCCACCCGCTTCGTGCGCATCGACCAGTACCTCGAGCAGAAGCAACGGCTGCTGGCGTGCTTCCAGTCGCAGACCGCGAGCCGCGACTACCTCGAACCTGATTTCGTGAGCGCGACGGCGCGCTACTGGTCGCGTTTCGGCGGTGGACTCGCGGTCGAGCCGCTGGAAGTGGTGCGTGAGACGGCCGAGTTCGTCGGTGCACATGAATTGACGAGGCGGGAGAGCTGATGACCAAGCGCGTACTGGTGACCGGAGCCGGGGGACCGGCCGGCGTCGCCGTGATCCGATCGCTGCTCCGACGCTCCGACCTGACGGTGTTCGCAGCGGACATGGACGGCTGGGCGAGCGGCATCTACCTGGTGCCAGCCGACCAGCGTCGCCTCGTGCCGCCCGGACGCGACGAGGACTTTGTGCCGGCGCTCGCTCGGCTCGTGCAGGAGGATTCGCTCGATCTCGTGATCTCGACGGTCGACGTCGAGCTCGTCGCGCTCGCGAGTCGCCGCGACGAGCTCGCTCCGGCGGTCCTCGCGGCGCCGTCCGCGGAGACGCTCCACGCCGCGCTCGACAAGCTCACGCTGGCAGAACGTTGCGAGCCGACCGGCTATGCGCCGCGCACGGTGCTCGCTGGGCCCGACGCCGAGGCAGTGGACTGGGAGTTCCCGGTCTTCGCGAAGCCGCGTCAGGGCGCGGGCAGTCGCGGCATCAGGCTCGTGCCTGATCGCGCTGCTCTCGTGTCGCTGCCCACGGATGAGGGCCTCATCGTGCAGGACTTCCTGCCCGGCGAGGAGTACTCGGTCGACGTGATCGCCGACGCGCAGGGCAACGTCGTCGCGGCGGTGCCGCGCACACGTGCCCGCGTGGACTCCGGTGTCGCGATCGCCGGACGGACGGTGCGCGACCCAGAGCTCGAGCGCACCGCGGCATCCCTCGCACAGGCGATCGGTCTGGTCGGCGTCGCCAACGTGCAGCTGCGCCGCGACCGCTCCGGCCGTGCCGTGCTGCTCGAGATCAACCCTCGCTTCCCCGGAGCGCTCCCGCTGACCATCGCGGCGGGCGTCGACATCCCATCGCTGGTGGTCGACCTGTTCCTCGGGCACGAGCTTCCCGCCAAGATCCCGTTCCGCGAAGTCGCCTCGGTGCGCTTCCTGGAAGACGTGATCGTCGAGGTCGAGGACATCCTGGTCTCCGAGCATGCGGGGCATCAGGAGGAGTCGTGAGTCCGGCGATCCTCCACGGCGATCACCACGTCCACTCGACCTTCTCCGACGACGCCGTCTCGACCCTCGCTGAGAACGTCGCAGCAGCATCGTCCATCGGCCTCACCACGCTGCGACTGGTCGACCACGTTCGACAGAGCACCACGTGGGTGCCCGAATACCTGACCGCGGTGCGCGAACTCGAGATCCCCGATGGACTCACCGTGCTCACGGGCGTCGAGGCGAAGATCCTCACGGCGGCGGGTGACCTCGACATCCCGGTGCTGCCGGCAGGTATCGACCGCATCCTGATCGCCGACCACCAGTTCCCCGGTGTCGACGGACCGCTCGGGCCGACCGCGGTGCGCGAGCGTATCGCTGCCGGCTGGGCGAAGGACGACGTCCTGGACCAGCTCGTCGATGCGCTGATCGCCTCGATGCAGCGTCATCCGGGCAACCAGCTGGCGCACTGCTTCTCGATCCTCCCGAAGATCGGCCTCTCCGAGGGCGAGCTCGGCGCTGAGCGGGTCGACGCCTGGGCGCGAGCCACCGCGGCATCCGACACCCTCGTCGAGGTCAACGAGAAGTGGGCGTGCCCCGAACCGCGCACGCTCCACGCGCTCCTGGCAGCCGGCGCCGAGCTCGTCGCCTCCACCGACAGCCACGTCGCGTCCGATGTGGGCCGCTACGACCGGGTCGCGGGGCTGCTCGCCGACGCGGGAGCAGCGTGATGACGGACCTCACCTGGCTGCAGACGACCTTCGTCGTCTTCCTCCTGATCTGCGTCTTCGTCGGCACGCTCCCGGTGATCAACACCGGACTGCAGTTCCTGTCGTTGCCGCTGCACGCCTTCCGCAACCACTACGGGAAGGCCGCGCCGTATCATCCGAACGTCGCCGTCCTGATCCCCTCGTGGAACGAGGGCATGGTGATCGGACCGGCGATCGAGCGACTGCTGCAGCTCGAGTATCCCGCCGAGCGGCTGCGCATCTTCGTCGTCGACGACGCCTCGACCGACGACACCCCTGAACTCCTCGCAGCGAAGATGGCGGCCTATCCCGGTCGCGTGCACCACCTCCGGCGCGAGGTCGGTGGGCAGGGCAAGGCGCACACCCTCAACCACGGTCTCGACATCGTGCTCGCAGACGAGTGGACCGAAGCCGTGCTCATCATGGACGCCGATGTGATCTTCGCGCGCGACTCGCTGCGCAAGCTCAGCAGGCATCTCGCCGACGAGAAGGTCGGCGCGGTCACGGCATACATCGCCGAGGGCAGCAGGGACCGCAACTACCTGACCCGCTTCATCGCGATCGAATACGTGATCGGACAGCTCTCCGCGCGCCGCGCGCAGAACGTGGCAGGTGCGATCGCCTGCCTCGCCGGCGGCGCGCAGCTGCACTCGCGGGCGAACCTCGAAGCGATCGGCGGGCGCATCCCCACCGGCACCCTCGCCGAGGACACCATGACCACCTTCGAAGGGCAGCTCAAGGGCCGCCGCATGGTGTTCGAGCCGCACGCGGTCGTGATGGCCGAGGAGCCGCGCACGATCGACAGTCTGTGGAAGCAGCGCCTTCGCTGGGCTCGCGGCAACGTGCAGCTCACCTCGATCTACCGCAAGCTCTGGTTCCGCCCGAGCCGCACCCACAACCTCGGCAGCTTCGCGTTCGGACTCGCCTGGTTCACGATCCTGCTGCTGCCGGCGTTCATGCTGCTCGCCGCCGCTGCGATGCTGACCCTCCTCGTGCTGCACAGCGACATCGCGGAGTTCGTCTTCCGATTCATGTGGATCTCGGCAGCCTGCGTCTACCTGTTCTCGATGCTGTACGCCGTGCAGCTGGACGGGCGGATCGGACGCCAATCGTGGCGCGAGGCGCTCATGTTCCCCGGGCTCGGGGCGCTGATCCTGATGGCCATCGCGCTGTTCCCGTGGCTCTTCGAAGCCGGTCTCACCCAGCTCGGTCTGGGGCTCACCGATGAGTCCCGCTTCACCTGGGCCGTGATCTTCTACCTCTGGGGCCCGATCTCGATGCTCGGCATCTGGCTCGCGCGGGCCGTGGAGCCGCTGCCCGGCGGACGGTTCTTCGCCGGACTGCTGCTCTACATCTGCGGGTACGGTTCGCTGTTGTGCGCGATCACCGTCGATTCGTACATCAAGGAGTGGCGTCGCGCCGACGCCTCATGGATCAAGACCGAGAAGATCGGACGGGTCGACTCATGACCGAGACACCTTCGCAGGAGGATCCCGAGGTCGAGGAGATCGCCGCCGACCTGCGCCGCGAACGGCTCCTCGTCACGCAGGCGCTCGTCGCAGCAGGGGTCGTCGTGGTGATCGTGATCGTGCGAGAGCTGTTCCTGCGGTGACCCGTCCGCTCGCTCTCGTGGTCGAGGACAGCGCCGATCAGACGGCACTCCTGCGTCGCTACCTCGATCGGGAGGGATTCGACGTGTTCGTGGCACCGGATGCCGAGACCGCGATCGCTGCGTTCCCCGGCATCGATCCTGCGGTGGCCGTGCTCGACCTCCTGCTGCCGGGCATCTCAGGACAGGAGTGCGCGCGCCTCGTCCGCGAGCGCTTCCCCGACTGCTTCCTGGTGATCAGCTCCGTGCTCGATGCCGCAGAGTATCCGCCGGCCGACGCCGCGCTTCCCAAGCCCATCATCGGCGCGGACATGCACGAGATCCTCGGACGCGTGCAGCGATGAACGCCGCCACACCGCTCGACCGCGCCGAGCACGGCTGGTACCGCCTGTTCGACAACCCGAGTCCGCTGCTGAAGCAGGCCCCCACCACGATCGCGATCGTCACCGCGGCGCTCGTGGCCTGGCTCAACCCCGAACTGCCCTTCACCAACGGGTTCTCTGCGCTCGCCGGCCTGGCCCTCGTGCTCGGTGCGACCGTGCAGGCGGCGGCGCTCAGCATGCTGCGGGTGTACGACGGCTGGATCGTGCTCATCATCCCGATGATCGACATCCTCGGGCTCGGGCTGTTCCGCGCAGGGACCGGCGGAGCGACATCGATCTTCGGCTCGCTCGTCCTGCTCCCGGTCGTCTGGATCGCGGCGGCTCCCGGCATCCGCTATGTCTTCGCCGTCGGCGGGCTCACATCGGTCGCACTGCTGATGCCGTACTTCGCGAGCCCGCCGGACACCCCGGTCGAATGGCTGCGAGGCGTGGTCGGACCGCTCGTGTTCTCAGCGATGGCTGCCGTGGTCAACGAGCTCTCGCGGCAGCAGCGCGTGCGAGCGGAGCAGGCAGAGCGACTCGTCGCGGCGCGGACGGAGGCGCTCTCCGACAACGTCGCGATGATCGTGCAACTGCGCGAGAAGGAGAACCAGTACCGAGCCCTCGTCGAGTCGTACGAGGGACTCTGGTCGTCGATCACGGCGCAGGCTGTGATCGCGACCGATCACAGCGGGTGGATCACGGCGTGGAACCCGGGTGCGGAACGCCTGCTCGGCCTGACCTACGCAGAAGCGACTGAGCACGTCCGTGTCGATCGGTTCTTCTCGGCATCGTCGCTGACCGAACTGGCGAGCGACTGCACGGTCGGTCAGCGAGACGACGAGGCGAGCGACCTCCCTGCTGGGCTGCGGGCGCTGTTCGCCGGTGCGGACGATGAGCAGAGCGTCGAGAGCGATGTCGCCGTCGTGACGGCAGCCGGGACCGCGGTTCCGGCTCGCGTGACGGTGAACCCGTACAAGGACGGTGAGGGCACGCAGCAGGGATATCTGCTCGTCGTCACGGACGAGAGCAGGGCCGTCGAGGTCGCCCGCATGAAGGACGAGTTCGTCGGCATGATCTCGCACGAGCTGCGGACGCCGCTGAGCGCGATCATCGGCTTCCTCGACCTGCTCAAGAACGACCCCGGTCAGCCCCTGACCGAGGATCAGCAGGAGTTCGTCGGCATCATCGAGCGCAACGCGCAGCGTCTGCTCAATCTCGTGGGCGACCTGCTGTTCACCGCACAGGTCGAATCGGGGCGGTTCCCGCTCGACCGCGCGGACGGCGACATCGCCGAGATCGTTCGCTCCGCCGTCACCTCGGCCGGGCCGCACGCGGTGCGCGAGGGGATCACGCTCACGGCGGATGTGCCGGATGGCCCGCTGCGGCTGCTCATCGACGCCGGTCGCATCGGGCAGGCCGTCGACAACCTGCTGTCCAATGCGATCAAGTTCACGCCACCCGGCGGCAGCGTCGTGGCCCGCATCCGCCTGGTCGACAGCGGGGTCGAGCTCTCGGTGCGGGACACCGGCGTCGGCATCCCGGCCGACGAGCAGGGGATGCTGTTCACCCGGTTCTTCCGTGCATCGACCGCGACGCAGAATGCCGTCCCCGGCGTCGGGCTCGGGCTCACGATCACGCGGGCGATCGTGATCGCGCACGGCGGGACGATGGGCATGTCGAGCGAGGTGGGCGTCGGGACGGAGTTCCGGTTCACGCTGCCCTCGGCACCGCGCACCGAGGTGCTGAACACGCTCAGCCTGACGAAGTGAGCCGCGACGTGCCGGACACCGCTCGCGACTGATAGCCTGGTCGGCTCGCCAGTCGCGGGCGGAAGGACGGCCTCGCACTGTGGGCTACATCGATGTCTCCGGCGTCTCGCTGACGCTGCCCGACGGCAGACCGCTGCTCGACGACGTGACGTTCCGCGTCGGTCAGGGGTCGACCAGCGCGCTGATCGGCCCGAACGGGGCGGGCAAGACGACCCTGCTGCGGATCATCCGCGGCGACCAGGCCGTGGACGACGGCGTCGTGACGATCGACGGCGGCCTCGGCGTCATGGACCAGTTCGTCGGTCACGGCGAGCCCGGTGAGACCGTGCACGAGCTCCTGGTCCGCGTCGCGCCTCGTCGTATCCGAGCCGCGGCGGAGGCGCTCGAGGCAGCCGAGAACGCGCTGATCGAGCGGGACGAGCACGAGACGCAGATGGCCTACGCCTCCGCGATCTCGGAGTATGCGGATGCCGGTGGCTACGAGCACGAGACGGTCTGGGACCAGTGCACGGTCTCGGCGCTCGGCCTGCCGTTCGAGCGGGCGCGCTACCGCGAGCTCACCACGCTGTCCGGCGGCGAGCAGAAACGGCTGGCGCTCGAAGCGCTGCTCCGCGGACCCGACCAGGTGCTGCTGCTCGACGAGCCGGACAACTACCTCGACGTTCCGGCGAAGCGCTGGCTCGAGGCGCAGCTGCGCGAGTCGGCGAAGACGGTGCTGCTCGTGTCGCACGACCGCGAGCTGCTCGCCCGCGCCGCCGACCGGCTGATCAGTCTCGAGCCAGGCGGCGCCGGATCGACCGCCTGGGTGCACGGCGGCGGTTTCGCCACCTACCACCAGGCTCGCAGCGATCGGATGGACCGCCTGGACGAGCTGCGGCGGCGGTGGGACGAGCAGCATGAGAAGCTGCGCATCCTCGTCGCGAACCTCAAGGTGAAGGCCTCGGCGAACGACGGCTTCGCCTCGCGCTACCAGGCCGCCCAGACGCGGCTGCGGAAGTTCGAGGAGGCTGGGCCGCCGGAGGAGCGCCCGCCGTCGCAGGAGTTCGACATGCGGTTGCGCGGCTCACGCACCGGCAAGCGCGCCGTGGTGGCGACCGGTCTCGAGCTGACCGGGCTCATGCGGCCATTCGACGCCGAGGTCTGGTACGGCGATCGTGTCGCGGTGCTCGGCTCGAACGGGTCGGGCAAATCGCACTTCCTCCGGCTGCTCGCACGCGGTGGCAGCGACCCGGATCCGACGCTCGGTCACCTGACGGCGGCGGGGGAGCAGGTCGGCGCCGTCGCGCACACCGGGCGCGCGGTGCTCGGGGCCCGTGTCGTTCCAGGGCTGTTCGCGCAGACGCATGCGCATCCGGAGTTCGTCGGTCGGACGCTCCTCGAGATCCTGCACCGGGGCGACGATCGGCGCAGCGGGATGCCGCGGGATGCCGCGAGCTCGGCGCTCGACCGGTACGGGCTGGTCCGTCAGGCGCAGCAGACGTTCGAGTCGCTGTCAGGAGGCCAGCAGGCCCGCTTCCAGGTGCTGCTGCTCGAGCTGTCGGGGGCGACGCTGCTGCTGCTCGACGAGCCGACGGACAACCTCGACCTGGAATCGGCCGAGGCGCTCGAACAGGCCCTCGCGCGCTTCGAGGGCACGGTGCTCGCGGTCACGCACGATCGCTGGTTCGCCCGGTCCTTCGACCGCTTCCTGGTGTTCGGCTCCGACGGCGACGTCTACGAATCGGGCGAGCCGATCTGGGACGAACGCCGCGTGGCTCGCGCGCGCTGACGTCGATCGCGTGAGGGGTCACGGCGCGCCGTTCGCCGCGTGGCGGGCGCGGCGGGTTGTGACCCCTCAGCGGGGCAGGCGGAACGGCTCGGCCGCGCGAGCTGCCGGGTCGACCGCGAGGTCTGCGAGCACGGCACCGATCCCGGTCGCGAACTTGAAGCCGTGCCCGGAGAACCCGGCGCCGACGACGGTGCGACCGCGGCGGTCGAGCACGAAGGTGCCGTCGTCGGTCGAGGTGTAGGTGCAGCTGATCGGCACCGCGCTGTCGGGGTCGAGCCCCGGCATCCACTCCCGCACGTATTCGCGCAGGGCGTCCTGATGCGTGGGCACGTGCGGCCTGGCGTCCGGATCGATCTCGTCGCCGACGCTGTGGAAGCCGACCTTGACCCCTTCGCCCGGCGTCGGCATGCCGTACACCGTCGCCGGGTACTCGGGCGGCCCGACGACGTGGTTGAACGACGGCCACGCGGCATCCGTCGTCTGCGCGAAGTGGGCGGGTGCCTCCTCGGTGACCGTGAGGCGCGGCAGACCGAGGCGCGACAGCATCCTGCTCGTCCAGGCGCCTGCGGTGACGACGGTGGTCTCGGCATGCAGCCGCGTGCCGTCCGCGAGTTCGAGCACGCCGCCGGCCGGATCCTCGCCGATGTGCGCGACCGGGGTGTTCCAGCGCACCTCCCCGCCACCGGCGACGATGCGCCGCTCGAGCTCGCGCAGTGCATCTGCTGCGCGCACGACTCCGGCGTCAGCTGACCACAGCACGTCGCGCTCGAAGCGCATGCCCTGCCAGCGACGTGCGCTCTCGGCGGCCGAGAGCAGTTCGGCGTCGATGCCGCGTGCGGTGAGTCCGTCGCGCACCGCGTTGACGTCGAGGTCGCCGTGCGTGACGAGCCCGTGCAGTCGCAGCAGCGGCTCGCCGCCGACCGTGCCGAGGGCGTCCCAGCCGTCGCGCGCTCGTGCCAGGAGGTCGAGGTAGTGGTCCTCGACGTACGCGTTGTTGAAGTTGCGGGTGGCGCCGTGCGAGGCGCCCTCATGATGGCCGCGGGCGAATCGCTCGAGCACCACCGGCCGCCGCCCTCGCCTGGTCAGCTCCCATGCCGTCGCCAGCCCCATCACGCCGCCGCCGACGATCGCGATGTCCACGGTCTCGCTCTTCATTGGTCCTCCTGGAGTCGGTTCCAGTCTCCCAGTCATCGCCTGCTCACGGCCCCGGTAGGCTGGAGGGGTGACCATGGAGATCGAGCTCGGCCGAGGCAAGCGCGCACGCCGCGCGTACACGTTCGACGACATCGCGGTGGTGCCCTCCCGGCGCACGCGCAACCCGGAGGACGTGTCCACCGCGTGGACGATCGATGCCTTCGGCTTCGACATCCCGGTGCTCGGCGCGCCGATGGACTCCGTCGTGAGCCCGCAGACCGCGATCATGCTGGGCAAGCTCGGCGGTCTCGGCGTCCTCGACCTCGAGGGACTCTGGACCCGCTACGAAGACCCTGCGCCGCTTCTTGCGGAGATCGCGGGCCTCGACGAGAGCCGGGCGACGGCACGGATGCAGGAGCTGTACTCCGAGCCGATCAAGCCGGAGCTGATCACCGCACGCATCGCGGAGATCCGCGACGCCGGTGTCACGGTCGCCGGTTCCCTCACACCGCAGCGCACGCAGGAGTACTACGACACCGTCGCCGCCGCCGGCGTCGACCTGTTCGTGATCCGCGGCACCACGGTTTCGGCCGAGCACGTCTCGAGCGTGGCCGAGCCCCTCAACCTCAAGAAATTCATCTACGACCTCGATGTTCCCGTCATCGTCGGCGGTGCTGCGACCTACACCGCGGCACTGCATCTGATGCGCACCGGCGCCGCCGGCGTGCTCGTCGGCTTCGGCGGGGGAGCAGCCTCGACCACGAGGGCGACGCTCGGCATCCACGCGCCGATGGCGACGGCGGTCTCCGACGTCGCAGCCGCTCGTCGCGACTACCTCGACGAGTCCGGCGGGCGCTACGTGCACGTCATCGCAGACGGAGGCGTCGGCACCTCCGGCGACATCGTCAAGGCGCTCGCGATGGGCGCCGACGCCGTCATGCTCGGTGTCGCGCTGGCACGGGCGACCGATGCTCCCGGCCAGGGATTCCACTGGGGCCCAGAGGCGCACCACGCGAAGCTGCCCCGCGGCCGTCGCGTCAGTGTCGGCGGCATCGGCACGCTCGAGGAGATCCTCTACGGCCCGGCACTCGTCGCGGACGGCACCGCCAACCTGATCGGCGCACTGCGCAAGTCGATGGCGACCACCGGGTACTCCGACCTCAAGGAGTTCCAGCGGGTCGAGGTCGTCCTGGCACCCTACGAGGCCTGAGAGGCTCGCGCACGACCGTGACAGCACCGCTGCAGTTCCCGCCGACGCTTCGTGAGGTCATGCTCCGCGGTCGATGGATCGGGGTGCTGCTGCTGTGCCTGGTCGTCGCCGGTGTGTTCGCGTGGCTCGGCCAGTGGCAGCTCGAGCGCGCGATCGACACCGATCCGCCTCCTGCCGGTGTGACCGAGCAGGTGCAGGCCCTCGACGAGACCCTCGAACCGGGGGTCTATCTCCCAGAACCGCTGGTCGGACAGCGCGTCGAGACCGAGGGCGTCTGGATCCCCGGCGATTTCCTCGTGGTCTCGAACCGCTTCAACGGCGGCGTCGAGGGGTACTGGGTCACCGGACAGCTCCGCGTCGCCGAGCGCACCTCGATCGCGGTCGCGGTCGGCTGGGCTCCCGACCGTGCGAGCGCGGATGCCGCAGCCGCCGAACTCGAAGCGGATGCCGACGGCAGCACGGTCGCGGTCACCGGCCGCATCATCTCCGACGAGGGACCGTCGGTGCCGCCGCGCACCGAGCCCGATCGGATGGACCGGATGTCTCCTGCGACGCTGCTGAGTCGCTGGCATGACACCGAGGAGCTCGACGTCTACCGCCCGTACCTCGCCTCGACGACGGCGTCCGCAGGGCTGGTCGACATCGATTCCCCCGCACCGGACGAGATCTCGCCGGTCAACTGGCTGAACGTGTTCTACGCGGTCGAATGGGCTATCTTCGCCGGCTTCGCGTTCTACCTCTGGTATCGCTTGGCGAAGGACGCGTGGGAGCGTGAAGTCGAGGAATTCGAGGATGCCGCGGCGGCATCCGTCTGACGTTTTCCGCCGCTGATCTGCGGTGGATCTCGCGTGCGCTCGCCCGATGAGCAATCGGTGACGAATCGGCAAACTCCATTGAGGATGTCGGAGACGCTCCGTATGCTCGCAACATATGCGCACGCTGGGAGATCCCCATGTGCGCAGTGACTGATCCCCCAGAGATGTCGCAGCCCGTAGCGAGGAGACAGCCCCGATGATGTCCGCCCCACTCGACGAGAACCCCCAGGTTCCCGTCTCGCGCAGAACCAGGGGGCGCATCGGCGCTCTCGCCGTGACCTGCGTCGCCGCACTGAGCTTCGGCTCGCTGACCGCCGTTCCAGCCTTCGCCGACACCACCGGAACGGGGGTGGTGATCAACGAGGCGTACCTCTCCGGAGGCAGCGCCGGCGCCGCGTTCACGAACAAGTTCGTCGAACTGTACAACCCGACCTCCGCGCCGGTCACCCTCGACGGCATGTCGCTGCAGTACCGCTCGGCGACCGGCACCGCGAACTTCAACGGCGTCGCACCGCTGACCGGTGTGATCCCCGCAGGCGGGCACTACCTGGTGCAGGGCAACAGCAACGGGACCAACGGTGCAGCGCTGCCCACTCCCGATGCGGTCAGCACCCTGACCCCGAGCGGCACCAACGGCACGCTCGCGCTCGTCAAGGGCACGGCACCTGTCGCGCTGACCCCCGGTTCGGTCGCTGGCGTCGACGGTGTCGTCGACCTGCTCGGCTACGGCACCTCGAACACCTTCGAGACCGCGGCAGCGACCCCGCCGACCGGCAACACGGACGTGAAGTCGCTGAACCGCACGAACGGCGCCGACACCGACGACAACAGTGCCGACTTCTCGCTCTCCGCGACGATCACCCCGCAGAACTCCGGCGGCACCGACCCCGGAACGGACCCCGGCACCGATCCGGGGACGGATCCCGAGAAGGTGTCGATCGCCGAGGTGCAGGGCACCACAGACGTCTCGCCGCTGAACGGCCAGACGGTCACCGTCGAGGGCGTCGTGACCGGCGACTACCGCACGGGCGGCTACAAGGGCATCTCGATCCAGACCCAGGGATCCGGCGGCGCGAACGACGCGACCCCCGGAGCATCCGACGGCGTCTTCGTCTTCCTGAACGCACTGGCACCGACCCTCGCGATCGGCGACCTCGTGTCGGTGACGGGTTCCGTGAGCGAGTACTTCGGCCAGACCCAGGTGAACCCGACGGCGCTCTCCGGCATCACGGTCGTCACCCCCGGCGCAGGCGTGCCGGAGGCCACTCCGCTGCCGGACACCGTGCGCGGCGCCGACCGTGAGCAGTACGAGAACATGCTCGTCGCGCCCACCGGGTCGTACCGCCTCGCCTCGAGCCACCAGCTCTACAACTTCGGAACGCTGTGGCTGAACGCGGGCGAGCTGAACGTCAAGAGCACCGAGACCACGCGTCCCGGCGCTGAGGCTGCGGCCATCGCAGCGGTGAACCGCGCGAACCGCATCCTGCTCGACGACGGGTGGTCGGTGCAGGTCGGCAACAGCACGCACCCCGGCGAGCAGCCGTACTTCACGGCCGACACGGTCGTGCGCAACGGCGACACCGTCGACTTCAGCGACACGGGCTACGTGCTGCAGTGGGGCTTCGACGACTGGCGTCTGCAGCCGACCGTACCGATCGACGACGCATCGCCCGCCTCGCTCAAGGCCGGGTTCGAAGCGACGCACGCGCGCACCACGACGCCGCCTGAGGTCGGCGGCGATGTGCAGGTCGCGTCGTTCAACGTCTACAACTACTTCACGACGCTGAAGTCCGAGAACGCCGACGCGCGCGGAGCGGCGAACGCCGCCCAGTTCGCGATCCAGAAGTCGAAGATCGTCGCGGCCATCAACGGACTCGACGCCGAGATCGTCTCGCTCATGGAGATCGAGAACTCGGTCAAGCTGGGCAAGCCGATCGACACGGCGCTCAAGGATCTGGTCGCCGGTCTGAACGAGGACGCCGGCAGTGAGGTGTGGGACTACGTGCCGACGCCTGACGCGCTGAACAACGCCGCGACGACCGACTTCATCACGAACGCGATCATCTACAAGAAGGATGCCGTCACGACCGTCGGCGACAGCGCGACGGTCACCGACGAGACCGTCTGGGGCAACGCCCGCGAGCCGATCGCGCAGGCGTTCGACATCGACGGCCGCGTGGTCACGGTGGTCGCGAACCACCTGAAGTCCAAGTCGCCGCCCACCGGCGCAGGTGCGGAGCCGGCCGACGGCCAGGGCTTCTTCAACGCCGACCGCGTCGGACAGGCGAACGCGATCCTGGCCTTCACCCAGACGCTCGAAGACACCACCGGCAGCAGCGACATGCTGCTGATCGGCGACTTCAACGCGTACGGCAAGGAAGACCCGATCGACGTCTTCACCTCGAAGGGCTGGAGCGACCTGGTCGCCGACAAGACCGACGGGCAGTACACCTACTCGTTCGACGGCGAGCTCGGCTCGCTGGACCACGTGATCGCCTCGCCCTCGCTGAGCGCCTCGATCACGGGCGCCGGCGTCTGGACGATCAACTCGCCGGAGTGGAGCGACCGCGGCTACGCGTTCGGTGCCACCGAGGCAGGAACGCCGTACCGGTCCAGCGACCACGACCCGATCATCGTCGGCGTCTCCTCGGAGATCCCGCCGGTGAGCATCGACGTCGTGACGATCAACGACTTCCACGGACGCATCGAAGCCGATGGTGCTGCCGCCGGAGCCGCGGTCGTCGCCGGCGCCGTCAAGCAGTTCCGCGAGGCGAACCCCAACACGATCTTCGCCGGAGCCGGTGACCTGATCGGTGCATCGACGTTCACGTCGTTCATCAACGACGACAACCCGACGATCGACGCGTTGAACGCGGCCGGTCTCGATGTGAGCGCCGCCGGCAACCACGAGTTCGACCAGGGCTGGGAGGATCTGCGCGACCGCGTGCAGGACCGAGCAGACTGGGAGTACATCTCGTCGAACGTGTTCCTGACCGAGACCGGCGAGCCTGCGCTCGCACCTGCCTGGGTCAAGGAGCTCGACGGTGTGAAGGTCGGCTTCATCGGAGCCGTCACGGAAGACCTCGACTCGCTCGTGTCGCCGGAAGGCATCGCAGACCTCGAGGTCCGCAGCATCGTCGACTCCGTGAACGCGGTGGCCGACGATCTGCGTGATGGCGACGCCTCCAACGGCGAGGCCGACGTGATCATCCTGCTCGTGCACGAGGGTGCGTCCAGCACTGCGCTCTCGAGCATCACGCCCGAGTCGCCGCTGGGCGAGATCGTCTACGGCGTCGACCAGGACGTCGACGCGATCGTCTCGGCGCACACGCACCTGGCGTACAACCACGTGATCGACGGACGACCGGTCGTCTCGGCGGGTCAGTACGGCGAGAACCTGGGGCTGATGAACCTCCAGGTCGACCCGAAGACGAAGGAGCTGCTCTCGATCACCAACCAGATCAAGCCACTCGTCGTCGGCGGCGTCGCCCAGTACCCAGCCGTGCCAGAGGTCGCCGACATCGTCGCGAAGGCGAAGGCCGAGGCCGACGTGCTCGGTGCGATCAAGGTGGGCGACATCACCGCCGACTTCAACCGCGCTCGCCAGACGAACGGCTCGGAGAACCGCGGTGGCGAGTCGACGATCGGCAACTTCGTCGCCGACGTGCAGAAGTGGTCGACGGATGCCGACATCGCACTGATGAACCCGGGCGGCATCCGCGCCAACCTGACCTATGCCTCGTCCAACGCCTCGGATCCGGACGGCAACGTCACGTACCGCGAGGCGGCGACGGTGCAGCCGTTCGCCAACACCCTCGTCACGCTCTCCCTCACGGGTGCGCAGCTGAAGGGTGTGTTGGAGGAGCAGTGGCAGCCGGCCGGTTCGGCTCGACCGTTCCTGAAGCTCGGCGTCTCGGAGGGTCTGGTCTACACCTACGACCCCGCCGCGGCGCAGGGTTCGCGGGTCACCTCGATCACGTTGAACGGCACGCCGATCGATCCGGCGGCGAGCTACACGGTCGCAGCCAACTCGTTCCTCGCAGCGGGTGGAGACAACTTCTTCACCTTCAAGGAGGGCACCGGCAAGCGCGACACCGGCAAGATCGACCTGCAGTCGATGGTCGACTGGTTCGACGCCAACAAGACGGCGACGCCCGATCAGGCGCAGCGTGCGGTCGGCGTCTCGGTCAGCGCAGCGGATGCCGACGGCTACACCGCCGGCGACCAGGTCACCGTCTCGCTCTCCTCGCTCGCGTTCAGCGCGGGGGAGCCGGCACCGGGTGAGGTGACGCTTTCGCTTGGCGGCACGCAGCTCGCGAGCGGCGCGGTCGACCCGACCATCGTCGACACGACCGATGAGGCGGGACGTGCCAGCCTGACGTTCACCGTTCCGTCCGGCGTGTTCGGCGAGCAGGTGCTCGCCGTGGCCGTCGCCGGGACCGGGACGACCGTACAGGTGCCGTTCACGATCACCGGCGAGGCAGCCTTCGCCGGGACGATCGACCTCGGATCCTCGAAGGTCACCGCGGGGAAGAAGCTCACCGTCACCGGTGCGGGCTACGTGCCCGGCGAGACCGTGAGCATCGAGCTGCGTCCGAAGAAGGGCAACCCGGTCCAGGTCGGCACCGTCAAGGTCGCGGCAGACGGCACGTTCAGCACCTCGGTCACCGTGCCGAAGAGCGCTCCGTCCGGCAAGTACACCGTGGCGGCGGCGCAGGCTGATGGAGACGCGGCGACCGCCACGGTCACCGTCAACCGCGCCGGCGGCATCGTCGGTGCGATCCTCGACTGGCTCTGGAGCCTGATCAGCGGATGGTTCTGATCCGACCCTGACGGGGCGAACCACCCCCTTCGCTGCGACCCGGCCCCCTGAGTGATGCACTCAGGGGGCCGGGTCGCATTCAGGGGGCCGGGTCGGCGGGGATGCTCTGGGCGGGGTGCTCGAAGAGGCGGGTGCTCGAGGAGGAGGATGCTCAGGGGGAGGATGCTCAGGGGGTGAGCACCTGCACCTCGGCCTGAGCGAGCGCCACCGCGATGTGTGGGGGCGGTGGTGCATCCGTGATCAGGTAGTCGGCTTGGCCGAGGTGAGCGATCTGCGCGAAGAAGCGTCGGTCGAGCTTCGAGGAGTCGGCGAGGATGGCGGTGCGCTCGGCGCGCTGCATCATCTCGGACATCATCGCTGCATCGCCGAGGTTCGACGCGGAGTATCCCGCCTCGTCGACGGCGCCGACACCGATCAGGGCCAGATCGCAGCGGATGTCGACCTCGGGGCCGCCGGGCGTCATCGTGAACGTCACGGGCCCCGTCGTGGCCTGGGTGATCGAGCGCACCGCGCCGCCGAAGAGGTAGAGGTCGCGGAAGGCCGACGGCGCGATCTCGGCCGGGATGCGCAGGTTGTTCGTGGCGATCGTCAGGTCGTGATGGTTGCGCAGCGCACGCGCGACCGCGAGCGTCGTGGTGCCGGCGTTCAGCATGACGACCGAGCCGTTCTGCACGAGGTCGGCCGCGAGGCGGGCGATGCGCTCCTTCTCCTCTGTCTGCACCCGCATGCGCACATCGAGTGCGCGATCTTTCAGCGGTCCGCTCGCAGTGCTGACCGCGCCGCCGTGGGTGCGGACCAGCACGCCCTCGCGGTCGAGCTGGTCGAGGTCGCGGCGGATGGTGTCGATCGAGACGTTGAAATGCTCGGCGAGATCACTGACGGTGACCTGACCGCTCTGCTCGACGTAGGAGGCCAGGTCGGCCTTTCTTCCTGCCGGGAGGCGACGTCGTTGTGCCGTTCCAGAAGCTTCCATGCAGACATCTCTAGCACATGAACGCGAACAACGCCGCATACATGCGCAGAAAACAGCATCACGGGTTCGATGGTGATTTTCCCCGTCGTCTCGCGGAATCCCCGGCGAGATGACTGCAGCATGTTTCGTGCCAAGGCTTGACGTTTCCGCAGATGTCGGCATAACATTGCTCAAAACCGCATGAACAAGCATCGAAGCGCGTCATGCGGCACCATCTCGAAGAGGAGAAAGTGTGATGACCACAGTGGGACGAGGGCAGCGGCGGACCCTGAAGATCGTCGGCGCCGCGACCGCGGCCGTTTCGATGCTGGTGGTGGCGGGTTGCACCCCCAGCACCTCCGGCGACAGCGGCGGCAGCGATGGCGACGTGACGATCGAATTCGCGCAGTGGTGGGAGCCCGAACTCCCGGACGGCGAATTCCGCGCATTGATCGACAAGTTCGAAGAGGCGAACCCCGGCATCACGGTCGATCTCGTGAGCGGGCCCTACGCATCGACCAAGGAGCAGCTCTTCGCGGGCGCGGCATCCGGCACCATGCCAGACGTCGTCGGTCTCGACGGCGCCTGGGTGAACGACTTCGCCTCGCAGGGCGTCATCTCCGACCTGAGCGCGCTCATGAAGGAGTACAAGTACGACGACAGCGAGCTGGCGAGCCAGATCCAGGTCGACGGCAGCACCTACATGATCCCGGTCGTGAACTTCGTGTACCCGATGTTCACGAACGACACCCTGTTGGCTGAGGCCGGCGTCACCGCGCCGCCGACCACCCGCACCGAGTTCGCTGATGCTGCGGCGAAGGTCTCCGCCCTCGGCGGCGACGCGTCCGGCTGGGTGCTCCCGCTGTCGCTCGAAGCACCGAACGGTGTGCAGAACGACGTGATGTCGTGGGTCTGGGCCTCCGGCGGCTCGATGCTGAAGGACGGCAAGCCCGACCTGACGAACGACGACGTCACCTCGGCGGTCGACTTCATCGGCGGCCTCTGGGATGACGGCTCGATCGCCTCCGGTTCCTTCACCATGAAGGAGCAGGACAAGGTCGAGGAGTTCACGAACGGCCGTGTCGGCATGATGATCGACTCGCTCGCGCACATCAACCTGATCCGCGAGACGAACCCCGACCTGAAGTTCTCCATCTCGGCGCTCCCCGCCGAGGACGGATACGACGGCGAACGAGGCATCCCGTACGCATCGTGGGGCATCGGCGTCGCCGAGAACTCCGAGCACAAGGAAGCCGCGTTCAAGCTCGTCGAGTTCCTGATGAGCGAGGACACCAACTCCGAGCTGTCGACCATGGCGAAGGCGTTCCCCGGCAACTCCAAGTCCGTGCCCGACTTCGTGAACGATGACGAGCTGTTCAAGAAGGCGTTCGAGATCTACCAGGCGGGGTACCCGGCGAACGAGTTCACCGGACTGCCCGTCGCCGAGGAGCTCATGCGCCAGCTCGGTGAGCAGCTGCAAGCGGCCTTCGACGGACAGCAGTCGATCGACGACGCGCTGAAGAAGGCGCAGGAGGCCTGGGAAGCGGAGTTCTGATCTCCCGCCTCTCGCCTGAACTGGGTGCCGCATCGCCGATGCGGTGCGGCACCCGACCAACCAAGGAGCACCGGTTCCCATGAGCCTCAGAACCCACGACGACACCGAGGTGATCGTCACCGGGGTCTCGCTGTCCCGCCGCCGTCGGCAGCTGCGCAAGACCACGGAGTCCTACGCCTTCCTCTCGCCGACGATCATCCTGCTGTTCGTGCTGATGATCGTCCCGATCATCATGGTGATCGGGTACTCGTTCCAGGACAACGTGATCCTGAACAAGTCGCCGGAGTTCGTCGGCATCCAGAACTACGTGGAGATCCTCTCGGACCCCGGGTTCTGGAAGGCCACCGGCAACACGATCATGTTCACCGTCGCCAGCGTCGTCGCGCACCTCGTGCTCGGCCTCGGCTTCGCGATGATGCTGAACAGCCCCCTGCTGGGCGGCTTCGCCCGCTCCGTCTTCCGGGCACTGTACGTGCTCCCGTGGCTCTTCACGGTCGCCGTGATCGCGGTGCTGTGGCGCATGCTGCTCGCTCCGAACGGCGTCATCAACTTCCTGCTCAACACCGACATCGAGTGGCTCGCCTCACCGCAGCTCGCGCTCGGAACCATCATCTTCATCAACATCTGGGCGGGCTACCCGTTCTTCATGGTCAGCCTGCTCGCCGGCCTCCAGGGCATCCCGAACGAGCTCAACGAGGCGGCGACCGTCGACGGTGCGGGGGCGATCCAGCGCTTCTGGAACGTGACCATCCCGCAGCTGCGGCCGATCATCATCAGCCTCGTCCTGCTCGACCTGATCTGGACCTCGCAGCAGTTCGCGCTGATCTGGATGACCACCGGCGGCGGCCCGATCGATGTCACCGAGGTGCTCAGCACCTTCACCTACAAGCTGGCCTTCGCCAAGTACGACTTCTCGCTCGCGGCGACCTCCGCCGTCCTGGTGCTGCTCATGTCGATGGTGCTCGCCGTGTTCTACGTCCGTCACCAGAAAGCGAGGGACTGATCATGGCGCTCACCGTCAAGGCTCAGCGCACCGTCCAGAAGACCGGTGTCACGATCGGCCTCATCCTCGGAGCCGTGTTCGCCGCAGGGCCGGTGCTCTGGATGCTCTCGAGCTCGTTCAAGTCGAACACGCAGATCTTCGAGCTCCCGCCGCGGCTGATCACCGACACGTTCTCGTTCGACGCGTACATCGCGATCTTCACGAACCCCGAGACGATGCGGTTCTTCCTGAACAGCTACATCGTCGCCGGAGCCGTGACGATCCTGACGCTGATCGTCGCGATCCAGGCCGCCTACGCCTTCAGCCGCTTCGAATTCCGTGGCAAGCGCATCCTGAACGTCGTGATCGTCAGCGTGCAGGCCGTGCCGCCGATCACCCTGCTGATCCCGTACTTCGGGCTCATGGTCGGCCTCGGGCTCTACAACTCGTACCTCGGCCTGATCCTCACCTACATGGTGTTCACCCTGCCCTACGCGATCATCATGATGACCGGCTACTTCAACACCCTGCCGAAGGAACTCGACGAGGCGGTGCGCGTCGACGGCGCCGGATCCATGACGGCGCTGTGGCGCATCCTCGTGCCGATCTCCGTGCCGGGCATCGTCTCGGTCGGCATCTACACGTTCATGATCGCGTGGAACGAGTACCTGTTCGCGCTGACGCTCACCCGCACGATCGACATGCGCACGGTGCCCATCGGCATCCAGCTCCTGATGGGGCAGCACTCCTACGAGTGGAACCAGATCATGGCGATGAGCGTGCTCGGTTCGATCCCGGTGCTCATCCTCTTCCTCTTCTTCCAGCGCTACTTCATCAGCGGGCTCACTGCGGGCTCCGTGAAGAGCTGACATCCGTCACCCCACACTTCGACCCTCACGAAAACAGGAGAATCACGTGCTCTACACCGGCAAATCAATCCTCGATGTCGCGAACGCGAACAACTTCGCGATCCCCGCGTTCAACATCAGCGACTGGGCGATGTTCAACGGCATCATCGACATCAGCGAGGAACTGTCCGCACCGGTCATCATCGCCATCCACCCCGACGAGGTCTCCCACATCACGACCGACCTGATCGCGGCGATGCACTCGCGGGCCCACCGCGCCAGCGTCCCCGTCGCGATCCACTGGGACCACGGCGGCACCTACGAGCAGATGATCGTCGCGATCCAGGCGGGATTCACCTCGGTCATGATCGACGCGTCGCTGCTGCCGTTCGATGAGAACGTCGCGCTCACCCGCAAGGTCGTCGAGGCTGCGCACGCGGTGGGCGTGCAGGTCGAGGGCGAGCTCGGCACCATCGGCGCGAACGACAGCTACGGCGAGTCGGGTGCGGCCGAGATCATCTACACGAACCCGGACGACGCGGTGCGCTTCGTGCAGGAGACCGGTGTCGACAGCCTCGCGATCGCCATCGGCACCTCGCACGGCCTGTACCCCGCGGAGAAGAACCCCGAGCTGCGTCACGACCTGCTCGAGCAGATCAAGGCAGCCGTGAAGATCCCGCTCGTGCTGCACGGCGGATCGTCGAACCCGGATGCCGAGCTGCGTCGCGCGGTGGAGCTCGGCGTCAACAAGATCAACATCTCGAGCGACATCAAGGTCTCGTACCACAACCGCATGCGTGAGATCCTCGGAACCGATGAGCGTCTGCGCGAGCCGAACGCGATCCAGCCGGAGCCGATCGCCGCGATGAAGGTCACTGCGGCTGAGAAGATCAAGCTGTTCGGTGCAGACGGCAAGGCCGACCTGTACTGAGTGGCGCGTGTCGAGGGGGAGGGCGATCGAGGATGATCGGCGACGGGAACAGTGACAGTGAGTGACAGGCAGCTCGTGCTCGGGCTCGGCGGCACGGTCGACTTCGAGCTGCGGTGGGACTCCGCCGTGATCGAACGACTTGCGCACGAGCACCGGGTGCGTCGGCATGAGCTGACTCCGACCGCTCCGATCGTCGACGAGCGCTCCCTGCTCGTCACCGTTCTCGCGTTCGTCGCTGCGGGCACAGGGGCTGAACGCTTCGTCGCATCCTCCGAGGTCGTCGAGGTGTTCGCGTCGCACTTCACGTACGACGTGACCCTCGGCGGCACCGGGGTGCGGGCAGGGCTCGTGCTCGACAGCCTCGGCATCCCCAGCGTGCAGCACCTCGTGAGCATCGACGACAACGTGCGGCGACTGCTCCCTCCGGCGATCACCGTCCTGTCCTCCGCTGAGCACGACACCCTCGACCCGCACCTGATCGTGCAGTACCCGGTGGGAGCGACGGTGCGGCTGCTCGACGGCGACATCGTCTCGCCGGCCGCGAACCGCCTGATCTTCGCGAACGACCCGCCGAACCGCGAGATGGCGCTCGCCGCCGGATTGCCGGATGCGCTCGCCACGGCATCCGCGTTCCTGATCTCCGGCTTCAACACGATGCAGGACCATGCCCTGCTCGAGCAGCGGCTCGACGGGATCGTGTTCGCGATGCGACGGCTTCCCGATGACGCGCTGGTCTACTACGAGGACGCCGGCTTCTACACGCGGGCGTTCGCCGAGACGGTGCGCGGGCGGCTGCTGCCGCACATCGACGTCTACGGCATGAACGAGGACGAGCTGCAGGAGTACGTCGGGCGCTCCGTCGACCTGCTCGACGCGGCCGACGTCGTCCGTGCGCTCGACGAGGTGCGGCGGATCATCCCGGTGCCGGTGCTCGTCGTGCACACCAGGTACTGGGCGATCGCGATCGGCGCGGATGCCGCGCGTCACCGTGACGCCCTGGAGAGCGCGGTGCGGGTCGCCGCGACCCGGTATCGGCTCGGTGATGACTTCAGCGCCACCGAGGCCGACGCGACCGCCGGGATGGCACGACACCGCGGCGGAGCTGTGCTCGTCGAGGCGGTGGAGCTGGCGCTGGCGGATGCCGCCGGCGTGCCGGCCTTTGCGCTCGACGTCGCGCATCCCACCACGATCGGACTCGGAGACAGCTTCGTCGGCGGTTTCCTCGCCGCACACGCACACGCACACGCCGACGCGAAGAACGGATCGCACCGATGAACCCGATACGACTCTCATCCAACCGCCCGCCGGAGCGCTTCTATCGAGGCGGCGCGCGGCTCGACGCCTTCCGTGGCGAGAGCGGTGCGACCGAGCGCGTCCCCGAGGACTGGGTGGCGTCGACCACGACGATCCGCGGCGAGGAGAGGCTCGGTCTGAGCACGCTCCCTGACGGACAGCTGCTGCGAGACGCCGTCGAGGCCGACCCCGTCGCCTGGCTCGGCGCCGAGCATGCCGAGCGGTGGGGCGCCGACATCCGGCTGCTGGTGAAGATCCTCGATGCCGGACAGCGGTTGCCGGTGCACGCGCATCCGCACGACGATTTCGCGGCGGCTCACCTGGGTCGCGCGCACGGCAAGGCGGAGGCCTGGTACATCCTCGAGGGCGGCCCGGTGCACATCGGTCTGCGCGATGACGTCGACCCGGCACTGCTCGCCGAGCTGGTCGCCCGGCAGGACGTGGATGCGCTGCTCGGTCTGCTGCACGAGATCCCGGTGGCTCCCGGTGACGTCGTCTGGGTGCCTGCGGGGGAGCTGCACGCGATCGGCACCGGTGTGCTGCTGCTCGAGCTCCAGCAGCCGGAGGACCTGTCGATCCTGCTCGAGTGGGACGGGTTCGCGATCGACGGTCCGAGGCTCGGACACCTGGGGCTCGGCTTCGACCTCGCCCTCACGGCCGTGAACACCCAGGGGCGCAGTTTCGACGACATGCGCAGCATCGTGCGGAAGGCGCCTGCATCGGGCGCAGCGCTCCCGTTGGACGCCGACGAGTACTTCCGTCTCGAGCGGTTCCCGGTGAGCGGGGTCGTCACGATCGACGCCGGCTTCTCGATCGTCGTGGTGACCGATGGCGCCGTCGAGATCGGTGGCGAGCACCTCGACGCCGGGTCGACGCTGCTCGTGCCTGCGAGCGCCGGGCAGCTCACGGCGCTGGGCGATGGAGAGCTGCTGGTCGCGCGTCCTCCGGCCGCGTGAGCGGAGCTCGCCTGGCGCGTGGGAGGCGCTGGCACGCCGACTAGACTGGTCGCATGCCCGAACCGAAAGTCGCCAGCTTTCCGGCGATCCGTGGTGCGCTGAAGTTCTACCAGATCGCGTCGATCATCACCGGAGTCATGCTGCTCCTGCTGCTGACCGAGATGGTGCTGAAGTACACGCCGATCCACCTCGAACTCTTCGCGGGAGGATCAGGAGGAGCGCTCTGGTTCGCCGGCGTCCTCGCAGGACCCGACTGCCAGTGGTGGTCGCTGTTCGCCCCGATGACCAACGCCTGCGAGATGACCTCGCTCGGTGACGGGTTCAACCTGTCGCTGTTCATCCTGGTGGCGCACGGCTGGTTCTACGTCGTCTACCTGTTCGCGTGCTTCCGCATGTGGAGCCTGATGCGCTGGCCGTTCCGCCGCTTCATCCTGCTCGCGCTCGGCGGCGTCATCCCGCTGCTCTCCTTCATCATGGAGGCGATCGTCGCCCGCGAAGTGAAGACCTATCTCGCCACAAGAGAGGCCGCTGAGGCCCCTGCCCCGGAAGGTGTCCGTTGACCGAACAGTCAGAGACCCAGCAGCGCCCAGCGCTCGTCGTCGACTTCGGCGCGCAGTACGCGCAGCTGATCGCCCGTCGCGTCCGTGAGGCGGGCGTCTACAGCGAGATCGTGCCGCACACCGCCACGGCGGAGGAGATCGCGGCCAAGAACCCGGTCGCCATCATCCTCTCCGGCGGTCCGTCGTCGGTGTACGAGGAGGGCGCCCCGCGCCTCGACCCTGCGGTCTTCGACCTCGGCGTGCCGACGCTCGGCATCTGCTACGGCTTCCAATACATGGCGCAGACGCTCGGCGGCGAGGTCGCGAACACCGGCCTGCGCGAGTACGGAGCCACGGATGCCGTGATCTCCGGCGACGGCGGCACCCTGCTCGGCGGCCAGCCGGAGGAGCAGAACGTCTGGATGAGCCACGGCGACCAGGTCGCCAAGGCCCCAGAGGGCTTCGACGTGCTCGCGACGACGGATGCCACCAAGGTCGCCGCCTTCGCGAACGAGGAGCGCGGCTTCTACGGCGTGCAGTGGCACCCCGAGGTCAAGCACTCCGACCACGGGCAGCAGGTCATCGAGAACTTCCTCCACAAGGGTGCCGGCCTGGCATCCGACTGGAACAGCGGCAACGTGATCGCCGAGCAGATCGAGCGCATCCGCGAGCAGGTGGGTGACGCCCGCGTCATCTCCGCGCTCTCCGGCGGCGTCGACTCCGCGGTGTCCACCGCTCTCGTGCACAAGGCGATCGGCGACCAGCTCACGGCGGTCTTCGTCGACCACGGGCTCCTCCGCAAGGGCGAGCGCGAGCAGGTCGAGACGGACTACGTCGAGTCCACCGGTGTGCGGCTGATCACGGTCGACGCGGCGGAGACGTTCCTCGGTCACCTCGAAGGGGTCACCGACCCCGAGGAGAAGCGCAAGATCATCGGCCGCGAGTTCATCCGCGCGTTCGAGAAGGTGCAGCTCGACCTCGTCGCCGAGGCGAAGGCCTCCGGCGGCGCCCCGGTGAAGTTCCTCGTGCAGGGGACGCTCTATCCCGACGTCGTCGAGTCCGGCGGCGGAGCGGGCACCGCGAACATCAAGTCGCACCACAACGTGGGCGGCCTGCCGGACGACCTCGACTTCGAGCTGATCGAGCCGCTGCGCGCCCTGTTCAAGGATGAGGTCCGCGCGATCGGCCGCGAACTCGGCATCCCGGAGGCGATCGTGGGACGCCAGCCGTTCCCCGGACCCGGCCTCGGCATCCGCATCATCGGCGAGGTCACCCAGGACCGTCTCGAGATCCTTCGTGAGGCTGACGCCATCGCACGCGAGGAGCTCACGAAGGCCGGGCTCGACCAGGAGATCTGGCAGTGCCCTGTCGTGCTCCTCGCCGACGTCCGCTCGGTCGGCGTGCAGGGCGACGGCCGCACCTACGGCCACCCGATCGTGCTGCGTCCGGTCTCCAGCGAAGACGCCATGACGGCCGACTGGACCCGGCTGCCGTACGACGTGCTGTCGAAGATCTCGAACCGCATCACGAACGGCGTGCGCGACGTCAACCGCGTCGTGCTCGACGTGACGTCGAAGCCGCCGGGAACCATCGAGTGGGAGTGACGCACGACGGCGTCCTGCCGGATGCCGAGTACCTGGTGCTGTCGAGTCGCCTGATCCCCGGACTCGACGGCGGGTACACGATCGCGACGCTCGCGCGCGCCAGGCAGCTCGCCGGCGCAGGGGTCGGCGACGGCGCAGGGCCGCAGCTGCTGACGTTCGATCCTGGCACGCTCGAGGCGCATGCCGAGCACCGGTCGACCTTCATGGAGCGCGGCGCGCTGACCGACCCGTCCCGGCTGCGCAACCTCTTCGACGAGGCACGAGCTGATGACGGGGGAGCGGCCGACTGGCTGCTCGCCGCCGCCGACTCCGCCCTCACGGCGGATGAGGGCGTCGAGTATCGCACGATCACGGATGCCGAGGGGCGGCCGTTCGTGGCGCTCCCGGTGATCGCGGGCGACCCTGATTGGCATCTGAGCACCGAGCCGGTGCAGGTCTTCAGCGCCGACGGCGTCGTGCGCGGGGGGCTGCCGGGGTTCGGCGGGATCTACCGCGCCTGGCTGCAACATGTCACAGCCGGCATGGGCGACCGCCCGATCGTCGTGATCTGCGAGTCCCGGCAGCTCGGCGAGCTCATCGTCGGCTGGTCCGATCCGCGCATCCGCATCCTGCACACCATCCACACGATCCATCTCGAGGCGCCGTACACGGCCGATGCCCCGATGAACGCGCTGTGGACGCGCTGGCTCGGCCTCGCCGACCGCTTCGACGCCGTGATCTGGCCGACCGGCACGCAACGCGATGACGTGGTGGCGCGGTTCGGTTCGGCGGCGCAGCACGAGGTCGTGCCCAATCCGATCCCGGCGGTCGAGCGACGTGACGACCTGCGCGAACCGGGTCTCGTCGTCGCCCTCGGGCGCCTCGCGCCGGGCAAGCGCGTGGATCATGCGATCCGTGCGTTCCTCGCCGCTGACGTGCCCGGCACGCGCCTGGAGATCTGGGGCGGCGGTCCCGAGCAGGACGCGCTCGCGGCACTGATCGACGACCTCGGCGCCGGTGACCGCGTCGTGCTCGCCGGATACACCGACGACCCGGGGCGTGTGCTCGACCGCGCCTTCGTCGTGGTCACGGCGACGGCCTTCGAAGGGCAGCCGCTCTCGATCGTCGAGGCACTGCTGCACGGAGCACCGGTCGTGTCGTACGACGCCCGCTATGGTATCCGCGATGTGCTCGAGCAGGGCGGTGGCGTGCTGGTGACCCCCGGCGATGAGGCGGCACTCGCCGATGCGCTTCGCAGCGTGCTCGGGGATGAGAGCCTGCGTGCGCGCCTGAGCGCAGAGGCGCCGGGTGTCGCCGCGGCCTGGAGTCCGGAGCGCTCGCTCGCCGCGCTCACCGCTGTGATCTCGGATGCGGTCGCGCGACCGTCCCGCCGCGCCTGAGCGCCGCGCCTGCGGCATCCGCTCGTTCCCGCCGACCCACCCCTTTGCGCTCGACCCGGCCCTCTTCGAACGTCTAGAAGGGGCCAGTTCGGGGCGAAAGGGGCCGCTCGGCAATCGCGGGTGAGAAAAAAGTTCTGGGCGGATGTCGATCCTGACGGTTCCCGTTCGACGTCTTCGGTGAGAGGGTCGAGAAGCCGGCCCCTGAACAAGGAGAACACCATGAAGTACATGCTCATCATGCGCGCGACCGACGAGGCCGTCGAGGCATACAAGGAGACCCCCTTCGAGCAGGTCATCGAGGCCATGGGGAAGTACAACGAGTCCATGATCAAGGCGGGCGTGCTCGCGGCCGGCGAAGGACTGACGGATGCGGCTGAGGGCTTCGTCGTCGACTTCAGCGCCGAGACCCCGCTCGTCACGGACGGCCCCTACGGTGAGACCAAGGAGCTGTTCAACGGCTTCTGGATCCTCGAGGTGTCCAGCCGCGAAGAGGCGGCGGAGTGGGCCAGCCGCGCGCCGCTCGGCAAGGGATCGTTCCTCGAGGTGCGCCGCGTGACGGATGCCTCGGACTTCCCCGCCGACAACGAGTGGATCGAGAAGGAAGCGGGCTGGCGCGAGGACCAGGCGCAGCGCGCGCAGCAGTGACATGAGCGACGACGCCGCTGCCGGCAGTGCGATGGCGCGTTCCGCCCCCGTTCACGGGTCGGCGGAGCGTGCCGTCGCTGCCGTGTGGCGCATCGAGTCGGCGCGCATCATCGGTACGCTCACCCGGCTGGTCGGCGACTTCTCGCTCGCCGAGGACCTCGCGCAGGAGGCTCTCGTCGACGCGCTTCGACAGTGGCCGGTGGAAGGAATACCGCGCACGCCTGCGGCCTGGCTCACGGCCGTGGCGAAACGGAAGGCGGTCGACGGCTGGCGAAGACGTGAACGCCTCGACGATCGCATCGCCGTGATCGCCCACGACCTGGAACGCGAACAGGCCGACGCCCCGGATGCGCCGTGGGACCCGGATGCCGTCGACGACGACGTGCTGCGGCTGATCTTCATCTCGTGCCACCCGGTGCTCTCGCGGGAGGCGCAGGTCGCGCTCACCCTTCGCGTCGTGGGTGGTCTGTCGAGCGAGGAGATCGCGCGCGCCTTCCTCGTGCCGACGGCCACGGTGCAGCAGCGCATCGTCCGGGCGAAGAAGACGCTCGCAGCGGCGCACGTCCCGTTCGAGCTACCACCGCGTGAAGAGCACGCCGCTCGCCTTGGTGCGATCCTCGGGGTGCTGTACCTGATCTTCAACGAGGGCCACGCGGCCAGCAGCGGCTCCGACTGGATGCGCCCTGAGCTCGGCGAGGAGGCGATCCGGCTCGCGCGCGTGCTGGTCGCGCTCGTGCCGGGGGAGCCGGAGGCGCACGGGCTGCTCGCGCTGATGGAGCTCACCGCGGCACGGTTCCCCGCCCGCACGGACGCCGACGGCGACCCGGTGCTGCTGGCGGACCAGGATCGCAGCCGGTGGGATCGCAGCCGTATCGCGCGGGGCCGTGCCGCCCTCGCACAGGCCGACGCCCGTGGGCGGGGCCGGGCGGCGTACAGCCTGCAGGCGGCGATCGCGGAGTGCCATGCGGTCGCCCCGTCGATCGACGAGACCGACTGGGACCGCATCGTGCTGCTCTACGAGGCGCTGGGGCGACTCGCGCCGTCACCCGTGGTCGAGCTGAACCGGGCCGCGGCCGTCGCGATGGCGACCGGACCGGCATCCGCTCTCCGCATCATCGACCAGCTCGACGCCTCGGGGGCGCTTCGCGGCTACCACCTGTTGCCCGCCACCCGTGGGGAGCTGCTGCTGCGGCTCGGCCGTGAGCAGGAGGCCAGGAGCGAGTTCGCGGTCGCCGCTGGTCTCGCCGGGAACGACCGCGAGCGGAAGCTGCTGGAGCAGAAGTCCCGGGGGACAGACTGATCGCCCCCTCCGACAGCGCATGTGCTGCCGGAGAGGGCGATCATCTGATGACGTGAGCAGACGTCAGCTGCGAGCCTTGCTGCCGCGACCGACGATCAGGCCGTAGATCAGCAGCACGATGATCGAGCCGCCGATGGCGAGGAGCCAGGTGCCGAGGTCCCAGAACTCCGTGAGCGGACGGTTCAGGATGAGGCTGCCGAGCCATCCGCCGAGCAGGGCGCCGACGACGCCGAGCAGCAGCGTGATGAACCAGCCGCCGCCCTGCTTGCCGGGAAGGATCAGCTTGGCGATGGCTCCGGCGATGAGGCCGAGAAGAAGAAATCCGAGGAAACTCATGGTTTGCTCCTTGTTTGCTGTGGAGGACTCCCAGGGTGCCGGGGGTCCGAGAGACCACTCTTCACCAGATTCATAGAATCCGCGAAAAAGGCGCACCCCCTTGCGCGCAGGCACCTGGATATGAGAAAGGCCCGCCTCCCTCGGGGGAGACGGGCCGTTCGGACGTCCGTGCGGTGCCTGGCCTCAGTTGTTGCCGCGGGCGATCGCGATGATGCGGAGGATCTCGACGTAGAGCCAGACGACCGTGACCATGATGCCGAAGGCGCCGAGCCAGCCGTACTTGCGGGGAGCGCCGTTGCGCACACCCTGCTGGATCTGGTCGAAGTCGAGCACCAGCGAGTACGCGGCCATGATGACCACGAGCACACCGATGATCAGGCCGAGCGGGATGCCGGCGATCGTCGAGCTGTAGAGGCCGAAGGCGTTGTCGTTGATGCCGGTCCACATCAGGACCAGGTTGAGCAGCGAGAAGACGAGGTAGCCGCCCATCGCGATCAGGAAGACCTTGGTCGCCTTCTTCGAGGCGCGGACCTTGCCGCTCGCGAAGAGCACCAGCGTCACCGCGACGACTGCGACGGTCGCGAGCGTGGCCTGCATGACGATGCCGGGCCAGCGGACCTCGAAGAACGATGAGATGCCACCGATGAAGAGGCCCTCGAATGCGGCGTAGGCGAAGATCAGCGCGGGGCGCACCTTCTTGCGCGAGGTGAAGGTGATGACCATCGCGAGCACGAAGCCACCGAGCGCGCCGACGATCCACGGCAGCATCGAGACGCCGCGGGTCGGATCGAACTGGGTGCCGCCGAGGGTCCACACCCAGCCGACGGCTGCGGTGACGAGGAGGATGGCGAACAGGCCGGCCGTCTTCCACACCGTGTCCTCGACGGACATGCGGTCGGTCTCGATGGCACCGGCGGGCGGAGCGGCGTACATGCCCTCCAGCTGTGCGTTGGCGGCGGCGTCCATCGTCCCGTGCTGGAAGGAGGCGGCCTGCGCACCCTGAGCAGCCTGGGGTCCGCCCGGGTAGGTCGCGACGTTCCGCGGATCCTGCTTCTGGAACGCCGGGTTGTTGAATGCGAAGTTGCTCATGGTGGGCCTCACTCCAAAGGGGGTCGTAGGTCGCTTACGTCTACGATACTCGGGCGGTCGTGTCGCGGGGGTGTTCTACGCTGAGAGCGTGCCCAGGAAATCACCGCTCGTGATCGGACACCGGGGAGCGCCCGGCTACCGTCCTGAGCACAGCAGATCGTCGTACGAGCTCGCCTTCGCGATGGGCGTCGACGCCGTGGAACCCGACATCGTGGCCACGAAGGACGGTGTGCTGGTGGTCCGCCACGAGAACGAGATCTCGGGCACGACCGATGTCGCGACGCATCCGGAGTTCGCTGAGCGCAAGACCACGAAGCGCGTCGACGGCGAGGCGTTGACCGGCTGGTTCACCGAGGACTTCACCTGGGACGAGCTCTCTGCGCTCCGAACCCGTGAGCGCCTGCCCGAGGTGCGGGCGTCGAGCGCGAGCTTCGACGGCGCCCAGGGCATCCTGCGACTCACCGACCTGCTCGACCTCGTGCGGGCGGCGTCGATCGAGCACGGCCGCGAGATCGGCATCGTGCTCGAGGTGAAGCATGCGACGTACTTCGCCGGCATCGGACTCGACCTCGTGCCGCTGATCGCCCGCGACCTGCGTGCTGGCGGATGGGCCGATGGTGAGCTGCCGCTCGTGATCGAGTCGTTCGAGTCGACCGTGCTGGGTCAGTTGCGCGACACCGGCATCAGCGCCTCGTACATCTACCTGATCGAGGCGTCGGGCCGGGCGTACGATCTGCTGTCAGCGCAGGGCAAGAAGGCGCAGACGTACAAGGCGACCGTGACGCCGCAGGGCATGAACGGGCTGGTCGGGAAGGTCGACGGCATCAGCGTCAGCAAGAAGATGCTGCTCGCACGGGGCAATACGATCGTCCAGGATGCGCATGCCCGCGGCCTGCAGGTCTTCACGTGGACGTGCCGCCCGGAGAACGCGTTCCTCGCTGCGGAGTTCCGTGGTCCCGGCGGCAAGGACGCCTATGGCGACTACGAGGCGGAGTGGGACGTCATCCGGCGTACCGGCGTCGACGGGGTGTTCGTCGATCACCCCGATCTCGGCGTGGACTTCTTCCGCGACTGACCCGGTCGCCGGAGCGGGCCGTCAGAGCGGTCCGAGCACGTCGACCACGTCGCGCTCGAGCGAGAGCGCGCGCAGCGGCGTCAGGATCTCGCGCTCCTCGAAGCGGAAATGCGACTCCATGATCGCCCCGATGCCGTCGAGGTGCCGCCCGATCGACGCGTGATCCTCATCGCGTTCGGCGGCGCCCCGCAGCGCCTGCAACAGATGCGCGAGCATCGAGTGGTCCTGCATGAGCGTGTCGATCACGCCGCCGAGTTCCGGATGCTCGGCTCGCAACGCCGGGAACAGGGTGCGGTCCTCGCTCAGGTGATGGCCGTCGAGCGCCGTGCAGAAGCCGATGCAGAACAGCGTCAACTCGCGCGCGGCATCCGGTGCCTCCTCACCGCGGGCGAGTGCCTCGCGGGTGGCGGCGAGCGCGGCGCGCAGCCGGGTGTGGGCGTCGCGCAGCTCCTGATCCCAGGCGTGCAGGCGGGCGGCATCCATCGCGTCAGTCTAGGCGGGTGCCCGTTCCCGACGTGGTCAGAGCGTACGGTCGAAGGCGCCCCTGCGCGTCGAGACGATCTCCTTGCCCAGTGGCGCGAGCGACACCGGCACCATCTTGAAGTCGGCGATCCCCATCGGGATGCCGATGATCGTGATGCACAGCGCGAGTCCGGAGATGATGTGCCCGATCGCGAGCCACCAGCCGGCGAGGATCACCCAGAGCACGTTGCCGAGGAAGGATCCGACGCCGGACGTCGGCTTGCTCACGACCTCGCGGCCGAACGGCCAGATCGCATAGCGTGCGATGCGGAACGAGGCGATCGCCCAAGGGATCGTCACGATCGGGATGCACAGCAGCACACCGGCCAGCAGGTAGCCGAGGAACAGGGCCCAGCCGGCCAGGATGACCCAGATGACGTTGAGGATCGTGCGCATGACCCGATCATGTCATCCATGCGGCGTCGCGGCTGAGCATCCGCCCGGAGGTCAGCGGGTCGGTGCCCTCCCGATGCCAGACTGGCCGCATGAGTGGAATCGTGGTCGACGCCGTCAGCAGGTCGTTCGGATCGGTCCAGGCGGTTCGCTCCGCGACCTTCCGTGCCGAGCAGGGGCGGGTCACCGGTCTCGTCGGGCCGAACGGCGCGGGCAAGACGACGCTGCTGCTGATGCTCGCCTCGCTGCTGGCTCCCGATACCGGGAGCATCCGCATCGGCGATGTGGATCCGATGGTCGACACCCTCGCCGCCCGGCGCCTGCTCGGCTGGATGCCGGATGCGCTCGGTGCCTGGCCATCGCTGACCGCGCGCGAGACGATCGTCACGACAGCGCGGCTCTACGGGATCTCGCCGACGGATGCCGCCGCGCGCGCCACCGAGCTGCTCGCTCTCGTGGGGCTCGATGAACACGCCGATTCCCCGGCCAGGGTGCTGTCACGAGGGCAGAAGCAGAAGCTCGGTCTCGCTCGCGCGCTCGTGCACGACCCGCAGGTGCTGCTGCTCGACGAGCCGGCATCCGGACTGGACCCGGAGGCGCGTGTGCAGCTGCGGGTGCTCCTGCGGCGTCTTGCGGCAGAGGGACGCACGATCCTGATCTCGAGCCACATCCTGTCGGAGCTCGAGGAGGTCGTCGACGATGCGGTGTTCCTCGTCGCCGGCTCGGTGGTCGACGGTGCCCCGGCGCAGGCGAGCATCCGTGCCTGGCGGCTGCGTCTCGCGGGGGCGAGCGCCGAACGGCTGCGCGCCGACACCTGGCAGATCGCATCGGCCCTGGGTGTGAGTCCAGACGTGCTCGTGGCCGATCGCGGTGCCGTGCTGATCGGTTTCGACGACGAGGGTTCCGCGGTCGACGCACTCCGCCGACTGATCGAGGCCGGTCTCCCGGTGTCGGAGTTCGCCCCGGCGCAGAGCGCGCTCGAGCACACGTTCCTGAACCTCCGGCCCCGCGCCGACCCGCCTGCATCTTCGACCCCGACGGAGGCCGGCGCATGAGCATCTCCCACATCACCACGATCGCCCGACTCGAGTTGACGCAGCGGCTGCGCAGCGTCGGTTGGTACGTGCTGCTCGGCGTCTTCGGCGTCGTCCTGCTCGGTGTCACCGTGCTCGCATTCGCCGTCTACGCCTGGGGCGACTCCGTCGGTGCCGGCGTCTACTCGATCGTCGTCAACATGGTGCTGCTGCTGGTGGTGCTCGTCTCGCCGACGCTGAGCGGCAACGCGATCAACGGTGACCGGGACGCCGCGACGCTCGCCGCGGTCCAGGTGACCGCAGCGACGACCGGCGACATCATGCTCGGCAAGCTCCTCGCCGCCATCGCGACCGGTGGCGCCTTCCTCGTCGTGGCGCTGCCCTTCCTGGCGTTCTCCCTCGTCGGCGGCGGGGCCGACGCGCTCGTGCTGCTCATCTCGCTGCTCGTGCTCGTGGTCGAGATCGTCATCGTGGCCGCCATCGGCGTCGGGTTGAGCGGTCTCATCGCGCGGCCGCTCTTCTCGGTCGCCGCGACCTACCTGGTGGTCGCGGGTCTCGTGATCGGCACGCTGATCGCCTTCTCGCTCGGCGGCATGGCCGTGCGCACCGAGACGACGACCTACTCCAGGCCGTACGACGCCAGGGGTGAGGTCATCTGCGACCGCTGGGACGAGTCGACCTCCGAGTCGCCCCGCTTCGATCTGGTCTGGTGGGTGCTCGCCGCCAACCCGTTCGTCGTGCTCGCGGATGCCACCCCGACCGAGTTCACCGATGATGGATACCCGGTCGATCTGTTCGGCCAGATCAAGCTCGGGGTCCGCACCGCGCAACAGCCTCCGTCGGAGCTGCGATGGGACGACTGCGTCCCGATGTACCTGCAACAGGAGAACCCGATGCCGACACCGCGCGAGACGATCGAGTCGACTGTGCCGAGCTGGTTCGTGGGACTCGGTGTGCAGCTCGTGCTCGCCGGCGGACTGTTCGCCGGAGCCTGGGCGCGCACTCGCACCCCGGCGAAGCGGCTGCCGCCTGGAACCCGCATCGCCTGACCGCCACGCGGTGACGCGGGACAACGGCAACCCCGCGTTCACTCGGCGTACATCGCCGAGCCGTGCGTCGGCCATGCGGTGTCGATGGTCTGATCGGGTACCCGTCTGCATACCCGATCAGGAGTCCCATGTCCCGCCTGCATCGCGGGGTCTCGGTCACGGTGGTCTGCGCTCTCAGCGCTGCCGCTCTGCTCGCTGCCCCCGCCGCCGCCATCGGCGCCACAACCGGCGCCGGCCCCACCGAGGTCGCTGCGCCGCTCGCAGCATCCGGCCTCGTGCTGAACGAGATCGTCTACGACGATGCGCAGACGGGTCTGGCCGATCAGGTCGAGATCTACAACGCGGGAACCGAGACCGTCGCGCTCGACGGATGGCGGATCTCCGACGAGAAGCGTGATGTCTTCGGCCAGGCGCCGTCCGGTGCGACGCTGGCGCCCGGTGCGTTCCTGGTGCTCGTGAAGGATGTCGACTTCGACTTCGGGCTCGGCAAGGGCGACGAGGTCGTGCTCTTCGACCCGAATGACACCGTCGTCGACTCCTACGCCTACGAGAACACCGCCCCGTTGTCGGTCTGGGCTCGCTGCGCCGACGGCACCGGTGAGTGGGCACCTGCGACCACCGCGACGCCCGGGGCGGCGAACGACTGCTCGATCGCGCCCGCCGCCGGCTCCATCCGGATCAACGAAGTCGACTCGCAGCCGGGCGACTGGGTCGAGTTCTTCAACCCGGGGACGGCGGCGCTCGACATCTCCGGCTACGAGATCCGCGACAACTCGGACGACCATCGCTGGCAGTTCCGTCCGGGCACCACGATCGCGGCCGGCCAGTACCTGCTCGTCGAGGAGGGCACGATCGGGCTCGTGGGTGGCACCGAGACCGCGTTCCGCGATCCGATCGGCATCGGCAGTGCCGACCGCATCCGCCTGTTCGACACGACCGGCGCACTGATCGACGACACGAAGCCGTGGAACGGCCACGCCGCGATCGACGGCGACGCCGGCGCTGCCACGCTCGCGCGCTGCCCCGACGGCGTCGGCGAGTTCGTGCTGGCGCACCCGACGCCCGGCGCGAGCAACTCGTGCGTGCTGCCGTCCGTCGTCATCAACGAGATCGAGTCGAACGGCGATGCCACTGACTGGGTCGAGGTGCTGAACACCGGTGCCGCGGCAGTCGATCTGTCCGGGTGGACCGTGATGGACAACGACCCGAACGGCCACGCGACCGAGACCACGCCGCTCCCGGCGGGGACGGTCCTGGCACCCGGCGCGTACTTCGTGTTCGACCAGCCGACGGACTTCGTCTTCGGCCTCGGCAACGGCGACACCGTGACCATCCGCGACGCGAACGGGACCACGGTCGCAACGCACGTCTACACCGCGCACGCCGCCGGCGTGCTGGCACGCTGCGCCGACGGCACCGGCGACTTCATCGACATCGCCGTCTCGACCAAGGGGATGCGCAACGCCTGCGGCAACCCGGTTCGCATCAACGAGGTCGAATCGGACGGCGGCTCGCCCGATGACTGGATCGAGCTGGTCAACCCGACCTCGGGCGCGCTCGACGTCGCCGGCATCGTCGTGAAGGACGACGACGACGCCCACGCGTACACGATCCCCGCCGGCACCTCGATCGCCGCCGGCGGCTTCCTCGTGATCGAACGCGATGCACTCGGCTTCGGCCTGGGCGGCGGTGACGCGGTCCGCGTGTTCGACGGCGACCTGCTCATCGACGAGACGTCGTGGGGCGAGGGCCACGCGGCGATCACCTGGGGTCGCTGCCCCGACACGACCGGCACTTTCGCGGTGACGGCCGAGTCGACCAAGGGAGCGCCCAACGTGTGCGCCGGGGAGATCGAGGTCACTCCGTGGCCCGGTTCGGCCGAGGTGCGCGTGCTCGACGACGTGCCGACGTTCCTCGAGGACAGCTCCGGTCTCGACGTGCAGGAGACCGCCGACGGCGCGTTCCTCTGGGCCGTCGACAACGGTGAGGGCCGCATCTGGAAGCTCGACGCGCACGCAGACGGTTCGGTCGCGAAGGCTGACGGCTGGGACACGGGCAAGCGCGTCCGCTTCCAGAAGGACGCCGCGAACCCCGGTGCCGCCGGTCCTGACACCGAGGGCATCACGGTCGACGGCGACGGCTTCGTCTACGTCGCCTCCGAGCGCGACAACAGTGCGAAGGGCGTGAATCAGAACATCGTGCTCAAGGTCGATCCGGATGCCGCGGCCGGCGACCTCGTCGCGCAGCAGGAGTGGGACCTGACGGCCCTGCTCCCCGCTGTCGGCGCGAACCTCGGCATGGAGGCCGTGCAGTGGGTGCCCGACTCGGCGCTCACCGGACGGCTCTTCGACGACAACACGGGTGCCGCGTACGACCCTGCGGGCTATGCGGGACACGGCGGCGGGCTGTTCTTCGTCGCCGTGGAGGACACCGGCCACATCTCCGCCTTCGCGCTCGCCGCGGACGGTGGTGCGACGCTCGTCTCCGAGATCGCACCTGGGCTCGCCGGCGTCATGGCGCTCGACTACGACAGCGTGCGCGACGTGCTGTGGGCGGTGTGCGACGACGGATGCGGCGGACAGTCCGCCGAGATCACCCTCAACAGCACCGACCAGCCCGGTATCGTGCACCACGCCCGCCCTGCCGGGATGCCCGACATCAACAACGAGGGCTTCGCCACGGCGCCGGCCTCGCTGTCGATCGACGGGCAGCGTCCGGTCTGGTGGTTCGCCGACGGCTTCGCCTCGCAGTCGCTGCGGGTGGGCACCCTGCCAGGCGTCGAGACCGAGACGCCGGGCGGCACCACGCCGCCGCTCCCCGGTTCGGCTCTGGTCGACGACAACCGCGACGGCGTCACGATCAATCCGGCCGCCGCTGCGCCGGGGGAGCGCGTCGTCGTCTCGACCGGCGCTGACCACGCCGGCACGCAGGTCGCAGTGTGGCTGTACTCCGATCCGGTGCGTCTCGCCACCGGAGCCCTGGACGCATCCGGTCGGATCACGGTGACGATCCCGGCGGATGCCGCGGCCGGCGCTCACCGCATCGCGGTCTTCGCCGCGAACGGCGATCTGCTGGGCTGGGGCGACCTCACGGTCACCGCAGCGACCGGAGGTGCGAGTGACGGCGGCCGGGCTGACGGCGGCCTCGCGAACACCGGCGGACAGCTCCCGGTCGCGGCGATCGCCGTCGCGCTGCTGATGCTGGCCGCTGGCGGCCTCATCGTCCGTCAGCGCAGGCGAGCGGTCTGAGACCTGCATCGAGGGCGGGGGAGTGCGCTCCTCCGCCCTCGATGCGTGCCGTCCCGTGTCCGGGTGTCGGTGACCCGGCTTAGACTCAGAAGGCCATGACCGAAGCTCCCCTCATCGTCTCCGGAACCGCCGGCCCGCAGGGTCAGGACGACCTCCTCGCCGGCCTCAACCCGCAGCAGCTCGACGCCGTGACCTCCCGCGGCCCCGCGCTGCTCATCGTCGCGGGCGCAGGCTCCGGCAAGACGAGCGTGCTCACCCGCCGCATCGCGTTGCTGCTGCGCAACCGCGAGGCATGGCCGAGCCAGATCCTCGCGATCACCTTCACGAACAAGGCGGCAGGCGAGATGCGCGAGCGCGTCGGTTCGCTCGTCGGCGACGTCGCGCGCGGCATGTGGATCTCGACCTTCCACTCGGCGTGCGTGCGCATCCTGCGCCGAGAGGCAGAGCACTTCGGCTTCACCAAGACCTTCACGATCTACGATTCCGGCGATTCACGTGCGCTGCTCAAGCGCTTGGTCAAGGAGCACGAGGCCGACGCGTACGGGCTGACACCGGCATCGGTGCAGTCGCGCATCTCGAAGCTCAAGAACGAGCTGTCGGATGCCGAGTCGTATGCACGGGACGCGAACATGTCCGATCCGGCGGAGCGCATCTTCGTCGAGCTGTTCGCCGACTACCAGCGTCAGCTGCGCAAGGCGAACGCCTTCGACTTCGACGACCTGATCGGCCAGACCGTCTACCTGTTCCGGGCGTTCCCGCAGGTCGCCGACACGTATCGTCGCCGCTTCCGTCACATCCTGGTCGACGAGTACCAGGACACCAACCACGCGCAGTACGCGCTCATCCACGAGCTGACCCGCCCGGTGTCCGGCCCGTCTGCACCGGAGCCGTATGCCTCGAACGGCATGATGATCTTCGAACCGGACCCCGAGCCGCACCCCTCGGCAGCCTCAGGGTCCGACACCGGAGGTGCCTCGCTCACGGTGGTCGGCGACTCCGACCAGTCGATCTACGCGTTCCGCGGCGCCGACATCCGCAACATCAGCGAGTTCGAGCGCGATTTCCCCGGCGCGAAGGTCGTGCTCCTCGAGCAGAACTACCGCTCGACGCAGAACATCCTCTCGGCCGCCAACGCGGTGATCGGCAACAACTTCGACCGCAAGGACAAGAAGCTCTGGAGCGACAAGGGCGACGGCGACGCCATCATCGGCTTCACCGGGTACTCGCAGCACGATGAGGCGCAGTTCGTCGCCGACGAGGTCGAGTCGCTGCGCCGTGCCGGCATGCCCTACTCCGAGATGGCGGTGTTCTACCGCACGAACTCGCAGTCGCGCGCGCTGGAGGAGATCTTCATCCGCTCCGCCGTGCCGTACAAGGTCATGGGCGGCACGAAGTTCTACGATCGCGCCGAGATCAAGGACGCGCTCGCCTATCTGGTGGCCGTCGCGAATCCCGCCGACGACATGTCGGTCCGCCGCATCCTGAACAAGCCACGGCGCGGCATCGGCGACGTCACCGAGACGGCGATCGCCCGGTTCGCCGACGAACACGACATCAGCTTCCGCGACGCCCTCGCGAACTCCACGCAGCTCGGCTTCGGACCGAAGATCCAGGCGGCGATCGCGCATCTCGACGAGGTGCTGGCCGAGGCCTCAGCGATCATGCTTCCTGCCTCCGGCGAGTTGCCGCCGCCGACCACGGTCGCCGACGGCCTCAGTCTGCTGCTGTCGAAGAGCGGCTACCTCGACGCGCTGCGCGCCAGCCGCGACCCGCAGGACGAGGCGCGCGTCGAGAACCTCGACGAGTTCGTCGCCGTGACCCGCGACTTCGCCCGCAACAATCCCGAGGGCACGATCGTCGACTTCCTCACCGAGGTCGCGCTGGTGTCGGATGCCGACGACCTGGAAGACGAGTCGGGCACCGTGTCGCTCATGACGATGCACACCGCGAAGGGGCTGGAGTACGACGCCGTCTTCGTGACCGGCGTCGAGGAAGATCTCATCCCGCACCGCATCTCGGCCGGTGAGCCAGGGGGGCCGCAGGAGGAACGTCGGCTGTTCTACGTCGGCATCACCCGCGCCCGCAAACGGCTGCACCTGTCGCTCGCGATGACCCGCGCGCAGTTCGGCGAGGTCACGGTCGCGATGCCGAGCCGCTTCCTGCAGGAGATCCCGGCCTCGCTGATCGACTGGCGCCAGTCGCCCGGCGACGTGAACTCCCGCGGCGGGATGCAGTCGCGTGCCCTGAACGCGCGTCGAGCCGGCGGCTTCGGCGGCTCGGGCTCTGGAGACCGCTTCGGCGTGAAGCCGCTGCCGGGCAGGGAGTCGCTCAAGCCGCTCTCGACCGCGATGGACAAGTTCCCCAATCGGGTCACCGCCAAGATGCGCGACAACGGCGATCTCGAGCTGACGGCCGGGGATCGCATCCGCCACACCGATTTCGGCGAGGGTCGGGTCGACGCCGTCACGGGAGAGGGCGCGAAGCGCATCGCGCATGTGCGCTTCGACTCCGCCGGGCAGAAGAAGCTCCTCATCAAGGTCGCGCCGATCGAGAAGATCTCCTCAGCGTCGTAGCGCGGCTGCGGCGGGTTAGGCTGGCAGATATGGCCCTCTTCTCCCGCCGCAAGAAGTCCGTCGACGATGCCGTCGCCGCCTCCGACGACGTCACCGAGACCGACGCGCTCACGGCAGACGACGCTCAGACCGACACGCCTGAGCCCGAGGCCGCCCCGCCGTCGATCGGCATCTCGGTGCAGGCATTCCGCGGCGTCGGCGCTGCCGCGGGTCCCGAGGTCGCTCCTCCCGAGGCGCTTCCCGATGTCGATGACAGGACCACCCCTGCGGTCACGCCTCCGACCGTCTCGGCGCCGCTCGCTCCGAAGTCCGCACCCGCAGCGGCCGCGGTCGATCCGAGCGACCGGCGTCTCCCGCTCGGCCCGCTGCTGCCGCCGGAGCAGACCGAGACCGTCGCCGGCATGAAGGACAACGTCCTGCTGCGCGAGGCGCTCAAGCAGATCGAGGCCGGCGCGACGAACGAGCAGCTGCTCGGAGTGATGCGTCAGGCGCTGCAGGGCCACCTGTACATCCGTGTCAACGGCGATGCCCGTGCGCAGATCAGCGAGGGCAAGCCGCTCGCGGTCGCTGTCGTCCGCGACGGTGAGCGCCAGTTCATGCTCGCGTTCAGCTCGGCCGCCGCCGTGCGCGACTCCGTACAGCTCGAGCCGGACCCCGCCGCGACCTCCGCCGTCGCGCAGCCGGTCACCTCGGTGCTGCAGCAGGTCGTCTCGGGCGACTTCGCCGGTCTCATCGTCGACAACGCCTCGGCACCGCACCGCGTGGTCTTCCCCACAGAACTCCTCGAGAAGACGCTCGAGCAGGCCGATGTCGACATGCGGGTCAAGTCGATCCTCGCCTCGCCGCGCGAACAGGATTCGATGAAGAAGGTCGGCGAAGCACTCGCCGCCACCCGCATGTGGGTCGCCGTGAACGACGGCAGCGGCGGCGGACCGGTCGGCATCGCCGAGGCGCAGACGACCGACGGCAAACGGTTCCTCCAGCTGTTCTCGCACCCGCTCGAGGTGATCGCGCTCGGTCGCGGAGATCGTCCGCTGCCCTTCGCCCCCGAGCAGCTCGCCAAGGTGCTCTCGAGCCACGCCGAGATGGCCGGCGTCATCGTCGACTCCGCCGGGCCGTCGATGGTCGTCGACCGCGCGGCGCTCGCCCCGGTGCTCGTGCTCGCTGTCGATCTGGAGGACTGACCTCCGGGGGTTCCGCGTCGAACGGTCGCGCCCTATGGTCGGAGCATGGCCTCAGAACGCGTGACACTGACCGTCGCCGACTCCGATGGAGAGCGCGAGGTCGCGCTGTCGAGCCCGAACCGCGTCGTGTGGCCTGATGTCGGGATCACGAAGGCCGAGCTGGCCGAGTACGTCCAGGTCGTCTCGACACCGTTCCTGGCGGCGAACGGCAATCGCCCGGTGTCGCTCGAGCGGTTCAGGGACGGCGTCGGCGGCGCTGACTCCCCGCGGGCAGCGGGCTTCTTCTCGAAGAACCCGCCCAAGGGCACGCCCGACTTCGTCGATGCGGTCACCGTCACGTACAACAGCGGGCGGCAGCATCCGCAGATCGTGCTGAACCGCGCGAGCGCGATCGTGTGGGCCGTGCAGATGAACACGATCGTGTTCCACCCCTGGGCATCGCTTGCGACGGATGCCGACAACCCCATCGAGCTGCGCATCGACCTCGACCCGCAGCCGGGGACGGACTTCGCCGATGCCGTGACCGCGGCTCACACCCTGCGAGACGTGCTGCGGGAAGCGGGACTCGAGGCCTTCGCCAAGACGAGCGGCAACCGTGGCCTGCACGTCTTCGCGCCGATCGAGCCGACGCACGAGTTCCTCGACGTCCGCCATGCGGTGATCGCCGCTGGACGGGAACTGGAGCGACGGATGCCGGAGCAGGTCACCATGAACTGGTGGAAGGAGGAGCGCGGAGAGCGCATCTTCGTCGACTTCAATCAGGCCAACCGTGACCGCACCATGGCCGGCGCCTACAGCCCGCGCGCGCTGCCGGGGGCGACCGTGTCGACTCCTGTGCACTGGGACGAGCTCGACGGCCTGGATCCGACTCGGTTCACCGTCCGCAGCATCCCGAAGCGGCTCGACGACGTCGGCGACCCGTGGGGCGACATGCAAGCCGCGCCGGGGCGCATCGACACGCTCTTGGAGTGGTGGCAGCGCGATGTCGAGAACGGGCTCGGGGAGCTCTCCTTCCCGCCGGAGTTCCCGAAGATGCCGGGCGAACCCCCGCGCGTGCAGCCGAGCAAGAAGGTCGCGGCGAACTGGGACGAAGACGGCTCGCCCGCAGCGGATGCGTGAGGCTCAGCCGAGGACGTCGGCGAGGTCGTACCCGGCCACCGTGTCGAGCTGTTCATAGGTGCATGAACGCGCCTCGCGATCGGGGCGCCAGCGCTCGAACTGCACGGTGTGCCGGAAGCGGGCGCCCTCCAGCTGGTCGTACCGCACCTCCAGGACGAGTTCGGGGCGCAGCCGCACGAATGACACGTCCTTCGCGCCGCTGAAGCGGGAACGCTCGCCCTCGCCGGTCACGGCGTCGCCTGCGTCGTCACGCTCGACGAGGGGCTCGAGCTCCTCGACCAGCTGCTGTCTGCGCACGTCGCTCCACGCGGCGACTCCACCGACCTGACGCAGCGTGCCGTCGGTGTCGTAGAGGCCGACGAGCAGCGACCCGACGCCCGACCCCGACTTGTGCACCCGATAGCCGAGCGCGACCACATCCGCCGTGCGGGCGTGCTTGATCTTGATGAGCGTGCGCTTGCCAGGCGCGTAGGGCTGGTCGAGCGGCTTGGCGACGACACCGTCGAGGCCAGCCCCCTCGAACTCGGCGAGCCAGCCGACGGCCGCATCCCGGTCGCGCGTCGTGCGGGTGATGTGCAGCGGATGCGCGACGCCGGACATCATCGCCTCCAGCCGTGCGCGCCGTTCGTGGAAGGGGGTGCTGAGCAGGTCGTCGTCGCCCTGAGCGAGCAGGTCGAACGCGATGAACATCGCGGGTGTCTCGGCGGCGAGCTTCGCGACCCGGGACGCCGCGGGGTGGATGCGCTGACTCAGCGCCTCCCAGTCCAGCCGCTGGGCTCCCTCCGGACCGGTGGCCACCACGATCTCGCCATCGAGCAGGCACGGTCCCGGCAGCAGCGACGGCACCGCCTCGACGATCTCGGGGAAGTACCGGGTCAGCGGCTTCGCGCCGCGGGAACCGATCTCGACGGTCTCGCCGTCCCACGAGATGAGCCCGCGGAATCCGTCCCACTTGGGCTCGTACAGCAGCCCGCCGGGCGTCTTCGCGGGGTCCGGCACCGTGGCGGCGGCCTTCGCGAGCATCGGCGAGGGGATCTCATAGGGCATGGCACCATCCTGGCCGCAGCGCATGCCGAGCGGAAGAGTGCGCGCGTCGGAGCGGACGCGACCGGCTCAACCGAAGAGGTCAGCGAGGGTCGCGGGTGTACCGGCGTCCGCGAGCGCGGTGCGTGCGGCGTGCCAGCCGGCCATGCCGTGCACGCCGGGACCCGGCGGCGTCGACCCCGAGGTCAGATACACGCCCTGCATGGGCGTGCGCCAGGGAGTGGGGGAGAGCGCCGGTCGACGCAGCGCCTGGCGGATGTCGAACAATCCGCCCGAGATGTCTCCGCCGATCTCGGCCGGATTGATCGCTTCGCGAGCGGATGCCGGCACCGCATGATGCGCCAGGATGCGGTCGCGGAACCCGGGGGCGAAGCGTTCGATCTGCGCCGTGATGCGCTCGGTGGGGTCGAGGTCGGATCCAGCCGGCACGTGGATGTACGCCCACAGCACTGCGTTCCCGGCCGGTGCCCGCGTCGAATCGAACACCGACGGCTGCACGAGCAGGACGTACGGTCGATCGCTGACCCGGCCGGCAGCGACCGCGTTCTCGCTCGCCCACACCTCGGCCCTCGTGCCGCCGAGGTGCACGGTCGGCGCGGTGGCGACATCGGCGTTCGCCCACGGCACCGGGCCGTCGAGTGCGAAGTCGACCTTCGCGACGCCAGGCCCGTAGCGGTATCGGGTGAGGGTGCGAGCGTAGCCGGCGGGGATGTCGGAGTGCGTGAGGGCGAGACGCGGGGAGGTGTTCAGCACGAGCAGGTCGCCACGACCGGGGTCGCCCCAGTCGAGTGCATCGAGGTCGGTGACGTGCACGTCGGTCTCGACGGTGCCGCCGCGCACCTCGATATCGGCGACCAGCGCGTCGGCGATCGTCTGCGCCCCGCCGCGCGGGTACGCCCAGCCGCCGGCGTGCCCGTGCGCCGCGAGCAGCAACCCGGCGGCGGCCGCGGCGAGGGAGGGGAGCGGGGCGTTCGCGTGGGCGACCACGCCCGACATCAGCGCGGCGGCCGCGTCGCCGAGGAACGCCGACGAGGCGAGCGGGGTGCCCTGCTCCAGCATCCGGATCGCATACCGGGCGGCGGTGATCGGGTCGCCGGGGACGCGCAGCAGCTGATTGCCGGTGAAGTCGACCACGCCGTCGATGTGCGTGCTCAGCGGGCGGAGTCGAGTCAGCCAGGCGTCGCCGTCGACACCGAGGCCGGCGGCGGTGCGTTCGATGTCGCGCCACGCGATGGCAGCGCGGCCTCCGTCGAGCGGATGCGCGTAGGAGATGTCCGGATGGATCCAGTCGACGCGATCGTCGAGACCGAATGCCCGGAAGATCGGGGAGGAGCGGGCAGCCGGATGCACCGCAGAGCACACGTCGTGACGGAATCCGGGAAGCGTGAGCTCCTGTGTTCGGAGGCCGCCGCCGATCGTCGAGGCCGACTCGAGCACCCGCACGTCGTAGCCCGCACGGCCGAGCGCCACCCCCGCGGCGAGACCGTTCGGGCCAGAGCCGATCACGGTCGCTCGTGCCATGACCTCAGTCTCGCACGGTCACTCGACGCAGACGGTCGAAACCACCCCCAGGACGTGCGATCCTGGAACTGATGAAAGAAGTACAGGGGCCGACCCCCGCAGGCACCTCACGTCCATACCGTTCGCTCCCGGAAGCGCTGCGCGCGCACCGCATCGACCCGTCGAACCACGCGTTCATCACGGCCATCGTCGATGCGATCGGAATCAGCTCGTTCATCGATCGAGGCCGCTACATCGAGGCGATCCGCCGCGGTGAAGGTGCACCACTGCACATCGGCCGCACGTACACGAACGGATTCACGGAAGACGAACGACTCGTCGTCGGCTCGGCGGCACTGCGACTGCAGCCGAGCGAGGGGCGGGCACCGCTCTTCTACGTCAGCCACCCGAGCGAGTTCATCCCGCTGACCCCGCAGCGTGCGCCGAAGCGCGCCACGACCCCTCGGGTCTCAGCGCCGCGGGAACGCCCGTCGAAGCCGGTCGAGGAGCGGGACTACGGCGTGTGCGACGTCTGCTTCATGGTGAAGACGCCCGCCGGCGGGTGCGGCTGCGACTGAGGCGCGGGGCGCGCTTCGACAGGCTCAGCGACCCAGGGTGGCTCAGCGACCCAGCGTGATGCGCGCTTCGACAGGCTCAGCGACCCAGTGGTGGCTCAGCGACCCAAGGGTGGCTCAGCGACCCAGGGTGGGTGAGGGGCGCTTCGACAGGCTCAGCGACCCAGGGGTGATGGGCGGCTCAGACGAACGCGCTCATGCCGGTGATGTCGCGGCCGAGCAGCAACGCCTGCACGCTCTCGGTGCCCTCGTACGTGTGGATGGCCTCGATGTCGGCGAGGTGCTGCATCACGCCGTTCTCCAACAGGATGCCGTTGCCGCCGAGCAGGTCTCGCGCCGTCGACGCCACACGCCTCGCGGCACGCGTGTTGTGGAACTTCGCGAGTGAGGCCTGGGTCGGCCGCAGCTGGCCAGCCGTCTCGAGGTCGGCGAGGCGGCGGCAGTACAGCTGCATCGCGGTGACGTCCTCGAGCATGTGGGTGAGCCGCTCCTGCACCATCTGGAACTTCGCGAGCGGTTTGCCGAACTGCACGCGCTCCGTGGCGTAGGCCAGTGCGGCCTCGTAGCAGGCGGTCGCGTGGCCGAGCGCCGACCAGGCGACGCCCGAGCGTGTGGCGTACAGCACGATCGAGGCGTCCTTGAAACTCTTCGTCCCCGGCAGTACCGCGTCGAGCGGCACGCGGACGTCATCGAGCACGATGTGCGCCTGGTGGATCGCGCGCAGCGACGCCTTGCCGCGGATGACGGTGCCCGTGTAGCCGGGGGTGTCCTGCTCGACCAGGAAGCAGCGGACAGCACCGTGCTCCTCGGCGGTCTCATCGTCGACGCGGGCCCAAACGAAGGTGATGCCGCCCGAGGCGCCGTTGCCGATCCACTTCTTCGTGCCGCGGAGCACCCAGCTGTCGCCCTCGCGGCGGGCTGTGGTCTCGAGCGAGACGGAGTCGGAGCCGTGGTCTGGCTCGGTGAGCGCGAACGAACCGAGCACCGAGGCATCCGCGAGCCCTGTGAGCCAGCGCTCCTGCTGGGCCGGTGAGCCGAACAGGGCGAGCGTGCGCAGTGCGAGTCCGCCCTGCACGGCGAGGATCGTCCCCAGCGAGCCGTCGCCGCGCGAGATCTCCATGTTGACGAGGCCGGCGGCGAGCGGCGAGAGTCGCGTGAGCTCGGGGTGGTCGATGCCGTCGACGACGAGATCCATCTCGCCCATGCGTCTGGCGGCCTCGAGCGGATACTCGGCGCGGTCCCAGGCATCCGCCATCTGCGGCGCGACCTCGTCGACGTACGCCTTCGCACGATCCCAGGCCGCGCGATCGTCGGCGGGGATGTCGGAGAACACCGCGTAGTAGTCGGTGTCCTGGCGGCCGGTGATGTCGTACGAGGCGACGCGTTCGCCGGGGAACGGGGAGGCGTGGGTGCTCATGGAGGGCTCCTTCGGTGGCACCAAGTATCGTACGCCCCGATACTCGGTTCCACCACACGAGCCGCAGTCGTCACCGCTGCCCAGCAGTGGAGCGGCGGTGCTCAGTCGAGCTGCGTCTGCAGGCGGCGCGTGACCTCGGCGATCGGCATCGACCGCGGGAACACCGCGACCACGACGTCGTCCGGAGCGCTCTCCGGCTGTTCGGCGGCGACACCGTACCGGCGACGCACATCGGCCAGCGCGTTCTGCAGGGTCGAGAGCGGCACCTTCTTCGTGCCGCGGAGCAGCTGACGCAGCACGTGATTGTGCACGGCCGTCACGAGGGCGGCGAAGGCGACGGCGTCGAGCGGATCGACGCCCGGCAGCGCGCCGCGCAGGTACTCGTCGAATAGTCGCTCGTACCGGAACACCGTGATGATCTCGCGCTCGCGCAGCACCGGCACCTCGCGCACGATCCGATAGCGACGCCTGGCGAGCTCCGGATCGTTCGCGAAGTGCGAGAAGACGGATTCGGATGCGGCGCACACCGCGGCCCACGGATCGTCGTGCCCCTCGGCGAGGAACTCGCGCAACCGGTCGAGCAGCGCCTCGTGGTCGGCGAAGACGACGTCTTCCTTGCCGCCGAACTGGCGGAAGAAGGTCGAGCGAGATACGCCTGCGGCCTTGGCGATCTGCTCGACGGACGTCTGATCGAACCCCTGCGCGGCGAAGAGCTCGAGCGCGGCGGCGACGACGCCGGTGCGCAGTTCTGCGGATTCGTGCATGGCGAAAGCCTAGACCTCAGTGCGCTGCGCGCGCAGACGGGCAACAGGAGCGCTCAGATCCAGGTAGTAGGCTGGGGGACTGGTCGATGTCTCGACATCGAGAGAATTACCAGACAGCAGCCCAGTGAAGGAACCACAGTGGATCTGTACGAGTACCAGGCACGAGACGTTTTCGAAAAGTACGGAGTGCCGGTTCTCGCCGGCATCGTCGCGGACACCCCTGAAGAGGTGAGGGCGGCTGCCGAGAAGATCGGCGGAGTGGTCGTCGTCAAGGCTCAGGTGAAGACCGGCGGCCGTGGAAAGGCGGGCGGCGTCAAGGTCGCCAAGACGCCCGACGAGGCGTACGAGGCAGCGAAGGCCATCCTCGGCCTCGACATCAAGGGCCACGTCGTCAAGCGCGTCATGGTCGCCCAGGGTGCACGCATCGCCGAGGAGTTCTACTTCTCCGTGCTGCTCGACCGCGCCAACCGCTCCTACCTGAGCCTCTGCTCGGTCGAGGGCGGCATGGAGATCGAGGAGCTCGCAGTCGAGCGTCCCGAGGCGCTCGCCCGCGTCGAGGTCAACCCGCTCACGGGTATCGACAAGGCGAAGGCCGTCGAGATCGCCCGCGCGGCGAACTTCCCCGAAGACCTCATCGAGAAGGTCTCCGACGTCTTCGTGAAGCTCTTCGACGTCTACAAGGGCGAGGACGCGACGCTGGTCGAGGTCAACCCGCTGGTCCGCACCGAAGAGGGCGACATCATCGCGCTCGACGGCAAGGTCACGCTCGACGACAACGCCTCCGAGATCCGTCACCCCGAGCACGAAGCGCTCGAGGACAAGGACGCCGCCGACCCGCTCGAGGCCAAGGCCAAGGCATCCGGCCTCAACTACGTGAAGCTCGACGGCGAGGTCGGCATCATCGGCAACGGCGCAGGACTCGTCATGTCGACGCTCGACGTCGTCGCCTACGCGGGCGAGAACCACAACGGCGTCAAGCCGGCCAACTTCCTCGACATCGGCGGCGGCGCCTCGGCTGCGGTCATGGCCGCAGGCCTCGACGTCATCCTGAACGACCCGCAGGTCAAGAGCGTGTTCGTCAACGTCTTCGGTGGCATCACGGCGTGCGACGCCGTGGCCAACGGCATCAAGGGCGCACTCGAGACGCTGGGAGCGACTGCCTCCAAGCCGCTCGTCGTGCGCCTCGACGGCAACCGCGTCGACGAGGGTCGCGCGATCCTCGCCGAGTACGCGCACCCGCTCGTCACCCTGGCCGCCACCATGGACGAGGGCGCCGACAAGGCCGCCGAGCTCGCCAACGCTTGATCGCCTGAGACACAAGGAACCAGAGCTATGTCTATCTACCTCAACAAGGACTCCAAGGTCATCGTCCAGGGCATCACCGGCGGCGAGGGCACCAAGCACACCGCACTGATGCTCAAGGCCGGCACCCAGGTCGTCGGTGGCGTCAACGCCCGCAAGGCCGGCACCACGGTCTCGCACACCGACAAGGACGGCAACGCCGTCGAGCTGCCCGTCTTCGCATCGGTCGCCGAGGCCATGCAGGAGACCGGCGCAGACGTGTCGATCGCCTTCGTCCCCGGCGCCTTCACGAAGGACGCGATGATCGAGGCCATCGACGCCGAGATCCCGCTGCTCGTGGTCATCACCGAGGGCGTGCCCGTCGGCGACTCGGCCGAGGCCTGGGCCTACGCGCAGAGCAAGGGCAACACGACCCGCATCATCGGGCCGAACTGCCCCGGCATCATCACGCCCGGTGAGGCGCTCGTCGGCATCACGCCGGCGAACATCACGGGCAAGGGACCGATCGGCCTCGTGTCGAAGTCGGGCACCCTGACCTACCAGATGATGTTCGAGCTGCGCGACCTCGGCTTCTCGACCGCCATCGGCATCGGCGGCGACCCGGTCATCGGCACCACGCACATCGACGCGCTCGCCGCGTTCGAGGCCGACCCCGAGACCAAGGCCATCGTCATGATCGGCGAGATCGGCGGCGACGCCGAGGAGCGCGCGGCCGACTACATCAAGGCGCACGTCACGAAGCCGGTCGTCGGCTACGTGGCCGGCTTCACGGCTCCCGAGGGCAAGACCATGGGCCACGCAGGCGCCATCGTCTCCGGCTCGGCGGGTACCGCTCAGGCCAAGAAGGAGGCCCTTGAGGCCGCCGGGGTCAAGGTCGGCAAGACGCCGTCCGAGACCGCCGACCTGATGCGTGCGATTGTCGAAGCGCTCTGATCTGAGTTACGCTTGATAAGAAGGCCCCGGACTCCACTCTGGGGCCTTCTTTCATGCCCGGGTGCGAGATCGAGTCCGGACATCGGATCACCTGCTCCAGGAGGTGTCTCCGGTCGACCGGAGCGTTCGGCGCGGTGCCATGGGATGCGAAAGAGGGGCGGATGCCGCAGCATCCGCCCCTCTTCGAATCAGTGCGTCAGACCGCGACGCCGAACAGGGCCTCGATCGGACCGCGTGCGAAGAACAGCACGAATCCGGCGGCGACGACCCAGAGCAGCGGGCTGACCTTCCTGGCCTTGCCGGACAGCGCCTGCACGAGCACCCAGCTCACGAAGCCCGCACCGATGCCGTTGGCGATCGAGTAGGTCAGCGGCATCACCGTCACGGTGAGGAACACCGGCAGCAGCACGCTGAAGTCGCCCAGATCGATGTACTTGATCTGCGCCATCATCATGGCGCCGACGATCACCAGCGCCGCGGCCGCGATCTCGGTCGGCACGATCGAGGTGAGCGGGGTGAGGAACATCGCGAGCAGGAAGATCGCACCGGTCACGACGTTCGCGAGACCCGTACGGGCTCCTTCGCCGATGCCGGCGCCGGATTCGATGAACACGGTGCTCGACGACGACGAGGTGGCACCACCCGCGATCGCGCCGACACCCTCGACGATCAGCGCCGACTTGATGCGCGGGAAGTCGCCCTTCTCGTCGGCGAGGCCGGCTTCCTTCGCGAGGCCGGTCATGGTGCCCATGGCGTCGAAGAAGTTCGAGAACACGAGCGTGAACACGATCATGACGAGGGCGACGAGGCTGACCTTGTTGAAGTCGAACCCGAAGTCGACCGCACCGACCAGGCTGAGGTCGGGGAAGCTGACCGGGGAACCGGTGAGCGCGGGGACGGTCAGGCTCCAGCCGCCGGGGTTGAGCTCGCCGTCGGAACCGATCTGCGGACCGAGGTGCCAGATCGCCTCGACGATCACCGCCAGCACGGTGCCGGAGACGAGACCGATCAGCAGACCGCCCTTGACCTTGCGGGCCACGAGGATGCCGGTGAGGATCAACGTCGCGACGAACAGCAGGGTGGGAACCGTCGCGATCGAGCCGGCGATGCCGAGTCCGACCGGGGGTGATGCCGCGCCTGTGGCGGTGACGAACCCGGAGTTCACGAAACCGATGAAGGCGATGAAGAAGCCGATGCCGACGGTGATCGCGATCTTCAGCTGGAACGGCACGGCGTCGAAGATCAGCTTGCGAAGGCCGGTCGCTGCGAGCAGCACGATCACGATGCCGTTGATCATCACGAGCGCCATCGCCTCGGCCCAGGTGACCTGGCCGACGACGGAGAACGCGACGAAGGCGTTGATGCCGAGGCCGGCGGCGAAGCCGAACGGCAGGCGGGTGACGAGACCGAACAGGATCGTCATGACACCGGCGGTCAGCGCGGTCGCGGCGCCGACGGCGCTGAAGTTCAGCGTGGTGCCGTCGACATCTGCGGCGCCGGTGAGGATGATCGGGTTGAGGATCACGATGTAGGCCATGGTGACGAACGTCACCAGACCACCTCGAACCTCTGTGCCGACAGTGGATCCGCGTTTGCTGATCTCGAAGAATCGATCGAGTGCGTTCTTGGGCTCCGCGGTCGCGGGAGCAGGGGACGGGGCAGTTGTCATCGGGGGAACCTCCGGAGGAGACGATATCGTGTCGCCCGCACCCGCGCGCGCCCCCGGGTCGCCCTCGGGTTCTCGTCGTAGTCTCGAAACGCTATGCAACGCCTCCTCGTCGCGCTCCTCGCTGCCATCGACGCCGCCATCGCGGCCGCCGTCGGTCTCGTCGTGCTGCTCGCGCCGCTGACCCTGCTGTGGACCCTCGCATTCGGCATCACGGCCGATTGGGGCGCCCTCTGGCCGCTCACCGGCACACTGTGGGCGTTCGGCCACGGTGTGCCGATCGACGTGGCGATCCCGCCCGAACTCATCGTCGCCCTCGCGATCCCCGCAGAGGCTGCTGCGTTCACGGTCTCGATCACCCCGCTGGCGTTCCTGCTGTTCACGGTGCTGTTCGCGGCACGCTCAGGTGCCAGGGCCGCGAAGGCTGGCGCCTGGGCGACCGGCGTGCTCTCCGGCGCGATCGTGTTCGCCGCGATCAGTGCGACGGTCGCGTTCACGTCGCACGTGGTGGCAGCCGAGACCCCGCTCGTGCTCGCCATCGTGCTGCCGGCCGCCGCGTATCTGGTCGGCGCGCTGTTCGGCGCCGTGCGCATCGCCTGGGAGGACGGCGACGGCGGTGTGCTCGACGCGCTGCATGATCTCGTCGACTCCTGGGGCGACTGGGGACCGGTGCCGGCCGCCATCGTCAGAGGCACCGCCTTCGTGCTGGTCGCCGTGCTCGGTGCCGGTGCGCTCGCCGTGGCGGTGATGACGCTGCTGCGTGGCGGCGAGGTCGTCGCGCTGTTCCAGTCCGCTCGCGTCGACGCGCTGGGCGCGGTCATCATGACGCTCGGGCAGCTCGTCTACCTCCCGACCATGATCGTCTGGGCGGTGTCGTGGCTCGCCGGCCCCGGCTTCGCCGTCGGCGTCGGCACCGCCGTCTCACCCGCAGGCACGCAGCTCGGCGTGGTCCCCGGCATCCCGATCTTCGGTCTGCTGCCGGCGAACAGCTCGATCTGGATGCTGATCGTCATCCTGGTCCCGGTCGGCGCGGGTGCGTTCGCCGGGTGGGCCGTGCGCTCGCGTCTGGTCTGGGAGGACACCCCGCTCACGATGGGGCCTCGTGCCGCCATCGCCGGCGGCATCGGTGTCGTCACCGCGGGCCTCGCCGCCCTCGCGGCCGTGCTGGCCTCGGGCTCGATCGGACCAGGACGGCTGACCGAGGTCGGCCCGGCCCCGCTGCCGTTCGCGCTCGCGCTCGGCGCCGAGGTGCTGCTCGGCGCCGCGATCCTGCTGCTCGCGCCCCGGCACCGCGACGAGCTCGCCGAGGAGCGCACCGACCGCTGGAACGCCGAGATGACCACGGTGTCGTCGTGGGACGAGGTGGCACCCGAGGGTGCGGTCTGGCCGAGCGCTGCCACGGCCTGGCCGTCGGACGGCGAGACCGGAGGTGTCCCCATCGGTTCTGCCGACGACACGGCGCCGCTCGATCTCGACCGGTTCCGTCCCCCGGACAGCCCGAGGGACTGACGCCAGTCGGCCGGCGGTCCGCAGGGCCGACTCACGGACGGAACAGCGGCGCGGCCCCGGGTAGACTTGGCGCGTGCTCACGGTCGCCGTTCTCATCTCGGGCACCGGCTCGAACCTTCGCGCCCTCCTCGAGGCTGCTCGCCATCCCGATTTTCCTGCGCGGGTCGTCGTCGTCGGCGCCGACCGCGAGGCCGACGGACTCGCCCACGCGGAGGAGTTCGGCATCCCGAGCTTCACGGTCCCGTGGCACGAGCACGAGAGTCGCGAGGCCTGGGGCGATGAGGTCGCCAGGCAGCTCGACGTGTGGTCGCCCGACCTCGTCGTGCTCAGCGGTCTCATGCGGCTGCTGCCGCCATCGCTGGTGGCCCGCTACTCACCGCGTCTGATCAACACGCACCCGGCGTTCCTGCCCGAGTTCCCCGGCGCGCACGGTGTGCGCGACGCGCTGTCCTCCGGAGCGACGCAGACCGGGGCGAGTGTCATCGTCGTCGACGACGGCGTCGACACCGGACCGATCCTGGCGCAGGAGCGCATCGAGATCGTCCCCGGCGACACCGAGCACAGCCTGCACGAGCGCATCAAGCCCGTCGAGCGACGCCTGCTGATCGACGTGGTCCGCGGCATCGCGACCGGCGAGCTCGCACTGACCCCCGCATCCTGACCGACTTCCCCCAACGCACTCACGCACGAAGGAGCCCATCATGGCCGGCCCCCGCCACGACCACTCGCTCTACCGCGAACGCGACACGGTGCCGATCCGTCGCGCACTCGTCTCGGTGAGCGACAAGAGCGACCTGCTCTCGCTCGCCGCGGCCCTGGCCGCCGCCGGCGCCGAGATCGTCTCGACCGGTTCGACGGCCGCGACGATCCGCGAGGCCGGCTATGAGGTCACCGATGTCGCCGCCGTCACCGGCGTCGCCGAGATGCTCGACGGGCGCGTGAAGACGCTGCACCCGAAGATCCACGGCGGGCTGCTCGCCGACCTGCGCCTGGAGGACCACGAGCGCCAGCTGCAGGAGCTCGACATCACGCCCTTCGACCTCGTCGTCGTGAACCTGTACCCGTTCGTGGAGACCGTGGCATCCGGCGCCCAGGGCGACGATGTGGTCGAGCAGATCGACATCGGCGGCCCTGCCATGGTGCGCGCTGCCGCGAAGAACCATGCGAACGTCGCGATCGTGGTCTCGCCCCAGTCGTACCCAGCCGTGATCGCCGCGATCGCAGACGGCGGCACGACGCTGTCACAGCGCCGTGAGCTCGCGGCCCGCGCCTTCGCCCACACCGCCGCCTATGACACGGCCGTCGCCTCGTGGTTCGCCGAGGGCACGCTGAACGCCGACGGCGATCTGCCCGCCCACCTCACGATCCAGGCCGAGCGCCTCGCGACGCTGCGCTACGGCGAGAACTCGCACCAGCGCGGCGCCATCTACACCCGCGCCGGCGGCCACGGCATCGCCCAGGCCACGCAGCTGCAGGGCAAGGAGATGTCGTACAACAACTACGTCGACGCGGATGCCGCGCTGCGCGCCGCGTACGACATGGTCAAGCCGGCCGTCGCGATCATCAAGCACGCCAACCCGTGCGGCATCGCCACCACCGCGCCGAACGCGCTCGACCCGATCGCCAGCGCGCACCTCCGCGCCCACGAGTGCGACCCGGTGTCGGCATACGGCGGGGTGATCGCCGCGAACGGCACCGTGACGCTGAAGATGGCCGAGAACCTGAAGGACATCTTCACCGAGGTCATCGTCGCCCCGTCGTTCGAGCCGGCGGCGCTCGAGGTGTTCAAGGCCAAGAAGAACCTGCGGCTGCTGCAGCTGCCGGAGGACTGGCAGCAGGAGCGCATGGATGTCCGCCTCGTCTCCGGCGGCCTGCTGCTGCAGGATGCCGACCGGTTCCCCGACGACATCGTGTCGGTCGCGAAGAACTGGGAGCTCGTCTCCGGTGATCGTCCGAGCGACGAGGAGATGGAGAACCTCATCTTCGCGTGGAAGGCCTGCCGCGCGGTGAAGTCGAACGCGATCGTGCTCGCGAAGGACAACGCGACGGTCGGTGTCGGCATGGGCCAGGTCAACCGTGTCGACTCGTGCCGCCTCGCGGTCGAGCGTGCCGGCGACCGCGCAGCCGGATCGGTCGCATCCTCCGATGCGTTCTTCCCCTTCGCCGACGGTGCGCAGGTGCTGATCGACGCTGGCGTCACCGCGATCGTGCAGCCGGGCGGATCCGTGCGCGACGGCGAGGTCGTCGACGCCGCCCGCAAGGCCGGCGTGACCATGTTCTTCACGGGCGAGCGTCACTTCTTCCACTGAGACGCGGCATCGCCTGATAGACGGGGCTCGGGGACAGTCGTCCCCGAGCCCCGTCTCACGTCGCGACGATCGCGCCCATCGCGACCGTGGACGCCGCCATCGCGATGTGATGCAGCCGATGCGACCAGGACGGACGAGCGCGGAGGGCGATCACCGCGAGGACGACCGTGCCCGCGCACACTGCGGCGCTCAGGAGTTGCGGCAGCGCTGCAGCTGCAGCGTGCGCGTGCGACCCGGCCGCGACGAGCGGCGTCGGCCCCATCGTCGGCATCAGCAGCACCAGCACGCCGGTGGCGACGAGCCCGAGCGCGAGGTGCGCGGACAACGGTGCAGGGCCACTGGGCGCCGACGAGGTCGTCGACGCCCGGCGAACGGCGGCGAGTGCGAGCGCCGCCACGAGCATGAGCGCGAACCACACGACCGGCGGGAGCAGTGAGAGCGTCATGGTGTCCGCCATGCCGAACAGCATGAGCAGTGCGGCCAGGAGCTCGGGCGCGGCCGAACGGCTCGGCGAACCCGCGAGCGCGCATACGCCGACCGCCGCCAGCAGGAGCGTGCCCAGGTGCAGGACGTCGGTCATCACCCTGGCTGGTCATCGGGCACGGTGACCCTGCGCCACGGCGCACCAGCGACATCGCTCGGCGCGGCAGCGGCGAACGCGATCGCCCCCGCTGCGACGTCGAGCGCGACGGTGAGCTTCGTCTCCCAGCGCAGATGCTCCGGCTCCTCAGGGCGCGCACGCACCGAGATCGGTGCATCGGGGATCGCGCCGAACGCCAGCGCCCGCTCGCGGTCGTCGATGATCTCGGCGTGCTCCGCGGCATCCGTCAGGCACTGATATCTCGGCACGCTCGTCGTCTCGTACGGCGAGTACTCGCCCGCGGCGAGCGTCTCGTCGAGGAAGTGGTTCGTGTGCGCGATGGTGCCGCCTCGCGACGCAGGGAGCACCGCGACGCCGGCCGGGGCGACCTCGATGCACGCGGCATCCGGCGTCCGGCCGTCGAAGGTCACGACGGTCAGCACGCTCGATGCCGCGAGCGGGATGCTGCGGGCGATGTCGGCGGCCTCTGCCACCGTGCTCGCCCGGTCGAGGATCATCCGAGCCAGCACATGCACCGGCACCCCCGGCCCCGCACCGTCGCTGCGGTGATGGAGGATGTTGAAGTGCAGGCCGAGACCGCGGTCGTTGACGCCGATCTTGGCCGGCTGACCGAACTCGGCGAAGGTCACGACGCGAGCCCCGGAGGCCGCGTGCAGCCGGCGGACGACCGTCTCGTTCGACAGCGTCTCGAGCCAGTCCCACGTCTGCAGGGTGCGCGGGGGCGTCGCGTCCGATGGGACGTGCACGACCGTCGAGCACTCCATCGACGGCGTCATCCGCGCCAGGATCTCGGTCCGCGCGGTGAGCAGCTGCACGTCGGTGAGCGACAGCCCGCTGCCCTCCGCGATGCCGAGGAACTCCTCCGCGATCTCCGGCGCCACGGCGCGCACGGCATCACCGCACTCGTCCGCGATCGTGCGCGCCCGGTCTGCCGAGACACCCGACTGTTCGAACAGGCGCAGATAGGAGTCACGCGCTGCATGCAGCTGCGGCGCCCAGCGCTCGCCGTACCGGCGGCCCTCGCTGCGCACATCGGCCGACGCTGCGGTCCACTCGTGCACGATCACGCGTCGCCTCCGATGCGCTCGACGAGCTCGGCCACATCGCCGTAGGGGCACCCGCGTGCACGAGATGCCGCCGCCACCCGCTGTCGCACCTCGTGGGGCTTGTCCTGGCTGACCTTGAACACCGCGCGCTGCTCGATGACCTCGAACCGGAACGACACGATTCCGCCGACGATGCGCTCGAATGTGGGCAGCGAGTTCGTCATGTCCCACGCGGTCGGCTCGAGCGCCTCGAGGTCCTCGACCGTCCGCGTCACGACGTGCACGCCGTCATCGGCGCCCTCGAGCACCGTGACCCGTGCGGTGAGGTGCACAGCGGCGTAGTCCCACGTCGGGACGTTCGGGTCGTCGGCGTAGGTCGTCGGGGAGACGTAGTCGTGCGGCCCGGAGAAGATCAACAGCACCGATTCGCCGTCTGACAGCTGCTGCCACTGCGGGTTCTTGCGGGCGATGTGACCCAGCAGCTCGCCACCGACGAAACCGCCGTCTGCGGCCATCCGCTCGATGATGACCGGGGTGTGGGTCGCGGTGGGCGCGCCGGATGCGCCGCCGCCGTTCGACACGATGAGCGCGAACGGATGCCGCCGCACGAGCTCGTTCACCTCGTGCTGCGATGGGGCCGGGTACTTCTCGAACTCGTACACGGTCAGCCCGCAGCGCAGAGGATCGCGTCCCACGCCGTCTCGCCCGCGAGCGTGGCCACCGCGGTGGAGTTGAGGGACAGCCGGCCGCGCGAGGTGCCGGGGTCGGCGGGGAGGGCCACCTCGTCGGTGGTCAGCGCGAACAGGGTGTCGCCGTCGAGCGGGGTGTGGAAGGGCTGGATGCCGCGATGCATCGAGCTGTGCACCTGCAGGCCGAACTGCTTCAGCTCGACGTCGGACAGCTGCACGTTCGTCACGACTGCCGTGATGGTCGTGTTGCCCGACATGGAGTCGACGAGCCGCGATTCGCTGATCGCCTCCTCGTAGTCGAGCGCCGGATGGCGGCGCTCACCCGTTGTGGCGTCGTAGTTGCCGCGGATGATCTGCCCCTGCCGATCCAGGATGACGCCGTAGGGATTGAGGACGGTGACCACGAGCACCTTCACATCGCCGATCTGCCGGAAGGCGACACCCTGCCCGGTGAACTCCACCCTGGCCGGGTCGACCTTGCCGGAGGACGCCGAGGCGCCGCCGCCGACCCGACCGACCTCGACCACGCCCTGCCGCGCCGCATCCAGTGCGGCTCTGCCCAGCGCGGCATCCGGGTACACCGAATTGTCACGCACCGAGTAGTCGTAGATGATCGCGCCGGAGACGAGCTGCAGCTGATCGAAGCTCGACCGGTGCTCTGTGCGGTCGAACAGTGCCTCCGACACTCCGGCGACCGCCGAGAGACCGTACACGGAGCCGCCGGCGAGGCAGATCGCGTGGTTGAAGCCGTAGAGTCCGCTGGCGCCGACCGCGCCACCGCGTCGGTCGCTGAAGGTGCGCGCGCCGGCGGGGATCGACAGCACCGTCGCCCCGGTCGGCCCCTCCGCGTACTCGGCGGTGCCGAGCAGCACACCGGGGAAGTCGTACTCGACCAGTCCGCGGTCGGTGCCGTGCACGGGGGAGAGGGCGTAGTCGCCGTTGGAGCGACGCGGTCCTGCGGGGAGGACGGGTGCGAGGCGGTGGGTGTCGGTCACGATGAGAGCTCCTGGAACAGTTGACGCGAATAGGGATGGGTCGGCAGGTCGTAGAACACCTCGGTCGGGGCGTGCTCGACGATCTCGCCGGCGCGCATCACCGCCACGTGGTGGGAGATGTACCGCACGGCCGCGAGGTCGTGCGAGATGAAGAGGGCGGCGAACCCGTGCTCGGCCTGCAGATCCTGGATGAGGTTGAGGATCTGCGCCTGCACCGACACGTCGAGCGCGCTCACCGCCTCGTCGAAGACGATGAAGGCGGGGTGCGTGACCAGCGCTCTCGCGACGCTCACCCGTTGCAGCTGACCACCGGAGAGCTGATGCGGCCGGCGGGTGGCGAACGAGGCGGGGAGGCCGACGCTCTCGAGCATCGCCAGTGCGCGCTGCTCGGTCGCCGCACTCCGACGTTCGTGCACGAGCACCGGCTCCAGGACCGAGGAGAGCACGGTGGAGCGGGGATCGAGCGCCCAGCGCGGATGCTGCAGCACGGCCTGCATCCGTCCGGCGCGTGAACGCAGACTCCGGGCGAGCGGAGCGCCCTGGAACCGCACGGATCCGGAATCCGGCCGCTGCAGCCCGAGGACGACGGCACCGGTCGTGGTCTTGCCGGAGCCTGACTCACCGACGAGGCCGAGGGTCTGCCCAGGCGTGACCGAGAAGGACACGTGCGACATCGCCCTGACCTCGCGTCGGCCCGCTCCGATGCCGGAGGTGAAGGAGACGCAGACGTCGTCGAGTTCGATCGTCGGGACGGTGCCCGCGTCTGCCGCTGAGTGTTCGGCGCTCATGCGGACAGCTCCTCTCCTGGGTGCGACCCCGCTCGATGGTCGGCGTCGACGAGCTCCGCTGCACGGATGCAGAGGCTGTGACGCTCACCGAGCGGTTCGGGACGCACGACCTCGCAGGCGTCGATCCGGTGGGCGCAGCGGGCCGCGAACGCGCATCCCTCCGACTCGCCGTGCAGCACCGGCGGGGAGCCGGGGATGCTCGCGAGGCGCTCGCCGCGGCGCGCCCTCGACGGGTCGGTGGCGGCGAGCGCGCGGGAGTACGGATGCACCGGGCGTCCGAGCACCGCCGCCGCCGGCCCGCGCTCGACCACGCGTCCGGCGTACATCACGGCGACCTGGTCGCACCATCTGGCGACTGCGGGCAGATCGTGACTCAGCCAGATGATCGTCGTGCCCTGTTCCTGCGCCTGCGTGAACAGGAGTCGGATGACCTCCTCGCGCACCTGACTGTCGAGCGCGGCGGTCGGTTCGTCGGCGATCAGCAGCTTGGGGCGACGACACATCGCCATGGCGATCGCCACGCGCTGCGCCATGCCGCCGGAGACCTGATGGGGGAACAGTCGGATGACGCGTGCCGGGTCGGAGATCTGCATCGCCGCGAGCAGCTCGACCTGGCGGGCCACCGAGTCGTCGTCAGCGACCGCGCGGAGGATGAGCCTGAGCTGCGCGCCGATCCGCATGGTCGGGTCGAGGGAGCCGATCGGGTCCTGGGCGATGTACGCGAGGGTGTCGCGCCGGTACGCCCGCAGGGCATCGTCGTCGAGGCCGAGGACATCGATGCCGTCGACCTCCAGCTGCCCGCGGACGATGCTCGCGGACCGCGGCTGCAGGCGGCCGATGGCGGCTGCGAGCGTGGACTTCCCCGAACCGGATTCGCCGACGATCGCGACGGAGCTGCCGTCGGCGACGTCGAGGTCGACCCCGTCGAGCGCGCGGACCGTGGTCGCTCCGGTGAACTCCAGGGCGAGATCGCTGATGCGGATGGCGGTCATCGGAGGGACCTCGTCTCTCGCGGTTCGAATCGGTCGCGGAGTCCGTCGCCGATGATGTTGATGCACAGGATCGAGATGACCAGCACGGCGCCGGGGATGACGACCAGTTGCGGCGTCTGCGTCATGTAGAGCATCCCCTGCTGGATGAGCAGCCCGAGTGACGCCTCCGGCACCTGCACGCCGAAGCCGAGGAAGCTCAGCCCGCCCTCGACGAGGATCGCAACGGACAGGGCGTAGCTCGCCTGCACCGCGATCGTGCCGGAGATGTTCGGCAGCAGGCGGCGCGCGAAGATCACCGGGGTGCGCACGCCGCTGATGCGGGCGGAGATGATGAAGTCGCGTTCCGACACCGCGCGGGTGGCGATGCGCACGACCCTCGTCATGAGGGGGATCGTGATCACGACGATGCTGATGATCGCGGCCGGCCGGCCGGGTCCGAGCAATGCGGACACCAGGATCGCCAGCACCAGCGCGGGGAAGGCGTAGAGCACGTCGGCGACGCGCATCACCGCTTCGTTCACAGCACCGCCGTAGTAGCCGGCGAGCATGCCGAGCAGCGTGCTGACGAAGGCGGAGCACAGGACGGCGACGATCGAGACCACCAGGGTGGTCGCCGTGCCCTGGAAGAGTCGGGGGAGCAGCGAGCGGCCGAGGTTGTCGGTACCGATCGGCGCGAGGGCGGATGGGCCTTCGAGTCGACCGCCGACCGTGGCGCTCGTCGACCCGGTGACGCCGGTCAGCACCGCGATCACCGTCACGATCACGATCACGCCGAGCACGATGGTCGCGGTGCGCAACACCGCATCGCTGCGACGCCAGGCGCCGCGTGTCGCCCGGCTCGCCGCTCGCACGCGGTAGGTGGCTGTGGGTGCGACGCTCATCGGCGGCTCCCTCCGGTCAGGCGCAGGCGCGGATCCAGCGCATTCGCGATGAGGTCGACGAGCAGGCTCGCGACGATGAACACGATGGCGGCCAGCAGCACGGCGCTCTGCACGATCGCGTAGTCGCGCCGTCCGAGTGCCGTCTGCAGGTACGACCCCATGCCGGGGATGTTGAACACGAACTCGACGATCACGGTGCCGCCGAGCAGGACGGCGACGAGCGCGCCGACGATCGTGAGGATCGGGGCTGCGGCGTTGCGCAGCACATGGTGCCGCACGATGAACCACGGCGTCTCCCCACGCGCCACGGCCGCCTGGACGTGCGGTTCGACGAGCACGTTCATCACCGCATCCCTCGTGTTCCTGGCGATGACCGCGATGCAGCCGACCGCCAGCACCGTCACGGGGAGCACGAGCGAGCCGAAGAACCGGGCGGGATCGACCGCGAACGGGGCGAATCGCCCCACCGAGACCCCGAGTCCGAGCGTGGAGACCGCGAAGACCAGGATTCCAGCGAGCAGGAACTCCGGGATGCTGATGCCGAGCGCGCTGACGATACGTCCGACTGCACCGGCAGATCCCTCAGAGCGGAGTGCGGCGATGAAACCGAGCGGGATGCCGACGAGCAGGGTGACGACGATGGTCAGCAGGGCGATGGTCGCCGTGACCGGCAGCCGCGCGGCGAACTCCTCGGTCACCGACACGTTCGAGACGAACGAGTACCCGAGGTCGCCGGTGAGGACGCCGAAGAGCCAATGGAAGTACTGGGTGACCACCGGATCGTCGAGTCCGGACTGGGCCACGGCCTGGGCCCGCTGCGCCTCGGTGGCGAGCGGACCCAGGACGAGGTCGGTGTAGTCGCCCGGCATGAGGCGCACGGACGCGAAGATCAGCACCGAGACGACGACGAGCGTCAGCAGTGCGGCGCCGATGCGCCGGAGCGACCACAGAGCGACGGCCATGTCAGCTGGCGCGGAACTCGGTGATGTGGCGGAGGAAGTTGCCGTAGCCCTCGTCGCTGCTCAGCGTCGGGGACAGCGAGGCGGTGTTCCAGCCGAGCGTGGACGGACGCAGCACCAGCGGCACCATCTCGCTCTGCTCGTCGGCGAGGGCGCACAGGTCCGTGAACACCCCGGCGCGGGCGGTGCCCGGTTCCGTCGAGTATCCCTCGGTGATGAGCCCGTCGAGCTCGTCGGAGCCCTGCATGAAGACGGCCGAGAATCCGGCGACCTCGGGGTTCCACCAGGTCGTGACCATGGCCGGGTCCGCGTAGCCGGCGAACCAGCTGAGCGCGAGGTCGAAGTCGGCCGGGTCGCCGTAGACGGTGGCGGAGTAGGTGGCGAAGTCGACCTGCTGGATCTCCACGGTCACGCCGATCTCCGCGAGGTTCTGCTGCATGACCTGCGCGATCTGCGCGAGCACCGGCTCGTCGGTGTACACCACGAGGTCAAGGTCGAGGCCGCCGACCTTGTCGATCACTGCCTTCGCTGCGGCCACGTCGTGGGCTGCGGACGGGAGGTCCTCGGCGGCGCAGGCGTCGGGGAGGCCGGCGGGGGTGATGCCGGTGGCCGAGGTCGAGCCGCCGAAGGCCAGCTCGTTGATCGCGTCCCGGTCGATGGCGCTGTTGATCGCGAACCGCACGTCCTGGTCCTGCAATGCGGGGTCGCCGGTGAGCGAGTTGATCATGAGGTAGTGGAAGTCGGTGTTGCGCTGGCCGACGACCGTCACGTCCTTCGCGTTCGCGAGGAGCTCGGCGGAGTCGATCGAGTTGAGCACGGCGAAGTCCGCGGAGCCGTCGCGCAGTGCGGCCGCCCTGGTGGCCTCATCGCCGACGATGTCGATCGTCAGCGTCGAGAATCCGAGGGACGCGACGTCGGGGTGGTGCTCGTTCGGCTCGAACGTCCACTCCTCGTCCTGGCGGTGCGCGGTCGCCACGAGGGGGCCGGTGCCGACCATCTCCTTCGTGATGTCGACCGCGCCGGACTCGATCTCGGCCATCGGCAGCACGGCGGCCGGGGTGTTGGCGAGTGCCGCGAGGAACGGGGCGTACGGCTCGGAGAGCGTGACGGTGACCTCGAGGTCGCCCGTCGCCTCGATCGATGCGACGGGGCCGAGCTGGCCGGTCCACGTCGTCGGTGTGTCGAGCAGCCGTTGGAGACTGCCGACCACATCGTCCGCGACCATCGGGCGTCCGTTCGAGAACACCGCGTCGTCGGCGAGGGTGAAGACGTACTCGGTGTCGCTCGGCGTCTCCCAGGACGTGGCGAGGGAGGGCGCGACGTCGAGGTTCTCGTCGATCGTGGTCAGGGTCTCGTACGAGAGTCCCTCCAGCATCCACGACCGTGCCGTCGCCGCGCCCTGCGGGTCGAGTCCGCTCGCTTCGGCGGTGTCGTAGTCGACCTGGACGGTGAGCTCTCCGCCTCCGTCGAAGGCGTCGTCAGACACGGCGAGGAAGCCGGGCGCCGCCTCGTCCTGGGTGGGTTCGGTATCGGGTGAGGCGCCGGCGGCGCATCCGGTGAGTGCGAGGACGGCGACGGCGGTGAACGCCACCCCTGCGCGAGCTGCAGTGTGCATGTCGGTGTTTCCCTTCGGGATGTCGGACGACGACTGATCAGTCGGCGTGCGACGACGGGCGGACAGAGAGGTGGTGCAGGTGGTGCTCGGATCCGGTGGAGCCTGCGTCCTCGTGGGCGCAGGAGCATGCGGACGCGGAGGCCGGAACGTCGAGGGTCGGGTTCCGGTCGAAGAAGTCGTGGGGCTTGAGCGTGAAGCCGCACGAGTCGACCGGCATGATCGGCCAGTCCTCGGTGCGGGGGAAGTGTGTGAGGCCGAAGGTGTGCCAGAGCACGAGGTCGGCGCCGTCGATCGACGCGTCGTCCGCGACGAAGGCTGGCAGCCCCTGCTCCGGCGCGCTCTGGTTCACCACATCGCCGGCGGGGTAGCGCTCGTCCTGGGCGTAGGCGGTGACCCAGAGGTCGGCCGTCGCGAACCGGGCGCGCGACGCGATGACCGACTCCGGCTGCGCGAGCAGGACCGGCTTGCCTTCGGGTGTCAGCACGTAGGAGGTCGGTCGGCCGAGGCGGTTCTTCGCGGTGGCACTGCTGACCCGCCAGGTGCGGTCGACCGTCGCGTTGGCGCGGCGGCGGCCCTCCTGCTCGCTGCGCAGCCGGGTGGTCGTGAAGCCGATCGCGCTGCCGTGCAGGTTGTCGTCGTCGATCGGGAGCGTGCGGACGTCCACCTCGTCGATCACCGCAGGGCCTCCGTCGACGGCCATGTCGAGCCGGGCGCAGAACAGGTGCTGGTGGTACGGCGCCGCCAGCCCAGGGGCCAGCTCGCTCGCGAACCGACCGGTGCGCTCGTCGTACGCCGCCGTGAACACGAGTCCGGTGGCCTTGGCCTCGAACTCGATCTTGCCGTCGAGGTAGAGGTACCAGTAGAAGCCGTAGTCGTAGTTGCCGACCGTGACGAAGAAGGAGATGACCAGTCGTCGCTGACGTCGGACGTCGCTCGAGCCGGTGAACTGCTCGGTGTGCTTCCACAGCACGCCGGCATCCTCCTCGTGGATGCAGATCGCGTTCGGCAGGATCTTCACGTTCCCGCGGGCGTCCGCGATCGGCACGTCGAGATAGGTGATGTCGCCGACGCAGTCGCAGCCGAGATCGAGCGAGTTCACGAGTCGTCCGAGCTGGTACTCGCCGGTGTCGAAGTAGTTCTGCCAGAACCGCACCGGGCCGGGGTCGCCGTAGGGGACGAGCATCTCCGCGATCGACGCGCGGTGCACGATCGGACGGATGCGACCGGCATCCTCGAAGCCGATGCCGTGCAGGATCAGCCCTTCGCGCATGTCGTAGGCGATGCGCAGCGACCACTTCTCCCACGAGATCACGTCGCCGTCGAAGGAGAAGCTCGGGCCCTCCGGCTGCGTGATGACGATCGGCTTCTGGGTCGTGCGCTCAGGGCCGAACGTGCCGGGCACGTGGTAGTCGGCGGTCTCCTGCGGGATCGGCATGACACCGGCGTCGATCACGTCGACGACCGTGCGGCTGGCGAGATCGACGTAGGCGACGAGACCGTCGATCGGATGCGCCCACGGCATGGTCTGCGGCGTCGGCTGGTGGTGGCCGAGCACGCGTGCCAGGCGGCGTCCGCGTTCGCCCTCGATGGGGTACCGGCCGGCGGAGAGACCGGCGAGTGCGACCGTGCTCGGGTCGTCGATGCCGCGGGCGGCCAGCGCCGTCGCCCAGCGCTCGTCGGCGCCGATGAGCTCGCGGATGATCCCGTGCTCTTCCTGGAGCAGCGGCACCTGGCCGTCGATCTCCGGGTCGATGTCGACATCTTTCGCGATCGTGCCAGTGCCGATGTCGACCGTGACGGCGCGTGCGCGACCGCTGTCGACGTCGAGCAGCTGCACCCGAGCCCGCCGCGGCACCGGGCGTCCGGCGGTGACCTCTGCACGGTCGGGCTCGTCGAGCCCGATGTAGGCGATGCGGTGCGACTCGTCGAGGGAGTCGTGCGACCGGAGGATCTCGGCGACGTGCTGCAGCTCGTGCTCCGAGAGCGTCGCGTACGGCGCCCCCGACTCGTCGCCGAGTCGGCGCGATCGCTGGACGTGGTCGGACGTGGAACAGCTGCAGTTCATGGAGTCTCCGTCGGAAGTCGGTGCCGGAACGTCTGCGTGCCGGAACGTTCCGGCAAAAGTATGCGATGAACGTGTTACAGCGCAAGACCCGAACTGTTTCGAGTGGATTACGGCTTGCCGAGTGTGGTTAGACTCGGCCGCATGCAAGAGCCACGGCGTGCCCGATTGATCGATGTCGCTCGTCGCGCAGGGGTCGGCAAGACCACGGCGTCCGACGCGCTCAGCGGGGGAGGGCGCGTCTCCTCGGCCACTCGCGACGCTGTCCTGGCCGCCGCATCCGAGCTCGGCTACTCGGTGAACACCGCAGCCCGGCACCTGCGCGGCGGGGCCATCGGCACCATCGGCATCGTGCTCCCAGAGGTCGTCTCGAGGTCGTCGTACTACATGGCGTTCACCTTCGGCATCGTCACCAGCGCGGCCGCGCACGACATCGACGTGACCATCGTGAGCCCATCCCTCTCGTCCGGTCGCTCGCGCCCGATCAGGGCCGACGGCCTGATCATCGGTGACCCGCTGTCGGGAGACCCCGGCCTGCAGTCCGTCATGGGATCCGGCATCCCGGTCGTCACGCAGGAGCATCTGCCCGACGAGGTCGCCGGCACGCCGGACGGAGTGGTCTGGTCCTCGCACGAGGCTGCGATGCTCCGGCTGTTCGACGAGGTCGACGTCACCGGAGCGCAGCATCCGGCCCTGCTCGTCGCCCCCGATGCGACGGACTGGTCGCGGCAGCTGGTGTCCGGATTCCGCAAGGGCTCTGCGACGCGGGGCCTCGATCCCGTGATCGCCCCGATCTCCTTCGAAGCGCCGTGGCCTGCGGTCCGCGAAGCGACGGAACTGCTGTTGCAGCAGCATCCCGAGACCGATGTGATCTTCTGCGGACCTGACTCCAGCGCCATCGAGGTCGTCGCCGTGCTCGGGCGTCTCGGCAGGACCATCGGCGAGGACATCACGGTCGTCTCGTGCGTCGATCACCCGTCCCTGCCGTTCCTGACCCCCTCGATCACGTCGATCGACCTGCGACCTCGTGACTCGGGCGTCGCGTGCGCCGAACTGCTCATCGATCTGCTCGACGGCCGCGCGACGAAGGGGACCGATGTCGAGTTCCCGATCTCCGTCGTCGCTCGCGACTCCACGGCCCGCGCGCTGCAGGTGCACGCATGACCGCCCCGTTGCAGGGCATCGTCGTCGCGGACTTCTCCCGGGTGCTCGCCGGACCGCTCGCGACCATGACGCTCGCCGATCTGGGGGCGCGCGTGATCAAGGTCGAGCGGCCGGGCTCCGGCGACGACACCAGGGCCTGGGGGCCGCCATATGCCGAATCCGGCATGACCACGTACTTCGAGTCGGCCAACCGGGGCAAGGAGTCGGTCACCCTCGACCTGGCCGACCCGGACGATCGCGATCGAGCGCACGAGCTCATCGCGCGCAGCGACGTCGTGATCGAGAACTTCCGACCAGGGCTCTTCGAGAAGCTCGGCTTCGACTGGGAGACGCTGGCCGCCGCGCACCCGCGGCTGATCTCCGTGTCGGTGAGCGGCTTCGGTCTCGGTGCGGGGGCTGCGCTGCCCGGATACGACTTCGTGGCGCAGGCCGCCGGCGGACTCATGCACATCACCGGCGATGCGGACGGTGACGCGATGAAGGCCGGTGTCGCACTCGTCGACGTGCTGACCGGGAAGGATGCCGTGATCGGCATCCTCGCCGCGCTGCGACGACGAGAACGTACAGGGCTGGGCTCGCGGATCGAGGTCAACCTGCTCTCCAGCCTGCAGGCGGCCCTCGTGAATCAGGTGTCGGCGCATCTCGGTGCCGGCATCGAGCCGGCACGGCTGGGGAACCGGCATCCGTCGATCGCGCCGTACGAGACCCTGCGCTGTGCCGATGCGCCGATCGCGGTGGCCTGCGGCAACGATGCCCAGTTCGCCAGGATGACGGAGGAGCTGGGGCGTCCAGGACTCGCCGTCGATCCCCGCTTCCGCAGCAACCCGGATCGGGTCGCGCATCGCGAGGCGCTGGTCTCGGAACTCGAGGACGTGCTCGCCGACGACACGGCCGCGGCCTGGGCGGAACGACTGAACCGGATCGGTGTCGCCGCCGGAGTCGTGAACACGATCGGAGACGGCATCGCCCTCGCCGAGCGCCTCGGACTCGATCCGGTGTGGGACGCGGTCGGCAGCGACGGGCGCCGCTCGCGGCAGATCCGATCGCCGCTGGAATGGACGCCGGCGCTCCCTGTCACGGCGACCGCGCCGCCACGACTCGGCGAACACGACGCCCAGGTGCGCGCCTGGCTCGACGGCTGACGACGGCTGACTCAGCGCTGCTGATCGCGCAGCGCGATCCAGAGCTCGGCCGCCGCATCGGGGTCGTCCAGGGTGATGCCGAGCAGGCGTTCGGCGGCGAGGATGCGCGGGCGCACCGTGTTGCGATGCACCCCGAGTTCGCGTGCCGTCCGTTCGGCCTGGTGCCGATGCCGGAGGTACGAGACGACGGTGGGCAGCAGGACCGGATCGGCGTGCATGAGGTCGTCGACCCAGCGTCGGGCTCGGGATTCCGGCTCCCTGCGCAGGCCGCTTCCAGGCGACGCGCGATGCAGTGCGAGCGTGCGCGCGGCTGCCACCGCGACATCGTCGAGCCCGACGGCAGCGCTGAGCGTGCCGGAGTCCACGTGCACGGTCCCGCCGCTCGGCACGAGGACGAGGCGAAGGTCGCCGCGCTCGACGGTGAACGGGAAGCCGACGTCGTCCTCGCTCCCCACGAGCACCGAGAAGAGCAGCGGCAGCTCGATGTCTGCAGCCGACGCCAGCGCGCGTGCGGCCGCGGCATCGCCACGGAGTGCCAGCTCCGCGATCCAGCCCTCCGGCCGAGCCGCCGCTGTGGGGGTCGCGATCAGCAGCCGCAACAGCGCGGTCGCGGTCAGCGCGAGCTGGCGGTCGGCGCGACCGAGCGGTCGGCTGGCGCCGAGCGCGAGCGCCCCACGCGTGCGCTCGCCGACGACGACCGCGTGCGCGAGCACGGTCGAACCGTGCGAGACGAACGACGCGGCCTCGACGCCGGATCGCAGCAGCGACCGCTCCACATCGCCGCGTACCGCGGGCAGGATGCCCTCCAGAGACGGCGGATACAGCATCCCGGGTCCGGCTCCCTGGCCCCACGGCAGCCAGGCGACCCACCCGCCGATCGCCTGCGCCATGACCCTGATGACCGCGATGACCGCATCGGGGTCGTTCGCCGCCTGGACGAGCCGGGTGTGCGCGTGGGCCGTGCGGAGCGCCTCCTCCTGGCCGCCGCGTCCGGCGATCGACCAGAATGCGCGGGAGACGTCGAGGAACGGGGCTCCGTCGGGGACCGCGAACACCGGGATGCCGGCGACCGCGCAGCGCTCGACGAGCTCGACCGGCGCGTCGTCCCAGCCCTCGCCGAGCCCGATCCCGATCGCACCGATCCCGTGCTCGGCGAGCCGGTCGACGTACGCCGCGGCCGACTGGCCGTGGAGCGGGATGCCCGTGGTGAGCAGCAGTTCGCCGCCCTCGAGGTAGCGTCCTGGGTCGCCGAGCTCCGAGACGTGGACGCCGGAGATCGTCCGTGCGGCGTCGAAGGGGGCGAGTGGGCGGAGCGCGGACTCGGCGGTCCGCACGAGTTCACCGAGAGACACCATGCACTCAGTGTGCGTGTTGCACAGCCACGGCGCAAGCAGTGGGCGAACTGCCCGCTCCCGCGGACCCGCGAGCTTCTAGCCTCGAGCACATGACGACTGTCCCGCACCTGCGCACCGAGATCCCCGGACCCCGATCGCGTGCACTCCACGCCCAACGCCTGGCCGCCGTGGCATCCGGGTTCGGCATCACGCTGCCGGTCTTCGTGGCCAGCGCCGGCACCTCGACCCTGGAAGACGTCGACGGCAACACGTTCATCGATCTCGCGTCCGGCATCGCCGTCACCAGCGTGGGGGCTGCGAACCCGGTGGTGCGCGAGCACGTTGCCGCGCAGCTCGACCTGTTCACGCACACCTGCTTCATGGTGACCGAGTACGAAGGGTTCGTGCGCGTCGCCGAGTGGCTGAACGCGCACACGCCAGGCGACTTCGAGAAGCGCACCGCGCTGTTCAGCACCGGCGCCGAGGCGGTCGAGAACGCGGTGAAGATCGCCAGAGCGCACACCGGTCGTCCTGGAGTGCTCGTGATCGACGAGGGCTACCACGGGCGTTCGCTGCTCACGCTCGCCATGACGGCGAAGGAGCATCCGTACAAGACGTCCTTCGGCCCGTTCCCGCACGACGTGGTGCGAGGGCCGAACGCCAACCCGCTGCGTGGCGGTGCCGCAGAGGCCGCCCTCGCCGAGCTCGAACAGCTCGTCGTCACGCACGGAGCCGACCACTTCGCAGCCCTCGTGGTCGAACCGATCCAGGGCGAAGGCGGCTTCGTGGTGCCTGCGCCCGGATTCCTCGTCGGCCTGCGCGAGCTCGCCGATCGGTACGGCATCGTGCTCGTGATCGACGAGATCCAGTCAGGGCTCGGTCGAACCGGACGACTCTTCGCAAGCGAGTACGAGGGCATCGCCGGCGACCTCACGCTGACCGCCAAGGCTCTCGGCGGCGGGCTTCCGCTGAGCGCCGTCACCGGGCGTGCGGAGATCATGGACGCCGCCCACGCCGGTGGACTCGGCGGCACCTATGCAGGAAACCCGCTGGCGTGCGCTGCGGCACTCGCGGTGTTCGAGATCCTCGAGGATCCAGCGCTGCTGCCGCGGGTGCAGCGCATCGAGCGGGCGATCCGCGACCACCTCGAGCCGCTGCTCGACGAGATCGGCGCCGTGGCCGAGGTCCGCGGCCGCGGGGCGATGATGGCCGTCGAGTTCGCCGATCCGGTGACCCTCGCGCCGCGGGCCGACCTGGCCCAGCAGATCTCCGCGGCCTGTCACGCTGCGGGCGTGCTCACGCTCACGTGCGGCACGTACGGCAACGTCATCCGACTGCTGCCGCCGCTCGTGATCGAGGAGGCGGTGCTCGAGACCGGCCTGCGGATCCTCGCGACCTCCATCCGATCCATCGCCGCCGAGGAGGCAGCAGCATGAACGCCGTTCCCGACCTGCTCGACTTCGACGAGCTCCTCACCGACGACGAGCGGGCCACGCGGGATCGCGTGCGCGAGTTCGTCGACGCCCGCATCCGCCCGAACATCGCCGACTGGTACGACCGGGCGATCTTCCCGGTCGAGCTCGTCCCCGAACTCGCCGAGCTCGGCCTGCTCGGCATGCATCTCAGCGGATACGGCTGCGCAGGGCGAAGCGCCGTCGAGTACGGACTCGCAGCGATGGAGCTCGAAGCGGGCGATTCCGGCCTTCGCACCTTCGTGTCGGTGCAGGGGTCGCTCGCGATGAGCGCGATCCACAAGCACGGAAGTGAGGCGCAGAAGCAGGAGTGGCTCCCGCGGATGGCACGCGGAGAGGTCATCGGATGCTTCGGGCTCACCGAACCCAACTCCGGCTCCGACCCGTCGAGCATGACGACGTTCGCGCGCCGCGAGGGCGACGGCTGGGTGCTCAACGGCGCGAAGCGCTGGATCGGACTCGCCTCGATCGCCCAGGTCGCGATCATCTGGGCGCAGACCGAGGACGGCGTGCGCGGATTCATCGTGCCGACCGAGACCGAGGGATTCGTTGCGACCCCGATCGCCCCGAAGCTGTCGATGCGCGCCTCGATCCAGTGCGACATCGCGCTGACCGACGTGCGGCTGCCCGCAGACGCGCTGCTGCCGGAGGCCCGTGGCCTGCGTGCCCCGTTCTCCTGCCTGAACGAGGCGCGGTACGGCATCGGCTGGGGCGTGATCGGTGCCGCCCGCGACAGCTACGGCACCGCGCTGGAGTACTCCCGCACGCGGATGCAGTTCAATCAGCCGATCGGCGCGTTCCAGCTCACGCAGCAGAAGCTCGTCGACATGGCCGTCGAGATCGAGAAGGCACAGTTGCTCGCCCTGCGACTCGGGCGGCTGAAGGATGCCGGCACGGTGCAGCCGCACCAGATCTCGGTCGCGAAGCTCAGCAACACGAGAGCCGCGATCGCCATCGCCCGCGAGGCACGGACGATCCTCGGCGGCAACGGCGTCTCCGGCGACTACTCGCCGCTCCGGCACGCGGCGAACCTGGAGTCCGTCCGCACCTACGAGGGGACGGATGAGATCCACACGCTCATCCTCGGCGCGCACATCACCGGGTTCTCCGCATTCCGCGGCACCACCATCGAGGGAGCATCATGACCGAGTTCCAGCTGCGTCACTTCATCGACGGCGCCTGGCGGGACGGCAGCGGCGAGGAGTTCGTCGACGTCAACCCGAGCCGTCCGTCCGACATCGTCGGCACGGGGCGCGGTGCGTCAGCCGACGACGTCGACCGGGCGTTCACCGCCGCGCGCCGCGCGTTCGAGGGCTGGCGGAGGACGCCGGCCCGCGCTCGCGCGGCGATCCTGCTGCGCGCTGCCGACATCATCGACGAGCACCGCGACGAGTGGGGTGCCGAGCTGGCCCGTGAAGAGGGCAAGACTCTGGTCGAGGCGGTCGCCGAGACGGGGCACTCCGCGAACATCCTGCGGTTCCACGCGCAGGAGGTCGAACGGCAGAGCGGTGGCGTGTTCGAGTCGCCGACCCAGGGGGAGCGCATCCTCGTCATCCGTCGCGCCGTCGGCGTGGTCGGCGCGATCACCCCGTTCAACTTCCCGATCTCGATCCCGGCGTGGAAGCTGGCGCCCGCGCTGGTCTGGGGCAACACGGTCGTGTGGAAGCCGGCGACCTTCGTCCCGCTGCTCGCGATGCGATTCGCCGAGGCGCTGGAGCGTGCAGGGCTGCCTGCCGGCGTGCTGAACCTCGTGAACGGCGCGCCATCGGTCGGCGAGGCGATCGTCTCGCACGCCGAGGTCGATGCCGTCACCTTCACCGGTTCCACCCGCGTCGGGCGCATCATCGCGGCACAACTGGCGGCCCGCGGCATCCCGTTCCAGGGCGAGCTCGGCGGCAAGAACGCCTCGCTCGTGCTGGCGGATGCCGACCTCGACCTCGCCGTGGAGCAGGTGGCGCTCGGCGCCTTCCGTGCGGCAGGGCAGAAGTGCACGGCGACCTCGCGGGTCATCGTGCACGAGGCGGTGGCCGACGAGTTCCTGCGCCGATTGGCGATCCGCGCCGAGGCGATCAGCGTCGGCGACGCCACCGATCCGAAGAACGAGATGGGGCCGGTGGTCGATGCCGGTGCGTACGACCGTGTGGCAGCCGCCCTCGTTCGTGCCCGCGCGTCATCGGCGCGGCCGGTGTTCGCGCCCGAGCCGTACGCGAGTGGCACCCTCGCCGATGGCTACTTCATCCCGCCGTCGATCTTCGAGCTCGACGAGTCCGATCCCGGCGAGCTGTGGAACGAGGAACTGTTCGGGCCGGTCGTCGGCGTCAGGCGCGTCTCGTCGACCGCCGAGGGCATCGCGCTCGTGAACGACAGCGAGTACGGCCTCTCCACAGCGGTGTTCACGACCGGGCTCGCGGATGCCCTCAGTGCGATCGAGGACATCCGTGTCGGTGTCGTGCACATCAACTCCGCGTCGGCCGGCGCCGATCTGCATGTGCCGTTCGGCGGCACCGGAGCGAGTGCGCTCGGCCCCAAGGAGCAGGGCGCGGCGGCTCGCGAGTTCTTCACCGAGACGGCGACGGTCTACCTGCGCGGTTGAGGGGATCCGCCCCGCCATCGCACCCCGGTCGTCGCGCCATCGTGATGTCCGATTTCCGCCAGCCGGTGTCGGGGGTGCGTGGCAGGGTTGAGACATGAGCCTCCCGGTGACCGACTTCGACGAGCGATACCGCGCGATCAGCGCCCGCGACACCCGCTTCGACGGGCAGTTCGTCACGGCGGTCAGCTCGACCGGCATCTACTGCCGGCCGAGCTGCCCCGCCCGCACACCGAAGCCGCAGAACGTCACCTTCTACCCCACGAGCGCGGCCGCCCACGAGGCCGGGTACCGCGCCTGCAAGCGGTGCCTGCCGGAGGCGGCGCCCGGTTCACCGGCGTGGGATGTGCGGGGCGATACGGCGGCTCGCGCGATGCGCCTGATCTCCTCCGGGGTCGTCGCGCGCGAGGGCGTGCCAGGGCTGGCCGCCCGACTCGGCTACTCGCCACGGCACCTCACGCGGCTGCTCGCCGGTGAGCTCGGCGCTGGTCCCCTCGCGCTCGCGCGGGCGCACCGCGCGCACACGGCTCGCATGCTGCTGGTCGGCACCGACATGCCGATCTCCGACGTCGCCTACGCGGCCGGCTTCGCCAGCATCCGCCAGGCGAACGAGACGATCCGCGAGGTGTTCGGCCTCGCCCCGGGCGAGCTCAGAGCTCGGCGCCGCACCGATGCATCCGTGGCACCGGGAGCGATCGACCTGGTGCTGCCGTACCGAGGACCGCTCGATGCGAGCGGCATCTTCGCGTGGATGCAGGCACGCGCCCTGCCCGGCGTCGAGCAGACCACGCCGACCTCGTTCGCGCGACACCTGCGGTTGTCCGGCGGCCCTGCATGGTTCGAGGTGCGACAGGATGCCGCGGAACGGCTGCACCTGCGCGCACGGGTGACGCATCTCGCCGACCTCGCCCCGCTGGTCTCCACGGTGCGGCGCATCTTCGACCTCGACGCCGATCCGCAGGCGATCGACGAGGCGCTGTCGGCCCACCCAGAGCTCGCGCCGCTCGTCGCGCAGACGCCCGGCATCAGGGTGCCAGGATCAGCCGACCCGCACGAGATGCTGATCCGGGCCATGGTCGGGCAGCAGATCACGGTCGTCGCCGCACGCACGGCGCTCTCCGCGCTCGCCGAGGCACTGGGGGAGCGGACCGAAGACGGACTGCTGTTCCCGACCATGGCGGCCATCGCCGAGCGCGGCGCCGAGGTGCTGCGCGGCCCCGCCGCTCGGATCAGGGCGATCACGGGAGCCGCCGCCGCGCTCGCCGACGGGTCGCTCACGCTCACGGTCGGCGACGACGGCGCCGAACAGCGGGCCGCGCTGCTCGCCATGCCGGGCATCGGCCCGTGGACGGCGGACTACGTGCGCATGCGCGTGCTCGGCGACCCGGACATCCTGCTCCCCGGCGACGTCGCCATGCGCGCCGGCGCCGCGGCGTCCGGTCTTCCTGGCGAACCCGCTCCGCTGACCGCCTGGGCCGAGCGCACTGCGCCATGGCGCAGCTACCTCAGCGCCCACCTCTGGCGCGCGGCTCCCGTGCGCCGACCACGACTCTCGAAGGAGCCAGCATGACCGCCATCATCCAGACCGTCGACACCCCGGACGGGGCCTTCACGATCCTCACCGACGACCGGCAGCGCGTGCTCGCATCGGGGTGGACCGATGACGTCGAGCGCATCCTCGCACGCCTGGCTGCGGCCCTCCGACCGGAGCAGCTCCGCGAGGGCGACACGGATGCCGCGGCGGCCGTCGCCGCGTTCTACGCCGGAGACATCACCGCCATCGACACGGTCGCCGTGCACCAGCGGGGCACGGCGCTGCAGCTCGCCGGGTGGGCGGCGCTGCGCGGCATCGCTCCGGGCGACCCGCTCACGTACACCGCGTTCGCCGCACGGCTCGGCAACCCCCGTGCGGTTCGCGCGGCCGCCTCGATCTGTGCGCGGAATGCGCCGGCGCTGTTCGTGCCGTGCCACCGGGTGCTCCGAACCGACGGCACGCTCGGTGGATTCGCCTGGGGCGTCGAGGTCAAGGACAGCCTGCTCGCGCGGGAGGTGGCAGCGCAGGGATGAGGCCGATGCGTGCGGATCGGGAATGCCTCTTGCGTTCAGCTGGTTCACAGACATAGGCTGGTGGGCTGTCGCGCCGACCGGGCGACGCAGCCGAGGCCCTGAGGAGGACACCATGACCACGATCTCCGTCGCGACGATCGCAGCTCTCGGCTCGACCCCGGTGCGCACGCACCCTTAGAGCCACGCCGCGCGTCTCCACGCGCCCGCTCCGGATGCCGGGCCGCTCGGCCCGCTCTCGCATCCGTCTGTTCTTCACCGCACGCCATACGAAACGCATCTGAGAGACATGTCTTCCTCGCCTTCCCCGCAGAACAACGCCTCCCTGTCCACCCCCGCCGCACTGTGGCGGCTCAAGCCCTTCGTGAAGCCGGTCATCTGGCGACTCGCCGGCGGCGCGGCCAGCGCGCTCATCGCCGCGATCATCGCCCTGATGATCCCGATCGTCCTCGAGCAGATCATGGCCGGACCGGTGCAGTCCGGCGAGATCAGCGCGATCGTCGTCGGCGCGCTCGTCGTCTTCGCCCTCGCCCTCGGTGAGGCCGTGATGGTGTGGCTTCGTCGTCAGTTCGTGCTGAACCCGGCCACCGAGGTCGAGTACCAGATGCGCACGACGCTCTACTCGCGCCTGCAGACGCTGCCCGTGTCGTTCCACGACCGTTGGCAGTCGGGGCAGCTGCTCAGCCGCATGATGCAGGACATCGGTCTCATCCGGCGCTGGCTCGCGTTCGGCCTCGTGCTGCTCGTCGTGAACGTGCTGACGATCATCATCGGCTCGGTACTGCTCTTCCGCTGGCACTGGCTGCTCGGCACCATCTTCCTCGTGACCGCGATCCCGCTGTGGATCCGCGGGTACCTGTTCGAGAAGCGCTACGGCGCGCTCACTCGTCGCAGCCAGGACCAGGCCGGCGACCTCGCGACCAGCGTCGAGGAGAGCGTGCACGGCATCCGGGTGCTCAAGGCGTTCGGTCGCGGAAAGCACGCGCTCAGCCGCTTCAGCCGTCAGGCCGAGACGCTGCGCGAGACCGAGATGAGCAAGGCCGGCGCTGTCGCCTCGATCTGGTTCTGGCTCGACCTGATGCCGCAGATCGCCTTCGGGCTCAGCCTGATGTCCGGCATCTGGTTGATCTCGCAGGGCCAGATCGACGAGGCCCAGCTGTTCGCGTTCTTCGCGATGGCCGTGGTGCTGCGCTGGCCGATCGAGTCGATCGGGTTCCTGTTCTCGTTCATGCTCGACGCCAGGACGGCGACCGACCGCGTGTTCGACATCTTCTCGGAGACGAACTCCATCACCGACCCGGAGCACCCGGTGCACATCGCGGAGCCGCGTGGCGAGCTCGCGTTCGAGAACGCGCACTTCCGCTACCAGGACGCCGGTTCGCACGAGCGTGATCTGCTCGACGGCATCGACCTGGTGCTGCGGCCGGGGGAGACCATGGCGCTCGTCGGCCTGACCGGCAGCGGCAAGACCACGCTCACCACACTCCCCACTCGTCTGTACGACGTCACCGGAGGTCGGGTCACGCTCGACGGCGTCGACGTGCGCGACCTGCCGCTGTCGGAGCTTCGTCAGCACATCGCCATGGCGTTCGAGGACGCGACGCTGTTCTCGGCATCCGTCCGCGAGAACGTCCTGCTCGGCCGCGCCGAGCTCGACGTGCACAGCCCTGAGGCCGAGCGTGTGATGCGCGAAGCGCTGGAGGTCGCACAGGCGTCGTTCGTCGACGCGCTGCCCGACGGCGTCGAGACGATCATCGGCGAGGAGGGGCTGAGCCTCTCCGGCGGTCAGCGTCAGCGGCTCGCGCTCGCGCGTGCGGTCGCCGCCGCCCCCAAGGTGCTCGTGCTCGACGACCCGCTGTCGGCGCTCGACGTCGACACCGAGGCACTCGTCGAGGAGGCACTGCGCCGCGTGCTCGCGGAGACGACCGCGATGATCGTCGCGCACCGACCCTCGACCGTCGCGCTCGCCGACCGCGTCGCGCTGCTGGAGGCGGGCCGGATCACCGCGGTGGGCACGCACAGCGAGCTGCTGCGCACGAGCCGGCACTACCGCTACGTCATCTCCAGCCTCGAGGCGGAGGAAGCCGCACGCACGGGTGCGATCCCGATCATCCGGGATGCTTCGACAAGCTCAGCAACCCAGGGAGCGGATGGCTCAGCAACCCAGGGAGCGGATGGCTCAGCAACCCAGGGAGCGGATGGCGGACCCGACGACGACGCACGAATCACCGAGAAGGAGGTGCAGGCATGAGCTCCACGATCACCGGTACCCAGGACGAGGACCGCTCCACCTATACCCGCGAGGAGAGCAGGGCGATCCGTCGCCGTTCGTTGCGTCTGCTCGGGTCGTTGATCCGTCCGCTGCGCCCGCAGGTCATCGTCGCGGCCGTCGTGCTGGTCATCTCGACCGCGCTCCAGGTGGCAGGTCCGATCCTGATCAGCATCGGCATCGACCGGGCGCTCCCCGCAGTGCTCGATCGGGCCGACTGGATGCCGACGTTCATGATCGGCGGCATCTACCTGTTCGCCGGTGCCGCTGCGGCTGCGCTGATCGCCTGGTACGTCATCATCGCCGCCCGCATCACGCAGGCGATCCTGATCGATCTCCGCAAGCGCATCTTCCTGCACACGCAGCGACTGAGCCTCGAGTTCCATGAGTCGTACACCTCCGGCCGCATCATCTCGCGCCAGACCAGTGACCTCGACTCGATCCGCGAGCTGCTCGACGGCGGCCTCAACAACCTCGTCTCGGGGGTGCTCTTCGGCGCCTTCACGTTCATCGCGCTGCTGGTCTGGGACTGGCAGTCGGGCGTGATCCTGGCGCTGGCCGGAGTGCCGCTCGTGCTGCTGATGCGCTGGTTCTACTCGCGGTCGCAGCTCGTCTACCGTGAGTCGCGCGTGATCAGCGCCAAGGTCATCGTGCAGTTCGTCGAGACGATGACGGGCATCCGGGCCGTGAAGGCGTTCCGCAAGGAGCCGCGCAACGACGTGGTCTTCCAGGACGTCGCCGGCGACTACCGCGATGTGAACCGTCGTTCGATGCTGCTGTTCGGCACGTTCGAGCCGGGACTCATGGGCGTCGCCGCCCTGACCCTCGGCCTCGTGGTGCTGTGGGGCGGCATCCGTGTCTCGACCGGAGCGCTCACGGTCGGCGTGCTGCTGTCGGCTGTGCTGTACGTGCGCAACTTCTTCGCGCCGATGCAGGAGATCGCGATGTTCCTGAACTCCTACCAGTCGGCAACGGCCGCGCTGGAGAAGGTGTCGGGTGTGCTCGAGGAGCGGCCGACCGTGCCGGACCCCGAGAAGCCGATCGACCTGTGGGAGGCTCGCGGTCACGTCCGCTTCGACGAGGTGACCTTCGGGTATTCGGGGGAGAAGACGATCCTGCCGAACTTCTCGCTCGACATCCCGGCAGGGCAGACGATCGCACTCGTCGGGACCACCGGCGCGGGCAAGTCCACGCTGGCGAAGCTCATCTCGCGCTTCTACGACCCTTCGATCGGCAGCGTCACCCTCGACGGCATCGATCTGCGGTCGCTGCATCCGAAGGATCTCCGCCGCGCCATCGTGATGGTGACGCAGGAGGCCTACCTGTTCAGCGGCACGGTGGCCGACAACATCGCCCTCGGCAAGCCGGACGCGACCCTCGACGAGATCAAGTCGGCCGCGCGTGCGGTGGGCGCCGACGAGTTCATCTCGGCGTTGCCCGACGGGTACGACTCCGATGTGAACAAGCGCGGCGGTCGAGTGTCGGCGGGGCAGCGTCAGCTGATCTCGTTCGCTCGGGCGTTCCTCGCCGACCCCGCGGTGCTGATCCTCGACGAGGCCACGGCGTCGCTCGACATCCCCTCGGAGCGGCTGATCCAGGACGCGCTGCAGACCCTGCTCGCAGACCGCACGGCGATCATCATCGCGCACCGTCTCTCGACGGTCGCGATCGCCGACCGGGTGCTGGTGATGGAGCACGGCCGGATCATCGAGGACGACACCCCCGCTGCCCTGATCGGCGGCACCGGCAAGTTCGCGCAGCTGCACGCGGCATGGCAGGAGACGCTGGTCTGACCCGGCACGCTCCGGTCGCAGAAACGGTCGTCTTCCCGCGCGGGAGGCGGCCGTTTCTGCGACCGGAGCCGCCCGGCCCGGAGCGCGGTGGCGATGCGCTGGGTAGCATCGAAGCATGGACCCGTTGATGCTGCTGGCCGAGTGGTGGTGGCTCGCGCCCGTCGCGGCGGGCGGCGTCACTGCCGGAGCGATCGGGGTCCGGCGGCGGACGAGACGGAGCGGGCGACGACTCGCGGTCGACGCGGCCCGCCATGACCTGAAGCTCGCGCAGTCAGGGATCGCCGAGAAACGAGCGGACGTGAAGATCGCGAAGGCCGACCTCGCGCACGTGTCCGCTGAACGTGCGGCGCGTCGTGCGACGCCGGAGCAGCTCGCGAGTGCCCGCCGGATGCTGCGCGATGCCGAGCGCAACGTGAAGGCCGCGACCGCCGATATCCGCGCTCGACGGGCCCGCCTGCAGGCAGCGAGGGCGGCGATCCCCGCGGCATCCGCCCCGCGCCCGCTGGAGCGGCTGCGCGCTGAGCACGACGCGATCGTCGTGCGATGGATGCACTACGAGACCGATCCCGCCAGCCAGATCGCGTACCCGGCCATGACCGACGTGAAGCAGCCGGAGACGGCCGCCTACCTGCGTGCGGCCGGCCGCGCGACCGATCTGCGCCGGGAGGCCGGCGACCGCCCGACGCCGGCCGAGTTCGCCGCGTACCGCGACGGCGTCGCACAGCTCGCCAGGGCCCTCGACGTCGCCGAGCACAGCGCGCGGGTGAAGGCCGGCGAGGCGCCCGCAGGGCCGGGGTGGCAGGATGCCGCGCAGGAGGCGCTGTCCCGATCCGCCGAGGCCATCGACCGCGCTGCGGGTGCCGCAGCATCTGCGTTCACCGCGTGGAGCACCCGCGGCCGCAGGAACCGCGACGACGAACGCTAGGCGCCGGCGCCCCGGTCACCCCGTGATCTCCTCGAGGTCGACGCGGTAGGTCTCGCTGCGGCCATCGGGGCTGGTGACGGTCACGTCGGCTGTGCCGGTGCCGCCGGGGAAGACACGCAACCGCAGGCAGTCGTGGTAGTCGTACTCCGGGCCGTCGACACGGGCGCCCCAGGGGAGTGCGGTGCCCGGGCGGACGTAGAGCGGCAGCGAGTCGAAGTCGTGCGTCTCGCTCCGCCAGGAGCCGCCGGTGACGGTGTCTCCTGTGAGCAGCGAGGTCCACTCGCCAGGCGGCAGGTAGAAGTCGACCGTGCCTTCGGCCGAGAACACCGGGGCGACGAGCACGCTCGAGCCGAGCATGTACTGCCGGTCGAGATATGCGGCCGCCGGATCGTCGGGGAACTCGAGTGCCATCGGCCGCATCACCGGCACGCCGGTCGCCGCCGCATCCAGTCCCTGCTGGTACAGGTACGGCATGAGCCGCATCTTCAGGTGCGTGAAGCGACGTGTGACCTCGACCGCCTCCTCGTCGAACGCCCACGGCACCCGGTATGAGCTCGAACCGTGGAAGCGCGAGTGCGAGCCGAGCAGGCCGAAGGCCGTCCAGCGCTTGAACACCGCGGCATCCGGTGTGCCCTCGAAGCCGCCGATGTCGTGACTCCAGAACGCGAAGCCGCTCAACGCGAGCGACAGGCCACCACGCAGCGTCTCGGCCATCGAGGCGAACGTCGAGGTCGAGTCGCCGCCCCAGTGCACCGGCATGCTCTGCCCGCCGGCTGTCGCCGACCGCGCGAACAGCACCGCATCGCCATCGCCACGGGCGTCGGTGAGCACCTCGAACACCGCACGGTTGTACAGGTCGGTGTAGCGGTTGTGCATGCGTTCGGGGTCGGCGCCGTCGGCCCACACCACGTCGGTCGGGATGCGCTCGCCGAAGTCTGTCTTGAAGCAGTCGACCCCCTGCGCGATCAGTCGGCGCAGATGCCCCTGGTACCAGGCTGTGGCGTCAGGATTCGTGAAGTCGACGAGCCCCATGCCCGCCTGCCAGAGGTCCCACTGCCACACCGAGCCGTCAGCCCGCTGCACCAGGAAGCCCTGATCCGCGGCCTCACGGAACAGCGGCGAGCGCTGCGCGATGTAGGGGTTGATCCACACGCAGACGCGGAGATCCTTGTCGTGCAGGCGCGCGAGCATCCCCTCCGGATCGGGGAAGACCCGAGGGTCCCACTCGAAGTCGCACCAGTTGAACTCGCGCATCCAGAAGCAGTCGAAGTGGAAGACCGACACCGGCAGCTCGCGCGCGGCCATCTCATTGATGAACGAGTTCACGGTCTGCTCGTCGTAGTCGGTGGTGAAGCTGGTCGACAGCCAGAGCCCGTACGACCAGGCCGGCACGACCGGTGGTCGTCCGGTCAGCGCGGTGTATCGGCCCAGGACCTCCTTGGGCGTCGGACCCGCGATCACGAAGTACTCGAGCACCTCGCCCGAGACCGAGAACTGCACGCGCTCCACGGCCTCCGACCCGATCTCGTACGAGACGTGGCCAGGGTCGTTCACGAGCACGCCGTACCCGCGGTTCGAGAGGTGGAACGGGACGTTCTTGTACGCCTGCTCGGAAGACGTGCCGCCGTCGGCGTTCCACACCTCGACGGACTGCCCGTTCTTGACCAGCGGGCCGAAGCGCTCGCCGAGGCCGTAGATCAGCTCGCCGACGCCGAGATCCAGCTGCTCGTGCATGAACACGGATGCCGTCGGCGCGCCGCCGCCGCCCTGCCGTGCGTTGTCGACGACGCCGGGATCCACCTGTGCGCCTGGGGCGAGCTGGATGCAGCCCTGCGCCTTGCCGCCGCTGCCGGTCACCCGCCGACCGTCGACCTCGAACGAGAGGTCCCACGGCGCACCGGGGGCGATCCTGGCCACGAGCGCGCCGGCGTCCAGCACCCCACCGGTCTGCGACACCGAGACTGATGCTCCGGTCTCGCCGGCGCCCGGCAGCCGGAACCCGTCATGCCTTCGTCCGCCGGTGTGATGCGCGATGCGCACGCGGATGACGCCCTCGGCGGGGGAGGAGAGGGTCGTTGTCAGCACCGGCCGATTGAGGACGTCGCCGCGCTTGGCGATCGCCATGGTCGGCGCGGTGATGATCAGACCTGGGCCGTCGGGGGTGTCGGTGGTCTCCGCGATGTCGTACGCTTCCTGCGCGTACAGCGCGGTGACGCCGGGACGCAGCTGCCAGAACCCGTCGGTGAACTTCATTACTTGACTGCTCCTGCCGTGATGCCACGCGTGAGCGTGCGCTGGAAGATGAGGAAGAAGATGAGCGTGGGGATGATGCCGAGCAGTGCGGACGCGCTCGTCGTGGTGACGTCCATCAGGCGGTCGCCCTGCAGCACGCTGATCGCGACCGGGACGGTCTGATTGGCGTTCGAGGCGAGGAACGTCAGCGGGATGAGGAACTCGTTCCACGTCCAGATGAAGAAGAAGATGAGCAGCACCGAGAGCGTCGGGCGACTGATCGGGAAGACCACACGCCAGAGGATCTGCCACCGGCTGGCGCCGTCGAGCGATGCCGCTTCGAGGATCTCCTTCGGGAAGGTGCCGTAGACGGAGGAGAGCAGGTAGGTGCCGAACGCCGCCTGGATCACCGTGAACACGATGATCACCGCCCACACGTTGTCGTACAGGCCGACCGATTTGAACATGTAGTACAGCGGGTAGAGCAGCGCCTCCTGCGGCAGCAGGTTGGCGAGCAGGAACAGCAGCACGATCCAGGAGCGCCCTCGCACTCGGCCGATCCCGATCGCGAAGGCGTTGAGCATCGAGATCACGACCGCGAGCACCGAGACGATGCCGGCGATGAAGATCGAGTTCCAGACCTTCTCCGGGAAGTTCACGCGCTCCCAGAACTTGATGATGCCGCCGAAGTCGAGCGTCTCGGGGAACGCGAGCGGCCCGGAGGTCGCGTAGTCGACGGGCGACTTGAACGAGTTCACGAGCACGAGGTAGAACGGCGCGATGATGAGCAGCGCGCCGACCACGACGAGCGCGAGCAGCAGCCAGTCGATCGGCCGCTTCTTGGTCATGCCGCCGCGAGGACGCGTCTTCCCCGGGGTGACGATGGCAGTGGTGGCGTGCATCACAGCCCCGCCCTTTCCTTGCGCTCGAGCGAGTTCTGGACGCGGATGAAGATGATCGACACGATGACGACGACGATCGTCAGCACGGTGGCGATCGTGGCGCCGTAGCCCACGTTCCGCTTCGTGAAGAACTCCTGATAGGCGTAGTAGGCGGGTACCAGGGTTGCACCGGCGGGTCCGCCGCGGGTGATGATGTAGACCGGGCCGAACACCTTGAGCGCGGCGATCGTACAGGTCAGCGTGACCACGAAGATCTCCGGTCGGATGATGCTCATGGTGATGGCGGTGAAGCGCTGCAGCCAGTTCGCACCGTCGAGCTCGGCCGCTTCGTAGAGCTCGGGATCCACGCGCTGCAGCGCCGCCATGAACACGACCACCGGGTAGCCGAGCTGCACCCAGACCATGACGAGCATCAGCACGATCAGGGCTGACGGCATCTGTCCCAGCCAGTCGTAGGCGGGGATGCCGAACGCGCCGAGGATCTGGTTCAGGGCGCCGTCGCCGCCTGGACGGACGATCCATCCGATCACGATGCCGGCGACCGCGATCGGCAGGATCTGCGGCAGGTAGTAGGTGGCGCGCAGGAAGCTGCCGACCTTGCCGCCGAACTTGCGGCCGACGACGTCGAACAGGAGCGCTGCGACGACGAGTCCGACGATCGTGGGGACCACGACCATCGCGAGGATCATCCAGACCGAGTTCGTGAACGAGGTCCAGAAGTCGCTGTCGGTGAAGAGCTTCTGCCAGTTCTCGAGTCCGATGAACTCCGGAGTGCGCACACCCTTCCACTTCGTGAAGGTGAGGTACACGTTCCAGATCAGCGGCACGATGACGATGACCAGCAGCAGCACGAAGCCGGGAAGCAGGTAGATCCAGTAGGCGCCGGTGCCGCCGCTGCGCTGCGGGATCGACGGCTGTTCCGGTGGGAGCGCCGTGCGGCGGCGCTGGCGGGTGGCGAGAGACATGTTCAACTCCTGAAGAGTGCGGGGGCGGCGCCGTCGTGGCCGCCGCCCCGCGAGGGCGGATCAGCGGAAGTCCGCCGTGCCTTCGTCGTACTGCTCGCCGAGGTTGGCGTCGGTCGTCGCGGCATCCTGCACGCCGGTGATGAGGCCCTGCAGCTCCTGCACGATCACGTCGTAGAACCCGGGGGCGGGCCAGTCCGGGTAGAAGGCCAGACCGTCCGCGTCGAGGACGCCGTTGAACGTCTCGATGAGCGCCGCGCTCTTCTCGTCCGTGATGTCGGCGGTGTCCGCGGCGACCGGAAGACCGCCGTTGTTGCCGATGATCGCCTGGATCTCCGGACGCATCGTGATGTCGATGAACTGGTACGCGAGGTCCTTGTTGGCTGCGTTCTCCGGGACCACCCAGAGGTTGCCCGAGGAGCCGAGCGAGAGGTCGGCGCCAGGGAACGCGGTCATGCTCCAGTCGAAGCCGGTCGCCTCGGAGACGAACCGTCCGAACCACCAGGAGCCCGAGACGAAGATCGGCGAGGTGCCGTTGATGAAGGACACGCCGGCGTCCTCCGCCTTGACCGACGAGACATCGGAGGCGATGTAGCCCTTGTCGACGTATTCCTGCAGCGTCTCGGTCGCCGAGGTGATCTCGGGGCCCTGCCAGTCGACCGGGTTCTTGTAGAGCTGGTAGTCGTCCACGAAGCCGCGGTCGCCCTCCATGAGCGCGAGCTGGTACCAGAGCTGTCCGAGCGGATATTCGGCGCCGGCCTCGGCCAGCGGGGTGATGCCCTTGGCGACGAAGGCGTCGAGCACGTCGACGAACTCCGCATAGGTGGTGGGGATCGCGAGCCCGGCCTCGGCGAATGCGCTCTCGTTGTAGTAGACCCCGACGAACTCGCCGTAGTTCGGCACGCCGAACCAGGTGTCGCCGCCCATGACGCCGTCTTCCGAGTACTTGGCTGTCGTCTGCAGCGAGGGTGCGAGCTTGTCGGCCCACCCGTACTCGTCGACGGCATCCGAGATGTCGGTGATCAGCCCGGTCGATGCGAGGAAGCCCGCCGTCGCATTGCCCTTGTTGAACTCCATGAGGTCGGGGGCCGCGTCGGTGTCGAGCACCTGGCTCGCGGTCTTCTGGATCTGCTCGAACGACTTCTCCTCGAACTCGACCGTGGCGCCGGTCTCCTTCTCGAAGATCTTGATCGCCTCGGCCCATGCCTTGCCCATGGCGCTGTCCGCACCCTCGTAGTGCCAGAGCTTGAGGGTGTCGCCGCCACCGCTGTCACCCTCGGATCCAGCGGTGCAGCCGCTCAGCACGACTCCCGTCGCTGCGAGGGCGGCCACGACGGCCAGGGTCTTCGTCCTGCGGATGTTCCGTGCCATCGTCGGCACTCCTTTCTCGGTGGCCCATGGGGCCGGACACTTCATCGGGTCGGGATGTTCAGTTGTGGGATGCAGCGATCATCGAAGCGTTTCGACAACGGCGACGACGAAGTGGAACCCTCCGGTGTCACTCCCGTGCGGGAGCGACCGATCCGGCTGGGCGGTAGGTGGGCGGGATCAGGTGGATCTGCGCCGGCAGGTGCGGATCCTCGAGTCGCTGCACGGCGATCTCGACGGCGAGTTCGCACGAATCCTGCGGGACGAGCGGGATCGTGTCGATCGGAGTGGGAAGCATGGCGGTGTCGAACGATGCGGCGGCCGAGACGATCGACACGTCGACGCCCACCGCCAGCCCTCGCTCGGCGAGCGCGCCGAGGAGGAGCTCGTGCACATCGTTCGCAGCGTGCACGATGAATGCGCGGATGCCGGCGTCGAGTGCGGTGTCGATCGCCACGCGGACGACGGCAGGCTCGGTGACGAGCGCGCCGGATGGCGTCCAGGTCAGCTCGACGCCGCGTTCGGCGCTGCGCTCCTGCACGCCGTGGAGGAGGCGGCGCGGGAAGTTCGACTTGCGATAGGAGACCTCGGTCTGGCCGAGCAGCAGGATGCGGGCGCTGCCGGCGTCGGCCAGGCGGTCGACCGCGAGATGCCCTGCGGCCTCGAAGTCCAGGTCGACGCAGGTCAGGTCGCGCTGATCGTCCGGGAGGCCGATGAAGATCGTCGGCGTGCGGACGGAGCGGGAGATCTCCACCCGTTCGTCGTCGGGTGCGACGTCGAGCACGAGGATCGCATCGACCAGATTGCTCGCGGCGACGCGGTTCATGCCCTCGGCGGTCTGCTCATCGGTGAGGAGCAGGATGTCGTAGCCGCGGCGCCGAGCGGCCACGGCGGTCGCGAGCACGAAGGCCATATGCGTGGGGGCGTGGGTGTCGGCGCGAAGCGGCTCGGTGAGCGCGAAGATGTTCGTGCGCCGACCGGCGAGCATGCGGGCGCCGGCATCCGGCTGGTAGCCGAGCGAGGTCGCGGCATCCTCGATCCGCCGTCGCGTCTTCTCCGAGACGGGGCGTTTGCCGCTCAGCGCGTAGGAGACGGTGCTGATCGACACACCGGCGGCCGCTGCCACCTCGTGAATCGTCGTCATCGGGACTCCATCGTCGCTCTGTCTCTGCCGTCGAAGCGCTTCGCTTCCGGCTCTTCAGCGATGATAGACAGCCCGCACGAGCGAGCGCAAGCTTTTTGTGGTTCCTGGCAACATATCGACGATGGACGGTCTACGTGCCGCATCGCCATCGGGACCGGCGACGCCGATCAGGAGGGCGACGGGGTCTCGATGGGGGAGGGGATTCGAGGCCCCGCCGCCGGCCTAGGAATCGATGCGGATCGAGGCGATGACCTCGGAGTACTCGGTCTCGCCGACCGGGGTGAAGCCGACGCGGAGGAAGAAGGCCTCCGGCCCGTCGTCACCGGCTTCGTAGATGACGTCGACGTGGTCGACGCCGCGCTTGCGCGCCTCGTCGATCAGGCTCTCGACCGCGAAGCGGCCGATGCCGCGTCCCTGGTCGTCGGCGTCGACGTTGATGCGCCACAGCACGGAGCGGAAGTGCTCCTCCGGTGCCTCGTCGTCGAAGTTGGCGCTGACGAACCCGACGACGGTGTCGCCGTCGAGCACGACCCGCTGCCAGGAGGTCTGGGGATTGATCACGGTCGCTGCGATGCCGTAGGACACCGGAGCGAGGAACTGCTCCTGCCCGGGCTTGAGCGACAGGTTGTTCACGGCGACGATCGTCGCAGCGGAGAGTTCGACCATTCGCAGTTCGGACATGACCCCAGGCTAACCCCTCGCGCACGGGCGCACACGCATCGCGTGAAGAAATCCGTCGCAAGGATGACGGTGGACGAACGCGGCGTCGACCGCCCGGAACGCGGGCCGGAGGCCGCTCAGGTATCTTGGTATCGAGACAAATCGACCTCGTGAACGGAGAACCTCCCGGTGACCGACGACGCCATCATCTACACCTACACAGACGAGGCACCGGCGCTCGCCACCGCCTCGTTCCTTCCGATCGTCCAGGCCTTCAGCGGCCAGGCCGGCATCGACTTCGAGACTCGGGACATCTCGCTCGGCGGCCGTATCCTCGCGGCCTTCCCGCAGAAGCTCACCCCTGAACAGCAGGTGGGCGACTCCCTCGCAGAGCTCGGCGGCCTCGCCACGCTCCCCGAGGCGAACATCATCAAGCTGCCGAACATCTCGGCATCCATCCCGCAGCTGAAGGCGGCGATCGCCGAACTGCAGCAGCAGGGCTACGACATCCCCTCCTTCCCCGACGACCCCGCGTCGCTCGAGGAGAAGGACATCCGCGCGCGCTACGACCGCATCAAGGGCTCCGCAGTGAACCCGGTGCTGCGCGAGGGCAACAGCGACCGCCGTGCGCCGCTGGCGGTGAAGAACTACGCGAAGAAGCACCCGCACCGCAACAAGCCGTTCGCCGAGGGATCCAAGACCCGCGTCGCGACGATGGGGCACGACGACTTCAAGTCGAACGAGAAGTCGTGGGTCGCAGCGAACGACGACGTGCTCAGCATCCGTCACACGGCCACCGACGGCACCGTCACCGTGCTGAAGGAGGGCCTCAAGGTCCTGCCGCGCGAGATCATCGACGCGACCTTCCTGTCGGCCGCAGCGCTCGACGCATTCCTGTCCGAGACTCTGGAGCAGGCGAAGTCCGAGGACGTGCTGTACTCGGTGCACCTGAAGGCCACGATGATGAAGGTCAGCGACCCGATCATCTTCGGTCATGTCGTCAAGGCGTTCTTCGCCGATGTGTTCGCGAAGTACGGCGACACGCTCACCGCGGCCGGCCTCAAGCCGAACGACGGTCTGGGGTCGATCCTCTCCGGACTCTCGAGCATCGCGGACGGTGCCGAGATCGCGGCGGCCTTCGACACGGCCATCGCCGAGGGGCCCCGCCTGTCCTACGTCAACTCCGACAAGGGCATCACCAACCTGCACGTGCCGAGCGACGTGATCGTCGACGCATCGATGCCGGCGCTCGTCCGCAACGGCGGCAAGCTGTGGGGCCAGGACGGGAGCGAGGACGACACCATCGCCGTCATCCCTGACTCGTCGTACGCCGGTGTCTACCAGGCGGTGCTCGACGACGTGATCGCGAACGGCCCGCTTGACCCGGCCACGATCGGCACCGTGCCGAACGTCGGTCTCATGGCGCAGGCGGCCGAGGAGTACGGCAGCCACGACAAGACGTTCGAGATCGCCGCGGCCGGTGTCGTGCAGGTGCTCGACAGCGAGGGCAACGCGCTGATCGAGCACGAGGTCGGCGCAGGCGACATCTGGCGGGCGACGCAGACGAAGCACATCGCAGTCATGGACTGGGTCAAGCTGGCCGTCACGCGTGCCCGTGCCTCCGGATCACCCGCCGTGTTCTGGCTCGACGCGAACCGCTCGCACGACGCGCAGATCATCGCGAAGGTGCACCAGGGCCTCGCGCTGCTCGACACGCACGGACTCACCCTCACGATCCTCGCCCCCGAGGAGGCCACGCGCTACACGCTGGCGCGCATGCGTCACGGCCTCGACACCATCTCGGTGACCGGCAACGTGCTGCGTGACTACCTGACCGACCTGTTCCCGATCCTCGAGGTCGGCACGAGCGCCAAGATGCTCTCGATCGTGCCGCTGCTCGCGGGCGGCGGACTGTTCGAGACCGGCGCAGGCGGATCGGCGCCCAAGCACGTGCAGCAGCTGGTCGAGGAGAACTACCTGCGCTGGGACTCGCTCGGCGAGTTCTTCGCGCTGGCGGCGTCACTCGAGCACTTCGCAGACCGCACCGGCAACGAGAAGGCACGTGTGCTGGCCGAGACGCTGGACGCTGCGACCGGCACCTTCCTCGAGGAGGACCGCTCGCCCGGACGCGCACTCGGCACGATCGACAACCGCGGCAGCCACTTCTACCTGGGCCTGTACTGGGCGCAGGAGCTCGCGAAGCAGACGAAGGATGCCGACCTCGCAGCCGCGTTCGCTCCGATCGCCGCGACGCTCGCGGAGAACGAGCAGAAGATCGTCGGCGAGCTGAACGCGGTGCAGGGCACGCGCGTCGAGATCGGCGGCTACTACCGTCCCGACGCCGCACTGGTCGCTGCGATCATGCGTCCGTCGGTCACGCTGAACGGGATCATCGACGCCCTCAGCTGACACGGAGACACGACGAAGGGCGGATGCTGCGAAGCATCCGCCCTTCGTCGTGTGCGCTGCGGCGTCTGTGGCGACGACCGTGAGGTCTCGCTAGTTGTGCACCGCGACCTCGAGGCCGACGGGCGACCAGTCGTAGACGTACTTGGCGAGATCCACCGGCAGGTTGACGCAGCCGTGGCTCATCCGGTTGCCGAAGTTGTTGTGCCAGTAGGTGCCGTGGAATCCGATGTTCGTCGTGAACCAGGTGATCCACGGCACGTTCTCGGTGCAGTAGGGCGCACCGGGGTAGCAGCCCATGTCCTGCATGCGCGTGTGCGCGAAGACCTTGAAGTTGCCGGTCGGAGTCAGGGTGCCCGGAAGTCCGGTGGAGACGGCCCAGGACTGCACGACGTTGCCGTTCTCGTACAGGGTCGCGCGCTGCGAGCCGAGGTCGATGTCGATGCGGCGCGCCAGCGTGACGACCTCGAACGGCGTCTCGGAGACCGTGAGGGCGAAGTTGCCGTTGCCGGTCTGCAGCTGCGCTGCGAAGTCCTCGGCGACGCCGGAGGTGTCGGACAGAGCGCGACCGTTCGCGCCGACCTGCTCCTGGCGCAGCACGGTGCCGGCTGAGTCGACGATGTTCGTCTCGTTCACCGGCGCCCGGTCGACGAGGCCGGGGAGCGCATCGACGGTCGACTGGATGACCGCGGGGTCGGCCTCGATCTGCAGCTTCCCGTCATCGTCGACGACCGACAGCCAGCTGGCCACGACGTCGGGCGTGACAGGGACGGTGCGCTCTTCGCCGATGTAGAACCCGGCGGTCGAGAGCATGGTGTTCAGCGCTGCGGCCGTGGTGGCTGCGTCGTCGTCGGAGACCGCAGCGAGCGCTTCGGCGGGGCCGCCGGGGTACTCGAGCGTCTGCGCTCCGCCTGCGACGGCGTCGCTGAGGGCAGCGGTGAGGTCGTCGATGTCGATGCCGGTTCCGGCCTCGGAGGGAGTCGTGACGTACTGCTGGGTCGCGGCGTCGAAGACGACACCGGCGTCGACCGGGTCGACGAAGCTGCTGGGGACCGCAGCGCGCAGCGCACTGGTCGCGGTGGCGGCATCGAGGGTGATCTCGCCGGGGATCGCAGCACCCATCCAGGTGGTGACGTTCCAGAACGGGCGCTCGGCGAACGCTTCGTCGGCCAGCGCCTTCGCGTCGATCGTCGCACCGAGGTCGGCCCCGGAGAGCACGGTTCCATCGCCTGCGCCGGTCAGCGTGATCTCGGTCGATGCGAGCTGCGCGTCGACCGCGTCGGCGGCGGCGCCCGGCGTGAGGAAGCCGACCGGGATGCCGGCGACCGTGGAGCCGGGGGCGATGAGGAACATGGAGGCCGCGCCGGCGCCGATCGCGACGACACCGAGTCCGAGTCCGATCCAGAGGCCGAGGTGCCGCTTCTTGGGCTTCGGCTCGATCGGGGCCCAGGCGAGCGGCTGGTCGCCGGTCGGCGGCTGCGCGTCGTCGGATGTCTCGGCGGGCGTCAGCGGAGTCGTCGTCGCGCGGTCATCGCCGAACGATTCGGTCTTCTCGTTCTGCGCGGAGATCAGATCGGTCACGCACTCACCCCCCGGTTCATCAAACGTGTCCTATTTGACAATGGTACGTGATGGGAGGTAACGGGGATGCAACGGTCGTCGGACCGTGCCGGTCAGTCGATGATCGCGATGCCGTCGATCTCGACGAGCATCTCCTCGCGGGGGAGTCCGGTGAAGACCGTGGTGCGGGACGGCAGCACGCCGTTCGTCGTGTGCGCCGTCACGAACTCGCCGTATGCGTCGTTCATGATCGGGAAGTCCTCGCGCTTCGTGAGATACACGCGCAGCATGACCACGTCGTCGAAGGTCGCGCCTGATGCCTCGACGATCGCCTTGACGTTCTCGAGCGTGCGGGTCGTCTGCGCTGCGACATCGCCGGGGAACAGGTACTCGTTCGTCACCGGGTCGACGGGTCCCTGGCCGGAGACCTGCACGAACGGGCCCTTGCGGATGCCCTGGGAGAACGTGTGGGCGGGGGCGGGGGCGGCGTCGGTCGAAACGCGGGTCTTCGCAGTCATGATTCCAGCCTAGTAGCCTTGTTAGATGCCTCTACAAATTCCCGATCCCGTTCTCGGCGCCTGGGCGAAGGGCTTCCCGGCACGCGCTGCCGGACTCCGGCTGTCGGAGGTCGCGGATGCGGGGCTCCGTCTCTCCGATCTGCCGACCCCGGTGCTCACGGTGCACGAGGCTGCGCTCGCGCACAACGAGGAGACGGTCTTCGGCTGGGCCCGCGACCTGGGAGTGCACCTGGCGCCGCACGGCAAGACCACGATGGCTCCTGCGATGTGGCAGCGACTGCTGGATGCCGGTGCCTGGGGCATCTCGATCGCCACGCCGTGGCAGGCGGAGGTCGCCATCGCGGCCGGCGTGCACACGGTCCTGATCGCCAATGCGGTGACGGATGCCGGGGCTGCAGTGCGACTGGGGGAGCTGCTCGCCGCCGATCACGACCTCCGCATCCTGTGCTGGGCCGACTCGGTCGCCACCGTCGACATCCTCGCGGCGGCGCTCGCCGATGCGAGTCGTCCGCTCGATGTGCTCGTCGAGCTCGGCGGGGCGCACGGACGCACCGGTGCGCGGACGATCGATGAGGGCGAGCGCATCGCCGCGGCGATCTCCGCCGCCCCGGGGCTCCGGCTCGCCGGCGTCACCGGCTACGAGGGGCCGTTCGGCCCCGATCGCAGTGCGGACTCGGTCGCGGCGGTCGACGCGTACCTCGAGACGATCGTGGCCCTGCATCAGAAGCTGGTCTACCCCGACGGCATCCGTCCGGTGCTCAGCGCCGGGGGCAGCTCATTCCCGGATCGTGCCGCCGCCGTCCTCTCCTCTCAGCGGGACACGGCCGATGTGGTGCTGCGCTCCGGCGCCTTCCAGATCCACGACGACGGGTTCTACTCCCGGATGTCGCCCTTCGGACCGTTGACGGGCACCGCGCCGCTTCGCTCCGCCATGCACGCGTGGTCGAGGGTGCTGTCGCAGCCGGAGGGCGGGCTTGCCCTCCTCGATGCGGGTCGCCGCGACGTCCCCTTCGACATCGATCTGCCGACGCCGCAGACGGTGGCCGGCGAGATCACGGCCCTGAACGATCAGCACGCCTTCCTGCACCTCGCGGCCGGTGCGTCGGTCGTCGTGGGAGACGTCGTGCGCCTCGGGCTCTCGCACCCGTGCACGGCCTTCGACAAGTGGCGGGTGGTCGCGGTGATCGACGATCCCGATGCGGATGACCCCCGCGTGATCGGAGCGGTGGCGACATGCTTCTGAGCGCGGAGAAGGCGGCCGAAGGCCTGGTCCGCGTCTACCGTGGCGCCGTGGTCGTCGACGGCACCGGTGCCGCCCGATACGACGCCGACGTCGCGGTCGAGGGAGCCAGGGTCGTCGCGATCCTGCGCCTCGACGACCCTGCGCGCGGTGTGATCGAGCTGCCGGACGGCGCGATCGAGATCGACGCGCGCGGGCTGGTGCTCGCCCCCGGCTTCATCGACATGCATGCGCACAGCGAGCTCGCCGTGCTCGGCGGTGCGGCGCACGACGCGAAGATCCGGCAGGGCGTCACGACCGAGGTGCTCGGACAGGACGGGCTCGGCTACGCGCCGCTCGACGACGTGACGGCAGCCGTCATCCCGGCCCAGATCGCCGGCTGGAACGGGATGCCCGCATCCGCGCCCTGGCGGAGCATGGGCGACCTGCTGCACGCGATCGACGAGACGGCCGTCGCGAACGCCGCCGTGCTCGTGCCGCAGGGCAACCTGCGGATGATGGTCGCCGGCCACGAGAACCGTCCGGCCACGATCGAGGAGATCGCCGAGATGTGCGAGCTGCTCGGGGATGCCCTCGACGCCGGCGCCTTCGGCATGTCGAGCGGCCTCACCTACACGCCGGGCATGTACGCCGACACGGCGGAGCTCGAGGCGCTGTGCACCGTCGTCGCCGAGCGCGGCGGCTACTGGGCGCCGCACACCCGCAGTTACGGCGGGGGCGCGTTGGAGGCGTACCGCGAGGCGCTCGACATCGGTCGCCGCACCGGGTGCCCGATCCATCTCACGCACGCCACCATGAACTTCGTCCCGAACCGGGGTAGAGCGCGCGAGCTGCTCGCGCTGGTCGACGAGGCGATCGCCGACGGCGTCGACGTCACGCTCGACACCTACCCGTACCTCCCCGGCGCGACCACGCTGGCAGCGCTGCTGCCGAGCCGACTCGCCGAGGGCGGCGACCTCGTGCGCGTGCTCGCCGAGCTCGATGCCGCTGGGCGCGAGCGTGTGCGGGTCGAGCTCGAGGAGATCGGCTGCGACGGCTTCCACGGCGAACGCGCCGACTGGACCGCGATCCAGATCTCCGGCACCGCCGAGCCGGCGCTCGATGCCCTCGTCGGCCGCACCATCGCAGAGATCGCCGAGTCCGAGGGACGTCGCGCCGTCGACGTCGTGATCGACACCATCGTCGCCGACGGGGGAGCCACCGGCATCCTCATGCACATCGGTGACGAGGGGAACGTGCGCGAGATCATGCGCCATCCCCGCCACACCGCCGGCAGCGACGGCATCCTGATCGGCGCCAGACCGCATCCACGAGGACGGGGCACGTTCCCGCGCTACCTCGGCCACTACGTGCGCGAACTCAGCATCCTCACCCTGGAGGAGGCCGTGCGGCACCTGTCCGGCACGCCGGCCACGCGGCTCGGCCTCGATCGCGGCGATGCGCCGCGTGGTGTCATCCGCATCGGTGCGACGGCGGATCTCGTGCTGTTCGATCCGCGCACGATCGCGGCCGGCGCGACCTTCGACGCTCCCTTCGATCACCCCATCGGGGTGATCGACGTGCTGGTGGGCGGCGTCGCCGTCGTCGCTTCGGGCGAGGTCACGGGCCGAACCCCCGGCCGAGCCCTGCGGATGGCCCCGGCCCCGCACCGCGCGACGGTGCCGAAGATCGATGCCAGGATCGAGCCATCGGTGCCAGGCTTCACCTGGACCGCCCGCACCCCGGTGCTCGCCGACCCGGAGCTCGCCCACATCGCCGCGCGACTGGACGGCGACGGTCGGGCCGTCGCCGGTGAGCCGCCGATCCGGCTGCTGGTCGATGCGGCAGTGGCGGCGGAGGCGTTCGCCTCGGATCGCATCGGCGACGAGGCCTTCCGACTGACGATCACCGAGCACGGCATCGAGATCGCCGGTGCGACGCCGGCCGGCGTGTTCCGCGGAGCCACGACGCTTCGTCAGCTGCGCACGCCCGGCGCGGAGACGGCGGTCCTGCCCGCTGGCGTGTGGGAGGGCGCGCCAGCTCACTCCTGGCGCGGCGCGATGCTCGACGTCGCCAGGCACTTCCGCCCGGCCGACGACATCCGGCGGCTCATCGACCTGCTCGCGGATCATCACCTCAACGTCCTGCACCTGCACCTCACCGATGACCAGGGATGGCGCTACGAGGTGCCGGGGTTCCCGTTGCTCACCGAGATCGGCGCGACCCGCGCTGCGACCCAGCTCGGGCACGGCGTGCACGCGACCGTCGAGCCCGGCGTGCACGAGGGGCACTACACGACCGCCGAGCTGCGCGACCTGGTCGCGTATGCACGTGAGCGATTCGTCACGCTCGTCCCCGAGGTGGAGCTGCCCGGTCACATCCAGGCCGCGCTCGCCGCGTATCCGCAGCTCGGCAACCTGGATGTCGGCGAGCCGGTCACCGGACCGTGGGAGCGCTTCGGCGTCAATCCCCGCACACTCGCCCCGACCGAGCAGGCGCTCGCATTCGGGCGGGCCGCGATCGACGCCCTGTGCGACGTCTTCGATTCCGATTGGATCGGGATCGGCGGCGATGAGGTGCCCGTCACCGAATGGGCCGAGAGCGCGGCTGCACGAGAGCGGATGCGCGAGCTCGGCCTCGAGACGCCGCACGACGTGCAGCCGTGGTTCACCGCCGAGTTCGTGACGCATGTGCGCAGCCGCGGACGCATCGCCCTCGCCTGGGACGAGGTGCTCGAGGGCGAGGTGCCCGATGGCGTCCAGATCCTGGCCTGGCGCGGACCCGTCGCGATGCAGGAGGCGCTTCGGCGCGGCATCCCGGTCGTCGCCTGCCCCGACCTCGAGGTCTACCTCGACTACGCGCAGTCGGCGTCGGCAGAGGAGCCGATCAGGGTCGGTCCGCCGTTGACGATCGAGCGCGCGTACACGCTGCGCGTGCCGGAAGGAGCCGTCGGCGGCCAGGCCAACGTCTGGACCGAGCATCTCCCGACGAGGGACCGCGTCGACTTCGCCATGTTCCCTCGGCTCGCCGCGATCTCCGAGCGCCTGTGGGAGGGCGGGGACATTGCGGACTTCTCGGACTTCGCCCGACGGCTGCCGACCCACCTGATCCGTCTCGCGGCCGCCGGGGTACGGTATCGTCCCCTCGACGGTCCGACGCCGGACCAGCGGCGTCCTGGGGTGCCGGAGAAGCCGATGACGATCGCGGCTCGCGAGCAGATCGTTGCCGGATTGGTCGAGCGGCTGGTCGCGAGGGCCGTGGAATCGGTCGACACGGCGTCGCAGCTTGAGTAACGTTTCGGTAACCCTCACCGCGCGTCGCGCGGCAGAGGTTGCACAATTTTTGTTCGTAAGGTCTACTAACAAACATGTCCGCTTCGGATGAATCGCGTCCCGCCACGACGGCAGAGTACGTCGGCGGGAACAGCCATGCCTTCGGCCCAGGGCGCCACCTGCGCTCCCGCTCGAAAGTGCTTCCCGAACACGCACGCGGACACAACCGCGCACTCGTGCTGCAGACCCTGTATCACGCCGGTGCGATGAGCCGGGCGGACCTCTCCAGGGAGACCGGCCTCACCCGTGTCACGATCTCGGATCTCGTCGCCGAGTTCATCGCTGACGGCATCGTGATCGAGATGGGCGTGCGGGAGACCGTGGGGCCGGGCAAGCCGCCGATCCTGATCGACATCGATCGCGTCGGACACCAGATCATCGGAATCGACCTCTCCGGTCCGAGCGCCTTCGTCGGCGCGGTGCTCAGCCTCGACGGCGACGTGCTCGAACGGCGTGAGGTCGCGCGGCCAGAGGGCCCGGACGGCGACGCGGTCTATGCAGCGATCGTCGAGCTCGCAAGGCAGCTGGTGGCGGCGTCCACGCAGCCGCTCCTCGGTGCCGGCATCGGCACCCCTGGCGTCGTGCGCCCTGACGGTCTCGTGCTGAGCTCGCCCAACCTCGGCTGGACGAACTTCCCGCTCGAGGCGAAGCTCAGCGCCGACCTCGACCTGCCGGTCCTCGCGCGCAACGACGCGAATGCCGCGGTGCTCGCCGAGTACACCTTCGGCGACGCCAAGGCCGACTTCATGTTGATCAAGATCGGTCGAGGCGTCGGTGCAGGGCTCATCACCGGCAGCCAGCCGCTGCTCGGCAGCCGCTTCGCCGCCGGTGAGATCGGTCACGTCGTGGTCGGCACCGACGGCGGTCCGCGCTGCGCCTGCGGTAAGGACGGGTGCCTCGAAGCCTGGCTCAGCGTCAGCCGACTCCGCGATGCGCTCACCGACGAGCCGACGGCTCGTGACGAGATCCTGCGCGATGCCGGCACCAGGATGGGCATCGCGATCGCCCCGATCGTCGCAGCGCTCGATCTCTCCGAGGTCGTCGTCTCCGGACCTGCGGATCTGCTCGACGGCATCCTGATCGACTCCGCGATCGAGACCCTGCACGCCAGAACCCTGGAGGGCGTCTTCGAGGACACCCTCATCCGCCTCACCCGCCAGGAGGACATCGTGCTGCGCGGCGCCGCCGTGATGGTCCTCTCCGCGCAGCTTGGCGTCTCGTGATCTCCGCCACGACCAGCACCGGGAGCAGCATCCGATGAAGGGTGCTGACTTCGCCGACCTCGACGGTCGGCAGATCCGTGTGGGCCTGGACGTCGGCGGCACCAAGATCGACGCGGTCGCCGTCTCGCCGTCGGGCGAGATCCTCGGACGCCTTCGCCGGCCGACGGGATGGGGCGATGACGCGGTCGTGGAGAGCATCGTGCTCGCCGTCAGCGCGCTGGTAGAGGAGACCGGATTCGCGGTGTCCGACATCGGCTCCGTCGGCATCGGCATCCCCGGTCTGGTGGATGCGGACACCGGCCGCGTGCTGCATGCCGTGAACCTCGGCGTGGAATCCCTCGACCTCGCCGTGCGGGCGCAGCAGGCGCTCGGTGTGCCCTTCCGCATCGAGAACGACGTGAAGGCGGCGGCCCTCGGGGCTGCAGTGCTGCGCGGCGTGACCGGCTCCATGGCGTACCTCAATCTCGGCACCGGCGTCGCGGCCGGCATCGTGATGGACGGGCAGATCTGGCGCGGTGCGCGCGGCACCGCCGGCGAGGTCGGCCACATCTCGGTCGACCCGAACGGCCGCCTGTGCGGCTGCGGCCAGCGCGGCTGCGTCGAGACGTTCTGCGGCGGCGGCGCGCTGTCGCGCGCATGGGGGCGACCGGGCGCGCTCCCGGTCAAGGACATCTTCGACGCCGCGGACGCGGGGGACGAGACGGCGCTCGCGCTGCGGGCAGACCTCTACCACGGCGCTGCCGCCGCGGTGCGGGTGCTCGTGCTCTCCGCCGACGTCGAGACCGTGATCATCGGCGGCGGCCTCACCGCGCTCGGCGAACGCCTCGAGCTCGGCATCCGCGCTTCGCTGCGCGCCGATGCAGAGACATCCGCGTTCATGCGTTCACTGCACCTGGAGGAGCGGATCGAACTGCTCGCCTCAGGATCACCCGCTGCAGCATTCGGCGCCGCACTCGTCGGCGCATCCGTCACCGAGAAGGAGATCGTTTCCCATGGCTGAGGTCGTCATCGTCGAGAGCGCGGAGGCCGCAGGGTCTCTCGTCGCCACCGAGATCTTCGAGCTGATCGCACAGCGCGCTGACGCGGTGCTCGGGCTCGCCACCGGCTCGACGCCGCTCCCCGTGTACGAGGCGCTGCGCAAGCAGCGCAACGGCCGAGACCTCTCCCTCGTGCGCGGCTTCGCCCTCGACGAGTACGTGGGGATCGACCCGGCGCACCCGGAGAGCTACCGCTCGGTCATCACGCGCGAGGTCATCGAGCCGCTCGGCCTCGACCCGGCGCGCATCAACGTGCCCAACGGCGCGGAGGCGACCATCCAGCACGCCGGCGATGACTACGAGGCGGCCATCGCGGCAGCCGGCGGCGTCGACCTGCAGATCCTCGGCATCGGCACCGACGGTCACATCGGCTTCAACGAGCCCGGTTCCTCCTTCGCATCGCAGACGCGCGTGAAGACGCTCACCGAGCAGACCCGCGCAGACAACGCCCGCTTCTTCGACTCGGTCGACGACGTGCCGCGGCACTGCATCACGCAGGGGCTCGGCACGATCCTGCGGGCTCGCCACCTCGTGCTCCTCGCATTCGGCGAGGGCAAGGCGCAGGCGATCGCCGACGCGGTCGAGGGGCCGCTCACCGCGATGCTCCCCGCGTCGGCGGTGCAGCTGCACCCGCACGCCACGATCGTGGTCGACGAGGCGGCCGCATCGCGGCTGAAGCTCGCCGACTACTACCGCTACACGTTCGCCAACAAGCCGGCCTGGCAGGGCATCTGAGCCCGCTCAGCCTCGCAGCGCCGGCCACGCGAGTGGCAGCAGGTGCTCGAGGCTGAGCGGAGCCAGGGGCAGCATCTCGACGTCTGCTGGCGTGATCCAGCGCAGCTCGGCGAGCTCGGCCTGCACCGTGACCGTTCGCGGGTCGATCGAGGCCGAGAACGCATCGGCGACGACGCGGTGCCCCGGCTCGTTCGCCGCCGCGGAGACGAACCTGCCGAGCGGGGTGAGGTCGCTCTCGGAGAGCTGCAGGCCGAGCTCCTCATCGAGCTCGCGGATCAGTGTCTGCGCGGGTGATTCGCCGGCCTCCGGCTTGCCACCCGGCTGCATGAAGCGCGTCGTGCCCTGTTTGCGCACGACGAGCACTCGGTCGTCCTCGTCGAGGATGACGGCGGCGCTCACGTGGATGTCAGGCATCTGCATCACCCGTCTGCTCGATCAGCCTGCCGGGATTCTCGAAGACCTTGCCGGGATTGAGGATGCCGAGCGGGTCGAACACCCGCGTGATCTGCCGCTGCAGCTCCCACTGCGCGTCGCCGAGCTCGTCGGCCAGCCAGCGTCGTTTCAGGACGCCGATCCCGTGCTCGCCGGTCAGGGTGCCCCCGAGACGGATCGCGGCGCGGAAGAGGTCGTCGGCGGCTGCCCACACGTGGTCAGGAGTCTCGGTGCCCTCGAAGATGAAGTTCGGGTGCAGGTTGCCGTCGCCGGCGTGCGCGACCGTCGGGATCACGAGCCCGTACTCGCGCTCGATGCGGGCGATCTCATCGAACATCTCGGGCATCGCGCTGCGCGGCACCGAGACGTCTTCGATCAGCGTCGTCCCGAGCGAGGCCATCGCCGCGTGCATGGAGCGCCGGATCGCCAGCAGGCGCTCGCCCTCTGCGGTGTCCTGGGTGAGCGAGACGGTGCCGGCGTCGGCCCTGAGCACCGCCGCGATCGTCTCCGCCTCTGCGAGCGCTGCAGGGCCGTCGGTCTGGATCGTCAGCTGGGCGGCGCCGGCCGGGGGAGCCGGCAGCAGGAGCAGGGCGTGCACGGCTGCGAGGCTCGCGGCATCCATCAGCTCCATGATCGCCGGTTGCACGCCGGCGGCGGTCACCGCGGCAGACGCCGCGGCCGCGCTGCGGACATCGGGGAACGTCGCCGTCACGGTGCAGGTGGCGCCTTCGACGAGCCTGCGCAGCTTCAACGTGGCGCCGACCACGACGCCGAGCGTCCCCTCCGAGCCGATCACGAGCGAGGTCAGGTCGAGCCCGGTGACGCCCTTCACACTGCGGTGGCCGAGATGCAGCAGCCGACCGTCCGCGAGCACCAGGTCGACACCGAGCACCGCATCGCGCACGACGCCGTACTTCGCACACAGCAGCCCGCCGGCGCCGGTGGCGATGTTGCCGCCGACGGTCGAGATGTCGCGGCTGGCCGGGTCGGGTGCCCACCACACGCCGTGCGCGGCGAGCTGACGGTTGAGGTCGGCGTTCAGGATGCCCGGTTCGACCACGGCGAGGAGATCATCCGGTCGGACCTCGGTGAGTGCGTTCATCCGCATGGTCGAGAGGACGATCTCGCCTGCACCCGCGTTCGCTGCGCCGGCGAGGCCGGTGCCGGCTCCGCGGACGACCACCGGCGTGCGCGTCGCGGAGGCGATGCGCATGGTCTCCTGCACGTGCTCCACGGTCTCGGCGTGCACGATCGCGATCGGTCGGCCGACGGCGGCATGACCTGAACGGTCGGCCCTGGCGGTTTCGAGCGCTGCGTCGTCGACGTCGACGAGATCGCCGAGGGCCGTCGAGAGCTGCGCCAGCACGCTCACGACAGTGCGCGCCGCCCGCTGATGACGCCTGCGGCGATCGCGACGACGCCGAAGGCCGAGCCGATCAGTGCCTGATCCATCGACCACCAGGCGATCGTGACGCCGACGTAGATCAGCAGCTCGACGATGGCCCTGAGGTACGGATGCACCCGCAGCACCGGCTTCGGCGAGAGGAAGAGCGCCCAGACCAGCAGCACCACGATCGGCGTGCCGATACCGAGCACCACGTTCCAGGGGAACGCCCAGGTGGCGAAGCCCCAGAGGGCGAGTGAGACGATCGCGAGCACCAGGACGATGGCGCGGACGACGTCGAGAACCGTGATGACCGGACGCTCGACGCCGGGTACGGGAGCGGGATCCGGAGACATGGCTCCAGTCTATTCGGCGGTCGCCGGTGCCTCGTCCGCGTCGGTGGGCGCTGCTGCGACCGGGAGGGCGTCGTCGATCGGTGCGGACGCGACCGGTGCGGTTTCGGCCGGTGCGGATTCGGCCGGCGCAGACTCAGTCGGCGCGGTTTCGGCCGGCGCGGGCTGCTGCTCGGCGGCGGGAGCCGCGACGTCTGCGGCGGGAGCGGTCACGTCGGTGTTGCTCACGTCGGTGGTGCCAGAGTCGGAAGTCTCGGTGGCGGGTTCCGATGCAGAGCTGGGGTCAGGCGCGGTGGTCGCCGCCTCGTCGCCGAACGCGATGTCACAGAGCAGCGCCGTGATCGGCGAGAGGGGAGCGAGCTCCCACAGGGTGGTCGTGGCCGGTACGCCGACCTGGTCGCCCGCGATGTAGGCGAAGCTGACGGCCGCATTGCCGCAGAGCTGGGTGAACGTGGGGTGCAGATCGATCGAACCGGTGGCGACGTCTGCCCCCGGTGCACCGGTCAGCGCAGCGGTCCGCGGGCCGCTGCCGTCGATCTGCGCCTGCACGGTGGAGCCGACGGCGCCGCTGAACGAGATGCGATAGTTCGTGACCAGGCCATCGAGGGAGACCTCGGTGCCGGTCACGCTCGGGGCGCCCTCCGGCAACGTGGGCTGCGGGTCGACCGGATCGACCGGATCGACGGGATCGACGGGATCGACGGGATCGACCGGACCCGTGGGGTCGGTCGGAATCGTCGGGACGACCGGTGTCACGGGAGTCGGCGGTACCGCGGCGGGGATGGCAGGCTCGGCCGGCGCGGGGTCGGCGGCATCCGCCTCTTCCGTGATCGGCGCGACCTTCTCGTCCGGCGTCGGAGCGGGAGCGGGCGTCTCGATGACGACCGGCTCATCGAGCGACATCGAGGCGTCCGGGCCGACATCCGACGCGATCGACGAGGAGTCGGAGTCTCCTGCGCTCGGCTGTGACGCTGACGGACCGGCGCCGGTGAGTCCCGGCACGACGGCCGCGGCGACGACGACGCCGGCGACCACGAGTGCGGCAGAGCCGACTCCGACGAGGGCGCCCATTCCGGTGAGCACGCCGGCCCCTGCGCCTCCGCCGGCCGCACCGCCACCCGCGGCGCCGCCACCGGCGGCGCTTCCAGTGCCGGAACCGCCGCTGCCACCGGCTGCGTGAGCCGAGGCGAGTGCGCCGGACGAGCCGGCTACGGCGCCATGACCGCCCGCGAACACCGCGGCCGGAACGACGGCGGGTGCGAGGGCTGCGATCTGCGCGCCGTTGCCCTGCAGCGTGGCGAGGTATCCGGCAGAGCCGGTGATGCCGAGCACGAGCGGCAGGAGCACGAGCCCGAGTCGCATCGACACGTCTTTGGCTTCGGCGGCCACGATCATGCAGCGGGCGCATTCGTCGAGGTGGGCCTCGAGGCGGTTGTGGTCGCGGGTGCCGAGGTTGCCGCGCGAGTACGCGCCGAGGTGCTCGATCGTCCACTGGCAGTCGGAGCCGGGGGCTGCGCTGCGAAGGTGCGCCTGGATCCAGGCCTCGCGGAGGCCCTCTCTGGCACGGAAGGCGAGCTGCGACACCGCGCCTGCCTTCATGCCGAGCAGCGGAGCGACGGCCTGCGGCTTCATCTGCTCGATCTCGGTGTACCAGAGCACCTCCTGCCAGCGCGACGGCAGGCTGCGGAAGGCCTGCGCGGTGAGGCTGCGGTCGAGCGCCTCGTTCGTCGCCTGCTCCGTGCTGTCGGGGTCGGCGACCGTGTCGAGCTCGTCGATCGCGGACTCGCGGCGGGATCGACCCCACGCGGCGGCGGTGTTGCGGATGCTGGTGAAGAGGTAGGCGCGGAACGAGCCGTTGGGCCCGCCGCCCTTGACGATGGCCTGGTAGATGCGGGTGTACGACTCCTGGACGAGGTCGTCGGGGTCGATCGAAGAGGTCACGGACCGCGCGACTGCCATCCCAGAGGGGTAGTGGCGTCGCCAGAGTTCGCCGAATGCCTCCGTGTCGCCGGAGCGGGTACGGAGGATCAGATCGGCATCGGCGATCGGATCGTGAAGGGGGGTGTCTTCGTGCACTTCCATCAATCTGTCTCGGGACGCTCGTGCGCCCTCACAAGAGAGACGCGCGAGTGGGCCGTTCATCACGCGTCTTCTCCATTCTCACTCGGATCGCGCCGCAGGGCCACCCCTCGTCACGGATTCCTCGAAATCTTTTTCAGCACAGAATCCCAGTTCAGGAACAACTTCCGCCGGATGTCCCGAAGAAACTTCAAAAAAGTCTCGGATATCGCGTAATGGATCGGGGCATGCGTCGTCTCATCCCATAGAGACAGCCGTGAGGAACTTCACCGGGGGGCGAAGTTCTGGCGCTGGTGCCGGGGGCAACCGCACCAGCCGAGCGGGTCGAGCGCCTCGGGGGAGGAGTGCTCGGCCCGCTCGCTCTGACTGCGACAGGGCCATCGGATTCTGGGGAAACGGTGACCCGCATGCAGGTGCACGACCGGAGAGCGCAGAGCTGCGCGTCGTCTCGCGATCAGCGGACGGAGCCTCGTACCGAGGGGCGCCCTCCCTGCCATACGCGGACGACGCGCAGCTCTCCATCCAGCAGCACGGCATCGCCGAGTCGCCCATCGCGCAGGGTGCCGAGCTCGGCATCCATCCCGATCGCCTTCGACGGAGTCTCGGTCAGCGCCTGCACGGCAGCGGCCAGCGGAACGCCTGCATGCACCGCCCGCTGCAGCGCCACGTCCTGCGTCAGCGTCGAACCGGCGATCGAGCCGGTGTCATCGGCGCGCGCGATGCCGTCGGTCACCGTGACGCTGACGGCGCCGAGGTCGTAGTGGCCGTCGGCGCTGCCGGCAGCAGCCATCGCATCGGTGATGAGTGCCACGCGGCCCGGAGCCGAGGCGAACAGCAGAGCGATGATCTGCGGGTCGAGGTGCACGTCGTCGGCGATCGCCTCGAGCACGACCCGGTGATCCGCGGCGGCGGCCAGCACCGGCCCAGGCGCTCGATGGTGGATCCCCGGCATCGCGTTGAACGCGTGCGTCAGGATCGATGCCCCGGCCTCGAAGGCGGAGCGGGCCATCTCGGCATCCGCGTCCGTATGGCCGACGGCGGCAGCGGCGCCGGCCGCGACGATCAGCCGGATCGCCTCGAGTCCACCGGGCAGCTCCGGCGCGATCGTGACCTGGCGGATGGTGCCGCGTCCGGCATCGAGCAGCCGCCGGACGTCGTCGGCGATCGGCGTCCGCAGCAGCGACGGCTCGTGCGCGCCGTGGTGGCCAGGGTCGAGGAACGGCCCCTCGAGGTGCGAGCCGAGGATGTCGGCATCCGTCTGCATCAGGTCGGCGATCGACGCGACGCTGTCGGCCAGGTCATCCAGGGGAGCGGTGACCAGCGAGACGACGGCGCGCGTGGTGCCGTGCTCGCGGTGCAGGGCGCGTGCGGTGCGGATCGCGTCGACGCCGTCGTCGAACGATGCTCCGGCGCCGCCGTGCCCGTGGATGTCCACGAATCCGGGCGTGAGGATGGCGCCCTGCCCTGCGGCCTCGGTCGCATCGACGACCTCGTCCGCCCTGGCCCATCCCGCGCCGGTGCCGCGCGCGGCGACGCGGCCGTCCTCGATCCGGATCCAGGCGTCGTCGATGCTCTCGCCGCCGTCGATCAGACGCACCGAATGGATGACCAGCGAGCCGGTCGCGGAGGAGTGCACGGTCATCTGTCGCTCCAGGGGACGTCGTCGGAGGCGTGGAAGTCGATCGACTCAGCGTTCCACAGCGGCGCCAGCGAGCCGAGCCGCGTGCGGAAGGACTCCCAGGTGCGCTCCGGCGCCTGCTTCGCAGACCAGGCGATCTCGGCCTGGGCAGCGGCACGCGGGAAGACCAGCTGCTCGACATCGCCGAGCGTGCGGGTCGTCTCGGACCACAGCGGCGCTTCGACGCCGAGGATCGCAGCGTCAGGCACGTCGAGGATCGCCGTGGGCTCCCACTCATAGGAGGAGCGCACATCGATCACGGCTGCCCAGGTCAGGCCGAGCGGGAAGTCCGGCGTGTACTTCATGTCGAGGTAGGCGACATCCGCGGTCGACATGATGAGCGATCCGCCGCGGGCGACGAAGTGCGCCGCCTCTTCGGCGTGCGTCCCCTCCGGCGTGGTCTTGCCCCAGTACTGGCCGATCGTGCCGGTGGCGATGTGCTCGGCTGCGCCGACCTCGTGCCAGGCGACCGGCGTCTTGCCCGCATCGACCACGATCTGCGTCGCGCGCTCGACGAACAGGTCGAAGTCGGCCTGCGGGGTGCCGAGCGACTCGTCGCCGCCGATGTGGATGTACGGTCCAGGGGTCATCTCGGCGAGCTCGCGCACCACGTCGCGCACGAAGTCGTAGGTGCGCTCCTCGTGGATGCGGACGCTGGAGTGCCCGACGCCCCAGCCGAGGTAGCTCTCGCCGGCCACGGGCAGCGGTTGCCCCAGGCGCGCCGACTCGGCGATGAGTCCGTCGTTGAGCACCGGTGCCTCGACGAGCTCCGGGTAGGCGACGCCGATCGCATGGGTGTGCCCGGGCAGGTCGATCTCCGGGATCAGGATCATGTGCCGGGATGCCGCGTACTCGACGAGTTCGCGGTAGTCGTCCTTCGTGTAGAAGCCGCCGCGGTCGCCGCCGGCCGCGGTCGAGGACGAGCGCTCGGTGAGCAGCGGCCAGGAGTCGATCTGCACGCGCCAGCCCTGATCGTCGCTGAGGTGCAGGTGCAGGCGGTTGAGCTTCAGCGCGCTCGTCGCGTCGATGAACTTCTTCACCTCGGCCACGTCGAAGAAGTGCCGCGTGACGTCGAGCATGACGCCGCGGTGCTCGAACCGCGGGCTGTCGGTGATGTCTGCGCGGATGACGCCCCACCCGTCCTCGTCCTCGCGGAAGAGCTGGCGCAGGGTCTGCACGCCGAAGAAGAGTCCTGCTTCGTCGCCGCCGACGACCTCCGCGTACTCGCCGACGCGGAGCGTGTAGCCCTCCGCCGGTGCAGCAGCCGGGTCGACGCGCAGGACGATGTCGCCCTCGGTCGGTTCGCCGTCGATCGTCGAAGCGAGGCGGATGCCGCTGCGGTCCGCGATCGCATCGATCAGCTGGGCGACGACGGGGGAAGCGCCGAGCACGCGCGACGTCGCGCCGACCGGCATCCGTCCCTCGCCGGCGACAGCGACGGCGGGGAGTGGAACAAGGGGGAGGGAATGGGGAAGGACCATGAACAAAACCTATCGTGCAGGGCACTCGGGGCACAGGGGGAATCCGGTATGCTCGTACTCGTCGCGACTGGCGTCTGGGTGGACTACCACCGGGGAGCGACTGACCACGGAATTCGACCGCGCGCCTGGGCCGATTGGTACACCCTTCGAATCCGTTGTCAGAGGAGCATGTCATCATGACCGACCGTTACTTCAACGCCCCGCTTTCCGAGGTCGATCCGGAGATCGCCCAGGTCCTGGATCGCGAACTGCAGCGCCAGCAGACCTTCCTCGAGATGATCGCATCCGAGAACTTCGTGCCCGTCTCGGTCCTGCAGTCGCAGGGGTCGGTGCTCACGAACAAGTACGCCGAGGGCTACCCCGGTCGCCGGTACTACGGCGGCTGCGAAGAGGTCGACGTCGCGGAGGAGCTCGCGATCGCGCGCGCCAAGAGCCTGTTCGGCTCGGAGTTCGCGAACGTCCAGCCGCACTCCGGCGCCTCGGCCAACGCAGCGGTGCTGCACGCCATCGCCCGCCCAGGCGACACGCTGCTCGGCCTCTCGCTCGACCAGGGCGGCCACCTCACGCACGGCATGAAGATCAACTTCTCCGGTCGTCTCTACAACATCGTCGCGTACGGCGTGGACCCCGAGACCTCGACGATCGACATGGACGAGGTCCGCCGCCTGGCCATCGAGCACAAGCCGAAGGTCATCATCGCCGGATGGTCGGCCTACCCGCGTACCCTCGACTTCGCGGCCTTCCGCGAGATCGCCGACGAGGTCGGGGCACTGCTCTGGGTCGACATGGCGCACTTCGCCGGACTCGTCGCCGCAGGGCTGCACCCGAACCCGGTGCCCCACGCGCACGTCGTCTCCTCGACCGTGCACAAGACCATCGGTGGACCCCGCTCCGGCTTCATCCTCACGAACGACGCCGATCTCGCCAAGAAGATCAACACGGCCGTCTTCCCCGGACAGCAGGGTGGGCCGCTCATGCACGTGATCGCCGCCAAGGCGACCGCGTTCAAGCTCGCCGGGACGCCCGAGTTCAAGGAGCGCCAGGAGCGCACCCTGCGCGGCGCCGCCCTGATCGCCGAGCGCCTCTCGCAGCAGGACGTGCAGGATGCCGGCATCGGCGTGCGCTCCGGCGGCACCGACGTGCACCTCGTGCTCGTCGACCTGCGCGACGCCGCGATCGACGGCAAGCAGGCCGAGGACCTGCTGCACGACATCCGCATCACCGTGAACCGCAACGCGGTCCCCAACGACCCGCGTCCGCCGATGGTGACCTCCGGTCTGCGCATCGGCACCCCGGCGCTCGCCACGCGCGGATTCGGCGACGCCGAGTTCACCGAGGTCGCCGACATCATCGCGCTCGCGCTGCTCCCCGGTGCCGACGTCGAGTCGCTCCGTGCCCGCGTCGACGCGCTCGCCGCCGGCTTCCCGCTCTACCCGGACCTGCAGCAGTGACCGCGAAGGTCCTCGACGGCAAGGCCGCAGCAGCCGAGATCAAGGCCGAGCTCACCGAGCGCGTCGCGGCGCTGAAGGCCAAGGGCATCACGCCCGGCATCGCGACCGTGCTCGTCGGCGCCGACCCGGCATCACAGCTGTACGTCGGGATGAAGCATCGGCAGTCCGAAGCCGTCGGCATGAACTCGATCCAGCGCGAGCTGCCGGCCGACGCCACGCAGGCCGACGTCGAGGCACTGATCGACGAGCTCAACGCCGACCCGGACTGCCACGGCTACATCGTGCAACTGCCGCTGCCGAAGCACATCGACACCGATGCGATCCTCGAGCGCATCGACCCGGCGAAGGATGCCGACGGACTGCACCCGACCAACCTCGGTCGGCTCGTGCTGAACGTCAACAGCCCGATCCACACCCCGCTGCCGTGCACGCCGCGCGGTGTGATCGAACTGCTGCTCCGCAACGACTACGACCTCACGGGCAAGCATGTGGTCGTCGTCGGACGCGGGGTCACGATCGGACGCTCGATCGGCCTCCTGCTCACGCGGCGCGACCTGAACGCCACGGTCACGCTCACGCACACCGGCACGGTCGACATGTCGCGCTACCTGCGCGAGGCCGATGTCATCGTCGCGGCAGCCGGTGTGAAGCACCTGATCCGCGCCGAGGACGTGAAGCCCGGCGCTGCGGTGCTCGACGTCGGCGTGACGCGCGAGAGCGACCAGGAGACCGGGAAGAGCCTGGTCTTCGGTGATGTGCACCCCGATGTGGCCGAGGTGGCCGGGTTCCTCTCGCCGAACCCGGGCGGTGTGGGCCCGATGACGGTCGCACTGCTCATGACGAATGTGGTCGAGGCGGCGGAACGGCTCGTCTGACCCGCCTGCTCCGATGACAGAACGGCACCCACCCCTCGGGGATGGGTGCCGTTCTCGGTCTGCTGGGCGCCTCGGCCTCGGCCTCAGCCGAGCTCGTCGAGCATGCGGCGCTGCTCCGGGGTGAGACCGTCGTGCAGCTCATCGCGTGCGGCGGCCGTCTCCGCGGTCGCTGGAGCGGGGGAGGAGTGCGTGGCCCTCGCTCCGCCCTTCACTCGCGCCTGCACGGCGTCGTACACCTCCGACGCCTTCGCGTGGAGTCGGTCGTCGATCCGGTCATAGATCACCCAGCCGAGGAGCAGGATGAGCGGCGGGAGCACATAGCCCCAGACGCTCGAGGAGCGCACGCCGCTCAACCAGACGGTGAGCACCCAGACGATCAACTCGACCACGTACACGAGCACGTACTGCACGACCTTCTCGCCGGCTCTGGTGCGATCGGCTGCCGACTTCGCGGCCGATCTGCGGAACGCCGAGCGCAGCAGGGGCTTCACGAACAGCGCGGCGAGCGTGAGGATGATCGCAGCCCACAGGGCGTTCCATCCGACCGACACCCCACGCAGCAGCAGTCCGATGAGCAGCAGCACCGCGACGTTGAACACGTAGAGGGAGACGAACCGCACGATTCCGTTCTTCATGCGAAACAGAATCCCACATGAGGGGCTCGGAATCCCGCCCGCCGACCAATATGCTGACCGCAACGTCCCCGGCGAGAGGAATCCAGTGGACATCGCACTGTTCGTCATCGAGTTGCTGGTCGTCCTCGGCTGTATCGTCATGGGCACTCGATCCAGCGGCGTCGGCCTCGGTCTCTGGGGTGGCACGGGCGTCGCGATCCTCGTCTTCGTCTTCGGGCTCTCTCCAGGCTCGCCCCCGGTCGACGCGCTGCTCATCGTGCTCTCGGTGGTGCTCGCGGCATCCATGATGCAGTCAGCCGGAGGCATCGACTGGATGGTCTCCGTGGCCGCGAAGCTGATCGCGCGGAACCCCAAGCAGATCACGCTCGTCGCACCGCTGGTCTCGTTCCTGTTCTCGGTGGGTGCCGGCACCTCGAACATCCTCTATCCGCTGCTCCCGGTGATCCAGGACCTCTCCTACCGCAACGGCATCCGCCCGTCACGTCCGCTCTCGCTCTCGGTCGTCGCGACCGGCGTCGCGCTCGCCTGCAGCCCCGTGTCGGCGGCGATGGCGGCGATGGTCACGCTCACCGACACCGCGCCATGGGACTTCGAGCTCGTCGACATCCTGAAGGTGACCATCCCGGCCGCGATCGTCGGCATCGTGGTGTCGAGCTTCTTCGTGAACCGCCTCGGCAAGGACCTCGCAGACGACCCGGACGTGCAGGCGCGCATCGCCAGGGGAGAGCTCGCTCCGCCCCGCGCTGATGCCGCGGAGATCAAGGCCGACGTCACGGTGACCACCGCCGGTCGCAACGCGGCGGTGATCTTCCTGCTCGGCGTCGCCGCGATCGTCGTGTTCGGTCTGTTCAAGGGGATCCGCCCACTGGATGCCGCCGGTGACCCCGTCGCCATGACGCCGATCATCGAGATCGTGATGTTCCTGGTGGGCACGCTGATCCTGGTGGTCTCACGGCCGAAGGTGGCGGAGATCCCGACCATGACCGTGTTCAAAGCCGGTATGGTCTCGGCGATCGCGCTGTTCGGCCTCGCGTGGCTGACGGACACCTTCCTCACCGCGCACTCGGCGCTCATCTCGAGCAGCGTCGGCGGTTGGGTCAGCGCCGCACCGTGGATCTTCGCGCTCGGCGTGTTCCTGGTGTGCGTGCTCACCACCAGCCAGTCGACCGCGACCAGGACGATCGTGCCGATCGGTCTTGCGGCCGGCATCCCGCTCGGACTCCTCAGCGGCATGTGGGCCGGCGCGTTCGCCGGCATCTACCTGCTGCCCACCAACGGCTCGCAGATCGCCGCAGCGAACTTCGACACCTCCGGCTCCACGAAGCTCGGCACCAAGCTCGTCGACCACTCCTTCTTCGTGCCGACGCTCATCCTCGCGGCGACCACGATCGCGTTCGGTGCACTGTTCGGGGTGCTCTGGGGCGGCTGAGCACCCCGAACCCGTGGCAGCAGCAGCAGCGCCGGATGGTCGATGCGCTCTCCGATCAGAGCGCGCGGAAGATGTCCCACGAGCGCTTGCAGGCCGCGGCGACTGCTCGCACGTGCTCCGGGTCCTCGGTGATCCAGTCGGTGCCCGGGCGGTGCAACGCTTCGACGGCGGCGTCGCCGAGCAGATACTCCCGAAGGAACTCGGCCTGCACGGCGTCGAGCGTCAGGGCAGCCTCCTCGGCTGCATCCGCCAGTTCGCGGAAGCGGCGCCCGGCGGCGATGATCTCCTGGCTCCCGAGGTACGGGGTGTTGAGCGCCACGGCATCCGGCCGCTCGACGCGGAAGCCCGCCCGGTGGGCATCGGCCAATGCCCGTGCTCGCTCAGGATCCATGGTCGGAGGGTCGGCGGGATCACGCTCGTCGCCGCGGGTGTCGCCGCGATTCGACAGCGCCACAACGGCAGGCAGCCGATCCTGCTCCGCCCTGGCGACATTCACCGCGCCCTCGCGAGTCGTGGTCGTGTTCATGGTGTCGTGGAACGACAGCCGCGTGAATCGACCGCCGGTGCGCAGCTTGGCCGCGACGAACCGCTCGGTCAGCGCATCCCTCGTCTGCTCGTACACGCCGAGCCCGCGTTCGCCGACCTCCACGAACGTCTGCACCAGGCGTTCGCGTTCCGTTTCGTCATCAGGGACGTCGAGGATCGGGAAGAAGGAGAACGTCACCGGACGGATGGCGTCGACGCCGGTGAGATCGACCTTCTGCCAGGCGCCGGCCGCACGGGTGCGCTCGAGCGCCGTCGTGAGATCCGCGGCGATGTCCTCGGGTCGCGCCCTGTTCGGGTCGCGCACCAGACGCGGGTGCGGATTCAGCACCGCGACGACTCGCGGATCGGAGGCGGCCCACGTGCGCACGATCGCGTCGGTGGAGACATCGGTGAAGTCGTATTGCAGTCGACGCGTGAGCGCGGGAGAGAGGTACGGCAGCAGCTCCTCGGGGATGCGCGCACCGGCGTGCGGGCAACTGATGAGCACGTCGGCGTCGGCGATGGCCTGCTCGAGCGTGCGGGTGCCGCTGTCGGCGAAGACCGTGATCTCCTCCGGGGAGAACGTCCGTCCGGCGGGGATGAGGTCGAGGTCGCTCATGCGCTCATGGTAGCCGCGCGGTGCGACCTGCGGTCAGGAACCTGCGAGCGTGCTCTCGATCCCCACGATGCGGGCCTGCTCGTCGAAGCGGAAGGTCGCGGAGCCGGAGGCATCGACGACGGTCGCGCCGGAGAACGCCTCGTCGGTCCACGTGAGGGTCCAGTTCGCGAGGCGAGCGAGGTCCCACACCGAGGTGCGGGCATCACTCAGTGCGAGACCCGCGAGCAGACGCGGCAGTGCGATCACGGCATCCGCCACCGTCAGCGGGGGGAGCGGGGCATCGAGCAGGAACACGGCGCGCGTGCCGCCGCCGACCGGCGCCGAGTAGTAGGGAGCGCGTCCGGTGAGCTCGACCGCCACGCCGCCGACCACGTGCGCGGCCTGCGCGATCCAGTCCTCGTCGGCCGGTGCGTCGGCGGGGAACGGGACCTCGGGCGACGTCAGCTCCACGATGCCGTGCTCAGCGCCGTACGCGTGCAGCTGAGCGGCCACGCCCTGGGCATCTCCCTGCGGGTGCGCCCACGCCCACAGCATCGATCGGGGGCCGGGTGCGATCGTCGCGATCAGGTGCGCACGGGCGACGAGCTGACGGCTCGGGTCGTCGTTCGCCGTGAACGTGAGGGTGCCCGCGGCCATGTCGGCATCCCACCGGTGCTCGCCGAGCGCGTCGGCCGCGGTCGAGAGGGCATCCTGACGGAGCGCGGTGAACAGGGCGGCACGGTCGGCGAGGGGCTGGAGCGCGGCGAAGGTCATGACCACAGTCTTCCCCGGATTGCTATGAATCCGCCAGAGCGGGACGGGTCGGATGCGGGGTGGGGTGACGGGCGCCGCGTCAGTAGCTCGCGCGCTCTGCGCCCGCCGCTGCGACGAATCGGGCGGTGAGGGCCTCGGATGCCCGCGCCAGCAGCGCCACGTCGGCTCCGACGGCGACGAAGTCCGCCCCGCCGGCGATGTATGCATCAGCGGCGACCGGGTCGAAGGCGTTCACGCCGACCGGCTTGCCAGCGGCCTTCACAGCGGTGAAGACCTGCTCGACCGCCGCGACGACGTCGGGGTGGGTCTGCTGACCCAGCAGACCCATCGACGCCGCGAGATCGGATGGGCCGACGAACACGGCATCCACGCCGTCGACCGCCGCGATATCGGCCGCAGCCGCCACTCCCGCGGCGGTCTCGATCTGCACCGTGAGCGAGGTGTGCTCGGCGGATTCCTGCAGGTAGCGGTCGACGCGGTTCCAGCGGGCGCTGCGAGCGAGCGCACTGCCGACGCCGCGAACCCCCGCCGGCGGGTAGCGGGTCGCTGCGACGGCTGCCAGCGCGTCATCGACGGACGACACCATCGGCACGATCAGGTTCTGCGCGCCGAGGTCGAGGATCTGCTTGATCGCGACCGTGTCGTTCGACGGCACCCTGACGAGGGGCACGATCGGGTAGGCGGCGACGATCTGCAGCTGCAGGAGCGCGGATTCCAACGTGACAGCCGAGTGCTCCATGTCGATCAGGAGCCAGTCCAGACCCGACCCTGCGGCGACCTCGGTGACCACCGGGCTGCCGGAGCACGCCCACATGCCGATCAGTGATCGATCCGACGCCGCGAGGCGCTCGCGGAAGGAGGGGTCTAGACGAAGCGGCATGTGATTGTTCCCATCGGTCCGTAGTCGCACAGCACTGCATCGCCCCGCGACACCCACATCGGGCGTGTGAACGATCCTGCCAGGATGACCTCGCCCGCTTCGAGACGCGCGCCGTGCTGATGGAACTTGTTCGCGAGCCACGCGACGCCGGTGGCCGGATGGCCGAGCACTCCGGCGGCCACACCGGTCTCCTCGATCTCACCGTTGCGCGAGAGCACACCGGGCACCCAGCGCAGGTCGATCTCGTCCGGACGCTTGTGCACGTCGCCGAGCACCATCGCGCCGTACGCCGCGTTGTCGCTGATCGTGTCGACGATCGTGCGGCCCTCCAGCTCGATGTGCGAGTTCAGCACCTCGAGCGCCGGCACCGCATAGTCGATCGCGGCGAGGGCATCCTCGAGCGTGCAGTCAGGACCCTCCAGCGGATGCTTCAGCACGAACGCGAGCTCCACCTCGATGCGGACGTTCGAGAAGTGGTCCACCGGGATCTCGGCGCCGGACTCATAGACCGTGTCATCGAACATCACGCCGTAGTCGGGCTCGGTGATGCCGGTCGCCTGCTGCATCGCCTTCGAGGTCAGGCCGATCTTGCGTCCGACGAGCCGACGGCCGGCCGCGATCTGCGTGTCGCGCCAGACGCCCTGGATCGCGTAGGAGTCCTCGACCGTCGCCTCGGGGTAGCGGGCGGTGATCCGCTGGATCACCGCGTGCGTGCGGTCGGCCTCCGCGAGCTCGGCCGCGATCTGCGCGACGGTGTCTGGTGACAGCATCCGGGTTCTCCTTCGTCGATCGGTTTCTTCGGGCCCTTCGACAGGCTCAGGGACCCAGGGGGGAGGTGGGCCCAGGGACCCAAAGGTGGGCTCAGGGACCCAGGGGGCGTGGCGGGCCCTTCGACAGGCTCAGGGACCCAAGGGCCTCAGGGGCAGGAGCCACGGGGTGGGTCGCTGAGCCTGTCGAAGCGCCTAGAGCTGGTTGCCCAGCTTCTTCTCGCCCTCGTCAGCGCGGGTGTACGAGAAGCCGTCGGCGCCGATCGTGACCGCCATCTCGCTCGAATCCGTGCGCGCGACGACGGGCTGCGGGTTGCCATCGAGGTCGAGCACGAGCGATGCATCCGTGTACCAGCTCGGCACGACGGGGTTGCCCCACCAGTCGCGGCGCTGGTTGTCGTGCACGTCCCAGGTGATGACGGGGTTGTCGGGGTCGCCGGTGTAGTAGTCCTGCGTGTAGACCTCGACGCGGTGGCCGTCGGGGTCGCGCAGGTACAGGTAGAAGGCGTTGCTGACACCGTGACGGCCGGGGCCGCGCTCGATCGAGTCCGAGCGGCGGAGCGCGCCGAGCTTGTCGCAGATCGCGAGGATGTTGTGCTTCTCGTGCGTCGCGAAGCACACGTGATGCATGCGCGGGCCGTCTCCGCCGGTCATCGCGGTGTCGTGCACGGTGGGCTTGCGGCGCATCCATGCGGCGTAGACCGTGCCCTCGTCGTCCTGGATGTCCTCCGTGACGCGGAAGCCGAGATCCTGCATGAAGCCGACCGCGCGCGGCACGTCGGGGGTGACCTGGTTGAAGTGGTCGAGGCGCACCAGCTCACCCGGGATGTGCAGGTCGTAGCGCCACGACATCCGCTCGACGTGCTCGGACTGGTGGAAGAACTCGTACGGGAACCCGAGCGGATCGACCACGCGCACCGAGTCGCCGATGCCCTGCACGAAGCCGCCCGGCTCGCGGCGGACCTCGCAGCCGAGTTCGGTGTAGAACTCGACGGCGCGGTCGAGGTCCTCAGGGGTGCGCACCCGGTACGAGAAGGCGGCGACAGCGGCGATCGGTCCCTTGCGCAGCACGAGGTTGTGGTGGATGAACTCCTCGGTGGAGCGCAGGTAGATGGCCTGGTCGTCCTCCGTCGTCACGTACAGCCCGAGGATGTCGACGTAGAACTGCCGGGAGGCGGCGAGGTCGGTGACCACGAGCTCCATGTACGCGCAGCGCAGGATATCGGGCGGCGTGCTCTTCGGCGTCGCGACCGGGTTGTCCGAGCGGATCGGTGCTTCCTGAGAGACGTAGTAGCCCGCTGAGGTCAGGGTCATGTCGTCACGGTTGGTCATGTCAGCGTCCTTGCAGATCAGTGCGGGCAGGGTCAGTTCTTGCCGAAAGTGGGGTTGTGTGCGCCGCCGAGCGTGATGTGCACGCTCTGCTGGTCGGTGTAGAAGTCGATCGAGCGGTACCCACCCTCGTGGCCGAGGCCGGAGGCCTTCACACCGCCGAACGGGGTGCGCAGGTCGCGCACGTTGTTGCTGTTCAGCCACACCATGCCGGCCTCGACGGACTGTGCGAAGTTGTGCGCCCGCTTCAGGTCGTTGGTCCAGATGTAGGCGGCGAGGCCGTACTTGGTGTTGTTGGCCAGCGACAGTGCCTCGTCGTCGGAGTCGAACGGCGTGATCGCGACCACCGGACCGAAGATCTCCTCCTGGAAGATGCGGGCGTCGGGGGAGACATCCGCGAACACGGTCGGGGCGACGAAGTTGCCCTCCTCGAAGCCCGCAGGACGACCGCCACCGGCGACCAGGCGGCCCTCGGTCTTGCCGATCTCGACGTAGCTCATCACCTTGTCGTAGTGCTCGGGGTGCACGAGTGCGCCGACCTCGGTGGCAGGGTCGTGCGGGTAGCCGACCTTGACACGCTTCGCCTGCGCGGCGTAGCGCTCCACGAACTCCTCGTAGATCGACCGCTCGACCAGGATGCGGGAGCCCGCGGTGCAGCGCTCGCCGTTGAGCGAGAAGACGCCGAAGATCGTGGCGTCGACGGCAGCCTCGAGATCGGCATCCGCGAAGACGACGGCCGGCGACTTGCCGCCGAGCTCCATCGACAGGCCCTTGAGGAAGGGGGCCGCGTTGCCGAAGATGAGCTGACCCGTCGAGCTCTCGCCGGTGAACGAGATGAGCGGCACGTCCGGGTGCTTGACGAGGGCGTCACCGGCATCCTCGCCGAGGCCGTTCACGAGGTTGAAGACGCCCTGCGGGAGTCCGGCCTCCTCGAAGATGCCGGCCCAGAGCGATGCCGAGAGCGGCGTGAACTCGGCCGGCTTGAGCACGACAGTGTTGCCGGTCGCGAGTGCGGGGCCGAGCTTCCACGACTCGAGCATGAACGGCGTGTTCCACGGTGTGATGAGTCCAGCGACGCCGATCGGCTTGCGGTTGACGTAGTTCATCTGGCGGCCGGGGACCTTGAACGCGTCATCCGACTGCGCGACGATCAGATCGGCGAAGAAGCGGAAGTTCTCTGCGGCACGACGAGCCTGCCCCAGCGCCTGTGTGATCGGCAGGCCGGAATCGTAGGACTCCAGCTCGGCGAGGCGTGCATCGCGGGACTCGACGATGTCGGCGATCCTGTGCAGCACACGGCTCCGCTCTCGGGGCAGCATGCGCGGCCACGGGCCCTCATCGAAGGCGCGCTTCGCTGCGGCCACGGCGAGCTCGATGTCGGCCTTCTTGCCGGCCGCGGCCGTCGTGTAGGTCTGGTTGGTCACCGGGTCGAGCACGTCGAAGGTGTCGCCGTCGACCGAGTCGACGAAGGCGCCGTCGATGTAGTGCTGGATGTGGTCGGGAAGATCGGCGGGGATGCGCGAATCGGTCATGAGTCTTCTCCAGGGGTTCGGTGGGAACGGGCATGCAGCGCGTCGAGGAAGGCGTCCCTCGTGCGCAGGCGGTGGTTGCGGGCGGCGAGCTCGATCTCGAGCGGCTCTGCGCCGTCACGGATGAGCTGCAGGATCTGGGTGTGCTCCTCGACCGAGTGCTGTGCGCGGCCCGGCACGTAGGCGAAGGTGGAATCGCGGATGCCGGACAGTCGCGCCCATCCGCGGTGCACCAGGTCGAGCAGGTGCGGGTTCGGGCACGGTTCGAACAGCACCGAGTGGAAGCGGCGGTTCAGCTCGGTGAACGCGTGCGCGTCGAGGTCGACGAGCATGCGCGACATCGTCTCGTTGACGGCTTCGGCCGCGTCGAGCGCCCGTGCGTCGAGGAACGGAGCGGACAGCGCGGTCGCAGCGCCCTCGACGAGCCCGAGGGTCTCCATCGTGTGCGCGTACTCGCTCTCATCGACCAGTGTCACGCGGGCGCCGACGTTGCGCTCGAAGGTCACGAGTCCCTCGGCCTCGAGTCGGCGGATCGCCTCGCGCACCGGGACGACGCTCATGCCGAGCTCGTCGGCGATCGAGCCGAGCACCAGGCGGTAGCCGGGACCGAACGCGTGCGCGGCGATGCGGGAGCGGATCCAGGCGTACGCCTGCTCCGACTTGCTCGCGGTGGCGATGTCGCTCATGCGCTCTGTGCTCCCGAGTCGTCCTGGGTCCCTGAGCCGTCCTGGGTCCCTGCGTCGTCGCCCGGGGCCCCTGCGTCGTCCTGGGTCCCTGAGCCGCCCTGGGTCCCTGAGCCTGTCGAAGGGCCGCTCGCGGCCTCGTACCGGGCTCGCCACTCCGCGTTCAGCGGGAACAGCCCGTCGACCGGGTGCCCGGCCGCGACCTGCTCGGCGATCCAGGCATCCTCGATCTCTTGCGCGACTGCGGCGTCGGCGACTTCTTCGGCCAGCCCGGGCGGGATGACGATCACGCCATCGCTGTCGCCGACGATGATGTCGCCCGGCTGCACGGATGCTCCGCCGCACGCGATCGTGACGTCGACGTCCCACGGCACGTGCTTGCGACCGAGGACCGAAGGGTGCGCGCCCTGGGAGAACACGGGCAGGCCGATCTCGGCCACGGCGTCGAAGTCGCGCACACCGCCGTCCGTGACGACGCCCGCCGCACCGCGGACCTTGGCGCGCAGGGCGAGGATGTCGCCGAGCGTGCCGGTCGTCGCATCGCCGCGGGCTTCGATCACGATGATCTCGCCCTCGTGCACGGCGTCGAAGGCGCGCTTCTGGGCGTTGTAGCCGCCGCCGTGGCTGGCGAACAGGTCTTCGCGGAAGGGCACGAACCGCAGCGTCTTGGCGGTGCCGACGATCTTCGTGCCGGCGATGTTCGCGGCGACGCCGTCGATGAAGCAGGCGTGGTGGCCACGCTTGCGCAGCTGGGCGGAGAGCCCGGCGGTCGGCGCTTCGAGCAGCTTGGCGCGCAGTTCGGGAGAGAGCCCTGAGGAGTCAGAACCCGCCGCGCGCGCGGGCACGGGAGCGGCGTGTTCTGGCTTCTCGGCGATGTCGGCGGGCAGTCCAGCCGCCTCGCGTGATCCCCATGCCTCGGAGCGCTGCAGGTCGTCGACGGCCGGGAGCGACCCGAGTTCGCCGTCGAAGGGCGCCTCGCCCTGCGTCACCGTGGTCACCAGTCGTCCGGACGACGGGGCGCCGGCGGCATCCGGAGCATCCACTTCGATCTCGACCACGTCGCCGGGCACGATGACCGAGGAACCGGCAGGCGTGCCGGAGAGGATCACGTCGCCGACCTCGAGCGTGAAGTGCTGCGAGAGGTCGGCCACGAGCTGCGCCAAGGGGAAGATGAGCCCTGCGGTGGTGTCGTCCTGCCGCAGCTCGCCGTTGACCCAGGCGCGCACGCGCAGGGCGGCGGGGTCGACCGTGCTCGCGTCGATGAGCTCGGGGCCGAGCGGCGTGTAGCCGTCGCCGCCCTTGGACCGCACGTTCGAGCCCTTGTCGTTCGCGCGCAGATCGTAGAGTCCGAGGTCGTTCGAGGCCGTGACCCAGCCGACGTGCGACCAGGCGTCCGCGAGGGAGACGCGACGGGCGGGGGTGCCGATCACGAGTGCGATCTCGCCCTCGAACGCCAGCAACTCGGTGCCTGCCGGGCGTTCGACCGTGCCACCGGTGGTGCCGACGGAGCTGGCCGGTTTGAAGAAGTAGGAGGGAGCGGCTGGACGACGTCCGCGCTGATCGGCGCGAGAGGCGTAGCTCAGGTGGATCGCGATGATCTTGCCGGGGCGGTCGATGGGATCCGTCACGGGGCGCCTCCTCGCGCTCGATTTCGACGCCTTGTGCGTCGTATTCGAAATCATATATCATCGGTTCATCCCTCGGCAAGCACTCCGGATTCGCGTCCGCTGCACGCCGTGACAATGCAGTCACAACCAAAGGAGACACCCCATGAGCGGGCAGTCACAGGCCGGGTTCACCCCCACCGGCACCATCGCATCGGCGGTCGATCGGCGCAGAGTCGTCTTCGCGACCGTCGTCGGCACCACCGTCGAGTGGTACGACTTCTTCATCTACGCGACCGCGGTCGGCCTCGTGTTCGGCCAGCTGTTCTTCGAGCCGCTCGGAGCCAACAGCGCACTGATCGCGTTCGCGACCGTCGGCGTCAGCTTCCTGTTCCGCCCGCTCGGCGCATTCCTCGCCGGGCATTACGGCGACAAGCTCGGCCGCAAGACCGTTCTCATGTGGACGCTGATCCTGATGGGTGCGGCCACCGCCCTGATCGGCATCCTCCCCACGTACGAGACGATCGGCATCACCGCGCCGATCCTGCTCGTGCTGCTGCGCATCATCCAGGGCATCTCGGCCGGTGGAGAGTGGGGCGGCGCAGTCCTGATGGCCGTCGAGCACGCGCCACGGACCAAGCGCGGCATCTTCGGCGCCTCGCCGCAGATCGGGGTGCCGCTCGGCCTGCTGCTGGCCTCCGGTGTCATGGCGCTGATGACCGCGATCGCTCCGGGGGAGCAGTTCGCGATCTGGGGCTGGCGCGTGCCGTTCCTGCTCAGCGTCGTGCTGATCCTCGTCGGCTACTACGTGCGCCGCAAGGTCGAGGAGAGCCCGGTGTTCACCGAGCTGGCCGCGCGCAAGGAGAAGGCGCGGATGCCGATCGTGCAGCTGTTCCGCAAGCACGCGCTGCTGGTGATCGTCGCCGCGTTCGTCTTCGCGGGCAACAACGCCGTGGGCTACATGACCACCGGCGGGTACATCCAGGGCTACGCGACGAACCCGGAGGGTCCGATCGGTCTCGAGCGCGGCCCGGTGCTCCTGGCGGTCGCCGGATCTGCCGTCACCTGGCTGCTCACGACGCTGCTCGCCGGCTGGGTCTCCGACCGGATCGGCCGTCGCTCCACGTACATCATCGGCTGGCTCATGCAGCTCGTCGGCGTGTTCACCCTGTTCCCGCTCGTGAACACCGGCGAGATCGGGCTGCTGTTCATCGGCCTCGCGATCCTCACGATCGGCCTCGGCTTCACCTACGGCCCGCAGGCGGCGCTGTACACGGAGCTGTTCCCTGCGAGCATCCGCTTCTCCGGCGTCTCGATCTCGTACGCGATCGGTGCGATCGCCGGTGGTGCCTTCGCCCCGACCATCGCGACGGCGATCGTGCAGGCGACCGGTTCGACGCAGGCCGTGACGTGGTACCTCGCCGGGATGACGGTGCTCGGCCTCATCGCGACGCTGCTGCTGCGCGACCGGTCCGGCATCCCGCTGGGTCCGGATCACGAGGAGGAGCAGTCGGTCAGTCCGATTCGGGGTCTCGCTCGCGCCTGACGCCGCCCCTCGCGCTCCGGTCGCACTTCGCGTCGCTCATCGGCTTGCCGAACGACACGAAGTGCGACCGGAGCGCTGTGCGCGGTGGGAGCGCTGTGCGTGGTGGTCAGCCGTCGAGGGCGTCGCGGATGACGGATGCCGAGCGCTGCAGTCGCGCGGCGATCGCCGCGTCGTCGAGATCGGTCGCGACGTGCACGACCGCGATCGCCGCCGGCCGATGCCCGCGGAGCACGAGCGGCACCGCGACCGATTGCACCGTCGGGATGACCTCGTCGTGACTGGTGCCGTAGCCGCGGAGCCTGGTGGCGTCGACCTCGACGCGCAGTGCTTCGGAGGCGTCTGACGGCCAGTCCGCCGGGGAGAGCTGCGCGAGAATCGCCTTGCCGGGGGCGCCGACGGTCACCCGGTGCCGGGCGCCCGGCCGCTGTGCGACGCTCGCGACCGCGTGGCGCGGTTCGACGCTCGCGAGCGTGATGCATTCGTCGCCGTCGAGCACCGCGAGGAAGCAGGTCATGCCGAGCTCGTTCGCGATCGCCGTGAGCTCGGGGAGCGCCTCGGCCTGCAGGTCGTAGGCGACGCCGGCTGCGAGGGCGGCCATGCGCGCGCCGAGGCTGACGCTGCCTGCTGCGTCCCGACCGGTCAACCCGTGGTCTTCGAGGGTGCGCAGCAGGCGGTACGCGATCGAGCGGTGCACGCCGAGCCGGGCGGCGATCTCGTCGATCGTGAGCGGATGCCGCGCCTCGGCCAGGATCTCGAGGATGCGGATGCCGCGACTGAGTGTCTGCGATGCCGGGGTTGCGCCGTCGGGCATGGGATTCCCTTGTGTTCCGCGCGGGTCGCGCATACGATGTGTTCAATAGTAGAACGGTGTGTTCGAATATAGAACAACCGATCGGATGGCGCAAGACCCCGACAGTGATGTCCGGAAGGAATCGACGACGATGCAGTTCCACCACCACGGCTATGTCTCCGGCAACCCTCGCGTGCAGGACGCCGCAGGCACCGGCCTCGACCGGCCGGCTGAACTCCCGGAGACGGTCGACGTGCTGATCGTCGGCTCGGGACCTGCCGGCATGCTGCTCGCGGCGCAGATGTCGCAGTACCCGGGCGTCACGACCCGCATCATCGAGAAGCGCGAGGGTCGGCTCGTGCTCGGCCAGGCCGACGGCATCCAGCCGCGCAGCGTCGAGACGTTCCAGGCGTTCGGCTTCGCGGAGCGGATCGTCGCCGAGGCCTACAACATCGGCTGGATGAACTTCTGGGGCCCCGACCCCGAGAACCCGCAGCGCATCGTGCGCACCACCCGCACCGCGGACTACGCGTACGACATCTGCGAGTTCCCGCATCTGATCGTGAACCAGGCACGGGTGCTCGACTACTTCGCCGAGGCGGCCGCCGACGGTCCGGCCCGCATCACGCCCGACTACGGGGTGGAATTCCTCGGACTCACGGTGCACGACGACGGCGAGTTCCCCGTCGAGGTGCGTGTGCGGTACGTGGCGGGCGAGCACGCCGGGGCCGAGCGCGTCATCAGGGCCAAGTACGTGGCGGGGTGCGACGGCGCCAGAAGCGGCGTGCGCCAGGCGATCGGGCGAACGCACGTCGGTGCCAGCGCCGCGCACGCCTGGGGGGTCATGGACGTGCTCGTGAACACCGACTTCCCGGACTGGCGCACCAAGTGCGCGATCAACTCGCAGGCCGGCAACATCCTGCACATCCCTCGTGAGGGCGGCTACCTCAGCCGCGTGTACGTCGACCTGGGCGAGGTCGCCGAGGACGACGACCACCGGGTGCGGCAGACGCCGGTCGAGGACGTCATCCGCAAAGCCAACGACATCCTGCATCCGTACTCCCTCGACGTGAAGGAGATCGCCTGGCACAGCGTCTACGAGGTCGGGCATCGGGTCACCGACGGGTTCGACGACGTACCGGACGACGCCGATCGCACGCCGCGTGTCTTCCTCACCGGCGACGCCTGCCACACGCACAGCGCCAAGGCCGGCCAGGGGATGAACGTCTCGATGCAGGACGGGTTCAACCTCGGCTGGAAGCTCGGATCGGTGCTCACCGGCCGCGCGCCCGAGGCGCTGCTCGCGACCTACGGCGCCGAACGTCGACCGGTGGCGCAGCAGCTGATCGACTTCGATCGGGAGTGGTCGACCCTGATGGCTCGCAAACCCGAGGAGATCTCCGACCCGTCTGAACTCGCGACGTACTACCTCGCGACCGCCGAGTTCCCCTCGGGATTCATGACGCAGTACACCTCGTCGATGATCACCGGGTCCGATCGGCATCAGGCGCTCGCGGCCGGATACCCGCTCGGCAAGCGCTTCAAGTCGGCCGAGGTCGTGCGGGTCGGCGACGGCAACGTGATCCACCTCGGCCACCACGCCAAGGCTGACGGACGCTGGCGTGTGTACGCGTTCGGCGATCGCACCGGCGCCGCGCTCGCCGCCTGGGCGTCTGAGGCGGAGCCGGTGTTCGCTCGCTTCACGCCGACGGATGCCGACGCCGATGCGGTCTTCGACGTCAAGGCCGTGTATCAGCAGCCGTTCGAGGAGCTCGAGGTCACGGCGGCGCCGACACTGTTCCAGCCGAAGTCCGGCCCGCTCGGACTGACCGACTGGGAGAAGGTGTACGCGGCCGGGCCGTCGAAGTGGACCGAGACCGACATCTTCGCCGCGCGGGAGCTGTCCAGAGACGGCGTCGTGATCGTCGTGCGTCCCGACCAGTACGTCGCGGCGATCCTGCCGCTCGATGCCGTGGACGAGCTCGCGGAGTTCTTCGACGGGGCGCTCCTGCCGGTGCGGTGAGGACGCTCGGCATGACACGTGTCATGCCGAGGAGATGACACTGCCCTCCGGCCTCGTCGACGCCGCTCGACGAGGCTGGAGGTATGAACAACTCCTCTGTTGACGGATCGGCGACGCGAGTCACCGCGCGGCCGGCATCCGTCGCCCTGACCGATGACCCCGTGGTACTCGAACTGCAGGCCGTCGAGCGCCACTTCGGCACCGGCGAGCGTCGCGTGCAGGCCGTCGACCGGGTGGATCTCGCCATCCGGCGCGGCGAGGTCGTCGCCCTGCTGGGACCGAACGGCGCAGGCAAGACGACGACGCTCGACATGCTGCTCGGACTCACCGAGCCCAGCAGCGGCAGCGTCCGGGTGCTCGGCGTCACCCCGGAGCGGGCCACCTCGAGCGGAGCGATCGGCGCGGTGCTGCAGACCGGTGGACTGCTCGGCGACCTGACGGTGGGGGAGACGGTCCGTCTCATCGCCTCGCTGTACGGCAGGGAAGCGCTCGGCCGGGTGGATGACGTCATGGCGCGAGCCGACCTCGATCACCTCGCCCGCCGTCGGGTGTCGAAATGCTCTGGGGGCGAGCAGCAGCGGGTGAAGTTCGCGCTCGCGATGGTGTCAGACCCCGACATCCTCGTGCTCGATGAGCCCACCGCGGGGATGGACGTCACTGCACGCCGGCACTTCTGGGACGTGATGCGCGCCGACGCGGACGCGGGGCGGACGATCATCTTCGCCACCCATTACCTCGAGGAGGCGGAGCAGTTCGCCCGCCGGACCGTCGTGATGCATCGCGGCACGGTCGTCGCGGATGCGCCGACGGCACTCCTGCGCGCCAGCCTGGGGGAGCGGACCGTCTCGGCGACGCTGGACACGGCATCCGATGAGCTCGTCTCGCTGCTGCGGAGCACCGACGGCGTGATCGATGTCCGGGTCGACGGGGATCGGCTCAGCCTTCGTGCCACGGATTCGGATGCCGCCGCCCGCCTGCTCCTCGATGCCGGCGCGCATGACCTCGAGATCGCCGCCCCCACGCTCGAAACCGCCTTCACGGCCCTGACGGAGGACTGACATGCTCGTCTCACCCACCATGCTGCGCATCGAAGGCGTCCGCCAGCTGCGCAACCCCTACACGCTCGCGTTCACGCTGGCCATGCCGGTCGCGATGTACCTGCTGTTCGGCGCCGGAATGGGCTACGGCACCCTGTCGGCCGGCAACGGGAACGTCTCGTTCTACGTGATGACCTCGATGGCCGCGTACGGCACGGCCGTCGCGATGAGCTCGCTGACCTCGCTGGCTGCGACGGAGGCCAAGCAGGGGTGGGGTCGCCAGCTCGCGATGACCCCGTTGACCACCCTCGGCTACGCGATGACCAAGCTGCTCACGTCCGTCGCGTTCGCCGCGCTGGCGCTGGTGGCGGTGTTCACCGCCGGCATGATGACCGGGGCCCACGTCGATGACGCCTGGCGCTGGGTCGCGACGGCGGGCATCGTCCTCGGCCTCGGCCTCATGTACGGACTGTTCGGGCTCGGCGTCGGGCTGTTCTTCAGCTCGGACTCGGCGGCGGCCCTCGCCTCGATCTCGATGACGTTCTTCGCGTTCTTCGGCAACGTGTTCATGCCGCTCGACGGGATGATGCTCGACATCGCCCGTTTCACGCCGCTCTACGGTTTCGTGGCCCTGAGCCGCTGGCCGCTCACCGAGGGGGTGCTCACGACCGGACAGACGGATCAGCTGTGGATGCTGTTCCTCAACGTCGCCGTCTGGCTCGCCCTGTTCGCGCTGTTGGTGATGATGGGCATGAAGCGCTCGCGGGCGCGGCAGTAGCGGCGGACGACGACAGTAGGTTGGACGGATGACGCAGCGATCGAAGCGAGAGACCTCGGAAGCATCCGGGGGCTCTGGCGACGTCTCTCGCGACGCGGCTCGGGATGCGGCGGGATTCGCTGCCGCGGGAGTGCCGCCGGCAGCGTGGGCGGCCCCTGGCGCCCGGAGCGCTCGTGCCACCGGCAAGGATCCGTGGGCGCGGTTCGGCTGGCTGATGGCCGTGATCTGGCTCGTCTTCCTCGTCTACCCGGTGATCGCACTGCTGCGATCCGAGGCACAGCTCGTGTGGGTGGTGGTCGGATGGGTCGCGCTCGTGGCATTCGTCGTGCTGTACGTCACCGGCTTCATGCACGGCATGCGCGGCGGCGGAGGCCTCGGGCGCACGCCGTCGACGCGGCAGTGGCTCACGTTCGTCGCCCTCATCGTGTGCGTCCTGCTCTCGGTGCCGGCGGAGGGCGGATCGGCGCTCAGCTTCCTCCCGTTCATCATGTCGTTCGCCTCGTACGGGCTCACCCGGATCTGGCATTGGATCACCACCGTCACCGCGGTCGCGCTCACGGCAGCCTGCGTGTTCCTGCTCCCTGGCGGCATTGACTACCTCTCGGTCCTGGCGATCGTCGCGCTGCTCGGTGCGGTGAACACCGTGTCGACGTGGCTCATCCTTCGTTCCGCCGAGGCAGAGCGGCTGGGCCTCGAACTGGCGACCAGCGAGGGGCGCGAAGCGGTGGCTCGCGACGTGCACGATCTGATCGGGCACTCGCTGACGGTCGTCGGGCTCAAGGCGCAGCTGGTGCGTCGGCTCATGGACTCCGACCCGGAGCGTGCCAAGGCAGAGCTCGCCGACATCGAGCGGCTCACGGCAGAGGCGATCGCCGGGGTGCGCTCGACCGTGTCCGGCGCCAGGGCGACCACACTCGTGGAGCAGCTGGCCTCATCGCGGGACTCGCTCCGTGCGGCTGAGATCGAGTTGCAGGTCGAGGGGGAGCCGAGCGCGCTGTCGCCGGTGCAGGCGATCACCGCGAGCTGGATCCTCCGAGAGGCCACGACCAACACCCTCCGGCATGCGCGTGCGCACTCGGTGCGAGTGCAGCTGTCGCCGGGCCGGATGGCGGTCGAGGACGACGGCGTGGGTATCGGCACGAGCGCTGGCGACGGAGTCGACGGCGGGAACGGCATTCGCGGTATGCGCGAGCGGGCTGCGGCGGCGGGGGCCGCGCTGGCACTCGGAGCGGCCGATGCCGATGGCGGCGTGGGGACGCGCGTGGAGGTGCGCTGGTGACCGCATCGGATGCCGCCGGCGAGATCAGCCTGCTGATCGCCGACGATCAGGCGCTCGTGCGCGGTGCCCTCGGGGCGCTGCTCGAACTCGAGTCCGACCTGACCGTGGTCGGCATGGCATCAGACGGGGCGGAAGCGGTGCAGCGTGCGGCCGAGCTGCGGCCGGACGTGTGCCTGATGGACATCCAGATGCCGGGTATGGACGGCGTCGAGGCGACGCGACGCATCCGTGAGGCGAGCCCTGCCACCCGGGTGCTGATCGTGACGACATTCGCGCGTCCCGGGTATCTGCGCGCGGCACTGGATGCCGGTGCGAGCGGGTTCATCGTCAAGGACACCCCTGCCGAGCAGCTGGCCGAGGCTGTCCGTCGAGTGCGGTCGGGGCTGCGGGTGCTGGATCCCGTGCTCGCCGCCGACAGCCTGTTCGACGGGGCGAACCCCCTGAGCGACCGTGAACGACAGGTGCTGCGGCTCGCGGCGGACGGGCGTGCTGCGCCGTCGATCGCCGCCGAGGTGTTCCTCTCGGCGGGGACCGTGCGCAACCATCTCTCTGCTGCGATCGGGAAGACCGGGGCTGCGAATCGGGCGCAGGCGGTGCGGATCGCCCTCGACAAGGGCTGGATCTGACGGCATCGCGGAACGGTCGTCTGCAGACCTGAACCGGCCTGGTGCGATGTCGGTGGCGCGGCGTACCGTGAACGCGGATGGGTCGACGGTGCCCACCAGGAGGAGTGCGCGATGGACTGGAAGATCGAACTCATCTTCGTGCCGGTGGCTGATGTCGACAGGGCGAAGGACTTCTACGTGAAGATCGGTTTCAACGCCGACCACGACCAGACGCCGGTCGAGGGGCTGCGCTTCGTGCAGATGACCCCGCCGGGCTCCGCCTGCTCGATCGCGTTCGGCACCGGTCTCGGGATCGAACTCGAGCCTGGGCAGCAGAACACGATCCAGGTCGTCGTGCCGGATGCCGATGAGGCGCTCGCGCACCTGCGCGGTGTCGGGGTCGAGGCGAACGGTGTGGAAGACCTCGACTGGGGCCGGTTCGTGACCTTCGACGACCCCGACGGCAACACCTGGACGCTGCAGCAGCTGCCTGACTACGGCGCCTGAGACGGGAGCGCGTCTGCGTCGTCTGCTGCCTCGTGGTCTGCGACGATCTCGACTTTGAAGCCGGCGGCGTTCTCGAGCCAGCCGGCGTAGTGCTGGGCGCCACCGGCGTGCGGATACCGCTCGCTGTACAGCTGCGCCCAGCCGTGGTCCGATGCGCTCTCCATGATCGCGTCGACCTCGGTGCGGGAGCCTCCGCGGAACGCCAGGTGGTTGAGGCCAGCTCGGCGGCGGTCGTGCACCGGATCGGACAGGTTCGGCGACAGCGTGAACGTCAGGTATGCGTCGCCCGCGGACCACGACTGCCCGTCTGGCCATTCGGAGTCCAGGACGAACCCGAGCTGCTGCAGCAGCCAGCCCCAGTCGGTGCGTGCCTCTGCGAGGTTCGCGATCCACAATTCGACGTGATGAAAACCTGGCATCGTCCGAGTCTGGCAGGTGATCGGAGCGCCAACGCGCACCTCCTGCAACGCACTGCCCGATGAGTTCGTGGAGCTACCCGGTGCATGCATGGTTGAGTCCGCGGACTGCCCGGTGAGCGTGTGGACTAGCCGGTGAGTGCGTGGACTATCCGGTGAGTGCGTGGGTGAGTGCGGGTTGTGGGGTGCGCCATCGGCGTGCGGGGTCCCACCAGGCGGGCCCGCGGACCTGCGGTGTGCCGTTGCCCATGCGGATCTCCCACCCTGATGTGTCGAGGGTGCGGTGATGGTGCCAACACAACGCGACACCATTGTCCGTATGTGTCGGTCCGCCTCTGGCGTGTTCGTGCACATGGTGGATCTCGCACCAGGACGCGCGCACGTGGCACCCGGGGATCAAGCATTCCTTGTCGCGGAGGGTGATCGCCCTGCGTTTGTGGGTGGTGAAGATGCGGTCGGTGGTACCGATGCCGATGATGCGGCCTTCGGGGTCGAACAGCACGCGTTGGATCGTTCCCCCACACGCGGTGTGCCGGGCGGTCGCGACAGAGACGGGGGTATCGACCCCGTCCACATGCGCCCACCCGCGACCGGTCGCATAGTCCTCCGCTGTCACCGACACGAGCAACGTCGGCGCCGCCCCACCCAGCTTCGGCGTCTCATCATGACGGGCGGCAATGCCGATGATCGCCGCGAACGCATCATGCTGCTTCTGCGGCCGGGTGCGGGTGTCGACCATCCCACCCGGATCACCCGACGGCAACACGTCATCATCACCCCGCTCATCACTGCCCCGCGCATACCCGCCACCCGCTGTGGTGGCATCCGCGGTGTCGCCGGATGGCACGAACCGCACCCCGGGCACCGGTGGCCCGTCGACTTTCGGGTTCAAGTACGCGTCGAACTGCCGTTGCAATGCTCCCGCGGTCTCGGGGAGCAGGTCACCGTGGATCGGGACCAGGCCATGCTTGGCAGGCCCGAACCGGATCCCCCGCCCACGCATCGCAAGCTCCTCCGCCGGCTCCGCCCCGTCGGGGTCGAGGTACGCCATGATCACCCGGGCATAGGTCCGCAGATCCTCCGGCGTCGCCGGCGGCCCGCTCTCCTGCGCAGCCGCATCCGGATCAGCGGGAGCATCCTCCTCGTCGACTGCGACCATCCCCCGTGCAAGTGCCGCGAGCTGGGCATCCGCCCGCCACCGCAACGCCTCACTCACCCGCCGTTGTGCGGCATCCACCGGGCCGACCGCCGCCAACAGTCCCGACACACCGATCGTCCCGTCCAGCAGCGCCTCCCGCAACCGTGGCCACCGCGCCTGCTGCCATCCGCCCGATGACAGGTCCACCTCCCGGAACACCGACGACGCGGCCTTCACCACCCGCCCCGCCCCGGACGCGTCCACTCGCAGCACCCGCTGCAACAACTCGCTCATCGTCCGGCATCCGAACAGCCCACAGAACGCCGGATCCCCCGACCCCGAAGGCCGAGCGGGCACCGACGCGACTGTCTCCACGACCACCGCATCCACCCGCTGCTGCGCCGCACCAGCGAGCCGCAACACCCGCATCTTCGCGTCATCCGACAGGAGACCGAACGCATCCTCGGACAGCACCAGATCCAGGTCGGCGACGACCCGCTCCAAGGCTTCCTCAGTGCTGTTCATACCTCCGATTCAACCCGGGACCACCGACATTCAGACCCCGAAAACCCCAGACCAAACCAATATTCCGGAATGCAATTGAACGGTGCCTCCCTCATTTCGTAACCGTCGCCCAGCTCTGCACCCCACCCCAGTTCACCCCGACGCCACTCCCCGGTCACGTGCGGCTCCTAGCATCGCGAGGCATTCGCACTTCGAAAGGACCTGCCGTCATGACCTCCGCTTTCCGCCGATCACGGAGGGGCCTGCTGGCACTCCTTGGAGCCGGCATCGCCCTCGCCGGCGGGCTCGTCGCCCCCGCAGCGTACGCAGCCGACTCCTCGCTCACACTCGACGCCGCCAGCATCAGCAGCGACCAGACCGTCACGATCTCGTTCGACGCCGGCGACGCCGTGCATGATCGCAACTGGGTCGGGATCTACCGCGACGGCGCGACGCCGGGTGGACCGGCATCCCTCGACTGGCGCTATGTGCCGCAGGCGAGCGGCGAACTCACCTGGGGGCCCTCGAACCGCGACGGCTGGAGCCGCAACACGGCCACGATCGATGCCGGCGAGTACGACGTCTACCTGCTCGAGGACGATGGCTACGGCGTGCTCGCCGGTCCGATCGACCTCACCGTGACCGCGGCCGAGACAGAGCCGCCACGACCGCCGGCAGTGCCGAAGCCCGAGGTCGACGGGGTGAGCGGACTCAACGTGCTGACCTTCAACGTCTGGCACGGCGGCACGCAGGTCGCCGACGGCGCGCAGCAGATCGCAGACGTCATCCAGCAGACCGACGCCGACGTCACCTTCCTGCCGGAGGTCGGTCAGGCCCCGCAGCAGGTCGCCGCGTTGCTCGGTTATCAGCACCTCACGGCGACCGACACCGGGATCGTGTCGCGCTACCCGATCGTGTCCACCGGCACGGTGGGGAAGTGGTGGTCGAAGGCCGTGATCGACGTGAACGGCACCGAGGTCGTCGTCTACGGCGGACACCTCGAGTACCGCTGGTACACGACCTACCTGCCGCGCGGCTACGGCGGCGAGATCCACGGCGACTGGCCTCCCGGATGGAACACCTGGAACAAGCTCGACGCCCCGGTCACGGATGTCGAGGCGATCCTCGCGGCGAACGAGCAGTCGGGACGCCCCGCGACCGCGGCCGACCTCGTCGCCGACATCGCCGCCGAGCGCGGAGCCGGTCGTATCGCGGTCGTCGGCGGAGACTTCAACGAGCCACCGGCGCAGGACTGGACGGCTGCCACCGCCGATCTGTTCGACCACAACGGCGTCGTGATCCCGTGGCAGACCACGCAGACCCTCCTCGACGGCGGACTGGTCGATGCGTTCCGCACCGTGCATCCGGACCCCGCCGCCAACCCCGGATTCACCTGGCCATCCGACAACGCGCTGTTCCCGACATCGTCGCTCACCTGGGCGCCGGAAGCCGACGAGCGCGACCGCATCGACTACATCTTCGCGACGCCCGATGCACGCCTCACGATCGACGGCGCATCGGTCGTCGGCCCGCAGTCGACGATCGTGCGGAACGAACGCGTGGTCGACGACAGCGCGGACGAGATCTTCACGCCGGATGCGGTCTGGCCGTCCGACCACAAGGCGGTCGTCGCGAACTTCAGCATCTGCGACGGCGGATGCTCCACGCCCGAGCCGGTCGAGCCCGTCGTGACGGTCGACGCGGCATCCGTCGCCGCCGGCGGTCAGGTCACGATCTCGGGCACCGGCTTCGGAGCGGATGCTGCGCTGCGGATCGAACTGCACTCCGACCCGGTCGTGCTCGGCACCGCGACGGCGGATGCTGCGGGCGCGTTCCGCACCTCGGTGACGATCCCTGTCGCCACCGAACCCGGCGCGCACCGCATCGTCGTGGTCGGCCCAGGCGACGTCACGGTCTCAGCAGCGCTCACTGTGACGGCAGCGGCCGATGGAGGCGTCGACACACCCGGCACCGGCGGCACGCCCGGCACCGAGAACGCCGGCACCGGCGGCACGGGCGCAAGCGGACAGACGGGTGCGAGCGATCCGCTCGCCGCGACCGGCGCAGACAGCATGCCGTTCGTCCTGACGGCGGTCGCGTTGCTCGGGGCGGGACTCCTGCTCGTCGTGCTGCGCCGCCGCCGAGGCGCGCAGTAGATCGCACACGAGCACCCACGCGCCGTGCAGGCCGACGAGTCACTGCGACCGTCGGCCTGCACGATGGCATGGAGGGTCAGCGACGGGTGAGCTCCAGCAGCAGCTCGGTCGCGCCGTCGGGGAACAGCACCTGTCGTCCATCGATGATGTCGGAGATCCGTACCCATCGCACCGGGCTGCCCTCGTCGAGCACGTGCAGCTCCGCGTCCAGCGCCACCGCATCCAGCGCCAGCGAGTTCACCGCGTAGATGTGCGCGATCTCATGCCCTGGCTCGCCCTCGTACGTGAAGATGTTCTCGCGGATGCCGAGCAGCTCGACCGCCTCGAGCTCCACGCCGAGCTCCTCCACGAACTCACGACGCAGCGCGTCGACGGCGAGTTCGCCGAACTCGATCCCGCCGCCGATCGCACGCAGGAACTCGAGATCCCGCGCGCGGTCCGTCCCGGACAACGCGAGCACGTGCCCGTCCTTGATCGGGAGGCCGACGGCGATGTTCCGGATGGCAGGCATCAAGGAAGGCTAGCCGACGAGCATCCGTCAGGAGTTCACGCGGATGATCTCCTGCTGATACGGAGCGATCACGTCGCCGGAGATGCGCAGGTCGAGCAGCAGGAAGCGGCGGGTGTCCGAGCTCTCGGCGGCCCACGACTCCAACCGATCCAGATCTTCGAGGGTGCGCACCACGACGCCCTCAGCCCCCACCGCGGCGCCGAACGCCGCGAAGTCGACCTCGGGGATGCGCATCGGTCCCTCGGCCAGGCCCTTCAGCCCGTAGAGGTTGACCTCGGCACCGTACGCGGCATCGTTCCAGATCACGGCCATGCCCCGACCGCCGGCAGCTCGCACAGCCGACTCGAGATCGGCGATCGCCATCAGACCGCCGCCATCGCCCGAGGTGAGGACGACGGTCGACTCCTGGCGCGCGAACGCGGCGCCGACCACGCTCGGCCAGCCCAGACCGATCGACTGGAACGCGGTGCCGATCATCATCATGCGATCCGGGGCGGCGACCGGCCAGTACATGTTCGCCCAGCCGATGAAGTGCCCGCCGTCGGAGACCACGACACGGTCCTCGGGGAGCAGTGCTGCGATGCGGAGCGCAGCCGAACGCGGGTCGAGGCGCCCGTCCGCAGCGAGCTCATCGCCCGCGTCATAGGCGCGGGCGGCTGCCACATCGACGCTCTCGCGCCAGGGCAGCGCGGAGCGCGATGCGACGCGAGCCACCAGGGCCTCAGCCGCGACCCGTGCGTCTGCCCGCACGAAGCCGCCGATGTGCGCATGCGTCGCCGCCGGCGCGATGTCGATCTGGAACACCCGGGTGCCCGGTGCGAACAGCTCGCCGAAGCGCATCGTGAACTGGTTCAGCGATGCGCCGAACACCACGGCGACGTCTGCCGTGCGGACGAGCTCCATGGCGCCATCGGCACCGAACCCACCGGTCACGCCCAGGTCGTACCGTGCGTCGGGGAACACCCCGCGTCCGAGCGCGGACGACGCCGTGAGCGCACCGGTGGCCTCGGCGAGGGCGCCCAGCGCGGTGCTCGCACCGGCCAGCCAGGCACCGCGTCCTGCCAGCAGGAACGGACGCTCCGCCTGCGACAGCGCGGCGGCGATCTCATCGAGCATCCCTTCCGCGAACTCGCCCTTCGGGGCCAACGGCGCGGGCACCCGAGGTGAGGGCGCGTCGGCGACCGGGCCGGCCTCGAGCGATGCGACGTCGTAGGGGATCGCCAGGACCACCGGCACGCGATACGTCAGGGCGTGCTCGATCGCGATCACGGTGGTGGCCGCGGCATCCGTCCGCCCGACGGTGTACGTGCGTGCGCCGACAGCCGAAGCGAGGGCGATCTGGTCGACATCCCACGGACGAGGGCCGGAGGTCGGCTCGTCGCCCACCACGAGAACGAGCGGCACGTGCGCCTGCACGGCTTCGGCCAGCGCGGTCAGGGTGTTCGTGAAACCGGCGCCGTAGGTCGAGGTGCCGGCGGCGATGCGTCCCGATGCGCGGAAGTGCGCATCGGCTGCGACGACAGCGCCCTGTTCATGCCGCACGGCGGTGAAGACGGCGTCGGTCTGCGTCTCGATCGCGTCGAGGAAGTAGGCGTTGCCGTTGCCCATCACGCCGAAGACGGCGTCGATGTGCTGGGCGAGGGTGAGCGCGACGTGCGCGGAGACGGTGGGCATGCGAAAGCCTTTCGAGACAGGGACGGAGAACCAGAGGATCCGTATGTGTCTCGCCTCAGCAGCCGTGCGGAGAGCTTCGTGCCCCTTTTTCGGGCACCGGCCTCAGAACGGCCGGACAGTCAGACTCTACCGCGCCTGATGCTGTCGCTGCGCCGACTTCACTCGGAAACATGGCGGAAACCGGGTGGGGGAAGTATCCCCTCATGGAGTCGCTGTTCAACGGATACACCTCTCGTCGATCGCCGGTGCGGAACGGACCGCAACCCTGGGATGAGATGTTCCCGGCGGAGGCGCTCGCGAGCGGCGCCGATGTGCGGCTCCCGTACAAGGACATGTACCCGGCGCTCGCCGGCATGGATGACGCCGAGCTGCGAGCCAGGACGGATGCACTGGCCAGCTCCTATCTCGCCCAGGGCGTGACCTTCGACTTCGCCGGGGAGGAGCGGCCCTTCCCGCTCGACGTCGTGCCGAGGGTGATCGCCGCGGACGACTGGACCTCGGTCGAGTCCGGCGTGAAGCAGCGCGTGCGTGCGCTCGAGGCGTTCCTGGCCGACGTGTACGGTCCGCAGCTCGCGGTGCACGACGGCGTGATCCCGGCATCGCTGATCAGCTCGTCCTCGCATTTCCACCGCCAGGCTGCGGGCATCGTCGGCGCGAACGGCGTGCGCATCCACGTCGCGGGGATCGATGTCATCCGCGACGAGAAGGGCGCCTGGCGCGTGCTGGAGGACAACGTCCGGGTACCGAGCGGCGTGAGCTACGTGCTCGCGAATCGACGGGTCATGGCGCAGACGCTGCCGGAGCTGTTCACCAGCCTCCGTGTGCGGCCGGTCGTCGACTACCCCGGCCGCCTGCTGCAGGCCCTGCGTGCCGCGGCGCCAGCGGGCGTCGACGATCCGACGGTCGTCGTGCTGACTCCCGGCGTCTACAACTCGGCGTACTACGAGCACACGCTGCTCGCCCGCATGATGGGCATCGAGCTCGTCGAAGGACGCGACCTCTTCTGCTCCGGCGGACGGGTGTGGATGCACACGACCGCCGGCCCGACGAGGGTCGACGTGATCTACCGCAGGGTCGACGACGAGTTCCTCGACCCGCAGCACTTCCGGCCGGACTCCGTGCTGGGCGCGCCGGGGTTGATGCTCGCGGCCCGACTCGGCAACGTCACCCTCGCGAACGCGATCGGCAACGGGCTCGCCGACGACAAGCTCGTGTACACGTATGTGCCCGAGCTCATCAAGTACTACCTCGGCGAGGATCCGATCCTGCCGAACGTCGACACCTGGCGGCTCGAGGACCCTGGAGCGCTCGAGGAGGTGCTCGATCGGCTCGACGAGCTCGTGGTGAAGCCGGTCGACGGCTCCGGCGGTAAGGGGCTCGTGGTCGGTCCCGACGCCTCGCGGGCGACGCTCGACGCGCTGCGCGCCAGTCTGCGGGCCGATCCTCGGGGCTGGATCGCGCAGCCGGTCGTGCAGCTCTCGACCATTCCCACACTGGTCGAGGACGGATTCCGGCCGCGACACGTCGACCTGCGTCCCTTCGCCGTGAACGACGGCACCGACATCTGGGTGCTGCCCGGCGGCCTGACGCGGGTCGCGCTGCCGGAGGGACAGCTGGTCGTGAACTCGAGTCAAGGCGGTGGTTCGAAGGACACCTGGGTGCTCGACCCTTCGCTGTTCACCGGGCCGACGACGACTGTCACCGGCATCGCCGATCCGGCATCCGATGAGGTCTCGCTCGCCACCGGCGCGATCGGGGTCGTGTCTCCGCCGCGCGAGGAGCCGCATCCGCCGTTCCTGTCGTCACCGCAGGACGAGGACCTCGAGACGCGTCACCACCAGCAACAGCAGCAACAGCAGCAGCAGGGAGCCGGGACATGCTGAGCCGCATCGCCGAGGCGCTCTTCTGGATCGGTCGCTACGTCGAACGGGCTGACGGCACCGCGCGCATCCTCGACGTGCACCTGCAGCTGCTGCTCGAGGATCCCTGGGTCGAGGAGGACACCGCCTGCCGTGCGCTGCTCTCGGTCATGGGCACCACGGCCGACGGCGACAGTGTGGTCGGTCGCGACGATGTGGTGCGGCTGCTCGCGCTCGACCGCGAGCACTCCGCCTCGATCGCGCACTCCATCGCCGCAGCTCGCGAGAACGCGCGGCGGGCGCGGGAGATCATCTCGACCGACCTCTGGGAGACCTTGAACGAGTCGTACGCGCGGATGCCGCGGTGGATCGCCTCCGACAAGACCCACCCGTTCTTCCGGTGGGTGCGGGATCGATCGGCGTTGGCGTTCGGCGTGGTCGACTCCTCGACGAGTCGCGACGAGGCATGGCAGTTCTTCGTGCTCGGCCGCTCGATCGAGCGCGCTGACATGACGGCGAGGCTGTTGGCGACCCGGTCGCTGACCGAGGCAGGCGGCCCGAGCTGGACGACGCTGCTGCGCAGCTGCGGAGCGTACGAAGCGCACCTGCGCAGCCATCGGGCGGTGCCGACCGCGGCGTCCGCTGTGGAGTTCCTGCTCGTCGACCGGCTGTTCCCGCGGTCGGTGCTGTCGAGCATTCTGCAGGCGGAGGAATGCCTGCGGGGAATGGACCCGGCCGGGGCGTTCGGTACGCCGGATCGGGCGCACCGCGTGCTCGGACGGTTGCGGTCCGAGCTGGAGTACCGACCGATCGGCGACACGGTGCACCGGCTGTCGGAGAGCATGGAAGAGGTGCAGGTGGGGATGTCCGTGGCGAGCGATGCGATCAGGGAGCGGTACTTCCCGTCGATCGCGATGCCGGTGTGGATCGGAGAGGCGCTGTGAGCCGGCTGCGGATCGTGCACCGAACCGGGTTCCGGTACGAGAAGCCGGCGACCGCGTCGTACAACGAGGCCAGGATGCTGCCGCACTCCCGCGAGGGGCAGTTCGTGCTGCAGGCGAATCTCGAGATCTCGCCGACCGCGACGCAGCACTCGTACGCCGACTACTGGGACACGCGGGTGTCGACCTTCGAGCTGCTCACGCCCCATCAGCTGCTGACGGTGACGGCGACGAGCGTCGTCGACGTGCGGGTGACGCCGCGGGCCAGGACATCGATCGACTGGGAGGAGCTCGCGGCACGCATCCCGCAGTCGCTCTCGCTCGCCGAGTGCGTGGTGCAGACCCCGGCGACGGCACCTGATGAGGAGATGCTCGAACTCGCGGCACGCATCAAGGGCGGCGGCGGCAGCGTCGAGGATGTCGCCTCCGAGATCTGCCGCACCATCGGCGAGGCGATGGAGTATCAGAGCGGCGTGACCGGGGTGAACTCCACCGCACGCGAGGCATGGGCCGCGCGGACGGGGGTCTGTCAGGACATCGCGCACGTCGCACTCGGGGTGCTTCGGGCGACCGGCATCCCGGCGCGGTACGTCTCGGGCTACCTGCATCCTGATCCGACCGCGTCGATCGGACAGCCGGTGATCGGCGAGTCGCATGCCTGGGTCGAGTGGTACTCGGGGGAGTGGCACGGCTACGACCCGACGAACCTCGCTGACATCGGGGAGTCGCACGTCTACGTCGGGCACGGCCGCGACTACACCGACGTGGCACCGTTGCGAGGCGTGTACGCCGGGCCGAGCGCCTCGGAGCTGTTCGTCTCCGTCGAGGTCACGCGGCTGGACTGACCCCGCTCCCGCGCCCCTCGTCCCCGCCCCCACTGCACGTGAGGGGTCAATACACGCCGCGCGCCGGCCGAGAGCTGCGGCGTGTTCTGACCACTCGGCGTGGATGCCGGCACCACTCGTATACAGGAGAATGAACCAGTGACTGATGCATCGAACGAGCGCGAGACGCTCACCTGGGACGGATTCGGCGCGGCGACCCGCGAACTCGCACGCACCATCGTCGACAGCGGCTTCGAGCCCGAGGTCGTCGTGGCGATCGCCCGCGGCGGCCTGCTGCCTGCGGGCGCCATCGCCTACGGTCTCGGAGCGAAGAACTGCGGCGCCATCAACGTCGAGTTCTACACCGGCATCGGCACGGTGCTCGACGCGCCGGAGGTGCTGCCGCCCGAGCTCGACATGGCCTACCTCGACGGACGCCGGGTGCTGCTGGTCGACGACGTCGCCGACTCCGGACGCACGCTCGCCCTCGCCGTGCAGCTGCTGCAGGACAAGGGTGCAGACGTGCGCTCGGTGACGATCTACACGAAGCCGACGACGATCATCCAGCCCGACTACGCCTGGAAGGACACCGACCTCTGGATCAACTTCCCGTGGTCGTTCCAGGGCACCGTGCGCGAAGAGGATCTCGGACTCGCGCCATCCGCGTGAACTGAGGCGCCGGGTCAGCCTCGCAGGAGCGCACGCAGCGTCTGGATCGTGTCGGCATCGGCGGCGGTCTTGTCGGGGCGGTAGTGCTTCACGCGGGCGAAGCGCAGCGCGATGCCGCCGGGATACCGCGGAGAGCGCTGCACGCCGTCGATCGCGATCTCGACGACGATCTCGGGACGAAGGAAGACGGTCGACGCAGTGCGGTGCGTCTCGTACTCGGGGAACCGCTCGGTCTGCCACTTCAGCAGCTCGTCGGTGAGGCCCTTGAAGGTCTTGCCGACCATGACGAACCCGCCGGGCTCGCCGAACTCTCCGGCGGGATCCGCAGCGCCGAGATGCAGGTTCGACAGCCAGCCCTGGCGTCTGCCTGATCCCCACTCCGCGCCCAGCACGACCAGGTCGTAGGTGAGCACCGGCTTGACCTTGACCCAGGACTTCCCGCGCCGGCCCGCCGTGTAGGGAGAGTCGATTGCTTTCACGACCACGCCCTCGTGCCCGGCAGCCAGCGCATCGCGGGAGAGCTGCTCGGCGGCGTCGGCGTCGGCGGTGACGATGCCGGGGATGCGCCACTCGCCGGCCACACGTTCGAGCTCGGCGAGGCGCGTGGCGAGCGGCTCATCGATGAGGTCGCGTCCGTCGACATGCAGGACGTCGAAGAACCACGGGCGAAGCAGGAGCTCTCGGGAGACATCTGCACCGAACCGAGACATAGTCTCCTGGAAGGGGCGGGGCCCGCCGTCTTCATCGAGCGACAGCGTCTCGCCGTCGAGGATGAGATCGTGCGCGGGGAGCGACCGCACGATGTCGACGAGCTCCGGTACGCGGTGCGTGATGTCGGCCAGGCTGCGCGTGTACACGCCGACCTCGTCGCCGTGCCGATGCACCTGGATGCGCGCGCCGTCGAGCTTGAACTCGACGGATGCCTCGCCCGTGACCTCGAGCGCGGCGGACGGCGTGGCGGCCGTGGACGCCAACATCGGCAGCACAGGACGGCCAACCGCCAGGCCGATGGCCTCGAGCTGTGCAGGGGATCCGGTCAGCGCGATGCGCGCGGTCTCGCCCAGGTCGCCCGAGAGCATCGCGGCACGTCGGACGATCGCGATCGGACGGTCGGCGGCGCGAGCGATCGCATCGAGGACGACACCGGACAGCGCACCGGTGCGCAGCTCGCCGAGCATGGACCTGGCGAGGAAGTCCCACTCCGCCGGGGTCGCCCGGTTCGCGAGATCGACGAGCAGCCCGGTTCGCACAGCCGCCGAACCGGATCCGGATGCCGCGGCCACGGCGCTGAGCGCAATGTCGACGTCGGCGACGGACAGCCCGGACTCCTGGGCGTGCACGACGTCGAGCGCACCAAGGCTCCGCCAGCCCACCCCCAGTCGTCCCTGACGCGGTGCCGCGAGCAGCAGACCGACGAGGGTCGTGATCTCGACTTCCTCGGCGCTGCGCAGCAACCGGGCGAGGGCATCGATCTTCGCCAGGCGTGAGGCCGTGGCGGCGACCTCTTCGGTCGTGGAGACGAGCTCTGAGAGCAGCATCCACGAATTGTCGCACCGGCCTCCGACATCATCGAGGGGCTTGCGCACGCCCCGGCTCAGCGTCCGCGGAACTCCGGCTTCCGCTTCTCCTGGAACGCCGCGAAACCCTCGCGGTAGTCGTCGGTGTCGCACAGCGCGGCCTGCGCGGCATTCTCGACGTCGATCGAGTCCCAGAGTGCAAGGCGCTCATCGCGGATGCGGGCGACGAGCTGCTTGCTCGCCAGGAACGCCGCTGTGGCTCCTCGTGCGGCGGCCGTCGCGGCATCCGTCGTCGCCTGCACGACCAGATCGTCGGGGAAGACGCGGGAGAACAGGCCGGATGCCACGGCCTCCGTGCCGGTCATCAGCCGACCCGTGTAGATGAGGTCGAGCGTCTTGTGCGCTCCGAGCCGATCGAGGAACAGGGCGTGCCCGCCCGAGTCGAGCGTCGCGCCGAGGGCGGCGAACGGGGAGCCGATCTTCGCCGACTCGGCCACGTACACGACGTCCGTCGCGATCAGCAGGCCGAGCCCGACGCCGAGGCATGCGCCGTGCGCGACCGCGAAGGTCGGCGCCGGGAACCGCGACATGCGCTGCAGCAGCGGCGTCACGACGCCACCGAGGAAGCCGATCACGTCGTCATCCCGCGGATCGACGTCGGAGATGTCCCGCCCGGCGCAGAACGCCCTGCCCTCGCCGCGCAGCACGAGTGCGCGGACACCGGCGGCTTCCGCCTCGGAGTACGCCGAATCCAGTCCGTGCAGCGCCTGCTCGTCGAGAGCGTTCAGCTTCGCCGGGGCGCGCAGCGTGATGTGCGCGACGTCTTCGGCGATGGTCAGGTCGATCATGCGGGGGTGTCCTTTCGTCGGGCCCTTCGACAGGCTCAGGGACCCATGGGGGAGTTCAGGGACCCAGGTGGGGCGAGTTCAGGGACCCAGGTGGGGAGCTCGGGGACCCAGGCGGGGCGAGTTCGGGGACCCAGGTGGGGCGAGTTCAGGGACCCAGTGGGGG
>NZ_JYIW01000025.1 GCF_000956525.1 Microbacterium oxydans
CTCGCCCTCTCTGCGCCGAGCGGCCCCCTTTCGTGCGAGCCACCCCTTTGTGTCGGTCTCGAACGGGCCGGTTCGCAGGCAAAGGGGCCGCTCGGCAGGGGTGAGGGGGAGAAGGGTGAGGCTGCCTGAGCTCTCCTGCACGTTTGGGAGCAGAGGGGAAGGTATGCACAGGGGGCGGTCGGGGAGGGAGTGCGGCGTGAGTGCGCGGGGCAGGATCTGCGGATGCGCCACGCGACCGTCGACGAGATAGCGGACATCCTCATCAGCAGCCGAAGGCTCAACGCCGAGGGGTGGACCTCACGAACGCTCCGCTCGGCGATCGATGCACGACGGTTGCATCGGGTGCGCCGGGGGTGGTTCGTCGAGCACGTGCGGTGGGTGAGTCTCTCTCCGGAGTCGCGGCACAGGGCGGAGGTCGTCGCGGCCGCGCTTTCGTCAGCCGGCAGCGAGCCGATCTTCTCGCATGCGTCGGCCGCCGTGCTCTGGGGTCTGCCGCTCTACCGGCTCCGGCCCGAGCGGGTCCACGTGCTCACGCCACCCGATCACCGGCACAGCACCCAGGGCATCCTGCGGCATGAGGGGGCGTTGCCGGATTCGGACATCGTCGAGCTGGACGGCATCCGATGCACCTCGCTGGCGCGCACCGTATTCGATGTCGTCCGCACGGTCAGCGGCGAGGCGGCGCTCGCCGTCGCGGATGCTGCGCTCGCATCGCTCGGCGGCGAACCGTGGGACTACGACGAGAATGCAGCCGACGCTCTGCTCGGTGAGCTGGCGATCCGCGCGGGCAGACCGGGAGCGCGCGGCATCCTGCAGGCACGACGGATCGTCGAGCTCGCCGACGGACGCGCGCAGCTGCCGCTCGAGAGTGTCACCAGGTATCGCCTGCATCAGCTCGGCTTCGCGCGTCCTCGCCTGCAGGTGCCGATCGAACGGGACGGGGCCTCGAAGTATTGGATGGACATCGCGCTCGACCAATCGCACACCTTCATCGAGTGCGATGGGCGCGAGAAGTATCTGAACGCCGAGCTTCGAGGCGATCGATCAGCCGACGACGTCGTGCTCGCCGAGAAGATGCGCGAGGACTGGGTGCGAGGGACGACGGGATGGCGGGTCGCGCGTGTGATGAGCGAGCACGTGCGGACGCTGGATGCTGCGGAGTCGCACTTTCGCGCCGTCGGGTTGTTCGCCCGCCGTCGCTCCGCCTGATGAGCCCAGCGCCGACCCGGCCCTTTCCGACCGAGCGGGCCCCCTGCGCGCGTGCAACAGGGGGCCGGGTCGCACGAAAAGGGGCCGCTCGGCAAAGGAAGAAGAGCAGAGGGAAGAAGGGGAAGGGGAAGAAGGGGAGAGAGGGGAGAGGGGGATCAGGCCAGGGCGGGCCAGGATGCGGGGCCGGGGGAGCCTGCGACGTACTCCTCGAGCGGCACCTCGCCGCGGCGCCATGCCTCGAGGATCGGTGCGACGATCCGCCAGCACTGCTCCGCGGCGTCGCCGCGCACGGCGAGCAGCGGGTCCCCGTCGAGCACGCCGGACAGTACTTCGGCGTAGGCCTTGAGGGCGCCCTCGCCGAGCTCGGCCGACAGGGTCGCGCGTTCCAGCTCGAACGGGTCCTCCGCGGCGTTCAGGTTCAACTCGAGCGAGATGCGGTCGGGGCCGAGCGAGAAGCGCAGCACCGCGCCGTCCGCGGAGCCGGTCAGCCCGGTCGGCACGTGTCGGACGGGGCGGAAGCGCACGATGATCTCCGTCGCCGGCGTGCCGAGCGCCTTCCCTGAGCGCAACCGGAACGGCGTGCCAGCCCAGCGGCTGTTGCGCACCTCGAACGTCGCTTCGGCGAGGGTCTCGGTCTGCCGGTCGGGATCGACTCCCGGCTCGTCGACGTACGACGGCTTCGCCACGCCGCCGATCGTGCCGGCCGTGTACCGCGCCCGGCGAGAGGATGCCGCCGGGTCATCGCCCCACACCGTGGTCGCGCGCAGCACGGCGCTGGTCGCCGCGCGGAAGTCGACCTCGTCGAGCGTCGTCGGCTCCTCCATCGCCAGCACGGCGAGCACCTGGAGGAGGTGGCTCTGGATCATGTCGACCAGCGCGCCGGCGGAGTCGTAGTAGCCGGCGCGTCCCTCGAGCGCCAGCGATTCGTCGTAGACGATGTCGACCGACTCGATGCTCTCCGCCGACCAGAGCGGTTCGAGGATGCGGTTGGCGAAACGCGCCCCGAGCAGGTTGAGGGTGGTCGAACGACCGAGGAAGTGGTCGACCCGGAACACCTGACTCTCCGGCACGAGCGCCGTCAGCGTCCGGTTCAGGGCCCGTGCGCTCGCCTCATCGATGCCGAAGGGCTTCTCCATGACGAGCATCGCCCCGTCCGGCAGCATGTCGGCTGTCATGGCCGACACGGATGCCGCGGCGACCGCCGGCGGTACGGCGAAGTAGAGCGCGACCTGCCCGGTGCGGTCGTGCAGCAGCGCGCGCAGGTCGTCGGGCTGCGTGATGTCGGTGCGCACGTAGGTCACGTCCACGCGGGCGGCGGCATCTTCGGCGTCCATCGTCGCGAACGCGGTGCGGACGACGGCCTCGAGGTCGGCGCCGGTCCAGTCCTCACGGTCGGCGCCGACGATGCGCACCGCTCGCGAGGGCTCCCTCGTCAGCAGCTGTCCCAGCGCGGGAAGGAGGAGCCGGGAGGCGAGATCGCCGCCGGCTCCGAAGATCACGAGCGTCGTCGCTTCGGCCATGATTCCACCGTAACTCGTCCTTCCCCGGGACGGGCATGTCAGAATCAGGCGATGCCTGCTCCGATCGAGGACTACGCCCTGCTCAGCGACTGCCGCACCGGGGCGCTCGTCTCGCGGGACGGCAGCATCGACTGGCTCTGCCTGCCGCGCTTCGACGCGCCGTCACTGTTCGGCGCGCTGCTGGGAGAACCACGCAACGGATGCTGGAGCCTGCGCCCGCTCGATGCGGCCGCGACCTCGCGACGGCACTACATCTCGGACACCTTCATCCTCGTCACCCGCTGGGAGAGCGCGACCGGGATCGCAGAGGTGCACGAGTTCATGCCGCTGCATCCCACGCGCAGCGATGTCGTTCGCCGGATCGTCGGAATCTCCGGGCAGGTGGAGTTCGTCACCGAACTGCGGCTGCACTTCGACTACTCCCGCCGGCTGCCCTGGGTTCGGCAGGTGGGCACTGGGGAGGAGCCTGCGCTGCACGCGACCGCCGGCCCGGAGGCGGTGATCGTCCGCGGCGTGCGACTCGTCGCCGAGGACCACATGCACCGGGCGACATTGACGGTCGCAGCCGACGAGGTCCGCGACCTGACGCTCAGCTGGTTCCCCTCGCACGAGCATTCGCCGAAGCCGCTCGACGTCGACGACGCGATCGCCGCCACGCGCTCGTGGTGGCAGGGATGGGCGAGCGGCATCCAGCATGAGGGCTCGTATCGCGCTGAGGTCGTCCGCTCGCTGCTCGTGCTCCGGGCGCTCACCAACAAGGACACCGGTGGCATCGTGGCCGCGGCGACGACGTCGCTGCCCGAGGAGTTCGGCGGCTCGCGCAACTGGGACTACCGCTTCGTCTGGCTGCGGGATGCCGCGCTGACCCTGGAGGCACTGATCGCGCACGGCTTCCTGACGGAGGCGCATCATTGGCGGCGATGGCTGCTGCGCGCGGTCGCCGGGGAGCCGAAGGAGGTGCAGATCATGTACGGGATCGCGGGGGAGCGCGATCTCGTGGAGCGCGAGCTCACCAGCCTGCCCGGCTACGAGGGCGCCGCGCCGGTGCGCATCGGCAACGGCGCGGTCGACCAGTACCAGGGCGATGTGATCGGCGAGGTGCTGGTCGCACTGGAATCCGCCAGGATCGCCGGCCTCGAGGAGGGCGACTTCTCCTGGCCGCTCCAGCGTGCGCTCATCGAGCAGGTGATCGCGTCGATCGATCGTCCGGATAACGGCATCTGGGAGATCAGGGGCGAACCGCAGTGGTTCACGCACTCCCGGGTCATGATGTGGGCCGCGCTCGACCGCGGCGTCCGCGCGGTGCGGGAGCACGGACTCCCGGGCGATGCCGACCGGTGGGCTGCGGTCCGCGACGGCCTGCAGCGCGAGATCGACGAACGCGGAGTGGATGCCGAGCAGGGGTGCTTCGTGCAGCACTACGGCTCGACCGAGGTCGACGCCTCGCTGCTCGTGCTCCCGCAGGTGGGCTACTGCCCGCCGGACGACCCGCGGATGCTCAGGACCGTCGACCGGATCGAGCGCACCCTGCTCACCGGGGGATTCCTGCGGCGGTACCGCACGGAGTCCGGGGTCGACGGGCTCGCCGGGGGCGAGCATCCCTTCATCGCGTGCAGCTTCTGGCTCGTCGAGCAGTATGCGACGAGCGGGCGCAGCGACGATGCCCGCGACCTGATGGCGCGGCTGATCGCGATGTCGAACGACCTCGGCCTGCTGTCGGAGGAGTACGACGTCGAGCACGCTCGGCAGGCGGGCAACACCCCGCAGGCGCTCTCGCATCTGAGCCTCATCCGCGCAGCCGACGCACTCGCCGGTCATGGAGGTCGTGCCGCCCACCGGCAGTGACCTCGCCTGATTTGGGGGAGGCGAACGGGTGGGGTAGAGTGATGGCAACCGAAGACCGCTGGTCATCGTCGTGTGCGCAAGTGCACGAAGATCGAAGCTCTGCACCGCAGGGGCCCGCGCAGGACACGAACTTTCCAAAGCTCCGTGCGCTTGCGCCGGAGCTTTTTCGTTTGCAGTCGGGTCGAGGTCGGCGCCCCACCACCGTGAGGCGCCTCGTACACACCAAGGAGTGACCATGGCGCAGAAGGATGCATCGGTTGCCGAGCTCACGAAGTCATTCGAGAACTCGTCCGCCGTTCTGCTGACCGAGTACCGCGGTCTGACGGTTGCCCAGCTCAAGGAGCTGCGCAACAGCATCCGTCAGGACGCTGAGTACGCCGTGGTGAAGAACACGCTGACCAAGATCGCCGCCAACAAGGCTGGCATCACCGCGCTGGACGACGACCTCAAGGGTCCGTCTGCCGTCGCGTTCGTGCACGGTGACTTCGTCGCCACTGCCAAGGCTCTTCGTGACTTCGCCAAGGCCAACCCGCTTCTCGTGATCAAGTCCGGCATCTTCGAGGGCAACGCGCTCTCCGCCGACGAGGTCAACAAGTACGCCGCGCTCGAGAGCCGTGAGGCTCTGCTGGCGAAGGCTGCGGGCATGATGAAGGCGACGATGGGCAAGGCTGCCGCGACCATCGACGCGCTTCGCGAAAAGCTGGAGACCGCAGAGGCCGCGTAAGCGACCTGCGATCTCGTCTACAAACCCCATCTATCTAGGAGATACATCATGGCTAAGCTCACCACTGAGGAGCTGCTCGAGCAGTTCGCCGGCCTGACCCTCGTCGAGCTCAACGACTTCGTCAAGGCGTTCGAGGAGAAGTTCGAGGTCACCGCTGCTGCACCCGTCGCCGTTGCCGGCGCAGGTGGAGGCGCTGCTGAAGAGGTTGAGGAGAAGGACTCCTTCGACGTCATCCTCGAGGCTGCTGGCGACAAGAAGATCCAGGTCATCAAGACGGTCCGCGAGCTCACCTCGCTCGGCCTCGGCGAGGCCAAGGCTGTCGTCGACGGTGCTCCCAAGGCCGTGCTCGAGGGCGCGAACAAGGAAGCTGCCGAGAAGGCGAAGGCTGCTCTCGAAGAGGCAGGCGCCACGGTTACCCTCAAGTAATCGGATTCGGGTCGGAGCGCAGCGCGCATCGACCTGAGCGTCTCGACGCTGTATCGAAGGCCCCGGGTTCGCCCGGGGCCTTCGTGCGTTCCCTGGTCGGCGGGCCGCCTGCTCAGCGGGGCGCGGCGGTCGAACTGCGCACCACGAGTGCGGATGCCGCTGACACGTGCTCGAGCGGAGCATCCGCGTCGGCCATCTGCCCCGTCAGCAGACGAACGGCCTCATGGCCCTGCTCGCGTGGGGACTGCCCGATCGTGGTCAGTGCGAACATCTCGGCGTGCTCGTGATCGTCGATGCCGACGACGCTGAGTTCCGATGGGACGGCGATGCCGAGCCGTCGCGCAGCGATCACGGCTCCGATGGCCGCCTCGTCGCACACGCCGACGATCGCGGTCGGACGGTTGCGACGGTCGCCCAGCATCCCGGCGGCAGCGGCGTACCCGCCGGGCATCGTCGGTGCGGCGTCCACCACGCGGATGTGCGCCGTCAGTCCGGCGGATTCGAGCGCGCCACGGTAGCCGTCGAGGCGCCGCCCATCGCCGAAGCTCAGATCTGCGGCATCGACCTGCCCGCCGATGAACGCGATGTCGGCATGGCCGAGCTCGATCAGGTGCTCCGTGGCGATGCGGGCCGCTGCCACGTCGTCGATCGACACCGAGCTCGAGCCTTCGTTGTACGGCCCGACGCTCACGAGCGGGCGACCGGTGCGCTGCAGCTGCTCGAGCTCGAGGGCACTGGGCTGGATGCCGACGGCGATGATGCCATCGAAGCGCCGGCGGGGGAGCACGCTCTCGAACAGGCGTGCCCTGGCCGACGAGCGCTCCGGCACACCGTAGAGCGACAGGTCGTAGTCGAGTGCGAACAGCGACTCCTGGATGCCGGCGAGCAGCTCTGCGAAGAACCACCGGTCGACCGGCGGCATCACGACTCCGACGGTCTGCGTGCGTCCGGTCGCGAGGCTCGTGGCGGAGGAGTGCGCGATGTAGTCGAGGGCGTCGGCCGCATCCTCCACGCGGCGACGCGTCGCTTCGGCGACGTAGCCGCGGCCGGTCAGCGCGCGACTGGCGGTGGCCTTCGAGACGCCGGCGCGCTCGGCGACATCCGCGATCGTGCTCATCGGTCCTCCTCGACCTGGCTGCGCATGCACGTCTGCGTGTCGCCGCAGCGGCACGCGGAGTCAGCGTAGCTTGCCGTGACGGAAAAAGGAACCGGTTCCACAGTCGGATTCTGAGAGCGCTCCCATCCGCCGAGGTCCATGTGCGTGAAAGGTTGCGAGCTTGTGATGTTCTCGTATTGTGCGGGGGCGTGGGAGCCAAGTAGGTTTGCCTGGAATCGGTTCCCGATCCGCGCCGGGGGTGGCGTCGGAGGAGGTAGGGGCCGTGAACTCGAAGAGGAGAATCACATGGGTCTTTCGCAGCGTTCCAGGCGGTATGCGCCGATCGCTCTGCTGGGGGTCGCGGGCATCGCTCTCGCCGGTTGCGGTGCTCCGGGCGGCGCGCCTTCGGGTGGCGGCGGAGGTGACGACGAGACGGTCACCATCTACGGCACGATCGTCGACGACGAGGCGAAGCTCCTCGCGAAGTCGTGGGCCGACTTCGAGAAGGAGAACGGCATCAAGATCAAGTACGAGGGCAGCCAGGACTTCGAGACGCAGCTCGGTACGCGCGCTCAGGGCGGCAACCCGCCCGACATCGCGATCTTCCCGCAGCCGGGTCTGTTCGCCGACTACGCATCGCGTGACCTCCTGAAGCCCGCCCCCGATGCCGTGAAGAAGAACGCGGAGGAGGGGTGGACCCAGGGCTGGGTCGACTTCGGCACGTATGACGGCACGTTCTACGGCGCACCGCTGATGGCGAGCGTCAAGGGCTGGGTCTGGTACTCGCCGACCAAGTTCAAGGAGTGGGGTGTCGAAGAGCCCACGAGCTGGGACGAGCTGCTCACCCTCACGAAGACGATCCAGGAGAAGAGCGGCAAGGCACCGTGGTGCGCCGGCTTCGAGTCGGGTGTGGCGACGGGGTGGCCCGGAACGGACTGGATCGAGGATCTCGTGCTGCGCAACGCCGGCCCGGACGTCTACGACCAGTGGGTCAAGAACGAGATTCCGTTCACCGACCCGCAGATCAAGGCCGCCTTCGATGCCACAGGTGAGGTCCTGCTCAACCCGGCGTACGTGAACGCCGGATTCGGCGACGTTCGCTCCATCAACTCGACCGCGTTCGGTGACGTGGCTCCGGCTCTGGCCAAGGGCGATTGCGCACTGACGCACCAGGCCTCGTTCCTCTCGGGCTTCTTCCCCGAAGGGACGAACATCGCCGAGGACGGCGACGTCTGGGCGTTCCTGCTGCCGAGCAAGAGCCCGGACGAGACGTTCATCACCGGTGGTGGCGAGATCGTCGGTGCGTTCAGCGACTCCGAGGCGACGCAGAAGGTTCTGGAGTACCTCTCCAGCCCGGAGTGGGCCGACAGCCGCCTGGCACTCGGCGGCGTGACCTCTGCGAACAAGGGCGTGAACATCGACGCTGTCGAGAACCCGATCCTGCAGGAATCGATCAAGCTCCTCCAGGACGACTCGGTGACGTTCCGCTTCGACGGTTCCGACCAGATGCCCGGCGCGGTCGGCTCCGGCACCTTCTGGAAGGGCATGGTCGCCTGGATCAACGGCTCCTCGACGGACGACGTCCTCGCGCAGATCCAGACCGGTTGGCCCTCCAGCTGATCCGATGAGGAGGGCCGCCCCACGGGGCGGCCCTCCTTCTCGCACCCGGTTCGCGCATGGCCGCGCGGGCCGCTGATCAGCTCCGTCTCATGAAGGGGATTCCATGAACGCGACTGTGTTCTTCCAATGGATCGGGGCACTGCCGCCGATCCTGCAGGCCGTCGCCGTGGTCATCGCATTCGCGGTGGTCGTGGTGATCATCCTGCTTCTCGTCGATATCGCTCCGCGCCGGGGCGCGCTCTACACCTGGGTGCGGCTGGCGATGTGCCTGCTCATCCCGCTGGCGGTGATGTGGTTCTTCAACTCCTACTACTGGGCTATGGGAGTCGCCGTCCTCGTCGGCGCACTGTTCTTCTTCCTCGACTACCGCTCGCGCGACGGAGCCGGATATCTGATCCAGCTCGTCGCCTTCATGGCTCCAGCGATGCTCCTGCTCCTGGCCGGCCTCATCCTGCCGTCGATCCAGACCGTCTACGCGTCCTTCTGGAACTCGACCGGCAACGATTTCGTCGGGCTGTCCAACTATCTCTGGATCTTCACGCAGTCGGACGGCGTCACGTCCGTGATCAACACGATCGTGTGGGTCCTGCTCGTGCCGACGCTCTCCACGATCATCGGTCTCGCCTACGCGGTGTTCATCGACAAGACCCGCGGCGAGAAGGTCTACAAGCTCCTGGTCTTCATGCCGATGGCGATCTCGTTCGTGGGCGCGAGCATCATCTGGCGGTTCGTGTACGCCTACCGCAGTGCCGAGTTCGAGCAGATCGGTCTGCTCAACCAGATCCTGGTCTGGTTCGGCGGCGAGCCGCAGCAGTTCCTCCTGAACGGCCCGTGGAACAACCTCGCCCTCATCGTCGTGCTGATCTGGGTGCAGACCGGTTTTGCCATGGTCGTGCTCTCGGCATCCATCAAGGGCGTCCCCCAGGAGCTGCTCGAAGCCGCGGAGCTCGACGGGGCGAATGCGTGGGAACGCTTCCGCTCGGTGACGATTCCGTCGATCCGCCCGGCGCTCATCGTCGTCCTCACCACGATCTCGATCGCCTCGTTGAAGGTGTTCGACATCGTTCGGACGATGACGGGTGGAAACTACGGGACATCGGTTCTCGCCAACGAGATGTACACGCAGTTCTCGAAGTTCGAGGCGGGACGCAGCGCTGCGCTCTCCGTCATCCTGTTCATCCTGGTGCTGCCGATCGTCATCTACAACGCGCGCCAGATCAAGAAGCAGCGGGAGATCCGATGACCGACACCGTGAAGTCAGAGTCAGCGACCAGCACGAGGGCGATCACGACCGGCGGCAGGTTCGAAGCATCCGCCGGGCGTGCACGCAAGCGTCTCAGCCGACCGTGGGCGACCGTCGCGTCGATCGTCATCGCCGTGCTGTGGACCATTCCGACGGTCGGCCTGTTCATCTCGTCGTTCCGCGAGCGGGACGCGATCGAGACGACCGGCTGGTGGACGTTCTTCACCAACCCGCAGCTGACGCTGGACAACTATGCGGCCGTGCTGCAGTCCGGCACCACCCAGCTGACGATCCTGGAGTCCTTCTTCAACTCGATCGTGATCACGATCCCGGCCACGATCATCCCCCTGATGATCGCGGCGATGGCGGCGTACGCCTTCTCGTGGATCGAGTTCAAGGGACGCAACGCGCTGTTCATCTTCGTGTTCGCGCTGCAGATCGTGCCGATCCAGATGGCGCTGGTACCGCTGCTCTCGTCGTTCTCACGAGGGATCAACCTGTTCGGACTCCCGGTGACCCTGGGGCTCGACGTCGCAGGCGGCTATGCCCAGGTCTGGTTCGCCCACACGATGTTCGCACTGCCGCTGGCGATCTACCTGCTGCACAACTTCATGTCGGAGATTCCCGGTGAGATCATCGAGGCGGCTCGCGTCGATGGTGCATCGCGCGGTCAGATCTTCTTCCGAGTCGTGCTGCCGCTGACGATGCCGGCGATCGCCTCGGTCGCGATCTTCCAGTTCCTCTGGGTCTGGAACGACCTGATCGTCGCGCTGGTGTTCGCCGACGGCGCGGCCTCGCCGATCACGAAGGTGCTCGCCGAGATCACCGGTCGAGGCGAGGGATGGTACCTGCTGACGGCCGGTGCATTCGTGTCGATCATCGTGCCGCTGATCGTGTTCTTCTCGTTGCAGCGCTACTTCGTGCGAGGGCTGCTGGCAGGATCCACGAAGGGCTGACCGTTCGACAGGCTCAGGGACGCAGTGGTGGTCCACGGGTCGTGACGGATTCGATCAGGACGGATGCCGCGACGGGTGCAACACATGCCCGCCGCGGCATTCGTCCACGTACCCTGAAACCATGAAGTACGCAGACTCGATCGTCGACCTGATCGGCGACACGCCCCTCGTGAAGCTCCAGCACGTCACCGAGGGCGTCGAGTGCACGGTGCTCGTGAAGCTGGAGTACCTGAATCCGGGCGGCTCCTCGAAGGACCGCATCGCCTCGCGCATCATCGATGCGGCCGAGGCATCCGGTGCGCTGCAGCCCGGCGGCACGATCGTGGAGCCGACCAGCGGCAACACCGGCGTCGGACTCGCCCTCGTCGCGCAGCAGCGCGGCTACCGGTGCGTCTTCGTCGTGCCGGACAAGGTCGGCGAAGACAAGATCGATGTCCTGCGCGCCTACGGCGCCGAGGTGGTCATGACCCCGACCTCCGTCGCACCGGACAGCCCGGAGTCGTATTACAGCGTGAGCGATCGGCTCGTCACCGAGATCCCCGGCGCGTTCAAACCGAACCAGTACGACAACCCGAACGGTCCCCGCAGCCACTACGAGACGACGGGGCCGGAGATCTGGCGGGACACCGAGGGGACGATCACGCACTTCGTCGCCGGCGTCGGCACTGGCGGCACGATCACCGGCACCGGCCGCTTCCTGCGCGAGGTCTCGGACGACCGGGTGCGCATCGTCGGGATCGACCCGGAGGGCAGCGTCTACAGCGGTGGCACCGGGCGCCCGTACCTCGTGGAGGGCGTCGGCGAGGACATCTGGCCCGGCTCCTACGACCCGACCGTGCCGCACGAGATCGTGGCGGTCGGCGACGCGGAGTCCTTCGCGATGACACGGCGCCTCGCCCGCGAGGAGGGCATCCTGGTCGGCGGATCCAGCGGCATGGCGGTGGTCGGCGCACTGCGCATCGCGCGTGATCTGCCGGCGGATGCCGTGATGGTCGTGCTGCTGCCGGACGGCGGCCGCGGCTATCTCAGCAAGATCTTCAACGACGGCTGGATGCGGTCGTACGGCTTCAGCGAGGTCGAGGACGGGGAGACGGTCGCCGATGTGCTCGCGGCCAGGGCCCTTCGACAGGCTCAGGGACCCAGGGGGGCGGCTCAGGGGCCCAGGGGCGCGGCTCAGGGACCCAAGGGTGCGAAGGCGGGGGAGTGGGGGCAGACGACGGGAGCAGGCATCCCGGATCTCGTGCACGCGCACCCGACCGACACGGTGCTCGAAGCCATCGGGATGATGACCGAGTACGAGGTCTCGCAGCTCGTCGTGCTGAGTGCCGAGCCGCCGGTCATGATGGGTGAGGTCGTCGGCACCGTCGACGAGAAGCACCTGCTCGACCTGCTGTTCCGCGGCGAGGCGAAGCCCACGGATGCCGTCGGCGAGCACACCGGGGAGCGGCTGCCCTTGATCGGCATCCACGCCTCGATCGCAGATGCTCGCGCTGCACTGGCCGACGCCGACGCGCTGCTGGTCACCGAGGGTGGCAAGCCGCACACTGTGCTCACCCGTCAGGACCTGCTGGCGTACCTGTCGCGCTGATCCCGGGGATCGGACGCGCGGCGTAACAGGGGCGCCACGCCCCCTGAGCCCGGTCGTAGGCTGGACAGATGTCCGAGCATGCTTTCGCCACCCGAGCCATCCACGCAGGGCAGACGCCCGACCCGATCACCGGGGCGATCATCCCGCCGATCTACCAGGCCTCCACGCACGTGCAGGACGGCATCGGCGGACTTCGCGACGGGTACGAGTACAACCGCTCGGGCAACCCGACCAGGACGTCGCTCGAGACGCAGATCGCCGCCCTCGAGGGTGGTGAGCGTGCGCTGTCGTTCGCCTCCGGCCTCGCGGCGGAAGACGCACTGCTGCGCGGCATCCTCAAGCCGGGCGACCACATCCTGCTCGGCAACGACGTCTACGGCGGCACCTACCGCCTGCTCACCCGGGTGCTCGCGCCGTGGGGCATCGAGACGACCACCGCTGAGCTGGGTGACCCGGAAGCGATCCGTGCGGCGCTTCGCCCCTCGACGAAGATCATCTGGCTGGAGACGCCGAGCAACCCGCTGCTCAAGGTCGTCGACATCGCCAGGCTCGCCGAGATCGCGCACGCAGCCGGTGCCCTGCTGGTCGTCGACAACACGTTCGCCTCGCCCGCGCTGCAGCTGCCGCTGTCACTCGGCGCCGACGTGGTCGTGCACTCCACCACCAAGTACCTCGGCGGGCACTCCGACGTGCTCGGCGGTGCGCTGGTGTTCGCCGACGACCGCTTCGTCGAGCAGGTAAAGTTCCAGCAGTTCGCCGTCGGTGCCGTGTCGGCGCCCCTCGACGCGTGGCTCACCACCCGCGGGATCAAGACGCTGGCGGTGCGCATGCGCCAGCACTCCGAGAACGCGCAGGCGATCGCCGAGTGGGCGGCATCGCGGCCGGAGTTCGACGGCGTCTACTACCCGGGGCTGTCGTCGCACCCGGACCATGAGGTCGCAGCGAAGCAGATGCGGGGCTATGGCGGGATGCTCTCGCTGGCACTCGCCGGCGGCGCCGCGGCCGCGCATGCGTTCGCCGAGTCGACCGAGATCTTCCAGCTCGCCGAATCGCTCGGCGGTGTGGAGTCGCTCATCGGATACCCGGCGGAGATGACCCACGCCTCGGTCAAGGGAACCGCGCTCGCCGTGCCCGAGAACGTCATCCGTCTCTCGGTCGGCATCGAGGATGTGTCGGACCTGCTCGCCGACCTCGAACATGCACTGGGGCGCATCGCGCGCTGACCCTCGCCCCACACGGAGGTGCAGCGGCCGCGAGGCGGCGGTAGCATGGATGCTTTGCCGCTCGAATCGATTCGAGACCCCGAACTCCGGAAGGACCTCGTGTCCGACGCTCCACGCACCAGCCCGATCCCCACGGTCACGCCGACCGAACGCACCGCCACCGGCAGCATCCGCGTGCCGTCAGCGACCGGTGCGATCCGCACGCTCGGCTCGAACCCGGCGACCGCGCCGATCATGCTGCATCCGGGCGACGCGATCCCCAACCGCCGCCGCGTGCTCTACATCGTGCTGCTGGGCGCCCTCACGGCGCTCGGGCCGTTCACGATCGACCTCTACCTGCCGGCCTTCCCGGTGCTGGAGGAGGATTTCCAGACGACGGCAGCCGCGATCCAGCTGACGCTCACCGGCACCATGATCGGCTTCGCGATCGGCCAGCTCGTCGTGGGCCCGTTGAGCGACAAGGTCGGCCGCCGCATCCCGTTGATCGTGGTCACGGCGCTCCACGTGCTCGCGAGCGTCGCCGCCGCCTTCGCGCCCACCCTCGAGCTGCTCAGTGCGGCCAGGGTGATGATGGGCGTCGGTGCCGCAGCCGGTGGTGTCGTCGCGATGGCGATCGTCCGTGATCTCTTCGGCGGTCGCCGCCTCGTCGTCATGCTGTCTCGGCTGGCGCTGGTCTCCGGCGTCGCCCCGGTGATCGCTCCGCTGATCGGCTCCTGGCTGCTCACGCTCATGCCCTGGCGAGGCATCTTCGTGGTGCTCGCGGCGTACGGCGTGCTGATGCTGCTCTCGACCGTGCTCGTCATCCCGGAGACCCTGCCCGTCGCGCGGCGTGGCGAGCGTGGCGGCGGGACCGTGCTGCAGCGCTACCGCTCGGTGTTCTCCGACCGGGTGTTCATCGGCGTGCTCATCATCGGCGGCATGACCTTCTCGGGCCTCTTCTCCTACCTCTCGGCATCGCCGTTCCTGTTCCAGCAGACGCACGGACTCGACGCCCAGCAGTACGGACTGCTGTTCGCCGTGAACTCGCTCGGTGTGGTGCTCGGCGTGCAGACCGCCTCCCGGCTGGCCGCGCGCTTCGGCCCGCAGTGGGTCATGGCGTACTCGACAGCCGTGCTGCTGCTCGCCGGCATCGCGATCGTCGTCACGGATCAGCTCGGGCTGGGCCTGTGGGGCACCGTCATCCCGCTGTTCGTGTTCATGACGGCGTGCGGATTCACGTTCCCGAACGTGCAGGTGCTCGCGCTCGACCGGCACGGGAAGGCGGCCGGCACCGCGGCATCCGTCCTCGGCGCGGTCAACTTCGGGGTCGCCGGGCTCATCTCGCCGGTCGTCGGATGGATTTCGAAGGACGCGGGCATCACCGCCACGACCATGGCATCCGTCATGGTCGGCTGCGCCACGATCGGTCTCCTGTCGCTCTGGCTGATCGTGCGTCCTCGCACCGTCGGCATGCTCACTCCCTGACTGCACAGGCTTCATCGGCCATGATGGGACGATGAACAGACGGATGCTGCTGTGGTGGGGTGTCGCGTGCCTCGTGCTCGCGACGGGGATCGGAGCGTCGGTCGTCTTCGGGTTCGACACGACACCGGGGTTCGACTCCTGGTGGAACGACCTCGTCTCCGGCATGCGCACGCAGGCCATGATCGCGTTCGCAGAGGTGCTCAATGCGGTCGGCGGCGGGTGGATCGCGATCTACGCCATCCCGCTGCTCGTGATCATCGCATTCCTGCTCGCGCGGCGTTGGCGCTCCGCACTGTTCTCGGCGCTCTGCTTCGCCGCGAGTGCCGGGGTCGTGCAGATCCTCAAGCATCTGTTCGGGCGTGCGCGGCCGGAGGACATGCTGGTGCTCAGCGACTTCGGATCCTTCCCCTCGGGGCATGCGGCGAACGCGGCGACGATCGCCGTGGTCGCGTGGGTGCTGTTCCCACGCGTCTGGATCGCGGTCGCCGGCTTCATCTGGATCGTCGCGATGGCGCTCTCGCGAACCTTCCTCTCGGTGCACTGGGCGAGCGACACCGTCGGCGGCGCGCTGGTCGGCGCGGGCGTCGTGCTCGTGCTCGGCGCCTGGCTGCTGCCATGGGTGCAGCAGCGACGTGAAGCGGCCGTCGAGGCGCCGATAGGCTGAGGTCTCCGATTCATCGAGGAGTCCCCGTGTCGCAGATCCGCCCCTATCGACCGTCCGACCGTGCAGCCCTGACCGAGGTGTGCGTGAAGACCGCGGATGCCGGAGGGGATGCCACCGGGATCCTCCCGGACGACACCCTCTGGGGCGACCTGTTCGCGGTGCCCTATGCGGAGCGGCATCCCGACCTCGCGTGGGTCGTCGAGACCGACGACGAGCGGGTCATCGGCTACATCGTCGCGACCGACGACACGGATGCCTTCTACGCCTGGTTCCGGGACGAGTGGTGGCCCGCATTCCACGAGCGCTTCCCGCGCCCCGAGACGCCGACGACCCGCGAAGGCCACATGGTCACCTACGGGTACACCAGGGCCCCCGGGGCCGAACCGCTTGCCGCCGAGTATCCGGCGCACCTGCACATCGACCTGTTGCCCGAGACGCAGGGGCAGGGGTTCGGGCGGAAGCTCATCGCCACCCTGTTCGATGAGCTGGCGCGTCGCGGCGTCTCCGGTCTGCACCTCGGCATGGACCCGAACAACACCGGCGCAGCAGCGTTCTACGAGCGTCTCGGTATGACCCCGCTGCCGACCGCGCCGGGTGGGCAGAGCTTCGGCATCCGTTTCGGGGACTAGCTCGGACCGAAGAACGAAAAGAGCCCCCGCTGGCGCGGAGGCTCTTCTCGTGTTTGGCGGTGACGGCGGGACTCCGGTGCTCGCTTCGCTCGCTCCTCCCGAATCCCAGTCCAGAAGAAACACGAAAAGAGCCCCCGCTGGCGCGGAGGCTCTTTCGTGTTTGGCGGTGACGGCGGGATTCGAACCCGCGGTTGCTTTCACAACACACGCTTTCCAAGCGTGCTCCTTCGGCCGCTCGGACACGTCACCAAGGAACAACCTGTCCATCCTATCCGATCGATCGTGTGCCCAGTGACGGGGTCGTCCCGAGGGCGGAGCGTGTTGGACGCGTTCACGGCGATGCGGGTGGAAATCTCTCGCTCATCGTCATATCATCCTCAGATGACGACAGATACCGCGGCGCCGGTGCTCGCCGGGTCGCCGGTGCTCATCGGGGCGCCGACGTCGACGCCAGCGTGGTGGTCGCAGCTCGAGCGGAAGCTGGCTTCGATCACGGCGTCAGGGCCCACGCGACGCGCGTTCGAACCGATCGACGCGTGCCGGCGGATCGCCGTGCGCTTCGGCCTCGACGTCGATACGGATGCGCAGGACTGGCGTCCGAGTCACGGGCGGCTGGACTGGCGCAGCATCCGCACCCAGCCGCCGGTGCTCGTCGATCGTGGGCCGGCACTCCTCGCGCCTCGTGGGTACGACGCCGCCTGCCTGCTCGGCACCGCGCTCGCCGTGCCCGAGGTCGCGGACGAGGTCGCACATCGCTTCCGCGACGACCTCGACACGGCGGACGGCGTCTTCTCCCAACTCGTCGTGCTGGCATCGCTGCTGGCGCGTGCGGATGCGGGGGAGCACCTCGAGCTCGTCACCCCGATCCACCGGCACGTCGACCACCTGCTCGGCCGCCCGACCGTCGCCCGCCCGCCCACGGCGTAAAATCGCCAGGTGGCAACCCCCAAGATCGTTCTCTTCTACGCCTTCGCCCCGCTCGCCGATCCCGAGGCCATCCGCCTGTGGCAGCGCGACCTCGGCGAGGCGCTCGGCCTCCGCGGCCGCATCCTCATCTCGAAGGACGGCGTGAACGGCACCCTCGGCGGCGATCTGCCGGTGCTGAAGAAGTGGCTGCGATCGTTCCGCTCCTACGCCCCGTTCGCGAACACCGACATCAAATGGAGCGAGGGCACCGGGGTCGACGCCGACGGACGCAGCCTCGACTTCCCGAAGCTGAGCGTGAAGGTGCGCGACGAGATCGTCTCGTTCGGGGCGCCGGGCGAGCTCCGTGTCGACGAGCACGGCGTGGTCGGTGGTGGCACCAGGCTCACCCCCGACGCGCTGCACGAGCTCGTGGAGGAGCGCGGCGATGAGGTCGTATTCTTCGACGGCCGCAACTCGCTCGAGGCGCAGATCGGACGCTTCCGTGGCGCGGTGGTGCCCGACACCGAGACGACGCGCGACTTCGTGCAGCTGCTGGATTCCGGCATCTACGACGACCTGAAGGGCAAGCCGGTCGTGACCTACTGCACCGGCGGCATCCGCTGTGAGGTGCTGTCGAGCCTGATGACCGCCCGTGGGTTCGGCGAGGTGTACCAGCTCGAGGGCGGCATCGTCCGGTACGGCGAGCAGTACGGCGATGACGGACTCTGGGACGGCTCGCTCTACGTGTTCGACAAGCGCGGCTCGATCGACTTCTCCGACCACGCGGCAGTGATCGGCGAGTGCGTCGGATGCGGTGCCGCGACGAACCGCACCGCGAACTGCCCTGACCTGTCGTGCCGGGTGCAGTCCGTCGTGTGCGCCGACTGCGACAGCGTGGCCTGCGAGACGCACGCGGCCTGAGCGTCGCACCCGGCCTCAGCCGAGCGAGGTCGACTCCGCGCTGCGGGTCATGAACAGCGAGCGTGGCAGCAGCAGCGCCCGCACCTGGGTGACGCGGTCGCAGTGGCGCTGCATCCCGCCGAGCACGGCCCGCAGCGGATCGGCGAGATCGTCGCCCGCTGATCCTCCGCGCGCGTAGTTGGTGCGCTCGACGGCGCGCGTCAACCGGCCGACGGCATCGGCATCCACGTGATACTGCGTCACCAGCGCGGCTCCTCGTACCCGAGGCGTGTCCGCCGCCGACAGCGGCAGCTGCAGGTCGACCATGGTGTCGCGCATCTCGGCCCAGGCGGCTCCGGCGTCACCGCGACGCGCACGGCCGAGGCGGACCGAGCGCTCGATTCTGCGGATCGCCGCTGGGAGCAGCAGCACTGCGAGCACGCCGGCGATGCTCCACACCACCGGCATCGGGTCGAGCCGTCGCAGCGCGCCGGTCGTGGAGCTGTTGTCGCCCGCGTCGCCTCGATCGATCTCCGGCCCGGTGGTCTGCTCCGTCTGCGGAGCCGTGGTGGGCGCAGGGGTCGACGGTCCGGTCGTACCGCCGCCGGTGGTGGTCGCGGCCCGGAAGGCGGTCGGCACCCCGAGCGAGGCGGTCGGCTCGAACGGCACCCAGCCGATACCGGGGAACAGCACCTCGGGCCAGGAGTGCAGCTGATCGCTGTCGACCGAGAAGATCGACTCGTCGCCGCGCTTCTCGGTCGTCAGCGACCCGGGAAGGTACCCGACGACGATGCGGGTCTGCATGTCGAGGCTCTGCGCCATCAGCGCGAACGCGCCGGCGAAGTGCACGCAGTAGCCGGAGCGCACATCGAGGAACTGCGCCACCGCGTCAGCGCCGGTGCCGTCGAACCCCTCGTCGACCGGAGTCTCGAGCGAGTACGTGAACGACGAGCGGAACCACGTCTGCAGGGCAACGAGCCGGTCGTAGTCGTTCGACTCCTCGGCCGTGACCTCGGTCGCCAGGTCCCCGATGATGGCGGGGAGCTCGACCGGCTCCTCGTCGTCATCGACCACCGGCGGCGCTGCGTCGACCGCACGGATCTGCTCGAGCGTCGGCGTCACCTTCGTCGCCGTGATCGTGTAGTCGTTGCCCGCGGCATCCGCGCTCCTGGAGACGAGGGTGCGGTTCTCCGGCATGACACGCCAGGCGCCGGAGACACCCTGCACGCGAGTGGCCGGGTAGGGCACCGGCAGCCAGGAACTCGACATGCGCAGCACCCGCACCGAGGTGGTCTCCTCCTCGGCCGCGATCTGCTCGCCCCACTCCGGCTCGCCGAAACCCTCGCTCTGCGAGGTGAGCTCCCCGCGGTCCGGCTGCCAGACGCGGCCGTCGAACTGCGAGAGCGTGGTCAGGCGGAGGTACGGTGCGACATCGCCCTCGGTGGCGACGGTCAGCACCTCGACCGGGTTCGGCTGCCGCAGATCGTCGCCCAGTCGGAGGGACGCATCGACCGTGGTGCCGACGCCGGTGCCGACGATCGTCGACGACACCGGCAGGGCCGGGGCGACGATCATGGTCACGGCGATCGCGGCGGCTCCGACGCCGACCGCGAGCGAGGTCGACGAGCGGCGCGGGGCGATCGGATGCCGACGCGCGGTGTAGCCGAGCAGGACCAGTGCGAGGATGCCGAAGAGCACGAACCAGGCGACGTTCGCGTCGCCCATCGTCACGATCATCGGCACAGCGCCGAGCACGCCGGTCAGCACGATCGCGAGCACGGCGAGACGCAGGGTGATCAGCTGGTCGAGGAGCAGCGCGACGAGCGCGAATCCCAACCCGAGCACGGCTGCGAGTCCTGCCGACGGCGAGAGCGGCGCCGCACCGAACACGATCTCCTCCATCGCGGATGCCGCGAGCGAGGCGAACACCGAGACGGTGGTCGCGGTCGGGAAGAGTCCGAGAAACGCGGTGTCGCCGGCGACGAGCTGCGTCACGACGGCCACCGCGACGAGCAGCTGGACGAGGAAGGTCGACAGGTCGCGAACCCAGCCACGGCGCCGGCGCAGCAGGAAGCGCAGCAGCGCCCCGCTCGCAGCGACCGCGACGACGACCGCCACGACGACGAACGACCAGGCGCCTGGCTCGATCACCGAGGTGAACGGCCACATCGCGACGAGTCCGGCCGCGGCGGCGAGCACGGCGGGAACCACGACGCCGTCGGGCTCCTCGTGCTCGCGGTGCCAGTGCTGGGGAGCGGTCGCGTCAGCGCCTCGGGAGGGGCGCTTCGACTCAGCGCGGAACATCGGTCGCTCCACCCGGGCTCGGCAGCGCCGCTTCCCAGGCCTCCGGGATGTCGGCGCCCAGTGTCGTCACGCTCCAGCCGTGCTGCCGTGCAGCGGCAGCCGCACCGGGGAGCGGCTCGGTCGCGAAGAGCATCGGCGCCGCGGCGCCGGACGATCGCAGCAGCGCGGCATCCTCTTCGTCGATGCGCCCGGTGATGTACACGAGCGGCCCCGGAGGTGAGCCGCCGATCAGCGTCGCGACATCGCGGGAGTCGCCGCGCGGCCCGACCATCGAGAGGGCGACCAGCAGCCCGTCGCGGTCGTCCTCGTGTCCGCGGAGCGTGCCGAGCAGCACACCGGCGCTGTCGATCACATCGACGCCGTAGCCCTCATCGGCCAGATGGACCGCGATCGACGCGCACAGCGAGACCGCCGCTTCGAACGCCTCGTCCTCGTGCGCGCCGGGGGCGTCCCAGTGCGCGCTGCTGCGGTCCAGCACCACCAGCGCGTCAGGGCTGGACTCCTCTTCCTCCTGCCGCACCATCAACTCGCCCCGGTGCGCGGTGGCTCGCCAGTGGATGCGTCGCATCGAGTCGCCGGAGATGTAGTGCCGCGGGGAGAGGTTGTCGCTGCCCTGACCGAGCCGCGTCGACGATGTCTGCGCCGTGCCGCCGGCTGCGCCGATCCGCACCGAGAGCGGGGCGAGCGAGAACACCTCGGGAACGACGGTGACGGTGCGGTGCTCGCCGAATTCCTGCTCGCGCTGCGCGAGACCGAACGGGTCGACCGTGCGGAGCATCAGTGGTCCGATCGGCCAGACGCCGCGGCGGACGCCAGTGATGAGATAGCTGAGCCGGCCGATCTCCGGTGGATACTCGCCGCTCGAGTCTCCCGAGACGGCATCCGGCAGCACATCGTGCCAGAGCCCGTGCGGGATGCGGATCGAGCGCAGCGCGAAGCGCACCGTCACGCGCGAGGTCTCTGACACCGTCAGGAGGTCGGTGGAGATCTGCCTGGCGACCGTGCCGCTGCGCCGGGGGAGTCGCACCACGAGCACCGAGAACACCGTGAGCAGGGCCAGCAGGAGTCCGATGAAGAGCAGGATGGGCGCCGCGACGAGGTTCGCGAGGATGACGCAGCAGAGCGCTGCGAGCAGCGCACCTGCGCCTCGTGCGGTCAGGGCTCGACGTCGTCGCATGGTGATCGGTCGATCAGGATCGCGTGGCCACTGGCACGCGGACGCGCTCGACGATCTGGGCGAGCGCTGCCTCGATCGGCTGGGCGCCTGCGCGGTGCGCCCCACGTGCTGGGAGCAGCCGGTGCGCGAAGACGGGGATGATGAGCGCGGTGACGTCGTCGGGGATCACGTAGTCGCGGCCGTCGAGCGCCGCCCACACCTTCGCGGCGCGGATCAGCTGCAGCGTCGCCCGTGGGCTCGCGCCGAGGTGCAGGTTCGGATCCGCGCGCGTCGCCTGGGCGAGTGCGACGGTGTACTCCTCGAGCGCCGGCGCCACGTGCACCGAACGCGCGAAGGCGATGAGCTGCGCGATCGATGCGGCATCCGCGACGGGGGAGACCCCGCTCAGCGGGTTCACGGTGTCGCGCTGGCGGAGCATGAGGGCCTCGGCGGCGGCGTCCGGATAGCCCATCGAGATGCGCATCATGAAACGATCGCGCTGTGCCTCCGGCAGCGCGTAGGTGCCTTCCATCTCGAGCGGGTTCTGCGTCGCGACCACGAGGAACGGCTCGGGGAGCAGATGGGTCGAGCCGTCGACCGTGACCTGTCCCTCTTCCATCGCCTCGAGGAGCGCAGACTGCGTCTTGGGCGATGAGCGGTTGATCTCGTCGGCGATGACGATGTGCGCGAAGATGGCTCCTCGCTTGAACTCGAACTCGCGGTCGACCGGGTTGTAGACCGAGACCCCGGTGACGTCGCCCGGCAGGAGGTCGGGTGTGAACTGGATGCGGCGCACCGTCGCATCGACGCTCGCAGCCAGCGCGCGGGCCAGCATCGTCTTGCCGACGCCAGGCACATCCTCGATCAGCAGGTGGCCCTCGGCGAGCAGGCACACCAGTGCGCTGCGCACGGCATCCGGCTTCCCGTCGATCACGCTCCCCACCGACCCGAGGATCGCAGAGGTCTGCACGGCGAACTGCTCGGCCGTGATCTGGGGGGCGTTGTCTGGCATGCGTTCCCTCTCGCGTGGGCGCCTCCGTGCGCGTTCCTCGATCGTAACCCGGTGCGGGTCGCCGCGCTCTGGCAGGTTCCCCTGAGAGCCTCGGGGGCCCGCGGATGTCGAACCATGCCGCGCACTCGGGTTAGGATGGTTGACGGCTCTCCGCGTGGCGGCATCCAGGCCAATTCCCCCAGGGCGGAAACGCAGCAAGGGTAACCGGGCTCTGCTGGGTGCGCGGAGGGTCACTTTCTTTTTCAGCGTCCTCCGGGGCGGCACTGCGAGGATCGTGACGTGACCAGCCCCGCCGACACCCGCCGCTCGACTCCGCTCGGCCGTTTCGTCTCGCCGGTCGCTCTGCTCGCACTGATGTGGGTCGTGCAGTTCGCGGATGCCGTGCTTCCGGGCTCCTTCTCCGGCTTCGGACTGCGCTCCTGGGATCCGTCCGGTCTCGGTGGCATCGTGGTCGGCCCGCTGCTGCACGCGAGTTGGCCGCACCTGATCGCGAACTCCGTGCCGTTCCTCGTGCTCGGCTGTCTCGTCGCGGTCGAGGGCACCCGCCGGTTCTGGGCCGTCACGGCCATGGTCGCCGTGATCGGAGGCCTCGGAACCTGGGTGGCGAACGCGCCAGGCACACTGACCGTCGGTGCATCCGGACTCGTGTTCGGCTACTTCGGTTACGTGGTGCTGCGGGTCTTCGCGCCGGGCCGGGTCGCGCACCGCATCCTGTACGCCGTCGTCGCCATCATCGTGGTCTCGCTGTACGGCGGATCCATGCTGGCCGGCGTCATCGGCGTGCGCGAGGGCATCTCGTGGCAGGCGCACCTGTTCGGCGCGATCGGCGGCGGCATCGCAGCGTTCGCCGGACGACGACGCACCCCATCGCCATGAACGCGCGTGCTGCGACGACGCGGCGCGGAACGAAGCGGAAGCCGCGGCGGAGCACCACGGCGAAGCGGCGCAAACCCGGCGCGCGGAAGCTGGCGGCGCTGCGGCTGCGACGCCGGCGGATGCTGCGCCGGGCCCTCATCTCGACCGCGGTGGTGGCGGTGGTCGTCGGCATCGGCGTGCTCGTGCCGCTCACGATCGCGCACGACCCGGTCGTGGTGTGCGCCGCCGACCCGGCCACCTACCCGGACTCCGGCATCGCGGGGTGGCGAGGGGAGCAGCTCGAGAACGCGGCGACGATCATGCAGACGGCGACCGGGATGGGGCTGGGGCGCGACGCGCAGATCCTCGGCGTGATGACCGCGATGGGTGAGAGCAGCCTGCACAACATCGACTACGGCGACTGGGAGACGAACGGCGTCACCAACCCCGATGGCACCCGCACCAGCAGCATCGGGCTGTTCCAGCAGCAGACGTGGTGGGGGAGCATCGAGCAGCGGATGGACCCGGCGACCGCGGCTGGTCTGTTCTTCACCAGGCTCGCCAGGCTCCAGGACTGGCAGTCGATGGAGCGATCTCATGCCATCCACCGGGTGCAGATCAACACCGATCGCGACTACTACAGCCGATACGAAGCCGACGCCGTCGCTGTCGTCGACGGGTTGTCGGGATCCTGCTGAGTCCAGCTGCGTCCAAGTGAGGTGCGCCTAAGCTGGAACGGTGGCACGGAGCATCTACATCACCTCGGCAGAAGGTCATACGGGCAAGTCCACGATCGCGCTCGGCGTGCTCGATGCGTTGATGCGCGTCAGCCCGCGGGTCGGCGTGTTCCGACCCATCGCGCGCTCGGTCGCCGAGCGCGACGAGGTGCTCGAACTGCTGCTCGCCCACGACGGCGTGCACCTCGACTACGACGACTGCATCGGCGTCACCTACGACGATGTGCGCAGCGACCCCGACCGGGCGCTGTCGACGATCGTGGCGAGGTTCAAGGCCGTCGAGGCGCAGTGCGACGCGGTCGTGATCATCGGCAGCGACTACACCGATGTCGGGAGTCCGGCCGAGCTCGGCTACAACTCGCGCATCGCCGCGAACCTCGGAGTGCCGGTGCTGCTCGTGCTCAGCGGACGCGATCAGCAGCGTCAGGCCGAGCAGCTCGGCACCACCACGGCCCGCGTGCCCTCGGCGGTCGGGCAGATCGCGGCGCTCGCGCTCGCCGAGCTCGACGCCGAGCGTGCTGAGCTGTTCGCCGTGATCGTGAACCGGGCCGACCCTGCGGTGCTCGACGAGATCGTGGCGTCGGTGCGCGCGGTGCGGCCGGGCAAGGACACCCCGGTGTGGGCCATGCCGGAGGATCGGATGCTGGTCGCGCCGTCGATCCGCGGCATCCTCGCCGCCGTGGATGGACGCCTGATCAAGGGCGATGCGGATCGGCTGACCCGCGAGGCGCTGTCGATCGTCGTCGCCGGCATGTCGATGGTGAACGTGCTGCCGCGGCTCACCGAGGAGGCGGTCGTGGTGATCCCGGCCGACCGCACCGAGGTGCTGCTGGCGACGCTGCTCGCCGACGCCTCCGGCACCTTCCCCCGGGTGGCCGGCATCATCCTGAACGGCCCGTTCCCGCTGCCGGAGCCCATCGTGCGACTGCTCGACGGCTTCTCGTCGACCGTGCCGATCATCGCGACCGACCTCGGCACCTACGACACCGCCGTGCAGGTCATGGGCGCCCGCGGCCGCATCTCACCGGATTCGCGCGGCCGGTACGACCGCGCGCTCGGCCTCTTCCAGACCCACGTCGACATCGCCGAGCTCACCACGCAGCTGGGGCTCGCCGAGTCGCGCGTGGTCACCCCGCTCATGTTCGAGTACGCGCTCATCGAGCGGGCGCGCGCCGACCGCCGCCGCATCGTGCTGCCGGAGGGCGACGACGACCGCATCCTCCGCGCGGCAGCGACACTGATCGCACGCGACGTGGCCGATCTGACGATCCTCGGCGACGAGGCCGCCGTGCGGGCGCGGGCCACCGAGCTCGGCGTCGACATCGCGGCCGTGCAGGTGATCAGCCCGAACGACCCTGCGCTCGTCGAGCGCTTCGCAGCGGAGTACGCGACGCTGCGCGCCCACAAGGGGATCACGCTCGCACAGGCCGCGGACACCGTGACCGACGTGTCGTACTTCGGCACGATGATGGTGCACCTTGGGCTCGCCGACGGCATGGTCTCCGGTGCCGCGCACACCACGGCCCACACCATCCGTCCCTCGTTCGAGATCATCAAGACGAAGCCGGGCGTGAACGTCGTCTCGAGCGTGTTCCTGATGGCGCTCGCCGACCGGGTGCTCGTCTACGGCGACTGCGCGGTCATCCCCGATCCGACCAGCGAGCAGCTCGCCGACATCGCGATCTCGTCCGCGGCGACCGCGACGCAGTTCGGCATCGAGCCGCGCGTCGCGATGCTGTCGTACTCGACCGGGGAATCGGGATCGGGCGCCGACGTCGACAAGGTGCGCGCCGCCACGGCGCTGGTCCGCGAGCGCGCGCCTGAGCTGCTCGTGGAGGGGCCGATCCAGTACGACGCAGCAGCGGACGCCGCGGTCGCGAAGGCGAAGCTCCCCGATTCCGCGGTCGCCGGTCGCGCGACGGTGTTCGTGTTCCCCGACCTCAACACCGGCAACAACACGTACAAGGCCGTGCAGCGCTCCGCCGGTGCGGTGGCGATCGGACCGGTGCTGCAGGGGCTGAACAAGCCGATCAACGATCTGTCGCGCGGCGCGCTCGTGGACGACATCGTCAACACGGTCGCGATCACCGCGATCCAGGCCCAGGGAGATTCGGCATGAGTGCGATCCTCGTGATCAACAGCGGTTCCTCGTCGCTGAAGTACAGCCTGCTCGACGTCGAGACCGAGAACGAGCTCGCCTCAGGGCTGATCGAGCGGATCGGCCAGGGGATGGGCAGTGCGGCGCACACGGTGCGCCCGGAGACGGATGCGGACGCCGTGCCCACCATGCTCGACGCGACGTACCGCGACGAGCGCGAGATCGCCGACCATCACGCGGCCTTCGCCGTGATGCTCGAGCAGTTCGCCGAGCACGGACCATCGCTCGCGGCCAGTCCGCCGGTCGCCGTCGGCCACCGCGTCGTGCACGGCGGAGCCCGATTCTTCGCGCCGACCCTGATCGACGCCGATGTGGAGCGCCAGATCGAGGAGCTCTCAGTGCTCGCGCCGCTGCACAACCCGGCCAACCTGTCTGGCATCCTCGCGGCGAAGGCCGTGTTCCGGGGTGTGCCGCACGTCGCGGTCTTCGACACCGCGTTCCACCAGACCCTGCCGCCGGCCGCCTACACGTACGCGATCGACGCCGAGCTCGCGAAGCACCATCGCGTGCGGCGCTACGGCTTCCACGGCACGAGCCACCAGTTCGTGAGCGAGTCGGCTGCCGCGTTCCTCGGCCGCGATCTCGCGTCGCTGCGGCAGATCGTCTTCCACCTCGGCAACGGTGCATCGGTCACCGCGATCGACGGCGGACGCTCGGTCGAGACCTCGATGGGGCTCACGCCGCTGGAAGGGCTCGTGATGGGCACGCGCTCCGGCGACCTCGACCCCGCGGCGCTCGTGCACCTCTCGCGCCGCGCCGGGCTCTCGATCAACGAGCTCGACGCCCTGCTCAACACCCGAAGCGGGCTCAAGGGACTCGCCGGACACAGCGACATGCGCGACATCCTGGCCGGGGCGGATGCCGGAGACGAGGCCGCCATGCTCGCGTTCGACGTGTACGTGCACCGGCTGCGCGCCTACGCCGGCTCGTACATCGCGCAGCTCGGCGGCGTTGACGTCATCTCCTTCACCGCCGGCGTCGGCGAGAACGCTGCGCGCGTGCGCGCCGAGGCCATGGCGACGCTCGGGTTCGCCGGTATCGAGATCGATCAGGAGCGCAACGAGGAGCGGTCGCGCGGCATCCGTCGCATCTCCACCGATGCCTCGGTCGTGACCGTCCTCGTGGTGCCGACGAACGAGGAACTCCAGATCGCACGGCAGACCGCCGAGCTGCTCTGAACGCCGCCGAGATCTGAGGGTTCCCGTCGGCGGCGATCGGCAACTACGCTGGCACAGTGGCACGGAGAAGTGCCGACGCCCTCGCCCCTTCTCCTGGAGGCTCCCGTGCCCGAAGCCCTTCCCGATCTGCTCGCTGCCGACGGCGTGCTGTTCGACCTCGACGGCGTGCTCACGCCGACCGCCGAGGTGCACATGCGCGCCTGGAAGGTGGTGTTCGATCAGGTCTTCGCGCAGTGGGGGATCACTCCCGAATACACCGACGCCGACTACTACGAATACGTCGACGGCAAGAAGCGCTACGACGGCGTCGCCAGCCTGCTGCGCAGCCGCAACGTCGAGATCCCGTGGGGCGACGTCGACGACGCCCCTGAGGCCGAGACGATCTGCGGCATCGGCAACCGCAAGAACGCCGCGTTCGCGAGCTCGCTGCGCGCGGAGGGCATCGCTCCGTACCCGGGTTCGCTCGCGGTCGTCGAGCGTCTGCACGCCGCCGGCATCCCGCTCGGCGTCGTCTCGAGCTCGAAGAACGCCGAAGAGGTGCTCGCCTCCGCCGGCATCCGCTCGTTCTTCCGCATCGTGGTCGACGGCGTCGTCGCCGAACGCGATGGGTTGGCCTCCAAGCCGGCACCCGACATGTTCCGAGAGGGCGGCATCGCCCTCGGCGTCGATCCCGCGCGCAGCATCGCCGTGGAGGACGCCACGTCCGGCGTCGCCTCCGCTGCAGCTGCCGGCTACGCCGACGTGATCGGCGTCGACCGCGGCACCGGCGCAGACGCGCTGCGCGCCGCCGGCGCCACGGTCATCGTCGACGACCTCTCCCTCTTCCTCCCGACCCTCTCGAACGACACCACGGAGACCGCATGATCGACCGCGACCGCTTTCCCGTCGACCCGTGGCGGCTGATCGAGACTCGCTACACCGAGGAGGGCGTGGGCGAGACGCTGTTCTCGGTGGGCAACGGCTACCTCGGCCTCCGGGGCAACCACATCGAGGGGCGCGGTGCCCACGAGCACGGCACCTTCATCAACGGGCTGCATGAGACCTGGCCGATCCGGCACGCGGAGCAGGCCTACGGGTTCGCGGAGGTCGGCCAGACCATCGTGAACGCACCGGACGCCAAGGTCATGCGCGTCTACGTCGACGACGAGCCGATGTCCTTCGACGTGGCAGACGTGCGGGAGTACAGCCGCACGCTCGACATGCGCACCGGCGTGCTCGAGCGCATCGTCGTCTGGGAGACGCCGTCCGGCAAGCGCGTACGCATCCGCGATGAGCGCATCGTGAGCTTCCAGGAGCGTCACCTCGCGATCCTCCGTCTCGAGGTGACCGTCGAGAACTCCGACGCGCCGGTCACGATCAGCTGTCAGCTGCTCAACCGTCAGGACGGTGCCGGCGTCTACGCGGGAACGCCGGATGCCGCCAAGAAGAAGAAGGCCGACGGGTTCGATCCTCGGAAGGCTGAGAAGATCGCCGACCGCGTGCTGGAGCCGGCCGAGCACTGGCAGGACGGCATGCGCTCTGCGCTGTCGTACCAGGTCGCCGACTCGGGGATGACGGTCGCCGTGGTCGCCGACCACATCATCGACACCGAGAACGACTACAACGCCCGCACGCTGATCGAGGCCGACATCGCCAAGAACGTGTTCCGCGTGCAGGCGAAGGCCGGGGTGCCGATCCGCATCACGAAGCTCGTCAGCTACCACACCTCCCGCGGCGTGCCGCCGCGCGAGCTCGTCGACCGCTGCCGCCGCTCGCTCGACCGGGTCGCGGTCGAAGGAGTGCAGACGCAGTTCCAGCGCCAGGAGGAATGGCTCACCGCGTTCTGGGCGCGCAGCGACGTGCAGATCGGCGGACGCGACGACCTGCAGCAGGCCACCCGCTGGTGCCTGTTCCAGCTCGCCCAGGCATCGGCCAGGGCCGACGGCACCGGCGTGCCGGCGAAGGGTGTGTCCGGCTCCGGGTACAGCGGCCACTACTTCTGGGACACCGAGATCTACGTGCTCCCGTTCCTCACGTACACCTCGCCGCAGTGGGCTCGCAACGCGCTGCGCGCCCGCGTGCACATGCTGCCGGCTGCCCGCCGTCGTGCGGCGCAGCTGAACGAGGCTGGTGCACTGTTCCCCTGGCGCACGATCAACGGCGAGGAGGCCTCGGCCTACTACGCCGCCGGCACGGCGCAGTACCACATCAACGCCGACGTCAGCTTCGCGCTGGGCAAGTACGTGCGGGCGACCGGCGACGAGGAGTTCCTCCGCCGCGAGGGTGCTGATGTCGCGGTCGAGACGGCCCGGCTCTGGGCGACGCTCGGCTTCTGGCGCGGCTCGACCGTCGTCGAGGAGAGCGGTGCCGGTGACGGCATCCAGACCTTCCACATCCACGGTGTGACAGGTCCTGACGAGTACACGACCGTGGTGAACGACAACCTCTACACGAACGTGATGGCGCGCTACAACCTGCGCTACGCCGCCAGGATCGTGCGCGAGATCGCCGCCGACTTCCCGGAGGACTACGCGCAACTCGTCGAGCGCACCGATCTCGGCTTCGATGAGGCCGAGTCCTGGGAACGCGCGGCCGAGGCCATGTTCATCCCGTACAGCGATGCCCTCGGCATCCACCCGCAGGACTCCCTGTTCCTCGAGCGCGAGGTGTGGGACCTGGCGAACACGCCGGACTCGCAGCGCCCGCTGCTGCTGCACTTCCACCCGCTCGTGATCTACCGCTTCCAGGTGCTGAAGCAGGCGGATGTCGTGCTGGCGCTGTTCCTGCAGGGCAACCACTTCACGCCAGAGGAGAAGCGCGCCGACTTCGACTACTACGACCCGCTGACGACCGGCGATTCGACCCTGTCGGCAGTGGTGCAGTCGATCCTCGCGGCCGAGGTCGGCTACCAGGAACTCGCGCAGGAGTACTTCGAGCAGTCGCTGTTCGTCGACCTGCACGACCTGCACCACAATGCGGCCGACGGTGTGCATGTCGCCTCCGCCGGCGGCGTCTGGACGGCGCTCGTGTGCGGCTTCGGCGGCATGCGCGACTACGCTGGCGAGCTCAGCTTCGACCCGCGTCTGCCCGCCGACTGGCCGTCGCTGTCGTTCCCGCTGCAGTGGCAGGGGTCTGCGGTGCAGGTCACGATCACGGCTGATGAGCTGCGGGTGCGCGTGAGCGAAGGGGCACCGGTGCCGTTCACGGTGCGCGACGTCGCCTACATCGCCACGGTCGATGAGGTCGTCGTCGTGCCGCTCGCGGACCAGGGGCCGATCATCGCCGGTCGCCCGTCGCTGCGGCAGTTCGCCGAGGCCCGCCGGTCGGACGGCACACTGCTGTCGGCATCCGTCCCGGTGATCACGACCACGATCCCGGTGATCGAGCCGATCGACTGATCTCGGTCCCCGCCCGCCGACCCACCCCTCTGCGCGCGAACCACCCCCTTTGTGTACGCGTACAAGGGGGCGGTTCGCAGCGAAGGGGGTGGGTCGGCGGGCGCGATCCGGAAGCGGATGCCGCGTCAGGACGCGCGTCGGGCCCGTTGCACCTCCGGGTCAGGGATGGGCGCCGCGTCGAGCAGCGTGCGGGTGTACGCATCCTTCGGCGCCTGGAGCACCTGCAGGCGGTCGCCGATCTCGGCGAGACGGCCGTGGTGCATCACCGCCACGCGGTCAGCGAGCTCGTCGACCACCGCGAGGTCATGACTCACGAACAGGCACGCGAAGCGGAACTCCTGCTGCAACCGCCGGAACAGTTCGAGCACGGTCGCCTGTACCGAGACGTCGAGCGCCGACGTCGGCTCGTCAGCGATCAGCAGGTCGGGGCCCAGCGAGATCGCCCTCGCGATCGCGACGCGCTGACGCTGCCCGCCCGACAGCTCATGCGGGTAGCGCTCCGACCACGCCCCTGGCAGCTCGACGGACTCGAGCAACTCGGTCACGCGGGCCTGCAGCGCAGCGCCGCGGAGGCCGGCGTGCACGGCGAGCGGTTCGCCGACGGACTGCGCGACCGTGTACCGCGGGTTCATCGAACCGAGCGGGTTCTGGAACACGACGCCGACCCGACGCCTGACCTCGCGCTGCGCCGCCCTGGAACCTGAGGCGACGTCGACCCCGTTGATGCGGATCGCACCCGACGTGATCGGCGCGAGGCCGAGGGCAGCGCGCCCGAGCGTCGACTTGCCCGATCCGGACTCGCCGACGAGGGCGAGCATCTCGCCAGGGGCGATCTGCAGGCTCACGCCGTCGACAGCCCGGACGCGGCGGCGGCGCGATGAGTACTCGACCACCAGGTCGTCGACCTCGAGCACGGTGCCCGGCTGCGACGACGACGGTCGCGCTGCGGCACCGATGCGCGGTACGGCTGACAACAGCTGCTGCGTGTAGGCGGCCTCGGGGGCGGCGAACAGCCGGTGCACCTCGGCGCTCTCCACGGCCTCGCCATGGCGCATCACGACGACGCGATCGGCGAGATCGGCGACGACCCCCATGTCGTGGGTGATCAGGATGATCGCAGCTGAGGTGCGGTCGCGCAGACGCCGGAGCACGTCGAGCACCTCAGCCTGCACCGTGACGTCGAGGGCGGTGGTGGGCTCGTCCGCGATGAGCAGTTCGGGATCGCACGCGAGCGACATCGCGATCATGACGCGCTGGCACTGCCCGCCGGAGAACTGGTGCGGATAGAACCGCATGCGAGCCTCCGGGTCAGGCAGATCGACCATCCGCAGCAGTTCGATCGCGCGTTCCTGGCGCTGGGCGCGATCGAGATCCGGACGGTGGCGCGCCAGCACTTCGCGCAGCTGCGCGCCGATGGTGAACACCGGATCCAGTGCGCCGATCGCATCCTGGAACACCATCGAGATCCGCTTGCCGCGGATGTCGGACAGCGCGGTTCGGCTGAGCCCGAGCATCTCGACGTCGCCGAGCCTGGCGCTGCCGGTGACCGTCGCGGTGTCCGGCAGCAGCCCCATGACCGCCATCGAACTCACGGACTTGCCCGACCCGGACTCGCCGACGATCGCGAGGATCTCGCCGGCGGCGACCTCATAGCTCAGCCGCGTCACGGCTGCGACGTCGGGCTGGCGACCGCCGTCGACCTCGAACCGCACGCTCAGGTCGCGGACGCTCAGAACGGGGGCATCAGGGCGCATCGTGCTCCTCTTGCGGCAGAGCCTGGCCGTCGAGGGCGCTGGCGTCGCGGTATGCCTGCCAGTCGGCCAGCATCTTGGTGTGATATCCCCGCAGCCACGTCATGTAGTTGTGGGCGTTGCGCAGGCGTCGCTCCGGGAGGCCGCCTGCGTCGATCTCATCCATGCCGACCGAGATCGCCGCCGAGAGCATCCTCAGGTAGTTGCGTTCGGAGGCGAGGAACCCGCCCCAGACGTCGTCCTCGACCGCGAAGTAGTAGCTGCGGTCTCCGGCGATCGCGACCCGGTGGATGAAGCCGATCTCGCTGAGATGCCGCGTCGCGGTCGACACCGATCCGGCGCTCGCGGTGAGCAGCGTCGCGATCTCGCCGCTCGAGAGATACGGGCGGTCGACGATCATCAGGAGCGCGATGATCCGCGCCTCCATCCGGTTGCTCGTGGTCGTCTGCCAGGCCAGCGCGAACTGTTCGACGAATGTTCGTTGGCCGCTGGTCAGCGTTGGTTCCGTCACGTTGCGGGCTCCTTGAGAATGCGGGTCATCGACTCTCGACGCGCCAGGAAGTCGTCGAGAGGCCACTGGGTCATGCCGTTGACGCGGATGGACGCGACTGTGCCATCACCGTTTCGTGTGAACGATACCGGCTCGCCGGAAGCACCGAAGCTCGGCTGGAGGAATGTGCGGAGGGTGTCGGCGTCGACGATCTCGAGCTCTTCCATGCTCTCGTACACGTCGCGCGCTCCCGGATAGGCGAGGACGAGCCGACCGCCGAGCTCGACCACGTCGACGAGGCCCCACAGGGATGCATATCGTCCGGTGAAGGATGCTGGCGCATGACCGTCGGTCGCAGGACGTTTCTCGGCCCCTGGCAGCGGGCGCTGCGCGGCATCGATCACTGCGAACACCGCCTGCGCGATCTGCTCGGCTGGTCCGTCGACGGCATTCGTGAGCACGCTCACGACGAGCTTGCCGACCGGATCGATGTAGGTGCGGGTGATGTGCCCCGGATATCCGCCCGAGTGCCCGACCAGCGCGCGGTCGCGGATCTTCGCCACCTCGATTCCGACGCCGTAGCGGCCGATCTCCGTGCCGTAGCGACGCACGACGGATGCGGTGCGCTGCATGATGCGCTTGGAGTCGTCGGAGAGCAGCGCGTCAGAGCCGAGCCAGTGCGCGGCGCCGTACACGGTGAGGTCCTCCGCGGTCGAATAGAAGCCGGTCGCGGACGCCATGGCCCGGGTGTCGACGTGCTCGATCGTGAGGCGCTCGTTCTCGCCGAGCAGCAGGCCGGTGTGGCCGGCCGCGTACTCGTCGGCCCGTTCAGCGTCGTATTCCGCGCCGGTCCTGGTCAGCCCCAGCGGCTCGACGATGTGCATCCGGCAGTAGTCCGCGTAGCGCATGCCGCTCGCGGATTCGATCGCGAGCCCGAGCAGCGAGTAGCCGACGTTCGAGTACCGGAAGTACTCGTTGCGGGCGGCGATGGTGCCGTGCGCGAGGATCTCGGCGATCAGACCGTCGCGGTCGGGGAAGGGTCGCTCCAGCTGCCAGAAATCTGCCTCGGTGCCGTCGCGCTGGATGCCGGACTGGTGCTCGAGCAGCTCGCGGACGGTCGCAGCGCCGATCGCCGCCCCCGCCAGCTCCTCGACGTGCACGCCGATCGGATCATCGAGCCGGATCGACCCCGCTTCGACCAGTTGCATGATCGCGGTTCCGGTGAAGGTCTTCGAATGCGACGCGATGCGGAACAGGTGGTCGGTGCGCAGCGGCTCGCCCGTCGACACATCGGCGGTGCCGACCGCGAACGACGCGATCAGTGCGTCCTCCGTGCGGACGGCGACCTGCGCCCCGGTGGCGCGATACTGCCGCACCTGTGCCTCAACGAGCTCAGGCAGGTAGGCGACGGCGGATGCGAGGTCGGACATGATGCTCCTTCGTGCTGAGCCGTCAGCGGCTCTTGGGGTCGAGGGTGTCGCGCAGGATGTCGCCGAGCGTGATGACGGCGAGCACTGTGGCGGTGAGGACGAGCGAGGGGAACAGCAGCATGTGGGGCGCGGTCTGGAACCGCTCCTGCGCGCTCGCCAGCTGCAGTCCCCAGGAGATCGACGGGGCGCGCAGCCCGAGACCGAGGAACGTCAGGGTCGCCTCTGCCACGATGACCGAGCCGACCATGATCGTCGCGATGGCCAGCACGGGGCCGATCGAGTTCGGCAGGACGTACCGACGGAGGATGCGCGCGGTCGACAAGCCCATCGCCCTGGCCGCATCGACGTAGTCGGCACCGCGGATCGTGCGCACGGATCCGCGGACCAGCCGCGCCATGGTCGGCCAGGAGAACAGCGCGAGCACGATGGCGACGTTGAGCACCGTGCGCTCGTTCAGGGTCGTCAGCACCACGACGGCGCCGAGCAGGAACGGGAAGCCGAGGAACACGTCGGTCAATCGGGAGATCAGTCGGTCGGCCCATCCGCCCCAGTAGCCCGCGATCACCCCGAGCACCAGTGCGACGATCAGGGCGAGTGCGGTGCACAGCAGCCCGACGCTGAGCGAAGCCCGAGCCCCGTAGATCACGTTCGAGAGCACGTCGCAGCCCTGCAGGTCGGTGCCGAACGGATGCGCCGCGCTCGGCGGCCTTGCCGACTCGGCGAGCACGCAGGCCCTGGGATCCGGGGTCGGGCCGAGCTGCGCGAACCACGCAGGGAAGAGCGCCACCAGGGCCAGGATCGCGAGCACCGCGCAGCACACCCAGAACAGCGCGCGGCGCCGCAGGGACCGCCAGACGCCGCGACGGGGCATCCGACTGAAATGCGACTCCATGGTCGCGGCGACCTCACTCATGGCGGATCCTCGGGTCGAGAACGGTGTGCAGCAGATCGACGATCAGATTGGCGATCAGGAAGATGATGATGAGTGCGACGGAGATGCCGATGATGGTGGGTCCCTCGTGTGCTCTGATCGACTGGAACAACAGCTGCCCGACGCCGGGCAGATTGAACACGCCCTCGATCACGACCGTTCCGCCGAGCAGATAGCCCAGGTCGATCGCGAGGAAGGTGAGCACCGGCAGCGCGGAGTTGCGCATCACGTGCACGCCGATCACGTCCCGCGGGCGCATCCCCTTCGCCCAGAGCGTGCGGACGTAGTCGGCGTTCAGGGCGTCGATCACCGAGCCTCGCATGAGCCTGGCGACCGCGGCGAGTCCGAACACCGCGACGCAGAGCGCCGGAAGCAGGTACGACACCGGCCATCCGGCGGATGCACCGGCGACGGGGAACCAACCAAGGTGCACACCGAAGATCAGCTGCGCGGAGACCGCGAGCACGAACACCGGGATCGAGCTGGCGAGAATCGTGCCGGTGAGCACGAGCTTGTCGTCCCAGCGCCCGTTGCGCACGCCGGCCCAGAGCCCGAGGGCGACACCGACGAGGACTTCGATGCCCCATGCCGTCAGCGCGAGCGTGATGGTCACCGGCCAGCGGTCGGCGAGCTTGTCGGCGACGGCCTGGCCGGAGAAGTTCCTGCCGAGATCGCCCTGGAACAGGTTGGCGAGGTAGTTGAGGTACTGCTGCCACAGCGGTTGGTCGAGGTGATACTCGGACCGGAGCTGTGCGACCACCGCCTCGGGGAGCGGGCGGTCACCGCCGAGGCTCGCGATCGGGTCGCCCGGCAGACCGAACACCATGGCGTAGATGATGAACGTCACGCCGAAGAAGACGATGGCGAGTTCACCGAAGCGTCGGGCGATGTACCACGTCGTCTTCACCGGTCCGTCTCCGCATCGATCAGGCATCGCGCCACGGCCAAAGTCGCCCCGAACTGCACGCCGACGAGGGATTCGATCGGCAGCGCGGTGAGATCGGCGTGCGAGTCGGACTCCTCGCACCACCGTCCGAACAGCGCCTCCATCTCAGCGTGAGCGCGGCGGGTGCGTGCAGTGGCGTGTCCGGCAGCGACCTCGGCATCGAGCATCCGCAGCGTCATGCCGCCATACCGGAGGCGGAAGCAGCGCACGATGTCCTCGTTGCTGAACACCTCGGCTCCGGTCGCTCGGCGCGCGGTGTCTTCGCCCTCTGCCCGGCGGTGCTCGGTCTCGCCGTTCACGATGAGGTAGGGCACGAACGCCCCGGTGGCGCGCCGGAACGGAGTGTCGAGCGTCAGGTCTGCCGCGTCGACGATCCGCTGCAAGGCTGTGCCTGTCTCGATCAGGGCATCGGCTTTGCGGCGCAGCACCGCCGCATACGACTGCGCGGTCGGCGTCTCGTCGTCCGCGTCGGGGTGCGACCAGTACGGCAGCTCTGCGACCAGCGACACGGTGCCGTACTTCGCGGCATACGACGACGACGATTCCCCGTTGGAGATCATCGTGGCCGCATCCACGCCCAGCCCCTCGAGGAAGTCGTACTCCTCGCTCATCGAGATCATGCTGTAGACGGCTGTGCCGAGAGGACGGACGGTGGGCGTCTCCGGCTCTCCGGTGTCGAGCGGCAGCCCGAGGGAGCGGGGAACCGCCTGCAGCGCGTCGACCGCCCCGCCGACCTCGCCGCTCAGGTAGAAGTAGACGCCGCCGAGCTCGGCGTTGTGCAGCGAGACCATGAAGTCCGGCTGCACCTCGTCGATCACGCGCATCAGCGCCTGCGTCTCGGGCAGCACCCGGTCGAACCACGCCTGCTTGTATGCGAACGGGAAGGTCCATTCGACCTGCTCGTCCGGCGCCGGCCGGTAGAAATGCCTCGCGTAGAAGCTGCGGTCCGAGGGGGCGGGGTACCAGCCCTCGTTGAGCCTCGTGCCGTCCGGATCGATGCAGGGGATGATGTGCCACGTCGCGTCGAAGGCGTCGCGAAGCGTGTCGTCGTCGGTGAGGGCGGCGGCCAGGTGCTGCAGCATCCTGAACCCGATCGGCTCATTCGGATGCACGCCGGCGAAGAGCAGGTGCGAGCGGCTCCCGTCGCCGATCGAGAACATGGGGATGGGTTCGCCGAGCCGGGAGGTGCCGATGCGCCGCGACCTCATGAGTCCGGGGTGCAGCGAGCTCAGCTGCTCGAACGACGCGAGGAGCTCGTCGACCCCGGGGAAGTCGACGATGGCGGGGATCGCCCCGGATCGCTCGAGGATGTCCTCGAGCGATCCGGGGGTGGGGGAGTGCGTCATCACTCGTTGCCGGCCAGAACCGTCATCGAGTAGTTCGGGTTGCCGGCTGCCGAGGTGTTCAGCGTCGCGACACGCTTCGACGTGACGTAGGCGTACGACTCGTTGAACAGCGGCGGGACGGGGAACGTCTCCATCAGACGCTCCTGGACCGCGGTGTACGTCGCAGCCACCTCGTCGTCGCTCAGGGCGGCGTCCGCGGCATCCATCAGCGTCGCGACCTGCGCGTCGTACTCGCCGACGCAGCCGGCGCAGCCGCCGTTCTCGATGAACATCGCGCGCAGCGTGGCCTGCTGGCTCGGGTACAGCGCGCCCCAGCGGGAGAAGTACGGTCCGGGGGTGGCGCCCTTCAGACGGTTCTCGTAGAACTCGGCCCAGTCGGCGCTCGGAGTGGCGATGGATTCGACGCCGAGCGCCTGGCGGATCGAGTTGGCGATCGCCGCGTAGAAGTCGTCGAGTCCGACGCCGCCGGGGTAGTAGATCTCGATCGTGCCGTCGAAGCCGCCGGCTTCGGTGAGCAGCGCCTTGGCGGCGTCGGGGTCGTACTCGCAGTACTCGCCGCAGATGCCGACGGGAGTGCCCGGCTCGATGTCGGGGGTGAACGCCGTCGCGGGTGCGTAGAGCCCGCCGTAGATGACGTCGTTGATCGTCGCGCGGTCGATGGCCATCGAGATCGCCTGGCGCACGCGGATGTCCTGATATCGCGGGTCGCTCAGCGGGATGCCCAGGAACGAGATGCCCGGGGCCTCGAAGGAGTACACGTTGTCGGCGCCGAAGTCGGAGTCGGCCTGGGTCATCTTGGATGCCGGAAGGCTGGCGACGTCGAGGTTGCCGGCGAGGACGTCGTTGTACGCCGTCGAGGTGTCGGTGTAGGGCACGAAGGTGATCTCGTCGACCGTGGGCTTCTCGCCCTTGTAGTCGGCGTAGGCGGTGAGCGTGATGGGCTCGCCCTCCTGGTAGTCCTCGGTGAACTCGAAGGCGCCGTTCCCGATCGGGTGCGTGTTGTAGGCGTCGAAGTCCTCCAGCGCGGAGGCCGGCATCGGGTACATCGCCGTCTGCGCCTGTGAGACCTGCATCGGGAACTGGCTGTCCGGGCCGATGAGCGTGACGGTGAACGTCAGGTCATCGACGACGGCGAGCCCGGACATCGCGGTGGCAGGGGTCTCGCTGGTGACGTCGGCATAGCCGGTGATCTTCGCCAGCTGCCCGGAGTTCTCGAAGGCGTTCGGGCCGTATGCCACGGCATTCCAGGAATCGACGTAGTCCTGGGCCGTCACCGGGGTGCCGTCCTGGAAGGTCCAGCCGTCGCGGAGCGTGATCGTGTAGGTCTGCGAGTCCTCGGTGTCGATCGACTCCGCGGCGATGTATTCGATGTCGCCGTCGGAGCCGACGAAGGTGAGCGGAGCCCAGACGGCCATGTTGATGTCGTAGGCGACGGTCTGACGTCCGGGGATGATGAGCGCCGGGTCGGTCACCGCCACCGTGATGGCGGACGAGCCGTCGCCGCCGTCGGAGGGAGTTCCTGTGGAGCCGCTACAGCCGGACAGGACGAGGGCGGCCGCCGCGAGCAGGGCGGGTACGGCGAGATGTGAGTGCTTCATGACGTTCCTTCGGAGGTGCGACGTGTGTCGCAGGTGCCGGGTAGTGAAGGAGATCCCGATTGCGACACCGTTGTGAGGTGTCTGCGTTCGGCACGCAGATCGGCGGATGACGGCATGCGTGATAAAGATAACTTTCAGAAGATAGTGAATCTTCGGATGGTTTCGAAGATGTTACGGGCTGACGCCGCGTTTGTGAAGATCTCCTATGCGGCGACGGCGACCGGACCCCTTCGACGAGCGGCTCCTGGCACCATCACGCGCGTCGATGCGGGTGTCCGTGGCACGCCGTAGGCTGTTGAGGTGACCACAGCCCTGTACCGCCGCTACCGCCCCGAGACGTTCGGCGAGATGATCGGGCAGTCGCAGGTGACCGACCCACTGATGACGGCGCTGCGCGGCGACCGTGTCGGTCACGCCTACCTGTTCTCCGGCCCTCGCGGGTGCGGCAAGACGACGTCCGCACGCATCCTCGCCCGCTGCCTGAACTGCGCTGAGGGCCCGACCGATGTGCCATGCGGCACGTGCCCGAGCTGCGTCGAGCTCTCGCGCGCCGGCGGCGGATCCCTCGACGTGGTCGAGATCGATGCTGCGAGCCACAACGGCGTCGACGACGCGCGCGACCTGCGTGAGCGCGCGACGTTCGCCCCGAGCCGCGACCGGTACAAGATCTTCATCCTCGACGAGGCGCACATGGTGACCCCGCAGGGGTTCAACGCGCTGCTCAAGCTCGTCGAGGAGCCACCGGAGCACGTGAAGTTCATCTTCGCGACAACCGAGCCGGAGAAGGTGCTCGGCACCATCCGCTCGCGCACGCACCATTACCCGTTCCGTCTGGTGCCTCCGGCGGCGATGCTCGAGTACGTCGAGAAACTGTGCACCGAAGAGGGCGTCGTGGTCGAGCAGGGTGTGCTCCCGCTCGTCGTCCGAGCCGGTGGTGGCTCGCCGCGTGACACCCTGTCGCTGCTCGACCAGCTGATCGCCGGTTCCGACGCGCCCGCCGGCTCCGCCACCGTCACGGTCGGCTACGCCCGCGCCGTCGCCCTGCTCGGCTACACGCACGGAGCGCTGCTCGACGAGATCGTCGACGCGCTCGCCGCAGGAGACGCGGCGGCGGCCTTCCCCGCGATCGACCGCGTGGTGCAGACCGGCCAGGACCCCCGGCGATTCGTCGACGACCTGCTCGAGCGATTGCGCGACCTCATCGTGATCGCAGCGGTCGGCAACGGCGCCTCAGCCGTGCTGCGCGGCATCGCAGAAGACGACCTGGAGCGCATGCGCGGTCAGGCCGATGTCTTCGGCGCTGCCCGCCTCTCGCGTACGGCCGATGTCGTCAGCGCTGCGCTCGACGACATGTCCGGGGCGACGTCGCCGCGACTGCACCTCGAACTCATGGTCGCGCGCGTGCTCGCCTCGGCCAAGGCGGATGCCGAGGCGCGCGGTGGCCCGGCCGTGGCTGCGGCCGCCCCGGCTGCGGCTGCGCCGGTTCGCACGGCTTCGCCCGCGCCCGCCGGGGTTGCGCCCTCTGTGCAGGCCGCAGTTCCGCCGGCTCCGGAGGTCGCGAGTGCGACTCCCGTGGCGCCGCTGCCCGCATCGGTCGTCGAGGCGCCTGCTGCCCACGCACCTGCTGCAGACGCACCTGCAGCAGACGCAGCTCCTGCAGCGGCACCGGCTCCTTCGGCAGCCCCCGAGCCCGGTGCGCCGTCATCCGCCCCCACCGGACCGGTCACGTTCTCGCACCTGACGGCGGCATGGCCCGCGGTGCTGACGCGCCTCGAGGGCATCAGCCGTACGTCGTGGCTCGTCGTCACGGCCGTGCAGCCGCTCGCCTACGACACTGACTCCGAGGTGCTGACCCTCGGGTTCGCCAGCCAGCACGATGTCGGCAGGTTCAAGGGAACGACGCCCGGCTCCGGCACGTCGGATCACCTCCGCACCGCGATCGAGCAGGAGCTCGGCGTGCGCGTGAAGTACCTTCCGGCACCGTTGCCCGCCGGCGGCGCTGCCCGAGCGCCGCAGGCGCCGTCGAACGGCTCAGCCCCGGCGGCTCCCGCGAAGGACTTAGCAGCTCCGAAGGACTCATCCCCGAACGACGCTGCGCCGAAGACATCGTCCCAGCGCGACGCCACCCCTGCCGCCGGCGCTCGGCCGCAGTCGCGTTCCTCGTCGGCACCTGCCGTGACCGAATGGGCTGTCGCGCCGATCCCCGCAGGCGAGGCACCACGCGACGCGCCTGCAGCGCCGCTCCCGGTCGATGACGAGCCGGAAGAGGTCGAAGCCGCGGCGTCGGCGCCGACTCCTCCACGTGATGGTTCCGTCGACCGCTCTGAGCCGCCGCTGCCTGGCGACGACGACGCCCCCGACTTCGACGACGAGCCGCCGTACGACCCGTCGTATGAGCCGGCCCCCTCCGGCGGCCCCCCGCCGCGCAGCCAGAGCCCATCCGCACCGCAGGCGGCACCGCGAGCTGCGGCGGCACCCGCCCCGCGCGCCGCTGCCCCGGTCGTGACGGAGCGTTCGCCATCGGCCGGCGGCGTGCAGCGCTATGGAGAGGCCGTGATCCGCCAGGTGCTCGGCGCGACGTTCGTTCGCGAAGAGCCCTATGAGCCCCCGACGAGGTTCGCCTGATGTATGACGGCATCGTTCAGGAACTGATCGACGAGTTCGGTCGGCTCCCCGGCATCGGCCCGAAGTCCGCGCAGCGGATCACCTTCCACATCCTCCAGACGCCGACGTTCGACGTCGCGCGGCTCGCCGAGCTGCTGTCGGAGATCCGGTTGCGGGTGCGGTTCTGCGAGGTGTGCGGCAACGTCGCCGAGCAGGAGCGCTGCGTGATCTGCCGCGACCCTCGCCGCAACCAGACACTGATCTGCGTCGTGGAAGACGCGAAGGATGTCGCTGCGATCGAGCGCACCCGTGAGTTCCGCGGGCTGTACCACGTGCTCGGCGGCGCGATCAGCCCGATCGCGGGCATCGGCCCTGACGACCTGCGCATCACCCAGCTGATGTCGCGGCTCGCAGACGGCACGGTGCAGGAGGTCATTCTGGCGACCAACCCGAACCTCGAGGGCGAAGCCACCGCGAGCTACCTCAGCCGACTGCTCACGACCATGCAGATCACGGTGTCGAGGCTCGCGTCCGGCCTCCCCGTCGGCGGGGACCTCGAGTACGCCGACGAGGTCACGCTCGGCCGCGCATTCGAGGGACGGCGCATCCTGTGAGCCGCCGCCGCAGCGCGACCGCGCGTGCACCGATGAACGCCGCACGGCGGTGACCGCGCAGCAGACCGGGTTCACCCGCCGCGGGTGGCTGCTCTTCGGAGCGATGGCGTTGCTGTGGGGCGTGCCCTACCTGTTCATCAGCATCGCGGTCGAGACGATCTCCCCGCCGGCGATCGTCGCCGGCCGAACATTGATCGCCGCACTCCTGCTGCTGCCGTTCGCGCTGCGGAGCGGTGCCCTGCGCGCCGCCCTGCAGCACTGGCCGTGGGTCCTGGCGTTCGGACTGGTCGAGATGGCCGGCCCCTTCGTGCTGCTCGGTCATGCCGAGATGACGCTGCCGTCCGGCATGACCGGACTCCTCGTCGCGACCGTCCCGCTGTTCGCAGCCGTGATCGCGCTCGGCGGCGGCGATCGCGGCGTGCTGCGACCGGCGCGCGGCATCGGCCTGCTCGTCGGGTTCGTCGGCGTGGCCATCGTCGTCGCCGGCCCCGGTCTCTTCGGCGGCGAGGTCAGCCTGCTCGCGGCAGGCGAGGTACTCCTGGTCGCGATCCTCTATGCGATCGCCCCCTTCATCGTGGCCCGTAAGCTCGCCGACGTCCCCTCGCTCGGCACCATCACGCTGTCGTTGCTCATGATCGGCATCCTCTACCTGCCGATCGGGCTGCTGACCCAGCACCGGATGCCGTCGGTCCCGTCGCTCTTCGCACTGCTCGCCCTCGCGGTGATCTGCACGGCGGTCGCGTTCCTGGCATTCTTCGCGTTGATCCGCGAGGTCGGACCGGTCCGCGCCCCGCTGTTCACCTACGTCAACCCGGTCGTCGCGATCGTGCTCGGCGCGATCGTGCTCGCCGAGCCCCTCACGCCGGGCCTGCTTCTCGGGTTCCCGCTCATCATCGTCGGGTGCTGGTTCGCCGCCACCGGCGGCCGGTTCCGACCTTCGGCATCCCTCCCGCTCCCACCGACCCCCTGACACATGCGCACCGGGGCATATGCCGCGATCGTAGAATGAGCGGTGGGCGGATCCGCCCGACATCCCAGGGAGTGATCGTGGCCCTCATCGTGCAGAAGTACGGCGGCTCGTCCGTCGCCAACGCAGAGAGCATCAAGCGCGTCGCCAAACGCGTCGTCGACACGCGGCGTGCCGGGCACGACGTCGTCGTCGCCGTGAGCGCCATGGGCGACACGACCGACGAGCTGCTCGACCTCGCGAACGAGGTCGCCCCCATCCCGGCACCGCGCGAGCTCGACATGCTGCTCTCCAGCGGAGAGCGCATCTCGATGGCGCTGCTGGCGATGGCCATCCACTCGATGGGCTTCGAGGCGCGCTCGTTCACCGGCAGCCAGGCCGGCATGATCACCGACTCCCAGCACGGAGCGGCGCGCATCGTCGATGTGACCCCGGTGCGCCTGCGCGAAGCACTCGACGAGGGCGCGATCGTGATCGTCGCCGGGTTCCAGGGCTTCAACCGCGACACCCGCGACATCACGACGCTCGGCCGCGGCGGCTCCGACACGACGGCCGTCGCGCTCGCGGCGGCACTGGATGCCGACGTCTGCGAGATCTACAGCGACGTCGACGGCATCTTCACCGCCGACCCCCGCATCATCCCGCGTGCGCAGAAGCTCGACCACATCTCCAGCGAGGAGATGCTCGAGCTCGCCGCGAACGGTGCGAAGGTGCTGTACATCCGCGCGGTCGAGTACGCACGCCGTCACGGCGTCCTGATCCACGCCCGGTCGACGTTCTCGTCGTCCGAGGGTACGTACGTTCTGGGCGAGGGCATGAAGAACCCCCGCGAGACAGAGGGAGCAGTCATGGAAGAACCGATCGTCGCAGGGGTCGCCACCGATTTCAGCCAGGCGAAGATCACCGTCTCGGGTGTGCCCGATGTGCCCGGCAAGGCGGCGGAGATCTTCAAGATCGTCGCGAAGTCGGGTGCGAACGTCGACATGATCGTGCAGAACGTGTCGGCCACCGGACGCACGGACATCTCGTTCACGGTCCCGAAGGCGGATGCCGCTGCTGCGCTCAAGGCGCTCGCGGGCGAGCAGGGCGAGGTCGGCTTCCAGAATCTGATCCACGACGACCAGATCGGCAAGCTCTCCGTGGTCGGCGCCGGCATGCGCACGCACTCCGGGGTCTCGGCCGTGCTGTTCGAGGCGCTGTCCGCCGGCGGGATCAACATCGAGATGATCTCGACGTCCGAGATCCGCATCTCGGTGGTGCTCCGTGGCGATGACCTCGCCGAGGCCGCGCGAACCGTGCACACGGCGTACGGACTCGACGGCGACGTCGAAGCCACGATCCACGCCGGCACCGGTCGCTGATCGCGACCGTCTCGCGGCGCGGTAGACTCGCCGGAACCCTGACATCGGCGCCAGGCGCAGCATCAGCACCCCGACGCCGCGCCTCCCGCCTCGTACGCAGTACTGCACGACGCCAAGGAACATCATGACCCGCATCTCCGATTCAGGACTCTCCGTCGCCATCGTCGGCGCCACCGGCCAGGTTGGCACCGTGATGCTCGAGATTCTCGCCGAGCGGGCGTTCCCGATCCGCGAGCTGCGACTGTTCTCCTCGTCGCGCTCCGCAGGCACGGCGATCGCGTACGGGGGAGTGGACGTCATCGTCGAGGACGTCGAGACCGCGGATGCCTCGGGCATCGACGTGGCGCTGTTCTCCGCCGGTGCAACGGCCAGCCGTGCGTATGCGCCTCGCTTCGCCGAGGCCGGTGCCGTCGTCGTCGACAACTCCAGCGCATGGCGAAACGACCCCGACGTGCCCCTCGTGGTCAGCGAGGTCAACCCGCACGCGATCGACGAGCGCCCCAAGGGCATCATCGCGAACCCGAACTGCACGACCATGGCCGCGATGCCGGTGCTCAAGGTGCTGGACGCCGAAGCCGGCCTCGAGCGCTTGATCGTCTCGACCTACCAGGCGGTCTCCGGTTCCGGTCTCGCCGGTGCGCAGGAGCTGCTCGGCCAGGTCGAGGGCGTGCTCGCCCAGGGTGACACCCTTCGTCTCGTTCGCGACGGCTCCGCAGTCGACTTCCCGCAGCCGGAGAAGTACATCGCACCCATCGCCTTCGACGTGATCCCGTTCGCTGGCAACCTCGTCGACGACGGCGACAACGAGACCGACGAGGAGAAGAAGCTCCGCAACGAGAGCCGCAAGATCCTCGAACTGCCCGGTCTCCGTGTCGCCGGCACCTGCGTCCGCGTTCCCGTCTTCACCGGTCACTCGCTGTCGATCAACGTCGAGTTCGCGCGTGACATCACGCCTGATCGCGCACGCGAGGTCCTGTCGGCCGCCCCCGGCGTGGTCGTCGAAGAGGTGCCGACCCCGCTGTACGCGGCAGGCAAGGACGCGAGTTTCGTCGGGCGCATCCGTGCCGACCAGTCCGCCCCTGATGGCAAGGGTCTCGTGCTGTTCATCAGCAACGACAACCTGCGCAAGGGCGCGGCGCTGAACGCCGTGCAGATCGCCGAGATCCTCGCGGAGCGCCTTGCGGTCATAGCCTGACCGCATCCCCGCGATACGGAACCCGTCTGGTCGGACGAGTCCGCATGGTCGGTCGCGGCCTGCCTGCGAACTAGACTGTTCTGGTGACCGAAACCGTCGATGTCGTCCTGATCGGTGGTGGCATCATGAGCGCCACCCTGGGTACTCTGCTGCACCAGCTGCAGCCGGAGTGGAAGATCGTCGCCTTCGAGCGACTCTCCGATGTGGCCCAGGAGAGTTCGAACCCCTGGAACAACGCCGGCACCGGGCATGCCGCGCTCTGCGAGCTGAACTACATGCCGCAGGGTGACGGACCGCTCGACCCCGCCAAGGCGGTGTCCATCAACGAGCAGTTCCAGCAGAGTCGTCAGTTCTGGTCCTCGCTCGTCGACAAGGGTGTGCTCGACGCGCCCTCGACGTTCATCAACGCGACGCCGCACATGACGTTCGTGCGCGGTGAGAAGGATGTCGCGTACCTCAAGGACCGGTACGAGGTGCTCAAGAAGCAGCCGCTGTTCGCCGGCATCGAGTACAGCGAGGACTCCCGCGTGATCAACACGTGGGCGCCCCTGCTCATGCAGCAGCGCCGCAAGGGCGAGCCCTTCGCCGCGACCAGGGTGCCCGCGGGCACCGACGTCGACTTCGGTGCGCTCACCCACCAGCTCTTCGATCATCTGACGTCGTCGGGTGTCAGCCTTCGCACGAACCACGAGGTCCGCTCGCTGAAGAAGCAGAAGGACGGAACCTGGCTGGTCAAGTACCGCCACAGCCTCGGCCGCACGCCGGGCGACGTCAAGGCGCGCTTCGTCTTCGTCGGTGCCGGTGGCTGGGCGCTCAAGCTGCTGCAGCGCTCCGGCATCCCCGAGATCAAGGGGTACGGCGTCTTCCCGATCGGCGGACAGTTCCTCAAGACCTCCGACCCGAAGATCGTCGCCCAGCACCAGGCGAAGGTGTACTCGCAGGCGTCCGTCGGTGCTCCGCCGATGTCGGTCCCGCACCTCGATACGCGCGTGGTCGGCGGCGAGGCGTCGTTGATGTTCGGCCCGTTCGCGACGTTCAGCCCCAAGTTCCTCAAGCAGGGATCGATGCTCGACATCGTGTCGCAGGTGCGCCCGCACAACCTGGTGCCGATGCTGCAGGTGGCGGTCAAGAATCCCGACCTCATCACGTACCTCGTGGGTGAGCTCATGAAGAACCACGCGAAGAAGGTCGACAGCCTCCGCACGTTCATGCCAACGGCGAAGGACGAGGACTGGACCCTCATCGACGCCGGCCAGCGCGCCCAGGTCATGAAGAAGGACCCGAAGAAGGGCGGCGTGCTGCAGTTCGGCACCGAGGTCGTCTCGGCATCCGACGGTTCGATCGCCGGTCTGCTCGGCGCTTCTCCCGGCGCGTCCACCGCAGTGCCGATCATGCTCGGCCTGCTGAAGAAGTGCTTCCCGAACGAGTTCCCGAGCTGGGAGCCCGAACTGCGCGACCTCATCCCGACGTTCGGCATGCAGCTGAACACGGATGCCGCGCTCGCGGAGGAGTCGACCGCGGCGACCGCGGCGACCCTCGGCATCAACCGCTGAGGCGACTGTGGGCAAGCTCTACTTCCGCTACGGAGCGATGAACTCGGGCAAGTCCACGGCTCTCCTGCAGGCCGCCTACAACTATGAGGAACGCGGTCAGCATGTGCTGCTCGCCAAGCCCGCGATCGACACCAAGGGCGCATCCGAGATCGCGAGCCGTCTCGGCGTGACTCGCGAGGTCGATTTCCTGATCGCCCCCGACGACGATGCACGCGACCTGTTCGCCGAGCATCGTGAGCGCGCCAGGGAGTCGGTGGCTGAGGAACTGCTCCCGAGCGGGCCGGTCGACATCGCCTGCCTGTTGATCGACGAGGCGCAGTTCCTCACGCCCGAGCAGGTCGATGATCTGTTCCGCATCGCGATCGAGGACGGCATCCCGGTGATCGCGTACGGCATCCGCAACGACTTCCGCACGCATGCCTTCCCCGGCTCCGCACGTCTCCTCGCGATCGCGCATTCGCTGGAGGAGCTCAAGACGATCTGCCGCTGCGGGCGGAAGGCCGTCTTCAACGGCAGGGTGATCGGCGGACGCTTCGTGTTCGACGGCGACCAGGTCGCGATCGATGAGGGCGCCGGCGGCGCTGCCGCACCCGAGATCACGACATATGAGTCGCTGTGCGGTGCGTGCTATCTCGAGGAGTCCGCCGGACGCCTGGGCTGACCGCCCCGTCCCCGCCGCTTTTCCTTCGCTCCCGCTCCTCACTCGCCCTGTCTCCGATCGCCGAGCGGCCCCCTTCTGCGCGAGCCACCCCGTTGTGTGCTGCCTTCAAGGGGGTCGCTCGCGCACAAAGGGGCCGCTCGGCGACGGGGGAGCGCCGCGTTTGCGTGGTCCGACCACACGCGCTAACCTGTGGTCAGACCACAGAGGGTCGCGATCGGGGAGAACAAGATGGCGGAGCAGCCTGCACGTGCGTGGCGCGTCGTCCTCGAGCACATCGAGCGCCACCTGCTCGACGGGCGCCTCGGCCCCGGTGACCGGCTGCCATCCGAGCGCGAGCTCGCGACCGAGCTCGGGGTCGGGCGCTCGAGCGTGCGCGAGGCGTTCCGCGTGCTCGAGGTCCTCGGTCTGATCCGTACCGCGACCGGGTCAGGCCCGCAGTCGGGAGCGATCGTCATCGCGACCCCCACGGGCGGGATGTCCGCGTTGCTGCGGCTGCAGGTCGCAGCGCAGGGCTTCCCGCTCCATGACGTGCTGCAGACCCGTCTCGTTCTCGAGGACGCGGTCGTCGGCGACATGGCGGCAGCATCCGATCGCGACACCGCAGGCGCGCACCGGATGCTCGAGGCGATGGATGCCGTCGACCTCACCCCTGCGGAGTTCCTCGCGCTCGACGCGCAGCTGCACCTCTCGCTCGCCGAGGCGAGCGGCAACGTCGTGATCGCGGCGATGATGGCAGGTCTCCGCTCCTCGATCGAGTCGTACGTGCAAGCGGGCGTCTCGTCGATCGCCGACTGGGATGCCATGGCGTCCAGGCTCCGCGGCGAGCACCGTGCGCTGATCGCCGCGATCGATGCGGGCGACGCCGACACGGCTCGCTCCCTCGTGCATGCGCACATCACCGGCTACTACGCCGCCGCGGGACTCACCCGCACAACCCCGTCCGACACGACCACCGAGAACTGAGAGGAACACCATGGTCCAGCGCCAGGTTCCCAACCCCGCGGAGCTCCTCGAGCTGATGAAGTTCAAGAAGCCCGAGCTGAACGGCCGCAAGCGCCGACTCGACGCCGCCCTCACGATCGACGATCTGCGTCTGATCGCGAAGCGCCGCACGCCCAAGGCGGCCTTCGACTACACCGATGGGGCCGCAGAGGGCGAGCTGTCGCTGACGCGCGCCCGGCAGGCCTTCCAGGACGTCGAGTTCCACCCCGGCATCCTGCGCCCCGCCCCCGATGTCGACACCACGGTCGACATCCTCGGCGGTCCCTCTGCACTGCCCTTCGGCATCGCGCCGACCGGTTTCACGCGGCTCATGCAGACGGAAGGCGAGATCGCGGGCGCCGGAGCCGCTGCCGCCGCCGGCATCCCGTTCACGCTGTCGACCCTGGGTACGACCTCGATCGAGGGTGTCCGCGAGGCGACGCTCCGCGAGCCCGAGGCGAAGACTCCGGGTCGCGACTGGTTCCAGCTGTACGTCATGCGCGATCGCGAGATCTCGTACGAGCTCACCCGCCGAGCCGCTGCCGCGGGCTTCGACACGCTGCAGTTCACGGTCGACACCCCGGTCGCTGGCGCGCGCCTGCGCGACAAGCGCAACGGGTTCAGCATCCCGCCGCAGCTCACTCTCGGCACGATCATCAACGCGATCCCGCGACCGTGGTGGTGGGTCGACTTCCTCACCACGCCGAAGCTCGAGTTCGCGTCGCTCAGCACCACCGGCGGCACCGTCGGCGAGCTGCTGGATGCCGCCATGGACCCCACGATCAGCTACGACGACCTTGCCGTCATCCGCGACATCTGGCCGGGCAGGATCGTGATCAAGGGCGTGCAGAACATCGAGGACTCGGTGCGCCTGCGCGACGCGGGGGTCGACGGCATCGTGCTGTCGAACCACGGCGGCCGCCAGCTCGACCGTGCACCCATCCCGTTCCACCTGCTGCCGGAGGTTCGTCGGGCCGTCGGCGACGACTTCACGGTCATGATCGACACCGGCATCATGAACGGTGCCGACATCGTCGCGGCCGTCGCGCTCGGTGCCGACTTCACGCTGATCGGCCGCGCCTACCTCTACGGCCTGATGGCCGGCGGGCGGCAGGGTGTCGACCGGACCATCGCGATCCTGCGCACCGAGATCGAGCGCACCATGCGCCTGCTCGGTGTCTCGTCGCTCGCTGAGCTCGAGCCCTCGCACGTCACGCAGCTCACCCGGCTGGTGCCGGTGTCGCGAGCCGCTGCCGAGGCTCGCGCGCACTGACCGACGTCCACCGCGCGGTGGGCTCGTGGTCTCAGGACTGCGGGGCCACCGCGCGCGTGCTCGGGGGCCACGGCACCAGCATCGACGTGGTCCGTCGATAGGCGGCGTAGGCCGGGTACTTCGAGGCGGTGATCGACTCGGTGAAGATCGTCGAACCGATGAAGAGCACTGTGAGCAGCGCAGGGCCGACGATCGTGGAGTTGATCGCACCGCCGATGACCCCTGTCCCTGACGTCACGGCCGCAGCGGCGCCGATCGCGTAGAACGCCCACCATTGGGCCTGCTCGAAGAAGAAGTTCGGGTGCCGGCTGTAGCGGAACAACCCGCCCGTCGCGAAACCAGGGGCGAGAGTCCCACCGGCCGCCTTCTTGCGCTCGTGGAAGCGCCACTGCTGCTGGTCCGCGATCGTCTCGCCGACGAGGAACGCCACGAAGGCCGCGATGAACAGTGCGTCCCAGCCGGTGAGGGCGGACGGATGCTCCGCGGCGACGCCGGCGGGGAGGGTGATGAGCACGAGCAGCGTCATCTGGTAGCAGATGATGAAGAGCAGGTTGAAGATCTGGAACTGCCACGGCCGCATCCGCTTCCGCAGGATCGCCCAGCGATAGTCCTCCATGCCGCTGTACCCGCCCTTGCGGGCGAAGTTGAAGGTCAGCCGCGCACCCCAGGCGGTGGCGAGGACCCCCATGATCACGAGGCGAGCGGACCCGTCGCCCTGCGCGAAGGCCACACCGACGAAGATCCACACGTACGCGACAGGGACGATCGACCAGGCGCGATCGACCCACGATGTGTCGCGCGTGATCAGCGAGAGCACCCAGCACGCGAAACTGGCGAGTGCCGCGACGACGATGACGGTCTGCAGGGCATCCATGACGCCATGCTAGAGCGCGCGATGCGCGGCGGAGCGGATCAGAGCGTCTTCAGCAGCGCGTCGAGCTTGTCTGCGGTGTCTTCCCAGCCCTCGACGGGCACGGACGGCACACCGAGTGCGAGCACCGGGTAGTCGTTGCCGCCTTCATCGAGCCGGTCGCCGTAGAACAGCATCGCGGTGAGCGGGATACCGGTGCGCTCGGCGAGCTCGCGCATGCCGAAGGCCTTGTCGATGCCCTCCTGCGTGATGTCGATCGATGTCGACCCACCCGAGCGCACCTCGAGGCCGGGCAGTCGCACCGCGACCGCGTCGCGGAGCGCGGCTCGCTTGGCGCCGTTCGGGTCCCAGTCGTGCTTCGCCTCGCGAGGTGCGCGCTGCCCGAGCGCGGAGAACGTGATCTGCGAGCCGCGGTCCTCGAGGATGTCGCCCCAGGGCTCCGCCTCCCAGAAGCCGAGTCGCTCGGCCTCTTCGCGCAGGGCGGTGAGGGCGTCGTGCTTCTGGGCATCCGAGAGCTCGTGGGCGTAGATCGGCGCGAACTCCGTGCCGTCGTGGCGCAGGTACCGGGTGCCGCAGGTGGGCAGCAGGTGCAGGCGCGCGAGGGCAGCGGCATCCGTGTCGCCGAGCTGGGCGATCACCTGGGCGCGGAACTGCGCCTCGTTGCCACCGGAGATGATGGCGACGTCGACGGTGCGCAACAGTGCGCGCAGCAGATCCGCGATGCGCGGGTCGATCGGACCCTTCGACGGGGCGAGGGTGTCATCGAGGTCGAAGGCGACGAGTGCAGGTGTGGTCATGATGCTTCCAGCGTAGGAGACGGATGCCGCGTGCGGCGCGGCGCGAACAGCAGGGTGAGGAGAACGGCGAGGATCACGCCGGCGGTCGCGCCGGCGGAGTTCGCGACGACGTCGGTGACGGTCGCCGCCCGGTGCGGCAGGGCGACGCGCTGCGAGATCTCGATCGCGGCGGACAGTGCAGGACCGATCAGCAGGGCGAGCGGCCACACACGCCGGGGGAGGAGGACGAAGGCGAGCACGCCCACCGGCACGAACACGAGGATGTTGGCGAGGATCTCGAGGCGAGTGAAGTCGAGCGACTCCCACCCGATGCGATGCGCGGCGCCGAGTACCAGATCGAGGAGGTTGGGCATCGTCTGCTCGATGCGTTCGGGCGTGAGCGTGAGCAGCGCGAGACCGGCGAGGAAGGGGATGCCGAGGACGAGCGCCCAGCCGCGGGTGAATCGTCGCGGAGGAGGGAGCAGAGGGCTCATGCCGTCTCCTTCCTGGGCTGTACCGGTACAGAGAAGGCCGCCCCTCGGGGCGGCCTTCTGAGTGTTACTGGTCGGGGTGACAGGATTTGAACCTGCGACCTCTTCGTCCCGAACGAAGCGCGCTACCAAGCTGCGCCACACCCCGTTTGCAACCCTCCGAGTCTACAAGGAAAACGCTCGCGCGCCCAATCGAGACGCGGATCAGTCGCGCGCGGTCAGCGTGAGCAGCGTCGCCTCGGGGCGGCAGGCGAAGCGGACGGGCGCGTAGATCGAGTGTCCGCAGCCTGCGCTGACGTTCAGCGGCACGCTGTGCGCGCCGTGCGACCAGGTGCTCAGCCCCTTGGCCTGCTTGAGCGGAATGTCGCAGTTCGCGACGAGCGCGCCGTAGCCGGGGATGCAGACCTGGCCACCATGCGTGTGGCCGCCGAGGATGGCATCAGCGCCGAGATCGATGAAGCCGTTCAGCACCCGCTGGTACGGCGCGTGCGTGACGCCGAGCACCGAGGTGTCCTTCTTCCGCTTCCCGAGGCCGGCGATCGCATCGGGGAGGAGGTCGAGCCGGTCCCAATCGCGGTGCGCATCGTTCACACCGAAGAGGTCGACCGTGTTGCCCGCGATGTTCATGCGGGCCGCAGTGTTGTTCAGATCGGTCCAGCCGAGCTCGTCGGTGAAGTAGTGGTCCATCGCGGCGGTGTCGAGCAGTGCGGGCGTGCGGTGCTTCTTCGAAGGGCCGGAGAAATACCGCAGCGGGTTGCGCGGAGAAGGCGCGGTGACATCGTTCGACCCGTGCACGAAGACGCCGGGGACGCCCGCGAACGGTTCGAACGCGCGCCGGATGCCCTGGAGTCCGTCCTCATGGCCGAGGTTGTCGCCGGTGTTCACGATCAGGTCGGGCTGCAGCTGGGCGAGCGAGGCGAGCCAGTCCTGCTTGCGGTGCTGCCACGGCGCCATGTGCGCATCCGAGAGGTGCAGGATACGGATGGGTGCGGAACCAGGGGCGAGCGCGGATGCCGAGACCTCCCGCACCGTGAAGAGATAGCGTTCGATGCCGATACCCCAGACCGCTGCGGCGACGCCCGCGGCCCCCACCGCGCCGAGCGCGATGAGGGCCGGGTGAGCCGAGGAACGACCCGTCGTCAACACGCCACCGAGATCTTCGTCGACTTCTTGGCTGCGGAGTTCGCGGCCGGGTCGGTCGAGGTGACCTTGGCGTTCGGGGCATTGCACGAACCGGCGAAGTCGACCGAGGAGAAGCCTGCCCCGACGAGGGCCGCGCCGGCAGCCGTCGGCGCCTGCCCTGTGACATCCGGCACGGTGGCTCCCTCCCCGTTGCTGGGGGAGATGGTCACGGTGCCGCCACCGGCCGTCTGGCCGGACGGGTCCTGTGCGGCGACGATGTTGGTCGCGAGGTTGCTGTCGACCGGGGCGCCGACCGAGACCGTGAAGCCGGCGGTCTCGAGCGCCGCGGTGGCTTCTTCGATCGTCATGCCGACGACGGCCGGCACGTTCGTGAGCACACGACGCGTGAGGTTGTTGTCGGGGTTCGGGAAACGATCGCCGCCGTACACGTCATCGGCAGCCGCCTGGGCGGTCCGCGCCAGCGGGTAACGCATCTCGTTCACGCTGTAGCCGTTCTGCCGCACACGGTAGATGTTCGCCTCACCGTTGAATCGTCCGACCCACGCGACGCTGGCGACCTTCGTGCTCGACTCGACCATCATGGTCTGGGACTGGTTGTGCGTTCCCGTCTTGCCGATCAGCGGAGTGCCGTCCCTCGGGTTCGCCACCGCACCGGTCCCGGTTCCCGTCATCACGCCCTGGAGCGCGTACGCGGCCGTCGCGGCCACCTCAGGGCTGATCACGCCCGGCGTGCACGACGACTTCGGAAGCTCACGATCCGCACCGTCAGGGCCGACGACCCGGTCGATCGCGCGCGGGGTGCAGTACGTGCCACCGCTGGCGACCGTGGCGTACGCGTTCGCCATCGCGAGCGGCGAGATGTTCTTCGAACCGAGGATGTCGAACGGTGCGACCTTGTCGGTCGTCTTGCCGCCGTCGGCGAGCTTGACACCCATGCGGTCGGCGACCTTGTTGATGTCGCAGAGATCGAGCTTCGAGGCCATCGCGAAGAAACCACTGTTCAACGACTGCGCCGTGAACCGCATGACGGAGTCGGTGGAGCCCTGGTTGCCGCCGAAGTTGCCGATCTCCTTGGTGTTGGCGGTGTGCGTCACCGGAGACGCTCCGCAGGAGTCCTTGAACTTCATGCTGGTCTGCACGCGGCCGTTGAGGACTTCGTTGACCGAGTGCCCCTTCTCGAGCCAGTCGATCAGCGTGAACAGCTTGTAGGCCGAACCCACCGGGAATCCGTCGGAGTTGCCGTTCGTCCGATCGCCGGCGAAGACCAGCGAGGAGAAGGCCTGGTCATCTGTGGGGGTCTCCTGGAACTGCGTGTTCTGCGTGATCGACAGCACGCGACCGGTGCCGACCTCGATCGAGATGCCGGCCGCACCGAAGTACTGGTTGTCGAAGTTCGCCGGAACGATGTCCGCCATGGCCTGGGCTGCCGGGTCCTGGATGCGGAAGTCCATCGTCGTGTAGATCTTCAGTCCACCGCGGCGCAGCAGGTCGCGGCGGTCCTGCGGGGTCTCGCCGAAGGCGGCGTCGTTCTCGACGATCGATTTCACGTACTGGCAGAAGTAGGCGTTGCGGCCGGCGGCCTGACAGCCCTGCTGCGGCACCGTGATCGCCGGAGCGATCGGCGACGCATCCGCTTCGTCGTACTGGGCCTGCGTGATCTTGCCGTTCGCGAGCATGCGTCCGAGCACATAGTGACGCCGGTCGAGCGTGTCCTTATAGCCGTCGGTCGCTGTGTTCTGCGCGACTCCGTCGGCCGTGTAGGTGCCGGTCTCGCCGCGGTCGATGCGATAGATGTTCGGGTTCTGCACGATGCCGGCGAGCGTCGCCGCCTGCGCGACGGTGAGGTTCGCTGCCGAGGTCGAGAAGTAGTACCGCGACGCGGCTTCGATGCCGTACACCGTGCCGCCGAAGTTCGCGATGTTCAGGTACCCGAGCAGGATGTCGTTCTTCGAGTAATCCTTCTCGATCTGGATGGCGTAGCGCATCTCCTGCAGCTTGCGCTGGATGCCCTCGGAGCCGGTCGCCTCCGTGGCCTTCTGCCAGCACGCCTGCAGCTCTTCCGAGTACGTCTCGGAGGCCGTGTCGACCTCCTGCTCGCACTGCTGGATCAGCACGTTCTTCACGAACTGCTGGCTGATGGTCGAGGCGCCGCGCGAAGAGGTGCCCTTGATGTTGTCGATCACAGCGCTGACGGTGGCGCCGAGGTTCACGCCGCCGTGGCTGTAGAAGTTCTTGTCCTCGCTCGAGAGGATCGCGTCGTAGAGCACCGGGGCGATCTGGTCGTACGTCACCGGGACACGGTTCTGCTCGTAGAACGATGCGAGAGCGACGGGGTTGCCGTCCGGGTCGTTCGCGTAGATGGTCGACTGCTCCATGGGGGTGTCGACCTTGAGGACCTCGGGGAGGTCGTCGAACAGCGTGAGCGCCTGGGTACCCGCAAGGCCCGTCATCGCGAGGACGGGCGTGACGCTGGCGGTGACCAGGAGACCGGCGACGGCGCTCAGGCCGACGACCCCGAGGAGGCCGCCGAGCACGCCGTTCACCGTGCGATTCTTTTGAGGCATACGCTGATCGTAGGGGAGTTCCCTGAATACCGCCTTTGACGAGCGTCGGCCCGCTTTCACGGCGCGACGCCGGAATAGACAGGAGTGCCATGACCACGTGGGAGTACGTCACCACCCCGCTGCTGATCCACAACACGGCAGCCATCCTCAACAACTGGGGCAAGCAGGGCTGGGAGCTCGTGCAGGTCGTGCAGGGGCCGGAAGGCGGCCTCGTCGCCTACTTCAAGCGTCCGGTCACGCAGGACGGATCCAACACCTCTGGGCTCAAGGCCGCCGCAGAGGCCGCCCGCCAGTTCGATGGGGGCCAGGCATGAGCGTCAGCGCCCGTCTCGCCGAACTGGGCATCGAGCTGCCGGCGGTCGCCGCCCCCGTCGCCGCATACGTCCCCGCGGTCGTGCACGGTGGACTCGTGTACACGTCCGGACAGCTGCCGTTCGCGGCCGGCTCCCTCCCGGCGACCGGCAAGGTCGGTGCCGAGGTCGCAGCAGACGACGCCAAGGCCTACGCCCGCACCTGCGCGCTGAACGCGCTCGCCGCAGCCGCGGATGCCGCAGGCGGCGTCGACCGCATCGGCGGTGTCCTGCGGGTCGGCGGATTCGTGGCATCCGTCCCAGAGTTCTCCGGCCAGCCCGGGGTGATCAACGGCGCGAGCGAGGTGCTCGGCGAGATCTTCGGCGATGCCGGACGCCACGCTCGTGCTGCGGTCGGTGTTCCCGTGCTGCCGCTGGACAGCCCGGTCGAGGTCGAAGTCACCTTCATCCTCGCCTGACGCTTCGACAGGCTCAGCGACCCACGGGCGGCTGAGCCTGTCGCCCCTTGGATATCCGAGCCTGTCGCCCTTGGGTCTCCGAGCCTGTCGCGCCCCTGTGGGTCCCTCAGCCTGTCGAAGGGCTACTTGACCTGCGCCGAAATGATGCTCATGACCGCCGTGTCGGCGAGGGTCGTGGTGTCGCCGACCTCTCGGCCCTCGGCGACATCGCGCAGCAGCCGTCGCATGATCTTCCCGGAGCGTGTCTTGGGCAGTTCGCCGACGATGTAGACGTCGCGCGGACGCGCGATCGCCCCGATCTGCTCCCCGACCCACAGGCGAAGCTGCTGTGCGAGTCCGGCAGGGTCGTGCGCTGCGAGATAGCTCTCCTTGATGATGACGAAGGCGACGACCGCCTGTCCGGTCGTCTCATCCGAGGCTCCGACGACCGCGGCTTCGGCCGTCGCCTCGTGTGCGACGAGCGACGACTCGATCTCAGCGGTGGAGAGGCGATGGCCCGAGACGTTCATGACGTCGTCCACCCGGCCGAGCAGCCAGAGGTCGCCATCGTCGTCGAGGCGGGCGCCGTCCCCGGCGAAGTAGTAGCCCTGATCCTCGAACTTCTCCCAGTACGTCTCGCGGTAGCGTTCCGGGTCGCCCCAGATGCCGCGCAGCATGCTCGGCCACGGCTCGGTCACCACGAGGAGTCCGCCGTTGCCGTTGCCGACCTCTTCGCCCTGCTCGTCGACCACGTCGATCGAGATGCCGGGCAGCGGCACCTGCGCCGAGCCGGGCTTGGTGGATGTCACGCCGGGGAGCGCAGACACCATGATCGCGCCGGTCTCGGTCTGCCACCAGGTGTCCACGATCGGTGTCGTGCCGGCGCCGATGACCTCGCGGTACCACATCCATGCCTCGGGGTTGATGGGTTCGCCCACCGATCCGAGCAGACGCAGCGACGAGAGATCGAACTTCGCGGGGACGCTGCGGCCGATCTTCATGAACGAGCGGATCGCCGTGGGCGCCGTGTAGAAGATCGAGACCTTGTACTTCTCGATGATCTCCCACCAGCGGCCGGGGTGCGGAGCATCCGGTGTGCCCTCGTAGAGCACCTGGGTGGCGCCGTTCGCGAGCGGGCCGTAGGTCACGTAGGAGTGCCCGGTGATCCAGCCGATGTCCGCCGTGCACCAGTAGACGTCGGTCTCGGGCTGCAGGTCGAACACGTACTTGTGCGAATAGGCCGCCTGGGTGAGGTAGCCGCCGGAGGTGTGCAGGATGCCCTTCGGCTTCCCGGTCGTTCCGGAGGTGTAGAGGATGAAGAGCGGGTTCTCGGCAGGGAACGCCTGGGCCTCATGCTCGGCGGATGCCGCCGGCACCGCGTCGTGCCACCAGACGTCGCGGCCATCGACCCAGTCGACCTCGTTCTCGCCGCGGCGCACGACGAGCACGTGCTCGACGGTCTGCTGCTCGCCCTCGCCACGGTCGCCGAGCGCCTGGTCGACCGCGGGCTTCAGAGCGGAGACGCGACCCTTGCGGTAGCCGCCGTCGGCAGTGATGACGACCTTCGCCCCGGCATCGTCGATGCGTGACCGCAGGCTGTCTGCGCTGAATCCGCCGAAGACCACCGAGTGGATCGCACCGAGGCGGGCGACCGCGAGCATCGAGATGATCGCTTCGGGGATCATCGGCAGGTAGATCGCGACACGATCGCCATGCGTGATGCCGAGGTCGGTCAGCACGTTGGCCGTGCGCTTGACCTCTTCGGTGAGCTCCGCATAGGTGATGCTGCGGGAATCGCCGGGCTCGCCCTCCCAGTGCAGCGCCACGCGGTCGCCGTTGCCCGCTTCGACGTGACGGTCGAGGCAGTTGTACGCCACGTTGAGTTCGCCGTCGTCGAACCATTTCGCGAACGGCGGCGTCGACCAGTCGAGCACGTTCGTGAAGGGCGTGTGCCAGTGCAGGAGCTCTCGTGACTGCTCGCCCCAGAACGCTTCGCGGTCGGCACCGGCACGTTCGTAGAGCTCGGGCGAGGAGATCGACTGCGCGACGAACTCCTCGGACGGCGGGAAGCGGCGGGTCTCGTCGAGAAGATGGTCGATCTGGCTGCTCATCGGCAGGCGCTCCTTTGCGGCTGGGTGTGATCGTGAGGGTGCACGATCAGGTCCTGGCGAATCTAGTCTCGCGACGGGGTGTCGAATACTGCCGAAAGTCGGTAGTCGATCGGGTTTTGTGAGGACGGTCGCCTTGCGTACACTCGACCACAGCCGAATACTCATTCTGGCCTTGGCGCGCCCGATTCCCCCGATCGTGGCCAGCCGTGGGCGGCACCTCATTCCCCCCGTGAGGCGCCGCCCTTCTCCGTTTCCGGATGCCCTCCACTGCGCCCTCCACGGCCGTGCGCCCCTCGGAGTTCTGCACAACAGCCGTGACCCAGGACCGCGCGTGCGGCGGGGTCGTCTTACCGTCGAGGCATGTCCTCGTCGTTCATCATCCAGCCCCGGCAGGGAAGCTCCGTGCACTCGGCGGACGCCGGGCCCCGATCGCTGCATCTCGATCCCGCATTCGGACCGCTGCGCGAGCATTGCGACGACGGGACCGTGACGGACGTGTTCGTGAACGGACCGCACGGTCTGTTCGTCGATCGGGGTGATGGCGCGGAGCCGGTGCCCGAATGGCGCGCATCCGAACGAGAGGTCCGAGACCTCGCCGTCGCCCTGGTCGGACTCGGCGGGCGGCACCTCGACGATCAGGCGGCCTGCGTCGATGTGCGCCTCGACTCCGGTATCCGTGTGCACGCCGTGCTCGCCCCGGTGTCCACGCGGGGGACCGCGCTGTCGATCCGCATCCCTCGAGTGCTGGCTGCGGATCTCAGTGCCCTCGCCGCGCTCGGCGCCTTCGACGCCCGACAGCATCGCTGGCTCAGCGAGTTGGTGTCGACGCGCGCGAACCTCCTGATCACGGGTGGCACCGGCACGGGCAAGACGTCGCTGCTCTCGGCACTGCTCTCAGAGGTACCGGGCGGCGAGCGTCTCGTGACGATCGAGGATGTCGCTGAACTGCAGCCGCGGCATCCGCACCATGTGGCACTCGAAGCACGCCAGGCGAACCTCGAGGGAGCAGGAGGGATCAGCCTGGCCAGGCTCGTGCGCGAGTCCCTGCGCATGCGACCTGACCGACTCGTGGTCGGCGAGTGTCGGGGAGAAGAGGTGCGCGAGCTGTTGACCGCGCTCAACACCGGACACGACGGGGGAGCGGGCACACTGCACGCGAGTGGGCTGCGCGACGTCCCGGCGAGGCTTGAAGCACTGGGCGCACTCGCCGGGATGGATGCCACGGCGCTCGCCCGGCAGGTCGTCAGCGCGTTCACGATCGTGCTGCACCTCGATCGCGCGCCGGGCGGCAGGCGACGGATCGCCCAGGCTGGCGTCTTCGCCGTCGAGGACGACCGCCTGGCCATCCACGAGGTGGCGCCATGGTGATCCGGTTCCGTCGCGCTGCGACGAACGATGCAGGACCGGATGCCGTGGCGACATCCGTGCAGACGCTCGCCGTGCTGCTGCAGGCCGGCGCGGTGCCGCTCGTCGCCTGGCGGCATCTCGCCGAGACCGGCGATCAGCGAGCAGCGGCCGTGATCGGGCGCCTTGACGACGGCGTGCCGCTGATCCCCGCGATCGAGGCCGAGGGCGGCGCCTGGGTCGATCTCGCCGCAGCCTGGGAGGTCGCCACGACGGTCGGCGCACCCCTGGCGGCCGTCCTGCGCATGATCGCGGAGACCTTGCGCGACGCCGGCGCCGCAGCCGACGACGTGCGCATCGCTCTGGCGGAACCCGCAGGCACGGCCCGGCTGCTCCTGTGGCTGCCGCTGGCGGGGCTTCTGCTCGGGTTCGCACTCGGCTTCGACACGGTCGGCGTCATCGTGCGCAATCCGCTCGGTGTGGTGTGCGTCGTCGCCGGCCTGTTCCTGGTGCTGGCTGCGAGGCTCTGGACGAATCGGCTGCTGCGACGAGCGCACCCGGCTCCCGGCACGCCGGGGATGACCGCCGAGCTGGTCGCCGTCGCGCTGTCCGGTGGGGTCTCGGTCGATCGCGCGCTGCGCCTCGTGGCGGACAGCGCTGCGTCGCGCCACGGCGATGAGCACCGCATCCGGACGGTGCTCGACCTCTCGCTCGCCGCCGGGGTGCCAGCGGGCGAGCTCCTCCGAGCCTCGGCTGCACAGGAGCGGCACCGTGCCCGGATCGACGGCCGCCTGCGCGCATCGCGCCTCTCGACGCAGCTCCTGATCCCGCTCGGGGTGTGCACGCTGCCGGCATTCCTGCTGCTCGGCGTCGCTCCACTGCTGCTCAGCGTGCTCGGCTCGACGCCCGTGCCGCTGTGAACGACCACCGGATGCTGCGGCATCACCCAGAGAGAAGGAACACCATGCACACGATCCCGACATTGACCCGCCGCCGCGCGACCTCGTTGTTCGCCGACGACACCGGTGCCGCGACGGCGGAGTACGCGATCACCACGATGGCCGCCGTCGCCTTCGCGGGGCTCCTGGTCGTCATCATGCGATCCGACGAGGTGCGCGGCATCCTGACCGATCTCGTCCGCCGAGCGCTCAGCGTGTCATGAGGCCGGCCCTCACCGCATTCCGTCGAGCAGACGGTGAGCGCGGATCGGTCGCCGGCGAGCTCGCCGTCGCGCTGCCCGCCGTCGTGCTCGTGCTGCTGCTCGGCGTCGGGGCGCTCGGCGCCGCGTCCAGACAGGTGGTGCTGCAGGACGCCGCCGCGGATGCCGCCCGTCTGCTCGGCAGAGGGGAAGCAGGCGGCGAGGCGGCGGCAATCGTCCGAAGGGCGGTCCCCGGGGCGTCGCTGGTCTCGTCGGCCCAGGGCGACCTCGTGTGCGTCTCGGCGAGCGTCGATCTGAGCGTCGGCACGATGATCCGGGTGCCGCTTCGCGCATCGAGCTGCGCGCTCGACGGCGGCCGCTGATGGCAGGCACTGCGCTCGCCGCCGGCGTACTGGTCGTGGCCGCATCGCTCTCGCTCGGGCTCGCCGCGGTTGGTGGAGCGGCGGTGACCGCCCAGCGAGCAGCCGGTGCGGCAGACGCCTCAGCGCTCGCCGCGGCCGATGCGGCGAGCGGAGCGGTGGCATCCTCCGAAGCGCCGTGCGCGCTCGCGGCGCGGGTCGCGAGCGCAGCCGGGGCAGAGCTCACCGGGTGCGCGATCGAGGACTTCGTGGCGACCGCGCAGGTGCAGTCGGCGTACGCTGGACTCACTGCCGTCTCCCGAGCCCGTGCTGGGCCACCCGAGGGCCACTGACGGCGGTGGCTACCTCTCTCACTGTGAGTGACCCCGCACAGTGGTGTGTATGGTGTGCTTCGAAGAAAGGACGCACCCTTGGCTGAAGGCAAGAAGCTCGTCATCGTCGAGTCCCCGACGAAGATGCGGTCTATTCAGGGATACCTCGGCGACGGTTACGAGGTGCTCAGCTCCGTCGGCCACATCCGTGATCTCGCCGACAAGAAGGACATCCCGGCCGAGGACAAGCAGGCGTACGGGAAGTACTCGATCGACATCGACAACGGCTTCGACCCGTACTACGTCGTGTCGGATCGGAAGACCAAGACGGTCGCCGAGCTCAAGCGTGCGCTGAAGACGGCCGACGAGCTCCTGCTCGCCACTGATGAGGACCGCGAGGGCGAGGCCATCGCGTGGCACCTCCTCGAGACGCTGAAGCCCAAGGTCCCGGTGAAGCGGATGGTCTTCCACGAGATCACCAAGGATGCGATCCAGGCTGCGGTCGGCAACACCCGCGAACTCGATCACGACCTCGTCGATGCGCAGGAGACCCGGCGTATCCTCGACCGGCTGTACGGCTGGGATGTCTCGCCTGTGCTCTGGTACAAGGTCAAGACCGGTATCTCGGCCGGACGTGTGCAGTCAGCCGCGACCCGACTCATCGTCGACCGGGAGCGCGAGCGCATGGCGTTCACGTCTGCCGAATACTGGGATGTCGACGCCGCAGCTGCGGCGACCGGAACCTCGTTCAAGATCCGCCTCGTCCGCGTCGACGGTGGCCAGCTCGCTCGCGGCACCGACTTCGATGACAACGGAAAGCTCAAGAAGGCCGTCGTCATCCTCGACGAGGCCACCGCTGCAGCGCTCGCCGAGGCCGTCGACGCCGTCGGCGCAGGCACGGTCACCAAGGTCGAGGCGAAGCCGGGAACCCGCAGCCCATACGCACCCTTCACGACCTCCACGATGCAGCAGGAGGCCGGTCGCAAGCTCTCGATGGGAGCCAAGCAGGCCATGGGCGTCGCCCAGCGTCTGTACGAGAAGGGCTACATCACCTATATGCGTACCGACTCCACGTCGCTGAGCACCCAGGCGGTGCAGGCGGCGCGGAGCCAGGCGGTCGCACTCTACGGCGATGCCGCAGTGCCGCTGAAGCCGCGCGTGTACAAGTCGAAGAGCAAGAACGCGCAGGAGGCCCACGAGGCGATCCGCCCCTCTGGCGACAACTTCCGCACGCCCGCATCGCTGTCGTCCGAGCTGGACCGCGACGAGCAGCGCCTCTACGACCTGATCTGGAAGCGCACGGTCGCCAGCCAGATGTCCGACGCGAAGTACGAGACCACGACGGTCACGATCGCGGTCGATGCCGGCGGGAAGAAGGCGGAGTTCACGGCATCCGGAACCGTCTACACCTTCAAGGGCTTCCTCGAGGCGTACGAAGAGGGCCGCGACGAGAAGCGCGGCGACGCGGATGCCGCCGAGAACCAGTCGCTGCCGGCGGTCGCCGTCGGCGACGAGCTCGCAGTGTCGGATGCCGAGGCCAAGGGCCACCGCACCACGCCGAAGCCGCGATACACCGAGGCGTCCCTCGTGAAGGTGCTCGAGGAGAAGGGCATCGGGCGGCCGTCCACGTTCGCTTCGATCCCCGAGACGATCCTCGACCGCGGCTACGCCGTCAAGCGCGGCCAGGCGCTCGTGCCCACGTGGCTCGCGTTCAGCGTGGTCCGTCTGCTCGAGGAGCACTTCGCCGACCTCGTCGACTACGACTTCACCGCGGCGCTCGAAGACGATCTCGACACCATCGCCCGCGGCGAGCAGAACCGTGTCGAGTGGCTGAAGTCCTTCTACTTCGGGTCCGATGATCATGTGGGTCTGCGGCAAGTCGTCGACAACCTCGGCGAGATCGATGCGCGCGCCCTCAACTCGACACCGATCACCGACACGGCGACCCTGCGGTTCGGCAAGTACGGTCCGTATCTCGAGGTCGCCGACCCCGAGAACCCCGAGGCCAAGCCACGCATCGTCAACGTCCCGGAAGACCTGGCCCCCGACGAGTTGACCTCGGCCAAGGCGCAGGAGCTCATCGATGCGCCGGTCGCCGGCGACCGCGTGCTCGGCGAGAACCCCGAGAACGGCAAGATCATCGTCGTCAAGGACGGTCGCTTCGGACCCTACGTGCAGGAGAACGACCCGGTATCCGAGGACGCCGACGTCGACACCAGCACCGGTGAGGTCGTCGAGGCGCCCAAGCCCAAGCGAGGGGCGAAGAAGGTCGTGGCGCCCAAGCCCCGCACCGGTTCGCTGTTCCGTTCGATGTCCGTCGACACGATCGAGCTCGACACCGCACTGCAGCTGCTCAACCTGCCCCGTGTCGTCGGCGCCGACCCCGAGTCGGGCGAGGAGATCACCGCGCAGAATGGTCGTTTCGGTCCGTACCTGAAGAAGGGTGCGGACTCCCGATCGCTCGAGAGCGAGTCGCAGATCTTCGACGTGACGCTCGAGCAGGCGCTCGAGATCTACGCCCAGCCGAAGTACGGTGCCCGCCGCGCATCGAGCGCGCTCGCCGAGTTCGAGGCCGACCCGGTCAGCGGTAAGCCGATCCGCATCCGCGACGGACGCTTCGGCGCCTACGTGACCGACGGCGAGACGAACGTGACCATCCCGCGCGGTCAGAAGGTCGAGGACATCACGTTCGAGATCGCCGTGCAGATGCTCGCAGACAAGCGTGCCAAGGGTCCGGCTCCGAAGCGCGGTGCACGTGGCGCAGCCGCGAAGAAGGCACCGGCGAAGAAGGCACCGGCGAAGAAGGCACCGGCCAAGAAGCCCGCTGCCAAGAAGGCTCCTGCGAAGAAGACGGCTGCCGCCAAGGCTCCGACTGATGCGGCGAAGTCGGCTGCGCGGTCGGCGGCGGCGAAGAAGGCCGCGGCCACTCGTGCGGCGAATGCGGCGGCGAAGGCATCGCAGAAGGCGGACTCGTGACCGCAGGTTCGGGCGTGTGGATCACACTCGAAGGCGGCGACGGCTCGGGCAAGACCACGCAGTCGAACCTGCTGTCGGCCTGGTTGCAGGATGCCGGGCACACCGTCGTCCGCACGCGTGAACCCGGCGGCTCCGAGGTGGGGCAGCTGATCCGCGACATCGTGCTGCATCACCGCGGCGACATCGCGCCGCGCGCTGAGGCGCTGCTGTACGCGGCTGACCGCGCTCACCACGTCGCGACCGTGGTGCGGCCGGCGCTCGAGCGCGGCGACATCGTGCTGCAGGACCGGTATCTGGATTCCTCCGTCGCCTACCAGGGCGCCGGCCGTGTGCTGGATGCCACCGAGATCCGCGACCTGTCGCTGTGGGCAGCCGAGGGTGCGCTCCCCGATCTCACGGTGCTGCTCGACCTCGATCCGGCCGCAGCCCGCACCAGACTGGATTCCGACGACAAGCCGTTCGACCGGCTCGAGGCCGAGAAGGCCGAGTTCCATGGGCGCGTCCGCGACGCGTTCCTCGAACTCGCCGCCGCAGAACCCGAGCGCTTCCTCGTGCTCGACGCCGCAGCATCCGTCGACGAGATCGCGGAGCTCATTCGCGCCCGCGTCGCCGCGCTGCTCGCGTCCCGCTGAGCCTCGGCCCGGCCTCGCTCGCAGCCCGGCCCGACCACACAGCAGGTGCCGCGTCCGCGGAGGGCTCTGCGTCTCGGCGCAGGTGTCGCGAACGGCCGCTTCGCACGATCGGATGCGGCCATCCGCGCCTCCTCCCGGCGAGCAGGTGACGCTTACTGCCGCCTCACACCGACGGACGGGGCCATCTGCGCCCCCTGCGACCGAGCGTCACTCCGGGCCGCGAGCGGGCGTCGGTGCTCCCGATTAGGCTGAGGTCATGCCTCAGACTGTCGCCGCTCCGTTTCCGTGGGGCGATGTCTGGGGGCAGGACGCCGCTGTCGAGACGCTCCGCGATGCGGCGCGTGATCCTGCGGCGCTCTCCCACGCCTGGCTGATCACCGGGCCGCCCGGTTCCGGTCGATCCACGCTCGCGTACGCGTTCGCCGCGGCGCTGGTCGCTGATCGCCCCGACGACGAGGCCGCGATGCGCCAGGTGCTCGCCGGCACGCATCCCGACGTCACGGCGCTGCGCACCGACAAGGTCATCATCACGATCGCCGAGGCCCGAGCCCTGGTCGAACGGTCGTATTTCGCTCCATCCGCCGGGCGCTACCGCGTGATCGTGGTCGAAGATGCCGATCGCATGGTCGAGCGCACATCGAACGTGCTGCTGAAAGCACTGGAGGAACCCCCGGAGCAGACCGTCTGGATCCTCTGCGCTCCGAGCGAGGCCGACCTTCTGCCCACGATCCGTTCTCGCGTCCGCTCCCTCCGCCTGCGCGAGCCCGATGTCGCCGACGTGGCGCGGCTGATCAGCCTGCGCACCGGCGTCGACGAGCGCGTCGCCGAGCAGGCCGCACGGCACTCGCAGCGTCACATCGGCATGGCTCAGCGGCTCGCGACCGACGAGAGCGCACGTCGTCGGCGAGACGAGACGCTGCGCTCCGTGATCGGCGTCCGCGGCGTCGGAGATGCTGTCGAGGTGGCCGGCCGCATCATCCAGGCTGCGACGGAAGACGCGAAGGCGCTGACGGCCGAGCGCGATGCGCAGGAGCGTGCCTCGCTGCTGCGCATGGTCGGCATCGCCGAAGGGCAGGCGGTGCCGCCAGCGCTTCGGTCGCAGCTCTCGGCGCTCGAAGACGACCAGAAGAAACGCGCGACGCGGAGCCTGCGCGACGGCATCGATCGGGTGCTCACCGATCTGCAGTCGATGTTCCGCGACGTCATCATGCTGCAGTTCGGGCGAGACGACGAGCTGATCAACCGTGAACTGCAGAGCGAACTGAGCGCCCTCGCATCAGCCTGGCCGCAGACCCGTACTCTTGTCGTACTTGACCACCTTGCCGATACCCGGCAGTCGCTGGAGCGCAACGTCGCACCGCTGCTCGCCCTGGAGAGCTTGCTCGTGACCATCACGAGCGGGAGGACACCGTGAACAACCGATCGACATCCCGTCTCCACCGAGCCATCGCGGTCGTCGCTGGTCTCGCCGCAGCATCCGTCACGCTCTCGGGCTGTCTGTACGCGATGATCCCGGAGCAGACCGACCCGAAGCCCTCTGCGACGAAGGCGCCGGACACCGACGGCGTCGACGCCGACCTTCTGCCGTTCTACTCGCAGACGCTCGCGTGGACCACGTGCGGCACCGGCTTCGACTGCACCGACGTGACCGCTCCGCTCGACTGGGAGAACCCCGCAGCCGGCGAGATCACGCTGTCGGTCGTCCGTCACCAGGCAGAGGGCACTGCCATCGGGTCGCTGCTGACGAACCCTGGTGGTCCCGGCGCGAGCGGCGTCGACCTCATCCTGAACAGTCTCGACTTCGCCGTCGGCGCCGACCTGATCGAGAACTACGACGTGATCGGGTTCGACCCCAGAGGAGTCGGCGACTCGACCGCGGTCACCTGTTACGACCCGGCGCAGATGGACGAGTACCTCTACGGCATCCCGGCGGCGCCGCGCGGTACCCCCGAGTGGGAGGCCGAGCTGCTCGCAGCGCACAAGTCGTTCGCCGAGGCGTGCGACGCGAACAGCGGCGGCATCCTGCCGTACATCACGACGATCAACGCAGCCCGCGACATGGACCTGATCCGCGCGGTGCTCGGCGACACGAAGCTCAACTACCTCGGCTACTCCTACGGCACGTTCCTGGGCGCGACCTACGCCGAGCTGTATCCGCAGAAGGCAGGACGCCTCGTGCTCGACGGCGCGATCGATCCGTCGGTGCCCGGGCTCGAGGTCGGTGCCACGCAGGCCCTCGGCTTCGAGTCGGCCCTGCGTGCGTACATGCAGAACTGCCTCGACTCCGGCAGCTGCCCCTTCAACGGCACGGTCGATCAGGCCATGGCCGACCTCGGCGCACTGCTCGCGAGCGCCGACCGCACCCCGCTGCAGAGCGGCGACGGGCGTCAGCTCGGCGCCGATTCGATGATGACCGGCATCATCGCGGCCCTGTACTCGCAAGACAGCTGGGACTACCTCACGCAGGGGCTCGACGAGGCGCTGCAGGGGAATGCCGACACGATGTTCCTCCTCGCGGACTTCTACAACGGCCGCGAGGGCAACAGCTACGCCGACAACTCCTCCGAGGCCTTCCGTGCGTACAACTGCATGGACTACCCGGTGGAAGACGACCCGGCTGCCGAAGCAGCGAGCCAGGCGAAGATCGCCGAGGGCGCACCGACGATCGCTCCCTACTGGAACGGCCCTGACTCCTGCTCCGTCTGGCCGTACCCGCCCACCGGCACGCGCGGCGAGATCAAGGCCGAGGGCGCAGGTCCCATCCTCGTGGTCGGCACGACGAACGACCCTGCCACGCCGTACGAGTGGTCCGAGGCGCTGGCCGATCAGCTGGAGGAAGGCGTGCTCATCACGCGCGTCGGCGAAGGCCACACCGGCTACAACAAGGGCAACAGCTGCGTCGATACAGCCGTCGAGGCGTTCTTGATCGATGACGTCGTGCCGGAAGACGGTCTCCGCTGCGAGTGACGACACGCGGGCCGTACCGCTGAGGGCGGCTCGATTCGCGAGCGGGAGCGAGACAGGGTAATATCGGTGATCGCGCCGGTTCGCCCGTCGCACGCCGCTTTAGCTCAGTCGGCAGAGCATCTCACTCGTAATGAGAAGGTCGTCAGTTCGATTCTGACAAGCGGCTCCGAAGGCCCCGGTTGTGAAGACAGCCGGGGCCTTTCCCGTTCCCGGGGCTACGCTCGAGACATGAGCAGAGCGCTTCTCGTCGTCGACGTGCAGAACGATTTCACCGAGGGCGGTGCGCTTCCGGTCACCGGGGGTGACGCCGTGGCATCCGCACTGTCATCGTTTCTGGTGGCGCACGCCGACGCCTACGATGTGATCGTCGCCTCGCGCGACTGGCACGATGCTGACGGCGACAACGGCGGCCATTTCGCTGAGGCCCCCGACTTCGTCGACACGTGGCCGGTCCACTGCGTCGCAGGCACGGACGGCGCGGACTATGACCCGCTGCTCGTGACGGATGCCGTGACGCACCACGTGCGCAAGGGGCAGGGAAAGCCTGCGTACTCGATGTTCGAGGGTGTGACGGATGCCGGCGACACGGTCGCGACGATCCTCACCGCAGCCGGGGTCATCGAGGCCGATGTCGTGGGCATCGCCACCGACCACTGCGTGCGTGCGACGGCGCTGGACGCGGTCGCGCACGGTGTGCGGGTGCGCATCCTCACGGATCTCATCGCCGGCGTCGCGCCGGAGCCGAGCGAGGCGGCGTTGGCTGAACTCGCCCACGCCGGCGCTGAGCTGACCGACAGCGCCCACGTATGAGTGGCAGTGCGCTGCTGCTGCGCGCTGTGAACGTGAGCGGGCGCAACCGCGTGCCGATGGCCCGGCTCCGCGAGGTGCTCGCTGCCGAGACCGAGCTGACGGGTGTCTTGACCTACATCGCGAGCGGCAACATCATCTGCGATGAGCCGGGTGACGCGGCGGCGGTGTGCGCGCAGGTGCGGATGCTGATCGCGAAGGAGTTCGATGTGGACACCCCGGTGATCCATCGGACTCACGCCCAGCTCGTGCGCTCGGAATCAGCGCAGCCCTTCCCGGAGGGTGACGTGAAGTTCGTCCATGCGATGTTCCTCGAGGCGACGCCGTCCGACGGGGCGATCGAGCAACTCGAGGACCGATTGCGACCGGGCGAGCGGCTGGCGCTGCGTGGCGATGATCTCTGGATCGATTACGGTGCCGGCGGCGTGCACTCCACGAAGCTCACGAAGGCAGTGCTCGATCGGGCGCTCGGTGTCGCGGGCACAGCGCGCAACCTCCGCACCGTTCGCACGCTCATCGAGTTGACGGCCTAGTCGCGGCGCGGCTCACCGATCTCGCGGCTGAGGGCGCTCGGCGGGCGGTGCGGGTGCGTCTGCGAATCCAGGCGGCGGTTGCCGCAGTCGACGCAGCGGACGTAGAGCAGTGTGCCCTCGCTCGTGCGGTGGCGTGATTCGATGAGCCAGGCGTGCTCATGCGGCTGGCTGTGCGCGGGGATGCGGGGGAGCGGGAGCGTCTGTGGAGCGGTCATGTCTTCAGCGTGATGTAATGCCCTTATGCATCTCAACCCTTACGGCGAGTACGCGGTCCTGCTGGCCGTCTCGCTCGCCAACGATTGGCCGGTCGACCGTGCCGGCATCGAGGAGCGCACGCTCGACATGGGCATGACGATGACGTTCCCTCCGGCATCCGATGACCATGCGCAGATCCGCGCGGTGATCGACGACTGGCTCCGGATCGTCGACGAGCCCGACCACGATGCCAGGGCACTGCTCCTGAACGAGCAGCTCGCGACCGCGGCGGCGTACCCGCGGCTCACCAATCACGACGGTGAGGGGTGGCACCTGCACTACCGGGACGACGTCGAGTCGTTGCCCTTCGTGCTGCGCGCGATCATCAGCCTCGGCACCTCGCTGCACCTCGTGACGCGGGGGATGAGCCGGCTCGGACGATGCGAGGCCGCGCCTTGCACGAACGTGGTCGCGGACGTGACCCGCAATGGTCGGCAACGGTTCTGCTCGGTGCGGTGCGCGAATCGCGCGGCCGTGCGTCGTCACCGGGCGCGCGCCTCGGCCTGAGCCCGATGCCTCGCTCCGGTCGCAGAAGAGGCCGCCTTCGCGGGTGCGAGGCGGCCTCAACTGCGACCGGAAGCGGTCGACAGGGAAACAGCGTCAGGCGGTCTGGCCCGCGTGCTGTCCCTCGCCGATCTCCTCGATCAGCTTCGCGTTGAACGCGGGCAGGTCGTCGGGGGTGCGGCTGGAGACGAGGCCTTGGTCGACCACCACCTCTTCGTCCACCCAGGTGGCGCCGGCGTTGCGCAGGTCGGTCGCGAGGCTGGGGTAGCTCGTGAGCGTGCGGTCCTCGACGACGTCGGCCTCGATGAGGATCCAGGCGCCGTGGCAGATCACGCCGACCGGCTTGTGCTGCTCGAAGAATGCCTTCGCGAACGCGATGGAGTCCGTGTCGAGGCGCAGGTGGTCGGCGTTCACGACGCCGCCTGGCAGGACGAGGGCCTCGAAGTCATCCGCCTTGGCCGTGGCAGCGGTGAGGTCGACCTTCTGCTCGTGACCGTTCTTGCCGGTGATCGCTGCGCCCTCAGGGGCCACGAGCGTCGCGCTCGCGCCTGCTGCGGTCACGGCTTCCCAGGGGCTGGTCAGCTCGCTGTCCTCGAATCCGTCTGTCGCGAGAAATGCCACGCGGCTGTTGAGGTTCGTCATGATCCGTCCTTCCGTGGGGGAGTCGTCCGGGTTCTCCGGTACAACTCGACCCTCGCGCAGGACGGTGGGGGAGTGAAGGGGGTGGCCGGATGGCGTGACGGATGCTACGGCGTGATCCCTGATGCGGTGGGCCCCGTGGGGCTCGAACCCACGACCCGCGGATTAAAAGTCCGATGCTCTGCCAACTGAGCTAGAGGCCCGCATGACCAGTCTAGGGCGCACAGAAGGGGCCCCGGTGACAGTGTCACCGGGGCCCCTTCATCCCCTCCCGCAGGCCTCCCAACCTACGAGAGGGATGTGGGAGCCGAGAGTCCCTCCTCGGCGAGTGCCGGATGTCCCATTCCGGCTACCCGAGCTGCTTACGCAGCCGGGGGCATCAGCACCGAGTCGATCAGGTACACGGTTGCGTTGGCGGTCATGACGCCACCGCAGATGACGTTGGCGGAGTCGTTGACCTTGATGTTGTCGCCGCTGCCGGTGACGGTCAGGTCTGCGCCCTGCACCGTGGTGTGGGTGCCGTCGATGTCATCCGGAGCGATCTGGCCGGGGACCACGTGGTACGTCAGGATCGAGCTCAGCGTTGCGCTGTCGGTCTTGAGTGCCTCGATGGTCGCGGGGTCGATCTTCGCGAATGCGTCGTCGACCGGTGCGAAGACGGTGAACTCGCTGCCGTTCAGGGTGTCGACGAGGTTGACGTCGGGGTTGAGCTGTCCGCTCACCGCGGCCGTCAGCGTCTTGAGGAGCGGGTTGTTGGATGCGGCGACCGCGACCGGGTCAGCGGCCATGCCGGCGACCGAACCGGAGCCATCCGGCACTGCATCGGCGTATGCGGCGCAGCCGGGGCCGACGAGGTTCGCGGCCGGGTCCATCGTGTCAGGCGTCGACTCCGACGTCTCGGGTGCCTTCGACGGTGCGGTCGTCTCGTCGCTCGCAGTGGAACCCATCGAACATGCGGAGAGCAGGAATGCGCTCGCCAGCGTGAGGGTAAGGGCTGCGGTGACCTTCTTCTTGGTGCTGAACATCTCGAACCTCCGGATGATTTTGCCTCGGCGTTTCCGTGGCGTTGACGGCTGTTCGGAGCCCGGCTGACATCGGATGGGAGAAATCGCAGAGTTTTTTTGAGATCCACGGAAATCAGCGGAATCCGGGACGCCCGCTGCCGACGCCGACTCCATCCGATTCCCGCGATAACGATGGTGCTTCGTGCGCGAGAATCGGCGAGGAATGCGGCATGCTTAGAAGGATGGTCATCGATGGAATGGACGTGCCGGAAGACGGCACGGCAAGCGACGCGGTCGCAGACCTGCTCGTGCGCGTCGCCGCAGGTGATCAGCAGGCCTTCGCGGAGCTCTACGACACGCTCTCCTCCCGGGCGTTCGGTCTCATCCTGCGCGTGCTCGTGAACCGTTCGCAGAGCGAAGAGGTCCTGCAGGAGGTTTTTCTCGAGATCTGGCAATCCGCTTCGCGCTTCGCTCCGAACAAGGGCCAAGGACGGACATGGGTGATGACCATCGCACATCGTCGGGCCGTGGATCGGGTGCGTGCGTCGCAGTCGAGCGCAGATCGTGATGTGAAGGCTGGTCTCAGAGACATCGGAGTGGCGCATGACAGTGTCGCCGAACAGGTGGAACTGGGCATCGACGGTGAGAAGGTCGTGGATGCGCTCTCGGGTCTTCCTGAGGTGCAGCGCGAAGCGCTCGTCCTCGCGTATTACGGCGGTTACAGCCAGAACGAGATATCGGTGCTCGTAGGAGCACCATTGGGAACGATCAAGACACGGATGAGAGACGGGTTGACCCGTCTCCGGACAGCCATGGGGGTGACAGCATGAACGAAGCAGAGTTCGCGGAACTCGCGGCCGGCGCCGCCCTGAACGCGCTGTCGCCCGTCGAGGAGCGCCGCTTCCGCGACGCACTCGCCGCCCACCCCGAGTGGGCTGACCTCGTCGACGACGACGTGGAGACGGCAGGAGTGCTCGCCATGAACGCGATGTCGGTGGCGCCACCAGCTCACATCCGATCCGCTCTGCTCGCGCAGATCGCCGTCACCCCGCAGCACCCGGTCGACGACCGCTCCGCGGCTCCGCTGGATGACAGTGTCGTTCCGGATGTCGCGCCGGCACTCGTGCGCGCGCCGCGCCGCTGGTCGCGGTCGCTGCTCGCCCTGGCCGCGTGCCTCGCGCTCGTCGTGGGCGTCGGCATCGGTGCAGCGACACTCAACACGTACTTGAACCGCCCGGCATCCGTTGTGGCGCTCGAGCAGATCCAGTCGGCGGACGACGCCCAGGAGGCGTCGGTGACGCTCGACGACGGCGGCACGGCGACCGCGCACTGGTCGGCATCCGTCGGGACCGCGGTGCTCGTGACCGATGGCATCCCGTCGGCAGCAGACGGAGAGACATACGAACTGTGGTTCGTGCGCGGTGACGCACCTGTGTCGGCCGGTGTGTTCGACACCGAAGGCGGCGATGCGACGGCGGTGCTGGCCGGCGACATGCATGAAGGCGACGTCATCGCGGTCACGGTCGAGCAGGCAGGCGGCTCCCCATCGGGTGCCCCGACCTCCGACCCGTTCATCGTGATCCCCACGGCCTGAGCACTCCGACACCCGGGCGAGTGGATCGCGGGTAGCCTGGTTCGATGCCCGAGCAGCATCACCGCCCCATCCACCGGCCATCGAGTTCCTTCGACAACATCGTCGGCTCGCATGACCCGGCAGAGGAGACGCGCATCGCGCACGCGACCGCATCCGCTCTGCTGGCCAGGGTCCGCGCCGATGAGAGCGGCGTGAGCGCTGACCGCCTCGTGGCCTTCACCGCTGAGCACGGTATCGACGAGATCGCCGAGCTGTGGTCCAAGGCGCTGCCGCACACCCTGCCCGGTGCGCTGTGGCGGCTCTATCTGCTGCAGTTGGCGATCCATTCCGACGCCCGCACGGCGGCGCTGCTGTACGAGCGTGGGCGCATCGAGCTGCCGTCGGCGGATGCTGCGATCGCGGGAGCGCCCGTTCCGGTCAGCCCGGACGAGCTGGAGGCACTGATCGACACGATCCTCCGCGGCGCGTTCCGTGGCGACTTCGCGGTCGCGCTCGAGCGTGCCGCGGCGTTCTGCCGCGTGCAGGCCTCCGGTGCCACGCACACGGCCGACGACTACGAGCCCACCGAGCCGGAGCGGGCCAGTGAGCTGACCACACGGGCGCTGCGGCTCAGCAGCTACGCGCAGGACCTCTCGGCCGCATCGGCGCTGTGGCGAGCTGGAACCCTCGTCTGAGCGCTGATCAGCCGTGCAAGCTCTGGCCGTGCGGACCCCGGGCATGAGAAGACCGGGCCGCAATAACGCCTCTCGGCGGAAGGCCGCTCGGAGCGGCAAAAAATGGAGCCCGGGGTTATGCGGCCCGGCCACTCCATTGTAACGCGATGGCGCGCCGGCTATTCCCGGCGTCTAGGCTCGGAGCATGACCCAGCGCTTCGCACTGATGATCGATCCGGTGGCCGCGGATGAGACCCGCGACGACTATGCGGACACCTTCACGCTGGTCGATGCCGCAGCTCCGGCGCTGAGTGTCGGCGAGCTGAGCACGCAGCGCGGCGACGGCGTCTTCGAGTCGATCGGCGTGGTCGACGGGCACGCGCAGGAGGTCGTGCCGCATCTGGATCGTCTGGCGCATTCCGCGCGTCTGTGCGATCTTCCCGAGCCGAACGCGCAGCAGTGGCATCAGGCGATCGACCAGGCGGCAGCCGGATGCGGGAAGGGCGAGGCCGTCATCAAGCTGATCCTCAGCCGAGGCATCGAGCACGGTCCGACACCCACCGCGTGGGTCACCGCCGCGCCCGCCCCCGACTTCTCTGCGGTGCGTCAGCGTGGGATCCGCGTCGTCACCCTCGACCGCGGGTACGACCTGGGCGCGGCGGAACGAGCGCCCTGGCTGCTGCTCGGGGCGAAGACGTTGTCGTACGCGGTGAACATGGCGGCGCTGCGCGAAGCGCACCGCAGGGATGCCGACGACGCGATCTTCCTGTCGAGCGACGGCTTCGTGCTCGAAGCTCCGACGGCATCCCTCATCCTCCGCTTCGGCGACCGCTTCGTGACGCCGGCGCCGAACGGCGGCATCCTGCACGGCACGACGCAGCTCAGCATGTACGAGTACCTCGCGACGCGCGGCCTCGAGACCGGGTACGACCGCATCCCGGCATCCGATCTGCCCCGCGCCGACGCCGCCTGGCTCGTGTCGAGCGTGCGACTCGCTGCGGCCGTCACCGCGATCGACGGACATGAGCTGCCGGTCGACCACGCGCTCACCGATGAGCTCAACCGATACCTGCTCTCACCGCGCGACTGACGCACGAAGGGCCCGGAGCCGAAGCTCCGAGCCCTGTCGCACTGTGTCTCAGCTCAACCGAAGCGGCCGGAGACGTAGTCCTCTGTGGCCTGCACGGACGGCGTCGTGAAGATCGACGTGGTGTCGTCGTACTCGATGAGCTTGCCGGGCTTGCCGGTGCCGGCGATGTTGAAGAACGCGGTGCGGTCGGACACACGCGACGCCTGCTGCATGTTGTGCGTCACGATGACGATCGTGTACTCGGTCTTGAGCTCGCCGATCAGCTCTTCGATCGCGTAGGTCGAGATCGGGTCGAGGGCCGAGCAGGGCTCGTCCATCAGGAGCACGTCGGGTGAGACCGCGATCGCGCGGGCGATGCAGAGACGCTGCTGCTGGCCACCGGAGAGGCCGGAACCCGGCTTCTCGAGACGGTCCTTGACCTCGTTCCAGAGGTTCGCGCCCTGGAGCGACTTCTCGACCAGCGCATCCGCGTCGGACTTCGAGATGCGCTTGTTGTTCAGCTTCACCCCGGCGAGCACGTTCTCGCGGATCGACATCGTCGGGAACGGGTTCGGACGCTGGAACACCATGCCGACCTGACGGCGCACCGTCACGGGGTCGACCGACGGACCGTAGAGGTCGTCGCCGTCGAGCAGCACCTTGCCCTCGACGCGCGCGCCGGGGATGACCTCGTGCATGCGGTTCAGCGTGCGCAGGAAGGTCGACTTGCCGCAGCCGGACGGGCCGATGAAGGCCGTGACGCTGCGGGGCTCGATGTTGAGGGAGACACCTTCCACCGCGAGGAAATCGCTGTAGTAGACGTTCAGATCGTTGACTTCGATGCTCTTGGACACTGCAGTTCCTTGCTTCTCGGGTCTGCGGCTCAGCGGCCGGTCTTGGGTGCGAAGATCTTCGCGACGAGTCGCGCGACCAGGTTGAGCACCATGACGATGATGATGAGGGTCAGTGCGGCCGCCCAGGCGCGTTCCACGTATGCCTCTGCGGGAATGCCCTGGTAGGCGTACTGCGAGTAGGTGAACACCGGGAGGGTCTGCATGCGGCCGCTGAACAGGTTGTAGTTCATGGCGTCGGTGAATCCTGCGGTGAGCAGCAGTGGCGCGGTCTCGCCGATCACACGCGAGATCGCGAGCATCACACCGGTCGTGATGCCGGCGATCGATGTCGGGAGCACCACCTTGACGATGGTCAGCCACTTCGGCACTCCGAGCGCGTATGCGGCTTCGCGCAGCTCGTTCGGGACGAGACGGAGCATCTCCTCGCTCGAACGCACGACCACGGGGATCATGAGCACGGCGAGGGCGACCGAGCCGGCGATGCCCATTCTGACGCCTGGTCCGAAGATGAGCGCGAAGAGGGCGTAGGCGAAGAGGCCGGCGACGATCGAGGGGATGCCGGTCATCACGTCGACCAGGAAGGTGATCGTGCGCGCCATCCGGCCGTTCTTCCCGTACTCGACCAGGTAGACGGCGGTCATCAGACCGATCGGGATCGAGATCACGGCTGCGGCGAGCGTGACGAGCAGCGTGCCGATGATGGCGTGCAGCGCTCCGCCGCCTTCGCCCAGGACTCCGCGCATCGACGAGGAGAAGAACAGGCCGTCGAAGCGGGCGACGCCGGTCGCGACCACGGTGACCGCGACGGAGACGAGTGGCACCATCGCGATCGCGAAGGCGACCGTGACCACGCCGGTCACGAGGCGGTCGACCGCCTTGCGGGATCCTTCGATGATCCGCGAGATGACGTAGATCAGGACGAGGTAGACGACGGCGCCGAGGATCACGGAGCCGGCGATGTTGAGCTCGGCACCGGATGCCATCGCCTGCACGGCGAACGGTGCGGCGCCCACCAGGAAGGCGACACCGAGCAGTGCCCAGGGTGCCCAGCGCGGCAGGTGACCCGAGCTGAGAGAGACTGCAGGGCGCGATGCCACAGCGGCGCGCGACGTTTCGGGGGCGGTCACGGTCATGTCAGTTCGCTCCCGAGAATTCCTTGCGGCGGTTCACGAACCAGCGTGCGAGCGCGTTGACCGCGAACGTCACGACGAACAGGATCAGACCGGTCGCGATGAGGATGTTGATGTTGACCTGGTAGGCCTCTGGGAACGTCAGCGCGATGTTCGCGGCGATCGTCGAGGGGTTCGTGGAGGTGAGCAGTTCGAAGGTGACGGCTTTGCTGACCGAGAGGACCATCGCGACGGCCATGGTCTCGCCGAGTGCGCGGCCGAGGCCGAGCATCGACGCCGAGACGATGCCGGAGCGGCCGAACGGCAGGACGGCCATCCGCACCATCTCCCAGCGGGTGGCGCCGAGTGCGAGCGCCGCCTCTTCGTGGAGGACCGGCGTCTGCAGGAAGATCTCGCGGCAGATCGCGGTGATGATCGGCACGACCATGACCGCGAGCACCATGGCTGCGGTGAGGATCGTGCGACCGGTGGGGGAGACGACTCCGCCGAAGAAGGGGATCCAGCCGGCGTTCGTGTTCAGCCAGGCGTAGATCGGCTGCACTGCGGGCGCCAGTACGAGGATGCCCCAGAGGCCGAAGACGACCGATGGCACTGCGGCGAGCAGGTCGACGACGTAGCCGAGGCCCTGCGCGAGTCGGCGCGGTGCGTAGTGGGTGATGAAGAGGGCCACGCCGAGCGACAGCGGCACGGCCAGGAGGAGGGCGAGGAAGGCCGCCCACACCGTGCCGAACAGCAGCGGGCCGACGTAGTCCCAGAAGTTGGTCTTGAGGAGCGAGGCGTCTGCTGCAGTCGCGGCGAAGGCCGGGATCGACTGCACGACGAGGAAGATCGCGACCGCGGCCAGCGTGATCATGATCATGGATCCGGCGGCGACCGCCGTGCCGGAGAACCAGATGTCGCCGGCGCGCTTCTTCGCGGCGATGCGCGTCTGCGCCGGCACAGTCGTGGCTGTCATGGGAGCTGCTTCCTGCTCAGTGGAGATCGGGTGTCTGACGCGAGCAGACGGTCTCCGGGATGCCGAAGCATCCCGGAGACCGTCGCATGATCACTTGATGAGGTCGATCGCAGCCTGAGCCTGCGTGCGCAGGTCGTCGGAGATCGGTGCGCTGCCGGCGTTGGATGCCGCGGCGTCCTGGCCCTCGGCGCTGATCGCCGTGGTGAAGAAGGCCTTGGTCAGGGCGGCGACGTTCTCGTCCTCGTACTCGGCGCAGCCGATGAGGTAGCTGACGAGGAGCACCGGGTAGGCGCCGTCGGCGGTCGTCGTGCGGTCGATCGCGAACGCGAGGTCACCCTCGGTGCGGCCGTCCTCGATCTTGGAGGCGTCGAGGGTCGCAGCAGCGCCCTCGGCGGAGTGTGCGACGAACGTGTCGCCGACCTTGACGTTGACGGCCGAGAAGTCGGCGGCCTGCGAGGAGTCGATGTAGCCGATGAGGCCCTGTCCGCCCTTGACGGCGTTCGCGACACCCGAGGTCTTTTCAGCCGACTCGCCGGCGAGGTCGGCCGGCCACTCCTCGACGCTGCCAGCGGTCCACACGTCGCCGGCGGTCTGCGCGAGGTAGTCGGTGAAGTTGCCGGTGGTGCCCGACTTGTCGGAGCGGTGGACCGGCGTGATCGCCAGGTCGGGAAGCTTCGCGTCGGGGTTGTCCTTGGCGATCGCGGGGTCGTTCCAGTTCGTGATCTTGCCGGCGAAGATCGACGCGATGGTCTCGGCGTCGAGGTTCAGCTCGTCCACGCCGTCCAGCGAGAACACGATCGCGATCGGGGAGACGTAGGCGGGGATCTCGACGATGTCGGAGCCGTCGGTGCAGGCGCCGAAGCCGCCTGCTGCGACCTCGTCGGCCTTGAACGCGCGGTCGGAGCCGGCGAAGTTCACAGCGCCCTGCTGGAAGGACTCGCGGCCACCGCCGGAACCCTGCGGGTCGTACTCGACCTGTGCGTCGGGGTTGGTCTTCTGGAACTCGGCCGTCCATGCCTGGATGGCGACCTGCTGCGAGGAGGCGCCCGCGCCGACCAGCGAGCCGCTGACGGCGGCCGAGTCGGAGGTGGGGGCGTCGGAAGAAGCGGTGCCGCCTTCGTTCGCGGCACAACCGGCGAGTGCAAGAGCGGCGATGGCGCCGATGGCGCCGATGCGAGCGATTCGGGAGATCTTCACTGTGGATCCGTTCGATCGTGGATGAGGTTGAGGCCCGGTGCAGGGCACACAGTGACGCTATGCGCGGCGGTTAACGAGACTCTCCCGCGCAGGTGAACGGAAGGTGAACGACCGACGACGCTCTGGGGGCGTGCCCAGGCGGCACAAGGCGTGGTCGCCGACGACGACCACGTCGCTTGCTCGCAGACTGGGTCGCTGTCCGCGAACCTGGGTCCGCTGCCCAAGGACTGGGTCGCTGAGCCTGTCGAAGCGTCAGACCTTCGGGATGTGCGTCTCGATCGCGATGATCCCCGAGCCGGGGTTCGTCGCCGAGAGGTGCACGACCGAGAACGCCGCCGGTTCCAGATCGGCCGCGCTGCTCAGGTACGAGCCCTGGATCGTGCCGGTCGCGAGGGCGATCTCCGAGAGGAGTCCTGGCAGCACCGGGCCGTGGCTGCAGACCACGGCGGGCTTGAGCGAGCGCACCCGGTGTCCGATGACCGCGCGGAGGTCGTCGTCGCCGTTCTCCCAGGCATCCTGACTGATCCGCGCCGTCTCGACCACCTTCCGGCCGAGCGCTTTCGCGAGCGGGCGGACGGTGGAGACGCACCGAACCGCGTCGCTCGTGACGATCTTGCGGATGCCGAAGGCCTGCAGCGGGCCGACGATCGATTTCGCCTGCTTCTTCCCGCGTTCGGTGAGGGGGCGCCCTGCATCGGGGCCGTCCCACTCGGAGCGCGGGAGCGCCTTCGCGTGGCGGAGCACGACCACCGGGAAGGTCTGGAGCACACCGTCGTCGACGAGGTTCGAGAAGAAGTCGATGATCTCGAGGTCGACGGGGTAGCTGAGGCGGGCTCGTGCCTGCTTGACACTCACCCATTCGAGCGCGGCGATCTCGCGATTCGGCAGGAAGGTCGATTCGCGGATGGCGTCCTCGGTCGCTTCGGCCGCCCAGTAATGCACGACCTTCTGCTTGCGTGAAGTCATCACGTAGCGGCTCACGCCGACGGGCACACCGAGCGAGACGCGGATGCCGGTCTCCTCGTGCACCTCGCGGACCGCGGTCTCCGCGAGCATCTCACCTGGATCGACCTTGCCCTTGGGTAGCGTCACATCACGGTACTTCGTGCGATGGATCAGCAGGATCTTCAGCTTGCCCTCGACCAGGCGCCAGACGACAGCGCCAGCGGCGTAGACCGCTTTGTCGGTCCACCCTGCGCGCGGCGCCTCTGTCGTCTGTGCCGCGGTCATCGCACCGACCGTGCGCGACGTCGTCGCTGGATCAACCCCATGGTCTTATCCTGCAGGTCGATGAGCGGGTTCCCCTCGGCATCCTCGGCGTGGCGCTCCCAGACTCCCTCTGCACCGAGGTGCCACGACGTGGTCCCCGGATCCATCGCGAGATCGAAGAAGGCCTGCAGCTCCTGCAGGTGCGCCGGGTCGTTCACCCTGACGAGGGCCTCGACGCGTCGGTCGAGGTTGCGGTGCATCATGTCGGCACTGCCGATGTAGACCTGGGGGTCGCCGCCGTTCTCGAATGCGAAGATCCGCGAGTGCTCGAGATATCGACCGAGGATGCTGCGCACGGTGATGTTGTCGCTGATGCCGTCGAGGTCGGTGCGCAGGCTGCAGATGCCGCGGACCCAGACCTCGACCTTCACGCCGGCGACGCTCGCGCGATAGAGCGCGTCGATGATCTCCTCGTCGACCATGGAGTTCACCTTGATGCGGATGTGCGCCGGTTTGCCCGCCTCCGCGTTCTTCCGCTCCGCGTCGATCTGACGCACCAGGCCCTTGCGCAGGTGGAGGGGGGCGACGAGCAGCCGCTTGAACTTCTTCTCGATCGCGTAGCCGCTGAGCTCGTTGAACAGACGGGTGAGGTCCTTGCCGACCTGCGCATCGGCGGTGAACAGGCCGAAGTCCTCGTAGATGCGACTGGTCTTCGGGTTGTAGTTGCCGGTGCCGACGTGCGAATAGTGCTGCAGCTTGCCGTCTTCCTCGCGGATCACGAGCGCGAGCTTGCAGTGGGTCTTCAGACCGACGAGGCCGTAGACCACGTGCACGCCGGCCTTCTCGAGCTTGCGCGCCCAGACGATGTTGTTCGCCTCGTCGAATCGCGCCTTGACCTCGACCAGCGCGAGCACCTGCTTGCCGGCCTCCGCCGCGTCGATCAGCGCCTGCACGATGGGGCTGTCGCCCGAGGTGCGGTACAGGGTCTGCTTGATGGCGAGCACGTGCGGATCGCGGGCGGCCTGCTCCAGGAAGGCCTGCACGCTGGTCGTGAACGACTCGTACGGGTGGTGCACCAGCACATCGGCCTTGCGGATGGCCTTGAACATGTCGGCGCGCGTGCTGCTGTCGCCCGGTTGGAACGCGACGGCCGTGGTCGGCAGGTGCGGCGGGTAGCGCAGGTCGGGGCGATCGATGCGGGACAGCGCGAACAGCCCACGCAGGTCGAGCGGGCCGGGGAGGCGGTAGGTCTCCTGGTCGGTGATGTCGAGTTCCTTCACGAGCAGCTCGAGCGTCACGTCGTCCATGTCGTCCGTGATCTCGAGGCGGATCGGCGGGCCGAAACGGCGACGCAGCAGCTCGGCTTCGAGTGCCTGGATGAGGTTCTCGCTCTCATCCTCCTCGATCTCGACGTCCTCGTTGCGGGTGAGGCGGAAGGCGTGGTGGTCGAGCACCTCCATGCCGGGGAACAGATCGCCCAGGTGATTGGCGATCAGCTCCTCGAGGCTGAGGTAGCGGACGATCGTGCCGGAACCCGGCACCTCGACGAAGCGCGGCAGCATCGGCGGCACCTTGAGGCGCGCGAACTCCTGGCGTCCGGTGCGGGCGTTGCGGATGCGGATCGCCAGGTTCAGCGAGAGTCCCGAGATGTAGGGGAACGGATGCGCCGGGTCGACCGCGAGCGGCATGAGCACCGGGAAGACCTGCGCCTGGAAGTACTCAGACAGGGCGGCGCGCTCCGGCTCGGTGAGCTCGGACCACGCGGTGATCTCGACGCCCGCATCGGCGAGTGCCGGACGGACCAGCGAGGTCCAGGCGTCGGCGTGACGCAGCTGCAGGGCATGCGCCTCGCGGGAGATGTCGGTGAGGGCGTCTGCGGGGGAGCGCCCGATGTTCGTCGGCACAGCGAGTCCGGTCACGATGCGGCGCTTCAGTCCGGCGACGCGCACCATGAAGAACTCGTCGAGGTTGCTCGCGAAGATCGCCAGGAAGTTGGCCCGCTCGAGTTCGGGCAGCGACGGGTCCTCGGCGAGCTCGAGCACCCGCTGGTTGAACGCCAGCCAGCTGAGCTCGCGGTCGAGGTAGCGGTGGTCGGGGAGCAGGGCATCCGGCGACTCGATGGCATCGAAGTCGTCGTCTTCGGCGTCACCGAGTCCTGCGTCGGCGAGTGCGGGATCGATCATGGGGTACATCTAAGCACCGCCAGGTGTCGTGCGCGTGAACGGGGTCGTCGCGTCAGCGCGTTGCGACGACCGTCTCGTCGTCGTAGACGTTGAAGCGGTAGCCGACGTTCCGCACGGTGCCGATGATCTGGTCGGCATCGCCGAGCTTCGCGCGCAACCGCCGCACGTGCACGTCGACCGTGCGGGTGCCGCCGAAGTAGTCGTACCCCCACACCTCGCTGAGCAGCTGCTCGCGCGTGAACACCCTGGACGGGTGCGTCGCCAGGAAGTGCAGGAGCTGGAACTCCTTATACGTCAGGTCGAGCGGCTTCCCGTGCAGCTTGGCCGAGTAGGACTGCTCGTCGATCGTGACCCCGGAGGCCTGGACGCGGGTCGGCGCGGCGACCTCGTCACGCCGGGCGAGTGCGAGCCTCACGCGGGCATCGGCCTCCGCGGGGCCCGCCGTCGAGAGGAGTACATCGTCGATGCCCCAGTCGCCGGAGAGCGCGCTCATACCGCCTTCCGTGACGACGAGCAGCAGGGGCGCGTCCTGCCCTGTGGCGCGCAGCAGGCGGCAGAGGGACTTCGCTCCGACGAGATCCTGGCGGCCGTCGACGATCACGATGTCGTACTCCGGAGCACTGACGAGCTGTGCCGGTTCGGCCGGGATCTGGCGGACGCGGTGGCTGAGCAGTTCGAGCGCGGGCAGCACCGGCTCCGAGATCGGAGCGTTCGTCAGAACCAGAATCTCGGCCACGCGCACTCCTCACCTGCATCGGGCGATGCCGTGGGGCCATGATACCGGCACCTGATGGGTCACAATGGAGTCATGTCGGAACCAGCCCTCGCACCGCGCAACGCCTTCGTCGGCGTGATCGCCGTCTGGGTCGTCGCCTTCCTCTCCAGCATCGCGGTCGGGATCTTCGTCCCCGAGGAGTGGCGAGTGTCCTGGATGCTCGTCGCTTTCGGCGGCACGATTCTGCTGTCGTTCGCCGTGCAGCTCTGGTACGGGCGAACGCAGGGCTTCATCTTCCGCGTCGCCGGGAGCGTCACCGGAGCCCTGCTGCTGATGGGGATGATCTCGGTCGGATTCGGTCTCGCCGCCCTGATTCCTGCCTGACACCGCCCCGCGTCGGGGTAATGTGGAGGTCATGGACATCATGGCGCTCGAGATCTTCTTCATCGGTCTGCTCGGCCTTGCGAGCCTGGCGATCGTCTTCGTCTCGGCTGTGGTGCTGCGCAACCTGTTCCGCGGCCAGCGCTGAGCCCGATCGTGCTCGACCTGCCGACCGATCTCCCCGCCGACATCGTCCCGCTCTCGTGGCTGATCGGCGTCTGGGAGGGCACTGGTGTGCTCGACTTCCCGGTCGGCGACGATCGCGTGCAGGGCGAGTTCGCACATCGCGTGAGCTTCAGCCATGACGGCGGTCCCTTCCTGAACTACTCGGCCACGGCGACGCTCCTCGGCGAGGAGGATGCGGTTCCGCAGCAGCTGATCGCGGAGACCGGCTTCTGGCGCCTCGCCCGCCCTGCGGCCGACACGGACGCAGGACCCGGGCTGCTGCCCCCGCTGGCGACGCCGACCACACGAACCGTCGATGACGTCGAGCTGCTCCGCGCCGAGAGCGGCGGCTTCCCGATCGAGGTCTCGATCGCACACGCCGACGGGATGCTCGAGCTGTACCTCGGCGAGATCAACGGGCCCCGGATCGACATCTCCACCGACGCGATCGTGCGCGGCGCCGGGGCGAAGGAGTACGGCGCGGCGACGCGCCTGTACGGTCTGGTCGACGGACACCTGCTCTGGGCGTGGGACATCGCCGCACTCGGCACGGCGCTCCGCTCGCACGCCTCCGCGCGCCTGGCGAAGGTCTGACATGAGCGCGTTCTCCGGCATCCGCGGAGCTGTCGCCGACGAGCACGGGATCTCGCACTTCGGTGAGCCCTTCATCGAACAGCGGCGCCTGGCTGCCGGCACCGCCTTCGTTCCGCTCGACGACCGACGTGTGATCGAGGTCGCGGGCCCCGAGCGGCTCAGCTGGCTGGATTCGATCACCTCGCAGTCCGTCGGGCGGCTCGCCCCCGGCGAGAGCACCGAGCTGCTCGTGCTCGACCCGCAGGGCCGCGTCGAGCATGCGGCAGGTGTCCTCGATGACGGCGCATCGACCTGGCTGATCGCTGATGCGGCAGACGCGGACGGCCTCGCGACGTGGCTGACCCGCATGAAGTTCCGCACCCAGGCGACGGTCGACCTGCGGACGGAGCTCTCGCTCCTCGGGTTCGTCGACGGCGGATCGGCGGCCGAGACCGTGATCACGGCAGCACTCGCCCCGAACGGTGTCCCGCTCGTCTGGGCTGACCCCTGGCAGCGTGTGTCGATCGGCGGGCACCAGTACGCCGAGGTCTCCGATCACCCCGGCGCGGCGCTCGCCTGGCGCGTCGGCGTCGTGCCGATGGAGGCACTCGATGCGCTCGCCGCCTCCGTCGCACCGGAAGCGGTCGCAGGGCTGCTCGCGGCTGAGGCGCTTCGCATCGCGGCCTGGCGCCCTCGATGGGCGGCAGAGGTCGATGATCGCTCGCTGCCACACGAATCCGACTGGATCCGCAGTGCAGTGCACCTGAGCAAGGGCTGCTACCGCGGTCAGGAGACCGTCGCGAAGGTGCACAACCTCGGTCACCCGCCGCGCCGCCTCGCCGCGCTGCAGCTCGACGGCAGCGAGGCAGTGCTCCCCGCCCCCGGGTCGCCCGTCTTCGTCGGCGACGACGAGGTCGGCCACATCACGTCGGTCGCCCGGCATCATGAAGACGGCCCGATCGCGCTCGCGATCCTCGCGCGTCGCACGCCGGTCGGCGACCTCGTGGTCCGAGACGACGGGGTCGACATCGCGGCTGCGCAGCAGGTCATCGTGCCGGCGGATGCGGGCGCGACCGCCGACATCCCGCGCATCACCCGCCTGTCTCGGCGCCCGGTCGCTCCGGATCCGCGAGGCAGCAGCGTCGGACGCTGAGCACTGGACGCGTCGCGGCGCGACGCGTCAGGGCAACGGCGCCACGGACTCCCACGGCACCGTCAGCTCTCCGAGCCGCCACCGCGTGCGTCCGCCCTGCACCGGCCACCCCTGGGCGCGCAGCGCCGACACGGCGGCCAGGAAACGCTGCGTCGAGCCGAACGTCGAGAGCGGTGCTGCTCGCTCCCACTCCCGGTCGAGATCGGTGAGCAGCGAGTGGATGCGCTCGCCTGGCACGTTCCGATGGATCAGCGCCTTGGGCAGCCGCTCGGCGACGATGCTCGGCTGTGCGAGCTCCGCCAGGCGCAACGAGATCGTGAACCGCAGGGCGCGACCGTCGGGTCCGACGTCGATCCAGCTGGAGACACGGCCGATCTCATCGCAGGTGCCCTCGACCAGCAGTCCGTCCGGCGCCAGCCTCGACGACATGGTGCGCCAGGCATCCGCGACGTCGGCCTCGTCATATTGCCGGAGCACGTTCATGGCTCGGATCACCGCCGGTCGCCGCGCGCCGGGGAGTGGCACCTCGAAGCCGCCGCGGGCGAACGACACCTGCAGCTCCGGCGAGAACGGGGTGCGTCCCGCCTGCACATCGGCGAGCTGTTCCTTCGCGAGCGCCACGCGCGCCGGGTCGATCTCGAGGCCGCGCACCTCGGCATCCGCGCGCACGCTCTGCAGTCGCGCCGCGAGTTCGAACGCGGTCACACCGCTGGCACCGAACCCGAGGTCGACGACGAGCGGATCCGCCGCACGGAGGAACGTGCGGCTCGCGGCGATCCAGCGGTCGTTGCGCCGCAGCCGGTTGGTGCCGGTCGTCCCTCGCGTCGGTCGACCGAGGGGAGAAGACGCCATGCGTCAATCCTCCCAGCCCTTCGCTGCGGTCAGCGACCGTCCGGGGCGCGAAGGCGGGACCGACGCGGATAAACTGGCGGCATGACTGCGACGCGCACCCTGATCCTGCTCCGCCACGGCCGGAGCGAGTGGAACGAACTGAACCTGTTCACCGGCTGGGTGGACGTCCGGCTGAACGAGCAGGGCATCACGGAGGCCCGCCGCGGCGGCGAGCTGCTGGCGGAGTCCGGACTGCTGCCGGATGTGCTGCACACCTCCCTCCTGAGCCGTGCGATCCAAACCGCGAACATCGCGCTCGACGCGGCCGACCGCCTGTGGATCCCCGTCACGCGCTCCTGGCGCCTCAACGAGCGCCACTACGGTGCGCTCCAGGGCAAGGACAAGGCGCAGACGCTCGAAGAGTTCGGCCCTGAGCAGTTCCAGCTGTGGCGCCGTTCCTTCGATGTGCCGCCGCCCGTGCTCGACGACGACAGCGAGTTCAGCCAGGTCAACGACCCGCGCTACGCGGGCATCGACGGCGAGGTGCCCCGCACCGAGTCGCTCAAGCTCGTGATCGACCGGCTGCTCCCGTACTGGGAGAGCGCGATCGTTCCCGACCTCGAAGCCGGGAAGACCGTGCTCGTCACGGCGCACGGCAACTCGCTCCGTGGACTCGTGAAGCACCTCGAGGGCATCAGCGACGACGACATCGCCGAGCTGAACATCCCCACCGGTATCCCGCTGGTGTACGAGCTCGACGAGAACAACGTCCCGACCGGGCCCGGCCGCTACCTCGACCCGGAGGCCGCAGCAGCCGGCGCCGCGGCAGTCGCAGCGCAGGGCAAGAAGTAGGCGGCGAAGCCGCTCATCGACGAAGCCCCTCCCGATCCATGCGGATCAGGAGGGGCTTCGTCATGCAGAGGGGTGTCTGCAGCGCGGATGCCGGTCAGGCGTGACCGAGCTCCTGCTGCTGTTCGACCGCGAGGGCGATCTCTGCTTCGGAGACCTGCCAGTCGCCGGTCGCGAGGTAGACCATCTTCTTGGCGACGGCGACCGCGTGGTCGGCGAAGCGCTCGTGGTACCGGCTGGCGAGCGTGGCGTCGACCGTCGCGGTCGCCTCGCCCTTCCAGTTGTCGCTGAGCACCTTCTCGAAGACCGTGGCGTGCAGCTCGTCGACATCGTCGTCCGCGTTGCGGATGGTGTCGGCGAAGCGGAGGTCGCCGGTGCGCAGCAGCTCGGACAGTGTGCGGGAGATCTCCACGTCGAGCTCGCCCATCTTCACGAAGGTGCCCTTCAGTCCCTTCGGGATGGCGCGCTCCGGGAACCGGAGGCGGGCGAGCTGCGCGATGTGCTCGGCCATGTCGCCCATGCGCTCGATCGAGGCGCTCACGCGCAGTGCAGTGACGACGATGCGCAGGTCGCGGGCGACCGGCTGCTGGCGGGCGAGGATCTCGATCGCCTGCTCGTCGAGGGTGATGGCCAGTGCGTCGATCTTGGCGTCGTCGGCGATGACCTCCTCTGCCAGGGCGACGTCGCTGGTCGCGAAGGCTCGGGTCGCTTTGTCGATCGCGTCGGTGACGAGGTCGGCGAGCTCCACGAGGCGGGACTGCAGGTCCTCGAGGGACTGGTGGAAGACTTCGCGCATGGTGGGGCGCAACCTTTCATTCGGATCTCGACTGTGGTGTCAGCGCGAGACGGCTGGTCGTCCGCACGAGAGCAGGACTGCGCTCCGCACAGGCCCGATCAGATTGTGTGCTCCGAAGGTTAACGAACGGTGCCCAGCACGTGAATAGTACTTCTCACGTTGCACTGCACCCCTGAAAACGCGCCGGAACGCGGGTGAACGCACTCTACGCTGGAGTCATGACGTTGCCGCAGGTCGCGCTGATCGCTCTCGCCGCAGGCGTGTTGATCGGCGTCGGTCTCTCCCTCCTGCTGGTGTGGGCCTTCCGTGCACGAGCGCGCGTCGAGCAGGAGACCTCGACCGTCGTTCCCGAGGGCATCACGGACGTCCTCGACAGCATGGACGACGCCGCCTGTGTCGTCGACACCTCAGGTCTGGTGCTCGCCGCCTCGCATGCGGCGACGCGCTTCGGCATCGACGTCGGCTCGACACTCGACAACCCGGAGTTGCGGCTGCTCGTGCGCAGCGTCAGAGCGGCCGGCGGCACCAAGACCGAATCGATGCGCATCACCCGTGGCGGGGTCAGCCTCGATCCGCGTCTCGTGTCGGCGCGTGCGAGCGTGCTCGGAGCGCGGATGGCGTTGCTGATCATCCGCGATGTCACGGAGCAGGAGCGTCTCGATCAGATGCGTCGCGACTTCGTCGCCAACACCAGCCATGAGCTGAAGACGCCGGTCGGGGCCGTCAGCCTGCTCGCCGAGGCGATCGAGTCGGCCGCCGACGACCCGCCGCAGGTGCGGATCTTCGCCGCGCGGATCTCTGCCGAGGCCGGACGCCTCGCCCAGCTCACCGGGCGCATCATGAGCCTGTCCCGACTGCAGGCCGAGGACGGCTTGACCGAGGTCAACGCCGTGTCCATCGATGAGGTGGTCGCGGCATCCATCGAGGCGCACGTCGTGCAGGCCGACTCCGCTGGCGTCGATCTCGCCCGAGGCGGCGACCGCGGTGCCTGGGTGCGCGGCGACGCGCAGATCCTGATCGAGGCGGTGGGCAACCTCATCGCCAACGCGATCGTCTACTCCCCGCGCGGGTCTCGTGTGGGCGTCGGCGTGAAGGCCGAGGATGGCGTCGTCGAGATCGCCGTCGCCGACCAGGGCATCGGCATCTCCGAATCCGACCGGGAGCGCATCTTCGAGCGGTTCTACCGTGCGGACGACGCCCGCTCCCGTCGCACCGGCGGCACCGGACTCGGTCTGTCGATCGTCAAACATGCCACGCAGCGGCACGGCGGCGAAGTGCGCCTGTGGTCGCGGCCGGGGCGCGGATCGACCTTCACCATCAGGCTTCCGCTGATCGACGCGCCCGAACCCGTCGACGGCGGCAAGAAGAGCAAGAAGAAGCGTGCCCGCAAGGAGGCCAAGGCGAAGGCCAAGGCATCCGGCGGACGCGTACGAAACGGAGAAATCGCATGACACGCATCCTTCTCGTCGAGGACGAACCCGATCTCGCCGACCCGCTGGCGTATCTGCTGCGGCGAGAGGGGTACGAGGTCGAGATCGCCGAAGACGGCCCCGGCGCGCTGACGGCGTTCCGGGACCGGGGCGCCGACATCATCCTGCTCGACCTGATGCTGCCAGGAATGCCGGGTACAGAGGTCTGCCGGCAGGTCCGCTCCACCTCTGCGGTGCCCATCATCATGCTGACGGCGAAGGACTCCGAAGTCGACATCGTCGTCGGGCTGGAGCTGGGCGCCGACGACTACATCACGAAGCCGTACTCCTCGAGGGAGCTGCTCGCGCGCATGCGGGCGGTGCTTCGTCGGGTGGTGCAGGCTGAGGGCGAGCTCGACGAGCGCGTGCTGGATGGCGGGCGGGTGTCGCTCGACATCGATCGGCACACGGTCTCCGTCGCCGGATCGGTGATCAACATGCCGCTGAAGGAGTTCGAGCTGCTCGAGGTCCTGATGCGCAACTCCGGCCGAGTGCTCACCCGCGGTCAGCTGATCGACCGCGTCTGGGGCAGCGACTACTTCGGGGATACCAAGACCCTCGACGTGCACATCAAGCGCATCCGCTCCCGCATCGAGGAGAACCCGAGCGAGCCGGTGATGCTGGTCACCGTGCGCGGTCTCGGCTACCGCTTCGAGGGCTGAGCACTCGACACCGTCAACACAGAAGAGGCCGGCCCCGCGAACGGGTCGGCCTCTTCTGTGTGCTGCAGCTGCTGGGGCGATCAGTCGTCGCTGGGCACCAGATCCGCGTAGTAGGGGAGGGAACCGTCGAGCACCGGCACCTGCGTCTTGACGCCGAGCGCGTCACCCGACTGGAAGTGCATCTCGACCGTCGCGCCCGGCATGGTGTCGAGGCCGACGATGCGCAGCGGCTCGGCATCGGCGCCGAAGCTGATGCGGTCGTCTGCCGGCACGGTCACGGTAAACGGGTCGACGCCTTCGAGGGCGATGGTCAGCGTCGCGCGCTCGTCGGTGGGGTTCACGACCGCGCCGATGAAGTTGCCGACACTGCCGTCTTCGTTCGCCACGATGAAGGCGTTGCGCACGTCGAGGGGGCTCTCCGGGTCGAAGACGTTGACCCCGTCAGAGGCGGAGTACTCGATCTTCGTCGCCTGCGGCGAGATGAACGTGCAGCCGGTCGCGCCGAGCAGGACGAGAGCGCTGATGGCGGCAGACGCAACAAGGCGCGATTTCACTGGTCCTCCTGGGGTCCGACGGGATATCCGCATCCATTCTACGGGTACGCGGGTACCGTCACCGAGCACTCGAGGCGCGAACCTTAGCGCATATGGCCTGTGGTATCCTTGAGGTTGCCGAAAGGACACGTTTTTATGCTTTTTGAGGTTGGCGAGACAGTCGTCTATCCGCACCATGGCGCCGCGACCATCATCGAGGTCAAGGAACGCATCATCAAGGGTGAGGCGAAGAAGTATCTGAAGCTGAACGTCACCCAGGGCGATCTCATCATCGAGGTCCCCGCAGAGAACGTCGACCTCGTCGGCGTCCGTGACGTGATCGGCAAGGAAGGCCTCGACCATGTGTTCGAGGTGCTTCGCGCACCGTTCACCGAAGAGCCGACCAACTGGTCGCGCCGGTACAAGGCGAACCTTGAGAAGCTCGCCTCCGGCGATGTCATCAAGGTCAGCGAGGTCGTCCGCGACCTCTGGCGCCGCGATCAGGACCGCGGACTCTCCGCGGGAGAGAAGCGGATGCTGGCGAAGGCTCGTCAGATCCTCATCTCCGAGCTCGCGCTCGCTGAGAAGACCGACGAGGACAAGGCGGGCGCACTGCTCGACCAGGTCCTCGCTTCCTGATTCCGTCGTCGACCCGAGGGTCGTGACGAAGGGGCGGATGCTGCGGCATCCGCCCCTTCGTCGTCTGCGCGAGGCGGTAGCGTGAGATCGTGACCATGCTCCCCGTCCCCGACACCGCGATCATCGTCGTCGCCGCCGGTTCAGGCACCCGCCTGGACGCAGGCGCACCCAAGGCATTCGTCGGCATCGACAGCCGCTCGATCCTGCGTCACGCGCTCGACGGTGTGTTCGCCGCCGCCCCCGCGCAGGTGATCGTCGTCGCCCCTGCGGGCTTCGAGGGCGATGCCGAGACCGAGCTCCGGGAGGCCGCGGGCGAGCGCATCGACCTCGGTCGCGTCGTGACCGGCGGTGACACCCGGCAGCTCTCGGTGTCGGCCGGACTCGCGGCACTCTGGGGGGGTGTGACGACCGTGCTCGTGCACGACGCAGCGAGGGCACTCACGCCGCCCGCCCAGATCGACGCCGTGGCGCGCGCCGTCCGTGCGGACACCGGTGTGATCCCGGCGCTTCCGGTGGTCGACACGCTCAAGCGGGTCGACGATGGGCTGATCGTCGCCGCAGTCGATCGGTCTGAGCTCGCCGCAGCGCAGACCCCGCAGGGTTTCCCTCGCGGCCCGCTGCAGGCGGCATACGCCGCTGCGCTGACCGCCGGGGTCGAGTACACCGACGATGCAGCGCTGTTCGCGGCGAACGGTGGGAGCGTGCGACACATCGAGGGCTCCGAGCGTGCGTTCAAGATCACGACCCCCGGAGACCTCGAGCGGGCGCGTCATCTGCTGGCGGATGCCGGCGCACCGGCTCCCGCGTCGCACCCGGCGAGCGAGGGCCTTCCGGCGAGCGTCGCGCCGCGCGTCGGCATCGGCACCGACGTGCATGCGTTCGGCGGCGATGGCGCGCTGTGGCTCGCGGGTCTCGAATGGCCGGGGGAGCCCCCGCTGTCAGGGCATTCCGACGGCGATGCGGTCGCCCACGCGATCGTCGATGCGCTGCTGGGTGCTGCCGGACTCGGTGACATCGGCGAGCACTTCGGCACCTCGCATCCGGAGTACGCCGGCGCCCATGCCGCCGTGTTCCTGGCGCGCACACGAGAGCTGCTCGCTGAGGCGGGGTTCGCGATCGGCAACGTCTCGGCGCAGTTCCAGGGCAACCGTCCGCGGTTCAGCGCGCGCCGTGCCGAGGCAGAGCAGGTGCTCTCGGCGGCCCTCGGCGGGGCGCCCGTGTCGGTGACCGCGACGACCACCGATGGTCTCGGGTTCCCCGGTCGGGGCGAGGGGATCGCGGTGACGGCGATCGCGATGCTGCTGCCGACGGGACTTACTCAGGGCCACGTCACGCCGCCCCGGTAAGATTGAGCGGTGACACTCCGCCTCCACGACACCCGCACGCAGGATCTGCGTGATTTCGTGCCTCTCGACCCCGAGAACGTCACGATGTATGTCTGTGGACCCACGGTGCAGTCCGGACCCCACATCGGGCACGTCAGAGCGGCGCTCAGCTTCGATCTGCTGCGCCGATGGCTGGAGCACCGTCACGGCAGGGTCACGTTCGTGCGCAATGTCACCGACATCGACGACAAGGTGCTGCAGAACGCGACCGACGTCGAGCCCTGGTGGGCGCTCGCCTACCGCATCGAGCAGGAGTTCACGGCGGCATATGCGGGTATCGGCATCCTGCCGCCGACGTATGAGCCGCGCGCGACCGCGTCGATCCCGCAGATGCAGGAGCTCATCGAGCTGTTGATCGAGCGCGGCCATGCCTACCCGGCGCCCGACGGCTCGGGCGATGTGTACTTCGACGTGCGCTCCTGGTCGGAGTACGGCGCCCTGACGCACCAATCGATCGACGCGATGGAAGCGGCGGAGGACGCCGATCCTCGCGGGAAGCGCAACCCGCAGGACTTCGCGCTCTGGAAGGGCGCCAAGTCCGACGAGCCGGCAGACGCGACCTGGGCATCCCCGTGGGGTCCGGGGCGACCCGGCTGGCACATCGAGTGCTCGGCGATGGCGAAGCGGTATCTCGGCGCGGAGTTCGACATCCACGGCGGGGGACTCGACCTCCGGTTCCCCCATCATGAGAACGAACTCGCGCAGTCGACTGCCGCGGGTGACGCGTTCGCCAGGCACTGGGTGCACAACGGACTCGTGACCGTGAACGGCCAGAAGATGTCGAAGTCCCTCGGCAACTTCACACTCGCCGCAGACGTGCTCGCCGAGCGGGACCCGCTGGTCGTTCGGTACGCTCTCGCCGCAGCGCACTACAGGTCGAGCCTCGACCTCACCGAGTCGTCGTGGGATGAGGCGGATGCCGCGCTCGGCCGTGTCGGCACGTTCATCGCCCGTGTGCGGCGCTCGCTCACCGGTGCACCGGACGAGTCGCGGATCGGCGAAATCCCTGACGACTTCGCGGCGGCGATGGACGACGACCTCGGTGTGCCGCAGGCGATCGCCGTGCTGCACGAGACCGTGCGGCGGGGCAACACCGCGATCGACGACGGCGACGACGACACCGCGTGGGGCGCATTCGTCCAGGTGGACGCCATGCTGCGGCTCCTCGGTTTCGACGAGCTCATGAGCACCGGCGGGGACCTCGCCGAGCACCGGACGCTGGACGCACTCGTCCAGGAGATGATCACGCAGCGCGCGCAGGCACGTGCTGACAAGGACTGGGCGGCGGCGGATCGTATTCGCGACGCGATCGCCGCCGCAGGAATCACGCTGGAGGACTCTCCAGCCGGAACTCATTGGAGTATTTGATGGCGAAGCTTGGCAACCCCTCGGCGGGTAAGGGCAAGAAGAAGGGTCCCAGCAAGGGCACGGGCGGACTCGGACGCAAGGCGCTCGAGGGCCGCGGGCCGACCCCGAAGGCGGAGGACCGGGCGTGGCACCCCGCGGGGAAGCGCAAGGCAGCGGCCGAGCGCTACGCGGCGTCCGGCGGCAAGGGGCGCCCTGGCGGCCTGCGACAGACCTCCGGTGGCAGCCCGAACCGCTCGGCGCGGGCGAAGGACAACACCACCGAGACCGAGGTCGTGACCGGCCGCAACTCGGTGCTCGAGGCGCTTCGCGCCAAGATCCCCGCGACGGCGTTCTACATCGCGCAGCGCGTCGAGATGGACGATCGCGTCAAGGAGATGCTGTCGATCGCGACGCACCGCGGCATTCCGGTGATGGAGGTCACGCGTCAGGAGCTCGACCGCATGGCCGGCTTCGACGGCGTGCACCAGGGTGTCGCCATCAAGGTGCCGCCGTATGAGTACGCGCACCCGCAGGACCTGCTCGAGCAGGTCATCGATCGCGGCCAGGTGCCGCTCTTCGTCGCCCTCGACGGCATCACCGACCCTCGCAACCTCGGCGCCGTGATCCGTTCGGCTGCCGCGTTCGGCGGCCACGGCATCATCCTGCCGCAGCGTCGCTCGGCTGGTGTGAACTCCGCGGTGTGGAAGACGAGCGCCGGCGCTGTCGCGCGGACCCCCGTCGCTCTCGCGACCAACCTCACGACGCAGCTCAAGGAGTTCAAGAAGCAGGGTGTCTTCATCCTCGGCCTCGCCGGCGACGGCGACGTCTCGCTTCCGGCACTGCAGCTCGCCGACCGTCCGGTCGTCATCGTCGCGGGCTCCGAGGGCAAGGGACTGTCCCGCCTGGTCCGAGAGACCTGCGATCAGATCGTGTCGATCCCGATCTCCGCGGCCACCGAGTCGCTGAACGCCGGCATCGCGACATCGGTCGCGCTGTACCAGGTCGCGACGACTCGCGCCGCGAACTGACCCGCACACCCGTATCGCTCGTACGCTCCACCCGCTGACAGAGGAGAATCGCATGGCTCGCATCGTCGTCCTGGGAGGAACCGGCTACGCCGGTCGCCACATCGTCTCGGAGGCCGTGACCCGCGGTCACGGGGTGATCGCCATCTCGCGGTCGGAGCCGCAGGATCCGGTCGCGGGGGCGGCGTATGTGCAGGGCTCGGCGCTCGACATCGACTCCATCGCCGCGACCTTCGAGGGAGCCGATGCGGTCGTCTCGGCGCTCTCGCCGCGCGGTGACATGGAGAACAGCGTGCTCGAGGCGCTCGGCACCCTCGCCCAGCGGCTCACCGGCACCGAGACGCGCCTCGGCGTGGTCGGCGGGGCCGGTGGCAGCCTGGTCGCTCCTGGCGGCCCTCGACTGTTCGATCAGGACTTCCCCGAGGAGTACAAGCACGAGGCGCAGGTCGGCATCGACTCGCTCGCCCTGCTCGAGGGCTCGGATGCCGGTCTCGACTGGTTCTTCGTGCACCCGGCCGAGGTGTTCGGTCCCTGGGCCGAAGGAGAGCGCACCGGGAAGTACCGCGACGGCGGCGACGTGATCGTGCGCGACGCCGACGGGCAGTCCACCATCTCCGGTGCCGACTTCGCCGTCGCCGTGGTCGACGAGATCGAGCAGGGCAACCACCACCGCGAGCGGTTCACCGTCGGGTACTAGACCAGATCGCGCCAGTCGACGGCGTCGTCGTCCTCGTCCGCGAGCGACAGCGACCCCGTGATGACGGGGAGGCTCATGGTCTCGGTCGGTGGACCCATGATCGTGGCCTCGTCGCGGCGGTGACGCAGCACCTCGTTGATATAGCTCGTGAGCACCTCGGCGAGCGGCACGGAGCGCCCGTGCGCCTGTGAGAGGTACCAGCGGTGCTCGAGCACCTGGTGGAAGACCTCCGCAGGCTCGAGCTTGGCGCGCAGCTCATAGGGGATCGCCCGCACCACCGGCTCGAACACGCGGGTCAGCCATTCGTGCGCGTACATCTCCTCGTCAGCCCATTGCTTCGTCGACCGTGCGCGGAACTCGTCGAGGTCGTTCAGCAAGCGGCGGGCCTGGTTCTCCTCGACGTCGAGCCCGGTGAGGCGGATCAGGCGCCGCTGGTGATGACCTGCGTCGACGACCTTCGGCTGGATCTCGACGACCGTTCCGTCGGCCGTGGTCGACATCGACATCTCATCGATGTCGAACCCCAGTGCGTTCAAGCGCTCGACCCGTTCGGTGATCCGCCAGGTCTCGGCCGACGAGAACGACTCCTGCGCGGTCAGCTCGGCCCACAGCGACCGGTACGACGAGACGATGCCGTCAGCGATCGCGACGGCGTCGACACCGTGCTCGAGTCGTCCGCCGGCGGCGAGGTCCATGATCTCGCCGGCGATGTTCGTGCGTGCCAGGTCGAGGTCGTAGGAGCGCTGACCGTCGGTCAGTCCCTCCTCGTGCAGTTCGCCGGTCTCGGCATCCACCAGGTAGGCGGCGAAGGCACCCGCATCACGACGGAACAAGGTGTTCGAGAGCGACACGTCGCCCCAGTAGAAGCCCACGTTGTGCAGACGCACGAGCAGCAGCGCCAGGGCGTCGACGAGGCGGGTGGCCGTGTCGGGGCGCAGCACCCGGGTGAAGAGCGCGCGATACGGCATCGAGAAGCGCAGATGCGAGGTGACGAGCGCGGCGGGAAGCGGTTCGCCGTCGGCATCCGTCCGTCCGGCGATCACCGCGACGCGGTCGACGCAGGGCACGTCGAGGCGGGCGAGGTTGCCGAGCATGTCGTACTCGCGCTGCGCCATCTCGGCGGTGGTCTCCTTCACTGCGATGACGCGGCCGGAGAGGTCGGCGAAGCGGACGAGGTGGCGGGAGAGGCCCTTGGGCAGCGACACGATGTGCTCGGAAGGCCATCTTGCGAGCGTGGTGGACCAGGGGAGCGAGAGCAGGCCCGGGTCGACTTTGCTGGCGGTGATCCGCAGCGAATCCTGCATGGAGCTCCCTGGATGAGTGGGCGGGGAAACGAGAACGCGGCGCAGGCGACCGAAGTCAGCCTGCGCCGCGTGCGTTGAACCGATCAGGCAGAGACGACCGGCTTGTCGTTCAGGCGCTCGCCCGACTCGATGTCGAAGGCGTGCACGTGGCCGGCCGACGCTGCGAGCGTGACGGTCTCGCCAGCGTTCGGGTGGTTGCGACCGTCGACGCGTGCGACGAGGTCGGCGCGCTTGCCGTTGATCTCGGTGTGGCCGTAGAGGTAGCCGTCAGCGCCGAGCTCCTCGACGAGGTCGACCGTGACCGAGAGGCCCTTGCCGTCGGCGGGGCCGACGACGATGTCCTCGGGACGGACGCCGACCGTGACCTGCGAACCGTTGGCACGGCCGACGGTGTCGCGGTCGAGCGGGACGACCTCGGTGCCGAAGCGGATGCCGCCCTCGGCGAGGTCCGCCGAGAACAGGTTCATCGCGGGCGAGCCGATGAAGCCGGCGACGAAGACGTTGTTCGGCTTCTCGTACAGGTCGCGAGGCGAACCCACCTGCTGGAGCAGGCCGTCCTTGAGGACCGCGATGCGGTCACCCATGGTGAGGGCCTCGGTCTGGTCGTGCGTGACGTAGACCGTGGTGACGCCGAGGCGACGCTGCAGCGACGCGATCTGCGTACGCGTCTGGACGCGGAGCTTGGCGTCGAGGTTCGACAGCGGCTCGTCCATGAGGAACACCTGGGGCTGACGGACGATCGCGCGGCCCATCGCGACACGCTGACGCTGACCACCGGAGAGGGCCTTCGGCTTGCGGGTCAGGTAGTCCTCGAGGTCGAGGAGCTTGGCTGCCTCGAGCACGCGGGTGGCGCGTTCTTCCTTGCCGATGCCGGCGATCTTGAGCGCGAAGCCCATGTTCTCGGCGACGGTCATGTGCGGGTACAGCGCGTAGTTCTGGAACACCATCGCGATGTCGCGGTCCTTCGGCGGCACGTCGGTGACGTCGCGGTCGCCGATGAGGATGCGGCCTGCGTTGACCTCTTCGAGGCCGGCGAGCATGCGGAGGGACGTGGACTTACCGCAACCGGAAGGACCGACGAGGACGAGGAACTCGCCGTCTCCGACCTCGAGGTTCAGCTTGTCGACGGCCGGGCGGGTTCCGCCGGGGTACAGGCGGGTGGCGTCATCGAACGTGACAGATGCCATGATGCTTCTCCTTCACCGGCAGGTACGTGCCGGACGATCCGTAGTGATGGAATCGGCGGAATGACCCGCCGCGACCCGACGTTGGGTCGGGATCAGTATGACACGAACAGTGGCACCTGGGTATTTCTCAGACTGACTGGTTAACATCGAACCCGGCCGCGTGTTCGCGGCGATCGTCGCCAGAGAGTGATGGTCGGGGCCAACCCGGACCCCCTGAGACTCAAGAGGAACGATGTCGAGCGACGAAACGCCGAACGTCCCCACACCTCGCAATTCTCGCGAGGCCGTGCGGGAGAAGGCACAGCAGGTGCACGCGCAGCAGTCCAGAGCGCGCATCATGCGACGGATCATCATCGGTGCGGTCGCCGTGATCGCGGTCGGTGCCATCGGCACAGCAGTGACGCTCGCCGTGTCGGCGCAGGTCTCGAAGCCGCAGCTGATGCCGAGCGGCATGGACGGGGACGGCGTCGTCGTCACCGACATCACCGCCGCAGCGAGCTCGGACGAGACGCTCACGACACCCGCTCCTGATGCCACGGACGCAGGTGCCGAGGAGGCCCAGCCCACGCCGGAGCCGACGGCCTCTGATCGAGTGGACATCCACATCTACGTCGACTACCTGTCGCCGGATGCCGGAGAGTTCGAGCGCGCGAACGCCCGCCAGCTCACCAACTGGATCAGCGAGGGCGCTGTGACCGTGAGCTATCACCCGGTCGCGCTGCTCACCGCCAGCTCCAACGGCACGAAGTACTCGTTGCGTGCGGCAGCCGCCGCGGCGTGCGTCGCGACGCATTCGCCGGAGAAGTTCTACGCCTTCAACCACGACCTGCTCGATGACCAGCCCAAGGTCGGCAGCGACGGACTCTCCGACGTCCAGCTGGCTGACGTCGCCGGCGCGGTCGGCGTGGACAACGGCAAGGCCGTGCGCTCCTGCATCGAGAACTCCGACTACGTGACCTGGGCGAAGGATGCGACCACCCGCGCACTCGACGGTCCGCTCGCCGGATCCGACGACCTGGTGCTCACTTCCGCGCCGATGATCGTGGCCAACGGTGAGGCCTACGTCGGCGCGCTCGACGACCCGGCCGAGTTCTCGCAGTTCGTGCTGACCGTTGCGAGCGACGCCTACTACAAGGCATCGCCCACCCCGACGCCGTCGCCGAGTGTGGAGCCGACCGAGACTCCGGCTCCGTAGGTTCGGACTGCGTCTCCGCCATCGGTAAGCTGGTGGCACCCGCCGACTTGGCGCAATTGGTAGCGCACCGTACTTGTAATACGGGGGTTGCAGGTTCAAGTCCTGTAGTCGGCACCCGATAGCAGACCCGGCTCCCGCGATTCCGGGGGAGCCGGGTCTTCGCTCTCCGACGATCGTCGTTTCACTGTGTCGGCGGCGGGTCGGTTTCCGATTGCTGGCAGGATAGCCGGGTGTCTTCCTTCGATGTCCGGGCGAACAGCTTCGGGTTCCTTCGTCTTGCGTTCGCGGTGCTCGTCGTCGTGGCTCATTCGTGGCCGCTCGGCGGGTTCGGAGCCGACCCGGGCCGCGAGGACAACAATCTCGGCATCCTCGCCGTCGAGGCGTTCTTCGCCCTTTCCGGATTCCTGATCACGATGAGCGGTACTCGGCTGTCGGTCGGGCGGTTCTTCTGGCACCGCATCCTACGTATCTTCCCCGGATACTGGATGTCGCTCGTCGTGGTGGCGCTGGTGCTGGCGCCGATCGTGTGGCGCACATCCCACGGTCTCTCGGAGTACCTCGGAGCAACACCACCCCCGAGCGGGTTCCTGTTCACGAACGCGCTGCTGGTGCAGAACCAGATCGGCATCGGGGATACGCTCGGCGGCAATCCGTTCCCATCGATGTGGAACGGTCCGCTGTACACGCTGCCGTTCGAGTTCGCCTGCTACCTGTTGATCGGGCTGCTGATGGCTGGACGTGTGCTCTCCGGTCGGATGGTTGCGGTCCTCGCGGGCGTGGCCTGGCTGTGGGTGCAACTCGCTCAGATCGGCGCACTCGGCGTCTACGACGATCGGCAGGCGAAGTTCACGCTCTGCTTCCTCATCGGATCGGCGATCTATTTCGCGAAGGAACGCCTCCTCGCGGGCATGCGCTGGTTGCCCCCTCTCGCCCTCGTGGTGTTCGTCGGCACGTACCTGTCGTGGGGGTTCCAGCAGGTCGGCCTCGTCGCGTTCCCGTACCTCGTTCTGTGGGTTGCCTATCACCTGCCGTTCCGATCGGTCGGGCGGAAACATGATTTCTCCTACGGCATCTATGTCTACGGGTGGCCGGTTCAGCAGCTCGCCGCGTACTTCGGGGCGAATGATCTCGGCCTCGTGGCGTACATGCTGATCTCGCTCGCTGGAACGCTCGTCCTCGCAGTGGCCAGTTGGTTCCTCATCGAGTCGCAGGCCCTCAAATGGAAATCGAGCGATGCGCTGTCGTGGTTCCGCGCAGAACGCGTCCGCGTCTGACATCGGGCTCGACGAAGGGCCGCGTCTCAGTAATCGTCTGGGCGCGCTGAGCAAGCTCCTGAGCATCGCCGCAACACACCGTCACAGGGGAATGCCGCTCGGCATGAGGCCGTTGTCGAGAGCATGACTCGTATCGGAACCAGTGACCTCAACGTCTTCCCGCTCTCGCTCGGTGGCAACGTCTTCGGCTGGACGGCCGACCGCGACGCCTCGTTCGCCGTGCTCGACGCCTTCACGGCAGGCGGGGGCGACTTCATCGACACCGCCGATGCGTACAGTGCCTGGGTCCCGGGCAACTCGGGTGGAGAGAGCGAGACGATCATCGGCGAGTGGCTCGCCTCGCGCAAGCCGCAGAACGTCGTCGTCGCGACCAAGGTCAGCCAGCACCCGGACTTCAAGGGTCTCGCCGCCGCGAACGTCCGCAAAGCAGCCGAAGCCTCGCTCGCCAGACTGGGCGTCGACGCGATCGACCTCTACTACGCGCACTTCGACGACGAGACGGTTCCCCTCGAAGAGACCGTCGGCGCCTTCGGACAGCTCGTCACCGATGGACTCGTGAAGAACATCGCCGTCTCGAACTACACTGGCGATCGCATCCGCGAGTGGATCGAGATCGCGGAGCGCACGGGCGTTGCCCTGCCGGTCGCGGTGCAGCCGCATTACAACCTCGTGCACCGCAACGAGGTCGAGGAGACGATCATCCCGGTCGCAGAGGAGTTCGATCTCGGGCTGGTGCCGTATTACTCGCTCGCGAGCGGATTCCTGACCGGCAAGTACCGGTCGACGGATGCAGCGGGTCACGAGTCGCCGCGAGCGCAAGGCGCAGCCAAGTACGCCACGGATGCCGGACTGCGCATCATCGACGCCCTCGAGGAGATCGGACAGGCGCACGGCGCATCCATCGCCGCGACGTCGCTCGCGTGGCTCCGTGCGCAGCCGACCGTCGCGGCCCCGATCGCGAGCGCCCGCACTGTCGAGCAGGTGCCGGATCTGCTTGCCGGTGCGCGTCTCGAGCTCACCGCCGACGAGGTGCAGACGCTGAACGCGGTCTCGGAGTGGACTCCCACGCACGCGTGATCCACATCTGAGCTGTCGAGCCCGGCCGCGCGTGCGCGCGTGCCGGGCTCACTCATCTCTCGATGGAGAACGTGACGCCGGCGCCCAAGACACGAAGACGGTCGGTCAAGGCCTGGAGATTTCCGGATCCGCCGCCGGAGATCTGGAACTCGCCTCCTGTGATGGCGCTCATCACGACAGGCGCGGTGATCACGCCGCTGAGATCGACGATCGCGATCTGAGCGGTGCCGAGGGGCGCGATCTCGGCCGTCCAGTCAGCGAGCTCCTGCGCGCCATCCGCGCTGAGGACGACCGAGACGGCGTCGCCGGAGAGCGCGACCTCCGAGATGTCCGTGCCCGACATCCGTGGACCGGAATCGAAGACGTACTGTGTCTGGTCGGCATCGTCGCAGGCGAGCGTCTGCCCACCGGTCGTCGCGCTGCCGAATGGAAGATCGGCACAGGAGACGGCTGTATCCCCGCCGCCGCTGCCTGGCCGCACCTCGTCCACCGCGTAGAACCCATCCGTCAATGGTGAGGTCAGTGACGTGGTGAACTCCTCGATGAGCGTGTCGGTCGTCCCCTCAGCGAAGGTCACAATGACGGTGTCGTCGTCGACGACGGCATCGGCGAGATCCAGACCCGCATTCGCGGCCTGCAGCTCGACAAGTGATCGCGCTGCAGTGAGCGTCTCATCATCGAGCTCGCCGTCGGCGCTCACCTCGAGCACGATCGAGTCGCCGGGCGCAGGCGGCGCCGGTTCCGAGGGGTCATCCGAGGTGGCCACGGTGAACAGCGTTGCTCCCGCCCAGATGAACAGCGCGATCAGCAGCGTCCAGACCAGACTGAGGACGGCGCCCGCCACGATGGCGACCGTCGCGACCAGCGTCGGGCCACCCTCGCGCTTCGCCTTCGATCGAGCGACGAGTGCGAGGACGAGGCCGAGGATGGGGAGCAGCACCGCGAGAACGAGGGATGCGATGGACAGTCCGCTGGTACGTGGTTCGGTATCGGGCCGCTGGTAGCTCATGTCGTCTCCTGCTCAGTCCGCATCGGTCGTGTCGTCGCGCAGGTACGCGACGTGTGCCGCGTGCCGGGTCAGGTGGTTCGTCGAACGACGCACGAAGAGCCAGGCAACGAAGAGCAGCGCGAACCAGATCGGCGTGACCAGCAGCGCGGTGAGCGTATCGGGCTGCGTCGTGAGCGCCCACAGCACGAACACGAAGAACGCGAGCACGACGAAGACCATGACGGTGCCGCCCGGCATCTTGAACGCGGAGCTCGCCGCCTTGTCCGGGCGGTTGCGTCGATACGACAGGTAGCTGCACAGGAAGATCGTCCACACGAACATGAAGCACACAGCGGAGACCGTGGTGACCATGTCGAAGGCGGTCCCGATGTCCTCTCCCGCGTAGATCAGCACGATGCCGGAGAGCAGCAGGATGCACGACAGGAACAGCGCGTTCTGCGGCACCCGCCGCTTCGACAACCGTGCGAACAGGCGAGGGGCGTCGCCGTCCTGCGCAAGGCCGAACACCATGCGCGAGGTGGAGTAGATGCCCGAGTTGGCGCTCGACATCGCCGATGTCAGCACCACCAGATTCACGACGGTCGCGGCGATGCCCAGACCGGCCAGGGCGAACATCGCGATGAACGGGCTCTCGCCGGCGACGTACTCCGTCCACGGCGTCACGGCCATCAGGATGATCAGCGCGCCGACGTAGAAGAGCAGGATGCGGATCGGGATCGCATTGATCGCCTTCGGCAGGTTGCGCTTCGGATCCTTGGTCTCGGCGGCCGCGGTGCCGACCAGTTCGACTCCGACGAATGCGAACACCGCGATCTGGAAGCCGGCGACGAAGCCCATGAAGCCGTGCGGGAACATCCCGCCGTGGTCCCAGAGGTTCGCGAAGCTGGCGGTGCCGGCATCGTGCTGGAACCCGGTGAAGATCATCACGAGACCCGTGACGATGAGCGCGACGATCGCGATGATCTTGATCAGCGCGAACCAGAACTCCATCTCGCCGAAGGCCGCCACGGTCGGAAGGTTCAACGCGAGCAGGATCACGATGACGGCGAGGCCGGGGATCCACAGCGGGATGCCCGGGATCAGCGCATCCGTGTACCCGGCGATCGCGATCACATCGGCGACACCGGTGACGACCCAGCAGAACCAGTACGTCCACCCGGTGAAGAACCCGGCCCACGGCCCGAGCAGGTCGCTCGCGAAGTCGCTGAAGGACTTGTACTTCAGGTTCGACAGCAGCAGCTCGCCCATCGCGCGCATCACGAAGAACAGCATGAATCCGATGATCATGTAGACGAAGATCACGGATGGTCCGGCGACCGAGATGGTCTTGCCGCTGCCCATGAACAGGCCGGTGCCGATGGCCCCGCCGATCGCCAGCAGTTGGATGTGACGGTTGCTGAGCGCGCGGCGCAGGTGCTGCTCGTCGCCCTCCGTCGTGTGATCACCCGTCGTGGTGCGGTCATTGCTCGTCACGGTGGCCCCCTCGGTCATTGCACGTGCTGATGCAGGCTAGTCGAACCGGGCGCAGCCGCACGAACCCGGGACCGTGGGTCGGGGACCCCGGATGCCGTCAGCCGCCGAGCGGCAGCGGACCGTCGTCGACGAGCCCCAGCCGGTACGCGAGGATCACGGCGTGGATGCGGTCGCGCGCGCCGAGCTTGGCCAGGACGCGGCCGACGTGCGTCTTCACGGTCGACTCGCTGACGTAGAGCGACTGCGCGATCTCGGTATTCGTGAGGCCCTTGGCGATCGCGAGGAACACATCCCGCTCACGGTCGGTGAGATCGGCCGTCGCATCGGGCGCAGAGGCGGCGGTCTCCGCCGACAGGATCGGGGCGACGTGCTGGAGCAGCGTTCGCGTGATCCGCGGCGACAGCGCAGCGTCACCGCGGTGCACCGCCCGCAGTGCCGCGATCATCTCGTCGCGCTGCACGTCCTTCAGCAGGAAGCCACTCGCGCCGGCGCGGATGGCGCCGAACGCGTACTCGTCGAGATCGAAGGTCGTGAGCACGAGGACCCGGGTCTCCGGATGCTGCTGAACGATGGCAGCCGTGGCTGCGATGCCGTCCAGCCCCGGCATCCGGATGTCCATGAGCACCAGGTCGGGGCGCAGCACCGACGCCTTGGCGATGGCCTCGTGTCCGTCGCCGGCCTCTCCGACGACGACGATGTCGTCTTCGGCCTCCAGCACCAGACGGAAGCCGACGCGGATCAACTGCTGGTCATCGACGAGCAGCACTCGGATGGAATCGGTCATGACTCTTCCTCGGTTCGGGCAGGAGCGGTGGGGAGTCGGGCGGTCAGCGTCCATCGCCCGTCGCCGGCGGAGCCGTAGCTGATGGTGCCCTGCACGTGCGCGATCCGCTCGGAGAGGCCGCGCAGACCGAATCCGGGTGCATCGACGGGAGCGATCGTGCCGTCGTTCACGACCTCGACGCGCACCGACTCCGCCTCGTGGATGATCCGCACAGCGATGGCCGTCGCCGCCGGCGCGTGACGCATCGCGTTCGTGACGCCCTCCTGCACGATCCTCGACACCGCATGCTCGATCGAGACCGGCAGCTCACCGGCGCCCGTGACCGCGAGCGTCACCGGATAGCCGGCCCGTTGCGCGCTCGACACGGACTCGTGCGGTGACGGTGCGGCGATCGGCGCGAGGGGCGCGGAGTCGTCGGTCGAACGCAGCACCCCGAGCATCGATCGCATCTCGGCGAGCGCAGCGCGCGCGGTGGTCGCGCTGGCGGTCGAAGCAGCACGCGCCTGCTCGGGGTCGGCGGTGGCCGCGGCTCCCTCGGAGAGGGCGACGATCACGGTGAGCGAGTGCGAGACGATGTCGTGCATCTCCCTCGCGATGCGCGCGCGCTCGGCGGCCGCAGCGAGCTGCGCCTGCTGGTCGCGTTCGACGAGGAGCTGCCTCGAGCGGTCGATCACCGCAGCGATGTAGCGCTTGCGTCCGCCGACGTTCACACCGATGAGCGTGCCGATCAGACCGAGGACGAGGGCGCTGACGACCGAGTTGAGGGCGATCTGCAGATCGATCACGCCGGTCACGGTGAGCAGCCCCGCGAATGCCGACAGTGCCGCGAGGGCGATCGCATAGCTCTTCCAGGCCGAGGACGTCGAGCGGTAGACCGCGACGGCGTAGCACGTCACCAGGATGATCGGCGTGCCCACCGGCACGTTGACGAACAGCAAGAGCGCCTCGACCACGAACGAAGCGACGAAGGGCAGCAGCGGGATGCGTCGTCGCCAGAGCAGTGCGACGCAGGTGCCGAGCACCGCCACCGGCAGCAACGCTCCGAGCACCGGTGTGAACGGAGGCGCGAACTCGGGGTCGATGCGGGTTGCCGGCGTCAGGGAGAGGAACAGGCAGACCAGCGCGATCAGGACATCCGCGACGCGGGGATGCCGCGCCCAGAAGCGTCGGAACACCCCGGGAGGACGCGGCAGCCGCAGGTCCTCGTCCTCGCGGATCGAGTCGCTGCGGCTGCGCGTGGTTCTCACTCGGCAGACTCTACGCGTCGCGGCTGCGCAGCACGGTCCAGGCCGCGAGCATGCCGGCGACCACCCAGACGGCGAGCGTCAGGTAGGCGACCGGGCCCTCCAGCGCTGCGTTCTCCGGCAGGATGGCGCTCTGCGCGGCAGCCACCGGCAGGTAGTTCGCAGCATCCATGACCCACTGCCACGACTCGCCCGCGAAGGAGAAGAAGTTCGAGACGATCGGCAGCACGAACAGCAGGCCGACGGTGGCGGCGATCGCACCGGCGCCGGAGCGCAGGACGAAGCCGAAGGCGACGCCCAGCAGTGCGAAGACCGACATCGCGAGCGACGCCACGACGATCGGCAGGAAGGATGCTGCAGGATCAGCCCAATCGATGCTCTGATCGCGTCCTGCGACCACGGCGGAGACCGCGAGCGCTGCGGCGAAGAAGATCACCAGCGACGACACGAACAGGAAGAGTGCGAGCACGACGGACTTCGCGGCGAGCACCATGCCTCGAACCGGCACAGCGGCGAAGGTCGAGCGGATCATGCCCGTCGAGTACTCGCCGGTCACGGAGATCGCGCCGATGATGCCGGCAAGCAGCATCGTGAACTGGATCGGCATCACGACGGCCTGGATCGGTTCGAAGCCAGGCATGTCCACCGCCTGGGCGATCAGCACGGCGATGCCGATCGTGAGCGCGGCGACGACCCCGATCGACCACCAGGTCGAGCGCAGTGTCGAGAGCTTGATCCATTCGCCGCGGAGTGCACGGACGAAGGTGAGCTGCTGTCCCGAAGCGGAGCCGGTCCGGGTGCGGGTGAGGGGAGCTGCCTGGGTGGTCATGAGATCTCCTTGGTCCGGTACTCGACGGAGTCGCCGGTCAGGGCGAGGTAGGCGTCTTCCAGTGATCCGGTGGTCGGGGTGAGTTCGTGCAGCGGGATGCCGCGCGCTGCTGCGAGGTCGCCGATGCGCGAAGCCGGCAGCCCGACGATGTCGAGCAGGTCGGGCGCCGAGGTCACGATCTCGACGTCTGGTGCGCCGACGGCTGCGGCGAGGTCGGCGGCGCGAGGAGTGCGGACTCGCACGGTGTTCCTGGTCCAGGCCCGCACCAGTTCGTCGAGCGGGGCGTCGGCCAGCACCTGGCCACGACCCATCACGATCACGTGGTCGGCGGTCTGCGCCATCTCGCTCATCAGGTGGCTGGACAGCAGCACGGTGCGGCCTTCGGAGGCGGCGTGGCGCACGAACTGGCGGACCCAGCGGACGCCCTCAGGGTCGAGTCCGTTGACCGGCTCGTCGAGGATCAGCGTGTGCGGGTCACCCAGCAGTGCGGAGGCGATGCCGAGACGCTGGCCCATGCCGAGCGAGAACTTGCCTGCACGCTTGCGGGCCACTGAACCGATGCCGGCGAGATCGATGACCTCGTCGACGCGTGACGCGGGGATGCCGTGCGTGGCGGCCATCGCCCGGAGGTGGTCGCGTGCGGTTCGCCCGGTGTGCACCGCCTTCGCGTCGAGCAGCACGCCGACCTCGGTGAGCGGGGCACGCAGCTTGCGGTACTCGTTGCCGCCGACGGTCGCGCGCCCAGACGTCGGCTTGTCGAGGCCGACGATCATCCGCATCGTGGTGGACTTGCCGGCGCCGTTCGGTCCGAGGAATCCGGTCACTGTTCCGGGCTGGATCGTGAACGACACGTCCTGGACGGCTGTCTTGTCTCCGAATCGCTTCGTGAGTCCCTCTGCTGTGATCATGTGCTCAACGCTACGGAGCGCATCGGGGTCACCGCATCCTCCCTCGGTACCGTTCCCCTGGGATTGGGGTCATCCTGACGACGGATACCGTCGACCGGCCGACCGCATCACGCCGTCGGGCGCCCGAACGTCTCGGGGTCGACTGGACGCTGTGCCCGGGGGAGCTTCTCCACGACCAGCAGGTACGACTCGGTCACCAGCTCGGTGACGAGGCCCTCTTCGAGCGATGGTCCGGGGTTCAGCGTGATCCAGTGCTTCTTGTTCATGTGGTACCCCGGGACGATGTCGGCGAATGTCTCGCGGAGCGCGACCGCGTCATCCGGGTGCGACTTCAGCGTCACGCGTCCGGTGCCGTCCAATGGCAGCAGGAGGAAGACGCGGCCACGGACCTTGTACACGTCCCATTCCGGCCCGAAGGGGTTCTCCCGCTCGGAGCCGGGCAGTTCATCCGCACGTGCGGCGGCGGCCAGCGTGAGCGTTCGCGCATCCATGCGTCAGAACAGCCGGTCGGTGCGCTTGTCGTCGCCGCGCGGCTTCACCCGCACGCGAGCGTCGAGGTCCGCAGCTGCGAGGAGTGCATCGTCGACGACCTCGCGCCCGGTGTCGGCCGTCAGCCACTCGTCGGCGAACGACGTCGGGATGAGCACCGGCATCCGATCGTGCACGCCGGCGAGGTGCTCCGGTGCCGGACGCATCACGATCGAGTAGCAGGTGAACCAGGTGCCGTCCGCGGCCTTGCCGCGCTGGGTCACGGCGGCCATACCGAACAGCGCGCCGTCGTCGACCAGGAACTCGTGCCACTGCCGTGACGGCTTCTGCATCTCGAACCAGCTCGTCGCCGGGACGATCGCTCGCGCTTTCGCGCCGCCCGGCTTGTCCTGCAGCCGCTCGGAGCGGGTGTTGATGGAAGGGAACTTCGCGGGCTCGCCGCCGACGAGGAAGCCCCACCACGCGGGTTCCAGCACGGGAGAGCTCTCCGGCTGCACGATCAGCGGGTTCAGGTTGCGCAGGTTCTTGCCGGTCGGGCGCAGCGTCTCGCCGGCGTTCCGCTCCGCCCACGTCCGCAGCCCATCCAGCACCGCCTCGTCGGCGGCATCCAGCAGCTCGGTGTCGGTGAATCGGGGATCGAGTCCGTAGCTCGCGCACATGCCGTCAGAGTAGTCCCGGCCTGCGACATCCTGCCGCGTCGAACCCCTGACATCGGCTCGGGTAGGGTCGACAGGTGACCGAGACCCGTGTGCTTCCCGCCCCGGTCGCGCTCGGTGGAGCAGTCGCGATCGGCGTGATGACGGCGATCCAGGCCCGTATCAACGGCGTGCTCGGCGTGCGCCTCGACGACGGCATCGTCGCAGGCTTCGTCTCCTTCAGCGTCGGGCTGCTCGCCCTCATCGTGGTCGTCGCGGCGCTCCCATCAGGGCGCCGTGGCGTCGGACGGCTGTGGAGCGGCGTGCGCGCCCGTACGATCCCGGCATGGATGCTGCTGGGCGGCGCCTGCGGTGCGCTGACCGTCTCGACGCAGGGGCTCACTGCCGGCATCCTCGGGGTCTCCCTCTTCACGGTCGGCGTGGTCGCAGGACAGACGCTCCACGGGCTCGTGCTCGATCGGATCGGCTTCGGTCCGGCCGGCGTCGTCGCCGTCACGCCGGGTCGAGTGCTGGGCGGGCTGCTCGCGCTCGCCGCGGTCGGCATCTCGCTCAGCGGGGATGTGCTCGCATCAGCCCCGTTGTGGATGCTGCTGCTGCCGTTCGCGGCCGGCGTCGGCATCGCGTGGCAGGCCGCGACCAACGGTCGACTCGCGAAGCGTGTACAGTCGCCGATCATCGCGACCCTGATGAGTTTCGTCGCCGGAACCGTCGTGCTCGCACTCGCCGCCGCGATCAGCGTCGCCGTCAAGGGCGCCCCCGAGTCGCTCCCCGCTGAACCCTGGCTGTACCTCGGCGGATTCCTCGGATTCGCCTACATCCTGCTCGGAGCGTTCATCGTGGCGCAGACGGGAGTGCTGCTGATGGGCCTCGGATCGGTGCTGGGGCAGTTGTCGGCATCCGTCGTGATCGACCTGTTCTGGCCGACCGCCGCTGGGCCTGCGGCATGGCAGATCGTCGGCATGGTGATCGTCGCCGTGGCATCCGTGATGGTCGCGGTGCCGTGGCGCAGACGCCGCCGCTGAGGCTACTTCTTCGACTTCTTCTTCGGCATCCGCGTGAGCAGCTTGCGCGCATCGACGGCTTTGCGTCGGCCGGGCTTCTTGCCGGCGGGCTTCTTCCCGACGTAGAGCCAGCCGAGGAGCACCTCGTTCTTCTCCAGGCCGTGGGCCTTGGCGACCGCCTTGGAGCGCGTGTAACTCCCGGTGCGCCACAGCACGCCCCACCCTGCCTCGTCGAGCAGCAGGCTGAGCATGTGGGCGACGCCGGACGCGACCGCCTCCTGCTCCCAGTGCGGCACCTTCTCGCTCTTGCGGAAGCTCGCGACGACCGCGATCAGCAGTGGTGCGCGCAGGGGCTTCGAGGACGGTGACTTGTCACCCTCCGCCTTGGCGATCGCGGCACCGAGGGCTTCGCGGTCGCTGCCGCGCAACTCGATCAGACGCCACGGTCGCAGCGAGGAGTGGTCCGCGACACGTCCGGCCGCCGCCACATACGTCAGGAGTTCCTCTCGCGAGGGAGCCGTGTCGTCGACTTTCGACCAGGACTGCCTGGCGCGGACCGCGTCGAGCGCGCTCACGAGGCGTCGGGCGTGAAGGTGAGTGCGATCGAGTTCATGCAGTACCGGTCGCCGGTCGGCGTGCCGAATCCGTCGGGGAAGACGTGCCCGAGGTGCGAGCCGCAGTTCGCGCAACGGACCTCCGTGCGCACCATGCCGAGCGTGGTGTCCTCGATGAGCTGCACCGCGTCGGGGCGGATGGATTCATAGAAGCTCGGCCAGCCGCAGCCGGAGTCGAATTTCGTGCCGCTCTTGAAGAGCTCGGCGCCGCAGGCGCCGCAGGTGTAGAGACCTGCGCGGCCCTCATCCAGCAGCTCGCCGGTCCAGGCGCGCTCGGTCGCCGCCTGGCGCAGCACGGCGTACTGGTCGGCACCGAGTTCCTCGCGCCATTCGTCTTCGGTCTTGTCCACGCTGTACGGCATGCGTCCTCCTGAGTCCTCTCCATTCTCCCTCGTTCAGCGGGCGATGGTCGCAACGGATGAGAATGGAGGGATGAACGAGGCCGTGCAGGAGCGATACGCGCGATTCGTCCGTCAGGAGGCCGCTGGACGGAGCGCGCTGTACGGCGAATGGGCGGACGGCGTGGCCGGGGATGCCGAGGTGCAGGACATCCTCGCTCGCATTCCCGAGACGAGCAGGCAGCCGCCTTTGGTGTTCGCGGTGACGAGGTTGCTCGGAGCGCCGCTCGAGGGCTACCAGGCGTGGCGCAGCTTCGTGCTGGAGCACGCCGATGCGGTCGTGGCCGAGTGTCGCGCTCGTTCGCTCCAGACCAACGAGCCGCTGCGTCTCGCACCGCTGCTGCCGGTCCTGTCCGAGATCGAGGGACCGATCGCACTGCTCGAGATCGGCGCATCCGGCGGGCTGTGTCTCTACCCCGATCGATACTCGTTCCGGTTCCTCGGCACGGACGGTGCGCTTCGCGCCTCGCTCGATCCGGCGGACGGCCCGTCGTCCGTCGTGCTGGAGAGCGTCGTGACAGGTGAGCTGCCGCCATTGCGTCTGCCCGATGTCGTCTGGCGTGCGGGTATCGACCTGGCCCCGCTGAATGCCCGCGACGAGCGGGACCGGCGCTGGCTGCTCGGACTCGTGTGGCCGGGGGAGGCCGGACGCGAGGAGCGGATCGGTGCCGCCCTCGACATCGCGGCCGCCGATCCGCCCCGCCTCGTGGCCGGTGATGCCCTCGACGAGCTGACGTCGCTCGCCGCCGAGGCTCCCAGCGACGCGACGCTCGTGATCACGACGCCTGGCGTGCTCGTGCACATTCCCAGACCCATCAGGACCGAGCTGGTCGATCGCATCCGGGCTCTGCCTGCACGATGGATCACGATCGATCCGCCGGCGTTGCTCGATGTGTGGCAGCCGGCGGTGGATGCCGCGAGCTGGCCCGGTTTCGTCGTCGCGCTCGACGGGCGGGTGCGCGCCGCGGCCGATCCGCTCGGGCGATCATGGGAGTGGCGCGCAGGCAGCGCCGACGACGCGTCCTAATGTGAAGCCATGCTCGGAGACCTCACGGAGCGCGATCGCGCGATCCTCGCCATGGAGACGGCATGGCCGCGCCACAGCGGTGCGAAGGAAGAGGTCATCCGCGCCCAGCTCGGCATGAGCGCAGCACGCTACTACCAGCTGCTCGGCCGCCTGATCGAGTCGGACTCCGCGCTGGAATACGATCCGATGCTGGTGCGCCGGCTGCGCCGGATCCGCGATTCTCGTGCTTACACCCGCAGCACGCGCACCCCGGGCTTCGTCGGCTGAGGCGGTCAGGGGCGAGCGACCGGCCGGAGGCTCTTCGCGGTCTGCCAGGAGTGTGCCGATAGCATCGAGGGGTGTCCAAGCCCTCTCGTGATCGATTCGACGACGTTCCCCGCACCTCAGGCCGAGTCGGCGCACATCGTGCAGAGGCGCCAGGGATGAACGGCTGGGTCGTCCTCCTGTGGTCGTTCGTCGCCGCGCTCGTGCTCATCATCGCCGGCATCTTCGGCTCGCTCGTCGTGATGGGGCGCATCACGCTGTTCCCGGAAGCCGTCCCGACCTCGGCGCCGACGCCGGTGGAGACCGGTGTGGTGGATCCCGCGTTCTCGGTGCTGATCCTCAACGCGACGCCCGACGGCGGTCTCGACGAGCCGATGCGCGATCTCCTCATCAACAACGGCTGGGCTGCCGACACGGTGTTCGCGAGCGACAGCGAGAGCGCGGACTTCGCCACGACCACGGTCTATTACGTGCAGGATGACGACGAGCTCGCGGCGATCGGCCTGGCCAACCTCATCGGCGGCGCCGACGTGCAGCAGAGCGACTTCTACGCGCAGATGAACGAGTCGGGGGCGGAGCAGCTCGTCGTGGTGATCGGCCTCGATCGCGCCTCGACCGCGCCCGAAGCCCCGGAAGACACGCCGGCCCCCTGATCGGTGTCGCCGCGCGTCTGCCGCGGCTTGCACTCGGAGGGGTCGAGTGCCAGAATGGCGTTAGCACTCTCACACTCTGAGTGCTAAACCCAACGTCTACGTCCAGGAGGGACGAAAAAACTCATGGCAAAGATCATTGCTTTCGATGAGGAGGCCCGCCGCGGCCTCGAGCGCGGCCTGAACATCCTCGCCGACGCGGTCAAGGTGACCCTCGGCCCGCGTGGCCGCAACGTCGTCCTCGAGAAGAAGTGGGGCGCCCCCACGATCACGAACGACGGTGTCTCCATCGCCAAGGAGATCGAGCTCGACGACCCGTACGAGAAGATCGGTGCGGAGCTCGTCAAGGAGGTCGCCAAGAAGACCGACGACGTCGCCGGTGACGGCACCACGACCGCAACGGTCCTGGCTCAGGCGCTCGTCCGCGAAGGCCTGCGCAACGTCGCAGCCGGTGCCGACCCGATCTCGCTGAAGCGCGGCATCGAGAAGGCCGTCGCAGCGATCACCGAGGAGCTCCTCGCCAGCGCCAAGGAGATCGACTCCAAGGAGCAGATCGCCGCGACCGCTTCCATCTCCGCTGCTGACCCCGCGATCGGCGAGCTCATCGCCGAGGCGATCGACAAGGTCGGCAAGGAGGGTGTGGTCACCGTCGAGGAGTCCCAGACCTTCGGCACCGAGCTCGAGCTCACCGAGGGCATGCGCTTCGACAAGGGCTACCTGAACCCGTACTTCGTCACGGACCCCGACCGCCAGGAAGCCGTCTTCGAAGACGCGTACATCCTGATCGCGAACCAGAAGATCTCCAACATCAAGGACCTTCTGCCCATCGTCGACAAGGTGATCCAGGACGGCAAGGAGCTCGTCATCATCGCCGAGGACGTCGAGGGCGAGGCTCTCGCGACGCTCGTGCTCAACAAGCTCAAGGGCATCTTCAAGTCGGTCGCCGTCAAGGCTCCCGGCTTCGGCGACCGCCGCAAGGCGCAGCTGCAGGACATCGCGATCCTCACCGGTGGTCAGGTCATCACCGAAGAGGTCGGCCTGAAGCTCGAGAACGCCACGCTCGACCTGCTGGGTCGTGCGCGCAAGGTCATCGTCACCAAGGACGAGACCACGATCGTCGAGGGTGCCGGCGAGGCAGACCAGATCGACGGTCGCGTCACGCAGATCCGTCGCGAGATCGAGAACACCGACAGCGACTACGACCGCGAGAAGCTGCAGGAGCGCCTGGCGAAGCTCGCCGGTGGCGTCGCCGTCATCAAGGCGGGTGCGGCGACCGAGGTCGAGCTCAAGGAGCGCAAGCACCGCATCGAGGACGCCGTCCGCAACGCGAAGGCAGCCGTCGAGGAGGGCATCGTCCCCGGTGGTGGCGTCGCGCTCATCCAGTCGGGCACGAAGGCGCTCGACGCCCTCTCCCTCACGGGTGACGAGGCGACCGGTGCGAGCATCGTCCGCGTCGCGATCGAGGCTCCGCTCAAGCAGATCGCGCTGAACGCCGGTCTCGAGCCGGGTGTCGTCGCGAACAAGGTCTCCGAGCTTCCTTCGGGCCAGGGCCTGAACGCGGCAACGGGCGAGTACGTCGACATGTTCGCAGCCGGCATCATCGACCCCGCGAAGGTGACCCGCTCGGCACTGCAGAACGCAGCCTCGATCGCGGCACTCTTCCTCACGACCGAGGTCGTCGTCGCCGACAAGCCCGAGAAGGCTTCGGCTCCGATGGGTGACCCGTCGGGCGGCATGGACTTCTGATCCAGCCGGATCAGGGCTCCAGAGCCTGCTGAACACGGAAACGCCCCGACTTCGGTCGGGGCGTTTCTGCGTTCGGGTCAGGCGCACCTGCCCCGAGGAGCGCGCTCAGCGGAAGAGGCTCGCGGAGTACTGATCGGCATCCGCGTACTGGGTTGCTGCGGACCCGAGGGAGCCGCCGATCGACTCCAGCGCCTGTTCGATGTGCAGCTGTGCTCCGCGCCACTCCTCTGCACAGCTCTGGAAGGCGTTCGATGCGGTACCGACCCATGAGGACTGCAACTGCGAGAGCTGGGCCATCAGGGTCGCGGATTCGCCCCGCATGCGCTCCATGGTGGCGCGGGCAGCGCCGTGGGCGGCCTGGACGGCCTCGGTGTCGACGGTGAAGACGGACATGGGAAACTCCTTCTCGGTTGGAGCTTCGACGCTATGCGCGCGGCGGCCGCAGCACGGCTGATCCCGGCTGTGCGGCTCAGCTGCTGTGCGCAACATCGGCGCAGCCTGCGCTGTGCGGGAGAGGTGAGCGGTCAGAGGTCCAGGCGCTCGATCGGTTGCGTGTCCTCGAGCAGGTGCTCAGGCGTCGCGCGCGAGGGGGCCAAAGGCAGGGTGACCGTGAAGGTCGCGCCGCCGCCAGGGGTCTCCGAGACGGCCACGCTGCCGTGCAGCGCCTTCATGATCGACGCCACGATCGCGAGACCCAGACCAGAACCGCCGGTCTCCCTGGCACGAGACGTGTCAGCGCGCCAGAAGCGCTCGAAGATCTGCTCGCGGATCTGCGGCGGGATGCCCTCACCGTGATCGACGATCGCGATGCTCCCGGTGCCGCGAACGCGGTCGGAGTCGACCACGATCTCGATCGCCCCGTCCTCGGGCGAGAAGCGACGAGCGTTGCCGAGCAGGTTGGTCACGACCTGGCGCACCTTGTTCTCCTCGCCGAGAACGATCGGAGGGGTGCGTACCGGTGTGTCTGCGGTCTCGGAGAAGTCGATCCCCGGCGGCTCTTCGGAAGCCTGGCGCGTTCGACGACGGAGCCGGCCCAGCGTGCCGCGGGTGAGGCTGCGGGGCATCGGAGCCTCGACGGTCTGCTTCGGGATGCTGCGGGTCGGCGCTGAGACCGACTCGTTCGTCAGGTCGATCACGCTGACCGTCCGGCCAGGGGCGGCAGCGCGGAGGTCGAGCGCGGCATCCCTGGCGATCGGCCTGAGGTCGAGTGAGACGATCTCCGGTTCGCGCTCCTCGTCGAGCCGGGCGAGTGCGAGCAGATCCTCCACCAGCACGCCCATGCGGATGGCTTCCTTCTCGATGCGCTCCATCGCGCGGGCGGTGTCCTCCTCGCCCTTGATCGCACCCATCCGGTAGAGCTCGGCGTAGCCGCGCACACTCACCAGCGGGGTGCGCAGTTCGTGGCTCGCGTCGCCGATGAAGCGCCGCATGTGCGAGACCGTGCGATCGCGCTGCGCGAGGGACCCGTCGACCCGATCCAGCATCGTGTTGATCGCGGTGTTCAGGCGCCCGACCTCGGTCGTCGGCTCGAGGTCGGTGAGCCGCTGGCTGAAATCTCCGGCCGCGATCGCCATCGCCGTCGACTCGACCTGGCCGAGGCGTCGGAACGTCAGGGTCACCAGCCCGCGGGTCAGGAGCGCCGCGATGAAGATCGTGATGAAGGCGATCGTGATGTAGATGCTGAAGTATTGGCTGATCACACGATCGGCGGCGGCGACCGGGAGTGCCACGACCTGGATCCGCAGCGCGCCGCCATCAGCGGTCACGGTGGCGACCGCCGCGCGGAAGACCCTGCCGTCGGCGCCGAAGATGTCGAACACCTTGTCCTCGTTCGCCTGCGCACGCTGCAGCGAGAACTCCGTCTCGAACACGGGCGGCGACGAGGTCGTGCTCCCGGCGGTGGCGAGGAGCGCTCCCTCGGCGTTGTAGATCGCGAAGAAGAAGTCCCGCGGCTGCTCGTCCTTCGGGGTGTAGACGGTCGTGCCATCGACGGACGTGACATCGAGGTATCGGTTCACGAGGTCGCTCGACACCACGGCAGGCAGCTGTCCGTCGATGTTGGCGACCAGTGCGGACCGCAGCAGCGGCACCGTGCCGATACCGGCGATCAGCAGACCGAGGGCGAGCAGCGCGACGGTGACACCGGTCACCTTCGCGCGAAGGCTGATCCGCCGCCACCAGCTGGTGACCGCATCGGGCTGTTGCGCCATGCGGTCCTCCAGGGTGCGGCGTCGTGCGGTGGGGTGAGCGTCAGGCCGACTTGCCGACCTTGAGCATGTACCCGAAGCCGCGCTTGGTCTGGATCAGGGATTCCTCGGTGTGCGGATCGATCTTGCGGCGCAGGTACGAGATGTAGCTCTCCACGATGCCGGCGTCGCCGTTGAAGTCGTACTCCCAGACGTGGTCGAGGATCTGCGCCTTCGACAGCACTCGGTTGGGGTTGAGCATGAGGTAGCGCAGCAGCTTGAACTCGGTCGGGCTGAGCTCGATCTGCTCCTTGCCGACATGCACGTCGTGCGTGTCCTGGTCCATCGCGAGCTCGCCGGCGCGGATGACCGACTCCTCGTCGGCCTGCATCGTGCGCCGCAGGATGGCCTGTGCGCGCGCGACGATCTCGTCGAGGCTGAACGGCTTGGTGACGTAGTCGTCGCCGCCGGCGTTGAGACCCTCGATCTTGTCGTCGGTGCCGTCCTTCGCGGTGAGGAACAGGATCGGGGCCGTGAATCCGGCGCCGCGGAGACGCTTGGTGACGCTGAATCCGTTCATGTCGGGCAGCATCACGTCGAGGATGATGAGGTCCGGCTCCTCCTCGAGCACGGCGGAGATGGTGGCGGCGCCGTTGGCGACCGTCTTCACCTGGAACCCCGCGAAGCTGAGACCGGTGGAGAGCAGGTCACGGATGTTCGGCTCGTCGTCGACGACCAGGATGCGCGCAGCTGTCATGACCCCATTATGGTGACTCCACCCATGATGATGCTGACATCGCTCGGAATGGCGCGGTCTCGGTCGCCGGTTCGCCTCTCGCTCACAGGCGAATCCGCCAGGATCGAAGGATGAGCTCGAACGAGGACGACACCGCCGCCCCCGCATCCCTGACCGCTGAGGGAGGCGTGCAGGTCGAGGAAGTCGCCTACCACCGCCTCGCCCGGCTGCGGCCGCGCGCTCGCTGGTGGCGGATGCTCCTGACCGGTCTCCTCGGCATCGCGCTCTATGTCGTGATCCTCCTGCTCCTGGTGATACCGCTCGGGATCGCCTCGGTGCTCATCCCCGCGTGGGGCGCCGAACTGCAGGTGCTGCTGACGACCACGCAGTATTTCGATCTCGACCGCCCGTGGCTCCTCGTCGCGCTGGTGCTTCCGCTGATCCTGATGATCCCGGCGCTGCTCGCAGCATCTCGGATCGTGGAGGGGCGCGGCATCGGGCTGTTGTCGTCGGTGACCGGACGCCTGCGCATGGGGTGGCTCGGAAAGAGCCTCGCGCTCGCGCTGGCCGTCTTCGTCGTGTACTTCGCTGTGCTGCTCGGTCTCTCGGCAGCCACGGGCGACGCGATCGTCGCGGACTTCTCGCACCCTGGGCTCTGGGTCATGGTCGCGCTGGTGCTCGTGCTGATCCCGTTCCAGGCCGCCGCCGAGGAGTACGTGTTCCGCGGATACCTCATGCAGCTGGTCGGCGGATGGCTCCGGCATCCGGCGTTCGCGATCCTGCTTCCGGTGCCGCTGTTCGTGCTCGGCCACGGCTACGACGTCTGGGGAGCCGCGAGCGTCGGCGTCTTCGCGGTGGTCGCTGCCTGGCTGACCTGGCGAACCGGTGGACTGGAGGCCGCGATCTCATTGCACATCGTGAACAACGTGCTGATCTTCCTGCTCGGCTCCGTCGCCCTGGTCGATGCGAACGCGACCTCGGGCGGACCGATCGACCTGCTCGCCTCGACTGCCGCGATGGTCGTGTACGCGCTGCTCGCCGACAGTTGGGCGACGCGGCTCGGCATCGCGCGCACGAGGACTGTGCGGGTGCTCCCTCCGGTGGGAACCCATGCGCTGCCAGACGTGCTGCGCGGCTGATCGCCACGCAACACGTCTGCGTCAGGCTGCTTCGAGGTCGTCCGCGTCGAGGATCGTGTAGCTGTATCCCTGCTCGGCGAGGAATCGCTGCCGGTTCTGGGCGTAGTCCTGATCGATCGTGTCGCGCGCGATGAGCGTGTAGAAGCTCGCGGTGTGACCCGACTCCTTCGGACGCAGCAGGCGACCGAGGCGCTGGGCCTCCTCCTGTCGAGATCCGAACGAACCTGACACCTGGATCGCGACGGATGCCTCCGGCAGATCGATCGAGAAGTTCGCGACCTTCGACACGACGAGCAGTTCGATCTCGCCCTCGCGGAACTGACGGTACAGCTCCTCGCGCTCGTCGATCGGGGTGGCGCCGGTGATCTGCGGCGCGTTCAGCGCCTCCGACAGCGACTCGAGCTGGTCGAGGTACTGTCCGATCACGAGGATGCGCTCGCCGGGGTGCTTGGCGATCAGCTCCTTCACGGTGTCGATCTTCGCCGGGGCGGATGCCGCGAGCCGGTATCGCTCGTCATCCGTCGCGGCCGCGTACTCCAGACGGTCGTCCGGCGGCAGGTCGACCCGCACCTCGTAGCAGGCGGCAGGGGAGATGAAGCCCTGTGCCTCGATCTGCTTCCACGGCGCGTCGAACCGCTTCGGGCCGATCAGGCTGAAGACGTCGCCCTCGCGGCCGTCCTCGCGCACGAGCGTCGCGGTCAGGCCGATGCGGCGGCGCGCCTGCAGGTCGGCGGTCAGCTTGAACACCGGCGCTGGCAGCAGATGCACCTCGTCGTAGACGATGAGGCCCCAGTCGAGCGCGTCCAGCAGCGCCAAGTGCGCGTACTCGCCCTTCCGCTTGGCCGTGAGGATCTGGTAGGTCGCGATCGTGACCGGCTTGACCTCCTTGGCCTGACCCGAGTACTCGCCGATCTCCTCGGGCGTCAGACTCGTGCGCTTGAGCAGCTCGTCGCGCCACTGCCGTGCCGACACCGTGTTCGTCACGAGGATCAGCGTCGTGGTCTTGGTCGCGGCCATTGCGCCCGCGCCCACGATCGTCTTCCCGGCGCCGCAGGGGAGCACGACGACCCCGGAGCCGTCCTTCGAGAACGCATCGACGGCATCCTGCTGATACGGGCGGATGTGCCAGCCGTCCTGCTCGGACAACGTGATCTCGTGCGGCGTGCCGGGGGTGTACCCGGCGAGGTCCTCTGCGGGCCAGCCGATCTTCAGCAGCTCCTGCTTGATCTGACCTCTCGCCCACGCGTCGACGACGAAGGTGTCGGGAGACGGGTGGCCGATCAGCAAGGGCTGGATGCGCTTGTTGTTCGCCACCTGGGCGAGCACCGCCGGATCGGAGGACCGCAGGATCAGCGTGCCCTCGTCGTCCCGCTCGATGACCAGGCGGCCGTAACGGTTGACGGTCTCGCGCAGGTCGACCGCGACGGACGGCGGCACCGGGAAACGCGACCATCGGTCGAGAGTGCCGAGCATGTCCTCGGCGGTGTGGCCCGCTGCGCGCGCGTTCCACAGGCCCAAGCGGGTGATCCGGTAGGTGTGGATGTGCTCGGGGGCTCGTTCCAGCTCGGCGAAGATCGCCAGCTCGTGGCGGGCGCTCTCCGAATCGGAGTGGGCGACCTCGAGCAGCACGGTTCGATCGCTCTGGACGATCAGCGGTCCATCAGACATAGCTGTCCAGTTTACCGGGCGCTGCGAGACGCGGCGCTATGACGGGACGATCGTGGCGGAGCGGATGCTGGACACCGGCAGCGTGCGCTCGACATCGGCGGCCCGATCCCGGCCCCGCAGGCGTCCGCCGCCGAGTCCCGTCGCCTCGAGCAGCAGTTCGCGGGTGGAGCCGTCCGGCATTCCGACGGAGACCTGCAGCACCGCCTTCGCGCGTACCGCGGCCTCGAGCTCACGATCGAGCCAGGCGGCGTCGGCGTCGGGCCCCTGCTGGGCCCGCAGCCGCGCGATCAGCGGTGCGAGCTCTGTCTCGGGCGAAGCGGGCGGCACCGGCTCCGCCGCCGGGTGCCGTTCGCCGACGAGCGTTCCGCCGTCCGACCCGACGAGGGTCGCCGGGTACCGAGCATCCGCCAGCGCCCAGAAGACCGTGTCGCGGCCGACCCGTGTCGTCAGCGAGTCGACCTGCTTGGTCAGCGCAAGCGGTCGCAGCGTCTGATCGACGGACATCGCCTCGATCAGGTGCTGGTCGGTGCTCTCGATGCGCGTGCGCCCCGTCTCATCGTCCGTCGACACCCGCACCAGCCCGTGCCGCTGTGCTGCCTGTGTCACGAGATAGTTCAGCGGCTGGGGGATGCCGGTCAGCGAGAGGCCGGTGAGGAATTCGAGGATCGACTCGGCGGTCTCGCCGCCGGCGAAGGCGCGGGTGACCGACTCGGTCGTGAAGCGATACGACGAGGCCTGTGCTGCCGACTCGCGGGATGCCATCGTGCGAAGGCGGACATCGAGGGGCGGGGCGAGCGGTCCGGGCGCGATCGCGGTGAGATCGTTCTGCAGGAAGATGCGGTCGACCTCGGTCGGCAGCAGCAGGGCGAGCGCAGCGGAATCCGCAGGCTCGCCGTTGCGCAGCGGGACCGACCATTCCGGTTCCGTGCCGTCTTCGGCGATGAGCCCGAGCAGTCGAGCCGATGCGATCAGCTCCTCGCTGCGCTCCGGCCAGGTCGGGTCCCACGGATGCGCATGCGGCCACTCCTGCGGGGCGATCCATCCGCCGGTCGCGCTGCGCACGCCCCGCGGCAGTGCGTCGCGGAATGCCGTCGCCAGGATCGACCAGCGAGCCGCGGCCGATGAACGCAGCCAGTTCTCAGCGGTCGCGCTCGTGCGCAGTCTGCGGCCGTCGGCGACCGCGAGGCCGGCGGCGATCGCGATCGCGACGAGCGGATCGACGAGCTCGATCGGCACGCCCGACTCGCTGAGCTGGCGCTTCTCACCGGCGCTGACCGCTCCACCGGCGAGCAGCGCGAACGGGGAGTCGCGCGTGATGAGCAGCAGATCGGCGAGGATCGCGACGGTCGTGAACGCCCGTTCCGCGGCGTGCGCTGCGGATGCCTCCGGCGCCGGCTCGACGGTCGTGCTCCCGATCGGGGGCACCGCGTCTCGCCCGGCGAGCGCCGTGAGCACCACCGGGTGAGGTTCACCATCCGGACGCAGCAGTGCGAGTGCCGTCAGCGCGTCACGCTGGTCCCCGGCATCCGCACCGTCTGCTGCGCGCAGCAGGGCTGTTGCCTCTGCGGCCGTGAGCGTCGGCAGCGCTCGTGCGACGGACGCCGGATCGAGCAGTGCCTCCGCAGCATCGAAGAAGTCGTGCCAGGCGGCGTCCGGCCGCACCCGGCGCGCCGCGAAGAGGTGCGCGAGCTCCGCATCGCTCGCCGCTGCCAGCCAATCGGCCAGCGGGCGTGCAGGAGTGGTCATGCCGGTCTGCCTCAGGGCCGCGATGCCGCGCGACCCTTTCGGACGAAGCTCATCACGAGCAGCGCGATGATCATGACGAACGCGACGGGGAGGCCCCAGAACGGGATGGCCGCGACGATCGGCCAGACGCCGCCGCCGAAGGCGTGCTGGTCCATGCCGACAGCGGTGCCGATGATGATCGCGAAGAAGCAGATCACCGACGCTGCTGCGATCCCGAGCGCGGTGAACGCCAGGAATCGATCCAGGCGCCGGATGGGAACCTCCGGTTCCGAATTCTGCGTACTCATCCCTCACACCTTAGTCGCTCTCGGGATCGGGGTCGGCGGGCGCACGACCGGTAGGCTGGGGGAGGACGCGTGCGAACGCGCCTTCTTTTCCGCACCGACTCAGCGAGGTTCTCCCATGCCCACCGGCAAGGTCAGGTTCTACGACGAAGACAAGGGCTTCGGCTTCATCGCCACCGATGACGGCCAGGACGTCTTCCTGCACGCTTCCGCCATGCCGGCAGGCACCGCGGTGAAGGCCGGTGCACGCGTCGAGTTCGGTGTCGCCGACGGCAAGCGCGGGCTCCAGGCCCTCTCCGTCCGGGTGCTCGAAGCCCCGCCCAGCCTCGCGAAGGCGAAGCGGAAGTCTGCGGATGACATGGCGATCATCGTCGAGGATCTCGTGAAGCTGCTCGACGGCATCGGCGGCGACCTCCGACGCGGTCGGTACCCCTCCTCCAGCCATGGCCGCAAGATCGCGGCCGTTCTTCGGAAGGTCGCTGATGACCTCGAAGCCTGACGTCGACGCGCGTCTGATCGACGCACACGATCTCGCGCTCGCAGCACTGCGCGAGATCACCCCCGCGTCGAGCATCGGACCGGCGGCCGGGTACCTTCCCGAGGACGACGGCTCTGTCTCGCTGCGCTTCCAGAACCGTCTCCCCGGATACCCGGGATGGTTCTGGACCGTGACGGTCGCCCGGGTGGAAGGCGAGGAGCCGACGGTCCTCGAGATCGAACTGCTTCCCGGCGACGGCGCGCTCCTCGCCCCTGAATGGGTGCCGTGGGTCGAGCGTCTCGCCGAGTACCGCTCGCATCAGGCCGAGTTGGCCGAGCAGGCCGCCGCTGAGGCGGGCGAATCCGGCGAGGACGAGGATGCCGACGGCGGCGACCTCGACGATGACGACGCGGAGGAACTCGACGACGACGACCTCGATGACGACGAGGAGGAGGACGACGCCGAGCGCGGCACCGTCCTGCATGCCGGCGACGTCGACGGGGTCGACATCGACGAGCTCGACCCGAGCGTGACCGACGACGAGTCGGAAGACGACGAGTCGGAAGACGATGAGTCGGAAGACGACGTCGACGCCGACGAGGATGCCGACGCCGACGAGGTCGACGAGGAGGAGTGACCCCCGGCGCTCAGGCGCCGAGGTTCTCCAGCACGTAGTCCAGTGAGCGGGTGAGCTGGCGCACGTCGTCCGGCTTGATCGAGACGAAGGTCGCGACGCGCAGCTGGTTGCGCCCGAGCTTGCGGTACGGCTCGGTGTCGACGATGCCGTTGGCGCGGAGCGTCTTCGCGATCGCCGCTGCGTCGACGCTGTCGTCGAAGTCGATCGTGACGACGACGGGGGAGCGGTGCGCTGCATCCGTCACGAACGGTGTCGCGACCTCGGTCCGCGCTGCCCAGTCGTAGAGCACCGACGAGGACTCGCTCGTGCGCGCTGCCGCCCACGTGAGCCCGCCGTTGTCGAGGATCCAGCTGAGCTGGCTGTCGAGCAGGTGCAGTGTCGTCAGTGCCGGGGTGTTCAGCGTCTGGTTGAGGCGCGAGTTGTCGAGCGCGTTCTTCAGGCTCAGGAACTCGGGGATGTAGCGACCGGATGCGGCGATGCGCTCGATGCGGTCGATCGCGGCCGGGGAGGCGACGGCGAACCACAGGCCGCCGTCCGAACCGAGGTTCTTCTGCGGGGCGAAGTAGTAGAGGTCGGCCTGCGAGGCGTCGAAGTCGATGCCTCCGGCGGCACTGGTCGCATCGATGACGGTGAGTGCACCGTCGGCGACGACCCGCTCGACCGGGGCCGCGACGCCGGTCGACGTCTCGTTGTGCGGCCAGGCGTAGACATCGATGCCGTCGACGATCTCTGCCGCGACGCGGGAGCCGGGCTCAGCCTTTCGCACATCGGGTGCTTCGAGCCACGGGGCGGCGGCCGAGGCGGCGAACTTGCCGCCGAACTCACCGAAGACGAGGTTCTGGCTGCGGCGCTCGATGAGACCGAAGGCCGCGGCATCCCAGAATGCGGTCGATCCGCCGTTGCCGACGAGGACCTCGTATCCCTCCGGGACGCGGAAGAGCGCCGCGAGCTGTTCGCGAACGCTGCCGACGAGGTTCTTCACCGGGGCCTGGCGGTGCGAGGTGCCGAGGATCGACGCTCCCGATGTCAGCAACGCCTCGAGCTGCGCTGGGCGCACCTTCGAGGGTCCGCAGCCGAATCGGCCGTCGACGGGCAGGAGGTCACGGGGAATCTCGATCGCCATGCGTCGATTCTAGGGTGCGCGGCCGACACCCGATCACCGCGTCGGGGCCGATGTCCCCGCGGGAATGTAGGCTTGCCTAAGAACCTCGGAGGCCTGCACATGACCGATCTGATCGACACCACGGAGATGTACCTCCGCACCATCCTCGAACTCGAGGAGGAGAACATCGTCCCGCTGCGCGCTCGCATCTCCGAGCGCCTCGGCCACTCCGGCCCGACGGTCTCGCAGACGGTGGGCCGCATGGAACGAGACGGCCTCGTCGTCGTATCGGAAGACCGCACGCTCGAGCTCACCGACGCCGGCCGCCGCAAGGCGGTCAACGTCATGCGCAAGCATCGGCTCGCAGAGCGACTCCTGTCCGACGTGATCGGTCTCGACTGGGCGTTCGTCCACGAAGAGGCCTGCCGCTGGGAGCACGTGATGAGTGAGCAGGTCGAGCGTCGCCTCGTCGAGCTCCTCGGCCACCCGACGGAATCGCCCTACGGCAACCCGATCCCCGGTCTCGACCAGCTCGGCGACCTTCCCGCTCGCACCTTCGACGAGGGCGTGATCGGTCTCGTGCAGAAGCTGACCGCGGCCGGCGAGCCGATCGACGGCACCGTGCGCCGCCTCGCAGAGCCCGCGCAGGTCGACCCCGAGCTCCTCGAGCAGCTGCGTGACGCCGGCGTCGTGCCCGGTGCACGCGGCGACTTCCGCTTCAACGAGGGCTACGTGCTGATCCAGATGGAAGACAAGGAAGACGGCCTGGAGCTCCCGGTCGAGCTCGCCTCGCACATCTTCCTCGTCGGCGAGCCCGCCTGACCTTCGCCGTTGCGAGGATTGTCAGCATCTCGGGGTGACATGATCGTTATCTTCCGGTAACCTCGGTGAAGTCGTCGGCGAAGCCCGCTGACGACGTACCGCGAGGATCGCCTTTCCGGCTCGTCGTCCTCGCGGCAGGAACGCACAAAGTACCCGAAGCTACATTTCGTGCCACGAAGCAGAGTGCCGACGAGTCAGCGCTACCCGAAGCGTGAGGCGCAGGAGGAACCAAGTTTTGGCCGCAGAGATCGAACCGCCCGCGAAGAAATCTGAAGACCGAGTACCCGCCCGCCGCACCGGCGTGCGAAGCGCCGCTCGCAGATCCGTGAAGCCGCTCCGTTCCATCGCCATCTTCGGCGCAGTCGGAGCACTGGTCGCAGGCATCGCTCTCCCGGCATACGCGAACAGCAAGCCTGCTGAGGCATCCGCCACGATCCAGCAGCTCGCCGCGGTCGACGCGCAGTCGCTGGTCGTCGCCTCCGACGCGACCGCTGCGCCGCTCAGCCGCGGTACCTTCACGGCGACCACGCCGGAGGAGATCGCGAAGAAGAAGGCCGAAGAAGCCGCTGCGGCCCGCGCGGCTGCGGCCGCGAAGTCCTCCGCCGCGTCGACGACGAGCTTCAACACCGCAGGGTATGCGCTCGTCTCGCCCGGTTCAGGTGAGGTCCGCTATCCGCTGCCCGGCGGCTCGTACACCCAGGGTCGCACGATCGGCGGCAGCCACAACGGTGCCGACATGCTCGCACCGGCCGGCACCCCCATCTACGCGACAGCAGCCGGCGTCGTCCGTGCCTCTGCCGAGAGCATCGGCGGATACGGCGTCTGCGTCATGATCGACAGCGTCGTCGGCGGCCAGCGGGTGCAGTCCACCTACGGGCACATGACCTACGGCTCCCGACAGGTCGCAGCAGGGCAGACCGTCTCGGCCGGCCAGCTCATCGGCTACGTCGGCAGCACCGGTCGCTCCACCGCCAACCACCTCCACTTCGAGGTCTGGATCAACGGCGGCCTCGTCGAGCCGTACTCGTGGCTCGCTGCGAACGCCGGTTGACCCCGGCCTGACACACCCGAGAGTTCATCCCGAGTTTCGCCTCGCACCTCTCGGAATGGGTTAGCCTGATCCCGTTGTCGCACGGACGGGAGAGGCTGATGACGCGAACACCGAACATCCGAACCATGGATGGGCTCGGTCGTCACGTCCTTCTGCATCGCCCGCAGGGATGCCACGGCGTTGCCGTGCGCGAAAGGCGCTGTCTCTGAGACAGCGCCTTTTTTCGTCTCTGCTCGCACTCTGCCATCTGCGCGACCTCATGTGATTCGAGAGTGCCGGGAAGCCGTCCCGGCGGATCGAGAGGATGACGAATGCGCACACTGGTTTTGAACGCCGGATACGAGCCGCTCGCGGTCGTGTCGTTCAAGCGAGCACTCGTGCTCGTGATGAACGACAAGGCGACTGTCGTCGAACGCATCGAGGAGGACCCTGTCTGGGGCAGCCACGGTGTCTACGACCGTCCGGCCGTGATCGTCCTGTCCCGGTACGTCCGCGTGCCGAACAGCCGTCGCGTGCCGGTCACGCGGCGGGGAGTGCTCCGGCGTGACAATCACCGCTGCGGCTATTGCGGCAAGGCGGCCTCGACGATCGACCACGTGATGCCGCGGTCGCGCGGTGGAGCTGATTCGTGGGAGAACCTGGTCGCGTGCTGCCTCCGGTGCAACAACGTCAAGAGCGATCGCACCCCGCAGGAGATGCGCTGGGAGCTCCGGTTCACCCCTCGTCCGCCGCACGGGACCGCCTGGACGGTGCGGGGGACCGAGCGCAGCGATCCGCGCTGGGAGCCGTACCTCGCGCTCGCGGCGTGATCATCGACGACGCGAGCGGTCATTTAGACTGGACGGGCAGGCCCTCGTAGCTCAGGGGATAGAGCAGCCCTCTCCTAAAGGGCAGGTCGCAGGTTCGAATCCTGTCGAGGGCACTCCACGGTGAGATCAGCAGCGCGCACCACGGCGTCGAAGCTCGCCTCGATCACCGAACTCGCGCGGCCTGCGGCCCATCCCACGGCCGAGCCGTCGCGGAATTCGAGCAACGTGATCGCGTCGCTGTCGTCGCCCGCTCGCACACTGGTCTGGTGCAGCGCCAGGATCTCGATGACGATGCCGGCATCCCGGAGCGCAGTCGTCAGGGCCTCCACCGGACCCACGTGATCGTGCACCGACGACTGCGATGCGTCATCCACCCGGACTCGCAGCCGCGTGGAGGTCGGGTCCAATCGGTAGTCCTCCAGGGTGATCCGCCCTGACGTCTCAGCGAGATAGTGCGAGACGAACAGCCCCCACAGATCGTCGGCTGAGAGCTCATCGCCACCGGTGTCGGCCCGGCGTTGCACGAGGCGGGCGAAGTCGATCTGCAGGCGTCGAGGGAGGTCGATGCCGAACTCGCTCTCGAGCAGGTGCGCGATGCCGCCCTTGCCCGACTGCGAGTTCACCCGGATCACCGCGTCGTACCCGCGCCCCAGGTCTGCAGGATCGATCGGCAGGTACGGCACACGCCAGTCCAGCGCTCCCGCATCGGTCCCGGTCGTGAGCGCACGCTCTCGATGTTCCGCCAGGCCTTTCCTGATCGCATCCTGATGCGTGCCGCTGAATGCGGTATGCACCAGGTCGCCCACGTAAGGGTGCCTCGGATGCACCTCGATCCGGTTGCAGTGCTCGACGGTCCGACGGATCTCGTCGATGTCGGAGAAGTCGATCATCGGATCGATGCCCTGGGCGTGCAGGTTGAGCGCGAGCGTCGCGATGTCGACGTTGCCGGTCCGCTCGCCGTTGCCGAAGATGCATCCCTCCACGCGCTGGGCTCCCGCGAGCACTGCGAGCTCAGCGCAGGCGATCCCGGTGCCGCGGTCGTTGTGCGGATGCACGGACAGGATCACGCCCGCTCGACGCGCGAGGTTGCGGTGCATGTACTCGATCTGATCGGCGTACACATTCGGCGTCGCGATCTCGACCGTCGCCGGCAGGTTCAGGATCACCGGTCGTTCAGGCGTGGCATCCCAGAGCGTCGTCATGCTGTCGCAGAGGTCGAGGACGTAGTCGGGCTCGGTGAGGTTGAAGACCTCCGGCGAGAACTCGAAGCGCACGTCCGGCAGCTCCTCGCTCAGCGTGAGCACGTCTCGGCCGGCCGTCAGGATCAGGTCCTTCAGTTCGGCGCGATCGCGGCCGAGGACGACATCGCGCCAGACCGGCGCGGTGGCGGTGTACACATGGATGACGACCGGGTTCGGGATCCCGCGGACCGATTCGACCGTCCGCTCGATCAGGTCGCGGCGTGCTGCCGTGAACACGACGATCGTGACGTCCGTCGGAACCTGCCCTGTCCGGGCCAGCGACCGGACGAAGTCGAAGTCGGTCTGCGAGGCCGACGGATACCCCACCTCGATCTCCTTGTAGCCCATCGCGACCATGAGATCGAAGAAGCGCCGCTTGCGAGCGGGGTCCATCGGCTCGGCGAGCGCCTGATTGCCGTCACGCAGGTCGACCGGCACCCAGAGCGGGGCTGCGGTCAACTCGCGCGTCGGCCAGTGGCGGTCCGCGAGCGGCACCTCGACACGGTCGTGGACGGCGGCGTAGCGATGCGAGGGCATCTGGGATGCGCGCTGCCTGTTCCAGGTAGGGGCACCGGGCGGTACGGCGCCGCTCGGGGTGGACAGGGTCGGGAAGGCGGTCGAGATGGTCATGGTGTCTCCTGGTGGGGGTCGGGCTTGACCGGCACACTGCCTGCCCACGACAGGGAGCCGGTCTGGTCAGGCCCTGTCGTGGCGACGAAGGAGGAGACGTTCGATGCGCACCTGCACAACCTAGCAACTCCTCAGACAAGTTGACAAGTTAGACTGCAGGCATGGCACAGGTCCACCGCACGCCCCTCGCCGATCAGGCGGCCGAGGCGCTCCTCGACCGCATCAGGTCGGGGGAGTGGGCGCTCGGACAGAAGCTTCCAGGGGAGACCACACTGGCGCCGCAGCTCGGGGTGGGGCGATCCACCGTCCGCGAGGCGATCCGGCAGCTGGCCGGACGCGGCGTGCTGGCGACGAGGCAGGGGTCCGGGGTGTTCGTGATCGCGCTCGACGCGCCGGAAGACCGGGATGCCGTGCTGCGTCGTGCCGGCATCGTGAGTGTGATCGAGGCCCGGATCGCGATCGAGTCCGAGGCGGCGTCGCTCGCCGCGCACCGCCGGACCGCGGCCGATGTGCGCGCGCTCCGAGCCGCCCTCGGTGCCCGCGAGCGGTCAGGCCGCTCGATCGACGATCAGGTCGACGCCGATACCGCGTTCCACCGTGCGATCGTGGTCGCGGCGCACAACGACATCCTCCTCGACCTCTTCGACGCGCTCACGCCACGACTGCGGCGGGCGATGATCGAGATGCTCCGCATCCGCACGTCGCACACGGGGCCGACGGATCACGCGACGCACGTGCAGCTCGCGCAGCGCGTGATCGATCGCGAGCCGGAGCGGGCAGCGTCGGAGAGTCGCAGCCACCTCGAGTCCCTGAAGACCGCCCTGGCGTGACCGCACCCCGAGCGGAGCCGGGCCGGAGCCTCAGTCCTTCCCGCTGCGCCAGAGCTTCGACGGCCACCAGATGATGCGACCGAGGTCGTAGGCCAGCGCCGGCACCAGCAGCGAACGCACCACGAAGGTGTCGAGCAGCACGCCGAAGGCGACGATGAACGCGAGCTGCACCAGGAACAGGATCGGGATCACCGACAGTGCGGCGAACGTCGCAGCCAGCACGAGGCCTGCCGAGGTGATGACGCCTCCCGTGATCGAGAGTCCGCGCAGCACGCCCTCCCTGGTGCCGTGTGCGATCGACTCCTCGCGCACCCTGGTCATCAGGAAGATGTTGTAGTCGATGCCGAGGGCGACCAGGAAGACGAACCCGAACAGGGGGACGGCAGGGTCGGCGCCGGGGAAGTCGAAGATCCCGTCGAACACGAGGGCCGAGACGCCCATCGCCGTGCCGAACGAGAGCACCGTCGTGAGGATCAACAGCACCGGGGCGAGGATCGACCGCAGCAGCAGCATCAGGATGAGCATGATCACGAGCAGGATCACCGGGATGATCAGGGTGCGGTCGTGGATCGAGGCGTCGTTCGTGTCGATCGCGGTGGCTGTCACGCCACCGACAAGCGCATCGACGCCGTCGAGCTGGGTGCGCAGCTCGCGGACCGTGGCTGCAGCGGCATCCGAATCGGCAGCATCCGTCAGCGTTCCCTGCAGCAGCACGTCGCCGTCGACGACGCTGGGCGCGGGGGCAGGCGTTCCAGGAGCGCCGACCGCGGTGATGCCGTCTGCCGTGACCGGCGCAGAACCGCTCGGCGAGTCGGATGCCGTCACCGAGACGCCGTCGACGCCGTCGCTTGCGAGCAGCACGTCGGCGACCGCCTGCAGCTCCTCCTCCGGGGCGATCACATACACGGGGCTGCCCGATCCGCCGGGGAAGTGCTCACCGAGCGCGACCTGCCCGTCACGAGCCTCGGATGCGCCGAGCACCAGGTCGGACTGCGGCACGCCGTTGGCGTTGAGCTGCGTGACGCCGGCGGCCCCTGCGAGCAGCACGAGCGTCGTGACGATCCAGATGGTCCGAGGGCGGCGGGTGATGAAGCGCGCGACACCGGCCCAGAGACCGGTCTTTCGCATGCCGTGCTCTTCGGCCACGACCTCCGGCTCGAAGGCCGGACGGCGGGGCCAGAACACGGCACGACCGAACAGCAGCAGCAGGGCAGGCAGCAGCGTCAGCGCGGAGAGCATCGCGAACACGATCCCGATCGCCGCGACAGGGCCGAGCGTGCTGTTCGACTTCAGATCGCTCAGCAGCAGGCACAGGAGACCGGCGATCACGGTGCCGCCGGAGGCCGCGATCGGCTCCAACGACCCTCTCCACGCCGCAAGGATGGCAGCGCCCTTGTCCTGCGACACCCGCAGCTCCTCACGGAACCGTGCGACGAGCAGCAGTGCATAGTCGGTGGCTGCACCGATCACCAGGATGAAGAGGATGCCCTGCGTCTGCCCGCTCAGCAGCAGCACCTCGAACTTCGCCAGCCACCACACCACGAGGAGCGCGACGCAGAGCGCGAACAGACTCGTCGCGAGCACGACCAGCGGCAGCAGCAGCGAACGATAGACGAGCACGAGGATCACCAGGACCGCCAGCAACGCGACGCCGAGCAGCAGCCCGTCGATGCCGGAGAACCCGGCGACCAGGTCGGCACTGAACCCCGCGGGACCGGTGATGAAGACGGTGATGCCGTCCGGCACGGCCGCACGCAGCTGCGCGCCGAGGGCCTCGGCGGTGTCGGCGAGCTCCGCATCGCTCTGGATGGGGATGAACGCCTGCATGGCCTTGCCGTCGTCGGAGGGGAGCGCAGGGGAGACGTCGTCGGCGATGCCCTCGAGAGACGGCGCGTCGGCCACGGCATCCGTGATCGCGGTGATGTCGCTCTCCGAGAGCTTCTGCTCCGAGGTGAACAGCGCGATCGCCGGGATCGCCTCGCTGTCGTTGAACTCGCCGAGGAGCGACTGCACCTGCGTCGCATCCGAGGACTCCGGCAGGTAGCTCGTCTGGTCGTTCGAGGAGACCTCGTCGATCTTGCCGAACAGCGGTCCGCCCAGCGATGCGCCGACCAGCCAGACCAGGATCAGTGCGGCGGGGATGAGCACGCGCACCCATGAGTGGCGGCGGGTGCGTTCGCGCTTCGTCGGAGTCGGCGCGGAGGCGGGACGAGACATCGGGTTCCTTCCGGAAGGGTCCAGCGGGGTCAGGAGACCCAGGCGAGGATGAGGATCATGGTCGCGAGGAAGCCCGCGACGTAGTTCAGGGCGATGAAGCGCCGCCAGGAGCGATTGGTCGCGGCCGCGCCTTCGTCGGTCACGTTCCACCAGGGTGCAGCGTTCACGATGTAGGGGATGGCGAGGACTGCGGCCAACGGTCCGGGCCACGGAGTGAGCAGCATGGCGACCCCGGCGATCACCCACAGGACGAGGGAGAGGCGGACGGTCGCTCTGGCGCCGATCACGGTGGCGACGGACGAGATGCCGGCCTCGCGGTCGGGCCCGACGTCCTGCACGGCTCCGAAGGCGTGCGCAGCCATGCCCCAGAGGAAGAAGGCGATGAGCACGAGTACCGTTCCCGCGGTCACCTGTGCGCCGGCGAGTGCGAGTCCGACGATCGCGGGGCTCACGAAGTGCGTGCTCGACGTGATCGAGTCGAGGAACGGGCGTTCCTTGAAGCGGAGCCCTGGCGCGGAGTACGCGATCACGGCGAACACGCTCACCGCCAGCCAGGCCCAGGATGCGGGAGACCCGACTGCGACCAGATAGACGAGGAACGGGATGTTCGTCGCGGCCGCCGCCCACAGGGTTGCGCGATGGATGCGAGGAGAGAGCAGAGCGCCCTCGATGCCGCCCTTGCGCGGGTTCGCCAGATCGGATGCGTAGTCGAAGACATCGTTGATGCCGTACATCGCGAGGTTGTAGGGGATCAGGAAGTACAGCGCGCCGATCACGAGTGTGAGATCGACCTCACGTGTGCTGAGCAGATACGCCGCTGCGAACGGGAAGGCGGTGTTGATCCAGCTGATCGGCCGCGACGAGAGCACGATCTGCGCGAGATCGCGACCGATCGACGAGCCGCCGGTTCGAGTGCTCATGCCTGCTCCTCGCTCGCGGCGGCGGCGGATCGGTCGTCACGTGCCCGACGTCGGGCGCGCAGCGCGGCCCACAGCGCAGGCAGCAGGAGTGCGCCGGCGAGCGGATAGGCGAAGTCCTCGACGGGGGCGAGTCCGATGTGCACGCCGAGCAGATGATCCGGCGAGTAGTGGAACAGGCCCGTCGCGATCATGATCGTGTCGAAGAGCGCGGTGAGCAGGAACAGCGCGGCGATCGTGATCGCCACCGCCGCGACACGGGGGCCGTGCGGGCGGGCGAGCAGAGCGAGAGCGATCCCGCCGGCAGTGGCGATCGCGAGGAAGACCCCCGCGAGCTGGAGGTAGGTCATCGGATGCCTCTGCTCGCGTTGCTGCGCTCGCCGCGGCGGGCCAGGATGCGCGTCGCCCCGGTGAAGATCACCATCGTGCAGACCACCAGGAAGAGCAGGAACACGGGCTCCTCGAGTGGCAGCTCGGGCGCGAGCACGAGACCGCTCGCGATGGTCGCCTCACCGCGGAAGAAGATCCCGCCGGCGATCCCCGCGACGTCCCACACCAGGAAGAACGCAGTACCGACCACGGTCACGATGATCGCGGCCACCGGATCGCGCCAGAAGAAGAGCCGGAAGCGCCAGTCGAGCAGCAGCATGCAGCCGAGCGAGACGAGCAGGGCTGCGAGATACAGCACACCCATCAGTCGGCATCCGCTCGGACGGGCTCGACCGCCGGCTCCGGGAGCGGGCCGCCGGAGTGATCTCCGCGGATGCGCTTGAGCACGATCTCGGCGCTGATGAGGCACATCGGTACGCCGACCCCCGGAGCAGTGGTGGCACCGGCGTAGAACAGGCCCTGGACCTTGCGCGAGGCGTTCTGTGCGCGGAACATCGCGCTCTGCGAGAGGATGTGCGCCGGGCCGAGCATGCCACCGCGCCAGGAGTGGTAGTCGTCCTGGAAGTCTGCGGGCCCGATGGTCTCGCGCACGACGATCCGGTCACGGAGGTCCGGGATTCCGGCCCACTCCGACACCATGTCGATCGCGGCGTCCGCTGCCGCCTCGACCTGCGGCGAACCGGCGCCGTCCGCGCCGCCATGGCCGATCTCGACGTCGGCTGGCACCGGGATCAGCACGAACAGGTTCTCGTGGTCGGCCGGCGCGACATCCGGATCGGTCGCACTCGGCTTGCAGACGTAGGTGGAGGCGGGCGCCGGGATCGATGGGGAGCGTCCGAAGATGGCGTCGAAGTTCGCGTCCCAGTCCTCGGTGAAGAAGAGCGAGTGATGCGGAAGCTCGGGAAGTGCGCCGCGGACACCGAGCATGACCAGGATTCCGCCGGGGCCGCTCGTCCGGTGCCGCCACCAGGACTCGGGATACGTGCGGAGCGACGGCGGGAGCAAAGCCGTCTCCGTGTGGTGCAGGTCGGCGGCCGAGACGACGACGTCGGCGTCCTCGAGCAGGCGGGTGCCTGCTGCGTCGATCCACTCGACGCCGGTGACGGTGGTACCTGCCGCGGTGTTCGCGGTGCGGATGCCGGTGACCTCGGCGTCGGTGACGATGCGGACGCCGGACTCGCGGGCCAGCGCTTCGATGCGTTCGACGACCCGCCAGAACCCGCCCTGCGGATAGCTGACGCCCTGGTCGAGGTCGAGTGCGCTCATCAGGTGGTACATCGCCGGAGCACTTCGGGGATCCGTGCCGAGGAACACTGCCGGGTAGCCGAGGATCTGCCGGATCACCGGATGCCGGAATCGTTTCGCGGCGAACGACTGCAGCCTCGACCCCAACAGGGAGAAGAGTCGGGGGAGCGCGCGGAGCACCTCGGGGGCGGCGAGGGTGCGCACGCGTGTGAACGGGTTGTAGAGGAAGTGCTTCTCGGCCATCGTGCTGGCCTCGTGCGCGGAATCCAGGTATGCGTCGAGCGCCGGGCCCGACCCCGGTTCGAGCGATTCGAAGAACTCGGCGACGGCCGCGCGGCCTGCCGGCACGGTCACCGCTGAGACCGCCTCGTCGGAGGTCTCCGGCGCGCGGAACACCCGATAGCCGGGATCGAGGAGCGTGAGCTCGAGCTGCTCCTCGGTGGTGGTGCCCATCATCGCGAAGAAGTGGTCGAACACCTCCGGCATCAGGTACCACGACGGTCCGGAGTCGAAGCGGAAGCCGTCGCGCTCGATGGTTCCGGCCCGTCCGCCGACGCGGGAGTTCCGCTCGAGGATCGTGACCTCGTGTCCCTCGCGAGCGAGGAGGCCGGCGGTGGCGAGTCCTGCGACACCCGCGCCGATCACGACGATCCGGCTCATCGGTCGCGCTCCAGCATCGTGATGGCGACAGCGCGCGCGGCGAGCGCGGCTTTGATCGGGTCGGGGACCCGCACGCGGCGCCGGTAGAGTTCGGCGGCCGGCGTCTTCGCGACCCGGTCCGTGAGGGCTGCGAACAGGAAGAGCGCGCTGCGCACAGCCGCGCGGGCGTCCTTGGGCAGCAGGGGGATCGAGGCCCGAGCATCCGCGAGTTGGCCGAACACGGTCTGCACCCAGGCGTCGCGGTCGGCATCGGTCAGGCGCTCCGAACCGCCGAGGTAGCCGCGCTGCAGCCGCTCGGTGTCGTCGGCGAGGTCGCGCAGGAAGTTCACGTTCTGGAACGCCGAGCCGAGTTGCCGTGCGCCGTGGTCGAGCGTCGCGAGCTCGGCATCCGTCCTCGTCTCATCGCGCAGGAACACCCGCAGGCACATGAGTCCGACGACCTGCGCCGAGCCGTACACGTAGCGTTCGTGCGAGTCGGCGTCGTGCGCCGTGAACGCTGCATCGCCTGCGATGTCGGCGCGCATCGAGTCGAAGAACGGCTGTGTCAGCTCTTCATCGATCCCGCACTCCCGCGCAGTGCGCGCGAACGCGTGCAGGATCAGATCGCTGCTGTAGCCGCTGCGCAGAGACCGATGCGTCTCGGCGATGTAGGCGTCGAGCGCGGCCGCCTGCGCCGAGCCGTCCAGGCCGGCCTCCGCGGCCACCCCGTCGACGATCTCGTCGGCGATGCGGACCATCGCGTAGATGTTGCGGACGTGCTGGCGGTGCCGACGACCGAGCAGCCTGCTGGCGAGGCCGAATGACGTCGAGTACGTGCGGATGACGTCGGTGGTGGCGATCTCAGCCGTGCGCGTGAAGCGGTCGAGGGCGCCGTCGTTCTGCGGTCTCGCTGGACTCCCGCTCATGCGCGGCGACTCTCGATGCTCGCGGCCAGTCCCAGGATCGTGCGGCCGGCCGCCGGCGAGATGCTTCCGGTGGACTCCGCCTCGGCGAGGACCGCCGAAACGGCTCCGAGCTGTTCCTCGACCAGGCTGCGGGCGAACCCCTCTGCGCCGCACTCGCGCAGGCGGTCACGGATGCCGGTGGCGTTCTCCGTGCTCAGGCTCGTCGATCCGAAGTGCAGTTCGATGCTCGGCCAGTGCCCGGTCATGCGTGCGTACGCGATGATCGCGGTCTCCTTGCCTTCGCGGAGGTCGGAGAAGGCGTCCTTGCCGTGCGCGCGGTGATCGCCGAAGACCGACAGGATGTCGTCCTGCAGCTGATACGCGAGACCGAGATGGCGGCCGATGGCGGTGAGGTGCTCCTCGGCGGCCGGCGAGGAGCCGGCGAGCACTGCGGCCGCGCGTAGCGGCAGCACGAAGGAGTAGGTGGCGGTCTTGTAGGCGCTCATCGACAGGATGGTGCGCAGATCGGGCGGGATGATGCCGTCGCTGAGCCCGATGTCGGTGTGCTCGCCGGCGACGGTCTCGAAGACGGTCTGCTCCATCAGTGCGAGCAGTCGCGCTCTCGTGTCGCTCGACACCTCTGCTCTGGCGAAGCCCAGGATCGCGGATGTCAGCAGCAGGTCGCCCATCAGGATCGCACTCGAGCGGGCCCAGTGCAGCGACGGCTCGTCGTGCTCGCCGCTGCGGCGTTCAGCGAGCGAGCCGATCAGGTTCGGTCGCCGACGACGCATCAGATCGCCGTCGATCACATCGTCGTGGAGCAGGAACGCGTAGTGCAGCAGCTCGACGTCTGCTGCGATGTCGATCGCGATCGCAGCATGCTCGGCGCTGAGCCCTGCGGGCGAGAGCGCGCGACGGAAGTCGAGGAGCAGGCGAGGGCGGATCAGCTTTCCGCCCAGCGCATGATCGGATGCTGCGCGCCACAGGGCGGCGAACTCGGTGCCGTAGGACTCGGCTGCGGCGCTGCGCTCGGAGAACCGGTGCCGCAGGACCTCTTCGATCCGGGTGCCGAGGTCTTCGTGCGTCGCAGTGGAGCTCATGCGTCAGACCTCGCCGATCGCACGGAGCAGGGGGAGCTGTTCGCGGAGCCACGGGCTGAATGCGAAAGGAGCGGCGGTGACGGCATCCACGAGCTCGTCGGGCTCGGCCCATGCCCACTCCGCGACCTCATCGGGATTGGCGACGGGGTCGGCGTCGACCACGGCGACGTGCACCGGACAGATCTCGTTCTCGACGATGCCGCTGGCGTCGACGGCACGGTACCGGTACTCGGGCAGCGCGAGAGTGACCTCATCGAGTTCGATCCCGAGTTCGTGGGCGGCGCGACGACGGACGGCGTCGATCATGTCCTCACCTGGACGAGGGTGGCCGCAGAAGCTGTTGGTCCAGACGCCGGGCCAGGTCTGCTTCGCGAGTGCGCGGCGAGTCACCAGGATGCGACCCGCGCGGTCCCGAATGTGGCAGGAGAAGGCGAGGTGCAGGGGTGTCTCGAAGGTGTGCACCTGATCCTTGGGGAACGTGCCGACCGCTGATCCGTCTTCCGCAAGGAGGGTCACGTGATCCATTGCATCCTCTCCCGCAAACTCGCTAACCAAGTAAGTTATCAACTTAGCATGAAACCCGTCGTGTGTAACATGATCGCATGGAGAACGAGTCCCGCACCACCCCGGCGCCGGGTGAGCGGGGAGCTGCGACGACGGACTGGACTGCGCCGGGACCTGATGGGCTGAGCCACGCGGCCATCTATGACGTGCAGGCCAGCGACCCCCGGAGCACACTGATCGATCGCTCCGGCGTCTCGCCGGACGACCTCCAGCAGATCGCTGCGCTCATGGGCGCGATCGGAGAGCTTCGAGAGGCCGAACAGCGCCTCTCGCTCGCATCTCGTCGGTACATGCAGTTGAACGACACCGACATGCGAGCGCTGCACTACCTGATCGTCTGCGCGAACCGGGATGCGATCGCGACGCCGAGCGGCATCGCGCAACACCTCGGCATCTCCACGGCCGCCACCACCAAACTGCTGGATCGACTGGAGAAGAGCTCGCACATCCACCGCTCGCCGCATCCGACCGATCGACGCGCTCTCGCGATCACGATCTCGAAGGAGACCCGGCTCGCGGCCATGGAGACCGTCGGGCGACAGCAGTCCAAGCGGTTCTACGCGGCGGCGCGGCTGACCCGTGACGAGCGTGATGTCGTCATCCGATTCCTCACCGATATGACGAACGAAATCTCGCTGCGTGGAGAATCCTGGGCCACCGCCGCTCCGGACACGGACGATACGCACGAATAGAAAAGGCGCCCCCTGAGGGACGCCTTTTCGAATCGATGGATCAATTGGCTGCGTTGTACGCCTCCACGACCGCTGCCGGGATACGACCGCGCTCGGACAGCGAATGCCCGTTCGCGTTCGCCCACGAACGAATAGCCGCAACCTCCGGATTGCGGCCAGGACGCTTTCGTGTCGAGGCTGCGCGGGAAGCGCCCGAGGAACCGGCGCGACGCCCTGCGGAGATGTAGGGCTCGAGAGCCTGACGCAATTCCTCGGCGTGAGCGCTGCTCACGTCGATCTCGTATGAGGTGCCGTTGACCGAGAAATGCACGGTCTCACCCTCGCCGACCTCAAGGACAGTGCCGTCGATATCGTCGACCAGCTGATGCACAATTCTTCTTGCCATGGAATTGACCTTACCTGCGGTCACCAATACCGACAAGAATCAATGCGCTCCGGTGTCGATCAATTTCAAACCGACAATGCAACCGACGAGTCCCATGAGCAGCAGAATTCGCAGCCAGGAGATCTCGGTATCGCCGGTGATCATCGCCCAGAGGACTGTGAGGGATGCGCCGATCCCGACCCAGACCGCATAGGCGGTGCCCGTCGAGATCTCCCGCATCGCGAATGCGAGCCCGAACATCGATACGACCAGGCCTCCGAAGAAGATGACGCTGGGCCAGAGGCGGGTGAGTCCCTCGGATTTGCCGAGTGCGGTCGCCCAGACGGCCTCGAGGATTCCGGATGCGATCAGAATGATCCACGACATGACGATGGTCCTTTCGGACCAGTCTTTTCGCTCACCGGGTACTGGCCTGCCTCGTCCGGGATCGGTGTACGCCGATCAGGGATCAGAATATCCGACGCCGCTGAGCAGCCGCTGTGCAGCGTCGCGCAGCCGGAGCGTTCGGGGTCCCGCGCTCAGGGGAGCAGGCCGGCGCGACGCGCCTTCGCGACGGCAGAGTGGCGCGTCGAGGCGTCGAGCTTCGACATCGCGGATCCGAGGTACGCCTTCACCGTGCCCGCTCGAAGCCCCAGCCTGGCTGCGATCTCGGCGTTCGTGGCCCCCAGTGCCGCGCACGACAGCACATCGATCTCACGAGGGGAGAGCCGCACGGTGGACACCGCTCCTGTGGTGGCAGGTACCGTCTCTCCGGCGAGTTCCGCGAGGCGGCGTTCGACCAGCGCGATGCGCTGTCGCAGCTCGTCATCGGCGATCGACGCCCCGATGCTGCGGAGCTCGGCGAAGCTCTCCCTGAGCTCCTCCCGCTGTGGTGGCGTCATGTCGTCGGCCGCAGGCTGCGAGCGAAGGCGGCGGTCGACCTCGTCGCGGATGCGCAGCTCGTCGGCGATCGACTGCGCGACCTGCATCGCCGGGGCGGTGGTGATCCCGCCGATCTGCTCCCGATCCCAGGCGCCGGCGTACAGGACGCCTCGCGGGCGCCCGTCGACCACGATCGGCAGCGCGAGCAGCGTGCGCAGCCCTTCTCCGAGCACGAACACGTCGTAGTCGTGCGTGATCTGCTGCGAGGAGCCGTAGTCGCTGGTCATCCGTGGGCGCAGCTCCAGCATCGCCCGGCCGCCGAGTCCGCGCTCGGGGCGAACCCGCAGACCGTCGAGCGCACGGGTGCGGTTGCCGACGATGCTGGTGACGCTGACGACGCCGTCGTCGATCAGGCCGCCGAACGCGACCGGGAAGCGTGTGCGCCTGGCGAGTTCGCGCACGGCGTTGGCGACGAGTTCAGCCTCGGAATCGATGACGACCGGTGAGCTCACGACTACCTACTTTCGGGGGTGACGGCCCTGTGCCCCGTTTCGTAGGGTCGACCCTACCATTCGCCCGGCAACGTCGTGCGGGCACCGGACATGAGGCAAGGAGGCCCCATGAGTGACCAGACACCGACCGGTTCGACCGATGACATCGACTACATCGCGGTCGAGCAATCCGCGAGATTCCGAACGTTGAAACGCACGCAGCGATCCTTCATCTTCCCGCTCGCCGCGTTCTTCCTGATCTGGTATTTCGCCTATGTGATCCTCGCCGCCTTCGCGACGGACTTCATGGGCCAGCGCGTCTGGGGAGACATCACCGTCGGCCTGCTCCTCGGCCTCGGCCAGTTCGTCACGACGTTCGCGATCACGATGGCGTACGTGTCGTTCGCGAATCGGAGGATCGATCCGCTCGCCACGGAGATCCGTGAAGAGCTCGAGAAGGCGCAGGGCCAGGCATGAACGGCATCCGCACCGCGACCGACGCGGTCGAGCTCGAGATCAATCCGGTCCTGAACATCTCCATCTTCCTGGCCTTCGTCGCGGTGACGCTCTTCATCGTGATCCGCGCCAGCCGCAACAACAAGACCGCCGCGGACTACTACGCGGCCGGGCGCTCGTTCACCGGCCCGCAGAACGGCTTCGCGATCGCGGGGGACTATCTCTCCGCCGCATCGTTCCTCGGCATCTGCGGTGCGATCGCCATCAACGGCTATGACGGCTTCCTCTACTCGATCGGGTTCCTGGTCGCCTGGCTCGTCGCGTTGCTGCTCGTCGCCGAGCTGATGCGCAACACCGGCAAGTTCACGATGGCCGACGTGCTGTCGTTCCGGCTGAAGCAGCGCCCGGTGCGGATGGCTGCGGCGATCACCACGCTCGCGGTGTGCTTCTTCTATCTGCTTGCGCAGATGGCGGGTGCCGGCGGACTCGTCTCGCTGCTGCTGGGCATCGACGGACGCGTCGGGCAGTCGATCGTGATCGCCGTCGTCGGCGTCCTGATGATCGTGTACGTGCTGATCGGCGGCATGAAGGGCACGACCTGGGTGCAGATCGTGAAGGCCTTCCTGCTCATCGGCGGTGCGCTCGCGATGACGATCTGGGTGCTCGCGATCAACGGGTTCAACCTGAACACATTGCTCGAGGCCGCAGTGGCGAACTCCGACAAGGGCGAGGCGATCCTCGCCCCCGGACTGCAGTACGGCGCCAACCCGTGGGACTTCCTGTCGCTCGGCATGGCGCTCGTGCTCGGGACGGCGGGTCTTCCGCACGTGCTCATGCGCTTCTACACCGTGCCGACCGCGAAAGAGGCCCGGCGTTCCGTCGTCTGGGCGATCTGGCTGATCGGCGGCTTCTACCTGCTGACGCTCGTGCTCGGCTATGGGGCCGGCGCGCTCGTGGGTGCTGACGTGATCGCTGCGGCTCCCGGCGGTGTCAACTCGGCGGCGCCGCTGCTCGCGCTCGAACTCGGCGGACCAGTGCTCCTCGGGTTCATCTCGGCGGTGGCCTTCGCCACGATCCTCGCGGTCGTCGCCGGTCTGACGATCACGGCGGCCGCATCGTTCGCACACGACATCTACGCGAACGTGATCCAGAAGGGGAGGAAGGATGCCTCTGGAACGCCGGTCGAGCCGGATCCGAACGGCGAGGTGCGAGTCGCTCGTCGCACGGTGATCGTGATCGGCATCCTGGCGATCATCGGCGGCATCGGCGCGCAGGGGCAGAACATCGCGTTCCTGGTCGCGCTGGCCTTCGCCGTCGCGGCATCCGCGAATCTGCCGACGATCCTGTACTCGCTGTTCTGGCGCCGGTTCACCACCCGTGGCGCCGTGTGGAGCATGTACGGCGGTCTCGGCTCCGCGATCATCCTGATCATCCTGTCGCCGGTCTTCTCGGGCACGCCGACCTCGATGATCCCGGGGATCGACATCGCCGTCTGGCCGATGAACAATCCGGGGATCGTGTCGATCCCGCTCGGGTTCATCCTCGGCTGGCTCGGCACGATCACCAGCACCCGGAAGGAGTCGCCGCTGCTCGCAGCCGAGATGGAGGTCCGTTCGCTCACCGGCTTCGGCGCCGAGAAGGCGACGGAGCACTGACCGCTCGGCATCCGATCATCGTGAAGCACGTGGACCCGGCGGCCTACTCGCCGGGTCCACGTCGTCTCTGGTGGCGTCAGCGGGACTCGAGGTCGAGGAGGAACCGCTTGCGCTCGGGATAGGCGCCGTAGTGCCCTGGTGAGCCGTCGGCCCTCACGACGCGATGCACAGGGACGATGATCGAGAACGGCGTGAGCCGGCACGCTGTGCCTACGGCGCGGGCGGCGCCGGGGTTGCCGGAGACCAGAGCCACCTCGCCGTAGCTCATGGTCTCGCCCCAGCTGATCGTGAGGATCGTCTGCAGCGCCTTCAGCGGAAAGCCGGTCACCAGGCGCCAATCGAACCGCAGGTGCTCGTCGAAACGCACCGGGTCACCGTCGAAGTAGGCCTCGAGGAGCGCCGTCAGCTCGTCGGCGGCGCCAGGGTCCGGTTCGGGCACAGCGCCGAGCTGTCTGGCTGTGCTCTCGAGGAGCCAGGGCACGGATGGGTCTTCGGATTCGGACAGGTCGAAGCGCACGATGCCCTCATCGGAGAACACCGCCAGTGCGTCTCCGAACGGTGTCGGAGCGAAGTCGTAGCGGAAGGTCATGGCACCATCTTGTCCGCCAGAGCGGACCACACGGCGACGAACAGCCCGCCCGCGCCACCCGTGGGGGAGAACGTCCCTGACGTCATCGGTCGTGCAGAGCGGGTACTCGGGGCTGTTCCGGGGCAGAAATACGGTGAAACTCGCCAGGGATGCCGGGGGACGAGCTGTTGCGCGCCTAGTGTGTGAAGTGTGTGGCGACGGGAAGACAGGTCTGCGGATGACGCGGTGGCGGATGCCGCGATGACGCTCGGCGACCTGCACGAGACCGGGACGGGCGTCGATGTGTCGCACGCCGCGGAAGCCGAACGCACGAGGTTGCGCGCCGAAGCGGCCGATCTCGGCGGCGCTTCGCCGCTCGTGAACTTCCGTGACAGCCCGGAATCCGGCATCGACATCTCCAAGGCGCACCCCGGCAGCCTCCCGCAGTTCATCACCGGCAAGTCGACGCTCCTGTCGAATCTCTTCCGGGACGAGGTCGGCCTCCGCACCGCGCGGATGGCAGCAGAGCGAATCACCGCCAAGCACACCGAGCTCCGCACCGTGCGCGGCATCGAGGCCGTGCACCTCACCGTCGGCGTCGCGCGCTGGCGCATCGGCGGGGTCGGCTTCGCCGCCCCTGTGCTGCTGCGTCCGCTCGCCATCCGTCGGCACCACTCCGACTTCGAGTTGAAGCTGCAGGGCGTCTTCGACGTCAACCCCGAGCTCGTCCGCATCGCGCGCGAGCACTTCGGCATCACGATCGATGCGGCGGCGCTCGCCGCCCTGGCCTACGACGGCGGCATCTTCAAGCCCCAGCCGGTGATCGACAGCCTCCGAGCCACCGCACGCTCGATCGACACGTTCTCCGTCGAGCCTCGGCTCGTGGTCTCGACCTTCGCCGATGTCGGCGGGGCCATGGTGCGCGACGGCAGAAGCCTCGACCACCAGGTGCTGAACGCGCTGGCCGGCCATGTGGGCGACCGTGAGCAGGTCTCAGCGCCTCGCGCGGCTCCGCACCACACGGGGCCGGACGACCGCGCCCCGGCATCCGACAACCTGCTCCTCGATGCGGATGCCGAGCAGGAGGCCGTGCTCGCGCGGATCGCTGCGGGCCATTCCCTCACGGTGGCCACGCTCCCGGGCACCGGTGGCACCCAGACCGTGATCAACGCGGTCGGCGAGCTCGTCCGGGCTGGCAAGCGCGTGCTCGTGGTGTCGGCCCGCCGTTCCACGCTCGACGGCGTCCGTCACCGGCTCGCGGGGATCGGGCTGGACAGCCTCGCGATCTCGCCGGCCAGCGTGCGGCGCGACCTCGTGCGGGCGATTGGCCGCAACGAGAAGGCCACCGCGCCGAAGGTGAGCGACGTCGACGACGCGCTCGTTCGTCTGCGGACCGTGCTCCGCGATTACCGCCAGGCACTCACGGTGCCCGTCGCTGGAACCGATGCCTCGGTGCTCGACGCCACGCGGCACCTGACCCGTCTCGCGTCGCTGCCGGTTCCGCCGTCGACCACCGCACGCCTCGGCACCGATGCCCTCCGCCGCCTCGCGGGCGACCGATCGGCGGCGGCGGCCTCGCTCGCGCATGCCGCACGGCTCGGCGAATTCCGTTTCGGGCCGGATGACTCGCCCTGGTACGGCGTGACGTTCTCGAGCACCGAGGCGGCGCGAGCCGCGAACGAACTCGCCGGTCGACTGCACTCCGACAGCGTGCCGGCACTGCTCGAACGCGGCTACGAGCTGATCGCCCAGACCCGCATGCGCCCCTTCTCGACGATCGACGAGCTGGGGGAGTACCTCCGTCTGCTCCAGGGCATCCGCGACACACTCGATCGGTTCAGCCCGACGGTGTTCGAGCGTCCGCTCGGCGAGCTGATCCAGGCGCACGGCTCTCGTCGCGATGCGCCGGGTCTCTCCGGGGCGAACCGCCGCCGGCTCCGCCGCCTGGCCAAGGAGTACGTGCGTCCAGGGGTGCACGTGACCGAGATGCACGAGGCGCTGTTGCGCATCCAGGCGCAGCGCACGCAGTGGCAGCGCTGCGTCGAGGCCGGAGTCGCGCCGGAGGTACCGCTCGGACTCGCCGACGTCGCCGTCGCCTGGCAACGTGCTGAAGCCGAGCTGGCAGAGCTCGACGCCGCACTCGGTCGACGTGAGCCGCTCGCGTCCCTCCCCGTTGCGCGACTCGTGCGCACACTCGCCGGTCTGGCTGCGAAGTCGGATGTCTTCGAGAACCTGGTCGAGCGCGCGCAGCTGCGCGATCGGCTGGCGCTGCTCGGGCTCGAGCCGCTGCTCGCCGAGCTCTCGGTCCGTCATGTGTCCGAGAGTCGAGTCGGCGAGGAGCTCGAGTTCGCGTGGTGGCAGTCCCTGCTCGAACGCGCACTGCAGGACAATCGGGCGCTGCTCGGTGCGAACACCGCAGTGGTGGATCGACTCGAGCGCGATTTCCGACTGGTCGACGAGGCGCACGCCGCGATGGCCGGTCCGCTGCTCGCCTGGCAGCTGGCGAATCAGTGGAAGATCGCGATCGTCGACGAGCCGCAGCAGTCGCAGCATCTGCGTCGAGCGCTGACGCAGCCGACCTCGACGACCGCTGAGATCGTCAGCGCTGCGCCGACTCTCGTCAGCGTGCTCGCTCCGGTCTGGATCTCTTCGCCGTACCTCGTGCCCGAGATCCCCGAATCCGTCGAGTTCGACACCGTCATCCTGGTCGACGCCGCAGCCGTGAACCTCGCGGAGACGGCGCCGGCGATCCGCCGTGCTCGGCAGGTCGTCGCCTTCGGCGATCCCGTGACGCAGCGTCCGACGCCGTTCCACATCGCCGTCGATCCCAGCGACCAGTGGGAGGCCGAGGTCCCGTTCGATGACACCTCGGTGTTCGAGCGTCTCTCCGAGCTGCTCCCGGTGATGACGCTGACCCGCAGCTATCGTGCCGGCGGCGAAGACCTCGCCGAGCTCATCAACGACGCGTTCTACGGCGGGGAGATCGTGTCCCTCCCGTGGGCCGGCTCGTACCTCGGTCGCGGCAGTCTGACGGTCGACTACGTCGAGGGCGGCACCGGCGCGCCCGATCCGATCTCCGGCGCGGTCGAGAGCCCGGATGCCGAGGTCGCTCGCGTCGTGACCCTCGTCGTCGAGCACGCGGTGCACCGCCCCTCCGAGTCGCTCATGGTCGTCACCGCCAGCACCCGCCACGCCGAGCGTGTACGCGCTGCCGTCACCACGGCGTTCGCCGGCCGATCGGACGTCGCCGACTTCGTCGGCCGCGACACGGCTGAACCCTTCGCGGTCCTCACGCTCGAGGAGTCGGTCGCTGAGAGCCGCGACCGGGTCATCTTCTCGCTCGGCTTCGGCCTCACCAAGCACGGCCGCGTGCTCAGCGACTTCGGTGACCTGTCGACGCCCGATGGGGAGCGGCTGCTCACGGTCGGCATGACGCGAGCTCGACGCTCCATGGTCATCGTGTCGTCGATCCGCCCGTCCTCCTTCGACGACGGGCGACTCGAGCACGGTGCAGCCACCCTGATGTCGATCCTCGGCGGTCTCGCCACGCGCAGCCGCGATGCTCGTCTCGAAGACCTCGCTGATCCGCTCACCCTGGCGCTCGCGCGCGAGCTGCGCCGTCTCGGGGCGTCCGTCGATGTCGATTACCGCGGACGCCTGCCGCTCGTCGCCCAGCACAAGGGCAAGGCCGTCGTGATCGAGTCTGATCCCGAGTCGCGAGGAGAGTCGCTCCGCGAGACGCTGCGGCTGCGTCCGCATGTGCTGCGTCGCCTCGGATGGCACTACGTGCGGGTGCACGCCTTCGACCTGTACAGCGACCCGGTCACCGTGGCGACCAGGATCGCATCGGTGCTCGGCATCGCCGAGTCAGCGCCGCGCGCCGACAACGACACGCAGCCGATCGACATCGTCGACAACGGCGATGTCTGATCCCTCGGAGCCCGAGTCGAAGCGCCAGCACGTCGAGCGGGTGCCCGGTTCTCGTCGGGCGAGGCTCACACCGGTGCCCGGCACCGACCCTGACCCCGAATCCGGCGGCGTTGCATCGGCGACCGAGAAGACTCGCCCTCGCGGCCGGAAGGGCCCGAACGACGATCGCCTGATCCAGGACATCCCGCCGCACTACTGACGTCCCTCGCGACCCGAGGTGGATGCAGGCACCAGGCGGATGCAGCGAAAGAAGCGGATGCAGCGAAGAGGCGCACGCCCCGACCCGGGACGTGCGCCTCTTCGCTGCAAGCTGGTGCTCAGCTGCGCTGGTTGCGCGCGAGCAGGTCGCGGATCTCGACCAGCAGCTCCGCCTCGGTGGCGGCTGCCGGCTCCTCCTGCGGCTCCTCGGCCGGGGTTCCCTTGCGGGCTTCGACGTGCGCCTTGAAGGTGTTCATCGGCAGGACGAACACGAAGTAGACGACCAGGGCGACCGCGAGGAAGCTGATGATCGCCGAGATCAGGTCGCCGATCGGGAATGTGACCTCGTTGCCGTAGATGTTCGTGACCTTCGGACCGAACTTCCCGGTCGCATCCGCCTCGAAGACCAGCGACACCAGCGGCGTGATGATGCTGGCGACCACCGAATTCACGATCGCGGTGAACGCGGTTCCGATGACGACGGCGACCGCGAGGTCGATGACGTTTCCGCGGAGGATGAAGTCCTTGAATCCTTTGAGCATGGGAACCTCCGTGTGTCTGGACCTCAGGAAGAGGTCGAGCTCGACGCAGCAGCCGGTTTGGCGCTCGTCGTCGATCCCGAGTTCGATGATGCCGAAGCATCCGTCGATCCGCCAGATTTGGCGCGCGAGTCCGTGCGATAGAAGCCGGACCCGTTGAAGGTCACGCCGATCGATCCGTACTGCTTGCGCAGCGCGCCGCCGCATTCGGGGCAGACCGTGAGCGCGTCGTCGGCGAAGCTCTGCACGGCGTCGAACGTGTGTCCGCACGATGTGCAGGCATAGGCATAGGTGGGCATGGCGTCCTCGGGGTTCAGCGTCGCGGGTGCGACAGGATCAGCGTCTGCGACGGGGTCACGACGCCGTTGACCGGCTGATCGTGCACCTCCCGTGGCAGGGAGTCGAGTATCTCGGAATCATAGATGACCGCGTAGACCGGCGGGCACTTCTCCATCGAACCGATGGTCTTGTCGAAGTAGCCGCGGCCCCAGCCCATCCGCATGCCGGTCCGGTCGACGGCGGCGGCTGGAACGATCATGAGGTCGACGTCGTTCACGGCGATGGGCCCGAGCACCTCGCCGGTCGGCTCGGGAAGCCCGAACAGCCCTTCGGCGATCTCGTCGTCGTCGGTCGCGACGGCCCAGTCGAGCAGCCCGTCGGCGCGGGTGATCGGCAGCAGCACGCGAATGCCGCGCTGCACGGCCCTGGTCACGAAGTCGCGCGTGCCCGGTTCGTTCATCGTCGACAGGAAGCACGAGATGGAATGGGCGCCGAGGGAGTCGACCAGCGCATCGAGTCGCTCGCCGATCGCCAGTGCCGCTGACTCGCGCTGCGCCTCGGAGAGCAGGGAGCGGCGTTCGCGCAGATCGGCGCGGAGGGCACGCTTCTCGTGCTCGGCGTCATTCGGCATACCTCCGAGTCTACGTGCGCTCACCACTAGGCTGGGGGGATGGGTAACCAGAAGATCAAGGCCGTCATTCCTGCCGCTGGATTGGGAACGCGCTTCCTGCCTGCGACGAAGGCGATGCCGAAGGAGATGCTACCGGTGGTCGACAAGCCGGCCATCCAGTACGTGGTCGAAGAGGCGGCGGATGCCGGCATCGAAGACATCCTCGTCATCATCGGCCGCAACAAGAACGCGATCTCCAACCACTTCGACTCCGTGCCGGAGCTCGAGGTGAAGCTGACGGAGAAGGGCGACATGGGCCGCCTCGAGCGCGTCATGAAGTCGAGCGACCTCGCCGACATCCACTTCGTCCGGCAGGGAGAGCCCAAGGGCCTCGGTCACGCAGTGCTGCGTGCGCGCACCCACGTCGGAGACAGCTCGTTCGCCGTGCTGCTCGGCGACGACCTGATCGACGAGCGCGACCCGCTGCTCACGCACATGATCGCGGAGCACGAGCGCACCGGCTCGGCCGTGATCGCGCTCATGGAGGTCGACCCCGCGAACATCCACATGTACGGCGCGGCCGCCGTCGAGCAGCTCGAGGGCTCCGAGTCGGTCAAGGTGACCGGGCTCGTCGAGAAGCCGGCACAGGAAGATGCGCCGTCGAACCTCGCGATCATCGGGCGCTATGTGCTCCCGGCCTCGATCTTCGAGATCCTGGAGCGCACCGAGCCAGGCAAGGGCGGCGAGATCCAGCTGACCGATGCACTGCAGGAGCTCGCATCCGCTGAAGGCGGCCCCGGCGTGATCGGCGTCGTCTTCCGGGGGCGTCGCTACGACACGGGCGACCGCGTCGACTACATCAAGGCGATCGTGCAGCTGGCCTCGGACCGCGACGACCTCGGCCCAGAATTGCGTCCCTGGCTGAAGGAGTTCGCAGCCCGCCTCTAGGCGACTGCGGGCGTCGGAGCGCACGATGGATCTCACGGCGGGGATCAGGCACGGCGCGGTCGAGTTGCGACTCGTGCGCAGCAAGGATGCACGGCAGCTGCAGCAGGAGCTGCTGTCGAACCGTTCCTGGCTGCAGCCGTGGGAGGCGACGGTGCCGTACGGCAGCGTCTCCTTCGACATGCGCCTGAGCATCCGCCGACTGCTGCAGCAGTACCGTGACGGCGGCGGCTACCCCTTCGTGATGGAGTACAACGGCGAGATCGCCGGGCAGCTCAACGTCTGGGGCGTCGCGCGCGGTTCGCTCTGCTCGGCGACGATCGGGTACTGGGTCAGCGAGCGCTTCGCGGGTCGGGGGATCACTCCGACAGCCGTGGCGCTGGCGACGGACGCATGCTTCACGGAGTACGGGCTGCACCGGATGGAGATCTGCATCCGGCCGGAGAACGCTGCAAGCATCCGGGTGGTCCAGAAGCTCGGCTTCCGTTACGAGGGACTCCGTCGGCGGTACATCCACATCGACGGGGACTGGCGCGACCACTACGCGTTCGCGCTGACGAAGGAAGACGTACCGCAGGGTGTGCTCGCCCGGTGGCTGAACGGACAGGTGCCGTCTGCGGTCTCCGATGTGCCGCCGTCCGACCGTCTGACCCTCTGAGAGCAGCCGATCCGAGCCGATCGTGCCCGATCCGCGACGAACTCGCCGCGACACGCGCGCGACTGCGCGGCCGTGCAGTCACTGTGCCCGTACCGTTATCGATATGGACGGGCCGGTGCTGAGTGGAGGAGTGATCGTGCTCGTCGCCGTGCTCCTCTGGATGCTCTACCTGCTGCCTTCGTGGCGCGGCCGCTTCCAGTACAACGCCGCTGAACGCAACGCGGTCCGCCTCAATCAGGCACTGCGGGTGCTCGCCGAGACGAGCGAGACTCCCGGTGAAGTGCGCTTCGAGCTCAACGCCCGCACCGCCCTCGCCCAGCAGAAGCTCGCGAAGCGCGTGCAGGCCGAACGTGAGGCCGCAGAACTGGCGGCGCTGCGCAACGAGCTCGCGGCCGCCAGCGCCGATCCGGTGCTCCGCCAGGCACGCGCGCGCCGACGGGTGCGGGTGACGGCCACGTCACTGCTGTTGCTCGGCGTCGTGGTCGCGGGTCTCGGCGTGTGGCAGCTGCTCGCCGCAGGTTCTGCATTCTGGGTCGTCACCGGTGGAGCACTCGTCGTGATCGCCGGGGTCGCCCTGCAGCGGATGGCCGTGGTCGCATCGCGGTCTGCTCGTCGTCCTGTCACCGTCGCCGCGCCGGCGCAGGAGCGCGTCGCACCCGAGCTGCACGATCAGGGGAAGGCGACGTGGACTCCTCGTCCGCTGCCAGAGCCCCTCGTGACGGTCGCCGGATCGCGCGCGCAGACCGCTCGCGCCGAGATCGACGCGCAGGAGGAACGCCGCAAGGCGCTCCGCATCGCCGCCCTGCGCGAGCGCGCGGAGCAGATGGCGGCAGCGACGGCTCCCGTGGAGCTTCCTGCGGCATCACCGGCCGCAGCGTCCTCGCCCTACGCGCGGATGGGCTTCGTGGACGATGCCGAGATCGAAGCGCACGTCCGCGATCTGCTGACGCGTCGCGCAGCCGGCTGAGCCCGGGTCGACCATCCGCAGCACCCGCTAGTGACGTGCTGCCAGCCCAGCGAGCAGATCCAGCACGCACAGCGCGGCGAGCCGCACGGTGCGGGCGTCATCGGCATCCGCCGTCGCATCGACCTCGGCGAGATCCGCGCTCACGACGCGCCCATCGGATGCGACGGCGCGGCTGAGCGCACGCAGCTCCCAGGCCTGGAGGCCGCCGGGCACGCTCGCCGGGCAGCCGGGGGCGACGGAGCGATCGCAGACGTCGACATCGATGTCGACGTGCACGCGAGGATCAGCGCCGGCGCCGGCGATCTCGACTGCCTCGGCGACGACATCGTCGATGCCGCGACGGCGGAGCTCGTCGAGCGTGATCACGCGGATGCCCCAGTCCGCCGCGCGCTGTGCGTACGCGGCCGAGTTGGCGAAGTCCGCGATGCCGATCTGCACGATCCTGGCCGGGTCGATGCGAGCGGTCTCGAGGTCGGCGGCAGCGGGGCCGTCCTCCACCAGGCGTCGCACCGGGGTGCCGTTGGAGATGCCGTCCCGCAGGTCGAAGTGCGCGTCGAACGTGATCAGGCCGGTCGCCCGTGCGCCGAGTGCCACCGGGTAGGTGAGCGAGTTGTCGCCGCCGAGGGCGATCACGAGCTCCGCCGCGTTGCTCAGCTCGCGGACCCGCTCGATCACGGTCGCCTCGCCGGCGTCGCCATCCGGCTCCGACACGTCGCCGGCATCCGAGATCCGCAGGGCCTCGTTCAGGTCGACGATCGGGGGACCCATCAGCGTCGCACCGTACCGGGGGAGCGCCTCGCGGATCGCGGCCGGGGTCGCGTGGGCGCCGGTCGGCGAGAGGGAGGTGCGCCAGGTCGGGACGCCCAGCAGCACGGCATCGGCTGCGCCGTCGAACTCGGGCCAGGAACCGGCGCGCGGCCAGAGGGGATCGTGCGAGAGGGCCATGTCAGACTCCAGGGATCAGCAGGTGGGCGATCGTGAAGATCGCGAGCCCGGCGAGGGCTCCGACGAACGTGCCGTTCAGGCGGATGTACTGCAGGTCGCGGCCGACCATGAGCTCGATCTTCTCGGTGGTCTCGGCGGGGTCCCAACGCTCGACCGTGTCGGTGATGATCGACGCGATGTCGTGACGGTAGCGATCGACCAGGAACACCGCTGCGTCCGATACCCAGGTGTCGACGCGGTGCTGCAGTGCGGCATCCGTCGTGAGACGCTCGCCGACCTCCTGCAGAGCCTGCACGGCCCGCCGCCGCAGGCCGCTCTCCGGATCGGCGAGGGCCGTGAGCAGGCCGTTCTTGGCGGTGTTCCAGGCCTCGGCCGCGAGGGCGCCGACGCGAGGGCTGTCGAACAGCGAGGACTTGGCGTTCTCGAGCTTGGCCCTGGTGTCCGGGTCGTTCTGCAGGTTGTCGGCGAGGCGGGCGAGGTAGCCGTCCACTGCGAGACGAGCCGGATGCTGCGGGTCGGCCTGCACTGCGGCGACGAACTTCACGGCCTCGTGGTAGACGGTGTCATCGACGAACCGATGTGCGAGGCGCGGCACCCAGGACGGCAGGCGGCGGGACACCAGGCCGGTGAACGACTCCGCGTTCGCCTCGAGCCACCGCGCGATCGACTCGGCCGCGAGATCGACGGCGCCGTGGTGGGCGTCGGCCTCGACGATCTTCTCCAGCCACGCGCCGGCCGGAGGCCCCCACTCGGGTGACACCAGATGTTCGCGGGCGAGGTCGGTGATGAGGTCGCGCACGTCGTCGTCGCTGAGCGCATTGAGCACGGCGGTCGCGATCGTCGCCCCTTCGGCACCGACCCGCTCGGCGTGCTTCGCCTCGCGCAGCCACTCGCCGCCGCGCAGCGCGATCTTTGTGCTCGAGAGCTTGGTGCGCACGACGTCGGCTGCCAGGAAGTTCGTCTCGACGAACTCACCGAGTGTGCGGCCGATCTCGTCCTTGCGGCTCGGGATGATCGCGGTGTGCGGGATCGGGAGTCCGAGCGGACGGCGGAACAGCGCGGTGACGGCGAACCAATCGGCAAGCGCTCCGACCATGCCGCCCTCGGCAGCAGCACGCACGTAGCTGAGCCAGGGCAGCCGCTCCTGCAGCGTGAACGCGATGACGAACGCGACGGCCATGAACAGGAGCGCGCCGAGCGCGACCGCCTTCATGCGGCGCAGCGCGCGCAGTCGTTCCTGATCGGCGGGAGACAGCAGAGCCATCGGCGTTCGCGGCATGACGCCATCCTCGCACGGAGGCTGCGGACGGGCCCTTCGACAGGCTCAGGGACCCAACCTGTGGCTCAGGGACCCAACCTGTGGCTCAGGGACCCAACCTGTGGCTCAGGGACCCAAGCTGTCGCGCAGGGACCCAAGCTGTTGCTCAGGGACCCAAGCTGTCGCTCGGGGACCCAAGCTGTGGTGCAGGGAGCCGGCGTGGGCGCGACGCGGAGTAGCCTCGTACCGTGATCGAAGACATCAAGAAGCGCGCGCTGCACCGCACCAGCATCCTCGAGGGTCAGATGCGCGGTGTCGCGCGGATGATCGAGAACGAGGAGTACTGCATGGACATCATCACGCAGTCCCGCGCGATCCAGCGCTCGCTCGAGTCGCTGAACCGGCTGCTGCTCGAGAACCATCTGCGCACGCACGTCACCCACATGTTCGAGCAGGGTGGCGAGGAGCGCGAGCAGGCTGTCGACGAACTGCTCAAGGCGTTCGACTTCGACAAGAAGTAGCCCGCGCTCCCCGCACTCAGCGTCCGCCGTCGAACACCTCGCCCTCCATGGCGTCGTACCCCTCGGCCTGCGGGTCGCCGTGCGTTCCGCCGGAGAGCGCGTACTCCTCCTCGGGGGAGAGCACGAGGCGGTGGCGGAAGAACAGCGCGAACCCGAGCAGGATGACGACGTAGACGATCGCGATCGCGATGATCGCCGGTCCGAATGTCGGGTTCAGCAGGAAGCCGACGAAGATCAGCGCAGCGATCACCAGCGCGACGACGGCGCCGGGAACGCCCCAGGGGCTGCGGTACGGCCGGTCGACGTTCGGGTACTTCCGACGCAGGATCATGAACGAGATCAGCTGGAGACCGTACGCGAGCACGGCGCCCCAGACCGCGATGTTGAGCACGATCGCACCGGCGACGGATCCGGCGCCCTCTGCGTCGACGGCGGCGAGCACATCGAGCACGATGAGGGCGACGAAGCCGATCGCCGCGCCGACGACGAGCGCGACCCACGGGGTCTGCCGCTTGCCGGTGAGCGAGAGGAATCGCGGGTAGTACCCTGCGCGGGAGAGCGAGTACATGTTGCGGCCGTAGGCGAACATGATGCCCTGCAGCGAGGCGAGCAGACCGATCAGGGCGAACAGCGCGAGCACTGCCGCGAGCTGGTCGCCGACGATCGCTCGGAAGCCGTCGAGCAGCGGCTCGCCGGCAGTGCCCGTGGCTTCGGCGCCGATCACGCCCGTGTTCAGGAACAGCACGAGGAGGCCGGTCACGATGAGCGTGCCGCGTGCCCAGAAGCCGGCCTTCGGGATATCGCGGGTCGGGTTGTGCGACTCCTCCGCCGCGAGCGGCAGCTCCTCGATGCCGAGGAAGAACCACATCGCGAAGGGGAGTGCGAACAGGATCGGGAGCACGCCATGCGGCAGGAACTCGGTCTGTCCCTCGTCGGGCACGATGTTCCAGAGGGCGTCCCAGCTGAACGCGCCGGAGAAGAGCGCCATCAGCGAGAAGACGACGATGATGCCGATCGAGATGATCGAGACGACGATCGCGAAGCGGAACGAGATTGCCGCACCCGCGGAGTTCAGCGCGATGAAGACGATGTACAGGATCAGATACCAGATCCAGCCAGGCAGCTCGAGTCCGAGCAGTTCGCTGGTGATGCCGTTCGCATACGACGCGGAGAAGTAGACGATGACCGCCGTGGTGGCGACGTACTCGATCGTCTCGGCTGCGCCAGTGACCAGGCCGCCCCAGGGTCCCATCGCCGACCTCGCGAAGGAGTAGGCGCCACCGGTGTGCGGCATCATCGCGGCCATCTCGCCGATCGCGAAGATCATGCCGTAGTACATGGCGACCAGGATCACGAACGCGATCAGCATCCCGCCGAAGCCGGCGAAGTCGATGCCGAAGTTCCAGCCCGAGAAGTCGCCGGAGATCACGGCGGCGACCGCGAGACCCCACAGACCCCACACGCCGGCGGACCGCTTGAGCGTCCGCTTGTCGAAGTAGTCACTACCGGCGCGTGTATAGGTCGCGCCGGCGACCTTCCGGGCACCGCTGTTCTGTTCAGACATCCGCTCTCCGTTCACACGAACACAGGCGCCGGGTGCACCTTGCGGATGATTGTGGCAGTCAATGGTGGTTTCGTCTACCTTTAGACCGCACAGTGATCTACTCTGATGGCGAAGCCGGTCGGTCGATCGCTTCGCCACGACGACGGGAGCGAGAAGATGTCGGGAAACCTGAGCATCGAGCAGCTGGATGCCGGCATCGCCGCCGGTGAGATCGACACGGTGATCGTGGCCTTCGCGGATGCGCAGGGACGGCTGGTGGGAAAGCGGGTCTCCGCCCGGCTGTTCCAGGAGGACATCCTGCAGCACGGCGCCGAGGCCTGCGACTACCTGTTGTCGGTCGATGTCGACATGAACACGGTCGACGGCTACGCGATGTCGGGCTGGAACCGCGGCTACGGCGACATGGTGCTGCGTCCTGATGTCGTCACGCTCCGCCGGATGCCCTGGCTCGTCGGCACCGTGCTGATCATGGCCGATCTGGTCTGGCAGAACGGCGAGCCGGTCGGGCCATCGCCCAGGGCGATCCTCGACCGTCAGCGTGATCGCCTGGCCGAGCGTGGCTGGACGGCGTTCTCCGGTACCGAGCTCGAGTTCATCGTGTTCGAGAACACCTATCGCGACGCGTGGGCGCGCAAGTACGAAGGACTGACGCCGGCGACCGACTACAACGTCGACTACAACCTGATGGCCTCCACGCGGATGGAACCGTTGCTGCGGGACATCCGGCTGGGGATGGACGGCGCAGGCATGTACTGCGAGGGCGTGAAGGGCGAGTGCAACCTCGGCCAGCAGGAGATCGCGTTCCGCTACGCCGAGGTGCGGGAGACCGCCGATCAGCACGCGATCTACAAGAACGGCGCGAAGGAGATCGCGGCCCAGCACGGACAGTCGCTCACGTTCATGGCGAAGTTCAACGAGCGCGAGGGCAACAGCTGCCACATCCACCTCTCGCTGCGTGCGGACGACGGCACCCCGGTGATGGCCGGCGATGGCGAGCACGGCTTCAGCCCCGTGATGGAGCATTGGATCGCCGGCATCCTGGCGACGCTCCGCGAGTTCACGCTGCTCTACGCGCCGAACATCAACTCCTACAAGCGCTTCGCGAAGGGCAGTTTCGCGCCGACCGGCGTGGCCTGGGGCATCGACAACCGCACCTGCGCCCTCCGAGTGATCGGCAGCGGCTCGGGCCTCCGGGTGGAGAACCGGGTGCCGGGCGGCGACGTGAACCCTTACCTCGGCATCTCGGCGATCATCGCCGGTGGTCTGTACGGGATCGAGAACGAGCTGCCCCTGCCGGAGCGCTTCGAGGGCAACGCGTACGAGGCCGGCGTTGACCACCTCCCGACCACCCTCCGCGAGGCGGCGCAGCTGTTCAGCGAATCGCGGATCGCGCGTGAGGCGTTCGGCGACGACGTCGTCGACCACTACCTGAACCAGGCGCGCATCGAGCTCGAGGCCTACGATGCCGCCGTCACCGACTGGGAGCGCGTCCGTGGTTTCGAGCGGCTCTGAGCGGATGCCGCTGATCGGCGTCACCACGTATCTCGAACGCGCGCAGCAGGGGGTCTGGGACGTCAGGGCCGCCTTCCTGCCGGAGCAGTACCTGACCGGCGTCACGTCGGCCGGCGGGATCGCGCTGTTGCTGCCTCCGCAGGACGAGGCAGGAGCGGATGCCGCGATCGCCCGTCTCGACGGCCTCATCCTCTCCGGCGGTGCCGACGTCGCGCCCGAGCTGTACGGTGCGGAGCGGCATCCGCTCACCGACCCGCCGCGGGCCGATCGCGACGCATGGGAGCTCGCACTGTTCCGCGCTGCAGAGCGACGCCGGATGCCGGTGCTCGCGATCTGCCGCGGACTCCAGCTCGTCAATGTCGCACGCGGAGGCACGCTGCAGCAGCATCTGCCCGAGTCGCTCGGCACCGAGCGCTACCGGATCGGCGGCGGGATCTTCGCCGAGACCGAGGTCGCCATCGACGGCGGCACTGCGCTGGGCAGTGTGCTCGATGACGACTGGGTGCACGTCCGCAGCTACCACCACCAGGGCATCGATCGCCTCGGCGAAGGACTCACGCCGGCGGCGCACTCGGATGACGGCCTCGTGCAGGCCGTGGTCGACACGGCACACGGACATCTGGTCGGCATCCAATGGCACCCCGAGGAGGATGCCGAGGACCGACGCCTCTTCGAGGATCTCGTCACACAGGCTCGTGCGTTCGCCGCACAGGAGAAAGCAGGTACGCGATGAGCGCGTTCACCGTGATCAACCCGTCGACCGGCGCGCCCGTCCGCGAGGTGGAGCGTGCAGGGATCGCCGAGACGGATGCCGCGATCGCGAGGGCTGTCACGGCGCAACGCCGCTGGGCGGCACTCGCCCCGGTGGCGCGAGCAGACGCGCTGCGCTCGTTCGCTCGGGCAGTGGAGGGCGCGGTCGAGGAACTCGCACAGCTCGAGGTGCAGAACTCCGGGCATCCGATCGGATCCGCTCGCTGGGAGGCAGCGCACGTGGCGCAGGTGCTGAACTACTACTCGGCCGACCCGGAGCGGCTCTCCGGCCGTCAGATCCCGGTCTCCGGCGGGCTCGACGTCACGTTCCACGACCCGTACGGCGTCGTCGGCGTGATCGTGCCATGGAACTTCCCGATGACGATCGCAGCCTGGGCGTTCGCGCCGGCGCTCGCCGCGGGCAACGCCGTGGTGCTCAAGCCGGCCGAACTCACCCCGCTCACCGCGATCCGGCTCGGCGAGCTCGCGGTCGAATCCGGACTGCCCGTCGGCCTCTTCGAGGTGGTCACCGGATCCGGCTCGGTCGTCGGACAACGGCTCGTCGAGCACCCCGATGTGCGCAAGGTCGTGTTCACCGGGTCCACCGAGGTCGGCATCGAGGTCGCGGCGGGCTGCGCCAGCGCACTGAAGCCGGTGACGCTGGAACTCGGCGGGAAGAGCGCCAACATCGTGTTCGAGGATGCCGACCTCGAACGTGCCGCGGCTGCCGTTCCCGGCTCGGTGTTCGACAATGCCGGGCAGGACTGCTGCGCCCGCAGCCGGCTCCTCGTGCAGCGCTCCGTCTACGACCGCTTCCTCGAACTGCTCGAGCCTGCTGTGGCCTCATGGCGCGTGGGCGATCCCGGCAGTACCGACACGGATATGGGCCCGCTCATCTCGGCCCGTCACCGAGACACGGTCGCCGAGTTCCTCGACGGCACGGACATCGCTTTCCGCGGGTCGGCGCCGGATGGCGACGGCTTCTGGTTCGCACCGGCAGTGGTGCTGGCCGACCCCGCCGATCGGATCGCGCAGCAGGAGGTCTTCGGGCCGGTCGTCGCCGTGATGCCCTTCGACGACGAGGCAGACGCCATCCGGCTCGCGAACGACACGATCTACGGGCTCGCCGGCTCGCTCTGGACCGAGAACCTCGGCAGAGCAGTGCGGGTGGCACGCGGCGTGCGCAGCGGCGTGCTGTCGGTGAACTCGCACGCCTCCGTCCGCTATGCCACTCCCTTCGGCGGCATGAAGGCCTCCGGTCTCGGGCGCGAACTCGGTCCTGACGCCGCCGAGCACTTCACCGAGACGAAGAACGTCTTCTTCGCGACCGACTCCCACTGACCCTGCACCGACCCATCCGGAGGAATCCATGAGCATCGATCTGACCCGGCGACTCCACGAGCGAGTCGCGATCATCACCGGCGGGGCCAGCGGCATCGGCTTCGCGACTGCGCAGCGGTTCGCCGCCGAGGGTGCGTTCGTCGTCATCGCCGACGTCGACCCCACCACCGGCGAAGCGGCCGCAGCGGAGGTGGGCGGCGTGTTCCGCCCGGTCGACGTGGCGGACGAGGAGAAGGTGAACGCGCTGTTCGACGGCGTCGCGGCGGAGTTCGACCGCATCGACATCGCCTTCAACAACGCAGGCATCTCGCCCGCCGACGACGACTCGATCGAGACCACCGAGCTGCCGGCGTGGGACCGCGTGCAGGATGTGAACCTCAAGAGCGTGTACCTGTGCAGCCGCGCAGCCCTCCGGCACATGGTGCCTGCCGGTCGCGGATCCATCATCAACACGGCGTCGTTCGTCGCGCTGCTCGGCTCGGCGACCTCGCAGATCAGCTACACCGCCTCGAAGGGTGGGGTGCTGGCGATGTCACGGGAACTCGGCGTGCAGTTCGCACGTCAGGGCGTGCGCGTGAACGCCCTCTGCCCTGGGCCGGTCAACACGCCGCTGCTGCAGGAGCTGTTCGCTAAGGACCCGGAGCGCGCGCAGCGTCGACTGGTGCACGTGCCGATGGGGCGCTTCGCCGAGCCGTCGGAGCTCGCGGCGGCTGTCGCGTTCCTCGCCTCGGACGACTCCTCGTTCATCACCGCGAGCGCTTTCGTCGTGGACGGCGGCATCACCAACGCCTACGTCACGCCGCTGTGAGAGCGCCTCACCTCACTGTGACAGGCTGATCGGATGAGCGAGCACGGGGCGGACGGCGATCTGGTCGAGGTCCGTCGCGCCGTGTACCGCCCGCTCCGGCGTGGCAACGCGCTCGAGGACACGGTCGCCAGACTCGTGCAGACCATTCGCCTCGGGGTCGTGGCGCCGGGCGAGTCGCTGCCGCCGGAACGCGAACTCGCGACATCGTTCGGCGTGAGCCGTGACACCGTGCGAGAGGCGATCCGCGAGCTGGCCGATGCCGGATACCTGCTGGCCAGGCGGGGCCGCTACGGCGGCACGTTCGTGGCGGATCCGCTGCCGCAGCCGACCGGCGCCGCCGGCGCGACGACGGCGGAGCTCGACGACGTCCTCGGGCTGAGGCGCGTGTTGGAGACCGGTGCAGCGCGTGCGGCTGCGGGGCGATCGCTGGATGCTCCGGCTCGCGCCGACCTGTGGGCGCGGCATGAAGCGGCGCTGCCGGCCGGGCCGGACGAGTACCGACGCCTCGACACGCTGCTGCACCTCGCGATCGCCGAGGCCGCCGGCATCCCGTCGCTGGTCGCCCTCGTGGCCGAGAACCGGGCAGACGTGAATGCCTGGCTCGACACCTTCCCGCTGATGCCGCGCAACATCCAGCACTCCGGCGAGCAGCACGAGCGCATCGTCTCGGCGATCCTGGCCGGCCGCCCCGACGCCGCCGAGGTCGCCATGCGCGATCACCTCGCCGGATCGGAAGCGCTGCTGCGCGGCTTCCTGGTCTGAGGGTTCGGCAGCCAGGCCCGTCGGAGACGGGCCCGGCTCAGCGAACCGTTCGCGCGCTCAGAGCACCGCCTGCGCGCGCGTCAGCACATCTCGCAGGATCTGCTCGATCTCGCGGAACTCGGGCTGCCCGATCGTCAGCGGCGGCGCCAGCTGGATCACGGGGTCGCCACGGTCATCCGCTCGGCAGTACAGACCGGCTTCGAACAGCGCGGGGGAGAGGAAGCCTCGCAGCAGCCGCTCGGACTCCGCGTCGTCGAACGTCTCCTTGGTGCCCTTGTCCTTCACGAGCTCGATGCCGAAGAAGTACCCGTCGCCGCGCACATCGCCGACCAGCGGCAGGTCGAGGAGCTTCTCGAGTTCGGCTCGGAACAGCGGGGAGTTCTCACGGACGCGCTGGTTCAGGCCCTCCTCGTCGAAGATCGCGAGGTTCTCGAGCGCGACCGCTGCTGAGACCGGGTGGCCACCGAACGTGTATCCGTGCGGGAACGACATGTCGCCGTGCGAGAAGGGCTCGTAGATGCGGTCGCTGACGATGGTCGCACCGATGGGGGAGTATCCGCTGGTCATGCCCTTGGCGCACGTGATCATGTCGGGCACGTAGCCGAGTCCGGTGCAGGCGAACGTGTGACCGAGACGACCGAAGGCGCAGATGACCTCGTCGGACACGAGCAGGACATCGTGGCGATCGCAGATCTCGCGGACGCGTGCGAAGTAACCGGGAGGGGGCGGGAAGCACCCGCCGGAGTTCTGCACCGGCTCCAGGAAGACGGCCGCGACGGTGTCGGCTCCCTCGAACAGGATCATCTCCTCGATGCGGTCGGCGGCCCAGCGTCCGAACGCCTCTTCGTCGTCAGCGGGCGCTCCCATCTCGGCGGCGCGGTAGAAGTTGGTGTTCGGCACCCGGAATCCGCCAGGCGCGACCGGTTCGAACATCGACTTCATGGCAGGGATGCCGGTGATCGCGAGCGCACCGTGCGGGGTGCCGTGGTAGGCGACGGAGCGCGAGATCACCTTGTGCTTCGTGGGCTTGCCCATGAGCTTCCAGTAGTGCTTCGCGAGCTTCAGCGCGGTCTCGACCGCTTCGCCGCCGCCGGTGGAGAAGAAGACCCGGTTGAGGTCGCCAGGGGCCTCGTCGGCGAGGCGGTCGGCGAGCTCGATCGCGGCGGGGTGCGCGTACGACCAGAGCGGGAAGAACGCCAGCTCCGACGCCTGGCGGGCTGCGGTCTCGGCGAGTCTGCGGCGGCCGTGTCCGGCGTTCACGACGAACAGGCCGGCGAGACCGTCGAAGTACTGCTTGCCCTTGGCATCCCAGATGTGGTGCCCATCACCCTTGACGATGATCGGCACACCCGACTTCTCCATCGTCGACTGGCGGGTGAAGTGCATCCAGAGATGGTCTTTGGCCATCGCCTGGAGTTCGGCTTCGTTGCGTGTGGTGCTCATCTGGTCCCCCAGTTGTAGAGCTGCTTCTGCAGCTTGGCGTAGATGAAGGTCTCGGTCGACAGCACGCCGTCGATCGGACGGATGACGTCGTTGATGAGTGCGAGCAGGCCTTCGTCGTCCTCGCACACGACCTCGGCGAGCACGTCGAAGGCGCCGACAGTGATCACGACGTAGTCGATCGCGTCGACGTCGGCGATCGCCTCGGCGACGACACGGGCGTCGCCCGAGGTGCGGATGCCGATCATCGCCTGACGGTGGAAGCCGAGCTGCATCGGGTCGGTGACGGCGACGATCTGCATGATCCCGGACTCGGTGAGCCGCTGCACGCGCTGCCGCACCGCCGCCTCGCTCAGCCCGACGACGCGACCGATGTCGGAGTAGGAGCGGCGTCCGTCTTCCTGGAGGAGCTCGATGATCGTCTTCGAGACGTCATCCAGCGAGGGATGCTTCTTCGTCGCACTCATGGTGCGATCTTCGCATTCGTGAGGACGTTCAGCAACCGATTCCGCGCTTTGCGTTGTCTGTGCCGACGGAATCGTCAGGATGTGCGTTCAGGAATCCAGCGGGCCCAGCCAGGCACTTGCCGCGGTGGCGTGGGCCGATTCGGGGTCGGACGGGTGAAAGGCCCCGGCGAGCACGTCGCGGTAGAGGCGGGAGAGCTCGTTGGAGGAGAAGTACGAGCCGCCGCCGGCGACCAGCATGGCCTGGTCGACCACATGCTTCGCCATCGTGATCGCACGGTGCTTGACGCCGGACAGCTGCGTGAACCATCTGGCGCCGTGATCGACGCGCTCGTCGACGTCGCGGGCGAGGGCGGCGATCTGCGGAGGCAGTGCGTCGTAGGCGAGTGCCATGTCGGCGATCCGCCAGCGGATGTCGGGATCCTGGCTGTACGTCGCGCCCGTCTTCTTGGAACGTCGCGTGGCCGCCGTCTGCACTGCCACGTCGAGGGCTCGCCGAGCGATGCCGGTGTACACCGAGGCGAGCAGGATCTCGAAGACGCTGAAGATGCCGAACACGATCGGGTCCGGATTCGGACCCGGATCGATGCGACGGACCACGTGCTCCGGCGCGGCCTGCGCGCCAGCGAGCCGCGTCGTCCGGCTCTGGGTGCCGCGCATGCCGAGGGTGTCCCAGTCGTCCGAAGTCGTCACGGCATCCGTGCGCTCCACGAACGCGAACACGAGCTTCGGCGCATCGTCGCTCGTGGTGTCGAGGCCGTGCAGCCCGAGGCGGGTCCACACCGGGGCGAGCGAGGTGAAGATCTTGGTGCCGGTGAACGCGTACCCGCCGTCCTGGAGCGGCGCGGCATCCGTGTCGCTGCCGAACAGCACGAGGTCGTTGCCGCCCTCGCTGATCCCGAAAGCGAACACCTCGCCGGCGACGGCGCCGTCCTGCACGAACTCCAGCCCGGGCACTCCGCGATCGGAGAACACCTTTGCCACACCGGTCCACACCAGGTGCATGTTGATCGCGAGGGCGGTCGCCGGGGCAGCGGTCGCGAGACGCTGCTGCAGGATCGCTGCCTCGGCGAGTCCGAGTCCGGCGCCGCCGCGTTCGGCCGGCACGAGGATCGACAGGTACCCGGCGGCACGCAGTTCGTCGAGGTCCTGCTGCGGGAAGGTGTTCTCCCGGTCGTGGATGGGGGCGCGTTCACGGATGCGCTCGAGCAGGTCGTCCGGCAGGAACACCGCAGGATCGAACACACCGCTCACGGCAGCACCCCCAGGAGCTGCCGGATGGATTCCTCCGGCCTGTCGCGGTGCACCGAGTGGCCGGCTCCCTCGACGACCGACATCGTGATGCCTGGGTTCGATGCGAGCACGTCGTCGGCGAGTTCGCCGGTGAAGATGCTGTACACCGCAGGGTCCGCAGCGATCACGTGCGTCGGTACGGTCAGCGTCTTCGCCTCAGCACGCACATCCCACGGCTGGTTCTGCACGCTGGTCTGCTCGACGGCCCAGGCGCTGGCGCGGAGCACGGCATCCACCTTCAGCTCCTGGTCCTGCGGGTGCCAGTGCGGATGCTCCTGCTGCACGACCTCGAGACGGGCATCGGCGAAGGCGCGCACCTGGCTCCTGCGCACGACGTTCGCGTCGTGGCCGGAGACGTGGATCGCCGGATCGATGAGCACGAGTCTGCGAGTCCAGTCCGGGGCGGATGCCGCGGCGACGACGCTCGATCCACCGCCGAGGGAGTGCCCGATCACGGCATCCCAGCTCCCGCCGCCGTCCGGCCGGGTCGACGCGAGGTCGGCACCGTAGGCGGCGAGCGAGTAGTCGAGTGCGCGCGGGGCGTCGCCGTGCCCGCGAAGATCGATCGCGACGGCGTGCCATCCGGCGGTCGCGAGCGCGTCGCCGAGACGCCACATCAGCGCACCGGACGACCCGAGTCCGTGCACCAGGAGGGCGCGTCGTGAGGCCGTCGGATCGCCCCAGGCGAGGCGGGGCAGCGAGAGGGGTGCGGGCATGCTCTCAGCCTACGACCGCGCCCTGGCCCGCAGGCGATCGAGGCGGTTCAGGCGACGGGTTCGAGAGGCGGCAGGTCGGCCGCGATCGTCAGCACGCGCTCGGCGGCGGCGTGGCCGGCCGAGAGGCAGGAAGCGAGGTCGGCCCCGTCCAGCGTCGCGGCCAGGAACCCGGAGGCGAAGGCATCCCCGGCCCCGACCGGCTCGACGACGTCGACCACCGGTGCCGGTACGAAGACGGGATCAGCGTCGCCGTCGTAGGCGGTGGCACCGATGTCGCCGTCCTTCACGACGAGCAGTGCGCAGTGGGGCAGGAAGGCGCGGATCTCCGCAGGCGTGGCGGTTCCCCAGATCCGCTCGGCCTCGTCGCGCCCGACGAAGGCGATGTCGGCAGCATCCGCGAGGCGGGCCAGCGTCTCCGCAGCATCCGCCATGCTCCACAGCGGGCGCCGATCGTTGACGTCGAATGAGACCAGCGCGCCGGCGGCACGAGCGTCGGCGTACAGCCGGTCGACCATCTCGCGGCAGGACGGGGAGAGCGCAGGAGTGATGCCGGTGGTGTGGACGATGCGCACGCCCTCGAGCCGCTCGGAAGAGAGGAAGGCGGTCTCCATGCGGGAGGCAGCCGAGCCGCGGCGGTAGTAGTAGACGGATGACGACTCGACGCCGGGATCCTTGAACATCACACCGGTCGGGGCGTCGGCGTCGCGTTCGACCCACAGCTCGACGCGTCGGCGCTCGAGCTCGGACGCGATGCGGTCACCGAGGGGGTCAGCTCCGAGGCGGGATGCCCACACCACGCGGTGCCCGGTGGCTGCGACGCCCGCGGCCACGTTGGATTCCGCCCCCGCGAGCCCGACCGTCGCCGCTGTGGCCTCCGCGAGGCCGGTGCCGCTCGGCGTGATCAGTGCCATGGTCTCGCCGACGCAGACGATCTCAGGAGCTGAGGTCAGGGGAGGGAGGGGGTTCATGAGGGGGTGACCGCCAGGGGTTCGGTGTCGGGACGAGGGCTCGCGTCGCGGTGACGCAAGTCGGGGAAGGAGCGGACGAACACGATCGACACGACGAGTCCGGCCGCCGCGAACAGTGTCGCAGCGAGGTAGGCGCCGCGCCAATCGCCGGCGTCGACGAGGAACCCGGCGACGGCGGATCCGGCTGCAGCGCCGATCAGCTGACCGGTGCCGGCCCAGCCGAAGGCCTCGGCGGTCTCACTGAACTTCACGCTGGCCGAGGTGATCGCGAACAGCACCGCGAGGGCCGGTGCGATGCCGATGCCCGCGAGGATCAGCGTGCCGCCCAGCCAGAACACGTTGAGCATGACCATCGTGAGCGCAAGGCCCACCGTGACGATGAGCAGGCGGCGAGCCATCGCCCACGGACCGATCGGGATGTGTCCGAACGTGAGACCGCCGGCCAGGCTGCCCACCGCGAACACGGCCAGCACGACACCGGCGGTGAGGCTGCCGTGCTCGAACGTCGACACCACACCGACCTCGACGGCCGAACAGGCCCCGATCAGCAGGAAGCCGATCACGGTCGCCAGCATCACCGGGGGTTTGAGGACGACCTTCCCGAAGGCGTTGCGGCTGCGCGGGATGCGCACGCGCCCGACCTCGGGAGACAGGATGAACCATGCCCCGCCGCCGACGAGGATGATCGCGACCAGGACCAGCCCCTCGCTCGTGCCCACCTGAGTGGAGACGAGGGTGATCACGACCGGGGCGAGGACCCAGATGATCTCCTGCAGCGAGGCGTCGAGCGAGAACAGGGGAGTGAGCTGGCTGGAGTTCACGAGCTTCGGGTAGATGGTGCGCACCGCCGACTGGATCGGCGGGGTCGAGAGTCCCGCCACCATCCCCAGCGCCATGTAACCGGGCAGGTTCAACGGCAGCAGGGCGAGGCCGAGCACGGCGAGCACGCACACCGCGAGGGTGAGGGTGAGCACGCGGCGCATGCCCCAGTTGCCCATCCATCGGCTCGTGACGGGACCGGCGACGGCCTGGCCGACACTCGTCGCGGCGAGCACGAGACCGGCGGAGCCGTACGAGCCGGTCTGCTGCTCGACGTGCAGCAGGATCGCCAAGGACGACATCCCGTTGGGGAAGCGCGCGGTCAGCTGCGCCGCGATCATGCGCGCCACTCCGGGCGTGCGAAGAAGATCCTGATATCCCGCCACCTCACAACGGTACCGGCAGGGTGCGACGGACGCCGAAGCGGGGGTGTTCACGACACGCCGCCGACACGCCGAGGGCCAGTTTCCACAGGAATCCGAATGTCCGAGGTCGCCCCTATCGTGCCCCCTGTGGATGGATCGCTCACAGGCGTCTCCCAGCCGCGATTTCTCGCGGTTCGAGACCCCTTCCAGGGGGTCTCAGCCTGTGGAAGAAACGGTGGAGAACCTGTGTTGTATCTGGGGAGAGCGGTGGAAAACTACACGGATGTAACTACTAGCCCTTGTGGTCACACCCAATGTCCGTACCTATATGTAGTATTGAAGTCCCGGCGGCGGACTGCCGGGAAACCATGAGATTTGAGGGGATCAGATGTCGATCACGGTCTACACGAAGCCGTCCTGCGTCCAGTGCAACGCGACCTACCGCGCGCTCGACGCCAAGGGCATCGAGTACGAGATCCACGACCTGTCGGAAGACCCGACGGCCCTGGAGCAGGTCAAGGCGCTGGGCTACATGCAGGCACCGGTCGTCGTCACCGACGAGGACCACTGGTCGGGCTTCCGTCCCGACAAGATCAACGAGCTCGCGACCCGTCTCGCCTGAGCCTTCGACAGGCTCAGGAACCCAAGGGAGAGAGCTATGAGCGCCGTCGCGACTGCAGCGCCGCTCCTGGTCTACTTCTCGAGCGTCTCGGGCAACACTGCCCGATTCGTCGAGAAGCTCGACCTCCCGGCACGGCGCATCCCGCTTCAGCGCACAGACGGAGACCTCGTCATCGACGAGCCGTTCGTGCTGATCACTCCCACCTACGGCGGGGGCGAGGGGCGGGGCGTCGAACGAGGTGCGGTTCCCAAGCAGGTGATCCGGTTCCTCAACGACGAGCGCAATCGGCGCCACATCCGCGGAGTCATCTCTGCGGGAAACACGAATTTCGGCGACTCCTTCTGTCTCGCCGGTGACATCATCAGCCGCAAGTGTGAGGTGCCCCACTTGTATCGGCTCGAAATCTTCGGCACACAAGACGATGTAGATCGCGTGAGCGACGGATTGGAGCGACGGTGGGTAGCGCAGTTGAAGAGCAGGCGGTGACCGAGCAGGTGGCCTTCAAGATCAACCCCGGGTACGAGGGCCTCGATTACCACGCGCTGAACGCGATGCTGAATCTGTACGACGCGAACGGCAAGATCCAGTTCGACGCCGACAAGCGCGCAGCGCGGGAGTACTTCCTGCAGCACGTGAACCAGAACACGGTGTTCTTCCACTCGCTCAAGGAGCGCCTGGACTACCTCGTGGAGAAGGAGTACTACGAGGGTGCCGTCATCGAGAAGTACTCGATGGAGTTCATCCAGAAGCTCAACGATCTCGCCTACGGCAAGAAGTTCCGCTTCGAGACGTTCCTCGGCGCGTTCAAGTACTACACGAGCTACACGCTGAAGACCTTCGACGGCAAGCGCTACCTCGAGCGCTTCGAGGACCGCGTCGTCATGACCGCCCTCGGCCTCGCCGACGGCGACGAGAAGCTCGCTGTCGCTCTGGTCGAGGAGATCATCTCCGGCCGGTTCCAGCCGGCGACCCCGACCTTCCTGAACGCGGGCAAGGCACAGCGCGGCGAGCTCGTCAGCTGCTTCCTGCTGCGCATCGAAGACAACATGGAGTCGATCGCCCGCGGCATCAACTCCGCGCTGCAGCTCTCCAAGCGCGGCGGCGGCGTTGCACTGCTGCTGTCGAACATCCGCGAGTCGGGTGCGCCGATCAAGCAGATCGAGAACCAGTCCTCCGGCATCATCCCCGTGATGAAGCTCCTCGAAGACAGCTTCAGCTACGCGAACCAGCTGGGTGCGCGTCAGGGTGCTGGTGCGGTGTACCTCAACGCGCACCACCCCGACATCATGCGCTTCCTCGACACCAAGCGTGAGAACGCCGACGAGAAGATCCGCATCAAGACGCTGTCGCTCGGCGTCGTCGTCCCCGACATCACGTTCGAGCTCGCGAAGAACGACGAGGACATGTACCTGTTCTCGCCGTACGACGTCGAGAAGGTCTACGGCGTTCCCTTCGGCGATATCTCGGTCACCGAGAAGTACCGCGAGATGGTCGACAACCCTCGGATCAAGAAGACGAAGATCAACGCGCGCGAGTTCTTCCAGACCGTCGCCGAGATCCAGTTCGAGTCCGGCTACCCGTACGTCATGTTCGAGGACACGGTCAACAAGGCCAACCCGATCAAGGGTCGGATCAACATGTCCAACCTCTGCAGCGAGATCCTGCAGGTGAACACGCCGACGACGTACAACGACGACCTGTCGTACGACAACATCGGCAAGGACATCTCCTGCAACCTCGGTTCGATGAACATCGCGCTGTCGATGGATGCCGATGACCTCGGTCAGACGGTCGAGACGGCGATCCGGGCGCTCACCGCGGTGAGCGACCAGAGCCACATCGGCTCGGTGCGTTCGATCGAGGACGGCAACGACCGGTCGCACGCGATCGGCCTCGGCCAGATGAACCTGCACGGCTACCTCGCTCGCGAGCACGTCTACTACGGCTCCGAAGAGGGCATCGACTTCACGAACATCTACTTCTACACGGTGCTGTTCCACGCGCTGCGTGCGTCGAACAACCTCGCGATCGAGCGCGGCACGACCTTCGACGGCTTCGAGGACTCGACCTACGCGAGCGGTGCGTTCTTCGACAAGTACATCGAGCGTGCCTGGGTCCCGGAGACCGAGAAGGTCAAGGAGCTCTTCGCCGGCAAGCACATCCCGACGCAGGACGACTGGGCGGAGCTGAAGGCTTCCATCCAGAAGCACGGCATCTACAACCAGAACCTGCAGGCGGTGCCGCCGACCGGCTCGATCTCGTACATCAACAACTCGACGTCGTCGATCCACCCGATCGCGTCGAAGATCGAGATCCGCAAGGAAGGCAAGCTCGGTCGCGTCTACTACCCGGCTGCGTTCATGACGAACGACAACCTGGAGTACTACCAGGACGCGTACGAGATCGGCTACGAGAAGGTCATCGACACCTACGCGGCTGCCACGCAGCACGTCGACCAGGGCCTGTCGCTGACGCTGTTCTTCAAGGACACCGCCACCACGCGTGACATCAACAAGGCGCAGATCTACGCATGGCGCAAGGGCATCAAGACGATCTACTACATCCGTCTGCGTCAGATGGCGCTCGAGGGAACCGACATGGCCGAGTGCGTCTCGTGCATGCTCTGACCCGCATTTCGACAAGCTCAGTGACCCAGTACTCAGAAACGGCGCACCGATGACCCCTCCCGAATCCCTCAAGCTGGTCGACCACGTGCAGGCGATCAACTGGAACCGCATCCAGGACGATAAGGACGTCGAGGTGTGGAACCGCCTCGTGAACAACTTCTGGCTGCCCGAGAAGATCCCGCTGTCCAACGACATCCAGTCATGGAACACGCTGACCGCTGATGAGCAGCTGCTCACGATGCGCGTGTTCACCGGCCTCACGCTGCTCGACACCGTGCAGGCCACGGTGGGCGCGGTCTCGCTGATCCCTGACGCGATCACCCCGCACGAGGAGGCCGTCTACACGAACATCGCGTTCATGGAGTCGGTGCACGCCAAGAGCTACTCCTCGATCTTCTCGACGCTCGCGTCGACGAAGGAGATCGATGAGGCGTTCCGGTGGTCGGTCGAGAACCCGAACCTTCAGAAGAAGGCTCAGATCGTCATGGACTTCTACCGCGGCGACAACCCGCTCAAGCGCAAGGTCGCCTCGACCCTGCTGGAGAGCTTCCTGTTCTACTCGGGCTTCTATCTGCCGATGCACTGGTCGAGCCGGGCGAAGCTCACGAACACGGCCGACCTGATCCGCCTCATCATCCGTGACGAGGCGGTGCACGGGTACTACATCGGGTACAAGTTCCAGAAGGGCCTCGAGAAGGTCACGCAGGCCGAGCGCGATGAGCTCAAGGACTACACGTTCTCGCTGCTCTACGAGCTCTACGACAACGAGGTGCAGTACACGCAGGACCTCTACGACGGCGTCGGTCTGACCGAGGACGTCAAGAAGTTCCTGCACTACAACGCCAACAAGGCGCTGATGAACCTCGGCTACGAGGCGATGTTCCCGTCGTCGGTCACGAACGTGAATCCGGCGATCCTGTCGGCGCTCTCCCCGAATGCCGACGAGAACCATGACTTCTTCTCTGGGTCTGGCTCGTCGTACGTCATCGGCAAGGCCGAGGCCACGGAAGACGACGACTGGGACTTCTGAGTCTCCTGTAGGTTCCGCGGAGATCGTGCAATAGCCATGTTCTACCTTGCAAAGGGACGCGGGATCATTCGATTCCGCGTCCCTTCTTGCAATTTCTCCTAGCTGACAAGCCCCGAAAGCTGGTGGTCTACGTGGTCCGCACGGCACGCAAGAGGCCAAACGAGCTCGTTGTCCCGTGGCCCAACGGTGTAACGACCGACGTGGCCGGGCGTGCGGCACAGGCCTTCGCTCTTGAACTTCGTCGATTAATAGGCGACGACTCGATACGATCCGTGGCGACATTGTGTGGCGTCAACCACGAAACTGTTCGAGGGATCCTAGAGGGCCGTGTGTGGCCAGACATGCACACCGTTGCACACCTAGAAGATGGTCTTGACTTTCCTTTGTGGCCCCGAAAAGCTCCAAATCGTGTATCAAAGCGGCACCTGATCCCGAAGCGCAAACCACTCGGGTTCTGACGCTGCGGCACGACGCCGCCGAGTAGCGCAACTTCCGCCTAGTCCGTCAGGCGCTACTGCTCGGCGGACGTCTGAGTTCTCGATAGATGGTGGACCGCGTGACGCCGAGTGCTGCGGCGATGTCATTGACGGAGGTCTCACCTGCGCTGAACGCGGAGCGAGCAAGGCGGGCTTGGTCGGGGGAGAGGGCGCGAGGGCGGCCGCCCACACGTCCTCTTGCGCGGGCGGATGCGAGCCCGGCGACGGTCCGTTCGCGAATGAGATCGCGTTCGAACTCCGCGAGCGCTGCGAAGACGTGGACGACAAGGCGGCCGCCGGCCGAGCTCGTGTCGATAGTCTCTCGGAGTGATCTGAGAGCGACGCCTCGGGATTGCAGGTCTTCAACGAGCTCAATGAGGTCGTGGACCGAGCGGCCTAAACGGTCGAGCCTCCAGACGACGACGGTATCGCCGGATCGGAGAAGGTCGAAGAGATGGGCGAGCTCAGGGCGCTCCCCACTCGCGGACGCCTTCTCCGTAAGGATCCGGTCGCAGCCCGCTTCGAGGAGCGCGTCGAACTGCATCTGCGAATTCTGTTCGCTCGTCGAGACTCTCGCGTAGCCAAAGACATGGCCCATGACGGAACTGTAGCGAAACTCGTGACCCGCGTCAGCTTTCGAACCATTGATTTCGAGACGGGTTGTGACACAGGCCAAGCGCACATTCGGCTCGAATCGGCGGAACCATGGGGGTGTCGCATAAACGGTCGTTATTGGCACAACCTGACGAACTCAGTTTCGTGTAAGGCGCTGCTCACGCGAGCGGTCGGGGAGTGTCAGTAGTAGGAGCCCGGTATTCCTCCCGCTTCTGGCGTCCCCGAGCTATCTTGTCGTCCTGCTTGCGGACGCGACGGCGCTCCATTGAAGCGAAGAGGGGAACGCTCATCACGCGCTCGAACACTGCGGTCGCGATGTTCTCTTCTCTCGGAGCAGGGAGGGGTGGCAGCACTCGTCCGCCGAGCTTTGGAAGGAGCTTGTCGTGCTCTCTTGCTTCAACTAGGCGATTCTTCCTGGCATCGCGGAGCCACCGGCGGCCACCAGAGTCCCGGAAAGCCACATAGACCTCGAATTTCGAGTCTATCGGTCGGTCGGTGTACTCGAGGCGTAGAGCTTTGCGAGGGGGTAGCATGCGATCATCTAGCGGACCAGCTCGGAATACTCGCACCTCTTCGTTCTCGAAAATGTAGATGGTTTGGACGTGGATGTCCGTCGTTCCGTTGTTTCGCAGGGTGATGTGCACGTACCCGAAGTCGGACGACCCGGTTCTACGCTCCATCGACATGATCCAGCCGATATCCGCGAACGCATAAAACGCATCTGCTTCAATGCGCTGGCGCTGCTCGCGTTCGTCCCGGAACAACTTGAGCGCCCAGAACAGGGCGAGGATCGTTCCGAGTGCACCGAACCACTCAGCGGTCGTCCCCCACTGCCAAAGGTCATAGCCGAAGAACTGCGCGACCGCATCCCACATGTTTGCCCACCACTGCACGCTCTGAGCGTAGTGTCTCAGTAGTACCTGTCTTTGCCGCCGACTGTCTCCCGACGTCACGAGCACCCGAATCGCGGCGGTGTCCGCGGTCAGTGTCATAGTGAGAACCGGCAGCCGGTCGTAGCGGGCCTGCATTGGCGCATCGCGTCGAAGCCAGAAGAGTTCGGCGGGGGATCAATGAGTGAAGTGACGTGGGGCGTGGGCGGAACGCTCGTGAGGGTGACCAGCATTGACCCGGTAAGCGGCACAATCTACTTTCGGGTGCGGAATGGGAACGACGGCTCCGTGACGAATCTTCCGGAATCCGATGATCTTCGTCCTGGTGACATCCTCATCATCGCCGCGGATGGCGAGTGGGATGTGCCTCCTGCAGACGTATGGTCCGAGACGTACGTTGTCGCCGTTGTGCGGAGTGTTCTGGACGATGGCACTGTTTTGGTAGACAACGGTGCAACTCTCAAGTCGGTGCGCAACGACCGCGAGGTCAAGGTTGAGGCGAACAACACGGTGGAGTACAGCGACATCGAAGGCGTCGTACGGGTCGTCTCGGAGACGCCGATCCGCAGCAGCCAGGGTGATGACGTCACTATCGACAGCGTGCGCGCAGAATACCTCTGGGATCACAAAGGTCTCGGTGCCGGTTTCAGCGACTTCGGTGGCTATCCGGAGGTGAAGGCGCGCGCCCAAGAGCTCATCGAGACCCAACTGGAGCGACGGAAGAAGCTGGACAAGATCAAGGCGCGTCCGGTGAAGGGGGTGCTGTTCACGGGACCGCCGGGAACAGGGAAGACACACCTCGCCCGGATCATCGCCCGCGAATCCAACGCTGAGTTCTTCTTGGTGAGCGGACCCACGGTCGTGAGTAAGTGGGTTGGTGACACAGAGGACACGCTTCGCAAAATCTTCGATGCAGCGACCTCAAGCAAGTCCGGCCGGGCAATCATTTTTTTCGATGAGATCGACAGCATCGCTGAGCGGCGGGGGGCCGATTCGCATGAGTCGTCGCGTCGTTTGGTTGCCCAGCTCCTCACGCTGATGGACGGCTATGACGACCGCGGCAAGAGCGTTATCGTCATCGCCGCAACAAACCGTGCTGAGGCGCTCGATCCTGCACTGCTGAGGCCGGGCCGTTTCGACTGGGAGATCCCGTTCGGCATGCCGACTTTGAGTGACCGCCTGGAGATCCTAAAGGTGCGGGCGAGTAAGCTCGTCACGTCTTCGGATCTTCCCCTTGAAGACGTCGCCACTCTCACTGAAGGCTGGTCGGCCGCCGAGTTGACAGCTATCTGGACCGAGGCCGCTCTCGTCGCGGCGGGTGACAATCGCGAGCGAATTGCCGGCGAGGATCTTGCAGTTGCGTACGAACGAGTGGCACGCAAGCCGCGGCGTTCGATCTCGGGGGAGGGTGAGTAATGGGTTGGCGACAGAGATGGCGTGCGTTTCGAAATCGTCCAGAACGCGTGGAACAGCCCGCGTCGAAAGCGGACACCGAGGAACGGGTACTGCGGGAGTTCGTCTATCTGGACGAAGTGAGTCTCCGCAGCCTCCTCTCCTCATTGACGGGCGATCTCCGCGACAGTGCTTCGGAGCAGTCTTCGGATGACCTGCAGGCGGAAGTGGCTGGTGCCGTCAAAGTGGGAAACGCGCTCACCGGCGTTGAAGGCAATCTGTCGTCTCGCTTCCAGACGAGTAACAGCAGCACCATCCAGACCTCTCGCAAGGCAACGGTGCAGTCGTGGTTCAAGCAGTTCCATGAGATGAAAGGCCTGCGGCTCATCGAGGTGACTCGGGCGAAAGCGCTAGCGATGGATGTCGATGCACTGCTGAGCACGACCGACAAATCGCTGCTTGTCGCTAGCGATGAGCTCACCCGTGGCGCGCTCGTCGAGTTCAGGGTCCGGCTGTCGGCTGACCCGGTTTACCGTCTGGGCACGATGGTCACCGAGTTTTCCGGGATGGCTGAGGACTATCCAGATATGTTCGGCCAAGGCGCGGCGCTCGAATCCCTTCGCGAAGCGCAGCCAGTCGGGAAAGTCCTCGACCGACTCCTCGTCGGTCTCGTGCCAATCCGTGCAGTCGCCGTCGACTATTCGGCGGTCACCGTCGACGGACGAAGGTTCGTTGCACACAACGACCTGCTGAAGGAGCTTCCCCTCACGCGTGAGTCGGTTCAGATCGTTGGCGTAACGGAGCAACTCGGCTACTGGAAGGACCTGCGACGGGTCCTCTTTTCCGAGGCCGAGGTCACTCTCCTGGGCCGTGTATCTCGGGCCGGACTCCAACCTGACTGGTCCCCTGTCAAGCTTGCAGATCTCTTCGAACAGTCGGCCCCGGGAGTCGTGGCGCAAATTAACGCGGCAGGCCGCCTGGGAACCCAGTTTGGTCGGGAAGCTCCCAAAGCTGAGGACTCCCGACTTTCAGTGGCGCTTCGTCACTACGCGGGCGCGATCCTCGACCACCGCAAGGTTGTGCTCACAGATGGTGAGCAGACGAGGCTTGACGAAGAGATCTCTCGTCATCGCGACAGAGCCGATTCAGTTTCCGAGCAACACGGAGCCTTCGCAGCACTCCGAATATTCGTCGCAGAACAGTTGGGTGCTTCCGTAGGAGCGCGACGTGAACTCGCCCTCCGTGAGAGCGCCCGGGCAGCCTCAGGTCTCCCACTGTTCCCTGCGATGTCGGGCGGACAAGCCGTGACGCGGGCGCCCGAGACGGTGGCGCCGGAGGCGGAGAACCTCGTCGATCTCGAAATCATTGCCATCTATTGGTGAACTGTCGAACCAATCAACGTTCATAGTCGACGTCCGTCCTTCGACAGCCATGCCGGGGGAAGGCGCTCAACGGGAGGGAAGACCAGACACCCAGTCGAATGGCTGGCTGGCCGTTCCTTCATGCTTTGGCAGAGCGCACACCCCCACTGTGTTAATTATCGATTCCGTACGCGTCACTTCGGAGACGATCCCTTGCGGGATGACCTGATGAGCGAGCAGGTGACGGGGACATGGCGGCGGATGCCATCAGCTGAGAGTCATCTAGGGCACGCCGCACTAATGCGCTGGATTCAGCCTTCCTTACTCAACCCGAAGTACCGCAGAGACTCAGCCAGTTTCTCCACAGGCTGCCGTCGTGCGCGCCACGACCACCACTCTTTTGCCACGCGGTGAGACGTGCGTTGTCGGTGCGACCGCTGAAGCAACTCGAAAGCAACATCATCGCCGGGGGTGAGGTCGTCGAGGCTTACGCTGTCGAGTCCCGCTCGCACAAGGGGGACGATGACCTCTCTGATGCCATCGCGTTCGCGAGCGTCCTCAAGTTCGGATCGGCGATTCTCGTGAAGCGCTCGGTATGCCGCTGACGACATCGAGATCATCTCATCCGACAGGTCCGCATCATCTTCGATTGCCGCGAGTGAACCGCTCTCGCCTCGACGCCATGCACGACCAACGTGGTCTCGAAATAGCAAGGAGGGCCTCGGCGTCCCAATCAGGTCCAGGAGACATTCCCCCTCACCTGCGAGGTGAAAGGCGTACCGTCCGCCAGGACCAATGCTCCAGTTGCCGAACTGCGGCTTCAGGATAATTTTCAACGTCATGACAGGCGTTACCTCATGGATCGGGAGCTCGGACCGGTTCTCAAGGACAAGTCGCGTTCCCCAGCACTCATCGAGCCGACGGCCGAGCAACAACGCCGCGAGGTGCTCGTCGTCATCCCAAGCGAGCAGGTGGTCAGGGCACGGCTCGAGCCACCAATGTACCTGGAGCGCTTGCTGTTTGAGTAGGAGCTGCGCTCGTTCGCGGGCTTCCTCTCTACGAGATCTTCGATCTCGGAAGTAGGTCGTGAGCGTTATGACGAGAGTCGCCAAGACGGCGCCGACTGTGCCCAGCGCGGTCAGCTTGTCTGCCCACGAGAGGCTCGGAGCGTCGGGCTCAGAGGCGAGCAGGGGGAGAGCGAGAGACAGAAGCAGCACTGTAAGCAGGCCTCCGAGTACGAGAATGGCTCGAAGGAGGATACGCGACCCCCGTCTCGGGATCGTCTTCTCATGGGTCACTCCCTCATGGTAGAAGGTGGTGGTGCTCCTCCTTCCCAAAGGTGTGTATTCCCGCTTATACAGATTGACGGTGCTAACGACCGGTTACCTCCACAAGCCCGAGGACACGCGCAGATCGCGTGCATATCGGCCTCGTGGCCCTAAGCGTTAAAAGTGGAAGAATCGAAGCAAGCACTGCGGAGAGAGAACTCCGGCAGCGCCAGCTTCCAAACCGACGACATCTGTGCGAGCTAGCTTACGATGCGGATTCGCGGCGGCCTCAGCGCCGGGCGCCGGCCGGGCCGCGGCGACCGTCGGAGAACTATCAGACGGTACTTTCGACCTCGGGGATCGCACGCAACACGATTGCTAGGTTGTTCGTGGCTTCCTCAAAATGTTCAACGAAAGAAGGATCGACGAGCAGACCGCTGGCCCGATGCACGATCTGGTTGCGAATCTCTTGCATGCGGCGCGCCGTGTCCTCTGTCTCCACACTCACGAGTCCGTCCTTGCGGAGTTGGCCGAAAAGTACTCCAAGGTTCGTGCCACCGTGCGCCATCCGTTGACGTACCGCAGCTGCACGTGCTTCAAGCTCCAGCTCGCTCCAGGCGATTAGCATTCGGCCGAGAAGCGACGCCGCAGGCTGTGGCTGCTGACGGATCAGGGCCGCGCCCAAGTCGGTTTGAAGCTCGGGGATCTTCTCCGATTCAGCAGCGACCTCTGACATTTCTTCGGCGAGGTCGGCCTCAACGCCCATCCCCTTGAACCGTCGAATACGGCCAACCAGCTTCCTGATCTCGGAGCGGAAGAACACCAGAAGACCAATAACTGTTACGGGCCACGCGATGACCTTCAGGTACTCGAGCACGGTGTCGAGCCAGTCCTGGAGTTCCATGACGTCAGTATGCCCGACGCCGACGACCGGCCGGTGCTGAGACCACGCTGAAGGCCCGGTGTGTCTAGCAGGTGTTACCTGCCGGGGGCCGTATCTTTCGCCCTAAGACGATGCAAAGGAAGTGATAGAAATGGCTAAAGACGGACAGCATGTCACACCGCGCGGCGACAAGTGGGCGTCGCAGCGTGCTGGTGCGAGCCGGGCATCGTCCCTGCACGACTCGCAGGCGCAGGCAATCGCTGCGTCTCGCGGCTACCTCGGCAACCGTGGCGGAGGTGAGTTGAACATTCACGGTCGAGATGGCGCGCGAAGGACACCATCAAGCCGGGCAACGACCCGCGCAGCACCCCGGGCTAGCCGGAGATGACGGCTGGGGAAGGTCGTCGTCATGATGGCGGCAGGGCATAAAGCGAGGCCCTGCCGCCATTCTCCGGTCCTCAATGTCTGAGTCGTTCGGTACGTTGCATCGGGGAGGGTTAGATGGCTGACGTTGCAGGAGTGGTGGGGAAGCTAGCGGCTCCGGTCGCTGCGAGCGGGTTCCGGCGTTTGCGGGTGAGCTTCGAAGTTCCCTGGCGCGTGCGGCGATTCTGTCGCAAGAATCTCCTTCCCATCCCCAGATACTGGGTGCTCCGGCGATTCCTGACTGCGGCAGCCGTGCTTGAGGTCTACAAGAGCGCTGATCCGTCGCGTCACCGTGAGCTCACCGCTGCGATGCAGTAAAAACCGAACATCTGGCACATATTGAGCGCAGTGTGCCAAAGGTCGGAGGTCGTCATGAATGGGCGGAAGCATCCATCCCCGTCAGCGCCTCGGGGACGGCCGACTCAAAGAACAAGACCATGGCGGCACTCATGTCCGCGGACGGGTCGATGAGCCACTGGAGCTGCACGCCGTCCCATGTTGCGATGAGGAGGCGGCCTAGCAAGTTTGCGTCGCGCTCAGGGTTGATGCGACCCTGCTTCTGGTCGTACGCGAAAGCGGCTGCAAGTTCCTGTGACTTGCGTTCGTAGCGGGTGACGAACCAGTCGTGCGCGGGGTGGGTCGGTGCTGACGATTCGGCCGCAAGGATCGCGAACAACCTCAGTAACTCCGGTCGTTCGACGCTGGAACGCACACGTTCGAGCGTTGCAGGAACGATGCCGCGCTCGATGCATGCCGCGTTGAAGTCGAAGGCCTCGTTGCCCGAAGTTGTCCCGTCGGACCTCTCCAAGACCGCCTCAAGAAGCTCGTACTTCGTGCCGAAGTGATGGACCACGCTGGTCAGGGCTACATCCAGTTGGCGGGCGATGTCTCGCAATGAACCGCCGTGGTAACCGTGCGTGCCGAACACCGTCGTCGCTGCATCCAGGATGTCGTTGGAGCGCTGAGCGGACTTGGCGTACGGTCCGCGGGTGCCAGCGGATTTCGGTCCAGTCATGAACGCGACCCTACCGACTTCCTTCACCCACGTCACGCCAGCGCGCCCCGACTCGCGCGTCGAAATGAAAATGTAGCACTTGTTCCAAATTCGATGTATGGTGACTTCACCAAGGGTGGCCCGCGTCCGGGCTTGCCATGTTCACAAGGAGGTTGACATGACTACACGCACGTTCCGCGCACGGCGAAGGGTCGTCGTTCTCGGCTCGTTCGTAGCCGCTTCGGCTCTGCTCGCCGGGTGCACCGGTGGAGGCGCCGGAGGGAGCAGTTCCGGAGACACCACGCTCGACGTCATGGTCGGAGCGCAGGATCTGTCGGAGGAGCAGATCGCAGCGTTCGAGAAGGACAACCCGGGCATCAAGATCAAGATCGTTCTGTACGACCTCACGCGCCTGAACACAATGCTCACGTCTGGGAACACGCCGGACATCGCGTTCGGAAACGCGGTCGGTAGCGCGAACTTCAACGCCCGCGGTCTGGCCACCGACCTCACGCCGTACCTCGAAAAGAGTGAGGTGCTGAAGGAAGACGACCTCCAGCCGGTGAACGACGCATTCCGTTGGGACGGCTCCAAGAGTGGTGAGGGCCCCATCTACGGCATCGTGAAGGACTGGAGCCAGGACAACGCGCTCTGGTACAACACGGCGCTGTTCGATGCCGCCGGCGTCCCGTACCTCAGCGACACGGAACCGATCACTTACGACGAACTTCTCGACATCTCGAAGAAGCTCTCCAAGTTCGAGGGCGGCACAACCACCGTCTACGGCCTGGGCATGGAGTGGCAGTGGAGCCTCTACGGTCCGCTCGCTGCGATGGTCGAGCAGCAGGGTGAGAGTCTGTTCAACGACGACCTGTCCGAGATCGACTTCACCTCTGACGCCGCTCAGAAGGCTCTCCAGTGGTTCGTCGACTACGGACAGTCAGGCGTCGGCCCGACGTCCCTCAACCCGCTCCCGGACGGTTCGGACTACTCGACCTTCGCCGCCGAGCGCATGGCAATCAGCCAGGACGGCTACTGGTTCGGGGGCAACTTCGCCGGCGACGACGCACTGAAGACGGTGCGTTTTGCACCCGCACCCACCATGGGCGACACCCCCGCAGCGATGAGCTTCGGCGGCGCGGGACTGTGGATTCCCGAGCAGGCGAAGGACAAGGACGCCGCCTGGAAGTTCATGGAGTACTTCATGGCGGGTGAGCCTGCCGAGGCGCGTGCCTCCAGCGGATGGGGCCTCCCGTCGCTGAAGTCCCTGTCGGACAAGCTGCCGCAGGAACAGCCGTTCCAGCAGCAGGCGTACACGGTCGTGCAGTCGCAGCTCGACAGCACCGTGCCGCTGCCCGACTCGCCCTACATCTCGGCGGGGCTGCTGCAGGACACCATCGACAAGTACCTGCAGCTTGCCATCAAGGGCGATCTCAGTGTCGAGGAGGCTGGCTCGCAGCTGACCGATGAGTTGAACGACGCGCTCGCCAAGGGCGTCGACCAGATCAAGGAGTAGTTTGATGGCTCGCAAGTGGACCCGGTACCCGAAGCGGACGTTCTACGCGTTCGTCGCACCGTGGGCGATTGGTTTTCTGCTGCTGACCGCAGCGCCCATGGTGTACGGGTTCGTTGTGAGCCTGACCAACTTCGATGGAAGCTCGCCCCGTTTCAAGTGGGTGGGGCTAGCGAACTACATCGAGCTGTTCTCCGACAGCGACGTGTGGGCGGCACTTCTGAGAACGCTGGGTTTTGCAGCTCTCGTCGTGCCGCTCACCGTCGGCGGATCCCTGGGCCTGGCCGTCCTCATCAACCGTCGGCTGAGAGCGGTGGGTCTGTGGCGCACCGTCTTCTTCCTGCCCTCGGTCGTGCCGGTGGTGGCGATGGCCATCATGTGGAAACTCGTCTTCAACAAGGACTCGGGCATTCTCAATGCCATCCTCGGGACGGTCGGGGTTGACCGCATCGCGTGGCTCATCGACCCGATGGTGTTCTACTCGCTCATCATCCTCATGCTGTGGGGATTGGGAGGCGGCATGATCATCATGCTCGCAGCGCTCCAGGGCGTTCCCGCTGAGCTCGAGGAAGCAGCCATCGTCGATGGCGCTGGGCGCTGGACGGTCTTCCGTCACGTGACGATCCCGATGATCTCGCCCATCCTGTTTTTCCAGCTTGTCACTGGCGTCATCACCGCACTGCAAGTGTTCGTGCAGCCGTTGCTGCTGACGAACTCCTCCGGGATCTCCGCCGCAGGCGGCGTCCCCGACAGCACCACGCTGTACATGGTGCAGGTCTATCAAGAGTTCTTCCTCAGCAACCGATTCGGCTACGGCTCGGCGATGCTCTGGATCTTCTTCATCATCATCCTCGGCCTCACCCTCGTCCTGCTGCGCTCCAGCAGGTCCTGGGTTTATTACGAAGTCGACACTGAAGCCGAAAGCGAAGGAGCAAAGCGATGACCATGGAAGACACCTCCACGCGAGCGATGGTCGCGCCGGCTGCTCGCCGCACACCTCGTCGGCGTAACGTTCTCACGAACGCGAAGAAGCGACCGACGGCATGGACGTACATCCTTATCCTCGCGCTCACTGCCTTCTTCGTCGGCCCGTTCATCTGGCTTGTCCTCGCTGCGCTGAAGACGCCTGCCGAGTGGGCCTCGCTGCCCATTTCCATCCTCCCTGAGGAGGCGCAGTGGAATAACTTCGTCTCCGCGCTTACCGATATGAACTTCATCGGATACGCGGGGAACTCGCTCTTCGTAGCGACGACCTACTCAGTACTCATCACTCTGTCCAGCGCCGCCGTCGGGTTTGGGTTCGCCCGTCTCCGCGCGCCCGGCAAGAAGGCCCTGTTCATGGTCGTTCTCGCGACCATGATGATCCCTCAGATTCTCACCTTGCTCCCGACGTACGTGATGTTCGCGCGCATCGGACTGCTGAACACCTACTGGCCGTGGGTCCTGTGGGGTCTGGCTGCCTCGCCGTACATGGTTTTCCTCTTCCGCCAGTTCTTCTCCTCGCTGCCCAAGGAGCTGGAAGACGCAGCCATCATCGACGGCGCGGGATGGTTCCGCATCTTTGCGACCATCTTCCTCCCGCTGTCCCGGCCTATCCTCATCACCTCATTCCTGCTGTCATTCACATGGACCTGGGGTGACTACATCGCCCCGGCTCTGTTGCTCGACTTGGACCGAACGACGCTCGCTGTGGCCATCACAGCCTGGTATCAGGACCCCAACGGGAACGTGATTCCGACGATTCAGGCGGCGGCCGCGGTGATGTACATCATCCCTGTACTGCTGATCTTCTTCTTCGCCCAGCGCTACTTCGTCCAGTCGAACGTCTCCTCCGGGATTAAAGGCTGATCATCTCCCGGCCGGGCCGTATTGACAGCCTGGCCGGGGCACCACCCCGAGCCGCCCGCGACCAGCGGATTCTCGGACTCGTCACACAACCGACAGGAACTGTCTTCATGCATGACCACCTGATCCGAAACGGGACCCTCACGTTCCCGCCCACCTTCACTCTGGGGGCGGCGACCGCGGCGTACCAGATCGAAGGCGGCGCCACAGAAGGTGGTCGTGCGGCATCTATCTGGGACACGTTCAGTCACACGCCGGGGAAGACGGCGGGCGGCGCCACCGGTGACGTGGCTGCTGATCATTACCACCGCGTGCCGGAAGACCTAGGGCTCATGGAAGCCCTCGGTCTCGACGCGTATCGTTTCTCCATCTCCTGGTCGCGCGTCATGCCGCTAGGGGAGGGCGACGTCAACCCGGCAGGTATCGAGTTCTACTCCACCCTCATCGACGGCCTCCTCAGCCGCGGTATCGACCCGGTGGTCACGCTGAACCACTGGGACCTCCCGCAAGCGCTGGAGGACAAGTACGGCGGATGGCGTGGTCGGGAAACGGCCTACGCGTTCGAGAAGTACGCCGAGGTGGTCGGCGCGGCGTTCGGAGATCGGGTCGCGATCTGGAGCACGCACAACGAGCCGTGGAACAACTCCTTCTCCGGCTACGGAAGCGGCGCATTCGCGCCAGGAGGCACCAGCCACGAGGACGCGCTGAAGGCTGCGCATCACCTCAACCTTTCCCATGGTCTGGCAATGCAGGCGCTGCGGCGTACCATCACTCGGCCGGATGCGCGGCTGTCCGTTGCGCTGAACATCTTCCGGGTCCAGGCGCAGACGCCGGCTGACGAGGACGCCGCTCGACGTTTCGACGCGGTCGCGAATCGCGTCTTCACCGGACCGATGCTCCGCGGTGAGTATGACGCCGACCTTCTCGAGGACACGCGCATGTTCACCGACTGGGCGTTCGTCGAAGCCGGCGACCTCGAGGTCGCGCACCAGCCGCTAGACCTCCTCGGTGTGAACTACTACGAGGTCATGCATATCCGTCAGGCGCCGGGATTCGTGCCCGGTAGCGAGACAACTGGAGGCACGGCATTCCCCGGTTCGGAGCAGGTCGAGTTTGTGCGCCGAGGCGATCTCGCGCGAACCGGAATGGACTGGGGTATCGAGCCGCAGGGACTGGAAGAGCACCTGGTGGCACTGTCCGCACAGTTCCCCGACCTGCCGATCATGGTGATGGAGAACGGAACAGCCTTCCCCGACGAGGTCGTCGTCGTCAACGGCACTCGCACAGTCCTCGACCTGGACCGCACCAGCTACCTCGCAGACCATGCAGCCGCCACCCATCGCGCCCTGTCACGAGGCGCGAACGTCGTGGGGTACTTGGTGTGGTCTCTCCTCGACAATTTCGAGTGGGCGGCCGGATACGGCCCGCGTTTCGGCATCATCCACGTGGACTACGAGACGCTCGAGCGCACCCCGAAGCTGAGCGCTCATTGGCTCACCATGCTCTGCTCGACACGCACGGTGCCGGTGTTGTCCTCGTCCGGCTCCCCGGAGCTCAACGCTCAGCTGGCAACAACGTCTGCGGACCGCTGAGGGACGAACAGTTGTGACATCGGCGCACCACGGGGTGCGCCGCCTGACTAGGGATAAGGGAACTGCAGTGAAACCGACTCAGGCCGTGACCGAAGACGGAGTGGCTTACCGAGACCTCAATGGCAACGGGGTGATGGACCCGTACGAGGACCCTCGGTTGTCGCCTGAGGACCGCGTCGCAGACTTGCTGCCCCGTCTCTCGCTGGAGGAGAAGGTGGGCCTCCTGTTCCAGACCGTCATCGAAGTCGGCCCCGGCGGAACCCTTCTGGAAACGTCAGGTCACATCAGTAAGTCGCCCACGTCGACCGTGGTTCGGCAGAAGCACATCAATCACTTCAACGTGCACAAGCTCGAATCCGCGGCAGAGGCCGCGTCTTGGAACAACGCACTGCAGGCCCTCGCCGAACAGAACCCGCACGGGATCCCGGTGACGATCTCAACCGACCCTCGGCACTCGTTCACAGAGAACAGCGGTGTGGCATTCTCCGCGGGCCCGTTCTCGCAATGGCCGGACGCACTGGGGCTCGCTGCTCTGGACGACGATGACGCGATCCATGATTTTGCCCGACGTGCAGGGAACGAGTACCGCGCCGTCGGGATTCGCGCGGCGCTGCACCCCCAGATCGACCTGGCCACGGAGCCACGCTGGGCGCGGCAGCTGCAGACGTTCGGAGCGGATGAGGAGCGGGTGTCGCGATACACGCGTGCGTACCTGTCCGGGTTCCAGGGTGATGCCTTGGGGCCGGGCAGCGTGGCATGCGTCACGAAACATTTCCCTGGCGGTGGGCCACAGAAAGACGGAGAGGACGCCCACTTCCCCTACGGGCGTGAGCAGGTCTACACCGCCGAGGCTTTCCAGACTCATCTTCAGCCGTTCATCGCAGCTATCGAGGCCGGCACGGCAGGCATCATGCCTTACTACGGCATGCCCGTCGGATTGACGATAGACGGCGAACAGATCGAGGAAGTCGGGTTCGGCTATAACCGACAGATTCTCACCGGTCTTCTGCGGGAGAAGCTCGGATTCGACGGGGTTATCCTCACCGATTGGGAGCTGGTGAATGACAACTACGTCGGCGAGCAGGTGCTTCCTGCCCGGGCTTGGGGCGTAGAGCACCTGGATGCCCGCGGCCGAATGCTGAAGATCCTGGAAGCCGGCGCAGACCAGTTCGGTGGGGAAGAGTGCACGGACATCCTGCTTGACCTTGTCCGCATCGGCCTGGTCGACGAACAACGACTCGATCAGTCGGCTCGTCGCCTCCTTCTCGTGAAGTTTCAGCTCGGCCTGTTCGACAACCCTTACGTGGACGTTGACCAAGCGGTTGAAGTGGTCGGCTCTGCGGAGAACGCTGCGGCAGGGCTGCGGGCTCAAGCGCGCTCGCTGGTCATCCTCGAGAATCGCGACCAGTTCCTTCCGCTCCGCGGCACGCCACGAATCTACGTCGAGGGTGTGGATCCGGTCGTCCTCGAAGGACGTGCCCACGTAGTGTCAGATCCGGCTGAAGCAGACCTTGCCATCGTCCGGGTCAGCGCGCCGTTCCAGCCCCGAAACGACCTCTTCCTCGAGGACTACTTTCACCAAGGGGACCTCGAATTCGCTCCCGGTCTCATCTACCGCCTGCAGCAGATCGCACACAGCACCCGCCTTCACGTAGACGTTGCCCTCGACCGTCCGGCAATCCTTGAACCGCTGACGGAGTTGGTGTCCGGACTCACCGTCAGCTTCGGGGTCAGCGACGAGGCACTGTTGCTCGCACTCACCGGGGGTATCGAACCACGGGGGGTTCTCCCTGTCGAGATTCCACGGTCGATGCACGCGGTTCGTGCGTCCCACGAGAGCATCCTGGGCACGGTGAACCCGCTGTACAGCGTCGGCGATGGACTGCGTCTCGGCTCGGACAGCGATGCACCTAGTCGGGCCTAAGTAAGTCCGGGTGCCTGCAACCGTGCCGTAAAGCGGTGGGCTGGCCGCGTCCGCCTTGCGGGGGCGTGTCAGCGAACGCGGCCAGCGGTTCGGGACGGGGTGGGCGAACAGAGGAAGCCTGCTCGCCCACCCCGCTGATCAATCCACCGTCACGACGACGGGTTCAGATGAGGTTGAGCCGTTCGCGTTCGTGAACGTCGCTGTCAGCGTGTGCGCTCCGCGGGCGACACCTTCCAACGTGAGCGTTGCGGTCTGCGCATTCGGGGTCGCTGCGCTCAGGTCGCCAGCCCCGACCTCCACACCGTCGAGGAAGAACGCATATGAGGTGGCGTTGGTTCCCCACCACAGGTTCGCGGTCGCGATGAAGTCTCCATCTCGGTCCCAGTTGTCCGTGCTGACCACCGGCTGTGCCGGTGCGGCGTCGGTGACGGTCACCGTGACAGAAGACGTGTGGGTGACGCCTTCTGAGTTGATGAGCTCGGCGCGGTATGTGTACGTGCCGTTCGCTTTGCCCGAGAACTCCGTTGATGCCGTTTGGGACGTGACATCCACCGCATTCAGCTGCTGGCCGTCTACAAGAACGTCGTTCTCGTAGAGCCGGTAGTAGCTGCCGGGCGTCCCATGCCACAGGTTCATCTCGATGTTGTAGTTACCATCGCGGAGCCCGGTTGCCCACCCTGCAGTGCTCGACAAAACTGCCGCGCTGGGTGCGGAGCCGTTGTGGATGTAGGACTTGAGGGCGTCGCGAACCGCTACGAAGGCCGGCTTCGGATTGAACTCCTCGTCGAACATCGTCGGCTTCGCGCCGGGAAGCCAGGTGTAGAGGTGCTTGTCCGTGAACCCCCACACGCTGATGTCGGTCACCCCAGCCGCGAGTGCTTCAGCGACGACATCTCCGTAGATCTGAGCCTGCGAGATGGGGTCGTAGGTGTGCACATCGAGCTCGGCGATGGTGACCTCGAGTCCGAGCGCGCGATAGTCATTGATGATGTCGGTGAGCACTCCAGGCGTCGGGCCGACATATGTCTCATGCATCTGCAGCGCCACGCCATCGAGGGGGACGCCATCTGCGACCATGCCTGCGACAAGGTCGTAGAGCTCCTGCCGCTTGGCGGGATAGAACTCGACCATGTTCTCGTTGATGAAAAGCTTCGCCGTCGGGTCTGCGGCATGCGCGATGCGCAGCGTTTCGGCGACGTAGTCCGGGCCCATGCGCTCATAGAACAGGTTGTGTTCGAGGCCCTCGCCGCCGAAGGTCGTGAACATCTCCGTGACGATGTCCCACCGATCCATCTTTCCGCTGTAACGCTGCATGATGGTCTCGAAATGCTCGACGACAGCGGCCCGGAACTCTGCCGGATCGGTCTTGGCGACCAGATAGTCGGGGTTGAACGACCGGGAGATGCCGCTGTGAGCTTTGACCTCCATGTCATGCTCCTGCGCGAAGGCAACGAGACGGTCGAGGCCTGCGAAGTCGAAGACGCCCTCCTCCGGCTGCACCATGTTCCACTTGAACTCGTTCTCAGGTGACAGGCTGTTGAACTGCTCGGACAGCGTTGCCCCATAACGGGGGTCCGTGAAGTAGTTGGCGGGGCGGTCGTCCGTTGTGGATTCTGAGGCCTTCACCGAACCAGAGCCGAAAAGGATGCCTGCTTGATCGGCAAGCTCTCGAATGGTTGGTCCGGAATCGTTGGTGTTGTCTGCCATGGCGGGTGCGGAGGTGATGAGGGATGCTCCAAGGAAGAGGGTAGATACGAGGGCGAGCGTCTTGCGTGTTCTCATGAGTCTCTGATTCTTGTTCTCCGCGCGCAAACCAGCGTCCGCGCACGGTAGGGAAACTACAGGGAGGGAACTCGAAAATGTGCGTTGCGGGGCGTCGCAGATCCTTTCTGACTCATCTTTGAGTGGGATCGAGAGCCGCCGGCACACTCATTGTGCTGACGGTTGGGGAAAATGTAGCAGACGTACGGATTTCAAGGAACCGTTTGTTGCGCTCCCGCGGCGCGGTGGATGAAGCCGCGGGCGCTTACGCTGAGTGGATGGATGACGGTGGGGTCGGTGACGCTCAGCGGTCGATGAAGATCCTCGTGAACAAGCAGTACGAGGCGCACCAGTTCGCGCTGGTCGACGTCGCTCAGCTCCGCACGTGGTGGGAGTCGCCAGTGAATGACGTCATGCGGGATCTCCATCGATGTCGAGCGGAGTGCACCGACCGACATGACCCTGCCTGTCAGTATGTGCAAGACATCGATGCCCAGGCGGCCGTGGACGATGCGGCAGCGTATATGAGAAGTCTTCGCGGCGAGGGCGTCATCCCGCTGTTCATCGACTCGGCGACCGTCGGCGCCAGGGCTCTTGAAGGATCGGCGCAAGCGCGTTTGACGCTGTCCTTGATCCTCGACCCGCTTGTCGTAGATGGGGAGGGGCGATTCGGAGAGGGCCGACATCGGTTGCGCACGATTCTGGGTGAGGGTGTTACGGGCGACGTTCCTGTGATCGTCGGGTGACACGCGTCCCGGGGTTGTTTCCGCGACCGGGGATGCGTGCCACTCGTTGCCCGCGGATTCGGAGAACACGAGCGAGCTCAGCGCCCACGCGACATAGGTTTGACGCGCGTCAATATTCATGGTTATCTGACAGAGTCCTCGTGTCGTTCGCGCGGGGATCACGCTACGGCGAGGCGCACAGAAGGGCCCCGACATGACCACGACCCACCCCGTCCTTTCTCCCGAGGCACAGTTCATCTCGGCAGCGAGAGTAAGCGAGGAGGGGGATCCGGCGCCGTACTTCCGCCGAGAGTTCCAGGTGAGCGAGGGCCTGCGCTCGGCCACGTTGCGCGTAACCGCACTCGGGATCGTCACCAGCTTCATGAACGGACGACGGGTGGGCGAGGATGTCCTCGCGCCGGGATGGACCGCGTACCAACACCGCATCGCCGTTTCCACGTACGACGTCACCGAACACATCACGCCGGGTGACAACGCGCTCGGAGCGGTAGTCGCGGAAGGTTGGGCGGTGGGCAAAATGGGGTTCGAACTCAAGCGCCATCACTACAGTGACCGCCCCGCTCTGTTGGCTGAGCTGGTGTTGGAGTACGAAGACCGAACCGACAGGATCACGACGGATCAGAGCTTCCGCGTCGGTGAAGGCGCGGTCCGCTCCGCGAGTATCTACGACGGTGAGGTGTACGACGCTCGGCTGCAGTCGACCGGATGGGATCTGCCCGGATTCGATGACTCCGCTTGGGAGCCGGCGACCGTGCATCCGCAGGACGTCTCCGTGGTGACGGCGGACGGCCCACCGCCCATCCGCCGCACCGAGGAGCTGCCTGTTGCCTCCATCATCTCCACGCCGGGTGGTCGCACGGTCGTGGACTTCGGACAGGTTCTCACCGGGTGGGTCCGCATTCGCGTCAGCGGGGAAGAGGGGCAGACCGTGGTTCTGCGCCACGCTGAGCTTCTCAATGCGCACGGCGAACCAGAGTACGAGACTCTTCGCACCGCTAAAGCAACCGACACCTACACGCTCAAGGGCGACGACGAGGAGACCTGGGAGCCGGACTTCACCTTCCACGGTTTCCGATATGTCGATGTCGAGGGCTGGCCTGGTGAGCTCGACGCGACCGCTCTGACCGCGGTGGTCGTCCACAGCGAGATGGACCGCACCGGGTGGCTGGATACCTCGGATAGCCTGCTGAACCGCCTGCACCAGAACGTGGTCTGGTCCATGCGTGGAAACTTCCTCGGTGTTCCGACCGATTGTCCGCAGCGCGACGAGCGACTGGGGTGGACGGGTGATCTCCATGCCTTCGCGCCGACAGCCGCATTCCTGTACGACGTTCGCGAAGTGCTCGGATCCTGGATGAAAGACGTGGCTGCGGAGCAACGTGAGAAAGGGTACGTGCCCTTCTACGTGCCGGACGTATCGACGACGCCCTCAGCGCCGACCGCGCTGTGGAGCGATGTAGTCGTCGGGTTGCCGTCGATCCTCTACCGGGAGTACGGTGACGTCGAAATCCTCCGCGAGAACTGGCCGGCGATGACAGCCTTCGTGGACCAGGTCGAGGCTCTTCTCGACCCGACGGGTCTGTGGGGATCGGGCTTCCAGTTTGGCGACTGGCTTGACCCGGATTCACCGGCTGACGATGCCAGCGGCGGCAAAACGGACCGGCACCTGGTGGCCTCAGCGTGCTTCGTGAAAACGGCGCAACAAATGGCGGATGCCGCGCGCGCACTCGGACTCGTCGACGAAACAGCGCGGTACACGGAACTGGCCGAGCGCACCCGCACCGCCTTCCGTACCGAGTACCTGGCCCCGTCTGGACGCCTCGTGAGCGACTCGGCGACGGCCTACGCGCTCGCAATCTGCTACGACCTGCTGGACACCGAGCAGCGAGTGCGTGCCGGTGAGCGGCTAGCGCAGCTCGTTACCAAGAGTGGCTACACCGTGTCCACGGGTTTCGTGGGAACCCCTCTGGTCGCACACGCGCTCTCCGACACCGGGCACGTTGACACCGCCTACCTCCTCCTTACGGAGAAGGAGTGCCCCTCCTTCCTCTATCCGGTGACTCAGGGCGCAACGACCATCTGGGAGCGATGGGATGCGGTCCGTCCTGACGGAACTCTGAACTCCACCGGTATGACCTCTCTCAACCACTACGCGCTAGGATCCATCGCACACTGGATGCACCGTGTCATCGGCGGTCTTGAGGCCGTGGAGCCGGGATACCGTCGTATGCGTATCGCCCCGCAGCCAGGTGGGGATCTCACGTCTGCACTCCTCGTGCACGACACCGTCCTCGGCGAGGTCCGCATCGCATGGAACATCACCGAGGGACAGGTCTCGATGACGGCGACGGTGCCCGAGGGAGCCTCTGCGGAGGTCGTGCTGCCCAACCATCCGGATGGTCTCGAACTGGAGGTGGGGGCGGGAACGCACACCTGGTCCTATGACGTCGGCGTCGATGAGCACGAGGACTATACGTTCGATACGTCTCTGAAGACCCTGGCTGAGGATCGCACGGCGTGGCGAGCGCTGACTCAGGTCTTCAAGAAGCACCTTCCGTTCCCCATCGATGCGTCAGGGCCGGACGCAGCGCACGTCAATCTCAACATCCTGCTGGCGGCAGTCCCGCACAGCACCCCGGAGCTCGAACGAGACCTCCGTGAGACGTTGGCCGCGCTGTGACGAATCGAGGCGACATCAACGTCTTCTGCAACCCCCTCGATCTCGCGTACCGGTACCAGGACTTTGCCCGCGGACCGTTGCGCGCGGTCTTCCGGGAGGCGGCCGACCCCTCGGTGGTGCGGTTCCAGGACCACTTCTATATGTTCGCGTCGATGAGTGGCGGGTTCTGGCATTCGGCTGATTTGCGTCAATGGCATTTCGCCGCCGCGCCTGACCTGCCCGCAGGGGACTACGCGCCAGACGTCCGCGAAGTCGACGGGGCGCTCATCGTCACGGCGTCGAGGCGGAAGCCCGGTAGTCCCGTCTTCCGGTCGCGCGACCCTCTCGGCCAAGGCTTCGAGCAGATCAGCGAAAGTGCCTTCGCGTGGTGGGACCCGAACCTGTTCCAGGACCTCGATTCTCGAACGTACCTGTATTGGGGGTGCTCGAATAAAGAGCCGTTGCGAGGCGTCGAAGTGTCTCCGGACTCTCTCCGCCCGCTCGGGGAACCCGTCGACGTCCTGTCGGGTGACATCGCTGCGTACGGCTGGGAGCGAAACGGCGAGAACAACCGGATGGCTCCTCCCGTGACGCTGGGCGAGAAGTTCAGTGCGAAAGCCTTCGGTACGCACAGCCCGTCTCCGTATCTGGAAGGCGCGTGGATGACGCGCCACAAAGACACGTACTACTTCCAATACGCAGGGCCGGGCACCGAATACAACGTGTACGCCGACGGCTATTACACCGCTCCATCCGCCCTCGGACCGTTCACTCCGTCGCCGCACAACCCGTTCTCGTCCAAGCCCGGCGGATTCATCACCGGCGCCGGCCACGGCAGCACCTTCCAGGACGCGTACGGGAACTGGTGGCACGCAGCCACTATGCGTATCTCCGTCAATCACCGGTTTGAGCGCCGCCTGGGTATCTTCCCCGCGGGGTTCGACGATGACGGCGTGCTCTTCTGCAATCAGACCTTCGGCGACTACCCGACGGCCGTCCCCGATGGTCCGGCCGACCCATGGGCGGCGAGTACGGGATGGATGTTGCAGTCGTACCGTGCGCGTGTGGCCGCGAGCTCTGCAACTGCAGGCCATGGGCCAGAACTGGCTGTAGATGAAGACGTTCGCACCTGGTGGGTGGCTGGTGATGAGAGCCCAGGGGAGACGCTCACCCTCGACCTCGAGCAATCGCGCGAGGTGCATGCCATCCAAATCAACACTGCTGACCACCAGCTCGCTCGTCGGAAGCCCCGCCGGCCCCGCCGCGGTCCGGACGAGCAGCCTGTCGCATTGCGGGCCGTGCATCCGCAGGACCATCCGGTGCGGTACACCCTGGAGACGTCCGTCGACGGGGAAGCCTGGTCGATGCTGCACGACGGACGCACCGATGCATCGGATCGCCCGCATCGTCTCCTCGTCCTGGAACACCCGGAACAGGTGCGTTTCGTGCGCATCACGGGCGTGTCGTCGCCCTGGAACGCGCCTCTTGCGCTGAGCGGCGTCCGAGTGTTCGGACACCACACGGTGCCGGCACCGCCTCAAGCTGAAGCGACCGCGCGACGGACCGGTCCTCTCGACGCTGAAGTGACCTGGAAGGCTGTGCCTGAGGCTGATGGCTACAACGTCCGGTATGGCTTGCGCCCGGACCGGCTGTATCACTCCTGGCAGGTACTCGCGGCCGAGTCGCTCACCCTCTCTACCCTCAACGCCGGGGAAGAGTACTGGGTCGCCGTGGACGCGTACGGTCCTGGTGGAGTTACGGCTGGCGACCCAGTACTCATCGCAGACGAGTAACGGCGCGTCGGCATCACCGCCGCACATCAAAGAAGGCGGTCCTACGCGAAACGCGGGGACCGCCTTCTTCGCTCACTCAGAGCGCGTTTGCGCGGGCTACAGCACCGAGCCAGTCCAGGCTCGGCTTCGGGTGACGCTCGAAGGTCTCCCGGTCTACTGCGACCAGTCCGAACGTGGGACCCCAGTGGCCCCACTCGAAGTTGTCGAGGAGGCTCCAGTGGAGGTAGCCGCGTACGTCGATTCCCTCGGCGATGGCCGACGACAGGTCTGCGAGCGCCTGCGATGTGTAGGCGATCCGGGTGTCATCGTGTGCGGTGGCGATGCCGTTTTCGGTGACGAGGATGGGCACGTCAGGGCCGATGACCTCGCGAGCGTGACGTACGGCGATACCGAGAGCGTCGGGACGGTACGCCCAGCCCATCAGAGTGTTATCGTCGGCTGCCGGGTGCGGAACGATGCCGTCTGCATCCACAGGCTGGCTCGTGTACGACTGTGTCCCGACGAAGTCATCATCGCGAGAAACCTCGAGGTACCTGTCCTCGATGAGGTACTGCACCTCGGCGTACTTCTCCTCGTTGCCGGGCGTCGACGTCAGCGCCTGGTTGCCGATGGTCCAGCCAACTCGAGCCTTCGTGAGACGGAGGACCACGGCTTTCGCGGCACGGTGGGCCGCAATCAGCACGTCGCCGATCTCCTGATCAGGGAGACCGTTCTTCGGGTACTCGTTTCCCAACGCGACCTGTCGCTGGCCGCCATGAGTGATGGCCAAGATGTTGGGCTCGTTGATGGTGATGACCCACTCGACGTCCTCGAGAATCGTGCAGGCCTGCTCGACGTATCGCTGGAACGCGTCGACAGCGCTTTCCCCCAGCCATGCCCCGCGGTCTTCGAACCACAGCGGGTGGGTGAAGTGGTGGAGAGTGACGATGGGCTCTAGTCCCAGCTCGCGCGCGGTGAGGATCATGCGTCGATAGTGAGCGAGCTCCGCGCGAGAGAACTGGCCAGGGAGCGGTTCGATGCGCGACCACTCGAGGCTGAACCGGTATGCGGTGAAACCGCGGTCCGACAGAAGCTGCATGTCTTCGCGGTACCGGTGATAGCTGTCCAGCGCGTCGCCGCTGGACTGGACACCATAGTCGGCGGCAACCTGCTCGAGCCGCCACCAGTCGTTGTTGAGATTGTTGCCTTCGACCTGATGCGCGGCTGTGGCTGCGCCCCAGAGAAAGTTCTCGGGGAAATCTGACATGTCGGAACCATCCTTCGTTCTGCTCACAGCACTGACGCCATCTGCTTGGCGATGAGGTTCGTGGTCCAACGCGGGGCCAACCTCACCAACCGGTCGAGGGCCTTCGCGTCATCGCCGACCACGATTCGGAATGAACCGCGCTCGATGCCGCGGACAATGGCGACGCCTGCATCTCGTGGTGTCGTAGCTCGAACCTTCTTCGATCCCGCATCAAGCATCGCTACGCCGGAGTTCTTGCTGATCTCGGTCGAGATGTTCCCGGGGTAGATGGCGCTCACCTGCACGTTCTCGCCGAGGAGCTCCTGATACAAGCCCTCGGTGTACTGTTTGACGGCGCCCTTGCTCGCCCCGTAGAACGTCTGACCTGCAAAGGCGACGAGAGCGGACAAGCTGGACATGTTCGTCAGCGAGGCTTCCGGCCGCTGTCGGAGCGTGGGTAGGAACGCGCGGCACATGTTGACGGTGCCCCAGTAGTTCACTGCGAATACGCGCTCGTGCTCCTCCTGGGTGAGGTCGGAGGAGTGCGCGAAACGGTGAATGATTCCGGCAATGTTGACCAGGCCATCCACGTGACCGTGTACGGCTTCGATGGCGCCGGGCAGTTTGGTGGCGCCGGCGGCGTCGGTGACGTCGCCCTGGTGGATGCTGACGCGGTTGGGCACGATTGCCAATGCCGCAGTGTGGGCGAGTGCCTCTTCGTCACGGTCGATAGCCGCGACACGCGCGCCTTTTCGTACCAGCTCGAGTGCGATCTCGCGTCCCATGCCGTTTCCAGCCCCGGTTACGGCGAATACTTTTCCTTCGATCTGCATGTCAACTCCGATGATCAGTGTGTACGGTCGGCGAGCAGCTGCAGCGCCTCGAGCGGCACGGGCAGGCCCGAGATGCGGACGAACTGCCGCATCGTCATAGAGCGCACCTGAGCCATCTGTTCAGCGGGCACTTCTACGGACGCGAACCCCAGGGTCTGGTTGGTCTCTCCCCCGATGGAGGGGTGGTCCAGCCATGCGGCAATCGCGCTGTCGAGCGTGACTGCGCTTGCGGACTTATCGCCTTCAAGCTCAATCGCTACTTCTCCACGGACACTGGATGCGTCGTCTGCAAGCTGCACGCGATATTCGCCCTCCTTCACACTCCAGTCGGCGCGCTCCACGTCCCAGTAGGCGAAACTGCGCCTATCGAGTTCGAACCGCACTTCCCGCGACTCTCCAGGATCGAGAGTGACCTTCTCGAAAGCCCGCAACTCGCGCCTGGGCCGACGCACGTCACCCGCATCGGTGGAGACGTACACCTGCACCACGTGCGCGCCAGCCCGCTCGCCCGTGTTGCGGACGCTCACAGTGACGGACGCGGAGTCGGGTCCCGTCACCTCGACGGAGTCGAGCGAAGAATCGAACGAGCTGTAGGAGAGCCCGTACCCGAACGGGTAGCGCACCGGCGTCCCCGAACTGGAGAAGTAGCGGTATCCAACGAGCACACCTTCGCCGTACCGAACGTGGCCCTGTTCCCCGGGGAAGTTCACCCACGACGGGTGATCCTCGAGGCGCAGCGGAATCGTCTCCGCCAGCCGTCCGGATGGGTTGACCGCTCCCGAAAGGATGCGAGCAATGGCGCGTCCGCCGCCCTGGCCGAGAACGAAAGCATCGAGGATCGCATCGACGTCGTCGTGCCAGCCCTCCAGGCTTACGACACCTCCGTGGGACAGTACGACGACCGTGCGCGCAGCAGAGGCGGCGACCCGGCGGATCAGGTGGATCTGATCTGCGGGGAGGTCCAGCGTGTTCCTGTCGAAGCCCTCGGACTCCTGTTCCTCTCCAAGGCCCGCGAAAACCACCGCGACATCAGCGCGACGCGCGACGGCGATGGCCTCGTCTGCAAGAGACTCGGCGTCCGGGCTACCGATGAGGCTATAGCCGGCTGCGTAGGTGACGGTCGATCCCTCACGCTCGAGCAGCGTTCGCAGCTCGGCGAGAGGCTCATCAATTTTCGTGGCGTTGACGTTCGCGCTCCCACCGCCCTGGAAACGGGGCTCGGTCGCGAGAAGTCCGATGACAGCGACGTCCACTCCCTTGGGAAGCGGCAGGACGTCGTGCTCGTTACGGAGAAGTACCGGGCAGCCTTCAGCCACGTCCTGCGCGAGGGCATGGTGGACGTCCACGTCGATCTCGACTCGCTCGGGGCGCGGTCGGGCCGCCAGAGCGGTCACGAGAGCGACGGCAGCATCGACGCTCTCCATGCTGAGCGCGCCGGATTCTGCCGCCGCACGCAACTGCTCGATGTGCTCGGGTTCGGCGGGCATGGCGAGGTCGAGGCCCGCCTGCACGGCGGCGACCGGGTCGGTGACGGAGCTCCAGTCCGAGACGACGACGCCGTCAAAGCCCCACTCGTCGCGCAGTACCTGAGTCAACAGCCACGGGTTCGCCCAGGCGTGAACACCGTTGATCTTGTTGTACGACGCCATCACCGAGCCCGGCCGAGCTTCCCGCACCACGCGCTCGAAAGCGGGGAGGTAGATCTCGCGCAGCGTCCGCTCGTCAACGTCCGAGCTGATGGTCTGCCGGTTTGTTTCTTGATTGTTCGCCGCAAAGTGCTTGACGGACACCGACGGGCCCTCGGCTTGTAGCGCCGTGGTGTACGCAGCGCCGAGGACCCCAGAGATGAGAGGATCCTCTGAGTAGTACTCGAAGTTCCGCCCGCACAATGGGGTGCGCTTGATGTTCACCCCAGGTCCGAGCACGACATCCACGCCCTGCGCGACGGCCTCGCGACCGACCGCGGTGCCGACGCGTGCAGCCAGCTCCGGGTCCCAGCTGGAGCCGACGGCCACCCCAGGAGGGAAACAGGTGGCGGGATCACTGGCGAAGATCGCCAGATTGTCGTGCTGACCGGACTGGTGTCGCAACCCGTACGGGCCGTCAGCGAGGAAGAGTGGCCGGATGCCGGCGGAAGGCACCGAGTGGGTCTCCCAGAACGTGGCGCCTGACAGTAGCGCGAGCTTGTCATCCAGCGGGATGTCCGGGGTGGAATCAGACATGGTTTCTCCTGGGTTGTGGGTCACGCGAGGCGTGGCGCCTCGTGGCTGACAGATGCGTCGGATGAGATGGCCCGCAGGGGGGCGGTCGTCTCCCCGTGGTGGCGAGAGCGCGCGGTGATTCGCACCTCGCCCGTCTCCCCGGTCGAGCGAACAATTGCAAGCGCCCGCCCTCGGTAGGTCGTCGTGCGCGCCGAGAGGAACGAGTCCACGGGCGCCGGATTCGCAGTGCCAAACCCGACGAGTTCGGCAGGTCCGCTGACTTCGAGGTCAACGTGGTCATCGTCGAGCATCTCGACGACACCGTCCGCGTCGGCCAGCTCAACGTGCACGAAGGCGAGGTCGTCGCCGTCGGCGAGAAGCGTGTCTGCTTCGGGACGCAACTGCACGCTCACGTCGGACGCAGAACTCAGCTCAGTGCGGCTGACCTCTATGCCATCCCGGTAAGCGATAGCGCGCACGGTTCCGCTCTCCCACCGAGTAGTGAACGAGAAGCGGAACTCTGTGTTCCGTCCGGCACGCCGACGCCCGATAGAGCGATCACCCACCACCAGCTCGATCTCGTCGGCGGTGCTGTACACCGTGATCTCCGCGCGCTTTCCTTCGCTGCCGCGCCATGCCCAGCTTTCCACCGCGTCCGTGACACGCCACGCTGACCGGACGTAGGGTTGGCCGGCGCGGTCGAGTGGGCGAACAGTGATGACGGGCGCGTCCAGCACACCCCAAGCCGCCTGAGCGAGGCGAAGAGACGCGTCGGGCCGACCAGTGAGATCGAACATCCCGGGGCCCGCGACAACATACGGGTACGGTTTCGCCAGTCCGGCCTTCTTCCCTGGCACCCACACGGCCACTCCGGCCTCGCCGAGATACTCCCAGCCCGCCCACACGAAGTCGCCGATCACCGCGGGGATCTCCTGAGCAAGGCGCCACGCCTTCGCAACATCACTGGGTAGTGTCTCTGAGCCCAAGATGACGCGGTGCGGGTAGCGTTGCGCATCGCCTTTGTAGCGTGCGATCCCGTAGTTGTATCCGGCGACGTCGACCGTGGCGAACGCGTCGCGGGAGGCGCGGTCTGCGCGTGGGAGGCGGGAGACGACGCTCATCATCCGCCCGATGTGATTGATCATCACATTCGCTTCGGTGCTTCCCGCCATCGCCTCCTCGGAGCGATCTCCCTTCGCGCTGTAGGGCGACGCGTTCATCGAAACCATCGCGTTCAGGAAGAGATTGATGGCTACGGTGACCGGCCTGGTGGGGTCAGCGGTGTGGAAGTACTCCGTGATCTCGCGCGACAGCTCAACGCCCGCGGCGGTGGCTGTCTCCGGGATCTCGTTACCAGAGGCGTACATGATGACGCTGGCGTAGTTGCGGTCTTTCGCAATGAGCGCGTCAGCATCGTGGCGCCATGTGTCACGGAATCGGTCCGAGTGGTCGAACCGTGACTTACGCACGAACCAGTAGTCGGCGAGCTCGTCCAACACGTACATCCCGAGTTCATCGCACGCGTCGAGCAGATCCCGCGATAGCGGATTGTGGGCGCTACGAATCGCGTTGAATCCCGCGTCTTTGAGGATACGGATCCGCCGGTACTCAGCTGCGCGATGGGTCGCCGCACCGAGGAGGCCGTTGTCGTGGTGGATGCAGGCTCCGGCGAGGAGGACTCGCTTGCCGTTGATGCGAAGCCCCTGCTGAGCGTCGACACTCACCGTTCGAAGCCCGACTCTGCCTCTCCACTCGTCGAGAACGTCGTCGGCTGACTCTGCGCTCACGAGTAGCTCGTAGCGGAAGGGCGTGTCTGCGCTCCACGGGCGGGGATCAGTGACGTCGAGATGAATAGTGCCGGACGCGCCGTGAAACAGCCCCTGCGCGACGGTCTCGCCGTTCGCGCTCAGTCGAGCGGTCACGCGGGTGGACGCCGGCGCCTCCCCGGACATGCGCACATCAACGCGCACACCGGCGCGTGCGCTCTCGATCTCGGTGGTCGTTACTCGCACGGAGTCGGGGCCGAAGTGTGTCAGCGGTCGAGTGATCACGTGGACGGGCCTGTACAGTCCGGAGCCCGGATACCATCGCTCTGCGGGCTGATCGCGATGGTGGACGATGACGCGAATGTCATTGACCTCGCCGCGTCTCACGACGTCCGTGATATTCAGCTCTGTCTCGGTGTACCCGCTCCGCACGGTCCCGACCTTCTCGCCGTTGACCGTGACATCTGCGTCACCTTGGACGCCTTCGAAGACGAGCACGACATCCCCGTCTCCGTGCGGGGCGCTCCACTGTGTCACGTAGTCGTAGTCGCCCCCGCGGAACCAGCCGGTCTCGGCGCCGCCGCTCGCCTCTGGGTCACGCCCAGCTCGCAGCATCGCATCATCGGGGAGGCGGACGGTCGCCTCGGTCCCATCGTCCGAAGTAACACGCCACGTGGACAACAGTGTGTCGGACCGCGCAGCGGTGGGGCGCATCAAAGTCATCGTCGTCCTCAATCTGGTGCGAGGCCGAGAGGCCTCATGTGCATCAAATCATGAACATTGACGCGTGTCAAAGCCGATAATTCCACGCGCCCGAAAGGCGTCTGGGGAGGAGCCTCGACGATTCCGTGACGGCTGCTTCGGAACCGGGGCGGTGACGGGGCTAGGATGTTGACACGCGACAATGACGCGTGGAGATTTTCTCGTAAACTGGCGAAGGCGCCAGAAGGAGACCGACATGACCAACAGTGCGGACGTGGCTGCGAGAGCAGGGGTCTCTAGGTCGACCGTGAGCCAGATTCTGAACGGCCACGGACACCGGTTTCGCCCGGACATGGTCGACCGCGTGCAGTCAGTCGCGCGCGAGCTCGGGTATCGACCTTCCATAGCAGGTCGAGCCCTCGCCAGGGGGACCAGCGACATCGTCATCACGCTCCTGCCCAATATCTCGCTCGGTCCGCGCCTGCGGGAACTCATCGACAGGGTCACTGACGAACTCGCACAAGCGGGCCGCACTAACCTCATCAGGTTGTCCTCCGGCGACGCGCAGATCGACGAAGCCGTCCTTGCGTTACGGCCCGCGGGGCTATGGAGCGTGGCGCCGCTGGCGCCAACCCAGCGCGCTCGCCTGGACGAAGCGAACGTGGCGGTAGTTGACCCGCCGCGCGAGTACCAGGAAGCCATCGACCGTGAAATCGGCGCGATGCAAGCACGTCACCTCATCGAACGGGGCTACACAGCCGTGGCTATCGCAACTCCCGAGGCGCTGCGCGAGCAGCCTTACGCGACGGCCCGTGAGCGAGGAGCACTGGAGGAATGTCAGCGGGCGGGCGTCGCGGTGTTGCCGACCATCCGCCTTTCCCTCGAGCGGGGCAGTAGTCAGCAGACGGCCGAGATGCTGCGGGGGCAGAGCGTCGGTATTGCAGCGTACAACGATGATGTCGCGCTTGCCGTCATGTCGGCAGCCATTCGCGCCGGGCGCAACGTGCCGGACGATATCGGAGTCATCGGGGTGGACAACACGATTGCGTCAGGGGTGACTGAACCGTCGCTGACCACAATCGACATCGATGTGCGCTTCAGCGCCCACGAGATCGTGCGGGCGCTTCTCGACGGGCCGGAGGTCTTCACCCTCGACGAGCTTGACACCATGAAGTCATCCGTCTCGGTGGTCGACGGAGGTAGCACGGCGCGCTGACGTCGGAAGGGCTGGGAGATCGCCTTGATCTCCCAGCCCTTCCTCTGTGCGGTTTAGACCTCGGTGACCTGCGTCAGGAGCGTCTGCGGCAGATCGGCTGGCAGAGCGCCTTGGCTGTACATCACGAGTTGATCGAGCGTGAGACCGATGGCCTGCGCCAGTGTCTCTTCGTCGGCGCCGTTCAGGGCGTCAGACAACACTGCCCGTCCCCGGGGGTGACTCAACCAGTCCCCGATGGTGCTCGCGGAGGTCAACGCCGGAACCGCCACCTCCACGCGCGCAACCTCGACGACATCGGTCAGCTCGCCATCCACAGTGACGGTGCTCCAGAGCGCTCGGTTACGAGAGCAATGGTGAACTTCGCCACTCAGCTCGACACTGCCCTTCAGGGGCGTGGATGCGGACGACCCGCCGATGAAGAGGCGGAGGGCTCCCGGTTCGACCACCCAGCCTTCCCGGCGGTCCCACAACGCGAACATCTCCGAGGGGATCTCGACCAGCACCTGTCGCTCTTCACCCGCGCGGAGGAAGACTCGCTGGAAACCCAGCAGCACGCGAGATCGACGAACGACTCGCGCCACCAGGTCGCGACCGTACACCTGAACGACTTCGTCGCCGTCTCGGTCGCTCGTGTTCGAAACGGTGAATGTGCAGCGGATCACGCCGTCGGTTCCGACTTGGGGTGCCTGGAATGCGAGATTACGGTATTCGAACTGGCTGTAGCTGAGTCCGTGTCCAAAGGGGAACACCGCGCGTGCCGAGCCGTCGACATAGCTGTCGTTGCTCTGCAGCGTCCTCCAGTAGGGAACGGGCGCGGAGCCAACATTCTCCAGCATGGCGATAGGGAGCCTGCCTGCCGGGTTCACGTCGCCGAAGAGCACGGCGGCGGTCGCGGCTCCGGCTTCCTCTCCGCCGAGCCAGGCAGAGACGATTGCCGGAGCACGGTCTGCGAGCCAGCCCAGCACGTACGGGCGCGCATGGCTGAGCACGACGATGGTCGGTGTGCCCGTGTCCAGGACTGCTTCCACCAGCTCGCGCTGCACGCCCGGTAGCTCGCATGTAGCGCTGTCGAGTCCCTCTCCGACTGTCCCGAAGCCGTTGATGCCAGCCTGGTCTCCGACAACAAGGACGGCGAGATCGGAGCGTCGGGCTGCGTCGACGGCGGCCGGGATGTCTGAGCGGTCCATGCGCTCGACCGGGCACCCCACTTCGTGCAACACGGTTGCCGCGTCACCAGCGCGCTCGCGGATTCCCTGGAGGAAGGTGACGAGCGGCACGGTGTCCACGAGGAGATCGGCGTCGTCGGCGCCGGTCTTGCCACGCAGCTCCTCGACATCTTCGAGACGAGCCTGCGGGTTCGCCGCGAGGGCGAACCGCTTCGTCATGCTGTCGAGGACCTGGTAGGCGTAGTGCCCGAGCTGACCCATGGGCCGGTCCGCGTTCGGCCCGATGACGGCGATGGTGTCAGGCGTCCTCGTCAGCGGGAGAAGCGGGGTGCCGTTGACCGCGTCGTTCTTGAGCAGGACCACCGAGCGTTCGGCGACCCGCCGCGCCAGCCCCCGTGCAGCGGAAGAGTCGAGAGTCTCCGGGACCGAATCGATATCCACGTAGGGGCTCTCGAAGAGGCCCAGGCGGAACTTTGCCCGGAGGATTGCCCCGACGGCCCGGTCCAGCTCGCCTTCGGTGAGCAGTCCCGTCTCGACGGCCTCCACAATGCGGTCGGTGGAGACGCGGTTGTCGAGGTCGATATCCACGCCTGCGCGAATGGCGTCAGCAAACGAGGCCACCAGCGAATCGCTCACGCCATGCTTGGTATGGAGCTGCCCGATGGCGTCGAGGTCGGAAATGACTACTCCGTCGAAGCCATAGTCCTGGCGGAGGAGGCCGTCGAGGAGTTCCGGGGACCCGGTGACGGGCACGCCATCGAGGTCGTTGTAGGACGGCATGATTCCATCGGCGCCCCCATCGCGGATCGCCATTTCGAACGGAACACCGTAGAACTCGCGCAGGAGTCGGTCTCCCACCTGAGCGGGCTCGGTGTTGCGTCCGCCGTCGCTCGCCCCATAAGCGACAAAATGCTTGAGCGCCGCGATGATCGGACTTCCCGGGACCGCGTTCTGCAGCCCCCGAACGAAGGCCGATGCCGTCGAGCCGACGAGGTAGGGGTCCTCACCGTAGGTCTCGCCGACTCGTCCCCATCGCGGGTCGCGAGCGACGTCTGCGAGCGGAGACAGCGCCATCCTCGCGCCGAGGGCTGCCATCTGAGCCCCGATCTCCGCACCCATCTCCCTGATGAGTTCCGGATCCCACGTCGCTGCCTGAGCGATGGCGTCCGGGAAGGTGGTCGCGCCCTGGACTTTGAAACCGAGGAGCGCCTCCTCCGCGAGAAGGACGGGGATACCGAGGCGCGTGTCCTCGATGTGCTTGCGCTGCAGTTCGTTCACGCGCGCCGCCGCCTCCCGGGGCGGCAAGTTCAATGCAGCGATGGCGGCGGTTGCAGTACCCCAGCCTGTCGCAGGCGGGGTGTGTGCATCGACAGCCGTGCCGAAAGGTGATGCCGTCTGGGCCGCTTTCTCTTCGAGTGTCATGCGCTCGAGGAGGTCTCGTACTCGCACCCCCACAGGTTGGGTGGAGTCGCGGTAGGGCAGGTAGTCGTCGTTCACAGCAGGTCCGTTCAGTGGGTCAGAAGAGGAAGAGGCGCGGCGCGCTCAGATCGCGTACGTGGAGAACCGGGTGATTCCTGTCTCAGGGATGCGGGTGGGAATGGCGCGACCAGGTACCAGCCCGCTCCCGGGGAAGGGATAGGGGATCAGCGAGCCCGAGGCGGTCTCATCGCCATTCAGGTGCAGCGTCGGAACCAGCTCGTCGCCCTCGAGCTCGAAAGCGGTCGCGGAAAGGAAGGAAGCCGTCCGTCCGTCCGTCCCTGACAGGGTGATCCAGAAACCTCGGCCGAGGAGATAGACCCCGTCCGGGCCGTCCTCGATGACGATGGCGTACCCGGGATAGACCGGTGTGACGTACCCCCACTCATCCTTCGTGTGCAAGGTCACGGTCACGTCGCCGAGGACGATCTCCGCACCTGGGTTCTCTTCGTTCAGGATGATGGCGCGCATCTGCGCGTCCGGATTGGCCGCGACGACGGCTGCCGCGGCCCGAAGGAGGTGGAAGGCGTCGGCGAGGGGAGCGAACTCAGGATCTGTCGGCGTATAGGAGTCCACACCGAACGGGGAGACGCCAAGTGCGGCGTGGTTGCCGATGGCTTCGAACATCTGCGGGATGCCGGGAGAGTCGCCGCGCAACTCCGGGATGAGCAGGCGCCCCCGGCGGGCCTTGAAACCGGCCAGTACCTCTGTGATGTCATCGACGTAGATGTCAGGTGCGAGGAAATCGATGTCCGGGGCGAGTTCTTCCCAGATCGCGGCGACCGGCAGAACGGGCCCACCACTTGGATATTGCCCAGGTCGTTTGCCGCCGGCAAGAGCGACCGGTCCGTCGAGTACGCTATCGCGGTCGAGCCAGGCGTTGACGAACAGGGGAACATTCAGTTCCGCGCGCCCGGCGGCAGCCACGACCTGAGTGTAGGCGGCGAAACCTGCCGCCATGAACGCTTCGTCGACGCGGTCGCCCGCCGGGAAGACCTCCGCCCAGGTTCCTTCCCTCAGGCTGCCGTGGGCGACCCATTCCGCGTGGAGAGGGGCGTCGACGTCACCGGCAACCGCATGAATGACAGCGGCAGGCACACGGTCATTGAACAGGCGCTCCGCATTATTGCTGCGGTCGCGGGTGTCGCCGAGCAACCCGATCTCGTTCTCCACCTGCACCGCGATCACCGTGCGGTCGGCGTCCACCGCGGCTATGTGCTGCATCAGGGCAGCGAACGCGCGCGCATCGGCCTCGCGTGACGTGGACCCGAACGGCGTGAGATGTTCGGCATGGTGACCGGTCGATAGGAGAGAGCGCGGGAAGCGCTCCGCGTCCCGCTTCACCCATGCCGGGACGTACGTCGAAGCGGCGTTCTTCCACGACCCGAACCACAGAGGGATGAGCCTCAGGCCTCGCGAACGCGCTCCTTCAATCATCGCGTCGACAAGGCGCGTGTCGTAGGAGCCCTCAACCGGCTCGAAGAGGTCCCATGCGACAGGTGCAAGAACTGTGTTGGCGCCGAGGAGCGCGACCGTGTCGAAAGACGCGGTGATCGCCCGTTCGGTGCTTGAGCTGGAGTTATGTACTTCCGCTCCGATGACCACGAAGGGTCGGCCGTCCACGCTCAGGTACGGCCCGGTCCAAAGGTCAGTCGTGCTAGGCAACAGTGTCACTCCATTTCGTGGTCGGGTGCCGACGCGAGAGAAGGCGCCCTGGATAAAAGATGCCTCCGTGTGGCCGAGGAGCTGTCACTCGGCCACACGGCGGCACCGGGGACTAGCGGGTCACCGCACTCCGCGGACGCGGGCTGCGGTGACTGCGGCGCCGAGGGCAAAGACTCCACCCGCGATGAAGAGGGCGGTGTAGTTTCCAGACCCTCCGCCGATGGCGAGAAGAAGTGGCGCGATGACAGGCCCGATAGCGGTCGCCAGAGTGCCGGACACCTGGTAGATCGACATCCACTTTCCGCCAGCGGCAGGGTCGGGCAAGACGTCAGAGGCAAGGGCGAGATCGACCGAGTTGAACGCGCCGGAGCCAGCGGAAATGAGCACGCCTCCGATGATGTAGATCCCGAAGTCAGGTGCGATAGCTGCGATGGCCATACCCGCGGCGATCATCCCCGCCGCGATGTAGATGAATGGCTTACGCCGGCGCAACTTGTCCGAAAGGAACCCACCCAGGATCGTGAATCCGATAGTCGCGAGCAGGGCCAGCCCGCCGGCGACAGCGAGCTGCTGACCCGCCTGTTCCGCGGTGAAGCCGAGTCGGTCCAGGAGGAAGTACAGCTGGTAGGTGCTGAAGAATGCCGTTCCCACTCCGATGCACAGCTTTCCGACCCACACGAGCGAGAAATCCGGGTGCTTGAGCGGGTTGAACAGCAGGCTGCGCAGGGACGATCCAACCTTGACGGACTGAAAACGCTCCGGTGCAGGGCTGTCGGGGATGACGAGTACCCACAGCAGCACACCGAGCGCGAAGACGGCGACGGGGGCCAGGAAGAGCAGCACCACGTTGTTCAGCAACAGGCTGCCAACCAGGGTGGCGGAGACGCCGGCAATCGACGCCATAACGCCGCTCAGCGCACCCAGCTTGCCTCGCTGTGCGGGGGGCACGTGTTCGGCGAGGGTGGGGTTCATGGCGACGCCTACGAGGGATGCGGCGAGCTGAGCGATCACGTATCCAACGAGGATGAGAGGCACGTTCGGCGCGATGGCAATCAGGAACGCACTGATGGCAAAGACCGAGAAGCCGAGAATGAGGAACGGCCGGCGTCGCCCCCAGGCGAACTTGCTTCGGTCGCTGAGTACACCGAGTACCGGTCCTGCCGGCAGCAGAACGATGGCACTGATACCGACGACCAGACCGAGCACGGTCTCCTTGCTCGCGGGGTCGACCAGCTGAATCTTGTACGGGAGGCTGAAGAGCGCCGGCATGAACAGGCACAGGAAGTACCCGAAGTACGCGAAGCTGTACACGAAGACAAAGCCCGGCCCCACCTTCGGAATGCGCAGCTCCGCCGTCGTGGGATCCTCCTCATCCTCCGCCCGCAAGGTGAGCTGAGATACGTCCTCGATAGGTGTGTTGGTCGGCACGATGTTTGCCGCGTCTTTGCGTCTCATGGGTTTGCCTTCATCACGGGCCCGTCATCGGGCGCTCTGGTCCGAGTCGGCTTCGGGGGCCGATATCGGTGTTGATAGGTACAGGGAACCACTGTTTTTGACGCGTGTCAATCCGCCGAGCAACTCGAGTCGACCCGCCCATCGTTCATCTACGGGTCGACCGCGATGGCTCGGCGGCCGGAGCGGTGGCGGGCGGCGGGGTCGCCAACGTGAACCGCACTACGCCACTGCGCCGGCGGATGGAGGGGATGTGGTACGCGTCGGATGGCGGTCGCGGTTCGAGAGACGGCAAGACCACAACGCTGCCGCTTTCTGTCTCGTCACCGTTGAGCTCCCGGTAGACCTCCACGCCGCTTTCGTGAGCTCTCAGCTCTTCGACCTTGACGATCTCCGCTCGACCTTCTGCGCAGAAGAACGACAGTTCAGCTCCTCTGCCGCATGCGAGGAACGTGTCCTCAGACTCCTGAACGATGAGCCCGTAGCCCCACTCGTGGAACCCGCCAACCCTATTCGGCTCGCGTCGTGCAATGGCGGTGTACCTCCCCAGTGCAAGCTCTTGCTGCTCGAGCTCGGCATGAAGTCTGAAGCTCCCGATGGGAGGCGCTGAGTTGACCTCTGCGAGGACCGCTAGTGCCCCGTAGGCGTCGAACAAGGCCTCACCCTCGGGCAACTCCGTGGTGTCGATGCCGAACGGTGAGACCCCGATAGCGGAGTGCGAGCCCAAGGCGACGAATGCGTCTGCGACACCAGCGAGATTTCGGCGCATCTCCGGGATGAGAAGGCCGCCACTGAGGCCGATGTAGTCCCTGCAGATCTGGTCGAAGTCCCCGAAGTAGATGTCGGGGACGAGCAAGTCCAGCGAGGGCGCGAGTGCGCTCCAGATTGCTCCCACATGGGGGAGTGGGCCACCGCTGGGGTAGATGCCTGGCTCCTGTCCCCCCGCCGGATTGCCATCCGCAACCTCGAGTTGCGTATACAGCCAGGCGTTCGCGAACAGGGGGAGCGGGTACTGGGCTCTTCCCGCGGCGGCGACTCGCTCAACATGGCGTGCATAGGCCGCCGCCATGAAGGCTTCATCAGTGTCTGTGGTGTCTCCGAACATCTCCGACCACGTGCCTGCTTGGTGTTCACCGCGAGAGCGCCACGACGCTCGAATGCGAAGAGGTGCATCCGTGCGGAGCGCGGCGAGGACGTCTTCCGGAACGCTGCTGCGGTAGGCGTGTTCTGCCGCAGCGCTACGGTCTCGGGAGTCGCCCAGGATTCCGACTTCGTTCTCCACCTGGACCATCACGATGGTTCCTTCGGCGGCATCGATGTCCCGGATGTGCGCCATGAGTGCGGCGAAGGCCCGCGCGTCCGCTTCTGCGGCTTCGGTGGCGAAAGGGGTCAGGCAGTCGCGAGTCTCGTCCGTTCTGATCTCGGCTCGGGGGAAGCGCTCCGGGTCGGATCGCACCCAGTCGGGAACGTAAGTTGAGCGCCCGTTCTTCCATGCCCCGAACCAGAGCGGGATCAGATGCAGATTCTTGTCACGCGCTGTGGAGACGAGCTCGTCGACAAGAGAAAAGTCGAACTCCCCTTCGTGGGGCTCCAGCTGTCGCCACGAAATAGGCGCCAGAACGGTGTTGAGATTCATGCCGTCCAGGGCATCGAAGGCATCTCGAATGGCGGGGCGGCTGCTGCTCGAGGAATTGTGTAGCTCGCCCCCGAGGACGACGAAGCGCTTGCCATGGACGTGAAGGTGCTTCACCCCTCCCTCGCTGACAAGCCGGGCGGGCGGGGCTACAGATGGTGTACGTGGCATGGGTCCTCATCGACGAAGTACGGTGGCAAAAATGTAGCAGATGTACTGTTTTCGTTCACGTGGTTCAGCGTCGCGTCTACTGCCAACGCAGTACATCGGAGCCTGCGCACGGACCACGCGAGCGCGACGGGGAGAAATCAGAGTTGAAGCAAGCACTCGCGCGCACGCTGATGCGCCTTTCGAAGGACTCTCATGGCTCGACTACTTTCCCGGCTCGGCCGGTTCTCCGCACGTCATCGCTGGGCGGTGCTGATCTCCTGGCTCTTGGCCGTCGCCGTGCTTGCCGTGGTCGCGCTATCCGGGATGAAGTTCGGCGACGAGGGTTTCGATGTTCCGGGCACTCCCTCCAGCGAGGCAATGAGCGTGCTGGATGAGGAATTCCCCCCGGACGACTCGGATGTCGGCTCGTTGCAACTCGTCATCCAGAACCCGGACGGTGACATTGTCGATGCAGAGGCGATGACTAGCATCGCGGATGCGCTCGCCGACGTCCGTGACATCGACGGGGTGGAGTCCGTCTCCGACCCCTTTGACCAGGCCCGTCCGTACATCTCCGAAGACCTCTCGACTGCGGTCGCTACCGTGTCCGTGGACAACGCCGCAGATGCAGGAACCGCCACCGAGCGCCTCGCAGAAGTCGCGCAGACTCTGCGTGCTGATGGTCTGAACGCCGAAGTCGGCGGCTCACTCGGTGAAGGGGTGCCGGAGATCCTCGGGCCGAGCGAGATCGTCGGCGCGGCCCTCGCATTCCTGGTCCTTCTCATCACTTTCGGCTCCCTGGTTGCGGCCGGCGCGAACATGTTCACCGCGCTCATCGGCGTGGCTGTAGGAATCCTCGGTGTGCTGGCGTTCTCCGCGGTGACCCCCATCGGGTCCCTCACCCCGATCCTGGCCGTCATGCTCGGCCTCGCCGTCGGGATCGACTACACACTGTTCATCCTCGCGAGGTTCCGCACCGAGCTTCGCGAGGGGAGAGGCTTGCACAGTGCCATTGGCGTCGCCGTCGGCACTGCCGGGTCTGCGGTCGTCTTCGCCGGAGCCACCGTGATCATCGCGTTGACCGGGCTGACGGTGGTGGGTATCCCGTTCCTTGGAGAGATGGGTCTCGCCGCAGCGTTTGCGGTTGCAATCGCTGTGCTGATGGCGCTGACCTTGGTCCCCGCCTTGCTCTCGTTCATGGGGACTCGGGCTCTGTCGCGCCGGGACCGCAAGCTGGTGGGGACGGACGTCACGGAGAAGAACGGCTTCATCGCAGGCTGGGCGCGTTTCGTCACGAGGCGTCGCGCACTCAGCCTCCTGGGTGGCACGGCACTGCTCGTCGTGGCGGCTGTGCCGCTCATGTCGATGCAGACGGCGCTCACCATGCCTGGAGGAGAGGATCCCGACTCTACGCAGCGCGCCGCCTACGAGATCGTCGCTGACAAGTTCGGCGACGGCGCCCAGGACCCGCTGGTCGTTCTCGTGCGATCTGACAATGTCGAGACGGTGCTTTCCCGTGTCGTCGACAACCTTGCCGAACTCGACAACGTCGACATGGTGATCCCCGCCGCTGTGACGGACGACGGTGACACGGCGATGCTGACGGTCATGTCGAAGTACGGCCCGCTCGATTCGCGCACGACAGACCTCGTGCACGACATCCGCGCCGAGGACGGCGAGATCAGCGGAGCGCAGCTTCTCGTTACGGGAGCAACAGCAATCGGCTTGGATTCCGACGAGCAGCTGCAGTCCGCCCTCATGCTGTACATCGCACTCATCGTCGGACTCTCGCTGGTCCTGATGGTGATCCTGTTCCGTTCGCTTCTCATCCCCCTCGTAGCGACCGCGGGCTTCCTGCTGTCGCTCGGCGCCGGCCTGGGCGCAACGGTCGCAATTTTCCAGTGGGGCTGGCTCGACGTCATCGTCCAAGCTCCGCAGGGGAACCCGCTGCTGAGCCTCCTGCCCATCGTGGTCACGGGCATTCTCTTCGGGCTGGCGATGGACTACCAGGTGTTCCTCGTCTCTCGCATGCACGAGGCTCACGAGCGGGGGCTGACGCCACTGGAGGCCGTGCGCGCGGGTTTCCGACACTCGGCAGTCGTCGTCGTGGCGGCAGCCGCCATCATGGCCGCCGTTTTCGGAGGATTCGCCATGAGCCATTCCTCCCTGGTCGGCTCCATCGCTATGGCTCTCACCGTCGGCGTCATCGCGGATGCGTTCATCGTCCGGATGATTCTCGTGCCGGCAGCGCTCTCGTTGCTGGGCAAGGGAGCATGGTGGATTCCCAAGTGGCTCGACCGCATCCTTCCCACTATCGATGTCGAAGGGGCAGGTCTTGACCAGCAGCCCGCGCCACGGCCTGAGAACGCCCCGGTTCCCGCGCGTGATGCCGTTGGGGTCGGACGGTGATGAGGCATCAGCGATAGTCCGATGGAGCGGGTGAGAGAATCATCCGCATGATGATGACGAGGAGGCGGCGGACAGTGAGCCTGCACCGATGGGAATGGCTGCTGGACGTCGTCGCCCTCGTCGCCTTCATCGTGGCCGCCGTCACAATCATCGCGGATCGCGCGTGGTGGACGGCTCCCGGCCTGGTCCTGGCCGCCACAGCGGTTATCGGAAGGCGCCGCCTGCCCGTCTGGGCGGCGACGGGCGCGGTGGTTGCGAGCGGGGTGGTGCTGTTCACGCCGAACATCGCTTTCCCCACCTGGGTGCTAGCCGAAGTTGTCCTCTTCACCCTCGCTATCCGCGCCCTTAGGACTTGGACCCTCGTTCTCGCCGCGGTGCATGCCCTCGTGCTGTATGCCGGCGCGATTGTCGTTTTCGATGAGCGTCCCTGGGAGCCAGTCGCACTGATCCTTCCCGTGTGGACCGCTGCGGTTGTCGCCTTCGGGATGGCCTTGCGATCCAACGATGACTACGTCCGGGCCTTGGAAGCGCAAGCACAGTCAGCGGTCGCCTTCCGCGAGAGCGAGGTGGCGCGCCACGTCGGGGAAGAACGATTGCGAATCGCCCGAGACCTGCACGATTCGGTCGCCCATTCAGTGTCGGTCATATCGCTCCACGCGGGATCCGCGGAGCGACACCTCGAGAAAGACCCCGAACGCGTCACAGCCTCCCTCCGACAGATCCGCGCGTCGAGTCGGGAAGTGGTGGACGAGCTCCAGGAGATCCTGACTCTTCTTCGCGACCCCCTCGGATCGAGCGAGACTGAGGAAGTTCCTGGTCCCGCGGCACTCGATTCTCTCGTCGCGACAGCGCGACGGGCCGGACTGCACGTGCAGGAGACCCTCGAGCCCCTGCCAAGCTTGGACCGCTCTGTCGGAGTCGCCGTGTATCGGATTCTGCAGGAGTCCTTCACCAACGCGCTGAAGCACGGCGCCGGTGATGTCGTCGTAAGCGTTCGGCCAGAGGGAAACATGGTGCACATCGACGTGAACAACGCGGTGGCACATGGAGGGACCCGAGGCGCGGGTTTCGGAATCGTCGGGATGACGGAACGTGCGGCCAGTGTGCACGGGACCCTCGAAGCTGTACACAACGGCAGCCGATTCGAAGTGACGGCGCGACTGCCGATGCACCTCCACTCACACGAAGGCGAGTATTGATGACGACCGTCGTGCTCATCGATGATCAGGGTATCGTCCGCGCTGGCATCCGCGGGGTGCTCGAGTCCGCGGACATCACTGTTCTGGGGGAAGCGCAGGATGGAGGAATCGGCGTCGGACTCGTCCGCGAGGTTCTCCCCGACGTCGTGCTCATGGACCTGCGCATGCCGGGGATCAACGGGGTCGAAGCGACGAGAAGGATTCGGGCCGATGCTTCCCTGGCATCGACGCGCGTTCTGGTGCTCACGACCTTTGACGGCGACGCGGACGTACTCGCCGCGTTGCGAGCCGGTGCGGACGGGTTCATCAGCAAGTCCGCCGAGCCGGATGAACTCATCGATGCCGTCGAACGTACAGCTGCCGGCGAGTCGAGCTTGTCCCCTCGAGCTTCCCGTGCTGTCACCGCCCATCTTGCGTCCGAAGGCGAGCCTCGTAAGCCGGACGCGGAACTCAGCGCGCGCATTGCCTCGCTGACCCCCCGCGAGCGAGACTTTGTCATCGCCGCCGCGACAGGCGCCGACAACGCTGAGATCGCGGCAGCGCAGTCGATCTCTCCGTTCACGGTGAAGACGCATCTCAACCGCGCCATGGCGAAACTCGAAGCCCGTGACCGGGGGCAGCTGGTAGCTATCGCCTACAAGAGCGGGCTCGCGCCCTGAAACGAAAGAAACCGCGTCCGTGAACAGTGACTCCAAAATACCTCTGGCCCGACCCGTGATCGGCTCGCTCGTGGAGCGGCATCTTGGTCTGCTGGTAAACGACATGGCCGATCTCACCGACGGGATGTACAACGCGGCCTATCGTCTCAGCCTGTCGGACGGGTCTCAGGTCGTTCTGAAGGTCGCCCCACCGGACGATGCCCCTCGCCTTTGCTACGAGCATGGTCTGATGCGCTCTGAGGTGTCCTTCTATCGGCACGCCCGCGGGAGGGCTCCGGTGCCCGCGGTGCTTGCCAGTGACTTCAGTCGGCAGGTGGCCGACCGGGATATCGTCATCCTCTCCTTCCTTGACGGCGGGCCCCTCAATCGGGTCTCTGACTCGCTGACGTCTGCTGGGCGAGTTGCCGTGAGGTCACAGCTCGGGGAGGCGGCCGCTCAGCTCCACGCAGTGAAGGGGTCGAGCTTCGGATACGAACGGCCGGCGGATGGGCTGGTGCTGAGCGGGAGCTCGTGGGGCGAGGCGTTCCAGCGCATGTGGGACGCGGCGGTTTCGGATATCGACCACTATCGTGTTCGCATCGATATTTCGACCGTAGATCTTCGCGCGGTGATCCGAGGTCATCTCGGACTACTCAACGAGGTGGACGAGCCCGCTCTGGTTCATTTCGACCTCTGGGACGGTAACGTCTTCGCATGTGCGGACGGTCACACCGCGAGGCTGAGTGGCATCATCGACGGCGAGCGGATGTTCTGGGGTGATCCACTCGCCGACTTCGTGTCAACGTCCCTCTTTCGGGACCCTGCCGGCGACTCGGACTTCAACGCGGGATATGCCCGAGCGGGTGGGACCCGGTGGGAGTTCAATGAACAGCAGAGGACCCGGCTGGCGCTCTACACGGTGTATCTCTGCATGCTGATGCTCGCTGAAGCTGTTCCGCGCGGCTATAGCGGCCCGACCGTCGACGCGGATCAACGGTTCGTCGCGGACCGGCTGCACGAATCCCTACGGCTGTTGAGGTGAGCTGACATCTCTCCTCGTTTCCGCACCGCTCTTCACGGGCCCAGCTGCGCTGCGAAAGCGCTACTCGGGCGGTCCAGCGGACACGCGGTCAACGACGCGGCCGAGCATCGTGGAGAAGGAGTGAAGCTCCTCAGGCTTCCAGTCGTCGAGTAGGCCCGCGAGTATCCGTTCGCCCTCGTCGAAGAGCGCGGTGGCCGCCGCGACTCCGTCCCGAGTCAGGGCGATGCGTGACGCGCGAGCATCGGTGGCCACCGCGACCCGTGCCGCGAACCCACCGAGAACAAGTCGATCCGCGATCTTGCTTACAGTGCCGCCGGACACGCGAAGTGCGAGTGCGAGCTCGCTTGGCCTCATCGGACCATTCAGCCCCAGTAATAACAACGCGGGGATATCCCTGGATTGGATGCGTACGCCGGCTCGTACCGCCATAGATGCTTGGAAATCCTCAGAGGTCCAGACCTGGACGAGCGTCATCAACGACGTCATCGTCGATGAGCGGAGGGTCGCGCTGAACGCCAGCTGCGCGGGGTCGGCATCATGGTCCACTCGTCGTGGCATCGTCACCTCCTAGGCAAGTACTTGCCAGCGTAAAATAGTTTGGTTAGCGTTGCAGTGCGTCTCGAATGAGTAGATCACGCATTCGTCGAGGGATCATGCTCGTCGACTGCGCGGCGCTAGTAGCCGGGCCGCGGGCGGAAGGAAATCAGTATGACATCCGGAACATTCGACCTCATCGTCGTGGGCTTTGGCGCCGCAGGAGTTGCAGCGGCCATCGAAGCGGCGGATGCGGGAGCGACGGTGCTTGCCATCGACCGCGGATTCGGTGGGGGAGCGACGGCGCTGTCAGGCGGCATCGTCTACGCCGGCGGCGGAACCCGCTACCAGAAGGCCGCGGGGGTCGACGATGACCCGGGCAATATGTTCCGATACCTGACGCAGGAAGTCCGTGGTGCAGTGAGCGACGACACTCTTCGTCGGTTCTGCGATGAGAGCGCCGAGACCATCTCATGGCTAGAGCGACAGGGAGCGTCGTTCCAGGCTTCGCTCGCCCCGTTCAAGACGTCGTATCCGACGGACCGCCACTATCTGTACTACTCAGGCAACGAAAAAGCACACCCCTATAAGAAGCACGCGCGGCCTGCTCCGCGTGGGCACCGGCAGATCGCGAAGGGACTCGGCTCCGGCAAAGTTCTGTACTCGCGACTGAAGGCGAGCGCGCTGAAGAAAGGCGTCGTTTTCCTGCCGCACACCACGGTCGACGAACTCATCGTTGAGGACGGCACGGTTGTGGGAGTTCGCTACCGGTCAGCGGATGAGCGCAACCTGCCTGCCAGCTACGCCCGCCGTAGCGTCCTCGCTGCAAAGGCGGGGAACTGGGCGCCGGCAATCGGGGAGCGCGTCGCCGCGACTCTGCATCGAGATTGGGAGGGTGCGGCTCGGCCAGGAGAGGCACGCGGTCATGCTGTGCTTCTCTCCGGGGGTGGCTTTGTGCATAACCCTGAGTGGATGAAGAAATGGTCGGGACCGTACCGAGACATCTCACCGCTCGGGACAGCGGCAGACGACGGCGGAGTGATCTCCCTCGGACTGACTGCAGGCGGTGCGACGGACCACATGGACCGCATGACCGCGTGGCGCTTCATCAACCCCCCGAGCGCCATGGCTGAGGGCGTGGTCGTCGACGGTGCGGGGCAGCGAATCGCGAACGAGGACCTCTACGGCGCGACGTTCGCAGACCACATGGTGCGCGAACATGATGCGCGGGGATACCTGATCCTCGATTCGAAGCAGTGGCGCAAAGCACGCAGGCAGATTCGCACGCAGACCAACAGCTTCCAGCTTCTGCAGCTGCTCTACCTCTACACGATTGGTCATCGGAAGGGTCGTGATCTCAGCGCCCTTGCCCGCAAGCTCGACCTTCCCGTGAACGCAACCGCCGCGACGATCACCGCATACAACTCCGGAATACTGTCGGGTGCGGGAGATCCCGCGGGGAAGGCGCCGGAACTCTCCTCCACCGTGATGTCGGGACCGTTCTTCGCCGTTGACCTCTCAGTCAAGAACTCGCCGTTCTACCCGGCTCCGGGGCTCACCTTGGGTGGTCTCAAAGTGGACGAGCAGTCGGGCGGTGTGCTCACCGAATCTGGACAGGTGATTCCGGGTCTGTTCGCAGCGGGAAGAAGCGCAGTCGGTGTGTGTTCTGTCGGCTACATCAGTGGCTTGTCTATCGCTGATTGCTTCTTCTCGGGACGACGGGTAGGACGAATCGTGGCGCGAGCCGTCGAGGGTACGGCGGATCCGGCGGAATCAGCCGCACTCTGAGCCACGGGCAGCGGGACCCGTTTATCCCGCCGGCACCACTGAGCAACGATGCACGGAGGCATGATGAACACAATCGACACCGAGGGCCCGAGCGCCCACGACATTACCGTCGACGTTCTCGTCGTAGGGTCCGGAACCGGGATGGCGGCCGCACTCGCCGGACACGAGCTCGGCCTGGAATGCCTCGTCATCGAGAAGACGCCCTTTGTCGGAGGATCCACAGCCCGTTCGGGCGGTGCGTTCTGGGTCCCGGGGAACGACACGCTTCGCCAGGGGCGCGCTCCGGAGACCGAGGCGTCCGCCCACCGATATCTCGAGGCTGTGGTGGACGATGAGTCGCGGAGGAGACGGTGGGAGGCGTTCCTCGAGCACGGACGGGACGCCGTCGCAACGCTCGCGCGCACCACACCACTGGGCTTCTTCTGGGCGCGGGGCTACTCCGACTACCACCCCGAGAACCCCGGCGGTTCTGCGATTGGTCGCACCTGCGAGAGTCGACCATTCAACACATCGCGATTGGGTAGGGAGAAAGGCAGACTGCGTCCTGGCGTGCTCGAAGCCCCCATTCCGATGCCCGTGACGGGGGCTGACTACAAATGGCTGAATCTCATGACGAGAACACCCCTGCGGTCATTGCCGAAAGTCGTTCGCAGAGCCGTGCAAGGGATAGCCGGCGCTGCGTTCGGGCGCACATACGTTGCGGGTGGGCAGGCGCTGGCCGCCGGAATGTTCGCGGGCCTCGTAAAGGCACGTGTTCCCGTATGGACTCGAACCGCGCTTGTCGAGCTTGTCTACGACGGCCGTCGGGTCACCGGCGCGGTCATCGACCAGGATGGCACGACGGCCACCATTCACACGCGACGGGGAGTCGTTCTGGCGAGCGGAGGGTTCGACCACAACACTCGCATGCGCCACGATTATCAATCCACGGCACTCATCCCGCACGCGAGCCTTGGAGCAGAAGGTAACACCGGAGACGCCATCGTTGCGGCCACCGCTCTAGGGGCAGGCACAGACCTCATGGGCGAAGCCTGGTGGTTCCCCGCTGTCGCGCCGCTCGCCGGCGGTCAGCCTGGCGTTCTCCTCGCGGAGCGATCCTTGCCCGGTTCTCTCATCGTCGATGAGACGGGCTCCCGGTTCATCAATGAGGCGACGGACTACATGACTTTCGGGCAGCGAGTTCTCGCCAGAGAACGGGGCGGGAACCCGGTCCAATCGATGTGGCTCGTGTTCGATCAGCAGTACAAGAACAACTACTTGCTCGCGGGGTCGGTGTTCCCGAGGATGCCGCTTCCCCGGGCCTGGTACGAGCAGGGTGTCGCGGTCACCGCTCAGACAGCCAACGATCTGGCAGCCAAAATGGACGTCTCCGACGCGAGGTTCGCGAGCACTATCGAGCGCTTCAACCTGCTCGCCGCGTCGGGAAACGACTACGACTTCCACCGAGGGCAAAGCGCCTACGACCGTTACTACGGTGACCCTACCGTGCAGCCGAACCCCAACCTTCGTCCCCTGAGCGGAACTCTGTACGCCGTTCGCGTCGTCCTGTCGGATCTTGGGACGTGCGGCGGGCTCACGGTCGACGAACGTGCTCGCGTGCTTCGCAAGGACGGATCCGAGATTGAAGGGTTGTACGCCATCGGAAACACAGCGGCGAACGCCTTCGGCCGTCGCTACCCGGGCGCGGGTGCGACCATCGGCCAAGGCATTGTGTTCGGCTACGTCGCAGCAAGGGACCTCGCGCGGGTTTAGCAAAGCCTTTCCGGGGCGATGAGCTCGATACTCATTCGATATATGCTGGCGCGCCTCCCTCGGTCACTCAGAGGCTCGTGTCTTCGGCCCTTCCCGTCGGGGAAGGGCCGAAGGCCTGAAGATGGCTGCCCAGGAACGTAGTCGCTACCCCTCCTGCTCTGCGGCAGTCAGAGGACCGAAGGATCACTCCGCTGGAGGTCCGCTCGCCGCCATCCGGTGACAGTGCGGCACTCGACCTTCGTCAAGCACCTCGAGGTGGCGACGCACTATGGAATTGCCCCGCTCCGCTCGCGCTAGCCTGTGGTCTCTTCGGGTGTCAGGCTTTTCTCCAGGAACGCGATCTTCCTCTCGTTGTATTGGTCTCGCCACGGCGAGACCTCGGACATGTAACCGTGAACGAGTACCGCGTCACGGACCGGCGGAATAAGCAGTTCGTTGTCCACGCCCGCCGCATCGAGTTTCGCTGAGAGGTCACGCGCCTGGTCGGGGAAGGATCCCGTGTTGCCGTCAGCGATGAACGCGGGCGGCCAGGCACTGTTCGCGTAGGTGATGATGTTCGATTGCGCGATAGTGTCCCGGGACGTGCCGACGTAGGAGCGTAATGCGAGATCGAAGAGGAGATCCCTCGAGAGCTCGGGCAACTGCGTGGCGCCTGCTCTACTGGCGTCCAAGGCGGCGCTGTCCAACACCACAGCTTTCAGGGCATCGACGTTGATGGTCGCTTCGATGCCCGCTTCTTCGGCATAGGCCGGATCTGTCTGAATGTTCACGTATTGGCCGACGATGTGACCCCCCGCGCTGCTGCCCGACAACACGACTGCATCCATGTTCAGTCCCAGCTCGTCCGCGTGCACGGTCAGATACTGGATGGCTTCTCCGAGTTGCCTGACGGGCACGGGGTATGGCACCTGAGGGGCGAGTCCGTAATTGATGGCGACGACGTTGTACCCATTTTCGAGGAGGGGTTGGCTGTTCACTGCGAACATCGCTGACTCGGAGACCGGGGAGTTCGGGTCTCCTGTCGCCTTGTCGCCGATGATGAAGCCACCGCCGTGAACGACCACGAATGTCGGACGGTCGACGGTGGGGTCGTTGTCAGCGATGTAGACGTCGAGGTAGCTGTTCGGGTAGGTCGAGCCATACTGCAGGACACTGGTGAGTTGCACGCCCTTCTCGACCCTTGTCTCGGTGGGCGCATGTGGCTCAAAGGAATTGCCCGAAGCGGACGATTCTTGAAGCGCAACCGCGACCGGAGTCGGGTCGATGGCAACGACGGTCATACCTGCCGAGAGGAGAACCGCAAGACTGCCCGCGACCAACCCGGTTGCGCGAGTGATAACGGTCAGAACCGACCGATGTTCGGATCTCTTTCGTCGATTCTGAGACCATGCGATGACCCACAACGCGACGGTCAAGACGATGGTAATGACGAGCGCTGCGATGAACAGCACGTATTGCAACGTCGCGATCCACAGCAGCTGGGAAACTGCGCCGGCGCCAGCGACTACCGCCACCGCGATCCGCCGCGCGTCCCGCTGTCGACGCAGAATGGCGACGGCGATGATGATCGACAAGGCAGCGGAGGCGAAGGCGAGGGGAACACGGTGCCTGACGATGAAGAACTCGAGCCACATCAGCAGCATCGATGCAAGGCCGAAAAGGATGAGGCCGACGGTCTCGTTCCTTCCTCTAGAAGGCAGCCTGGGATGTCGCATGTTCACTCCTTCTCTGTCCCCACCGGGTTGGTGCTCAAGCGGGCGGTGAGGAAGCGGACTTTCTGCTGGTTGTATTCGTCGGTCAAGGGTGACGGCGATTGCATGAAGCCGTGCTCGACCGGCCCCTGGGCTTGAGGAAGGTGCAGTTCGTTGCACACGTCCAAGCCATTCAGTCGCTCGTGAAGGTCCCTGGCCTGATCGGGGAACGACCCCGCGTTCCCGTCCGCGAGAAAAGTGGGAGGAAAGTGGCGACTGACGTGTGCCGTCACATCTGCTTCTGCCCACACCGCGCGCCGTGATCCGAGGTAGACACGACGGGCCAACGCGAACAGGTAGCTCTGACGCGGCGCGGGCGCTTGTGGACGACCAATGCGCTCGACGTCCAATGCGGCACTGTCCAACACGACGGCAAGGAGCGTGCCCGTCATCACAGGTTCGAGGCCTATCGCTCGGGCATAGCCGCTGTTTGTCTCGATGTTCACGAACTGCCCGACTATCTGACCGCCGGCGCTGATACCCGCCAGGACGACTCGACTCATGTCGATCCCATACGCACCGCCCTCGCGCTGCAAGAAGGAGACCGCTTCCGACAGCTGCAAGACCGGTGTGGGGTAGCAATGCTCCGGTGCCAGCGCGTAACCGACGGACACGACGTTGAAGCCCGCGTCGAGCATGGGCCGACATATGACTTCGAAGTCTCCGACCGGGCCTGCGGAGGGGTCGCCGCTCGCCTTGCTTCCGATGATGAATCCACCACCGTGGACGAACACATAGGTCGGGCGAACAGTCGTGGTGTCGGCGTCCGTGACGTACACGTCCAGATAGCTGTTAGGAAATCTGGACCCGTACGCCACGTCGCTGATGCGGAGCGCGCCATACCTGGTGCGCTGTTGCCGACCTCGTTCGCCCGCCGGCGTGAAGCTATTTCCGAATCCGAGCTTCCTTTGAAGGGCGGTCGCTATCGCTTTGGGTGCGATGTGCGCCAGTGCCTCACTCAGGGATGTGCGTGGCGAACGTGTCGTTTTCATAGTTCCTACCCGTGTCGGTTTTCGCTGCTATCTTCCCGAACGGAACTGGCGCTTGCGTCGGAATTGATCGATGCAGACAGCGCCGGCGAGGATGACACCGACGAAGATGTTCTGCATGAGGGGGTTGACCCCGCTTGTCGCGAGACCGTTGTTGATGACGGCGAACAGCAACGCCCCCAGCGCGCTTCCCGTGATACTTCCGATACCACCGAAGAGGCTGGTGCCCCCGATGATGATCGCGGTGAGGACCTGGAAGGTGAGCGCGTTGCCTCCGGCGAGGGGCGAGGCGCTGAAGATGCGGGACGCGCCAAGAATGCCCGCGAGTGCAGCAACCCCGCCGCTGGTGGCGAAGAGCACAAGGTCGACGCGGCCGACCTTGATGCCGTTTGCGAGCGCGGCCTTCCGATTGCCTCCCGTTGCGCGTACGTCGTAGCCGAACGCCGTGTGCTCGAGGACAAGATGGAAGATCACTCCGATTGCGGCGGCAATGAAGATGAGGTTCGGGATGCCGAGGATGCTGCCACTTCCGATGTTCGTGAAAGCCTCCGGGAATCCGAACACGTCGCGGCCGCCCGTGATGACGACCGCAACACCAGTGGCGATGAAGAACATCGCAAGCGACGCGATGAGCGACGGGACCTCAAGGAACACCGCTAGCGCCCCCGTCATCAGCCCTGCAATAGCACCCACAGCCATGCCGACGAGGATTGCCAGCGGCCAGGGGAGTCCCGCGACCATACTCAATCCGGCCACAACCGCTCCGAGGGCGTAGATGGCGCCGATAGAGAGGTCGAGGCCGCCTGCGACGATGACGAGAGTGACGGGGCACGCCACGATGAAGTACAGCGTTGCCGAGCGCAGGATCTCCAGCCAGTTCGCGCCGGACATGAAGGCCGGGTTCGTGACCTGGAACGCGATTGCCAGCAGGGCGATGACAACGATGAGTCCGATGAGCTGGGAGTAGCGACTCAGATCCAGCTTCGTGTGAGCCCGGTGACGCGGTCGAGCGGGGGCGGTTGTAGTGGTCATGCGGATGCTCCTGCAGTGTCATCGTTCAGCGAACCGGTGATGAGCGCGATGATCTCGTCTCGAGTGGTGTCCTCTCGCCGACGAACGCCAGCAACTGCGCCGAGCCGCATCACGTGGATCCGATCTGCGAGTTCGAATACCAGGCCCATGTCGTGACTGATGAGGATGACGGTGTTGCCTCTGTCGCGCAGGGTCGCGATGATGTGGGCGGCTTGGGCCGTCTCTCGGACACCGAGCGCAGCCGTCGGCTCGTCGAGGATGACGATGTGCCCGCCGGTGCGGACTGCGCGTGCGATGGCGATAATCTGGCGCTGCCCACCGGAGAGCATGCCTATCTGAGTTCGTACGGATGAGACCGTGACGTTGAGCTCATCGAGGAACTCACGGGACTCGGTCTCCATGCGGCGTCGATCAGCGAACAGCCCGCGGCGAGGGATCTGCCCCAGGAACATGTTGGTTGCAACGTCGAGGACCTCGACCAAAGCCAGGTCCTGGAAGACGGTCGCGATGCCGGCCGCGCGCGCATCCGCGGGGCTGTGGAGCGAATGTTCCTGGTCCCGCACCCATACCTCGCCGGAGTCCGGACGGTGGATTCCGCTCATCGTGCGGACGAGGCTGGACTTGCCGGCTCCGTTGTCTCCGACGATGGCGAGGATTTCACCGGGGTATGCGTCCAGATCTACGTCGCGGAGGGCGACGACGTGACCGAAGGACTTGGTGATTCCTCGAAGTCGCAGTGCCGGAGCCGTCACGGTTGCGGGGGCGCTCATTTGGAATCCTCGAGGTACTCGTCGAGGTTTTCTGCGGTGACGAAGACGGTTCCGGTGTCGATGTTGGTCTCGATCTCCTTGCCCTCTGACAGGGCCACGGCGTTGTCGATGGCGGTCTCTGCCATCCCGCAGAAGTCCTGCTTGCTGGTCCCGTAGAGCGTGCCCTCGCGGATGCCGGCAACGACCTGGTCCGTGAGGTCGTTGACCACGCCTACGACGTCACCCTCGGCACCCTTCTCCTTGATGGCTGTCGTGATGCCCGCGACGGCCGTTCCCTGCCACGACCAGATCACGGTCGTCTCCGGGTGGGTGCTGAGTGCTCGTGACACGACATCGGCCGTCTGGGACGCGTCCGCGTTATCGAAGACGGTGTCTACGATCTCGACGTTGGCGGGGAGGGCCTCTTTCAGGCCTTCGATGATGACCTCGCCAGCACCGCCGGGACCGTTGGTGACAATCAGCAGCTTCTCCGAGTCGCTGATCTTGCCGATCTGCTCGGCCACTGCAGCCCCGTACTTGGAATACGCGGTGCCGACCGTGAAGTCCTGAAGAGATGTTGCATCGGCCGTGTTGATGGTGCCGACGATGATTCCCGCGTCCTTCGCTCGCTGCATCAGCGGGTTGAACTGAGCAGGCTCGACCGGAACCATCAGTACGGCGTCGTAGCCCTGTGTGATGGCTTGCGAGATGCGGTCAACGCTGAACGCATTGTCCACGGCGAGGGCCGTTGGTCCGGCGGTGTCCGCCTTGAGTCCGAGCTCTTCGGCGTGAGCAAGGAAGCACTCGTCGAAGGTCGCCCAGTCAGGGTAGGCGGGCAGCGGGTTCGACATGAAGATGCTCTCCAGCTTGTCCGGTGCGGGAGACGCCGCCGGGGCGGAGGAGCATCCTGTGAAGATGAGTGCGGCTGCGGTCGCGGCGGGGATAAGCATTTTGTTGCGCATGGTTCACTCCGTTGTGGTGGGCGCGAGCACGGAATTGTGATCGCGGGGGTTGTTAGAGGTGGTTGTCGAGGGATGCTGGCGTGATGGGCTGTCGCACAGAGCCCGGGCCGCATTGGCAGCGATGGTCTCGACGATGACTGGCCATGCTTTCTGGGGCAGCTCGTGGCCCATGCCCGCCACGACTTCGAGCCGGGATGTGGAAATGAGGGCATGTAGTTCGTGCGACGCGCGCGGGTCGATAAGGGCGTCGGCATCTCCGGTGAGGACAAGGGTGGGTGCTGTGATGCGGCGCACGGACTCGGTGCGGTCGCCCGCTCTGAACACGGCGGACGCCTGCCTCGCGTTTCCGCTCTTTAGCGCGTCGCGGTCGAAGGACGCTTCGGCCAGCTCTCGCAACCACGCGTGGTCGCGTGGGTAGATGTCTTCGTCGGAGCTGCAGGCAAGTTCCCCGTCGAGGAACAGTTGTATGGCCTGCTCGCGCCCCAGATCCTCATGGTCTTCGAGGATCTCGCGGTCGACGGCTTGTGGAAGAAGCCATCGCGATGACGCTGTCGTATAGATCAGGCTGAGTGATGCGACGAGCTCGGGGCGTGTGATGGCGAGAAGCTGGGAGATCATTCCTCCCATGGATTGACCGACGACATGCACGCGGGTGAGATGTAAGGCGTCGAGAAGCCCGGCGGTATCTTCTGCCATATCGTCGAGTGAGTATGTGACCGAGGGGAACTTCTGCGAAAGGCCGACGTCGCGGTTGTCGAACCGTACGACGAAGAAGCCCGCGTTGACGAGCAGCTGGCAGAACTCTTCGCGCCACTTGATCATCTGGGCTGTGAGCCCTTCGATGAGCAACAGAGGGCGCGCGGAGGGATGTCCGAACGTGTCGTAGAAGAGCTCAGTGCCGTTGGCGACAGTGATGTGTGGCATTGTTCAAGCCGCTGCTTTCTGCGTGCCCGATGCGCCTTTCAGAGCCGCGATCACGGTGTCGCGCCAAGTGCGTGCTGCTTCGAGCGCAGAGGTCATCAGAGGGGAAGCGTGGATCTGGCCGGGGGCGACGCGGTAGTCGACGGCGACCCCTGCCGCTCGCAAACGTTCCGCGTACCTGTCAGCCCCGCCGCGGAGGAGGTCGTACTCGGCCGCGAGAATGAGGGCAGGTGGCAAATCGCGAAGGTCAGTGGCGAGGATGGGGGATGCGTAAGGGCTGTGTGCGTCGTCGGGACCGGCGAAGAGGTCGAGCTGGATCTGCTCGAACTCAGCGGTCTCGAAGAGGAATCCTGTGCCGTACTCGGTGAGGTTCGTCTGGCCGGTGAGGTCGAGAGCGGGAACTTCCAGCACCTGGAGAGCGAGCGTGGGGCCGTGCTGATCTCGCGACCACAGCGCGACAGCGGCCGCGATATTGCCGCCCGATGATTGGCCTCCGATCATGAGCGCGTCTGGCTGAATCTTTAGCCGCGAAGCGTTGTTCGCCACCCATTCCAGAGCCGCATAGCCGTCCCTGACAGCGGAAGGGAACTTGCGCTCTGGGGCGAGGCGGTAACCGACGGACACTACGACGACGTTCGCGCCGAGGCAGCGCTCTCGGCACGTTCCGTCGACGTAGTCGTAGTGCACGGAGCCGCCGCGGAAGCCGCCGCCGAAGAAACTGATGAAGCCCGGATGGGGGCCCGCCGTCGGCGGCACGTAGATCAGGAGCTCGATCTCGCCGTCGATCACGGGGATGGTCACAGAGGTGCGGTGCACGTCGGATGGGTAGGGCTCGGCCAGCTGCGCGGCGAGGGTGTTCATGGTCATCCGCTCCATGGCGCGGTGTTGGAGCGGATCGGAGGTCACTTCAGGTGTGGGGATCGTCGACAAGAGCTCAGCGATCTTCGGGTCCAAGGGCATCTTCGTCCTCTTCGGTGCTCGGGAGTTGAGGTGGACACGATGAAGCTTTCGCGGCGGGTTAATCGTGTCAACCAGAACTGTAAGCCTTATGATTAATCGTGTCAACTAGATGGGTGGAACATGAAGCGGGTGACGATCTCCGACATCGCGCGAGCGGCGGATGTGTCTAGAGCAACCGTGAGCTACGCGCTCAACGACCGGCCGGGGGCGCGTATGAGTGATGCGACGCGCCAGCTGGTCCTGTCCACGGCAGAGAGTCTGGGGTATCAGGGTTCGCCAGCTGCGCGCGCTCTCCGCATCGGGCGCGGTGAAGTGGTGCTCTTGTTGCTGCCAGACTGGAGCACCACGGGTGAACTCGGCCGCGTCCTCAGTGAGGTCGGACGTCGAACGGCGGACATCGGGTTGGTGTGCCTGCGCTATGAGGGTCCCGATTGGAAAGGTCGCCTACGAGAACTGCTGGGCATGGTCACCGCGGCAGCCGTCGTCACCTTCGAGCCGCTGAGCCCGTCGGATACGGCGGCCGTCGAGACCGCAGGCATCCCTGAAGTTCGGGCCTGGCTTCTAGACTCGAAATCGCACCCACACACCACCCATATTCATCAGTCCGACATCGTGCAAGCGCAGGTGAACCACCTGCTCGAGCGCGGCAGCGCCTCACTCGCGTTCGTTGCGGCGACCGAAGATCGTGACCTGCCTTTTGTCGAAGCGCGCCGCGGAGCGTTCCGACGGATTTGCGCTGAAAGGCGTCTCAACCTCGCTGGCGACGTCGTCCTGTCCGAAGGGGTAAACGAGCTAGGCGAGCTCCTGCCGGGGTGGATCAGGGAGGGGCAGCCCCTTGGCGTGGTTGCGTTCAGCGATCCGAGCGCAGTGGCCGTTGCGACCGCAGCTGCGCAGTGCGGGTTGTCGGTGCCGGAGCAGGTCAAGGTCATCGGAGTAGACGACTCGGCACTCGCCACGCTCGTAGCACCCGCGCTGACGAGCATCCACTTTGACCTTGCAAGTGAGGCGGCGTCCGTAGCAGCGGAACTCGCGGATGTGCTTTCCCTGCCTGCGCCGCCGCCGGCTCAGCTAGCCGCGCCCGTTGCGGTTGTCGCCCGCGCTTCGACCTGACCGATACGCCCTCGTCCGCACGTACGCCATAGGAGGGCTGGCCTAAGGTCGCAATCCGCCTATCAGGTGCGCGAGGATAGGCGGCTCCGCGGCGACTAACTTGGGCGGGTGAGCGGAGATCGCGTAGGCGGAGAGCATCCGTCCGCTGTCGAGTAGCTTCGCCAAAGAGCGGGCCGCGCCTTTGTTCCAGTACCCGCAACGGATACCGTCTTGATACACGGCCACCGCGTTCGCATCAAACTCGTTCTCGGGCTCACGTACAAGTTCGGCGGGGCCGATACGGAGGTTGCCGGGCGCGTGCTCTTCCCCGCGCACGCGAACGCTCCAGATGCCGAGGCGTCTCAGGGCCAGCGATCCCGCGTTGACGAGCCGGCCTGTCGAGGTCTCGGACAGCCACCACTCGCCGTGGAACTCAACAATCCTGAGGTTCGGCAGCCCACGGTCACTCAAACGCAGGAGTTCGTTGGCTTCGTCGGCTGAGAGATAGGGCGAGACATACCCGTCGGGCCTGCCTCCGGGAGCGTAGGCGGATACCGTAATGCCCGACGCAGTCTCACGTCGCGAGACGAGGATCGGCTCAGCAGGGGTTCCGGCGCTACCGGGACTCACTGTCGGCGGGCGTCGGCGTCCTAACCAGTCGAGAAGACCCATGCACGGAAGGGTAGCCCAGCCTGCGTTGCGTTAAAACGATGAGCTGGTGGACCGTTCGCCGTCGCTTCAACTACTCCAAGCCCACGCGGTGTGCCGCGCGTCTCGCAGCACTTCGTCGAGTTGCCCGCTCAGGAGCCGTTCGATGGCGCTCGGGGCAACTTCACCTGACTCGTCGTCCACGCTGGTGTTCAGCCACTGTGCCCACGTCCACCGCCCCTTCGTGCCGGTGCTCAGCACTTGAAGGACATCGCCGAGGCCGGCAACCAAGTGCCCGTCCGAGACCTGGAACGCGGGATAGAGCAGCACATCGTCGCTGGTTCTCAGCTCGAGTACGGTGAGCGATGTCGCCGCGTCGGCCACGTCCGACTCTTCCCAGCCGAGGGTGCGAGCAAGTGATGTGGCGGTGAAGCAGGATCCAACGATCTCGGCCCAAGGATTCGGTTTATCGCTATCGGTCATGGCTCGTCCTTCGGGGGCCGTGTGTGTCGGCGGACGACAACTTCGATGATCTCGTCGAGAGTTCGCCGCCCGTGGATGTAGTCGTGAGCGTCGCGTAACGCTTCGGGACTTGGGGATCGGCCGTCGAGTCGCAGATCGGCGAACGCGTTCTCCACGCCCCGACGCCGCCGCTCCTCGTCAGTCTCGTCGTTCATCGTCGTAGTTCTTGTGGTCGTCACAGAAGATGCCGATCCATCCCGTTCGACTTCGACGGCCGTTCCCAGGGCGGCCGCAGGCTTCGCACGTGACCCTCGACTCAGCCTCCGCGGCGGCCAGCGCCGCACGAACTTCGTCGGAGGTGACGGGCCCCTTCATGTGCACGTCAAGCGAGCCGAATTTCTGCTTCACTTGCGTGAGCCGATAGCTGGGTTCGACCGAGCGTAGGCGCTCGTCGAGGCGGACGAGGATGGGCCACCATCCACGCATGACTCCGATGGTCTGCCACTGTGGCAGCTGGGCGATGCGTTGCCGGATGTTTTCGACGGCAGGCGGGAAACCATCGCCATTCCAGGCGATGAGTTCCTCGTCGCATGTCGTCATGCGGCCACTGTAGGCCTTGCGTCCGACATTCGAAACGCGACTTCCGACAGGCGCGGGCCCGTGTGCCCTCGCCACGTCTCAGCCCTCTGCCAGTCCGCGGATGACAGCGAGGCTCGGGGTTGCCATCCTCAGGCTGCCCATGTCCAGGATCGCGAGATTTCCTTCCTGGGTATCTCGACCGAGGCTTGCTACCCGACGCCCGTCGGCCGTCTTGCCGCCCCCGGGTACGTGCATGTGCCCGTGCACGAGCAGCTCTGGGCGTACGGCATTCCACACCTTGCTGACTCGAGCTCGAGACGCGGCCGACTCGGCGAGGGCCCTGTCGGTGAACCAATGTGGAGTGGTGCGCAGGTGTGTCTGGACAGGGCGAACCGGGGTGTCGGCGGGAGACTCATGGGTGAGCATCAGGTCAGCTGGGCCGCAGGCAATTGCGGCCGCCACGTGCTCGTCGGTGATGGCCTCATCCGGCCACCAGGTCAGACCTTCTTGTCGCGATTCGCGGTCGACGGATGAGGCACCGCCAAGCGAGAGGACGGATCGGCCGCCGATGGTGAGCCGCCCCGGGCGAGGCAGCAGCCATACGAGTTCAGAGAGGCGCACAGCGGATCCGGGGTGGGCTTCGAGGATGGGAGTGAACTTGTTCCACGGTTCGTGGTTACCGAGGGTGACATAGATGCGCTCTATTGGCGACTCGGCGAAGACCTCGTCGACGTCGTTGACGTTCATCCACCAGTCGCCCAAATGCAGCATTGTCGATACGTCTGGCGCGAGCGGGGTGAGGGCTCGGGCGATGACGCGGGCCCATCCGGTGTTGCCGTGCCAGTCGCCGCACACAGCCACACGTTGATCTCGCAGCGCGATGTCGGTCGCCGATTCGTAATCTCTCATGCGCTCCCGCTCCCATCCGTGAGCTCGTCGTGGGTCATCTTCTGCGGACACCGTAGACCCAGCAACGGACATCCGGGTCGACGCGCGGCATGTCTGCCTTCGGTCCTAGACTGGCGACTCTTCGGCCGGAGGAAGGATCGCCGGTATTGGGGACCAGTAAACGACTCGCACCTCTCTATGACCGCTACTCGCAGCACCGCGCGATCTTGGAGGCGGCCCGGTCCGGCCCCCTGCAGTCGCTGACCACGCGTGAGCTCGCGTTTGACCGGCAGCCGCTCACCATCTACCCGCGTCCGTACTCTGCGGTGACGGCCTGGGTGCGTTTCGGGCCCGAGTCAGTTCGCGTCGATGCGGTGCTGCTCCGGTCCACTCCGCTCGCAGCGGGGATCGCGTTCAAGGCGGAGGATCAGGTGTTCCGGTGCTGGGTGTGGGGGAACGCCGTCGAGCTCGCGAAAGTCACATGAATCGCCCGCCGCGGTATGGCCGTTTTCTCGCGCGCGCCTCTAAGTTGAGACTGCGGCGAAGCCGTGCGCGACTGGGTGACGCGCGGAGGGGGCAATCGTGGCGACAACACGCATCAAGGAAGAACTGCAAGCGAGCGGCAGAGTCGGTCCGGCCGCGTTCAAGATGATGACCGACGTGTTCGAGTCGCTCATCACAAAATTCTCCGCGCTCCGGGCGCGGGAAACGGCCGAAGACCTCCGGAACGGCTTCTTCCTCGACAAGGGCACAGGATACGTTCTCGCGATAGGGGCCGCTGCAGACGACGATGCGGCCGCCCGAATCACCTACAGGTGGGGGACACGGTGGCTGGTGGACAAGTCCCGCCACCTGCCGTTCGGGGCCCTGCGGAATCGCCTGGAGAAGCGGCTCGAACGATCCGCCCTGTTCGCCCCGTCCCGAGTGGCACACCACTGGTTTCTCGCCGACGGCGACGACGAGAGCTACCTGTTCACTACCTCTCAACTGGTAGCCATCGCCGATGCAGCCGACATTGAGCTGCATCCCTGGGGGAACGGCAATCTCCGGATCGGGAAAGCGGGTGAACTCGAGCAGCTTATTCAGAGCCTGCTTGAGTGTGCCGGTCGGCTCCACGCCGCCGAGATCACGGTCATCTGCGGGAATCGATTCCCGCTCATGCTGCAGCTGGGGGACGCGTCCGAATCGATGGTCGATGCGAACTCTGACACGCTGACGAACAGCGCTGCGGACTCGGACTCCGCCTTCGTCACCGCCGAGATGATCCGCATCGACCGCCTCGCCGACGACATCTTCCCTCAGCTGACAGACGAAGAGGTGTCGATATTCCGGTACTGGGGCGATGTTCCGCGTCTGATCGATGAGCTCAACCGTTCCCGGTCTGGGGTGTACAAGGCGATGGACGCGGCGCGTCGGCATCTGGTGGAACTGGCGGGCGGCGGTGAAGAAGGGCGACAGGTTATGTTGGCGGTGATGAAGCCAATTCTGGACAGATCGGCTTCTGTCCCGTCTACCCAGGACGAAAGGGAGGATACGCGTGCCATCTGACGCATCCGAGCGCTGGTTCGAACTCGCCGCTCAGTTCGCAATCCCGCAGCTTCCCGTCGTCTCGCCGACCAGCGAGGTTGCACGGGGACAATTGTGGCAAGCGAGTTGGGCGGACGCCGCAGCCATTGTGCTCGTAGACCAAGTCGACGATGACGGAGCCCTCGCGCACGTGTTGCCGGTCAGCGTCGAAGCGGGTGTCGCGGATGCGACGACCGTCGTCGTGGATGCCGACCACAGCGATCTCCACACCCCGCTGAGCATATGGCCGACAGCCGGGACATGGATCTCATACGCCGCACTGGATGGTCTGCTGGAGACGTTGATGCCCGCGGTACTGAACACTGTCAGTTCATGGCGCGGGCAGATCTCCCACACCGAGGCACCTTCTCCTGGTTCTGGAGCAGCACTAGCCATCGATGAGCTTTTCGATGCGGTCGCCACGTTGAAGCGGGCGCCGCGGTTGGAAGCTCCTCAGACCATCGCCGCGGGGCCAAAGCTCGACATCGACCTGGGACTCGTCGTCGAGACACTGGGGGTGACGCAATCCCGTGCCATGAATATCTTGAAGGGGCGTGAGCCGCTGACTGAGGATGAGGCCCAGTCCCTGGGCGCAGCTGCTGACATCACCGCGGATGCGATCCTCGGCGCGCTCGATCCTTTGCCGAAGGATCTCGCCCGCGAGCTCCAGGAACCACGGTGGCGCGATAGCGTTCGGCGGTGCGCTCTTGACGGAGACGAAGATCATGGACGGACTCGACTCGGCTACACGATCTACCAGCTTGCGGCGCGTGAGCGGGGAACTGGGCGGGAGATCTGGCGGCAGCGCCTCGAAGCGTATGTCGCGACCGAGGAGCATTGATGCCTCGCTACCTCGACGGAACACACGAGCAGGTCGAAGCTATGCGCGCGGCGTGGGAAGCTGCCGGCGGGCCCCTGGAAACCCTCACCCTGGATGCGTTCGACGCGCTCGGCAGCCATCCCGACCTGACCATCCAGCGCGTCCCAGAGTTCGTGCCGAAGGACTCACAGGTCGACTGCTCGGTTGCCGGTGGGTACCGAGACACGCCGCCGACTCTCATCGTGACCGAGTCGATGTCGAGGCGACGCCAGCAGTTCACTCTGCTGCACGAACTAGGACATCACCTCCAGCAGACGAACCTTGAGCTGGGGCGCCGCGTGATGCGACACACGGACCCGACCGGGTTCGAGGATGCCTGCTGCGACGCATTCGCCGCGAGCGTTCTCCTACCGGACGATATGGTCGATGACGCGAGCCGACCGTTCGGTGGTCCGACCGCGCAGACCGCGGTCGACCTCTTCGACCTCTCCAACGCCTCACGCGCCGCTATCAGCGTCCGTCTCACGCAACGCCTCAGAGGCTCCGGCGTCATCGCGGTTGTGAACGAATCCGGCATCGTCACGTTCGCTGCTGCGCGAGGATCGATGTTCCCGCCCGCTCGGGGTAGCAATCAGAGCGAGAACCCGCTCATCCGCGCCGCCTTCGACGGTGCCGAGTCTGCGCGAGTGTGGTCTCGAGACGATGCCCGAATCTGGTACCTCGACGGCCACTCGTCGAACGAGCTCTACGGTCAGGCAGCGTGGGCTGGTGACCGCCTGTTCGTGGTGATGGTCGAGGAGTCAGCGCCGTGGAGAAGTTTCTCGCCGCCTCGTGACTTCACCGTCGCGCGGACGAGGAGCAAGTGGGCGGACTGCGATACCTGCGGGACGAACTTCGAGATTCGGATCCACTGCTTCACGTGCAGCAAGCCGAAGTGTCCATCGGGACATTGCGCCTGCACGAAACCAACCGAGATCACATGCGACACGTGCTTTCTCGTCAAGCACGTCAGTCAGTTCTTCGGCGACTCCGCCACCTGCGTGGAGTGCTCCTAGCCGCGTCCGTGGACAGATCGGGAGTTGTCCCGTTTATGTCTCTTGCGTGGGGATCGTCCCCACCACAGCAAGAGATTGGAGGCCATCATGGCCCCGACTGACCCCGTCCGCATCTTCATCGATGGTAAGCCCATCGACGCTCCCAAGCGTCGCCTCACTGGCGCTCAGCTTCGCAAGCTCACCGCGCCGCCTGCCGAGAATATCTGGCTCGACCTTCCTGACGCGCCTGATCAGCTCGTCGCCGATCAGGAGACCGTCGCCCTTACACCCGGAATGCGGTTCTTCACCGACCAGGTCCGCACGATCTTCATCGACAAGGTCCCGTACCAGGTACGGTCCGCCACTCTCACCGAGGACCAGCTTCGTGCGGTGACGACTCCTCCGATCCCGGAAACGCACGGCGTCTGGAAGGACATCCCCGACGAGGTTGACGACCCCATCAGCGACGGTGAGATCGTCCCCATCGCCGACGGTGACAGGTTCGTCACCCGCGTCATCACGATCCGCGTCACGGTCAACCGCCAGGCGGTGACGCTCGACGGCCGTCGCCACACGGGTCAGCAGATCAAGGACGCAGCCATCGCCCAGGGCGTCGCCATCGGCCCGGACTTCCTCCTCTCCCGCAAGAACGGGCAGAAGTTCCGGCCCGTCGGCGATGATGAGCAGATTCGCGTCAAGCGCGACGACGAGTTCCGCGCCGTCGACGGGGATGACAACTCATGAGCATCACTGACGCGATCCTGAACGCCATCGACGAGCTTCGTCATTCGTTCCCTGACACCACCGTCACGTACGTGTCGGACGGCCAGGGCGGAGCGTGGGTCACCATCGAAGAGGTGCCGCTCGGGCCGGCCTTCACGCAGGAGACCACGTGGATGTCCTTCCAGATCACCTACCCGTATCCGGAAGCGGACGTGTATCCGCACTTCGTGCGGCCGGATATCGTGCGCGTGGATGGGGCTGTCCCCGGCGAGGGCTTCGCACTCACATCGTTCGGCCCCAGCAACGTGCCCGCGATGCAGCTTTCTCGCCGAAGCAACCGTCTCAACCCTGCGGTCGATACCGCGGCGACGAAGGCACTGAAGGTGCTGCTATGGCTGGAGCAGCGATGAGCGGCGTATGGTCGGTCACCATCACCGGGGAGCAATGGGACGCGCTGTACTCCCACCTGTTCCCCGGTGACGGGGATGAGCACGGCGCCGTGCTCCGGTGCGGCATCGCTCGCACCGCTCGCGGCACCCGCCTTCTCGTGCGGGACGTTGTTCCAGCCGTGGACGGCATCGACTACATCGCCGGCGACCGCGGATACCGCAAGCTAACGGCGGAGTTCGTCGCCGACAACATCGACGTGTGCGCCGACACGGGCCTTGCCTACCTGGCTGTCCACAACCACGGGGGCAGCCGCACGGTCGAGTTCTCCGGAACCGACATGGCCTCGCACGACCGCGGGTATCCGGCGCTGCTCGACATCAATGGGGGAGTGCCCGTCGGGGCGCTAGTCTTCGCAACCGACGCCGTTGCCGGAGACATCTGGTCCGGCGGGGGAGAGCGAGCATCCATCACGCATCTGCGAGTGGTGGGCCGCTCGCGAATCGAGCTTACGCCGGTTCCCACGGCGGCAGCCGTCTCCGATCCCCGATTCGACCGCCAGACGCGCATCTTCGGCGACCGGGGCCAGCAAATCCTCGCCGAGTCGAAGGCGGCCATCGTCGGTCTCGGTGGTGCGGGCTCCGTGCTCTCGGAGTACGCCGCGCGCCTCGGGGTGGGGGAGCTCGTCCTCATCGACCCGGATCGGATCGACCCGACAAACCTGCCACGCGTCGTCGGAGCTCGTCGCCGGGACGCGCTCACGTGGCTGCGGCACCCATCCCGGCCTGCATTCCTGCGGGCCCTCGGCGACCGGTTCGCGGCATTCAAAGTCGACATCGCGGCCCGTGTGGCACGGCAGGCCTCAGCGACGATCCGAATCACCAGCGTGCGGAGATCGGTGATGGAGCCTGAGGTGGCAGCCTTGCTCGCCGACTGCGACCACATCTTCCTCGCAGCCGACTCCGCGCTCGCACGACGGCTGGTCAACTCCGTCTCGCACCAGTACCTGATCCCGAACACTCAGATCGGGGCGAAGGTGAGCGTGAAGGATGGCGAGATCACAGACATCTTCTCAGTGTCACGAATGAGCAGCCCCGGCAGCGGTTGCCTACAGTGCAACGGGCTCATCCCCGCGTGGAAGATCACCGCAGAAGCCACCAGCCCCGAGCAGCGCAAGCGTCAGCAGTACATCGATGACGACGATGTGCACGCCCCGAGCGTCATCACGCTCAACGCGGTCGCCGCGTCCCGTGCTATCGACGATTGGTTGATGTCTGTGGGCGGTCTCGTGGAGCGAGACGCCTCCACAGATCACTGGGTCAGCTACCACCCGCTCACCGACGAGGTCGTCGAGATCGAACCGGTCAAGGATGACGGCTGTCTTCAGTGCGGACCGAACCGCTTCGCCCTCGGCGATGGCAAGGAGCTGCCGGTCGCACCGGCGTCCGGCAGCGGCGGGTAGGTATGGAATGGGTCAGAGCCCGTGGCTCAGACGCACGACCGCGTGCTCGCCCGGCCGCACGCGGCCGGGCGAGCGGGGCGCCCCCTCCGGTGCTGCCGCCCACACGACTCGAGCGGACGCGCGCTGGACGACGGCGCGGCCGAGGAAGGGGTGAAGCATCGACGCGTGCCGCGCCCCGGGAGTCCTCCGCGCGGGACTCGTGAGGTCGCCTTCGAGGTCTGCCACGATGACGTCTGAAAGCGGGATCGCCGCCAGGTCCTCTGGTTTGAGTAGTTCTTCCGCCCAGAGGGAGCCGTGAAGACCCTCTCGCTGGATCGCGGATGGTCCGACGAAGGTCACAACCGGCTGGGTGGCACTTCTTCGCGGTGGAGTCCATCGACGAACGATGAGCCACATGTGGGGCGCGACAGGATGCAGCCCAACGGTCAGGACCAGCGGGTGGCCGAGTGCGAGTCCGAGATCCGTGTTGAAGCTGACGAGGTGAATGCCGGCCGTGCGCAGCTGGTCCGACGACGTAAGCACCCAGCGCTTCACAGTCTCGGCTCGCAAGTGGTCGGTGGTGAAGTGCAAGAGCGTGATGACTTCGGCCCCGGCTCCAGTAGCCAGAGCGACGAGATCCACCGTGGCGGGAAAGCCACGCGCTGCGTTGAAAACGACGATCCTGGTGTCGCCTCCGGAGAGTGATGTGGCGAAAACATTAGACATTATGACCAATACAATAGCCACAATTTTCCCATCTCAACAGCACCTTGTGCGCTACTGGGGGAGGGGGTAAACCTGGTCGGACAGACCTCAATCCGGGCGGCGACCATGGCAACCAAGGCGAAGAGTAACGGCATCGTGTTGCTGCCGTCGGAGGTTCGCGCGGACGCCCTGGTGGTCCGTCAGCCCATCAACGGCAAGCGGCGGTTCACGGCGCGGGATGCCCTCACGACCGTTGACCTCGTACACGGGGCTCCATGGAGCCCACCACCTCGGAGTAGGCATCAGCGCGGCCGCTCTGGTCTCTACTTCTTCGCCAGCACTCGCCGCCATGTTGGATACGCGTCTCTGCAAGAGGAATCTTTGCTCCTCGCGCTCGACCATTCCCAGTCAGTTGCTGCCGTGCTGGCCCAACCGTTCAAGCTTTTCTTCCGCCGCGGAGAGGAGAAGAAAGACCACGTGCCGGACTTCTTCGCTGTCCACCACGATGGAGCGCAGAACATCTGGGAAGTGAGGCCCCTCGAACTCATCGACGCAGATCTGGCACGCGAAGCGACGCTAACCCGCGAGTTCTGCAGAGACGTCGGATTCGGGTACATCGCGTTCGACGGCATGCGCACCGTCACCAAGAAGACGCTCCTCTTTCTTCACGCGTACTCAGACCCTCGTCGTTATGCCCCGCCTCCCAAAATACGAGACACACTCCTCGAACAGTTCGCGTCGCCGTCATCGATGCGCGCAGCGGTCGAATTGCTGCGTGAGCCTCCTTGGGTGACTCGGATGTGGGTGTACCACCTCATGTGGACGCGACAGCTCGATTTTGACCACTCCCGGGCGCTCTCCGATTCGCGTCCGATGCACACGGTCGGGGGCGCATGATGCCGGCCTATCGACCCATCGGCCTTGGCGACATCATCTCCTACGAGGGACTTGAGCACGAAGTGGTCGACATCGACGGCTCGCGTCTCACACTGAAAGGGCACAATCATTTCGGTCGCCGTAGCGTTCTCGCCTGGCAACTCCTGGACGAGATTGAGCTCGTCGGACATGTCCCCTACACCGTCCCGCCGGACACGAGCCTCAAGGATGCAGGGATCACGGGGGATGACGCCCGCAAGGCGAAAATCTGGCGCGACGTCGTGAGCCTGCTTGAGACCGGACGCGACACGAGCGCTCTGCCCGATGATTCGGCGGATCCGGAGTTCGACCCCACACTCGGAAAAGCCGAGCGAGTGCGAAACGCCGTGAAGTACCTCGCGCGACGGGGCATCATCGCCACGGAACGCACTGTCTACAACATGTGTCACAGGTGGGCAGCGAACCCCTCGCTTCTCAGCTTCGTGGATGGGAGAAAGCTCAAGGACTCGACTGTGGAGAAGCGGGCTCCGAAGCTTCTTTGGATGAAGATCGGCGAGGTGCTCGACGCTCACTGGCGCGGACCGGACATCGACGACAAGTTCCTCCTCGCCAAGGCTCGCGACCTCGTAACCGCCGAGGAGCCCGGCTTCGATTTCCCCAGTCGCTCCACCCAGAGCAAGTACCTCAAGATCATCAAGCACCAAAAGCGATGGAAGAAAACGGCGAACCAGCGCCGGGTCGCATCGAAGCGACCCGGCGAGGGCTTCGGAGCAACAGGGGCAAGCCGACCGGGAGAGTTCGTGCATGCCGACACCACGAAGATCGCTTGCTTCCTCATCGATCACCACGGCAACCGTGCCCGCTTCGAGCTCTCGATCCTCCTCGATGTCTACAGCACCACGGTCCTCGCTTTCGCGCTTGCTCGGACGACCACAGCTTCAACCATCGTGCGACTACTGGCCCGGGCATCGTTTCCCCGACAACTGCGACCATACGAATCCGCAGCCAGAGAGGAGGTCGAGTCGGCTGCCGCCGACTATCCAGAACTCGTCGACCTAGTCGACCGCTGGAGCCCCGATGACGACATCGCTCCTTTCGTTGCAATCGAAACTCTCGTCATCGACAACGGAATGCCGTTCGTTGCCGAACTCACGCGACGCGTTGCCGAAGCGCTCGGCTGCGGTGTGCGGTACTCACGCACCTACACTCCCGAGGACAAGGCAAAGGTTGAGAAAGCACTCAAAGACATCGAACACCGACTTGTCCAGATCATGCCTGGCTTCACCGGCGCAAGCGCAGAGAACAGGGGGGAGATCCCCGAAACGGAGCTACTCGAACACGTCGTCATGGTGCAACTGCTCCAGGATTTTTTCGACAACGTCTGGGCGAACACGCAAAGCCGTGGGCTCAGCGATCCGCTCACCCGGAACTCCTTCCTAACGCCCAACCAGGTACTGCGGACCGCTCTGGCCATCGCCCCGTCAATTCCGGTCCCTGACGTCGCAGAAAACTACATCCGCCACCTTGAGTCTGGTTACCGACGGATTGAACACTACGGCGTGGATGTCATGAGCGGAAAGTACGACTCGAGGGACCTTGGACCACTCTTCAGACAGGCGTCAGGCGACCCTCGGCATGACGACGAGTACCTCGTGAAGTGGGACCCTGATTACCCCACTGTCGTTTGGGTCATGGATCCACATCGAAGGACGTGGATCGTGTGCCCTTACAAGCGGATAGCGGACTACGAGCGGCCGTTCGCCCGAGAGATGCTCCGTGGCGCTTCGAGAAGCACTGAGGGTGTAATCAAAGACGAAGTGCGTGCAGCGATGGACCTGGTTGCGAGGTACGACCGCTATCGCACGCCTGTGAACCTGGCCGGTGTGAAGCAGTCCGGCAACAAGAGAGCTGCGAAAGGCTCTGCCGCTCAGCTGCCGCCCCACCGACGGGCGACGAAGAGAGCTGGTGTCGAGGGCATCAGATTGGTCAGCCCGGACGAAGAAATCGAGAACTGATGGCACTCTTGCACAGAACTGCGGTGCCGCTCATGAGTCGAGAGGGACTCGAGCGCCTCTATCAAGAGCACGTGAATCGCCCGGACGTGCTCACAGCCCGGCAGTACCTACGCATGACTGAGAAGCAACGCCAAACCTACGACGAACGACGCATTCGCTACATTCACCACGGGCTGACCATCGGCACCCAGTCGTTCAACGAGGCCAAGAAGCGCCTTACCTCGCTTTACATTCACAATGCAGCCACACTTCACGACCCACTGAGCCTCGCGTTAAGCGGAGCACCGTATCTGGGGAAGAGCCACACCCTGACCGAGCTCGCTCGCTTCACCGCGAACCGACTTCGGCGGGACACCCCAGACTTCATCGACAAAGAGATGATGCCATGCGTCATCATCACGGTCCCCGCGCCCACTACGTCGAAGGGGATTCTTCAGGAACTACTGACGTTCATCGGCATCGAATCCACGAGGGCCTACACCGAGCAACAGCTGCGAACGACAGCAGTTCGCGCAATGAACGAACATGGCACCCGTCTCTTGGCGTTCGACGAAGCGCACAACATGACGCGCGGCGGTCCCGCTCAGCGGGAAGCGACGAAGAACATGATCAAGAAGCTCATGGGCGATGTCGAGGCGACGCTCGTCTTTGCAGGGATCGACCTGAACGACAACGGCCTGTTCGAGGGGATTTCTGGCCGTCAGCTCAGTAGCCGCACACAGCTGATCGAGTTGCATCCTTACTCGGCGGCGACCGAGGGTGATCGCGAGGTGTGGAAGACCACAGGTGATTACTTCGAGGATGCTCTCGGACTCATCGGCAACGAGCCGGGAACCGTGAGAAGCCTGGCTTCGTACCTCTTCAACAGGACAGGCGGCGTCATGGGCGAGCTAGCGAACACGCTGCGAACCGCCGCCGTGATTCTCATCAAGAGCGACGCTGTGGCGCGTTACGGGCGGGAGCAGATCACTCAACATCTCTTGGACGAGATCCCAATGGGGGACGCCGCTGAACAACGAAGACTGTACGGCAATGACCAATACGACTGGCCGACGTTCCCCGTGGAGAGCTTGGCTGGTTAGCCATGCGGATTTCGGATGCGCACGTAGCCGAATTACGAGAACGTTCGTGGCGGCTCCCGTTCCGAGCTCGTCTACACGCGCTGGAGTCTCATCAGAGTTTCTTCGCCCGGTTGGTACGGGCCAATTATTGCGAGTACGTCCACCTCGATCATCGCGCTCGATTGGCGGGCATGGCGTATCCGGATCAGGCCTGGCGCAAGAGCGAACTCGCCGTGGAACTGATGAGCGGGCTGCCGGTCGGTACTTTTTCCGGATCCACCCATGCGCTTCCTCGAGTGTGCACCGACCCCGACTGCCGCTGCTCAACGTCCCTGGTGGGCCCCCGCAACCTCTGTCTTCAATGTGCCAGAGGGGAAAGCGTGGGTCTTGTCGACAACTTCGAGCCGTATGTCTGTATACGCCATCAGCGGTGGACAGGACCGGGGGCCGGCATAGACGGACAACTCTCAGTGCGAGGGTTCCCAGAGTTCGGGCGCGCCGCATCCCAGCACCGACGGCTGCTAAGGGCTGGACTGCTCGACTCGTTGCGATTCCGAGCTATATGGAAGCTGCTGACGGATGAGTTCCTTGCAGGTCGATTCCTGCCTCGAACCGGCGGCATCGTCGCGGACTGGCGCTTCAGAGCGGAAGCGCACATGCGCGCGGTCGTCTACCCTGACGCAATCAACCTCTACTCGGCGTTCGAGACCGGGCAAGTGCTTGGGCGTGTGCTTGATCCCCGCAACGCCCTCCAGGTAGTGGAAGACATCCTCGCGGAGATCGTTGAGGTGCGCACCGGAGTGGCATGTGCCCCCGAGGTTGCGCAACGCTTGAGGTACCATCTTCGCCCCGATTTCTACCGCGTCGCATTGGCCACGACCCCTGGGTGGCATGACGGCCCGTCGACGGTGTACCCGCCTCCAATGATGTTCACCCACGACCGAGACTTGTCTGCCATCGACTTCTCACGATGGCCCACGACGCGGAAAGGTATCGCCCCGGGCTACCCGGGCTTCGACCGGCCAGACTCCCCGATGTACATCGTGTCTCGAGCGGTGAAGGAGTTTCGGGACGAGTTTTGGTACGACGTCCGTGGCGATCTCTTCGATGACATACGCCGAAGCAGGATGATCAAATCCTTTTGGGTTTGCCGAGCAGGGCACGCGTTTGAAGCCTCAATCGTCTCCCGTGAACGGGCGCCGCGCACGGGATGCCAGGCGTGTGCGAATAAAATCACTGTCCCTGGGGTGACCGACATCGCAACGACTGACCCCGAAGCCTTCAGCTATTGGGACCACTGCGCGAATCTGATTCGCGGACTTCGGTACTGGCAGGTGACAGCAAAGCGCGAAGAGAAGGCAGCTTGGACATGCCGACGCGGTCACTCGTTCGAGATGTTCATCATGCTCTTCACAGCGGATCCGAGATGTCGGCGTTGCTATCCGCCCAATCAGGCACGAGTCGACCTCGTGCTCGACCACCCAGATCTTCTGCCGCTATGGGATGCCGACGCTAACGAGGCCTTCGACCTCCGTTCGGTGGCTCTGAACATTGACGTTGTCGCATGGAGGTGTCAAAAGGAGAATCATCCCTTTACCTCGACCCTTTATGACATGCTGCATCGACGCCAATTATGTCCCATCTGTTCCGGAAGGCGAATCGTCTCCGGCATCAACGACTTCCAGACGCTCTACCCGGAGGAAGCCGAGGAGTTCTCGTGGGCGCTGAACGACGGCGTGACCCCCGACCAGCTTTCGCCAGGGAATCAGAAGGACGTCTTTCTGTGGGTCTGCAGGAAGAAAGGCCACATCTATCCCAGCAGCGTGTACCTAAGGGTCCTGGGGTACGGCTGCGGGCACTGCGCTGGACGCCTAGTGACTCCGGGAGAGACTGATCTGGAGTCGGCGCGCCCGGGCGTCGCGGCGCGCTGGCATTCGGTCGCGAACGGTCCCCTCACTCCTCGCGACGTGCACAGCGGATCAAGCGCGAGGGCCTACTTCACCTGCCTATGCGACCGGCCCTACCGGTGTGAGATTAGGTATATGCGCGAAGACAAGTATTGCCAGTCGTGCACAGCCAAGATCTCGACGTGGAAACGGCGATCTGGTTCCACGCTGCCCAAACTATCCACAGGCCGCTGACGCGCCGCGACGATACCCGGGCATGCGCAGCTATCACCGAGCTCTTGCACGATAGTGACGCGGACGTTCGGAGGCATGAGCGCGTCAGTTACGCTGAAAGAAGCGGCTCAAATTGAATGAATCGTCGAGAACCTACATCTCCACGGCGAACAGCGCCCTCGCTCCGAACGGAGCGAGGGCGCTGTCGTGTTCCCCGACGCGTGGCAGGGGGCGCGTGCCGTTCAGACGCGGACTCCGGCAAGGCGGGCGCGTCGCTCCTCCTCGCGCTTCGAGTACGTGGCGGCGCGGATCGCATCGTCAGATTCCAAACCCGTCCCCAACGCACCGCCGAGTGTCGCCGCCGAAGCGACGAACCAGGTGAGCACGAACAGATCGCCGAGGCCGACTGGTCGGCCGAGTGCTTCGCTCATCACGGCCGTCTTGAGCACGAAGAGCGCCCACGCCAGGTTCACGAGGTAGAGGACCAGGTAGCAGATGACGATGCCGATCGTCAGCGTCAACAGCGTCGACGTGTTGTAGAGACGCGATCTCTCACGTGCCTGCGCCGAATCGTCGTCCGGGCGATCCCAGAGCCTGCCGTCGATCACGATCCACGCGATGATGATCACGATCGAGGCCACGGTCGCTGCAGCCAGTCGCCAGCCCGACAGAGACATGGCGAGCGACCACACTGTCGGCTCGATCGTGGCCACCGCGCCGGTCGCCAGGGCGGCGACCAACGCGGACTTGAGCCCGGCGGCGAGCAACCATGGGCGGTTGGCCAGCACCATGCCGAGCAGCACCCGTCCACGGGCGCTGAGGCCGGGCAGCGGGAGGCGCTTCTCCTCAGGCGAGGTGGGTGCGGCCATCCCGTCGACGAGTCCTTGTACCGCGGAGCGGGCCCGGGCCTGCACCCGGAAACCGCCGAGAGCCGGCAACGACAGCACCGCGGACTGGTGGCCAGGATCGATCGCCGCAAGCAGGTAGCGGCCGTCATCATCACGAAGCGGAAGCTCGGTGACGCCGATGACGAGAGTCCACCCCCGCTCGTCGGCGTGCGCATGAAGTCGTTCCAGGGCGATGTCGACGTCTTCGGATCCGAGTGTGAACGGTTCGCTGACGAGTTCGACGATCCAGCCGTCGGCCTCAGCCTCGAGAGGTGGGGTGAGGCCGGTCATCCGACGTGCGACCACCGTCGGCGACGCGGGATCGGCCACGAGACCCGCTCGGATCGGCTCCATCTCCGAGACGTACACCCGCGTCGGCTCTGACGCATCGGCATGCGCAACCTAGGATTGCTGCGATGAGCGAGCCCACCCCCGATGCGCAGGTGCACGCGACGGTCGGGCGGAAGCTCGTCCGCAGCCCGTTGGTCTGGGGTGCGCTGCTCCTCGCCGTCGCGATCCTGGCGACGCTCGCGGGGGATGACCTGAGCTTCGTGCCGTTCCTGTTGATGCTGGTCGGCGGATGGTGCTTCGGCTTCGCGTTCGTCAACGCCACGCTGCGCATGACACCGTCCCGCGCCGGGGTGCTCCTGCACGCCGCAGTTGCGATCCTGCTCGGCGCCGCCATCGCGTTCGTGGTCGAGTTCGGCAACGACATGCTTGCCCCCTTCCCCGAGCGGATCCGCGCCGTCGCCGCCGCGCTGCAACTCGCCGCGATCCCGGCCGCGGGATGGATCTGGCTCGGGTTGCTCAGCCGTGTGACCGATGCCCTCACCAGGCGCGAGGCGAAGAAGCGGCCGGCACCGGTGCCGCCCGAGTGGGAGCGAGAGGAGAACGCCGACGGATCGCGCGTGCGCTTCCCCGGCATCCCGTTGCGGATGCGCGTGCTCACCGGCGCGATCGTCGTGATCGTCGTGGTGTTCGGACTCGGCGGTACGTTGCTGCTGATCGCGTTCGACGACATCGTGCTGCGCATGGGCGCGCGCGTCGCGATCATCCTCGTCGGCATCGTGATCGCGCTGCCGGTGTACGCGGTGTTCACCGCGGTACTGCGCCGCCGCACCAAGGCGTGCACGGTCGCCTTCGGCAATGACGAGCTGCGGCTCTCGGTCGGCGACCACACCGACGTCATCCGGTTCCGCGATCTTGAGCACCTGCTGTGGCGGACCCGCAGCGACCATGCGCGCATCGAGGTGCGCGGTGCGGGAGTCGATCGGACGATCATCGCGGGTCTCGCCAAGCCACCGGCGGGTCGCACCGCCGAACTCCCGGTGCTCCCTCGACGCGTGTTCCGCCGCCTCGAGCTGGCCGGCATGACACTGACGCGGTCCCGCCGCGCCGACGTCGTCACCTTCCAGCGCCCCTGACCGGCGCGCTCACTCCGCCGGGTACGCGCGTTCCTGCAGCAGGCCCGCAAGGTGGGCGGCATTCCTGGCGGCGGTCGACGTGGCGGACGCCACCTTCTCGGGCGTCGCCTCGAGGTCCTTGTAATCGACCGTCTGCATGGCTTCGCCGTTCCAGTACACGGAGCCCTGCGCCGGGATCGTGTACCCGATGTCGTCGAGCGACTGGAACAGGATCGCCGCGATGTGGTGGGCGCCGTCCTCATTGCCGACCACTGCAGCGATCGCGACCTTGTCGAACAGGTGCGGGCGGCCCTCGGCATCCGTCTCGCTCAGCTCTGCGTCCAGACGCTCCAGCACCCGCTGGGCGATGCTGGAGTGCTGGCCCATCCAGGTCGGCGTGGCGAGCACGAGGATGTCCGCGGCGAGGACCTTCGCGCGCAGCGCGGGCCATTCGTCATCGCCACCCATGTCGGCTTCGACACCGGGGCTGATCGTGCTGTCGGCTGCGCGGACCAGCTCGCCGGCCACGCCGTGCTCGGCGAGGGCGTCGAGCACCTGGGAGGCGAGCAGGTCGGTGCTCGAGTCCGCGGGGGAGGCCTTCAGCGTGCAGGAGATGGCGAGTGCCGTGAGGGAAGTGGTCATGTCCTGACGAAACCACCCGCCTGGCATCGCTGGACAGGGGGTTTCCTCTCTCGGTCGTCTGCGCTAGTCGCGTCGGCGGGTACGCTAGGAGACGGCCGCTACGACAGGAGACCCCGTGATCCTCAGCTTCATCTTCTTCATGATCCTCTTCCTCGGAGGCATCTACCTCATGGGTCTCGCGCAGTCGCTCGAGGACTTCCAGGCGATCGTCTTCACCGGCGGTCTGCTGATCACGATGCTCTCGCTCGCCTTCATGATGCGCCAGGGTGGCACGGCCACCCGTCGGTCGAACAACTGGTCGGGCAACGCCACCGACTGACCCGCCGCCGACTGACCGCGGGCCTCTGATCGTCGGGCGGCTCAGCGCCGCTTCGCGAGCCGCGCTTCGAGGTTCGCCTTCACGGCAGGCCACTCCGGCTCGATGATCGAGAACTCGACGCTGTCGCGCAGGGCGCCGTTGCGGTAGCGCGACATCGCGCGCATCACGCCGTCCTGCTTCGCGCCGAGGCGCTCGATGGCGGCCCTCGACTGGAAGTTCACCCATTGTGTGGTGAGTCCGACCCGGAAGACACCGAGCGTCTCGAACGCGTGGCGGAGCAGCAGCAGCTTCGATTCGGCGTTCGTGCCGGTGCCGTGTGCCGAGGGGCGGTTCCAGGTGTAGCCGATGTGCAGCCGTGGAACGGAACCATCGATGTCGTAGTACGTCGTCATCCCGATCGCGCGACCGGCGGCGTCGAAGGCGGTGAACGGCACCATCTCGCCCGTCTCGCGCAGCGCGATCCGTCGATCGATCTCAGCGGCGACGCCGTCCGGAGCCGGCACCGACGTGTACCAGGCGGTCTTCCACAGGTCGCCCTCTTCGACCGCTTCCACGAGTGCATCGTGGTGGGTGATCTCGAGCGGTCGGAGCTCGACGAGCTCTCCGGTCAGCGTGACGGCGGCGGGAGCGACGAGGAAGGCCATGGCCCCATTCAATCAGCGCGGAACGCGTTCACGCTCACGCCGCGGCGAAGCGATGCGCCCACTGCCGTGTACCCATGCCGGGGTCGAGGGGAGTGGTGTCGCCGATTCGCTGCAGGAGCTCCTGGAAGGCGATCACGAGTTCGATGGTCACGCCGAGTTCGAATGCCAGGCTGGCGCGATGGGTGCCGCGGAGGGCTTCGGCGGCTGCATAGGCCGCGGGCGTGATCAGCAGTCGGGCGGCCCACGCGTCGGCCTGCCGTTCCTGGCGGCGACGGAGGGCGGCGGTCGTCGTGACGGTGTGGCCGAGCGTCGCGTGCCCGAGTTCGTGGGCGAGCACGCTGCGTCTGGTTCGTGCGCTCATGCCGGGGTCGAGTCGGATGCTGCGCGACGCATGGTCGTAGCCGCCGAGCGTCCGGCCGCGCCGCTCGATCACTCGGAGTCCCTGCGCTTCGACGAGTCGGAGGAGGTCGTCCATGCTTTCCCTACTGGTAGAGATCGTCGGTGTCGCCCTCATGCCCCAGTGACGAGTCGAAGGCGACTTCGGGGATATCTTGACCGGGGTCGCCGACATTCGTGCGGCGGCGGAACGGTGTGAGCACGCCGGCTGCCGTCCCGCTGTCTGCTCGGAGGCGCTCTTCGGCTCGCGCGAACACGATGTGGGGCTCGACGTGCAGCGTGGCGCACACCGAGTACACGATCGGGACGGGGATGGCGCGTTTGCCGGTGACGTAGTTGTCGAGCGCGCTCCTGGCGATCCCGATCCCACGCGACATGGCGGCGATGCTGCTCCCCGCCGCCGCGATCTCCGCACGCAGCTGGCGCCCGACTGCGGCGTTGAACTCCTCGGCAGGTGTCTTCACGCGAGTCACGATAGCACCGGAACGCAACCAATATGCCGTCATATTGCTCCGGAAGATCATTGTGCGAACCCACTCGGGGCGATAGTGTCGTCACGTGAAGACAGATGTTGGACAGGTGGTGGCATCTGCGGTGATCTCGCAGCTGGTGACCGCAGAACGCTCGATCGACTGGCTCGCTGCCGAGATGCGGATCAGCCGCTCCGCATTGCGGCAGAAGCTGTTCGGAGGCGCTGACTTCACCGTCAGCGACCTTGCCGAGGTCGCCGCAGCGCTCGGCATCTCGCCGACCGTCCTCGTGCCGACCGGTCACCCTGCTCCCTGAGAGCGCGCCGGTTGTCGGAGTATCGTGGCCGACATGAAGACTGTTCCGTTCGGGTCCACCGTCGCGCCCTCCGTCATCGCCGGCATGATGCGCATCGACGACAAAGACGATGCACCCATCCGCGAGCTGTATCGGGCTGCGCGTGATGCCGGCATCGATTTCTTCGACCATGCCGACATCTACGGCGGGAGCATGCATCACTGCGAGTCGCGGTTCGCCGACGCACTGCAGCTGAGCGCTGCCGAGCGCGACGAGATCGTGCTGCAGACCAAGTGCGGCATCGTGCCTGCGCAGGGCATGTTCGACTTCTCCTACGAGCACATCGTGACCCAGGTCGAAGGCTCGCTCCGTGCGCTGCGCACCGACCGGCTCGACGTGCTCCTGCTGCACCGGCCGGACGCCCTGGTCGAACCCGAGGAGGTCGCCAGGGCCTTCGATGAGCTGGAGGCCGCCGGCAAGGTGCGCGCCTTCGGCGTCTCCAACCACACGCCGCGCCAGATCGACCTGCTCCGTACGGCGGTGACGCAGCCGCTGATCGCGAACCAGCTGCAGCTGTCGATCACGCACGCGCCGATCATCGCGCAGCCGATCGCGATGAACATGGCCGGCGAAGAGCAGGCCGTGGTGCGCGACGGCGGCGGCATCGTCGAGTACTGCCGTCTCAACGGCATCACGGTGCAGGCCTGGTCGCCGTTCCAGGGCGGGTTCTTCACCGGTGTGTTCCTCGGCAACCCCGAGTACGCCGAGCTGAACGCCGTGATCGATCGGCTCGCCGCCGCCTACGACGTCACGCCCATCGCGATCGCCACGGCCTGGATCACCCGCCACCCCGCCAAGATGCAGGTCGTGCTCGGCACCACCACTCCGCAGCGCGTGCGGGATGCCGCGGCCGGAGCCGAGATCGAGCTGACTCGAGCGGAATGGTACGAGCTGTTCCGTGCTGCGGGTCATCTGCTCCCATAGTCGCTCGCGTTCCCGCCCGCCATACCCGGGCGCGATCCCGTGGCGTCGTCTACCCTGAGACCATGCCGTTCCTGTTCTCGATCCTCGTCATCGCGCTGATGATCGGTGCGTTGATCGACATCATCACGCGTGATGACGCTCAGGTGAAGCACCTGCCGAAGATGGTGTGGCTCATCGTCGTGATCCTGCTGCCGCTCATCGGCGGACTGCTGTGGTTCGGGCTCGGGCGCGACTACGGCGACGGCGGCATCCCGATTCCTCGGATGCGTCGCGCCGAGCGCACGTCGCCCTCGCCCGTCGATCTGCGCCCGGCACCGCCCGTCGACACGCGGACGACCGAGCAGCAGATCGCCGACCTCGACCGCGAGATCGAGGAGTGGCGGCTGCGACAGGAACTCGAGAAGCGCAAACCCGAAGCCGACGAGCAGGAGCAGGCATGACCATGGCGAAGCGTGCGGTGCTCGGCGGCGGATCCGGATTCCTCGGCACGGCGCTGCGGCGCGCGCTCGAGGCCGACGGCTATCAGGTCAGCGTGATCGGCCGTGAGGGGCCCGATGCGCGATGGGATGACCCCGACGCCATCCTCCGCCTCGTCGACGGCGCGGATCTGCTGGTCGGACTCGCCGGCAAGCCGATCGATGTGCGCTTCACGGATGCGAACCGCGAGGAGTTCCTCCAGTCGCGGCTCGACACCACGCGAGCCCTGCATGATGCCGTCGAACGATCCGTGAACCCGCCTGCGGTCTGGATGAACGCCAGCAGCGCCACGGTGTACCGCTACGCGCTCGACCGGCCGCAGACCGAGGACGACACCGAGTACGACACCGGGTTCTCCCCGGACGTCGCCCTCGCCTGGGAGGACGAGCTCTTCCGGGGCGAGCTGCCTGGCACCAGGCGGGTCGCGCTGCGCATCACGATCGTGATCGGCGACGGCGCGGCGACGGAGCTGTTCTTCACGCTCGCGCGCTTCGGCCTCGGGGGTCCGCAGTTCGACGGCTGGTGGTTCCGGCACGACCGCTACCGGGGGATCGGGCCGCACCCGACCGAGCCGGAGCATCCGCTCGGACACCGTTCGCGCGGACACCAGCGCTTCAGCTGGATCCACGTCGATGACTTCGTCGGTGCCGTGCGGTTCATCCGCGACCATCCGAGCATCGAGGGCGTGGTCAACCTCTCCGCGCCCACGCAGACCGACAACCGCGGTCTGATGGCGACGCTGCGCCGAGTCGTGGGGATGCCGTTCGGTCTTCCCTCCTGGCGCTTCATGCTGGAACCGGCGATGTGGGTGCTGCGCAAGGAGCCGGAGCTGGTGCTGAAGAGCCGGTGGGTCGCGCCGAAGGTGCTGACGGATGCCGGGTACGAGTTCGCGTATCCCGAACTCGAGCCGGCGCTCAGGGATGCCTGGGAGCAGCGGAAGCACTGACCGCTGTGCGGTGCCTCACTCCGCCGGTCTGAGCAGGCGGTCGAGGAGCGCGAGTGCTTCGTGCTGCGGAGCGGCGTCATCGAGCAGCCACTGGGTCTGCAGGCCGTCGGATGCCGCGACGATGAGGGCTGCGACGGCTTCCGGATCCAGGTCCCCTCGAATGCGGCCTTCGGCCTGCTGATCGCGGACGTCCGCCGAGACGTTCGAGCGGACCTGGGCGAAGCGGACGGTGGCGAACTCCCTGGCGACGGGGTGGCCCTCTTCGAGCGCCGAGGCGACGAGCGTCGAATAGAGCTGCACGAGCCCAGGCACCTCGCGGTTGGTCCGGGCGGACGCGATCATGCGTTCCACCGGCGTCGCGTCGTGGAGCTCGGTGTCCGGCCGGAGGTCGGGACGGTTGCTCTCCTCGTAGACCGCGACGAGGAGCTCTTCGAGGGAGCCGAAGTAGTGGCTCAGTGCCGCGTGCGTGACGCCGACCTCGCGCGCGATCGCGCGGAGACTGGTGCGGTCGGCCCCGCGCTCTGCGAAGACCTCGATCGCGCGATCGAGGATCTCCTGTCGTCGGGCGACGCCTTTCGCGTAGGCCCCGCGCTGGCGTGATCCGTCTTCCTCGGGCATGGCCTGAGTCTAGCCAATGAAAACGTCCACGTGGAGGTATTGGGTGCTACGGTTCTTCCGACGGGTGAATCGCCCGCACGTCACCGACGACTGAAGGAGAGACCAGTGACGATCCAGACTTCCATCCAACTGTTCACGATCAAGGACCAGCTGGAGGCCGATCTCGAAGGCTCGCTCGCTGCCGTCGCCGCCCGTGGCTTCACCGCGGTCGAGCCCTATGACTTCGTGCGCCGCGCTGCACCGATGGCGGATGCGCTCACCGCAGCGGGTCTCTCGGCACCGTCAGGGCACGCCTTCCTGGCGTCCGAGTCGTTCGTGAACCCCGACGGCAGCGGCACCACGCTGCCCGTCCCGTCGCCGGCTGAGGTCTTCGCCGCCGCGAAGGTGCTCGGCATGCACACCGTGATCGACCCCTACACGGCACCGGAGCGCTGGGAGTCCGTCGCGCAGATCGAGGAGACGGCTCGACTGCTGAACGCCGCAGCCGAGATCGGCGCCGGCGTCGGCATCCGCGTCGGGTACCACAACCATGCCCACGAGCTGGAGGCCGTGTTCGACGGCGTCACCGGTCTCGAGGTGCTCGCCGGGCTTCTCGACGAGCGCGTCGTGCTCGAGGTCGACCTGTACTGGGTCGCTCGTGGCGGTGTCGACCCCGTCGCGCTGCTCCAGCGTCTCGGCAGCCGCGTCATCGCGGTGCACGCCAAGGACGGCACCCTCGACCCCGCGCTCGTGAACGCCTATCCGCCGGCCGACCAGGTGCCCGCAGGCGACGGAACCGTGCCGCTCGTCGAGGCGATCGCCGCAGCCCCCGCCCTCGAGCTCGCGATCGTCGAGTTCGACCACTACGAGGGCGACCTCTTCGACGCGATCGAGCGCAGCCGCGTCTACCTCGACGAGAAGGTGGCCGGCTGATGGCGGGTCCCGTCGGCGTCGGCATCATCGGTGCCGGCAACATCAGCGACCAGTACCTGACGAACCTGACGACCTTCCCTGATGTGCGCGTGCTCGCCGTCGGAGACGTGATCGAGGAGCGCGCGCGGGCGCAGGCCGAGAAGTACGGCGTCCCGCGGGCAGGCGGCGTCGACGTCGTGCTCGACGACCCCGAGATCGACATCGTCGTGAACCTCACGATCCCGGCCGTCCACGTCGAGGTCTCGGAGGCGATCATCGCCGCCGGGAAGCACGTGTGGACCGAGAAGCCGATCGGTGTGAGCCGCGAGGAGTCCCGCCGACTGCTGGAGAAGGCGGATGCCGCCGGCCTCCGTGTGGGTGTCGCTCCCGACACCGTGCTCGGACCCGGCGTGCAGACGGCAAAGCGCGCGATCGCGCGCGGAGACATCGGCCGCCCGCTGTTCGCGCAGACCACGTTCCAGTGGTCCGGTCCGGAGATCTTCCACCCGAACCCGGCGTTCCTGTACGCCAAGGGCGCAGGTCCCCTGCTCGACATGGGGCCGTACTACGTCTCAGCCCTCGTGCACGTGTTCGGTCCGGTCGCCTCTGTCGCGGCCCTCGGCCTGCAGGGCACGCCGACGCGTCGCGTGCAGGTCGGCGAGCTCGCCGGGCAGGAGTTCCCGGTCGAGATCCCATCGACGCTGAGCGTGCTGATGGACTTCGAGGGCGGCGGGCAGGCGCAGAGCGTCTACAGCACCGATTCGCCCGTCATCCGGCAGGGCATCGTCGAGATCACCGGCACCGAGGGCACGATCGTGATCCCCGACCCGAACACCTTCGGCGGCGCGATCACGATCACCCGTCCGCTTCGTCGACTGTTCATCCCGCCGGAGCCCGTCGAGCAGGAGGTCGTCGACGTGGCGCAGGAGGGTGTGCTCTCCGGCCGCGGCGTGGGTCTGCTCGACATGGCCCGCTCGATCGCAGCAGGGCGCCCGCACGTCGCGACCGGCGAGTTCGGCTTCCACGTGCTCGACACGCTGCTCTCGATCGAGGAGGCGGCGGAATCCCGGAGCTTCGTCACCGTCGAGAGCACGCTCGACCAGGTCGGTGCGATCGACGCCGCCTTCGATCCCTTCGAACGCACGCTCTGAGTGCATCCGATGTGGCGGTGAGGGCGGTGAGCCGCTCTCACCGCCACATCGGGCTCAACGCTCGCGCAGGCGCACCAGCCGCTCGTGCCCGGTCTCCTCGAGCTCGGTGATGTCGTCGCGCGACTTCAGGAAGTCCGAGAACGAACGGTACCCCAGGGCCTTCTCGCTGAACGACGGATCCATGCGGCGCATGTGCGTCTTCACGGCAGAGCTGTGCAGCCACTCGTCGGCATCCGCCTTGTCGTGGCCCAGCCGCAGCGCGCGCTCCAGGAGCTGCGTCGCCTCGCCCTGCTCGTCGAGCTTCACCTCAGCCGGCTCCTCGACCTTCGCCGGGCTCTTCGCCCTGCGCGTCTTCGGAGCGGCCTTGGCCTTCACGGTCGTGTCGGCCGCACCGGCCGTCTCGACCGGCTCGGCCGTGCTCGCCGGCGTCTCGGCGACCGGCGTCACCGGCTTGCTCGGGCGCACCACGCCGGTCAGCGAGTCGTAGGCCTCGAACTCGTCGCAGGCAGCGGCGAGCGACTTCGCGGTCGAGCCGGCGACGCCGACGCCGATCACGTAGCGGCCGAGCCGCTTGCAGCGCTGCGCCAGCGGCACGTAGTCGCTGTCGCCTGCGACGATCACGACGTGCGTGAGGTCGGGGAGACGGAACATGTCCTCGACGGCATCCACGGCGAGCCGGATGTCCGCGCCGTTCTTGGCATACGCCGCCGCAGGGAAGAGTTGCACGAGGTCGACCGCGCGGGCGACGAGCTGCGACCGGTATTCGGCATTGACGGGTGACGACCAGTCCGCATACGCCCTGGTCAGCACCAGCGTGCCGAACGAGGCGGCGTAGTCGATGATCGCGCCGACCTCGATCATGGCCCGGCTCAGGCGGTCGACGACATCGGGGTCGTTCGGGTTCTCCGCGATCCGCTGACGGTCCTTGCCGTAGGCGTTGCGACCGTGCACGCGGTCGTACCAGGAGATGACGATGTTGTCGAAGTCCAGGTACACGGCGACGCGGGCGTCAGTGGTCTCAGCCATGGTCGGCCTCCTCGCTCGGGTAGGTCACGCCGATCTGGCGGCGGATCTCGTCGAGCGTGCCCATGATGGCAACGGTCTCGGCGATGGGGAGCAGGTCGCCCTCCAGGGTGCCTTCGCGGACGAGGCGTTCGGCGGCGAGCGCCTCGAACTGCATGCCGCGCCCGCCGTTCTCCGGGTCGAGCCTGCCGTCGAACTCCTCGAGCACGGTGCCGTCGCCTGCCACGACGCGGAACGTCGTCGGGGCGTACCAGACGCCGTCGATGTCGATGCGCGCCTTCGTGCCGAGGATGAGCGCCGTGTTCGGGCCGGCCGCGCGCGAGGACGACAGGCTGGTCGAGACCGCGCCGCCCTCGTGCGTCATGACGGTGGCGACCTCGGCATCAGCCCCGGTCTCGACCAGACGCGCGAGGCTGCGGATGCCGGTGGGCGCACCGAGGATGTCCCAGATGAACGAGATCGGGTAGATGCCGAGATCGAGCAGCGCACCGCCGCCGAGTTCGAGGGCGTTCAGTCGATGCGTCGGCTCGGAGGGCAGCAGCTGCGTGTGGTCGACCGTGACGGCGCGGATGTCGCCGAGCGTGCCATCGGCGATGATCTCGCGGACGCGGAGCATGTGCGGCAGGTACCGGGTCCACATGGCCTCGGTGACCAGCAGACCACGCTCGGCGGCCAGCTGCTGCAGGTCCTCGGCCTCGGCACGGTTGAGCGTGAACGCCTTCTCGACGAGCACGTGCTTGCCGTGTTCGAGCGCGAGGCGAGCGTTCGCGTGGTGCATCGGATGCGGCGTGGAGACGTAGATGATGTCGACGTCGGGGTCGGCGACGAGGGCCTCATATGACGGGTGCGCGCGCGGGATGTCGAAGCGGGCGGCGAACGCGTCGGCCGACTCCTGCGAGCGTGATCCCACCGCGACCAGATCGAGTCCTGCGGTGCGCAGATCGGATGCGAACGCGCCGGCGATGCCGCCGGTCGCGAGGATTCCCCAACGAAGACCAGTCATCGTCTCAGCGTAGAGGGTATGGCGGGTGTGACGGACTGTTGCACCGTGTGACCTCCGGCATCACCGGCGTGGCGGGGTCGGGACGGCGCTTCTACCGTGGCGGCATGACCGAACCTCTCATCATCGGCGCCATGGTGCGCACGCTCGGCGCCTACCCGTCCGGCTGGCGTCAGGAGGGCGCGCACCGCGACCCTGCGGGCGACGCGGAGATCCTGCGTCGTGTCGCACAGGCCGGTGAGGACGCGGGTCTCGACTATCTCTTCTTCGGTGACTGGCTTGCCACGGGACCCGACCTGGAGTTCCGGGACCCCTATCTGCTCGCCCGGATCGACCCCGTGAGCGCCGTGCTGTTCCTCGCCGGCATCACCTCGCGCATCGGACTCATCGCGACCGTCAACACCACCTACGCCGACCCGTACGCGACCGCCAGATCGCTGGCTTCCCTCGATGTGCTCACACGCGGTCGCGCCGGGGTGAACCTGGTGACCGGGGCTGAGCCGCGCGCCGCAGGCAACCACGGCCGCGATGCGCACGCAGACAACGTGAGCCGCTACGACCGGGCGGAGGAGTTCGTCACCGCGCTGCGTCGACTCTGGGACTCGTGGAGCGAGGACGCCTGGATCGCGGATGCCGCACGCGGCGTGCTCATCGATCCGGACGGCCTCCGTGCCGCCGACCTCCGGGGCGCGCACCTCAGTGTCACCGGACCGCTGAACGTGGCCCGGCCACCGCAGGGGCAGATCCCGATCGTGCACGCCGGCACCTCGCCGCGCTCGCGTGCGCTCGCCGCGACCGAGGCCGACCTGGCCCTGATCGCGGCGCCGACGCCGGCCGATGCGATCGAGGTGCGGCGTGCGCTCCGTGCGCTCGCTGCGGATGCCGGTCGCGACCCTGATCGACTGAAGGTGATCGCTCCGGTGCTGCCGGTCGTCGCCGACACGGATGCCGATGCGCACCGCATCGTCGAACGTCTGCTCGCTTTGGTGCCGCTCGCCGAACAGCACCAGCCCGATCGGGCGGCGTTCCCGGCCGATCGCACGGTGGCCGCGCTCGCCGATGCGCTGGGCGTCGACCACGAGGATCCGCTCCGCCATGCTGCCTTCGACGCACCGGTGACCGAGGCGGAGGCGAGCCGGCTCGGCAGCGGAGGTGCCGCACTCATCGAGCGACTGGCCCGTATCGCCGGACTCGCACTCGGCGAACGCGGCCGGTCGGGGCATCCGATCACCTGGCGGCACCTCGTCGCAGCGCACGCGGTGCCCGCCGCATTCGTCGTCGGCGATGCGTCGACCATCGCAGACCACTTCGAGACCTGGCGGGATCAGGGCGCCGCCGACGGCTTCAATGTGCTCTCGGCATTCCAGCCGGCGCAGTTCGAGGCGTTCACGGCGCTCGCCGCCCCGGAGCTCCGCCGTCGCGGCCTGCTCGGACGCGACGGCTCGACCCTCCGCGAGCGGCTCGGCGTCGCAGCCACCGCAGCGGAACCCGTCCTCTCGACCGCCTGACCCGCCGTCTCGTGACGCCGCATGACGCGCGGCGTCGGCTCGTGACATCGCCGTCGACGCACCGGTTCCATCGTCCCTACCGTGACAACACACGCACCACCCACCCCGCCCAGGAGGCCCTTCCCATGAACCGCCGCACCGTCCGCGCCGCAGCAATCGCTCTCCCGTTCGTGATGGCGGCCGGCCTGGTCGCCTGCTCCTCGTCGCCCGCACCGGCCAACGCGCCGGCTGCCGCCGGCGACCCCGTCACGGGCGGCACGCTCACCTACCTCGAGCACCAGACCTACACGAACCTCTACCCGCCGCAGGCAGGGTTCTATCCGAACGGCGGCATCGTCAACAACATCGCAGCGCGCCTCACCTGGCAGAACCCGGAGACGCTCGAGATCGAGCCGTGGATCGCATCAGACTGGACCGTGAACGCAGACGCGACCGAATACACGTTCAACCTCAACCCGGACGTCAGCTTCTCTGACGGCACCGCGCTCGACGCGGCGGCGGTCGCGAAGAACTTCGACACCTACGGGCTCGGTGCCGCCGATCGCGGCCTGACGGTCTCGGAGGCGATCAACAACTACGCCAGCAGTGAGGTCGTCGACGACGACACGGTCACCTTCCGCTTCTCGGCCCCGTCGCCAGGGTTCCTGCAGGCCACCTCGACCATCAACTCCGGCCTGCTCTCGCCCGAGACGCTCGACGGCACGATCGAGGACTTCGGTGCGGGCAATGCGGAGGAGATCATCGGCTCCGGTCCGTTCACGGTGACGGATGAGAAGCTCGGCACCGAATACACGCTCACCGCACGCGACGACTACGACTGGGCGCCGGAGAGCGCAGAGAACCAGGGCCGTGCCTACCTCGACGCGGTGCACGTGCTCGTGACGCCGGAGGACTCGGTGCGCATCGGCTCGCTGCTCGCCGGCCAGGCGGACTACGTGCGCTACGTGCAGGCGTTCGACGAGGACCGCGTCGAGAGCGCCGGCTTCACGCTGTACGCGCCGCAGACCCGCGGCGTGAACAACTCGATCAGCCTGCGCCCGAGCAATCCGCTCCTCACCGACATCCGCGTCCGCCAGGCGCTGGTGGCAGCCGTCGACTCGCAGGAGATCGTCGACACGCTGTTCACCGAGAACTATCCGGTCGCGAAGTCGGTGCTCTCCTCCGAGGCCATCGGTTTCAAGGACGAGTCGGAGCACTACGCGCACGACCAGGACAAGGCCGAGAAGCTGCTCGACGAGGCCGGCTGGACGCCCGGAGCCGACGGCATCCGCGAGAAGGACGGCGAGCGCCTGTCGATCACGGTCTACGAGGCCAAGCCGCAGCCGCTCTCGAAGCAGACCCTCGAGCTGGTCGCACAGCAGCTGGCGAAGGTCGGCGTCGAGCTCACGGTGAAGCCCGGCGACGCCGGCAGCTACGCCGAGGACACCCGGGATCCTGAGAAGACCGGCTTCTACCACTCGATGGTCGGCCGCGCCGATCTCGACGTGATCAAGAGCCAGTACTTCACCAAGAACCGCGACGCGCTCATCTCGAACGACGCCGAGCTCGACTCGCTGCTGCTCGCCGTGGCATCCGAACCCGATGCCGACAAGCGCATCGCCGCCTCGCAGGCCGTGCAGGACTACATCGCCGAGCAGGCGTACGTGATCCCGCTGTTCGAGGAGCCGCAGGTGTACGGCGCCGCGACCTACGTGCAGGGCGTGGCTTTCGAGTCGGTCGGCCGCCCCACGTTCTCCGGTGTGTGGCTGCAGGAGCATTGATGCCGTTCCTCCTCCGACGAGCCGGGCAGGCCGCGATCGTGCTGATCGCGGCCTTCACGGCCACCTTCTTCCTGCTGCAGCTGTTGCCGGGCGACGCGATCCTGATCAAGTTCTCCGACCCGAGTCTCGGACTCTCGCCGGAGCAGCTCGACAGCATCCGCGGCACCTACGGCGCCGACCTGCCGTGGTGGGAGCAGTACCTGCACGCTGGACTCGGCTTCCTGGCCGGCGACTTCGGATACTCGACGCAGTTCGGCACTCCGGTGCTGACCATGCTCGCCGAGGCGCTGCCGTCGACGCTGCTGCTCGCATCGCTCGGGCTCGTCGTCGCGCTGCTGATCGCGGTGCTCGTCGCTGGGCTGTCGTCGCTCGCACCCTTCGAGTGGCTGCGCAACGGGCTGCGGCAGGTGCCCGGCCTGTTCGTCGCCGTCCCGGTGTTCTGGCTCGGCATCCTGCTGATCCAGGTGTTCTCGTTCGGCCTCGGCTGGGTGCCGATCGTCGGCGCCGACCCGGTCGCGGGGCTCATCCTGCCCGTGCTCACGCTGGCCGTGCCGATCTCCGCCCCGCTCGCGCAGGTGCTGGTGCGAGCGATCGACCGGGTGCAGGCGCAGCCGTTCATCACGGTCGTCCGGGCCAAGGGCGCGCCACCGGTGTGGGTGCTCACCCGCTCGGTCGCCCGCAATGCCGCGTTGCCGACCCTGACCATCGCCGGTGTGCTGTTCGGCGAGCTCGTCGGCGGGGCCGTCGTCACCGAGACCGTGTTCGGACGCACCGGCATCGGGCGCCTGACCGAGCAGGCGGTCGCGAACCAGGACATCCCGGTGCTGCAGGGCGTGGTGCTGCTGTCGGCGCTCGGCTTCGTGCTGATCAGCCTCGCGGTCGACCTGGTCACCCCGCTCATCGATCCGCGCCAGCGGCGCGTGGCCCGCGCCACACCGCGCCGCGCACTCCAGGAGGTGCCGGCATGACGATCCCCATCCTGAGTCAGCAGGCGGGCCGGCAGGCGGACGCGCAGCCGAACGGGCCGGCGGACGACTCCTCGGCGGACGCTCCGGTCGCTGCGTCACGCGGCGGGCGGTCGCGCCGACGGCATCCCTGGGATCTGTATCTGGCGATCGTCGTCGTGGCGCTCGCCGTGCTCTGGGCCGTCGTGCCCTCGATCTTCGCGCCCGGCGACCCGTTGACCGGCACTCCGGCCGACAAGTTGCTGCCGCCGAGCGCAGCGCACTGGTTCGGCACGGACACCCTCGGCCGCGACCTCTTCGGTCGGGTCGTGCACGGTGCGGTGCATTCCCTCTCCGGGGCGCTCATCGCCGTCACCGTCGGCCTCGCACTGGGCACGCTGCTCGGCGCGATCGCCGGCGCACTCGGCGGTGTCGTCGACGACATCCTGATGCGCGTCGTCGACGTGCTGCTCGCGATCCCCGGCCTGCTGCTGTCGCTGTCGGTGATCATCCTGCTCGGCTTCGGCACCGTCAATGCGGCGATCGCGGTCGGCCTCGGCAGCGTCGCGGCGTTCGCCAGGCTCATGCGGGCCGAAGTCGCTCGCGTGCGTCGCACCGAGTTCGTCGAGGCGGCCTACGGCAGCGGTGCCACGTTCGTCGCGGTGCTCTGGCGACATGTGCTGCCGAACTCGCTCACCCCGATCGTGGCGCTCGCCGCACTGCAGTTCGGCACCGCGATCCTCGCCATCTCGACGCTGGGCTTCCTCGGCTACGGTGCGCCGCCGCCGACGCCCGAATGGGGCCTGCTGATCGCCGAGGGACGCAACTATGTCGGCACGGCATGGTGGCTCACGGCGCTCCCAGGCCTCGTGGTCGTCGTGGTCGTGCTCAGCGCAAACCGCATCAGCCACCGCATCGGAAAGGAAGCCAGATGAGCGTTCTCAGCGTCGACGACCTGCGGGTCTCCTACGCGGGTCGCACCGCACGCCGCGAGGTCGTGCACGGCGTCTCCTTCGAGATCGGCGAGGGTGAGACCCTGGCCCTGGTGGGCGAGTCCGGCTCCGGCAAGTCCACCACCGCGCACGCGCTGCTCGGACTCCTGCCGAGCGGCGGCACGGTCGACGGCGGCCGAGTGCGGCTCGGCGAACTCGAGATCTCCGGCTGGTCGGATCGCGCGCTGCGCAGCATCCGTGGCCCGGAGATCGGACTCGTACCGCAGGATCCGACCACCTCGCTCGACCCGGTGCGTTCGATCGGCGCCCAGGTCGAGGAGGTGCTGCGCCTGCACGGGCACCGCGACGGCCGCGCGCGCCGCGCGAGGGTGATCGAACTGCTCGAACGGGTCGGTATCGACGATCCCGATCTGCGAGCGCGGCAGTATCCGCACGAGCTCTCCGGAGGCATGCGGCAGCGGGTGCTGATCGCGTCGGCGATCGCGCTGCAGCCACGACTGCTGATCGCCGATGAGCCGACCAGTGCGCTCGATGCCACGGTGCAACGGCGCGTGCTCGACCTGCTCGACGACCTGCGTCGGGACGAGGGCACGAGCATCCTGCTCGTCACGCACGACCTCGGTGTCGCCGCCGACCGGGCTCAGCGACTGGTGGTGCTGAAGGACGGCCGCATCGTCGAACAGGGAACCAGCGCCGCGGTGCTGGATGCCCCGAGCGATGCGTACACTCGGCAGCTGCTCGCGGATGCTCCGGCGTTCACGACGGGATTCCGCCGTCCCGATGCGCCGCCGTTCCTGCGAGATGCCGCCGCCGTCGCCGCGGAGAACCCGTACGCGATCGTCGCGGATGGCCTCGTCAAGGAGTTCAAGGTCGCCGGACGAGGACAGTTCCGCGCCGTCGATGACGTCTCCTTCCGCGTCCGTCGCGGCACGACGCATGCGCTGGTGGGGGAGTCGGGGTCTGGCAAGACGACGACCGCGCGCCTGATCACTCGCTTCGAGCGGCCCGATGCCGGTTCGATCGACCTCGCGGGCGACGACGTGACGACCGCGACGGGTGAGCGGCTGCGGGCGCTGCGGCGCCGCATCCAGCTGGTGTACCAGAACCCCTTCGCCTCGCTGGATCCGCGCCAGCAGATCGCCGACATCGTCGCCGAGCCGCTGCAGAACTTCCGAGTGGGCTCGCGACAGGAGCGCCGAGCGCGCGCCCTCGCGCTGATCGATCGGGTGTCGCTGCCGTCCGACGTGGCGCAGCGCACCCCGAGGGAGCTGTCAGGCGGACAGCGCCAGCGTGTCGCGATCGCCAGGGCGCTGGCGATCGATCCGGAGATCGTGGTGCTCGATGAGGCCGTGTCGGCGCTCGATGTCACGGTGCAGGCCCGCATCCTCGAGCTGCTGACCTCGCTGCAGGCTGAGCTCGGACTCACGTACCTGTTCATCTCGCATGACCTCGCGGTGGTGCGACGGATCAGCCACACCGTCTCGGTGATGCGCCGAGGGCGCATCGTCGAGGAGGGGGCCACCGAGGAGCTCTTCCATTCACCGCAGCACGACTACACCCGGGAGCTGCTGGCCGCAGTGCCGGGTCGGACGGAGACGACCGTATGACCGCCCCCACGATCGCGTTCTTCACGCGCCTGCTCGACGACGCCTCGCCGTCTGAGCGCTATGCGCTCGCGGCCGAGCAGATCCAGCACGCCGAGCACCATGGCGTCGGACGTGCCTGGGTCGCGCAGCATCACTTCCACGCTGCCGAGGGCGGACTGCCCTCGCCGCTCGTGTTCCTCGCCCACATCGCGGCGCAGACCTCGCGCATCCGGCTCGGCACCGGGGTGATCACGCTGCCGCTCGAGGATCCGGTGCGGGTCGCGGAGGATGCGACGGTCGCCGATCTGCTCTCCGGCGGTCGCCTCGATCTCGGCCTCGGCAGCGGGGGCACGCCCACCTCCTTCTCGCCCTTCGGGGAGGACGTGAACCACAAGGCGGTGACGCACGACCGCAAGCTCAGAGTGCTCCTCGACGCGCTCGCCGGTCGCGATGTCGGCGAGGGGAACACGCTGTATCCGGATGCCGCATCGGCAGACGGGCCGTCGCTGCTCGACCGCGTGTGGCAGGCGACCTTCTCGGCGCCTGGCGGACATCGCGCCGGCGTGCACGGGCACGGCCTGCTGCTCTCGCGCACGCAGCCTCGTTCGGCCGGCGCATTGCACGCGCCGCTCTCCGCGCTGCAGGACCCGATCATCGACGCCTACCTCGAGGCGCTGCCGGACGGCGTCGCACCGAGGATCACGGCCTCGCGCACGGTGTTCGTCGCCGACGATCGGGCGGATGCGCTGCGCTTCGCCGAGGTCGGACTCCGCCGCGCGGCCGGGGGGTTCCGCCGCCAGGGGCAGACGATCCCCGGCGACTCGATCGACGAGCTGATCGTCGCCCTCGACACCCACCTCGGTACCCCGGACGAGGTGGCGGCGTCGCTCGCAGCCGACGCCACACTCTCCAGAGCCACCGAGGTCGCCTTCCAGGTGCACTCGGTCGACGCGCCGCACGCGCACGTGCTGCGGTCGATCGAGCTCTTCGCCGAACGGGTCGCCCCGGCCCTCGGATACACCACGACCACGACTTCGAGTACGAGCACGACTTCGACCAGCAAGGAGCAGGCATGACCACCGACATCGTCGACCGGATCGCGGAGGTGACGCCGGAGCTCGATGCGCTTCGCCGTCGCCGCCCGGTCACCAGAGCGCAACTGCAGGCGAGCTTCGACGCGCTGTTCCAGCCGGTGTCGACCGAGCATGTGTCGCAGGAGGAGCGCGAGCTGATCGCCGCGTTCGCGACCGCGCTCGCCGGCGCCGACGACCCGACCGCTGCGTTCTACGCCGCTCGCGCGGTCGAAGCCGATGCGCCACGAGCCGCCGTGGTGCTCCCGGAGGCCGCCGAGTACGCGGTCGCCGGTCCCTTCGGCAGCTACACCGAGCTGGGATTGCAGCGTGAGAACACCGAGGGTGCGCGGTACGCACCGTCCGACGTCGCCACGAGCGCGCTCGGCGAACGTCTCGCTGCGGCGCTCGCGCACACGCACCTGCTGGTGCTGCGTCCCCGCGAGGCATCCGGTGCCGATCTCGGTCGCCTCCTGTCGGCTGGATGGTCGGTCGACGGCATCGTCACCCTGTCGCAGCTGGTGGCGTTCCTCGCATTCCAGCAGCGCGTGGTCGCGGGACTCCGGACCCTGTCGGCAACGGGGCTCGCCGCATGAGCGCCACCGAGACCGTGCTGCTGCACACCGACGCCGCGCACCCGCACGACTTCACACGTGCCGAGGTCGGTTGGGCGCCGCATCTGCCGCCGCTGCCCGAGGAGGAGCTCACCGAGCGCCACCTCGACGGCCTCGTGGATGCGGCGAGGGCCAAGAACGACTACTTCCGGCTGCTCGCACGAGACCCCGAGGTGCTGAAGGCGCGCACCCTGGTCGACAAGGACATCTTCTACAACGCCTCGGAAGGGCTCCCGCGCGCAGAGCGCGAACTCGCCGCGACGGCCGCCTCGCGTCGGAACGGCTGCGTGTTCTGCGCCTCGGTGCACTCGAGGTTCGCTGCGCATCACAGCAAGCGTGTCGACGATGTGGACCTGCTGCTCGACGAGGGCGTCGACGCCGAGCTCGGCGAGCGCTGGAATGCGGTCGTCGCGGCATCCGTCGCCCTCACCGACACCCCGAACGCGTTCGGGGAGGACGAGATCGTGCGGCTGCGGGCGGCCGGTCTCGACGACCTGGAGATCTCCGACCTCATCCACGGCGCGGCGTTCTTCAACTGGGCGAACCGCCTGATGCTGTCGATCGGGCGGCCGGTGGCTCCGGCCTGAGCGCGAGCGGTTCGTCGCGGTCAGGGAATCAGCACGATCTTCCCTGAGGCGGCGTGGGCCTCCACGAGCTCGTGGGCCCGCGCCGCTTCGGCGAGGGGGAGCTGCGGACCGAGCTCGATCACGAAGTCGCCTGAGGCGAGCAGCGCGATGGTCTCCGGCAGCGCTTCGGCACGCCAGGCCAGCTCTTCATCTGTGAGCGGCACCGGTGATCCGCCGGAGAAGGCGCGGATGCCGAAGGACGCAGCATCCGGCCCGCGGACGATCGTCGCGATCCGCTCGCGATCCGGGACCAGGGCGAGCGAGACCTCGATGGCCTCGTCGGTGCCGGCGCAGTCCAGCGCGACGGTGATGCCGTCGGGAGCGGCCTGCTCGACGCGCTCCTGCAGCCCGTCGCCGTACGCGATCGGGATCGCGCCGAGTTCGCGCAGCTGCGCATGACGCGAGGGGCTCGCGGTCGCGATGACGGTCACGCCCCAGTCGACGGCGAACTGCACTGCGGCCTGGCCGACCGAGCCTGACCCGGCGTGCACGAGCAGCACGTCGCCCTCGCTCACCTCGAGCGAGCGCAGCGCCTGGTAGGCGGTGCCTGCGGGGATGCCGATGCCGGCGCCCTCTGCCGCCGTGACGGAGTCGGGGAGGAGTGCGAGGTGCTCCGGCGAGATCGCGATCGCCGAGGCGTAGGTGCCGTGCGCATCGCGGATCGCGACCCGGTCGCCGACCGAGAAGCCCTCGACGCCTGCGCCGAGCTCGGTGATGACACCGGCGCCGTCGAAGCCGACGGGTCGAGGCTCGGTGATCGGCGGCGATGGGCGCTTCCCGCCGCGGATCTTCGCGTCGATGGGATTCACACCCGCTGCCTCGATCGCGACGACGACCTCGCCGTCACCCGCGACCGGATCGGGGATCTCGGTGAGGTGGAGGACGTCCGGTGAGCCGATTTCCGTGTACACGATCGCGCGAGCCATGCGACCAGGCTACCCTCGCGGTTCGGTCAGCGACCCGCGAGGACCTTCTGGATGCGCTGCGGTGAGACCGGCTGCGCGGTGCCGAGGCGCTGCGCGAACACGCTGACGCGGTACTCCTCGAGCAGCCACCGCGTCTCGACGAGCGCGGGCGCGGCATCCTTCGGCAGCGGGATCACACCGCCGGCGTCCTGGAACACCTTCGCCATCCGTTCGAACTCGCTCATGCGGGTACGATCCTTGCCCGGTTCGCTCGCCAGCGTCTTCAGCCGGTCGCGCATGGCCTCGAGGTAGCGGGGGAAGTGCGCCAGCCGGTCGATCCCGGCCGCCGACACGAAGCCGGGATGCAGCAGTGCCGTGAGCTGCGTCTTGATGTCGTTCAGCGGGCCGAGCAGCGAGAGCGAGTTCTGCGACTTGATGCCGCGCTCCACATCGCGCGAGAGCGTGAGGATGCGGGCGACGAGCGAGACGCAGGCGAACAGCTCGTCCACGAGCACCGCGGACACGGCGTCGCGCACCCTGGCGAATTCCGCGGCGGTCCGGACGACGCCCGATCCGCCCGTCTCAGCGTCGATCACGCGCCGGGCCACCGCGGCACGGCAGTCCTCGATGAGCGCGGCGGCCGAGGGGTAGCTCGACGCCGCAAGAGCGAGCTTCTCCGGGCTGGTGAGGTGCTGCTGCACGTACGACGACGGCGAGGGCACGGCGAGCAGCACGAGGCGCAGCACGCCCTCGCGGGTCGCCGCCGCAGCGGCATCCGCCGACGATTCGACGCGCACCGAGACGGACTTGCCCTGATCGACGATCGCCGGATAGCCGCGCACGACGCCGCCGGCGACGCGGGTGTCGAGCACGTCAGGGAGGTCATCGAAGGTCCAGGCGGTCAGGCCGTCCTGCTCGATGTTCGATGACGGGGCGTTCGACGGGCTCGGGGATCCTGGTCGTCGGGGGTGTCCCTGGCGCTGCGGCGCGGCGATCGAGCGTGCAACGCTGGTGCGGGCCCGGTCGGACAACTCGCCCTGGAGCGCCGTCAGGTCGCGTCCGCTCCCGGCGACCCTGCCGCGCTCGTCCACCGCGCGGAAGTTCATCCGCAGGTGCGAGGGAACCCGGTCGTCCTCGAAGTCCGCAGCCGATACGAGCTGGTTCGCGAGCGGCTGGATGAGGCGGGCGAGGGCTTCCTTCAGGGTGCGGCTCGGAAGGCCGCCGTGCGCCTCGGGGCCGTCGCCGGCGAGCTCGACGCCGAACTTCTCAGCCCAGTCCGCCGCCGGGACCACGTGTCTGCGGATCGCCTTGGGCAGCGCCCGCAGCAGTCCGGTGATGAGCTCTGCCCGGAGCCCGGGGACCTGCCAGTCGAAGCCGCGATCCTCGACCTGCGCGAGCAGCGCCAGCGGGATCACGACGCTCACGCCGTCATCGGCGGCACCCGGCTCGAAGCGGTACGCGAGACCCAGCACCTGGTCGCCCTGCGTCCAGCGGGTGGGGAAGTCGCTCTGGTCGGCGCGCCCGTCGTCGTCGATCAGGTCGCCCTCGCGCATCGCGAGCAGCTTCGGGGTGGCCGCGAGCGTCTCGCGCCACCACTTCTCGAAGGAGCGCACGTCGAAGACCTCTGCAGGGATGCGCTCGTCGTAGAAGCGGAAGACGGCCTCGTCGCCGGCGAGGATGTCGCGGCGGCGCTCGCGCTCCTCCAACTTCTCGAGGCGTTTGCGGAGCTCGGCGTTGCTGCGCCAGAACCCCGACACGCGCTTGTCGAGCCGGCTCGGATCCCACTCGCCCTCGACGAGCGCATGCCGCACGAACAGCTCACGGGAGGCGGCGCGGTCGATCCTGGCGAACTGCACCCGGCGGCGCGGGATGATCTCGACGCCGAACAGCGTCACCTTCTCGAACGCGACGGCCGCGCCGGCATCCTTCGACCAGTGCGGCTCGGTCACCTGACGCTTCGCGAGGTCGCCGGCGAGCGGCTCGGCCCAGGCCGGATCGATCGCCGCGACCGTGCGGGCGAAGGTGCGCGACGTCTCGACGATCTCGGCGGCCATGACGGCCTGGGGACTCTTCTTGCGGAGTCCGGACCCGGGGAAGATCGAGAAGCGGATGCCGCGGGCTCCGCGATACTCGATCGTGCGGCGTCCCTTCGGCTCCTTGGCGGGGGAGTGCGCTTTGCCGGCGGGGGCGGTGCGCTCGTCGAGGATGCCGATCTGCGACAGCAGGCCGGCCAGCAGCGACCGATGGATCGCGTCGGGATCGCTCGCCCCGTGCTGGGTCCCCGAGCCTGTCGAAGGGTCGTCGATGCGGATCTTCGCCCCGGCGAGCAGGGATCGCAGCTGGCGGTGCACGTCGAACCACTCGCGGACCCGCACGTAGTTCAGATGCTCAGCGCGGCAGAGGCGGCGGAATGCGCTCGAACCGAGCTCGCGCTGCTGTTCGCGCAGGTGGTTCCAGAGATTCAGCAGCGTGATGAAGTCGCTGGTGGGATCGACGAAGCGTGCATGCAGGCGGTCGGCCTCCTCGCGACGCTCCTCCGGCCGCTCCCTGACATCCTGGATCGACATGCCGGACACGATCGCGAGCACGTCGCGGGTGACCTCAGGTGACGGGGTCCTCTGGGGCCCTGAGGAGCCGCTCGAAGGGCGCCCGGACTCGATCAGCATGCGCGCGAACCGGGGGTCGATCGGGATGCGCGAGATGTCGCGCCCGATGCGGGTGAGTCGAGCCGTGTCCGAACCGGACTGCGCCTCGACGGCGCCGAGCTCGGTGAGCAGGTCGAACGCCGCCTTCACACCACGCGAATCGGGCGGCGTGAGGAACGGGAAGGCCGTGATGTCGCCGAAGCCGAGGGACAGCATCTGCAGGATGACGGAGGCGAGCGAGGTGCGCAGGATCTCGGGTTCGGTGAACTCCAGGCGGCGCTCGAAGTCCTCCTCCGAATAGAGGCGGATCGCGATGCCGTCGCTGGTTCGGCCGGCGCGCCCGGAGCGCTGGTTCGCCGAGGCCTGCGAGATCGCCTCGATCGGCAGGCGCTGCACCTTCGAGCGGTTGCTGTAGCGGGAGATGCGAACGGTGCCGGTGTCGATCACGTACTTGATGCCTGGCACGGTGAGGCTGGTCTCGGCGACGTTGGTGGCGAGGATGACGCGGCGGCGGACGCCGGCGACGCGGCTGCGCTCGAACACCCGATGCTGGTCAGCCGCTGACAGGCGGCCGAAGAGCGGCAGCACCTCGGTGGGGGAGCGCTCGTTCGAGTAGGCGCCGCGCACGGCATCCGCCGCATCCCGGATCTCGGCCTCGCCCGGCAGGAAGACGAGCACGTCGCCGGGTGCCTCGCGGTCGAGTTCGCGGAGCGCCGCGACGATCGCCGAGACCTCGTCCTCGTTCCCGTCGGCTTCGCCGTCGGACTCCTCGGTCTGCGCCCGGTAGCGGATCTCGACGGGGTAGGTGCGTCCGGACACCTCGATGATCGGTGCGGGTGTGCCGGCTGCCGAGGCGAAGTGCTTCGCGAAGCTCTCGGGATCGATCGTCGCCGAGGTGATGATGACCTTGAGGTCCGGGCGCTCCGGCAGGATGCGCGCGAGATATCCGAGCAGGAAGTCGACGTTGAGCGATCGCTCGTGCGCCTCGTCGATGATGATCGTGTCGTAGCGGCGCAGCAGCCGATCGCGATGGATCTCGTTCAGCAGGATGCCGTCGGTCATCAGCGCGATGCGCGTCTCGTCGGAGACCTTGTCGGTGAAGCGCACCTTGTAGCCGACGAGCGTGCCGAGCTCGACCTCGAGCTCCTCCGCGATGCGTTCGGCGATCGTGCGGGCCGCGAGGCGCCGCGGCTGCGTGTGCGCGATGTTCGTGCGGCCGAGTTCGAGGGCGATCTTCGGCAGCTGTGTGGTCTTTCCCGAGCCGGTGGCGCCGGCGACGATCACGACCTGACTGTCGCGGATGGCGTCGGCGATCTCGGCGCGGGCTGCGCTGACCGGCAGCTCCGGCGGGTACGAGATCACTGGGGAAGACATAGCCCTCCATCGTATCGCCGGGTTCCGCCCCTACGATCATCACGTGACAGATCCGATGCGTCCGCTGCGATGGTTCCGCGAGTTCGGCAGACCGCCGCGCATCCTCGGTCTCGACATCGCCAGAGGGCTGGCGATCATCGGCATGGCCGGCGCCCACATCGGCGAGACCCCGACCTTCGACTGGACCGACATCGCCACCTGGACCGACCTCGTCCACGGGCGCTCGTCGATCCTGTTCGCCGTGCTCGCCGGCGTCTCGATCGCGCTCATGACAGGACGCAGCGCGCTTCCGGATCGCGAGCGCATCCCCGGCATCCGACTGCAGCTGATCGGTCGGGGCGCCGTCATCTTCGTCATCGGCCTCGGCCTCGAGATGCTGAACACCCCGATCGCCGTCATCCTCACGCTCTACGGCCTGCTGTACGTCGCGGTCATCCCGTTCCTCCGGTGGCGACCCTGGCAGCTGTTGATCGCCGCGGCGGTGCTCGCCCTGGTCGGCCCCGCACTGCTCGCGCTGCTCGGCGCAGTGACGCTGCACCCCTACGGAGCAGGCGTGATCTTCGTGCTCTACGGCAGCTACCCGATCACCGCGTGGATGGCCTTCGTGCTCGGCGGGATGGCGCTCGGCCGCCTGCACGTGGAGCGGGTCAGCACGGCTGCGGTCGCGCTGGGCGCCGGCGTCGTCCTGGCGGTGTCCGGCTACGGGCTCGGCGCGGTCGGACAGGCAGCCGGGCTCGGGGGGTCAGCCGATGCCGGCACCGGTGCGTCGTTCAGCGGCTGGGACTCCTACCCGCAGGCGCTCGCCGCCACCGATCCGCTGGGTTCGGCGCTCGACGCGATCTTCGCTGTCGACCCGCACAGCGGAGGCACGGCGGAGATCATCGGCTCCGGCGGCTTCGCCCTCGCCGTGATCGCGCTCTGCGTGCTGCTGAGCCGTCCGCTGCGCTGGCCGCTCCTCCCGTTCGGAGCGCTCGGCTCCATGCCGCTCACGGCATACACGGCCCATGTGATCGTGATCGTCCTGGTGTCCGGACCTGCCGGGTTCGTCACGAGCAACGCGTTCTGGGGCGTCATGATCGTGGGCCTCCTGGTCGCCACCACGCTCTGGTCGATGTGCATCGGGCGGGGGCCGCTCGAACGCCTCGTCGGTGCGGGGGCGAAGGCGATGGCCTCGGTCCCGAAGCCGATGTCCGCGCCCGGTCCTAGGCTGGATCCATGACCATTCCTGCAGTCGAACTCAACGACGGAAACTCCATCCCCCAGCTGGGCTACGGCGTCTTCAAGGTGCCGGCCGACGAGACCGAGCGCACCGTGAGCCAGGCGCTGGAGATCGGCTACCGCCACATCGACACCGCCGCGATCTACGGCAACGAAGCGGGCGTCGGCGCGGCGATCGCGTCGTCCGGCATCCCGCGCGACGAGCTGTTCATCACGACCAAGCTCTGGAACGACCGCCACCACGGCGGAGAGCCGCGCGCGGCGATCGGCGAGAGCCTCGACAAGCTCGGCCTCGACCGGGTCGACCTGTACCTCGTGCACTGGCCGACCCCGGCGAAGGACGACTACGTGCATGCGTTCGCCAAGCTCATCGAGCTGCGCGACGCCGGGCTGACCCGCAGCATCGGCGTCTCGAACTTCCTGGTGCCGCACCTCGAGCGCGTCGTCAGCGAGACGGGTGTCACGCCGGCGATCAACCAGATCGAGCTGCACCCGGCGTACCAGCAGCGCGATGTCGTGGCCTGGGCCACCGATCACGGCGTGCGCATCGAGTCCTGGGGTCCGCTCGGCCAGGGCAAGTACGACCTCTTCGGCACGCCGGCGGTCGCCGATGCGGCCGCGGCGCACGGCGTCACGCCGGCGCAGGCCGTGCTGCGCTGGCACCTGCAGAAGGGCATCATCGTCTTCCCGAAGTCGGTGCGCGCCGAGCGTCTGCGCGAGAACCTCGACGTCTTCGGCTTCACGCTGACCGATGCCGAGATCGCCGCGATCGACGCCCTCGACCCGCTCGACGGCTCCGGCCGCGTGGGTTCGCACCCCGACGATGTGAACTGACGCCGAGCCGCATCGCTCACATGACGCCCCGTGTCGCTCGCCGCGACACGGGGCGTCGTCGTGAGTACGTTCGAGGCATGACAGCTCGTTACCGCGTCGTCGCCGTGTCCGGTTCCCTGCACGAACCGAGCAAGACCACCGCCCTCGTCCGTGCCATCGCGGCCGCCGTGTCCGAGCGCGCCGAGGTCGACGTGGAGGTCATCGAGCTCACCGACATCGGTCCCCAGCTCTCCGGCGCACTCCGCCGTGATCAGCTGCCTGCGGCGATCGAGGACAAGCTCCGGGCCATCGAGACCGCCGACCTGCTGATCGTCGGCAGCCCGGTGTACCGCGCCTCGTTCACCGGCCTGTTCAAGCACCTGTTCGACTTCGTCGGGCAGTACGAGCTCGTCGGCAAGCCGGTGCTGCTGGCCGCGACCGGTGGCGGCGAACGGCATGCGCTCATCATCGAGCACCAGCTGCGTCCGCTGTTCTCGTTCTTCCAGGCGTTGACGCTTCCGCTCGGCGTCTACGCCAGCGACACCGACTTCGACGGCTACGTGATCGAGTCCGAGGTGCTGCACGCGCGCATCGCGCTCGCCGCAGAGCGCGCGCTGCCGCTGGTCGGCTACGCGGCATCCCGGCCGGTCGAGCTGCTGGTCGGCTGAGTCAAGCCCCCTGCTCGGTGCCTCGATCGCGCGTAGCGTGATGGCATGACCAATCGGCTCGCCGACACGCTCAGCCCCTACCTCCGCGCCCACGCCGAGAACCCGGTGGACTGGTACCCCTGGGGTGCCGAGGCCTTCGAGGAGGCACGTCGGCGCGACGTGCCGCTGCTGATCTCGATCGGCTACTCGACCTGTCACTGGTGCCACGTGATGGCTCGGGAATCGTTCGCCGACGCCGAGACGGCAGCGATCATCAACGCCGGATTCGTCGCCGTGAAGGTGGATCGCGAGGAGCACCCGGACGTCGATGGCGCCTACATGGCGGCGGCGTCGGCGTTCACCCAGAACCTCGGCTGGCCGCTGACCGTGTTCGCGACCCCGCGGGGTCGCACGTTCTATGCCGGCACGTACTGGCCCCCGGTGGCGCGCGCTCCGCTGCCGTCGTTCCGTGAGGTGCTGGCCGCGGTCGGTGAGGCCTGGACCGTTCGGCGGGATCAGGCCGAGGAGTCGGCAGATGCCGTGTCCGATGCGCTCGCCCGTGCGGCGGAGTCGGCGCCGAGCGAGCTGCCGACGGCGTCGGCCATCGCCGAAGCGGCCGGATCGATCGTGGCACGCGAGGACGCGCAGTTCGGCGGATACGGCGGGGCTCCGAAGTTCCCGGTCGCGACGACCCTGCGGTTCCTGCAGAGTCCGCTGGTGCGACGGACGGCACCGGATGCCGCCGCGTCGGCGCGCCGCGCTTTCGCCGCGATGGCCGGCTCCGCGCTGTACGACGAGCTCGAGGGCGGGTTCTTCCGGTATGCGACGCAGCGCGACTGGACGGTGCCCCACTACGAGCGGATGCTGACCGACAACGCGCAGCTGCTGGAGGTCGCGGTCGACGAGCGCGACCTCGACACGGCGCGGGGCACTGCGGCGTTCCTGCTGGCGGTGCTGCAGCGAGACGGCGGTGGGTTCGGTGCCGCGCAGGACTCGGAGTCGTGGATCGACGGAGCGAGAAGCGAGGGCGGCTACTACCTGCTGTCGACGGCGGAGCGCGCCGACCTGGAACCGCCAGCGGTCGACGGCAAGATCATCACGGCATGGAACGGGCTCGCCATCGGTGCACTGGCGCGGGCCGGCGCGGCGCTGGGGGTATCGAGCTGGGTGGACGCGGCCGCATCCGCCGCCGAGACGGTCGTTCGGGTCAATCGCGATGCTGCCGGCGCGCTCGTCCGATCCTCGTTGGACGGCACCGGGTCGACAGCGATCGCGACGTCCGCCGACCTCGGCCTGCTGGCCGATGGACTGTTCGCGCTGGCTGTCGCGACCGGTGACGCGGCATGGGCGACGACGGCGCTCGGGATCCTCGACCAGGCACTCGAGGGCGACCGTATCGATCCGCTGTTGGCCGAGCGCGGCATCGCCGCCTCGCCGGACCAGACCGACGGTGACCTGCCCTCCGGGGCGGCCGCGGTGGCTGCCGCCGCGCTCACCGCCTGGCGCCTCGGGGCGGGGGAGCGCTACCGCGAGGCCGCGGTGCAGGCCGTCGGCCGCTTCGCGACCCGTGCGCTCGAGCAGCCCTTCGCCCATGGCAGCCTGCTGCGCGTGGCTGCGGGGCTCGTGGAGCCGCCCCGTCAGATCGTGGTGGTGACGGATGCTCCGTCCGGTGCGCTCGCGGCCGAGGCCAGACGGGCGGATGCCGATGTGGTCGCCGTGGTCACGGCCGCACAGGCCAGGGCTTTCACGGCTGCTGGCTTCGAGCTGTTCGAGGGCAAGGCCGACGCTCCGGAGCTCGCGTTCGACTGCCGCTCCTTCGTGTGCAGACTGCCGACGAGCGACCCGGCTGAGGTCGCGGCAGCGCGCTGAGTCCTCGCTGTGCAATCTGTCCAGTGAAAGCGCGCATGTCGTCGGCTGTCTGCGCGCAATGCGCAGCTTGCTGTGCACCGATTGCTCAGCTGGCGGCATCCGGTCTAGTGTGACGCGACAGCAGGTGGTCCGTCGGGGCCGCCGCACGATCGCAGCAAGGATGCTCTGACGAAATGCCCCTCCCCACCCGCGCCGGCCTCGATGCCGTTCCGACCTACCGGCAGGGGCGCTCAGCGCCGGCCGGTGCCTCCAAGCTCTCCTCGAACGAGTCTCCGCATCCGCCGCTCCCCGCCGTGATCGCGGCGGTGGGGGAGCGCCTGGCCACGATTCACCGCTATCCCGACATGAGCGCCACCGTCCTGCGCGACGTGCTCGCCGAGCGATACCGCGTCGACCCGGCGCAGGTGACGGTCGGCGCCGGCTCGGTCGAGCTCGCCGCGCAGCTGATCCACGCGGTGGCCGGCGACGGCGACGAGGTCATGTTCGCGTGGCGGTCGTTCGAGGCGTACCCCTCGCTCGTGCGGATCGCCGGGGCGACGCCGGTCGCGGTGCCGCTGACCGAGACGCACACGCACGACCTCGATGCGATGCTCGCGGCGATCACCCCGCGCACGAGGCTGATCTTCGTGTGCAACCCGAACAACCCGACCGGCACCGTCGTCGGCGCCGCTGAACTCGAACGTTTCGTGGCGGCTGTGCCCCACGATGTGCTCGTCGTGATCGACGAGGCCTACGTGCACTTCGACCGCACGGAGTACTTCGACCGCGACCGGCACCAGGGTGCCGGCATCGAGCTGTTCCACCGGCACCCGCACGTCGCCGTGCTCCACACGTTCTCGAAGGCGTACGGCCTCGCCGGCCTTCGTATCGGCTACGCGCTCGCCCCGACCGAGGTCGCCGAGAACCAGCGCAAGGTCGCGGTGCCGTTCGGCGTCACCGATCTGGCGCAGACCGCCGCACTGGCATCGCTCGATTCTGAGCGCGAACTGGCGGTGCGCATCGACGAGGTCGTGCAGCAGCGCGATCGGCTGCACGCGCTGCTCATCGCGGCCGGCTGGCCGGCGGTCGCCTCGCAGGCGAACTTCGTCTGGGTGCCGGCCGCCGAGCGGACCGACGAACTCGAGACGCTGCTCCGTGAGGGCGGCGTGATCACAAGGGCGTTCCCGGGCGATGGCGTGCGCATCTCATCCGGCTCCGCCGACGACGTCGATCGGGTCGCGGCCGCCCTCGCGGCATCCGCTCGGACATTCCATGCATCTGCTCCCGAGGAGGCGGTCGTATGACCGAGGTACCCACCACGACCACGACGACCAAGGGACTGCACCCCGGACTCACCCGTCGCCAGATCTCGATGATGGGACTCGGCGGCGCGATCGGCGCCGGGCTGTTCGTCGGCTCAGGGCAGGCGATCGGCCTCGCGGGTCCTGCCGTGCTGATCTCGTATCTCGTGGCCGGCGCGATCGTCATCCTGGTGATGGCGATGCTCGCCGAGATGGTCGCGGCACGACCGAGCTCCGGCGCCTTCAGCTCGTACGCGCAGAAGGCGATGGGACGCAGCGCCGGCAGCGCGGTCGGCTGGCTCTACTGGATCCAGCTCGTCGTCGTGATCGCGGCCGAGGCGACCGGCGCCGCCGGCATCATCGCCGGGTGGGTGCCAGGCATCCCCGCCTGGGCGTGGGTGCTGATCTTCGTCGTCGCGCTGACGGCTGTGAACCTGTTCGGGGTGAGCAACTACGGTCGCTTCGAGTTCTGGTTCGCCGCGATCAAGGTCGTCGCGATCATCGCCTTCCTGGTGGTCGGCGTGTGCGCGATCATCGGGCTGATCCCCGGTGTGCCTGCCAGCGGCATCGGCAACCTCGTCGACAACGGCGGCTTCGCCCCGAACGGCATGACCGGTATCGCGGCGGCACTGCTCATCGTGGTGTTCGCGTTCGGCGGCACCGAGGTCGTCGCGATCGCGGCTGCCGAGTCCGACGATCCGGCCCGCAACATCCGTCGCATCGTCCGCGAGGTGCTCGTGCGCATCCTGGTCTTCTACATCGGCTCGATCTTCGTGATCGTGGCGGTGCTGCCGTGGAACGACCCCGCGGTGCTCGATGGCCCGTTCTCCGCGGTGCTCGCGACGATCCGGGTGCCAGGCGTCGATCTGGTGATGTCGCTGATCGTCGTGATCGCCTTGCTGTCGGCGATGAACGCGAACATCTACGGCGCCTCGCGGATGGTGTTCTCGCTCGGCGAGCGCGGCCTCGCGCCGCAGGCCATCACGCGGACGAGCCTGAAGGGGGTGCCGTACGTCGCCGTGCTCGCCTCGGTGTCGTTCGGATTCGTGACGGTCGGTCTGAACTGGGCCTTCCCCGATGTCGTGCTCCCCGCGCTGCTGAACGTGGTCGGCTCGACGCTGCTCGTCATCTGGACGGCGACCGCGCTCGCGCAGATCATCCTGCGTCGCCGAGCCGATCGAGACGGCATCGACCTGCCGATGCGCATGTGGGGCTTCCCCTGGCTGTCGTGGCTCTGCCTGGTGCTGCTCGGCGGCGTCATCGCGCTCGCGATGATCGATCCTGCCGCTCGCGTGCAGCTGCTGCTGACCCTCGGACTCACGGCGGTGCTGCTGCTCGTGGCGAGGGCGACGCGGGGGATCGCGCAGCCCGGCGTGGTCAGGGAGTAGTCGGCCGATGCACATCGATCGCCTCGACGCGCAGCTCATCCGTCTGCTGACGGAGTCGCCGCAGCTGCCGATCCTGGAATGCGCGCGGCGGCTCGGGATCGCCCGCGGCACCGCGACCAGCAGGCTCGCGCGGCTCCATGAGGGCGGCGTGATCGAGGCGATCGTGCCGCGCATCGATCCGAGCGGCTTCGGCTACGGCGTCGTGGCGTTCTGCCTCGTCGAGATCGACCAGAAGGTCGGTCACGACGAGGTGGCCACGGCGCTCGCGGATGCCGTGCCCGAGATCGTCGACATGCACACCGTCACGGGCGCCAGCGACATGCAGCTGCGGCTCGTCGCGCGCGATGCCACGCAGTTGCAGGAGGTGCTCGACCGCGTGGCGATTGTGCCGGGCGTCGCCCGCACCGCATCGTCGATCGCGATGCGCACGCATCTGTCCGGGCGGGTGCTGCCACTGGTGGAGCACGTCGCGGGCGACGCGGCGGAGTAGCTGCTGCTCGGGCTCGGCTCGCTCAGACCCAGCCAGGCAGCCAGTTGTGCAGTCGCCAGAACTCGTACGGCACGCTCATGCCGATCCACAGCGGGTAGAAGAACGCAGAGACCAGCAGCACGAACCCCAGGATGATCAGCACCGTGCGCTCGCCCGCCTGTCGTCGGTGCAGCGGATCGTCCCGTCGCCCGGCGATCGTGCGCAGTGCGACGGCGAGCGCCAGCACGAGGAACGGCACCATCGCGACCGTGTAGAACTGGAAGATCGTGCGCTCGGGGAACATCAGCCACGGCAGATAGGTGGCGGCGAGACCGACCAGCGGCACGCTCACCGCCGGGCCGACCGGAGTCCGCAGCACCCAGCCGCGCACCAGCAGCACCACCAGGAACACGGATGCCGCGACGCCGCCGTACCAGATGAGAGGGTTGGGCACTGCCGTGATCACGGCGATGCAGTGGTCGACCCCGCATCCCTTCGGATCACTGCCGACCCACACGGCGGTCGGGCGCAGCAGGAACGGCCATTCCCACGCCGGGCTCGCGTAGGGGTGGCCGCGGTTCAAACCGACGTGGAAGCCGAGCATCGACTGGTGGTACTTCCAGAGCGCGACCAGGGGGTTCGCGTCGCTGTCGCGGTCGTAGCCACCAGCGGTGACGAACCAGCCGGTCCAGCTGATCAGGTACGTCGCGAGCGCAGGGAAGACCAGCAGGAGGAATGAGATCGGTCCCTGTCGGAAGGCGGCATCGGACGGCCAGAGGATGACGCCGCGTCGACGCCGGGCGAGCGCATCCGTCACCACGACGTACAGGCCGAAGGCGGCGAGGACGTACAGCCCCGACCACTTCACGGCGCAGGCGCCGCCGAGGGCGATGCCGGCGGCGATCAGCCACGGTCGGCGCCAGAGCACCGGGCCCCAGAGGACGTCTGGAGCGTCGGGATCGCGGCGTTCGAGGAGCGGGATGGTGCGTCGTCGGTCGAGCAGGATGCAGAGCACGCCCAGCAGCACGAAGAAGGTGAGGATGCCGTCGAGCAGTGCGATCCTGCTCATCACGATGCTCAGGCCGTCGACGGCGAGGAGCGTGCCGGCCACGGTCGCGAACGCCAGGGAGCCGGTCAGCAGCCGGGCGATCAGGAACACGAGCAGCACGGACGCGGTACCGAGCAGCGCCGTCGCCAGCCGCCAGCCCACACTGTCGTCCGGACCGCCGATCGCCATGCCGAGTGCGATCAGCCACTTGCCGAGCGGCGGGTGCACGATGAACGAGCCCTCGTGCGACAGGGGCAGGTCGCGCAGCGTGATGAACGCCTCGTTCGCGCCCTCGCCCCAGGTGCCCTCGTAGCCGAGCGTCCAGAGCGACCAGGCGTCCTTGACGTAGTAGGTCTCGTCGAAGGCCAGCTGGTGCGGATGCCCGACGTTCACCAGGCGCAGCACGCCGGCGAGCGCGGTGATCAGCAGCGGGGCGAGCCAGCTCAGCAGGCGGTTCGATCGCGGGTTCAGCAGCATCCGATCGCGCAGCTGCCCGTAGCGCGTCAGCCGCGACTCGGGCGGGGGCAGCAGGGGTGCGGGCGCGGTCACCGGTCCAGCCTAGACAACCCGCGGAATCGACCCGCATTTCAACCCGCATAAGCTGAGCGGGTGATCATCCTCGCAGCCACACCGATCGGCAATCTCGGCGACGCATCTCGCCGTCTGATCGAGGTCCTCGAGAATGCCGAGATCGTCGTCGCGGAAGACACCCGCACCACGCAGAAGCTCCTGGGAGCACTGCAGATCGCGAACCGCCCGCGCCTGATCGCGCTGCACGACCACAACGAGAAGCAGAAGGCGAGTGAGCTCGCGGCGCTCGCCGCCGAGCACGACGTGATCGTGATGAGCGACGCCGGCATGCCCACCGTCAGCGACCCCGGCTACGGACTCGTGGCGGAGGCCGTCGCCCAGGGGGTCACGGTGACCGCGATCCCCGGGCCGAGCGCGGTGCTCATGGCGCTCGCGATCTCCGGGCTCCCGACCGACCGTTTCACGTTCGAGGGCTTCCTGCCGCGCAAGCCGGGGGAGCGCCGCACGACGCTGCGCGCCCTCGCCGCCGAGCCGCGCACCATGGTCTTCTTCGAGTCGCCCGCTCGCCTCGCCTCAGCGCTCGCCGATATGGGGGCGGCATTCGGCGATGCGCGACGGATCGCGGTCTGCCGCGAGCTCACGAAGTTCTACGAGGAGGTGCGTCGCGGGACTGCCTCCGAGCTCGTCGCGTGGGCGAAGGACGGCGTGAAGGGCGAGATCGTGGTCGTGGTCGAGGGCGCTCCGCACCGGGAGTCGTCGCCCGAGGATGCGCTCTCGCAGGTGCAGACGCTCGTCGCCGACGGCATCCGCCTGAAGGACGCATGCACCGAGGTGGCGGCCGCGACCGGACTCTCGTCCCGCGATCTGTATCAGGCTGCGCTGGCCGCCCGCTCGCGCTGATGCCGTCATTGCAGAACCTCGGAGATCTGCCAGATCTCGGATCCAGGGCCTGCTGCACGTCCGAAGTTCCGCAGATCTCCGAAGCCCGGACGCGGGACTGATCATCCGATCGCCCGGGTACCCTGGTGCACACACCGGAGGGAGATCGAGCGTGACCAAGAGGGCGACCGTCTACGACGTCGCGGACCGCGCCGCCGTCTCGATCGCGACGGTGTCGCGCGTGCTGCGCTCGCCGGATGCCGTGCGACCGGCCACCCGGGAACGGGTGATGGATGCCGTGTCCGAACTCGGCTACGTGCCCAGCGGCAGCGCGCGTGGGCTCGCCGAGCGGCGCACCGGCGTGCTTGGACTGTACTTCCCCGGATTCGACGCCTCGGAGGACGCTCCGCCGCTCGACGTGCTGGGCGAGGAGCACGCTTCGATGCCGCCGTTCACGATGGCGCGGGATGCCGCAGACCCGGCAGCGCATCCGACCCTGCTGTTCCTCGACGAGGTGCTGCGCGGTGCCGAGCTGGAGGCCTGGAAGCAGGGATTCGTGCTCATGATCGGTGTCGGGCGCGATGATCCCTCACGGTCGACGGTGCGCGACATGGCCGGCCGGGTCGACGGGCTCATCGTCCTTGCGCAGAGCGTGCCCGATGACGTGCTGGCGCGGCTGGCGCAGCGCATCCCCGTCGTCGTGCTCTCAGGGCCGTCACGCGGAGACGACTACGACCACGTGACCGTCAGCAACACCGAGGCGATGGCGGAGCTCACCCGCCTCGTGCTGGCGCAGGCCGACCACACTCGCATCGCATTCCTGGCGGGCCCGACGGATTCGCCGGACGGCGCACAGCGCTGGGACGGGTTCGCCGCGGCGGTCACCGATGCCGGTATCGCGCTCGACGACGTGACCGTGGTCCGTGGTGACTTCACCAGGGCGTCCGGCCGCGAGGCTGCGGAGTCGCTGATCGCCGCGGGGCCACCGTCCGCACTCGTCGCCGCGAACGATCAGATGGCGCTCGGCGCGCTCGATGCCTTCCGCTCAGCGGGGCTGCGGGTGCCGGAGGACGTGCTCATCACCGGCTTCGACGGGCTCGAGGCCGCAGCGCTGTCGACCCCGCCGCTGACGACGGTGCGACAGCCGATGATCGACCTCGGCCGCGCGGCGGTGCAGCTGCTCGGCCGTCGTCTCGAGCGACCGGATGCGGAGCCGGCCACGGTTCGACTGCCGCTCCAGATCCTGCTCAGGGAGAGCTCGCAGCGATCCGGCTGAGCACCACTTTGGCACCGTTCCCATGCCAGTGACTGACTGGGAATGCGCCGCCTGGGCCCGTGTCAAGGGGTTGCAGAGCAGAAATGTATGCGCTTACAATCGCTCATGCGGCACGCGCCGCAGGGCGTTCCGATCGCGTAGCGCCCTTCATGACACAGACGACATGAGGTGGCAGAGTGTCGAAGACGCACATGCTCCGACGCTGGCGCAGAGCCGCGATCGTGGGGTTGGCGGCCGCGGCCGTCGTGCTCAGTGGATGCAGCATCCAGATCACATCGCAGCCCGATCCATCGATCGGCGCCGACACGATGCTGATCAACGCCGATAAGGGCAACCCGTTCTTCACGCGGAACTTCAACCCGTATCTCACCAACACGCGCACGGCGTCGCGGTGGATCTACGAGCCGCTGATCCTGGTCAACCCGCTCGACGGCACGCTCAACCCGTGGCTTGCCTCCGACTGGTCACAACCAGACGCCCGCACGATCGTCATGACGATCCGCGACGGCGTGCAGTGGAGCGACGGCGAGGACATGACCGCTGACGACGTGGCCTTCACGTTCCAGCTCCTCAAGGACAACCCCTCGCTCGACATCAAGGGCGCGTGGCAGCACCTCGAGAGCGTGGAGACCGACGGCAGCGACGTCATCCTGCATCTGCAGACGGATGACGCCCCCTCGCTCTCGATCCTCGGCCAGACGATGATCGTCGCCGAGCACACGTGGAAAGACGTCAAGGACCCCGGCACGTTCCGCAACGAGCAGCCGGTCGGCACCGGGCCCTTCGTGCTCGGCAACTACAACGACCAGCAGTACTCGATGGACAAGAACCCCGACTACTGGCAGGCCGACAAGATCCAGGTCGAGCACATCATCCTGCCCTCGACCAACTCGCAGCTCGACACCGTGAGCCGCGGCTACGACTGGGCGTACTCGTTCATCTCCGATGTCGAGGGCACCTGGGGCGCGGCGAGCGACCACAACGCCTGGTGGTTCCCGCCGGGCGGCGTGATCGCCCTGATGCCGAACCTCGAGGTCGCGCCGTTCGACGACGTGAACGTGCGCCGCGGCATCGCGCTCTCCCTCGACCGCGAGGAGATCGCCGAGACGGCATCCGAGGGCTACATGAAGCCGGCAGGACAGACCGGCCTCATCCTCCCGAACCAGGAGGAGTACCTCGACCCGAGCATCCCCGATCAGGGCATGATCACGCAGGACACGGATGCCGCGCTCGCGGCGTTCGGCGAAGCGGGATACACCCTGCAGGGCGATCGTCTCGTCGGCGCCGACGGCAAGCAGCTCGAGTTCGCGCTGACCACCGCCAACGGCTTCACGGACTGGACGAGAGCGGCGCAGACCGTGCAGAGCCAGCTCGCCGCTGTCGGCGTCAAGGTCACGCTGAAGCTCCCGCAGCCTGCCGGCTACCAGAGCGCCATCAGCAACGGCGACTTCGAGATGGCGATCGGTGGCATGGGCAACGGCGACGTGTACCAGGCGTACAACAACCTGCTCTCGAGCGAGTTCTACGTGCCATCCGGAGAGGCGACCGCGAACAACTTCGAGCGGTACCGGTCCGACGAGGTCGACGCGCTGCTCGCGGAGTACCGCGAGACCGTCGACACCGCCCGTCAGATGGAGATCGTCAAAGAGCTGCAGGGCATCGTCTACGACGACCTGCCAGTGATCGGTCTCTACTACGGCGGGATCTGGGGTCTGTTCAGCGACGCCAAGTTCACCGGATGGCCGAGTGAGGAAGACCCGTACATGATCCCGCAGAACTACGACTCCGCCCCGCTGATGATCTTCACGCGGCTCGAGCGAGTGAAGGGAGAGGGCAAGTGAAGTACCTCCTCCAGAAGCTCGGCCTGTTCGTGCTCACACTGTGGGCCGCGATCACGCTGAACTTCTTCCTCCCTCGTCTGATGCCCGGCTCGCCGGCTGATGCCGCGATCGCGAAGCTGTCGCAGAACGGTCCGGTCTCCGACGCGACGCGTGCCGCGATCGAGGCGCAGCTCGGCGTGCCGACCGGCTCGCTCTGGGACCAGTACGTGACCTACCTCGGTCAGGTCGCCAGACTCGATTTCGGCGTCTCGTACACCTTCTATCCGCAGAGTGTGTCGAGCATGGTCTCGACCGCGTTGCCGTACACGATCGGCCTCGTCGGCATCGTCACGATCCTCGCGTTCGTGATCGGCACCCTGATCGGTGTCGCAGCCGCCTGGCGCCGCGGAACCTGGCTCGACTCGCTGCCGACGCTGACGGGCTCGTTCCTCAGCACGTTCCCGTACTTCTGGACCGCACTGCTGCTGCTCTTCTTCTTCGGCTACGTGCTCCACTGGTTCCCGACGACCGGCGCCTACGCCGCGACGACGACCCCCGGCTTCACCTGGGAGTTCATCGGCGACCTCGCGCAGCATGCGGTGCTCCCGGCGCTCACGATCCTGCTGACCTCGCTCGGCGGGTGGATCATCGGCATGCGCAACGCCATGATCAACACCCTCGGTGAGGACTACGTGACCTTCGCCGAGGCGAACGGTCTGCACGGTCGCACGATCGCCCTGCGGTACGCGGCGCGCAACGCGATCCTGCCGAACCTCACCGGCTTCGGGCTCACGCTCGGCGGCGTGGTCGGCGGATCGATCCTCGTCGAGCAGGTGTTCGGCTACCCAGGCATCGGGTACCTGCTCTTCAACGCCGTGATCGGTCAGGACTATCCGCTCATGCAGGCGCTCTTCCTGATGATCACCGTGAGCGTGCTCATCGCCAACTTCCTCGTCGACATCTTGTATGGCGCACTGGACCCAAGGACCCGCCGATGACCTCCACCATGAACGTCAAGATCCCCGCAGAGCGCATCGCCGCTCCCAGCCCGTGGCGCGCGTTCGGCCGCATGGTCGGCACGCTGTGGTCGAACGGCAAGGCCCGACTCGGCCTCTGCATCCTCGGCCTGTTCGTCATCGTCGCGGTGTTCGCGCCGCTGATCGCGCCATACGGTGCGAAGGACAACAGCTTCGAGCGCAACGCAGACGCGTCGTGGGCGCACTGGCTCGGCACCACCGCCGCAGGTGAGGATGTGCTCAGCCAGCTCATCTACGGTGCGCAGGTCAGCCTGCTGGTCGGCATGGCTGCCGGGCTCCTGTCGACGATCGTCGCGGTCCTGATCGGACTCAGCTGGGGATACATGCGCGGTTTCGCGGGCGAGGTGGTCGGCTTCATCGTCAACCTCTTCCTGGTGATCCCCGGCCTCCCGCTCATGATCGTGATCGCTGCGTACCTGCAGAACGGCGGCATCCTGATGATCATCGCGGTCATCGTGGTGACCGGCTGGGCGTGGGGGGCTCGCGTGCTGCGCAGCCAGACCCAGTCCCTGCGCGGCAACGACTTCGTGACCTCGGCGCAGTTCTCCGGCGACAGCAGGGCGCGGATCGTCTTCCGCGAGATCCTGCCGAACATGACCTCGATCATCGCCGGCACGCTCTTCGGTGCGGCCACCGCGGCGATCCTGGCTGAGGCCGGCCTCGAGTTCCTCGGACTCGGCGACTCCAGCATCGTCAGCTGGGGCACGATGCTCTACTGGGCGCAGAACTCCAACTCGCTGCTCACCGGACAGTGGTTGCTGCTGTTCGCCCCCGGTCTCTGCATCGCGCTGCTGGCGCTGAGCCTGACACTGATCAACTTCGGCGTGGACGGGATCTCCAATCCGCGCCTTCGTGAAGGGAAGGGCCGATGAACGCCATGAACGCGACGAACGCGAATGATGGCCTCCCCGAGGACGACGTGCTCCTGCAGGTCGACTCCCTGTCGGTGGAGTACGCCTCGCCCGGCGCCACTGCGGCGACGGCCGTCGACACCGTGTCCTTCACGCTCCGCCGTGGCGAGTTCGTCGGCCTGGTCGGCGAGTCCGGTTCGGGCAAGTCGACGCTCGGCTTCGCTCTCACCAGGCTGCAGAAGCCGCCGGCTCGCATCAGCGGCGGACGCATCCTGTTCGGCGGCCGCGACATCCGCGAGCTCGACGCGGAGGAGCTCCGCCGTCAGCGCCAGGGTGGCTTCGCGATGGTGCTGCAGTCCGGCATGAACGCGCTCAACCCGGTCCGCACGGTCGGCAACCACTTCCGCGACATCTTCGCGGCGCACGGACATGTGCCGAAGGACGCCCGCGACGCCAGGGCCCGCGACCTGGTCGGCAAGGTCGGACTCGACGCCGCAGTGCTGTCGCGTTACCCGGGTGAACTCTCCGGTGGCATGCGTCAGCGCGTCTCGATCGCGTTGGCGCTGTCGCTCGAGCCGCAGCTGATGGTGTTCGACGAGCCGACCACGGCGCTCGACGTGCTCGTGCAGCACGCCGTGATGGACACGATCAAGGACCTGCAGCGCGCCGAACACTTCACCGCGATCCTGATCAGCCATGACCTCGGCATCGTGCTCGAAGCCACGGATCGCGTGATGGTGATGCACGAGGGGCGCATCGTCGAAGATGCCAAGAGCATCGACATCCTGGAGCGACCGCAGGACGAGTACACGCGGATGCTGCTGAGCCATTACGCCGATCCGCGCGCCGAGTCGATCTCGATCCCCGGATTCGTCGACCTCGGCACGCGTCGCCGCGAGGGACGGTCGCGCACCGACGTCACCGAGACCATGCCGACCGTCTCGCAGCGCGACACCCGCAGGGCGGATGCCGCGATCGTGGTCGAGGGGGTCTCCAAGCGCTACCCGGCGCCGCGTCGGGGCGAGCAGCCGGTCACGGCGGTCGACGACGTGTCGTTCCGTCTGGAGCCCGGCGAGGCGCTCGCGCTGGTGGGAGCATCCGGCTCGGGCAAGTCGACCATCGCGAAGCTCATCACGGGTGTCGAGAAGCCGACCGAGGGCTCCGTGCACTTCGGCGATGTCGACGTCGCGACGCTGCGTCGCGCGGGTCTCCGTGACCTGCGCAAGGACGTGCAGATGGTGTTCCAGGATCCCTATGCGGCCCTGAACCCACTGCACACGGTCGAGTACGCGCTCAGCCGTCCGGTGCGCAACTACACGAAGCTGCGCGGCCAGGAGGCGAGGGCTCGTGTGCTCGAGCTCCTCGAGACGGTCGGCCTGACCCCGGTCGAGCAGTTCGCGGCGAAGCTGCCCCACCAGCTCTCCGGCGGGCAGCGTCAGCGCGTGGTCATCGCCCGCGCGCTGGCGAGCGATCCGCAGGTGCTGATCGCCGACGAGCCGGTGTCGATGCTCGATGTCTCGCTGCGCGCCGGTGTGCTGGCGCTGCTCGAGGATCTGCGCGAACGATGGGGCATCAGCATGCTCTACATCACGCACGACCTGCTGAGCGCGCGGCTGGTCACCGAGAACATCCTGGTCCTCAACAGCGGCCGTGTCGTGGAGCGCGGACCGACGTCCGAGGTGCTGCAGCACCCCGAGGATCCGTACACCGTCCAGCTGCTGGATGCCGTGCCGAATCCTGCCCGAATCCGATAGAACACATCACGAAGGGAGCACTCGTGCTCACATTCCCTGACGGCTTTCTCTGGGGTGCCGCGACCGCGGCCCATCAGGTGGAGGGGAACAACACGACCAGCAACTGGTGGGCCATGGAGCACGCTCCCGGTTCGTCGATGGTGGAGCCGTCGGGCGACGCCGCAGACCACTTCCACCGGTACCCGGAGGACATGCGGCTGCTCGCAGCGGCCGGCCTGAACTCGTACCGCTTCTCGGTGGAGTGGGCGCGCATCGAGCCGGAGCGCGGCTTCGTCTCACGGGCGATGCTCGACCACTACCGCCGCATGATCGACACCGCGCGCGAGAACGGGCTCGACCCGACCGTGACGCTGATGCACTTCACGGTGCCGCAGTGGTTCCAGCAGGACGGCTTCTGGCGAGCGGATGACGCGGTCGACCTGTTCTCCCGCTACGTCGAGACCGTGCTGCCGATCCTCGACGGCGTGAAGTACGTCTGCACCATCAACGAGCCGAACATCGCTGCGATGCTCGCCGGGGGAGAGGATGCTGCGAACCTCGTGGCGTACGGCCTCCCGAACCCCGACCTCGCGGTCGCCGACACCCTGCTCGAGGCCCACCACCGGGCATCCGAGCTCGTGCACTCGGTCTCCGGCGCCCAGGCCGGCTGGACCATCGCGACGCAGGCGTTCCACTCCACCGGCGAGCCCGGCGCCGACGAGATGGTCGCGGAGTACGGCGACCCGCGCGACCACTGGTACCTGGAGCAGTCCGCCGGCGACGATTTCGTCGGCGTGCAGGCCTACACCCGCACCTTCATCGGCCCCGAGGGTCCTCGCCCGGTGGCTGACGACGTGGAGACCACGCTCACGGGGTGGGAGTTCTTCCCCGAGGCGCTCGAGATGGGTGTGCGCAGCGCATGGGAGCGCAGTGGCGGCGTGCCGGTGCTCGTCACCGAGAACGGCATCGCGACGGCGGACGACACGCGTCGCATCGCCTACACGCAGGGCGCTCTGGAAGGACTGCACCGTGCGATCTCGGACGGCATCGAGGTGCGGGCCTACCAGCACTGGAGCGCGCTCGACAACTACGAGTGGGCGAGCGGTTTCGCGCCGACGTTCGGTCTGATCGGGTTCGACCACGAGACGTTCGAGCGTCACCCGAAGCCCTCGCTCGCCTGGTTGGGCGAGGTCGCGAAGCGCAACGGCCTCTGAATCCCATCCTGTGACATCCGCTGACGGAGCCTTCTCGACCCGGGGCTCCGTCAGCGGCGTACGCTCATGACATGACGCACGCGACGCAGCCGGTGGCCCGGCCACGCGAGAACCCCATGCGGCGCGACCTGGCCAGTGCAGCGCTCGCCGGACTGGCTGCGGCGACGCTCGGCGTCGGTCTCGGTGAACTGGCCGCGGCCATCATCGATCCGAGTTCGAGCCCGTTCGCGGTGATCGGCGGCGGGTTGATCGACCTCGCGCCGAGCTGGGCGAAGGACACGGCGATCGCTCTCTTCGGCACTGGTGACAAGGCTGCACTGCTCGTCGGGATCGGCATCGTGCTCGCGGGCGTCGCGGCGCTCGCCGGCATCCTCGAGCTGCGCCGGCCGGGTGTCGGCGCAGCGATCTTCGGGGTCCTCGGCGCCGTCGCCGTCGTCACGGCGCTGACCCGCGCGAACGCGGGACCGTACGCCTGGGCGCCAGGAATCGTCGCCGGCGGCATCTCCCTGATCTTCGTGCGGACGCTGACGCGTCGACTCCGCCCCGTCGCCGGCTTCGCTCCCGACCACGACGACCGTCGCCGCTTCCTCGTCTGGACGGCCGGTACCGCGGCTGCCGGGCTCATCGCGCTCGCGGTCGGCAACATCGCCAGCGGCGCCTCCCGCTCGATCGAGGCGGTCCGCTCGGCCCTCCGGCTGCCCAAGGCGACGAGCCCTGCGGCTGCTGTGCCTGCGGCGGCCGAACTGGGCATCCCGGGCCTCGCTCCCGTCGTCACCCCGACCACGGACTTCTACCGGATCGACACCGCACTCGTCCTGCCGCGGGTGGATCCGGCCGACTGGTCGCTCCGCATCCACGGCATGGTCGACCGCGAGGTGGTGGTCACCTGGGACGAGTTGCTGGCGCTGCCCATGACCGAGTCGTACGTGACGCTCGCCTGCGTCTCGAACGAGGTGGGCGGCTCGCTCATCGGCAACGCGCGCTGGCTCGGGTATCCGATCCGCGAGCTGCTCGCCCGCGCCGGCGTGCAGTCCGATGCCGACATGGTGCTCTCGACCTCGATCGACGGGTTCACGGCATCTTCCCCGCTCGAAGCGCTGACCGATGACCGCGACGCGCTGCTGGCGATCGGCATGAACGGTGATCCACTGCCGATCGAGCACGGCTTCCCGGTGCGGATGGTCGTGCCCGGGCTGTACGGCTACGTGTCCGCGACGAAATGGGTCACCGAGCTCGAGGTCACCCGGTTCGACGAGGCCATGGGGTATTGGACCCCGCGCGGGTGGTCGGATCACGGTCCGATCAAGCTGCAGTCGCGCATCGACGTCCCGCGCGGGGGTCGGGTCGTCGAGGCCGGCGATGCGGTGATCGCGGGCATGGCCTGGCAGCAGCAGGTGGGCGTCGCCGGCGTCGAGGTGCGCGTCGACGGTGGATCCTGGCGTGCCGCCGATCTCGCGACCGCCATCTCGACCGACACCTGGGTGCAGTGGAGCATCCCCTGGACGGCCGAGAGCGGCTCGCACACGATCGAGTGCCGGGCGATCAGCGCCGACGGCGACACGCAGACCGACCAGCCGGCCGCGCCTGCGCCCGACGGCGCCCAGGGCTGGCACCGGGTGGATGTGACGGTGAACTGAAGGCGGTCCGCGACCGTACCCGGACGGCGTCACACCCACCGGTATCCCACCTAGAATTGTCCCCATGCCCGCAGGCGAATCCTTCTACATCACCACGCCCATCTACTACCCCTCCGATGTGCCGCACATCGGCCACGGGTACACCTCGGTGGCGGTCGACACCCTCGCCCGGTGGCACCGTCAGGCGGGCGACGACACCTGGATGCTGACCGGCACCGACGAGCACGGGCAGAAGATGCTGCGCGCCGCGGCCGCGAACAACGTCACCCCGCAGGAGTGGGTGGACAAGCTCGTCGGCGAGGCATGGTTCCCGCTGCTGGAGACGCTCGACGTCGCGAACGACGACTTCATCCGCACCACGCAGGAGCGCCACGAGACCAACGTGCAGACGTTCTTCCAGCGACTCTACGACCGCGGCTACATCTACGCCGGCGAGTACGAGGCGCTGTACTGCGTGGGCTGCGAGGAGTTCAAGCCCGAGTCCGAGATCGTCGACGGCACCGGGCCCTTCGAGGGTCTCAAGGTGTGCGCGATCCATTCGAAGCCGCTCGAGCTGCTGCAGGAGAAGAACTACTTCTTCAAGCTGAGCGAGTTCCAGGACCGCCTGCTGGAGCTGTACAAGACGCAGCCCGATTTCGTGCGCCCGGATTCGGCACGCAACGAGGTCGTCTCGTTCGTGTCGCAGGGGCTCAAGGACCTCTCCATCTCGCGGTCGACGTTCGACTGGGGCATCCCGCTGCCGTGGGACGAGTCGCACGTGATCTACGTGTGGGTCGACGCGCTGCTGAACTACGCCACCGCCGTGGGGTACGGCTCCGATGAGGAGACGTTCGCGCGGCGCTGGCCCGCCTACCACGTGGTCGGCAAGGACATCCTGCGCTTCCACGCCGTGATCTGGCCGGCCATGCTGATGGCTGCGGGCATCGACGTGCCGAAGGGCGTCTTCGCGCACGGGTGGCTGCTGGTCGGCGGCGAGAAGATGTCGAAGTCGAAGCTCACCGGCATCGCGCCGACCGAGATCACCGACGTGTTCGGATCCGACGCGTACCGGTACTACTTCCTGTCGGCGATCGCGTTCGGGCAGGACGGCTCGTTCTCGTGGGAGGACCTGTCCGCGCGGTACCAGTCCGAGCTCGCGAACGGCTTCGGCAACCTCGCATCGCGCACCACGGCGATGATCCAGAAGTACTTCGAGGGCGTCGTGCCGACGGCAGCGGACTACACCGAGCAGGACCTCGCGATCCAGAAGATCGTCGCGGATGCCGCGAGCGGTTCGGATGCCGCGATCGAGCAGTTCCGCATCGATGAGGCCATCTCGTCGATCTGGACGATCGTCGATGCGCTGAACGGGTACATCACCGAGAACGAGCCGTGGGCGCTGGCCCGCGACGAGGCACAGCGCGGACGCCTGGGTACCGTGCTGTACACCTGCGCTGAAGGGCTGCGCGCTCTGGCTGTGCTGCTCTCACCGGTCATGCCGCAGGCGACTGAGAAGCTCTGGGTCGCCCTCGGCGCCGCGGAGAGCCTCGGCGCTCTGCAGGACCAGCCGATCCGCGAGGCCGGAGCCTGGGGCGTGCTGCGCCCCGGCACGAGCGTCGACGCGCTCGCGCCGCTGTTCCCGCGCGTGGAGTCCACCGCCTGAGCCATGGCTGAGACGTATGTACGCGAGCGTTCGGGAGACGGCCGCAAGGATCTGAAGTATCCGGCCGCCCCCGAGCCGCTCGCGGTGCCGGTGTACGACAACCACGCGCACCTCGAGATCCTCGACGGCGATCAGCCGCTGACGCTGACCGAGCAGTTGGACCGAGCGCAGGCCGTCGGCATCGCCGGGGTGATCCAGGCCTCCGGCGACATCGAGTCGTCCCGCTGGGCGGTGGAGGCGGCGGCATCCGACTCCCGCGTGCTCGCTGCCGTCGCGATCCACCCGAACGATGCGCCGACGTACGCCGAGGAGGGTCGTCTGGCCGAGGCGATCGCCGTGATCGATGAGCTTGCAGCGCATCCCCGGACCAGGGCGATCGGCGAGACGGGGCTCGATTTCTTCCGCACGGAGCCGGAACGCCGCGGCCCGCAGTTCGAGTCCTTCGAGGCGCACATCGCGATCGCGAAGGAGCACGGTCTCGCGATGCAGATCCACGACCGTGATGCGCACGACGCCGTGCTCGAGACGCTGACGCGCGTCGGTGCCCCCGAAACGACCGTCTTCCACTGCTTCTCGGGCGACGACGCGATGGCGCGGATCTGCGCGGATGCCGGCTACCACCTGTCCTTCGCCGGCAACGTCACGTTCAAGAACGCCCAGAATCTGCGCGATGCCCTGAAGGTGACACCGCTCGACCGCATCCTCGTCGAGACCGACGCCCCGTTCCTCACACCGGTGCCCTTGCGCGGTCGCCCGAACGCGCCCTATCTCGTCCCACTCACGGTGCGATTCATGGCCGCAGAGCTCGAACTCGACGTCGACGAGCTGTGCGCGCGGCTCGCCGAGAACACCCTGCGCGTCTACGGCGCCTTCGACTGAGTGATGTCGGAGATCGGCTTCCACACGAACACGAGCGTGAGGGCCGCTCCGGCGAAGGCGAACCACCATGGGCCGGTGAGTCCCCAGATCTCGGCGATCACGCCGCCGATGGCCTGACCGATCACCATGCCGCCGAACACGCCGACCATGTTGACCGAGGCAACCCGACCCTGCAGGGCAGGGGGGACCAGGCGCTGCCGCACGGTGGTCGAGATCGTGCCCCACACGAACGCGTAGGCGCCGAAGAAGAACATGATCACCAGCGCCACCCACCCGGTCGTGGTGAGCGCGAAGGACAGATGCATGAGCACTTCGAGCGAGAGCACGACCCGCATGAGGGTCGCGAACGACACGTGGCGCTCGAGCCAGCCGAAGCTCACGGTCGCGAGCAGTCCGCCGACGGCCGAGGCCGTCGTGAGCGCGCCATAGCCGACCGCGCCCATGTGCAGGTGCTCGGTCGCGTAGAGCACGAGCACGCCCCAGGGCGCGGCCCAGGTGACGTTGAAGAGCAGGATGATCAGCACCAGCATCCGCACCGGGGGATTGCGCCAGAGCCAGCGCAGCCCTTCGGCGATGTCGGTGTGGACTGGGGGATGCCCGACCTCCTGGGTCTCTGAGCCTGTCGAAGGGCGCGGCGGCACCGGCGTCTTCGCCATGCGGGAGATCAGCACGACGGCGAGGCTCACGCACACCACTTCGAGCAGGAACGGCCAGGCGGTGCCCGCAGCGAAGAGGAAGGCGCCGAGCGGCGGGCCAGCGAACTGGTTCGCGACGAGATAGCCAGCCTGCAGCCGTGCGTTGCCGATGCCGAGGTCAGAAGGTTCGACGAGCATCGGCAGCAGCGTGCTGCCAGCGGTGTCGACGAACACCTCTGCCGTGCCGTACAGGAAGGCGACGGCGAGCACGACCCAGATGTTCGCGACGCCGGTGACCAGGAACACGCAGAGCCCGGCGAGCACGATCGCGCGAGCGGCATTCGCGAACATCACCAGTCGCCGCCGGTCGAAACGGTCGGCGATCGCGCCCGCGTGCAGCCCGAACAGCAGCCACGGGAGGAACTGCAGGATCGCGCCGGCCGCGACCAGCAGCGGCGACGACGTCATCGACGCGATCAGCAGGGGAGCAGCCGCGAGAGCCACCCCGTCGCCCACGTTGCTGGTCCACGATGAGGCGAGCAGCCACCGGAAGTCTCTGCCCATGCGGCGCGGGGCGACGAGCTCACCGAGGGAGGGCATCCCCAGAGACTAGCCGCCGCCGGGGACATCGCTCTCGGTAGGGGACAATGGAGCAATGACCGTCACGCTGCTCGGCGCAACCGAGATCCGCCGCCTCGCCACCGAGCTCGACGTCACCCCGACGAAGAAGCTCGGCCAGAACTTCGTGGTCGACGCGAACACCGTGCGGAAGATCGTGCATGCCGCCCGCGTGCAGCCGGGGGAGCGCGTGGTCGAGGTCGGCCCAGGGCTCGGCTCATTGACCCTCGCGATCCTCGAGGCGGGAGCATCCGTCACGGCCGTCGAGATCGATCACCGTCTGGCCGCCAGGCTCGCGCAGACGGCTGCAGAGCACGGTGTCGAGGACGGCAGGCTCACGGTCGTCGACGCGGACGCGCTCCGCATCACCGAACTGCCAGGCGAGCCGACGGTGCTCGTGGCGAACCTGCCCTACAACGTCTCGGTGCCGGTGCTGCTGCACTTCCTCGAGCATTTCGCCTACCTGCAGCGCGGCGTCGTGATGGTGCAGGCGGAGGTGGCGGAGCGCATCGCCGCGAAGCCAGGCTCGAAGATCTACGGCTCGCCGAGCGTGAAGGCGGCCTGGTACGGCGACTGGCGGCTGTGCGGGAACGTCTCGCGCCAGGTGTTCTGGCCCGTCCCGAACGTCGACAGCCTGCTGGTCGGATTCGACCGGTCCGCAGGCGAGCGCGGCAGCGAGGACGAGCGCCGACGCACGTTCCAGATCGTGGATGCCGCGTTCAACCAGCGACGCAAGATGCTTCGTCAGGCCCTGTCGTCGCTGTTCGGCAGCTCCGCGGCGGCATCTGAGGTGCTGATCGGCGCCGGAGTCGCCCCGACCGCCCGAGGCGAGGACCTCACGGTCGAGGACTATCACCGTATTGCGCTGTATGCCGCGACGACGGGCGCGATGGGCGACAGGGACTAATCTGGCACCGTGACCGACTCGCCCCGCTTCAGCCCGAACGTTCCCGAACTGCACCGCCCGTACGCCGCTGATGAGGCCCGCTATCAGCAGTTCGCCTACCGCCAGGTCGGGTCGTCCGGCCTCTTCCTGCCGCCGATCTCGCTCGGCCTGTGGTGGAACTTCGGCGACAACATCCCGCTCGACAACCAGCGCGCGCTGCTGCGTCACGCGTTCGACAACGGCATCACGCACTTCGACCTCGCCAACAACTACGGCCCGCCATACGGCTCAGCCGAGAAGAACTTCGGGCGCATCTTCGCCGAGGACTTCCGTCCCTACCGCGACGAGCTGATCATCTCGTCGAAGGCCGGCTGGGACATGTGGCCCGGCCCGTACGGCGACTTCGCGAGCCGCAAGTACATCCTCGCGAGCGCCGAGCAGTCGCTGACCCGCATGGGGCTCGACTACGTCGACATCTTCTACTCGCACCGGGTCGACCCGGTGACGCCGATCGCCGAGACCGTCGGTGCGCTCGACACCCTGGTCCGCCAGGGCAAGGCGCTCTACGTCGGCATCTCCTCCTACAGCGCCGAGCGCACGCAGGAGGCCGTTGACGTGGCCAAGGAGCTCGGCACGCCGCTGGTGATCCACCAGCCGGCGTACTCGATCCTCAACCGCTGGGTCGAGGACGGACTCGACGACACGCTGCAGGCCAACGGCCTCGGCGCCATCGCCTTCACGCCGCTCGCGCAGGGACTCCTGACCGACAAGTACCTCGGTGATGGCACCGCTGACCGTGCGCAGCAGCGCGGTTCGCTGCCGGAGGGGCGACTCTCGGACGACGCCGTGCAGACGCTGCGATCGCTGAACGAGATCGCCCGCGAGCGCGGTCAGTCCCTCGCCCAGCTCGCCCTGCAGTGGACGCTGCGCAATCCGGTCGTCGCCTCGGCGCTGATCGGGGCATCGCGCACCTCACAGCTCGATGAGAACCTCGCCGCGGTCAACGGCCCGCCGCTGACCGCGGAGGAGCTGGCGCGCATCGACGAGCTCGCCGGTTCCATCGACGTGAACCTGTGGGCGAAGTCCTCGGAGCTGTGACGGTCGTCGGATCATGAGCGTCTTCGCGTCGACCGAGTCCGTGCATGTGCGGGCGCCGGGGAAGATCAACCTCTACCTCGGCGTCGGCGGACGCCACGACGACGGATACCACGCGCTCGCGACGGTGTTCCAGGCCGTCTCGCTGTATGAGGACGTGATCGCGCGCCCGGCCGACGACTTCTCGATCACGGTGTCGGGCGTCGACGACGTCGATTCGGTGCCGCTCGATGATCGCAACCTCGCGATGCGCGCGGCGAAGCTGCTCGCCACCGCCACCGACTACGACCGGGGAGTGGCACTCGAGGTCCGCAAGAGCGTGCCGGTCGCGGGTGGCATGGGCGGTGGGTCGGCGGATGCCGCGGCCGCGCTCGTCGCGTGCGACGCGCTGTGGGGCACCGGCCTCTCATCGACGCGGATGCATGAGCTCGCGGCGCGGCTCGGCGCCGATGTGCCGTTCGCGCTGCACGGCGGCACCGCGGTGGGCACAGGGCGCGGTGACCAGCTGAATCCCGCGCTCGCGCGTGGCCGCTTCGACTGGGTGCTCGTGACGAGCGAGCAGGGTCTCTCGACGCCCGTCGTCTACGGACGGCTCGACGCGCTGCGCGAGGAGGAGGGGATGCTCGCGGATGATCCGCCGATGTCGCTCGATGTGCCGATCCCGGTGCTCCAGGCGCTGCGCGCGGGTGACCCGGCGCTGCTCGCCGAGTCGCTCCTGAACGATCTGCAGGCGGCGGCTGTCTTCGAGCGCCCTGATCTCGATGCGACCATCCAGGACGGTATCCGAGCCGGCGCGCTGCACGGCATCGTCTCGGGCTCGGGTCCGACAGTGGCGCTGCTGTGCGCGGATCCGGAATCCGCGCAGGATGTGCAGTCGGTGCTGCAGCGGTCCGGTCGTGAGGCATTGCATGTGCACGGCCCGGTGCCGGGTGCGCGCATCATCCGCTGACGTCGAACGATTCGAAGAGGTCGAACGGTCCGAAGGGGGTCGAAGCGGGCAGGCCCCTCTCGGGATGTCCGGTTCCCCAACCGATTCCCGAGAGGGTGCTCACCACAAGGGACGTGGTGGTCTGCCTCACTTCGTGGTTCCGCGCCCCAGACGCATCCCCGTGTAGCCCCAGCTACGCCTCAGAGACTAGCGCCATTTTTCTTGTCCCCCAAATGGGGGACAAAGAAATCTGCTGAGAGTTCGCTGTGCGTCGCGATTCAGGTGCCTCGGCGAAGCTGCGGACGTGCGTTTCGAGCAGGTGCACCCATGACAGGATCGCGGTGAAGCCGATCGCCTCGAACACGGTGAGGTTGATGAGACCGAAGCTCATCGCCCCGAGACTGAGCACCAGTGCGCTGCCGGTGATGATGGCGAGCACGCTCAGCAGCCGCGACAGGGAGCGGAGATAGATGCGGTGCGCGATCAGCAGGGACAGGAACGAGACGATCATCCCGTTCGACGAGATGTCATGCGCGAGCTTGTCGACCGAGAGCGGGAAGACGCCGATACCGGCCAGGCTGAGACCGAGCGTGACGCCGAAGAACGGGATCACCCGTGCCGCACGACGCTGCTCTTTCGTGGCGATCAGCGGCGACCGCAGGAACCAGATGCGCATCATGACGCCGCCTGACGCGATCGAGACGCCGCCCATGATGGCCCCGCCGTTGAACAGCATCGCCGAGAAGTCGCCGGTCATGCCGAGGCGGCTGAAGTACAGCTCCCACCACTCGGGTTCGGTCGTCGTCAGGGTCGCTGCGATGATGCCGGCCAGCAGCAGAAGTGCGCCGGTAAGGGTGAGTGAGGTTCGCTTCGCGGAGCTCATGGCTGTTCCTGTCGCCATACGCTCGACGGCAGGCCAGGACGAAGTTGAGTCCTTCCTCAGGCGAGCGTTCATCGGGTGCAGGGTCGGAGACGCCCCGCTGGGTGAACTCAGTCTAGCGATAAGTTCCGGGTCGCACCGGATTTCTCTTTTCGATGGACGGTCCACGGCCGCCCTCCTCGATGCCCATGCGTGCCGCTGCGTCGGCGGAACGGTGTGCGGGAACGCGGCGCTGAGTACATAATGATGTGGGGATGTGACCGTGCACATGCAGCAAGGAGGCCGTGATGTCGAACGGCTCTGAGCGTGCCCGCCTGCCGAGCATCCGTGATGTCGCCCGTCTGGCGGGTGTCTCCCACCAGACCGTCTCGCGGGTGCTGAACGATCACCCCAGTATCCGGCCGGAGACCAAGGCCAAGGTCCTCGATGCGATCTCGGTGCTGGACTATCGCCCGAACCTCGCCGCGAGAGCACTGGTGACGAGCAAATCGAACATGCTCGGCATCCTGTCGGCGACGATCGGCGAGTTCGGACCGACCTCGTCGATCGCGAGCATCGAGAACGCGGCGCGCGAGGAGGGGTACTCGGTCTCCACCCTGAACCTCTCTGACACCACGCCGGAGGCGATCGGCAATGCCGTGCGTCAGCTCGGCCGAGAGCAAGTCGACGGCATCATCGTGCTCGCACCGCAGGTGCGCGTCTTCCATGTCCTGCGCGGCATGGATGTGTCGATCCCCTTCGTGACGCTGCAGACGGCGTCCGGTTCCGACGGCGTGAGCCTCTCGGCCGATCAGGTCGCAGGCGCTCGTGCTGCCACGGAGCACCTCATCAGCCTCGGCCACACCGACATCGTCCATCTCGCCGGTCCCCAGGACTGGATCGAGGCGGAGTCCCGGATGCGCGGGTATCTCGACGCGTTGCGTGAGGCGGATCTGCCGACATTCCCGCCGATCCGCGGCGACTGGACCGCTGACTTCGGGTTCTTCGCCGGCCAGGAGTTGGCGCGCCGCCGCGACTTCACCGCGGTGTTCGCGGCGAACGACCTCATGGCGATCGGGCTGCTGCACGGGTTCCGCTCCGCCGGGGTGCGCGTGCCGGATGACATCAGCGTCGTCGGCTTCGACGATGTGCCCGTCGCCGCACACGTGGCCCCGACGCTCACCACCGTGCACCAGGAGTTCCCGGAACTCGGACGTCGCGCCGTCAAGATCCTGCTCGCGCAGATCCGCGGCGAGCAGGTGCCGACGTTTGGTCCACTGCAGACAACACTGCGCCTGCGCGAGTCGTCCGGATCACGGTAACGACACAAAATCTCCGTCCGGACTTGACACCGTCTCGTCATCATTGGACGATGTAATCCAATGTGAACGGTCACATCGAAGGTGACCGCACGTCGCGAGGAAGATCCGTGAGCACCACAGCAACGTTGCCGACTGTTTCAGGCCCGATCTTGGAGATGCGCAGCATCACCAAGGAGTTCCCGGGGGTGAAGGCTCTCTCTGACGTCTCCATCACCGTTCGGACTGGCGAGATCCACGCCATCTGCGGCGAGAACGGCGCCGGCAAGTCCACCCTGATGAAGGTCCTGTCCGGCGTGTACCCCTACGGGTCGTACGAGGGCGAGATCCTGTTGTACGGCGAGGAGCAGCGCTACCGCGACATCGCGGCCAGCGAGGCCGCCGGCATCGTCATCATCCACCAGGAGCTGGCGCTCATCCCCGAGCTCTCGGTCACCGAGAACATCTTCCTCGGCAACGAGATCCGCCGATTCGGCCGCATCGACTGGCAGGCGCAGAAGCAGCGCACGATCGAGCTGCTCGCCCGTGTCGGCCTGAGCGAGGACCCCGACGTGCAGGTGAAGACGCTCGGTGTCGGCAAGCAGCAGCTGATCGAGATCGCGAAGGCCCTGAACAAGGACGTCAAGCTCCTGATCCTCGACGAGCCGACCGCCGCGCTCAACGAGAACGACTCGCAGCACCTGCTCGACCTCATCCTGGGGCTGAAGGCCAAGGGCATCGCGTCGATCATCATCAGCCACAAGCTCAACGAGATCGAGCAGATCGCCGACGAGATCACGATCATCCGCGACGGTCGCACGGTCGAGACGCTCGACATCTCGCGTGGCGAGATCAACGAGGACCGCATCATCCGCGGCATGGTCGGTCGCTCGCTCGAGAGCCGCTACCCCGACCGCACGCCGGAGATCGGCGAGGTCTTCTTCGAGGTCAAGGACTGGTGGGTGCAGCATCCCACCGTCACCGAGCGCATGGTCGTGAAGGGTTCGAGCCTGAACGTCCGTCGCGGCGAGGTCGTCGGCATCGCTGGCCTCATGGGCGCCGGGCGCACCGAGTTCGCGATGAGCATGTTCGGTCGCTCCTACGGCACGTTCCTGTCGGGCACGATGATCAAGGACGGCCAGGAGATCGCGCTCCCCGACGTCGCCGCCGCGATCAAGCACGGACTCGCCTATGTGAGCGAGGACCGCAAGGTGCTCGGACTCAACCTGCTCGACACCATCAAGCGCGCCACCGTCTCTGCGAAGCTCTCCAAGATCGCCCGCCGCGGTGTCGTCGATCCGCGTGCCGAGTACGCGATCGCTGATCAGTACCGCAAGGCCCTGCGCATCAAGACGCCCTCGGTCGAAGAGGGCGTCGGCAAGCTGTCGGGCGGCAATCAGCAGAAGGTCGTCCTGGCGAAGTGGATGTTCACCGATCCGGACCTGCTGATCCTCGACGAGCCCACCCGCGGCATCGACGTGGGCGCGAAGTACGAGATCTACGCGATCATCAACGAGCTCGCGTCGCAGGGCAAGGGCGTCATCGTCATCTCGAGTGAGCTGCCTGAACTCCTCGGCATCTCCGACCGCATCTACACCGTCTTCGAAGGTCGGGTCACCGACTGCATCCCGGCCGACCAGGCGACACCCGAGGCACTCATGCGCAGCATGACCTCCGCGACTCAGAAAGCATCCGCATGACCACTGAATCGACCACCGCGAAGCGCGGGTTCCACTTCAAGGACATCACGAAGATGTTCGGCGGTGGGCAGTCCACGCTCCGTCAGTTCGGCATCCTCGGCAGCCTCGTCGCGATCCTCGTCGTGTTCCAGCTGTTGACGTTCATCTTCAAGGGCCAGGGACTCACGCTGTCCTCCGGAAACCTGATCAACGTCGTCAACCAGTACTCGTACATCCTGATCCTCGCGATCGGCATGGTGATGGTCATCATCATGGGCCACATCGACCTGTCGGTCGGATCCGTCGCCGCGTTCACCGGCATCATCGTCGCGAAGGCGATGGCGGACTGGAACCTCCCTTGGCCGCTCGCGATCGTGCTCGGCCTCGGCGTCGGCGTGCTGGTCGGCGCGTGGCAGGGCTTCTGGGTGGCCTATGTCGGGGTGCCTGCGTTCATCGTGACGCTGGCCGGCATGCTCTTCTTCCGAGGGGCGAACCAGTGGGTCGGCGACTCGCAGTCCATCCCGGTCCCCGACGGCTTCAAGATCATCGGTGCCGGTTACCTGCCCGAGATCGCACTGCCGCTGCCGTTCAACATCCCCACCATGCTGCTGGCGCTCGCCGGTGTCGCCTGGATCGTGATCTCGGAGATCCGTACCCGTCGGGCGCAGCGCAAGATGGGCTCCGACATGGCGCCCGGCTGGGTGAGCATCCTCAAGGTCGTGCTGATCTCGGTCGTCATCCTGATCGCCGGCTGGCTGTTCGCGACCGGGCGTGAGGGAACCAGCTTCCCGATCTCCGGCGTGATCCTGCTGCTGCTCGTCATCCTCTACACCTTCATCACCAGCAACACCGTGTTCGGTCGTCACATCTACGCCGTCGGTGGCAACCGCCAGGCCGCGCGCCTCTCGGGTGTGAAGGACCGCTGGGTCGACTTCTTCGTCATGATGAACATGTCGGTGCTCGCGGCTCTCGCCGGCATGATCTACGTCTCCCGCGCCACGGCCTCCGGTCCGCAGGACGGCAACGGCTGGGAGCTCGACGCGATCGCCTCGGTCTTCATCGGTGGAGCCGCGGTCTCCGGTGGTATCGGAACGGTCATCGGATCGATCATCGGTGGTCTCGTGATGGCGTTCCTCAACAACGGACTCGCGCTGCTCGGCGCCGGTGCCGACGTGGTCTCCATGATCAAGGGCCTCGTGCTCCTGATCGCGGTCGGCGTCGACGTCTGGAACAAGCAGCAGGGTCGCCCCTCGATCATCGGGTTCATGACGCGCCGGTTCGGCCGCAAGGAAGACCCGGCACTCGAGACCTTCGACCCGAAGGCGAACTACCCCACAGGTCAGAAGTACGAAGCCCCCGCCGTCGACGAGACGCGCGGAAAGTAGGGGTCGAGTCGCGTGCCCGCGTGACAAGACCTTCACACACCAGAGAAAGAGATCACATGAAGAAGATTCTTCTGACGGCGACAGCGCTTGTCGCCGTGAGCGCATTCGCTCTCACCGGCTGCTCCTCGGAGCGTGGCGGAGACACCGGCACCGGTGCCGGCGAGGAGACCGCGAAGGGCTTCGCCGCCGACGCCACGATCGGTGTCGCACTGCCGGACAAGACCTCGGAGAACTGGGTCCTCGCGGGCCAGCTGTTCACCGATGGTCTCGAGAAGGCCGGGTTCAAGGCGGACGTGCAGTACGCGCCGGCCAGCAACACGGTCGCCGAGCAGCAGAACCAGATCCAGGCCATGGTCACCGGTGGCGCGAAGGTCATCATCATCGGCGCGAAGGACGGCAAGCAGCTGTCCACGCAGGTCGAGGCCGCTCGTGACGCAGGCGTCACGGTCATCGCGTACGACCGTCTGATCGAGAACACCGAGGCCGTGGACTACTACGTGGCCTTCGACAACTTCAAGGTCGGTCAGCTGCAGGGTCAGGCTCTGCTCGACGGTCTCGCCGAGCGTGCAGGTCACGAGGCTCCGTACAACATCGAGCTGTTCTCCGGTTCGCCGGATGACGCCAACGCTCCGGTGTTCTTCAACGGTGCGATGGACGTGCTCCAGCCGAAGATCGACGACGGCACGCTGAAGGTCGTGTCGGGCCAGACCGAGATCGCTCAGACGGCGACCGAGGGCTGGAAGCCGGAGAACGCGCAGCGCCGTATGGACTCGCTGCTCACCTCGTCGTACGGTTCCGAGACGCTCGACGGCGTCCTGTCCCCGAACGACACCCTCGCCCGCGCCATCATCACCTCGGTGCAGCAGGCCGGCAAGCCGGTTCCGGTCGTCACGGGTCAGGACTCCGAGGTCGAGTCCGTCAAGTCGATCATGGAGGGCATCCAGTACTCCACGATCAACAAGGACACCACGCTCCTCGTCGAGCAGTCGATCAAGATGGTCGGCCAGCTCCAGAAGGGCGAAGAGGTCGACGTCAACGACACCGACCAGTACGACAACGGCAAGAAGGTCGTCCCGGCCTACCTGCTCGACCCGATCATCGTCACGAAGGCGAACGCGGCCGAGGCATACGCCAACGTCCCGAGCCTCCTCGAGATCGTGAAGTCGTACCAGTAATCAGTGCATGACCCGCGAGGCCTGTGCTTCGCGGAGGACGAGCCGTCCGGACCACGTGTCCCGGGCGGCTCGTTCGTGTTTCACCCCCAGAGCGGGTCGTCGGGGTGCGGGGAGTCCGTGCCGTCCGCGTCGGTCATGATGCGCGCAACGCCGATCCACGACGTCAGCGGCGCCTCGTGGAGGATGTGCGGGGGCGCTGGGCCGAAGGCGCCGGGGGTCGTGACGGCATCCAGCGGCTGGTCGCTCGCGAAGATGACGACGTTGCCGAGGGGGCCATCCTCATCGCTCGGGTCTGCTGCGAGGACGACGGCGACGTGGGCGAACACGGAGCGCAGGGTCGCCGCCTGTCGCCGTGCGTACTCGAACGGATGCCCGTCGAGCAGGTTCACTGCGACGACTCCCGCGCCGGCTGAGCGTGCGGCCACTCGGCGGTAGAACTCCTGGCTGGCCACGCGATGCCGGATGATCGCGGCATCCCACAGGTCGACCACCGTGAAGGCTGCGTTCACCCAGTCGGTGGGGACCGCGGTGGGAGCCGTCTCTCGGGCGGCACTATCCGGGGCGGGCCCGGAGAGCGCGGGGGATGAATCCTCGTTCGGGAGCGCTGCGTCTGCGACCGTCCGAGCATCGCCGAAGATGACGCGGACGTCAGAGCCGGAAGGCAGGGGGAGTGCCGCGACCACCGCGTCGTAGAGCGCCGGTTCGAACTCGACCACGAGCTGCGGTGATCCGGCTCGCGTGGCCTCGACGTAGCGCGCGAGCGTGAGTGCGCCGGCTCCCAGGTGCACGGTGAACAGTGGGGCGCCGGGCTCAGCGGCGGCATCCATCGCTCGGGCGATGTGCTGGGTGTACCCATACTCGAGCGCGGTGGGCTCGGTCATCGAGACGACGGACTGCGCAATGCCGTCGGCGCTGAGCGTGTAGCGACCGTGTCGCCGTCTCGACTGCACCAGCTTCGCCGTCCGATCAGCGAGTGGGAGCGAGAAGACGCGGCGATTCCAGAGCACTCGTCGAGTGTAGGTCGAACGACGTGCACGGGGAGGCTGCCAGGTGTGCGGACCCCGTCCGTCGTGGGCGTGGGCTGTGGGCTGTGGGCTGTGGGTCGTGGGGTGTGGGTTGTGCGTGCTCAGAACGGTGCGAGTGTCGATGCGGATGTGTCGGACCCGGTCGGGTCGGCCTCGGTCGGGTCGGATCTGTTCGTGTCTGACGCAGTCGTGTCGGACCTGTTCGTATCGGACCCGTTCGTGTCGGACCCGGTCGGTGTGAAACGCACAGTGTTCTGGCGCGGTGGGCGGTCGACGTACACGCTGCCCGTCGGACTCCGCCACTCCAGGACGCCGCCCGCCGCCTGCACCACCTGCCAGGGGGAATGGTGTTTCATCATGTGATGCCGCCGACAGAAGTGGGCGAGGTTGTCGTCGCACGTGGGTCCGCCCTCGGCCGTCGCATGGTTGTGGTCGATGTCGCATTTGCGCGCGGCGAGCCCACACGTCGGGAATCGGCACCGCTGGTCGCGTGCGCGCAGATGCCGTTTCAGCTGATCGCCCGGTCGATAGCGGTCGACGGCGAGCAGCGCTCCGCTGATCGGATGGGTCAGCACCCGGTCCCACCCTGACGCAGCCCCGGCGATCGTCCTGGCGGTCCCGACATCGACCGGGCATTGCCCGTCGAGTTCAGCCGGGGGCGGGTCGTCTCGGCCGCAGCCACCGCCGATCAGTGTCAGGACCGGCACGGTCACCTCCACGCGAGCGTGAATCGCGCCGAGGAGTGCGTCTTCCGAGTCGTGGCCCGTGGGTGCGCCGGTGAGGACGAGGTCGGCGACCAGGTCTGCCCGAAGCTGGTCGACAGTGCGCTCGTCCGTGGGTTCGACGGTGCGCTCGTCCGCGGGGTCGACGGTGCGCTCGTCCGCGGGGTCGACGGTGCGCTCGTCCGCGGGCTCGGAGCTGTGGTCGTGGGCGCTGGCATCCGCATCCTCGCCGTTCTGTTCGTTCGACCCCTGTGCCTTCGTCCTGCGCTTGCTCTCCTCACGAACGCGATGCGCCATCTGCGACAGACGGTCGTACATCCCGTGAATGAGTGTCGAGGGGCCGTGCACGCCGAGCTCGGACATTCCATCGTCGAGGTCCTTCACCCAGACGCGTCGCTGCTCCCTGGCGTCGCGATGCCGCTCCGTCAGGGAGCGCGACTGGTACTGCTCGGCGATCCTGCGCGCATCGCGCCGCAGTCGGTTGGGCGACTCGACCTCCGCGACCGCCAGCACCTCGACCGCGTAGGCAGCCCGATCGCGGGAATCATCGAGCTGCGACCCTGCGTCGACGATGACTCGCGCATGCGCTGCCGTGATGCGACCGGCGCCCTGTGCAGCCCACACCTGCGGCAGGTCTTTCACGAGACGCGACGCAGCCGCCATCCGGTGCTCGATCGTGCGATCACTCACACGCTGCGCCGCACCGATCTCGGCGGCCACCGCACGCATCGCCATGTCGCCGTAATCGGGATGCTCGGCACCCTGTGCGATGTCGATCGCCAGCTGCGAGGCCATCGCGAGCATGCCGTCTCGAACCGCCTGCATGCCGCTGATCGTCTCTTCCGCAGCCTGCAACCCGGACACCAAATCGGCGAGCATCGCCATCTGGGAGTCGGTTGCGTCGAGCAGTGCGGTCATGAACACAGTCCATCACCGGCCACCGACATTCGAACACAACTTCGATAACGGTGACTGAAACGCTGACTCCCAGCCCCACCCGACTACCCTGGAGAGGACATGGCACATCTTCTCGGGGCTGAAGCCCTTCATCTCGAATATCCCACCAGGGTCGTCTTCGACTCCGTGACCCTCGGCATCGAGGAAGGCGACCGCATCGGCATCGTCGGCCGCAACGGTGACGGCAAGTCCAGCCTCCTCGGGATGCTGGCAGGCATCAAGGAACCGAACTCGGGCCGCGTCACGATGCGCGGTGGCACCACGATCGGTGTGCTCTCCCAGGCGGACACGCTCGCGGACGACGTCACGATCAGCCAGGCCGTCGTCGGTGACACCCCGGAGTACGAGTGGGCGGGGGACGCCCGCACCCGCGACGTGATCGAGGGGCTCCTCAAGGATCTGCCGTGGGATGCCGAGATCGGCTCGCTCAGCGGTGGCCAGCGCCGTCGCGTCTCGCTCGCCAAGCTGCTGGCGGGCGACTGGGACGTCATCGCACTCGACGAGCCCACCAACCACCTCGACGTCGAAGCCATCACCTGGCTCGCCGGGCACCTCAAGAAGCGGTGGAGCCAGAATTCGGGAGCCCTCATGGTCGTGACCCACGACCGGTGGTTCCTCGACGAGATCTGCACCGAGACCTGGGAGGTGCACGACCGCATCGTCGAGCCCTTCGAGGGCGGCTATGCGGCGTACATCCTGCAACGTGTCGAGCGTGACCGGATGTCGGCGGCCACCGAGGCCAAGCGCCAGAACCTCGCCAAGAAGGAACTCGCGTGGCTTCGCAGGGGCGCTCCTGCGCGAACCGCGAAGCCGAAGTTCCGCATCGACGCGGCCAACGAGCTCATCGCCGATGTGCCCGAGATCCGCGACAAGGTCTCGCTGCAGTCGCTCGCCGTGTCGCGCCTCGGCAAGGACGTGGTCGACCTGCTCGACGTCGGCGTGACCTATTCGACCGTCGACCCTTCGGCAGGCTCAGGGACCAAGGACAGAGTGGTGCTCCGCGACATCGAGTGGCGCATCGCCCCTGGTGAGCGCACCGGCATCCTCGGTGTCAACGGCGCTGGCAAGTCGACGCTGCTCGGACTCATCTCCGGTACCGTCGAGCCGACCGTCGGCCGCGTGAAGCGGGGCACCACGGTCAAGGTCAAGACGCTCACCCAGCGCCTCGACGAGCTCGAGGATGTGCGCCGTGAGCCGGTGCGCGTCGTGATCTCGCGGCTGCGCACCTCGTACACGATGGGGTCTGGATCCAAGGCGCAGGAACTGACGCCTGGACAGCTCCTCGAACGGCTCGGCTTCGACTCTGCGCAGCTCTCGACGCCGGTCAAGGACCTCTCCGGTGGGCAGCAGCGCCGTCTGCAGCTGCTGCTCGTGCTCCTCGACCAGCCCAACGTGCTGATCCTCGACGAGCCGACCAACGATCTCGACACCGACATGCTCGCCGCGATCGAGGATCTGCTCGACTCGTGGTCAGGCACCCTGCTGGTCGTGAGCCACGACCGGTACTTCCTCGAGCGCGTCACCGACCAGCAGTTCGCGATCCTCGACGGACGCCTGCGCCACCTTCCGGGCGGCGTGGACGAGTACCTGCGTCTGCGCCAGCTGCAGACCTCCGCACCGGGTGCGTCGCAGACGGCAGTCAACACGGCGAAGAAGGCCCCCGGCCTCGACGGCGCCGCGCTCCGCTCGGCGCAGAAGGAGATCTCTGCGCTGGAGCGTCGCATCCAGAAGCTCACGCAGCAGGTCAACGCGGCGAAGCAGGCTCTTGCCGATCACGACCAGGCGGATTTCGAGGGCCTCGGCGCGAAGATGAAGGCGATCAGCGATCAGCAGGCCGAGATCGAAGTGCTCGAACTCCGCTGGTTCGAACTCACGGAGGAGCTCGACTGAGCCGCCGCCCCCGGAAGGGGGGTCTGTTGTTCCTCCCCTCCTGGGAATACGGTGACAGTGCGATGCGCTGTGCTCTGGGCGGGGTCTGACGCCATCCGGTGTCGCACAGCATGACCCTGCGGCATCCGGGAGGTACGCATGGAAGGACTCGAGGTCACGGTCCTGCTCGGGCTCACGATTCTCGCGGGGGCGCTGTTGGCGCCGCGGATCCGGCTTGCGCTGCCGCTGCTGCTGGTGATCTTCGGCCTCGCGCTCGGGTTCATCCCGGCGCTCCGCGAAGTGCAGCTGCCGCCCGAGACGGTGCTGCTGCTCTTCCTTCCCGTGATCCTGTTCTGGGAGAGTCTGACGACGTCGCTGCGGTCGATCCGACGCGATTTCCGCTACATCCTGCCGATGAGCACGGTCCTCGTCGTGGCATCCGCCTTCGCCGTCGCCGGCGTCGGTGTGCTGTTCGGGATGCCGTGGGAGATCGCCCTCATCCTCGGCGCGGCTGTCGCTCCGCCGGATGCCACGGCCGTCGCCGCACTCGGACGTCTGCTGCCACGGCGCATGTTCATGAAGCTGAAGGCCGAGAGCCTCACCAACGACGGCACCGCGCTGGTGCTCTACGCGATCGCGGTGTCGCTCGCCGTCGGTGGTCAGGTCACTCCGCTCTCGATCACCGGGATGGTGGTCATGTCGTACGTCGGCGGAGTCGCCGCCGGTGTCGTCATCGCCGGTCTCGGCTACGCGCTGCTCCGTCGCGTCTCCTCGACCATGGTCATCAACGTGACGCTGCTGCTGATCCCGTTCTCCGCGTTCCTCCTCGCCGAGATCGTGCACGCCTCTGGGGTGCTCGCGGTCGTCGTCGCCGGACTCGTCGTCGCCTACGTGTCTCCGCGCGTGACCACCGCGTCGTCGCGTCGTCAGACCGATGCCGTCTGGCCGTTCGGGGTGTTCCTGCTCAACGGAGCCCTGTTCGTGCTGATCGGCCTCGAAGTGCAGTACGTGGCACATGAGATCTCCGCGGCGGCGATCGGCCGCCTCGTGCTCGTGACCCTCGCGGTCTGGGTCACGCTGCTCGCTGTGCGGTTCCTGTTCCAGTTGTTCAGCGTGCCGTTCCAGCGGTCGGCCGAGCCGCGCCCGCCGTGGCGTCGACGCATGCGCGGCATGACGGTGTCGACCGTCGCCGGGATGCGCGGCGCCGTGTCGCTCGCGATCGCGCTGTCCGTACCGACATCCCTCACGGACGGAGGAGGACTCGCCGGTCGCGACGAGGTCGTGTTCGTGACCGCCGGCGTGATCCTGCTGAGTCTCCTGGTGCAGGGGCCGCTCCTTCCCGCCTTCGTGCGCTGGGCACGCATCCCCGTCGACCACGCAGCCGATGAGGAGTACGAGCTCGCGGAACGCGCGATCTCGGGTGCCGCACTCGCCGCGCTCGACGACCTGGCGGCAGAGCACGGGATCGGCCAGGAGGTGCGCGACCGGGTCAGGGCAGAGGGCTATCTGATGCTCGAGCTCGCCAACGCGAAGTCGCTGGCCCGCGAACAGGCCATCGTCGACGCTGAGGCGCGCGCACTCGATGACCTGCTCGACGAGCCTGATCCGCTCGGCGGTGCGGTGCAGACCGACCAGGACAGCGGGGGAGGCGTCGGACTCACGGCGCCGACGGATGCCGCGGACGGCGTGACGCTGCAGATGCTCGCGACCTCGACCGACGTCGACCTGCTCCAGCGCTCGCCACTGGTGCGGCATGAGGAGCATTCCACGCTCAAGCTGGCGCTGCTCGACCGCAAGCGCGAGGTGCTCCTCGGGCTGCGTCGCTCCGGCACCGTCGACGATCTGATCGTGCGCCGCATCTCGGCCAGACTCGACCTCGAGCAAGTGCGCCTGCAGGGGATCGAGGAGTTCGACTGATCGCTCGCCACGCCCGGAATTCCGGGCTGTGACGCTGTGTGACGGGCGGATTCTGCGTGCGCGTCGATGCCTGCCTAACGTATTCGAGTCCCCCAAGAGAGGAACCCGTACTCACATGTCCCGTCGCTCCACCTCCATCATCGCCGCACTCGCGGTGGTCCCACTCTTCGTCGCGCTCGCAGGCTGCGCCACGAACTCCTCCGATGCCGGTTCCGGCGACGGCGAGTCCACCACGCCCGAGGTCGTCAAGATCGGCGTCGTCGGCAAGGGCGACGCGCAGTGGGCTCCTTTTGTCGACGCGGCCGCCGAAGAGGGCATCAAGGTCGAGCTCGTCGACTTCGGCTCCTACGAGCAGCCGAACCCGGCGCTGTCCGAGGGCGAGATCGACCTCAACCAGTTCCAGCACGTCGTCTACCTGGCGGAGTACAACAACGCGTCTGGGTCTGACTTGACGCCGATCGGATCGACCGCGATCTATCCTCTTGGGCTGTACTCAAGCAAGTACGACGATGTGAAGAGCATCCCCAAGGGCGAGACCGTCGCCGTTCCGGATGACGCCTCGAACCAGGCTCGAGCACTCAATGTGCTGCAGCAGGCTGATCTCGTCGAGCTCTCGGACGGCGGCACGCCGTACTCCGACCTCGCCGATATCGACACCGACAAGTCCAAGGTCAAGGTCACGGCGCTCGAGGCCGCACTCATCCCGACTTCGCTCCCGGATGTCGCCGCTGCGATCATCAACAACGACTTCGTGCAGGACGCAGGCCTGACGTTCGAGGACGCCATCGCGCAGGACGACCCCGAGGATCCGAACGCACTCCCGTACGTCAACATCTTCGCGGCTCGCGCCGAGGACGCCGACAACGAGACCTACCTGAAGCTCGTGGAGATCTTCCAGACCAACGAGGCAGTCCAGGCTGGACTCCAGAAGTCTTCGGGCGGCGTCGCCGTTCCACTGCAGACCCCAGCCGCCGACCTGGTCGCGTCGTTGAAGAAGGTCCAGAAGGACGCCGAGGACAACAAGTAAGCACCGGCGGGAACCACCCGCCTGATGCGAGAGAATCGGGTGACGCCACACGCGTCACCCGATTCGTCTTCTCCCAGAACCAGACCGGAGCACACATGCCGATCGTGAGCCTGACGAACGTGTCGAAGGCATATCCGTCGCGGACGCCGGGAGACGGCGACATCGTCGCCGTCGACGACGTGACCCTCGAGATCGAGAAGGGCGACGTCTTCGGCATCATCGGATACTCGGGTGCCGGCAAGTCCACACTCGTTCGTCTCATCAACGCGCTCGAGCCGGCGACCGCAGGGTCGATCCACGTCGACGGCGTCGACATCACCTCCCTCAAGGAGAGCGAGCTGCGCCGCGTCCGCGGTGGGATCGGCATGATCTTCCAGCAGTTCAACCTGTTCTCCTCCCGGAGTGTCAAGGCGAACATCGCCTATCCGCTCACGCTGGCCGGATGGAAGAAGGCCGACATCGAGGCGCGGGTGACCGAGCTGCTGTCGTTCGTCGGCCTGGCCGACAAGGCGAAGGCGTACCCGGAGCAGCTCTCGGGCGGGCAGAAGCAGCGCGTCGGCATCGCGCGCGCACTCGCCACGGGGCCTGCGATCCTGCTGGCAGACGAGGCGACCAGTGCGCTCGACCCGCAGACCACGCACGAGGTGCTCGACCTGCTCAAGCGGGTCAACCAGGAACAGGGCGTGACGATCGTCATCATCACCCACGAGATGGACGTCATCCAGACCATCGCGACCAAGGTCGCGGTGATGGAGCGCGGACGGGTGATCGAGCAGGGTGACGTGTTCGACGTGTTCTCAGCACCGCAGAACCCCGCATCGCAGCGCTTCGTCGGCACGGTCGTGAAGGGCGTGCCGTCACCGGCCGAGCTCGCGGTGCTCCGCGAACGGCACCAGGGGCGCATCGTCACCCTCTCGTTCCGAGACGGCGACTCCTCGCAGGCGCAGGTGTTCCTCGACCTCGCCACAGCGGGGCTCGACTTCGAGCTCGTGTTCGGCGGCATCAACGACATCCGCGGCCGCGCCTTCGGTCACCTGACACTCGCGATCCGCGGAGAGAGCGCTGCGATCGATCGCGCACTCGCCTCGATCGGCGAACGCATCGACGTCACCGAGATCGCGCGAGAGGAGACCCGCTGATGGATCGTCTGATCGAACTCGGCCCCGAGTTCTGGGCCGCAGCGCTCGAGACCCTGTACATGACCTCGTTCGCGCTCGTGCTCGGTGGTGTGCTCGGACTCCTGATCGGCATCATCCTGTACGTCACCCGCCGTGGCGGGCTGCTGCAGAACGCCGTCGTATCGACGATCGCGAACCTCGCCGTGAACTTCTTCCGTCCGATCCCGTTCGTGATCTTCATGGCCGTGGCTCAGCCGTTCGCGCGTGCCGTGGTCGGCGTCGGCATCGGCACCACCGCCGGCGCGTTCATCATCGGTCTCGCCGCGGCCTTCGCGATCGGACGCATCGTCGAGCAGCACCTCGTGTCGGTCTCACCCGGCGTGATCGAGGCCGCCCGCTCGATGGGCGCGGGCCCCTGGCGCATCCTCTTCACGGTCGCGATCCCCGAATCGCTCGGACCGCTCATCCTCGGCTACACGTTCATCGTCGTCGCACTCATCGACATGACTGCGATGGCCGGTCTCATCGGCGGCGGCGGTCTCGGTGCCTTCGCCCAGATCTACGGCTTCCGTCAGTTCGAGCCGGTCGTGATGTGGGCCGCGATCGTGCTGATCGTGGTGTTCGTGCACTTCGTGCAGCTGCTCGGCACGACGCTGGCGCGCAAGGTCATGCGGCGCTGACCCTTCGACGGGCTCAGGGACCCAAAGGGGCTCAGGGACCCAAAGGGGCTCAGGGAGCCTCCTGGAGGGAGCGGGTCGTGGTGAACACCCGTTCCGCGCCGCTGATCGGATCGGTGAAGCGGAGCTCCCGAGCCAGCAGCTGCATGGGATGGTCGAAATCATCGGGCAGTTCGCCGCGCAGCTCGGGGTAGAACGGGTCGTTCAGAATGCCGATGCCGAGCGCCGCGAGATGCACCCGCAGCTGATGCATCTTGCCGCTGTGCGGGCGCAGCAGCGTGTGCACGACCCGGTCGTCGGCCCGCAGGAATTCGATCAGCGTCTCCGCATTCGGCTCGCGCACATCGTCGACCTGCACCCGCAGCTCGGCGCGGTCCTTCCGGATGTGATTGCGGTAGACGATCGGGAACGGCCGGCCGCCGACCGCGGGAGCCGCGGCATCCCATCCCTCTGGCAGCGCAGACACCGCCTCGTACACCTTCTGCACCTGACGGTTCTCGAACAGCAGCTGATATGCGCCGCGCGTCGCAGGACGCGTCGAGAACATGAGCAGACCGGCAGTCGCCCTGTCGAGGCGGTGGATCGGTGCGAGCTCGTCGTTGTCGAGCAGACGACGCAGCCGGATCAGGGCGGAGTTCTGCAGGAACTTCCCTCCGGGGATCGTCGGCAGGAAGTGCGGCTTGTCGACGACGAGGAGGTGCTCGTCCTGGTGCAGGATCTCGATCTCGAACGGGATGTGCCGGTCCACCGGCGGGTCACGGTAGTACCAGACGAACTCCTCGACGCCGAGTGGCGTATCGCCGGCGAGGGGGCGGCCGTCATGCGCGACGACCTCACCGCGGTCGAAGCGCTGGAGCAGCTGGTCGGGATCGAGATGGAAGAAGCGCTCGGTCATGTAGGCGGCCACGGTCGGCCACGGGCCCGACATCGGCACCCGCAGGCGGGTCGCCCCGACTCCATCGCGGACCGGGAGCGGCGAGGGCATGCCCATCAGGCGTCGAAGCTCAGGCTCAGTTTGCGGAGCAGACCGGCCAGACGGTCACGGTCTCCGCGCGAGAGCGCCTGCAGCAGGTCGGCCTCGACGTCGACGAGGCGTGTGATCGCGGCGTCCACCCGGATCCTGCCGTCGTCGGTGAGCGTCACGAGCACGCTGCGCCCGTCGTCAGGGTCGGCCTCGCGTCGCACGAAGCGGCGGCCGACGAGCCGGTCGATGCGGTTCGTCATGGTGCCGCTCGACACGAGCGTCTGCTGCAGCAGCTGCTTGGGGGACAGCTGGAACGGCGAGCCGGCGCGGCGCAGCGCCGACAGCACGTCCCACTCCCACGGCTCCAGGTCGCTGCGACGGAAGACATCGCGACGTGCGCGGTCGAGGTGACGGGAGAGCCGGTCCATGCGCGACAGCACCTCGAGGGGCGAGAAGTCGAGGTCGGGGCGTTGCGTGTTCCACGCGCCGACGATCCGATCGACCTCGTCCGTTGCGCTCATCCGTTCATTATCGCGTGCGGGGGCGGGATCAGGCGACGGAGGAGTCGTCGAGCGACCGCGTCATGAAGGTGCTGAGCGGGTCAGGGAGGTAGCGGCCGAACGCTTCGCACTCCCGGAACCCCGCGCTGGCGTACAGCCGACGGGCCGGGATGAAGAAGTCCATGCTCCCCGTCTCGAGCGAGAGTCGATGGATGCCGCGGGCGGTGGCATCCGCGATCAGGAACTCGAGCATGGCCCGCGCGAGTCCGCGTCCGCGGTGCGCCGGATCGGTGCGCATCGACTTGAGCTCCTCATGCCCGTCCCCGACCGTGGCGAGCGCCCCGGTCGCGATCGGATGTCCGCCCTCCATCGTGGCGAACAGTCGGACGCCCGGCACGAGCAGACGTTCGAAGGGCAGCGCATGCCGGCTCTCCGGCGGGGCGGTCCCCTCCATGTCCTGGTGGTGCGCGACGAGGAATGCCGCCAGCTCCGGCTCGGCGGTCTCGATGCGTTCGATGACGGTGTCCACGGCTCCATCATCTCCGGCTCGTGTTTCGCGCGGATGTCGACGCCTGCACGGGTTTCGTCGTCACGCCGGGCAGCAGACCCCGGCCATGGCAGAATTGACCGGTGGCGTCCTCGGGCGCTGCGGTCCGCCGTGGTGTAATGGCAGCACGACAGCCTTTGGAGCTGTGAGGTCTAGGTTCGAGTCCTGGCGGCGGAGCATGACAGAGAACAGTCTCGCCATCATCATCCTCGCAGCGGGCCAGGGCACTCGCATGAAGTCGCGGCTTCCGAAGGTGCTGCACGCGATCGGCGGGCGTCCTCTCGTCGGACACGTGCTGACCACCGCAGGACGCCTCAGCGCAGCCCACATCGAGGTCGTGGTGCGGCACGAGCGCGACCAGGTCGTCGCGGCCCTCGCCGCGGACTACCCGCACGCCGTGTTCATCGATCAGGACGATGTGCCAGGAACCGGACGTGCCGTGCAGGTCGCGGTCGACGCGCTTCCGGCCGAGTTCGATGGGGATGTGCTCGTGCTCTCCGGCGACTGCCCGCTGGCGGATGCCGACACGCTCTCGGCGTTCCTCGCCGAGCACCGCGCCTCCGGCGCCCCGGCCACGCTGATGACGGCGGTGGTCGACGATCCTCGCGGGTACGGGCGGGTCATCCGCGATGCAGACGGCGGCGTCGATCGCATCGTCGAGCAGAAGGACGCGAACGACGACGAGGCAGCGGTCCGCGAGATCAACGCCGGCATGTACGTGTTCCGGGCGGCGACGCTGCGCACGTACCTGCCCGAGGTCGGCGTCGACAACGCGCAGCGCGAGATGTACCTCACCGACGTCCCTGGACTCCTGCGTCGCGACGGCGACCGCGTCGCGGCATCCGTCGTCTCCGACGTCACCGTCACCTATGGCGTGAACGACCGGGCGCAGCTCGCCGAGGTCGGCCGCCTGCTCAACGCCCGCATCGTCAAGCGCTGGCAGCTCGAGGGCGTCACGGTCATCGACCCCGCGACCACCTGGATCGACGACGACGCGACCCTGGCGCCCGACGTCACGGTGCTGCCGAACACGCACATCCTGCGCGCGACCACGATCGGGGAGGGCGCCATCATCGGTCCGGACACCACGCTCGTCGACTGCGAGGTGGGGGAGGACGCGATCGTCCGCCGCACCGACGCGACGCTCGCCGTGATCGGCGCAGAGGCGACGGTCGGACCGTTCTCGTTCCTCCGCCCCGGCACCGTGCTCGGCGCGAGGGGCAAGATCGGCGCCTACGTCGAGACCAAGAACGCCGAGATCGGCGAGGGCAGCAAGGTCCCGCACCTCTCGTACGTCGGGGACGCCACCATCGGCCGCGGCGTGAACCTCGGAGCGAGCACGATCACAGCGAACTACGACGACGTCAACAAGCACCGGACCGTCATCGAGGACGAGGTGCACACCGGCTCGCACACGACCCTCGTCGCGCCCGTTAGGCTGGGTGCTGGCGCGAAGACCGGCGCCGGTGCCGTCGTCCGGAAGGACGTCCCCGCCGGAGCTCTGGCCATGACCGTCGCGCCTCAGCGCAACATCGACGGCTGGGTCGAGAAGAACAGAGCAGGAACGGGTGCGGCGGACGCCGCAGCCAAGGAACGATCGGCGGAATAGGCGAACCATGGCGCGCAAGAAGAAGACGGTCGAACTGGATCGCGACAACGGTATCGCCCCGGGTCTCGTCGCCAAGACGAAGAAGCGGCTCGTCGTCGCCGGCGGGCGCTCGCACCCGCAGCTGCTCGCCGATGTGGCGGCATCCCTCGGCACCGAGATCGCTCCGACCGAGCACCGCACCTTCGCCTCCGGCGAGATCTACGCTCGCTTCGACGTGTCGATCCGAGGCTGCGACCTCTTCCTCATCCAGACCTTCGGCGAGCCGGTCAACGAGTGGCTCATGGAGACGCTCATCATGATCGATGCCGCCAAGCGCGCATCGGCCAAGCGGATCACCGTCGTCGCTCCGTACTATCCCTATTCGCGCCAGGACAAGAAGGGCCGAGGACGCGAGCCGATCAGCGCCCGCCTCGTCGCCGACCTGCTGAAGACCGCTGGCGCTGACCGCGTCATGAGCGTCGACCTGCACGCCGCGCAGATCCAGGGATTCTTCGACGGCCCCGTCGACCACCTCTTCGCCAAGCCCGTGCTGCTGGACTACTTCAAGCGCACGCTGAGCCCCGCCGACCGAGAGATCCTCACGGTCGTCTCGCCCGACATGGGCCGCGTCCGTGTGGCCGACACCTGGTCGGACAGCCTCGGCGCCCCGCTCGCGATCATCCACAAGCGCCGCGACCCGAAGGTCGCCAACCAGGTCTCGGTGCACGAGATCGTCGGCACCGTCGCTGGACGCACCTGCCTCCTCGTCGACGACATGATCGACACCGGTGGCACGATCGTCAAGGCCGCGCAGGCGCTGAAGGCTGCCGGCGCGCACCGCGTCATCGTCGCGGCCACGCACGCGATCTTCAGCGACCCGGCATCCGAGCGTCTGCAGGACGCCTCGATCGACGAGGTCGTCATCACCGACACGATCCCGCTCACCGAGTCGCGTCGCTGGGACAACCTGACGATCCTGCCGATCGCCCCGCTGCTCGCCCGTGCGATCCACGAGGTCTTCGAGGACGGCTCGGTCACGAGCATGTTCGGCGGCGACGCCTGACCAACGCATCGCGTGAGCACAGCCCGCGCATAGGACCTGTCCGTACGGTCGATTCAACGACATACAGTTGTCCCGAACAGAGCCGGAGGACCACCATGATCCGCACGACCGTACCGACCGCTGTCCGCAAGAGCTCCGCGATCGTCGGCATCGCCGGGCTCCTCGTCCTGGCAGGATGCTCCGGCACCGCCGACGCCGAGGCGACGTCGAAGACCGGCGACACCGGCACGAGCAGCACCGGATCCACGTCGGGCTCGGATGCCGCCGCCGGCACATACGCCGACGGCACCTACACCGCCGACGGCTCGTACCAGACGCCCGAGACGGTCGAGGAGATCTCGGTCACGCTGACCCTCGCGGACGGCGTGGTGACCGACGTCGAGGTGACCGGCGATCCGAAGGCACCGGAGACCACCCGCTATCAGGGCGAGTTCATCGACGGCATCGCCGCCGAGGTCGTCGGGAAGCCGATCGACGACCTGAAGGTCAGCCGCGTCGCCGGCTCCTCGCTCACGAGCGGCGGATTCAACACCGCCGTCGAGTCGATCAAGGAGCAGGCTGCCGCCTGACGCCCGATCATGGCGACCTGGCAGTTCGACGCGATCGGCACACGCTGGGAGATCGAGAGCCCGACCGAGCTGACCGCTGAGGTGCGGGACGTCGTGACGGCCGAGATCGAGCGGTTCGATCGGGAGTGGTCGCGGTTCCGTGACGACTCCGACGTGACGAGACTCGGACGATCAGGTGGCGTGCTCCGCTCCCCGGATGCCGCGCCGATGCTCGACGCGTACCGTGAGCTCTCCGCGGCGACCGCCGGCGCGGTCAATCCGCTCGTCGGCGAGAGCCTCGAGGCCCTCGGCTACGACGCCGGCTACTCGCTCATCGCGGCTGAGCCGGTGGCGGCACCGGTGGCGTGGCGGGAACGGGTCTCGTGGGATGACTCGGGCGCCGCGGCATCCGCGCCTGCGCTGCTCGATGTCGGGGCGCTCGGCAAGGGGCGACTCGTCGACCTCGTGTTCGACGCCCTCGACCAGGTTCCAGGCGACGTGGTGGTGGATGCCGGTGGTGACATGCGGTTCCGTGGCGCCGCCGCCCGAGTCGCCCTCGAGCATCCCTACGACCAGACCAGGGCGATCGGCGTCTTCACGGTGCAGAACGGGGCGTTGTGCGCGTCCGCGACCAACAGGCGCGCCTGGGGTGACGGACTGCATCACGTGCTCGATGCCCGCACCGGCGTGCCGGTGCGCACCTGGGCCGCGACCTGGGCGCTTGCGCCGGACGCGATGCGGGCGGATGCCGTCGCCACCGCCCTGTTCTTCGACGGTGGCCCTGAGCTCGCCGCCGACTGGGGCGTCGAGTGGGTGCGCATGTCGACCGATGGACGCGTGCAGCGGTCGCCGGGCTGCACCGCCGAGCTGTTCCTGGCCGACGCAGCCCCACGACGCTGAGCGCCGGCGACCAGCACACCAGAAGCACGACGAGAGAGAGTGACACCGTGATCACCGCATTCACCGCCGCGCGCCAGCGAGTCCTCGCACTGCTCGGCGCCCTGTCGATGTACCGCCTCGTGCTGTTCGCGCTCCTCGCGCTCGCGGCGATCGCGTTCGTGCTCTCGACCCTGGGCGTGATCGTCTCGCCCGCACCGCTCGAGATCGTCGTCACGTTCGTCGTGCTCGCGGTCGTGATCTCCGCGGTCGACGCCGCGGCGCAGCGCGTGCTGCGGCTGCCGTGGCGCATCGAGTCCTCGCTCGTGACCGCCCTCATCCTGCTGTTCGTCCTGCGACCGGGCCTCGAACCGACCACGCTGCTCGGGCTCGCGGTGGCCGGCGCCGTGGCGAGCCTGTCGAAGTACCTGATCGCCTGGCGGGGACGCCACATCCTGAACCCCGCCGCGTTCGGTGCAGCGTTCGTCTCGATCCTCGGATCGTTCGGCGCGTTCGAATGGCTCGGCACATCGGCCTCGTGGTGGGTGGGGACGCCGTCGTTGTTCGCTCCGGCCCTCATCCTCGGCCTCGCGGTGCTGTGGCGGACTGAGAAGGTGCGGGTCGTGCTGCTGTTCCTCGGCGTCGCCCTCGTCACCTCGGTGGTGCGGCAGCTCGTGCAGTCGCAGCAGTTCGACATCGCGTTCGACCTCGGCACCGCGGTGCAGTTCGCACTGCTGCAGTCGCCGTTCCTCTTCCTCGGCGCATTCATGCTCTCCGAACCGCTCACCCTGCCGCCGCGTCGCCGGCAGCAGTTCGCGGTCGCGGTGCTCGTCGGCGTGCTGGCGGGATGGCCGATCTCGGTCGCCGGCCTCTTCACGCTCGGCCAGGAACGCGCGCTGCTGATCGGCAACCTGCTCGCCTTCGCCTTCGCGGTGCGCGGGTCGGTGCGGCTCGTGCTGGAGCGCCGCGCATTCGTGACGCCGACCGCGCAGGAGCTGACGTTCCGGGCGAAGGGCAAGCTCACGTTCCTCCCCGGGCAGTACCTCGAGCTCGATGTGCCGCATCGTCGTGCGGACGCACGCGGTACCCGCCGCGAGTTCAGCATCGTCTCAGCGCCGGCCGATCTGCCGACGCTGCGCATCGCCTACAAGAACGGCGACCAGCAGCATCCGTCGAGCTACAAGCGGGCGCTCGCGGCGGCGGAGCCCGGCGCGACGCTCGCGGTGACCGGCACCTGGGGTGACTTCATCCTGCCCCGTGCGGAGACGCCGGTGCTGATGGTGGCGGCAGGGATCGGCGTCACGCCGTTCGTCTCGCAGCTGCGGCAGCTGCAGGCGACGGGCGAGCAGCGCGACATCGTGCTCGTCTACGTCGCGGCGGATGCCGGCGAGCTGGCGTTCCGAGACGAACTCGCCGCCACCGGCGTGCGGACCGTCGTGTTCACCCGCGACGAGCCGACCGACCTTCCGGCGCACTGGACGTGGGCCGGGGGAGTGCGGCTCGATGCGGACGGCCTCGAACGCTCCGTGCCCGACCTCGGCTCGCGCCACGCGTTCATCTCGGGCCCCCCGCGGCTGATCGCCGACCTCGCCCCTGCGCTGCAGAAGGCCCACGGCCTGACCACGGACGCCTTCGCCGGGTACTGAGGGCGTCGCGCCGCGGCATATGCGTCCTGTTCGTCGTGGAATCCGCGATCCTCGCCGCTCTCGGGCGTGCACGCAGCCGTATCGAGGCTCTGTGAGATGCGCCGTCGTCTCGGGTTCGCGCCGGCGGTGGGCGACGTGCAGGATCATTCGCGACGTGCAGGATGAATCGCCGTCGCTGTCTCCTGCACGTCGCCGAACATCCTGCACGTCGCTGGCCCCAGAGGGTTCAGGCCAGGGGGTCAGGCCTTGGGGACGGATGCCGGATTGAGCGGCAGCCGCACCGTGAACGTCGTGTCTTCAGGCTCGCTGGCGACCGTGATCTCGCCGCCGTGACCTTCGACGATGGCCTTCACGATCGCGAGGCCGAGACCGGTGCCGCCGGTCTGGCGGGCGCGCGACGTGTCGGCCCTGGCGAAGCGGGCGAACAGCTCGTCGCGCACCCCCGGATCGATGCCTGGGCCGTTGTCGTGCACGCGCAGCACGGCCTCGTCGCCCTCCTGGCGCACACTGAGCGTGATGACGGTGCCCGCAGGGGTGTGCGTGCGGGCGTTGGCCAGCAGGTTCGCGACGACCTGGTGCATGCGTCCGGCGTCTCCGACGATCACGACCGGCTCATCGGGCACCTCGATCGCCCACTCGTGATCGATCGCGGTGGGGCGAGCGTCAGAGAGCCCTTCGAGTGCGAGTCGAGCGAGATCCACCGTGCCGTAGACGAGCTCCCGACCTTCGTCGAGGCGGGCGAGCAGCAGCAGATCCTCGACCAGCCGCGTCATCCGCAGCGACTGCGCCTGAATGCGCTCGAGCGAGGTCGTGGTGCCCTCGAGAGCCTCGGCCGGCGGCTGCATGCTGATCGCGCGCAGCGACAACTCGGAGTATCCGCGGATCGATGCGAGCGGCGTGCGCAGCTCATGGCTGGCGTCGGCGACGAAGCGCCGCATCCGCTCCTCGTTCTTCTGTCTCGCCGCGAGCGAGGTGTTGACGTGATCGAGCAGGGTGTTCAGGGACGCCCCGACGAGACCGGTCTCGGTGCGAGGGTCTGCTTCGGCTGCCGGGATCCGCTCGGTGATGGTCACCTCGCCGCGATCGAGCGGCTGGGTCGCGACCCGCATCGCGGTCGCGGCGACAGCGCGCAGCGGTTTCAGGCTGACGCGGATCGTGATCGCGGTGGTGAGCGCGAGCAGGATCAGTCCGCCCAGCGTCGCCAGCGCGATCACGGTGAGCAGTGTCGTGAGCTGGTTCTGGATCTCGTCGCGCGGCAGACCGGTGACGATGGCCACACCGCTCGGCGTGGACGTGATGGCGACCCGATACGAGCCGACACCGTTGATCGTGACGTTCGCGACGTGGTTGCCTTCGAGCGCCGCGGCGATCTGGGACAGCTGCTCGTTCGTCAGCTCCTTCATCGTTCCGCGGAGGTCACCGCTGTTGCTCGAGTTGACGACACCGCTCGAGCCCGTCACCTGGTTCGCGACGACGAAGAGCAGTCCCGGTGCCTGGAGACTCTGGCCCTGCAGGACGTTGTCGACGGTCGCCTGGCTCGGCTGCACCGGCTCGACGATCGCTGCGAGCCCCCGCAGGTTGCTGTAGAGCTTCTGATCGAGTTGATCCTCGAGCGTCCTGGTCAGCAGGGCACTGGTGATCACCGCGACGATCACGAGAATCAGCGACACGAACCCGATCACGGCGGTCATCAACCGTGTCTGCAGGCTCATGGGCCGCCGCGTCATCGCGGGTGTGCTCACTGCGGTGCCTTGATCATGTACCCGACGCCGCGGACGGTGTGCAGCAGCGGGGTGCGTCCGGCATCGATCTTCTTGCGCAGGTACGAGATGTACAGCTCGACGACGGACGACTTGCCGCCGAAGTCGTAGCTCCAGACACGGTCGAGGATCTGCGCCTTCGATAGCACGCGTCGCTCGTTGCGCATCAGGTAGCGGAGCAGCTCGAACTCGGTGGCGGTGAGGTCGATCTCGGTGCCGTCGCGCATGACCTCGTGGCTGTCCTCGTTGAGGCTGAGGTCGGCGACGCGCAGGATCGACTGGCCGTCGTCGGCCATGGCGTGCCCGGTCCGGCGGATGATGGCGCGCAGCCGCGCGATCACCTCCTCCAGGCTGAAGGGCTTGGTGACGTAGTCGTCGCCGCCTGCAGTGAGGCCGGCGACGCGATCGCCGACGGCATCCTTCGCGGTGAGGAAGAGCACCGGCACGAGGCTGCCCGCTTCGCGCAGTCGCTTCAACACCGCCATGCCGTCGAGGTCGGGCATCATGATGTCGAGCACGAGTGCGTCCGGCTCGAACTCGCGTGCGACCTGCAGGGCCTCCATGCCGGACGACGCCGTGCGGACCTCCCAGCCCTCCATGCGCAGTGCCATGGCGAGGAGGTCGGTGAGCATCTGCTCGTCGTCGACGGCGAGGATGCGCAGGGGCGAGCCGTCGGGGCGGCGCAGTTCGGGGAGATCGTTGCTCATGTCCTTATTCTGCGGAATCTCCTATGTGATATCTATGGAGCGAGCTATGGCTTGTCTGTGAAACCTCGATGCGCGCGGTGTTCAGGCGAGTCGATCATCCGGCAACGCGAGGAAGTCGATGTTGTCCTGCAGGGCGAGCCGATCGGACAGCTGACCGATCTCGCCATCGAGATGTCCGCAGGCCCGGACACTGAGCCGTCGACTGCCGGGGAGCGCGTGGTAGACCGCGAACTGCCCCCGAGGATCGACGGCAGGGTCGAGCACCGCCGCCGACACGAGCGTCGGGATCCGCAGTCGCCGGGCCGCGATCGCGGCGTCGTGGTGGTCGAGCACGCTGCGCACCTCGGGGTGTGCACGCAGGTGCTGGCGCACGGCCTCGCCGCTGCCGGTGCACCGACGGCTGAGGCGGATCGTGTGGTCGCCGAAGCTCGGCACGTCGAGTGCTGCGCGGCGGAACCGCGCGTCCCAGGGGAGGGCGAGCGCCCCGATCCCGCCGCCGAAGCTGCCGCCGCTGTAATCGAGGGCGTCGGATGCCGTGGGGGCGATGTCGAGGAGCGCGGTGGCGGCACGCCAGAGGTCTGCGGCCGTGAAGCGGTGCGAGTAGGTGTCACGATGCTCGATGCCGGCGAGTACGTGCTGGTCCGGGGTTGCGGGGAAACGGCTGTCGACGCCGGTGTGGGTGCCGGGCGCGCAGGGGAAGATCGCGGCGGTGTCAGCTGGGACGCGGTCGAGGTCGGGGCCGGTGCGTCCGCCGTAGCCGTGGCCGACGACCAGGCCGCGACGCACGGCCTCCGACGCGTGCGGAACCATCACGTACGCGACGGCCTGCTCGCCGGCGGAGGAGTCGAAGCGGATCTCGGTGATCCGATGCGCGTCGGTGGGGGCGAGCTCGCGCTCGAGTCGCCAGCCGACGGGACCGGCACCGAACTCCTCGAACGTCGCTCGCCAGAACGCGTCGAAGCCATCGGGTTCGGCAGGGGCCGGCGCGGGTGTCAGGAGCTCCCTCAGCGAGTACTCGGTCATCTCCTCCGGCTGGTCGTGCGTCATCGTCTGCCTTCCTGTGTGTGCGTGGTCGCTCGCCACGACGTTACCGGCGCTCCTGATGAGCGGATGCCGGTCCATTGACATGTTCGCATATTGATTGCAATATGTGGATCATGGATTCAATGGAGAATGCGGGAGCCGACGACGGCTCCCTGTTGTGGAGCCGTCGATCTGTGCTGCGGATGCTGGTGATCGCCGGCGTCCTGCCCCCGGTGATCGGCTCGCCGCTCGCCGCGTCGTCGCCCGCCTCGGCCGACACCACCGTGGTCGGCTCGTATCCGGATGCGCTGCGGAGGCTCGCCAAGCCCAACCTGGCCCTGACCCAGGTGGCGCAACTGGTCGGACAGAACCATCGGATGACGTTCTCCCGCGCCCAGTGGGACGGCGGCGAGACCATCGTCCGCGACCTCGAGGTCAAGCACAACGGCGCCTGGCTGCTGCTGACGGATCCTGCCCACCGCTTCGATGAGCAGTGGATCGTGTTCGAAGGGACGCTTCCCTCCGGCAGTGCGCCGGAACTCTACGGTCCGTTGCAGCCGAGCTGGCTCGGGTTCACCTCCTTCCAGGTGCTGAGCACCCAGGCGATCGAGCTGCGCACGAGCACGGACGATGTCGACCTCGTCGTCCGCTGGCGGCTCGAGGGGGACAACCCGGAGGCGCACTACGTGCTCACCGCCAAGACTGCCGGCGACTACATCGTCGGCTACCAGAGTCAGGACTCGAAGGGCATCGACGACCTCGACGAGGTGCTCTGCGGGTCGTACCAGCACGCGCTCTCCGTACTCGACGGATCAGCGCCGCTCGGTGCATGGGAGCTCTTCGCACCCATGGCGCTCACCCAGTACGCCGTCGGCAATGTCGCGGTGACCTCGGGGGTCTACCTGCCGGCCGAGGTCGCCGAGTTCGTGCACGAACGCCAGCTGATGGCCGACCGCCAGCCATACGGCATGAGCCTGCGCAACGACAGCCTCGACATCGTGCCCTGCATGTACTCGCCGCAGCCGGGCCTTCGCGCCGCGATGGCGGCGGGGGAGTCGCGGGGATTCGCCTTCGGCCTGGCAGCCCGGGCCGACACGCTCTACGGCACGTACACGCAGCTGTGCCGAGGCGAGTACGGTCTCACCGCGTATCGGCACAACGTCTACGAACGCTCGCTGACCGACGCGGTGCATGCCATGGCCGACTTGATCGCGGTCGAGCCGAGCGGCGACGACTCCGTCGACTACATCCCGTCGAACTCGGGATGGTGGAACCGCGCGAAGGGCTTCGTCGACGTCGAGAACGAAGACGCGGTGCGCGCCGCGGCGAGCGGTGTGGTGCTCTCCGCCCACTACCTCACCGGCACAGCGGACGGCACGCTGTACGAGCTGCGGGCCCGACCGCTCATCGAGTACCAGCTGTCGCGCAAGGGCATCGGACACTCGCCGGTGATCGGCAGTCCCGTGTACAACGACACGACGCAGTACCGGATCGGCAGGATCCCGACGGATGCCGTGAACCTCACCGCGCTCTACCAGCTCACCCACGGCCGGAACGCGGGGATCCAACGCCTCGCCGTGCAGGCCACGAAGGCCGGGACCGTCGGGCAGAGTCGAGCCCCCTTCGCGAACGCGCTCGCCACCTACCGTGCGACGGGCGATCCCGCCTATCTCGCCGAGGCGAAGCTGATCGGATCGCGCTACGTGCAGGAGCAGATCCTCACCCCGTACCGCAGCAACGGGCAGCCGCCGGGCGGCTTCGCCTACAGCTTCTCGAAGTACTGGGTCGATCTGCTCGAGCTCTTCGAGGTGACCGGCGAAGCCGAGTTCCTCGACGGCGCCTATCGCGAGGTGCAGCGCTTCATCACGCAGACCACGGTCAGGCCGGTGCCCGACCAGACGGTGACCGTGCCGAGCGGCCATGTGATCACGCAGCAGTACGACTGGGAGACGCGGTCGTCACTGCCCGACTACCCGACCACGACGGTCCAGAGCGAGACGGTGCCCGCCTGGTACGTCTCGCCGTCAGGGCTCACCTTCGAGGCGCTGTCCTCGTTTAAGCTCGGGGTCAGCACGATCACGAATCCCGGCGGTGGCTACGTCTTCAACCCCTGCTGGGCCGGGGCGCTCCTGCGGCTCGCGCACCACACCGGCGACACGCTGATCGCGGATATCGCGCACAACATGGTGATCGGCCGCTTCACGACCTACCCGGGCTACTACGGTCGCCAGTTCCAGGTCGCTCACATGAAGCCGGACTTCGCGACGCAGGGCCCGGTGGGGATCACCGGCTACTACTTCCACCATGCGCCAGCCCAACTGGGCCTCGCGATGGACTACCTGATCAGCGAGAGCTACTACCGCAGCGCGGGCAGCATCGACTTCCCGCATGTGTTCGAGGCGGATTTCGCCTACTTCAAGTTCTTCGCGTACGGCCACGCCCCTGGCACCTTCTTCGGCGAGGACGGCGTGTGGCCGTACTTCCCGGCCGGGTTGATCGCGCTCGACAACCCGCTGGTCAACTGGATCGGCGGCACCGGCAACGACTCGCTGTACATCAGCCTCACCAACTCGGCCGCCGGTGCGCAGCAGGTGACCGTCGATCTCTCCAGCGACCTGACCGGGGTGGCGCGCACCGCGGCACCCACGGTCGAGGTGGTCGCGGCCGACGGCGGCCGCACCACTCGCACGGCGACCAACGGGCGCATCACGGTGAGCGTGCCGGGGCGCGGACTGCTCGCCCTCGTCGTGCGCGGCGTGACCGTGGCGAAGCCGGCGCTGCCGGCCGACGACATCGTCGATCACGGCGCCGACAGCTTCCGAGAGGTCGATACCTCCCCGTCGACCGAGTACGGGCTCGCCCGCGGGATGCTGCTGGTTCGGCCGGACGGGGAGGGCTACGACGCCTACGTGCAGATCGACACCGAGCAGACCGCGACGCTGAGCTATCGCATCGGCAGTCAGACGGCGCAGCAGGCGCCGGCGAAGGGGTACCCCTACGAATGGACGATCCCGGTCGACGACCTCGCCAAGACGTTCAGCTATGCGATCACATCCGGCGGGGCGACCACGGCCGAGGTCACCCTGCGGCTGCCGGCGCGGATCAGCGGCCAGAATGCGGGCATCGCCGGTGACGTCGTCGCCCAGGCGACCGGCACGGCCGGCGATCGCGTGCCGCTGATCATCGAGGTGCGCAACGCGACCGCGGCTGCGATCACCGGTTCCGTGAGCATGACGCTGCCCAGCGGCTGGACGCTGGAGGCCGCCGTGCCCCCGGTCTCGGTCGCCGCCGAGTCATCCGCTCGGGTCGAGGCCGCGGTCGTCATCGCGTCGAATGCGGCCCTCGGAGAGGTCGAGGTGAAGGGCTCGCTCACGGTCCAGGGGGCATCGCCCGTCGTGCTCCGGCCCGCTGCGATCGAGATCATCGATCGGCGACGCCTTGTGTCGCTGACGACCGACACCGAGATCATCAGCGGTCCCGGCGCCGTCGCCACGCTGACGGCGCTGGTCATCAACACCGGTGTGACGCCGTTGCAGGGCACGCTCGCGCTCTACGGCATCACCGGATGGAGCGTCGGGCAGCAGAGCGCGACCGTCACCGTGCCGCCGCGGTCCGATCTCACCCACACCTGGACGGTGACGGCAGGCTCGGGTGTCGCGCCCGGATCATCGACTCGTTTCGAGGCCAGGCTCGATCAGACGCTGCGTCGCGGCGTGCTGGTGCGGGTCGCCGATGAGGGCGTCATCGCACACACCCAGTCGCCGTGGCCCGGATACCTGGAGACCGGCACGTGGTTCCCCAGCGGGCTGTCCGGGTGGAACGGCACGCGCACCCGCTACAGCGACACCGGGTCGGTCGGCAGCACCGTGACCTGGAACGTCGACCTGCCTCAGGCGGGACTGTACCGGGTGTCGGTCTGGTACCCGACGAACCCCACCACGACCACCGCCGCGGCATACGTCGTCGAGCACCAGGGCGGCAGCAGCGAGGTCATCGTGAACCAGACGGAGGGCGCGGCCGCCTGGCGCTCGCTCGGCACCTACCGCTACGGCGCAAATGCCGTCGGCACTGTGCGGCTCGAGGTGCGCAACACCAGCATCCATCGCGTGAGCGCCGCGCAGTTCGTCCGCGTCGGCGACTGAGGCAGGAGCACGCGCCGACGACGTCGGCTGCGACAGCAGACGTCGCGACACGGGAACGGGTGGGTGGGGCCGGTACGGATCCGGCCCCACCCACCCGTTCGTGGTCGAGAGGGGAGGAGACTCAGTGGCGCACGTACTCCTGGATGGCGGCCTCGTCGACCGTGACGCCGAGTCCTGGGCCGGTCGGCACGACGAACCCGCCGTCCGGACGCACCTCGAGCGGAGTCGTCAGCAGGCGGTTGGCGACCGGAAGGGTGAACGGCTGGTACTCGAAGGCGAGCAGCGACGCCGCACTCGCCGCGACGTGCACGCCGGCTGCCATCGCGATGCCGAACGCCGCGGAGTGGTGCGGGGCGACCTGCGCGTGGAACGCGTCGGCGACGGCCGCGATCGCGAGTCCTTCGGTGATGCCCGTGCGTCCGATGTCCGGCTGGGTGAGGCCGACAGCGCGACGTGTGAGCCAGTCGGTGAACTCGAAACGGCTGCGCATCGCCTCGCCGATCGCGATCGGGGTGGCGAGAGACGCCGCGAGATCGCGGTGGCCCTCGACGTCTTCGGGCGCGAGCGGCGCCTCGAAGAACCAGGCCCGTCGATCGTCGAGCTCCTTGCCCAGCACCTTCGCCTCGCCGAGCCGATAGGTCCAGTGCGCGTCGAGGGCGACATCGAGATCGGGATGCACCGCACGGATCGCGTCGTAGGTCGCGAGATCGGTGCGGATGTCGACGCCCAGGTGCAGCTTGATGCGGCGCACGCCGGCATCGACCAGCTCAGCCGCCTTGTCGGCGCGCTCGGCGTCATCGACACCGCGGATGCCGGACACGTAGGTCGGCAGCACCTCGGTGAAGCGTCCGCCGGCGAGCTCGGAGACCGACAGCCCGGTCGCGTGCCCCCAGAGGTCCCAGAGGGCGATGTCGACGGCGGCCATGGCATCGGCCTGGTGGCCGGTGAGGTGCCCTCGCTCGCGCATCGACTCCGTCATCCGGTGCCAGAGCGTCCGCACCGAACGCGGGTCCTCGCCGATGATCAGCGGCGTGAGCAGGTTGTCGACGATCGCTGCGGCGACGACCGGGGCGACGGGCGCCAGTGCCTCGCCCCATCCGACGAGACCGTCCTCGGTCTCGATCTTGACGAGCAGCGTCTCGTAGCCGGGGGAGTAGAGGCTGCGCCACGGCGGTCGGATGACGTAGCCGCGATGCTCGACGGCGGTGTCGCCGGCGTAGGAGTTGTCCGCATCCTCTTTCGAGAGGTAGAGCGGGAAGGTCTGGACGCGCGCGATTCTCACAAGGGTCTCCAAAGACAGAGCTGGGCTGAACGCCGTCGGCCGGTGCCGGGGCGGTGTGGTCGGACTGCCGCGTGCGCCGCGGCGGTGGGCTCAGAGGGCCGCGAACGAATTCGCGGTGCGGGAGGGGCTGTAGCCGAGGGCGACGGAGATCTCGTCGGCCGCCTCGATCAGCTGCAGGGCGAGCTCCTGGTGGGGTTCATGCAGATCGAGCACCGAGAGCGGGCCGCTGGCCGAGAGGCCGGCGACGATCTCGCCGGCCCTGTTGTGGATCGGAGCCGCGATGCACGCTCGTCCGAAGGCGAGTTCCTCGATCTCGGTGGCGTAGCCGCGGCTGCGCGTCTCATCCAGGGCGACCTGCATCGCATCGCGGTCGACGATCGTGTGCGGCGTGAACCGCTGCGGCGTCTGGGCGAAGTACTCGTCGACCATCGCGCTGGGCATGCCGGACAGCAGCGCCTTGCCGAGGCCCGTGGCGTGCAGCGGCCCGGTGCGGCCGGCCATCGCGAAGGACTTGGGTGCCAGCGCCCCCTCGAAGTTGCAGAGGTAGGTGAAGGTGAACCCGCTGAGCTCGGCGACGTTCACACCGATCTCGATCCTGCGCGCGAGGTTCTGGGCGATCTGGCGCGAGGCGCGGAAGATCGGGGAGCCGTTGATCGCGATGGTTCCCAGCGACACGGCCGCAGGGCCGAGGCGGTAGAGGCCGGTGCGGCCGTCCTGCACGACGAACTTCATGCGGTCGAGCGCGGACATCATCCGCGACACGGTGGACTGGCCGAGGCCGGTCAGGGTGCAGAGCTCGGAGACGCGGAGCTCACCCGATTCCTCGGTGAAGCACGCGAGCAACGACATCGCCCGTTCGACCGTCTGGGTGCCGCCCACGGATTCCGATGCCATCGCGTCTGCTCCTCACTGTGCCGCCGCTCGTGCGACGCTGCGGCGCGTCGCCGCTGCCAGTCATCCTAATGAGAGAAATGATGCGGAGCAACACAAATGTGGGTGTCTTATGCATTTTGTGGATTTCGCATCCGCAATGTGGTTGACTGACGACACGTCACCGTCGACGACTGCGACGACGACGTGCAGGACCCCGCACGGGGTCGCCCCTACTCGGAAAGTGAATGCCATGTCACAAGCCACCCTCGAGCGGCCTGCGAGCCGCGAGCAGGTCGAGCCGCGCTCCGGGCGTCGTTCCACGCTGGGTGCGAAGGATCGCACCTTCGGCTTCATGATCGCACTTCCCGCGGTCCTGTTGTTCCTCGTGATCGCGATCTTCCCCCTCGTGTCGAGCATCGGCACCAGCCTCTACGACCAGTCCCTGCTGCGGCCAGAGCGCACCTTCGTCGGCTTCGAGAACTATGCGGCCGTCTGGGACGAGTTCGTCGCCAGGCTCGGCACCACGCTGGTGTTCGCGTCGCTGTCGACGCTCTTCCCGCTGGTGCTCGGCGTCGCGCTCGCGATGCTCCTGAACGCGAGGATGCGCGGACGCAACATCCTCCGCGGTGCGCTGATGCTGCCGTGGCTGCTGCCGGGTGTCGTGGTCTCCTTCCTCTGGGCCTGGATCTTCAACGACAGCTACGGCGTGGTCAACCACGTCCTCGCGACCTTCGGACTGCCGGAGGTCAGCATGCTGGGTCAGCCGGTCGGCGCCATGGCCGCCGTCGTGATCGCGAAGACGTGGCATTCCTTCCCGTGGATCATGGTGGTCGCCCTCGCCGTGCTCCAGACACTGCCCAGCGAGCAGATCGAAGCGGCGACGATCGACGGCGCAACGCGCGCCCAGCGCTTCCGCTACATCTCACTGCCGCACATCGCGGGACCGGTGACCCTCGTGGCCGTGCTGGAGTTCATCTACAACTTCGGCAACTTCGACACCATCTTCGTCATGACCGGTGGTGGGCCGGGCAACTCGACGACGACCCTCGCCGTCAGTCTCTACCACCTCGCGTTCGGCAGCTACGAACTCGGCAAGGCGTCAGCGATGGGCGCCCTGTGGCTCGTGCTGCTCGCGATCATCTCGAGCGGATACCTGCTCCTCAACCGACGGCTGGAGAAATGATGCGCCGCAGTCGCGACATCGGAGAATCGATCATCCGACCCACGCTGTCCATCCCTGGACGCGTCCTGCTCGTGCTGCTCGCCCTCTTCGGGCTGCTGCCGATCTACTGGCTCACCTCGACGGCGTTCACGAAGAAGGAGGACGTCTTCGCGCTGGATCGTCCGTTCTTCCCGACCGACCCCACGTTCGAGAACTTCATCGGGTTCTTCCAGAACGACGCGCTGCTGAAGAACCTCATGAACAGCGTGATCGTCTCGACCGGCACCGCGATCCTCGCAGTCCTGGTCGGCGGGCTGATGGCGTACTCCCTTTCCAAGTTCCGGTATCGCGGACGCAACGCCATCATGTTCATGTTCCTGATCGGGCAGCTGATCCCGGGCGCGCTGCTGCTCATCTCGCTCTACCTGATGCTGAGCTCGGCCGGACTGCTGTACACCTACACGGCGCTGATCATCTCGTTCACGACCTTCACGCTGCCGCTCACGGTCTTCCTGTTGAAGGGCATCATCGACGGATTGCCCGACGACATCCTGGAGGCCGCGAAGGTCGACGGCCTGTCGCGCACCGGAACCATGTTCCGCATCGTGTTCCCGCTCGTCGTCCCCGGACTCATCACCGGCGCGATGTTCGCGTTCATGCGGGGCTGGAGCGACCTCCTGTTCGCCCTGACCCTCGCCGGCCCCGACAAGCAGACGCTGCCGGCAGGCCTGACGCAGGCGTTCATCCGCGAAGGCACCGCCGATTGGCCCGCCCTCATGGCGGCATCCCTGATCACCTCACTGCCGCTGGTCATCATCTTCATCCTCCTGCAGCGCTACTTCGTCTCCGGCCTCGCCGCCGGAGCCGTCAAGGGGTAGCGGTGCCGCACCCGAATGCACGTCCCCCACATCACGAAGGAGCAGTCTCCATGAACCTCTCGAACTCGCAGCTGAGTCGCCGGGCCTTCCTCGGCGGCGGCAGCGCACTGGCCGCATTCGGCCTGCTCGCACTCGCGGGCTGCGCCACGCCGACCGCCCCCGGCGCAGGTGCCGGCGCTGCCGCCGACGCCGCGACCAAGGCCAAGACCATCAACTTCTACGGCAACTCGCTCGGCGAGGAAGCCCTGAAGGCAGCCTGGCAGGGGATCCTCGACGGGTTCTCGAAGGACGCCGGCGTCAAGGTCGCCCCGGTGATCTACCCGTACGACCAGGCAGCGACGCAGCTGGCGCTCACCGGGCGCTCCGGCAAGCTCCTCGGCGTGGGGCAGTCCGGCGGATGGCAGGTGCTCACGCCGATGAACGTGCTCGCCGACCTCACCGACCTCGCCAAGGGCCTCGGCATCCCGCAGGGCGTGCTCGACTCGTACACGATGGACGGCAAGCTGCTCGTGCTCCCGCTCACGGCCGCCGGCATCGGCATGATCACGAACGGCGAGATCGCGAAGAGCGTCGGCATCAAGTCAGGCATGAGCGTCGAGCAGTTCGCGACGGCCCTGGAGAAGATCAAGAAGCAGGACTCGTCGCTGATCCCGTACGCGGCGGTCACGAAGAACCCCGACCTCAAGGATGCGGTGCACTGGATGTGGGGCTTCGGCAGCGATGTCGTCACCGACGACCTCACGTGCACGATCGGCGACGCCGAGAGCGTCAAGGCGATCACCTGGTACAAGTCGCTGCAGGACGACGGGCTCACCCAGACGAACGTCGCACGCAGCGACGCGCGCATCCTGTTCGCGAGCGGTCGCGCCGCGATCTACGACGATGCGCCGCTGGCCTCGACCTTCGTGAAGACCAACGGCGCCGCGCAGAACATCATCGCCAACATCGGTGCGATCTCGCGCCCGACCGCCGGGGGCAAGGAGTCCTTCAACCGCGCCTGGGGCAGCGGTCTGTTCGCGAGCGCCGGCGAGGGTGAGCTCACGAGCCGCGAGTTCATCTCGTACGCTGCGACGAACGTCAAGGCTGCGACGGCGCTCTACGAGAACTCCGCGGTCGCCCCTGCGGCCAAGAGCGTCGCCGACCAGATCCCGGCGCTCGCCGCCGACAAGTTCCAGGTCGCGTTCCGCACCGAGGTCTCGGAGCACGCCAGGGGTGCCGCGTGGGATCGTGTGGCCGTCACGGCGCAGATCGATGCGGCGATCGGTGCCGGCGTCGCGACGATCCTCGCCGGTCAGGTCGATGTGCAGGCTGGTCTCAACGCGCTGAAGAAGGAAGTCCAGGGGCTGCTCGACTCGAACAGCTGAGCCCCCGAACGACGATCGCCGCGCCCCTCAGGGGGCGCGGCGATCGTCGTTGCGTCGACGGGAAGGTCAGAGCCAGCGGTCTCGCAGTGCCGGCTTGAGCCACGCGGCTGGCGAGGAGATCGACAGGCCGCCGTCGACCGGGACCGATGCACCGGTGACGAAGGATGCCGCGTCGGAGGCGAGGAACTCCACCACCGCGGCGACCTCGTCAGGGCGCCCGATGCGTCCGAGGGGATACCCCTCGCTCTCGCCGGTGTCGGCGGCGGAGATGCTGCCGGGCTGCACCGCATTCACGCGGATGCCGCGCGGCCCGTTGTCGAGTGCGAGCTGGCGCACCAGGCCCTCGACCCCCGCCTTCGCGGCTGCGTATGCGGGCAGTGCCGGCGCGGCGAGGGTGGCGTTGACCGAGGTCACCGCCACGATCGCCGCCCCGGCGGAGAGATGCGGCAGAGCGGCACGCGCCGTGAAGAACGCGGAGTCGAGCGTCGCGCCGATGGCGCCGCGCCAGTCCGCATCGCTCGTCTCCTCGGCCCGTCCGATCGGCATGCGCGCCGCGGCGAGGATCACGACGTCGAGCCGGCCGAGCGCCTGCAGCGCATCGGCGACCGCGCCGTCTGCGGCATCCGGCAGGCTGCAGTCGGCGGTCAGGTATGCGGTGAAGACCGGGTCGTCCGAGGTGTCGAGACCGACCCCGACGACCGCGTCACCGCGCGCCGCGAAGGCGCGCGCGATCGCGAGTCCGATGTCGGAGCCGCCGCCGATCAGCAGAACGCCGCGGGCGGTCACACGCGCACCGCTGACGGCAGCGGAGGGAGCTCGAGCTCGGTGATCACGAGATCGACGGCTGCGCGGCTGCCCGCATCCAGCCGAGCAGCGGGATAGCGAACCGTCGCATGCTCGATGATGCCGCGCGCGACGAGGATCTCCTTGTGCACCGCCCACGCGATGCCGCCCTGCAACCCGATCAGCACGAGAGGGAGCATACGACGGAAGCCGGCCCTGGCCTCGTCGACTCGCCCCGCGACGAAGTCCGCGAGCACCGGACCGAGGAGGTCGGGGAACTCGCACGCCGGCATCGTGCCGACGGCGCCGCGCGCGTACTCCTCGAGGCAGAACTGTGCGTTCTGTCCGCCGAGCACTGCGAACGTCGGATCATCGATCGCGTTCACGACCGCGCCGACCTTGGGAGCCGTGGGCGGTGCCTCGACCTTCACGGAGTCGACGCCGTCGAGGCGGGCGATCTCCGCGATCAGTGCCGGGGGCATCACGACGCCCGTGACGCCGGGAGCATCCTGCACCATGACCGACAGCGAGGTGGCGGCTGCGACGTCGCCGTAGAACTCGACGAGGGATGCCGCCGGCGGCTTCACCATGAACGGTGGGAGGACCATCAGGGCATCCGCCCCGCCCTCCTCGGCGAGCAGGGACTGCTCGATCGATGTGGCGGTGGAGGTGCCGTTGACGCCGGCGATGACCGGCACGCGGCCGTCGACGATCTCGACGACATCGCCGAGGATCGTCCGGCGCTCGTCAGTGGTGAGGGCGAATCCTTCGCTCGCCATGCCGAAGACGGCGACGCCGTCGACGCCGGAGGCGAGCTCGAACTCGACCAGGCGGCGGAGCCCGGCCCGGTCGAGGGCGCCGCTGTCGTCGAAGGGGGTGGCCAGAATGGGCATCAGGCCCTGGAGTGTCGGAGCCATCAGTGGTTCCCTGCTTTCGCGTCGGTGCGGACGTTCTCGCAAACGTTATGCATATTGTGAGATAGTCTGCCATATAACGGTTATTCGCCACCACTGAAAGCTGGCTTCGATGTCGCGTTCACCCCTCTCGAGGTCCGTGGAGATCATCTCCGAGACCCGCTACGTCCAAGCGGAATCACCGCGCTGGGATGCTCGGGACGGCGGGCTCGCGTGGATCGACATGGCGACCGGCTCGCTCCACCGCGGCCGGATCGAGCAGGGAATGGTCGTGCCGGGCGCATCCGTGGTCGTCGGCGCGCAGATCGGCGCACCGGTTCCCCTCGCCCGGCCTGCCGACGGCTGGCTCGTCGCTGTCGATCGCGGCGTGGTGCACGTGAGTGACGAGGGCCTCGTGGCCCCGGTCACCGGTGACTTCGCGGCTCCCGGTCACTACCTGAACGACGGCGGCGCCGACCCGCACGGCCGCTTCTGGGTCGGCAGCCAGTCGATGCCGCGCGCACCGCACTGCGGACTCTGGAGCATCGACGCGGACGGGATCCCCACGCAGCGGCTCGACGGCGTCACGGTCTCGAACGGCCTCGCCTTCGACCGGTCGGGCACCACGCTCTTCTACATCGACACGCTGCCGCACCGCAGCATCGAGGCGTTCGACGTCGCGCCCGATGGAGCGCTCACGAATCGGCGCACGGTCGCTCGAGTCGACGGCGGCAATCCGGACGGCATGGCGATCGATCTGGAGGGCATGCTGTGGGTCGCGGTCTGGGATGCCGGAGAGGTCCGTCGCTATTCGCCGAGCGGTGCCCTGCTCGAGACGATCGAGCTCCCCGCGACGAGGCCGACCGCGGTCGCCCTCGTCGATCGGCTGCTCGTGATCACGACCGCGAGCATCGGACTGGCAGAGCCGGGCGAGGCCGACGGCGCTCTGCTCGGAGTCGAGGTGGAGGTCGGCGGTGCCCCGGCGTCGGCATGGGCGGGAGCAGCACGATGACCACGGTGGACAACGCGCAGCTGCGCGAGCGACTCGGCGAGACCAGGCTCGTCGCCATCATCCGCGGCACCGACGTCGACGCCACGGTCGCCGCCGCCCGCACCTTGATCGCAGCCGGCGTGCTCACCCTCGAGATCACGCTGACCCTGCGCGACGCGGAGCACGCGATCGCCCAGGTCGTGCAGGACGCCCCGCCGGAGGCGCTGATCGGCGCAGGCACCGTCCTCGTCGAGTCCGACGTCGACCGTGCGGTGGCGGCGGGTGCCCAGTTCATGGTGACGCCGACGCTCACGGCATCCGTCGAGTATGCGATCGCGCAGGGGATCGGTGTGCTGCCAGGCGTCTATTCGCCGACCGAGATCCAACGCGGGCTCGACCTCGGCAGTGCGGCCGTGAAGCTGTTCCCGGCATCCGCACTCGGCCCCGGATTCATCCGCGCCGTCCGTGACCCGTTCCCCGATGCGCGGATCATCCCGGTCGGGGGAGTGTCGGTCGCCACGGTGCAGGACTTCCTCGCCGCCGGCGCGTTCGGCGTCGGCGTCGGCGGGCCGCTCGTCGGCGACGCCGCTACCGCAGGCGGCGATCTCGTGGCGCTCGACGCACGAGCACGTGACTTCGTCACCGCGCTCGAGGGGCGCTGACCGCCGTCGCACCCATCCATAGCCTGCTCATCAGGCGCCCCTCGATCTCCCATATGGACGCTCCCTACCGTCGATCCTGTTCGCGATGTGCGCGACAGAGGGAGAGAGATGTTCGGGACATATCTGCGGCGAGAGCTCGCCGGACGCAGGAAACAGACGATGATCGTCGCGATCGGCTTGGCGATCGCGATCGCGCTCGTGATCATCGTCAACGCGCTCACCGCCGGCGTGCGCGACGCCCAGGCGCAGGCGCTGGAGTCCGTCTACGGGGTCGGCACCGACCTCGCCGTCACCGGTGCAGCGGCAGAGCCCGGCGAGGGTGGCGGCCCGCGCTTCCAGTTCGACGCGGATGCCGGCGAGACCGATGGCGAGACCACGACGCTCGACCAGTCGACGCTCATGACGGACTTCATGCGCGGCACCCTCGATGCGTCGGTGCTCGACACGGTCGCGTCGACCGATGGCGTCTCGGCGGCATCGGGAGCGCTCAGCCTCACCAACTCGACGTTCTCGGGCGAACTGCCGAGCGGCGGCTTCGGCCAGCAGGACGGCACCGAGGGTGCAGCGCCAGGGGAGGGCCAGGCGCCACCGGAGGGCGCACAGGGCGGCGGCGGAGACTTCGGCGTCGACTCGTTCAGCGTGCTCGGCATCGATCCGGCGACGACCGCGATCGGCCCGCTCGCCTCGACCTCGGTGACCGACGGTCGCGCGTTCGACGCCGACGACTCCGGGGCCCTGGTCGCGCTCGTCGACAGCACCTACGCCACCACGAACGAGATCGCCGTCGGCGATTCGATCGACGTCGCAGGGTCGGACGTCGAGGTGGTCGGCATCCTCGCATCGACCTCCGATGAGGCCGACACCGCCGCGAACGTGTACCTCCCGCTCGACACGGCGCAGCAGCTCGCCGGTGTGGAGGACGTCATCTCCACGGTGTACGTGCAGGCGGATTCCGCCGCATCCATCGACGCGGTGCAGACAGCGCTCGCCGACGAGCTCCCCGACGCCACCGTGACGTCTCAGGCGGAGCTCGCATCCAGCGTCTCCGGGTCCCTGTCGAGCGCCACCTCGCTCATCACGAACCTCGGCACCTGGCTCTCGATCATCGTGCTCGCCGTCGCGGTGCTCCTCTCGGTGCTGCTGACACTGTCGGGCGTCTCGCGTCGCACACGAGAGTTCGGCACATTGAAGGCCATCGGATGGTCCAACGGTCGCGTCGTGCGGCAGGTGGCGGGGGAGTCCATGGTGCAGGGGTTGCTCGGCGGCGCGGTCGGACTCGTGCTCGGCATCGCCGGGATCATCGTGATCAACCTCGTGCGTCCGACCGTCGCCGCCGCTGCTGCCACGGCCGGCCAGGGCGCGTCAGGCGGTGGCACGAGCGGCGGGCCGACCGGCGGCGGTGGCCCGATGTTCCAGACCACGCAGGCGGCAGACATCGTGCTCCAGGCGCCGTTCACCCCGTGGGTGCTGGTCGCGGCCGTCGGCCTGGCCGTGCTGGGCGGGCTCGTCGCCGGAGCGTTCGGCGGATGGCGCGCGGCGCGGCTCAGCCCCGCTGAAGCGTTGCGGTCCGTCGCATGAGCGCCGCAGGCACGACCAGAGGAATCGACCAGGAGGAGCACGACATGACCATGACCGATGTCGCACAGACGGCACAACCGGACCCTGACCGGACGCCGCTGTACCGGGCCGTCGGCGTCACCCGCACCTACGCGCAGAAGGGCAGGACCGTGAAGGCGCTGACCGGCGTCGACCTCGAGATCATGCCGGGCGAGTTCGTCACGATTCAGGGCCCGACCGGCGGCGGCAAGTCCACGCTCCTGCAGATGCTCGGGGCGCTGGACTCGCCGTCGACGGGATCGCTCCGTCTCGACGGCGCCGAGCTGGCCTCCGCCTCGGCGAACGAGCTCTCCCGGATCAGAGCGGAGGAGATCGGGTTCGTCTTCCAGGCGTTCAACCTGATCCCCACCCTGACGGCCGCGGAGAACGTCGACATGGCTCTCGAGCCGATGCGGCTCGAGAGGACCGAGCGCCGGACCAGGGTCGCCGCTGCGCTCGAGCATGTGGGACTCGCCGACCGCGGTGACCATCTGCCGACCGAGCTCTCCGGCGGCCAGCAGCAGCGCGTGGCGATCGCACGCGCGATCGTGAAGCGCCCTCGTGTGCTGCTCGCGGACGAGCCGACCGGCAACCTCGACGAGAGCATGCGCGACGAGATCCTGACGCTGCTGGAGGCGCTGTGCGCAGAGGGCATCACCGTGATCGTGGTGACGCATGACTCGGCGGTGGCCCGTCGCGCGACGAGACGCCTGCGGTTGACCAAGGGCACGGTGCAGGACATCACGCGCTGAGCGCGCATCCTGCAGACGCAGAGGGGCCCGGCAGGATCTGCCGGGCCCCTCTGGTGTCAGCGCGAGGTCAGTGCGTGTCCTCGGCCTCGATCTCGGTGCGGTCGCCGGACCACAGGGTGTGGAACGTGCCTTCCTTGTCGATGCGCTTGTAGGTGTGGGCGCCGAAGAAGTCGCGCTGTCCCTGCACGAGGGCGGCGGGCAGGCGGTCGGCACGGATGCCGTCGTAGTACGACAGCGACGACGAGAACGCGGGAGCGGGGATGCCGGCCTCGGCTGCCGCGATCACGACGCGACGCCACGGCGCCTGCGCGCGCGTGATGGCCTCGGTGAAGTACGGAGCAGTGAGCAGCACCGGCAGGTCGGGGGTCTCGGCGTAGGCGTCCGCGATGCGGTTGAGGAACTGGGCGCGGATGATGCAGCCACCGCGCCAGATCTTCGAGATCGCACCGAGGTCGATGTTCCAGTCGTACTCGGCAGCGCCGGCGCGGATCTCGTCGAAGCCCTGCGAGTACGCGACGATCTTCGACGCGTAGAGCGCGAGACGGACATCCTCGATGAACGCGTCGGTGTCCTCGACCGAGAACTCCTCCTCGGGGCCGGGCAGGTCGCGCGACACGGCGCGCTGCTCGGGGTGCGACGACAGCGAACGGGCGAAGGTCGCCTCGGCGATGCCGGAGACCGGGACGCCGAGCGAGAGCGCGGTCTGCACGGTCCAGGCGCCGGTGCCCTTCGCGCCGGCCTGGTCCAGGATCACGTCGACGAGCGGCTCGCCGGTGGACGCGTCGACCTGGCGGAGCACCTCTGCGGTGATCTCGATCAGGTAGGACTCGAGCTCGCCGCGGTTCCACTCGGCGAAGATCTCCGCGATCTCGGCGGGGGTCTTGCCGGTTCCGCGTCGGATCAGGTCGTACGCCTCGGCGATCAGCTGCATGTCGGCGTACTCGATGCCGTTGTGCACCATCTTCACGAAGTGGCCGGCACCGTCGTGGCCGACGTGCGTGACGCACGGCTCGCCCTCGGCGACCGCGGCGATGGACTTCAGGATCGGGCCGAGCGTGATCCAGGACTCGTCCGAGCCGCCCGGCATGATCGACGGGCCGAGCAGTGCGCCCTCCTCGCCACCGGAGATGCCGGCGCCGACGAAGTTGATGCCGGTCTCGCGGACCGCCTTCTCGCGGCGGATCGTGTCGGGGAAGTACGCGTTGCCGCCGTCGACGATGATGTCGCCGGGCTCGAACACCTCGACGAGCGAGTCGATCACTGCGTCGGTCGGTCCGCCGGCCTTGACCATGATGATCGCGGTGCGCGGCTTCTGCAGGCTGTCGGCGAACTCCTGGTACGTCTTGGCCGGGATGAACTCCGCTTCGGGGTGCGTGTCGAGAAGCGTCTGCGTCTTCTCGTAGCTGCGGTTGAAGATCGCCACCGAGTTCCCCTCGCGGCTGGCGAGGTTGCGGGCGAGGTTCGACCCCATGACGGCGAGTCCGACGACTCCGATGTTCGCTGATGCTTCGGGCACAGATGGCTCCTCGATCGTGAAGAAGGTGGTGGTTTCAGGGTATCGCTGTGCGCGGGGTCAGGATGCCGCTGTGTCACGGTTCGCGACGAAGCGACGGGTGACGCTGATGTCGCGGTCGCCGAGACCATCGGCGACGATCTCGTCGAAGGCAGCGCGCAGCGTGGGCAGCAGGATCGCGGCGGTGCCGGTCGCGTCGGCGATGTCGGCTGCGAACCCGAGGTCCTTCACCATGTACTGCGCGATCCCGCTGGGGGAGTCGTCGCCCGACACGAGCTTCTCCCTGCGGGAGTCGAGCAGGCGCGATCCGGCGTAGCCGCCGCCGAGCAGCGACCAGAGCGCCTCGAGGTCGAGACCGGATCGCTCGGCCAGCACGGTCGCCTCGCCGAGTGCCAGGATCGTCGCCGACACCACGAGCTGGTTGCACGCCTTCGCGACCTCGCCGGCGCCGAGTGGTCCGAGGTGCACAGGGGCGCCGCAGGGAGCGAGGATCTCGGCGGCGATGGCGGCATCGTCGTCAGAGCCGCCCAGCATGATCGACAGCGTGCCGGCGACCGCACCATCCTCGCCGCCGGACACCGGGCAGTCCACGACGCGCACCCGGCCGTCGGTCTGCGCGTGCAGGCGTTCGGCCAGTGCACGCACCGCGGGGGCGGAGGAGGTGGAGCCGATCAGGATCAGCAGCTCGCCGGATCCGGCGAGGAGGCCGTCCGGTCCGTCGAGCAGTTCTTCGAGCTGGGGGAGATCCGGGAGCATCGCCAGCAGCACGTCTACGCTGGATGCGAGCTCACGTGGCGTCTTCGCCCAGCTCGCCCCTGCTGCCAGGAGCTCAGGCTGGGGTCGGCGCGCGTGGATCACGAGGTGACCGCGGGCGGCCAGAAGGTGGTCGGCCATGGGGCGTCCCATGACGCCGAGGCCGATGACGCCGACGGTGGCGGTTGAGGCATGCATGGTGTCACGGTAGCAAAGATCCAACCTGGAGAACAGGGTTCAACAGGATGGATCCACGATAGAGTGACACTCAACGATTTCCCGAGGAAGGGACCATCATGGCCGGAACCGAGAACCGCTTGCGCGTCGTCGTCACAGTACCGCTGCGGGAGGACCTCTGCCGACTGATCGAGGAGCTCGAGCCGCGGATCGACCTCGTCCGCGATCACGCCCTGCTTCCGCCGATGCGCGGCCCGGCCGACTGGTCCGGCGACCCCGACTTCACGCGCACCCCCGAGCAGCAGCAGGCGTTCGAGGCGCTCGTCGACTCGGCTGACGCGCTGTTCGGCATCCCCGACGTCACGGCCTCGGCGCTCGCGCGCACGGTCGAGGTGAACCCCGGGCTCCGCTGGGTGATGACCACGGCGGCCGGCGGTGGCGGCACCGTGAAGGCCGCCGGACTCGACCGCGAGGCCCTGGATCGTGTCGTCTTCACCACGAGCGCGGGTGTGCATGGCGGCCCGCTGGCGGAGTTCGCGGTCTTCGGCGTCATGGCCGGCGCCAAGGGGCTGCCCCGCCTCCTCGCGGACCAGCGCGCGCACACCTGGCCCGATCGCTGGGAGATGCGTCAGGTCGACGACATGACCGTGCTGGTCGTCGGACTCGGCGGCATCGGTGCGGAGTGCGCTCGGCGCTTCGATGCGCTGGGCGCGAAGGTCTGGGGCACGACGCGCTCCGGTGAACCCGTCGACCACGTCGAACGGCTGGTGCCGCTCGATCAGCTGGTGGATGCCGTCGCCGACGTCGACGCGATCGTGGTCACCCTTCCCGGCACCGAACAGACGCATCACCTGATCGACGCCGATGTGCTCGCCGCGGTGAAGCCCGGTGCGATCATCGCGAGCGTCGGACGCGGCACCGTCATCGACGAGGAGGCCCTGCTGGCGGCCCTCGACGACGGGCGGATCTCGTTCGCGGCGATGGACGTCTTCGAGCAGGAGCCGCTCGACCGGACCTCTCCGCTGTGGGATCACCCCCGTGTGCTGGTCAGCCCGCACACCGCGGCGCTCAACTCGAACGAGGAGGAGCGGATCGCCCGCCGCTTCGCCGAGAACGCGGCGCGCCTGCTCGATGGCGAGCCGCTGCGCGCGGTCGTCGATACGGTCGAGTTCTACTGACCCCGAGAAAGGGCGGCGCATGGACGACGACAGTCGTGAAGGACGCGATCCCGCACCTGCGGTGACGCGCAGCATCCGTCTGCTCGGACTCCTCGCCGAGGCGGGGGGGCCCCGAACGCTCACCGAGCTCGCGGGTGACCTCGGACTGGCGAAGTCGTCGACCGCGAACCTCTGTCTCGCCCTCGAGGGCGGCGGCATGGTCGAGCGGACGTCGCAGGGGTATCGTCTCGGACTCCGGACGGCCGAACTCGGTGGTGCCTTCGCCGCGCAGTTCAATCAGGTGCGCGAGTTCTACAGCGTCTGCGAAGCGTCACCGGTGCTGCACACCGAGCTGGTGCAGGTCGCCATGCTCGACGGTTCGGATGCGCTCTATCTCGCACGTCACGAGGGTTCGCAGTCCCTGCGGCTCGGCACGCCGCTCGGGTCCCGCCTGCCTGCTCCGCTGTCGGCGACCGGGCGAGCGCTGCTGTCGGCGATGACGGATGCCGAGGTCACGGCGCTGCTCGGCGAGGACGCCGTGTTCCCCGCGCTCACCGAGCGCAGCACCACCACGATGAGCGCGCTGCTGGAGGCCCTCGCGGCGGCCCGGCGGCGGGGCTGGTCGATCGACGCCGAGGAATCGCTGCGCGGCGTCGTCGGCGTGGCCGTGCCGTTGAGCGCCTGGGCGCCGTCCGATCCGCCGCTCGCCCTCGGTGTGGCGATCAGGGCCGGCGAGGCCGACTACGAGCGCATCGAGCGCGTCGGCGGTGCGCTGCGCGAGGCGGCTGCCGTGCTCACGAACCCGTTCAGCGCCGCAGCTCGACGCTGAACTGCGGAGGCTCCGCGGGTGCCGGACGCCCCAGCGTGACGTTCGTGCGCCCAGTGTCCGTCCAAAGGGTTGAACTGTATCCAACGGGCTGATAACGTCGTCTTCACGCCGTTGGCGAAGCCGATCGAAGGAGATGGCAGTGACCGAGACCAGCACCCCAGCCGGAGCAGTGCCGGACGACCCCGAGTACGCGGCGAATCTGCGCAGGGCGACGTTCGCCTCCAGCATCGGCAGCGCACTCGAATACTTCGACTTCGCCCTGTACGGGCTCTCGACGGCCCTCATCTTCAACGTCCTGTTCTTCCCCCAGGACGACCCCGCCATGGCGACCGTCGCGGCGTTCGCGACCTTCGGCGTCGGCTTCCTGGCCCGACCGTTCGGCGGCCTGTTCTTCGGTGTCCTCGGCGACAAGCTCGGACGCAAGTGGGTGCTCGTCGCCACCATCGTGCTCATGGGCGGAGCATCGACCGCGATCGGCCTGCTGCCCACCTACGAGGCGATCGGGCTCTGGGCGCCGGTCCTGCTGGTGCTCATGCGACTGCTGCAGGGCTTCGGCGCCGGTGCAGAGCAGGCCGGTGCGACCGTGCTGATGGCGGAGTATGCGCCGGTCAAGCGCCGCGGCTTCTTCTCGGCGCTGCCGTTCATCGGCATCCAGGCCGGCACCCTGCTCGCCGCGGTGGTGTTCAGCCTGATCACGCTGCTCCCTGAGGACCAGCTGCTGAGCTGGGGCTGGCGGGTGCCGTTCCTCGCATCGTTCGTGCTCATCCTGCTCGCCCTCTTCATCCGCATGCGTCTGCGCGAGACGCCGACCTTCGTCGAGCTCGAGAAGCACGAGCAGATCGCCGAGCGGCCGATCCGCGACATCTTCACGCACGGGCTGCCCGGCGTCATCGTGGGCATCGGCCTGCGGATGGCCGAGAACGGCGGCTCCTACATGTTCAACACGCTGGGACTCGCGTTCTTCGTGGCCGTCGCCGGCGACACCGCCGACAAGAGCCTGCTGACGTGGGGTGTGACCCTCGGCTCGCTCATCGGGATCTTCTCGGTGCCGATCAGCGGGCACCTGTCCGATCGCTTCGGACGTCGCACCGTGTACCGATTCGGCGCGGTCTTCATGCTGATCTACACGTTCCCCGCCTGGTGGCTGCTGTCGCTCGGCAACCACGCCATCGCGATCGGCGTGATCGCGATCGGCATAGGCGTCGCGGTGAACAGCATGCTCGGACCGCAGTGCGCCATGCTCCCCGAGCTGTTTGGCAACCGCCACCGCTACCTCGGTGTCGCGATGGCCCGCGAGATCTCCGCAGTGCTCGCCGGTGGCCTCGCCGGTGTGCTCGGTGCGTACCTCATCGCCGTCACCGGCGGCAACTGGGTGCTGCTCGCGACGTACATGGCGGTGCTCGCGCTGATCACCACCGCATCCACGTTCCTGGCCCCCGAGACCCTGCGCCGAGACCTCACCCGCGTCGACGACGCCATCAAGGTGTCTCGTGGCGAGGGCGGCGACGATGTCTTCGCCACGACCGTGTCGATCACGGCGGTGGGGCGATGAGCGGGTCCCAGGTGCTGTCTCCGGTCATGACGGCGGTGCGCTGATGCGTATCGTGCGGGTCGAGACACCCGCCGGCCCGCAGTTCGCCAGGCTCGACGACTCGGGCTTCGTCCCCATCGAGGATCCGTTCCTCGCGGCTGCCGACGGACGCACACCGTCTGACGCCGGGCCCCCGGTCGACGGCACGATCCTCGCTCCCGTCGAGCCCCTCGTCGTCGTCGGCATCGCGCAGAACGGTCCGGCACATCACTCCCCGGTGCAGGCCTGGCTGAAGAGTCCTCGCACCGTCATCGGCACCGGCGCCGAGGTGCTGGTCAGACGCGACGCCGGCACCCCGGTCGCCGAGGGCGAGATCGCGGTCGTGATCGCACGTTCCACGATCGGACTCACGGTCGAGAACGCGCACGAATTCGTGCTCGGTGTCACGGCGGTGAACGATCTCTCCAGTCCCGACCGGGGGGAGTGGGATCCGCGCAACTTCGAATCGAAGTCGGGCGACGGGTACACGCCGCTCGGGCCGTGGATCGACACGGATGCCGACATCGACGACGTCGAGCTCGAGCTCCTGGTCGATGACGTCGTGGTGTGCGCGACGGGCAGCCGCGAACTGCCGATGTCGATCCGCGAATGCCTGGCGTACGTCGCCGCCTGGTCGCCGCTCGGCCCTGGCGACGTCATCATGACGGGAGCGCCTCGAGCGCAGACCCCGGTGCGCCGCGGTCAGACCGTCACCGTGCGGGTTGCGAGAATGGAACTGATCACACCGCTGGTGTGACCAGCGAAGCGATGGGGGAGTGACAATGCGGATCGTCGTGATGGGGCCGAGCGGCTCGGGCAAGTCCACGGTCGGACGTTCGCTCGCCGAACGCATCGGCGCGAGATTCATCGACGCCGACGATCTGCATCCGCTCACCAACGTCGAGAAGATGGCGGCAGGGATCCCGCTCGACGATGCGGATCGGATGCCGTGGCTCGCCGTCGTCGGCGCAGCGCTGGGCGATGCCGACCACATCGTGATCGCCTGCTCGGCGCTCCGGCGCACCTATCGCGACGCGATCCGTGCGGAGGCGCCCGATGCGTTCTTCGCCGAGCTCTCGGTCGGTCGTGCGGCACTGGAGGCACGCGTCCGCTCGAGGGGCGATCACTTCATGCCGGCGTCGCTGGTCGAGTCGCAGCTGCAGACGTGGGAGCCGCTCGAAGCCGACGAGCGCGGGATCAGCGTGGACGAGTCGGCAGATGTCGAGACGGCGACCTCGATCATCAGCGCGGCCGCGGGGGCGCGCATCGCCTGATGCGCGGCCGGTCGTCCGGCCGGCGCCCTGGTCAGTCCTTGCGGTAGCCGCCGCGGCCGAGCGAGAACAGCGCGGCGAACGAGGTCACCGCAGCGCAGACCGTCATGACGCCGATGACCCAGAGGATGACGTGTGAGAAGAAGGCGCCGTCGAGCATGTGTGACTCCGTGATCTGCAGAAAATGGCCGGTGTTCCCAGCCTATCGGGTCATCCGGTACCATTGAGCTTGTACCTCGGCGAGGGATGCTTCAGCGCGTGCGCGAACATCCGTTATCGACGCGGCGAAGCAAGCCCGGTGGCTTTCCTCACGTGTCTGCGTCGAGATCACGAATCCATAGACCACCGCGCGGCGCCTTCGCTGCGTGTCCCGAAGGAGAACCTCATGTCTGAAGACACCAAGGTCCACGCCGAGCTCCGCGCGAGCTTCGGCAAGGGCTTCGCCCGTCGCCTGCGCGCCGCCGGCAAGATCCCCGCCGTCATCTACGGCCACGGCACCGAGCCGGTGCACGTCGCACTGCCGGGCCACCAGGTCTCGCTGATCCTGCGCCGCGCCAACGCGCTGCTGGAACTCGACATCGAGGGCACGTCGCAGCTGGCTCTGGTCAAGGACGTCCAGAAGGACCCCGTGCACCAGATCATCGAGCACATCGACCTCCTCGTCGTGAAGAAGGGCGAGAAGGTCACGATCGACGTTCCCGTCATCGTCACCGGCGAGCCGGCTCCCGGCACGATCATCAACCAGGACGCGAACACCCTGTCGATCGAGGCAGAGGCCACCCACATCCCGCAGAACATCGAGGTCTCGGTCGAGGGCCTCGAAGAGGGCGCGCAGATCACCGCTGCCGACGTCACCCTGCCCAAGGGCTCGACGCTGCTGACCGACGCCGAGGTCCTCGTCGTCGCGATCGCGATTCCGGCCGAGCAGGACCTCGGTGAGGACGACGCAGCCGAGGGCACTGAGGGCACTGAGGGCGCCGCGGGCGACGCAGCAGCCGAGGAGGCAGCTGCGGAGTAATCTCCGACAGTTTCATGGCAGAGGGGGCGCGAGCAGATCGCGTCCCCTCAGTCGTATCCTGACCCGTGTCCCACGCGGATCCGGTCGGGGAGAGGATCAGGAACATGACGTCCACCTGGCTGGTCGTCGGCCTCGGCAATCCGGGCCCACGATACGAGGCGACCAGGCACAACATCGGCCAGATGGTCGTCGATGAGCTCGCGTCACGCCGCGGCGAGACCTTCCGCGAGCACAAGGGCGGTGCACGCGTCGTGGAGACGTGGCTGCGTCCAGGAGCCGACAAGCTCGTGCTGGCGAAGCCCAACACGTTCATGAACGTCTCCGGCACACCGGTCGCCGCGCTGGCGCGCTTCTACTCCGTTCCGCCGGAGCAGGTCATCGTGGTGCACGACGAGCTCGACATCCCCTTCGACACCGTGAAGCTGAAGATCGGTGGCGGGCACGGCGGGCACAACGGCGTGCGCGATGTCGCCAGGGCCATCGCGACGCCCGACTTCCCGCGGGTGCGCGTCGGGATCGGTCGTCCGCCGGGCCGTCAGGATGCCGCGGACTGGGTGCTCGCGCCGTTCGGCAAGGACGAGCGGGCGAACCTGCCGATCCTCGTCGACGACGCAGCCGATGCGGTCGAACTCCTCGTCTCGGACGGGCTGCTCGCCGCGCAGCAGAAGCACCACGCGCCGCGCTGACCGCGAGCGCGCAGCGCCGCTCAGCTGGAGAGGCCGACGGCTCCCGCAGCGCCACCGGCGGTCAGTGCTGCGATGACCACCACCGAGAAGATGATCGGCGCGACGACCGCGACGATCAACGCGGCGATTCCCTGACCTCTGCCCTGCTTGCGGACGATGGCCATGATGCCGATGACGATGGCGGCGATCCCGAGGATCGTGCCTGTCCAGAACGACAGCTCGGCCCAGAGCACCTGATCGCGTGCCGGGGACAGGAAGGCGAGTGACGAGAACTCCTCTGCGCGGGTCATCGCCTCGGGGATACGCCGACCGATCTCGTAGCTCGCGACGCCGACCACGATGGGCGTGACCACTGCGGCGACGAGCGAGAAGATGAGCGCCAGGATCCCGAGAAGCGGAGAGCGGCGCGACGTAGCCTCGGGTGCGGAGTAGTCGCCGACGGGCGCCGCATAGCCGCCGACCGGCACCTGGTACGCCCCGGGAGGCGCCTGGTACTGGGCGCCCGGCACACTCGGGTATGCCGGTGCGGAGGGATACGCGGGTGCCGGGAATGCGGGTGCAGCCGGGGGCGGTGGCACCGCACCCTGCGGTGCAGGGGGAACGGGCGGAACGGCGCCGGACGGCGGGGGCAGCTGCGGATCTGTCACGAGCACCATCCTAGGCCGCACCGCTCAGACGCGTCGGAGCAGTCCCACCCGGTCGTAGACATCGGAGAGCGTCGCGTCGGCGACGGCATCCGCTCGTCCAGCGTTCGCGGCAAGGATCCGGTCGAGCTCGGCCGGGTCGTCGAGCAGCTCCAGGGCGCGCGTCCGCACCGGTTCGAACTCGTCCACGACGACCTCGGCCAGACCCTTCTTGAAGTCGCCGTACCCACGACCCAGGTACTCGTCCTCGATCGACGCGACCTGGCGGCCGGTCAGGGCCGCGTAGATCGTCAGCAGGTTCGAGACGCCGGGCTTGTTCTCGCGATCGAACCGCACCGAGCCCTCGGTGTCGGTCACCGCACGCATGATCTTCTTCGCCGACTTGGCCGGCTCGTCGAGCATCCACAGCACACCGGCGTCGCTCTCGGCCGACTTCGACATCTTCGATGTGGGGTTCTGCAGGTCGTAGATGCGCGCGGTCTCCTTCTGGATGACCGGCACCGGCACCGTGAACGTCTCGCCGAAGCGGGTGTTGAAGCGTTCAGCGAGCGTCCGCGTGAGCTCGACGTGCTGCTTCTGGTCGTCGCCGACCGGCACGACATCGGTCTGGTAGAGCAGGATGTCGGCGGCCATCAGCACCGGGTACGTGAAGAGTCCGACGCTCGTCGCGTCCTGTCCGTAGCGCGCCGACTTGTCCTTGAACTGGGTCATCCGGTTCGCTTCGCCGAAGCCGGTGATCGTGCTGAGGATCCAGGCGAGTTCGGCATGCGCGCGCACGTGCGACTGCACGTAGAGCGTCGACAATGACGGCTCGATGCCCGCCGCGATGTACTGCGCCGCCGTGCGCCGGGTCTTCTCGCGCAGCTCCTTCGGGTCCTGCGACACGGTGAGCGCGTGCAGGTCGACGACCGAGAAGTACGCGTCGTACGAGGTCTGCAGGTCCCGCCACTGCAGGAGCGCGCCGATGTAGTTGCCGATCTGGAGGGAGTCGGCTGATGGCTGCATTCCGGAGTAGAGGCGAGGCTTGGTCACCCTGCAATCCTATGGCGTGCGAGGACCGGGCGACGTCGGATCGGACGGCGCAGGCCATAGGCTGTCGGCATGACGGTTGCGTCCCGCCGCGCGAAGCGCGCTCACGGCGGATCCGACCGTGCGCTGCACCTCGCTCCCGTCGCCGACCGCCTGGAACCGGACGGACGGACGATCATGCAGAGCGCTCCTGAACCGCTCGCGGTGATCGCGTCGTGACGGCGGTCGACGGCGTCTTCCGACGCGCCCTCGGTGACGACTTCGCGCGACTGCATCCGCAGCTGCAGCGCCGCTTCGGCGTGGGCGTGGACGCCGGATACGGATGCATCGGTCGCGGCGTCATGTCGGAGGTGCGCCGCGGACCCTGGTGGACGCTGCCGTTCCTCGCCATCGGGACCCTGCGCAACATCATGTTCCCCGAGCACGGTCGCGACATCCCGTTCCAGATCGACAACTACGCGTATCTCGACGGCTTCGGCCGCGAGACCGTGTCGTTCGTGCGCACCATGGACGTCGCGCCGGGACGTCGGCGCCGGTTCGATGCCACCATGATCTACAGTGCTGCCCGCGGCCGGGTCGTCGACTACCTCGGCACTCACCAGCACCTCGCCGTCGACCTCGATCTGACGGTGACCGACGACGGTGGGCTCCGCCTCCGATCCGGTGCGCAACGGTTCTATGAGGGCCCGGTCGCCTTCCGATTCCCGATGCTGTTCAGCGGGCGCGCGAGCCTCACGGAACGCTTCGACGACGAGCGGCAGCGTTTCGTGATCGACCTCGAGGTGCACAATGACCTGCTCGGCTTCCTGTTCGGCTACCGTGGCGAGTTCGCCTGCGAGTATCCCGCTGGGCCGACGCCGCAGACCGTGAAGCCCTATCGCGAGGAGCTGCGCGAATGACCGCCCAGGGAGCCGTGTTCCTCGACGCGCTGGGGGAGAGCGCCCGCGACCTGCACCCAGAGATCCTGGCGCAGATGCGCGCTGCGTCCACGACGGTGCATGCCGAGGGCAGGTTCGCGCGAGCAGGCAGTCGATTCGGCATCATGACGGCCCTCGCCATCCCGTTCGTCGGTCCGGGCATGCTCGTGACGCGCTTCGAGCGCGATGTGCCGTTCTCGATCACGCAGCGATCGGGGCGAGCCCCATCCGGACGCGCCACGCTCGACGCGACCAGGGAGTTCCGCTTCGCCGGCGGGACGCAGCGCATCAGCGACCGGCTCACGGCGACCGGGCGCCCCGGGATCGTGCACAACGCGCTCGGTGACCGCGGCCGGGTGCAGCTGCTCGAGGAGTGCACGGTCACAGCGACGGGCGCGTTGCGTATGCGCACGGTCGCGGTCTCGGTGCGGGTCGGCTCACTCCGCCTCGCGCTCCGCGGCATCCTGCGTATCCGCGTCGTGGTCGAGGACGGGTGGGATGCCGACAATCAGCGTCGGACCATCACGTTGCGTGCGCGGAATCCGCTGCTCGGCACGATCCTCGAGTATCACGGCTGGTACCGACCTGTCACGGAGGCTGCTCCGCGGGGCTCCGGCGGATGATCGCGAGAGGGCAGATCTTCCTGACGGTGCTGGGCGCGGAGGCGTCACAGCTGCATCCCGCTGTCCTCGCGCAGATGCGGGCCATCGATGCGTCGGATGCCCAGGCGCACGGGCTCTTCACGACAGCGGGAAGTCGATTCGGAATCCTCGCCATGCTGCTCCGACCGTTCCTGGGACCGGGCATCCTCCTCACGCGCTTCGGGCGCGACGTGCCGTTCGTCCTCACCGACCGCTCGGTCCGCGGTGCCGACGGCGTCGAGATGCGCGACAGCGTGCGCGAACTCGTGTTCCCCGGTTCCACGCAGTCGCTCCTCGACCGCATGATCGAGACGTCAGAGCCCGGTGTCGTGCGCACGCTCCTCGGGGCACGCCAACGGGTCGAGGTCATGATGCACTGCTCGGTGACCGACTACGGTGCCCTGCGGATGCGGTCAGGGAACGCCGCGTTGCTGGTCGGCCGAATGCGCATCCCGCTCACGGGCGTCTTCGGCGTCGACGTCACGCTCGAGGACGGGTGGGACGACGACCATCGTCGCCGAACCATCTCGATGCGCGCGCACAACCCGCTCTTCGGCTCGGTGCTCGAGTATCGCGGCTGGTACCGCTACGCAGACCGACGCGGGGGAGCCCCTCAGTAGGTGTAGTCGACGACCACCGGCGCGTGATCGCTCCAGCGCTGGTCGTACGCGGCTGCACGTGCCACGTGGTACCCGTGCGCGCGGTCTGCGAGCGCCGGCGTCGCCAGGTGATAGTCGATGCGCCACCCGGAGTCGTTGTCGAACGCCTGGCCCCGCATGGACCACCACGTGTACGGGCCCTCGACCTCGCCATGGCTGCGCCGGCCGATGTCGACCCAGCCGAGACCTGTGCCGACCGTTCCGTCGACGCCCGTCACCTGGGCGCCGGCGTCGCCGAGGAAACGATCGAAGTAGGCGCGTTCCCGCGGCAGGAAGCCGGCCTTCTTCCGGTTGCCCCGCCAGTTCTTGATGTCGAGCTCACGGTGCCCGACGTTGAGGTCGCCGGTCACCAGTGCGAGCGCATCATCGGCACCGAGCTCGCTGAGCCTGGGCCCGAACGCATCGAGGAACTTCCACTTCTCGTCCTGTTTCGGGGTGTCGGCTTCGCCGGAGTGCACGTACGCGCTCACCACGGTCAGCGGACGGTCGCCCAGCAGGAAGTCGGCCTCGATCCAGCGCCCCTTGGAGTCGAAGTCCTCCGGACCGAGCTCGGTCCGTGCAGCCAGCGCAGGAGTGCGGCTCGCGATCGCGACGCCGGCTCGCCCCTTGGCGGTCGCCTCGTCGTGGACGATGTTCCAGCCGGGGAGCGCTGCTTCGAGATGCTCGTCCTGCCCGCGGACCTCCTGCAGCGTCAGGATGTCGATGTCGGCGGTGTCGAGCCAGCCGCTCATCCCGTTGCGGGCTGCCGCCCTGATCCCGTTGACATTGACCGAGGCGATACGAAGATGAGGCATGATTCCAGCCTAACGAGACCCGCCGACATCCCGGCCCGATCGGTTCAGCTCGGACAGCAGCCGTTGGGCGAGTGGGGTCGTCTGCACTGCAGGGGGCGGCGATGCCTGAAGATGCGCGAGCTCCTGCTCGGCCTCCCGGACGGCGGCCCGCGCCGCCAACGCGCGGTACCACGGTGCGCGCTCGCGCGCGGCGTGCGCGTCCCGCACCCTGATGCGCGCCGCCCTCAGCAGCGTCTGATACTCGGCCTCACGGCGCTGGGCCTCCGTCTGCTGCTCCAAGGGGAGATCACGGTCGAGGGCGGCGACCGCGATCCACGACGATGCCACCAGCATCACGACCCCGTTGACGCGGAACCACAGCAGGAGTCCGATGAAGATCGCGAACGTGGCGAGCAGCGGATTCGAGGGCGTGTAGCTCAGGAGGAAGCCCGCGCCGTACTGGAGGACCGTCATCGCGCCGCCGCCGAGCAGCGCGCCCGGCCAGATCGTGCCCCAGTGCAGCGACGTTCCGGTGAGGAAGCGGACCATGGCTGCCAAGGCTGCGGACATCAGGGCGAACGAGACCAGGACAGTGCCGATGCGGATGCCGATGTTGACGCCACCGGAGCCGGAGTCCCAGCCCAACAGGCTCAGCAGCCAGCTCAGCACTGCCGCGCTGGCGGAGCTGAGGATCGAACCGGCGACCAGGGCGGCGCCGAAGATCGCGGCCGCCAGCAGATCGCGTGCCTTCAGCAGCAGGTAGCTGCGCCGGTCCGGTGGGAGGCCGAAGATGTCCCTGGTCGCCCGGCGCGAGAACGTGACCCAGCCGATCGCGGTCCAGATGACGGTGCCGAGTGCGATCAGGCCGGTGACGCTCAGGACGCCGGTCGTGTTCGCAGCGATGTCCTGCACCTGCGCGGGCGTCACGAGACCGCCGTCGGCGACGATCAGGTTCGGGATGTAGCTGTTGATCATCACGATGAGGCCATCGACGGCCTCCTCGCTGCCGCCGAGCCAGAGGCCGGCGATCGCGAAGGTGAGGTAGATCGCCGCGAAGATCGCGAAGAGCGCCTGATAGCTCACGCCTGCAGCGAGGAGGAATCCGTTGTGCTGCAGGAAATGCCGCCAGACCCGCACCGGGAACAGCCCGAGCGTTCGCTGGGTCAGCGCCGTCGCACGTTCGACAGCCGCATCCAGGCGACCGGGATCGGTCGCGTTTCCAGCGGGTTCAGACACCTCTCCACCCTATCCAAGCGGCGAAGGCGGCAGCGGCGACCACTGCTGGGGATGCGAGAACGGGCGGTCCCATCAGGGACCGCCCGTTCTCGGATGCGTGCGTGATGCGACCGTCAGGGACGGCCGCGCAGGACCGCCTGCTTGACCTCGGCGATCGCCTTCGTGACCTCGATGCCACGGGGGCAGGCCTCGGAGCAGTTGAAGGTCGTGCGGCAGCGCCAGACGCCTTCCTTGTCGTTGAGGATGTCGAGGCGGACCGCGGCGTTGTCGTCGCGCGAATCGAAGATGAAGCGGTGCGCGTTCACGATCGCCGCCGGGCCGAAGTACTGCCCGTCGGTCCAGAACACGGGGCACGACGAGGTGCACGCGGCGCACAGGATGCACTTCGTGGTGTCGTCGAAGATCTCGCGGTCGGCGATGGTCTGCACCCGCTCCTTGCCCTTCTCCGGCACGGAGCTGGCGACCAGGAACGGCTGCACCTCGCGGTAGGACGCGAAGAACGGCTCCATGTCGACGACGAGGTCCTTCTCGAGCGGCAGACCCTTGATCGCCTCGACGTAGATCGGCTTCGAGATGTCGAGATCCTTGATCAGCGTCTTGCAGGCGAGTCGGTTGCGGCCGTTGATGCGCATGGCGTCGGAGCCGCAGATGCCGTGGGCGCATGATCGACGGAAGGTCAGCGAGCCGTCGACCTCCCACTTGATCTTGTGCAGGGCATCGAGCACGCGGTCGGTGGAGTAGAGCTCCACGTCGTAGTCGACCCAGTGCGGCTCGGCGTCGACCTCGGGATCGAAGCGACGGATGTTGAAGGTCACGATGAAGGACTGGATCGGAGCCTCTTCGGTCGTGTCTGCTGGAGCTTCGGCGATGGCGGTCGACATGCTCAGTACTTCCTCTCCATCGGCGGGTAGTTGAACTCACCCTTGTCGTTCTTGGTGAACACGACGGGCTTCCAGTCGAGCTTGATGTGATCGCTCGGCGTCGACGAATGCGGGTCGCCGGTCAGGTACGCCATCGTGTGCTTCATGTACTTCTCGTCGTCACGCGTCGGGAAGTCGTCGCGCATGTGGCCGCCGCGGCTCTCCTGACGGTTCTGCGCCGCGTAGACCACGACCTCGGCGATGTCGAGCAGGAAGCCCAGCTCGACGGCCTCGAGCAGGTCGGTGTTGAACCGCTTGCCCTTGTCGTCGACGTGGACGTTCATGTAACGGTCGCGCAGTTCCTTGATGACGCCGAGCACGTGCTCGAGCGACTCGTGCGTGCGGAACACCTGCGCGCCCTTGTCCATCTCGTCCTGCAGCTCCTTGCGGAGCACGGCGATGCGCTCGGTGCCCTGGTTGTTGCGCAGGTCCTCGATCATCCCCGACACGAATCCGGCGGGGTTCTCGGGCAGCGGCACGAACTCGGCCGTCTTCACGTACTCGACGGCCTTGCGACCTGCGCGCTTGCCGAACACGTTGATGTCGAGCAGCGAGTTGGTGCCGAGGCGGTTGGCGCCGTGCACCGAGACGCAGGCGCACTCGCCGGCGGCGTACAGGCCGGGCACGACGGTGTCGTTGTCGGCCAGCACCTCGGCGTCGTTGTTCGTGGGAATGCCGCCCATCGCGTAGTGCGCGGTCGGCATCACCGGCACCGGCTCGACGACCGGGTCGACGCCGAGATACGTGCGGGCGAACTCCGTGATGTCCGGGAGCTTGGTCTCGAGCACCTCTGCACCCAGGTGTGTGCAGTCGAGCAGCACGTAGTCCTTGTGCGGACCGGCGCCGCGGCCTTCCGCGACCTCCTGCACCATGCAGCGCGCGACGATGTCACGCGGTGCGAGGTCCTTGATCGTGGGGGCGTAGCGCTCCATGAAGCGCTCACCCGAGGCGTTCCGCAGGATCGCGCCCTCGCCTCGCGCGCCTTCCGTGAGGAGGATGCCGAGGCCGGCGAGTCCTGTGGGGTGGAACTGGAAGAACTCGAGGTCCTCGAGGGGGAGGCCCTTGCGCCAGACGATGCCGACGCCATCGCCCGTGAGGGTGTGCGCGTTGGAGGTCGTCTTGAAGATCTTGCCGAAGCCGCCGGTCGCGAAGATCACGGCCTTGGCCTGGAAGACGTGCAGCTCGCCGGTCGCCAGGTCGTAGGCGACGACCCCGGAGACCTGCGTCTTGCCGTCGGCATCCTTCACCGTCAGCAGATCGAGCACGTAGAACTCGTTGAAGAAGTTGATGCCGAGGCGCACGCAGTTCTGGAACAGCGTCTGGAGGATCATGTGACCCGTGCGGTCGGCCGCGTAGCAGGCGCGACGCACCGGCGTCTTGCCGTGCTCAGCCGTGTGACCGCCGAATCGACGCTGGTCGATCTTGCCTTCCGGCGTGCGGTTGAACGGAAGCCCCATGTTCTCGAGGTCGATGACTGCGTCGATCGCCTCCTTCGCGAGGATCTCCGCCGCATCCTGGTCGACGAGGTAGTCGCCGCCCTTGACCGTGTCGAAGGTGTGCCACTCCCAGGAGTCCTCCTCGACGTTCGCGAGCGCAGCCGCCATGCCGCCCTGCGCCGCACCCGTGTGGGAACGCGTCGGGTACAGCTTGGAGATCACCGCGGTCTTCGCGCCGGGACCTGCTTCGATCGCCGCGCGCATTCCGGCGCCTCCGGCGCCCACGATCACGATGTCGAACTGGTGGTAGTGCACGCCGTCACGGACGACGGAATCCTGCGTCTCGGTAGTCACTTGTTCTTTAACCTTCTTCTCAGTTCCCGACCAGCGCAGCGCATTCGCTCCAGAGGACGCTGTCCTCTGTGACGCCCAAGCACGGGTCGAACGTGAACACGACGAGCGTGCCGAGCAGGATCAGCAGACCGGCCGAGAGGCCGAGCGCCCAGACCAGTGCCGTGCGGGCCTTCTCGTTCGTGACGTAGTCGTTGACGATGGTGCGCATGCCGTTGGCGCCGTGGATCAGTGCGAGCCACAGCATCAGGACGTCCCACCACTGCCAGAACGGCGTGGCGAACTTGCCGGCGATGAACGCGAAGTCGAGGGCGTGGATGCCCTCGCCGACCATCAGGTTGATGAAGAGGTGGCCGAAGATCAGCACGACGAGCACGATGCCCGAAGCGCGCATGAAGACCCAGCCCCACTTCTCGAGGTTGAAGCCGCGCTGGCGGCGGGCGGGCGCGATGGCGGTCTGCGCGGTCATCAGTGTCCTCCTCCGAAGCCGGCGAACGCGAGGATCAGGTGGCGGGGCACGAAGCCGGCCATGATGATGGCCCATACCCCGATGACGCCCCAGAACAGCTGGCGCTGGTACTTCGCGCCCTTGGACCAGAAGTCGACCGTGATGATGCGCAGGCCGTTCATGGCATGGAACACGATCGCGGCGACGAGGACGACCTCGCCGAGCGCCATGACCGGGTTCTTGTACGTGCCGATGACGGCGTTGTACGCCTCGGGGGAGACCCTGATCAGCGCAGTGTCGAGCACATGCACCAGCAGGAAGAAGAAGATGGCGACTCCGGTGATGCGATGAAGCACCCACGACCACATGCCTTCGCGACCCCGATAGAGGGTGCCGCGGGGGGTCTTGGACGTGGTTTCCGAAATCGACGGTGTCAAGCGAGCGCTTGTGGACACGGTCGTCCTCCCTGGATCGATGAGCGTCGGTCGCGTGCGCTGCGCTCGTCCAAGAGTGATCCTGTCGAAAGTCAGGCATGCCCGATCGTTGTCCATCCTATTCCTGTCAGATGACTGGGAGCGACGAAGGCGACCCTTACCGGAGCCGGATGCCGGAGAGCGGCCCGGGTACGCTGGCGAGGTGACCGAACCCATCAAGGACTTCTACGCGGTGATCCCGGCCGGCGGCATCGGGAGCAGGCTCTGGCCGCTGTCCCGCGCCGACGCCCCCAAGTTCCTGCACGACCTGACCGGATCGGGGCACTCGCTGCTCCGCGACACCTGGGATCGGCTGGAGCCGCTCGCCGGGCCCGAGCGCATCGCAGTGGTCACCGGTCGAGCCCACCGCGCAGCCGTCGAAGCCGAGCTTCCCGGCATCGCCGACCTCAACGTCTTCCTCGAGTCGGAGCCGCGCGAGTCGGCGGCCGCGATCGGCCTCGCCGCCGCGATCCTGCATCGCAGGAACCCCGAGGTGATCATCGGTTCGTTCAGCGCAGACCACGTCATCCGCAATACGCGCGTGTTCGAGTTCACGGTGCGGGACGCGGTCGAGGTCGCGCGCGACGGGTACATCTGCACGATCGGCATCACGCCGACCGAGCCAGCCGTCGGGTTCGGCTACATCAAGAAGGGTGCGGAACTCGTCGTCGAGCGCGCCCGCGAGGCCGCGCTGGTCGAGACCTTCGTGGAGAAGCCCGACCTCGAGACGGCGAAGGCCTATCTCGCCGATCGCGACTATCTCTGGAACGCCGGCATGTTCATCTCGAAGGCGAGCGTGCTGCTCGAGGAGCTGGAGGCGAACGAGCCGGAACTCCACGCAGGTCTCCTCGAACTCGCCGAGGCGTGGGACGACCGCGAGACGCGCGGCCCTGCCGTCGATCGGATCTGGCCCGGTCTGAAGAAGATCGCGATCGACTACGCCGTCGCCGAGCCGGCGGCCCGCCGGGGACGACTCGCCGTCGTGCCTGGACACTTCGACTGGGACGATGTCGGCGACTTCGCGTCGCTGACCAAGCTGATCACCCACGGACGCAAGAACGACCTCGCCGTGCTCGGCCCGAAGGCACGCGTCCTGACGGACGGCGCGAGCGGCATCCTGGTCAGCCAGACCTCACGCGTCATCAGCCTGGTCGGCGTGCAGGACATCGTGGTCGTCGATACGCCCGACGCGCTCCTGGTCACCACGGTCGAGCACGCGCAGCGTGTGAAGGGCGTCGTCGAATCGCTCAAGCTCACCGGCCGAGGGGACGTGCTCTGATGAGCAACGACCTCCGCTCATCGGTCGCTTGATTCCAGGTTCATAACCATTCACTGGCACAGGGGCCGGCGGCGCGCGAAATCGACGAAACACTGGGTAACTTTGATCGATCCGCGAGGGCCGCGGTTCGTCGAGGGAGGCACCCGTTGACCATCTCCACCACCAAGAAGCTGCTGGGCGCGACCGTCGCCGCCGGCGTCATCTTCGCACTCGCCGGCTGCGGCCAGGCGCCGACCGACAGCGGATCGGGCTCTGAGAAGCCGGCTGACTCCGACTTCCTGCCCTGCCTCGTCTCCGACGCCGGCGGATGGAACGACAAGTCGTTCAACCAGTCGGCCAAGGAGGGCATGGACGCCGCTGCGAAGGAACTCGGCGTGAAGCCGCTCGAGTTCGAGTCGGCGAACGACAACGACTACGCTCCGAACCTCGAGACCGCCGTCTCCGAGGGGTGCTCGCTCATCATCTCGGTCGGCTTCAAGCTGTCCGCGGCGACCGTCGAGTCCGCGCTCGCGAACCCGAAGCTCAACTACGCGATCATCGACGACTGGGCTGACAACGACTTCGACGGCAACGTCGACGCGCCGAACATCAAGCCCCTCGTCTTCGACACCGCGCAGGCGGCGTACCTCGGCGGCTACGCGGCCGCTGCCTGGTCCGCTGAGTCCGGCGTCAACAAGGTCGGCACCTTCGGCGGCATGAAGATCCCGTCCGTCGCCGTGTTCATGGACGGCTACCAGCTCGGCGTCGAGAAGTACAACGAGGACAAGTCGGCTGCGGTCGAGGTCTTCGGCTGGGACGTCACCACGCAGGAGGGCTCCTTCACCGGCGGCTTCGACGCGAACGACACGGCGAAGCAGACCGCGCAGGGTGTGCTCGACCAGGGCGTCGACGTCATCCTCCCGGTCGGCGGCCCCGTCTACCAGAGCGCGGCTGCGGCGATCGCCGACAGTGGCAAGGACACCCTGATGCTCGGTGTCGACAGCGACCTCGCCGTCGCCGACCCGAGCGTCGCAGGCATCACGCTGGTCTCGATCATGAAGGCGATCGACGTGGCCGTGAAGGACGCCACCCTGGCCGCTGCCAAGGGCGAGTTCGACCCGGCTCCGTACGTGGGCACGCTCGAGAACGAGGGTGTCAAGCTCTCCGGCTTCGGCGACTTCGAGTCGAAGCTCCCGGCCGGCCTGACCGATGAGCTCAAGACCCTGCAGGAGCAGATCATCTCGGGCGACATCAAGGTGGAGTCCCCGAACTCCCCGACCTCCAAGTAATTCCGTCGCAGTTCCCGCGCGGGGCGAGTGGTGAGCAGGATGCCACTCGCCCCGTGTCGTGGACGGATGGAGATCCACCACGATGACTCTTCTGGATAAGGTGCAGACATGAAGCTCGAACTTCGCGGCATCACCAAACGCTTCGGCACCCTCGTTGCCAACGACCACATCGATCTGGTGGTCCAACCGGGTGAGATCCACGCGCTGCTCGGTGAGAACGGCGCTGGCAAGTCCACCCTCATGAACGTCCTCTACGGCCTCTACCAGGCCGATGAGGGAGAGATCCTCCTCGATGACGAGGTGCAGCGCTTCCGTGGTCCCGGCGACGCGATGGCTGCGGGGATCGGCATGGTCCATCAGCACTTCATGCTCGTCCCGGTGTTCACGGTGGCGGAGAACGTGATGCTCGGGCACGAGCAGACCAAGGCCCTCGGCACGCTCGATATCGCGAAAGCGCGAGAGCACGTGCGGTCGGTGGCAGCCCGGTTCGGCTTCGACATCGATCCCGATGCACTCGTCGGCGACCTTCCGGTCGGTGTGCAGCAGCGCGTCGAGATCATCAAGGCGCTCTCGCGCGATGCGAAGGTGCTCGTGTTCGATGAGCCGACCGCCGTGCTCACCCCGCAGGAGACCGACGAGCTGATGGGCATCATGCGCCAGCTCCGCGACGAGGGCACCGCGATCGTGTTCATCACGCACAAGCTCCGCGAGGTGCGTGAGGTCGCCGACAAGATCACCATCGTGCGTCTCGGCCGCGTCGTCGGCGAAGCATCACCGACCGCGACGAACGCCGAGCTGGCATCGCTCATGGTCGGCCGGGCCGTCGAGCTCACCGTCCACAAGGAAGCGCCCCGCCTCGGCGACGGCGGGTTCGAGGTCGCCGGTCTCCGCGTGCTGACCGCAGCGGGGGCGATCGTCGTCGACGGTGTCGACTTCGCAGTGCGGCCCGGCGAGGTCCTCGCGATCGCGGGTGTGCAGGGCAACGGCCAGACCGAACTGGTGGAGGCCATCGTCGGACTCGCCGCTCGCGTCGAGGGCAGCATCAGGCTCGACGGCAACGAGCTCGTCGGCAAGAGCGTCCGCGCGATCCTCGACGCGGGAGTCGGCTTCGTGCCGGAGGACCGCACGGAAGACGGCATCGTCGCCGGTTTCTCGGTGGCGGAGAACCTGATCCTCGACCGCTCCGACGATCCGGCGTTCAGCCGTGCCGGCACGCTGCGTCGTTCAGCGCTCGACGACTTCGCGCGTGAGCGCATCCGCGAGTACGACATCCGAACCCAGGGCCCGGACACCCCCGCAGGCACGCTGTCCGGCGGAAACCAGCAGAAGGTGGTGATCGCGCGAGAGATGAGCCGTGACCTGCGGCTGCTGGTCGCTGCCCAGCCGACGCGCGGCGTCGACGTCGGTTCGATCGAGTTCATCCACAAGCGGATCATCGAGACGCGCGACTCGGGCATCCCCGTGATCGTCGTCTCCACAGAGCTCGATGAGGTCGCAGCTCTCGCCGATCGGATCGCGGTCATGTACCGCGGCACGATCGTCGGCATCGTCCCCGGCGACACGCCTCGGGAGACGCTCGGACTCATGATGGCCGGAGCGGCCGAAGGAGAGGTGGCCGCGTGAGCGGAGCGACACCCGGCGCAGGAGATGTGACGAAGGGCATCCCGCCCGAGCAACTCGGCACCGCCACCGGGACGGTTCCCCGTGACCCGTCCGATGTGCCCCCGCCCCCGCGCGGGAACGTGATCCTCAAGGAGATCCTCCGGGGGAACGCCGTCACCACGATCCTGGCGATCGTGCTGGCGCTGATCGTCGGCGGCATCCTCATCGCCTTCACGAACGAAGACGTGCAGACGGCATCCGGGTACTTCTTCTCCCGCCCCACCGACACGCTCGCAGCGGCATGGAATGCGGTCTACAACGGCTATGAGGCGCTGTTCCGCGGCGCGATCTTCAACGCCCGCGGCGCCGACTTCGCGGCACAGATCCGTCCGCTGACCAACACTCTCGGCTTCGCAGCACCGCTGATCGCCGCCGGTCTCGGCGTCGCGCTGGCGTTCCGCGTCGGCCTGTTCAACATCGGTGCCCGCGGACAGATGCTCATCGGCGTCGCTGTCGCAGCGCTCCTGACGTTCTCGCTCGACCTGCCGATCTGGCTGCACATCCCCGTGACGCTGATCGCCGGCATCGCCGGTGGTGCACTCTGGGGCGCGATCGCCGGTCTCATCAAGGCTCGCACCGGCGCGCACGAGGTGATCCTCACGATCATGCTCAACTACATCGCGTACTACCTGCTGCTGTGGCTGATCCGGACACCGGGCCTGCTGCAGAAGCCGGGCACGAACCAGGCGCTCGGATCGGCCACGCCGGAGAGCGCGCAGTTCCCGACGCTCCTGGGTGCGCAGTTCCCCCTGCTCGACCTCGGGTTCGTGATCGTGATCCTGGCGACCCTGTTCGTCTGGTGGCTCATAGAGCGTTCGGCGCTCGGTCTGCGGATGCGCGCGGTCGGCGAGAACCCGCACGCCGCACGGGCCGCCGGAATCAGTGTGCAGCGCATCTACGTGTACGCGATGCTGTTCGCGGGTGGCCTCGCCGGTCTCGCAGGCATGAACCAGATCCAGGGTGCGGTGACCACCGGTGTCACCGAGACCATCGACGCCGGCATCGGCTTCGACGCGATCACCGTCGCGCTGCTCGGGCGCAGCCGCGCCTGGGGCACGTTCGCCGCCGGCATCCTGTTCGGGGCGCTCAAGGCTGGCTCGTTCTCGATGCAGGCGCAGGACATCCCGGTCGACATCGTGCTGGTCGTGCAGTCCCTGGTCGTGCTGTTCATCGCCGCGCCTCCGCTGCTGCGCGCGGTGTTCTTCCTGCCGAAGACCGATATCGAGAAGGCGGCACGGCTCAGAGCCAAGGCCGCGAAGAAGGCGGTGACGGCATGATGTCTCTCGTGCAGAGCCAGGCCGCTGACGGCACTGTGCAGCTGGCGACCGTGAAGGAGCGGCACCTGAAGGCGCCGATCGTGCTGGCGGGAGCCACCGTGCTCCTCGCGCTGCTCTTCGTGTTCGTGCCGCGCGACGGCACCAGCACCTTCCGACTCTCCGACCAGTCGTCGGCACTCGCGCTGCCGGACGTCGCGCTGCCGACCGCATCGACGTTCTGGGTCGTCTTCGGCATCCTGGTGGTGCTGACGGTGGGCGGATTCCTCCGCGCCTGGACGTATCGCACGCCCTCGCTGTGGCTGGTCGTCGCGTTCAGCGTGCTCGCCGTCTTCGCCTTCCTCGTGTGGGCGGCAGCCGGGGGACTCGTGCCCGTCACGAGCCTGCTCTTCGGTGCTGTCTCACTCTCCGTGCCACTCGTCTTCGGTGCACTCGGTGGCGTCATCGGCGAACGTGCCGGCGTCGTGAACGTCGCGATCGAAGGGCAGCTGCTGCTCGGCGCCTTCTCTGCTGCGCTGCTCTCGAGCATCACCGGCAACCCCTTCGTCGGCCTGATCGGCGCGATGATCGGAGGCGTCCTGGTCGCGAGCGTGCTCGCCGCCTTCGCGATCAAGTACCTCGTCGAGCAGGTCATCGTCGGTGTCGTGCTCAACGTGCTCGTCACCGGACTCACCGGGTTCCTCTACGGTGCGCTGCTCGCCCCCAACGAGGCGACGCTGAACGCGCCGGTGCGATTCCCGCGCGTGGAGATCCCACTGCTGAGCGACATCCCGATCATCGGACCGGTGCTGTTCAACCAGACGTTCATCGGGTACCTGATGTTCATCACCGTCGCGGTGGTGGCCTGGGGCCTGTACCGCACCAGGTGGGGCCTGCGGCTGCGTGCCGTCGGCGAGCACCCGCAGGCCGCTGACACCGTGGGCATCAAGGTCAACCCGACGCGATTCTGGAACGTGCTGCTGGCCGGTGCGATCGCCGGCATGGGCGGCGCGTACTTCACGCTCGTCTCCGTGCCGCAGTTCGGCAAGGACATGACGGCGGGCCTCGGCTTCATCGCCCTCGCAGCCGTGATCTTCGGACGGTGGGATCCGATCCGCGCGACGCTCGCGGCGCTGCTGTTCGGCTTCGCCACGAACTTGCAGAACCTGCTGTCGATCCTGAAGACGCCGATCCCGGGTGAGTTCATGCTGATGCTGCCCTACGTGGTGACGCTGCTCGCGGTCGCCGGGTTCGCCGGACAGATCAAGGCCCCTGCCGCCGACGGCAAGCCCTACATCAAGTCCTAGGGCTGTCGAGACAAAGGAACCATCGCAATGACAGACATCGACTGGGACGAGCTCCGTCAGGTCGCGACCGACGCCATGACCAAGGCCTACGCACCGTACTCGCGCTACCGCGTCGGTGCCGCGGCACTGGTCGGCGACGGCCGCATCGTGGCCGGATGCAACGTCGAGAACGCCTCGTACGGCGTGACCCTGTGCGCTGAGTGCGCGCTGGTCGGCGACCTGCACATGTCCGGCGGCGGCCAGCTCGTCGCCTTCGTGTGCGTGAACAACGACGGACAGACGATCATGCCGTGCGGCCGCTGCCGACAGCTGCTGTTCGAGCATGCGATGCCCGGGATGCTGTTGGAGACCGTCTCCGGCATCCGAACGATCGACGAAGTGCTGCCCGATGCGTTCGGGCCGCGCGACCTGGAGGAAGCACGATGACCGTAGAGCCTTTCGACGCGGTGGATGTCATCCGCGCCAAGCGCGACGGCGGTGTCGTCCCCGAGCAGGCGCTGCGCTGGATGATCGACGCGTACACGCGCGGCTACGTGTCCGACGCGCAGATGGCCTCGTTCGCGATGGCGATCTTCCAGCGCGGTATGGAGCGCGACGAGATCCGGGTGCTCACCGACGCGATGATCGCCTCGGGGGAGCGGATGAGCTTCGCCTCACTGGGCAAGAAGACGGTCGACAAGCACTCCACCGGCGGCGTCGGCGACAAGATCACCCTGCCGCTCGCTCCGCTCGTCGCGGTGTTCGGCGTCGCCGTGCCGCAGCTCAGCGGTCGCGGCCTGGGTCACACCGGTGGCACGCTCGACAAGCTCGAGTCGATCCCCGGCTGGCGTGCAGCGCTCAGCAACGAGGAGATGTTCGCTCAGATGCAGGGTGACGTGGGTGCGGTCATCTGTGCCGCGGGCTCCGGCCTCGCGCCGGCGGACAAGAAGCTCTACGCGCTCCGCGACGTGACGGGCACGGTCGAGGCGATCCCGCTGATCGCGTCGAGCATCATGTCGAAGAAGATCGCCGAGGGCACCGACGCCCTCGTGCTCGACGTGAAGTTCGGCTCCGGCGCCTTCATGCAGGACATCGACCGCGCCCGTGAGCTCGCTCGCACGATGGTCGCGCTCGGCACCGATTCGGGTGTCGCGACCACGGCGCTGCTCACCGACATGAACGTGCCGCTCGGTCTCGCGATCGGCAACGCGAACGAGGTCCGTGAGTCGGTCGAGGTCCTCGCCGGCGGCGGCCCCGCCGATGTGCGAGAACTGACGATCGCTCTCGCCCGCGAGATGCTGGCGCTCGCCGGACAGCCCGATGCCGATGTGGAGCGTGCGCTCGACGACGGCCGCGCGATGGACGGCTGGAAGGCCATGATCCGCGCGCAGGACGGCGACCCTGACGCCCCGCTCCCCACGGCCCGCGAGACGCACGTCGTGACCGCGACGGAGGGCGGCGTGCTCGCCCGCCTCGATGCGCTGCCGTTCGGCGTGGCAGCCTGGCGCCTCGGTGCCGGCCGCGCCCGCGCCGAGGACCCGGTGGTCTTCGAGGCCGGCATCGACCTGCACGCCAAGCCGGGCGACCGCGTCGTCGCCGGACAGCCGCTGTTCACGCTGTCCGCCGCCGATGAGGCCCGCTTCCCGCGTGCCCTCGAGGCGCTCGAGGGTGCATGGGCCATCGGAGACACGGCGACCGAGCGCGGCCCGATCGTGCGGGAGCGCATCACGGCCTAGGCTTGGGCCTGCCCGAACGCACGTGCTGCACCCACCGGGACGACCTGCACGACTTCTGAGAGGACCACCATGTCGATCGACCCGAACGGCGACGTCACGATCCAGGGAGTATCCCTGCGCAGTCTCCCCAAGGTGTCGCTGCATGATCACCTCGACGGCGCGCTGCGCCCGGCGACCATCATCGAGCTCGCGGATGCCGCCGGCATCGAGCTGCCGGAGACGAATGCCTCGAAGCTCGGCGCATGGTTCCGTTCGCAGAGCGACTCCGGCTCGCTGGTGAAGTACCTGAAGACCTTCGACGTGAGCATCTCCGTCATGCAGACGGCTGCCGCCCTGACCCGCGTGTCGCGCGAGTTCGTGCAGGATCTGGCTGCCGACGGTGTGATCTACGGCGAGGTCCGCTGGGCTCCTGAGCAGCACCTCGCCGGTGGCCTGACGCTCGAGCAGACCGTCGAGGCGGTGCAGCAGGGCATCGAGGAGGGCGAGGAGGCAGCCGACCGCGACGGTCACAGCATCCGCGTCGGTCAGCTCATCACCGCGATGCGTCACACCGACCGCTCGCTGGAGATCGCGGAGCTCGCCGTCGCCTTCCGCGGACGAGGTGCCGTCGGCTTCGACATCGCCGGCCCCGAGGACGGATTCCCCGCGTCGAACCACCGGGCAGCCTTCGACTACCTCGCAGACAACTTCTTCCCGGTGACCGTGCACGCGGGCGAGGCCGCAGGGCCGGATTCGATCCGCTCAGCGCTGATCGACGGCCGCGCGCTGCGACTGGGCCACGGCGTTCGCATCGCCGAGGACCTCCAGGTCGTCACGGAAGAGGGAGACGAGGTGCAGGTGCAGTTCGGCGACCTCGCCCGCTGGGTGCGCGATCGCGAGATCCCGCTCGAGCTGTCGCCGTCGTCGAACCTGCAGACCGGTGCGATCGCCGCGTGGGGCAAGACCCTCGCCGACCACCCGTTCGACCTGCTGTACCAGCTCGGTTTCTCCGTCACGGTCAACGTCGACAACCGCACCATGAGCGGCACCTCGCTGACGCGCGAGCTCGCCCTGCTCGTCGAGGCCTTCGAGTACGACCTCGACGACCTCGAGGCCTTCCAGTTCAACGCAGCATCCGCCGCCTTCCTCCCCGTCGAGGAGCGGGAAGAGCTCGTCGAGATGATCGCCGAGGGCTTCGACATCTGACCATGGCCGCCAGGGGGAGGCGACGCGGGGGCGTCATCGCAGTGATCGTGACGGCTGCCGTCATCGTGGTAGGTGGCGGCGCCGGAGCCGTCCTGTGGCTGAACAGGACGCCTCCTGAGCCCGTACCGAAGGCGGAGGCGACGCCGATCCCGCATCCGCTCTCGCCCGCCGAACAGCTCGTGGCCGACTCGGGCGATCCGATGGCATGCGCTGCATCCTTCGTGGGAGACGGGATCGCCCAGGATCCGATGCTGCAGCAGCAGGGCGCGCTCTACCAGGCCCTCCCGATCCCGAGCCGCGATGGTTTCGTGTTCGCCGGCTGGTATGCGACCGCTGCCGACGCGCAGGGCTTCACGACGGCCGGGCGCGTGAACGGTGCGGATCCGGTCGTCTGCACCGATCAGCAGGTCGAGCTCTTCGGTGCGTGGAAGACCCCGGAGGACAACGTCGCCGAGGCGGCGCGGATCCCGATCCTGATGTACCACCAGTTCACGACCAACCCCGATGGCGAGAAAGGGTGGCTGCGCGGCAACTACGCGTACATCGGCGACTTCGACGCCCAGATGAACCACATCGCGACCACCGGCTTCTACCTGCCGACCTGGGACGAATTGAGTGCCTTCATCGACGGCCGGCTGTTCCTCCCCGCACGGTCCGTCATCATCACGGACGACGACGCGGATCAGACCTGGTTCGACCTCGCGGTGCCGGTCGTCGACAAGTACAAGGTGCTGACGACGTCGTTCATGATCACGGCGTACCGGCAGGATCCGCCGCCGTCGTTGTACGTGCTCCGTCGTTCGCACACGCACGACATGCATCAGGCAGGAGACAACGGCAAGGGGCGGATGGTCAACTGGACCGCCGACCAGATCGCCGCCGACCTGAACACCTCGGGCGACATCCTCGGCGTCCGAGAGGTGATGGCGTATCCGTACGGCCACTTCAACGACACCGCGAAGCAGGGCGTGGCCCAGGCCGGCTTCGAGATGGCCCGCACGATCGAACCGGGCACCGTGCAGATCGGCACGGACAAGCTCGCACTGCCGGTCGTGCGCATCGACTACGGCATGGGGCTCGAGTCCCTGATCAAGCGCATCGGCTGATGCGCTGAACGCCGCCCGGGGGTGTCAGCGGGTGGCCAGCTGCTGCGTCACGAAGTCGTCGAGGAGCCCGGTGACGGTGGCGTGCATCTCGTCGTCGGAGATCGTCGGCGTGCCGTCGCCGGCCTGTGGGCCGTAGTCGCCGAACGAGGCGTGCGATGCCCCGGGGATCTCGACGAGCTCTGCGTCGGCTGGCAGGAGGTCTCTGGCCGCTGCGATCTTCTCGGGAGTCGACAGGCCGTCCTCCGAACCCGCGATGCTGAGCACTGCGAGGTCGGAGTCCGACACGTCGGTCGCGCAGTACGAGCCGAACAGCACGAGCGCATCAGCGTCGGCAGCCAGCTGACAGGCGCGCACGCCACCCAGCGAGTGCCCGCCGACGGCCCAGGTGTCGATGTCGGGGGCGGCGGAGGTGAACGAATCGAGACCACGCAGGTCGAAGAATGCGAGGTTCAGCCACGGGCGCGTGATCACGACCGTGACGCCGTCTTCGACCAGCCCCTGCAGGATGGCCGCATACGCCCACGGGTCGACCTTCGCCCCGGGAACGAAGACGAGACCGATCTCCGAGTCGCCGTCGGACGGCGTCAGCACGATGCCCTCGGGAGCATCCTCGATCGAGATCTCGGGGTTGTCCCGCACCGACGCCAGCGGTGTCGGCTCGGCCTGCATCACGCCGACCTGGCTCCAGATCAGGATGCCGCCGACCGCGAGCACCAGCACGAGCGCGAGGCTTCCCAGGATCCACCGGAGTACGCGCCGGCCGCGCTTCTTCTGCATGTCTCCAGGCTACGTCGTCAATCGCTGCTGCTCGCGCCGCACAGCACTGCGATAGGCGTCCTTGTTGACGTAGTACGCCATCCGGTCGAGCCCGAGGTAGCGATATCCGCCGGTGACGTCGGGCCACGGCGAGCCGGTCACCCGTGCGCGGAATCGTGCCGCGGCATCCGGGTCGTGCTGGACGGCCGCGAGATACGTGGCGAGCAGCTCAGCCTGTTCGAAGCGTCCCTGCCAGCCGATCCCGGATGCCTCGATCATGCCCATCACGAACAGGCCGTTGAACGAGGCGGGGAACACGTTGAGGAACAGACGAGGGGCCGCACCCTGCCAGGCGAGGTGCGAGCGGTCGACGAACGGATAGTCGAGCGTGTACCCGGTGGCCAGCAGCACGAGGTCGTACTCGTCGGCTGTGCCATCGCGGAAGCGCACCGTGGCACCGTCGAACCGATCGACATCGGCCCGGATGCGCAGATCGCCCTGCCCGAGATGGTTCAGCACCTGGGTGTTCACGATCGGGTGGGATTCGTAGATGCGGTAGTCCGGCTTCGGGAAGCCGAATCGCACCGGGTCCCCGGTGAAGGCGCGCAGTACGCGGCTGTCGACGGCCTGCTTGATGCGAGCGGGCAGCGGGCGGCCCTGGTTGAGCGTGTCGCTGGGTCTGCCGAACAGGTAGCGGGGAACGAAGTAGTAGCCACGCCGCACGCTCATGTCGATGGATGCCGCGTGGTGCACTGCGTCCACCGCGATGTCGCAGCCCGAGTTGCCGGCACCGATCAGGAGCACGCGCTTGCCGGACAGCAGGGTGGGGGAGGTGTACGCGCTCGTGTGCAGGAGCTCGCCGGAGAAGGAACCGGGGAATGAGGGCACGTTGGGTTGCGCGAGTGTGCCGTTGGCGAGCACGACACCGGCGTACCACCGCGTCTCTTCTCCGTCAGGGCCGATTGCGGTGAGGTCCCAACCGCCGTCCCTCGGTTCGAGGCGCGTGACCCCGGTGTCGAACCGGAAGTGCTCGCTCAGCCCGAAGTGCTCGGCATACTCGTGGAAGTACTCCAACAGCACCCGGTGGCTCGGGTAGTCGACGGTCGACCGCATCGGGAACTCGGCGAACTCCGTCGTCGTCCGCGAGGAGATCAGGTGTGCCGACTCGTACATCGTGCTGCGCGGGTTCGAGATGTCCCAGAGACCGCCGACACCGTGCGATGCCTCGTAGCCGTCGACGCCGATGCCGCGCTTGGTCAGAGCGCGCACCGCTGCGAGTCCCGACGGCCCTGCGCCGATCACGGCGTATGTGTTCATGCTGCTCCTGCACGTCGCTGTGCTCGAAAAACGCCCCCGCGCACCGATCGTATCGGGTGCGCGGGGGCGTGAGAGGGCGTCGGGTCAGGCCGTGGCGATGGCGTCCTGACGAGCCTGCACAGCGTCGCGCACGGCGGCGAACAGCGGATGCTCCGGATCGAGCCCTGTCGTCCGGGTGGTGAACGCGACGGCGTCCTCGGAGCGCAGCAACTGCTGCAACTCGACGGACTGCTCATCCTCGGCGTCGTCGAAGGCGAGCGCTGCTGCGACCGCGGCGACCAGCGCTGTCGAGGAGAGCCCGTGCTCGGCTGCCATCGCGGCGGGTCCGACGAAGCGCTCGTTGCGGGAGATCTTGCGGAGTGGCTGCCGACCGACGCGCTGCACGGTGTCGACGAGCTCGGGGTTGCGGAACCGCTCGAGGATCGTGGCCCGGTAGTGCGCCAGGTCGTTCGGGTCGAGTCCGTGCGTCGCGACCAGCACGGCCGAGGTCTCCTCCAGCGCGGCGGTGACGCGTTCTGCGACCTCGCCGTCTGCCAGGGCGTCCGAGATGCGCTCGATGCCGCGCTGCGCGCCGAAGTAGGCAGCGGCCGCGTGACCGGTGTTCACCGTGAAGAGCTTGCGCTCGATGAACGGACCGAGCGAGTCGACGAAGTGCGCGCCGGGGATGTTCGGCAGCGTGTCGCCGAAGGGCGTCGACTCGATCGCCCACTCGAAGTACGGCTCCACCGTCACATCGACGCCGGCACCGGGGGCCTGCGCGGGGACGATGCGGTCGACGGCCGTGTTCGCGAACACCGCACGCAACAGGATCGTCGCAGCATCCGCCCCTGCCGCCGCCTCGATCTCGGCGCGGAGCAGATCGGTCGCGCCGATCGCGTTCTCGCAGGCCATGACCTGCAGGGGAGCGGCATCCGGGGAGCGCTGCGAGAGCCCGGCGACGATCGCCGGGGCGACGAAGCGCAGCACGGTCGGGCCGACCGCGGTCGTCACGACATCCGCCGTCGCGATCTCCTGCGTCAGCGCCTCCGGGTCGGTGCGGCTGTTGACCGCGCGGAAGCCGGTCACGACATGGTCGACGCCGCCGGGTCCTGCCTCGTGCACAGTGTACGAATCGGCCGCGTTGATCGCGTCGACGAGCGCATCGGCGACATCGGAGAACACGACCTCGTACCCGCCTTCGTGCAGCAGCAGGCCGACGAATCCGCGCCCGATGTTGCCGGCGCCGAAATGGACCGCCTTCATCCCTCGTTCGCCGCTCATCCCTCGTTCACCGCCGACAGGAGTGCGAAGAGCTCGTCGGGAGTCTGCGCTGCGTTGAGCTTCGCGACGTCGTCGTCATCCGAGAAGAGGATCGCGATCTGCGACAGGATCTCGAGGTGCTCGTCGCCTCGCCCGGCGATGCCGATCACGAAGGTCGCCTGCTCGCCGGCCCAGTCCACGCCGCCGTCGTAGCGGACGACCGAGAGTGCCGATGCGAGGATCGCGTCCTTCGTGTCGTTGGTGCCGTGCGGGATGGCGAGACCGTTGCCCATGTAGGTCGAGACGGTCTCCTCCCGCTGGCGCATCGCGTCGACATAGGCGGGGGTGACCGCGCCTGCCGTGACGAGGATGTCGGTCGCCTCCTGCAGCGCCGCCTCCTGGGTGCTGCTGCCGGAGTGGATGCGGACCTGGTCGAGGGTGAGAACGCCCATGGTGTTTCCTTTCAGAGGATGTGGCGGTGGGACGGATGCCGTGGCATCCGCCCCACCGGGTCTATCACGCGTCGGTGTTCGCCGCGCCGCTGTCGTGCTGTTCGCGCATCATCTCGACGACCTCTTCATACTTGGGGGAGTTCATGAAGTTGTCGACGGAGACGTGGATCGAGTTCGGCGACTTGTCCTTCGCGCGATCCGTCAGCTGCTGCTGCGTGATCACGAGATCAGCCGTGCCGTCGAGGTTCGCGATGGCCTGGTTCGTGACGGTCACGCCGTCGATGCCGGCCTTCTTGAACTTGTTGCGCAGCACGCTCGCGCCCATGGCGGACGAACCCATGCCGGCGTCGCACGCGAACACGACGTTCTCGATGCGACGGTCGGTGGCGACCGCACCCGCGGGTCCGGACGTCGCCGATGACGCGCGGAGCGCATCCATCGCGGCCGACGACTTGCCCTTGTTCGCCTCGGTCTGCGCGATCGCTGCGCCGAAGGAGTCGCCCTCGGCTGCGAGGTCGCGCTTGCGCGATGCCCGCAGGATCACGCCGGTGATGAGGAACGTGACGACCGCCGCGATCACCACCGAGAGGTAGACGACCACGAGGTTGCCGGGGCCGCCGCCGATCGCTGCAGCCGTCACGGCGATGATGCTGCCGGGAGCTGCCGGGAAGGCCAGACCGCCGCCGAGGATCATGTTGGTCGTGACACCGGCAGCGCCACCCGCGATCAGCGCGAGGATCGTGGTCGGCTTGCTGAGCGCGTACGGGAAGTAGATCTCGTGGATGCCACCGAAGAACTGGATGATCGCAGCACCGGGAGCGGATGCCTTCGCAGCACCGACACCGAAGAACGTGAACGCGAGCAGCAGACCGAGGCCGGGGCCGGGGTTCGCCTCGATGAGGAACAGGATCGACTTGCCGTTCTCGGCGGCCTGCTCGATACCGAGCGGGGTGAACACGCCGTGGTTGATGGCGTTGTTCAGGAACAGCACCTTGGCGGGTTCGACGATGATCGACACGAGCGGCAGCAGGCTGAGCGAGACGAGCCAGTCCACGGCTGCGCCGAGCACGGCGCTGATGCCGAGCATCACCGGTCCGAAGGCGAAGAACCCGAGGATCGCGAGGATCATGCCGAGGATGCCGGCGGAGAAGTTGTTCACGAGCATCTCGAAGCCGGGGCGGATCTTGCCGTCCCAGAGGCGGTCCATCTGCTTCGTGATGTACGCCGCGAGCGGGCCCATGATCATGGCGCCGAGGAACATCGGGATGTTCGTGCCGACGATGACACCCATCGTCGCGATCGTGGCGACCACGCCACCGCGCTCGCCGTAGACCATGCGGCCGGCGGTGTTGGCGATCAGCAGCGGCAGCAGGTAGGTGACCATCGGGCCGACGAGGCCCACGTACGCGAAGATGTTGCCGCCGTCACCCTCGGCGAGTGCTGTCATGGCACCCTGCCAGCCGATGACCGCGGAGTCGCCGCCGCCGCCGATGATCTCGGCGACCGGAGCCCAGTGCCAGCCGAAGGGGCTCTTGGCACCGAAGAAGCCCTTCGGGATGAACAACATGGTGATGAATCCCCACGCGATGAACGCGGCGATGTTGGGCATGATCATGCCGGAGAGGAACGTGCCGAAGCGCTGCACTCCCGTTCGGAGGCCGCCGGATCTCGTGGCGGCTGGTGACGTCGTCGTCATGATGTCGTCTCTTTCTGGTGGTGAGGGGGAAGGGGTGCCGTGGCATCGGCCACGGCGAGTCGGGCGCCGGCGGCGTCGTCGGCCGCCAGCGCCAGTTCGGCGAGGTTGCGGGCCTCGTCGAGGGTTCGAGTGGAGAGCATCTGACGCACGTCGGCGAGGGCCGACGGCGCCATCGAGAGACTCGTCGCGCCGAGGCCGACGAGCACCACGGCGAGCATCGGATCGGCCGCGGCCTCACCGCAGATGCCCACCGGCTTACCGAGGCGTGCGCCGGCGGCACCGACCTCGCGCACCAGGCGGAGGACCGCCGGATGCCACGGGTCCTGGAATCCGGCGACAGAACCGAGCATCCGGTCCGCCGCCATCGTGTACTGCGTCAGATCGTTCGTGCCGATGGAGGCGAAGTCGGCGTGCGCGAGCACGCGGTCAGCGAGCAGCGCGCTCGCCGGCACCTCGACCATGACGCCCGCCGTCTTCAGCCCGTACTCGCGAGCGAGCGTGGTGAAGTACTCGGTCTCCTCGACCGTGGTGACCATCGGGGCCATGACCCAGAGGTCGGCCTCGGTCGCGGCATCCGCCTCGGCGAGGGCCGTCAGCTGCTCGCGGAGGATGTCCTCGCTGGCGCGCAGCGAGCGGAGCCCGCGGAGACCCAGCGCCGGGTTCTCCTCGTGCGCGTCGTTGAGGAAGGCGAGCGGCTTGTCGGCACCGGCGTCGAGCATGCGCACGACGACCTTCCGACCTGGGAACGCGGCGAGCAGCTCACGGTACGACTCGCGCTGCTGGCTGACCGTCGGTGCCTGCTGCGCCGAGAGGAACAGGAACTCGGTGCGGAACAGCCCGACACCCTCTGCCCCTCGGGCGACAGCGTCAGCGGCGTCGGCCGGCTTGCCCAGGTTCGCCAGCAACGGGATCGGCGTGCCGTCTGCGAGGGCGCCGGGAGTCAGAGGCGCGGCATCCGCCGCGAGGCGGGCGGCGGAGCGCTGGGCCGCGCGGTCCTTCTCGTCGTCGCTCGGATCGATCGTGACGACGCCTGCCGCTGCATCGACGATCACGGTCTGCCCGGTCTCGAGGGCGGTCGCCTCGACGGCGCCGACGATCGCGACGATGCCCTTCTCCCTGGCGAGGATCGCCGTGTGCGAGGTGGGGCCGCCGTCGACCGTGATCAGCGCGAGCACCTGGTCGAGGTCGAGCAGGGCGGTGTCTGCCGGTGCCAGGTCGCGGGCGACCAGCACGAACGGATGCCCGGGGTTCGGCACACCCGGCGCCTCGACCCCACGAAGGTGCGCGAGCACGCGCTGCGCGATGTCGTCGAGGTCGGCGGCGCGCTCGCCGAGGTAGCCGCCGACGGCCTCGAGCGTTGCACGGAAGCCCGCGAAGGCGTCGTGCACGGCCCATTCGGCGGTCGCGCCGGCGTCGAGTCTGGTGTCGACCTCGTCCTGGAGCGTGGGGTCCTCGGCGATCATCGCCTGCGCCTCGAGCACCTCCTGCGCCGAGCCGCCGGCCGCGGCACCGCGGTCGTTCAGCTCCTGCGCGACGACCGTGACCGCGTCACGAACACGTGCGCGCTCCTCGTCGGCGCTCAGCGTGCTCGGGGTCTGGTCGGGGGCGGGCGACGCCTCGGTCATGCGGACGATCGGCCCCTGGGCGACGCCCAAGCCGATGCCCACTCCGCGGAGGGTGCTCATCCGGCCGCATCCTGATCGTGATCGGTGGTGAGGAGTTCGGTGAGCGTGTCGAGCACGCCCTCCGCGTTGTCGCCCTCAGCGGTCAGCGTGACGTAGTCGCCGTGCTCGATCGCCAGGGCGATGACGCCGAGGATGCTGGCGGCGTTGACCGGCTTGCCGGAGTCCTTGGCGACCGTGACGGGGATCCCCGACTCCTTGGCTGCCTGTGCGAACAGCTTCGCGGGGCGGGCGTGCAGCCCGTGCGATGAGCCGATGCGGACGGTGCGAGAGGCGGTCATGATGTTCCTTCCGAGGTGTGCTGCCGGTGAGACGCGTCTGGGCTGTCGGTGAGAAGCGTCCGGGCGAGCGCGAGCGTGCGCTCGCCGTCCCGATCCGCGAAGACGTCGTCGGGGAGGAGGGCGACTGGCACGCTCACCATGCTGCGGATCACGGAGACCCGCTCGGCGAGGTGCGGACCGATGAGCACGAGATCCTGACCGCCTTCGACGATCGAGGTCTCCATCCCTGCTGAGGCGTCCCAGGCGAGACCGGCGTGCTCTGCGGCACGGCGGAGTCGCTGAGCGACGAACGTGCTGGACGCACCGGCGCCGCACACCACAAGGATCTTCATCGATTCCAACCTTCCTGAGAACAGTCTGTGAGAGTCGGGATGCGGTCACCACCAGGTTCCTTTCCGCCCCTGCGGAACCTCGGTTTCCGCGCACCCGCTCCCGCTACCTGACATCATGGAGAGACGTCGAGACAGTGCAGTCAGCACGCGGAGAAGCAGGAGGGATCATGTCGCGCCAGCGCCAGGACCAACTCCTCGCCCACCTCCTCCGTCAGAAATCGTGGGAGACCGCAGGCACCCTCGCCGACCTGCTCGGGGTGACGCCCCGCAGCATCCGCAGCTATGTCGCCGCGCTGAATGCGCGCACGAGCGCGGGCGATGCCGTCGAGTCCGGGCCCGCCGGGTACCGCGCAGGTCCCGCCGCGAGGGATGCGCTGCGCTCCCGCCAGCCAGGGGAGTCCGCGCCGCGCGATCGACTGCACGGTCTCGTTCGCACACTGCTCGACGAGCCTGCCGGTATCGACGTCTTCGAGACCGCCGCCAGGCTGCACGTGAGCGAGGCGACGCTCGAGGCCGACCTGTCGCGGGTGCGGGGACTGCTCGAGGGCACCGACCTCACACTCGAACGTGACAGGGAGGTCGTGCGCCTCCGCGGCAACGAGGGCGCCCAGCGTCGCCTGCTGAGTCGCCTCGCGCACGACGAGATGGACGCAGCCTCCTTCCACCCCGAGACGTTCCGCCGCGCGCTCCAGGGCAGCGCGGTGGCGCCGCACGCCGTCGCCCCGTTCAAGTCGGCGCTCGTGCGCGAGCTCGGCGCCCTCGGCTACTTCGTGAACGAGCTCGCGATCTCCGACGTGCTGCTGCACATCGCGATCGCCGCGGACCGCGTCGCCTCGGGGCACGCGCTCGAATCGGGGCCGGCGGGTGCGCGCCCCGAGATCCTCAGGGTCGGTGCGGTGATCGCCCGCCTCGCCGACGAGCACTTCGCCGTCAGCCTGGGCGAGGGCGACAGCGGTCACCTCGCCTCGCTCGTGCTCACCCGCATCGTCGCGCCCGGTGAGGACGCGAGCGGCGACGTCGCGCGCAGCAGCGTCGACCCAGCGGTCGATGCCGCGGTACGCGCGGTGATCCAGCGCGCGGCCGAGGACTATCAGGTCGACCTGGTCGACGAGACGTTCGTGCTGCGGCTCGCCCTGCACGTGCAGAACCTGCTGCGTCGGGCAGAGGAGAGCGCGCTGACGCGCAACCCGCTCACGCGGTCGCTGAAGACCTCGTACCCGATGATCTTCGAGGTCGCGGTGTCGATCGCGAGCGGGCTGCACGATCGCCTCGGCGCGCCCATCCACGACGACGAGATCGCCTACATCGCGATGCACGTCGGCGGACGCCTGGAGCGCAGCCGCAAGGCCGAGTCGATCCTGACCGCGACGATCGTCTGCCCCGGATACTACGAGCTGCACGAGCTGCTGCGGTCGAGCGTCGACCGTTCCCTCGGGTCTGCCATCGAGGTCACGAGCGTGGTCACCAACGTCGATCCCGACTGGTCGTCGTTCGACACCGACCTGGTGCTCAGCACGATCGAACCGGGTATCTCCGGCGATCGCTTCGTGCGCATCCAGCCGTTCCTCACCGATGCAGACGTCGATCGCATCCAGTCCGCCGCCGGCCGTCTGCGCCGGGGGCGCCGGCTCACCCGCCTCCGCGGGGAGCTCGCGCGATACTTCCAGGCCGACGCGTTCATCTCGCCGCTACCCGATCTCGGTGAGGAGGCGATCATCCGGATGCTCGGCGACCGGCTGGTGCGAGCCGGCCTGATCGGCGAGGACTACATCGAGAACACGATCGCCCGTGAGCAGATGTCGTCGACCGCGTTCACGGATGCGCTGGCGGTGCCGCACGCGCTGCAGATGACGGCGACGCGGACCGCGATCGCGATCGGCGTGGCCGACGGCTCAGCAGCATGGGGAGACGGCCGCGTGCAGGTCGTCGCGCTCGCCGCGTTCAGCGAGGGCGACCGTGCAGCGTTCCAGACCGTGTTCGAGCAGCTCGTCGAGGTGTTCAGCGAGCGCGACAGCGTGCAGCGCATCGTGCGCAGAGCCTCGAGCTTCGAGTCGTTCCTCGACGAGCTCGTCGCAGTCATCGACGGCTGACCGTCGTCGACGGCTGCGGTCGATCAGCGCGGGTCGAGGACCTCGGCCAGCGCATCGAGCACGGCGGCGGCACCCGCCGAGTCCGCCGTCTCGAGCACCACCGCATCGCCACGTTCGAGCCCGAGGTCCATCAGCGCGAGCACGCTGCTGAGGTCGACGGCCGCTCCTGACGCGGTTCGCAGCGTCACCGGGTCAGCATGCGCCTGCACGACCCGCACCAGTTCAGCGACCGGCCGGGCATGCGCGCCGTTGTGGGCGCTGATGATCACGCGTCTCTGGGCCATGCTCCGATGCTATCGGCGGCGCGGCGAGCGGGGCCAGCGTCGCCGACAGCATCGGATGCCGAGGTCAGGACCGTTCGGCCAGCAGCGACCGCACTCCTGCTTCGAGCTCGGCGACCGCCGCTCGGGCGAGCGCAGCGTCGTCTCCTCTGGCGTCGATGTACACCTTGAGCTTCGGCTCGGTGCCGCTCGGACGCACGATCACCCGCGAGCCGTCGGACAGCCGGTACCGCAGCACGTCGCCGGACGGGGCGCCGGGCGCGGCGTGCAGCAGATCTTCGGCGGATTCGATCGTCTGCTCGCCGATCCGTGCCGGCTGCGTCTCGCGCAGCGACGCCATGACGGTGCCGATGATCGACAGGTCTTCGACGCGCACCGACACCTGGCCGCTCGCGAAATGGCCGTAGGTGTCGCCGAGCTCCTCGAGCAACGTCGAGAGCGTCGCGCCGCGCTCACGCGCTTCTGCCGCGAGACCGAGGATCGCGACGGCAGCGGAGATGCCGTCCTTGTCGCGCACCGTCTCCGGGTTCACGAGGTAGCCGAGCGCCTCTTCGAAGCCGAAGACGATGCCGGGTGCACGTGAGATCCACTTGAAGCCGGTGAGGGTCTCGTGGAAGCCCAGCCCGTGGTGCGCCGCGACGGCCGCGAGACCAGGCGACGAGACGAGGGAGCACGCGAGCGATGCGCCGGGCGTGCCCTCGGCGTCCCGTGCCGCTCGAGCTCCGAGCAGCAGACCGACCTCGTTGCCGGTGAGGCGGCGCCATCCATCGGGAGACGTCTCGTCGGGCACGGCGACCGCGAGACGGTCGGCGTCTGGGTCGTTCGCGAGGATGAAGTCGGCCCGGGCGCGCTTGGCCCGAGCGATCGACAGGTCCATCGCGCCCGGCTCCTCCGGGTTGGGGAACGACACCGTGCGGAACGTGGCATCCGGTCGAAGCTGTTGGTCGACCACGGCCGGCTGCGGGTAGCCGGCGGCCCGCAGGATGCTCGAGAGCGTCTCCCAGCCGACGCCGTGCATCGCCGTGTACACCCAGCGGAGACCGGACGCACTCGCGGGCGCAGGAGCGACCGCAGCAGTCGCCCTCACGTAGGCCTGCACGACATCCTCGCCGGCCGTCTCGTACGCGGTCGAGCGGGGGAGTGCCGCGACCGATCCGGATTCGGCGATCCGCGCGATGTGCGCTGCGATCTCGGCATCCGCCGGTGCGACGATCTGCGAACCGTGATCGGCGCCGCCCAGGTAGACCTTGTAGCCGTTGTCGTTCGGCGGGTTGTGGCTCGCCGTCACCATCACACCGGCATCCGCGCCGAGGTGCCGTACCGCGAAGGCGAGCACCGGAGTGGGCAGCAGGCGGGGGAGCAGGATCGCGCGGAGGCCGGCACCTGCGAACAGCTCGGCCGAGTCGGTCGCGAAGACACGCGAGTTGCGGCGTCCGTCGTATCCGATGACCACGGTCGGCGTCGCGTCACCGGCACGCTCGCGCAGGTACGCGGCGAAGCCCGCTGCGGCCTGCGCGACCAGGACACGGTTCATGCGGTTGCTGCCAGCGCCGAGCTCGCCGCGGAGTCCGGCGGTGCCGAAGGCGAGTCGGGTGCGGAAGCGATCGGCGAGGTCTGCGGACGCGGCGGCATCGCCACCGGCGACCCTGGTGATGAGGCCTGCGAGCTCGTCGCGCGTCTCGTGGTCGGGATCCTGGCGCAGCCAGGCACGCGCCTGGGCGAGCAGCTCCTCGCTCACAGCGCCTCGACCACTCGGGCCAGCAGCGCCGAGATCACCGGCTCAGCCTCACGGCCTGCCTCGATCACCTCTGCGTGGCTGAGCGGCGTCTTCTGGATGCCGGCAGCGAGGTTCGTGATGAGCGAGAACCCGAGGATCTCCATGCCGGCCTCGCGGGCGGCGATCGCCTCGAGTGCGGTCGACATGCCGACGATGTGCCCGCCGATGGCCTTCGCCATCTGCACCTCGGCCGGAGTCTCGTAGTGCGGACCGCGGAACTGCGTGTAGACGCCCTCGTCGAGGCTCGGGTCGATGCCGCGGGCGATCTCGCGCAGGCGCTTCGAATACAGGTCTGTGAGGTCGATGAACGTCGCACCCTCGAGCGGGGAGTCCGCGGTGAGGTTGATGTGGTCGCTGATCAGCACCGGCTGGCCGGGCGTCCAGGTCTCGCGGATGCCGCCGGCCCCGTTCGTGAGCACCATGATCTTCGCCCCGGTGGCAGCGGCGGTACGCACGCTGTGCACGACGCGACGCACGCCGTGGTCTTCGTAGTAATGCGTGCGGGCGCCGATCACGAGCACGTGCTTGCCGTCGGGCGTGCGGATGCTGCGCAGTGTGCCGACATGCCCTTCCAGGGCGGGCTTGGAGAAGCCGGTGACCTCGGTGGCGGGGATCGTGGCGACCGTCTCGCCGATGATGTCGGCAGCCTTGCCCCAGCCGCTTCCGAGGGTGAGGGCGATGTCGTGCTGCTCGACGCCGGTCAGGCGTGCGATGTCCGCGGCGGCCTGCTGGGCCACCTCGAAGGGGTTCGCAGTGGGATCGTCGAGGGGGTTGCTGTGTGTCTCGGGCATGGATCCACTCTAGGAAGGTGCAGGCTCCGGTGCCAGGATTGCGCGAGAATGGATTCCATGTCTTCAACCACTTTCGAGCGCACTCAGCGCGTCGCCGTCCTCGGTGGCGGTCCCGGCGGATACGAGGCGGCTCTCGCAGCCGCTCAGCTGGGTGCAGAGGTCACCTTGGTCGAGCGTGTCGGCGTCGGCGGGTCGGCAGTGCTGACCGATGTCGTGCCCTCCAAGAGCCTGATCGCCACGGCGGATGCCGCTGTCGCGATCTCCGAGGCGAGCGACCTCGGCGTCAACTTCTACGCCAAGGGCGAGAACGGCAAGCCGCTCAAGCCCGAGATCGCGATCAACCTCGCCGCCGTGAACAAGCGCCTGGTGGCGCTCGCCGGACAGCAGTCGGAGGACATGCGCGCAACGCTCCTCGAGGCCGGCGTGCGGATCCTCTCAGGTCACGGTCGGCTCGAGGGCCCGACCGCGATCGTGGTGTCGACCGGCCAGGGCGGCACCGATTTCGACCGCATCGAGGCAGACACGATCATCGTCGCGGTCGGTGCATCGCCCCGCGAGCTCGACTCGGCCAAGCCGGACGGCAAGCGCATCCTCACCTGGACGCAGCTGTACGACATGAAGGCGCTTCCGGAGCATCTCATCGTGGTCGGCTCGGGCGTCACCGGTGCCGAGTTCGCCTCGGCGTACATGAACCTCGGCGCGAAGGTGACGCTGATCTCGAGCCGCGAGCAGGTGCTCCCCGGTGAGGACAAGGATGCCGCGAGCGTCCTCGAGAAGGTCTTCAAGCGCGGTGGCATGCAGGTGCTCTCGAAGTCCCGCGCCGACGAGGTGAAGGCGGACAAGGACGGGGTCGTCGTGACCCTCTCCGACGGTCGCACGGTCGAGGGCAGCCACTGCCTGATGGCGGTCGGCTCGATCCCCAACACGGCGGGCATCGGTCTCGAGGAGGCCGGCGTCGAGCTCGACGAGACAGGGCACGTCCGCGTGAACAAGGTCGCTCGCACCTCGGTCCCGAACGTGTACGCGGTCGGCGACTGCACGAACTTCTTCCCGCTGGCATCCGTCGCATCCATGCAGGGCCGCACCGCGGTGTTCCACGCGCTGGGTGACATCGTGATCCCGCTCGAGCTGATCAAGATCACCTCGAACATCTTCACGGCGCCCGAGATCGCGACGGTCGGCTACTCGGAGAAGGACGTGGAGGACGGCATCGCGGACGGGCTCGTCTACAAGCTCCCGCTGGCCGCCAACCCGCGGGCCAAGATGATGGGCATCAAGGACGGCTTCGTCAAGATCATCGCCCGCAAGGGCTCCGGCACCGTGATCGGCGGCGTGATCGTCGCCCCCAAGGCGTCGGAGCTCATCTACCCGATCGCGGTCGCGGTCGAGCGTCGCCTCACGGTGGATCAGGTCTCGCGCGTCTTCGCCGCGTACCCGTCGCTGTCGAGCAGCATCACCGACGCCAGCCGTGCGATGCACCTGGGGTACATCTCCTGACCAGCACAGTCACGCACGAACGGCGCCCCACCTCAGTGGGGCGCCGTTTCGTTCCGTGGACCCTGACCCTGCTGGGTCCCTGACCCTCTCGAAGGGTCTGGGTCCCTGAGCCTGTCGAAGGGCCCGACCCTGCTGGGTCCCTGAGCTTGTCGAAGGGCCCGACCCTTCTGGGTCCCTGAGCCTGTCGAAGGGCTCAGCTGATCGTGAGCAGCTGGTGTCCGGCGGAGACGGTGGCGCCGGCATCCGCGTTGATGTTGCCGACGACGCCATCCTTGTGCGCCTGCAGCGGCTGCTCCATCTTCATCGCCTCGAGCACGACGACGAGGTCGCCCTTGACGACCTGCTGGCCGTCCTCGACCGCGACCTTGACGACCGTCGCCTGCATGGGCGACTTCACGGCGTCGCCGGATGCACCGGCGTTGGCGGTGGTGGCGTGGCTGCGACGCGACGGCGGCACGGCTGCCGGGCGTCCTGCGGTGCCCGCGGCGACCGCGACGCGATCGGGCAGGCTGACCTCGAGGCGCTTTCCTGCGACCTCGACGACGACCGTGTGGCGGCCCCCGGCGGCGGACGGCGCTTCGAGCTCGCCGTCCCACGCGGGGATGTCGTTCTCGAACTCGGTCTCGATCCAGCGGGTGAAGATGCCGAAGGTGCCGTTCTCGGCGGTGAATGCGGGGTCGCGCACGACCTTGCGGTGGAACGGCAGCACGGTGGGGAGCCCAGCGACCTCGAACTCGTCGAGGGCGCGGCGGGACCGCTCCAGTGCCTCTTCACGGCTCTTGCCGGTGACGATGATCTTCGCGAGCAGCGAATCGAACGCGCCGGAGACCTCGTCGCCGGCGGTCACGCCGGAGTCGAGGCGGATGCCGGGGCCGCCGAAGGTCTTGAACACGTGCACCGGACCGGGCTGGGGCAGGAAGCCGCGGCCGGGGTCCTCGCCGTTGATGCGGAATTCGAAGGAGTGGCCGAGCGGCTTCGGGTCGTCGTAGTCGATGGTGCCGCCGGCGGCGATGCGGAACTGCTCGCGCACCAGGTCGATGCCGGTGACCTCTTCCGAGACCGGGTGCTCGACCTGCAGACGGGTGTTGACCTCGAGGAACGAGACCGTGCCGTCTGCGCCGATCAGGAACTCGCAGGTACCAGCCCCGACGTAGCCGACCTCCTTGAGGATGGCCTTCGAGGCGCTGTACAGCAGGTCGTTCTGCTCGTCCGTGAGGAACGGAGCCGGTGCCTCCTCGACGAGCTTCTGGTGTCGGCGCTGCAGCGAGCAGTCGCGCGTCGAGATGACGACGACCGTGCCCTCGGCATCCGCCAGGCACTGGGTCTCGACGTGACGCGGCTTGTCGAGGTACTTCTCGACGAAGCACTCGCCGCGGCCGAATGCTGCGACTGCTTCGCGGGTGGCGGACTCGAACAGCTCGGCGACCTCGTCGAGCTCGCGGGCGACCTTGAGGCCGCGTCCGCCGCCGCCGTATGCCGCCTTGATGGCGATCGGCAGGCCGAACTCCTTCGCGAAGGCGACGACCTCCTCGGCGGTCTCGACCGGACCGGGGGTGCCGGGGGCGAGCGGTGCGCCCACCTTCTCGGCGACGTGGCGCGCGGTCACCTTGTCGCCGAGTGACTCGATGGCATCGGGAGACGGACCGATCCACGTCATCCCCGCACCGATCACTGCACGAGCGAACTCGGCGTTCTCGGCGAGGAAGCCGTAGCCGGGGTGCACGGCGTCTGCACCGGCGCGACGGGCCACCGACAGGATCTTCTCGATCTGCAGGTACGTCTCGGCGCTGGTCGAGCCGTCGAGCGCGAAGGCCTCGTCGGCGAGGCGGGTGTGCAGGGCGTCGCGGTCCTGGTCGGCGTAGACGGCGACCGAGGCGATCCCGGAGTCGCGAGCGGCACGGATGATGCGGACGGCGATCTCGCCGCGGTTGGCGATGAGCACCTTGGCGATAGCAGGCATGGTTGCCAGCCTAGCGAGAAGCCTCGCGTTCCATTTGACGACTCTCCACAAGAAAGGCGCTGAAACGTCGCGCAGACCCTACGAGGCGGAGGGCAGCAGGTCGGGTGTCCAGAGGTCGGTCCAGGTGACGCCGAGATCGACGACGAGTCGGCGGATCGTCGAGAGCGACATGCCGACGACCGTCGACGGATCGCCTTCGACGCGCGTGATGAACGCGCCGCCGAGGCTGTCCACCGTGAACGCGCCGGCGACGTGGAGCGGCTCTCCGGAGGCGATGTAGGCGGCGAGCTCCTCATCGGTGACGTCGTCTGCGAAGGTGACGGATGCTTCGGCCGTGGCGGTCGCCTCGACCGGTTCGGTTCCGGGGGAGACCCGGAACACCGAATGCCCTGAGTGCAGGATGCCGGTGGCGCCGCGCATCTCCTGCCAGCGCCTGGTCGCCTCTTCAGCCGTGTGCGGCTTGCCGTACACCCGCCCGTGGAGCGCGAACATCGAGTCGCCGCCGATCACGATCCCGTCGAATTCGCCCTCGGCGGCGAGACGGTGCGCGACATCGGCGGCCTTGGCCCGGGCGAGCAGCAGCACGAGTTCGGCCGGGGGGAGTTCTGCGCCGGTCGCCACGGCAGCGGCTGCGGCGACCGCATCCTCGTCCACATCCGGCGACAGGGTGAGGGGTTCGATTCCCGCCTGCCGGAGCAGCATCAGGCGGGCGGGAGAGGTGGAAGCCAGGCAGACGCGCATGTGCACCACCGTATCCTCGAAGGATGACTTCCTCGCCTGCTGACGTGCTCGAACTCGACATCACCGGAATCGCGCACGGTGGCACGTTCGTCGCGCGCCATGAGGGGCGCGTGGTGTTCGTCTCGGATGCGATCCCCGGTGAGCGCGTGCGCGCACGCCTGATCGACCCGCAGGACGAAGCGGCCGAGTCCCGCAGCTTCTGGCGCGCGGAGACCATCGAGGTGCTCGATGCCTCGCCGCACCGCCGTCCGCACATCTGGCCCGAGGCCGATGTGTCGCGCGACCCGGCGCAGCGCCCGGGAGGCGCCGACCTCGGCCATATCGAACTCGCGCACCAGCGCACGTTGAAGCGACAGGTCCTCGCCGAGGCGTTCGACCGCTTCGCCGGCGGTGGCCTCGAGGCTCCGGAGATCGAGGCCGTCGAGTCCGGTGACGGTCTCGGCTGGCGCACCCGCGTCACGCTGCATGTCGACGATGCGGGCAACGTCGGCCCGTACGCGGCGCGCAGCCACCGCGTGATCCCGGTGTCGAGCCATCCGCTCGCCCGCCCGGCCGTCGCTGCGGCTGCGCTTGCCCTTCGCGGCGCGGAAGCCGGACGGATCGAGCTCGTCGAGCCCGCTGACGGCGAGGTGCGCGTGATCCGCCGCGAGGACGGCGCGAAGCCCGCCCGAGGGCACGGCGGTCGGCGCGCCGCACCCGAGGTGATCGAGGAGGTCGTCGGCGACCGTCGGTTCCAGGTCGACGCGAGCGGCTTCTGGCAGGTGCACCCCCGCGCCGCCTCGGTGCTCGACGGTGCCGTCTACGGCGTGCTCGACGGCCACGTGGACGCCGGATCGACCCACTACGACCTCTACGGCGGCGTCGGCCTCTTCGCGGCGACCCTCGCCGACCTGGGCGCCGAGAAGATCGTCAGCGTCGAGTCCAGCAAGCGCGCCACCCAGCACGCGCAGGCGAATCTCGCACCGCTCGCCATCTCGGCCGTCACGGCCCGAGTCGACCGCTTCCTGCACGGCGTCACCGATCGGACGGGCACGGGGGCCGTCGTCCTCGATCCGCCGCGTGCCGGTGCCGGCCGCACGGTTGTTGAGGGCGTGCACGCCCTCTCACCCGAGGCGATCGCCTACGTCGCCTGCGATCCGGTGGCGTTGGCGCGCGACCTCGGCACCTTCCGCGGGCTCGGCTGGCAGGTGAAGACGCTGCGCGCCTTCGACCTGTTCCCGCATTCGCATCACTTCGAGGTCATCGCCCTGCTCACGCGCTGACACCCGGCGACGTCAAGGCACCGTTCGGGGCGGTCGACTCACTAGGCTGGGCGGATGAGTACGGTCGCCCTCATCGATGATCACGAGTCCGTTCGCCTCGGTCTTGAGGCCGCGTTCGCGCGCGACGCGCAGACGGTCGTCTTCTCCGGAAGCTCGGTGAGCTCCTACCTCGACTGGCGGTCGACGACCGGTGACGCCCCCGCTGAGGTCGTCGTCCTTGATCTGACGCTCGGCGACGGATCCACGGTCACCGAGAACGTCACGAGGCTCGTCAACGACGGTGCGAGCGTCGTCATTCACAGCGTCGCCGACCGCCCGGCCGCTGTGCGTGAAGCGCTGTCGGCCGGCGCGGCGGGCGTGGTCAGCAAGTCCTCGGCGCTCGATGACGTGCTCGACGCGATCCGCACCGTCGCCGGCGGGGAGGCGCTCAACAACGTCGAGTGGGCGAGTGCCGTCGACGGCGACCGCGACTTCGCCGACGCGCAGCTGTCGACGCGCGAGCGAGAGGTGCTGCGCCTGTACGCCACCGGCCTGCCGCTCAAAGCGGTCGCCGAGCGCCTCGGCGTCGCGTACTCCACCGCCAAGGAGAACATCACCCGCATCCGCGTGAAGTACGTCGAGGTGGGGCGACCCGCGCCGACCAAGGTCGACCTGCTGCGGCGGGCGATGGAGGACGGCATCGTGGAGACGGATGGCGACCCGAGTGGCCACTGACTCGCTCAGCATCCGCGAGGCCTGGAGCAAGATCCCCTCCCCGGGCACCGCTGAGACCGAGTTCGAGCGCTTCACCGGGAAGCGCATGGAGCGCATCCTGGCGACGGTGGTCGCGATCGGGTCGGCCGTGTTCGGCACCCAGGCCTTCCTCGCCGCACTCGGCGCGATGTCGCGCACGGATGTCGCGCACATCATCGTCGTGGTGTTCGTCAACGTCCCACTCGTGGCGATGCTCATCGCCTGCCTGGTCGGCCGCGGAGTCCGCGTCACCTCCGGGGCGTTCGCGATCGCGTTCCTGCTGGCGCTCGCCGCGTGGCCGACCGTCGTGTCACCAGGCGTCGCGGGCGATCAGCCCTGGATCTTCTTCCTCGTCAACGTCGGCGTCGTCGCCGCGATGCTCGCGTTCCCGATCCGCATCCAGTTCGCCTGGGCCGTCGCGATGCCGTTCGTGTACGGGTACGTGCGGCTCGTGCAGGGCGGATTCACGAACGAGTTCTGGGTCACCACAGCGTTCGACGTGTCGTTCACGCTCATCCTCGGCATCGTCATCATCTCGCTCGGGTGGATGTTCCGCTCCGTCGCCTCCGGCGTCGACGACGCCAGGGGGCGCGCAGTGGCCTCCTACGCGTCGGCGGCAGCAGCGGCGGCAGCGGAGGAGGAGCGGATCGCGATGTCCGCTCTGATGCATGACAGCGTGCTCGCGGCCCTGATCGCCGCGGAGCGTGCCGAGAGCGAGCGTGCGCGCGAACTCGCCGTCGCGATGGCCAGGGAAGCGCTGACGCGGTTGGCGAACACCGAGGCCGCTGTCGCGCAGGAAGGCAGCGACGAGCCGGTCGGCATCGCGCAGATCGTGGCAGAGCTGCGCCGCGCGCTGTCGGAGCTTGGTGCGGATGCGCTGGTCGAGGAGAGCGGCGGCGTCGGGCTCATTCCAGGACGGGCCGCGCGTGCGCTCGTGCTGGCTGCGCGACAGGCGATCGGGAACGCGGTCTCGCATGCCCAGGGCAGAGGGCTGCACATCAGCGCCATCGCGCACGGCGATGAAGGCATCGTCGTGACGATCTCCGACACCGGACCCGGATTCGACATCGACGCGATCGGCGAGGACCGTCTCGGCATCCGCGCCTCGATCATCGCTCGCATGGCGGGCGTCGCCGGTACCGCTGACATCGATTCGGGCCCTGGCGGCACGACCGTGACGCTCGGTTGGGAGCGCGCATGAACCGCACAGTCCGCAGTGTCGCCACCTCGCTCGCAGTCGGCTTCGCGGTCTACTTCGCCGCGCGCTCCCTCTGGTGGGTGGTGCAGCCGACCTCGCCGCTGCTGATGGTCGCATCGATCGTGCTGCTGCTCGCCGTCATCCTCATCGCGACGCTGTGGGGCTCAGCCAGGTCGGCGAAGATGCCGATGTGGGTGGCGTGGCTGTCGCTGGTCGCCAGTGCAGTCATCCCGGCGCTCGCGACGTTGTCGATGGACCCGGCGTCGCGGACGGCACCGTTCGCGACCTCGTACATCGGCGGCATCGGTCTGCTCGGCGTCGTGTGCATCGTTCGTCGACGCTTCTGGATCGGGTGGGGGACCCTCGTCATGCTGGTCGCGACCTCGTCCGCGTATCTCGGCATCGGCGTCGCGCTCAACCTCGGGCTCGTCGGGTCCATCATGTGGCTCGTCATCGCCCGTCTGCTCGTGTTCTTCTGGGATCGGGCGATCCGCGACACCGCGCGCCTCGCCGAGATCCAGCAGGCGGTCTCGGCCTGGCATGCGACGCAGCTGGTGCGCCAGCGTGAGCGCCGCGTGCGCACGCAGTTCGCGTTGGCAGTCGCCGGTCCGGTGCTGGGCCGCGTGGTCGCCTCTCGCGGTGGACTCGATGAGGAGGAGCGCCTGCAGGCGAGACTCGCCGAGGGTCGCCTGCGTGATGAGCTGCGCGGCGCAGATCTGCTCAACGACGATGTGCGCGATGCGATCGAGGATGCCCGTCGGCGCGGCGTCGTGGTGACCGTGTTCGATGAGAGCGGACTCGAGGGCGTCGATGAAGACCGACGCGAGGCGATCCGGGATGAGCTGGCCGTTGTGCTGCGTTCCGCTCGGGCCGGGCGTCTGATCATCCGTTCGTCGAGCGATCCGCGAATCGCGGTGACCGTGGTCGGACGAGCAGGTTCGCGATCGTCCCGCGACGACGACGATGTGGACCTGTTCCACGAGATCGAGCGCGAGGTCACGGACTCCTGAGTCTCCGTGGTGAGAGTGGGCGAGGGGCGGCGAAATCGCCAGCCCCTCGCCATTGCGGTGCAGTTACCCGAAAACTGACCGCTGGTGGCCGTTCTACGTCTATCTACCCTGTGACAGAGAGAACAGCCGAACGCGAAGCGTCTCCTTTATTCTGCTCGGTCGATCAAACGCTGTCTGTAGGTATTTTGGGGGACAGTTTCATGGACGGATGGGGGAGGATTGGGCCATGGGAATGCGCCGCGGGACCAACCTTCCTCGTATGGGGGATTTCAACCAGTCCGTGATCCTCGAGTCGATCAGACGTTCAGGTTCCGGCCTGAGTCGAACCGAGCTGGTCGGGGTGACCGGTCTCTCCGCGCAGACCGTCACCAACATCACGCGGCGGCTGCTGACCGATCATCTGATCGAGGAGGCCGGACGCACGATCAACGGGCCGGGCAAGCCGCGTGTCACGCTGCGCCTGATCGCCGAGAGTCGCTACTCGATCGGCGTGCACCTCGACCCCTCCGTGATGACCTTCGTCCTGCTCGACCTCGCCGGCACCGTGGTTCGTCGGCTGACGACGCGCACGTCATCGGCCGATCCCCGCAGGATCGTCGATGCGATGGCCGCCACGATCGAGGCGCTGATCGAGGGTGCCGGGATCGATCGCTCGCGCATCGCCGGTGTCGGCGTGGCGGCTCCGGGTCCGCTCGACGCGGAACGCGGCACCGTCATCGATCCGCCCAAGCTGCACGGCTGGCACCGCGTTCCCCTGCAGGCCGTGCTCGCCGAGGCGACCGGTCTCGAGATCACCCTCGAGAAGGACACGACCGCCGCTGCGGTCGGCGAGCTGTGGACGAGCAACGGCTCGCCCGACGACTCCTTCGTGTTCGTCTACCTCGGCACCGGGATCGGCGCCGCGGTCGCGAGGGACGGCGATGTGATCCGTGGGAGTTCACGCAACCTCGGCGAGATCGGGCACATCATCGTCGATCCCGATGGCCCGTCGTGCGCGTGCGGCTTGCGCGGCTGCGTCGAGGTGGTGTGCACGCCGCAGGCGATCGTCGAGCAGGCGGAGCAGGCGGGCGTGTTCCCGGACGATCGGGAGACCGGCGATGCAGAGGTCGTCGATGTGCGGCTCGCGCAGCTCTGCGAACGTGCGGCCGACGGAGACGCTGCCGCAGAGCGCGTGCTCAGGCAGGCCGCTGCCAACCTCGCCGTGCTCGTCGCGGTGCTGACGAACATGCTCGACGTCGACAGGGTGGTGCTCGGCGGCCCGTTCTGGTCCCGACTCTCCGAGGTCTACCTCCGCGAGCTGCCGGCTCGGCTGGACCGGCTGAGCGCGACCAGGACGATCCGCACGATCCCGGTGGACGGCACCGTGATGGGCGACGACGTGGGGGCGCTCGGAGCGGCGTGCGTCGTGCTGGATTCCGTGCTCACACCGCGCACCTCGGCGCTGCTGCTCGAACACTGAGCGGGATCCGGAGCACCGGTTGACGCGAGACCCTTGACACCCGTAAGTCCAATCGATGTAGTATCTGATGCCGCCTCCCACCCATCGGAAGTCTGTGATGCACCACAATTCCGCCCTCGTCGAAGCGCGAATCCGACGTTTCGTGGACGAGCGGCTGCGCCCGGCGGTCGACGTGCGTGCGACCCCGCTCGAGCTCGCCTCCTGGCAGGCGCCGGGGGAGCCGGTGCCGTTCGCTTCGGCTGTGGCGGCGGAGTTCACGCCGCTCCAGGTCGGGGCTGCGTGGGGTCGTGCCTGGAGCACGATGTGGATCCGCATCACGGGCGTCGTACCGGAGGTGCAGGCGGGGCAGCAGGCCGAACTCGTCTTCGACCTCGGCTTCAACGCGTCCGAGCCCGGGTTCCAATCAGAGGGCACCGTCTACCGCATCGACGGCTCGATCGTGAAGGCGGTGGAGCCCCGCAACGCGCACGTGCCGCTCGACGCTGCGGCCGGTGAACCATTCGAGCTCTACCTCGAGGCCGCAGCGAACCCGGACGTCGCCGGAGGATGGGACTTCCAGCCGACCGCGCTCGGCGCGTGGGACACGGCGGGCGACGAGCCGCTGTACCGGCTGCGCCGTGCCGACATCGTGGTGCGCGACCTCTCCGCGTGGGAGCTGCTGCAGGACGCGGTCGTGCTGCAGGGACTCATCGTCCAGCTGCCGGAGGCATCACCCCGCCGTGCCGAGATACTCGCGGCGCTCGAGCGGATGGTGGATGTCTCGGATCCCGACGACATCGGGGGCAGCATCGACGACGCCCGCGAGGTACTCTCCGCCGTGCTCGCCCGTCCGGCATCCGGTTCCGCGCATGCTGTGCACGCCGTCGGGCACGCGCACATCGACTCCGCGTGGCTGTGGCCGGTGCGCGAGACGCAGCGCAAGGTCGCCAGGACCTTCTCGAACGTGCTGTCGCTGCAGCAGGAAGATCCCGACTTCGAGTTCGCCGCGTCGTCCGCGCAGCAGTACGCGTGGATGAAGCAGTATCAGCCGGAGCTGTTCGCGCGACTGCGGGACGCCATCGCTGCCGGCCGATTCCACCCTGCCGGAGGGATGTGGGTGGAGTCCGACACGAACATGCCGGGCGGCGAGGCTCTCGCCAGACAGTTCCTCCACGGCAAACGGTTCTTCCTCGAGGAGTTCGGTGTCGAGCCGCTCGATGTCTGGCTCCCCGATTCCTTCGGGTACTCGGCTGCCCTGCCGCAGATCGCCCGCGCCGCAGGATCGCGGTGGATGCTGACGCAGAAGATGTCGTGGAACGAGACCAACGCGATGCCTCACCACACCTTCCACTGGGAGGGGATGGACGGCACGCGCATCTTCACGCACTTCCCGCCGGTGGACACGTACAACGCACGCCTCACCTCCGACGAGCTCGCACGGGCGGAGCGCCAGTACGCGGAGAAGGGCGCGGCGAACACCTCGCTCGTTCCGTTCGGCTACGGCGACGGCGGCGGCGGGCCGAACCGCGAGATGCTCGCCGCAGCGGCGCGTCTCCGTTCGCTGGAGGGCTCACCGACCGTCGAGCTGTCATCGCCGCGGAGGTTCTTCGAGGCGGCAGAGGCCGAATACGCCGACCCGCCGGTGTGGACAGGGGAGATGTACCTGGAGTTCCACCGCGGGACGTATACCTCGCAGGCGCGGACGAAGCGCGGCAATCGCCGGAGCGAGCACGCACTGCGCGAGGCCGAGCTCTGGGCGACCGCCGCTGCGTTGCGGGGCACGCCATACCCGTACGAGGAGCTGCAAGAGGCGTGGGAGACCGTGCTCCTGCAGCAGTTCCACGACATCCTCCCCGGGAGCTCCATCGCCTGGGTGCACCGCGAGGCGGAACGCCGCTATGCGGAGGTGCTCGCCTCCACCGAGCAGATCATCGCAGGGTCTTTGTCGGTCGTCGCAGGCTCGGGCGACGTCGCGCTGCGCGCGAACGCCGGGCCATACGCCGGAGGAGGAGCGGCGGCGATGGGGATCGCCGGCGGGCAGGGACCAGCGGTCTCTGCGACAGTCGCACGGACGACGAGCGGTTTCGAGCTGGAGAACGAACACCTCACCGTCTCGATCGACGGCTCGGGACTCATCACCTCACTCGTCGTCCGTGCGACGGGAAGAGAGTCGATCGCAGCGGGCGAGCGGGGCAACCTGCTCCAGCTGCATCGTGATACTCCGACGCAATGGGATGCCTGGGACATCGACGAGCACTATCGCCGTCACGTGGTGGACGTGACGGACGTGGTCTCGATCGACATCATCCCGCATGCGTCGGCTGCGGTCGTCTGCGTGATCCGCGAGCTGGGGGGTTCGCGGATCACGCAGGCTCTGACCCTGCACCCTGATTCGCATGCACTCGACATCGAGACGACGGTGGATTGGCATGAGCGGCAGAAGCTGCTCAAGCTCGCCTTCCCGCTCGACGTGCACACCGAGCGGGCGACCTCGGAGATCCAGTTCGGTCACATCCACCGGCCGACCCACGCGAACACGTCCTGGGACATGGCGCGTTTCGAGACCGTCGCGCACCGTTGGGTGCACGTCGGCGAGCCGGGGTTCGGTGTCGCTGTGGCGAACGACTCCACGTACGGCCACGACATCACGCGGACGCCGCGGTCGGGTGGTGGCACGGCGACGACCGTGCGGTTGTCGCTGCTGCGTGCTCCGCTGTTCCCGGACCCTGATGCCGACCAGGGTGAGCACACCTTCCGGGTGAGCGTCCGGCCCGGCGCCTCGATCGCGGATGCCGTGCGCGAGGGATATCGGCTGAACCTGCCGACCAGGGAGATCCGTGGCTCAGGGCCGGTGGAGCCGCTGCTCGCGGTGTCGTCGGATGCCGTGGTCGTCGAGGCCGTGAAGCTCGCGGAGGACCGCAGCGGCGACCTGATCGTGCGTCTGTACGAGGCGCACGGGGGGCGGGCAGCGGCGACGATCGCGACGGCCTTCGGGTTCGACGGCGTGATCGAGACCGATCTGATCGAACGCGAGATCCCGTCGACCGCACTGCGCGGCGTCTCGAACGGCGACGTCGAGGTCGAGCTTCGCGCCTTCCAGCTGGTGACGCTGCGGTTCCGCACTCCACGCCTCTGAGCGCGCAGAGCGATCGAGCGGCTGCGTGCGGGGCGATCAGCCGGAGAACCGGCCCCAGGGGATGTCGCGGCGCAGCGGCGTGCGCAGCGGGCGCTGCATGCGCGTCCACGCCGACACCTGCGTCACCTCGGCGACGGCATCCGCTGCTTCCGTGGCATAGGCGTCGCTGACGACGGCGATGAGCGCCGCGAGCTCTTCATCGGTCGCGGAGCCCCGGACGATCTCGAGCGTCGGCGGCTGCTCGTCTGCCTGGTCGCTCACAGCGGGATGTTCCCGTGCTTCTTCGGTGGCAGCTCCGCACGCTTGCCGCGGAGCGAGCGCAGCGCCTTCGCGATCGAGACGCGGGTGTTCGCCGGCTCGATGATGCCGTCGAGCTCTCCGCGCTCTGCCGCGAGGAAGGGCGAGGCCACGTCGTACGTGTATTCGTTGGCGAGGCGCGTGCGGACGGCCGCGACGTCTTCGCCGGCCTCTTCGGCCTTCTTGATCTCGCCGCGGTACAGGATGTTGACCGCGCCCTGCCCGCCCATGACCGCGATCTCCGCGGTCGGCCAGGCGAGGTTGACGTCGGCGCCGAGCTGCTTGGAGCCCATCACGATGTAGGCGCCGCCGTACGCCTTGCGCAGGATGACGGTGACCAGCGGGACCGTCGCCTCGGCGTAGGCGTAGAGGAGCTTCGCGCCGCGACGGATGACGCCTTCCCACTCCTGATCCGTGCCGGGCAGGTAACCGGGCACGTCGACGAGCGTGACGATCGGGATCGAGAACGCATCGCAGAAGCGCACGAAGCGGCTGGCCTTCTCGCCGGCCTGGATGTTCAGGGTTCCGGCCATCTGCGACGGCTGGTTGGCGATGATCCCCACCGAGCGGCCTTCGATACGGCCGAAGCCGATCACGATGTTCGGCGCGAACAGCGGCTGCACTTCGAGGAAGTCGGCGTCGTCGACCACATGCTCGATGACCGTCTTGATGTCGTAGGGCTGGTTCGCGGAGTCCGGGATGATCGTGTTCAGCGTGCGATCGGCATCCGTCGTCTCGAACTCGAACACGCCCTCGTAGGACGGCAGCTCGGACATGTTGTTGTCAGGAAGGAAGCTGAGGAGCGTGCGCGCGTAGTCGAGCGCGTCGTCCTCGTCCTGCGCCAGGTAGTGCGCGACGCCGGAGCGGGTGTTGTGCGTGTGGGCGCCGCCGAGCTCTTCCATGCCGACGTCCTCGCCGGTCACGGTCTTGATGACATCTGGGCCGGTCACGAACATCTGGCTGGTCTTGTCGACCATGATCACGAAGTCGGTGAGCGCGGGGGAGTACACCGCGCCTCCCGCTGCAGGGCCCATGATGATCGAGATCTGCGGGATCACGCCGGATGCCCGGGTGTTCAGCCGGAAGATCTCGCCGTACTTGCCGAGGGCCACGACGCCCTCCTGGATGCGGGCTCCGCCGGAGTCGAGGATGCCGATACAGGGCATGCCGCCGGCGATGGCGAACTCCATGATCTTGATGATCTTCTCACCGGCGACCTCGCCGAGCGAGCCGCCGAAGGTCGAGAAGTCCTGCGAGTACACGGCGACGGTGCGTCCGTGGATGGTCCCGACGCCCGTGACGACCGAGTCGCCGTACGGGCGGGAGCGATCCATGCCGAACGCGGTCGTGCGGTGGCGCACGTACTCGTCGAATTCGACGAAGCTCCCCGGATCGACGAGCAGTTCGATGCGCTCGCGGGCGGTCATCTTGCCCTTGGCGTGCTGCTTCTCCTTCGCCTTCGCTTCCGCGTCGACGACGGCTTCGGTGTAGCGAGCGCGCAGATCCGCGATCTTGCCGGCGGTGGTAAAGAGGTCGGGCTTGTCCGTCACGGATTCCACCCTAGCGTCGCTGCGGCGCGGTCTGTTGGATGCTCGGCACAACGGGTCGCGCGATCCTTTGGCGACTCCGAGGAGACCGCGCCGTGTTGGAGGGTCAGCGCGTGCGGTCGGTGACGTCGTCGCCGATGCCCGACGGCAGCTCATGATCGCCCAGGGGTTCTGACGTGATCTCCGCGTGGTCGTCGTCCCCGCCGCGAGAACGACGCGTCGTCAAGGCGCCGACCTTGCGACCGGCCCACCCGACGCCACGGGCCGCGGTTCCGGCGGCACCAGCGATGGCGTTGCCTGCGTAGCGCGCGCCGCGCAGCATCTGCATCTCCATCTTCTCCGCGCCTGCGACCGGCTCCAGCTCCAGCGGGAGATCGACCGGCGGCGCGCCGAACGCCCGGTGCGAGGTCGTGAGCACGCGCCGACCGAGGATGTGGTTGCCGGCGCCGCCGATGGCCGCGCCGACGCCGAACGGGAGCGCCTTGCCGACGAACGATGCGCCGCCGCGCGCGGCGAACTGCTTCACGAACATGCTCTTCAGCTGGTCGACGAGTGGGCCGACCGCAGCACGAGGCAGCGACTTCGTCACGAGCTCGCCCCAGTACGACGAACGGTTGCCGCCGCGACCGGCGACCTGACCGGCGAGCTGGCCGACCAGGTCGACGCCCTCCTTGCCGAGCATCAGCGTCATGACCAATGCGCGGGCGCGGTCGGGATTCGCGATCGCGATGCCGTGCACCTCTGCGACGGACTGTGCGAAGAGCGCGGTCGACTCCACGAATCCGAGCGTCTCGACGCCGGAAAGGGCGAGGGTGATGCCGGTCCCGATGCCGGGCACCACGGCGGTCGCGCCGACGGCTGCACCACCTGTCGTGACGGCGGCGAGATAGCGCCGTTCGAGGATCCGCACGATCTCCGCCGGCGTCGCCTGCGGATTGCGGAGACGGATACTGCGGATGTGCGCGAGCACCAGTGGGCGCTGGATCGAGAGCACGCGGTCCAGGCCGCGCACCATCATCGGATGCTCCGGCGACCCAGTCGGGGGCACGCCCTTGTCCCACGGAGAATCGTCCGGGAGCGAGTGGATCTTGTGCACCTTGTCGGCCATGCACCGATCCTATGGATCCAGACCGCGAAAACGCCGGGAGCCGCATCCTCGAAAGGATGCGGCTCCCGGCGTGTCGATCAGGCAGGCCCGTGATCAGACGAAGAGGTTCGCGCGCTCCAGGTCTTCGGCGAAGTCGACCTCGACCGCGTACAGGTCGGAGACGTCCATCGGCTCGAGGAGGAGTCCGTCCTCGGCGATCGCGAGCTCGAGACCGCGCTCGAAGTAGTCCTGGTCCTCGACGCGCTGCAGCTGACGCATGAACGCCTTCTTGTTCGCAGAGGAGATGTAGTTGATGCCGACCGCCTCACCGAGGCCGCCCTTGACGGTCTTGGACAGCTCGTTGATGAAGCCTTCGGCCGTGACCGTGTACTTGACCTCTTCGTCGCTGACCTTGGAGGTGTTGACGGTGACGAACGACTGGTCGCGCTCGATGTATGCAGCCGCACGGCCGAGGATCATCGGGTCGAAGACGACATCGCCGTTCATCCAGAGGACGCCGCTCTTGCCGGTCGCGGCAAGTGCGCGAAGGAGGCTCTTGGAGGTGTTGGTCTCGTCGTAGCGCTCGTTGTGCACGTAGTTCGCGGTGGGGAAGGCGTCGATGATCGTCTCGGCGCGGTAGCCGACGACGGCCGTGATGCGGGCATCCGAGCCGAAGGCGGCGCGGATGTTGTCGTGCTGCTGGCGCATGATGGTGCGTCCGTCGCTCAGCTCGGTGAGCGGCTTCGGCAGGGCGCGGCCGAGGCGCGAGCCCATTCCGGCTGCGAGGATGACGGTCTGAAGAGTCACGAGTGCTCCTAAAAAGAAAGTGTGTTCAGGGCCGGTTCACCGGCCGGACACTTCTTCGTGCCGAGTTCATGCTAGCGATCTCCGCTGGGAAGCCCCGGGGGAGAGGCCCCCTGTTGCCATTTCGTGATCGAGTACACACCCAACACCCAGGGTCGGGCACGAGGCGCCATCCGGTCAAGAGAGAACGCTCAGATCGCGCAGTCTCAAACCCTGCACCGCCAATTGTCTTGTGGACCCTCGGCTTGTCCTCACCCCTTGATACCGTAGAACGGTGACTTCCTCCCCTGACGACCGCACCGACCAGGTGGACGACCCCGTGACCCCGACGCCCGACGCGAATGCCTCCACGGCGAAGAAGCCGCCCGTGAAGCGCAGCCCAGCGTCGACGACCAAGAAGCCTGCAGCGAAGACGACCGCTGCGGCACGGAAGACTTCGGCGCGCAAGGCTCCAGCGCGCAGCACGACCGCTGCGCGCAACGCCGCGAAGACTGCGGCCGAGTCGGCGGCGCCGTCGACGGATGTGGTGATCGAGCCCGTCCTGGCGCCGACTGTGACGACGCCAGCGCGCGCGTCCGCCGCGAAGACCACTGCAGCGAAGACCACGGCGGCGAAGACCACGGCGGCGAAATCCGCCACGGCGCGGACGACTGCGGCCAAGACCGCTGCTGCGAAGAAGAGCACCGCGGCGCCGACCGCCAAGAGCAGTGCAGCGACGACCAGCGCCGCGAAGACCGCTGCTGCCCGCAACACGGCGGCGAAGTCGACCGCGGCGAACGGCACGGTCGCGAAGTCCACGGCGGCGAAGACGGCGGCGGCCAAGTCGGCGGCTGCCAAATCGGCCGCCGCGAAGACCACCGCGCGCACGACCGCTGCTCGATCCGCTTCTGCCAAGACCTCAGCAGCACGGACGGCCGCCGCGAAGACGGCGGCCGCGAAGGCGGCGGCTGCGCAGGCAGCGGAGGAAGCCCGCGTGGCGGAGGAAGCCCGCGTGGCGGAACAGGCTCTCGCCACGACCGTGGTCGAAGATCAGACGGATGGCGTGGCGGATGTCCGCGCCGAGACGGGGGCGTCCGTGATCGAGTCGACCGACGAATCAGAGAAGGTCGTCCATGCCGCAGAGGCATCGGATGTGATCGCTGCTGACGTCGTCCTTCCGGTTGAGCCGGATGTGGAGGTCGAGTCCGAGGCGACGCCAGAGGGTGAAGCGTCCCCGAGCACTGCAGCGACGCGAGTCGTCGCCGAGGTCCGTGAGGGGTCGACCGCCGATGCGATCAGCATCCGTGGTCTCGTGAAGCACTTCGGCGATAATCATGCGGTCGACGGGATCGACCTCACGGTGCCGGCCGGTTCGTTCTACGGCATCGTCGGACCCAACGGTGCCGGAAAGACCACCACGCTGTCGATCGTCGCGGGTCTGCTCCGCGCCGACGCCGGCAGTGTCTCGATCTGCGGCATCGATCAGGCCGCACAGCCGCTCGCAGCCAAGCGGGTGATGGGCGTCCTGCCAGACCGCCTGCGCACCTTCGATCGCCTGACCGGCAGGCAGCTCCTCTACTACTACGGACTGCTCCGCGGGCTCGAGTCGAGTGTGATCGAGAAGCGCACGGCCGACCTGGCCAGAGCATTCGATCTCGGCGACGCCCTCAGCCGAGTGGTCTCCGACTACTCGGCCGGCATGACCAAGAAGATCATGCTCGCCGGCGCCATGATCCACTCGCCGCGGGTGCTCGTGCTCGATGAGCCCTTCGAGTCCGTCGACCCGGTGTCTTCCGCGGTGATCCTCGACATCCTCCGCGCATACGTCGCGCACGGCGGCACCGTGATCCTGTCGAGCCATGGCATGGATCTGGTCGAGCGCGTGTGCTCGCGGGTCGCGATCATCGTCGGCGGCGAAGTGCTCGCCGAGGGCACGATCGACGAGGTCCGTGCAGGTCAGACGCTCGAGGCTCGTTTCGTCGAGCTCTCCGGCGGTATCGGAGAGGTGGAGGGGCTCGAGTGGCTGCACATGTTCTCCGACTGAGGTTCGCACTCCTCATCGGGTCGTTGCGCGGCGAGCGTCGAGTTCGAACACTCATCACGCTTGCCGCGGTCATCGCGGTCACCGCCGCGGTCTGCATCGCCGTGCTCACGCTCGCCGATGCGCCGGTCGCAGCCGTACGCACCGTGGCAGTGTTGGGTGGTTCCGCGATCCTGCTCGGTTTCCTGGTCGGCCCGATCCTCGTGGGCACGATCGACCAGCTCGATCCTCGCCGGTTCGCGGTGTTCGGCGTCGACGAACGCCGGATGCCGTGGGTGCTCGTGCTCGCCTCCTTCGTGAGTGTGCCGAGTCTCGCGCTTCTCGCCGTGTACATCAGCGTGTGCATCGTCGCGATCCAGCACGGCACGCCGTGGCTGCCGGCGGTGCTGCTGACCATCGTCGGCGCGGTCAGCACCGCGCTGATCGCACGGATCGGAATGGCGCTCAACGCCCTCTTCCTCCCCGAGCGGCGCTCGCGCGAGCTCACGGCGGTGTTCGCGCTCGCGCTCATCGTCGTCGCGTTCCCCGTGGCAGTCTTCTTCGCCTCCCTCCGGTGGAATGGTCAGGTCCCCGCATCGCTCCAGTCGCTCACCGGCGTGTTCGGAGCGAGCCCGCTCGCGGCGGCTCCTGGCTTCCTCTTCGCCTCGGCCGCCGGTGACACCGCGGCCGCGTGGACCAGCGGAATCATCGCTGTCGTGACCCTGGTCGCGCTCGGCGCGCTGTGGGCGTGGCTGGTGCGACGGCTGCTCACGACGACCGAACGGCCCGTCACCGCGCGAGAGCGTACGGGGCTCGGCTGGTTCGGATTGCTGCCGTCGAACGCGTTCGGCGCGATCGCATCGCGCAGTCTCGTCTACTGGCTCCGCGACCGCCGCTACATCATGAACATCATCGTGGTGCCGGTGGCCGGGGTGCTGACGGTCTTCCCGCTGCTGGTCGCCGGCGTGCCGCTGGAGATCGCCGCGCTGATCCCGGTGCCGGTGATGGCGCTGTTCTTCGGCTGGCTGCCGCACAACGACGTCGCCTACGACTCGACCGCGCTCTGGACGCACGTCGCGAGCGGTGTGCGGGGAGTGCCGGACAGGCTCGGCCGCCTCGTGCCGGTGATCCTGGTCGCACTCCCGGTCCTCGCGATCGTGATTCCGCTCTCGCTGCTCACGACCTCCGACTGGCGCCTGCTGATGCCGCTGACCGGTCTCGCCGCGAGCCTCCTGTTCTCGGCACTCGGCATCTCGAGCATCGTCTCGGTGGTAGCGCCGTATGCGGTGTCCCGCCCTGGCGACAGCCCGTTCCAGCAACCGCAGCGTCCGACCTCGCGCGGCGCGTTCGGTCCGGCGGCAGCGTTCCTCGGCGCCATCATCGTGAGTGCCCCCGTCATCTGGCTCTTCGGTGCCACGATCGTCGAGGGCCCGCAGTACGCGGTGGTCACGTTCTGGCTCGGCATCGGCGTGGGGCTCGTCGTGCTCGCGGCTGGTGTGGCCCTCGGCGGCCGGATCTTCGAGCGCAGCGGCGAACGTCTGATGGAGTTCGTCGAGACGGCATGATCGAGCGCCCACGGGGCTGTCGGCGCGGCTAGACTTTCGGGATGAGTACTCCGCTGGACAGCCCCGATCAGGGCGGCGTGACAACGCTTGATCGCGAACTGGAAGAGCTTCTCCGCGAGGAGAACCTGGAGCCCGGGGACCACGAGCGCTTCTCGCATTACGTCAAGAAGGACAAGATCCTCGAGTCGGCGATCACGGGTAAGCCCGTCCGCGCACTCTGCGGCAAGAAGTGGACGCCGGGGCGCGACCCCGAGAAGTTCCCGATCTGCCCCACATGCAAGGAGATCTACGAGTCGATGATGAACTGACGGACCCCGTCCGTCCGTTCAGGCGATCTCGGTGTAGACCGTCGGGATCGCCGGGTCCGACTTGCTGAGCGCGAGCGCCCGCACCGGGAGTTCCTCGCGCACGCGGAGGTGATGCGCCCGGGCCGATGCCGTGCCGGCGGCACCTTCGTAGGACTCGTCGATGTCGCCTGCGTCCATGAACGTCACCTGCAGGGGCCGACCCTCGACGTGCTCGGCGGGCGCATCGAGCTGCTCGAAGCCGTCGGCGACCAGGATGGTCTCGGCGGTGGCGACACCGTCCTCGAGGGTGCGGAATGCGGCCTTGCGACCGCCGTGCGACGCCTTGTCGGTCGAGGCCTTCGCCACGCCGACCCAGGAGCCGTCGGAGTCCTGTCGGGCGACGAGCTTGTAGACCATGCTCGCCGTGGGATAGCCGGAACCGGTCACGACCGACGTGCCGACGCCGTAGGAATCGACGGGCGACGCCGCGAGCGCTGCGATCGCGTACTCGTCGAGGTCGCTGGTGACGGTGATGCGTGTGCCGGTCGCTCCGAGCTCGTCGAGTTGCGCGCGCACCTCAGCGGCCACGATCGGCAGGTCGCCGGAGTCGATGCGGACCCCGCCGAGCCCGGTGCCGGCGACGCGGATGGCCGTCTCGACACCCGTGCGGATGTCGTAGGTGTCGACGAGCAGCGTGGTGCCAGGCCCGAGACTGTCGATCTGAGCCTGGAACGCCTGTTCCTCGGTGTCGTGCAGCAGCGTCCATGAGTGCGCGGCGGTCCCCATGGTCGGGATGCCCCACCGGCGTCCGGCCTCGAGGTTGCTGGTCGCCTTGAACCCGGCGATGTACGCGGCGCGTGCCGCTGCGACGGCGGACTGCTCGGCAGCCCTGCGAGAACCCATCTCGGCAAGCGGCCGCTCACCGGCCGCGATGCTCATGCGGGACGCGGCGGTGGCGACGGCGGAGTCATGGTTGAGCACGCTCAACGCGAGCGTCTCGAGCACGACGGCATCTGCGAAGGAACCCTCCACCGTGAGGATCGGGGAACCGGGGAAGTACAGCTCGCCTTCGCGGTAGCCCTTGATCGACCCGGTGAAGCGGTACTTCTCGAGGGAGGTGAGGGAATCGGCATCCACGATGTCGTTGTCACGCAGGAAGCGCAGTTCGTCGTCTCCGAACCGGAAGTCGCGGATGAGGCTGAGCAGTCGGCCGGTGCCGGCGACGACGCCGAACCGGCGCCCGCCGGACAACCGGCGCGAGAACAGCTCGAAGACACTCGGACGAGACGCAGTGCCATCGCGGAGTGCGGCCGCGAGCATCGTGAGTTCGTAGCGATCGGTGAGCAGCGCCGTCGACGTGGTCATGCGCTCAGCTTAGTGAGCGTCGCGATGCATCAGCTGCTCGCACGCGACTAGGCTGGTGAGTCATGAACGACGCACCGATCGGGATCTTCGACTCAGGCGTCGGCGGACTCACGGTGGCCAGAGCCATCCGCGCTCAGCTGCCCCGCGAATCGTTCGTCTACATCGGCGACACAGCGCACTCGCCCTACGGGCCGAAGCCGATCGCGGACGTCCGCCGCTACTCGCTCGAGGTGCTCGACACCCTGGTCGATCAGGGTGTGAAGATGCTCGTGATCGCGTGCAACACGGCCTCAGCCGCGATGTTGCGAGACGCACGGGAGCGCTACGACATCCCGGTGGTCGAGGTCATCGGCCCGGCGGTGCGACGCGCGGTGTCCACGACGCGCAACGGTCGCGTCGGTGTGATCGGCACGGTCGGCACGATCGGCTCTCGCGCGTATCAGGACATGCTCGAGGTGAATGAGCGGCTGCAGGTGTTCACGGCTGCGTGCCCGCGATTCGTCGAGTTCGTCGAAGGTGGGATCACCGGCACGCCAGAGGTGCTCGAGGTGGCCGAGGAGTACCTCGCTCCGTTGCGGGAGGCGGAGGTCGACACGCTCGTGCTCGGCTGCACGCATTACCCGTTCCTGCGCGGCGCGATCAGCTACGTCATGGGGGACGGCGTGACGCTCGTCTCCAGCGACGACGAGACGGCGGGCGACGTCTATCGCCAGCTCGTCCGCGGCGACCTCCTGGCCCCGCCCGATGCTGTGGCGACCTACGTCTATGAGGCGACCGGCGACTCCACCGTGGAGTTCACCGCCCTCGCCAATCGCCTCATGGGCCGCGAGGTCCGTGACGTGCAGCTCGTGCAGACGGGCGTCATCACGCTTCCGCACGCCCTCCCTGAACCGCACTGACCCGACCCGCAGCTCAGCCGAGCGCTCACCCGAACGCTCACCCCCCCGAACGAAGGACTCCCATGACCGACATCGTCCGCGCAGACGGCCGCTCCACCGATCAGCTCCGCGAGATCACGATCGAGCGCGGCTGGAGTGCGCACGCCGAGGGCTCTGCCCTGATCAGCTTCGGCGGCACCAAGGTGCTGTGCACGGCATCGTTCACGAACGGCGTGCCGCGCTGGTTGACGGGCAAGGGCAAGGGCTGGGTCACTGCCGAGTACTCGATGCTGCCGCGTGCCACGAACAGCCGCAACGACCGCGAGAGCGTGAAGGGTCGCATCGGCGGTCGCACGCACGAGATCTCGCGCCTGATCGGCCGGGCCCTCCGCGCCGTGGTCGACACGAAGGCCCTGGGTGAGAACACGATCGTGATCGACTGTGATGTGCTGCAGGCCGATGGCGGCACGCGCACCGCTGCGATCACCGGCGCTTACGTCGCGCTCGCGGATGCGATCGAGTGGGGCCGCGAGAAGAAGTTCATCGGCCGCAATGCGACGCCGCTGCGCGACTCGGTCGCTGCCGTCTCGGTCGGCATCATCGACGGAGAGCCCATGCTCGATCTGGCATATGTCGAGGACGTGCGCGCCGAGACCGACATGAACATCGTCGTCACCGGTCGCGGACTGTTCGTCGAGGTGCAGGGCACCGCCGAAGGCGCGCCCTTCGATAAGCGCGAGCTCGATGCGCTGCTCGACCTGGGCGTCGCCGGCTGCGCGACGCTCAAGGATCACCAGCTGGCGGCGCTGGCAGGCGAGTGATGCAGGTCGTTCTCGCGACACACAATCCGCACAAGGTCGCGGAGTTCCAGCAGATCGTCGCCGCCACGCGTCCTGATCTCGAGGTCGTCGGCTACGACGGCCCTGAGCCCGTCGAAGACGGTGTCACCTTCGCGGAGAACGCGCTGATCAAGGCCCGCGCCGCAGCGGCCCATACCGGGCTCGCAGCCCTAGCCGACGACTCCGGCATCTGCGTGGATGTGCTCGGTGGATCACCCGGTGTGTTCTCGGCGTATTGGGCCGGGCAGAAGAAGGATGCCGCCGCGAACCTGGAACTGCTCCTCGACCAGCTCCACGACATCGCCGACCCGCACCGCGCCGCGCACTTCACCTCGACGATCGCGCTCGTGACACCCGACGGAGCCGAGCATGTGGTCGTCGGGGAATGGCCGGGACGGCTCGCGCACGCAGCCTCCGGCGGTGGTGGCTTCGGGTACGACCCGATCTTCATCCCGGACGGTCAGCCGGCTGACGAGGAACGCACGGTCGGCGACTTCACCGCAGAGGAGAAGCAGGCGCAGTCGCACCGTGCGAGGGCGTTCGCCGAGCTCGTGCCGTTGCTCAGCGCACTCTGATTCGACTGCTCGGCGGCGCTGCGGCATCCGCCTGCTGAGCCTGAGAATCGTTCCTGTTATCGACTAGCCGAAATCGCCCTTCACCGGGGGTTACCCGGTCTAGCCTTGAGGCATGCACGATCACGCTCCCGCCGCCGGCGGCATCCGCTCGGCGGGACATCGACGCCTCCTGACGATCTCGTTGTGCCTCACCGCGACGATCATGCTGGTGCAGGTGGTCGGAGCGCTCCTCACGGGATCGCTGGCGCTCCTCGCCGATGCGGCGCACATGTTCACCGATGCGTCCGCGCTCGTGATCGCACTGATCGCGGCGGCGGTCGCCGCACGTCCGGCCGATGATCGGCGCACCTTCGGGTACCAGCGCGCCGAGGTGTTCGGCGCGCTGATCAACGCCGTCATCCTGATCCTGCTCGCCAGCTGGGTGGGGTTCGAGGCCGTCACACGGCTGCTGAATCCGAGCGATGTCGAGGTGGCGGGGCCGCTCATGCTCGTGGTGGCCGTGATCGGTCTGCTGGCGAATGCCGTCTCGATGTGGCTGCTCAGCCGCGCGCAGCGCACGAGTATCAACGTCAGAGGCGCCTACCTCGAGGTCATGGGCGACCTGATCGGCTCGGCTGCGGTCATCGTCGCCGCGATCGTGATCGTCATGACCGGCTGGATGCCGGCCGATGCGATCGCCTCGATGTTCATCGCCATCATGATCATCCCTCGCGCGATCTCGCTGCTCCGTGAGGTGTTCTCGGTGCTGTCCGAAGCAGCACCGAAGGGAACGGCCGTCAGCGACATCCGTCAGCACCTGCTCGACTACGAGGGCGTGACCGGGGTGCACGACGTGCACGTCTGGCAGCTGACCCGCGGCGCACCGGTGTTCAGCGCGCACGTGAGCGTCGATCCGTCGCTGCTCGCCGACGGCGGTTCAGCGAAGCTGCTGTCGGAGATGCAGGCGTGCCTCGCCGACCATTTCGATGTCGAGCATTCGACCTTCCAGATCGAGCCGGCCGAGCAGTCCGACTGCGAGCCGCACCACGCCTGACGAGTCCCGAGGCTCGGATCAGGGCTCTCGCACGACCTCGTCTGGTGACTTGTCGGCGCGCAGCCCGCGCCATCGTGCATGGCGCAGCACGCCGTCAGGGGTCCAGTTGGCGAACTCGACCTCGCCGACGAGCTCCGGTCGGACCCAGAGCGCGTCTGAGGCGTCGAGCACCGGAACGCCGTCGAGGGGCGCGGCCTTGACGCGCAGCGGCTCGAGGCGCGTCTGCAGGTCGCGCAGCGTGCGCTCGCTGAAGCCGGTGCCCACCCGCCCGACATAGTGCAGTTCGCCGCCGGGCGTCTCTGCGACGGCGAGCAGCAGTGAGCCGATGGCGCCCTCCCGATCGCCCTTCCCCGGACGGATGCCCACGATCACGGCCTCCTGCATGCGGGTGTGCTTGATCTTCAGCCAGCCGGGGGAGCGGACGCCGGGTCGGTACCGTGAGTCCGGATCCTTCACGACCACGCCCTCGAGGCCGAACTCATCGCTCGCCGCGAGCGCGGCATCCAGGTCGTCGAACACCGGTGGGATGCGCACCGGCGCGTCGAGGTCGCCGGCGAGGTCCTGCAGCAGCGTGCGGCGCTGGCGCAGCGGCATGCCGGTCAGGTCGTGTCCGTCGAGTCGCAGCAGGTCGAACAGCAGGTACACGATCGGCGTGCGCACGACTTCGCGCTCGATCTCCCTCGGTCGGGTCAGGTGCATCCGGTTCTGCAGCAGCGAGAAGCTCGGTCGGCCGTGGGCGTCGAACGCCACGACCTCGCCGTCGACGATCGCGTCATCGACCGGAAGGAACGGGGCACCGTCGGCGGTGAGCTCGGGGTATCTGGCGGTGATGTCGGTGCCGCTGCGGGCATGCAGCTGCATCCGTCCATCGTTCCAGGTGCCCATCGCGCGGATGCCGTCCCACTTCACCTCCACCCATGACGGCGTGCTGAGGCTCCGCGCTCGCCCTGGCGTGCCGTGCTCAGCGAGCATCGGGGCGAGTGACGGCAGGGTGGCGCCCGGCGCCGGCGCTCCGCTCGGCCGCGGGCGGTGCGTCTTGGTCGGATGCGATGACGCCGTCGGCGGAGCGGCCGGGACGCTCGCGTCGGTCGTGTGCAGCGACACCAGCGGGTCGATGCCGGCTGCAGCGCGGGCGAGCACCTCGTCGAGATCGAGCTGGGCGAGGTCGGGGTCGTCGAGTTCCTCCCAGGTTCGGGGCGCCGCGACCCAGGGCTGTGCACGGCCCCGGAGCGAGTACGGGGAGATCGTGGTCTTCTTGCCGTTGTTCTGACTCCAGTCCAGGAAGACCTTGCCGCCGCGCACGGCTTTCGTCATGGTGGCCGTCGCGAGATCCGGATGCTCATTCTCGATCAGGCGGGCGATCTCCTTCACGACCGCGGATATCTCATCGCTCGTCTGCTCGCCCGGCAGGGAGGCGTAGAGGTGGATGCCCTTCGACCCGCTGGTCACCGGGAGCGGATCGAGCCCCATGTCGGTGAGGATGCCGCGTGCGATGCGAGCTACCGCGGCGCACTGCGCGAGGTCCACGCCGGGCCCGGGGTCGAGGTCGAGCACGAGGCGGTCGGGTCGGCCGGGAAGACCGTCCGGAGTGAAGCGCCACTGCGGTACATGCAGCTCGATCGCGGCGACCTGGGCGAGCCACACGAGCGTCGGCACGTCGTCGACCAGCGGATACTCCTTCGGGCCGTCGGAGTGCTGGATCGCCTGACGGGGGATCCACTCCGGAGCGCCGCGCTCGAGCTGCTTCGTGAAGAACGCGTCTGCCGGAGCATCCGCCGTCCCGACACCCTCGACCCAGCGCTTGCGGGTGACGGGGCGTCCGTCGAGCAGCGGCAGCAGGAGCGGGGCGATCGTGGAGTAGTAGGCGAAGATCTCGCCCTTCGTGGTGCCGCTGTCGGGGTAGACGACCTTGTCGAGGTTCGTGACACGCAGACGACGGCCGTCGACCCGCACGATCTGCTCGTCTGCCGCCATGACGCCAGGCTACTGTCCGCGACGCTGCAGCACGGGAAGGCACTGCGTCAAGGGCTGGTCGCGGAGGTCGCGGCTGGTGTTCACTGGTGTCATGAGGACGATCTGGAAGGGCGCACTGACCTTCGGGCTGGTGAACGTGCCGGTGAAGGTGTACTCCGCGACGGAGGATCACGACGTGCCGCTCCATCAGGTGCACGAGAAGGACGGCGGACGCATCCGCTATCAGCGCACCTGCGAGGTGTGCGGCGAGACGGTCGCCTACGCCGACATCGATCGGGCCTACGTCGACGAGGGGACCACCGTCGTGCTCACGAAGGAAGACCTCGATTCGCTCCCAGCGGAGAAGAGCCGTGAGATCGACGTCGTGGAGTTCGTGCCATCAGATCAGGTCGACCTGCTCACCCTCGACAAGCCGTACTACCTCGAGCCCGACTCCAAATCGCCGAAGGCCTATGTGCTGCTGCGCAAGACGCTCGAGCAGACCGACCGCACCGCGATCGTGCGCTTCACGCTGCGACAGAAGACCAGGCTCGCTGCGTTGCGGGTGCGTGGCAAGGTGCTCGTGCTGCAGACCCTGCTCTGGGCCGATGAGGTGCGCGAGGCGGACTTCCCTGCACTGCACGAGGACGTGCGCATCTCGAAGAAGGAGCTCGAGATGTCGGCCTCCCTCGTGGAGAGCTACTCGACCGACTTCGACCCGGAGGAGTTCGTCGACGAGTACCAGAAGGAGCTCCGCACGCTCATCGACGCGAAGATCGAGGCCGGCGACAGCTTCGACGTGTCCGAGACGTTCGCCGACGAGGATGCCGCACCCAAGGGCGGCGAGGTCATCGACCTCATGGAAGCCCTGCGAGCGAGCGTCGCACGGTCGAAGGAGAAGAAGACCTCGGAGGGCAAGAAGCCCGCGAAGGAGAAGAGCGCCGGCTGACGCGCTCCCCGACCGGCGTCAGTGCGTGCCGTCGCCGTCGAGGTCGGGAGCGCGGTCGAACACCTCGGCGTCGAGGACGAGCTCCTCGGCTTCGACAGCCCCGGTGGCGGCGTCTCCGCCGGCCGCCGCTGCTTCTTTCTTCGCCTTGTAGCGCTCCGAGAAGTAGTGCCACAGCGTGATGAGGGCCGTGCCGCCGACAGCAGCCAGGAGGATCAGGTCGATGTAGCTCTCGACGAACGCCGCGACGGGCGGGATGAAGCCGATCACGTAGCCGAACATCGTGAGCCCGAAGCCCCAGAGGATCGCGCCGATGAGGTTGTAGAGCGTGTACTTGCGCCACGGCATGTGGCCGACACCGGCGGCGACCGGAGCGAAGGTGCGCACGACGGGCACGAACCGGGCGAGGATGACGGTGATGCCGCCGAACCGCTCGAAGAACGCGTTCGTGCGTTCGACGTTCTTCTTGCTGAAGAGGCCCGATTCCTTGCGCTCGAAGATCGCGGGGCCGCCCTTGTGGCCGATCACGTAGCCGACCTCGCCACCGACGAACGCTGCGAGTCCGATCAGGAGTGCGACGATCCAGACGTTGATGCCGAAGACACCGTGCTCGGATGCTCCGATCGGGTGCGAGAGCAGGCCGGAGATCACCAGGAGCGTGTCACCAGGCAGGAGGAATCCGACCAGCAGGCCCGTCTCGGCGAAGACGATGAAGCACACGACCAGGAGCGCCCACGGACCCGCCGCACCGATGATCGTCTGGGGGTCGAGCCAGGGGATGAGTGCTGTCGGTGCGTGCATCATCGATTCGAACACTGAGGATTCCCGTCGGTCGTGACTGGTCGGCGGATTGCGGTGCGGATGCAGCAGCACCCGTCGTGCGGAAGGTGGGACTTGAACCCACACGCCCTGGGGCACAGGAACCTAAATCCTGCGTGTCTGCCAATTCCACCACTCCCGCGCGGTGGTCTCATTCTACTGACCGCCGGGTCAGGGATTCTGGGGATCGCCCCGCAGTTGCGCGGCCGACCTCTCGGAGGTCGCATGGCTGTGGATAACTTCCCCGCCGAGACTGCCGATCTTGCGAGGATGCTCGGGTGAATCCTTCCTCCGCTGCTGTCGCCGATCGTGTTCGTGTCCGGCTCCGGGCTGAACACACCGACCCGTCGACGTTGCCGGATGCCGCGCGGCGGGTGGCGTTGTCAGAAGTCCGTCGCCACAACGACATGGCGCTCGCACGTGGCGAGGAGCTGATCGACGACGAGGCGGCGTGCGTTCGCGACGTGCTGGCGACGGTCACGGGGTTCGGGGCGCTGCAGCCACTGCTCGACGATCCGGAGATCGAGGAGATCTGGATGAACGGGCCGGGGCAGGTGCACGTGGCCAGGGGTGGCGTCGCAGAGCTCGTGGATCTGCGGCTGACCGAGGGGACGCTGCGGGATCTGGTGGAGCGGATGCTGCAGTCCTCGGGGCGTCGCGTCGACATCAGCCAGCCCTTCGTGGATGCTTCGTTGCCGGACGGCTCCCGGTTGCACGTCGCGATCGCGGACGTCGTGCGGGGATCGTGGGCGGTGAACATCCGCAAGTTCCTCCCGAGATATCGCACGCTGGAAGCGTTGACCGAGCAGGGAACGTTGCCGGTGCAGATCGCGGCGATGCTGCGCGCGGCGATGCTGGACGGGCGAAGCGTCATCGTGTCCGGCGCGACGCATGCAGGCAAGACGACGCTGCTCGGCGCGCTGCTGCAGGCCTGCGCGCACCAGCAGCGGATCATCACCGTGGAGGAGACGTTCGAGCTCGCTGTCGAGGGGCCGGATGTGGTCGCCCTGCAGGGGCGGCAGGCGAGCATCGAGGGCAGCGGCGAGATCACGCTCCGACGACTCGTGAAGGAAGCCCTGCGGATGCGTCCCGATCGGCTCGTCGTCGGCGAGGTCCGCGATGCGGAGGCGCTCGACCTCGTGCTCGCGCTGAACACCGGGGTGCCGGGCGCGGGCACGGTGCACGCGAACTCGGCCTCCGAGGCACTCCACAAGCTCGCGATGCTTCCTCTGCTCGCCGGGCGGAACATCGACAGAGCCTTCATCGCGCCGGCGCTCGCGTCGGCTGTCGGGCTCGTCGTGCACTGCACCCGCGAAGCGAGCGGTGCGAGGCGCGTGCAGGAAGTGATCGTCCCGACCGGACAGATCGTCGATGGGCGCATCGCCACGCGGGTGCTCTACTCCGCTGCGCTCTCGGTGGTCGGAGAAGGAACCGATGCCCCGGTCCGCGTGCGCCGCCGCTCGGATGGAATGGCATCGTGAGAGTGCTCCTCGGTGCCCTCCTCGCGGCCGGGGTGCTGCTGAGCGTGTCGCCGTGGGTGTGGCCGCGTGCTGCACGCGGACCACGGGTCGAGCGTCGAGGTCCGCTCGCGCGCCTCCGCGAAGAGGCTGGCCTCGGATCGCTCACGCAGCGTGCGCTGCTGAGCGTGATCGTGGCAGCTGCGCTCGGTGCGGCATCCCTCGTCTGGCTCTTCACCGGCCTCCCCGTGCTGGCCGTGCTGGCTGCGCTCGCCGGAGGATCAGCGCCCGTGATGTTCCTCCGCGGGAGAAGGGTGCGGCTGCGCCGTGTCCGCCGGCAGCTGTGGCCCGACGTGTGCGATCTGCTGGTCGCCTCCATCCGTGTCGGGCTCTCGCTGCCGGACGCGGTCGCTGGTCTGGGAGCGTCGGCGCCGACCGCGCTGCGCCCGGCGTTCGTGGTGTTCGCTCGCGACCTGCAGGCGACCGGGCGCTTCGAGTCGAGCCTCGACCGGCTCAAGAGCACCCTCGCTGATCCGATCGGCGACCGCATCATCGAGACCCTCCGCATGGCGCGGCAGGTCGGTGGAACCGAGCTCACCGCAGTGCTGCGTGCACTCTCGGCGTCGGTGCGAGCGGATGCCGCACTGCGCGGCGAGGTCGAGGCGCGGCAGTCCTGGATCCGCGGGGCCGCCGTGCTCGGTGCCGTGGCGCCGTGGGTCATCCTCGGCCTGCTCGTCATGCGACCGGAGGGTGCGGCGGCATACGGCACGCCCGAAGGGGTGCTGGTGATCTGCATCGGTGCGGTGATCTCGGTGGTCGCCTTCCGCATCATGATCCGGATCGGGCGACTGAGCGAACCGCGGCGGTGGTTCGGATGAACGTGATCTCGGCCGCGGCGACCGCGGTGCTCATGGGTGGGATCTTCGCTGGCGGAGTGCTGCTCATGCTCGCAGCCGTCCCCTCGTGGAGGGCAGCCTCATTGGTCTCGCGGATCGCCCCGTACGTGCGTGATGTCGTGCCGGATGAGCGGCTGCCAGAGGGATTGCTCCCGAGCGCCGGGGTGCTGCCGTCGACGGTCATCGCACCGTGGCGCTGGGCGAAGTCGGCATACGAGCGGGCGGTCGGCGGGGGAGAAGCACTCCGGCTCCGGCTGGCGCAGGCGGGGTCACGGACCGAGCCGTCGACATTCTGTGCCCGGCAGCTCGGCTGGATACTCGCCGGCATCGGGTCGGGGGCTGCGCTGGTCATCGTGTTGGTGCTCGCCGGCCAGATGACGCCGCCGATCGTGTTGGTCCCGGTCCTCGCGGGTGGCATCGCCGCGGCCGTGTACGACATGCAGCTGTCTGCGAGAGTCGCGTCGCGACGAGCCCGGCTCGCTGATGAGCTGCCGACGATGCTCGAGTTCCTCTCACTGTGCCTGTCGGCGGGCGAAGGCCTGCTCGACTCGCTGCGACGGGTGACCGGCGTCGGCTCGGGAGATCTCGTCGGTGAGTTGCGGCACGTGGTGCTCGCTGTCGGTACGGGTTCTCCGCTCGCCGACGCTCTCGGTGAGCTGGCTGCGAGGGTGCAGCTCCCCGGCCTCACGCGCGCCGTCGATCAGGTCGTCGCGGCGTTGGAGCGCGGGGCGCCGCTCGCCGGCGTGCTGCATGCCCAGGCCGGCGACGCCCGCGAGGACGCCAAACGCACGCTGATCGAGCAAGCCGGGCGCAAGGAGATCCTGATGCTCCTGCCCCTCGTGTTCCTGATCCTCCCTCTCTCCGTGCTGTTCGCGATCTATCCCGGACTCTTCATCCTGCGCCTCGGCATCATCTGAGCGCCAACGAAAGGAACGACATGACATCACTGCTCCGACCCCGCGAGATCGCTGCCTGGACCCGATCGCTCGTGGACGACGAGGCAGGCGACGTGCCCGGCTGGGTGCTCGTGACGCTGATGACCGCCGGGCTCGTCGTCCTCATCTGGGCGGTTGCCGGCCCCGCCCTCTCGGCGTTGTTCGAGCAGGCGATCCAGCGGGTGTCGGGACTCTGATGCGTGCGCCGCTGCCACTCAGGGACGAACGAGGGTCGAGCCCCGTCGAGTTCCTGCTGGTCGGCACGCTGCTCACCATCCTCACCCTTGCCGTGCTGCAGCTCGCCTTCGCCGTCTACGTCCGCAACGTGGTGCACGACGCTGCCGTGGAGGGCGCCTACCACGCGGCGCTCGCCGATACCGGACTCGACGAGGGGGCGGAGCGCACGCGAACCGTGATCACGCGTGCTGTGGGTCCGAGCTATGCAGAAGAGATCACTGTCGGAAGGTCGACCCGGTTCGGCTCCCCGACGATCGATGTGCGAGTGCGAACGACGCTGCCGGTGATCGGACTCCTCGGAATACCCCGAGCCTGGGAGGTGGAAGCGCATGCGCCGGAGGAGACCCTGGGGGATGGATGATGAGGGCTCGGCGGCGCTCGAGTTCATCACGGTCGGTGTGATCCTGCTGGTGCCGCTCGTCTACCTGGTCATCGTGCTCGGAGCCGTGCAGGAGCAGGCGTTCGGCGTCGAGGCTGCCGCACGACACGCGGCGCGATCGATCGCGATGGCGCCGGATGCCGAGATCGCGGCATCGCGGAGCGATGCGGTGCTGGACGGCGTGATCGACGAGTACGGGATGGATGCTGGTGCGGTGCAGACCGGCGTCTCCTGCGCGCCCGCTGGCGCCGCGTGTCCCGCTGCCGGGACGACCGTGATCGTGACGGTCAGCACACGTGTGCGGCTTCCCTTCGTGCCTGCGGTGTTCGGCCTCGACAGGGCGTTGTCGATTCCGGTGGAGGCGTCTGCGTCGCAGAAGGTGTCGCGGATGTGGGGCGGATGACGGTGCGCGAGGTGACCCGGGATGGTGAGGAGGGCAGCGTGCTTCTGCTCATCCTCGGATACGCGTTGCTCGCCCTGGCGGTGCTGTTCGTGTGCGTGTGTGCGACCGACCTCTACCTCGCCCAGAAGCGCATCGACGCGCTCGCCGACGCGGCAGCGCTCGCCGGAGCCGATGGCTTCACGCTGGTCGCCGACGATGAGAACGTGCGTGCCGAGCTGACCGATGACGGCGTTCGCGCCCAGGCCGAGGCGCTGTGGTCGGTGCTGCCCCGCGACGCAGTGCTCGTCTCGGCGGACACTCCGGACGGCGTCTCGGCGCGTGTCACGGTCGCGACCCAGTGGGTGCCGCCGCTCATCGCACCGTTCGTCCCAGACGGCGTGCGGTTGGAGTCGACGGCGACGAGCCGCACCGCGCTGCAGTGATGTCAGTGTGATCCGTCGGTCCGTGGCCGGTCGCCACGGATCGCGAGCCCCCGGCTCAGCAGCCCGGCTCCGGCGGTCAGCCCTGCGAGCGCCAGCAGCCCGAACGGCACCGCGGTCGCGGTCGCGACGGCACCGACCAGCAGCGGACCGGCAGCGTCACCGACCTCTCGGCCGAGCTCCGCGCTGCCCATCGTCCGGCCCATCCGCTCTGGCGCAGTGGCCGCAGCGAGGTGCGAGAACGCCAGCGGAGTGACGACTCCGAGCATGGCACCGATCATCGCGGCTGCGAGGAACAGTGTCACCGGGTGGGGGAGCGCGGCGAGCAGCACGAGTGCGGACGTGGCCAGGAGCAGACCCCACGTGCTGCCGGCTGCGGTGCTCAGGCGTCCGCGATCCCTCGCCGCGCCGACCATCGGCTGGAGCACGGACGAGACCAGTGCGACGAGGGCGACGGCGACTGCACCGACGACCGGGTGCAGCTCCATTCGGGTGGCGAGGAGGGGAAGGAAGCCGACCGCGACCCCGAGCACCGCGGTGCTCGTCGCGAGCACCAGCGTCGGGATGAGGAAGGAACGGTCCCAGAGCTGCATCCACAGATCGCTGAGCGTGCTCCGCTGCTTCGGAAGCGGAGGCAGCGAGGGCACGAGTACCAGCGTGAGCAGGGCCGCGCCGACAGCCAGAACGGCGAGCGTCCCGTAGACCCAGGCGATGCCGTAGACGTGAGCGACGAGGATTCCGATGATCGGGCCGAGCAGATACCCCATGCTCTTCCAGGCGCCGTATCGACCGAAGTAGCGGCCGAGACGTTCCTGCCCGGCGAGGCGTGCCACTGCGGACGATGAGGCGGGCGAGAACGCGGATGCCGCCGCACCCTGCCCGAGCCGGATCAACGCCAGGGCGAGTGGCGTCGCGATGAAGGTCGCGATGGCGGAGGCGACTGCGAAGGCGAGCAACCCTCCGACGATCACGGGTCGGACGCCGATTCGATCGCTGAGCGCACCGAAGATCGGCTTCAGGACCACCTCTGCGATGTCGTACAGGGCCAGCACGAGTCCGAACGAGAGCAGGGTGAGCCCGATGTCGTCGGACTCGGCGCCGAGGACTGATGCGACGCCGTGCGCCCCGAACGCAGTCGTGAATCCGGCGAGGTAGAGCGGAACGAGCGCTGCCCGTGTCGAAGTTGTCACGATTGCGAGTGTAACGAGTGTTACATCTGCGGATGAGCGTCTGGTACATTCGCGGAATGTCGTCCTCGCAGCGCTGGCTGATGGTCATCGTCCAGCTTCCGGCTTCACCGTCGAGGCATCGTGTCGCCGTCTGGCGCGAGCTGCGACGGAGCGGCGCGGTTCCGCTCTCCCCTGGCACCTGGGTGCTGCCATCGACCGTCACAGGGCATGCCGCCGTCGAGCAGGCGCGAGTCCTGGTCGCCAAGGGCGAAGGGACGGCAGCGACGTTCGAGATCGATCCCACCGATGATGCGACCGAGGTCTATGTCGCCGGAATCTTCGAGCAGGCGCGACGGGATGAGTGGGCCGAATTCATGTCGGAGTGCGCGAAGTTCAAGACCGAGATCGCGAAGGAGATCGCGATCGAGAAGTTCACGCTCGCCGAGCTCGACGAGGAGGAGCAGAGCCTCGCCCGGCTTCGGCGCTGGCGTCGCGATCTGATGAAGCGCGATACGCGTGGCTCCGAGTCTGCAGAGCAAGCCGCGCGCGAACTGCAGACCTGCGAGGACGACCTCGAGGCGTACGCAGAACTCGTCTACGCGGCCGTGCACGTCGAGGATCGCCCGTAGCGAGACCGGCTCTCGCGAACCTCAGCCCCGCGCCCGCAACCGCGCCAACAACCCGCGCAGTCGCGGCTCGAGCTGTTCCGGCGCCTCGGCTGGGAGCGCATCGACCGGCCACCACCGAACGTCGGCGGACTCATCGCTCACGGTGAGGGTGTGCTCGGGATCTGCGATCATCGCGATCCCGATGTCGAAGTGCGAGGCGCAGCGGCCGAAGCGCGACGAGAGCGCGTGATGGTCGAGGTCATAGATCAGCGGCGATGTCGGGATCCCGGCGATGCCGGTCTCCTCCCGCAGTTCGCGCAGCGCGGCATCCGTCACCGACGCGTCGCCACCTTCCATGTGCCCGCCCGGCTGCACCCAGAACCGGCCCTTGCCGTGGAAGACGAGCAGCGTCTGCGTGAGCGTCTCATCGAACACGACTGACGACGCCGTCGCATGGTGCGGTCCGGAGTCGCGCGATACCGGACCGAACTCATCGGCGAAGGTGCCGGCGAAATCCGTCTGCATCTCCCGCTCACGCTCGGAGCGCGGCATCAGCTCGGCGACGAGCCGGTGGACCTCGGTCGACAGCATCCCGTTCATCGCTCGTCCTCGCCGGGCTTGACCCTCGGCACGAATCTGGGGATCCAGCGGATGAAGCCGAGCGCGCCCACGATGCCGACGACGCCCATCGTGGCGGCGGCGATCGGGAGCGAGGCGACCGCGACGATCCCGGAGATCGCGAGCGGGGCGATCGCGCCGCCGGCATCGGTCAGCGTGCGCCACGAACCGAGGAACGGTGCAGGATCGCGCTTGGGTGCCACGTCAGCGCCGAGGGTGAGCAGGATGCCGCTGGACAGTCCGTTGCCGACACCGAGGACGGCGGCGAACATGCCGTACCACAGCACCGCGGCATCGACGTCGTGCGAGAGCGACAGGGCGAAGAACCCGGCGCCCATCAGCACCATGGCGGGCATGGCGGCCCACAGTCGACCGAAGCGGTCCATGACCTGCCCGCTGGCGTAGAACAGGGCGAAGTCGATCGCGCCCGAGATCCCGACCACGAGTGCGATCGTCGAAGCGTCGAGGCCGAGCGAGAGTCCCCACAGCGGCAGCATCACCTGACGGGCGGAGCGCATCGCTGAGAGCGAAGCGGCAGCGAGCCCCAGCCTGCCGAGCACTGATCGCTGCTGCCACATCGTGCGGAAGACGCCGATGCGTTCGATCGTCGAGATCGATCCGCTGACAGGTTCGCCGGAGTCCTCGAGGAACGGACGCGTCGACGGACGCGTGATGGGCGGGTTCTTCTTCTCGGGGTCAGGGCCGAACAGCACGAGCAGCACCATCACCACCAGGCAGCCGAGGAAGAACCAGATCGCCGCGGCCTCCGCACCGAACAGCTGCAGGAGGCCGGCGGCCACGAACGGCCCGATGAAGATGCCCAGTCGGAAGCTGCCGCCCAGCAGCGACAACGCACGAGCGCGCACCACGAGCGGCACCCGCGTCGTCATGAACGCGTGCCGGGCGAGGCCGAAGGCCGCAGCGCAGAAGCCCAGCAGGAAGACGGATGCCGCGAGCACGCCGATCGACGGAGCCGCCAGCATCCCTGCGGCTGCGACCATCGAGATCACGCCGGCGATCACCATCGTGAAGCGCTCGCCGATGCGGGCGACCGCCCAACCGGCCGGCAGATTGCCGCAGAGCTGGCCGACGACGAGCGCGGAGGCCACGAGGGCGGCAGCGGCCACGTCGGCGCCCATCCGCGAGGCGATCACCGGGATCAGCGGGATCACCGCTCCCTCGCCGAGGGAGAACAGGACCGTCGGCAGATACACCATCGGCCCGAACTGTCTCAGAACCGTCGATGCGCCGCTCACGCTTCGAGGCTACCCCCGCCTCGGTCGCGCTCTGTTCGGCCGGTCGCGTGCCGCCTGAGAACGCAGCCAGCACGCGGCCGCCGGGCAGGATAGGCTCGGATATCATGCTCGAACTTGATCTTTCCGCCGAAATCCAGGCGCTCAGGCACACCTTCGGCGACATCAGCGAGGTCGTCGACGTCAACCGACTGCGCGAGGACATCGCGCGACTCAGCGAGGAGGCCGGCGCCCCCGACCTCTGGGATGACACCGAGAACGCGCAGAAGGTGACCAGCGCCCTCAGCCACCGTCAGTCCGAGCTCGCCCGCATCACCGGCATCGCGCAGCGTCTCGATGATCTCGAGGTACTGATCGGCCTCGCGAACGAGATGGGCGATGAGGACTCTGCCGTGGAGGCACGAGCCGAGCTCACCGCGCTCACTGATCTGATCAACCAGCTCGAGGTGCAGACGCTGCTCGACGGCGAGTACGACGAGCGCTCCGCGATCATCACGATCCGCTCGGGAGCCGGCGGCGACGACGCGACCGATTTCGCCGAGATGCTCATGCGCATGTACCTGCGTTGGGCTGAGCGTCACAAGTACCCGGTCAAGGTCATGGACATGTCGTACGCCGAGGGTGCCGGTATCAAGTCCGCGACCTTCGAGATCGACGCGCCCTACGCTTTCGGCACGATCTCGGTCGAGGCAGGCACGCACCGCCTCGCCCGCATCAGCCCGTTCGGCTCAGCCGACAAGCGCCAGACGTCGTTCGCGGCCGTCGAGGTCATTCCGCTGATGGAGGAGGCGACCGAGGTCGACATCCCCGAGAACGACATCCGCGTCGACGTCTTCCGCTCTTCGGGCCCGGGTGGGCAGTCGGTCAACACGACCGACTCGGCCGTTCGCCTCACCCACCTGCCGACCGGCATCGTCGTATCGATGCAAAACGAGAAGTCACAGATCCAGAACCGCGCCGCCGCGATGCGCGTGCTCCAGACCCGCCTGCTGCTGCTGCAGAAGGAACAGGAAGCCGCGAAGAAGAAGGAGCTCGCCGGAAACATCACCGCGAGCTGGGGCGACCAGATGCGCTCGTACTTCCTCTACGGTCAGCAGCTGGTGAAGGACCTTCGTACCGGCCAGGAGTCGGGCAACCCGGCTGCGGTGTTCGACGGCGACCTCGATGACTTCATCTCTGCCGGCATCCGCTGGCGGAAGCGTCCGACCGACGACTGATCCTCGTTCGTTGCAGAAGGCCCCGGGAGCTGAGCGCTCCCGGGGCCTTCTGCATGCCGCCGTCGTCAGCGAGCCGCGCCCTCGAGCGTGCCGGTGACGTCGTCGTAGCTGAAGGCGATGCAGTGCACGGTCCGGTCGCCCAGTCGCTTCCACGACATCTCCGTCGGCCAGTAGGTGTAGAAATCGAGCTCGGACTGCTCATACGGGAGGCCGATGAACCCCTCGAACTCCGCGAGGCAGCGCTCCTCGGCGGCCTGGTACAGGGCATCGTCGCCCGGGTACTCATCGTCGTCGAACTGGTAGACGACGTACACCTCATCAGTGTGCGGTCGATCGCAGGGGACGACCGGCACCTCGACGATCTCGTCGTCGTCGCCGTAGTCCACGAGGGGGAGGCAGTCGCCCACGGCGAGTTGATCGAAGGACACCATCCTGGCACCTTCGATGTCAGACGGGTCTTCGGCGGAATCCGTCGCGCTGTCGTCGGCGGAGGATCCGTCGTCGACCGACGGACGCTCGCTCGGCGCGGTCTGACCGTCGCCGGCTTCCACGATCGAGCTGATTCCGAGTGAGACGAGCGAGACGGCCAGAGCGAGGATCGCGCCGAGCACGCTCACGCCAACCCCGGTGATGCCAGGCCACTTCGAGCCCCGCAGGAACAGCGAGACGATGGATGCCACGAACGCCAGGCCGAGCAGGATCCAGCCCGCCGCCGATATCGGCGGGATGCAGGCCAGGGCGACCCCGACCACCGCGGAGATGAGTCCGATGAGTCCGAGCACCGAGATCCTGCGCGATGGTGTCGGCGCGGACGTCGGTGCCAGGGCGACGGAGTGACCGACGGTTGCATATCCGCCGGGCGAGATGCTGGTCTGCGGGCCGGGATGTGCAGCCTGCGGCGCGATAACGAACGGCGGTGCGAACGGCTCCGTGAACCCCTCTGTGGCCGCCTCGACGGCAGCAGGCTTCGCCGACTGGCCATCGGTGGCTCGCTCCGGACCCGCGACGACGTGCGCCGTCCACTGCTCGCCGTCCCACCATCGCCGGTTGCCCGAGCCGTCGTCGTACCAGCCTGCAGGTGTCGTCATCGGGCGTCCTCGTCGTCTGTGCTGGGGGTGATGACCGACGTGACGATCCCTCGGCAGCCGCTCGGGCGAAGACTCCGGATTTCACCGATCATCATGAAGCTATCGGGACGGCTCAGCTCGGTGGGTCACGACACGATCACAGATGCCGAAGGCCCCGGGAGCTCGACGCTCCCGGGGCCTTCGGATCAGGTGCTGCGGATCAGCCGGCGAGGCAGGATGTGACCATGTCGGTGTCGCTGAGAACCTCGGCCACGCCGGATGCCGCGGCCATGTCGGTGAGCGTGCCGTCGCTGTCTGCGATCGCGCGCAGCGTCTCATCGGCGAGATCGGAGGCGACGAACGCGTTCGCGAGACACAACATCTGCGCGTCGGTGTAGGCGTCGCCCGCGGTCGTGTTGAAGATCGCCGTCAGGCCGACAGCGACCTCTTCAGCGGTCGGGCGGGCGCCGCTGACGGTGCCGTCATCCGGAGCGCCCGACTCTTCCGGGACGGGAGTCGCCTCGGCGGTGGCCGAGCTCGACGGGCCGTTGTATTCCTCGCTCACGCCCTGTGCGAAGGCGAAGAGGTACACGAACGACATGACGACGCCGAGGATCGTGCCGACGACAGCAAGGCTCAGGCCCGCGATGCCCGGCCACTTCTTGCCCTTCAGGAACAGCGAGATGAGCGAGACGATGAAGCCGGCAGCCAGGACGAAGAACCCGATGAAGCCGATCAGCGGGATGAAGACGACGATCGTGCCGATCACCGAGAGGCCGAGACCGACCAGTCCGAGGACCGAGATCTTCTTCGGCTCTGCCGGTGCGCCGGCCGCATACGGGTCTGCGGCCGGGTAGCCGCCGGCACCTTGCGTGTAGGAACCCGGGTAGGCGCCCGTCGGCTGTGCCGATGCTGCCCCGGGGTACTGCGGCGCTGCGGGCGCACCATACGTGGGTGCAGCGGGCGCGGCGGGTGCGGTGAACGATGTGGTCGCGGGGTACGACGCGTCGGGCAGTGCGGCCTCCGGCTGTGCGGACACGTCGTGTCCGGAGTCCGGGTTGATCACGGTCTCGTCGACGCGGACGACCGTGTCGTCGATCGACGGCTCGTCGACTGCCGCGACGTCGGGCTCAGACGGCGCGGACTCCGCCGGCGCCGCGTCCTCGATGGGCGCTGCGGTCTCCGGTGCGAAGTGCTCGGTCCACTGCTGGCCGTCCCACCAGCGCTGACGACCGGATCCGTCGTCGTACCAGCCTGCAGGTGTCGTCATGGTTTCCCCCTCGAAGAATTGGGCGCATGCGCGGGCGGCGCGATGGCATCTTCATGTATAGCAGTGCCCGGCGACAGCCTTCCGGTCTGCGGGAGGGGAGAACTCCCCATCCCGCTCGGGTCGGGACTCGCCGCCCGGGGTGTCGCTGGCTGCCAGGGGAGAAGCCGCGCTTAGGCTCGTAGCGCCATGATTCGGTTCGAGAACGTCACGAAACGCTACCGCGGGACGTCGAAGCCCGCCCTGTCCAACGTCGACTTCGAAGTGCAGCGCGGGGAGTTCGTCTTCCTCGTCGGCGCTTCGGGCTCCGGCAAGTCGTCCTGTCTGCGCCTCATCCTGCGCGAGGACGTGCCCACATCAGGGCGGGTCGCCGTGCTCGGCCGGGATCTGCGCTCCCTCGCGAACCGCAAGGTGCCGTACTTCCGGCGCCACATCGGCTCCGTCTTCCAGGACTTCCGGCTGCTGCCGTCGAAGACCGTCTTCCAGAACGTCGCATTCACCCTGCAGGTGACGGGCTCCTCGCGCGGCTTCATCCAGCAGGCTGTGCCGGAGGCGCTCGCGCTGGTCGGTCTGGACGGCAAGCAGAAGCGGATGCCGCACGAGCTGTCCGGCGGTGAGCAGCAGCGCGTCGCGATCGCACGTGCGCTCGTCAACCGTCCGCAGGTGCTGCTGGCGGATGAGCCGACCGGAAACCTCGACCCGGCGACGTCCGTCGACATCATGCAGCTGCTCGCGCGGATCAATGCCGGTGGGACGACCGTGCTGATGGCCACGCACGAAGCAGGCTTCGTCGACCAGATGCAGCGACGAGTCATCGAGCTGAGCGACGGTGTCATGGTTCGCGATGAGGTGCACGGCGGCTACGGCGACACCTCGAACATCCCGCGCCTGGTGCCGGCCGAGGTCCGCGGCGCCGCAGCCGCGGCAGCGCTCACCGCCGTGCAGGAAGTGCAGCGTCAGACCGCCGACCTCTCGATCGTGCGCGCAGCGCTCACGGAAGAGCTCAGCGCGCAGCGCAAGGCAGCGGCATCCGCTCCCGTAGAGACGCAACAACCCGCATCGGTGGCGTCTGTCGAGAGCCCGGGCGCTGTCGATCCGCAGGAGGAGGTCGTGCCGCCGGAGCCCGCGACGCCGGAACCTGCTCTCGCCGACCCTCCGGTCGCCGCCGGCCCCCGTACGCATCCGATCGTGCTGCCCCAGGTCGATGTCGCGGAGCTCGGCGTCGCCGACCGCCTCGGCCTGTCCGATGCCGATGACGAGGAAGTGGGACCGACCTCATGAGAATCGGTCTGATCCTCGCCGAAGCGCTCGGCGGCCTGCGCCGCAACATCTCGATGGTGATCTCCGTCGTGCTCGTCACCTTCGTCTCGCTGACCTTCGTCGGCGCCGCGATCCTCATGCAGGGTCAGATCGGCGTGATGCGCGGCTACTGGGCCGAACGTGCGCAGGTCGCGGTCTACATGTGCTCCGCGGTCTCCCAATCCGACACCTGTGTCGACGGCTCGGCCAGCGAGGAACAGGTCGAGGCGGTGCGAGCACAGCTCGAGGGCGATGCGCTCTCACCGCTGATCAGCTCGATGACCTTCGACACGAAGGAAGACACGTACGCCAAGCTCGTCGACCAGCTCGGCGCCGATCAGGCGAGCGTGCTCACCCCCGACCAGGCGTTCGAGGTGTTCTTCGTGACCATGAAGGACCCGGGGCAGTCGAGCGTGCTCTCCGAGGCGTTCAGCGGCCAAGCAGGGGTCGAGCAGGTGAAGGATCAGCTGCAATACCTCGAACCGCTGTTCTCGGCGCTGACGGTGGCCACGTACATCGCGGTCGGCATCGCCGTGCTGATGCTGATCGCCGCGACCCTGCTGATCGCCACGACCATCCGATTGTCCGCATATGCGAGACGCAAGGAGATCGGGATCATGCGGCTGGTCGGCGCCTCGAACAGATTCATCCAGACTCCGTTCGTGCTCGAGGGCGTCTTCGCGGCGTTCCTCGGATCGGCGCTGGCGAGTGCCGCAGTGGTCGCAGGGCTGCACTTCGGCGTGAACGGCTACCTGCGCGGGCGAGTGCCCTTCATCACCACCTGGGTGACGATGCAGGATGCGCTCCTCGTCGTGCCGGTGCTGATCGGCATCGGCGTGATCCTGGCTGCGCTGTCCGCCGGATTCGCGATCAGGCGCTGGCTGCGCGCCTGACGCCGGGTGTGGATCGGGGCGCCGGTCTCCAGGTAGACTGAAAGGCTGCTCAGCCGTATCGGAGTGCTGGGCTCGTCGAATCACAGGAGTGCATCATGCCCAGGGAACGCGGGGAGAAGGTCGTCGCGACCAATCGTCGCGCACGTCACGACTACAACATCGAGAAGTCGTACGAGGCGGGGATGGTGCTCACCGGCACCGAGGTGAAGTCGTTGCGCCAGGGGCGGGCCAATCTGAGCGACGGGTACGCCTTCGTGAAGGGCAATGAGGTGTTCCTCGACTCCGTGCACATCCCCGAGTACTCGCAGGGGCATTGGACGAACCACTCGGCGAAGCGCATCCGCAAGCTGCTGCTGCATCGCGAGGAGATCACGAAGATCGCCCATGCGGTGTCAGCAGGCGGCTACACGCTGATCCCGTTGAAGCTCTACTTCTCCGACGGCCGCGCGAAGATCGAGATCGCCCTCGCGAAGGGAAAGCGGGAGTTCGACAAACGTCAGACCCTGCGAGAGCGTCAGGACACGCGCGAGGCCGACCGCGCGATGCGCCTTCGCAACCGCGTCGGCGAGTAGCAGGCGCGGTCGGGCAGCGCTGCTCAGTGCCCCATCTCTTCAGAGGCTCGGCTCGAAGCCGAATACGCGACCGAGGAATCGCAGCTCGCGCTCCAGCGCGTCGACGATGGTCTCCTCGCGGCGGAAGCCATGGCCTTCGCCCGGGTACAGCGCGTACTCATGGTCGATTCCACGTGCAGCCAGCGCGTCGCGCACTGCCTCCGACTGCGCCGGCGGAACGACGCGGTCGTCTGCACCCTGCAGGAGCAGCACCGGCACGTCGATGCGTGCGACGTTCGTGAGCGGCGAGCGTTCGATGTACAGCGCTTCGGCCTCGGGGAGCGGACCGACGAGTCCCGTGATGTAGTGCTGCTCGAAGTCGTGCGAGTGCTCGTCGAGCATCCGCAGATCGGTCACGGCGTAACGGCTGATGCCGGCGGCGAAGATCCCGCCGCGCACGAGCGCCGAGAGCACCGTCCAGCCGCCGGCCGAGCTGCCGCGGATCGCGATCCTGGTCGGGTCGGCGAGACCTGCATCGGCGAGGCTTCGGGCCGCGGCGATCACGTCATCGACATCGACCACACCCCACTGGCCGTCGAGGCTTTCGCGGTAGGCGCGGCCATAGCCGGTGGAGCCGCCGTAGTTCACGTCGAGCACCCCGATGCCCCGGCTCGTGTAGAAGGCGATCGCTGAGGACGTCGCGCCGGTCACATGCGCTGTCGGACCGCCGTGCACGAGCACGAGGTAGGGCGGGAGGGCACCGCTCGGGGCGGTGGCTGTCGGGTTCGCGGGTGGGTAGACGAAGGCGTGGACGGGGCCGTGTGCGCCATCGACCACGATCGGCTGCGCTGCCGGCATCCAACTCGGGTCCACCGGTGCTCCGCCCGCGATCGTCACGACCTCACCGGAGTCCACATCGACACTCCAGACGCCTGGTGCGACGCGGGAGCCGTTGCCGCTGAGCAGCACGCGCGTGCCTGCGGCATCGTCCACGCTCACATGGCCGTCAGTCGGCACCTCGAGCAGTCGACGGCTGTCGTGCTGAGAGATGACGTCGACGGCGTCGCGGCCGTTCGTGCGTACCGCGACGATACGCCCGTCGTCGAGCGGCTGGTACCAGCGATTGCCGAGCACCCACAGCCCGTAGCCCGTGTCGGCGTCGGCCGGGGCGATCGGTGTCGCAGCAGCGACGAGGTCGACCCCGTCGAGCGTCGCGCGATGCAGCGCCCATCGGCCGTCGAGGTCGTCAGCGAAGAGCAGACGCGTGTCGTCCTGCCACTCCGGCTGCAGCGCGGTGCTGGTGGGGAGTGCACCGAGGCTGCCGTCGGGGAGCGAACGGATGCGCAGCTGCGCGCTCTGCCATGGCATCCGTCGTCCGTCCCATTCGACCCAGGCCAGCCGCGTGCCATCGGGGGAGAGCGCCGGGTGGGCGAAGAAACCCGTGCCCTGTGCGTGCACGCGGATCGCCGAGGCGTCGTCGGCGGCCGAGCCGTCGGTCGGGATCTCGATGATCCCACGCAGATGGGGCCCGACCGTGAGGTCCTCGCGCACCGCGAACAGGCGACGCTGCTGCATCCGGAGACCGCCGTGCGCGGGGCCTGCAGGGGTGAGCGGCGTCGGCTCGCTGCCGGGGGAGAGACGGTACACGCGCTGGTCTGCCGCGCTGACGAAGTACAGAGTGCCGTCGGCATCCGCCGTCCAAGCCCCGCCGCCGTACTCGTGCACCCGTGATCTGGCGCTCCACGGTGCGGGGAGGACCTCGGAGCCGTTCGAGCTGCGCACCGTGAGACGCCCGCCCTGCGCCGGAACCGACTCGCCCCACCAGATCTCGTCACCGACGAATCTCGCCCCGTCGATGCGCGGGGACGATGAGGCGACCGAGGCCGGCGAGAACGGTGAGGTCCAGGACCCGAATGGCGCAGTCATGCTTCGAGCCTATGCGCCCGACCGGATGCTCAGACGGAGCGCAGCACCGCCACGACCTTGCCGAGCACCGTCGCCTCGTCGCCCAGGATCGGCTCGAACGCCGAGTTGCGGGGGAGCAGCCAGGTGTGGCCGTCACGGCGGCGGAACGTCTTGACAGTCGCCTCGTCGTCGAGCATGGCCGCGACGATCTCACCGTTCTCCGCGCTGTTCTGGGAACGGACCACGACCCAGTCGCCATCGCAGATCGCAGCGTCGATCATCGACTCGCCGGAGACCTTGAGCATGAACAGATCGCCCTTGCCGACGAGCTGGCGGGGGAGCGGGAAGATCTCCTCGATCTGCTGCTCGGCCGTGATCGGCACGCCGGCTGCGATGCGGCCGACGAGGGGCACCATGGCCGCGTCGCCCACCGGGGTCGCGGTGTCGGCCGGGTTCTCGCCGCTCGTGCCCGGCAGGTCGATGAGCACTTCCATCGCCCTGGTCTTTCCGGGGTCGCGACGCAGGTAGCCGCTGAGCTCGAGCTGCCCGAGCTGGTGCGTGACGCTCGAGAGCGACTTGAGCCCGACCGCGTCGCCGATCTCGCGCATGCTCGGCGGATAGCCCTGCTGCGCGATCGAGGTCTGGATGACCTCGAGGATCGCCAGCTGCTTGGGGCTGAGGCTCTTGCGACGACGAGTACGCGGTGCCTCGGCTTCGGGGGCTGAGTTCTCGCTCATGATGCTCCTTCGGTACGCGTTCCCGACGTCGCTCTTCGAATGTCGGTGGCCCGTGGTGTGGTGTTCCTATCGAAACCGTATCCGAGAATCGGACGAATCTGGAAGATCTGTTCGAGCGTGTCGGCTGATTCGCGGCTCAGGTTTCGAAGAATGCTTGACAGATATTCGAACTCGAAGATATCTTCGGAACGTAGCTTCGCATCCAGCACTCCCGGCCGAGTGATGTATGCGAACGCTACGCCAACTTCCACCGGCCCGACGGGCAGGTGGCTGGACCTCCGGGCAACGGAGGGCGACGCAGAGGAGCACGACATGAGCACCATCACCTTCAGCACTGCAGCAGTCATCCCGGCGCGTCCGGCGACGAAGCTCCGGCTGACGGTGCGCGGTCGCCGCGTGCTGCTGGCGCTGGCAGCACTGCCGCTCGCGTTCGGCATCGCCTTCGCGGCGATCAGCGGTGGCAGCGCCCTCGCATCCGGCGAGGACGCCGGCACGGTGACCTTCTCGACGGTCACGGTGATGCCGGGCGACACGCTCTGGTCGATCGCGAGCGAGATCGCTCCTGCGGCTGACCCGCGCGACGTCATCGGCGACATCACCCGCCTGAACGCGCTCCCCACCGGCGAGTTGCAGATCGGCCAGGAGCTCGCGATCCCGTCGCAGTACGAGGGCTGAGTGCTTCTCGCAGCGTCACGATTGTCCGCACTCACCCCGAGCGTTCTAGCATGGGAAGGGTGACTGCCTCACTCGATGATCTGCCGCTTCGTGACGATCTCCGCGGGTTGACCCCGTACGGCGCTCCGCAGGCTCCGCTGCCGATCGCCCTCAACGTCAACGAGAACACCCATCCGATCCCGGATGAGGTCGCCAGCGACATCCTCGACGAGATCGCCGTCGCGATCCGCGACGTGAACCGGTATCCGGATCGTGAGTTCACTGCGCTCCGTGAAGGGTTCGCCGAATACCTGGGGCACGGGCTTGAAGCCGACCAGATCTGGGCGGGCAACGGCTCGAACGAAGTCCTGCAGCACATCCTCCAGGCATTCGGCGGTCCGGGTCGCACCGCCTTCGGCTTCGCGCCGACGTACTCGATGTATCCGCTCATCGCGCAGGGGACCGGTGCCCGATGGGTGCCCGGCGTCCGCCAGCCCGACTACACGATCACACCCGAAGAGGCGGCAGCGCAGGTTCGCGATGTCGACCCTGACGTCATCCTGCTCTGCTCGCCGAACAACCCGACCGGTACGCCGCTGGGTCTCGATGTGATCGAGGCCGTGTACCAGGCGGCTCGTGGCATCGTGGTGGTCGACGAGGCGTACTGGGAGTTCGCGCCCCACGAGGCACCGTCTGCGTTGTCCCTGCTGGAGGGGCGCCCGCGCCTCGCGGTCTCGCGCACCATGAGCAAGGCGTTCGCCTTCGCGGGCGCTCGCGTCGGCTACCTCGCGGCGGATTCCGGGTTCATCGATGCGCTGCGACTCGTCCGCCTGCCGTACCACCTGAGCGCCCTCACACAGGCCGCGGCGGTGGCCGCGCTGCGCAATGCAGACGTCATGCTCGGCATGGTCGACGAGATCGTCGAGCAGCGCGACCGCATCACCGCGACGCTCGAAGCGCTCGGGTACACCCCGCACGAGTCCTGGTCGAACTTCGTCCTGTTCGGGGGCGTCGCAGATCCGAAGGCGACGTGGCAGGCGCTCTACGACCGTGGCGTGCTGATCCGCGACGTGGGCATCCCCGGTCACCTGCGTGTGACCGCCGGTACGGAGGCCGAGACCACGGCGTTCCTCGATGCCCTGGCCTCGCTAGAATCGGCCTCATGAGCACCATCGCCCTGACCCCGCGCACCGCCAGCCGAGTGCGCAGCACGTCGGAGTCCACCGTCGAACTCCAACTGAACCTCGACGGCACGGGAGCGAGCCACATCGACACCTCGGTGCCGTTCTTCGACCACATGCTCACGGCATTCGCGAAGCACTCGCTCACCGACCTGACGGTGCGCGCCTCCGGCGACACCCACATCGACGCCCACCACACGGTGGAGGACGTCTCGATCGTGCTCGGACAGGCGATCCTCGAGGCGCTGGGCGACAAGGCCGGTATCTCGCGCTACGGCGATGCCCTCGTTCCGCTGGATGAGGCGCTCGCTCAGGCCGTCGTCGACATCTCCGGTCGCCCGTACCTCGTGCACGAGGGCGAGCCCGCCGGCTTCGAGCACCACCTGATCGGCGGACACTTCACCGGTTCCCTGGTGCGGCACTCCTTCGAGGCGATCGCGTTCAACGCGGCGCTGACCGTGCACGTCCGCGTGCTCGGCGGCCGCGACCCGCACCACATCGCCGAGGCCGAGTACAAGGCGTTCGCTCGCGCGTTCCGTCAGGCCAAGTCGCTCGACCCGCTGGTGGACGGCATCCCGTCGACCAAGGGTGCGCTGTGAGTCGCACGCCCACCGTCGCGGTCTTCGACTACGAGTCAGGCAACGTCCACTCCGCTGTGAAGGCGCTGGTCGCGGCCGGCGCGGATGCCGTGCTCACACGTGACCGGAAGGTCGCGCAGGAGGCCGACGGACTGCTGGTGCCCGGCGTCGGTGCGTTCGCAGCCGTCCGGGATGCGCTGCACGCGCACGGCGGCGACGAGATCATCGACCGCAGGCTGGCCGGCGGTCGCCCAGTGCTCGGAATCTGCGTCGGGATGCAGGTGCTGTTCTCGCACGGCGTCGAGCGCGGTCTGGACACCGAGGGGCTGGGAGAGTGGCCGGGAACGGTCACTGAGCTCAACGCCCCCGTCCTGCCGCACATGGGATGGAACACCGTCGAGTCCGGCGAGAACAGCGTGCTCTTCCGCGGCATCGAGGACGAACGCTTCTACTTCGTGCATTCGTATGCCGCGCAGTCGTGGGAACTCGATGTCATCCCGCCGTTCCCGCAGCCAGCGCTGACCTGGACCACGTACGGTGACCCGTTCCTCGCGGCCGTCGAGAACGGGCCACTGTCGGCGACGCAGTTCCACCCCGAGAAGTCGGGTGAGGCCGGTATCCAGCTGCTGCGGAACTGGATCGGCTCGCTCCGCTGACCGAGCCTCACTGAGGCAGGCGGCGGCGTTCGGACGCCTCAGAAGCCGCGGGCGACCGCTGCAGCTGCCGACAGCCAGGCCCGCTGCGTGCGCTTGTTCAGCGCGCCGTAGCGGAGTGGTCCGTCGACCATCTCATGATCGAACGGCACGCTCACGACCTCGCGAGACAACGACCGGTACCCGTCCATGACGTGTTCGATGTCGCTGGCAGTCGCCTTCGGATCGGCCTGGGAGACCACGGCCACCGACCGCTGGGCGAGTCGGGCCGAGCGTTCGTCGCGCTCCTCGAGTGCTTCGATCAGGAGCGCACCCGCCTCGGCATGATCGGCACGGGTGGTCGTCGCGATCACCAGCTGGTCCGCCTGGTCGATCATCCGGAGCCACATCGGATCGGATTCGTCATTGCCGGAGTCGATGATGATCAGCCGATAGAACTTCGCAGCCACCGAGTGGATCGCGTCGACGTCCTTCGGGCTCAGTCGATTCTCGTGTGCGAGCCTGATCGGCTTCGACCGCAGCACGTCGTACTTCTCACGGGGCTGGTGGTGCATGAAGTGCGCGAGATCGGCGGACTGCGCACCGGTACCGAGCAGCCGTCCCGCTTCCGGCAGCAGCTCGAGGAGCGTGCGGTCGTGCGCTCCCGTGTCGGTGCGCCAGCCGAGGGTGCCACGTGTCTGGTTGTTGTCCCACGCGAGCACACCGGCACCGCCGTAGCGCGCGAACACTGCCGAGAGCAGGATCGTCGTCGGTGTCTTGCCTGCGCCGCCCTTGCCGTTCACGACGGCGATCGTGCGCGGGCCCGGCCAGTGCTGGCTCACCGCGAGCTCGTCATCGCGGGCGGACTGCTCCTCTGCGGACGGGCGCAGACGGAAGCCGATCCGGTTCAGCGTGCCGCGGGCGCCCTCGCGTGCCGGCTCTTCCGGGCGCTCCGTCTGCAGGAAGGAGTGCCGCTCGCGCTGCTCGCGTCGAGAGGCGGGTTCGATGAACGCGGGCATCACGGTGGCGGGCGCAGGTGCAGGCGCACCGGATGCCGAGGCGACGGGGACGGTGGGCGTCGGCGGTGCCGGAACGGCCGGCGTCGTAGGCGTGACTCGGGGCGGAGCGGCCGGTACGGTCGGGGCGGCACCCGCTGCGGTGCCGGGTGCAGGCGTGGGCGCCGCCACCGGGCGCGCAGCCGGAGGACGCGGCATCGTGTCGGTGGGTACGGTCTCGTCCTCCGGGAAGGGAGGTACCGGTGCCGACGCCGCGCTCGGCGCGGCGATCTCGCCCGACGGGGCGGCGGTGGGAGCGGGTGGCGTCGGCCGCGGCGGTGCTGCAACCTCCTGAGCGCGGTCCTCGCGAGCCTCGGCGCGGGTCCGGCGATACGGCGGTTGACCGGGCAGTGCGGGCGTTGTCGCCGGTCGCGGCGGGACCGCCGGCGCATCGTTCGGGAACAGCGGGACCGACTCGACGAGCGGCTGCTGATCGCTCCGTCTGCGCGCGTCTGCGCCTGGTGTGACTTCATCGTGCGGTCCGGACATCATGCCTCAGCCTATCTCGTGCATTTCTCCTGCGTTTCTCCTGCATTTGGAGGGCGACCGGGGTCGCGATACTCTCGGTTCTCGTGCGTCCGTGACGGGTGTGCTCGGACCGCTGATCTGAATCCTCACTTTAGGAACCCATGAACGACTTCGCGCAGTCTCCCTCGCTCACGCTTCTCCCGGCCGTCGATGTCGCCGGCGGCAAGGCGGTGCGGCTCACTCAGGGTGAGGCCGGCACCGAGACGAACTACGGCGACCCGCTGGACGCCGCAGGGGAGTGGGTCGCGCAGGGCGCGAAGTGGATCCACCTGGTCGACCTCGACGCAGCCTTCGGTCGCGGCAGCAACGCGCCGATCCTGCGCAAGGTCATCAAGCAGTACCGCCACGTGAACGTGGAACTCTCCGGCGGCATCCGCGATGACGCGACGCTGGAGGCCGCGCTCGAGAGCGGCGCGACCCGCATCAACCTCGGCACCGCAGCGCTGGAGAACCCCGAATGGGCTGCCGATGTGATCGGACGCTACGGCGAGGCGATCGCGGTCGGTCTCGACGTACGAGGCACGACGCTCGCGGCACGCGGCTGGACGCAGGAGGGCGGCGACCTCTGGGAGGTCCTCGAGCGCCTCGAGGACGCCGGTTGCAGCCGGTACGTGCTGACCGACGTCACCAAGGACGGCACGCTCCGCGGCCCGAACCTCGAACTGCTGCGCGAGGTCGCCTCGCGCACCCCCAAGCCCGTCGTCGCCTCCGGTGGCATCTCGAGCCTGGACGACATCGCCGCGCTTCGCGAGCTGGTGCCGCTGGGCGTCGAGGGTGCGATCGTCGGCAAGGCCCTGTATGCCGGTGCGTTCACGCTGGCCGAGGCGCTGGATGTCGCCGGCGACGACTGACGACTCGTGCGGTCACGGGGATCACGGTCACGCTGACCACGATCACACGGCCGCCGGTCGCGGCGATTCTGCGGGCGTCCCCTGGGAGGGTCGCAGCTTCGAGTCGAACCCGCACGCCGGGGACGACGGTTCAGCCGATCCGGCCCTGCTCGCTGCGTTGCTTCGCTTCCGCGCGGGCGAGGGCAGTCAGGCCGAGGTCGTCGACGCCTTCCGCAGCGCGCGGGTGCTCATCCCGCTGATCGCGGAGAAGGGCGAGGAGGGCGTCGCCCCGAGCGGGCTCACGGTCGACAAGACCCAGGAGCTGTCGATCGTGACCGTCGCGGCGCCTGACGGACGCCGTGTGCAGCCGGTCTTCTCGTCGGTCGAGGCGATGGGTCGGTGGGATGCCGCCGCTCGTCCGATCCCGGTCGAGGCGGTGCGGGCGGCCCTCGCGGCATCCGCCGAGGAGACCGACCTGATCGTGCTCGACCCGACGTCGGACACCGAGTTCGTCATCCGTCGCCCCGCTGTCTGGGCGATCGCCCAGGGCCACGCGTGGGAGCCGAGCTTCCTCTCGCCCGAGGTGTTCGGCGCACTGCAGGAGAGCGTCGCGCACGAGCTCGCCGTGATCGACGTCGCCGTCGCGCCCGGCGATCCCGATGCGCGACTGCGCGGCCCCGAGCTGGTCGTGGTCCTCGAACTCGTCGACGGCCTCGAGCGCGAGGTCCTCGACGCGGTGCTGTCCCGCCTTGCTCAGCGCTGGGCCGCCGATGACCGCATCGCCGTCCTTGCCGACTCCCTCACCGTGAAGCTCCGCCGCAGCGCCTGATCGAGCGCGGCTGCGGCGGGCGCTTCGAAGAGTCCTAGTTGACCGGCCCGGTCCACTTCTCGCCGGGTCCCTTGCCGATCGGGTCGGGGATGACGGACGCTTCGCGGAATGCGAGCTGCAGCGAGCGGAGACCGTCGCGCAGCGAGCGAGCGTGCATGTCGCTGATCTCGGGGGCACCGGCCGTGATGAGCCCTGCGAGCGAGTTGATGAGCTTGCGCGCCTCATCGAGGTCGAGCTGCGCTGCGGCATCCGGGTCGTCGGCGAGGCCGAGCTTCACGGCGGCGGCGCTCATCAGGTGCACGGCCGCGGTCGTGATGACCTCGACGGCGGGGACATCCGCGATGTCGCGGGTGGCGGATGACGCGGCCTCCTCCTGTCGCGCCCAACGCTGTTCGCGGTCGTGGTCTGCCTCGTGCTGGCCCGGAGTCGTCACTTCGCCTTGCTTTCTGTTAGACTTTGGCGGGCTCCGGAGCGTCATGCTCTGGAACGAAAGAGGATTCACTTCCCACCCGCGCTTGCCGTTCAAGGCTACCGGGTCTTGCACTCCACTGGTTCCGTCCGCACGACTGGGCCGGCAGGCAGGGTGCAGAGCCGGCGTCTGAATGCCGGTGGGTGGGGAGACGACTCCGATTTCGCCCGTGATGCACCTCGCATCGCGGTGGCTGAATCACATCGTCTAAGGAGTTCCGCATCAGCGATCCCCGTACCAATGAGCGCATCCGCGTCCCCGAGGTCCGCCTCGTCGGCCCCGCGGGTGAGCAGATCGGTGTTGTCCGCATCGAGGCGGCACTGCGCCTGGCACAGGAAGCCGACCTCGATCTCGTCGAGGTGGCCCCCAACTCGAAGCCGCCCGTGGTCAAGATCATGGATTACGGCAAGTTCAAGTACGAGGCCGCCCAGAAGGAGAAGGAAGCTCGCCGCAACCAGGCGAACACCATCCTCAAGGAAGTCCGCTTCCGTCTGAAGATCGAAGCGCACGACTACATCACCAAGCTCAAGCGCGCCGAGGGCTTCCTCAAGGCCGGCGACAAGGTCAAGGCCATGATCCTCTTCCGAGGTCGTGAGCAGTCGCGCCCCGAGCAGGGTGTCCGCCTCCTCCGCAAGTTCGCGGAAGATGTCGCCGAGCTCGGCACGGTCGAGTCGAACCCGACCATCGATGGCCGCAACATGGTCATGATCGTCGCCCCGCTGAAGAGCAAGTCCGAGGCCAAGCAGGAGCAGAACGCGGTCCGCGACGCGCAGCGCGCAGCGAACAAGCAGGCTGCCCGTGAGGCCAAGACCGAGACGGACGTCTCGGCCGAGGCTCCGGCGGAGTAACGCCCCCAGAACTCCCGCACCGCGGGTTGACAACGTCGCCTGAGAAGGCGCATGACGAAGGAAGAGAAGATGCCGAAGCAGAAGACCCACTCGGGTGCTAAGAAGCGCTTCAAGATCACCGGCAGCGGCAAGCTGAAGAAGCAGCAGGCCGGGATGCGCCACAACCTCGAGCACAAGTCGAGCCGTCGCACCCGTCGTCTGAACCAGGACCAGGTGCTCTCGAAGGCTGACACCAAGGTCGCGAAGAAGCTTCTCGGCCGCTGACGCGCCCGAACGCACGAATAGGAACACAGGAAAATGGCAAGAGTCAAGCGGGCAGTAAACGCCCACAAGAAGCGCCGGGTCATCCTCGAGCGCGCAAAGGGTTACCGCGGTCAGCGTTCGCGCCTGTACCGCAAGGCCAAAGAGCAGGTCATCCACTCCCTGGTCTACTCGTACCGTGACCGTCGCAAGCGCAAGGGCGACTTCCGTCGCCTCTGGATCCAGCGCATCAACGCGGCTGCACGTCAGAACGGCATGACCTACAACCGCTTCATCCAGGGCCTCGGCCTCGCGGGTGTCACGGTCGATCGTCGTATGCTCGCCGACCTCGCGGTCAACGACGCAGCGACGTTCACGACGCTGATCGAGACGGCCAAGAAGGCTCTGCCTTCCGACGTCAACGCGCCCAAGTCGGCTGCGTAAGTCTCAGACGCCTCAGAGGGCGCTCTCCTTCGGGAGGGCGCCCTCTTGCGTCGTCTGCGACGTGCAGGCCGGTTCGTCAGCGCCGAGTGGCGCGAGCGGGACTGCTGCGCCTCCTAGACTGTGATCGTGCTGGAGAACCCCCGGTCCCCCCGAGTCCGTGCTGTCGCGAAGCTGACGAAGCGCAGTGCGCGCACCGAGACAGGTCTGTTCCTTCTCGAAGGACCGCAGGCCGTCAGAGAGGCGCTCACCTACCTGCCCGACTCGATCGTCGAACTCTTCGCGACGCCGAACGGGTGGGAGAAGCATCCCGACATCCGCGCGAAGGCGGCGGATGCCGATGTCGATGTCGAGTACGTCACGGAGTACGTCCTGAACGCGATGGCCGACACGGTCACACCGCAAGGGCTCGTCGCCGTGGTGCGGCAGACGCCGACGTCCGTGCGCGACATCTTCGCCGCGAAGCCGCGTCTCGTCGCGATCTGCCAGGAGGTGCGTGATCCCGGCAACCTCGGCACGATCATCCGGGCAGCGGACGCCGCCGGTGCCGATGCCGTCGTGCTGACCGGTCGGACCGTCGACCCGTACAACCCCAAGGTCGTCCGCGCCACGACCGGCTCGCTCTTCCATCTGCCGGTGGCGATCGCCGGCGAGCTCTCGGATGTCGTCGACCGCGCGCACGCCGCAGGGCTCCGCATCCTCGCCGCCGACGTCAAAGGCGATGACCTGCTCGCGGCTCGTGCCGAAGGCGTGCTCGCCGAGCCGACCGCCTGGCTGTTCGGAAACGAGGCCCGTGGGCTCGAGGACGATGCGCTCGACCTCGCCGACCGCGTGCTGAAGCTGCCGATCTTCGGGCGGGCGGAGTCCCTGAACCTCGCCACCGCGGCGAGCGTGTGCCTGTATGAGAGTGCGTTCTCGCAGCGCGCAGCCGCTGGCTGATCTGTTGGGCGAGGGGCGGAGTCGATGAGGATTCTGATCGTGGAGGACGACGAACGCGTCGCCGCCGCTCTCGATGCGTTCCTCGCGCGTTCCGGATACGCCACGGTGCGTGCCGCTGACGGCGCACAGGCGTTGGATCTGCTGGGCGCCGACACCGAGGTGGTGCTGCTCGACCTCGGGCTGCCCGACGTGGACGGGATCGACCTCTGCCGGCGCATCCGCGGTCGCTCCGATGTCCCGATCGTCGTGGTGACGGCGCGCAGTCAGGTCACCGAGCGCATCAAGGGGCTTCGTGCCGGCGCGGATGACTTCGTCGTCAAGCCGTACGACGTGCACGAGTTGCTGGCCAGGATCGAGGCGGTGACGAGGAGGTCGCGGCCGGTGCATGCGGTCTCCGAGACCCAGGTCTCGGTGCTCGACGGCGACGTGCGGATCGACCTCGTCGCACGGCAGCTCCTGGTCGACGGCATCACGGTCGATCTCACTCGCAAGGAATTCGACATCATCGCCGTGCTCGCGCGCTATCCCGGCGTCGCGGTCCCGAAGGAGCGGCTGATCCGCGAGGTGTGGAACACCGACTGGCGCGGCTTCGGACACTCGCTCGAGGTGCACGTGGGAGCGATCAGACGCAAGATCGGCGACCGCACGCTCATCGAGACCGTGCGGGGCGTCGGCTATCGGCTCGCGGGGGCCTGACCCATGCGCACCCGGCTCGTCATCGTCTTCCTGGTGCCGGTGATCGCGATCCTGCTCTCGCTGGCCGGCGCGACCGGGTGGAGTGCGGCGCGCAGCATCCAACAGGCGCTGTACACGGAGCAGCTCGGCGACCTCGGCTACTTCGTCAGCAGCGCACGGCAGGCATTGCGTTCGGGCAGCGAGACCGTGATCGAGGGGGAGGCGCAACGGTTCCAGGAGGTCTACGGGATAGACGTCACCGTGTTCGATCTCTCGGGTGGCGTGTGGGCGACCAGCGATCCCGGCCAGGAGGTACTGCCGGACGAGGACGCGCAGCGGGTGCGGCTGGCGCTGTCCGGAAGGCGGGCCGAGGCTCCGGATCCGCCCTTCCCCTGGATCATCTCGGATGCCGCGGCCGTGGAGCCCGTGTTCGATGACGGCGACGTGATCGGCGCCGTCATGATCACAGCCGATGTCGAGGCGCCCCGGGCGGAGATCTTCCGGCAGCTGCTGGTGCTGTCCGCCGTCGCTGTGGTGTCGATCGCGCTCGGTGTGCTGCTCGTCGTGCAGCTCGCGCGATGGGTGCTGTCTCCCGTGCGTCGCCTCGACGACGCGATGATCGCGATCGAACGCGGTGAGATGCATGCGCGCGTCGCGGAGGACACCGGCCCGCCGGAGCTGCGTCGCATGACCAGAGTGTTCAACGGCATGGCAGACGAGATCGAGCGCGTGCTCACACGGCAGCAGGAGTTCGCGATGAACGCGTCGCACGAGCTGCGGAACCCCTTGAACGCGCTGCTGCTCCGCGTCGAGCACCTCACCACCGGCCTCGGTCCCGAGTGGCAGGGCGATGTGGAGGAGACGCGCGAAGAGGGGCGGCGGATGGCGCGCATCCTCGAGACGCTGCTCGGGCTCGCTCGACGAGGTCGTGCCGATTCGATGTTCTCCGCCGTCGACCTCTCGGCGCTCGCCGCCGACCGCGTCGACGCCTGGCGCGACGTGGCCGCGCAGCGGGGGATCGGCTTCGAGCTGCCAGCAGAGGGCGCCGTGATGAGCGTGACCGATCGGACCATCGTGGAGAGCGCGCTCGACGCGGTGCTCGACAACGCGGTGAAGTTCTCGCCGGGCGCATCGACGATCGATGTCGGTGCGCGACGGGACGGCGAGGCGGGTGTGATCGAGGTCCGGGATCACGGACCTGGACTCCCGCCTGACCAGGTCGACTCGGCCACCGGCCGGTTCTGGCGGAGCGCTGACAGCGGAGACGTTCCGGGGACCGGGCTCGGGTTGGCCATCGCGACGGACCTGCTGACGTCGATCGGCGGCGAGCTCACGGTCTCCTCGCCGGACGACGGCGGTCTGCTGATCGCGCTGCGCCTGCCGGACGGAGCATCCGGATGAGCCGACTGCGCAGTCTCGTCCTCGCGCTCATCCTCGGCATCGCGATGGTGCTCGGGCTGAGTGCCTGCACCGCGAGGGCCGGCGAATGGACGGATCAGACCTACACGATCGCCGGCGGCGGCACGACCGGCGTGTACTCCGAATACGGGAGTCATCTCGCCGACGAGCTCTCGACCGCGCTCGGGGTCGATGTGGTCGGTGCGGAGACCAACGGCTCGGTCGACAACCTCCTGCGTGTCGCTGACGGTGACGCCCTGCTCGGCTTCGCGCAGGGCGATACCGCCGCGGATGCGGTGGCCGGTGTGGGCGCCTTCCATGAGCCGCTCCCGGTGCGGGCGGTCGCGCGACTCTACGACGAGTACCTGCACGTGGTCGTGCGCGCTGACTCGGCGGTCGAGAGCATCCCGCAGCTCGAGGGCAGAACCGTGTCGCTCGGCGCGGAGAACTCCGGCGTCAACGTCATCGCAGGGCGCGTGCTGGACGCCGCCGGTATCGACCGGTCCGCCGTGCGGGATGCCCAGCTCGACCTCAGCGACTCCATCGCCGCGATGGAGCGCGGAGAGATCGACGGGTTCTTCTGGGTCGGCGGTCTGCCGACGCCTGGCATCCGTGAGCTCGCGGAGCAACTCCCGGTGCGGCTGCTGCCGATCGAGCTGGAATGGGTGAACACCGTCAACGCGCGGTATTCGGATGCCTACCGTCCGGCGGATTTCCCCGCGGGCATCTACGGGCTCACCGACTCGACGCCGACGATGGCCGTGCCCAACTATCTCCTCGCCGCAGCATCGACGCCCGATGCGATGGTGCGCGATGTGCTCGAGGTGCTGTTCGACGCCCGCTCTCGGATGGGCAGCGAGGTGCCGGCGGTGGCCCTCCTCAACCGTCGGCAGGCCATCTTCACCGCGCCGGTGGAGCTGCATCCGGGCGCCGTCGAGTACTACCGCGACAGTCGGCGCTGAGGAACTGCACAGTCCCTCAAGAAATCCTCAAGAATTCTCCGTCGCCCTTCGGCCTCTGCCAATGTGATGTCGATCACGATCGATTCGATGGAGAATCCGGATGCCTTCGAGCTGGTGCCGCACTAACAGGCGAGGACGCTCTCCGTACCCCGATGACGTCGTGATCACCCCCGGAGGGGTGCTCATGGATCGACGTCGTCATGGGGACGGCGATGTCGTGCGAGGCGTCCCCACGGCTCGGCGGGGGCCGGCCGTGGGGTGCCGGCGCTTTGTCGTACCCACCGCACGGCACGGGCATTACGAACGTGTAAATCTCGCACAGATCGTGCACCATGTCGCTGACCGCGTGGCTAGTTTGGAGAAATGATGACCTCAGGTACTGAACTCGTCGTGGTGGAGAACGTCCAGAAGCACTACGGCGACTTCCAGGCGCTGACCGACATCGACCTCACCGTCAACTCGGGCGAGGTCGTGGTCGTGATCGGCCCGTCCGGCTCCGGCAAGTCGACGTTGTGTCGCACGATCAACCGGCTCGAGACGATCACGAGCGGCAGCATCCGCATCGATGGCAAGGAACTCCCTGCCGAGGGCAAGGGGCTCGCGAACCTCCGCGCCGATGTCGGCATGGTGTTCCAGTCGTTCAACCTCTTCGCACATCTCACGATCCTCGAGAACGTGACGCTCGGCCCCATCAAGGTGCGCGGCATGAAGAAGGCCGATGCCGAGAAGGAGGCGATGCAGCTGCTCGAGCGCGTCGGCGTGGCGCAGCAGGCATCCAAACTCCCGGCGCAGCTCTCCGGTGGACAGCAGCAGCGCGTGGCGATCGCCCGTGCGCTCGCGATGCAGCCGAAGGTGATGCTGTTCGATGAGCCGACCAGCGCCCTCGACCCCGAGATGATCAACGAGGTCCTCGACGTCATGGTCGGACTCGCGCACGAGGGCATGACGATGATCGTCGTCACCCACGAGATGGGCTTCGCCCGCAAGGCGGCAGACCGCGTCGTCTTCATGGCCGACGGAAAGATCGTGGAGGAGGCGACTCCTGAGGAGTTCTTCACGAACCCGAAGAGCGACCGCGCCAAGGACTTCCTCTCGAAGCTCCTCACGCACTGACGCTCACGCACCGACCACACAGACCCTGCACACACAGCACACGAAGGAGACGCACATGCGACGCACACGGACACTGGCAGGCATCGGGATCGCAGCGGTGGCGCTGCTCGCGCTGACCGCCTGCAACAGCGGCACGCCGTCCAGCACCGGAACCCCGGCGGGCGGCGACGAGGGTGACTCGTCCAGCAGCACGCCGTGGACCGTGCTGAAGGATGTCAGCATCGACGGCAGCCCGACGTTCGACCGGATCGAGTCATCCGGCACGATCAAGGTCGGGGTCAAGGAGGACCAGCCCGGACTCGGCTACCTCGACCCGGTGACGGGCGACCGCACCGGATTCGACGTCGACATCGCGCGCTGGATGGCGGCTTCGCTCGGCGTCGACCCGGAGAAGATCGAGTTCACGGCGATCGCCTCGGCGAACCGCGAGCAGGCCATCGTCAACGGTGACATCGACTACTACGTCGGTACCTACTCGATCACCGACAAGCGCAAGGAGCAGATCTCCTTCGCCGGCCCCTACTTCGTCACCGGCCAGGGCCTCCTCGTCGGCGCCGACAGCGACATCAAGAGCGTCGACGACCTGAGCGCCGAGACGACCGTCTGTTCCGCGACCGGCTCGACGCCGATCCAGAACATCAAGACGAACTACCCCGATGTGCCCACCAAGGAGTACGACACCTACTCGAAGTGCGTCGAGGACCTCAAGAACGGCCAGGTCGACGCCGTCACGACCGACGAGGCGATCCTCATCGGTTACGCGGCGCAGGACCCGGACAAGCTGAAGGTCGTCGGAGAGCCGTTCAGCGAGGAGCGCTACGGCATCGGACTCGCCAAGGGTGACGACGCGCTCGTCGAGTACTTCAACACGCAGCTGACCGACGGCGGCAAGATCTGGCAGCAGATCTTCGACAACAACCTCGGCGCCTCCGGCGTCAAGGCGACCCAGCCCGAGGTCGACCCGATCGGCTGATTCCAGCGGGGCGGTCGGCAACGTCGACCGCCCCGCTCATCGGCAGGGACCAACCGAGAACTCGAATCGACAGGAGCAGCAGTGGGAGTCATCACCGACCACCTCGACCTCTGGGGAGAGGCACTGTGGGGAACGATCGCCCTGTTCCTCGGCGGCGGCATCATCGCCCTCGTCCTCGGACTGATCGTCGGGGCCGCGCGCGTGTCGCCGGTTCCGATCGCTCGCGCCGTCGGCGGCGTGTACGTGAACTGGATCCGCAACACACCGTTGACCCTGGTCATGTTCTTCTTCGCGTTCTGTCTCCCGATCCTGTTGGGGGAGCGCATCAACTCCCTCCTGCTCGCCGTGATCGCCCTCGGCCTGTACACCGCGACCTACGTCGCGGAGGCCCTGCGTGCGGGCATCAACACGGTCCCGGTCGGACAGGCCGAGGCCGCGCGGGCGATCGGTCTCAATTTCGGACAGGTCATGCGCTATGTCGTCCTGCCGCAGGCGACGCGCTCCGTCGTCCCGCCGATGATGAGCGTGCTCATCGCCCTCATGAAGAACACCACGGTGGCGGCCGGCTTCTCGGTCGTCAACCTCGGCACCATCCGCGCAGCACTGAGCGAGCGCGGCGAGAACGCGCTCGTCGTCCTGCTGTGCGTCATGCCGCTATTCGTGGTGCTGGTGCTGCTGCTCGCCTGGGTGCAGCGAGTTCTCGAGAACAAGTGGAGGATCGCGCGATGAGTTCCGTCCTTTTCGACGTCCCCGGCCCCCGTGCCATCGCCCGCAACAGGCTCATCGGAGCCGCCACCGTCCTCGTCGTCCTCGCGGTGCTCGCCTGGGTCGTATGGCGGTTGTTCGCCACCGGCCAGTTCTCCGCGGAGAAGTGGAACATCTTCACGTTCTCGGCCGTCTGGGTCCGCTTCGGCGAGGGGCTGCTGGCCACGTTGGCCGCGTTCGCCGCTGCCGGGGTCGGGTCCATCGCCCTCGGCTTCCTCCTCGGTGTCGGCCGCCTGTCGGAGCACGCCTGGGTGCGTGAGCCCGTCCGGTGGATCATCGAGGTGCTGCGAGCGGTGCCAGTGCTCATCCTGATGATGCTGCTGTACTACGGCCTTCCCGTGATCGGCGTGAAGATGCCGCCGTATTGGGCTGTCGTGATCGCGCTGATCGTGTACAACGGCTCGGTGCTCGCCGAGGTCCTGCGAGCCGGCATCGAATCGCTCCCTCGCGGACAGAAGGAAGCCGGCTACGCGATCGGACTGCGCAAGACCGGGGTGATGTACTTCATCCTCATCCCGCAGGCGGTGCGGGCCATGATGCCGGTCATCATCGCGCAGCTCGTCGTGGCATTGAAGGACACCGCGCTCGGGTTCATCATCACGTACCAGGAACTCCTCTACGTCATCAACCAGATCGGCAACCAGGCGCCATACGGCTCGCCGCTGATCCCCGCGGCGATCGTCGGCGGATCGATGTACGTCGCCGTGTGCCTCCTGCTGTCCTACGTCGCGTACCGCTTGCAGCGTCGCGCCAAGCGCTCGCCGAAGGCGGGACCGGCGGTGCCGGATCCCCGTCAGCACGGAGGCGAGACGAACACGTCGCTCATCGTGCTGCAGAACGAGGGCGGTCCCGGCGGGGGAGCATCGCGCTGAGTCGCGAAAGCGACCCACGCGCCCCCGGTAGACTCGTCTCTCGTGTCTGAGTCTCCAGAGATCACCCCAGAAGCAGTCGAAGCGGCGGTCGCCGCAGCCCTCGACGCGATCGGCGCAGCAGCCGACACCGCCGAGCTGAAAGCGGCCCGCGCCGCGCACGTCGCGGAGGGTTCGCCGCTCGCGGTGCTCAACGCCTCGATGCGCCAGGTCGCCCCCGAGAACAAGGCCGCATTCGGCAAGCTCGTCGGCCAGGGGCGTGGCAAGGTCACGCAGGCGCTGGCGGCGAAGGAAGCGGAGCTCGCAGCGGCCGAGGTCGAAGCGCGCCTCGAGGCCGAGCGGATCGACATCACTGCGGTGCCGTCGCGCACGCGCGTCGGTGCACGGCATCCGCTCACCCTGCTGCAGGATCAGGTCTCCGACATCTTCGTCGGCATGGGGTGGGAGATCGCCGAGGGTCCTGAGCTCGAGCACGAGTGGTTCAACTTCGACGCGCTGAACTTCGACGTCGACCACCCTGCCCGCCAGGAGCAGGACACCTTCTACGTCGACCCGACCTCCCGTCACCTCGTGATGCGCACGCACACGAGCCCGGTGCAGGTGCGTTCGATGCTCGACCGCGAGGTGCCGATCTACGTGCTGTGCCCCGGCCGTGTCTACCGGACCGATGAGTTCGACGCCACGCACCTGCCGGTGTTCACGCAGTTCGAAGGTCTCGTGATCGACAAGGGCATCACGATGGCGCACCTCAAGGGCACCCTCGATCACTTCGCGAAGCAGCTCTTCGGCGCAGAGGCCAAGATGCGCTTCCGCACGAACTACTTCCCCTTCACCGAGCCGTCGGCCGAGCTCGACCTGTGGCACCCGACGTTCAAGGGCGGCGCGCGCTGGATCGAGTGGGGCGGCTGCGGCATGGTCAACCCGAATGTGCTGCGCGCGGCCGGGATCGACCCCGAGGTGTACAGCGGCTTCGCGTTCGGCATGGGCATCGAGCGGGGACTCATGTTCCGCAGCGATGTGCAGGACATGCGGGACATGGCCGAGGGCGATGTCCGATTCAGCGAGCAGTACGGGATGGTGGTGTGATGCGCGTTCCGCTTTCGTGGTTGCGTGAGTACGTCGATCTGGCAGCGGATGCCACGCCAGAGGACGTCCTCGCGGCGCTGGTGACCGTCGGCTTCGAAGAGGAGGACGTGCACCGCTTCGAGATCACGGGGCCCGTGGTCGTCGGACAGGTCGTCTCGCTCGAGCCAGAGCCGCAGTCGAACGGCAAGACCATCAACTGGTGCCAGGTCGACGTCGGCGAGGCGGAGCCGCGTGGCATCGTGTGCGGCGCGCACAACTTCGTCGTCGGTGACAAGGTCGTCGTGACCCTGCCGGGCGCCGTGCTGCCCGGTCCGTTCCCGATCGCCGCTCGCAAGACCTACGGTCATGTGTCAGACGGCATGATCGCCTCGGCCCGCGAGCTCGGCCTCGGCGACGAGCACAACGGCATCGTCGTGCTGTCCGACCTCGGCATCGACGCACCCGTCGGCACCGATGCGATCGCACTCCTCGGTCTCGACGACGTCGCGGTCGAGATCAACGTCACCCCCGACCGCGGATACGCGTTCTCGCTGCGTGGAGTGGCCCGAGAGTACTCGCACGCCACCGGTGCGACCTTCCGCGACCCGGCGGAGCGCGACTTCGCCGACCTGCAGCCGGGCAGCGGACACACCACGATCGTCGACGATGCGGCGCCCGTTCGCGGCCGTGTCGGTGCGAGCGAGTTCGTCACCCGCGTCGTGCGCGACGTCGACCCCTCGCGTCCCACGCCGCCGTGGATGATCGCGCGGCTCAGCCTCGCCGGCATGCGCTCACTCGGTGTCCTGATCGACATCACCAACTACGTCATGCTCGAGCTCGGCCAGCCGCTGCACGGCTACGACCTCGACAAGCTCGACGGCGGCATCACGGTTCGTCGTGCCATGCCGGGCGAGAAGATGACGACGCTCGACGGGCAGGAGCGCACGCTCCACGTCGAGGACCTGCTCATCACCGACGGCTCCGGCCCGATCGGTCTCGCCGGCGTGATGGGCGGCGGCACCACCGAGATGAGCGAGACGACGAAGAACGTGCTGATCGAGGCTGCGAGCTTCGACCCGACGACGATCGCCCGCACCGCCCGTCGGCACAAGCTGCCCAGCGAGGCGTCCAAGCGCTTCGAGCGCGGCGTCGATCCGCTGATCCCGTTCGTCGCAGCTCGTCGTGCTGCCGACCTGATGGTGGAGCTCGCCGGAGGCACGCTCACCGAGGAGGGCGGAGCGCTCTTCGCCGAGGTCTTCGTGGCCGAGATCGAGCTGCCGGCAGGATTCGTGGAGGGCCTGATCGGGGTCGACTACACCGACGACGAGATCACCGGTGCGCTGACGACGATCGGCGCCGAGGTCACCGCGTCGGATGCAGGCTGGGTCGTCATCCCGCCGACCTGGCGTCCCGACCTCACCGACAAATGGACGCTCGCCGAGGAGGTCGCCCGGATCCACGGACTCGACCGCATCCCGTCCGTGCTGCCGACGCCTCCCTCCGGACGCGGTCTGACCGCGTTGCAGCAGGGGCGCCGTCGGGTGTCGGATGCGCTTGCCGCCGCAGGCTTCGTCGAGACGCCGGCGTTCCCGTTCACGACCCAGGCGCAGAACGACCTGCACGGATCCGCGTCGGGCGAGACGCTCCCCGGCATCCGTCTGGCGAACCCGCTCGACGGCCAGGCGCCGTTCCTGCGTCGTTCGCTCGTTCCCGGACTGCTGCAGACCGCGCACCGCAACATCTCGCGCGGCCTCACCGATCTCGCGATCTTCGAGACCGGTGTCGTCTTCCTTCCCGAGCCCGGTGTCACCTACGGCACCGACGAGGTGCCGCCGCTCGGTGTGCGCCCGACGGACGAGACGCTCGCCGAGCTGAACGCCTCGATCCCGCCGCAGCACCGTCACGTGGCTGCACTGCTCACAGGGAACGCCGTCGCTCGCCAGCCCGGCCGGCCGGCCGAAGCAGCCGGTCTCACCGAGGCGCTGGATTCCGTGCGCGTGATCGCCGCGGCCGCTGGTGTCGAGATCGATGTCGCGCAGTCGCAGCGCGCCGCGCTGCACCCTGGCCGCACCGGCGTGCTCAGCGTGGGTTCCGTCGAGGTCGGCTACGTCGGCGAACTCCACCCCGTGGTCGCCGAGGCCGCCGACCTGCCGGGTCGCGCCGTCGTGCTGGAGCTCGATCTCGACCTGATCCTGTCGCTCGCGGGCAACCGGATCGTGGCGGAGTCGCTCTCGACGTTCCCCGCCGCGACGCAGGATGTGTCGCTCACCGTGCCGGCCGATATCCCCGCAGCCGACGTGCAGGCCGCCCTGGCCGAGGGCGCCGGCGCGCTGCTCGAGTCGGTTCGCCTGGTCGACGACTACCGCGGAGACGGCCTGACCGATGGGACGAAGAGCCTGACGTTCGCGCTGCGGTTCCGCGCTCCGGATCGCACGCTCACGGCCGCCGAAGCGACCGAGGCGAAGCTCGCCGGTGTGGCTGTCGCCGCCGAGCGTTTCGGCGCCGCACTCCGCGACTGACGCGGTCGCCGCTGTCGACACCGCCCTGCACCCCATTCCGGGATGCAGGGCGGTGTCGTTCTTCTCCGCTCTCAGCAGCGAGCGGTTCCGTTGCGCAGCGGATACTGGTGACATGGGGGCATGACGAAGGTACTGATCCTCGGCGGAACTGGGTGGCTCTCGGGGCGGATCGCCCGGAGGTGGGTGGATGCCGGAGCGGCGGTGACCTGCCTCGCGCGGGGAACGCGGCCCGTTCCCGACGGCGCGATGCTCGTGCAGGGCGACCGGGATCAGCCGGGTGCGTATGTCGACGTCGTCGGTGAGTGGGATGTGGTCGTCGACGTCTCCTCGCGGGAGGCGCACGTCGGCGACGCGGTCGATGCGCTGGGGCAGAGCGCAGAGCGCTGGGTCTTCGTCTCATCGATGTCGGTCTACGCCGATGACGCGACCGTCGGTGCGGACGAGTCAGCGCCGCTCCATGCGCCGGCGCGCCGAGGAGCCGAGTACGACTACGCAGCCGAGAAGGTCGCTGCGGAGAACCATGCGCGGCGGCTCGGGAATCGTGCGCTGATCGTCCGGCCAGGGCTCATCGTGGGCGACGGGGATCCGAGCGATCGGTTCGAGTACTGGGCCGCCGCGTTCGCTCGCGCCGATGACGGGCCTGTGCTCGTGCCACCGCGGGCGGACCGGTACTGCCAGGTGATCGATGTGGATGATCTCGCCGCATTCATCGTCGAGGCAGCCGTGACCGGCGTCGTCAATGCGATCGGCGATCGATACCCGCTGGCCGAGGTGCTGTCGAGCATCCGCGAAGCCGCCGGGCACACGGGCGCCGTGGTCGAAGCGGGGGAGCGTTGGCTGCTCGACCACGACGTCGAGTACTGGGCGGGGGAGCGTTCGCTGCCGTTGTGGCTCCCAGCGGAGATGACCGGCTTCATGACGCGCTTGAACGCGGCATATCTGCGCAGCGGAGGCGAGCTGCGCCCGATCGTCGAGACGATCTCCAGGGTGCTGGAAGACGAGCGGGTCCGTGGCATCCACCGCGAACGGCGCGCCGGCCTCACCCGGACGGACGAGCTCGCGCTGCTCGACGCGCTCGTCTGAGGCCCGGGCACAGCGGGATGTGTCGCTAGACTCGCGAGCGAGTGACACGGGGTGCCGCATCCGCGGCTGAGAACAGACCCGTCGAACCTGATCTAGTTCGTACTAGCGAAGGGATGTCGCAATGAGCGATCGTCTGCGTCCATCGTCCGATTCCACCGTGGCCGAGGCCGCCACGCTGTTGCAGGTGCTGCGCGGGACTCCGCCGCTCACGCACTGCATCACGAACGCGGTCGTCACCGGGTTCACCGCCAATGTGCTGCTCGCCGTCGGCGCCGCACCTGCCATGGTCGACATCTCCGGGGAGGCCGGACTGTTCGCCGGCGTCGCATCCGGCCTGCTCGTGAACCTCGGCACGCCGACGCCCGAGCAGCGGCTCGCGAGCCTCGAAGCAGCGCAGGGCGCAGGCGCAGCCGGTACCCCGTGGGTGCTCGACCCCGTCGCGATCGGCGCCCTGCCGATCCGAACCGCGCTCGCCCACGATCTGGCAGCACTGCGGCCGACGGCGATCCGCGGCAACGCCTCCGAGATCCTCGCGCTCGCCGGGCTCAGCGGCGGCGGGCGAGGCGTGGACGCCACAGACAGCACGGATGCCGCAGCCGATGCTGCCTTCGTGCTCGCCGAACGCCACGGCAGCGTGGTCGCCGTCTCGGGGCCGGTCGATCTGCTCACCGACGGCGAACGGGTGATCCGCATCGCCAACGGCGACCCGCTGCTGACGCTGGTCACCGGTGGCGGATGCGCGCTCGGCGCCGTCATGGCCGCCTTCCTCGGCGCTGCGCGCAGCACGCCGATCACCCCGCTCGATGCGGTGGCTGCGGCATCCCTCGTCTACACGGTCGCCGCCGAACGTGCCGCAGCCGTGTCATCAGGGCCTGGCAGCTTCGCCGTCGCGCTGCTCGATGCGCTCGCCGCAACGCAGCCGTCCGAGCTGGCCGCTGCCGCGCGCGTCGAGGAGTCGACCCGATGATCGCCGATCTCTCGCTCTGTCTCGTCACCGATCCTGCGCTGTGCGGCGACCGCGGTGTGGCCGAGACCGTCCGCCAGGCGGTCGACGGGGGAGTGCGCATCGTGCAGCTCCGCGACAAGCACGCGAGCGACGAGGAGATCGTCGCGCAGCTCCTCGACCTCTCGAGGGTGATCGACGGACGAGCGCTGCTCGTCGTCAACGACCGGCTGGATGCCGCGCTGATCGCACGCGAACGGGGAGCCCGTGTCGACGGTGTGCACCTCGGGCAGGGTGACGCCTCGGTGCGCCGCGCTCGCGAACTCCTCGGAGCGGACGCCCTGATCGGCCTCACGGCGAACAGCGGGGCGCACCTCGATGCCGTCCGAGCCCTGCCACCTGGCACCGTCGACTACCTCGGCGTCGGGGTCATCCGTCCGACCAGCACGAAGCCGGACCACCCGCCGGCACTCGGCATCGACGGCTTCCGCTCGTTCGTGGCCGCGAGTCCGCTGCCCTGCGTCGCGATCGGAGGCATCGGGATCGACGACACCGGGGCGCTTCGCGACGCGGGAGCGGCCGGACTGGCGGTCGTCTCGGCGCTCTGCGCGGCCGAGGACCCGCGAGCCGAAGCAGCCGCGTTCATCCGACGTTGGAGACGCAGCGGCATCCCCCGCGTGCTGAGCATCGCCGGCAGTGATCCCTCCGGTGGTGCGGGCATCCAGGCCGACCTGAAGTCGATCGCCGCGAACGGTGGGTGCGGCATGGCGGCGCTCACCGCGCTCACTGCGCAGAACACGCAGGGCGTGAGCGGCGTGCACGTGCCGCCGGTCGACTTCCTACGAGCGCAGCTCGACGCGCTCGCCGACGACATCGTGATCGACTCCGTGAAGATCGGGATGCTGGCGGATGCCGAGGTCGTGACGACGGTCGTCGCCTGGCTCGACCGGGTGCGTCCGCCGATCGTGGTCGTGGATCCCGTGATGATCGCCACCAGCGGCGACCGGCTGCTCGACCCGGCGGCGGAGGCCGCGCTGCACGCGTTGCTCACGCGTGCGCATCTGCTCACGCCCAACCTCGCGGAGCTCGCGGTACTGACAGGGCGTGACGTCGACGGATGGGACGACGCGCTGCTGGCGGCGGAGGAGCTCTCGTCGCGCACCGGTGCTGCCGTGCTCGTGAAGGGCGGGCATCTGCCAGGCGACCAGGCACCGGACGCGCTCATCGATGCCGCAGCGGGCGTGCGGCAGGAGTTCACCGGCGATCGCATCGTGACCGAGAACACGCACGGCACCGGCTGCTCGCTGTCGTCGGCGATCGCAACGCGGCTGGCGCACGGAGACGACGCGATCTCGGCCGTCGCCGCCTCGCGCAGTTGGCTGCGGGAGTCGCTGCGAGCGAGCGGGATGCTCCGGATCGGACGCGGACACGGACCGATCAACCACTTCGCCGGCCTGTGGGAGCGAGGTGGCGTGACGACGCGAACGAGCGCGGCGGAGATCGCTGCCGAGTGGTGGGACGCAATCGCCGCCACGAGGGCGGAGATCGATGCGCTCCCGTTCATCCGCGGGCTCGCCGGCGGCACCCTGTCCCGTGCGCCATTCCTGTTCTACCTTCAGCAGGACGCGCTGTATCTCCGCGAGTACGCCCGAGTGCTCGCCGAGGCCTCGCGGTCGGCACCGACCTCGGCGGAGCAGGCGTTCTGGGCGGACTCGGCCAACGGGGCCATCGTCGGCGAGCTCGAACTGCACGCCGCCTGGCTCGATCCGACGCGGGGCGTCACCGACGCGACGTTCGCCGCGCAGCCGGGGCCGGTGACGACGGCATACCTCGACCATCTGCGCTCGGTCGCGTTCGGCGGCGGATACGCCGAGCTCATCGCAGCGATTCTGCCGTGCTTCTGGTTGTACACCGACCTGGGGGAGCGGCTGCAAGCGGGGGAGTTCGGCGCGTACGCGCGGGATCCCGAGCATCCGTATGCGACCTGGCTCGCCACCTACGCCGATCCGGCGTTCTCCGCCGCCACGGCGCAGGCGGTCGACTACGTCACGCAGGCTGCTGCCGCCGCAGACGAGGCGACCAGGGCGCGGATGCGACGCGCTTTCGAGGCATCGAGCGCACTCGAGCGGGACTTCTTCCACGCGCCCTGGGGCCTGCACGACGCCGGGTGACGTCACGGATTTGCGGATGCCGCCGACGGCGCGCTATCGTCGCGACATGCCTTCGGCCGCATCCGCTTCCTCGACGCTCGTGCAGAGCGTCCTCGTGGTGCGCCGACGCCGGGCCGACCGCCGACTCTAGGCGACCCTGCCCTCCTGCCTGACGGCGGTCGAGTGCCGGCGTCGCCGCCTCGGCCATCCTCCTGAGCCCTGTCGACGGGGCCCGACCGTTAAGGTAGAACCATGACGTACACCGTCGCCGTTTCCGGCGCATCCGGCTATGCGGGCGGCGAGATCCTGCGCCTCCTCGCCGGTCATCCAGACATCGAGATCCGCACGGTCACCGCACACTCGAACGCAGGGCAGCCGCTGATCCAGCACCAGCCGCACCTCCGTTCGCTCGCCGGACTGACGCTGCAGGACACCACCCCGGAGATCCTCGCCGGTCACGACATCGTCTTCCTCGCACTCCCGCACGGCCAGTCGGGGCAGTACACCGACGCGCTCGGCTCGACGCCGCTCGTGATCGACGCTGGCGCCGACCACCGGCTGACCTCCGAGAGCGCGTGGGACGCGTTCTACGGTGGCGCGTTCCATGAGCCCTGGACCTACGGCGTGCCTGAGCTGCTCACCGGCGGGGTCAAACAGCGAGAGCACCTTCGTGGTGCCACCAGGATCGCGGCCCCCGGCTGCAACGCCTCGACGGTGAGCCTCAGCCTCGTGCCGGGCGTCGCGGCCGGCGTGATCGTCGCCGATGACATCGTCTCGGTGCTCGCCGTCGGACCGTCCGGTGCAGGGAAGAGCCTGAAGACCAATCTGCTCGCGAGCGAGATCCTCGGCAGCGCCAATCCCTACGCCGTCGGCGGCACGCACCGACACATCCCCGAGATCCGTCAGGCGCTGGCCGCGGCATCCGCATCCGACGACATCCGCATCTCCTTCACGCCCGTCCTCGTACCGATGTCCCGCGGAATCCTGGCCACATCGAGTGCGCCGATCGCCGATGGCGTCACCGATGCGCAGATCCGCGAGGCATGGGAGAGCGCCTATGCCGACGAGCCCTTCGTGCACCTGCTCCCCGAGGGCACCTTCCCGCGCACGGCTGACGTGCTCGGCGCCAACACCGCGCTGATCGGCCTCGCGATCGATCGGGCCGCGAACCGTGTCACGGTCGTCGCGGCCGTCGACAACCTCGTCAAGGGCACGGCAGGCGCCGCCATCCAATCCATGAACATCGCGCTCGGGATTCCCGAGGATCGCGCCCTCTCGATCAACGGAGTCGCACCATGAGCGTCACTGCCCCCGCAGGTTTCGAGGCGGCGGGAGTCGCGGCCGGCCTGAAGTCCACCGGTAAGCCCGACGTCGCTGTGGTCGTCAACCGCGGCCCCCGCAAGGTCGGTGCTGCGGTGTTCACGAGCAACCGCGCCAAGGCCAATCCGATCATCTGGTCGCAGCAGGCCGTCGCCGACCGGGTGGTCGAAGCCGTCGTGCTCAACTCGGGCGGGGCGAACTGCTTCACCGGCAGCTTCGGCTTCCAGACCACGCACCAGACCGCAGAGAAGGCGGCCGAGCTGCTCGGGATCAGTGCTGGAGATGTGCTCGTGTGTTCCACCGGGCTGATCGGCACCGGCGACGAGGTCTTCCGCGGCAAGGTGCTCGAGGGCACCGCACAGGCGATCGCCGAACTCAGCGCAGACGGCGGAGACGTGGCCGCGCAGGCGATCATGACCACCGACTCTGTGTCGAAGACGGCCGTGGTGCAGCGCGACGGCTGGTCGATCGGCGGCATGGCGAAGGGCGCGGGAATGCTGGCGCCCGGCCTCGCGACGATGCTCGTGGTCCTCACGACCGATGCCGACCTCGAACCGCTCGACGCGGATGCCGCGCTCCGTGCGGCGACCGGTCGCACGTTCGACCGGCTCGACTCCGACGGCTGCATGTCGACCAACGACCAGGTGACGCTGCTCGCCAACGGCGCGAGCGGGATCGCCCCCGATCTCGAGGAGTTCACGGCTGCGCTGATCGAGCTCTCTCAGGCCCTTGCGGTCAAGCTGCAGGGCGACGCCGAGGGTGCCAGCCACGACATCACGATCGAGGTCCGCGGCGCGGCATCCGAGCAGGATGCAGTCGAGGTCGGCCGCTCCGTGGCCAGGAACAACCTCTTCAAGGCCGCGATCTTCGGCAACGACCCGAACTGGGGTCGAGTGCTCGCGGCGATCGGCACCACCGGAGCCCGCTTCGATCCGTACGACGTCGATGTGTGGATGAACGGCGTGCGCGTGTGCACGGCCGGCGGACCGGATCGTCCCCGCGAGGAGGTCGACCTCGCACCGCGTGCGACGCACCTCGTGATCGACCTGCGGGTCGGCGATGACACGGCGACGATCCTGACGAACGACCTCACCCACGACTACGTGCACGAGAACAGCGCGTACGCATCATGACCGACATCCAGGACACGCCGGCCGAGGTCGCGGCGCAGAAGGCCACCACACTCATCGAGTCGCTGCCGTGGCTGCGGAAGTTCCGCGATCAGATCGTGGTCATCAAGTACGGCGGCAACGCCATGGTCTCCGAGGAGCTGCAGGACGCGTTCGCGCAGGACATCGCGTACCTGCGTTACGTCGGCGTGCAGCCAGTCGTCGTGCACGGCGGCGGACCGCAGATCTCAGACATGCTGCAGCGCCTCGACATCCCCAGCGAGTTCAAGGGCGGCTACCGGGTCACGAACACCGAGGCGATCAGCGTCGTGCGGATGGTGCTCACCGGCCAGGTGAACCCGCAGCTCGTCACGAAGATCAACTCGCACGGACCCATCGCCACAGGCCTGAGCGGTGAGGACGCCGGTCTGTTCGGCGGGCGCCGCCGCGGTGTGATGATCGACGGCGAAGAGGTCGATCTTGGGCGCGTCGGCGATGTCGTCGAGGTCGATCCGACCCCGGTGCTCGATCACCTGGCCGCCGGACGCATCCCGGTCGTCTCCAGCATCGCGCCGGACCTCGACCACCCTGGTCACTCGCTCAACGTGAACGCGGATGCTGCGGCATCCGCGCTCGCCGTGGCACTGAACGCCCGCAAACTCGTGATCCTCACCGACGTGCCCGGACTCTACGCCGACTGGCCGAACCGCGACTCGCTGGTCTCGCACCTCACCTCGACGGCGCTCATCGAGATGCTGCCGAAGCTCGAGACGGGCATGATCCCGAAGATGCGCGCTTGTCTTGACGCGGTCGAGGGCGGCGTGGATGCTGCCGCGATCATCGACGGACGCGTGCCGCACTCGGTGCTCGTCGAACTCTTCACCAACAAAGGAATCGGAACGGAAGTGGTGGCAGGATGACCATCTGGCAGGACGACGCAGGCCGCGATCTGGTGCTCAACGCGGGGCCGCGCCTCGCGCTGATCACCCGCGGCGAGGGCTCCTACCTCTGGGATTCCGAGGGGCGACGCCACCTGGACTTCCTGGCCGGCATCGCCGTCACTTCGCTCGGTCACGCGCACCCGGTGTTCGTCGAGGCGGTCTCCCGTCAGGCAGCCACGCTCTCGCACGTGTCGAACTACTTCGCGACGCCCCCGCAGCTCGCGCTCGCTGCTCGCCTGAAGCGCCTCGCCGGTGCCGGGGTCGGTGGCCGGGTGTACTTCTCCAACTCGGGCGCGGAAGCGAATGAGGCCGCGTTCAAGCTCGCCCGCCTGCACGGAGGCACCGAGCGCCCCCGCATCCTGGCGCTCGAGAACGGCTTCCACGGCCGCACGATGGGCTCGCTCGCACTGACAGCCAAGGCGGCCATGCGTGCGCCGTTCGAACCGATGCCCGGCGGGGTCGAGCACCTCCCTGCGACGATCGAGGCGCTCGAGGCCGCGATCGACGACCGTGTCGCGGCAGTGATCGTCGAGCCCATCCAGGGCGAAGCCGGCGTGGTCGAGCTTCCGGAGGGCTACCTGGCCGCTGCGCGGTCGCTCACCCTGAAGCACGGCGCGCTGCTCATCGTGGACGAGATCCAGACCGGCGCCGGCCGCACCGGCGAGTGGTTCGGATTCAGCCACGAGGGCATCACGCCGGACGCGATCACGCTCGCCAAGGGCATCGGTGGCGGATTCCCGATCGGCGCGCTCGTCACGTACGGCGACGCCAGCGATCTGTTCACGCCGGGCTCGCACGGCTCGACCTTCGGGGGCAACCCGCTCGCGACGGCCGTCGCCGATGCGGTGCTCACCGAGATCGAGAACGCCGGACTGGTCGAGAACGCTGCGCGTCGCGGCGCCGAGCTGCGTGACATCCTGCTCGACATCGGCTCTCCCCTCATCACCGCAGTGCGCGGACGCGGTCTTCTCATCGGCGTCGCACTCGCAGAGCCCGTCGCCGGCGAGGTCGTCGCCGCAGCGCAGGAACGCGGCCTCATCGTGAACGCGGCGAATCCCGACACGGTGCGGATCGCACCGGCTCTCACCATCGGCGACGCCGAGCTGGCCGAGTTCCGTGAGCTGTTCACGGCTGCACTCGCCGACGTCCAGGCATCCCTCCCCGGAAAGGTTTCCGCATGACCACCCGCCACCTTCTGCGTGACGACGACCTGAGCCCCGCCGAGCAGGCGGAGATCATCGACCTCGCGCTCGAGCTGAAGAAGGACCGCTGGGCCAACAAGAGCCTGGCCGGACCCCAGACCGTCGCAGTGATCTTCGACAAGTCGTCGACCCGCACGCGCGTCTCGTTCGCGGTGGGCATCGCCGACCTCGGCGGCACGCCGCTCATCATCTCGACTGCGAACAGTCAGCTCGGCGGCAAGGAGACTCCCTCTGATACCGCTCGCGTGCTCGAGCGCCAGGTCGCGGCGATCGTCTGGCGCACCTACGCCCAGTCGGGACTCGAGGAGATGGCTGCCGGCACCCGGGTGCCGGTGATCAACGCACTCTCCGACGATTTCCACCCCTGCCAGCTGCTCGCCGACCTGCTCACGATCCGTGAGCACAAGGGCGAGCTGAAGGGCCTCACGTTGACGTTCTTCGGTGACGGTCAGAGCAACATGGCGCACTCGTATGCGCTCGCCTGCGTCACCGCCGGCATGCACGTGCGCATCGCGTCGCCTGCCGACTATGCGCCACGCGCCGATGTGATCGAGGCGGCCGACCGTCGTGCGGCCGAGACCGGTGGTTCGATCACGCTCTACACCGACCCGGTCGAGGCCGCGGCTGGTGCCGACGTCGTCGTCACCGACACGTGGGTGTCGATGGGCAAGGAAGAGGAGAAGCTCGCGCGGATCCGCGACCTCGGCGGCTACAAGGTGACGCCCGAGACCATGGCGCTGGCCGACTCCGAGGCGATCTTCATCCACTGCCTCCCCGCCGACCGCGGCTACGAGGTCGACTCCACGGTCATCGACGGCCCGCAGAGCGTGGTCTGGGACGAGGCGGAGAACCGTCTGCATGCCCAGAAGGCGCTGCTCGTCTGGCTGCTCGGCAAGAAGGACGCGTGATGACCTCGGACAAGCACGAAGGCACGAACGAGGGAGCGCTCTGGGGCGCTCGGTTCGCGACAGGACCGTCGCCGGAGCTCGTCGAGCTGAGCCGATCGACGCATTTCGACTGGATCCTCGCGCCGTATGACATCGCCGGCTCGCACGCGCACGCCACCGCACTGGCCGCTGCCGGCTACCTCGAGCCGGACGAGGCCGAGCAGATGCACGCCGGACTCGACGCCGTTGCCCGCAAGGTCGCCGACGGCACGCTGCTGCCGCAGCCCAGCGATGAAGACGTGCACGGTGCACTCGAGCAGGCGCTGATCGCCGAACTCGGTCCCGAGTTGGGCGGACGCCTGCGCGCCGGTCGCAGCCGCAACGATCAGATCGCGACGCTCGTGCGGATGTACCTCATCGACCACGCGCGTGTGATCGCGCGCGACATCCTCCGCGTCATCGACGCCCTGGTCGCGCAGGCCGAGGCGCACCCCGAGGCGATCCTCCCCGGACGCACGCACCTGCAGCATGCGCAGCCGGTGCTGCTCGCCCACCACCTGCAGGCACACGGCTGGCCGCTGGTGCGCGAGCTCGAACGACTCGTCGACTGGCGACGCCGCGCCGGTGTCTCGCCATACGGCGGGGGAGCGCTGGCCGGTTCCACGCTCGGCCTCGACCCCGCGCTCGTCGCATCGGAGCTGGGCCTCGACCGCCCGGCGGAGAACTCGCTCGACGGCACCGCCGCCCGGGACGTGGTGGCCGAGTTCGCCTTCATCACCGCGATGACCGGCGTCGACCTCTCGCGTCTGTCGGAGGAGATCATCCTCTGGAACACGCGAGAATTCGGCTTCGTCACCCTCGACGACGGGTACTCGACCGGGTCGAGCATCATGCCGCAGAAGAAGAACCCCGACATCGCCGAGCTCGCCCGCGGCAAGTCCGGTCGTCTGATCGGCAACCTGTCCGGACTCATGGCGACGCTCAAGGGACTCCCGCTCGCGTACAACCGCGACCTGCAGGAGGACAAGGAGCCGGTGTTCGACTCGGTGCAGACGCTCGAGGTGGTGCTTCCGGCGTTCGCCGGCATGATCGCGACGCTGCGGTTCGACACCGCGCGGATGGCGTCGCTCGCGCCCGAGGGCTTCTCGCTCGCGACCGATGTGGCCGAGTGGCTCGTGAAGCGCCGGGTGCCGTTCCGGGATGCGCACGAGATCTCGGGCGCGCTGGTCCGGGCCTGCGAAGAGCAGGGCATCGGTCTGGAGGATGCTTCGGACGAGCTGCTGCTCTCGGTCTCGGCCCATCTGGTGCCCGAGGTGCGCGAGGTGCTGACGATCGAGGGATCGGTGGCATCGCGAACCGGCGCCGGCGGCACCGCTCCGGTGCGCGTGGCTGAGCAGCGGGCCGAGCTCGTGGCACGAGCCCAGGCCGCCGCTCACGCCCTCGGGTTGTAGAGCGCGCCCGTCAGTGCAGGTCGACGTCGGCTGCTGAGCGTGCCCAGCGCGTGAAGCGGACGGTGAATCCGGCGTGAGTGGGGGCTGCGAGGAACGGGCCGGCGGATGCCGCCACCGCACCGTCGAACGGTGCGACCCTGACCAGCCGCCACTCGCCCTCGTCTGCCCGCGCGCGGATGATGAGCGCATCAGCCCACCGGCTGATGCGCACGGTGATCTCGCTCTCGAGCCATTCGTCGACGTAGCCGACCGACCAGTCGGAGCGCACGGCTGTGACGACCGCGCCGAGGCCGAGGTGTCCGTCGGCGAACTCGATGCCGCTCTTCACCCAGTGCTCGTGGTCGGCGCGTACGAAGATGCCGGCCTGGTCGAACTGATCGTCCCACGGGGCACGGAACGACACCTCCATCGCCTCGCCGACGGCGAGCGGGGAGAGCAGCGCGTGCTCGGTGTCGTGCACGAAACCGTACGCGGTGTGCCGCCAGGCGTCGCTGCCTTCGACGGCAGTGACGTCGAGGTGGTGCTCGGCCGTCTCGGTGGTGTGGTGCGGGTCGGTGGTCCAGGTGCCCTGGGTCCAGGAGATGATGTCTGATTCAGGCATAATCCCGAACTATAACCAAATAAGGCATGAAACGGAAGTATTCGTGTTACGGTTATGTCATGGTCGTCGCCGTGATCGCAGATATCGTGGGCTCCCGCAAGCTCGACGATCGCACCGCAGCGCAGGGGATCCTCGATGAGACGATCGCACGGGTCGAGGCCGATCGCCCGCTCGCCACGCAACCGCTCACTCCGACCGTCGGGGACGAGCAGCAGGGCGTCTACAGCACCATCGAGGATGCCGTCACCGCGCTGCTCATGATCCAGCTGGCGCTTCCGGACGGGCTCTCCTTCCGCTTCGGCATCGGTGTGGGGGCGATCAGAGCGGTCGACTCCGCCCACGGCGCGCTGACCGACGGACCGGGGTGGTGGGCGGCCCGTTCTGCGATCGAGACGGTGCACGCTCGCGAAGGCCGCGCCGTGCCGCGCACCCGCACGTGGATTGTCGGAGCCCCCGGGCAGGATGAGGTCATGCCGACCGCCATCGCCATCACCAACGCGTACCTGCTGGTGCGTGATGAGCTGGTCGGCGCGATGAGCACACGTGAACGACGCCTCACCTACGGACGACTCATCGGTCGCTCGCAGGGCGAGCTCGCCGAGCAGGAGGGCATCACGCAGCCGAGCGTCTCGAAGTCCTTGCGCAGCGCGGGCGCTGCAGCGCTGATCGAGGGGCTGTCGTCGATCCGAGGGGAAGCGTCATGATCGTCGCAGGGTTCATCCTTCTCGCCGTCGGCGCGGCCGACCTCGTGCGTCAATTCGCACCGATCCGCTGGATCGGCTATCTCGCGACAGCCGTGCTCCTGCTGCTGCTCGGCAGCGTCAGCGACGCCGTTCTGCCGATGATCGCAGCGCTCCTCGCGGGTGTCGCGTGGGTGTGGTGCATGCCCGACGGGCGTCCGTCGCCCGCCGGTTTCTGGCCTGCCGTCCTGCTCGCCCTCATCAGCGTCGGCGCGGTCATCTGGATCGGAGACCGGGGGAGCGCGGGCCTGATCGGCGAAGTGTGGCAGCTCCGCTCGCCGTTCGGAGAAGTCTCCTTCGACCTCGCCATCCTGACGCTCGGTCTCACCGCCTTCCTCCTCGAGTCCGCCAACCTGGTGGTCCGCGCCGCCCTCGACGGTGAGCACACCTGGCGCCCGATCGAGAGTGCAGAATCCGCGCCCGAAGCAGCCGCGCCCGAAGCGGCCCCGACTGAAGCCGACCCGGCCCGTGATCGCCGCGACGCCTTTCAGGGCGGTCGCCTGATCGGTCCACTCGAGCGGATGCTGGTGCTCATCCTCACGCTCGCCGCCGCGTACCCGATCCTGGCCGCGATGCTGGCGGCGAAGGGCATCGTGCGCTTCCCGGAGATCTCGCGGGACGGCGAGACCGGAGCGCGCGCCGAATACTTCCTGGTCGGCAGCCTGGTGAGCTGGGTCATCGCACTCGGAGCCGCCTTCCTCGTCTGGTGGTCGGCGCACAGCTGAGTCGCCCCACGCTGATAGCCTGGAGCGCGTGTCTGAATCCGCTCTGACGACTGCCGCGCCGGCGATCGATCCCACGTTCGAGAACGTCTGGGATGAACTGCTGTGGCGCGGCCTCGTCCACGTGTCCACCGACCAGGAGGCGTTGCGCGCCCTTCTCGCCGGAGACCCGATCACGTATTACTGCGGCTTCGATCCGACAGCACCGAGCCTGCACCTGGGCAACCTCGTGCAGCTGCTCACCATGCGTCGTCTCCAGCTCGCCGGACACAAGCCGCTCGGGCTCGTCGGCGGATCGACCGGACTCATCGGTGACCCGCGGCCGACGGCCGAGCGCACGCTGAACACGCGCGAGACCGTCGCGGAATGGGTCGATCGGCTGCGCGCTCAGGTCGAGCGCTACCTGAGCTTCGACGGCGACAACGCCGCGCGCATGGTGAACAACCTCGACTGGACGGCGCCGATGTCGGCGATCGACTTCCTGCGCGAGATCGGCAAGCACTACCGCGTCGGCACGATGCTCAAGAAGGATGCCGTCGCTGCGCGATTGAACTCCGACGAGGGCATCAGCTACACCGAGTTCAGCTACCAGATCCTGCAGGGCATGGACTACCTCGAGCTGTACCGCCAGTACGGCTGCGTGCTGCAGACCGGTGGGTCCGACCAGTGGGGCAACCTCACCAGCGGCACCGATCTCATCCGTCGTGCAGAGGGGGTGGCCGCGCATGCGATCGGCACCCCGCTGATCACGAACAGCGACGGCACGAAGTTCGGCAAGAGCGAGGGCAACGCGATCTGGCTCGACGCCGAGATGTGCAGTCCGTACCGGATGTACCAGTTCTGGCTGAGCACCACCGACTCCGATGTGATCGACCGTCTCAAGGTGTTCACGTTCCTGAGCCGCGCCGAGATCGACGAGTACGCGGCGCTGGTCGAGGCCGAGCCCTTCCGGCGCGCGGCGCAGAAGCGGCTCGCACTCGAGGTGACGGCGACCGTGCACGGCCGCGATGCGACGGCTGCGGTGATCGCGGCATCCGACGCGCTGTTCGGGCAGGGTGATCTGACCGCGCTCGACGCGGCGACGCTGCGGAGCGCGCTCGACGAACTGCCGAACACGACGGTGGCCGCGGGCACTCCGGTGGTCGAGGCACTCGTCGCGACCGGACTCGTGTCGAGTCTCGGCGAGGCACGGCGAGCGATCGGGCAGGGTGGCGTCTCGCTCGACGGCGAACGCGTCGACGACGAGTCGGCGACCGTGCAGGGTGGGCTTCCGGGCGGGGTCTCCGTGCTCCGTCGTGGCAAGAAGACCCTCGCCGGCGTCTTCATCGCCTGAGCACCCGTCCTGATCCACCGGACCCGAGCGCTGCAGCGCGCTGACCACTGAGGAGAGCGGATGCCGTTCACTCCGAGTCATGCGATCGTGGCACTCCCGTTCGTGCGCACGCCGTTGGTGCCGGCGGCGATCGCGATCGGCGCGATGACGCCCGACCTGCCGTTGTTCCTCCGCGGCGTCGGGGTGAACTACTCGTTCACCCACACCTTCGGGAACATCCTCTGGACGGCGCTGCTCGCATTCGTGCTGTTCCTCGTCTGGCGGGTGGTGCTGCGCCCCGCCGTCGGAGAGCTGTCACCGGCGTGGTTGGCCCGGCGTCTGCCCGAGGACTGGTCGACCCGTGGCATCGTCGCGGCCGGCGAGGCTGTCGGTGTCGGACTGCGGCGCCCGTTCTTTCCGGTGTTGCTGGCGCTGTCGCTGATCCTCGGCGTGATCTCGCACATTCTCTGGGACCTCTTCACGCACGACGGACGGTGGGGCGTGAGCCTGTTCCCGGCGCTCGATGCGATGTGGGGACCGCTCCAGGGGTTCAAGTGGTTGCAGCACGGATCGAGTGTGCTGGGTCTGGTCGGCATCGGCATCTGGGCGCTGCTCAGACTCCGTTCCGTCGAGCCTCGCGCGACGTTCGTGCAGCGGCTGCCGGGCTGGGTCCGTATCGGATGGTGGCTGTCGTTGCCGGTGATCCTGCTCGCCGCTGTGGTGCTCGGCTACGCGATGTACGGCCCGTTCACTTCGGCGTTCACGGTGCAGCATCTCGCCTATCGGGTGCTGCCGGGCGCGTGCGGACTGTGGGGAGCGATCACCGTGCTGCTCTGCCTCGGCCTGTCACTGACCGGTCGCACCAACGGGCCAGCTGAGCGCATTCACCAGGCGGGCTGATCCGATCCCCACGGGTGGGGCGCTGCGAAGTCGCCGCCCGGAACCGCGGATCGGGCGGTGATCAGCTCGACCCCGTCGACGTCGAATCGCTGCAGGTGCGGGGACGGATCGACATCGGGCTCGCTGGCCGCTTCGGCACGTCGAGGCATTCCGAGGAGTTCCGCGGCGACTCGGCGCAGCGAGGTGCGAACCAGCCAGGAGCCGCCTTCCGCTGCGCGGCGCTCGACGAGTGCCGAGATCGCTGCGGCCAGGAGGTACCCGGCGCTGTGGTCCAGGGCCTGCGCCGGGAGAGCGCCCGGTCCTTCGCCGTCCGGTGACTCGATGAGCGCGATTCCCGACTCGGCCTGCACGAGGCTGTCGAAACCGGCACGATCCGGGTGATCGATGCCCCAGGCGCTGAGCTGCGCCACGATCAGATCAGGGTGCCGCTCGATGAGCGCCGCAGGGGACAGCCCGAGCCGAGCGAGCGACGCCGGCCGATAGCCGAGGACGACCACGTCGGCCCTGGAGAGCAGCTCGGAGAACTCGGGGGAGCGAGCGTCGAGCCGCGCCGACCGTTTGCCGTGGCCGGTGTCGAGATGCTGCCACTCCGGTTCGGCGAGCTCAGGAGGATCGATCCGCAGCACATCCGCGCCGAGCAGCGCCAACGTGCGTGTGCCGACCGGCCCCGCGATCACCCGTGTGAGATCGAGGACGCGGATGCCGGCCAGCGGCGCGGCCGCGATTGAGGCGGTCCGTGCGGGGGAGCGCGGAGCATCGCCGAGACGGCGGATCTCGATGAGCGGCGTCTCGCGGAGTGCGGCATCGACTTCCGGGCGTTCTGGGGAGACGTGCACGGCGAGCCCACCGGATGCGCCGATCGCCGTGACCGCATCTGTCGCTGTCATGGCCGCGAGGGCATCCGTCACTGTGCTGGCATCGGCAGTGTCGTCGAGACGTAGTCCGGCGCGCAGCCGTGCAGCATGGTGCGGGTAGTTCCCGTGTGTCCGAATCCATCCGTCGGCGGTGCGCCAGAATCCGGAGAAGGGCGACCAGACCGATGGTGCAGCGCCGTCGAGCGTGAGGAAGCGGTCACTCCGGTATGCAGTGGCGATGCGGTCGCTGTCGATGGATGCGGCATCGCGATGAGCCGTGAGCGTGGCCGCGCCCACACTCGCCCACGCGAGATCTCCCGTGGCGAGGCGCGAGGGGAGTGGCACCGATGATGCGGGAGTCGGGATGTCGACCATTCGCGAGGCGAGGCCGAGCTCGGTGAAGATGCGGCCGAGGAGTGCGGAAGCGGGGGATGTCATCGGAGCCCGCCGCCGTCGGTGCTGGGGGTGGAATCGGGAGACGTGACCATGGCGCGATCGTACTCCTGGCGGTGATCACAGGAGAAAACCGGGGCTGACCCGGCCGAAAGCTGTGCGAGGCGGGCGGCGACACGCCCGGGGGGTAGGCCTCGATTTGCCAGAACCCCGGAACCCACGTAACTTATTACTTGTTCGCCCCACAGGGAAGCGGAGAGGCCGAGAGCTTCACCCCCCTCAAGCGGAGAACCACCTCCTTCATCTTCACTCGGTTGAGTGTTCGGATCTTCGGGTCTAAGATGGGAGTTTCCACCTCTTCTGCGGTCTTTCGGCTGTGTCTCCGGGTTCTTGATCCGGTCGGCGCCGATTTGACAAAGCGCAGGAGGTGGGTAAGATTGAGAAGTTGCCCTGCGGGCCTGGTTGTGATGACTGGGTCGTGGGAGCGTCCGATCCTTGAGAACTCAACAGCGTGCACTTGTCAAATGCCAAATTATCCTCGTCTCCACTTCGGTGGGGG
>NZ_JYIW01000026.1 GCF_000956525.1 Microbacterium oxydans
GTTACATTCCGAACCCGGAAGCTAAGCCTCACAGCGCCGATGGTACTGCAGGGGGGACCCTGTGGGAGAGTAGGACACCGCCGGACTCCTTTTAAGCAAATGGCCACCCATCGATGGGTGGCCATTTTGCGTTTACACGAAGAGAACAGGGAGCATCATGCCAGAAGAGGAAGAGCGCCGTCCGCGTCGCAACGACGACAACGGACCGCGCGGCAACCGCGCTTCTGGTGGGCGCCCCACCAACGGTCGCGACAACAACCGCGATTCCGCGCCCCGTCGTGAGGGTGGCGGCTATAGCCGCGACTCGGCTCCGCGTCGCGAAGGCGGTTACAACCGCGATAACAACCGTGATTCCGCTCCGCGTCGTGAGGGTGGCGGCTATAGCCGCGACTCTGCTCCGCGACGTGAGGGTGGCGGGTACAACCGCGATAACAACCGTGATTCCGCTCCGCGTCGTGAGGGTGGCGGCTATAGCCGCGACTCTGCTCCGCGTCGTGAGGGTGGCGGGTACAACCGCGATAACAACCGTGATTCCGCTCCGCGTCGTGAGGGCGGATACGACCGTGACTCGGCCCCTCGCCGTGAGGGTGGGTACAACCGTGACTCGGCTCCGCGCCGTGAGGGCGGCGGCTATAACCGCGACTCGGCCCCGCGCCGTGAGGGTGGCTACAACCGCGATAACAACCGCGATAACAACCGCGACTCGGCCCCTCGCCGTGAGGGCGGGTACAACCGTGACTCTGCCCCTCGCCGTGAGGGTGGCTACAACCGCGATAACAACCGCGACTCGGCCCCTCGCCGTGAGGGCGGGTACAACCGTGACTCTGCCCCTCGCCGTGAGGGTGGCTACAACCGCGATAACAACCGCGACTCGGCCCCTCGCCGTGAGGGCGGCGGGTACAACCGCGACTCCGCTCCTCGTCGCGAAGGCGGCTACAACCGCGATAACAACCGGAGCTCCGGTCCCGGCCGCGACGGCGGCTCGAGCCGCGATGGTGCACGCTCGTACCCGCAGCGCGGTGGATCGGGCCGAGAGCGTCCCGTCCAGGCGGCGGATGAGCGTCCCCGTCACAATGACCCCTTCGTTCCGGAGGACGTCACCCCGCAGGATCTCCACTCGTCGGCTCGCAATGAGCTGAAGACGCTGAGCAAGGAGAACGCGGAACAGGTCGCACGGCATCTGGCGATGGCATCTCGTCTCATCGATGAGGATCCCGCCCTCGCTCACGAGCACGCCCTCGCGGCATCTCGTCGTGCAGGCCGCATCGCGATCGTCCGGGAGACGCTGGGCATCACCGCCTACGCAACCGAGGACTTCGCGCTGGCACTGCGCGAGCTGCGCACGTTCCGTCGGATCTCCGGCAAGGACGACCAGATCGCGTTGATGGTCGACAGCGAGCGCGGTATCGGACGTCCCGACCGCGCGTTGGAGACCGGCCGCGCCGTCGATCGTTCGGCGCTTCCGACGCCGGTTCGCGTCGCCCTCGCGATTGCGATGTCGGGCGCCCGTCTCGACCAGGGTGACCTGGAGCTGGCGCTCGGCGAGCTCGAGATCCCCGAACTCGACCCCGATCGTGCATTCGAGTGGAGCCCGTCGCTCTTCGCCGCACGCGCGGCAGTTCTCGAGGACCTCGGACGCAACGAAGAAGCCGAGTTCTGGGCACATCGTGCCGAGGTCGCCGCCCAGGCGCTGGGTGTCGACGAAGCCGGCGATGAGGAGATCTTCATCGAGGACAGCATGATCGAGGGCGAGTTCCTCGACGCTGATGACGCTGATGACGCTGATGACGAGTCAGACGTCGATGCGTCCTCTGATCCCGAGTCCTCCGCCGACTCGCCCGCCGCCTCGGATTCCGACGCAGCAGCTCCCGTCGAGGACCAGACCGTCGAAGAGCAGTCCGTCGAGGACGAGGTTCGCGAGCTGCTCGGCGAGGACGACGAGGCAGGACAGGACGAGTAGTGGCGCTGTTCTCGCGGAAGCGCTCGTCAGCGACGCCGCTCGACGGCGTCGATACGGTGCTCGCTGACCTGGACGGCGTCGTGTACGCCGGCCCTGGTGCGCTGCCGTTCGCGGTGGCGAGCCTGAACCAGGCGGGGGAGTCCGCTCGGCTGGGGTACATCACCAACAATGCCTCGCGTACCGATGCATCCGTCGCCGAGCACCTGAGCGGCCTCGGCCTCTCGGTCGCGCCTGCTGACGTCGTCACGAGTCCCCAAGCCGCGATGCGTCTGCTCGCAGGCATCGTGCCCGCGCCGGCGACGATCCTCGTCGTCGGCGGGGATGGCCTGGTCGACGAGCTGCAGAAGGCCGGCTATACGGTCACGCGGAGTGCGGAGGATTCCCCCAGCGCTGTCGTGCAGGGCTTCGCGCCCGAGGTGGCCTGGACGGATCTCGCTGAGGCCGCGTTCGCGTTGAAGCTCCCCGAGGACGAGGGCGGCATCCCCTGGATCGCCACCAACACCGACTGGACGATCCCGCGGGAGCGCGGCGTCGCTCCGGGGAACGGCACGCTCGTGTCCGCAGTGCATACTGCGATCGGCCGATTGGCGACCGTGGCGGGCAAGCCGGAGGCTCCGATCTTCGAGGTCGCGCTCGCCCGCTTCGACGCGCACAAGGCACTGTTCATCGGTGATCGTCTCGACACCGACATCATGGGTGCGAGTCGGGTCGGTATCGACTCAGCGCTCGTGCTGACCGGGATCGATCGTCCCAAGCATGTGCTGGCAGCTCCAGAAGGCTCGCGTCCGACGTACATCCTGGCGGATCTGCGCGACCTGCACCGGCCGTACCCGGAGATCACCGAGAAGGACGGCGTCTTCTCCGTGAACGGCGCTGCGGTGCGTGTCACCGGCGCAGATGTGGAGATCGTCTCGGAATCCGGTGAGCAGATCGACCTGCTCCGCGCAGGGGCTGCTGCCATCTGGGCATCCGGGACTCCGGTCTTCGTGCTCCGTGTGCCCGAGCGTCTCTACGACGACCCGTTCCACCGACCCTGATCGCCCCGATCGCTCGCCGTGCCTCCGCCGCCTGTCGTGGGCGCCGCGTACAGTGGAACCGTGAGCGATGAGACGACGAGTGCGCCGACCGACGGCCTGTGGAGTCGCCTGCGCCTGATCGAAGGTCAGCCGCTGCCCGACCGTGCCGACGCCTATTCGGCATTGCATGACGAGCTGTCCCGCCGCCTCGACAGCGGCGCGAAGCTCGACCAGCGGGAGACCCCCGGTACCCGATGACGCGACTGGACGCCGCTCTCGCATCCCGTGGTCTCGCCCGCTCCCGCACGCACGCCGCGACACTCATCGCCGACGGGCTCGTCAGCGTCAACGGTCGCCCGATCGTCAAGGCATCCACCTCGGTGCCGGATGACGCCGAGGTCACCGTCGCCGCCACCGACCACTACGTCGGACGAGCTGCGCACAAGCTGATCGCCGCGCTCGATGGCTTCGCGCTCCCTGTCGAAGGACGGCTGGCACTCGACATGGGTGCGTCGACCGGCGGCTTCACGCAGGTGCTCCGGGAGCGCGGTGTGCGGCGCGTGCTGGCGGTCGATGTCGGGCACGGGCAGCTCGCCGCTTCGATCGCCGCCGACCCCGGCGTGGTCGCTGTCGAGGGCTACAACGTCCGCTACATGACTGCGGAGAACCTGGCCGCATCGACGGGGGAGCAGGCCGCGCCCGACCTCATCGTCGGCGACCTCGCGTTCATCTCGCTCGAACTCGTCCTCCCGGCAGTCGCGGCCGTCGCCGCACCGGAGTCCGACATCGTGCTGCTGGTGAAACCACAGTTCGAGGTGGGCCGCACCGCGGTGCGGGGCGGACTCGTGACCGACCCGGCGACGCGCGCGGACGCGGTTGCCCGCACGGTGTGGAGCGCATGGGACACCGGCCTCGGCATGCTCGGCATCCTTCCGTCCCCGATTCTCGGCACGCACGGGAATGCGGAGTATCTGGTGCATCTCGCGCCGGGCCGCGGCAGCAATCCGACAGAATGGTTGGACCGCATCAACGCATTGGCAGGAGGACGATGAACGAACGCTGCATCCTGGTCGTCGCTCATGCGCGCCGTGCCGAAACGGTCGAGGCTGCGCGTCGCGTCGTCGACGCGCTTCGCGACGCCGGGGCTCGTCCGGTGCTCGCGGCCGATGACCGCACGGAACTCTCCGCGGTCGACGGCGTCTTCGCTGACGTGGACGTGCTGGGTGAATCGGTCGGCATCGATGACCTGGAGCTCGCGATCGTCCTCGGCGGCGACGGCACGATCCTGCGCGCGGCTGAACTGGTCCGCGGCAGCGGTGCACCCGTCCTCGGGATCAACATGGGCCATGTCGGATTCCTCGCCGAGACCGAGAGCGATGACATGGACGACGCCGTGCGTCGGGTCATCGCGCGCGACTACGGCGTCGAAGAACGCATGGCCCTGTCCGTTCGGGTGAAGGATGTCGACGGTGCCGTCATCTACGAGACCTGGGCGCTGAACGAGGCGACGGTCGAGAAGGCCAGCCGCGAACGCATGATCGAGATCGTGCTCGAGGTCGACGGGCGCCCCCTGTCGAGCTTCGGCTGCGATGGCATGGTCATCTCGACGCCCACCGGATCGACCGCGTACAACTTCTCGGCAGGCGGGCCGGTGATCTGGCCATCGGTCGAGGCGATCGCTGTCGTGCCGCTCTCCGCCCATGCGCTGTTCGCGAAGCCGCTCGTGGTGAGTCCGGACGCCGCCGTCGCGATCGAGATGCTGGAGCGCACCGACGGTTCCGGCATCCTCTGGTGCGATGGCCGCCGCTCACACGAGCTCCCCCCTGGTGCGCGAGTGGTCGTCCGGCGATCCTCTCGGCCGGTGCGCCTCGCACGGCTGCACCCCAGCGCCTTCACCGACCGCCTGGTGCGCAAGTTCCAGTTGCCCGTCGAGGGCTGGCGTGGGCAGGAACCGGGGAAGCAGTCATGATCGAGGAGATGCGGATGCAGGGGCTCGGCGTGATCGCCGATGCCGTCCTGCCCCTCGGCCCAGGGTTCACCGCGATCACCGGTGAGACCGGTGCAGGAAAGACCATGGTCGTCACCGGTCTGGGACTGTTGCTCGGCCAGCGCGCCGACTCCGGCGCTGTGCGCGCCGGTTCGTCGCAGGCATCCGTCGCCGGAGTGTGGATCGTTCCGGAGGCCGGCGATGTGGCCGACATCGTCTCGGACGCCGGGGGAGAGCTCGAGCCTGCCGGTTCGGGCAACGCCGAACTCTACGTCTCGCGGACGTTGAGCGCTGAAGGGCGCAGCAGAGCGAGCGTCGGCGGGCGGGCGGCTCCGGCCGGAGTGCTCTCGGCTCTCGCCGAGGAGCTCGTGGTCGTCCACGGCCAGTCCGAGCAGCTGCGGCTGCGGTCGGCGGCTGCGCAGCGCGACGCGCTCGACCGCTTCGGCGGTGCGCCGATCGCTACGGCCTCGAGCGCCTATGCCGCATCGTTCGCGCAGTGGCGTGAGCTCGATGCCGAGATCGCCGAGATCACCGAGAACCGCGACCGTCGGGCCGAGGAGGCATCGCGACTGCGTGAGGCCCTCGCCTTGATCGAGGCGACCGCGCCCGAAGCCGGCGAGGACGAGGAGCTGAGCGACCGAGCAGAGCGACTCGCGAACTCCGAGGAACTGCGCCTCGCCGCATCGCTCGCGCACGGTGCCCTCTCGAACGAGGAGGGCGAGCCGGACGCGACGGTGCTCGTCGCCGAGGCGCGACGCGCACTCGAGCGCGCCGTAGACCCGAAGCTCGCCGAGATCGCGACGGTGGTCGCCGACATCGGCTACCGGATCGCGGATGCTGCAGGGCAGATCTCCGCCTACCTCGCCGACCTCGATGAGACCGGACCGCACGAACTCGCAGCGGTCGAGGAGCGCAGGGCGGCACTCGGTGTGCTGATCCGCGCCCATGGGTCGCTCGATGCGGCGCTCGAGGTCTGGCAGACCGGGTCAGTGCGACTCGCCGAACTCGATGACGACGGAGACCGGGTCGATCGGCTGATCGAGGAGCGCGACCGGGTACGCGCCGAGCTCGACGCGCATGCCGAGGCGCTGACCGCGGCGCGCACGGATGCGGCTGAGCGACTCGGTGCGGCCGTCAGCGAAGAGCTGCGTGCCCTGGCGATGCCCGATGCCCGACTGGTCGTGGCCGTCACGCAGGGTGCCGAGAGCACCCACGGACGCGACGACGTGTCGATCCTGCTCGCGCCGCATCCGGGGGCCGAGCCTCGGTCGGTCGCCAAGGGAGCATCCGGTGGGGAACTCTCTCGGGTGATGCTCGCGATCGAGGTCGTCATCGCCGGCACCGATCCGGTTCCGACCTTCGTGTTCGACGAGGTCGATGCCGGCATCGGCGGCGCAGCCGCGATCGAGGTCGGACGACGACTCGCCCGACTCGCAGAGAAGTCGCAAGTCATCGCCGTCACACATCTCGCGCAGGTGGCCGCGTTCGCCACCAACCACCTCTCCGTCGTGAAAGCCAATGATGGAGCGGTCACCGCCTCGAGCGTGCGTCGTCTCGAGGGTGCAGATCGGGAAGCCGAGATGGCCCGACTGCTGTCCGGATTGACTGATTCGGATGCCGCACTCACCCATGCCCGAGAACTTCTCAGCCTCGGGGTCTGACCGAACTGTTAGGATTGAAGCCCGTGATGAACTCTTCTTCTGCGGGACCTGAAAACGACACGAACCAGCGCTCTTTCACCACGAAGCACATCTTCGTGACTGGTGGTGTCGTTTCGTCTTTGGGTAAGGGGCTCACCGCCGCCAGCCTGGGAAATCTGCTCACCGCCCGCGGTCTTCGCGTCGTGATGCAGAAGCTCGATCCGTATCTGAACGTCGATCCGGGCACCATGAACCCGTTCCAGCACGGCGAGGTCTTCGTCACGGACGACGGCGCCGAGACCGACCTCGACATCGGCCACTACGAGCGCTTCCTCGACATCAACCTGTCCGAGGCCGCCAACGTCACGACCGGTCAGATCTACTCGCAGGTCATCGCGCGCGAGCGCCGTGGCGAGTACCTCGGCGACACCGTGCAGGTCATCCCGCACATCACCGACGAGATCAAGCGCCGGATGCGCCTGCAGGCCTCGGAGGAGCCTCGCCCCGACGTGATCATCACCGAGGTCGGCGGCACGGTCGGCGACATCGAGTCCCAGCCGTTCCTCGAATCCGCTCGCCAGCTCCGCCATGAGCTCGGCCGCGACAGCGTGTTCTTCGTGCACGTCTCGCTCGTCCCGTTCATGGGTGCGTCCGGTGAGCAGAAGACCAAGCCGACGCAGCACTCCGTCGCAGCTCTCCGCCAGGTCGGCATCCAGCCGGACGCACTCGTGCTGCGCAGCGACCGTCCGGTGAGCGAGAGCAACCGGAACAAGATCGCGCTCATGTGCGACGTCGATGTCGAGGGCGTCATCAACACCGTCGACCTGCCGAGCATCTACGACATCCCGTCGACGCTCAACGATCAGGGGCTGGACTCGTACATCGTGCGCCGCCTCGGACTGGACCAGAAGGCTGCGCCCGAGGTCGACTGGACCCGCTGGAGCAAGGTACTGCACGCCGTGCACAACCCCAAGCATGAGGTCACGATCGGCCTGGTCGGCAAGTACATCGACCTGCCGGACGCCTACCTCTCGGTCACCGAGGCGCTCAAGGCCGGCGGCTTCGCCCAGGAGACCAAGGTCAACATCCGCTGGATCCCGTCGGATCGGTGCGAGACGCCTGAGGGCGCTCAGGAGCAGCTCGCGGAGCTCGACGGCATCTGCGTGCCCGGCGGCTTCGGCATCCGTGGCATCGAGGGCAAGCTCGGCGCGCTGAAGTTCGCCCGTGAGCAGGGCATCCCGACGCTCGGTCTGTGCCTCGGCCTGCAGTGCATGGTCATCGAGTATGCCCGCGACGTGGCCGGCATCGTCGGCGCGTCGTCGAGCGAGTTCGACCCGGACACCGCTGAGCCGGTCATCGCCACGATGGCCGAGCAGATCGAGATCCTCGATGGTGGAGACCTCGGCGGCACGATGCGTCTCGGCCTGTACCAGGCGGCGCTCGCAGAGGGCTCGATCGCGCGTGAGCTGTATGGCGCGCCCGAGGCATCCGAGCGTCACCGCCACCGCTATGAGGTCAACAACGCCTACCGTGACCGCCTCGCAGCCGCTGGTCTGGTGTTCTCGGGACTGAACCCCGAGCTCGACCTGGTCGAGTACGTCGAGCTGCCGCGCGACGTACACCCGTACTACATCGCCACGCAGGCGCACCCGGAGCTGCGTTCGCGCCCGACCGATCCGCACCCGCTGTTCCGCGGACTCATCGGCGCCGCCATCGCTCGTCACCGCTCGAGCGAGCTGTTCGACGTCAGCGCAGATGCCTGAGTCCGGTTCCGGCGAGCAGCCTCGCGACGAGCCGTTCCGGCCGGATGTCCTCCGCAGCGACCTCGTCTACGAGGGAGCAGTGTGGGACGTCCGTGACGACCTGGTGCGATACGGCGACGGACAGATCCGTCGCCAGTACGTCGCGCACACCGGCGCCGTCGCGATCGTCGCGCTCGATGACGACGGCCGTGTGCTGCTGATCCAGCAGTACCGGCATCCGATCCGTCATCGCGATTGGGAGCTGCCCGCCGGGCTCCTCGATATTCCGGGGGAGCCACCGCTCGAAGCTGCTCGTCGCGAGCTCGCGGAAGAGGCAGACCTCATCGCCGAGCACTGGGAGCCGCTGGTCTCCTCCTGGACGACTCCGGGCGGCAACGACGAGATCATCCACCTGTTCCTCGCGACCGGTATCACTCCTGCTCCTGCGGCACACGCTCGCGAGGATGAAGAGGCTGACATCCGCGTCGAGTGGGTTCCGCTCGAGGAGGCGGTCGAGGCGGTGCTCGCCGGACGCATGCGCAACGGCATCCTGAGCATCGGAGTGCTCGCGACCTCGCTGAGGCAGCGCGACCGGAGCTAGAGGATGCAGCTCGAACGCGCGCTCGATGCCTATCTGCGTCACGTCACGATCGAGCGCGGATTGAGCGTCCACACGGTCTCGGCGTATCGCCGCGATCTTGCGGGCTACCTCGAGTGGCTGCAGGCGGAGGGGCTCACCGATTCCTCGGAGGTGACGCCGGTCGTGATCGGGCGGTTCATCGCCGAGCGTGCTGGATCGGTCCCGCCACCCGCTGCGACGAGCCTCGCGAGGCTGCAGTCGTCGGTGCGCGGCTGGCACCGGTTCCTCGTGCGCGAGGGCATCGAGGCCGACGATCCGAGCGGCCGACTGCGACCGCCCAAGGCTCCGCAGCGTCTGCCGAAGGCACTCACCATCGATCAGGTCGAGCGACTGCTCGCCGCCCCGTCTGCGGAGGAACCGGCCGGCATCCGTGATCGGGCACTGCTCGAACTCCTGTACGCGACGGGTGCACGCGTGTCCGAAGCCGTCGGGCTCGACGTCGACGACCTGGCGCACGGCGACGTGCTGCGCCTGCGCGGCAAAGGGTCGAAGGAGCGCATCGTGCCGATCGGCTCGTATGCACGCGCCGCCGTCGATGCGTACCTGACCAGGGTGCGGCCGCAGCTTGCGGCGAACGGGCGAGCGTCCGCCCGTCTGTTCTTGGGGTTGCGCGGAGCGCCGCTTTCCCGTCAGAGCGCCTGGCTGGTGATCCGTTCGGCGGCCGAACGGGCGCAGATCACGACGGAGGTCTCGCCGCACACGCTGCGTCATTCGTTCGCCACGCACCTGCTGCAGGGAGGTGCGGATGTGCGCGTCGTGCAGGAGCTTCTCGGGCATGCATCGGTCGCGACGACCCAGATCTACACCCATGTCTCGGTCGATACGCTGCGTGATATCTACGCGACCTCGCACCCTCGCGCGCGCTGATTCGGAGTGCTGACTACAGGTTCTCGGACCGATTCCGCCGAATTCAGTGAGGTCATCCTTTCGGGGGACGCGCGCTCGCGCTGTGAGTCCCTACTGTGAGAACTTCCGACTGCAATCGGTCGTACGAAGGAGTCCTCACATGCGTTCCACCGGTCCTCTTGCCGCGCTCGCGGCGACCGCAATGGTGTTCGTCCTCGCCGGATGCACCGGCACCCCCGGCGATGATGGCCTCACATACGAGGACTCGCCGCTGAACAAGTACGTGGCTGCCGCGTGGGGCGGCGATCTGTCTCCCGAGGAGCAGCAGAAGCAGTCGGAGGAGAACCAGCGCAAGGTCGAAGAGCTCGTCGCCGAGTGCATGGCGGACGAGGGGTTCGAGTACACCCCGAACACGGACAACGGCGGGATGTTCGCCAGCGCCGACGGCGACTGGGAGCCGGAGAAGCGCGAGTGGGTCGAGAAGTACGGCTACGGCATGGTGAACAGTCCCTTCAACGAGCGCCAGGAGGAGGAGCCGGCTGAGGAGTACGTCGACCCGAACCAGGACTACGTGCAGACGCTGTCCGAGACCGAGCAGACCGCCTTCTACGAGACGCTCTACGGCGCCAGCCCGGATGAGGACGAGCTCAATGAGGACGGCAGCTACGAGTACCGCTGGGAGGACGGCGGTTGCCAGGGATGGGCACAGCACGAGATCGACGGCGACGACGTCTGGCAGAGCGACGAGTTCTCCGAGATCCGCACGAAGATGGAGGAGTTCTGGACCACGACGCAGGAGGCGCCTGAACTCGCGGATCTGAACGCAGAGTGGGCCAAGTGCATGGCGGACGGCGGCGAGCCGGGCTTCACGAAGCAGGCGGACGCGTCCCAGTCGATCGTCGACGAGCAGAACGCCCTGTACGACGCCGCGTACGGTGACGGGTCGGAGCCGGTCGACACCGAGTCCCCGGAGTTCGTCGAGCCGAGCGACAGCCCGGAGATGAAGAAGCTGGGCGAGCGGGAGATCGAGCTCGCGCTCGTCGACCTGGACTGCCGGAAGAAGACCTCGTACATGGAGGAGTCGCTGAAGATCCAGTTCGCGCTCGAGGAGAAGTTCATCGCCGAGAACAAGGCGGAGCTCGACGCGTTCAAGGCCGCTGCCGAGCAGAGCAAGTGATGCGGGAGGACGAGACCCCCACCACACAGCTGCCGGCTGATCTGCTCGAGGGGCAGGACGACGTCGACGCGCCCGAGGCTGACGCTGAGGTCGATACATCTCACGTGAGCGGATGGCGGCGCGTGCTGCGCGGCAATCGCACACTGTGGATCGTGGCGCTCGGCGCCGTGATCTGCCTGATCGCGGGACTGCTCATCGGCCGGTTCCTGATCTCGCCCGACGCCTCGAGCGCCGACGCCCCGGACCCCGGACTGGTCACGGTGCCGGTGGAGTTCGGGCCGCTGAGCAACGATGTGACGCTCAGGGCCGACGTCGGCTACGCGGATGCCGTCGAGGTCAAGCTCGACACGTCGGCGATCGCCGGTGCGGCGGTCGTGACGGGGCAGGTGCCCGAGGTCGGTGCGACGTTGAACCCGCTCTCCGTGGCGCTCGAGGTCGTCGGACGCCCGGTGATCGTGCTCCCCGGTGAACTGCCGGCGTATCGGACGCTTCGCTTCGGTGTGTCCGGTCCGGACGTCATCCAGCTCAAGCAGGCGCTCGCCGGTCTCGGCATCGATGTCGGCGACGTGAACTCGAACGTCTTCGACCAGGCCACGGCGAACGGCGTCGGCCAGCTCTACGCGCAGGTCGGCTATCCGGCGCCGTCTCCCGAGGAGGGAGCCTCCGAAGCCGTTCGGGGTGCCGAGGAGAGCGTGCGATCCGCGCAGAGCGGTGTGGCACAGGCCCAGCAGGCGCTGAACACCGCTGGTGCGGGCCCGAGCAAGGTGGACAGCTGGCAGGCTGACGTGAAGGTCGCCCAGGCAGAGCAGGCACTCGCCGCGGCGAAGGCATCCGGGGAAGGCGTGCAGCAAGCCGAGTGGGAGCTCCAGACCGCCCGACTCGAGCGCGACCAGCTCTGGGCCGCGAAGGACACCGGAGCCGAGCGCGCGGCATTGGATGCGGCGCGCGCACAGGTCACGTCGGCCAATCAGGCGCTCGAGGAAGCGCGTCGGAACGTGCTCCCGTACCTCCCGTCGAGCGAGGTGCTGTATCTCACCGAGCTCCCACGGCGAGTGGATGCGGTCAGTGTGGAGCGAGGCACCGTCCTGTCCGGGTCTGCGATGACAGTCTCGGGTGCGACGGTCCGGCTCACCGGTGCGGCTGCCGAAGCGGATGCCCGTCTGCTCCAGGTCGGCGCCGAGGCGACCTTCGACCTCGCGGACGGCACCGAGCATCGCGCCGTGATCTCCGAGCTCAAGCCCGGCAAGGACAACAAGGCGCGCTGGGAGGTGCTCCTGGAGCCGGATCCGCTCACGCCGGAGCAGATCACGCAGCTGCAGGGCAACAACGTGCGCGTGCGCATCGCGGTCGGCGCGACGGAGGGCGATGTGCTCTCGGTGCCGCTCGCTGCCCTCACTGCCGGGCCCGGAGGCGAATCCCGGATCGAGGTCGTCGAATCCGATCCGCGTGACGGCAAGGATGCGAAGACGCGCATCGTCGTCGTCGAGACGGGACTCGCGGCGAAGGGCGCCGTCGAGGTGACACCGGTGGAAGAGGAGCTCGATGAGGGCGATCTCGTGGTGGTGGGCCGGTGACGCCGGTCGCACCGCTCGTCGAGCTCCGTGACGTCACGAGGTCGTTCCCCGGTCCGCCCGAGGTGCAGGCGCTGAAGGCCGCGACGTTGAGCGTCGCGCCGGGAGACTACATCTCGATCGTCGGACCGAGCGGTTCGGGCAAGTCGACGATGCTCAACCTGCTCGGTCTGCTCGATCGTCCGAGCGTGGGGGAGTACCGGCTCGCAGGCGCCCTCACCGGCGATCTCTCCGATGATGAACGCGCCGCAGTGCGGGCGCGGTTCATCGGCTTCGTGTTCCAGTCCTTCCACCTGCTGCCGCGGCGCACGGTGCTCGACAACGTGCTGCTGCCCATGCTGTACAGCGGCGTGCCGCGACGCGAACGCGAATCCCGGGCGAGGGAGGCGCTCGCGCGCGTCGGCCTCGCGCACCGCATCGACTTCTTCCCGAACTCGCTCTCCGGTGGCGAGCGTCAGCGGGTCGCCGTCGCGCGCGCCGTCGTGAGCGGCCCGCAACTGCTGCTCGCCGACGAGCCGACCGGCAACCTCGATCAGCGCACCTCCGGCGAGGTCATGGAGCTGTTCGAGGAGCTGAACGACGACGGGCTGACCCTCATCGTGATCACGCACGACGACGCCGTGGCGCAGCGCGCGCGGCGCAGCATCCGCATCACCGACGGCAGATTGAGCGAACTGTGAACCTCATTCCCTGGCGTCGGAAGACGTCGAAGACCGCGGTCGAGGCTGCGATGCCTGACGACGATGACGCCGCTACGGGTGACGCGACCACGACACCTGATGAGGAAGCGGAGTCGGCGCTCAATCCGGCGACGGCGCTGCTGCCTGCCGTGAAGCACGCCGATCGGTTCACGTTCCAGGACCTCGTCGCCGAGGCCACCGCCGACATCGGCTCCCGCCCCGCGCGCCTGGTCATGACCATCCTCGGCACCGTGCTCGGGATCGCTTCGCTGGTCGCCACCCTCGGGTTCGCGCAGACCGCTGCGGCGCAGATCGCTCGGCAGTTCGACGGCGTGGCTGCCACACAGGTGGTCGTCACGGCGGCGAAGGCACAGTCGGGGAAGCAGAACACGACAGTCGCGGCAGGGCGCCTCCCGTGGGATTCGCCGGAGCGGGTGAAGATGCTCGCCGGCGTCGACAGCGCTGCGCTCATCGGCGAGGTCGAGCTCGCGGAGGGCGAGACGATCACAGCGGTGCCGGTGAACGATCCCTCTGCCCCGATCGCGGCATCCCCTCGCCTGTTCGCGACGACCCAGGATCTCCTCGACGCTGTCGACGGAGCACTCGTCACCGGTCGTTTCTTCGACGACGGACACGATGCGCGCGCAGACCGCGTGGCAGTGCTGGGCGAGCGCGCCGCCGAGCGGATGGGCATCAATCGCATCGACTCGCAGCCGTCCGTGTTCATCGCCGGCGTGGCATATGCCGTGATCGGCATCGTCGACGGCATGGACCGACGCTCGGAACTGGTGGACTCGGTGATCATCCCGCAGGGTGCTGCGCGTGCGGACTTCGGCCTCGACGCGCCATCGGAGCTGGCGATCCACATCGCCGTCGGCGCGGGCCCCCAGGTGGCCGAGCAGTCGGTGATCGCGCTGCAACCGGATGATCCGGAATCGCTCGAGGCTCGCGCGCCGGCATCCTCCTCCGACCTCAGCCAGAACGTGCAGGCCGATGTGAACGTCGTGTTCCTGATCCTCGGTGTGATCGCGCTGCTCGCCGGTGGGCTGGGCATCGCGAACGTGACGCTGCTGTCGGTGATGGAGCGCATCGGCGAGATCGGCCTTCGTCGAGCGCTCGGTGCCACTCGGCGTCAGATCGGCTCGCAGTTCATGATCGAGTCCATCGTGATCGGGTTCATCGGCGGCATCATCGGCGCCGCGGTCGGTGTGGTCGCTGTGATCGTGGTGGCGGCAGTGCAAGGGTGGGCACCGGTGACGGATCCGCTCGTCGCGATCGCAGGAGCGGTGCTCGGTGCGGTGGTCGGCTGGGCCTCCGGGTGGTATCCGGCACGTCGTGCGGCGCGCATCGAACCCGTGGCGGCGCTGCGCGGGGCCTGATCGCTGACGTCGAGATCGAGGGGGCGGGCGGTCCGCTCGGCCGGTGCTGACGGATGCTCCGCGGCAGCACGCCGCGCGCCGGGGCACCGAGCAAGGGGCTGGCCGCTACAATCGATCAAGCACGAGGGAGCAGGAGAATCGGTGGCTGAAAGAGCGAAGTCCAGGGCGAAGGCACAGAAAGCCGACGACATTCCCATGGGACCCACCGGCCGCCCGTATCACGGGTTCGCGACTCCAGAGCCGCTGAAATCCCACGGTCCCGCACGGATCATCGCCCTCTGCAACCAGAAGGGCGGCGTCGGCAAGACGACGACCACGATCAACCTCGCCGCCGCGCTCGCGGAGTACGGCCGGAAGGTGCTGGCAGTCGACTTCGACCCGCAGGGTGCGCTGTCGGCAGGACTCGGGATCCAGACGCACGACGTGCCGACGATCTACGACCTGCTGCTCGACACCAAGCGAGACGCGCACGACGCGATCGTGCAGTCGGGTGTCGAGGGCCTCGACGTGATGCCCGCGAACATCGACCTCTCCGCCGCTGAGGTGCACCTCGTCAACGAGGTCGCTCGCGAGACGATCCTCGCCCGTGTCCTGCGCCAGGTCACCGGGGAGTACGACGTCATCCTGATCGACTGCCAGCCGTCGCTCGGTCTGCTCACGGTGAACGCGCTGACTGCGGCGCACGGTGTGATCATTCCGCTCGAGTGCGAGTTCTTCGCCCTGCGCGGCGTGGCTCTGCTGATCGAGACGATCGACAAGGTTCGCGACCGACTCAACCCGTCGATCACGATGGACGGCCTGCTCGCCACGATGTACGACCCGCGCACCCTGCACTCGCGCGAGGTCCTCGAGCGTGTCGTCGAGGCATTCGGCGACGATGTGCTGGAGACCGTGATCGGTCGTACCGTGAAGTTCCCCGACGCGTCGGTCTCGGGCGTGCCCATCACCGAGTTCGCGCCGGAGCACGCCGCCGCGCAGGCGTACCTGCGGCTGGCGCGGGAGCTGGTCGCCCGTGGCGCCGTCGCCTGACGAGATACCCGCTGACGCGTCCTCCGACGTGACCTCTGTCGTCGCGCCATCGAGCGATGCCGCGCCGACCCTCGAGACGGAGGAGCACCGCTTCCGCGTCTCCCTGTCGAACTTCGACGGCCCGTTCGACCTGCTGCTGAATCTCATCTCCAAGCACGAGATGGACATCACCGAGGTCTCGCTGAGTGCTGTCACCAACGAGTTCATCGCGTATCTGAAGGAACTCGACGACGACGAGGAGCTCGACCAGGCGTCGGAGTTCCTGGTGGTCGCTGCCACGCTGCTCGACATGAAGGTGGCCGGCCTGCTGCCCCAGGGCGAGCTCGTGGATGCTGAGGCGGTTGCGCTGCTGGAAGCCCGTGACCTGCTGTTCGCGCGGCTGCTGCAATACCGCGCGTTCAAGGAGGTGTCGGCCTGGTTCGCCCGGTGCCTGCAGCGAGAGGACCGCCGGCACGTACGCGCGGTGCGGCTGGACGAGAAGCACCGTCGCAAGACACCGGAACTGGTGTGGTCGCTCACGCCCGATGATTTCGCCGCCCTCGCACTGCTGGCGTTCGCGCCGAAGGAGATCCCGCACGTCGGCCTCGACCATCTGCACGCGCCGCTCGTCAGCATCCGTGAACAGGCGGCGATCGTCGTGACCCTGCTGCGCGGCACCGAGTCGCTGAGCTTCCGCGAGCTCGTCGCCGGCGTCAGGGAGCCGGGTATCGTCGTCGCGCGCTTCATCTCAGTGCTCGAGCTGTACCGCCACGCGGCGCTCTCCTTCGAGCAACTGGAACCGCTCGGCGAGCTGACGCTCCGCTGGGCAGCCGACTCCTGGTCGGACGAGACACTGGCGACGCTGGGAGCCGATTATGACCGATGACACCGCCGCTGCCCCTGATGAGGTCGTGCGCGACACCCCGCTCGCGGAGCGCGTCGAAGCGATCCTGCTGATCATCGACGAGCCGATCGGGCTCATCGCCCTCGCTGCGGCGGTCGGCGCGCCCGTGCCTGCTGTCAGGCAGACCGTCGAGACGCTCGTCGACGACTATGACGGGAACGGGCACGGTCCGCGGCGCGGCTTCGAGCTCCGCGAGGTCGGCGGTGGCTGGCGTCTGTACGTGCGCGACGACCATGACGACCTGGTCGCGGAGTTCGTCGGCGGGCAGGCACCGGCGCGCCTCTCGCAGGCCGCCCTCGAGACACTCGCCGTCATCGCATACAAGCAGCCGGTGACGCGAAGCCAGGTCGCATCGATCCGCGCCGTGAATGTCGACTCGGTCGTGCGGACGCTGCTCGCCCGCGGCCTGATCACCGAGCTCTTCGCCGACTCGGAGACCGGTGCGATCAACTACGGCACGACCGATGCGCTCCTGCAGCACCTCGGCATCAACTCGCTCGACGATCTGCCGCCGATCTCGCCGCTGCTCGACGACGGCGCAGACGGCTTCGACGAGCCCACCATCCGATGAACCACGATCTTCGCGCTGGACATATCGTCCGCGCGCCACAGCACTGCAGTTTCCACGAAGGGACCACCCGATGAGCGGCTTCGACGCTTCCACCGACTCCACCCAGCCCGAGGGCATCCGACTGCAGAAGGTGCTGGCTGCCGCGGGCGTCGCCTCGCGCCGCGTGGTCGAGGACTACATCGTCGAGGGGCGCATCAAGGTGAACGGGGTCACCGTCACCGAGCTCGGTCGCCGCATCGACCCGGAGACCGACCTCGTGGATGTCGACGGCACCGCGGTGCAGCTCGACGTGTCCAAGCGCTACGTGATGCTCAACAAGCCCACCGGTGTCGTCAGCAGCATGAAGGACGAGAACGGTCGGCCCGACCTGCGCCTCTTCACCGAGAAGTACGAGGAGCGGCTCTACAACGTCGGTCGACTGGATGCCGAGACCAGCGGTCTGCTGATCCTCACGAACGACGGCGAGCTCGCGCACGTGCTCGCACACCCGTCGTTCGGCGTGAGGAAGGTGTACATCGCCAAGGTCGAGGGCACGGTCACCGCGCAGACGATCAACACGCTCACGAAGGGCGTCGAGCTCGAAGACGGTCTGATCGCCGCCGACAAGGCGCGCCTGCTCGACACCTCCCGCGGGTCGAGCCTGGTCGAGCTCACACTGCACTCCGGGCGCAACCGCATCGTCCGCCGTATGCTCGCAGCGGTCGGCCACCCGGTGACCGAGCTCGTGCGCCGGCAGTTCGGTCCGCTGCACCTGGGAACGCTCCCGGCGGGGAAGACCCGTGAACTGGGTAAAATCGAACTCGGCGCGCTTCTCACCTTGTCGCGCCGTGATTCCGGTGCCGCCGAGGCGCCAGGCGAGCAGCAGGAGAACGAGTGACCGATACGAGTGTGCCCACGGGGCGGCAGTCGGCATCCGTCGCGCCCCGCTTGTCCGGCACCGTCCGCATCGTCGGCGCCGGCCTGCTGGGCTCCAGCATCGGTCACGCGCTGCGCGCGAAGGGCACCGACGTCGTGCTCACCGATGCCTCGCCAGCGCAACTGCGCCTTGCCGTCGATTACGGCGCTGGCCGCGCCGCCGCTGATGACGACCGCCCGTCGCTGATCGTCGTCGCCGTTCCGCCGGATGTCACGGCGGATGTCATCCAGGCCGAGCTCGAACGCTTCCCGGGTGCCGTCGTCACGGATGTCGCGAGCGTGAAGCTCGAGCCCTTCCGCGTGCTGCAGTCGCGAGGCGTCGACCTCGCCCGCTACATCGGTTCGCACCCGCTCGCGGGTCGTGAGCGCGGGGGAGCGATCTCGGCGCGCGCCGACCTGTTCATCGGCCGCCCCTGGGTGGTCTGCCGTGATGGCGAGACGAAGGCTGCGGATCTCGCGCTCGTCGAAGCGCTCGCACTCGACGTGGGCGCGATGCCCCTGGAGATGACGCCGGAGGAGCACGACCGCTCCGTCGCGCTCACCTCGCACGTGCCGCAGGTCGTCGCAAGCCTGCTCGCCGGCCGTCTGGCCGACGCCGACGAGGGCTCGCTGCGCCTGTCGGGCCAGGGCGTCCGTGACACCACCCGCATCGCGGCATCCGCCCCGGAGCTCTGGGTGCAGATCCTCGGCGCGAACGCCGGTCCTGTCGTCGAGATCCTGGACTCGCTCGCCGCCGACCTCCGCGAGGTCTCGGATGCGCTGCGTGAGCCGGCGGCCCCCGGCGCCCGCCGAGTCGTCGCCGAGGCGATCCGCCAGGGCAACGACGGCGTCGACCGCCTGCCGGGCAAGCACGGTCAGAACCGGCGCTTCGAGTCGCTCATCGTGATGATCGACGACACGCCTGGCCAGCTCGGGCGGCTGTTCGGCGAGCTCGGGGAGATCGGCGTCAACGTCGAAGACCTCCGTCTGGAGCACTCACCTGGCGCTCAGTTCGGACTGGCGGAGATCAGTGTCGAGCCCGCTGCGCTGCACGGTGCCATCACCGGCCTGCAGGAGCGCGGATGGCGGATCGCGGGGAATACGAATGACTGATGCGACGAAGTTCATCGCGATCGACGGTCCGGCAGGGTCCGGCAAGTCGAGCGTCTCCAAGGCGATCGCTCGCCGACTCGGCTTCGGTTACCTGGACACCGGTTCGGCGTACCGTGCACTCGCGTGGCACGTGCTCGATCGTGGCGCAGACACCGTGGATTCGGATGCGGTGCTGGCCGCGGCATCCGACTTCCCGGTGCGTCTGGGGCTCGACCCCGACGATCGCACCGTGCGTGTCGGGGATGTGGAGATCACGGAAGCGATCCGTGAGTCCCGCGTATCAGGTGCCGTCAGCGGCGTCGCCCGTGTTCCTGAGGTGCGCGCCCAGGTGAACGAGCTCTTCCGAGCGCTCGTCGCCGAGTCGCCGTATCCCGCAGTCGTCGTCGAGGGCCGTGACATCACGACCGTCGTCGCTCCTGATGCGCCAGTGCGCATCCTGCTCACCGCGGCGCCCGAGGTGCGCGCCGCTCGACGCGCCGGCGAACTCGCCGGCGAGAACGCGGATGCCGTCGCAGCTGCGCTGCACAAGCGCGATGCATCCGACAGCGCCGTCGTCGACTTCCTGAACGCCGCAGAGGGCGTCGAGGTCGTCGATTCGACGGAGCTCGATTTCACACAGACCATCGACGCCGTCCTCGCGGTGATCGAACGAATCCGAGGAGTACACCATGGCTGACGACGAATACGAAGGCGGCCCCGACCAGCTCGCCGAGAAGATGGAGCAGCTCGACGAGCAGCTCGCCGAAGCGCGCGCGGAGACCCTGCGCGCCGGCCTCGCCGACTACGACCTGGACGATGAGGACGCTGCGCTCCTCGCCGGCATCACGCTCGGTGAGGACGGCATCCAGTTCTTCCCCGCGCTGCCCGTCGTGGCGATCGTCGGTCGCCCGAACGTCGGCAAGTCGGCGCTCGTGAACCGCATCCTCGGCCGCCGCGAGGCCGTCGTCGAGGACACCCCCGGCGTGACCCGCGACCGTGTGACGTACAAGGCCGAGTGGGCCGACCGTCGCTTCTCGCTCGTCGACACCGGCGGCTGGGAGCCTGATGCCCGCGGCATCGACCGCTCCGTCGCCATGCAGGCCGAGGTCGCGATCGACCTCGCCGATGTCGTGCTCTTCGTCGTCGACGCGATGGTCGGCGCCACGTCGACCGACGAGCACGTCGTGAAGCTGCTCCGCAAGAGCGGCAAGCCCGTGTTCCTCGTCGCGAACAAGATCGACGACGCCCGTCAGGAGCCTGAGGCAGCTGCCCTCTGGAACCTCGGCCTCGGCGAGCCGCATCCGGTCTCGGCCATCCACGGTCGCGGTGTGGCTGACCTGCTCGACCAGCTGCTGAAGAAGCTGCCGGACGTCTCCGCGGTTGCGAAGGCCGAGATCGGCGGACCGCGCCGCGTCGCGATCCTCGGTCGTCCGAACGTCGGCAAGTCGTCGCTGTTGAACAAGGCGGCCGGCGAAGAGCGCGTGGTCGTCAACGAGCTCGCGGGTACGACCCGTGACCCGGTCGACGAGATCGTCGAGCTCGGTGGCAAGCTGTGGCGCCTGGTCGACACCGCCGGCATCCGTCGCCGCGTGCACATGGCGCAGGGCGCCGACTTCTACGCCTCGCTGCGCACCTCCGCCGCGCTCGAGAAGGCCGAGGTCGCCGTGGTCGTGCTCGACGTGTCGGAGACGATCAGCGAGCAGGACGTCCGCATCATCGACCTCGTGCTCGAGTCGGGTCGCGCGCTCGTGCTCGCGTTCAACAAGTGGGACCGCCTGAACGACACCGACCTCGAGAACGCCGACCGTCGTCGCTACCTCGAGCGTGAGATCGAGCAGGACCTGGCGCACGTCGCCTGGGCCCCGCGCGTGAACATCTCGGCGAAGACGGGACGCCACCTCGACAAGCTCGTGCCCGCGCTCGAGACCTCGCTCGAGAACTGGGACCGTCGCATCCCGACCGGCAAGTTCAACGCGTTCCTCGCCGAGCTCGTGGCCGAGCACCCGCACCCGCTGCGTGGTGGCAAGCAGCCGCGCATCCTGTTCGGCACCCAGGCATCGACGCGTCCGCCGACGTTCGTGCTGTTCACGACGGGGTTCCTCGACCCGGGATACCGTCGATTCATCCAGCGTCGCCTGCGCGAGCTGTACGAGTTCGACGGCACCCCGATCGTCATCAACATGCGAGTCCGCGAGAAGCGCCAGCGCTGATCCGGTTCGCCGCCGCAGGGCGCCCGCGTCGCTTCGCGATGCGGGCGCCCTGTCTGGCTTTTGCGGCGGCATCGGTTCCTTCGGACCGCGCCCTGTTCCGATGTGTGACCGATCGAGTGCCGATCAGCCCCGGCTGTGAAAGGCTGAAGGGGTGACGATCGTTCCTCCAGCCCCCGGTGAGCCGCGTCGCCCCGCGGGGCCGCGCAACCCAGGTGACGCCTGGGTGGTCGCCCCGACGGGCGAGAAGTACTGGGGTCGCTTCGGCGCGGCCGGTCTTCTCGCGTTCGACCCGAATCGTGGCGTGCTGCTGCAGCACCGAGTCGCATGGAGCCACTTCGGCGGTACCTGGGGCCTTCCCGGTGGAGCACTGCATGAAGGTGAGAGCGCGATCGTGGGCGCGCTGCGCGAGGCGCAGGAAGAAGCCGGCGTCCCGGATGGCGCTGCCCGAGCCAGGTTCACGAGTGTGCTCGATCTCGGGATCTGGTCGTACACGACGGTCATCGCCGATGTGCACGAGCCGTTCGAGCCGGTGATCAGCGATCCCGAGAGTGTCGCGCTGGAATGGGTGCCGATCGACGAAGTCGCCGACAGGCCGCTGCATCCCGGGTTCGAGGCGTCATGGCCGGAGCTGCGTGAGTTGCTCACGGTGCGGCCCTCGGTGGTCGTCGATGCCGCGAACGTCGTCGGCTCGGTGCCGGACGGGTGGTGGAAGGACCGCGCCGGCGCTGCTGCACGGCTGCGTTCGGACCTCGCCGATCTCTCGGTGCCTGCCGAGGACCTCGGTCTCGGCGGGACGCGCTGGTTCCCGGAGGTCTCGCTCATCGTCGAGGGCAAGGCTCGTGCGCTGGGTGACTCGGAAGACGGTGTCGCCGTCGCGGCGACCGGAGCCCTCACGATCCCGACCGCCGCCGTGGCGGTGATCCGAGCCCCCGCGTCCGGCGATGACGCCATCGTCGAAGACGCTGCTCGCCGCGTCGCCGACGGGCAGACGGTCTTCGTCGTCACCAGCGACCGTGAGCTCCGCGTCCGCGCCGAGGGCGTCGGTGCGAAGGTCGCCTCCGTGCGTTGGCTCCGCGGTCTCATCAACGGCTGAACTCGCTTCGGCCCCGACCTCTCGGATGAACCGTCGACTCTTCAGACGAACATCAAGCGGCGTGATGGGTGATCCCGGTACGAGCGACCGATCGGACTGATCCATTCGATCTCCCCGCCGGGCAGTGCGTGCGCAGTCCACCGATGTCGGCCGTCGATGTCGGGGTGCTTCAGCGTGTGATGGCCTCGACAGAAATGACTGAGGTTGTCGAGGCGAGTGCGGCCGCCCTTCGCATGATCATGGTTGTGATCGATGTCGCACCGGTGCACCGGCATGCGGCATCCGGGGAAGCGGCAGTGCTGATCCCGGGCGCGAAGATGTCGACGCATGCCCTCAGTCGGGGTGTAGGTATCGGTTTCGGTGACCAGGCCCGTCGAGTCGAGTAGGAGGCTCCATCCGCTGTTTCGCCCGGCCAAGTCGCGTGCGATGTCGGGGTGCATCGGGCCGTGCCCGTCGAACTCCGCGGGGCGGTCGTCGACTCCTGCGAGTGTCGTTGCTGAAACCGTGACCTGGATCCGCGCCGTGATGCCGTCGAGTCCCGATCCGTGTGCCTCGCTCGGGTCGGATGCCAACAGCAGGTCGACCAGGAGGTCTGCACGGATCTGGTCGGCCGTGCGCCGGTCGGCCGGGACGTGCACGACATCGGGGGAGTGCAGCGGGTCGGTGAGCGGATCGATGAGTCCGTGCAGCGGGTCGGTCGTGAACGTATCGGAGTCGCCGAAGATGACTGAACTCCCGAACATCGCGGAGACCTCGTCGAGTTCGTCACGGCTCTCGGGCGCGATGTCGAACGGGAAGATCGGATCAGCGCCATCGTCGAGCGAGTCGGACGGGAGCACCGGCTCACGATCGTCGCGGGTGCGCAGGATATGGCGCGACATCTGAGTGAGCCGATCCCGGATCGCCACGGCGAGATGCTCCGGGAGCACCGCCGTCAGCAGGGCCAGCCCGTCATCGAGGGATCGGACGGTGACGCAGCGCTCCTCCGCAGCCCGTTGATGCCGCTCCCGGATCGTCTCGCCGACCAGCGCGGCGGCGATCTGGCGGGCTTGGACTCGTGTGCGCGCCGCGGTGTCGCGTTCGGCGACCACGAGCGCCGCGGTCTCGTAGAGTCGGAGCGTCTCGGCATCCGCCTTCTCATTCCGCGCTGCCTCGGACACGACTGCCCCTGCACGGCAGATCTCGCGGACGTGTGCCGCGGTGATCGTGCCCGACTCGAATGCCGAGCGTACGGCGGTGAACGAGGAGCTGAGCGCGAGCGCGTGAGCGAAGGCGAAGCCCACCGACCCCATCGGAAGGCGTCCTGCGGCGGAGTACTCGGCGATCATCGAGCGGTAGATCGAATCCCGGTGGAACGGGCTCGCGGCCACGTCGGCATCGTGCACGACGATGCGCTGCGAGATGAGTGACGATGCTCGGGCTTCGAGTCGCGCGATCTCGGTTCGCGTCTGCACCCATTCGTCGAGGAGACGGCGGCGCTCCTCGAGATCGAGGGTGAGATCTGCGGTGTCGGACATAGTCAGAGTGTAGAACATATGTACGACATTGGGAGTTCAGTCTGTGGAGAACTCGCCGCCACGCTCGTCGCGTCCGCGGAGACGGTCGATGTCTCGCCGTTCGCGCTTCGTCGGACGCCCTGCGCCCCGATCGCGCATCCCGAGCGCAGCCTGCGGTTCGCGCTCAGGCGTTCGGTCTTCGTATGCTGCCGCGGCGATGGGTGCTCCGACGCGCTTCACGAGCAGCTGGCGGACGAACAGGATCCGGTCGAAGCCGGCGATCCTGATGCGCAGCTCGTCGCCGATTCGAACGGCCTGCGCGGCCTTCACCTTGTCGCCGTTCAGGCGCACATGCCCTGCACGGCATGCCGTCGTCGCGGCGGATCGTGTCTTGTAGACCCGGATCGCCCAGAGCCAGCTGTCGACCCGCACGGATTCAGGCATCGATGCTCCTGTTCTGCAGCGCGAGCACAGCTCCGGCGACGATCAGACCTTGCCCGATCGTGTAGGTGAACATGATCGCCGGGTCGCTCCAGGCGGGTAGGCCGTCGGGGAGGAAGAGGCGCAGCGCGAGGATCGTGTCGCTTGCGAGGAAGAACGCCGCGCCCACAGCGATCACCGGGCTGCAGCGAGCCGCGAACGCCGCTGTGCCCGCGAGGACCAGCCCGTAGGCGGCGACCGCGATGAACAGCCCGCCGGTGTGCGGTCCGAGGATGATCAGCATCGCGATCCACCACGCCACGGAGACCAGTGCCCACCACGGCATCCGCTTGCGGGCTAGATGGCGGGCGAACAGCAGGATGTACGCGACGTGGGCGAGTCCGAAGAAGCCGAGCATGAGTGGAAGCTCCGGCGCGGTCGGGAAGAACGCGCCCACGCTGTCGCCGAGCCAGGAGAAGAGCAACGCGGCGAACAACAGGGCGACCGCGGCTCGCGGCCGGACACGTCGAGCGAACGCGGCGACCGCCAGCGCGAGCAGCGGCATCAGCGCGATCTTCGTCAACCCGGCGAGCTCGCTTCCGATGCCGAGCAGGATGACATGCAACGCGGAGGCGACGATGAAGGGCGCGAACCACCAGACCAGGAGAGTCATCGAGGCACGGCGCTGCATCCTCTCATCGTAGGGTCGCGCCGGCGGGGTCGTCTCCGTGGTCAGGACTCGACGGTCACGTCGATGATGGTGTCGTCTGGTGCGAGGTGCACGGCCGGCCAGTACCCCTCGGGGAAGTGATCGCCGCAGGTGTCGGTGAAGTGCAGCACGATGGTGCCGTCCGCGGCTGCCTCGATCGTGTCGAGGGTGAGGTCGGCTGCCCCCTCGTCGAGTTCGTGCGGCTCGGGGTCGCTGTGGCTGAACCGGGTGACGACGGCATCCGATGCCCGGCGACGAAGTCCGCCGAGCTCGTTGACGATCGCGCGCAGGCGAGGAAGGAGCGGCGTGACCTCAGTGACCGTCGTGCCCTCGAGCATGAGCTCGAGCTCCCCGTCGTCGGTGGCGAGTGTCCCGACGAACCAGTCGTGTGTCAGGCTCTCGCCGTCCGTCAGCACGGTCGTCGCTCGGGTGAGGACGCCCAACTGGGCGTCGTCGATGGTCGGATGCTCGTCGGTCATGTCTCCACGCTAGTTGCCGAGTGTCAGCGCCACGAGCGTCCGCCCCGGCTTCATCTCGGTCTTTTTCTCGAAGCCGGCCGCGAGGAACGTGCTCAGCGTGCCGTGGAAGAGGTCGTTTTTGCGCTGCTTCTCGCCGCGGGTGTCGACGGGGTAGCCCTCGATCAGTCGTGCGCCCGAGGATCGGGCATAGTCGACGGCAGCATCGAGCAGCAGACGATTGAGCCCTGCGCCGCGGTGCTCCCTGCGCACCACGAAGCAGGTCACAGCCCACACGGACTCGTCATCGAAGGGTTCGGTGGTCGCCGCCGCGATGATTCGTGTGCGGGGGATGCGCGCCTGCATCGTGCGTGGGCCGATGCGGATCCATCCCGCAGCATCGCCGTCGACGTACGCGATGATGCCCGGCGGCGGCCCCGCAGCGATCTCCTTGCGGAACATCTCAGTGCGCTGCGGAGCGGTCGTCTCGTTCCAGTCCTTGTTGCTGAGCACCGGCCAGATGCACTGACAGCTCGCTCCATCCCCGCCGCCGGTGAGCGCGTGCTGCACGTCATCCCATCGGGCGGTCGCCGCCGCCGCTGTCGTGATCGTCGCCATGCCGGAACGCTACGCCGGGCATCCGACACTCGGCAACGGTCCGGTTTCGCGGACGCCGTCCGGTGCAGCTAAGATAGTGGAGTTGCCTTCGCGAAAGCGGAGGGAACGGGCTGTGGCGCAGCTTGGTAGCGCACTTGACTGGGGGTCAAGGGGTCGCAGGTTCAAATCCTGTCAGCCCGACCGAGAAAGGCCCGGAAACTCGCAAGAGTCTCCGGGCCTTCTGCATGTCTGGCAAACGCCAAGGGCTCCAAAAGGGCTCCGGTTGTCCACAGCCTCTGCCAGGATGATCCCGTGCCGAACCCCTATGACGACGACCTATCGACTCTCCAAGGCCTGAACTTCATCCAGGATTCTGATTCTGCGAAGCACTTGCTCGCGTACGGCGTTCGGGCGCTTCGAACCGCAGCGTTCATCGAAACGACGCGCGACCCAATCATGACGATGCTCTCCATTGGCGTCGAGAAGATGCTGAAGCTCGGCCTCGGCCTCAACCACATCGCGGAGAGTCGCACTTGGTTGCCTCTGAACGTGCTCAAGAACGAGTACCGCCACAACATCGTCAAGATGGAGACGCTGTTACGAGAGGCGATCCGAGACAATGTCGGACGGGCAACCAACCGCTACTGGGTGGATGAGGCGCTTGCCGCCGTGGAGAACGATCCTGTTTGGCTTCCGCTCGTGGCGGCGTTGAATCGGTACGGGCAAGAGGGCCGCTTCTATTACTTGGACGCGCTAGCCGAGAATCCGCAACGAGAGGAAAGTCCGCAGGTGTTCTGGGACGCGGCCGAGCGCATCGCCCTCGAGAACGAGCCTGAACTCGAAGCGCTTTTCCATCGGATGATCGCCGACTACTCACTCTCGGACGAGTTCTACAGACGGCTAAACGAGCGGATGGCAGACAGTCTGCAACGCTACTGGGACTTGGTCGCGATGGCTGGTGTGCAGGGTGTGCTTGGTGACCGAGGCTCGGGCTGGGGCCACGATTTCAAGAATGTCGGCCGCCAGATCATCGGAGACTAGCGACTGGATCAGCCGCCGATAGCGACCACAGGAGCGACCGGCGCGCTCGCAGCCGAGATGTGCGCAGAGAATGCCGCGCGGTGCGCGCTGAAGTCGCGCGGCCGGACGTGGGCGTAGACCTTGTCCGTGATGGCGTAGCTCGCGTGGCCCATCGCCCGGGATAGCTCATGCATGTCGAGCGCCCGGGACTCCAGCGCCAGCGTGGCGAAGGTGTGGCGCAGCTCGTGGAAGTGCAGCCCGTCAAGTCCAGCCCGCGTGGCGGCAGGCTTGAACGTGTACCGGTAGAAGCCCTTGGGGTCGAAGGCGCGCTCGAAGCTGAGCTTGTTGTGCCCCGGTACCTTGCCCGGCCACAACCCCGCCTCCAGGTTGTCGCGGTGTGGGTGCTGGCGCAGGTAGACGCCGAGGTCGCGGAACAGGCCATCGTCCAGGATCGGCACGTCTCGCACGGCCCGCGCCGTCTTCGGAGTGCCGAGGACGTAGCCCTTGCTGGTGTGGGTCATGTTCCGGCGCACCTGCACTTCGCCCCGGCGTAGGTCGATATCGCGGATGCAATCCCGCCATCTCAGGGGTGATCCGCGCCCGACGGGTCATCAGGAAGTCTCTGATCTCGTGCTCGATCTGCATAGGTAGAGGCTACGTCTCGTATTCCGGTGGTGGGGCACCCTGTCAGGGACTGCCACTGGTCAATCCTCCGGCGGAGTATGGAATCACACCCGCCCGCGATGGAGGTGCTGAATCGGCACATGACCCGCGAGCGGTGACGAAAGGAGTTCACTATGACGACTTGGTCACCTCACGACATCGACCGCATCGCCGCCACCGACGACCTGCACATCGCCCCGTTCCGCGCCGACGGATCCACGTACGGCACCCCCACTTGGATCTGGTCCGTCGTTGTCGACGGTCGCCTCTTCGTGCGGGCGTGGAATGGCACGCGCTCGCGGTGGTACCAGTCCGCCGTCGCACAGCGTGCCGGACGGATAACCGCAGCCGGTGACACCTTCGAGGTGGGGTTCGCGCCGGCCGACGCCGCCCTGGAGGACCAGATCGATGCTGCATACCGCGCCAAGTACAGCGGCAGCAGCTACCTCCCCCCGATGGTCGCGGCCGGCCCCCGGTCCGCGACCGTCGAGATCACACCCCGCGCAACCGCTTGAACACAGAAACGAGCAACACCATGAAGATCGCAATCATCGGCACGGGAATGGTCGGACGCGGCCTCGCCGCACGCCTCGCCGGCCTCGGACACGATGTCGTCATCGGTACACGCGATGTCGACGTGACCCTTGCCCGCACCACGCCTGACGGAATGGGCACTCCGCCCTACGTGCAGTGGCAGCAGGAGAACTCCAACGTGCGTCTCGTCACCCTCCCCGAAGCGGGCGCGCACGGCGAGGTCGTGATCAACGCTGCCAACGGGCAGAACGCACTTGCGGCACTGGAGGGCGTCGGCGCGGAACCGCTGGCCGGAAAGGTGCTCCTCGACCTTGCGCTCCCGCTGGATCTGTCAAAGGGTCTCCCGCCGACCCTCACCATCTCGAACACCGACAGCTTGGGTGAGCAGATCCAGCGCGCCTTCCCGGACGCTCGGGTCGTGAAGTCGCTCAACTCCGTCTACTACCAGGTGATGATCGACCCCACCCGGGTACCCGGACCGCACAGCATCTTCGTCGCCGGAGATGACTCTGACGCCAAGAGCATCGTCGAAGGACTTCTTGGCGAGTTCGGATGGCCGACCGAGTCCATCATCGATCTCGGTGACATCACCGGAGCTCGCGGCGTGGAGATGTACGCCCGACTCTTCTTCACTCTCTACAACGCGTTCGGCACGTTCGATTTCAACATCAACGTCACTCGCGCGAACTAAACCATCACAACACCAAAGGACACATCATGGATAACACTGCAACATTGCCCAGCGTCGGAGAAACCTGGCTCGCAGACCTCGGCCCCAATACTCCGCTCCGACACTTCACCGTCGAGATCACCTTCGAGACCGCCACCCGCGTGTCGTTCCTCGTCACCGGCGGTGCCATCAAGGGCCGCACCGAGACGATGGAGTACACCACCACTCAGGTCCGCGACGGGCTGTATGTGGTCCGATGGACCGAGCCCGACTCTCTCGACCACGTCACCCATATCGAGGACTACACCAACGGAGCCTGCATGGCGTCCTCCGTCATCGGCGGAGAGTTCGTGCAGCTGCACGGTACCTGGACCAAGGTGCGCTGAGCACTCCAGACCCACGTCTACGACGTGTCAGTCAGGCCGGGAACGAGATTCCTCTCGTTCCCGGCCCGTTCTGCGTCATTGATGCTCTTCGGAACGGTGCCGGGTCCACAGACCAACAGTGCGCCGGCAACTGAACGACAATGCTCCTCTGCTCTGACGTCATGTCAGAGCAGAGGAGCATTTGTGCGGGGCGGCGCCGTTTTAGCGGGAAGCGTGCTCGTAGGTGACGCGCCAGCCCTCGGAAGCATCCACAGGGGTCAAGACGAGCGTGTCGTCAGTGACCTCGAAGTTGCGGACCAGCGTCTGTCCGATGAGGTCACGCGCCGCAGCAGATTCCACCTCGACGGAGAATGTTCCGGCGTCCTCGTCGATGGTCGCGTCGCCGTAGAACGCCTCGTATCCCTGCACGGTGTAAGCCGTGTCGGGTGCGGTTGCATCAGGGTTCTGCGCCTGCACCGCGACGGTGCCGGCTTCGGTGAAGATGATCTGTCCGCCGAACGGAACGTCGGCAAACTCTCCATCGGTCGAGAACTCGAGCGACGTCATCGTCCACTCCCCGATGATGGGGTCCGAGGTGGCGGTCTCGACCACAGGGGCAGGGGCGTCTTGTGCAGCCGGTGCGCTGCAGGCGGTGAGCGTCAGCAGCGCGCCGATGGCAAGCGTGGGTGCGGCGAGTAGGAGCTTCTTCTTCATGGTCGACCTCTCAGATTGGTGGGGAGTCGTGATTCAACGGTACGAATCCCCGGTACGTCGGAGGGAGTCCCTGAGAGGGCATGTACTGAGAGGGGACCCTCCCCGGTTGCGTGCGCCGGGTACCCCTTGTATGGGGCGAGCCTCTGCCCAAAGCGAGTTTGAGCTGTCTTGGGCACGTCACGCACGACCATGCCGATGACTGGTCGTGCTGCTACTTGACAGTGCGGGCCTTGTCCGCGGTCCGAGGTCAGGAGGTCGCGGATTCGGTCGCCGTCTGTGCGTCCGCGTTCCACGACGCCAACAGTTTCAGGCGCTCCGCCGATGGAGATCCTGGCTCGGCGGAGTAGATGAGTAGTACCTTCCCGGGCTCAGCAGTGATGGCGAGTTCCTCGTAGACGAGGGTCAGGTCTCCGACCACGGGGTGGTGGAATCGCTTCTTGCCGGAGCCGTGGGCTCGGACGTTGTGCGCGGCCCACAGGGTGCGAAACAGATCGCTACGGGTGGAGAGCTCTCCGACGAGGTCTTGAATACCCTTGTCGTGCGGGTCACGGCCCGCCTCAGCGCGGATCACCGCGACACACATGTCGGCGAACGTCTCCCAGTCGGGGTAGAAGTCGTGGGCCGCGGGGTCGAGGAACTGGAACCTGGCGAAGTTCGGAACGCGGCCGCCATCACCGATGAGCGGGGAGTAGAACGCGCGCCCGAGTTCATTGAACGCGACTAGGTTCTGCCGCTGATCCCTGACGACCGCGACGGCGTCAGTGATGGATGCTAACGCCCATTCGAGGCTCGGGCGCGGGGGACCCGGTTTGCTGCTGCGCCGACGATGACGCCCGGAGGAAGGGATGCCATCGGCGTTGCGTGCGAGATCGAGGAGATGCGCGTGCTCTGCATCTGAGAGTTGCAGAGCCCGGGAGATCGCGTCGATAACCGCTGCGGAGGCGCCGGCGATTGCTCCTCGCTCCAGCTTCGAGTAGTACTCCACGCTCACCCCGGCCAAGGCAGCGACCTCGCTGCGCCGGAGTCCTTCGACGCGGCGGTTCGATCCCGCGGGGATGTCGGCGGCTTCCGGCGACACCCGGGCCCGGCGGGTCATCAAAAACTCCCGCACCTCTACACGATTGTCCATACCGCTCAGGTTAGGTTGACTCCGAGGTTCTGTGGGATGCCCTGACAGTGCACCCCTCCCTCGCCCCATGCCGATGATGGTTTCGCTCACGGCAGTGTGATACCGGTGAGCTCTGCCAGTGTTGCAAGAAGTTCGGCGTGGAACACAGGGTCGTGCACTGGTGGGGCCGGTTCGCGCGTGCGCTGGTGGTGCCAGTAGCCGCCGGTCCGGGGCGTCACGTCGGGGGTGGTCGCCAGCCATGCCTGTGTGCGATGTCCTTCGACGAGGTCATCGGGGGCACTCTTGCCGCCCATGCGGGTGGGGACCCAGCCGGGGTCGACTGCGTGACTGTCCGTGCCCGCCCAGCGAGCGGCAACTGCTGCGCTGAACGCGGTCACCCAAAGCTTGCTGTCGCTGTAGGACCCAGATCCGGAACTCAACTTGGTCAGGTCGGTGGATCCGTCTCGGTGCATGGAGCTGCTCAGATAGATCAGCCGGCCGGGCTTGAGCATCACTCCGGTCAGCACGTAACCTGCGAGAGCGTTGACCGCAACCGCCTCAGGCGGATGGAGGGCACCTGCGTTGTGGATGACCGCGTCGAACCGACCGTAGGCGTTCGCAGCCTGCGCAGCGTCGACAGTTTGTGCCGGATCGGCGAGGTTACCGGTGATTGTCCCTGCCCACGCGCCCGTCGGGATGGATGCAGCTGTTCGCGCGTGAACGACGACGTCGTGCCCGTCTGCGGTGAGAGTCGTGGCGGTGCTCAGGCCTAAGCCGGTCGAAGCTCCGGTGACGAAGATGAGGGCCATCAGCGGTCGCTATCTGTGCGGGTGAGGCGTGCGCTGAATCCGTCGGGAAGATCTCGGAGCGTCGGCAGTGCAAGGTCGAATCGGCCGATACGAACCAGGCCTGGCCAGGTGCCCACGGACCCGTAGTAGAACACGAGAGAGCGGGTCGGCGCGTAGTAGCCGATCTCGCCCGGTTCTGGCGAGTCTTCTGCGGGCACTCCTCTGAGGCGCAACGCTCGTTCGAGTGTCGCAACTTTCTCGACCCCCTTGAAATCGGTGAAGACCGCGTCCATCGGAAGGCGGGTGGCCAGGTCAGCGGCTACAGGGTTTGCATAGAGGTCAGCATCGAACTCGATCCCGACTGATAACGCCACGTGTACGCGCAAGCTCGTCCTCCTAATGTGGTCGCTCGTGGGCGGGGGCCACCAGGTGCTGATTCTTCTAGAAGTCCCCTCCCGGAAGGGTCCTCTATCAGTACACCCCTCGGCAGGGACTCCCACTCGGACCGGCAAGCGCGGAGCATGGAATCCATGCCCTCCACGTCCTCCTCGACTATGACCCGTCGTTTGTTGCCGTCCGTTCTTCTGCTGTTGACGGTGTTCGGTCCGATCTCGATGGATCTCTACCTTCCCGCACTGCCGGCGCTGACCGCGCAGCTCGGAGCCGTCACTTCGGTCGCGCAGTTGACGGTGACGGCGTGCCTCATCGGGCTCGCTGCGGGACAGTTGCTCGCGGGTCCTCTGTCTGACCGGTTCGGACGTCGAGGGATCCTGCTCATTGGAATCGTGGCATACATTCTCACTTCGGTGCTGTGTGCGCTGAGTCCCTCCATCGAGCTGCTCATCCTCGCCCGCCTCGTACAGGGGCTCGCCGGGGGCGTCGGCATCGTCATCGCCACCGCGGCCGGCCGCGATGTCTTTGAGGGCAAGGCGCTCATCCGCTTCTACGGCCGGCTCACCGTCATCGGTGGGTTCGCCGCCATCGTCGGACCACTGCTCGGTGGCCTACTGAACACCTTCACCGACTGGCGCGGACTCTTCATGTTCCTCGCGGTGATCGGTGTGGCAATCCTCGTCATCACTCTGCTCGTGTTCGAGGAGACGCTCTCGGTGGAGCAGCGCACCAGCGGCGGGTTCGGCCAGACGCTCCAGTCTTACCGCACGCTTTTCAGTGACCGGGTGTTCCTCGGCGCGGTGTTGAATCAGGGGTTCCTGTATGCCGCGCTGTTCGCTTATCTCGCTGGTTCGACGTTCGTGCTGCAGGACATCTACGGTCTTACTCCCCAGTGGTACGCAGCGGCTTTCGGGCTCAACTCCGCCGGCCACATGATCTTCGGATACTTCGCTGGCCGTGCGGCAGAGCGTTGGAGCGTTTCGGGGACCCTCGGCGTCGGAGTCGTCGTCACCGGGCTGGGTGCCATCGGACTTCTCATCGCCGGCTTGACGCCGATGCCGCTGTGGATCGTCATCGTCTCTCTGTTCGCGCTGTCGAGCGGCGTCGCGATCACCGCGCCTCCGGCGACCACCCTCGCGCTCTCCGACTACCCGCAGATGGCCGGCACCGCATCATCCCTGCTCGGCATGGTCCGGTTCGGTTTCGGCGGGATCGCCGCCCCGTTCGTCGGCGTCGCCGGAGCGCTCAGCATTCTGCCTCTCGGTGTCACCACCGTCGTCACCGTGCTTCTCGCCGCCGCTGCCTGCCTCCTCCTGGCGCGGCGGCGCGCTCACACGCCTAGCTCGCTGCGCACGGATACCGCATCGCACCCCACCCCCGTCGCCTGAGAGCAGCTGTCGCTGCTCGAAGGCGGGTCTGTGACCACCACCATCGTCGACTGACACCTCACCGCGAATCGAATGGAGTCAACCTCATGACCACTACCGCAATCATCGGCGCCGGGCCCGGACTGGGCGCAGCCATCGCCCGCCGCTTCGGAGGCGAAGGCCACAGCGTTGCCCTCATTGCACGTAACCAGGATCGCCTCGACGCCCTGGCCGCGGAACTCGCCGAGATAGGGATCACCGCGCGTGGCTACGTAGCGAATGTCCGCGACACCGCGAGCGTCCGCGAGGCACTGGATCGGGCGACGCAGGAACTCGGCGCCATCGAGGTGCTGACCTATAACCCTCTGCCCCAGAAGGAGTTCCTCCGCCCTGTCCTCGAGACCACGCCCGAGGATCTGGTCGGCGCGGCTGAGTTCTCCATCTACGCTCCCGTTGCTGCGGTGCATCAGGTTGTGCAGGGTATGCGATTCCTCGGAGCGGGAACCATCCTGTTCATCAACGGAGACAGCGCCGTGCGCTACAACGCGTCCTACGCCGGGACGTCAATCGCTTTTGCTGGGCAGACCGCCTACGGGCAGATGCTGCACGAGACGCTGCAGCCGGAGGGCATCCACGTCGGACAACTCATCATCCCGCGCGGAATCATACCGGGAGATGCGACCCACGACCCGGACGTTCTGGCCGGAGTGCTCTGGAACATGCACACCACGCGTGGCGAGTTCCGTCGGTACGCCGACACGCTCGACAACTGACCATCCCGCATCGGCCCTGAAACCGTGAACTCGGAGACACAGAAACCATGAAGACACTCAGCTCACGGGGTAAGGCCACCGCGCTGGCCGCCTTCGCCACTGCTGTCCTGCTCTCTGGCTGCACTCCCGCCCCGGAGATGGAGCAGGCCACGACCCCCGCTCCGGTATCCTCGACCCCCGAGACTCCCTCAGCTCAGGGCGTCCCACAGGGTGATCCCACCGTCCTTGCCTCCGGACTCGTGACACCGTGGTCGGTTGCGTTCGCAGGCGAAACTGCCCTGATCAGTGAACGCGATACCGGGAACATCCTCGAGCTCACCGGAGACACCACTCGGGTGGTCGGCACCATCGACGACATCGTCCAGCAAGGCGAATCGGGGCTCCTCGGTATAGCTGTCGACGAACAGCAGCGACTGTATGCGTACTCCACCGGCCCCGATGGAAACCGCATCCAACGCTTCGCCCTCGATGGGGAACCCGGGTCGCTGACTCTTGGCGTGCCTGAGACCGTTGTGGACGGCATCCCGGCCGCCAGCTATCACGACGGCGGCAGAATCGCATTCGGGCCGGACGGGATGCTCTACGCCACCACCGGTGACGCCGGAGGTCGCGAGAACGCGCAGGATCTGGACAACCTCGCCGGAAAGATCCTCCGCATGACCCCCGACGGAGCCGCTCCCGACGACAACCCCTTCCCGGATTCGCTCGTCTACAGCTACGGACATCGCAACCCGCAGGGGATTGCCTGGGCAGACGACGGCACCCTGTTCGCCACCGAGTTCGGGCAGAACACCTGGGATGAGCTGAACATCATTACCCCCGGTTCCAACTACGGATGGCCCGTCGTGGAGGGTATCGGCGAGAACCTGGACTACGTCGACCCGGTGCAGCAGTGGACGCCCGAGGAGGCAAGTCCCAGCGGCATCGCGGTGGTCGGGGGGACGGTCTTCATCGCCAACCTTCGAGGTCAGACCCTGCGTGCAGTGCCGGTCGCTGATCCCAGCACCTCCACCGATTACTTCTCTGACACGTACGGACGTCTTCGCCACGTTGCCGAAGCCCCGGATGGAACCCTCTGGTTCCTGACCAGCAACACGGACGGTTACGGATCTGGGCCTCGCGACGGCGACGACCGTATCCTCAGCATTCCCTTCACCAACTGACACCGACAGAAAGAAACACCATCATGCGCGCAACACTCATGTACGCCGCCGGCGACGTTCGCGTCGTCGACGTTCCCGAACCCATCATCGAAGAGGCGACCGACGCGATCATCCGCGTGACGTACGCCTGCGTCTGCGGGTCGGACCTGCATCCGTACCACGACCTCGGGGACACCCCTGAGGGCCGCCACATGGGACACGAAGCCATCGGCGTGGTCGAGCAGATTGGCGACGCCGTCGCCACTCTCGCCATCGGCGACACTGTCATCGTGCCTTTCGCATGGTCGGACGGCACCTGCACATACTGCCGGGACGGGATCACCACCTCCTGCGTGCACGGCGGATTCTTCGATGCGGCACCGTCGGCCACGCAGGCCGAGAAGCTCCGCATCCCGTATGCAGACGGCACCGCCGTCGCGATCCCCGCAGGCACCGACGAAGCTCTTATGCCCTCGCTGCTCACCCTGTCTGATGTCTACCTCACTGGGTATCACGCAGCCATCCGTGGTGGTGTCGAAGCCGGAAAGACCGTTGCCGTCATCGGTGACGGGGCCGTCGGCCTCTCCGCGGTCCTAGCGGCTAAGCAGCTCGGTGCCGAAAAGATCATCCTGATGGGACGCCACACCGCGCGCACCGATCTTGGTCGCGAGTTCGGAGCGACCGACGTCGTCGCCGAACGTGGCGAAGAAGGCGTTGCGAAGGTTCTGGCGCTGACTGGCGGAGAGGGGGCGCACGTTGTCCTTGAAGCCGTCGGACACATGCCCGCCTACGAGCAGGCGTACGGCATCGTCCGCCCAGGCGGAGTGATCTCCCGCGTCGGCGTCCCCCAGTACGAGAACGCCGCGGTCGGGTTCATGTCGCTCTTCGGAAAGAACGCCACACTCACCGGCGGGCCAGCCACAGTCCGCGCCTACCTCGAGGCGGCCATTCCGCAGGTCATCGACGGCACCATCAACCCAGGCAAGGTCTTCGACCGCGAACTGCCCCTTGAGGAGATCGCTGAGGCATACCGCCTCATGGACTCCCGTGAAGCGCTGAAGGTTCTGATCCGTCCGTGAGTACCCGGGCCGGCTCGGCGTATGACGCGAGTCGGCCCACCGGATGACCTCTGTCGGGCATAGAAGACTGTGAGTCGGCTCGCCTCCTCGAGCGCACTAGCGGAATGCCTTGGGTCATCGGCGGTTTCGACTTCCACGACACGCCTCAGGATCGCGCCGGTGCCGAAGGCGAACCCTGCCCCATCTGATCCGCTCATGCTCGAAGCAGGAAAATACAGACGCAGAAACAGGAAAGACAGGAAGACAGCGGGGCGCTGAGGGGCGCAATGAGTAGTTGTGCCAACAGCCCACCGACAAGCCCCGGAGAACCGCGGAAACACGCGGATCTCCGGGGCTTTTTCTATGCCTCCTGCGCCCGAAGCGCCTTTTGTCTCATATGAGTCTCACATGACGATGCGAGCTGCGCCCTCAGCAGCGAGAACCCGCTCAGGGTATGAGGACGATGCGCCCGAACACCTCACCGGCATCCATGAGTCGGTGCGCCTCGGCGGCAGCGCTCAGCGGGAGTGTGGCGTGAACCACGGGGGAGAGGATGCCGCTGACGGCGTCATCGAACATCTCGCCTCGTACCCGGGTGAGCTCGTCGCGTGGCACGGTATCGAGGCTGAGCGTTCCGAAGGTGATCGATCGGCGGAAGCCGGACAGAAGCGCCGTGCCGAAGTCAGCGGGCGGGAAACCGCCGACCACGCCCACGGCGATCAGGCGACCATTGGGCGAGAGTCGTTCGATGAACCTGGGAAGATCGGCGCCGCCGACGATGTCGAGGATGACGTCGAACTCGGCCGGGGCCTTCGGGTCGCCCGCGCCGGCGCGGTCGAGCACGTGGGTGGCGCCGAACGCCCGCAGCCGCTCCCCGCGTTCGGGAGATGACGTGGTGACGGCGATGGTCGCGGCGCCGGCGCGAGCGGCCAGCTCAACGCCGGCCAGACCGATGCTTCCGGCGGCACCCCGCACGAGCACGGATTCGCCCTCGACGAGGTGAGCGCGTTCGAGCGCGAAATGCGCGACCGGTGCCGCGCCGCCCAGGGTCACGGCCTGGATGGACGAGAGTTCGGATGGCAGCGCGACGATCTCGTCGGCGCGAGCGATCACGTGCTCGGCGTACCCGCCCGAGATCCCCGTGAACGCCCAGACGCGGCGACCGAGCCAACCGGGGTCGACATCGGCCCCGGTTGCTGTCACGACACCGGCGGTCTCGCTTCCCGGGATCATCCCCGAGTCGCGGGTTGCTTCGGCGATCCCGCCTCGGCGGATCACGACATCAACCCCGCCGACGCCGATCGCTTCTGTTCGAACGAGGACCTCGCCGACTCCGGGCGTCGGGACGGGAAGGTCCGTCACCTCCATCCCACTCGGGTCGCCGAAGGTCCGGATGATTACTGCGCGCATGGGGGTACTCCGTTTCGCGGCGGGGGATCGAACCCGCCTTCCGAAAGGTAACGGACGCCTGCGTCCACTTGACTAAAGTGAGACATATGCCCGCGACACTGCCTCAGGATCTGCGTTCCGACGCGAAGGAGAACCGCGACCGCGTCCTCGCCGCGGCTCGGGAACTGTTCGGGACTGACGGCCTCGACGTGACCATGCGACAGATCGCCCGACGCGCTGGCGTGGGGCCGGCCACCCTCTACCGGCGGTTCCCCACGAAAGCCGATCTCGTCCGGGCCGCCTTCGTGAATGAGCTCGACGCCTGTCGCTCGATCGTGGTCGACGCCCTTGCCGACACCGACCCGTGGCGCGGTTTCCGCGGCATCATCGAGCAGGTCTTGGTGCTCAACGCCCGGAACCAGGGCTTCACGGACGCGTTCCTCTCCGCCTACCCTGATGCCGTCGACTTCCGAGCACAGCGGGAGGATGCCGTGCGGGCGATCGTCGCCGTCGCTCGTCGTGCCATCGATGTCGGCGCCCTGCGCGCCGACTTCGTCCTGGACGACTTCCTGATCGTCCTGCTCGCGGCGCGTGGACTCTCAAGCACGACGGAGGCGGAGCGTACCCGTACCGCGCGTCGCTACGCGGCGCTCGTGATCGACGGACTACGCGCATCCGACCGGCACGGACCGCTACCTCCTGCGCCGGGGCTCATCCCGAGTGTCATCCCGGCGTAGACCGCGTGCCTCCCCGGCGAAGGTGAGGGGCGACTACCAAGAGCCGGGACCTGGCCGGGACCTGATGCCTGCAAGCCATGCAATCCCTGACATGAAATGACGCCGTTCGAGGGGCAGAAATACCCGGAAAATCAAGGATTCGGGCTGAACCGTCTACCTGGGGGTCAAAGGGTCGCAGGTTCAAATCCTGTCAGCCCACCAGATAAGGCCCGGAAACTCGCAAGAGTCTCCGGGCCTTCTGCATGTCCGGCGAACGCGATCTGCGATACCGCCCGCACGGCGTGCCTGTGGTCAAACGCCGCCGCTATGCGTTCGGCCCACCGCCGAAACCGATCCTCGTGTTCAGGGCATAGCCGATGTCGTTCCGCGCCGTCACGCCGAAGTCGTTGAACCAGAGGTCGTATCGCACTTCCTGGTACTCGTTGGGGGCCAGGATGGGTCCGTCGCCGGAGTCGGGCGTCCCGTCTCTGTCCCAGTCGAGATCGATGTACGTCTGCATCTGCGAGGACGTCTCGTTCTGGAGATGCACGATCATTACGGGACTGGTGCCGTTCTCGATCTGTCCTGTGGTCCACGCTCGCAGTCCGACAGGTTCGCAGTCGAGAACGACTCGCTTCTGGAAGATGACGCTGTTCGCGGTGCTCACCCTGAACGTGTAGGCGCCGTTCTCCATCAGTCCGTACCCGAGTGGCTGTGTCTCGCCCGGGTTCAGAATCGGGCCGTCCCCGGCGTCCCACGTGCCGTTGTCGTCCAGGTCGACGTCGACGAACGTCTGCAGCGCGGACGACGTGTTGTTCGTAATGTACAGCGTCAGACGATCCCGGCCGCCGCATGTGGTGGCGATGAACGCGGTCGCTTCGGGTGCAACGCTCGCTGCGGCCAACGGTATCCCGACGGTTGCAACGACAACCGGCACGCTCCATGCCGCCGCTTTCATCGTCGTGCGCCGGCTGATCCCGGCAGGCTCGTTCGTCCCCATTGTTCCCCCAGATGCTCATGTCGCCGATCCCATATCGGCCGAGCGACAGCTTAACGTTTCACTGAACAGCGCTTCAGTGGTGGAGAGAGGAGAGTCGCGGATGGAGCGGCCGGCCGCGTCAGCGCAGCTCCGACTCCAGCATCCTTTCCGCCAGCCGTCGAGCGACCTCGAACGGCTCGGCGAAGGTCTCCATGCCGACCGTGACGATGGCACCTTCGTAGAGGAGCATCATCGCCTGGCCCAGGTCGGACGCGTCAGCTGCCCCTGCCTCCCGGCAGAGCTCGGTGAAGACGTCGAGCAACCAGGCCTTCTGCCGCGCGACCTCGGGGAACACCGGGTGTCCGTCGTGACCGTCGCCGATCTCGGCGCGGGCGTTGATCGCGCTGCACCCTTTCGGGCTGTACTCGTCTGACCACGTGATCGCCGCATCGAAGACCGCGAGCACGCGATCCGGGCCTCCGGCAGGGACGCGTGAGAGGTGGCCTGCGAGGTGCGCGCGCCACTTGGCGTCACGGTGCTGCAGGTACGCCACGACCAGTGTCTCCTTCGAGCCAAACCGGTCGTACAGGGTCTTCTTCGTGACGCCGGCTGCCTCTGCGATCGTGTCGACGCCGACCGCGTGGATGCCGCGCTCGTAGAAGAGCTGCGACGCGGCATCGAGCACACGCGTGGCGCCAGGGGTGAGCGGAGCGAGTTCGGGAACGGGAACGGCCATGACTCGAATATACCAACCTGTATAGTCGAGGGCATGGGTAAACAGATCGGTGTACTTCGGGTCGGAGTGACGGCTCTCGCTTCAGCGGCCTTCGTCGCGAGTTGGAGTTCCGGATTCCTCGTGCCGGCGATCGCCACCGTCGATGTCGCGCCGCTGACCCTGCTGGTGTGGCGGTTCGTGCCGCTCGCGGTTGTGCTGCTCGCGATCGTCCTGCTCAGCCGAGCCGCGAACGGCGTCACTGCGCCGGACCTCCGGCGGCAGGCGCTGATCGGCCTGTTCGCCCAGTTCGGGTACTGCACCGCGGTCTACGCTGCAGTGGCATCCGGCGTCGCCACCGGTACGACTGCGTTGATCGACGCGGTGCAACCGCTCGTGGTCGCCATGCTGGTCGGGCCGCTGCTCGGGCTGAAGGTTCGTGGAGCACAATGGGCCGGACTCGTCGTCGGCGCGGCAGGCGTCTTCCTGGTCGTGCGGTCGCAGCTCGACGACTCCACCGCGCACCCCGCCGCGTATCTCTGGCCGGCTGCGGCGATGGTCTGCCTGATCGTCGGCACGTTTCTGCAGCGCCGCTCGGAACCGCGCACCAGCACCCTGGTGACGCTGACGATCCACGTCACGGTGACCGCTCTGGCGCTCATCCTGATCACCGCGATCGCCGGCCAGCTCATGCCGCCGGCATCCGTCTCGTTCTGGCTCGCCGTCGTGTTCTCCGCGGTCTTCCCGACCCTCGCGGCCTACGGTCTCTACTGGTGGTTGTTGCGCCGCGTCGGCATCACGGCGCTCAATGCACTGCTCTTCCCGGTCGCGCCGACGACCGCAGCCGCAGGGGCGTTCATCCTGGGCGAACCGCTCACGATCGTCACGCTCATCGGGTTCGCGCTGTGCGGCGCGGGGGTTGTGGCCGTGCTCGTGAGTGAAGCGCGCACTCGCCCGGCTGCGCAGTCCCGTGTGCAGTCGGCATCGGCGGTCGATGTGCGCTGAGTCGGATGCTCGACGGCCGGAAAAACCATCGGCCGGAGACAGCGGGGTATGCCCTCTCGAGTGGTCCGCCCCAACGGTTCTCGAGAGGGCCACCGTCCATCCCGGACGGCAGGGGAGGCGGCGATAGTCGCTGCGCTCGCTGGCTGATTACCCCAGTATTCAGCCGGTAGCCCCCGCTACGCTTAGCAGAGTACCCGCATTTTGTCTTGTCCACCATTTGGGGGACAAGATTTCTTGAAATATTTCGGGAGGCAGAAGTCCTGGGCTTCGTGGACGCTGTTTCCTAAGGTGGAGACATGGACAGGATCCTCGTTGTCGCAGGCCAGATCGCCATCGCACCAGGGCACCGTATCGAGGTGACCGAGCAGGCCGATCCGCTCACCAATGAGCCTGTCCTCCTGTCTCTGACCGACCTCGATACGGGGATCCGCTATCGAACAGACGATGTCTCCGGCGAACTCTCGCGCTGGTTGGGGCGAGTGCTCGACTGCACGGTGACGATCGGCGCTCACAGTGCTCGCACGACGCTCACTGTCGACCCGATCGGCCCTGGATCGACGGGGGCGAAGGTCGCGCTGCGGGAGGCGGATGCCGCCGCGGACGCCGCCAAGGCTGAAGCCGACCGTTGGGGCGGCAGCGACCGTCAGCCGGCCGAGGAGACCGAACGGTTCTGGTGACACCGATCAGGTCTGTATCGGGCCCTTCGGCAGGCTCAGGGACCCAGGTGCTCGTGGTGACACCGGTCACCGGAAGTCCCGCGAACGGTGCGCGAGCCCGGTGCGCAGATCCTCGAAGGCATCGGCGAGCACATTCACGACACCCTCGGTCGAGCGCTCCAGGATGCCGCGGACGATGAGCGCCGGTGAATCCCTGGCGATACGGCGGTAGCGATTCCACACTCCGGCTGAGCAGACGATGTTGACGAGTCCGTTCTCGTCCTCGAGGTTCACGAAGGTGATCCCGGACGCGGTCGCCGGTCGCTGACGGTGCGTGACGAGACCGGCGACCTCGATGCGCCGGCCGGACTCGTGCGCCTGCAGATCGACGGAGGTCAGCACCCCGCGTTCCTGCAGCGCGCTGCGGAAGTGCGTCATCGGGTGATCATCGGTCGACACCCCGGTCGACCAGAGATCGGCGGAGAGCCGCTCGTAGCTGGTCTGATCCGCGAACAGCGGAGGCTGCACGGCGACGGTGGTGCCGGGGAGGAAGCGCGCACGGTCCTCGGCCGCAGCGCCGGCGAGCCAGATCGCCTCGCGTCGCTCCAGCCCGAGGGACTCGAATGCCCCTGCGGTGGCCAGGGATTCGAGCTGTGCCGCGGTGGCATCCGTGCGCCTGACCAGATCGTGCAAGTCGCGATAGGGGCCGTTCGCCTCCCGCTCGGCGACGATCCGCTCCGCCATGGGTGCGCCGATACCGCGGATGCCACCGAGTCCGAGCCGCACGGCATGCGTCCCGTCACGCCGGTGCGCTGCGGATTCATCCGGTGCTTCCCGGTCGAAGCGCCGCACCGCAGGCTGGGGATCGGCGAGGCAGGCATCGATGCCGGTCGGCGCAGTGGGCGGTGATTCCGGGTCGAGCGGCTCGAGGGTCTCGGTCGCCCCGGAGGTGAGCAGATCAGGGCGTCGCACCTCCACCCCATGGCGCCTCGCATCAGCGGTGAGCGTCGCACCGGAGTAGAAGCCCATCGGCTGCGAGCGCAGGAGCCCGGCGAGGAAGGCAGCAGGGTAATGGAGCTTCACCCAGGAGCTGGCGTAGACGAGCAGGGCGAACGACAGGGAGTGCGACTCCGCGAAGCCGAAGTTCGCGAACGCCTGGATCTGCGCGTAGATGCGGTCGGCGGCGTCGCCCACGAGTCCACGCCTCGCCATGCCCGCGTACAGCTTCGCCTTGACCTTCTCGATCTTCTCGAGTCCACGCTTCGACCCCATGGCGCGGCGCAGCAGGTCGCCCTCGTCAGCTGTGCAGTCGCCGACGGCCATCGCCATCTGGATCAGCTGCTCCTGGAAGATCGGAACCCCCAGGGTGCGCTCCAGGATGTCCTGCAGATCGCTGTGAGGGTAGGGGATGGGGAACTCCACCGGCGCCTCACCGCGGGCCACGCGCTCGAGGTTCTCCTCATCGACCTTGTCCTTCGCGATCTTCCGCCGCACGAAGGGATGCACTGCTCCACCCTGGATGGGTCCTGGACGGATCAGCGCGATCTGGATCGTGAGGTCGTAGAAGCTGCGCGGCTGCAGGCGGGGGAGCAGACCGATCTGGGCGCGGGACTCCACCTGGAACACCCCGATCGAATCGGCGCGGCAGAGCATGTCGAAGACGGCCGGCTCTTCCTTGGGGATGCTCTCCAGCGTCCATTCCTCACCGGTGGCGTCGCGGATGATGTCGAAGCAGTGCTGCAGCGCGGCCAGCATCCCGAGTCCGAGCAGGTCGAACTTCACCAGGCCCATGAAGGCGGCGTCATCCTTGTCCCACTGGATGACGGTGCGGTCCTCCATGCGGGCGTGCTCCACAGGAACGACCTCGCCGACCGGGCGTGCGGTCAACACCATGCCCCCGGAGTGGATGCCGAGATGCCGGGGCGCCTTCAGCAGCTCGCCGGCATACTCGAGCACGTTCTCGGGGATGTCGTGCTCATCGGCGACCTCGAGGCCGGCGCTCCACCCGTCGACCTGGCGCGACCAGGCATCCTGCTGTCCCGGAGAGTAGCCGAGCGCCCGTGCCATGTCTCGGACGGCGTTCTTCGGGCGGTACTGGATGACGTTCGCGACCTGTGCCGCACGCTGCCGCCCGTACTTCGCGTACACCCACTGGATGATCTCCTCGCGTCGCCGGGAGTCGAAGTCCACGTCGATGTCCGGCTCCTCCTGCCTGGTGGTCGCGAGGAAGCGCTCGAAGGGGAGCCGGTAGAGGATCGGGTCGACCGCGGTGATCCCCAGCAGGTAGCAGACAGCGCTCGCCGCAGCAGACCCACGACCCTGGCAGAGGATGCCACGCCGTCGTGCCTCCGCGACGATGCCGTGCACGATGAGGAAGTACCCGGGGAAGTCCTTCTCCTCGATCACGTCCAGCTCCCGCCCGATGCGATGCCTGCCTTCATCGTCGAGGCGGGGGTACTTCGTCGGCACAGCGTCCCAGACGAGGGTGCGCAACCAGCTCATCGGTGTGTGGCCTTCCGGCACCTCCTGTCGTGGCAGGTCGGGGCGGGCTCGCCGAAGCGGGAATGCGGATGCCGCAGCCAGCTCGAGTCCGTGGGAGATCGCCCCGGGGTATCGCCGGAAACGGGCCGCCATCTCCGCGCCGCTGCGCAGATGCGCGCCGCCATGGGCGGGGAGCCAGCCGTCGAGATCGTCCATGCTGCGGACAGCGCGCACCGCGGCCACTGCTTCAGCGAGGGGTGCGCGAGCGGGGGTCGCGTAGTGCACGTTGTTCGTCGCCACCACCGGGAGATGCAGCCGTGCGGCGAGCTCGGCCAGGGTGTCGTTGCGACGGGTGTCCTGCGGGTCGCCGTGGTCGATCAGCTCGACCGCGACGTGATCCGCGCCGAACAGGTCGACCAGGTGGCGCAACGGCGTCTCGGGGTCGCCGAGCTCCAGCCCGCGCCGAACGCTGCCCTTGCGGCAGCCGGTGAGGATCGTCCAGTGACCATCGGCGCTCGCCGCGAGCTCGTCGAGGTCGTAGACAGGGCGCCCCTTCTCGGCACCCCGCAGCTGCGCGGTCGTGATCGCGCCGGAGAGGCGGTGATACCCCTCCATCCCACCGGCGAGCACGAGCAGATGATCGCCCAGGGGGTCGGGGTTGCCGCGCTGCGGTGCTGGAAGCTCGAGTGACAGCTCGGCACCGTAGACGGTCTGCACTCGTGCCTCCATGAGCTCGGCGAGCTCGGCGAAGCGCGCTGCGCCGTAGAAGCCGTCGTGATCCGTGAGCGCGAGCGCGGTGAGCCCGAGACGTTCCGCCTCGGAGAGCAGATCTTCCGGAGAGGAGGCGCCGTCGAGGAAGGAGTACGAGGAGTGCGCGTGCAGCTCGGCGTAGGGGACCGCGTCGTCCGGGCGGACGGTCGGGGGCGGTGTGCGTTTGCGGCGACGGCTGATCGGTCCCTCATCGACACGGGTGCCTCGAGGTTCGGCGACGGCCGGCCTCGGAGGCTCTTCTCCGGTGAGGGTTCGCTCGAGCTCACGCCAGGTCTGCGGTGGGTTGTGCCAGCCCATCAGCGATACCGCCCCTCTGCCCACCAGCGCTCGCCGGTGCAGAAGACCAACCAGGCGCGATCCCGGTCGTCGACGATTTGCAGCCGATGTCCTCGCTTGCCGCCGCCGGACGCCCAGCGATGCTCGTGGATGGGCCAGGGCCCGGCCCATCCCTGCACCGTGCTGCCGTCGATGCGTGCAGGGACGGAGGAGAGCGCGCCGCGGGCATCGATGCGGATGGTGGCACCGTCCGCAGCATCCACCGCGATCCGCCGCGGCGGGCGGAAGACCTCGGACGGCAGAGGATCGGGCAGACTCCCCGGCCATGGACGCCCGGGATCCCGCGGGGGGACGGTGCGCTCTCCCCAGGGGGTGAGCACCTGCCGGTCGGCGAGCCAGCGGCCACCGGAGAGCGCAGCGGTGACCACGCCCTGATGCCCCAGCATGGTCTGCACGCGAGAGACGGCATGGTGCAGGCGTTCATCGGTGCCGGAGCCGAACAGCCCTGGTTGATGGTGGGCAGCGTCATCCACGGCTGCAGGGACGATGCGCACCGCGGCGATGCCGCCGAAGGCCCTGGCCTCATCGACCGGCTCCTTCGCGTTCCGTGCTGCCAGTGCTTCCAGCTGCCAGCGCACGCGGTCGACCAGATCGCTCGCGTCGAAGCAGGTCGGATGCAGCCACGTGCGTGAGTACACCTCGCCGTTGTCGTCGGTCAGGTCGATCCGGACCTCGGTGCAGACCACGGATGCCTCGCCGAGTGCGAGCAGCACGGCATCCGCTGTCTGCCGGATGGCGAAGGCCACCTGGTCGGCCCCGGCCAGCGGCGTCTCGAACTCGACGTTCCGCACCAGCTCCGGATCGGGAGGACGAGGGACGACAGGCTGCGAATCCGCCCCCGCTGCGAGGGCGTGCAGCCGCGCCCCGCGCTCGCCGAAGCGGTCGCGCACCTCCAGCGCCGGTAACGCGGTGAACTCGCCGAGCGTCCGCACTCCGAGCCGCACGAGGAGATCGGGGAGCTGCTCGTCGCGCAGTACCTGCACCGGATACGGCGCCAGGAACTCCTTCGAGCCGCCGGCGGGCACCACGGTGCGGGGGCGGGGAGCGCGCGCTGCGATCTCCGCCGTGAACGGCCCGTCTGCGACACCGATGCGCACCTCGGGGAACCCGCCTTCGGCCAGGATCGCGGCCAGGGCGTCTGCGGCTTCCGCCTCACCGCCGTGATAGCGGGAGATGCCCCTGGCGCGCAGCACGGCCAGCCCGGGGCGGAGCAGCGCGGCCCCTGGCGCATGCCTCTCGATGAGCTGCAGCACCGGCAGGAACGAGCGCTCGTCGCGGGACGGATCGTGGGGGAGCACCTGCAGCGAGGAGAGATGACCCTGCGCGACACGGCGACGCTGTCCAGCACGAACGCCGTGCGTCCGTGCAGAGGCGGTGCACGCCATGACCGTGTTCGCCTGCACCAGCGCGGTCGGTGGATACGGGGGAGTGCCACCGAGGGCGGCGCGCAGCGGCCAGTCGGGGAACCACAGGACGAGGACTCGCAGCGGATCGTTCATCCTGCCTCCGCCCAGAAGGAGAGTTCGGCGCTCGCCGCATCGTCGCGAGGTGGAGGGGGTGCTGAGAAGGCGGGCAGGGCGGTGATCCCGGCGCTGCGTTCCCTGGCGCCCCGATCGATCGAGGCGACTTCGACGATGCCGCTGCGTCCTGGCAGCTGCACCCGGACGCTCGAGGGCATCGGGGCGTGCCGCGTTCGGGCGGTCACCGTGACGGTGCAGTCGGAGAGCAGCCCCCACCCGGTGCCGAGACCGTGCCACTGCGGATCATGGAGGCGGATCGATCCCTCGCTCTGCGGCCAGGCGTCGGTGGAACCCTCGGCGACCAGCAATGTGCAGCCGCGGTCGCGCAGGCGGGCGCTGAGCCGGGAGATGTCGGCGTCTCGAGCGCGAGAGCCCGGATGCGCGACGATGAGCGGCACGACCTCGGCGAGCGCGGAGGTCGCCGCGAGCCAGCGTTCGGCAGGGTCGGGGACGAGGATCAGTCGGGAGAGGTCGATGCCGAAGGCCGCCGCTGCCTCGACACCCAGAGTCGGCATGCCGACCACGGCGCACCAGTGACCCTTCCGGGAAGCAGCGCTGAGCAGCGCCAGCACCAGGGCGGGCGAAGGGGAGACGGTGTATGCGGTGCCGGTCTGCAGTCCCTCCTCCGGCAGCAGGGAGGAGAAGGCGGGGTCGAGCGGAAGGAGCGCATGCTCGCTGCGTCGGCGCTGCATGCGGCTGATCTCACGGCGCAGTCGAAGCACCTCTCCGGCGCGGAAGTCGCCTGTCGGAGAGAGCGCGGTCACCGCATCGAGCCCGATCCCCATTCGTCCATCCTCGAAGATATGTTCTACTAAAGCAAGTGGAGATGCTCACGCTAATTCGTACATCCGACATCGCGATCGAAGTCGTTGTCCACAGGGCTTTCAGGCGGTGCCGCCGAATCACCTAGCCTGCGGTGATGGATCTGAGGGGCTGGCTCGTCGTCATCGTGCATCTCGTGCTGGCGGCGATCGGTGGATGGCTGCTCGTCATCGACGCCCGAACGCATCGACTGCCGAACCGGATCGTGCTGCCGACGCTCGCGGCATTGCTCGTGCTCGTGCTCGCTGATGCCATCGAGACAGGGCAGACGCAGGCGCTCGTCAGAGGGCTCCTGGGGATGCTGATCCTCGGCGGCTTCTACGCGGGACTGCGTCTGCTCAGCCGCGCGGGCATGGGCGGCGGGGACGTGAAGCTCGCCGCCGTGATCGGACTGGTCCTCGGCTGGCACGGATGGCAGGCGCTTGCGGTCGGTGCGGCCGCCGCTTTCGTGCTCGGAGCGCTCTATGCGGCGACCCTGATGCTTCTGCGGCGAGCAGACGGCTCCACCCGCATCGCCTTCGGACCATGGATGATCGTCGGCGCAGCGCTCGGCATCCTCCTCGCCTGAACGCCGCCGTCAGGTCATGTCGGAGGGACAGGACTAGGGTGGGCACATGGCACTCGCACGACTTCACGGCGGCCCGCTCGACGGGCAGATCATCCCTCTGGACGACGCTGACGACAAGCTGATCGTTCCTTACAGCGAGACGCAGGTGGTGTATCACCGCCGCGGCGAAGAGCAGAACACCGGTGAGTCCGACGGGCCCACCGAGATCGACTACTGGTTCGACGAGTCCCTCGAGGACATCTCCCCGTCGGATGACTGAACCCTCTCGAACGGTCGAGGTCGAGCGCAAGTACGACGTCGACGACGCGACGCCACTCCCGGTGTGGGATGGCGTTCCCGGAGTCGAGTCGGTCTCCACGGGTGAGGCACGCGCGCTCGACGCGCAGTACTTCGACACCGCGGGGGGAACGCTCGCCCGTTCGGGTGTGGCACTTCGACGACGCACTGGCGGCCCCGACGAGGGCTGGCACGTGAAGGGGCCCCGCGAGGGCGACGGCCGGCTCGAGCTCGGCTGGCCGCTCGGCGAAGGCGCAGGTCTTCCGGATGCCGTCGCGGCCACGATCGCGCGGTGGACGACCGATCCGCTGACCCCGCTCGCCCGCATCGAGAACGATCGCACCGCCTACCTGCTCACCGGCCCTGCCGGGGTCGTGGCCGAGTTCGTCGACGATCGGGTCCGCGCGACGGATCTGCGTGCGGACGTGCAGCGCGAATGGCGCGAGTGGGAGATGGAGCTCGGTCCCGCTGCTCCCGCGGATCCTGCCGGCCGTCAGGCCTTCTTCGATGCGGTGGAGCGTGCGGTGCTCGCAGCAGGCGGCCGCGAATCGGCATCCGGCTCCAAGCTCGCCCGCGCCCTGGGCTTCTGAGCCGAGCGCTCTCGCGCTTCGCAGAGCGGCCGACACGGCGCAAGCCCCTTCCCTCGACGGGTTCAGGGGTGCTTGAGTGACATCATGAGTCGCCCTGCCGTGCTGAGATCACTCCAGACGATCGTTCCTCCCACGGTGCTGCGGCAGGATGAGGTCCGTGATGTCTTCGGTTCGCAGCCCGATCTCGGTCGGCTGGCGAAGCGCATCGTGTCCGCGTCGTTCAACGGTTCGGGCATCGACACGCGCCACACCGTGATCGAGGAGCTGTCGCTCGACTCCGAGACGTCGGACCCCGTCTTCTTCGATCGGCGGTCGGGCGCGCTGCTGTCGCCCAGCACGAAGACGCGCAACGAGGTGTTCATCCGCGATGCCTCGCGGCTCTTCGTCGATGCCGCCCGCACGGTGATCGATGCCGATCCGGAGATCACGGCATCCGACATCACACACGTGATCACTGTCTCGTGCACCGGGTCGTTCGCGCCGGGCCCCGACTATGCGATCGTCCGCGCACTCGGCATCCCGGACAGCGCGCAGCGCTATCACTTCGGATTCATGGGCTGCTACGCCTCGATGCCCGCGCTGCGCGCTGCAAGCCAGTTCTGCGCCGCAGATCAGGAAGCCGTGGTCCTCGTCGTCAGCGTCGAGCTGTGCACCCTGCATCTGCGCTCCTCGGAAGATCCGGACACGATCGTCGCCTCCTCCCTCTTCGCCGACGGTGCAGCCGCGGCCATCGTGACCGCACGCGACCTGCCGCGATCAGGACCGGGACTGCGGCTCGACGGCTTCCACACCGCGATCGCGCCGGAGGGCGAGAAGGACATGGCGTGGACGATCGGCGACCACGGGTTCGAGATGATCCTGTCGACCGCAGTGCCGCAGATCATCGGCGAGACGATCATCGGCGCCCTGCGCCCCCTGTATGCGCGGGAGGACGACCTCTCTGCAGCGTTCGACGCCGGCATCGTGGGGGAGCAGGTGGCGCACTGGGCGATCCACCCCGGCGGACGCAGCATCCTCGACCGGGTGCAGGACCGACTGCACCTCAGCGATGCGCAACTGCATCCCGCCCGCGAGGTGCTGCGCGAGAACGGCAACATGTCGAGCGCCACGGTCTTCTTCGTGTTGCAGCACATCCTCCAGCACGGCGCTGAGCCCGGTGATCGCGTCGCAGCCATGGCGTTCGGGCCCGGGCTCACGGCCGAGAGCGCCCTCCTCACGGTCGAGGCGTAGGGACGCATGCGGCCTGATCTCGCTGCCAGAGCGGTCGATCTGCGCGAGCTCATGGATGAGCCCGATGCGGACCTGCGGATGCTGGAGCACACCTACCGCCGATTCCGCGTCGTGAATGCGGTCGTCTCCCGACCCGGTGCGCTGTACCGTCGCGACATCCGCCCTCGTGCGCGTGCAGGTCGGGTGCGGATCCTCGACGTGGGCGCGGGCGGCGGCGATCTGTGCCGCGCGTTGGCCGCGTTCCTGCGGCGCGACGGGCTCACCGCCGACATCACCGCGCTCGATCCGGATGAGCGGGCGATGGGCTGGGCCGCCGCGAATGACGGCGGCGCCGGCGTGCACTACCGCTGTGCTGCGACCGACGAGCTGGTGACGGCGGGGGAGACCTTCGACGTCGTGCTCTCCAATCACCTGCTCCACCACCTCACGGCGGACCAGCTGTCGGCGGTGCTCGACGACACCCGGCAGCTCGCCTCGTCGACCGGGTTCGTGGCGCATCATGACATCGCGCGCAGCAGGGGTGCCTACGCGTTGTTCGCTGCAGGGACGCTGCCGTTCGCCCGGAACCTCCTGGCCGGCTCCTTCATCCGCGTGGACGGACTGCTGAGCATCCGTCGGTCCTACACGGCGGCGGAACTGCGAGCGCAGGTTCCCCAGGGTTGGACCGTGCGATCGGGGTTCCCCGCTCGTCTCCAGCTGCGATGGGAAGGTGCGCGTGCGCGACCATGAGGTGGTGATCATCGGAGCCGGTCCGGTCGGCCTGATGCTCGCGTGTCTGCTGGCGCAGGAGGGCATCGATGCGGTCGTGCTGGAACGCCACGACGGAGCGGACGACCGGGTACGCGCGATCGGCATCCATCCGCCGGGCCTGCGCGCACTCGACGCGGTCGGTCTCGGTGCCGACGCCCGTGCCGCTGCATTGCGGCTCGAGGGCGGCGATGTGTTCAGCCGCGGTCGGGTGCTGGCCTCGGTGGACTTCTCCGAGGAGCGTCCTGTGCACGTGCTGCCTCAGCCCGTGACCACTGCGCTGCTGCGCGACCGACTGCTCGGAATGGGTGGGTGGCGGTTGCAGCAGGGCCGCTCGGTCGAGCACGTGCGGGAGGATGCCGATCGCGTCACCCTCACGCTCGCCGGCGATGGTGTGCGCAGCGAGGTCACCGCGTCGCTGGTGGTGGCCGCCGACGGTGTGCGGAGCTCCGTGCGTGCGAACCTCGGCGCCCGCTGGCGTGGTCGACCTGGCGCCGCGATCTACACGATGGTCGATGTGACCGACGGATCCGCGGGCCGCCGAGCCGCCCTGTACTGCGAGCCGGACGGCCTGGTCGAATCCTTCCCGCTGCCGGGTGGCGGACGCCGATGGGTACTCCGTCATGCACGCACCGGTGACCTGGGGCAGGGGGAGGGGCCCGAGCAGGCGGCATCTTCCTTACGACAGGGGATCGAGGACCGAACCGGCATCCGTCCTGACATCCCGGAGGACGCGACGATCTCGGTGTTCCGGGCCTCCCAGCATCTCGCCGGGCCGCTCGAGACGCAGCGGGTCGCGCTGCTCGGAGATGCGGCGCACGAGGTGAGCCCCATCGGCGGTCAGGGCATGAACCTCGGGTGGCTCGACGCGCGTCGGCTCGCCGAGACCATCGTCCGCGGTCGCGCGAACGGACGGTTCGACCTCGCAGGGTACGAGCGACAGGTGCGTCGGACCGCGCGGGCAGCGCAACGTCGCTCCGCGTTCTACATGGCCATGGGGTGTCCGGCCGGCGCTGCGACGGTGCGGGCGCGAGAGGCCCTGATCCGGACGCTCGGCTCCACGCCACTGCGTCGCTGGAGTGCTGGTCTCATCACGATGCGAAGTTCGTGAAGGCACCCCCGGACGCACGAAGGCCCGGTCCGCGTTGCGCGAGACCGGGCCTTCGTCGATCAGCTGGTGATCAGAAGTTGATCATGTGGCCGGCGAGGCCGTGGAAGCCCTCCTGGAGCGCCTCCGACAGCGTCGGGTGCGTGTGCACGTTGCGGGCCAGCTCGAGGGCCGTGAGGTCCCACTTCTGGGCCAGGGTCAGCTCGGGCAGCAGCTCCGACACATCAGGGCCGATCATGTGTGCGCCGATGAGCTCGAGGTGCTCTGCATCTGCGATGAGCTTGACGAAGCCGACGGGCTCGCCGAGACCGTGCGCCTTGCCGTTGGCCATGAACGGGAAGGAGACGACCTTGATCTCGCGACCCTCGTCCTTCGCCTGCTGCTCGGTGAGACCGAACGATGCGACCTGCGGCGAGCAGAACGTCGCGCGGGGCATCATGCGGTAGTCGCCCAGCGTCTGGGTCTCGGCGCCGCCGATGGTCTCGGCTGCGACGACGGCCTGCGCCTCTGCGACGTGGGCGAGCTGCAGCTTGGCTGTGACATCGCCGATCGCGTAGATGCCCTCGACGTTGGTGCGCATGTGGTCGTCGATGTCGATCGCGCCGCGCTCGGTGAGCTTCACGCCGGTCTTGTCGAGACCGAAGCCCTCGATGTTCGGGGCGAAGCCGACCGACATGAGCACCTTGTCGGCGTCGATCGACGACTGCTGGCCGTCCTTGCCGGTGTAGGTGACGGTGACGGAGGAGCCGTTGTCGACGACCGTCTCCACCTTGGTGGAGGTGAGGATGTCGACGCCGTAGTTCTTGTACTGCTTCGTGATCTCCTTCGATACGTCGGCGTCCTCATTGGGGAGTGCACGGTCGAGGAACTCGATGATGGTGACCTTGACGCCGTAGTTCGTCATCACATACGCGAACTCCATGCCGATGGCTCCGGCGCCGACGATGACGATCGACTTCGGCAGCTCACGGCTCATGATCTGCTCTTCGTACGTCACGACGTTGTCGCTGAGCTCGACGCCCGGGAGCAGGCGCACCCGCGAGCCGGTGGCGATGATGGCGTTGTCGAACGTGACCTCTTCGGTCGAGCCGTCGGACTTGGCGACCGAGATGGCCTTCGGGCCCGTGAAGGTGCCGCGGCCGTCGTACTCGGTGACCTTGTTCTTCTTCATCAGGAAGTGGATGCCCTTGACGCGGCCGTCGGCCACGACGCGGCTGCGATCGAAAGCCTTGCCGTAGTCGATCGTGAACTCACCGGAGATGCCGAAGAAGTCGGCCTTGTGGTTCAGCGTGTGCGCGAGCTCCGCGTTCTTCAGGAGGGCCTTGGAGGGGATGCAGCCCACGTTCAGGCAGACACCACCCCAGTACTTCTCCTCGATGATTGCGGTGGACAGGCCGAGCTGCGCGCTGCGAACCGCAGCGACGTATCCACCAGGACCTGCACCGAGGATGACGACGTCGTAATGAGGCATGGGTCAAGCCTATCGCTCAGAGGAGGGGGTGGAATCGGTCGGGGCGCCGTTCCGGCGGGCGCGGAGGGTGAACCAGGCGATCAGCGCCGCGATGACCGCGATGCCACCGATCGACAGCGCCCAGATCCATCCGGATGCTCCGGACGACGCGTCCGATTCCGCCGCAGGCGTTGTGGTCGCCTCCGGCGTGCTGCTCGCCTCCGTCGTGGGTGCTGCCGTGGCAGTCGGAGTGGCACTGGGCGTCGTGACGGTGCTGGTGCTGACGGTGAAGAAGAACTCGTCGGAGGTCGGATGCCCGTCGCTCGACACGACCTTCCAGAGCACGTGGTACTCGCCGGCCGGGGCCTCGGCGAGCAGCGGCTGCGTCACCACTCCGCCATCGACGGTGGCAGCACCGTCGATGACCGAGTTGCCGGCCGCGTCGTTCACCACGACCTCGGTTGCACCTTCTCCGGTGATGAGATCAGCACTGAAGGTGAGGGTGAGTTCGGCCGGCAATGTCTCGACCGTGCTGTCGGCCGCGGGCGACGACGCGATCAGTCCGTCGTGGGCCGACGCGGCCAGTGGGGAGAAGAGCACCAGGAACGCCGCGAGCAGGCTCGTGGCGAGGGCGATCGGGACGACGGGGAGGCGACGGGCTTCGGTCTGCACGCTCCCAGCCTACGGATAACCGATATGCGATCTCTGAGTGTGGGGCCAGGCCTCCCGTCACCGCCTCCGCATCCGTTAGTCTGGAAAGTCAGGAGGACAAAGTGACAGACACCGAAGGCCGATCGGCCGGGGACGCCGCGATTCATCGTCCAGGCGAACAGAGACACGACGCGACACAGACGTTCGGACACGATTCGGACCTGTCCTTCGTGCCGTTCGGCGTGGAGCTGACCGACGTCGAGCAGTCCGCGATCGCGGCGCTGCCGTCGGGATCGGCGCTGCTGCTCGTCCGCTCCGGCGCACTCGCCGGCGCCCGTTACCTCCTCGACACCGACGTGACGACCGTCGGACGCCACCCCGAGGCGGACATCTTCTTCGACGATGTGACCGTGTCGCGTCGTCACGCTGAGATCACCCGCAACGGGACGACATTCGAGATCATCGACCAGCGTTCCCTGAACGGCACGTACGCGAACGGCGAGCGAGTCGATCGCAGCGTTCTGATCGACGGTTCGGAGCTGCGCGTCGGCAAGTTCCGCCTGAACTTCTTCGCATCTCCGCTCGACCGACCGGCGACGAACGCCTGATGGCGGCTTCCCCCGCCCGTGAACGCTCAGCGTCCACGGGGCTGCTGAGCATCGGTCAGGTGCTGGCGAGGCTCACGCCGGACTTCCCCGACCTGACATCCAGCAAGCTCCGGTTTCTCGAGGTCCAGGGGATCGTCACACCGTCGCGCACCGAGTCCGGCTACCGGAAGTTCTCGGCATCCGACATCGAGCGGCTCCGCATCGGACTCACGCTCCAGCGCGATCACTATCTGCCGCTGAGCGTCATCCGCGAGCAGCTCGACGAGGCAGCAGAGCGCGGGGAATCCGCGTCGCTGCTGCCGCCGCCGTCGATCACGCCCGCTCCTCGGCGCTACCGCCGTGACGAGCTCCTCGCCGCTGCGGGCGCTGGCCCCCAGCTGCTCAACGACGCGATCAGCACCGGCGTCATCGTGGCGCAGGAGAGCTACCCCGAGACCGTGCTCACGCTGCTGCGCGGACTCGTGGCACTCGACCGCCACGGCATCGAGCCGCGACACCTCCGATCCCTCCGTCAGGGGGCGGAGCGGGAGGTCGCCCTGATCGAGTCCGCGATGTCAGCACTGCTGCGCCGGACCGACACCGCATCCAGGGCCAAAGCCAGCGAGCTGGCACCGGAACTGGTCGGGAAGATCGATGAAGTGCGCTCGCTCTTCATCAAGGATGCGCTTTCGCGGATCCTTTCGTAACGAACTGATTGCGACACACCTTCGTGCTCGCATGGATGTCATTGATGCTGTCGGGGCACTGCTCTAGCGTGGAGTTAACCGTTCCAGGGAGGACTTCAGATGAATGCGGATGAGCTCGGGGGAGACCCTCAGTTCGTGACCGAACTCCTCTTCACCGACGGTCTGCCGGCGATGGATGACGAGGTCGGCTACCGCGGTGCGGTCGCCGCTCGTGCAGCCGGCATCACGTACCGTCAGCTGGACTACTGGGCCCGCACCGAGCTGGTGGAGCCCACCGTCCGCGGCGCGAGCGGTTCCGGCTCGCAGCGCCTGTACGGATTCCGCGACATCCTGGTGCTCAAGCTCGTCAAGAGCCTGCTCGACACGGGCATCTCGCTGCAGCAGATCCGCACCGCCGTCGAGGAGCTCCGCCGTGCCGGCATCCGCGACCTGGCGGGAACGACGCTCATGAGCGACGGTGCCTCGGTCTACCTCTGCACTTCGAACGACGAGGTCATCGACCTGGTCAGCCGCGGCCAGGGCGTCTTCGGCATCGCGGTGGGCAAGGTTCTGCGCGAGGTCGAGTCCACGCTCGTCGAGTTCGACGCCACGGCACCCGATCCGGTCGACGAACTGTCCGCACGCCGGACCAAGCGCTCCGCCTGACACAACAGGCACCGACGCATCACGAAGAACGGCCACCCTCGATGTCGAGAGTGGCCGTTTCGCTGTGCGCGTGGATGATCAGTTCTGGGCGCCGACTTCCGGGACGGCGATGCGTCCGGTGCGGATGATGCGGTCGAGCAGCTGATCGAAATCTGCGGCGAGCTCCTGCGCGGAGTCACCCGGCCAGATGTGCAACGGCTTCGCGGCGCCCTGCGCCTGCTGCAGCGAGGTGCGTTCAGGAAGCTGGGGTGCGAGCACGAGCGGCCCGAACATGTCGCGCAGTTCCTTGATGCGGAACTGGTGCTCGATCGACTGCGGGCGAACGCGGTTCACCACGATGCCGAGCGGCTGCAGGCGAGGGGAGAGTCCTCTGCGGATCTCCTCGATCGCGCGGAGTGCGCGGTCAGCGGCGGCGACTGAGAACAGGCCGGGCTCCGTGACGACCATGACGCGGTCGCTGGCGGCCCATGCCGTGCGGGTCAGTGCGTTGAGCGAGGGGGCGCAGTCGACGAGCACGAGGTCGTAGTCGGCCTCCACTGCCGCGAGGGCCTCTTCGAGCTTCCAGACGTCACGCACGCTCGGGTGCGGTCCGTCGAAGTTGATGGCGGAGGGGCTGCCGATGAGGACATCGATGGTGCCAGGGTGCACCTTCGCCCATCCGCTGGAGGTGATCGCCTGTCGGACGACCTTCTCCTTCGGGTTCGCCAAGACATCGGCGATGTTGAGACGGCCGGCGACCTGGATGTCCATGCCGGTCGACACGTCGGATTGCGGGTCGAGGTCGACGACGAGGGTGCGGACACCCCTGGCGAAGGCCGCTGAGGCCAAGCCGAGGGTCACCGTGGTCTTGCCGACGCCTCCCTTGAGGGAGCTGACGCTGAGTACGTGCACGGACTCCACGTTACCTTCCTCTAGGCTGAGGGAACACTCAGCCCCGCCCCATGTGCGTCGATTGTGCCGCACATCGAGCTTTCAGAGGTGTGCATGTTCAAGAAGATCCTTGTGGCGAACCGCGGCGAGATCGCGATCCGTGCCTTCCGTGCCGCATTCGAGGTCGGTGCGAAGACAGTGGCCGTGTTCCCGTACGAAGACCGGGGCTCGATGCACCGGCTCAAGGCCGACGAGGCCTACGAGATCGGGGAGCGGGGGCATCCGGTCCGCGCCTACCTGAGCGTGGATGAGATCATCCGCGTCGCGAAAGAGGCCGGCGCAGACGCCATCTACCCCGGCTACGGTTTCCTCTCGGAGAACCCCGACCTCGCCGAGCAGGCGTCCGCGAACGGGATCGTCTTCATCGGACCGCCGGCGAACGTCCTCGAGATGGCCGGCAACAAGGTGGAGGCCAAACGGCACGCCGTCGAGGCCGGTGTGCCGGTGCTGCGATCGACTGAGGCATCCGACGACGTCGAGGAGCTCGTCGCGCAGGCGCAGGACATCGGGTTCCCGCTCTTCGCGAAGGCGGTCGCCGGCGGCGGTGGTCGAGGTATGCGGCGGGTCGAGACCGCCGAGGAGCTCGCACCCGCTCTCGCCGAGGCGATGCGTGAGGCCGCCAGCGCCTTCGGCGACGCGCGGATGTTCCTCGAGCAGGCCGTCGTGCGCCCGCGACACATCGAGGTGCAGATCCTCGCCGACAAGACCGGCGAGACCGTGCACCTGTTCGAACGGGACTGCTCGGTCCAGCGACGCCACCAGAAGGTGGTCGAGATCGCTCCGGCTCCCAACCTCGACGACAGCGTGCGCACCGCTCTGCACGGTTACGCGGTCGCGTTCGCACGCTCGATCGGCTACGAGAACGCGGGCACGGTCGAGTTCCTGCTGGAGACGGCGGGGGAGCGCACCGGCGAGGTCGTGTTCATCGAGATGAACCCGCGTATCCAGGTCGAGCACACCGTGACCGAGGAGGTCACCGACGTCGACCTCGTGCAGAGCCAGATGCGGATCGCCGCGGGCCAGACACTCGCAGAGCTCGGTCTGCAGCAGCAGAACCTGCGTCTGCGCGGAGCCGCCCTGCAGTGCCGCATCACCACCGAGGACCCGACCCAGGGGTTCCGGCCGGACACCGGGAAGATCACCACGTACCGCTCACCCGGTGGAGCCGGCATCCGTCTCGACGGCGGCACCGTGCATCAGGGTGCGCAGATCAGCCCGCACTTCGACTCGATGCTCTCGAAGCTCACCTGCCGCGGTCGTGACTTCCCGGCAGCTGTCGCCCGTGCTCGCAGAGCGCTGGCGGAGTTCCGCATCCGCGGAGTCTCCACGAACATCCCGTTCCTGCAGGCGCTGCTCGAGGATGAGGCGTTCATCGCCGGTGACGTGAGCACCTCGTTCATCGACGAGCGGCCTGACCTGCTGCGCGGACGCGTGTCGAAGGACCGCGGCACGAAGATCCTGAACTGGCTCGTCGATGTCACCGTGAACAAGCCGCATGGTGCGCACCCCGGTTCGGTCGACCCTCGCACCAAGCTGCCGACTGCCGACCTCACAGCCGAGCCCGTTCCAGGGTCACGGCAGCGCCTGCTCGAGCTCGGCCCCGAGGGCTTCGCACGAAGCCTCCGTGAGCAGTCCGCGCTCGCGATCACCGACACCACCTTCCGCGATGCCCACCAATCGCTGCTCGCCACCCGCGTGCGCACCAAGGACCTCGTCGCAGTCGCCCCGTACATCTCGCAGCTGACGCCAGGACTGCTCTCCGTCGAGGCCTGGGGCGGGGCGACCTACGACGTGGCGTTGCGCTTCCTGGGCGAGGACCCGTGGGAGCGGCTCGACAAGCTCAGGGCTGCGCTGCCGAACGTCGCGATCCAGATGCTGCTGCGCGGACGCAACACGGTCGGCTACACGCCGTACCCGACGGCGGTCACGGACGCCTTCGTCGCCGAGGCTGCAGCGAGCGGCGTCGACATCTTCCGCATCTTCGACGCACTGAACGATGTCGAGCAGATGCGGCCGGCGATCGAGGCGGTCCGCCGCACCGGCACCGCCATCGCCGAGGTCGCCCTCTGCTACACCGGTGACCTGCTCGACCCTGCTGAGGATCTGTACACGCTGGACTACTACCTGGCGCTCGCGGATCGGATCGTCGAGGCCGGTGCCCACATCATCGCGATCAAGGACATGGCGGGGCTTCTCCGTCCTGCTGCGGCGGCGAAGCTCGTCGCGGCACTGCGCGAGCGCTTCGATCTGCCGGTGCACCTGCACACGCACGACACCGCCGGCGGGCAGTTGGCCACGCTTCTCGCGGCAAGCGCCGTCGGCGTCGACGCGGTCGATGCGGCATCCGCCCCGTTGTCCGGCACGACCAGCCAGCCGTCGCTCTCGGCGCTCGTCGCCGCGCTCGCGCACACCGAGCGGGACAGCGGACTCGATCTCGGCAACGTCTCGGATCTCGAGCCCTACTGGGAGGCGGTCCGTCACCAGTACGCGCCGTTCGAGTCCGGACTCCCCGGACCCACAGGTCGCGTGTACCACCACGAGATCCCGGGCGGCCAGCTGTCGAACCTGCGCCAGCAGGCCAAGGCTCTGGGACTCGCTGACGACTTCGAGCTCATCGAGGACATGTACGCCGCTGCCGACCGCATCCTCGGCCGTGTGCCGAAGGTCACGCCGTCATCGAAGGTGGTCGGCGATCTCGCCCTGCACCTCGCGGCGGTGAAAGCCGACCCCGCGGACTTCGAGGCGAACCCCGAGAAGTACGACATCCCGGACTCCGTCGTCGGTTTCATGGCCGGAGAACTCGGCGAACTCCCCGGCGGATGGCCTGAGCCGTTCCGCACGAAGGTGCTCGCCGGCAGGACCGTGCGAACAGGACTGACCGACATCACGGCGGAGGACGAGGTGGCACTCGCCGGTGAGAGCCAGGAGCGCCGTGCGCGACTGAACACGTTGCTCTTCCCTGCACCCACGCGCGAGTTCTCGCAGATGCGCGAGCTGTTCGGTGACCTGTCGGTGCTCGACACCGGCGACTACCTCTACGGCCTGGTCGCCGGCCAGGAGCATCTGATCGAGATCGACCGGGGAGTGCAGCTCTTCATCGGGATCGAGGCGATCGGAGACGCGGACGACAAGGGTATGCGCACCGTCATGACGACCCTGAACGGACAGCTGCGCCCGGTCTTCGTGCGCGACCGCTCCGTCTCGGTCGACGCGCACGATGTCGAGAAGGCCGACACCTCCGTTCCCGGTCAGGTGGCGGCACCGTTCTCGGGTGTCGTGACGGTGAAGTCCGAGGTCGGCAGCGCCGTCCGCGCAGGAGAACCGGTCGCATCGATCGAGGCCATGAAGATGGAGGCCGCGATCACGGCCCCCGTCGACGGGGTCGTCGAGCGGCTCGCGATCTCGGCCACGCAGCAGGTCGAGGCCGGCGACCTTTTGCTCGTCATCCGCCCAGCGCACTAATCTTGGGCGGGCGAGGGTCGCGCAGTGCGCACCCGAGACCCCGCACAGGCTTGGAGCGACACCGTGATCTCGAAGAACAACGAAGAACCCCGCGAGGAGGACTCGCTGGGGGTGCTCGATGACACCGCATCCATCGATACGACTGCCATCGGCATCCTCAGCGGGACCGCGCAGGTCAGTGTCACCCTCCCGCAGGAGGAGGACGACGACCTGGCCGACGACGGAGTGCTCGACGGTGAGGTCATCGTCGACCTGATCGTCGACGAGGCCCCGCTCGAAGTCGTGACCCCGGTCGCGGCCGCGAAGCCGGCGGCCATCTCGGTCGCTGCGCCAGTGGTGACCGAGGATCGGATCGAGACGGTCGACGGAGAGATGGCGGATGTCGAGCCCATCGTGAAGCCGACCATGGTGCCCACCGTGAAACCGAGGTCGAAGCACAAGAAGAAGAAGGCTGCGCACGAGCGCACCCCCACCGTGGACCCGGCGGCCGAAGCACCTGCGGAGCAGGCGGAGCTGGAGGAGGCCGCCGGTGAGACGGCACCCGCTTCGGCAGCGCAGCGTGAGAACATCGACGATGCCGTGCTCGTCGACGAGGATCGGCTCCAGGAGCCGGTCATGATCGAGGCGACCTGGATGCCCGCTGCGGAGGTCGTGGAGACCGACGCGGACGTGGACGCCGAGGAGGCTCGTGCATCCGAGGAGCTGCGTGCGGCTGAGGAGGCTCGTGCGGCTGAGGAGGCTCGTGCGGCTGAGGAGGCTCGTGTCGCCGAGGAAGCTCGTGCAGCCGAGGAAGCGCGCGCAGCGGAGGAGCTGCGTGCAGCCGAAGAAGCTCGTGTGGCTGAAGAGGCTCGCGTCGCGGAAGAGGCTCGCGCCGCGGAAGAGCAGCGTGCGGCTGAGCACGCGCGAGCTGCCGCTGACCGAGCTGCCGCTGACCGAGCTGCCGCTGAGCAGCGGTCCGCTGCCGAGTTCCTCGCCAGGGCGAAGGCGGATGCCGTCGTCGAATCGTCCGAGCAGCCAGCATCCGGCGTGGAGACGCCGAGCGAGAAGGAGATCAGTGTCGTGAGCACACCCCCGCAGAAGGCGGTGGCGACCCAGCCGACACGCGCCTCGGCGCGCGCCGACGTCACCCTCACCTCGAAGCGACTCGACGACCTGAGCGAATCCGGCAGAGAGAGCGCCGATCTCCTCACTGCCGATCGTCTGCTCGACCCGCATCGGCTGACCAAGCCGGAGCCCGAGGGAGCGTGGAGCCACTTCCTCTACACGATCTCTGGACGCCGCATCAACATCGGCGACGGACGTCGGGCCAAGGAGCGCAAGGCGCTGTCCGCACGTATCGCGGCACCGCTCATCGGCGGCGCCCGGTTCGTGCCGGTGCTGTCACGCAAGGGCGGCGTCGGCAAGACGACCATCACCGCACTGCTCGGTATGGCGCTCGCGGATGCACGCGATGATCGGGTGATCGCAGTCGATGCCAATCCGGATCGCGGCACGCTCGCAGACCGCGTCGTGCGCCCGAATCACACGAAGTCGGTGCGCGATCTCGTGCGCATCCACGATGAGGTGCGGGGCTACCATGACATCTCCGCGATCGTCGCCCGCGACGCCACGCGGCTCGACGTGCTCGCATCCGACCCGGATCCCCGCATCGCAGAGGCTTTCAGCGATAGCGACTACCGCGATGTCGCAGGGGTCGCAGCGCACTACTACTCCCTCGTGCTCACCGACACCGGCACCGGCATCGTGCATTCCGTGATGTCCGCGACGCTCGATCTCGCCGATCAGATCGTAATCGTGTCCGGCCTCAGCGTCGATGAGGCGCGGCTCGCGTCGGAGACGCTCACCTGGCTCGAGACCAACGGCTATGAGGAGCAGGCGCGTGAGGCGGTCATCGTGCTGAACCAGTCGACGCCCGGCGCACCGCTCGTCCGCCTGAACGAGCTGCAGTCCCACTTCGCCACCAGGGCGAAGCACGTGGTGCGCATGCCGTATGACGCGCAGATCGCAGGCGGTGGCACGATCGTGTTCGCGCACCTGCAGCCAGAGACCCGCGCAGCAGCGCGTGAACTCGCAGCGCTGCTGGTCGAGGGCCTGCGGGCGAAGGCCGCCTGATGACGGTCCGCGAGATCCGCATCTTCGGCGACCCCGTGCTGCGCACCGTCTGCGCGCCCATCGACGTGATCGATGACGGCGTCCGCGCACTCGTCACCGATCTGATCGACACGGTCGAACTGCCGGGACGTGCCGGCGTCGCCGCTCCCCAGATCGGCGTCGCGCTGCGCGCCTTCAGTTACAACATCGACGGTGACATCGGTTACGTGCTCAACCCGGTGCTCACCGAGGTGCGCGGTGAGCCGGTGCCCACGGGTGAGGGATGCCTGTCGGTGCCGGGCCTGTGGCACGATGCGCTGCGGCATCCGTGGGCGCGCGTCGAGGGCATCGATCTCGACGGTCAGCCGGTCGTGCTCGAAGGGGAGGGACTGCTCGCGCAGGCGCTCCAGCACGAGACCGACCACCTCGACGGCAAGCTGTACCTGTCACGGCTGGATGCCGAGACGCGCCGCACCGCGATGCGCGAAGTGCGCGAGAGCACCTGGTTCTGAGGCGGGCCGCTCCACGCTCGTCGCCTCGACTTTGCCGAACGGCCCCTTTTCACGCGAACGGCCCCCGTGTGCGCGTTCGCACGGGGGCCGTTCGGCGCGAAAGGGGTGGGTCGACTGCGGGGCGGTCGACCGGCGAGGTCAGCCCCCGATCGCGACGTTCGTGGTCGAGACGGGCTCGTCGTAGATCGCGGCGATCTCGTCTGCGAAGTCGCTCATGATCACGTTGCGCTTGATCGAGAGCTTCGGCGTCAGGTGTCCCGATGCCTCGGTCCACTCGGAATCGAGCACCGTGAACTTGCGGATGGACTCCGCTCGCGAGACACGCGAGTTGGCAGCATCCACCGCGCGCTGGATCTCGTCGCGCACTGCTGCGTTCTTCGCGGCATCCGCGAGTGACATGTCTGCGGGCAGGCCGTTGTTCGACAACCAGTTCGGGAGCATCTCGGGGTCGAGCGTGACGAGCGCCGAGATGAACGGACGCTGGTCGCCGACCACGACCACCTGTCCGATGATCGGGTTCGCGCGGATCGGGTCCTCGAGCGCGGCCGGAGCGACGTTCTTCCCGCCGGCCGTGACGATGATCTCCTTCTTGCGCCCGGTGATCGTGAGGAAGCCCTCCGAGTCGAAGCTGCCGATGTCGCCGGTGCGGAACCATCCGCCTTCGCTGAACGCCTCGGCCGTGGCGTCCGGGTTGTTCCAGTACTCGCGGAACACGTTGACGCCACGCACCTCGATCTCGCCGTCGTCTGCGAGACGAACGCCGACGCCGGGGAGCGCGGGGCCGACGGTGCCGATCTTGGACTTGTCGGCCAGGTTCACCGTCGCGGGTGCCGTCGTCTCGGTCAGGCCGTACCCCTCGAGGATCACGACGCCGAGGCTGTGGAAGAAGTGGCCGAGGCGCGAGCCCAGCGGCGCGGAGCCGGAGACGGCATAGACGACGTTGCCGCCCATTGCCTCGCGCAGCTTGCTGTAGACGAGCTTGTTGAACAGGGCGAACTTCAGCTTGATGCCGAAGGGGACCTTGCCGCCGGCTTCCACGATCTTCGAGTGCTCGATCGCGACGTCGGCGGCTGCCCGGAAGATCTTGCCCTTGCCGCCGGCTTCCGCCTTCTGCTCGGCGGAGTTGTAGACCTTCTCGAAGACGCGGGGGACTGCGAGGAGGAAGGTCGGCTTGAAGGATCCGAGTGCGGGGAGGAGCTGCCGCGTATCGGGCTGGTGGCCCGTACGCACGCCGGCATGGATGTCGAGGATCGAGATGAACCTGGCGAACACGTGCGCGGTCGTGATGAACAGCAGCGTCGATGCGCCTGGCGTCTGCACGACCGCGTCGAGCGCCTTGGCGGAGTTACGTGACAGCTCGACGAAGTTGCTGTGCGTCAGCACGCAGCCCTTCGGCCGACCGGTCGAACCCGAGGTGTAGATCAGGGTCGCGATGTCCGAGCCGTTGGCGAGCTGGCGGCGACGCTCGATCTCGGCGTCATCGACCGACACGCCCCGGGCGGTCAGGGTGTCGATGGCGCCGAGGTGCAGCTGCCAGGTCTGACGGATGAGCGGGAGTTCGCTGCGCACCTCGTCGACGCGGGCGAAGTGCTCCGGCGACTCGACGATGAGCGCGCTCGCGCCGGAGTCCTCCATGATCCACTGGATCTGGGAGGGGGAGCTCGTCTCGTAGATCGGCACCATCACTGCGCCGGCATAGAAGAGGGCGAAGTCGATCAGCGTCCACTCGTAGGTCGTGCGCGCCAGGAAACCCACCTTCTCGCCGGGCTGGATGCCTGCGGCCACGAAGCCCTTGGCGACAGCGATCACCGCAGTCTGGAAGTCGGCGGCGGAGATGTCTCGCCAGCCGGCGCCATCCGGGACCGAGAACAGCGCACGGTCGGGTGTGGCTTCGACGCGCTTCACCAGGAGGTCGGCGATGTTCGCATCGGGGTCGGCTGGGACGATCGCGGGAACTTCAAACTGGACCACGGCAGCTCCTTCGGTACCGGTCGGAACGGGTTGCGATCGAGTCTAGGGCATGGCACCGGGTCGCACGTCCGGTGGGACTCAGTCGCGGATCGAGGTGCGGATCGAGAACTGCGGAAGCGGATGCCGGGTGCGGCGCTAGACTTCACCTCGATGTTCTACTGGCTGATGAAGTACGTCGTGATCGGCCCGCTGGTCAAGGGGATCTTCCGTCCCTGGATCGTGGGCCGCAACAACGTGCCCGCGAGCGGTGCGGCGATCCTCGCCAGCAACCACCTCTCGTTCGCCGATTCGATCTTCCTGCCGTTGGTGATCGACCGACGGATGTCGTTCCTCGCCAAGAGCGACTACTTCACCGGTCGCGGCCCCAAGGGCTGGGCGACGAAGTTCTTCATGAAGGCGACCGGTCAGCTGCCGATCGATCGATCGGGCGGCAAGGCCTCTGAAGCATCACTCAACACCGGACTCCAGGTGCTCGGCGGGGGAGACCTGCTCGGCATCTACCCCGAGGGCACGCGCAGCCCGGACGGCAAGCTCTATCGCGGCCGCACCGGCATCGCTCGGATGGCGCTCGAGGCACGCGTTCCGGTGGTCCCGGTGATCATGGTCGACACCGACACCGCCATGCCGATCGGTCAGCGCCTGCCTCGCATCGTGCGGGTCGGCATCGTGATCGGGGAGCCACTGGACTTCTCTCGATACGCCGGCATGGAGAACGACCGCTACATCCTGCGATCCGTCACCGACGAGATCATGGTCGCGCTGCAGCGGCTCGGTGAACAGCACTACGAAGACGTCTACGCCTCCACGGTGAAGGACCGTCTCCCGTCCCGCGTCACACAGCGCTCCTGACGCGTCTGGGACCCCCGAGCGACCACTAGGCTGGTGGTCATGCTCCAGCACCACATCGACGCCCTTGACGCGTGGCGCTCGCTCCCCATCAAGCAGCAGCCGCAGTGGCAGGATTCCGCTCGGGTCGCCGACGTCTCCAGCCAGATCGCCGGGCTTCCGCCGCTGGTGTTCGCGGGCGAGGTCGACAACCTCCGCGAGCGCCTTGCTCGTGCCGCATCCGGCCAGGCCTTCCTGCTGCAGGGCGGCGACTGCGCCGAGACCTTCGCGGGCGCGACCGCCGACCAGATCCGCAACCGCATCAAGACGGTGCTGCAGATGGCCGTCGTGCTCACGTATGGCGCCTCGATGCCGATCGTCAAGATGGGCCGCATGGCCGGGCAGTTCGCCAAGCCGCGCTCCAGCGACACCGAGACCCGCGGCGACGTCACGCTGCCGGCGTACCGCGGCGACATCGTCAACGGCTACGACTTCACCGAGCTCTCCCGGCAGCCCGACCCCGGTCGCCTCCTGCAGGGGTACCACACCGCCGCGTCGACGCTGAACCTCATCCGTGCGTTCACGCAGGGTGGCTTCGCCGACCTCCGCGAGGTGCACTCGTGGAACAAGGGCTTCGCGCAGAACCCGGCCAACCAGCGCTACGAGCGGATGGCGGCCGACATCGACCGCGCGATCAAGTTCATGGAGGCCGCCGGCGCGGACTTCGACGAACTCAAGCGCGTCGAGTTCTTCACCGGTCACGAGGGCCTGCTCATGGACTACGAGCGCCCGATGACCCGCATCGACTCGCGCACGGACACGCCGTACAACACCTCGGCTCACTTCCTGTGGATCGGAGAGCGCACCCGCGAGCTCGACGGTGCGCACGTCGACTACTTCTCGAAGATCCGCAACCCCATCGGTGTCAAGCTCGGTCCGACGACCTCGCCAGACACCGCGCTGGCGCTGATCGACAAGCTCGACCCGAACCGCGAACCCGGCCGGCTCACGTTCATCACCCGCATGGGTGCAGGCAAGATCCGCGACGCACTGCCCCCGCTGCTCGAAGCCGTCCGCGACTCGGGCGCCACGCCGCTCTGGGTCACGGATCCGATGCACGGCAACGGCATCACGACGCCCACCGGCTACAAGACTCGTCGGTTCGATGACGTGGTCGACGAGGTGCGCGGCTTCTTCGAGGCGCACCGTGCAGTCGGCACGTTCCCCGGTGGCATCCACGTCGAGCTCACCGGTGACGACGTCACCGAGTGCCTCGGCGGCTCGGAGCACATCGACGAGGCCGCACTCGCGACCCGCTACGAGAGCCTGTGCGATCCCCGCCTGAACCACATGCAGTCCCTCGAACTGGCCTTCCTGGTCGCCGAGGAGCTCGAGAAGCGCTGAGCGCCGATCGGACCGACGACACCGCCCTTCCCGAGCGATCGGGGAGGGCGGTGTCGCGTCACGCAGGCACAGACCGAGGTCACCGCGTGAGCGGGTCGTGATCGGTCGATGACGCGTGGAGCGGCAGGGGTCGACCGCTCAGAACGCTCCGCCGATGGTGAGCGTGATCGTCGTGCCCTTGGGCTTCTTCCCGGTCGCCGACTGCGCCTCGACCCGCGTCATGCCGTTGGGCGCTGCGTCCCAGAAGCGGTTGTAGTCGAATGCGAAGCCGGCGCGCTCGAGCGCGCGCTTCGCCTCATCGCGTGTGAGGTCGACGACGTCGGGTACGGGGAAGAGCTCAGGGCCGAGGGACACGATCAACTGGATGTTGTCGCCTGGGCGCCAGTTGCCTTCTTCCGCGCGATCCGCGTAGCCGATCACGCGGCCCTGAGCGATGCTGTCGCTGTACTGCTCGATGCGCTCGGCGACCACGGTTAGCTGCTTGTCGGTGAGCGCCTGCGTCGCCTGGTCCACGCTCATGTCGGTCACGTTCGGAAGGCCGCCGAGCGAGACCACGAGCGTCGCCGTGTCGTCTTCCAGCACGTCGCAGCCGTCGCCGCAGGTGTATGCCTCTGCGCCGGAGCGTGGCGTGATGCTGGCATTGATCACGACGCCGGCTTCGGCATCCGAATACAGCGGAATGTCGTCCGCCAACTGCAGGTTCAGCGACTCCAGCAGGGTCCGCGCCTCATCGGCGGTCTTCCCGTTCAACGTCTCGACAGAGTGCGAGGCCGGGCCGAGGGAGATGAACACGGTCACCTCGGTGCCCTTGTCGAGCCGCTCACCCGCATCAGGGTCGGAGCGGATCGAGAGCCCCGCATCCACATCGATGGAGTTCTCCTCGGCTCTCACCGGAGTGAATCCGTCCTCGGTGAGCTGGGCCGATGCGTCTTCGAAGCTGAGTCCCTTGACATCGGGCACGGCCACCAGAGAACCGGGACCAGAGCCGAACCACCAGCCGACGCCACCGGCGAGCACGGCGAACAGGAGCACGAGCGTGAGCAGGAAGGCGCCACGTGCTCGTCGCTTCGAGGCACGGCGGCGCAGGATGGTCGCATTGTCGATCGCCTGCGGCGAGGGTGCGGTTGCGCCGGGCATGACCATCGTGCTGCTGCTGGGCATGACCTTGGTGAGGTCGCCCGAGTCGGAGCGTGAGCGCATCGCCTGCGTGGTCGCCGCCGCGCGAGCCGGCGTGATCCCGAGATCGCGTTCGATCTCGCGAAGCCGCTCGAGCATCTGCTGCGCGTCGTCCGGACGTTCGTCGGGCGACTTCTCGGTGGCCCAGAGCACGAGCTCGTCGAGCGGCTCCGGGACGGCGGGGTTGCGCACGCTCGGACGCGGCACCGATTCGGTCGCATGCTGGAAGGCGATCTGCATGGGCTGCTCGCCCTTGTACGGCTGCTCGCCGACGAGCATCTCGTAGAGCATGATGCCGAGGGCGTAGATGTCGCTGCGTGCGTCGGCTGTGCCGCGCGTGACGAGCTCCGGTGCCAGGTAGCCGATGGTTCCGAGCAGCTGCTGGCCGGTGGCCGTGTTCGCCGTGGTCGCCCTGGCCAGGCCGAAGTCGCCGATCTTGATGCGACCGTCCTCGGCGAGGAGGACGTTCTCGGGCTTCACGTCACGATGCACGATGCCGGCGCGGTGCGCCGCTGAGAGCCCGGCGAGGACCGCATCCATGATCGTGATGGTCTGCGGGATCGTGAGCCGCTTCTGCTCGCGCAGGAGTTCGCGCAGCGTGATACCCGGCAGGTACTCCATGACGAGGTAGGCGAGCTCGCCGTCCTGGCCCTGGTCGAAGACGTTGACGACGTGGGGATCGGCCAGTCTCGCCGCCGAGCGGGCCTCCTGGATGAACCGGCTCTGGAAGGCGGAGTCATCGCTGAGGTGCGCGTGCATGACCTTGAGGGCGATGCGACGCTCGAGCCGGAGGTCGGTCGCGACGTAGACCGTGGCCATGCCACCGCGGGCGATCCTGGCTCGTACCCGGTATCTGCCGTCGACAAGCCGCCCGATGAGGGGATCGGCTTGCGAATTCGACGTCACGTCAGAATTCTATTGAGAACTGCCTGGGAGCCTCGGGAACGCCTCACCCCTCGGGGCCCCTGGTTTTCCGTTCGGCTGTCACCCATGCTGGGCGAGCCACGCGTAGGACTGGGTCTCCCACTGTCCGTACCGCTGTGGGAACGCCGAGATCTGCACGGCCTGAGCCGCGTCGGTGAAGGCCATGCTCTCCCACCCAGGGATGTCGAGCAGGCCCCGGGTCGCCGACCCATTGGGGTCGCTCTGACCGCCGTAGAAGACGCGGGTGCTCCGGTCGGCATCGAGGATCTGCTCCGGTGCGCCCCAGCCGGTGCTCGGCCGCTGCTGGAAGATGCCGAGGGAGTCCCGGTCACCCCAGTCGAGATTGCGCATGCCGGATTCGACCATGGCTGTGGCGAGAGCGATCGCCACGCCGCGGTCGGAGACGCCGAGCTCGCGACCGATGCGGATGATGAGTGCGGCGTTCGCTGCCTGCTCAGCAGTCAACGTCGCCTGCAGCTGGCCATTCGGGGCGACGGCGGCAGGGGCGGCGGCAGGAGCCGGAGCCTGGCCGACGATGAGTGTCTGACCTGGGTAGATGATCGACGAGGCATCGAGACCGTTGAGGCTGAAGATCGCCTGCGTGGTCGTGCCGTACTTCTTCGCGATCGCAGACACGGTGTCGCCGGCGACCACCGCGTGCGAGCCGGCGGCAGGGGGCGTGGCCTGCGCGACGGGGGCTGCCGCAGCAGCGGGTGCAGCCTGCGGGGCATTGCCGCCCACGGCGAGCTGCTGCCCCGGGTAGATGACGGATGCCCGAGTGAGCCCGTTGGCGGTCAGGACGGCATCCACAGAGGTGCCGTACTTCCGCGCGATCGCGAACACGCTGTCTCCCGCGACGACGGTGTGGGTCTGTGCCGCGGGCGCGGGCGCGGGCGCTGCGACAGGGAGCGCGGCGGCGGGCGCCTGCAACGTGATCGTCTGTCCGGGGTAGATGACGGATCTCCACGAGAGACCGTTCCAGGTCAGCACGTCGACCGTGCGCAGGCCGAAACGACCCGCGATCGTGGCGATGGTGTCCCCGGCCTGCACCACATAGCTGGCCGGGGCCGTCTGCAGCGGGACCACGCGGCTGGCGCCGCTGAGGCGTTCGATGGGCTGCGTCGAGGCTGCGGTGTCGGCCGCGGCAGGACCGGCGGCCATGGTGCCTGCGAGTGCCCCCAGCACTGCTGCCGGAACCCCCAGGTGCAGATAGCGCGTACGACGCGCGGCGGTGTCGAGTCTCACGACGTCCCCTTTCCGAGCTCCTGACACGCTGACACGGAAGTAAACAGAAGTCAACGCAAGTGACACAAGTGACGAATGTGAAAGAGGTGCCGGAAATGCGCTCATTCCGCAGAGATGAGATAGTTGCAACGTGTCTGAGAACGTTGCTGGAACCCCCGCGCCCGAGTGGCTGACGATGCCCGACCTGGTCGAGGTGCTCGACGACTCACTCGGTCGAGTGCGTCGACTCATCGACGAGCACTACCTGATCGGCTCGCGCCGCACCGGCGTGTTCGCCGTGCCCGCGGTGTTCATCGTCGACGGTCACCCGCTCAGCTCGCTGCGAGGCACGGTCATCGTGATGCAGGATGCCGGGTTCACCGATGACGAGATCATCGACTGGCTGTTCGAGGAAGAGGAGTCGCTCGGCCGCTCGCCGATCGCCGCGCTCCTCGACGGACACAAGAGCGCCGTCCGCCGGTTGGCGCGCACGCTCGCCTGACCCACTCGGCAGCGCAGTGCGCGCTGTCAGGCTGATCTGACGGTGGCTGCGCGAGCCAGGTCGCGAAGGTCGCCCACAGCCGCGTTCTCGAGTCGTGCTCCGCTGAGTGCTCTGTCGGCTTCCTTCGCATAGTCGGCGATCATCGTCTCGACCCTGTCGAGGGCGCCGGAGCCGACGATCGTCGCCTGCAGGAACGACACCTGCTCCGGCGTGAGCTCCGGATCCCCGAGCAGCTCGTCGAGCACCGACCGCGCCGAGGAATCGAGCGCCTCCCTGGTGAGTGCGATGAGGACCGTCCGCTTCCCCTCGCGCAGGTCGTCGCCGGCCGGTTTCCCCGTCACGGACGAGTCGCCGAACACACCCAGCACGTCATCACGCAGCTGGAAGGCCATGCCGACCGGAAGCCCGAAGCTGCTGAGGGCTGACAGCTGCTCGGCGTCTGCGCCGGCGATCGCCGCGCCGAGGCGCAGCGGCTGTTCGATGCTGTAGCGCGCCGACTTGAGGGAGACCACCCGCAGCGCTCGTGCCGCATGTGTGTCGTTCGGGTTGACGCTCCACGCGGACTCCTCGGCGATGTCGAGGTACTGGCCGGTCGTGACGTCGCGCCGCATCCGCGCGTACTCGGAGCGGACTGCGCGAGCGCGTGGGTGGCCGTCGAGGGCCGACTCCAGCAGGTCATCGCTCCATGCGACGAGGAGATCGCCGAGCAGGATGGCAGATGCCCGCCCGAAAGCCTCGGCGTCGCCCGCCCAGGAGGCCGCGCGGTGCGATGCCTCCAATGCGCGATGCGCCGCAGGACGGCCCCTTCGGGTGTCGGAGTTGTCGATCAGATCGTCGTGCACCAGAGCCGCCGACTGGAAGATCTCGAGTGCAGCGCAGACGTCCCAGAGCGTGTCGGTCTCGACGGCGTCACGGTCGGCGAGTCGAGCGATCGTCCGCCACCCGGCATGGCAGAAACGCGCCCGGAGGCGTTTGCCTCCGATCAGGGTGTCGGCGGCTGCCTCGAGGAGAGCGGCGGCATCCGGCCCGTAGTCGAGTGATTCGGCTCGCATCCGCGTCAGGAACAGGTCCAGTCGGGCGGCGACGGCGTCTGCGATGGAGGAGGGGGACGGCACGACTCCCAGCATACGTAAAGCAAGGAGGCATCGAACTGCTAGCCCCCGATGCCGGAGCGCGCGTAGAATGGGGGAACGATACCCGAGGGGGATGAAATGCCACTCTCCGAACAGGAGCAGCGTTTGCTCGACGAGATGGAACGCCATCTCCTCCACAATGACGCCGACGTCGTGAGCGCGCCTTCGGGCGATCGTGCGCTGAGCTACCGCAACCTGGTCTACGGAGCGCTCCTCCTGCTGGTCGGTGTCGGCGGACTGGTCGCCGGAGTGATCCTGGGCGATGTCCTCGGCATCGTGATCGGCGTGATCGGCTTCGCAGCGATGCTGGCCGGCGTCATGTTCGCGGTCACCCCGGTACGACGCACGACTCCGGTCACGCCCAAGGCGAGTCCCTCCGCGAAGCGGCAGGAGTCCGGATCGTTCATGGACCGTATGAACGATCGATGGGATCGCCGCCAGGACGGTCACTGACCTCCACTGCTTCTTCCTGAAGGCCCGGATGCTCTGAGCATCCGGGCCTTTTTGCGTGTTCTGAGGGCACGCGCACGGCGGGGCATGGGGGTGAGAGTTCCCTCCACTGGCCCTCCACCGTCCTCCACCCCGGTTTTCCGCGGATCCTCGCGGCGCACGAGGGGAGCGTGGGCAGCATTCGGCTGATTGGCCGTAGGAATGTGGAGGAAAGTGGAGTAATGTGGGGCGCACCTCGAGTTGGCCGGACGGAGAGGGGGTGATGGCCGATGTTGCTGGGAACGCACTCACCGAAGCTGGACGACAAAGGAAGGGTCATCCTTCCCGCGAAGTTCCGCGAAGACCTCGGTGGCGGCATCGTCGTCACCAGAGGGCAGGAACGCTGCCTCTACGTCTTCAGCACGGCCGAATTCGAGACCATGCACGAGCGGATCCGACAGGCGCCGCTCGCGAACAAGCAGGCGCGTGACTTCATGCGTCTGTTCCTCTCCGGTGCCAGTGCTGAGATGCCGGACAGCCAGAACCGAATCACCATCCCCGCCCACCTGCGTCAGTACGCAGGACTGCAGAAAGAGCTCATCGTCACCGGAGTCGGCGCACACGCCGAGATCTGGGATGCCGAGAGCTGGAACACCTACCTCGCCGCTGGTGAGGAGACCTACGCCGATCTGGAGCAGGAGGTGATTCCGGGACTCTTCTGACCACGGCTGTGATGCCCCGCCGCTCCCGCCCCGACACACTTCCCCGGTGCCGGGTCGCGAAGCGGAGGGGGATCAGAGCCGAAGGTCACCCCGAGAAAGATCATGAACCTCCGAGACATTCACACCCCAGTCCTGCTCGACCGCTGCGTCGAGCTGCTCGCCCCCGCCCTGCAGGCGGACGGCGCGGTCCTCGTCGACGCCACGCTCGGGATGGGCGGCCACTCCGAGGCCCTGCTGGAGCGGTTCCCGCACATCCGGCTGATCGGTCTCGACCGCGACACCGACGCGCTGCGCATCGCGGGGGAGCGGCTCGCCCGCTTCAACGACCGCGTCACCCTCGTGCACACCGTGTACGACGAGATCGGCCTGCATGCGCAGGGCGCCTCCGGCATCCTGTTCGACCTCGGCGTGTCGTCGCTGCAGCTGGACGAGGCCGAGCGTGGCTTCGCCTACTCGAAGGACGCACCGCTCGACATGCGGATGGACCAGACCAAGGGCGTCACCGCGGCAGAGGTCATCGCGACCTACAACGAGGGCAACCTCCGACGCATCTTCGAACGCTACGGCGAAGAGAAGCTGGCCGGACGCTACGCGCGGTTCATCATCGAGGCACGCCAGAAGAAGCCGATCGAGCGCTCCGGCGAACTCGTCGAGATCCTCATCGCCGCCACCCCGGCCGCGGCCCAGCGCGCCGGTCACCCGGCCAAGCGCGTGTTCCAGGCGCTGCGCATCGAGGTGAACACCGAGCTCAACGTGCTCGCCGACGCGATCCCCTCCGCGATGGACGCGCTCACGGTCGGCGGCCGCATCGTGGTGATGTCATACCAGTCGCTGGAAGACCGCCTGGTCAAGCAGGCGTTCGCCGCGGCATCCGCCTCGACCGCCCCGGCAGGGCTCCCGGTGGAGCTCCCCGAGCATGCACCACGCTTCAAGATCCTGACCAAGGGCGCCGAACTCGCCGGCGACGACGAGCGCGCCCGCAACCCCCGGGCGATCCCGGTGCGGCTCCGTGCCGCCGAGAAGCTGCGGGAGACCTCATGAGCCTGAACGCCACCGTCCGGCAACCGGCGCAGCCGCTCGCACCGACCCGCACACCGGAACGACGCCTGCGACCCGTCGCGGAGCCACGGCCGCGCCGTAAGCCGAAGCTCGCCTACGCGCTCGTGGCCCTCGGCGGAGCGCTCGCGATCGGCGCGGTGCAGATCGCGCTCTCCCTGGCCATCACCCAGGACTCCTTCGCGCTCGCGAGTCTCTCCTCGCAACAGCGCGAGCTCAACCTGCAGACCCACGCGCTGCAGGAGGAACTCACCGGGCTCAACTCTCCGCAGGTCCTGGCGACCGAGGCGTCGAAGCTCGGCATGGTCGTCGCGGGTTCGCCCTCCTACCTCCGGCTGAGCGACGGCATGGTGTTCGGCGTCGGTGCCGGCGCGGACTGGACCTCGACCGTCGACCCGAGCGGTGCTGGAGCGGTGAGCAACGCCCTCATCACCGCACCGCCGGCCGAGACACCGGTGAATGCGGACGGCACCCCGACCACGACTCAGGACCTCCCGCCGGCCATCACCGACGGGCTCCCGAGCCCCACCACGCGCTAGCCGACGAACCACGACCACCCACGATCCGACGGAGAGAATCCCATGACGACACGAGCCACCCGCGGACCGCGGCGCCGAACCGTCGTGGCACTCGCCGTGATCCTGGCGGTCCTCGGTGCCTTCGTCGTGCGTCTCGTCGACATCCAGGTCGTCAGCGCCGACGAGCACGTCACCGATTCGCTCGTGCACATCGGCAAGGGCAACACGATCGCCGGTCAACGCGGATCCGTCACCGACTCGAACGGCGTCGTGCTTGCGTCGAGCGTGCTGGTCTACGACGCGCAGCTGAGCCCCCTGGTGATCCGGACCATGGAGGAGAAGGATCCCAAGGTGCCGTGGACCGAGGCATCCGATCAGATCGCAGCGATCACCGGCCAGACCGGCGACGAGGTGCGCGCCCTGGTCGCCGATGCGCTGGCGAAGAACGAGAACAGTCAGTACGCACCGCTCGCGAAGTCGCTCGACACCGAGCAGTACATCGCGTTGCGCGACCTCGACCTGGCGTACCTCCACTTCGAGTCACGCGAGGTCAGGGTCTACCCGAACGGTGCGGTCGCAGGCAACGTCGTCGGCTTCCTCGACGGCAGCGGCACCGCGCAGGCTGGTGTGGAGAAGATGGAGCAGTCCTGCCTCGCCCCGGTGAACGGAGAGCAGACGTACCGCACCGGCAAGGACGGCGTCGTCATCCCCGGCAGCGAGCGCATCGTCGATGCGGTCGACGGAGGCAGCGTGCAGCTCACGATCAACAGCGACCTGAACTGGTACCTCCAGCAGATGATCGCCGAAGAGGCGCAGAAGCAGGGCGCCAAGGGCGGAACCGTCACGGTCGTCGAGGTCAAGACCGGCAAGATCCGGGCGGCGGCGGAATGGCCCTCCCTCGACCCCAACGACCTCAGCACGATCACCGGGGACGGATGGGGAAGCGAGATCTTCCACCACGACTTCGAGCCGGGGTCGACGTTCAAGGCCATCACGGCTGCCGCGGCGATGGAAGGCGCCGGTCTCACACCGCTGAGCACCGTCAGCGCCTCCTCGCGGGAGAAGTTCCCCAACGGCGCCGTCATCAACGACGCCTTCACGCACCCGGCATACAACTACACGCTCGCCGGTGGACTGATCGACTCGTCGAACGTCGCCCTGTCGAAGTTCGGCACGATGGTGAGCCCGGACGTGCGCTACGACTATCTGCAGCGATTCGGTGTCGGCAAGAAGACCATCGACATCCCGTCCGAGGTCGGTGGGACCCTGCACCCGGTGAGCGAATGGGACAACCAATCGCTGTACACCACCACCTTCGGCCAGTACTTCACCGTCACCGCAGCTCAGGTCGCCGGCGCCTACCAGGCGATCGCCAATGGCGGCGAGAAGATCGACCTGTCGTTGATCGAGTCCTGCACGAAGGCTGACGGCACGGTCGTCGCGGCCGACACGCCGGAGCACACGCGGATCATCAAGGAGCAGACCGCAGCCGACATCACCCGCATGCTCGAGAACGTCGCGGTGCAGGGCGGCAATGCCGAGCGCATCCAGGTCCCCGGTTACCGGGTGACCAGCAAGACGGGTACCGCACAGGTTCCCGACGGCAACGGCGGCTACAAGGCTGGCGTGTACTACACGAGCATGGTGGGCTTCGCGCCCGTCGACGATCCGCAGTACGTCGTCGTGGTCACGCTCGACGAGCCGACTAAGGTTGTATCGTCCGCCGCGACCGCATCGGCCTTCCAGAAGGCGATGACGCAGGTGATGAAGACCTATCGCGTGATGCCGTCCTCCGTCCCGATGGACGCGTTGCTTCCCAAGTTCGAATAGCCGGCGAAAGCCGCGCCTGGAGATGTCATGATCGCCCTGTCGCTTGCTGAGATCGCCGAGATCACCGGCGGTGAACTGCGCCTCGCCGGAACCGATTCGGCCGAGACCGTCGTCGACGGCGTCGTCGACACCGATTCGCGGGTGATGGAACCCGGGTCGATCTTCGTCGCCAAGCCGGGTGCCGAGACCGACGGACATCGCTTCGTCGGTTCGGCGATCAAGGGCGGAGCCGTACTGGCCATCGTCGAGCATCCGGTCGACGACGAGGTGACGCAGATCGTCGTCGCCGATGTGATCGATGCGCTCGCAGAGCTGGCGCGCGAGGTCGTCGCCCGCGTCCGTGCGCTCGGCAGACTCCGGATCGTCGGCATCACGGGGTCGAACGGCAAGACCACAACGAAGAACTTCCTCGCCCGCATCCTGCAGGACGATGGCGAGACGGTCGCTCCGATCAACTCGTACAACAACGAGGTCGGCGCCCCGGTCACGATGCTGCGTGTGACGGAGCGGACCCGATTCCTGGTCAGCGAGTTCGGCGCTGCGGCGCCCGGCAGCATCGCCCGCCTCGCGGGGCTGGTCGAGCCGGACATCTCGGTCGTGCTGATGGTCGGCATGGCGCACGCCGGCGGTTTCGGCGGCATCGAGGAGACCGCCAAGGCGAAGGCCGAGCTCGTCGCCGCCGCGCGCCCTGATGGCACCGCCGTGCTCAACGTCGACGATGCCAGGGTCGCAGCCATGCGCGCCCTCGCAGAGTCGCGCGGCATGCGCGTCGTCGGATTCGGACAGAGCTCCGCCGCCGACATCCGCGCCCACGACATCGAGGTCACCGCTGCCGGCACGCACTGCGTGATCGAAGCGCGCGGCGAGCGGTACCCGCTGCACCTGCGCGTGCTCGGCGCGCACCACATCACGAACGCGCTGGCCGCCATCACCGCCGCCGGCGTGCTCGGTGTCTCCACGGCAGACGCCATCGCGCGTCTCGAGACGGTCGAACTCGCAGAACGCTGGCGGATGCAGCCGATGGGCAACGATCGCGTGCGCATCATCAACGATGCCTACAACGCCAGCCCGGACTCGATGGCGGCGGCGCTGCGCACGCTCGCTCAGATCACGGGGCCGGGTGAGCGGACGGTCGCCGTGCTCGGCGCGATGAGCGAACTCGGCGAGAGCGCCGGAGAGGAGCACGACCGGATCGGTCTGCTCGCGGTACGGCTGAACATCCAGCGGATCGTCGTCGTCGGGCACGAGGCGCGGCGGCTCTATCTCTCGGCGGTGGGCGAAGGCTCCTGGGACAGCGAGGCGGTGCACCTGCCCGATCAGGACGCCGCGTTCGAGTACCTCCGCACCGAGCTGCGCGACGGTGATCGCGTGCTCGTGAAATCATCCAATTCCGTGGGCCTCCGGCATCTCGGCGATCGTCTGGGAGAATTGTTCTCGTGAGGTCACTCATCATGGCGGCCGCGATCTCGCTCGCCTTCAACCTGTTCCTGACCCCCGTCTTCCTCCGGCTCTTCCGGAAGTGGGGCTGGGGGCAGGTCATCCGCACCCCTGAGGCGCTCGAGAACCCGAATCACGAGGCGAAGCGCGGCACCCCGACGATGGGTGGCGTGATCTTCATCGTCGGCACCATCGTCGGCTATTTCACCGGCGTCTACGTCGGTGGCGGAGTGCCGGCGCTCTCAGCGCTGCTGGTGATCTGGCTCATGGTCGGCTTCGGCGCAGTCGGGTTCATCGATGACTACATGAAGGTGCGCAGCCAGCGCAGCCTCGGACTCTCCGGCTGGCGCAAGATCATCGGTCAGCTGATCGTGGTCATCCCGTTCGGCATCGTCGCCCTCAACTTCCCGAACAAGTTCGGCCAGACCCCGGCGAGCGAGTCGATCTCGCTCTTCCGTGACATCAGCTGGCTCAACCTCTTCGCGTTCGGCGTGATCCTCGGTTGGGTCCTCTATCTGGCGTGGATCGCCGTGATCGGTGTCGCGACGTCGAACAGCGTGAACCTGACGGATGGTCTTGACGGCCTCGCTGCGGGCGCCGGTGTCATCGTCGTCGGCGCGTACAGCGTGATCGCGTTCTGGCAGTTCAAGCAGCCCTGCGTGGGCGAAGGCGTCGACATGGGCGCCCTCGCCGGGTGCTACGAGATCCGCGATCCGTTCAATCTCGCGATCATCGCAGCGTCGTTCGCCTCCGGTCTCGTCGGCTTCCTGTGGTGGAACGCTCCGAAGGCGAAGGTCTTCATGGGCGATGTCGGGTCCATGGCCATCGGCGGCGTGATCACCGCGATGGCGATCCTGACCCGCACCGAGCTGCTCCTGCTCGTGATCGCCGGTGTCTTCGTGCTGTCGTCCGGTTCGGTGATCCTGCAGCGTGCGTACTTCAAGATCACCCGTGGCAAGCGGCTCTTCCTCATGAGCCCGTTCCATCACCATCTCGAGATGCGCGGGTGGGCCGAGGTGACGATCGTCGTGCGGCTGTGGATCATCGCCGGCCTCCTGGCGGTCTCGGCGGTCGGTCTGTTCTACGTCGAATGGCTGACGCGTGTCAGCTGATCGCCTGCGCACCCTGACCAGTTGGCATGCCGACTGGAAGGGGCTCCGCGTCGCGGTGCTCGGTCTGTCGATGACGGGCTTCTCGGTCGCAGACACGCTGACCGAGCTCGGCGCCGACGTACTGGTGCTGAGCGAGTCCGCCGATGAGGAGTACTCCAAGCTGATCCCGGTCATCGGTGCCCGTCTGGAGCTCACGGCGCTCGATTCGGTGCCGCAGAGCCTGGCGGACTTCGCGCCTGAGGTCGTCATCGCCTCGCCGGGGTTCTCGCCCTCGCACCCGGTGATCCGTTGGGTGCTGGATGCCGGCATCGCTCTCTGGGGTGATATCGAGCTGGCCTGGCGCGTGCGCGACAAGGTGACGCGCGATGACGGTTCCGCCGCCGACTGGGTGCTGATCACCGGAACCAACGGCAAGACCACGACGACGCAGCTGACGGCGTCGCTGCTCGTCGCAGGCGGTCTGCGCGCGGCGCCGTGCGGCAACATCGGCGTGCCGGTACTCGACGCCGTCCGCGACCCGGCAGGATTCGACGTGCTCGTCGTCGAGCTCTCCAGCCACCAGCTCTGGTACCTCGGGCAGTCTGCTGCCGAGGGGGAGCTGTTCCCGCACGCGGCCGTGTGCCTGAACCTCGCCGACGACCACCTCGTCTGGCATGGCAGCGCCGAGGCATACCGCGACGCGAAGGCGCTCGTCTACCGCAACACCCGCGTCGCCTGCATCTACAACAAGGCCGATGAAGCCACCAGGAGGATGGTCGAAGAGGCCGAGGTGGTCGAGGGAGCTCGCGCCATCGGCTTCGATCTCGGCATCCCCGGACCGAGCGACCTCGGTGTCGTCGAGGGGTTGATCGTCGACCGGGCATTCCTGGACGACCGCTCGCGCAGTGCGCTCGAGCTCACCACCCTCGCCGACCTCGATGCCGTCGGCCTCGCAGCGCCGCACATCGTGCAGAACATCCTCGCGGCATCCGCGATCGCCAGGTCGCTGGGCGTCGCCCCCGAAGCGATCCACACCGCCCTGCAGGGGTTCCGCCTCGATGCGCATCGCATCCAGGTGATCGCTCGTCACGGCGGCATCACCTGGATCGACGACTCCAAGGCGACGAACCCGCACGCGGCCGCATCCTCGCTGCGCGCATACCCCGGTGCGGTCTGGGTCGTCGGCGGCGATCTCAAGGGCGTCGATCTCTCCGACCTCGTCTCGGACGCCGGACGAACGGCACGCGCCGCGGTCGTGATCGGTGTGGAACGAGCCGAGGTCATGGCGGCATTCCGACGACACGCGCCCGCGGTGCCGGTGTTCGAGGTGGATGCTGGCGAGACTGGACACGTCATGAATCGCGTCGTGGAGATCGCGGTCGAGATCGTCGACGGTGAGGGAACAGTCCTGCTGGCTCCCGCCGCTGCATCCTTCGACCAGTTCACCAGTTACGCGGATCGAGGCCACCGTTTCGCCGAAGCGGTGCGTGAGTGGATCGACCGGGGGAGCGCCCATGACGCAGGTGGCCCGGCCCCCGCGCTCTGAGTCAGGCGGTCTCGCGGCGCGCGTCTCGCTCGGTCGCCGATTCGTCCCGGTGTCCTCCGAGTTCCTGATGATCACGTCGACGGCGCTGCTGCTGACGCTGTTCGGACTCGTGATGGTGCTGTCGGCCACGAGTGCCGGTGCGATCGAGAGCGGTCAGAACCCGATGAGCGGTGCGCTCCGTCAGGGCATCTTCGCTGTGCTCGGGGTGCCGCTGATGTTCCTGATCAGCCGGCTGCCGGTCAAGTTCCTCAAGCGCATGGCCTGGCCGGCGCTGTTCGGCGCGGTCGCACTGCAGCTGCTGGTGTTCACACCGCTCGGCATCGAAGACGGCGGAAACCGGAACTGGATCTCCATCGCCGGCTTCAGCCTGCAGCCCTCCGAGTTCCTCAAGCTCGCCCTCGCACTGTGGGTCGCGTACGTGCTGCTCCGCAAGCACGCCATGCTCGGCACCTGGCATCAGGTGTTCATCCCGGTGGTGCCGGTGGGCGCCCTCGCGATCGGCACGGTGCTCGGCGGTAAGGACCTCGGTACCGCGATGGTGCTGGTGCTGATCCTGCTCGGCTGCCTGTTCTTCTCCGGCGTGAAGCTGCGCCTGTTCATCATCCCGGTGATCCTCGGGGTCGTCGCGGTCCTCGCCTATGCGCTGTCCAGCGACGACCGGATGCGGCGCATCACCGCCACCTGCGACGACATGAGCCTGTACTACACCGACTGCTACCAGTCGATCCATGGCATCTGGGGCATGGCCAGCGGTGGGATCTTCGGCCTCGGCCTCGGCAACTCCCAGGAGAAGTACGGCTGGCTTCCCGCCGCAGGCAACGACTTCATCTTCGCGATCGTCGGCGAGGAGCTCGGCCTGATCGGCTGCATCGTCGTGCTCGCCCTCTTCACCTTCTTCACGATCGGCGCCTTCCACGTCATCCGCAAGACCGACGATCCGTTCATCCGCGTCGCCGCGGGTGGGATCACGGTCTGGATCGTCGGACAGGCCGTTCTGAACATCGGTGTCGTGATCGGTCTGTTCCCCGTGATGGGCGTGCCTCTGCCGTTCATGTCGCAGGGCGGCACCGCACTGCTCGCGGTGCTGATGGCGTGCGGGGTACTACTGGCGTTCGCCCGCACACTCCCGGTGGAATCCGGCCAGCGCGAATCACGCCCGTCTGCTCGCAGGGCTCCTTCGGCAGGGCGGGGTAGGGTCGCTCAGTGACCTCGTACCTGCTCGCCGGCGGTGGCACCGCCGGCCATGTCAATCCCCTGCTCGCCGTCGCCGACGCCCTTCGTGAACGCGACTCCGCCGCCGAGGTGCTGGTGCTGGGCACCGCTGAAGGACTCGAGTCGCGGCTCGTGCCGGAGCGCGGCTACGAGCTGCTGATCGTGGACAAGGTGCCGTTCCCTCGCCGTCCGAACCGTCAGGCGCTGCGCTTTCCCGGCCGCTTCCGTCGTGCGATCGCCCAGGTGCGCGCGCATATCCGCGAGCACGGGGTCGATGTCGTCGTCGGATTCGGCGGCTATGCCTCGGCGCCCGCCTATGTCGCAGCGCGCCGTGAGCGGATCCCGTTCGTCGTGCACGAGGCGAACGCGAAGCCCGGACTCGCGAACGTGCTCGGCGCCCGCTGGGCCGCAGCTGTCGGCGTCGCATTCACCGGCACCCCGCTGCGCGGTGGTGAGGTCGTCGGCATGCCGCTCCGCCGAGAGGTGATCGGTCTCGATCGGGCCGGCTCGCGCGCTGAGGCGGCTGAGGCGTTCGGCCTCGATGCCGCGAAGCCGGTACTGCTCGCGTTCGGCGGCTCGCTCGGCGCGCAGCGTCTCAACGAGGCTCTCGCCGACTCGTGGCGTGACGTCCTCGACGCCGGCTGGCAGCTGCTGCACGTGACGGGGGAGCGCAGCGATCTTCCCGATCCCGGCATCGAGGGCTATGCCCTGCGTCGCTATGTCGACCGCATGGACCTCGCCTTCGCGCTGGCCGACCTGATCCTGTCGCGCTCCGGTTCCGCCACGGTCAGCGAGGTGAGCGCACTCGGGATCCCGGCGCTCTACGTGCCGTACTCGGTCGGCAACGGCGAGCAGCGGCTCAACGCCGGCTCCGCCGTCGCCGCAGGCGCGGCACAGCTCCTCGACGACGAGACCTTCACGGGCGACGCGGTGCGGGCCACCGTGATCCCGCTGCTCAACGATCGTCCTCGGATCGCCCGGATGGCCGCGGCCGCGGAGCACGTCGGCACCCGCACGGGCACCGAGAACGTGCTCGCGCTCATCGATCGTGCCCTCGGCACCCCGAACTAGACTGGCCTCGACATGATCAGACCCGACCTCACCCTCCCGATCCCCGAGACGATCACCTCCGCGCACTTCATCGGCATCGGCGGTTCCGGCATGAGCGGACTCGCCAGGATGTTCCTCGATGCAGGCATCCGCGTGTCCGGTTCCGACCGTGCAGACAGCGACAACCTGCGGGCACTGGCTGCAGCCGGCGCCACGGTGCACGTCGGCCACGAGGCTGCGCACCTCGGCGACGCCGACACCGTCGTGCACACCGGTGCGATCTGGCCCGAGAACCCCGAGTTCGTCACGGCCAAGGAGCGCGGGTTGCATGTCATCCACCGCTCACAGGCGCTGCACTGGCTGATCGGCTCGCGTCGTCTCGTGTCGGTCGCAGGCGCGCACGGCAAGACCACCTCGACCGGGATGATCGTCACGGCGTTGCATGAGCTGGGCGCAGACCCACACTTCGTCAACGGCGGCGTGATCGAGCAGCTCGGCATCTCGAGCGCGACCGGCTCCGATGAACTCTTCGTGATCGAGGCCGACGAGTCGGACGGCACGTTCCTGCTCTATGACACCGCGATCGCGCTCATCACGAACGTCGATCCCGACCATCTGGACCACTTCGGCTCGGAGGAGGCGTTCCATGACGCATTCGTCCGCTTCGCCGATGCCGCGAGCGAGGCCGTCGTGATCTCCAGTGACGACCCCGGCGCGCTTCGCGTCGGAGCCGGTCTCTCGCATCCTCACGTGCTCTCCTTCGGGCAGGCGGCAGATGCCGACGTGCGTGTGACGGACATCGTCGCCGACGGGCCCGTCGCAGCGACCATCACGCACGGCGACGAGAGCGCACGGATGCAGCTCGCCGTTCCCGGTGTGCACAATGCCATCAACGCCGCGGGCACCGTGACGGTGCTGCGTGCGCTCGGCTACCCGCTCGCCGACGCCGTTCGCGCCGTCGAGGGATTCGCCGGCACGGTCCGCCGTCTGGAGCAGCACGGCGTCGAGCGCGGCGTCACGGTGTACGACGACTACTCGCACCACCCGACCGAGGTCCGAGCGGCCCTCGAGGCGATGCGCACGATCTCCGGCGGCGGGAGGATCATCGCGATCCAGCAGCCGCATACGTACTCGCGGACGCAGCACATGTACCAGGAGTTCGCCGACGTGCTCGAGGAGCTCGCGGACCATACCGTCATGCTCGACGTCTACGGCGCCCGCGAGGACCCGGTGCCCGGCGTCACGGGTGAACTGGTGAGCGGCGCGTTCCGCGACCCGTCGCACGTGCACTTCGTGGCCGACTGGCAGGAGGCGGCCGACTATACGGCGTCGGTGGCCGACGAGGGCGACTTCGTGATCACGCTCGGCTGCGGCAACGTGTACCAGATCATCCCGCAGGTGCTGGAGTCGCTCCGCCGGCCTGTCGAGGCCTAGCCGATGCGACGCCCCCCACCGCTTCCGACCCGGGAGAGCCCAGGGGACGACGAGGCAGTGCCAGGCGCACGCTCTCGTCGACGTTCGTCGTCCGACGGGGTCGTCAGCCCGGTGCCGATCGCCGGACACACGGACGAGGACTCGGCGGCGACGGAGGAGTCCGCTCCCGAGCCCACATCGACGCGTGACGTCTGGCGTGCTGCCCGTGCACGACGGAAGGCCCTGCGCGGCGAGATCCGCCGGTTCACCCAGCGTTCCCGGCGACGCCGGATCGTCTGGCTCAGCAGCATGGGAGCGATCGTCCTGCTGATCGGCGGCAGCGTCGCGGCAGCCTACAGCCCGCTCTTCGCAGTCGAGAAGATCACCGTGGTCGGGGCCGCATCGCTCGATCCGGCCGTGATCGAGGCGGCACTCGCCGATCAGGTCGGCACGCCTCTGGCTCTGGTCGACTCGAGCGAGGTCAAAGCCGCGCTGCTGGCATTCCCGCTCATCGAGACCTATGCGCTCGAGGCCAAGCCGCCGCACGACCTGACCGTGCGGATCGTCGAGCGGACGCCGGTCGGTGTCATCCGATCGGATGCCGGGTACACCCTGGTCGACGCCGCCGGCGTCGCGCTCGCGACGACGACGGATCAGCCGGCCGGTCAACCGCTCCTCGACGTCACCGGCGGGACGCAGTCATCGGCGTTCGAGAGCGCCGGTCTGGTGGTGCGGTCGCTGCCCGCCGACATCCGCGGTCAGCTGACCGGTGTGCGTGCGAGCACGGCGGACGACGTCACGCTCACACTCAGCACCGGCCTCACCGTGGTCTGGGGGAGTGCGGAGGACTCTCCGACGAAGGCGCTCGTGCTCGCGCAGGCGCTGAAGGCGAAGCCGGATGCATCGACGGTCGACGTCTCGTCTGCTGAGACCGCGGTCGTCGGCTGACCCGATCGGGCCGGTTTTCGAGGCATTCCGACGGGAATGAAGCGACACGCCCGTGTCGCTGCGCGCACGCGCTCACGCGGCGCATACCTTCGATCAAGAGAACGCAATACCGGGAAACACTTTACACCTCTAGTTGAGGTTTAAGGTTCAACCCAATCCAAGGCTCGACTAATCGGAGGCCGGCCATGAGCCAGAACCAGAACTACCTCGCCGTGATCAAGGTCGTCGGCGTCGGCGGTGGCGGCGTCAACGCCGTGAACCGCATGATCGATCTCGGGCTCCGCGGAGTCGAGTTCATCGCCGTCAACACCGACGCACAGGCGCTGCTCATGAGCGATGCCGACGTCAAGCTCGACGTAGGTCGTGAGCTCACTCGCGGACTCGGCGCAGGTGCCGACCCCGAGGTCGGCCGTCGCGCTGCGGAAGACCACGCCGAGGAGATCGAGCAGGCGCTGACCGGCGCCGACATGGTCTTCGTCACCGCTGGCGAGGGTGGCGGAACCGGTACCGGTGGCGCACCCGTCGTCGCGCGCATCGCGAAGTCGATCGGCGCCCTGACCATCGGTGTCGTCACCAAGCCGTTCTCCTTCGAGGGACGCCGCCGCCAGAGCCAGGCCGAAGAAGGCGTGGCGAAGCTGAAGGAAGAGGTCGACACCCTCATCGTGGTGCCGAACGACCGTCTTCTCGAGATCAGCGACCGCGGCATCTCGATGATCGAGGCGTTCGCCACCGCCGACCAGGTGCTCCTCGCCGGTGTGCAGGGCATCACCGACCTGATCACCACCCCCGGTCTCATCAACCTCGACTTCGCCGACGTGAAGTCGGTCATGCAGGGGGCGGGTTCCGCGCTCATGGGCATCGGTTCCGCGCGCGGCGCGGACCGCGCGATCAAGGCGGCCGAACTGGCCGTCGAATCGCCGCTGCTCGAGGCGAGCATCGAGGGCGCCCACGGCGTGCTGCTCTCCATCCAGGGCGGATCGAACCTCGGCATCTTCGAGATCCACGACGCCGCGGATCTGGTGAAGGAAGCCGCTCACCCCGAGGCCAACATCATCTTCGGTACCGTCATCGACGACACGCTCGGCGACGAGGTGCGGGTGACCGTGATCGCCGCCGGATTCGACGGCGGGGAGCCTTCGCTGCGTCTCGACCCGATGGTCGTCTCGCGCCCCGCGGCAGCGACCACGCTGCCCGAGGTCGCTCTCCCCGACGAGACGGCGTCCAAGCCCGCTGCCGAGGCTGAGCCGGCGCAGCAGCGCGTTCCGGCGACCAGCATCGAGCCGGCGTTCGCGGATGACGACATCGACATCCCCGAATTCCTGAAGTGACCGATCTGAGGACGCGGCTGTCGGCGATCGATGCACGCATCGCCGACGCCGCGCGCCTCGCCGGTCGGAATCCTGCAGAGATCACCCGCATCGTCGTCACCAAGTTCCACCCGTCGTCGCTCGTTCGCGAGCTGCGGGAACTGGGCGTCTCCGAGGTGGGGGAGAACCGTCAGCAGGAACTCTCGGCGAAGCAGAGCGAACTCGCGGAACTCGACCTGCGTTGGCACTTCATCGGTCAGGCGCAGACCAACAAGGCGTCGGCGATCCGTCGCAGCGCGGACGTCGTCCACTCGATCGATCGCGCCCGGATCGCTGACGCACTCGACCGCGCAGCCGAAGACGACACCCGTCTCGACGTGCTCGTGCAGGTCAATCTGACAGACGACCTCGGTCGAGGCGGTGTCGAGCCAGCGGATGCGATCGCCCTCGCCGAGCACGTGCTCGCGCTGCCCACACTGCGTCTGCGCGGCGTGATGGCGGTGGCTCCACTCGACGAGGAGCCGGCATCCGCCTTCGCTCGACTTCGTGACGTCGCGGACGGCATCCGAACCGTCGACGCAGATGCGACGTGGATCTCCGCCGGAATGACCGGCGACTTCGTGGAAGCCATCGCCGCAGGCGCGACACACCTGCGGATCGGCTCCGCAATCACCGGACCCCGGCCCGACCGGGGTTAACCTCTAACCAGACCACCCGACACGTTCGAACCGGAGGACACGATGGGTAACCCGCTGAAGAAGACCATGGTGTACCTCGGCCTCGCCGACGAGGAAGAGACCTATGAAGACGAGCAGCAGGCTCCTGCCCGCGCTCACCGCGAGCGTGACCGCGACCGTGACCGTGACGAGCCCGCTCCGGCGCCAGTCACGCCGCTGCGCCGTCCTGTCGCCGTCCGCCAGCCTTCGGTGGGCGCTGTGAACGAGATCCTCACGGTGCACCCGAAGCAGTACCGCGATGCTCAGCTGATCGCTGAGAGCTTCCGCGAGGGCGTGCCGGTCATCATCAACCTCTCGCAGATGAGCGATGCCGACGCACGTCGTCTGATCGACTTCGCCAGCGGACTCTCCCTCGGCCTCTACGGCCGCATCGAGCGCGTCACCTCGAAGGTGTTCCTGCTCTCGCCGGAGAACATCGCTGTGTCGGGTCACGGCGGCATCGCCAGCGCAGACGCCGAGTCTGCGGGCTTCGACCAGTCGTAGCCCGTGGGGTTCGTCTCTGTCATCGCAAGCATCGTCCATCTGGTCCTGCTGCTGTACATCTTCGTGCTCTTCGCGCGCCTGATCCTCGACTACATCCCCCTGTTCAACAGGGAATGGCGTCCCAAGGGCTTCGGGCTCGTCGCAGCGGAAGCCGCATACACGCTGACCGATCCGCCCATCCGGTTCTTCCGGCGGATCATTCCTCCGCTTCGTATCGGCACGTTGTCGCTGGACTTCGGGTTCGCGATCACCATGCTGATCGTGCTCATCCTCATGAACATCGTCCGGCTGTTCATCTGATCCGGAGTTCCCCGCTCCCGGGTGTCGTGACATCGCGGCGCAAAGGCGCGGGGACTATGCTGGCACCCAGGCGCGACCCCCGGGTTCGCGCCACATCACGACCACGCCATACAAAACTGGCAACCGAACTCATCGAAAGAGGAGCCACTCATGGCACTTACCCCGGATGACGTCGTCACCAAGCAGTTCCAGCACGTCCGCTTCAAGGACGGCTTCGACCCCGACGAGGTCGACGACTTCCTCGACGAGATCGTCATCGAGTGGCGCAAGGCCCTCGAAGAGAACGTCGAGCTGAAGGCCAAGCTGGCCGCATACGAGTCTGGTGAGACCCCCGCAGCCGAGTCGGCTGCCGCAGAGGCTCCCGCCGCTGAGGTCCCCGCAGCTCCGGCTCCCGTGGTCGAGACGCAGGCCGAGCCCGCGCCGTCCGGCTCCGCCACCGCCACCGCAGGCATCATCGAGCTCGCTCAGCGTCTCCACGACGAGCATGTCGCCGAGGGTGAGGCGAAGCGCAACCAGCTCATCGCCGATGCCGAGAACGAGGTCAACCGCATCCGCAGCGAGGCCGAGGCCAAGCAGCGCGAAGAGGCTGCCCGTCTGGAGCGCGAGCGCAACACGCTCGAGGCCCGCATCACCGAGCTCCGCAACTTCGAGCGTGACTACCGCTCGCAGCTGCGCGGCTACATCGAGGGTCAGCTCCGCGACCTCGACGAGAAGTCGGCATCGACGGACTCCACGCCTGTCTCCGCGATCGGACTGTAGGTCGTAGGTCTTGACACGTAGCCCCCTTCGTCGGTCGGCGGCCGGTGCGCTCGTTGCGGTTCTCGCAGCGTTCGTACTGGCCGCCGATCAGTTTGTGAAGTACCTCACCGTCACGTACCTGCCGTTGCAGGAGCCCGTGCCCGTGCTCGGTGAGTTCCTGCAGCTGTACTCGGTGCGCAACCCCGGTGCCGCGTTCTCGCTCGGTTCCGAGGTCACCTGGATCTTCACGATCGCCCTCGCAGTCGTCGCGGGCGTCATCATCTGGAAGGCCTTCGGACTTCGCTCGCGTCTCTGGGCCGTCGTGCTCGGCTGCCTGCTGGGCGGCGTGCTCGGCAACCTCGGAGACCGACTGTTCCGCGACCCCGGCTTCCCTGTCGGCCACGTCGTCGACATGATCTCGATGCCCTGGATGATGCCGGCGATCTTCAACGTCGCCGACATCTTCATCGTCACTGGCATGATCTCGGTCGCCCTGCTGGTCGTCTTCGGCCTTCGCTTCGACGGCACGCGTGAGCGCGACCACGTGACGGTGGAGACCGAGGAGCAGGCGGAGGCCGTCGCGGTCGCTGAGGCGGAGCAGCGTGCTGCTGAATCCCAGTCGGCCGAGACAGCGGACGACGCGCCAGCCGGTGGCGCCGCACCCACCGCCGGAGGGCGTTGACGGTGGAGTCCCGCTCTCTGCCTGTGCCCGATGGGCTCGAGGGCACCAGGGTCGATGCAGCACTTGCGAAGATGCTCGGATTCTCGCGCACCTTCGCGGCCGATGTCGCCTCGGCCGGCGGCGTTCGGTTGGACGGGGTCACGCTCGACAAGTCCGATCGTCTGCGCGGCGGTGGATGGCTCGAGGTGGAGTGGCAGCCGAAGGAGGGACCGAAGATCGTTCCGATCCCGGTTCCGGATCTCGGGATCGTGTACGACGATGACGACATCGTCGTCGTCGACAAGCCGTCCGGTGTCGCAGCGCACCCCTCGCTCGGCTGGGAGGGACCGACCGTCGTCGGTGCACTCGCGGCCGCCGGGTTCCGCGTCTCGACGAGCGGTGCACCGGAACGACAGGGCGTCGTGCATCGGCTCGACGTCGGCACGAGTGGTCTGATGGTCGTCGCGAAGTCGGAGCACGCGTACACGGTGCTCAAGCACGCGTTCAAGGAGCGCACGGTCGAGAAGATCTACCACGCGGTGGTGCAAGGACATCCCGATCCGCTCGCTGGGACGATCGAGGCGCCGATCGGGCGCCACCCGAACCACTCGTGGAAGTTCGCGGTCGTTCCGGACGGCAAGCCCTCTGTCACGCATTACGAGACGCTCGAGGCGTTCCCGGGAGCGTCGCTGCTCGAGATCCACCTCGAGACGGGGCGCACACACCAGATCCGCGTGCACATGGCAGCGCACCGGCATCCGTGCGTGGGGGATCCGCTCTACGGCGCCGACCCCACGCTGTCCGCCCGGCTCGGACTCACCCGGCAGTGGCTGCATGCGCACCAGCTGGCGTTCACGCACCCGGGCACAGGGGAGTGGGTGCAGTTCGAATCGCCGTACCCTGCAGACTTCGTGCACGCCCTCGACGTGCTGCGCGGGGAGTAGCCGCCCTCGAGGTCTCGAGAGCACGGAGCCGCTTCTTGGCTCGCTGCGCCGCTCCTTGGGTCGCTGAGCTGCCCCTCGGTCCCTGAGCCGCCCTTGGGTCGCTGAGCCTGTCGAAGCGTCAGAGGCATCGGCGACACTGGATCCATGGACATCGAGGTGCGCCCCGCAGTGGAGTTCGACGACGTCGCCGGCGTGTGCGGCACAGCCCGGCGCCCTGATGCGGCTCGATCTGGAGAAGGCTCGGAAGTCGATGAAGAAACCGTGAACCGTTCGACGGGACACGGACAATACACAGCGTGAGCACAGACAGCGAGATCATCCAACGGTCTCTCGAACACCCGCCGGCCTTCGCGCAGCTGTTCGACCGACATTCCCGCGCGATCAACGCCTTCGCGAGCTACCGAATCGGCCGGCATGCGGCTGAGGACGTCTTGAGTGAGACCTTCCTCGTCGCGTTCCGACGTCGCGCAGATTTCGATACGGGCATCGAATCGGCCGCGCCCTGGCTGTTCGGCATCGCCTCGCGCCTGATCCGTCGGCATCGCGCCGTCGAGGCGAAGCACTGGCGGTCATTCGCCGCCGCGGTGACGGGCGAGGAACACACATCGGATGGCGGTGTGGACGAGGCCATGGCGAGGATCGATGCCGAGCGGAAGGTGCAGGCGATGCGGACGCGGATCGCGTCCCTTTCGCCGCGGGACCGCGAGACCCTGCTGCTCTACGCCTGGCAGGGACTCACGTACGAGCAGATCGGGGAGGCGCTCGGTGTTCCGGTCGGGACCGTCCGCTCGCGGTTGAACCGCGTGCGGCGTCGGCTGGACCCAGGGCGCAGGGCACAAGACGTCGCACAGGTCATCGAGATCGTGGAGCAGGGAGAGTCCAATGAACGTGTTTGAGGAAGCGCAGAAGGCCCGTCCCGAGATCGACGGCGCTGAGGAGAACGTGGCGGCCGCGCGAGCGATGCTGATGGCCGAGATCCGCGGAGAGTCGGTTCCGCTCTCGACGCGTGCCAGACGTCGTCCGTGGATCATCGCCGGCAGCGTGCTTGCGGGTGCCGCCGCGGTGACTGCGGGTGTGCTCGTCGTCGGCGGCCTCACGACGCCTGAGCCAAGCGTCGAGGCTGTCCCGACCGTGGTGCCGTCGACAGCGCCGAGCCCGAGCACGGATCCGCAACCCACGCCGCAACCCACTGCTGAACCGCTGACGGTGACGAGTGCGTTCGGTGCCGCGGGAGCTGCAGCCGCCAGCTTCTCGGGGCTCACCGTCGCGCCGGGGCAGTATCTGCGTCTCCAGGTGGCGGTGAACGACATCGTCTTCTTCGAACCGGCGAACGGGTGGGGCGAGTATTCGGCCGATCGCTCGAACGCCACCAGCGCGTGGGGCGTCACAGGGTCGTACGACGTGTACGTCCCGGCAGACCCGTACGCGGACTGGCGATACGCCGGAGGGCCCTCTCAGATCGGCGATCTCTACGGTCCGGACGCCGCCCAGCGCTCCCAGCTCTATCAGCAGGAGACCGCGCACACGTCGTACGAGCCGTACGGCCAGGCCGGCGGCGCCGGTGCCCCGTGGTCGACGGCCGGAGGCGACTCTCTCGCCGCGTTCTTCGATTCGATGCCCAAGGATCCAGCGCAGCTGATCTCCTGGATCGATGAGCATCAGGAGACGCCGCCAGGATCCGACAACTCGAAGGTGGGCTGGTTGCTCATCGAGCTGCTCGCCCGCAACGCAGGATCGTCCGAGGCGCGCGCGGCGATGTATACAGCATTGAGCATGCTCGACGGGTTCGAACTGATCGGTGTCGCGGGCGACGACTTCACTGTCGCCCTCACCACGCCCACAGTCGACATCTCCGGCAACCCGAGCACGGTGCGTCGCACTGCGACGATCGACACGATCACGGGTCTCGTCGAGGAGACGACCGTGACGACCGGCGCAGGGTCTGCAGTGGTGCCCGATGCCATCCCGGACATTCGGCGGACGTACGTGGTGTCCGTCGTCGATGCGGCTCCGTGACGGATTTGGAACCGTTCGTCCGTTCTCGGGCAATACATAGTGTGAGCACAGACAGCGAGATCATTCAGCGGTCGCTCGGACAGCCCCGAGCGTTCGCCGAACTGTTCGATCGGCATGCCGAGACGGTCGGCGGGTACGCCGCCCGTCGTCTCGGCGTCGATGCGGGCGAGGACATCCTGAGTGAGACGTTCCTGGTCGCGTTTGCACGACGGACGTCGTTCGACACGTCATGGGACTCGGCCCTTCCCTGGTTGTACGGGATCGCCTCCCGGCTGATCAGGAAGCACCGGGCGAAGGAAGCGAAGCACTATCGGTCGAGCGTCGCGTCCGCGCATCGCGAGGAGCACATCTCGCACGGGGACCTCGAGGCGACGACCGCTCGCCTCGACGCGGAGATCTCCACCCGGGAGCTGGCACCTCGGATCGCCGGCCTGTCAGTGAAGGAACGCGACACGCTCCTGCTCTACGCGTGGGGCGATCTGACCTATGAGGAGGTTGCACTCGCTCTCCGCGTGCCGGTCGGCACCGTCCGCTCGCGGATGAACCGCATCCGGACCCGGTTGAACCCGGACAGATCGACGGGCCGAGCACGAAACGTGAATGCAGAGAAGGAAGGAGCAGTCGATGGACGTTTTCGAGCGCGTGCGTGAGGTCAACGCAGGAGCAGGACTCACCGAGGACCGCATCTCCGGTGCCCGATCCCGGTTGCTCGACGGGATCGATGCGGGCCGGACCGCGGAGCGGAAGCGGCTCGCGCGGCGGCCGATGCTCGTGATCGCGGGAGCCGTGGCGACGGTCGCCGCCGTCACCGCGACGGTGGTGGTGATCAACCAGCCGGTCGCGCCGGCCCCGCGGGTGGAGGCTGTTCCCGTCTCCCCGGGCGATCCCCGGACGCCCGGGGAGAGGATCCCGAAACCGGTCCCGACCGTCGGGACCGGGGCGACAGAAGTGTTCCCCGGTACGACTCCGCAGCCAGGACAGTATCTGAAGATCACGGCGACGGAGGAGAGCATCTTCTATCGAGACGGCAACGGCGGAGTGAACCAGTGGTTCTCGAATTTCGGGACACCACCGATCGCCGCAGCAGTGATGAGGGGCTACTCAAGCACGACCATGCCGGCTGACCGGTCGGGAGAGTGGATCAGCTCGCGCGGACCGTCGAGCGAGTTCGTTCAGGCCTTCGGCGCGGATGAGGGGACGCTGGGCTCGGCATGGTCGAGTGTGCTCCCATACAGCCCAGCTGTCATCGAGAGCCGCTCCGTCGGTGGACTCGACTACGGATACACACCCGGAGTCGGAGGTCCGAACTACTACGACGCCCAGCCCCGGGACCCGCAGGCGCTCTGGAACTACTGGTACGACTTCTTTTCGCAAGCGCAGAGCGGCAGAGAGGAGTCCGTGCTGTATTCGATTCTGGATGTGCTCAAGTCGAACATCGCCCCTGCCGACGTCCGGTCAGCGTACCTGGAGGCGCTGCAGACATCCGGGCGCGCTGCGGTCGATTCGACGAACGGTTCCGTCGTGACCTATGCGGTGCAGTTCAGCGACGCGGACGCACGTACCGAGCGGATCTCGATCGACACCTCGACGGGCTGGGTGATGGGATACACCATCAAGTATCTGAACGCAGATGGCGGGCTGGTGCCGGGCGGCGTCCCGAACGTCCGGGTAACCTACGCGCTCTCTATCGTGCCCTCCGCACAGTAGCTCTTCGAACTGGCTGAGCCCCGACACCGACCTCCGGTGTCGGGGCTCCGCCGTAGACTCGATGCATGGCATCCGACTCCTTCGCCCACCTGCACGTGCACAGCGAATACTCGATGCTCGACGGTGCTGCGAAGATCGCTGCGATGACCCAGGCAGCCGCCGATTACGGCATGCCGGCCATCGCCGTGACGGATCACGGCAACACCTTCGCCGCGTTCGAGTTCTATAAAGCGGCGAAGAATGCGGGCGTCAAACCGATCATCGGGCTTGAGGCGTACGTCACGCCCGGCACCCATCGCAGCGACAAGTCGCGGGTGCAGTGGGGCTCGCCGGATCAGAAGAGCGACGACGTCTCCGGTGCGGGTGCGTACACCCACATGACGATGTGGAGCGAGACCACCGAGGGGATGCACAATCTCTTCCGGCTCAGCTCCCGGTCGAGCATGGAGGGGTACTACTTCAAGCCCCGGATGGACCGCGAGCTGCTGCAGACCTATTCCAAGGGATTGATCGCGACGACGGGCTGCCCGTCCGGGGAGATCCAGACCCGCCTGCGCCTCGGCCAGTACGACGCAGCGCGCGCGGCCGCCGCCGAGTTCCAAGATCTGTTCGGCAAGGAGAACTACTTCGCCGAGATCATGGACCACGGGCTCTCGATCGAGCGCCGGATCATGACCGACCTGCTGCGTCTCGCGAAGGACCTGAACATCCCGCTGGTCGGCACCAACGACTCCCACTACACGCACCAGCACGAGGCCGACGCCCACGAGGCCCTGCTCTGCGTGCAGTCCGGCTCGACGCTCGACGACCCCAACCGCTTCAAGTTCGACGGCGACGGCTACTACATCAAGACCGCCGCCGAGATGCGACAGTTGTTCCGCGACCACCCAGAGGCGTGCGACAACACCCTGCTGATCGCCGAGCGCTGCGAGGTCGAGTTCAACACCGCGGCGAACTACATGCCGCGATTCCCTGTTCCCGATGGCGAGACCGAGGACAGTTGGCTGATCAAGGAGGTCGAGACCGGCCTCGAGTACCGGTACCCCAACGGCATCCCGGACAAGGTGCGCAAGCAGGCAGAGTACGAGACCGGGATCATCCTGCAGATGGGATTCCCCGGCTACTTCCTCGTCGTCGCCGACTTCATCAACTGGGCCAAGAACAACGGCATCCGTGTGGGGCCAGGGCGTGGTTCCGGTGCCGGATCGATGGTCGCCTACGCGATGCGGATCACCGACCTCGACCCGCTCGAGCACGGCCTGATCTTCGAGCGGTTCCTGAACCCCGACCGTGTCTCGATGCCCGACTTCGACGTCGACTTCGATGACCGTCGCCGCGGCGAGGTCATCGAATACGTGACCAAGAAGTACGGCTCGGAGCGGGTCGCGCAGATCGTCACGTACGGCACCATCAAATCGAAGCAGGCGCTGAAGGATGCCGGACGCGTGCTCGGCTTCCCGTTCAGCATGGGGGAGCGGCTGACGAAGGCGATGCCGCCGCCCGTCATGGGCAAGGACATGCCGCTCGACGGCATGTTCGACTCGGCGCACCCGCGGTACAAGGAAGCGAGCGAGTTCCGCGCACTGATCGAGACCGACACCGAGGCGAAGACGGTCTTCGACCGCGCCCTCGGGCTCGAGGGGCTGAAGCGCCAGTGGGGCGTGCACGCAGCCGGCGTCATCATGTCGTCCGAGCCGTTGCTCGACATCATCCCGATCATGCGTCGCGAGCAGGACGGGCAGATCGTCACGCAGTTCGACTACCCGTCATGCGAGTCGCTCGGCCTGATCAAGATGGACTTCCTGGGGCTGCGAAACCTCACGATCATCTCCGATGCGCTCGATAACATCCGCACGAACCGCGGCGAGGAGCTCGACCTCGAGCACCTCGAGCTCGACGACCGCGGCGCGTACGACCTGCTGGGGCGCGGAGAGTCGCTCGGTGTCTTCCAGCTCGACGGCGGACCGATGCGTGCGCTCATGCGCCTGATGAAGCCGGACAACTTCGGTGACATCTCGGCACTCATCGCGCTGTACCGGCCGGGCCCCATGGGCGCGAACTCCCACACGAACTACGCGCTCCGCAAGAACGGCGCCCAGCCGATCACGCCGATCCATCCGGAGTTCGAGGAGTCGCTCGCCGACATCCTCGACGAGTCCTACGGCCTGATCATCTATCAGGAGCAGGTCATGGCGATCGCCCAGCGCGTCGCCGGGTTCTCGCTCGGCCAAGCCGACATCCTCCGTCGTGCGATGGGCAAGAAGAAGAAGTCCGAACTGGACAAGCAGTTCGAGGGCTTCCAGGCCGGCATGCACGCCAACGGGTATTCGGATGGCGCGGTCAACGCCATCTGGGAGATCCTGCTCCCGTTCTCCGACTACGCGTTCAACAAAGCCCACTCCGCGGCCTACGGCGTGGTCTCCTACTGGACGGCATATCTGAAGGCGCACTACCCCGCCGAGTACATGGCTGCGCTGCTCACCAGCGTCGGCGACTCGAAGGACAAGATGGCGCTGTACCTGAACGAGTGCCGTCGCATGGGCATCAAGGTGCTGCCGCCGGACGTGTCCGAGTCGATCAACTACTTCGCCGCAGTCGGCGACGACATCCGCTTCGGGCTCGGCGCAGTGCGCAACGTCGGCAGCAACGTGGTCGACGGCATCGTGCAGGCCCGCAAGGACGAGCGCTTCACCTCGTTCCATCACTTCCTCGACAAGGTGCCGCTGCACGTCGCGAACAAGCGAACGGTCGAATCCCTGGTCAAGGCCGGAGCCTTCGACTCCATGGGCGACTCGCGTCGCTCGCTCTACGACATCCACGAGGATGCCGTCGAGGCCGCCGTGGACCGCAAGCGCAACGAGGCCCAGGGTGCCATCGGGTTCGACTTCGACAGCCTCTACGACGGCACCGAAGAGGTCGCGCCGGCCAAGGTGCCGGCGAAGCCGGAGTGGGTGAAGAAGGACAAGCTGGCCTTCGAGCGCGAGATGCTCGGACTGTACGTGTCCGACCATCCGCTCGCCGGGCTCGAAGTGCCGCTCGCGAAGCACGCCTCGATCTCGATCCATGACCTGAACAACTCGGAGGACATCCAGGACGGCGACCAGGTCACCGTCGCCGGCCTCGTCACCAGCGTGCAGCATCGCGTCGCGAAGGCCAGCGGAAATCCCTACGGCATGATCACCGTCGAGGACTTCAACGGCGAGGTGACCGTGATGTTCATGGGGAAGACCTACACCGAGTTCCAGCACACGCTGCAGCAGGACTCGATCCTCGCGGTCCGCGGACGCGTGTCGCGCCGCGACGACGGGCTGAACCTGCACGCGCAGTCCGCGTTCGCACCCGACGTCGGCTCGTTCGATGCGGCGGGGCCGTTGTCGCTGGTGTTCGCGGAACAGCGCGCGACCGAGCGCGTCATGACCGAGCTCGCCGAGGTGCTCCGGCGCCACAACGGCGACACCGAGGTCGTGCTCCGCGTGCACCGCGGCGGCACCGCGAAGGTGTTCGAGGTGCCGATGCCGGTGAAGGTGTCGGCCGACCTCTTCGGTGACCTCAAGTCCCTGCTCGGACCGACCTGTCTGGGGTGAACGGGTAGGATCGTGAGCCGTCGGACAGCATGACGGCCCTCCCTGTCATGCACCGCGCCGAAAGGATGACTGATGAGCACCGAACTCCCTGAGATCCCGGATGCCGAGAGCGACACCTTCCTCGACGAGGACGGTGTCCTCTACGACGACGACGTCACGCCCGAGTACGGTGTCCTCGGCTTCACGTTGCGTGAACTGCTGATCGTGGGCGTCTGGGCCGTCTCCTTCATCGTGTCGTTCTTCCCGCTCGCCGGTGGTCCGTCGATCTGGGGCACCGGCATCCAATGGATCCTGCCGATCGGCGTGCCGACCGTCGCCGTGTTCCTCCTGGTGCTGCGTCGTTTCTCGCCGGACGGGATCCGCCGGGTCGGCTCACTGGGCATCGACCAGTTCGCCTCCGTCGCGTTCTCCGTGTCTGCGGTCATCTGGGTCGGGACGCTGTGGAGCGCCGTCGCCGGACTGATCGAGTTCGGTGTCTTCGGGCTGTCGTGGAGCGGGATCGTGCAGCTCGTCGCGTCCCTGGCCCTGGTCGTGCTCACGGTGTTCGCGCCGATCGTCCCCGGGCTGAAGGAAGACTTCCAGGGTCGGCTCGTCACACTCGCGCACCGTAACGCGAACCCTGTGCGCCCCGTCATCGCACGGCCCCGCCCTGAGCCCGAGCCCGCAGTCGACACGAACGAGGCAGAGGTCGCAGCAGGTGCCGAGCAGCCGGGCGATCAGACGGACAGTGGTCTCGCGTCGACGGACGACCGGTTCTCCGGATCGCCCGCAACGGCTGTCACGACCGCCTACGCGCAGCCGGTCGAGCTCGACGTCGAGCTCTCCGGGCAGCAGGCCACCGACGAGATCGCTCGATTCGACGTCGCGGATCAGGTGCCGATCGCCGCGCACGCCTCCGGCGGCGACACCGGTACCGAAGACACGGCGGCCGATGACGAGTACGTCCCGAACTACTCCCGCCGGTCCCGTGGCCAGGAGATCGCGTCAGACACCGCCAGCATCGAAGCCCTCCTGGAGACGGCGCAGACCATCGAGCACACGGGTGCCGTCGAGGGTGATGCCGAGCCGTTCACCGAGACCGAGGACTGGACCGACGACAGCCTTGCGGACGAGGCGAACAGTTCTCGTCACGTCGACCCGGCGCAGCCGTTCTGGATCCTCGCTCCGTCTGAGCGAGACGTGCACGATGAGCGCGGAGAACCGTTGTTCCGAATCGGTCCGAGCGCGTGGGCGCTCGTGATCGAGGATCGCGGCGGCGCTTTCGTGGTCCGCCATGACGACGGCCGCATCGGTTACCTCCACGACATCTCGGACATCACGAAAGGCTGACAGTGCGAACGATCGATCTGCGGGGGCGCGAGCTCTCGCCAGCCGCCATGCTCGCCGCAGTTCCGCGAGCGACCCAGGCTCGCGCTGAGGCACTCGACACGGCGACGCGTATCGTCGACGACGTGCGGGAGCGCGGAGAGCAGGCGCTGCGCGAGCAGGCCGAGAAGTTCGACCGCGTCACCGGTCACGCGATCCGGGTGCCGTCGGATCACATCGACGACGCGCTCGAGCACCTGACCCCCGAGGTCCGCGCCGCGCTGGAAGAGGCGATCCGCCGCGTGCGCCTCGCGTCAGCCGCGCAGGTCCCTGCCCAGCAGGTCACTCAGATCGGCGAAGGCGCGCGCATCACGCAGCGCTGGCAGCCCGTGCACCGTGTCGGCGTGTACATCCCCGGTGGCAAGGCGGTGTACCCGTCGAGCGTCATCATGAACGTCGTGCCCGCGCAGGTCGCAGGCGTCACCGAGATCGCACTCGCCTCCCCGCCGCAGTCGGATCAGGACGGGCGCATCCACCCGACGATCCTCGCTGCGGCAGCGCTCCTCGGTGTGACCGAGGTCTACGCCATGGGGGGAGCCGGGGCGATCGGCGCCTTCGCCTGGGGCGTCCCCGAGGTGGGGCTCGACCCGGTCGACGTGCTCTCCGGGCCGGGGAACAACTACGTCGCTTCGGCGAAGCGTGCGGTGGCCGGCGTCGTCGGAACCGATTCCGAGGCGGGTGCCACCGAGATCCTCGTCGTGGCCGATGCCGCGGCAGACGCGCGACTCATCGCCGCCGACCTGGTCAGCCAGGCCGAGCACGACGAACAGGCGTCGGCTGTGCTCGTGACCGATTCCGAGGAACTCGCAGCCCGCGTCGCCGTGGAGGTCGAGACCTTCGCCCTCGCGACGCGTCACTCCGAGCGTGTCGGTGCCGCACTCGCCGGCCCGCAGTCCGCGATCGTGCTCGTCGATGACCGCGACATGGCGACGGCGTTCAGCAACGCGTATGCGCCGGAGCACCTCGAGCTCCACCTCGCCGATGCAGAGGATGCCGCAGCATCCTTCACCAGTGCGGGTGCCGTGTTCGTGGGCGACCAGACGCCGGTCAGTCTCGGCGACTACATGGCCGGCAGCAACCATGTCCTGCCCACCGGCGGCCAGGCTCGTTACGCGCCGGGACTCGGTGCCTACACGTTCCTTCGTCCCCAGCAGGTCATCTCGTATGACCGCTCCGCCCTCGCCGCCGTGCGGGCAGGCGTCGTCGCTCTCGCCGACACGGAGGTACTGCCGGCGCACGGCGAGGCGATCGAGGCCCGCTTCACGGCGTAGGTTAGACAGATGCACTGCCCGTTCTGCCGTCATTCCGACTCCCGTGTGATCGATTCGCGGACCAGCGATGACGGTCTGTCGATCCGTCGACGCCGACAGTGTCCCGAATGCGGTGGACGTTTCACCACGACGGAGACGGCGAGCCTCAACGTGATCAAGCGTTCCGGCGTGATGGAGCCTTTCAGCCGCGAGAAGGTCATCTCCGGCGTGCGCAAGGCCTGCCAGGGGCGCCCGGTCACCGAGGCGGATCTCGCGATCCTCGCGCAGCGCGTCGAAGAGGCCGTCCGCCAGACCGGAGTGTCGCAGCTCGACACGAACGAGATCGGTCTGGCCATCCTCGGACCGCTGCGTGATCTCGACGAGGTCGCCTTCCTGCGGTTCGCCAGCGTCTATCAGGCGTTCGACTCGCTCGAGGATTTCGAAGCGGCGATCACCGACCTTCGAGCCGATCACTCGGAGCAGGAGCCCGCCGACCGGTAATCTGGGCAGTGATGTATCCGCTGCTCTTTCGCGCTGTCCTGTCGCGCTTCGATCCCGAGTTCGCCCATCACGCCGGCATGGCGGTGGTTCGAGTACTCGGTGTCCAGCCGTTCGCTCGTGCGACCCGTGCCCTCACCGCACCGGATCCGTCGCTTCGGGTCGAAGCGCTCGGGCTGACCTTCCCGTCTCCGTTCGGTGTCGCCGCGGGCTTCGACAAGAACGCTGTCGGCGTTCGGGGCCTCGCCGCGCTCGGTTTCGGTCACGTCGAGGTCGGCACCATCACGGCGATCCCGCAGGAGGGCAATCCCAAGCCTCGACTGTTCCGGCTCGTGGAAGACCGCGCCGTGATCAACCGGATGGGCTTCAACAACAAGGGCGCGGACGCGGCCGCCCGCAAGCTCGCTCGGCTGCGCCGTGGTGCCCCTGACACGGTCATCGGGGTCAACATCGGCAAGAGTCGCGTGGTCGATGTCGAGAACGCGACGGAGGACTATGTCGCCTCCGCCGTGCGTCTCGCGCCGCTCGCCGACTACCTCGCCATCAACGTGTCGTCGCCGAACACACCTGGACTGCGTGGCCTGCAGGCCGTCGAGACCCTGGCTCCGCTGCTTCGCGCCGTGCGCACGGCGGCCGGGAAGACGCCGCTGCTGGTGAAGATCGCCCCCGATCTGCCGGACGAGGAGATCACGGCGATCGCGCAGCTCGCCGTCGCCGAGGGGCTCGACGGGATCATCTCGCATAACACCACGATCAGCCGGGACGGGCTCCTGAGCGATGATGCGGTGGTCGAAGCCGCCGGTGCAGGCGGGCTGTCCGGCGCTCCGCTCAAGGAGCGGTCCCTGCAGGTGCTCCGAGTGGTGCGCGCCGCGGTCCCTGAGGACTTCTGCGTGATCGCGGTTGGGGGAGTCGAGACTGCATCCGATGTGCAGGAGCGCTTGGATGCGGGCGCGACCCTCGTCCAGGGCTACACGGCGTTCCTCTACCGCGGTCCGTTCTGGGGTCGCGAGATCAACCGTGGACTCCTCGGGCGCTGACAGCGCACGCCCGCGCGCGAAGAAGGCCCCTCGCTCCGCAGAGCGAGGGGCCTTCTCGATGACAGGGGGTCAGGCCGGGTACTGACCGCGCTTGACCTGCGGCTTCGGCAGGCGCATGAAGCGCATCTGCAGGGCACGCATCGCCGCATACCAGCCGAGACCGCGCTCGAGACGGTCCTTGCCGAACTTCTCGCCGGCTTTGCGCTTCACACGGAAGGCCAGGAGGATCATGCCGCCGATCGCGATGATCAGGTACGCCATCATGACGAGGTACGCGTAGAAGGCGACCGCCAGTTGCGCGGGCACCAGCGATGCGAGGATCACCAGGACCATGACGGCCATGACGAACTCGGCGGGGTGCCAGCCGGCATCCACGTAGTCACGCACCCAGCGACGCTGCGGACCCTTGTCGCGCACCGGAAGGTACTTCTCCTCGCCGGCGGCCATGCCGGCCTGCGCGCGATTGCGTCGCTCGTTGAGCTCGGCGCGCGCTGCCGCCTTCGCTTCCTTCGTGTTCGCGACGAGCGGGCGACGGCGCGCGGCTTCCTGCTCGGCGCGGCTCGGCGTCGCACGCCCCTTCCCGACACCGGTCGTCTCGGCGTCGTCGTTCGTCGGAGGGGAGACAGGGGAAGTGGCCACGAGAATCCTCGGTTCGCTGAAGGTGGATCACCTTAAGATTACTCGCATGACTTCTCCTGTTCTCCCCAGTTCGTCCGACTCCGCTGTTCTCGAGTCCGTGGCGACCGGAATCCCGGCCGCGCTCTCCGATCTGGGCCACCTCGTGCGCATCCCCGGCATGGCGTGGCCGGCGTTCGACCAGACGCAGCTCGAGCGCAGCGCCGATGCCGTCGCAGCGCTCGCGAAGGACACCGGTGTCTTCGACGAGGTGCAGGTGCTGCGGGCGGCGATCCCCGGCACCGACGAGTACGGGCAGCCAGCGGTGCTGGCCACGCGCGCCGCCCGCAACGGCAAGCCGACGATTCTGCTCTACGCACACCACGACGTGCAGCCTCCTGGAGACGACGCGCTGTGGGAGACGCCGCCGTTCGAGCCGACCGTGCGCGACGGTCGCCTCTACGGTCGCGGTGCGGCAGACGACAAGGCCGGGATCATGGCGCACATCGCTTCGATCCGCGCGGTGTCCGAGGTGCTCGGCGACGACCTCGAGCTCGGTATCGCGATGTTCATCGAGGGTGAGGAGGAGTACGGCTCCCGCTCATTCGCGCAGTTCCTGTCCGACAACAAGGACGCGCTGCGGGCCGATGCCATCGTGGTCGCCGACTCCGGCAATCTGGACTCCGTGACGCCCGGCCTCACCGTCTCGCTGCGAGGGAACGCGCGGTTCACGTTGCGCGTGCGCACTCTGGATCATGCCTCGCACTCCGGCATGTTCGGGGGAGCGGTGCCCGACGCGATGATGGCGACCACGAAGCTGCTGGCGACGCTCTGGAACGACGACGGCTCTGTGGCCGTCGACGGCATGACCGCGCGCGACACCGAGACGCCCGACTACTCCGAGGAGACGCTGCGCGACGAAGCCGGTCTGCTGCCGGGAACCTCGCCGATCGGCGACGGCACGATCCTCAGCCGCATCTGGAACAAGCCGGCCGTCACCGTGATCGGTATCGACGCGACCAGCGTCGCTTCGGCATCCAACACGCTCCTGCCCGAGGTCACCGTCGTGATCAGCTCCCGCGTCGCACCGGGGCAGTCCGCATCCGACGCCTACGACGCGCTGGAGCGTCACCTGCGGGCGCACGCCCCGTTCGGCGCCGAGCTGACCTTCTCGGACCTCGACTTCGGCGACGGCTTCCTCGTCGACACCAGCGGCTGGGCTGTCGGGCTGACCCGCGACGCGATGCGCGACGGCTACGGCGTTCCGCCGGTCGACCTCGGCGTGGGGGGATCGATCCCGTTCATCGCCGACCTCGTCCGCGAGTTCCCGGAGGCGCAGATCCTGGTGACCGGGGTCGAGGATCCCTACTCGCGCGCGCACAGCCCGAACGAATCGCTCCACCTCGACACGTTCCGCAACGCGGTCGCGACCGAAGCGCTGCTGCTCGCCCGCATGAACCGCCGCGAGGCCTGACACCCGTCGACGCGCGCACGGCTCTTTCCCGATCTCGCCGCCTCCGCGACATGCGGCGATAGAATTGCGGGAAAGCCGTGCGACGCGGCCCGTCACAAGGAGCGACATGAGCGACACCACCCTGACCTCAGACACCACCAGCACCAAGGCCCACGGCATCAGCCTGACCGATGCCGCCGCGGTCAAGGTCAAGAACCTCCTCGAGCAGGAGGGCCGCGACGACCTGCGTCTGCGCGTCGCCGTGCAGCCCGGCGGATGCTCCGGCCTGATCTACCAGCTCTACTTCGACGAGCGCTACCTCGAGGGCGACGAGACCGTCGACTTCGATGGCGTCGAGGTCATCGTCGACAACATGAGCGTGCCGTATCTCGACGGCGCATCGATCGATTTCAAGGACACGATCTCGGAGCAGGGCTTCACGATCGACAACCCGAACGCAGCAGGCAGCTGCGCGTGCGGAGACAGCTTCCACTGATCGTTCGTCGGAGGCGCTGAACCCGGCGTCTTTTGCCCAGGACAGCGCCTGATCCGGTCCGTGAACCTGCGTGGTTGGCATGAATCAGGTGTGAGGTTGCTCTAGACTTGGATGTGCCCTGTCCGCAATCTGAAAGGTGCATCGTGCCCTCGAAACACCGCCTTCGTTGGGCCGCTCTCCCTCTGGGAGTCGTGGCAGCCGTGGTCCTGGCGGGATGTACCACCACTGAGTTGAACGGCTATCTCCCCGGGTTCGTGGATGGCGGGCCTGCGGCCACCAACCAGACCGAGCGAGTGTCGTCCCTCTGGGTCAACTCCTGGATCGTCCTCCTCGCCGTCGGCGTCATCACCTGGGGCCTGATGGCCTGGGCCGCGATCGCGTACCGCCGTCGCAAGGGTCAGACCGGTCTCCCGGTCCAGATGCGCTACAACATGCCGATCGAGATCTTCTACACGATCGTGCCGCTCATCCTCGTGCTGGGCATGTTCTTCTTCACGGCCCGCGATCAGGCCGAGATCGAGGCGAAGTGGGACAACCCCGACGTCGAGATCACCGCGATCGCCAAGCAGTGGGCGTGGGACTTCCAGTACGACGCCGACTCCGAAGACGACACCGTCTGGACGATGGGCATTCAGGCCCAGCCAGACAAGGACGGCAACATCGACCAGTCGCAGCTGCCCACGCTGGTGCTGCCGGTCGATCAGAAGGTCACGATCAACCTGCAGTCCCGCGATGTCATCCACTCGTTCTGGATCATCGACTTCCTCTACAAGAAGGACATGTACATCGGGAAGGACAACTCCTGGTCCTTCATCCCGACTCGTGTCGGCGAGTACTCGGGCAAGTGCGCGGAGCTGTGCGGCGAGTACCACTCGATGATGCTCTTCAACGTGAAGGTCGTCGAGCAGGACGAGTACGACGCGTATGTCCAGTCGCTCAAGGAGCAGGGCAACACGGGCGACATCACGGACGAGTACGACCGTCTGTCGAACTTCCCGGGCACCACGCCCCAGACCGACTCCGAGGAAGGAGAGGAGTAAGCCATGTCGACCACTGAAGCCCCCCGCACCGACGAGGCCCCCCGCTCCCGACCCAACGCCCTGCCCGCCCGCCAGGCCGCTCTCATGAGCTCCTCGCGCGTCGAGCAGAAGGGCAACATCGTCGTCAAGTGGATCACCTCCACCGACCACAAGACCATCGGGTACATGTACCTGATCGCCTCGGTCCTGTTCTTCCTCCTCGGCGGTGTGATGGCACTCGTCATCCGTGCTGAGCTCTTCGCGCCGGGAATGCAGATCATCCCGACCAAGGAGCAGTACAACCAGCTGTTCACGATGCACGGCACGATCATGCTGCTGATGTTCGCGACGCCGCTGTTCGCCGGATTCGCCAACGCGATCCTGCCGCTGCAGCTCGGAGCACCTGACGTCGCGTTCCCGCGTCTGAACGCCTTCGCGTTCTGGCTGTTCCTCTTCGGCTCAACGATCGCCGTCGCCGGCTTCCTCACCCCGCAGGGCGCTGCCTCGTTCGGTTGGTTCGCCTATCAGCCGCTCGCGAGCGCCTCGTTCTCGCCGGGTGCGGGTGGAAACCTCTGGATGGTCGGTCTCGGCATCTCGGGCTTCGGCACGATCCTCGGTGCCGTGAACTTCATCACGACCGTGATCACGATGCGCGCGCCCGGTATGACGATGTGGCGCATGCCGATCTTCTCCTGGAACACGCTCATCACGAGCCTCCTGATCCTGATGGCATTCCCGGTGCTCGCCGCCGCGATCTTCGCCGCTGCGGCGGACCGCATCCTCGGCGCACACATCTACGACCCGGCCAACGGCGGCGTCCTGCTCTGGCAGCACCTGTTCTGGTTCTTCGGTCACCCCGAGGTGTACATCATCGCGCTGCCCTTCTTCGGCATCGTCTCCGAGATCTTCCCGGTGTTCAGCCGCAAGCCGATCTTCGGGTACAAGACCCTCGTCTACGCGACGATCGCGATCGCCGCGCTGTCCGTCGCCGTGTGGGCTCACCACATGTACGTGACCGGTTCGGTGCTGCTGCCGTTCTTCGCGCTCATGACGATGCTCATCGCAGTGCCGACTGGTGTGAAGATCTTCAACTGGATCGGTACGCTCTGGCGAGGATCCGTGACCTTCGAGACCCCGATGGTGTTCGCACTCGGCTTCCTGGTCTCGTTCGTCTTCGGTGGTCTGACCGGTGTGATCCTCGCGGCTCCGCCGCTGGACTTCGCGCTCTCGGATTCCTACTTCGTCGTCGCACACTTCCACTACGTCGTCTTCGGCACCGTGGTGTTCGCGATGTTCGCCGGGTTCTACTTCTGGTGGCCGAAGTGGACGGGACGGATGCTCAACGAGCGGCTCGGCTACGTGCACTTCTGGATGCTGTTCATCGGCTTCCACATGACGTTCCTCATCCAGCACTGGCTGGGCGTCGACGGCATGGTTCGCCGGTACGCCGACTACTCGGCAGCCGACGGATGGACCTGGCAGAACCAGGTCTCGACGATCGGCGCCATGATCCTCGGTGCCTCGATGCTGCCGTTCTTCCTGAACGTCTGGATCACGGCGCGCAAGGCGCCCAAGGTCACGGTCAACGACCCGTGGGGCTACGGCGCTTCGCTCGAGTGGGCGACGTCCTGCCCGCCGCCGCGTCACAACTTCACGTCGATCCCGCGTATCCGCAGCGAGCGGCCCGCCTTCGACCTGAATCACCCGGAAGCTGCGGAGTTCGCCACGACGGCTCCCGGCGAGCGAGAGGTCCACTGATCCATGCGCGATAACGTCATCCTCTGGTGGGTGCTGACTGCATTCTTCGCCCTCATCGGCGTCGTGTACACCGGCTGGCACATCCTGGCGACACCGTCCGAGAACTTCGCTGAGCGGATCGAATGGGTCGGTACGGTCGCGCTGTTCTTCGCGGCGTTCATGGGCGCGATGGTGGCCTTCTACCTCGACCGCACGCACACCGCGCAGGGTGGTGAGCTGCCGGAAGACATCCTCACCTCGGACATCGACGATGGTGACCCGGAGCTCGGCGAGTTCAGCCCTTGGTCCTGGTGGCCGATCGTGCTCGCCGGTTCTGCCGCGGTCTTCGTGGTGGGACTGGCCGTCGGTCACTTCCTGCTCCCGATCGGGCTCGCGATCTTCGTGGTCGCGATCGTCGGCTGGGTGTACGAGTACTACCGCGGCAACTTCGCCCGCTGAGACACGATGAAGAAGGCCCCCGGTTCGCCGGGGGCCTTCTTTGTTGTCGTGTCGTGGGCGATCAGGCGTGGGTGCGAATGCGTGCGATCCCGGTGAGCGGATCCACGGGCCGCCGGTGCACGCCATCCGCGTCCTCCACCGGATACCCCTCGCGCACCCAGTATTCGAAGCCGCCGATCATCTCGCGGACGTCGTATCCGAGGCGGGCGAACTCCAAGGCGCCCTTGGCGCCGGCGTTGCACCCGGGGCTCCAGCAGTAGACGACGACTGCGGCATCCTTCGAGATTTCGCGCGGCGCGCGCGTCGCGATCTCGCTGTAATGCATGTGCATCGCCCCGGCGACGCGACCCTGGGCCCAGGCCTCGTCAGAGCGCACGTCTATCACCACGATGTCCTCGCCGGCCGCCCGAGCGGCATGGACGTCGCTGGCATCGGTCTCGGCGGCGAGCTTGGCTGCGTAGAAGTCGGCACGATCCATCATGACCTCAGCCTAGAAGCGTCGGTGGGTTGCGCACCGTTCGGATCCGGTCTTCGTGCGCAGGAATCCGGTCAGAGCTCGACCGTCATCTGCACCCGGCGACCGTAGCGGTCGAGGCCGAGTGCTGCTTCGATCTCGACGAGTCCGCGCAGGAACGCGGTCTCCGGAATGCTCTCGAGGAACCCGCACGAGGAATAGAACGGGGCGTTCCAGGGAATCTCCGCGTAGGTACGGAGCGTGAGCCGCGTGTAGCCGCGCTCACGGGCCTCGTCCATGGCTGCGGTGACCAGGGCTCGTCCGTGCCCGTTGCGCGCCGCAGCCGGCGTGACAGAGAGCTGCTCGAGGTGTGCCAGACCGTCGACGTCGAGCACATGCACGAAGCCGACGGGGGAGCCGGAATCGGAGTCCTCGACCATCAGCACGAAACCGGGGGAGTCGAGTCGGACAGCCCCTGCGTCGGCACGTGGCCAGTCCCAGGCGCCGAGCGCGTCGATGAGGAGTGCATCCGCTTCGGTCTCGATCGCCTGGATCATCTCGGCATCCGAAGCCTCCGCTGCGCGCAGCCGACGGTTCATCAGTCGTCGCCGGCGACCGCGGCGATCGCTTCGATCTCGACGAGCTGGTCGTCGTACCCGAGCACCGTGACCCCCAGAAGCGTGCTCGGGACGTCGTGCGCCCCGAACGCATCGTGGATGACATCCCACGCGGTGACGAGGTCCGCTTGGCGTGTGGAAGCGACCAGGACGCGCGTGCTGACCACATCGGTGAGCTGTGCGCCCGCGGCATCGAGTGCGGTGCGCAGTGTCACGACGCATCGGGCGGCCTGAGCGGCATAGTCGCCGGGAGCGGTCGTACTCCCGTCGTCCTCGAGAGGGCAGGAGCCGGCGAGGAAGATCAGGCGCGAACCGGCCGGAGCGGTCGCGGCATAGGCGTATGGAGCCTCTGCGAGGTCGGAGGAACGGATGAGTCGGACTGCAGACGTCATGCTTCGATCCTTTCACGGACATACGCAGAAGGCCCTGTCCGTCTGGACAGGGCCTTCATACGGGGGAGCGGTGCCGTCAGGCGCCCTCCTCCGACTTCTTCTTCCGCGGCTTCTTGACCGGTTCCGTCGCGATCACCGTGCTCGGCGTGTTCGGTGTCTCGTCGACGTGCGTCTCATCGACCGTGAGCGGAGCGTCCGGGAAGCCGGCGCGCTCGTGAGCGCCCTGGATCTCGGCGGTCTCAGCTTCGGCGGCGTGTGCCGTGACGTGGTGCTGGTGCGCATCGGCAGCTTCGATCTCCGCCTGCGTGAGCGGGGCCAGGCGGTCCTCGAAGAACCAGCGCGAGATCGAGGAACGGAGGTTCTCCGTCCACGAGATCCGGCCCTTGGCGTTCGGGCGAACCACGAGGGGCTCGTATCCGTCAACGTCGATGAGCTTCCAACGGTCGTACTGGTCGACCGGCTGGTGCACCTCGATGAACTCGCCACCGGGGAGGCGCACGATGCGTCCCGACTCGTAGCCGTGGAGCACGATCTCGCGATCCTTCTTCTGCAGCGCGATGCAGATGCGCTTCGTCACGAAGTAGCCGAGCACCGGAGCGATGAAGAGCAGCGCCTGGAGCGTGTGGATCACGCCTTCCATCGTGAGCATGAAGTGCGTCGCGATGAGGTCGGACGATGCTGCAGCCCACAGGACCGCGTAGAACAGCACACCGGCCACACCGATCGCGGTGCGCGTCGCGGCGTTGCGCGGGCGCTGTGCGATGTGGTGCTCGCGCTTGTCTCCGGTGATCCACGCCTCGATGAACGGGTAGATCGCGACGAGCACGATGAAGAGACCGAGCACGACCAGCGGCAGCAGGATACCGAACGACCAGGTGTGGTCGAGGAAGACGATGTCGAGGTTCGACGGCGCCAGACGCAGCGCACCATCGGCGAATCCGATGTACCAGTCTGGCTGGGTACCGGCGGAGACGGGGGAGGGGTCGTACGGGCCGTAGTTCCAGATCGGGTTGATCTGGAAGAACGTGGCGATCAGCACGATCGTGCCGAACACGATGAACAGGTAGCCGCCCATCTTGGACATGTAGACCGGCATCATCGGGTAGCCCACGACGTTCTCGTTCGTCCGGCCGGGGCCGGCGAACTGCGTGTGCTTGTTGATGATCATCAGCATGAGGTGCACGACGATCAGCGCGATGACGAGCATCGGCAGCAGCAGGATGTGCAGCGTGTAGAGGCGTCCGACGATCGCGGTTCCCGGGAATTCGCCGCCGAACAACAGGAACGACGTCCAGGTGCCGATCAGCGGGATGCCCTTGACCATGCCGTCGATGATGCGGAGGCCGTTGCCCGAGAGCAGGTCGTCGGGGAGCGAGTAGCCGGTGAAGCCCTCTGCCATCGCGAGGACGAAGAGGACGAAGCCGATCACCCAGTTGAGCTCACGCGGCTTGCGGAATGCACCGGTGAAGAACACGCGGAGCATGTGCACGCCGATACCCGCGACGAACACGAGTGCAGCCCAGTGGTGGATCTGGCGGACCAGCAGGCCACCACGGATGTCGAAGGAGATGTTCAGCGACGACTCGAGTGCAGCCGACATCTCGATCCCACGCATCGGGACGTAGGCGCCCGTGTAGTGCGTGGGGACCATGGAGGCCTCGAAGAAGAACGTCAGGAAGGTTCCGGAGAGGAACACGACCACGAAGCTCCACAGCGCGATCTCGCCGAGCATGAACGACCAGTGGTCGGGGAAGATCTTGCGGCCGAGCTCCTTGACGAAGCCGGAGAGGCTGGTGCGCTCATCGATGTAGTTCGACGCGGCACCGACGAAGCGACCGCCGAGCGGCGCCTTGGTGTCCTTGTCCTCGTTGGACAGCGTTGCGGTGCTCAATGGCGCTCCCAGAAGCTCGGGCCGACGGGTTCCTTGAAGTCGCTGCGTGCGATGAGGTAGCCCTCGTCGTCGACCGTGATCGGCAGCTGCGGCAGCGGACGTGCTGCCGGTCCGAAGATGACCTTGGCGTGATCGGTGACGTCGAACTGCGACTGGTGGCAGGGGCACAGCAGGTGGTGCGTCTGCTGCTCGTAGAGAGCGACAGGGCAACCGACGTGGGTGCAGACCTTGGAGTACGCGACGATGCCGTCGTACGACCAGTCCTTGCGGTCTTCGGCCTCGATGAGCTGCTCGGGGCGGAGGCGCATCATCAGCACGATGGCCTTCGCCTTCTCCTCGAGGTAGCCGTCTTCGTGACCGAGTTCGACGAGCTCGGCAGGGATGACGTGGAACGCCGAGCCGAGGGTGACGTCAGCAGCACGGATCGGGGTGCCGTCGGGGTCGCGCACCAGGCGCGATCCTTCCTCCCACATCGTGTGCTTGAGCAGGTGCACCGGGTCGCCCGCAGTGGGGTCATCCGGCGTGGAGTGCGGAGCGAGACCACGGAACAGCGTGACGCCGGGGATGATCGACGCGACGACCGCTGCGAACAGCGAGTTGCGGATCATGGTGCGGCGTCCGAAGCCGGACTCCTCGTTCGCCTCGGAGAATGCCTTGATGGCAGCCTCGCGAGTCGCATCGGTGCCGCGCGTCGTGTGGCGGAACTCGATGTGCTCCTTGTCCGACATCAGCGCCTTGGACCAGTGGATCGCGCCGATACCGATGCTGAGCAGGGCCAGCGCGATACCGAGTCCGATGAACAGGTTGTTCTGGCGGATGTCGATGAGCGCGCCGCTCTCGATCGGGAACAGCATGTAGGCGGCGACCGCCCAGATGCTGCCGGCGAGCGACAGGTAGAACAGCGTGTAGACGGTGCGGTCAGCCGTCTTCTCGACGCGGGGGTCCTTGTCGGTCATCCGCGCGCGGTGCGGCGGCAATCCCGGGTTGTGCACGGGATCGCTGACTGCGACGCCCAGCCCCGGCGAGGGCTGGTAGGCCCTGTCGAGAGCCTTCGAGTCGTCGTCGTGTGCCATGGTGCTCCTCGTACGTTCCTCTTCGATGAATAAGCGTCAGTTGGACTTCGCCGTGATCCACACGGTGATGGCGACCAGTGCGCCGATACCGAAGATCCACACGAACAGGCCCTCGGACACGGGTCCGAGCGAACCGAGCGAGAATCCGCCGATCTGCACGGACTGCTGCTGGTAGAGGAGCGCGGAGATGATGTCGCGCTTGTCCTCGTCCGACAGGTTCATGTCGCCGAAGACCGGCATGTTCTGGGGGCCCGTGACCATGGCTGCGTAGATGTGCAGCGCGCTGGTCTCGGTCAGGGCGGGGGCGTACTTGCCCTCGGTGAGCGCTCCACCGGCTGCGGCCACGTTGTGGCACATCGCGCAGTTCACGCGGAACAGCTCGGCGCCGTGGGACACGTCGCCCTTGCCGTCGATGGTCCGCTCCGACGGGAACGTCGGGCCGGGGGCCTCAGCCTGCACGTAGGACGAGATCGCGAGGATCTGGTCTTCGGTGAACTGCGGCTTCTTCTGCGGAGCCTGCGGTCCCTGCATCTGCAGCGGCATACGGCCGGTGGAGAGCTGGAACTCTGTCGCGAGCTCGCCGACGCCGTAGAGGCTCGGTCCGTTCGCGGTGCCCTGCATGTCGAGACCGTGACAGGTGGCGCAGTTGGCCTGGAACAGCTTCTCGCCGTCCTCCACGGTCAGCTGGGTGGTCGCAGCGCTCTGGGTGTCGGTCGCGGCGAACGCGGCAGACGCACCGGCGTACACGGCGCCGGTGATCATGAGTCCTGCTCCGATGAGGGCGACCGCAGCCAGGGGGCTGCGACGACCGTTCGAACGGCGCTTCTTCTCTCGTGCCATCTCGGGGATCAGCTCCGCTCTTATTTCAGGAAGTAGATAACGACGAACAGCACGATCCAGACGACGTCGACGAAGTGCCAGTAGTAGGACACAACGATCGAGGAGGTCGCCTCCTTGTGCCGGAAGTTCTTCACCGCGTATGCGCGTCCGATGACGAGCAGGAACGCGATGAGTCCGCCGGTGACGTGCAGTGCGTGGAAGCCGGTGGTGATGTAGAACGCCGACGCGTAGGAGTCAGCACTGATCGGCATTCCCTCGGCGACGAGCTGGGCGTACTCCCAGACCTGGCCGGAGACGAAGATCGCGCCGAGCGCGAAGGTGAGGAAGAACCACTCGACCATGCCCCAGCCGAACAGGCGGCGACGGCCGGCACCGTTCTTCTGGCCCTTGCCGAGCTTGTAGGCCTGCAGGTCCTCTGCCGCGAACACGCCCATCTGGCACGTGAAGGAGGAGAGGACGAGGATCGCGGTGTTCACGAACGCGAACGGGACGTTCAGGAGTTCGGTCCGCGCTGCCCACAGTTCAGGGGAAGTGCTGCGGAGGGTGAAGTAGATCGCGAAAAGTCCCGCGAAGAACATCACCTCACTGCCGAGCCACACAATGGTGCCGACAGCTACCGGGTTGGGCCGCTTGATGGTTCTCGCCGCCGGGGCATACGTCGCTGAGGTCGTCACCCTTCCATTATGGCCGATCCGCGGGGGTGATTCTTGCACCGCGAGCTCTGTTTTTGGCGACGTTCCACTTAGGTAACCCTAAGAAGACGCTGCGAATCCTCGGTGAATCCGCGGGAAACGGGGGATGCCGACATGGCGGTCACGCGTGAGCAACGATCTGCACGTTTTCCCGCGCCGATAGGATCGCACACATGGCTGATTCCCTGACCTGGTCCGATGTGCTCACTTCTCTGCTGGAGCGTCGCGATCTCAGCGTCTGGGAGTCCACGTGGGCGATGCGTCAGATCATGCGGGGAGACGTCACCGAGGCGCAGCTCGGAGGCTTCCTCATCGCGTTGCGCGCGAAGGGCGAGACGATCGACGAGATCGTCGGGTTCCGTGACGCCATCCTCGAAGCCGCCGTCCCCCTTCCCGTATCGCCGGACGTTCTCGACATCGTCGGCACCGGTGGCGACCGGGTCGGCACGGTCAACGTCTCGACCACAGCCGCGATCATCATCGGCGCGACCGGTATCCCCGTCGTCAAGCACGGCAATCGTGCTGCGAGTTCGGCGTCCGGCTCATCCGACGTCCTCGGCGCACTCGGTCTCGAACTCTCGCTCAACCCCGCGCACGTGGCATCCATCCTCGACCGCACCGGGATCACGTTCGCGTGGGCCGGCGCCTTCCACCCCGGGTTCAAGCACGCCGGCGCCGTCCGGGCTCAGCTCGGTGTCCCGACCGTCTTCAATATGCTCGGACCGCTCTGCAACCCGGCACGCGCCGAGGCCAACGCAGTCGGCGTGGCGCAGCTCGAACGCGTCCCGCTGATCACCGGCGTGTTCCGCACCCGCGGAGCGACCGCTCTGGTGTTCCGCGGTGACGACGGGCTCGACGAGCTCACCACCACCGGGCACAGCCGGATCTGGGAGGTCACCCGTGGTGACATCCACGAGCACGACCTCGACCCTCGCGATCTCGGCATCCCGATCGCCGATCTCGCCGATCTGATCGGTGGATCACCCGAGCACAACGCCGAGATCCTGCGGCGCACGCTCCAGGGCGAGCGCGGCGCGGTGCGCGACATCGTGCTGCTGAACGCAGCAGCCGGCATCGTCGCCTTCGAGCTCTCGCAGGATGCGACCCAGGTGCAGCGCCCCATTCTCGAGCGGCTCCGGGAGGGGCTGGAACGCGCGACGGCTGCCGTCGACGATGGCCGGGCCGCCGCGAAGCTCGACCAGTGGATCGGTGTGAGCCGCGAACTGGCCTCCGCATAGGGCGCGTCATGGACCCCGTCGCCGCTCTGTTCGAGATCGCTTCGCTGCTGGAGCGCGAGCGGGCGTCCCGATATCGGGCGAAGGCGTTCCGTCAGGCGGCGGCCACCCTGCAGACCCTGCCGGAGGATGTGCGATCTGATCCGACGCTTCTGCGCGCGAGCAAGGGCATCGGCGAGTCGACGTTCGCCGTGATCCGCCAGGCGCAGGAAGGCCGTGTGCCGGAGTATCTCGTCGAGCTGCGCGGCGAGGTCGAGCCGGAGAAGGTGTCGGCGTTGCGGGCGAAGCTCCGCGGTGATCTGCACGCGCATACGGATTGGTCGGACGGCACGACACCGATCGCGGTGATGGCTGCGGCCGCCCGTGCGCAGGGGCACGAGTATCAGGCGATCACCGACCACTCGCCTCGGCTGCGAGTCGCGCGTGGCCTCTCGGCTGAGCGGTTGCGCGAGCAGATCCCGCTCGTGCGGGCGGAGTCCGGCAATGGATTCACCCTGCTCGCCGGCATCGAGGTGGACATCCTGGACGACGGGGCGCTCGATCAGGACCCTGACCTGCTCGGCGAACTCGACGTCGTGGTGGCATCGGTGCATTCGAAGCTGCGGATGGATCCGCGTCCGATGACGGCTCGGATGATCGCTGCCGTCTCGCATCCGCGGGTGAATGTGCTCGGCCACTGCACCGGCAGACTCGTGCAAGGCGAACGGGGGACCCGACCGCAGTCCCTATTCGACGCGGCGTCGGTGTTCGCAGCGTGCGCCGAGAACGGCGTCGCGGTCGAGATCAACTCCCGCCCGGAACGCCAGGATCCGCCGGATGAGCTCATCGCGATCGCGCTCGAAGCAGGATGTCTCTTCTCGATCGACTCCGACGCGCACGCGCCGGGTCAACTCTCACTGCTCGACCACGGCGCTGAACGCGCCGAGCGTCTCGGCGTGCCGGCGGCTCGGATCGTGACGACCTGGGGCCTGGACCGGCTGCTCGCCTGGACCGAGTAGCGACTCAGCTCGCCGCGGCGGAGACGGCAGCGATCGCGCGGGTCATCGAGCCCCCGAGATTCCACTTCTCGGCAAGGGCGACCGCCGCGTCGTGCTCTGCGGGGTCGAGTGCGCGCAGGGGAACGCCCGGAGCGGTGATCGGCAGAGACGTGGCGACGGCGACGACGGTCGGTGCGACGTCGAGGTATGCCGCAGCAGCCAGGATCTTCGCGCTCACGCCGGCGCTCATGCCTTCGCCGGCCTCGGCCGCAGCGCGGATGCTGGCGAGGTCGCCGTGGGTCTTGAGCAGGGTCGCCGCTGTCTTCTCGCCGACACCGGCGACGCCGGGGAGGCCGTCGGAGGCGTCACCGCGCATCGTGGCGAAGTCGACATACTGCGAGGGCAGCACGCCGTACTTCGCGACCAGGGTCGCGTCGGTGAAGATCTCGAGGTTGCTCATGCCGCGTGCCGTGTAGATGAGGCGCACGTCACGGGCATCGTCGATGAGCTGGAAGAGGTCGCGGTCGCCCGTCACGATGTCGACGGGCATGTCGGCGTTCGTGGCGAGGGTGCCGATCACGTCGTCGGCCTCGTGTTCGGCGACACCGATGATCGGGATACCGATCGCGGCGAGCGTCTCGCGGATGAGCGGTATCTGGGCCTCGAGCGGATCGGGGACCTCTTCGACATCCGGCCCGGCTGGGACGACCTCGACGACGCGGTGCGCCTTGTAGCTCGGGATCAGGTCGACGCGCCACTGCGGGCGCCAGTCGTCGTCCCAACAGGCGATCACGTGCGTGGGCTCATACAACGTCACGAGCTTGGCGATGATGTCGAGCAGCCCGCGCGCGGCATTGATCGGAGAGCCGTCCGGCGCCGTCACCTTGTCGGGCACGCCGTAGAAAGCGCGGAAATAGAGGCTGGCGGTGTCGAGCAGCATCAGACGATCGGTCACGGGCACAGTTTGTCACGGCCACAGACGCGGCGAGACCCGGCGCGCCACGGTCAGGGCCGCGGCGGTCTGCGGCGGCCGGGAACTTGAGACGGTCCGTTCGCCGTCGACACCAAGAGGCATGACGACATCACTGCGGAGACTCTCCTCGTTCGTGCTCGGCGGAGCGCTTCTCGCCTCCGCGTTGGCGGGATGCGCGACAGCGGCTGGCGGGTCTCCCGTTCCTGAATCCACGGCTGTTCCGAGCGCGGACGCTTCGTACGCACCGCAGGCCGCATGGCTCGACGCATCGTCCATCGCCGTGAAGACCTGGAGCGACGCCTGCGCGCCGCACATCGGCGACTTCATCACCGGAGATCAGTCGATCGAGATCGTGCTGGTCGACGACGAGGATGCCGTCTGTGCGAGCGTGCAGACCGCCCATGGCACATACGTCGGCCTTCCGGCTGGCCTCGACTCGTCGGTTCCGGTGGATCTCATCGTCACCGAGGCGAACGGAAACCGCAGCGAACTCACGCTCCCTGGTCTCGCTGAGGGACAGCTGCAGCCGGCGGATCGGATGTCGGAGATGGTGCCAGCCGCCACCTGGATCACCGACAGCGAACTGGCAGTGCTCACATGGGGATCGTCGACGTGCATGCCCGGCTCGGGTGATTTCCAAGCCCTCGATGCCACGCAGGGCGTCGTCACCTTGCACAGCCACACGGACACCGTCTGCACGATGGATCTCGTACCGCAGATCACATTCGTGTCTGCGGCGGGGGTCCAAGCGGATGCGACGTTGGTCCTCGCGGATCACGTCGACGCTGTCGGCCAGCCGATCATCCTCCAGGTCGCACGTTGAGCGCCTCAGCAGCCTGGTGATGACGGACGCGCTGCGCAGGTGTGCGCGACGAGCGCGGTGTGCGCCTCGAAGATCCGGATCCGGCTCACGGGCCCGTCGGTCGTGAGCTCGCCTGCAACAGGGAACCAGCCATCGCCGAGATCGATCTCGGCGGTGTACCGGACATCGACGTCGGCGAGGTAGGCACCGCGCTGCCGGTAGACGTGGCTGGTGGACGTCGGCGTGAACTGCGCCTGACCCAGCGCGGCCCAGGTCTGACCGCCCGTGCGTGTACTCGCGGAGGACCCGTCGCCGTAGTGGAAGTCGTATCCGGACGGGGTGAATCGCACCATGAGCGGGATGCCGAAGAGCGCGCCGGTCTGCGTGCGGGTGGAGGCCGCGGCCACGAAATTCGTCGGCATGCCGGCGACGCCGAGGTTGCCAGGTTCGCCCACGGTCGTCACGGCGTCGGGCGCGAAGGCGGCGAGGTCGGTCATGGCGATCGCCGGAATCCCTGGCGGCGCGGAAGGTGGCGCATCTCGTTCGAACTTCGGGCGGAAGCAACGGCGCGCGCTGTCCCAGCCGTTCAGGCATTCGTCGAACTCGGTCTCCTCCGCCGATCGCGGGTTCTCGTCGCCTTGATCGGAAACGCCGGACCGCGTCGTGGGCTGGCTATCAGGCGCCTGCCTGCTACCCGAGACAGCGACGGTTGCGCCGTCCGTTCCAATGAGGAAGTCACTACCGCCGTCTCCGCCGTGAGTCGCAAGACTGACGAGCCCGTCAAGCGCAAGCAAGAGGATCAGTATCCGGCGCATGCTTCGTCCTCAGCGCGATTCGATGCATCGATAAGAAGGGAACCATTCAGGTCAATAAACTCAAGGTCGATCGCGTACACGTCTGGTCGATCGGGGTTGACTACCGACGCGCCCTCGACGTTCAGAACCTGAACGTCGCCTACGTCTAAGCAAGCCAGGGCTTTCACGGTGCCGGTTTGGGTGTCCGCGCGCCGTCCTGTGAAGTCAAGGACGACCGCGTCGCCGGCAATGGTCTGACCTTCCGCATGCATCCGCGAGAAGTTCTCCTTGTCCGCTCGCTGGAAACTCCCGCTTGAAAACGCATAGATCGTCTCGAAGGACGTCGGATCTGCGATGTCGACTGCGTTCAGAGCATCGTTGTACGCCCGGTACGTCTCCTCCGCCGCAGCGAACGCCTCATCCTCGGACGCGAACGCCGGTGTCGGACTCGGCGTCGGTGCCGGCGTGGGGGAGCATCCGAGGAGCGTCGAGGCGGCGAAGGTGAGAGTGCACAGGATGAGAGGGCGAAATGGCCTGCTGGAAGTCATCCGGATACGGTAACCAGATCGCACGCGCGGGCGCCGGAGTTATCCACAGGTGTCCGATCGTGACACGACGCACACCCGCATCCGATCTTCTGATAATCTGAAGTGTCACTCGTGGCGTGCACTTGCATGCGCTCGTGACGAGAAAACCAATCCATTCGCTGACGAGCAAGTTGTCGGTCGTGCGCGGCCGTTGCTTCCAGCCTGAGTTCCCATTCAACAAGGACAACCCACTACATGACTACCGCAACGACCGCCCCGGCCACCAAGCAGGTCGCCATCAACGACATCGGATCTGCTGAGGACTTCCTGGCCGCGGTCGAGAAGACCCTGAAGTTCTTCAACGACGGCGACATCATCGAAGGTACGATCGTCAAGATCGACCGCGATGAGGTCCTCCTCGATGTCGGATACAAGACCGAGGGTGTCATCCCCTCGCGCGAGCTTTCGATTAAGCACGACGTCGACCCCAACGAGGTCGTCGCCGTCGGTGACCTGGTCGAGGCCCTCGTTCTCCAGAAGGAGGACAAGGAAGGCCGTCTGATCCTCTCCAAGAAGCGTGCTCAGTACGAGCGTGCCTGGGGAGACGTCGAGAAGATCAAGGAGAACGACGGCGTCGTCACCGGCACCGTCATCGAGGTCGTCAAGGGTGGCCTCATCGTCGACATCGGCCTCCGTGGCTTCCTTCCGGCCTCGCTCATCGAGCTGCGCCGCGTCCGTGACCTCACGCCGTACCTCGGCCAGGAGATCGAAGCGAAGATCCTCGAGCTCGACAAGAACCGCAACAACGTCGTGCTGAGCCGCCGCGCGCTGCTCGAGCAGACGCAGTCGGAGTCGCGCACCACGTTCCTGAACAACCTGCACAAGGGTCAGGTCCGCAAGGGTGTCGTCTCGTCGATCGTCAACTTCGGTGCGTTCGTCGACCTGGGCGGCGTGGACGGCCTCGTGCACGTCTCCGAGCTGTCCTGGAAGCACATCGAGCACGCCTCCGAGGTCGTCGAGGTTGGCCAGGAGGTCACCGTCGAGATCCTCGAGGTCGACCTGGACCGCGAGCGCGTCTCCCTGTCGCTGAAGGCGACGCAGGAGGACCCGTGGCAGGTCTTCGCCCGTACCCACGCGATCGGACAGGTCACGCCGGGTAAGGTCACGAAGCTCGTTCCGTTCGGTGCGTTCGTCCGCGTCGCAGACGGCATCGAGGGCCTCGTCCACATCTCCGAGCTCTCCAGCAAGCACGTCGAGCTGGCCGAGCAGGTCGTCTCCGTCGGCGAAGAGGTCTTCGTCAAGGTCATCGACATCGACCTGGAGCGTCGCCGCATCTCGCTGTCGCTCAAGCAGGCCAACGAGTCGGTCGACCCCAACGGCACCGAGTTCGACCCGGCCCTCTACGGCATGGTCGCGGAGTACGACGAGAACGGCGAGTACAAGTACCCGGAGGGCTTCGACGCCGAGACCGGTGCTTGGAAGGACGGCTTCGACGCTCAGCGCGAGGCATGGGAGCAGGAGTACGCTGCAGCCCAGGCTCGCTGGGAGGCTCACAAGGCTCAGGTCACCAAGGCGGCCGAAGCAGAAGCAGCAGCCGGCGAGGACTTCGGCGGCGGCCAGTCCTTCACCAGCGAGGCCGCAGGCGCGGGCACGCTGGCTGACGACGAGGCACTCGCGGCTCTCCGCGAGAAGCTGTCGGGCGGCAACGCTTAAGCATCACGCTCTGGAACGGGCCGTCACCTTCGGGTGGCGGCCCGTTTCGCGTTCCGTCCCTAGACTTGCTGCATGCCTCTCATCGCACTCACCGGCGGCATCGCGTCGGGGAAGTCGACCATCGCGCGGCGTCTCGCCGAGCACGGAGCCGTCATCGTCGACGCGGACCAGATCGTCAGAGACGTCCAATCGCCAGGCTCACCCGTGCTGCAGCGCATCGCCGAGGAGTTCGGAACCGGTCTCATCACCGCGGACGGTGCGCTCGACCGTGCAGCCCTCGGCGCTGCCGTCTTCGGCGACCCCGAGCGCCTCGCGCGACTCAACGCCATCGTGCACCCGGCTGTGCGAGCCGAGTCGCAGCGCCGGTTCGAGGAAGCTCGCTCTGCTGACCCGGGAGCCGTCGTGATCTATGACGTCCCGCTGCTCGTGGAGGCGCGCGTCGACGACCCGTGGGACATGATCGTCGTCGCCCACGCGCCTCAACCCGAACGGCGCCGGCGGCTGATCGAGATCCGCGGGATGGATGCGCAGGCTGCCGATGCTCGCATCGCAGCGCAGGTGTCCGACGAGCAACGACTTGCGATCGCGGATGTGGTGATCGACACCGCCGGCACGATCGCCGAGACGCGCACGCAGACCGACGCGCTCTGGGAGCGGATCCGCCCGCGGTGACCGCCGAGCCCTTCACCGGCCATGCACCGGGTTCCGGCAGCTACCGTCGCCTGATCGCCGGTCTGTTCTTCGCAGGCGTCGCGACCTTCGCGCAGCTGTACTCCACACAGGCGCTGCTGCCGCAGATCTCCGTCGACCTCCGGATCTCGCCGGCCACCGCCGCGCTCAGTGTCTCCGCCGCGACGCTCGGACTCGCCGCGGCCGTGATCCCGTGGTCGATCGTCGCCGACCGTATCGGACGCATCCCTGCGATGGCGATCGGCGTGATCGCGGCCACGCTGCTCGGGCTGTGTGCGCCGCTGAGCACCGGCATCCCGCTGCTCCTCGTGCTGCGCGCTGCTGAGGGCGTCGCGCTCGGCGCCGTGCCGGCCGTCGCGCTCGCCTATCTGAGCGAAGAGGTGCGCCCGAGGTACGCCGCTGCGGCCGCGGGGAGCTACATCGCAGGCACCACGGTCGGCGGACTGTTCGGCCGGGTCGTGGCCGGCGTCATCGGCGAGATCGCCGGGTGGCGCACCGGCGTCTGGGCGGTCGCGATCGCCTGCGCCCTGGCCGCAGCGCTCTTCCTGTGGCTGACCCCGAAGTCGCAGGGCTTCGTGCCGCACCGGCTCCGCTCCGAGAGCAGTGGGCCGGTGTGGAGCAGGCTGCTCCTCCCGCTGCGCTCGACCACGCTGCTCGCCGTCTACGCCCAGGGCTTTCTTCTGATGGGCGCATTCGTCGCGATGTTCAACTACCTGGGCTTCCACCTCTCGGCTCCGCCGTTCCTCTTGCCTGCCTGGCTCGTCACACTGCTGTTCGTGGCCTACCTCGCAGGCACGGTGTCGTCACCCTGGGCCGGGGGATTGGCATCGCGGCACGGGCGATATCCGGTCATGATCGGATCCACGCTGATCATGGCTTCCGGGGCGCTCCTGATGCTCGTGCCGCAGATCGCCGTCGTGCTGGTCGGACTCATCCTGTTCACGGCCGGGTTCTTCGGGGCGCACGCGATCGCCTCCGGCTGGGCGCCCGTCGCGTCAGCGCCGGAGACCAGGGCACAGGCATCGTCGCTCTACTACTTCGGCTATTACGCGGGGTCGAGTCTGTTCGGATGGGCTCTGGGACTCGTCTTCGGGGGCGTGAGCTGGCTGTGGTTCGTCATTCTGATCACGATCATGTGCGCCGCGGCGGTCACGATAGCCGTCGTCGGGCTGCGATCTGCCGGCACGGGGCGCGTCTGAGCAGCGGCCTCTGGAAGAGTGGGGGAATGACCCACCCCCTCCTCGCGGCATACGACGAACAGCTGCGCACTGATACGGAAACCGCGCAGGCGCTGTCGACCACAGTGAGCGGCCCGTTGCGCATGGCCGTGTTCTCCGGCGGTCGGGGGTTCGTCAGCTACGCAGACCTGCAGGACGCGGATGCCGCGCAGATCGCTGCGCTCGTCGAGATGGCGGTCGAGTACTTCGCTGCGCAGGACGGCATCGTGGAGGTCGAGTGGAAGACCCGAGGTCATGACCGCGCGCCAGGGCTGGTCGAGGCGCTCACCGCACGTGGGTTCGTCGCCGAGGACACGGAGTCGATCATGATCGGCGAGGCGGCGTCGCTGGCTCAGGAGGTCGCGGTACCAGAAGGCATCCGGATCCGCCGCGCCCGCACTGACGCGGACGTCTGGGCGATGGAGGAGATGCAGGGCGCGGTGTTCGGCGATCCGCACTGGCAGGTGCGCGCGGAGACGACCACGCAGCGGCTGCGAACGGATGACGATGTGGAGCTCTGGATCGCAGAGGCAGAGGGTCGCATCGTGAGTGCTGGGCGCCTCGAGCCGGTCGCCGGCACCGAGTTCGCAGGGCTGTGGGGCGGCGCGACGCTGCCGGACTGGCGCGGACGCGGGATCTACCGCGCACTCACGGCGGAGCGGGCGCGTTCTGCGTTGGCTCGTGGCAAGCGCTACCTGCACTCGGACTCGACCGAGTTCTCCCGGCCGATCCTGGAGCGATCGGGGCTCATCAAAGTCTCGACGACGACGCCCTATGTCTGGGTACCTCCGGCCGACTGAGCCTTCGCGCGACGACGGTGCGCGCGCCGTCGAAGCAGCACGACCGCGACGACGACGAGTCCGATCAGCAGGATGCCGGCGACGACCGGCACGATGATGGCCGCGGCCGCGAGCAGGAACGACGCTCCGTCCTCTGCCGTGCTCAGGACCGGCGCCGCGAGACCACCGGTGGTCGCGTTCGCGGCGACGCGCGCCGTCGCCTTCACGACGTGAACGGCCAGCGCGATCAGGATGCCGGAGACGACGGGAACCCACGAACCGTCGGTGAAGAACGACCCGGGGTCGGCGACGGTCTGCGCGCCGGCACCCGCGCCGAAGGCGATGCCACCGGCGGCGGGGCGGATGACACTCTGCGCGATGTCGTTCACCGAATCGAGTGCCGGCACCTTGTCGGCGACGATCTCGAGGAGCAGCAGCGCGCCGATGATCCACAGGGTGATGTCGCTGGACAGCCACGCCCAGCCCCCGGGCAGCTCGACCGCAGGTAACAGCCGGTCTGCGAGTCCGAGCAGGAACAGCGGCATCCAGGCGTTCAGGCCTGCGGCTGCCGCGAGGCTGGAGCCGACGACGAACTCGATCACGCTCTCACTCTAGGTGGGGGGAGTGCTGGTTCCGCTTGATCCCGGGCGTGGGGACGCGCCGGGGGAGAGTCTGCTGGGGATGCTGTTCCGCGAGCCACGGGGAATGCGGGACGCCCTCGACGACGGCGTGACATGCAACCGGCCCCGATGTCGGAGGTGCGGCCTACGCTGGAAGTATGCAACCCACGCGCAGTGTCCGCCCTTTCGAGGTCATCAGCGAATACGCTCCGGCCGGCGACCAGCCGCAGGCGATCGCCGACCTCGCGGCGCGTATCAACGCAGGCGAGACAGACGTCGTGCTGCTCGGTGCCACAGGTACCGGAAAGTCCGCGACGACCGCATGGCTCGTCGAGCAGGTGCAACGCCCGACGCTCGTGCTCGCGCACAACAAGACGCTCGCCGCTCAGCTGGCGAACGAGTTCCGCGAGCTGATGCCGAACAACGCGATCGAGTACTTCGTCTCGTACTACGACTACTACCAGCCAGAGGCATACGTTCCGCAGACGGACACCTTCATCGAGAAGGACTCCTCGATCAACTCCGAGGTCGAACGACTCCGCCACTCGACGACGAACTCGCTGCTCAGCCGGCGCGACGTGGTGGTCGTCTCGACGGTGTCCTGCATCTACGGTCTCGGCGCTCCCGAGGAGTACCTGCGCGCGATGGTGGCGCTGCAGGTGGGGGAGCGGTACGACCGCGATGCGCTGATCCGCCAGTTCATCGCGATGCAGTACAACCGCAACGATGTCGACTTCTCCCGAGGCAACTTCCGGGTGCGGGGAGACACGATCGAGATCATCCCGGTGTACGAAGAGCACGCGATCCGCATCGAGCTCTTCGGCGACGAGATCGAGGCGCTGTATTCGCTGCACCCGCTCACCGGCGAGGTGATCGAGAAGCTCGACGCCGTGCCGATCTTCCCCGCTTCGCACTACGTGGCCGGCACCGACGTCATCCAGCGCTCGATCGGCACGATCGAGCACGAGCTCGAGGAACGCCTCGCCGAGTTCGAGCGCCAGGGAAAGCTCCTCGAGGCGCAGCGACTGCGCATGCGCACGACCTTCGACCTCGAGATGCTCCAGCAACTCGGTTTCTGCTCCGGCATCGAGAACTACTCGCGCCACATGGACGGGCGGATGCCCGGTGAGCCACCGCACACGCTGTTGGACTTCTTCCCCGACGACTTCCTGCTCGTGATCGACGAGTCGCACGTGACCGTGCCGCAGATCGGGGCCATGTACGAGGGCGATGCATCGCGCAAGCGCACGCTGGTCGATCACGGGTTCCGCCTGCCGAGCGCGATGGACAACCGTCCGTTGCGCTGGGACGAGTTCAAGAACCGCATCGGTCAGACGGTCTACCTCTCGGCGACGCCGGGCAAGTACGAGATGGGCATCGCTGACGGCATCGTCGAGCAGATCATCCGTCCGACGGGGCTCGTCGACCCGCAGATCATCGTCAAGCCGTCGAAGGGGCAGATCGACGATCTGCTCGAGGAGATCCGGATCCGCGTCGAGCGTGACGAGCGCGTGCTCGTGACGACGCTGACCAAGAAGATGTCAGAGGAGCTCACCGACTTCCTCGGCGAGCACGGTGTGCGCGTGCGCTACCTGCATTCCGACGTCGACACGCTGCGCCGCGTCGAGCTGCTCAGCGAGCTGCGTGCGGGCGTGTACGACGTGCTGGTGGGCATCAACCTGCTCCGCGAAGGGCTCGACCTGCCTGAGGTGTCGCTGGTGGCGATCCTTGATGCCGACAAGGAGGGCTTCCTGCGCTCCGGTACGTCGCTGATCCAGACCATCGGTCGTGCGGCCCGAAACGTCTCGGGCGAAGTGCACATGTACGCCGACAAGATGACCGACTCGATGGCGAAGGCGATCGACGAGACCGACCGTCGCCGTGAGAAGCAGGTCGCCTACAACCTCGAGCACGGCATCGACCCGACACCGCTGCGCAAGCGCATCGCGGACATCACCGAGGTGCTCGCGCGCGAAGGCGCCGACACGGCCGACATGCTCGCCGGTCGCGGACGCGCGACGGGCAAGGGCAAGTCGCCGACGCCCAATCTGCGCCGCACCGGTATCGCTGCGGAAGGCGCCCAGCAGCTGGAGGCGACGATCCAGGATCTCTCCGACCAGATGCTCGCTGCGGCCGCAGAGCTGAAGTTCGAACTTGCCGGGCGTCTGCGTGACGAGGTGCAGGACATGAAGAAGGAACTGCGAGCCATGGAGCGCGCAGGGCACGCCTGAGTCGAGGACGAGAGGCAGCGGAGATGGACGCATCGGGGGAGGAGCTCGCCGACCGTGTGCGGGCGCTCCTCGGCGTCGGTGACGATGTCGAGGAGAAGCGCATGTTCGGAACGCGTGCGTTCCTCATCGACGGGCACATCCTGGTCGGTGCGCGCTCCGGTGGCGTGCTTCTCGTCCGGGTGCTGGAGGAGAACGGCGCGGCACTGGTCACGCGACCAGGGGTCGCGACCGCGGTGATGGGACCACGTACCATGGGCACCGGATGGCTCGATGTGTCGCCCGAGGCGACCGCCGATGACGAGCTCTTGATGGAGTGGCTCGACATCGCTCGGGAGGATTCCCCACTGCTGCACTGATTCGTGCGTTGCGCATGCAGAGTGTTGCCCTCCGAAGGACTCAGGGGCAGTGCATCAGAGGCTTCGGCCCTGAACGATCGATCTCGTGCTCGCTCATGGGCGCGCCGCACAGCGGGCAGGCACGCTCTGCGCGTTCGGCCGGAGTGGGCGGCGGCGTCTTCTCGTAAGGGCCGACGGATGCTGGGCCCGCGAGGCGGATCAGGTTCGTGTTCACCCAGGCGTACAACCCGCCGGCATCACGGATGCGGTCGCGAAGCGGGGGACGAGTGTGATCCTTGGACATGTTCATTAGTGTACTAATGATTAGTGTCAATGTATAGTTGCCATCGTGACGGCATCCGATGATCTCCTCCGTCTGGAGAACCAGCTCTGCTTCGCGCTCGTGACCGCGGCGCGCAACGTCGTCGCGATCTACCGGCCGATCCTCGAGCCGCTCGGCCTGACCCACCCGCAGTACCTGGTGATGCTGGCGCTCTGGGAGCGGGACCCCCGCACCTTGAATGATCTCGCGGCGGAGCTCGCGCTCGAGCCGGCCACGGCATCGCCGCTCGTGAAGCGGCTCGAGGTCGAAGGATTGATCGCTCGCCAGCGCAGCAGCGAGGACGAGCGCAGGCTCGACATCACCTTGACATCCGCAGGTCGTACGCTGCGCGAGCGGGCGATGGATGTTCCTCGACAGGTCATGTCAGCGGTCGGGATGGACGTCGACGAGATATCCGCGCTCCGCGACGGACTCGGCCCGTTCGTGGGTCGTCGGGTCGAGCTCGGCTGAGGCTCCCAGGCAGGGGCGGCCCCAATGTCGGTGGCCCCTCGTAGACTTGTGCGGTGCCTATCGTCCCCGTCGTCACCCCAGGAAAACTCAGTGTTCGTGGTGCCCGCGTTCACAATTTGAAGAACGTCGACATCGACATTCCGCGCGACTCGCTCGTCGTGTTCACCGGCCTGTCCGGTTCGGGAAAGTCGAGTCTCGCATTCGACACGATCTTCGCCGAAGGGCAGCGTCGCTACGTCGAATCGCTGAGCGCGTATGCGCGCCAGTTCCTCGGCCAGGTCGACCGTCCTGATGTCGACTTCATCGAAGGCCTGAGCCCCGCGGTCTCGATCGACCAGAAGTCCACGAACCGCAACCCGCGGTCGACCGTCGGCACCATCACCGAGATCTACGACTACATGCGTCTGCTCTGGGCGCGCATCGGCATCCCGCACTGCCCCGAGTGCGGCGAGCGGATCCAGCGTCAGACGGTGCAGCAGATCGCCGACCAGTTGATGGAACTGCCCGAGCGAACCCGCTACCAGGTCGTCGCGCCCATCGTGTCGCAGAAGAAGGGCGAGTTCGTCGACCTGTTCCGCGAGCTCGGAGCGAAGGGCTACTCGCGCGCCATCGTCGACGGCGACCTCATCCAGTTGGCCGAGCCGCCGACGCTGAAGAAGAGCTACAAGCACGACATCGCCGTCGTGGTCGACCGTCTCGTCGCCTCCGACGACATCCTCGGCCGCGTCACCGACTCGGTCGAGACCGCGCTCGGCCTCGCGGGTGGTGTGGTGCAGATCAACTACGTCGACGGAGACGGCGACGACGCGTGGCAGACGTTCTCCGAGAAGCTCGCCTGCCCCAACGGGCACGCGCTCACGCTCACCGAGATCGAGCCGCGTACGTTCTCGTTCAACGCTCCGTTCGGCGCGTGCCCCGCGTGCTCGGGCCTCGGCACCCGCATGTCTGTCGACGTCGATCTGATGCTCGGCGACGAAGATCTCTCGATCCGCGAGGGCGTCATCATCCCGTGGACCACGCAGGGCAAGGGACTGTTCCAGTACTACGAGCGGCTGCTCGAGGGACTGTCACGCGATCTCGACTTCTCGCTCGACACCCCGTGGAAGAAGCTGCACTCCGATGTGCAGGACGCCGTTCTTCGCGGCGAGAACTACAAGGTCACCGTCAAGTGGAAGAACCGCTACGGCCGCGAGATGCGCTACGCCTCCGGCTTCGAGGGTGTCGTGCCGTACATCGAGCGCCAGTACCTGCAGGCCGAGTCGGACACGCAGCGTGGCCGCTGGGGCGAGTACCTCCGCGAGGTCCCGTGCCCGGTGTGCAACGGCGACCGCCTCAAGCCCGAGGTCCTCGCAGTGCAGGTGCACGGACACTCCATCGCAGAGGTCTCGCACCTGAGCCTCGCCGACGCGCGAGAGTTCATGGAGAAGCTCCGTCTCACCGACCGAGAGGCGCAGATCGCCGCGCAGGTGCTCCGCGAGATCCGCCTGCGACTCGACTTCCTGCTGCAGGTCGGCCTGTCGTACCTCGACCTCAGCCGTTCAGCGGGCTCGCTCTCGGGCGGCGAGGCGCAGCGCATCCGGCTCGCGACGCAGATCGGGTCGGGCCTCACCGGCGTGCTCTACGTACTCGACGAGCCGTCGATCGGTCTGCACCAGCGCGACAACCGTCGACTGATCGACACGCTCATCAAGCTGCGCGATCTCGGCAACACACTGATCGTCGTCGAGCACGACGAGGAGACCATCGAGGCCGCCGACTGGGTCGTCGACATCGGGCCCGGCGCCGGCGTCAACGGTGGCGAGGTCGTGCACTCGGGCCCGTACTCGGCCCTCCTGGATGACAGCGCGTCGATGACCGGCGAGTACCTGTCGGGACGCCGCGAGATCCCGATGCCGAAGAAGCGTCGCAAGATCGACCGGAAGCGGTTGCTCAGCGTCGTCGGCGCCCGCGCCAACAACCTGCAGAACGTGACGGCTGACTTCCCACTCGGCGTGCTGACCGCCGTCACCGGAGTCAGCGGCTCGGGCAAGTCATCGCTCGTGAACGACATCCTGTACCAGGTGCTCGCATCGCGGCTCAACGGTGCGCGCACCGTCCCCGGCAAGCACACGCGCGTGACCGGGCTCGACAACCTCGACAAGGTCGTGCACGTCGACCAGGCGCCGATCGGCCGCACGCCTCGGTCCAACCCGGCGACGTACACCGGAGTCTTCGACCGCATCCGCTCGCTGTTCAGCGAGACGCCGGAGGCGAAGGTGCGTGGCTACCAGCCCGGACGGTTCAGCTTCAACGTCAAGGGAGGCCGCTGCGAGGCATGCTCCGGTGACGGCACGATCAAGATCGAGATGAACTTCCTGCCTGATGTGTACGTCGACTGCGAGGTCTGCCACGGCAAGCGCTACAACCGCGACACGCTTTCGGTGCACTACAAGGGCAAGAACATCGCCGAGGTGCTCGAGATGCCGATCGAAGAGGCAGCTGAGTTCTTCGAGCCGATTCAGGCGATCCACCGCTACATGAAGACGCTGGTCGACGTCGGCCTCGGATACGTGCGGCTCGGCCAGTCGGCGACGACGCTCTCCGGCGGTGAGGCGCAGCGAGTGAAGCTCGCCACCGAGCTCCAGCGCCGCAGCAACGGTCGCAGCATCTACGTGCTCGACGAGCCGACCACCGGTCTGCACTTCGAAGACGTCCGAAAGCTCCTCGAAGTGCTGAACGGTCTCGTCGACAAGGGCAACACGGTGATCGTCATCGAGCACAACCTCGACGTGATCAAGTCCGCGGACTGGGTCATCGACCTGGGGCCGGAGGGCGGATCCGGCGGCGGCCAGATCCTCGCCACCGGCACGCCGGAGCAGATCGCACGCGTCGAGGAGAGCCACACCGGTCAGTTCCTCGCGGAGATCCTCGGCGAAGGGCGCGCTGCACGGAAGGCCAGTTGATGGCCGACGTGCTCGCGTACAAGCCGAGGCCGGGGGAGATCCCCACGAACCCAGGCGTGTACCGGTTCCGTGATGCCTCCGGGCGTGTGCTGTACGTGGGAAAGGCGAAGAACCTCCGTCAGCGCCTGTCGAACTATTTCGCGCCGCTGCGCACGCTGCACGAGCGAACCCGTCGCATGGTCACGACCGCCTCCTCCGTGGAGTGGACGGTCGTGCCCACCGACGTCGACTCCCTGCAGCTGGAGTACATGTGGATCAAGGAGTTCGATCCGCCCTTCAACGTGCGGTACAAGGACGACAAGTCCTACCCGTTCATGGCGGTGACGCTCGGCGACGAGGCGCCACGCGTGATCGTGACGCGCAACCACAAGATCCCGGGCGCGCGATACTTCGGTCCGTACCCGAAGGTATGGGCCGTGCACGAGACCATCGACCTGATGGTGAAGGCGTTTCCGATCCGCACCTGCAGCGACGCCAGCTACAAGCGCGCGATGCAGACCGGGCGGCCGTGTTTCCCCGGACAGATCGGCAAGTGCGGCGGCCCCTGCTCGATGACGGTGACCATCGAAGAGCACCGGGCGATGGTGAACGACTTCGTCGCATTCATGGCCGGCGGAGACGAGCGGTTCAAGCATGACCTCACGAAGCGGATGCAGGCGGCATCCGCGGCGATGGACTACGAGGCGGCCGCGAAGTACCGTGACAAGCTGTCCGCGATCGATGCCGTGCTCGGCAAGAGCGCCCTCGTGCTCGCTCATGACGAGGACGCTGATCTCTTCGGCATCGCCGAGGACGAGCTGGCTGCGACCGTGCAGCACTTCGTGATCCGTGGCGGCCGTGTGCGAGGTGTACGAGCCCTCACGATCGAGAAGGAGATCGACATCACCCCTGGTGAGCTCGTCGATCAAGTGCTGCAGCGGGCGTACGGCGAGGCGCAGGACGTGCCGCGCCGCATCCTGGTGCCCACGATGCCGGACGACGCAGCGGACCTCGAAGCCTGGCTCCGTGAACGACGCGGGAAGAAGGTCGAGCTCGCCGTCGCGCAACGCGGACAGCGAGCAGATCTCATGCGCACGGCGACCCTGAACGCGCAGCAGGCGTTGATCCGCTACAAGACTCGCCGCACCAGCGACTACGTCGCTCGCACGCAGGCGCTCACCGACCTGCAGGACGCACTCGGCATGGACGAGGCACCGCTGCGCATCGAATGCTTCGACATCTCGCACCTCGGCGGCACGAACGTGGTCGCCTCGATGGTCGTGTTCGAAGACGGGCTGCCCCGCAAAGACCAGTACCGCTCGTTCAACATCGCCGAGACGACCGATGACACCGACTCGATGTATCAGGTACTGCGCCGTCGGCTCGCCTACCTCGACCGCCCGGAACCCATCGTGGTCTCGGATGCTGCGGTCGTCCCCGACTCGGGGGTGCCTGACGCATCGTCCACCGACGCAGTGCTGGTCGAGAACGCGGCGCTGACCCCCGACGGCGTGATCGTCGACGTCACGGCGGACGTGGTGGTGGAGAGCACGGTCAAGCGCAAGCCGCGGTTCGCGTACCCGCCGCAGCTGCTCCTGGTCGATGGTGGCAAGCCGCAGGTGGAGGCCGCCGCCCGCGCGCTCCAAGATGCCGGACACTCCGAGATCGCTGTCTGCGGCATCGCCAAGCGCCTCGAGGAGATCTGGCTGCCTGGGGAGGACTTCCCGGTGATCCTGCCTCGCACGAGCGAGTCGCTCTACCTGCTGCAGCGGCTGCGTGACGAGGCACACCGCTTCGCGATCACGCACCAGCGCAAGCGCCGCCGCAACGACATCACGACCGTGCTGGAAGAGGTCCCAGGGCTCGGCGCATCACGCATCAAGGTGCTGCTGAAGCACTTCGGATCCGTCACTGCGCTGCGTTCTGCGCAGCCCGGCGAGATCGAGGAGGTCCAGGGGATCGGTCCTGTGCTGGCACAGAACATCCACGCGCATCTCTCCACTCGATAGGCTGGTGGCCGGAGGGGGAGAAGGAGCAGGAAATCCATGACTGACAGCAGCGACAAGGGCCAGTTCCTCATTGTCACCGGTATGTCCGGGGCAGGTCGGACCACTGTCGCCAACGCGCTGGAAGACCTCGGCTGGTATGTGGTGGACAACCTCCCGCCGCAGATCCTCAGGCCACTTCTCGAACTCACCGACATGGGTGGCGACGCGTTGCCCAAGGTCGCTGCGGTCGTCGACATCAGGGGCAGGAACCTCTTCGACGACTTCCCAGAGGTGGCGAGGGCGCTGCGCTCCCGTGGCTCGCTCCGCGTGCTGTTCCTCGACTCTGCCGACGACGTGCTGGTACGGCGCTTCGAGTCGGTGCGGCGTCCGCACCCGCTGCAGGGCGACGGCACGCTGCTCGATGGCATCCGCACCGAGCGCAACCGGCTCGCGCCGATCCGCGAGGCTGCCGACATGGTGATCGACACCTCGTCGCTGAACATCCACCAGCTCGCGACCAAGGTCTCCGACCTGTTCTCCGAAGAGGGCGAGGCGAGACACCGCGTGACGCTGCTGAGCTTCGGGTTCAAGTACGGGCTTCCCACCGACGTCGATCTGGTCGCAGACATGCGCTTCCTGCCGAACCCGTTCTGGAACGAGGAGCTCAGAGGACTCACCGGCCAGGACGAGGCCGTCCGCGACTACGTGCTCTCCAGGGAGGGGGCAGGCGAGTTCCTCGAGGCATACTCCGCGGCGCTCGTCCCTGTGCTCGAGGGATACCAACGCGAGAACAAGAGCCACTCGACCGTCGCGATCGGATGCACCGGCGGCAAGCACCGCTCCGTGGCGATGTCCGAGGAGCTCGCGCGTAGGCTGTCCGCGATCCCCGGTGTCGCGGTCAACGTCCGTCATCGGGACCTCGGGCGGGAGTGAGCAGGCCACCGGCCGAGTAGGCTGGAGGTTTGCGCCGCGACCCGGCGCGTGAACGCAGAAGGAGTGTCGTGGCACTAACCACCGACGTCAAGGCTGAGCTCGTCAGCATCCGCAACGCACCCCCCACAGTGCGAGTCGCCGAGGTGACTGCCATCCTCCGGTTCGCCGGTGGATTGCACTCCATCGCGGGTCGGGTGGCCGTGGAAGCAGAAGTCGATGCCGAGACACTGGCTCGCCGCGTCGCACGTGACCTCGCCGAGATCTACGGCGTGCGTCCGGAGATCGCTCAGGTGCAGTCGAGCACCGCCAACGAGGGCGCCCGCTGGGCTGTCCGCGTGATCGGCGCGGGGGAGACCCTCGCGCGCCAGACCGGACTGCTCGACCAGCGTCGTCGCCCCGTCCGCGGTCTGCCCAACCGTCTCACCACCGGCTCGCGTGCGGAGATCGCCGGTCTCTGGCGGGGAGCGTTCCTCGCCGCCGGAACGCTCAGCGAGCCAGGACGCTCCGCCATGCTCGAGGTCGTGTGCCCCTCGTCGGAAGCAGCCATGGCGCTCGTCGGCGCCGCGCACCGGCTCGGCGTCGCGGCGAAGGCCCGCGAGGTTCGGGGCATGCCGCGCGTCGTCGTGCGCGAGGGCGAGGCGATCCGCACGGTGCTCGCCGAGATGGGGGCGCACAAGACCGCCATCGCGTGGGAGGAGCTGCGCCAGCGCCGCGAGGTTCGCGCCGGCGTCAACCGCCTCGTCAACTTCGACGACGCGAACCTGCGCCGCTCGGCTCAGGCCGCCGTCGCCGCATGCGCCCGCGTCGAGCGCGCGCTCGAGATCCTCGCAGACGAGGTCCCTGATCACCTCCGCGTGGCCGGCGAGCTCCGCCTCGCACATCGCGACGCGAGCCTCGACGAGCTCGGGCACCACGCCGACCCGCCGCTCACGAAGGACGCCGTCGCCGGCCGCATCCGACGCCTGCTGGCGATGGCCGACAAGCGCGCTCAGCACGAGGGAATCCCCGGAACCGAGGCAGCCGTCCCCGCCGGTCTCGACGTCTGACCTGCCGCGAACGTCATGGAAGCCGACCCCTGTGGGGGTCGGCTTCCGGCGTCATATGGGGGAAGGTTCGGGTGCCTCGATGCGTTGTCGTCACTAGGATGAGTTAAGTCCGCTCTGCGTCGCACATCGGTGGCGCGGAGGATCGGCAAGCGCCGCGGCGCGGCGCGGATTGGATGAAAGCGACATGGCGATTTACACGCTCCCCGACCTTCCCTACGACTTCGCAGCCCTGGAGCCGCACATCAGCGGCAAGATCATGGAGCTGCACCATGACAAGCACCACGCGACCTACGTCGCCGGCGCCAACACCGCGCTCGAGCAGCTCGCTGAGGCGCGCGACAGCGGCAACCTGGCGAACGTCAACAAGCTCGAGAAGGACCTCGCGTTCAACCTCGGCGGTCACGTCAACCACTCCATCTTCTGGACCAACCTGTCCCCGAACGGCGGAGGCGAGCCCGAGGGCGAGCTGAAGGCCGCGATCGACGAGTACTTCGGCTCCTTCGCGAAGTTCCAGGCGCACTTCACCGCTGCAGCCACCGGCATCCAGGGCTCCGGCTGGGCCGTCCTCAGCTGGGACTCGATCGGCTCGCGACTGATCATCCAGCAGCTGTTCGACCAGCAGTCGAACACGGCGCAGGGCACGATCCCGCTGTTCCAGCTGGACATGTGGGAGCACGCGTTCTACCTCGACTACCTGAACGTCAAGGCCGACTACGTGAAGGCCGCGTGGAACATCGCGAACTGGGAGAACGTCGCCCAGCGCCTCGAGGTCGCCCGTCAGCAGACGAACGGCCTGCTGGTACTGTCGTAATCGGGTCGCGTCCCGACGAGCTTGGCTCGTCGGGACGCCATCTCAGCCAAAAACCCCCCGCGTTCCGCGCCCAGAAATGCCGTGCGGAGCGCATCACGAGAAACAGGGAGACCTGAGTGTCTGTCAAGATCGGTATCAACGGCTTCGGCCGTATCGGACGCAACTACTTCCGCGCGGCTCTCGCGCAGGGAGCGGACATCGAGATCGTCGCGGTCAACGACCTCACCGACAACAAGACCCTTGCCCATCTGCTGAAGTACGACTCCGTGGGCGGTGTCCTCGACGCGCAGATCAGCTACGACGACGACAGCATCACGGTCGACGGCAAGCAGATCAAGGCATTCGCAGAGCGCGACCCCGCGAACCTCCCGTGGGGCGAGCTGGGCGTCGAAATCGTCATCGAGTCGACCGGCTTCTTCACCAAGGCAGACCTCGCACGCAAGCACATCGATGCAGGCGCGAAGAAGGTCCTCATCTCGGCACCGGGCACCGGCGTCGACGGCACGTTCGTCATGGGCGTGAACGAGGACACGTACAACCCGGAGACGGATCACATCATCTCCAACGCTTCGTGCACCACGAACTGCCTGGCTCCGCTCGCGCAGGTCTTCAACGACGCATTCGGCATCGACCGCGGCTTCATGATGACGGCGCACGCCTACACCGCTGACCAGAACCTGCAGGACGGCCCGCACAGCGACCTCCGTCGCGCACGCGCCGCCGCGATCAACATCACCCCCGCCTCCACCGGTGCCGCCAAGGCCATCGGCGAGGTGCTCCCGGAGCTCCAGGGCAAGCTGAGCGGCTCGTCGTACCGCGTTCCGGTTCCCACCGGCTCGATCGTCGACCTGACGCTGATCACGGACCGTGAGAACCTGACGGTCGACGAGGTCAACGAGGCGTACAAGAAGGCTGCTGCCGAGGGTCGCCTCGCCGGCTTCCTGCAGTACAACGAGGACCAGATCGTCTCGAGCGACATCGTGCACAACCCGCACTCCTCGATCTTCGACTCGACGCTGACCAACGTCAGCGGCAACCTGGTCAAGGTCTCCAGCTGGTACGACAACGAGTGGGGCTACTCCAACCGTCTCGTCGACCTGACCGAGTACGTCGCCGAGCGCATCTAAGCTCCGACACATGACTCTGCGCACCCTGGACTCACTGGGTTCGCTCGAGGGCAAGCGCGTCATCGTCCGTTGTGATCTCAACGTCCCGCTCCGGGACGGGATCATCACGGACGATGGCCGTGTCCGCGCCTCGTTGCCGACCCTCAACGCACTCATCAACGCGGGCGCCCGCGTCGTGGTGTGCTCGCACCTCGGACGCCCCGATGGGGCGCCCGACCCCCAGTACAGCCTCGAGCCGGTGGCTCAGCGGCTGTCCGAACTGCTCGGCGCCCCTGTCGCGTTCGCGCGCGACACCGTCGGAGAGTCCGCAAAGGATGCCGTGGAGTCCCTCGAAGACGGCGGAGTCGTCGTCATCGAGAACCTGCGTTTCAACGCGGGCGAGACCGCGAAGGACGACGCGACTCGCGCGGCCTTCGCGGCCCAGCTCGCCGATCTCGGCGACGTGCTCGTGTCCGACGGCTTCGGCGTCGTGCACCGCAAGCAGGCGAGCGTCTACGAGCTCGCCGAACTGCTGCCGTCCGCAGCAGGTCTGCTGATCGCGGCCGAGCTCGACGTGCTCGATCGTCTGACCGAGAACCCGGAGCGCCCGTACGCGGTCGTGCTCGGGGGATCGAAGGTCAGTGACAAGCTCGGCGTCATCTCGCACCTGCTGCCGCGCGTCGACCGCATCCTGGTCGGCGGCGGCATGCTGTTCACGTTCCTCAAGGCGCAGGGCCACGCTGTGGCGTCCAGCCTCTTGGAAGAGGACCAGCTCGAGACCGTCCGCGGTTACATCGCCGAGGCTGCTGAGCGCGGTGTGGAGCTCGTGCTCCCGACCGATGTCGTCGTGGCTGCTTCGTTCGGGGCGGACGCCGCGCATGAGGTCGTCGCGGCCGACGCGATCGAGTCGACCGCGTTCGGTGCATCCGGTATCGGCCTGGACATCGGGCCGGAGACGGCGGCGAACTTCGCCGAGGTCATCCGCGGCTCGAAGACCGTGTTCTGGAACGGGCCGATGGGCGTGTTCGAGTTCCCGGCGTTCGCTGCCGGAACCAAGACGGTCGCACAGGCGCTCACCGAAGTCGACGGCCTCAGCGTCGTCGGCGGTGGCGACTCGGCAGCGGCCGTGCGTCAGCTCGGATTCACCGACGACCAGTTCGGTCACATCTCGACCGGCGGCGGCGCAAGCCTCGAGTTCCTCGAGGGCAAGAAACTACCCGGCCTGGAGGTGCTCGGATGGGCGTAACCGCTCGTACCCCGCTGATCGCGGGCAACTGGAAGATGAACCTCGACCACCTGCAGGCGGTCGCCTTCGTGCAGAAGCTGCACTGGACGCTCAAGGATGCCAAGCACGAGGACGGATCGGTCGAGGTGGCGGTCTTCCCGCCGTTCACCGACATCCGCAGCGTGCAGACGCTGATCGACGCGGACAAGATCCCGTTCGCGCTCGGTGCGCAGGACATCTCGGCGCACGATTCCGGTGCGTACACCGGAGAGGTGTCCGGTGCCTTCCTGGCGAAGCTCGACGCGAAGTACGTCATCATCGGTCACTCGGAGCGTCGTGAGTACCACGCGGAGTCCGATGACGTGGTCGCATCGAAGGTGCAGGCCGCGCTGAAGCACGGGCTCGTTCCGGTCATCTGTGTCGGCGAGACGTCCGAGGACCTCGAGAAGTTCGGCGCGAGCGCGGTGCCGGTCGGTCAGCTCGAGGTTGCCCTCAAGGGGCTCTCGTCCTCGGCTGACATCGTCGTGGCGTATGAGCCGGTCTGGGCCATCGGCTCCGGACAGGCGGCGACGCCGCAGCAGGCGCAGGATGTCTGCGCCACGCTGCGCGGTGTGGTCGCGAAGGTCCTCGGCGACGAGGCGGCGGCACGCACCCGCATCCTCTACGGCGGATCTGTGAAGGCCGCGAACATCGCGAGCTTCATGCGCGAGCCCGATGTGGACGGCGCACTGGTCGGCGGGGCGAGCCTCGTGGTCGACGAGTTCGCGGCGATCATCCGCTTCGAGAAGCACGTCGGCGTATGAGTGCGGCGGGGCTTCGGCCCCGCTGCACCGTATACTTGACCGTTACGGGGGCGCTCCTGCCCCAGCGAAAGGCTCTTTCTCGTGGCAATTCTTGAGTTCGTCCTGCAGGTGGTGCTGGGTATCACCAGCGTCCTGCTGACTCTCCTCATCCTCCTGCACAAGGGGCGCGGCGGCGGTCTGTCCGACATGTTCGGCGGAGGCATGACCTCGGCGGTCGGTTCATCCGGCCTCGCCGAGCGGAACCTCAACCGGTTCACTGTCGTGCTTGCTCTGACGTGGTTCGTCGCGATCGTGGCACTGGGCCTCATCACGAAGTTCGAGGTGATCTGATGGCGACCGGTGGCAACGCAATCCGAGGTACTCGTGTCGGTTCCGGCCCCATGGGGGAGCAGGACCATGGGTATCACGCAGACCGCATCGCGGTGACGTACTGGGACGGGCTCGGCAACGAGACCACCCGCTACTTCGCTGCGGGTCTCCCTGAAGAGGAGATCCCGGAGACGATCGATCACCCGCAGTCAGGTCTTCCTGCAGGTCGCGACAAGGCGAACCCTCCGGCTCTCGCGAAGGCGGAGCCGTACAAGACGCACCTCGCGTATGTGAAGGAGCGTCGCACCGACGAAGAGGCCGTCCAGCTTCTCGACGATGCACTGACCCAGCTGCGCGAGCGCCGGGGTCAGTGACCTCCATCTGACACGAGAACGGGGCCGCCGCGAGTGATCGCGACGGCCCCGTTCCGCGTTCTCCCTCAGCGGCAGCCGGCTGCTGCGTCGATGTAGCTCTGCGGCGGATAGCCGTACGCCCAGACGCCGTTCGCGTCGTCGTTGTAGCCCATGCTGATCGCCCACGCGGTGGCCCACTTCTCGATGCTGTCCTGCGTCGACGCGTCGTACATGTCGGCGCATTTGACGCTGATCGCGTGCCCCACCTCGTGCACGACGAGTGCTTTGCTCCGGTCGGCCGGCCACTGCTCGGCGACAGAGTTGGAGAGCAGGATCACCGCACGTCCTGGTTCATCCCACCACCAGGTCGTGTAGCCGCCCATGCCCCCGTCGTCGCCGTATCCGTTCACGATCGGGGCCCAGTCGAACTCGAGCAGCACGCCGGGGGCGATGGAGCGAGCGAACGCCTCGATCTCGAGGCGGGCGTTGTACAGCGGCCCCGCCTTCTCGGCGAGTTCAGCGTTCTCGGACTCGATGAGCTGCGCCGCCGCAGTCTGCAGGGTGCCGAAGCCGTCTGCCGCCTGCTGGTCGATCACGACCGTGGTGCTCGCGACTTCAGCCGCCTCGCGCAGTGCGATGACGTTGTCGTTGCGTGCAGAGATGTGCGCGGACTCGAGTCCGGTGGCGTTCGCCGCCGCGACGCTGAGCGTCGTGAGACCTGCATCGGTCAGCGACGTCGTGGCACTGTCGATCTCCTCCGACTCCTCGCTGAGACGTGCGGTGAGAGCGTCGAGCTTCTCGCGGTCAGCCGTGAGCGCGTCTGCCTCGCCGTACAACTCCCAGAACCAGGTCGGCTTCTCGCCGGGGGAGGGGATCGGCTCGGCGAGCGTGCTCTCGGCGGCTGCGGCGACCTCGGATGCCGAGGCGCCTGCCGAAGCGAGTGCTTCATGCGTCGCCGCGTCGACGAGCGCACCGGTATCGCTCTCGAGGATGAGGGTCGCGGCATCCGTGCTGCTCACCAGCACCTCGTTCGCATCGCGCACCGTGGTCTTCGCATCGGACGCGGTGGTGGCGGTGTCGCGGAGCTGGGCTTCGGCATCGTCGTAGCGCAGGTTGGAGGTCAGTTGGAGTGCTCCGATCGCCACGACCGCGACGACGGCGCCCAGGATTCCGAACAGGAGACCGGTGTGCTTCTTGCGGGTCTGCGGCGCCGGCGACGGCGAATCGGAGAATCGAGCGGGGAGCGCATGACCGCCGGGCGCGCCATCGAATCGGTTCTCGCTCGGGCTCGCCTCGGTCACAACATCCTCCCCAAGCCCGCGCACGGGACCAGCGCCGACCTTGCGAGAAGTCTAGTCAGGAAGCAGAGAAGCCCTCGCTGACAGCGAGGGCTTCTCTGATGGTGGAGGGGCTGACGAGAATCGAACTCGCATCATCTGTTTGGAAGACAGAGGCTTTACCACTAAGCTACAGCCCCGGATCCGAGTCACTGTCGTGACGTGGAAACCGACCTCTCGATCATAGCGGACTGTCGAGGGCGCTCGCGTCCGTTAGACTCGTTGGGGCTGAATCTGCATGCGGATTCCCCGGGGCGTAGCTCAGTTTGGTAGAGCGCCCGCTTTGGGAGCGGGAGGTCGCAGGTTCAACTCCTGTCGCCCCGACACGGCTCGACAAGCCTTCAAGCCGCGTGTCAGCGCGGAAACCACAAGGAGAACACACCAGCATGGCGAACAGCACCGTCGAGAAGCTGACCCCGACCCGGGTCAAGCTCAGCATCACGGTCACCCCGGACGACCTCAAGCCGAGCATCGCTCACGCATATGAGCACATCGCTCAGGACGTCCAGATCCCCGGATTCCGCAAGGGCAAGGTCCCCGCGCCGATCATCGATCAGCGCATCGGACGCGGCGCGGTCATCGAGCACGCCGTCAACGAGGGCCTCGACAAGTTCTTCCGCGAGGCGAGTGCAGAGCACAAGCTCCGCGTCGTCGGCCGTCCCGCAGCGGACATCACGCAGTGGCCGAACGAGAAGGACTTCTCGGGCGACCTGCTCGTCGACATCGAGGTGGACGTCCGCCCCGACATCGAGCTCCCCTCGTACGACGGCATCACCGTGACCGTCGACGCCGTCGAGGCGGATGACGCAGCACTCGACGCCGAGCTCGACAACATGCGCGCCCGCTTCGGCACGCTCGTCCCCGTCGACCGCCCCGCGGCCAAGGGTGACTTCGTCGAGCTGGACCTCGTCGCCACGATCGACGGCGCCGAGATCGACCGCGCCGAGGGCGTGTCGTACGAGGTCGGCTCCGGCGAGCTGCTCGAGGGCATCGACGACGCGATCGAGTCGCTCACCGCTGGTGAGGACACCACGTTCCGTTCAGCCCTCGTCGGCGGCGACCACGCCGGTTCCGAGGCCGAGGTCTCCGTGAGCGTCAAGGCCGTCAAGGAGCGCGAGCTTCCCGAGGCGGACGACGAGTTCGCGCAGATCGCGAGCGAGTTCGACACGATCGCCGAGCTGCGCGCCAGCCTGGCTGAGCGCGTCGCACAGCAGGGCGTGTTCACGCAGGGCTCGGCCGCCCGCGACAAGCTCGTCGAGGCGCTGCTCGAGCAGATCGAGATCCCGGTGCCGCCGAAGCTGATCGAGGACGAGGTGCACAACCACCTCGAGGGCGAGAACCGCCTCGAGGACGACGTGCACCGCGCCGAGGTCACCGAGGCGAGCGAGAAGCAGTTCCGCACGCAGGTGCTGCTCGACACGATCGCCGAGCAGGCCGACGTGCAGGTCTCGCAGGAGGAACTCAGCCAGTACCTCGTGCAGTCCGCTGCCCAGTACGGCATGGCTCCCCAGGAGTTCGTCGAGGCACTGCAGTCGTCGAACCAGCTGCCGGCCCTCGTCGGTGAGGTCGCGCGTAACAAGGCGCTCGCGATCGCACTCGGCAAGGTGAAGGTGGTCGACACCAACGGCAAGCCCGTCGACCTGTCGGACTTCATCGTCACGGACGATGAGGCAGAGGCAGCAGACGAGGCTCCGGCCGAGGAGAAGCCGGCCAAGAAGGCTCCGGCCAAGAAGCCCGCCGCCAAGAAGGCTCCGGCCAAGAAGGCTGACGCTGCCGAGGCTGAAGAGCCCGCAGCCGAGAAGGCCCCGGCCAAGAAGCCTGCGGCCAAGAAGGCACCCGCGAAGAAGGCCGCCGACAAGGCGGAGTGATCGCGAAGCGATTCTGAGAGGGGCGGATGCTGCGGCATCCGCCCCTCTTTCGTCACAGGAGGAGGACGAACATGAGCAACTGGAATGACCGGATCGCCGAGATCTGGGCCGACGACACGCTGAATGACCAGGAGCGGATCGAGCGGATCGATGCCGTTGCCGCCGAGCGGCCGGACGGCGACGCACGGGCACTGTTCGAGCGCGCTGGCGCACGCGATTCCGCCGGTATCGAGGCCGAGGCCGAGCCGCTCTACCGCGCGGCGCTGACCGCAGGACTCGATGACGAGCATCGTCCACAGGCCGTGATCCAGCTCGCCAGCACCATCCGCAATCTCGGACGTGTCGAGGAGTCGCTCGAGATGCTGCGCGCGGAATACGAGCGTGGCGGGTCCTTCAAGGATGCCGCCGCGGCGTTCTACGCTCTCGCGCTGGTGTCGCGCGGTGATGCCGTGCAGGGAGCTGCGATCGCACTCACCGCGCTCGCGCCGCACCTGCCCAGGTACACGCGATCGGTCACCGGATACGCGAGTGAGCTCACCGGGCCGCCACGCTGATATGCCGACGGCGAACACGGCCTGAGCGCCACGTCGTCGCCGGTAGATTCGAAGCACGAACACGGAAACAGGAGCTGAAATGGCTGCAGAACCCCTTGTCGCGACGAGCGTCTTCGACAGGCTGCTGAAGGATCGCATCATCTGGCTTGGTTCAGAGGTGCGTGACCAGAACGCCAACGAGATCTGCGCGAAGATCCTTCTTCTCGCCGCGGAAGACTCAGAGAAAGACATCTACCTCTACATCAACTCGCCCGGTGGATCCATCACCGCAGGCATGGCGATCTACGACACGATGCAGTTCGTCCCGAACGACATCGTGACCGTCGGTATCGGCATGGCGGCATCGATGGGCCAGCTGCTGCTCACCAGTGGCACCAAGGGCAAGCGCTACATCACGCCGAACGCACGTGTTCTGCTGCACCAGCCGCACGGTGGCTTCGGCGGCACCTCGAGCGACATCCAGACGCAGGCGCAGCTCATCCTCTCGATGAAGAAGCGCCTCGCCGAGATCACGGCATCGCAGACCGGCAAGTCGGTCGAGCAGATCAACGCCGACGGAGATCGCGACCGCTGGTTCACGGCGGACGAGGCCCTCGAGTACGGCTTCGTCGACCACATCCGCGAGCACGCCAGTGATGTCACGGGCGGCGGCGGCACCGCGGACGACGCAGAATAATCCGGATTCGAGAGGACACCATGTACACGCCCACTTTCCAATCCGCAGGCAACATGCCTTCCAGCCGTTACGTGCTCCCGCAGTTCGAGGAGCGCACGGCATACGGGTTCAAGCGTCAGGACCCCTACAACAAGCTCTTCGAAGACCGCGTGATCTTCCTGGGTGTGCAGGTCGATGACGCGTCGGCAGATGACGTGATGGCACAGCTGCTCGTCCTGGAGAGCCAGGATGCCGAGCGGGACATCACGATGTACATCAACTCGCCCGGCGGCTCGTTCACGGCGATGACGGCGATCTACGACACGATGCAGTACGTCGCGCCGCAGATCCAGACGGTCGTGCTCGGCCAGGCGGCGTCCGCTGCATCCGTGCTGCTCGCGGCCGGCGCGCCGGGCAAGCGTCTCGCACTGCCGAACGCACGTGTGCTGATCCACCAGCCCGCGATGGGCGAGGCAGGACAGGGCCAGGCATCCGACATCGAGATCCAGGCGGCGGAGATCCTCCGCATGCGCACCTGGCTCGAGGAGACCATGTCCAAGCACACGGGCCGCCCGGTCGAGAAGGTCAACCGCGACATCGACCGCGACAACATCCTCTCGGCCGAGCAGGCGCTGGAATACGGCATCGTCGATCAGGTGCTCACCACGCGCAAGCGCGTCTGAGGCACGTTCACGAAGGGGCGGCAGTCATCACGACTGCCGCCCCTTCGTCGTGCGTGCGGCAGATGTGCACGCCATTCGGGGCCATCTGCTCATGTGAGCAGAACGATGCACGGAAGGGCGATCCGCCGTACGCTGATCATGGAAGGAGGATGCCGTGAACGAAGAACTGCTGATGGTCCGGATCGCCGAGCTGTACTACGACGAGGACAAGACCCAGGACGAGATCGGCGCCCTCCTGAAGGTATCGCGCTGGAAAGTGGGCCGTCTGCTCACGCAGGCGCGCGAACGCGGCATCGTCCGCATCGAGATCGTGCACCCTCGCGCCCGCCGTCTCGGCCTGGAGCGCCTGCTGGTCGAGCGCTACGGCCTTGCCGAAGCCGTCGTCGTGCCATCGCCGGACGGCGACGAGGGCACGCTCGAGCGCGTCGCGCAGGCTGCCGCCGACTACCTCACGGCGCTCCGTCCCGTTCCCCGCACGCTCGGCGTGAGCTGGGGGCGCACGCTGCGCGCCGTCGCCGAGGCGCTGCCCGACGGCTGGGCCAGCGGTGTCACGGTCGTGCAGCTGAACGGGGGAGTGAGCCTCAACCGCCGCTCCGGCGGCGCCGCGGGTCTTGCGGTCACGATCGCCCAGCGGGCCTCCGGCCACGTGTCGCTGCTGCCGAGCCCGGCGATCCTGGAGCGCGTCGAGACCAAGCAGGCGATCGAGGCTGATCGCACGGTCGCCGGCATCCTCGAGGAGGCGGCTGAAGCGCAGGCGTTCCTGTTCACCGCGGGTCCGAGCGATGCGAGCTCCGCCCACGTCGAGAACGGCTATCTCTCCGTCGAGGACGTCGAGGAGCTTGCCCGTCGCGGAGCGGTCGGGGACGTCCTCGGGCGCTACGTCGACGCCGAGGGCAACATCGTCGACTCGCAGCTCGACGCCCGCACGGTCGGAGTGGGCCTGGATCGCCTGCGCGCAGCGCAGCGTGCGATCTTCGTCACCGCCGGCCGGGCCAAACATGACATCGCGCGCACGGTCGTCGCCAGCGGCCTGTGCAGCGTTCTGGTAACCGATGAGACCACAGCACGAGCATTGTTGGAGGAACAGTGACGACCCAAGAACTGAGCCGCAGGACGGCGGTGGATGTCCTCGGCGGTGAGCCGGACGACGCCACGCTGCGCCGCTTCCTGCACGGACTGCCCGGCGTCGACGCGGTCGGGCTGGAGCAGCGCGCTGCCGGCCTCGGCACGCGTTCGATCAAGACGACGTCGAAGGCCTGGGCCCTCGACACGATCATCAAGCTGATCGACCTCACCACGCTCGAGGGCTCCGACACCCCCGGCAAGGTGCGTTCGCTCGTCGCCAAGGCGAAGAACCCGGATGCCGCTGACCCGTCGACCCCGAAGGTCGCCGCCGTCTGCGTCTACGGCGACATGGTCGGCGACGCGGTGACTGCGCTCGGCGCGATGCACGGAGACCCCGACGACGGGCTGATCTCGGTGGCCGCCGTCGCGACGGCGTTCCCGAGCGGACGCTCCTCGCTCGCGATCAAGCTGGCCGACACGGCAGAGGCCGTCGCGGCCGGTGCCGACGAGATCGACATGGTGATCGACCGCGGGGCGTTCCTGTCCGGTCGCTACGGGCTCGTCTACGACCAGATCGCCCAGGTCAAGGAGGCCTGCCGTCGTGCGGACGGCTCGTTCGCCTCGCTCAAGGTGATCCTCGAGACCGGCGAGCTCAACACCTACGACAACATCAAGCGGGCCTCCTGGCTCGGCATCCTCGCCGGTGGCGATTTCATCAAGACCTCCACCGGCAAGGTGCAGCCGGCAGCGACGCTGCCGACCACGCTGCTGATGCTCGAAACCGTGCGCGACTGGTACCGCGGGACGGGCGAGAAGATCGGTGTGAAGCCGGCCGGCGGAATCCGCGCGTCGAAGGATGCCGTGAAGTACCTCGTCACCGTCGCGGAGACGGTCGGCGAGGAGTGGCTCCAGCCGCACCTCTTCCGCTTCGGCGCATCGAGCCTGCTGAACGACGTGCTGCTGCAGCGTCAGAAGCTCACCACCGGCCACTACTCCGGCCCCGACTACGTCACGATCGACTAGGAGCGCACATATGTCATTCCTGGAATACGCGCCGGCTCCCGAGTCCACCGCGCTCCTGAACCTCAAGGACAGCTACGGCCTGTTCATCGACGGCGAGTTCGTCGACGGCAGCGGCGACAGCTTCACCACCATCTCGCCGGCGACCGAGCAGCGCATCGCGGAGATCGCTTCGGCCAGCGACGAGGACATCGACCGTGCCGTCGCTGCAGCCCGCCGTGCGTACGAGAAGACCTGGTCGAAGATGAGCGGCCGCGACCGCGGCAAGTACCTCTTCCGCATCGCCCGCCTCGTGCAGGAGCGCGCTCGCGAGCTCGCGGTCGCCGAGAGCCTCGACAACGGCAAGCCGATCAAGGAGAGCCGCGACGTCGACGTGCCGCTCGTCGCCTCCTGGTTCTTCTACTACGCGGGATGGGCCGACAAGCTCGATCACGCCGGCCTCGGGGCGAACCCCCGTGCGCTCGGCGTCGCCGGTCAGATCATCCCGTGGAACTTCCCGTTGCTCATGCTCGCGTGGAAGCTCGCCCCGGCTCTCGCAGCCGGCAACACCGTCGTGCTCAAGCCCGCAGAGACCACGCCGCTGACCGCACTGATCTTCGCGGAGATCCTGCAGCAGGCCGACCTGCCAGCAGGTGTCGTGAACATCGTCACCGGCGCGGGCGCCAGCGGGGCATCGCTCGTCCGTCACCCCGACGTCGACAAGGTCGCCTTCACCGGCTCCACCGGCGTGGGGCGCGACATCGCCCGTGCGGTTGCAGGCACGAACAAGAAGCTCACGCTCGAGCTCGGCGGCAAGGCTGCGAACATCGTCTTCGACGACGCGCCGATCGACCAGGCTGTCGAGGGCATCGTCAACGGCATCTTCTTCAACCAGGGGCACGTCTGCTGCGCAGGCAGCCGTCTGCTCGTGCAGGAGTCGATCCACGACGAGGTCATCGACCGACTCAAGTCGCGTCTGTCGACGCTGCGTCTCGGCGACCCGCTCGACAAGAACACCGATATCGGAGCGATCAACTCCGCCGCCCAGCTGGCGCGCATCCGCGAGCTCAGCGACATCGGCGAGGCAGAGGGCGCCGAGCGCTGGACCGCGGACTGCGCGATCCCGGACAAGGGCTTCTGGTTCGCCCCGACGATCTTCACCGGCGTCGAGGCCTCTCACCGGATCGCTCGCGACGAGGTGTTCGGCCCAGTGCTGTCCGTGCTCACCTTCCGCACGCCGGCCGAGGCGATCGCAAAGGCGAACAACACCCCGTACGGCCTGTCCGCCGGTATCTGGTCGGACAAGGGATCGCGCATCCTCGCGGTCGCCGACCGTCTGCGAGCAGGCGTGGTGTGGGCCAACACGTTCAACCGTTTCGACCCGTCGAGCCCGTTCGGCGGATACAAGGAGTCCGGATACGGCCGCGAGGGCGGACGCCAGGGCCTCACCGCGTACCTCAAGGGAGCCGCATCATGAGCAAGCGACTGACCGTGCCGAAGACGTACAAGCTCGCGATCGGCGGGGCGTTCCCGCGCAGCGAGTCCGGCCGCACCTACGAGGTGCTGTCGCCGAAGGGTGCGTTCCTCGCGAATGCCGCCCAGGGATCGCGCAAGGATGCTCGCGATGCGGTCGTCGCCGCACGCGCCGCAGTGAAGGGCTGGTCGGGTGCGACCGCGTACAACCGCGGACAGGTGCTCTACCGCGTCGCCGAGGTGCTCGAGGGCCGTCGCGCGCAGTTCATCGACGAGATCGTGGCACAGGAGGGCGTGTCCTCCTCCGCCGCGGCATCGCAGGTCGACGAGGCCATCGACCTCTGGGTCTGGTACGCGGGCTGGTGCGACAAGTACGCGCAGGTCGCAGGCAACGCGAACCCGGTCTCCGGCCCGTACTTCAACATCTCGGTTCCTGAGCCGACCGGTGTCGTCGCGATCATCGCGCCGCAGGATTCGGCGCTGCTCGGTCTGGTGTCGGTCGTGGCGCCTGCGCTGGTCGCCGGGAACACGGTCGTGGTGGTCGCGAGCGAGCGGCATCCGCTCTCCGCGATCAGTCTCGCCGAGGTGCTCGCCACCAGCGATGTGCCAGGGGGCGTCGTGAACGTGCTCACCGGCTCGCCGGCCGAGATGGCACCGTGGCTCGCCTCGCACCAGGATGTGAACGCGCTCGACCTCGCCGGCGCCGGCAGTCTCGACTGGGTCGACCTGCAGATCGCAGCCGCAGACACGCTGAAGCGAGTGCTCACGCCTGGCGACGTGGTCGCGTCTCCCGAGCGCATCACCGCGTTCACAGAGATCAAGACGGTGTGGCACACCAAGAGCATGGTCTGAGAGATCGGATGCGGAGGGGCCGGGGCGCGCGTGAGCGGGCCTCGGCCCCTCCGTCGTACTCCGACGCGTCACCTCCAAGTCCGCGCCAATGCGTCCTGGTGTCGGATGCAGCGGTTAGGCTCGGATGACGATCTCAGGATCCCCCTAGGAGGACGCGCATGGCCCGTATCGGTGAAAGCGCTGACCTGTTCAAGTGCTCATTCTGTGGAAAGAGCCAGAAGCAGGTGCAGCAGCTCATCGCTGGCCCCGGTGTGTACATCTGCGACGAATGCGTCGAGCTGTGCAACGAGATCATCGAGGAGCGGATGGCCGAGTCCTCCGCCGACGGTGTGGCCGAGTTCGAACTGCCCAAGCCCCGCGAGATCTTCTCGTTCCTCGAGGAGTACGTCGTCGGTCAGGAGCCGGCGAAGCGTGCGCTGTCGGTCGCGGTCTACAACCACTACAAGCGGATCCGCGCCCACGGCACACTGCAGACGGCCGAGCAGAAGGCCGAAGAGGTCGAGATCGCCAAGAGCAACATCCTCCTGATCGGACCCACCGGCTGCGGAAAGACGTATCTTGCGCAGACGCTGGCGAAGCGCCTCAACGTGCCGTTCGCGGTCGCGGATGCCACCGCCCTCACCGAGGCCGGCTACGTCGGTGAAGACGTCGAGAACATCCTCCTCAAGCTCATCCAGGCCGCCGACTACGACGTCAAGCGCGCTGAGCAGGGCATCATCTACATCGACGAGGTCGACAAGATCGCCCGCAAGGCGGAGAACCCCTCCATCACGCGCGACGTGTCCGGTGAAGGTGTGCAGCAGGCGCTGCTGAAGATCATCGAGGGCACGGTCGCCTCGGTGCCGCCGCAGGGTGGGCGCAAGCATCCGCACCAGGAGTTCCTGCAGATCGACACCACCAACGTGCTGTTCATCGTCGCCGGGGCGTTCGCCGGGCTGGAGGACATCGTCTCGTCTCGGGTCGGCAAGCATGGCATCGGCTTCGGCGCCCCGCTGCACGACAAGACCAAGGACCTCGACCTCTTCAGCGAGGTGCTGCCTGAGGACCTGCACAAGTTCGGGTTGATCCCGGAGTTCATCGGCCGTCTGCCTGTCGTCACCAACGTGTCGCCGCTGGACCAGGACGCCCTCATGGAGATCCTCACCGGACCGCGCAATGCGCTCGTGAAGCAGTACCAGCGCATGTTCGAGCTTGACGGCGTGCAGCTCGAGTTCGACGAGGAGGCGCTGCGGTCGATCGCCGATCTGGCCGTCGAGCGCAAGACCGGCGCACGAGGGCTCCGCGCGATCCTGGAAGACGTGCTCGGACCGATCATGTTCGAGATCCCCTCGGCCGACGACGTGGCAAAGGTCGTCATCACCCGCGCCTCGGTCGACGAGGGCGCGCCGCCGACCATCGTGCTGGAGCGCAAGCGCAAAAGCGCGTGACCGCGCGCCCCGAGCCCTGGCAGGTCGTCTCGAGCCAGGTCATCGTGGCGGATCAGTGGGTGCACCTGCGCGCGGATGACTGTCGAACCGTCGATGGCCGACGCATCGAGCCCTATTACGTCCTGGAGTACGGCGACTGGGTGTCAGTGCTTGCCCTCAACGTCGATGGTGATGCGATCCTGGTCGAGGAGTATCGCCACGGGGCCGGCGTCGTCGCGCTCGGCACCATCGGGGGTGGCGTCACGGCCGGCGAGGACGCGCACGATGCTGCGAGACGCGAACTGCGGGAGGAGACCGGTTACGAGGCCGCGGAGATGATCGACCTCGGGGACACGTGGGCGAATTTCGGGAACCAGACGAACCGTGTGCACCACTTCCTGGCGCGCGGGTGCGAGCGGGTCGGTGAGCAGTCGCTCGACGTCAACGAGACCATCGCGGTGCATGTGCTCCCGATGGACCATCTGGGTGACCGCCTGCCGCAGAGCTACCACCAGCTGACCTGGTTCAAGGCCCGGGAGTGGCTCGCCCGCTGACCTCGACTCGCTCGGCCGGGCTCAGACCTCGAGGCCCCGGCGCTTCAGCAGGGGCTCGATGTCGGCCACGCGGCCGCGGAAGTCGTGGTACGCCTCCAGCGGGTCCTTCGAGCCGCCGACGCCGAGGAGTCGCCGCCGGAATCGGTCGCCGTTCTCGCGAGTGAGGCCGTCGTTCTCACGGAACCAGTCGACAGTGTCAGCGTCGAGCACCTCGCTCCAGATGTACGAGTAGTACCCGGCGCTGTAGCCGCCGGAGAACACGTGCGCAAAATACGTTGACGAGTACCGGGTCGGCACGAGCGGGTTGTCGAGACCGATATCCGCGAGGGCTGCTGCCTCGAACGCGACGACGTCGTCGATGTCGGCATCCGTCCCGATGCGGTGCCAGGCCTGATCGAGCCAGGCGGCTGCCAGATACTCGCTCGTGGCATGCCCCTGATCGAAGGTCTGGGTGGCGTGGAGCCTCCGAACGATCGCCGGGTCGAGCGGCTCGCCCGTCTCGAAGTGGCGCGCGTAGTTGTCGAGCACTTCCGGCCAGAGGATCCACATCTCGTTGACCTGGCTGGGGAACTCCACGAAGTCGCGGAACACGTTGGTGCCGGCGAAGTGCGGGTAGGTCACCGTCGCGAAGAGCCCGTGCAGCGCATGGCCGAATTCGTGGAACAGCGTCGTGACCTCGTCGAGCGTGAGCAGCGTCGGTTCGCCGTCGCCGGGCTGGGGCACGTTGAGGTTGTTGACGACGACCGGCGCGGTGCCGCGCAGCCTGGACTGACTGACGATGGGGTTCATCCAGGCGCCGCCGCGCTTCGAGTCGCGCGTGTAGAGATCGAGGATGTACAGGCCGAACGCGGTGCCGTCGGCATCGATCACCTCGAACACCCGTGCCCCCGGATGGTATGCGGGAAGGTCGCTCCGCTCGGTGAAGGTGACGCCGTACAGCTGCGTGGCCGCGAAGAACACGCCGTCGTGCAGCACGCGCTCCGCCTCGAACCACGGGCGGAGCGCGCTCGTGTCGATGTCGTACTCCGCGGTGCGCTGCTTCTCGGTGTAGTACGCCCAATCGTGCGCTTCGATCGTGAACGGCTCACGTTCGGTGGCGTTCACGAGCCGCTGCAAGGCCTCGCCCTCGATGCCCGCGTTCCGACCGGCGGGCGCGGCGAGCGCACGCAGCATGTCCTCCACCGCCTCGGGGGTTCCGGCGGTCTCATCGGCCGTGACGTAGGCGGAGTGCGAGGGGTAGCCCAGCAGTGCGGCACGCTCGGCGCGCAGGCGTACGATCTCGCGCAGGACCGGACGGTTGTCGTTCGCGTTGTCCCGTGATCCGCGAGCCCGTGACGCCTCCATGATGCGCCTGCGGGATGCCCGATCGCGCAGCTGCGCAAGGTACGGGTGTCCGGTGAACAGGGTGAGCGACACGAGGTACTTGCCGTCGAGACCTCGCTCGGCTGCGGAGCGAGCGGCCGCCGAGAGCTCGCCGACACCGAGACCATCGAGCTCTTCAGCCGAATCGAACACGACCGCGAGGTCGTTCGTATCGGTGAGCAGGTTGCGCTCGAACGTGTTGCTGAGGGTGGAGAGCTGCTGGTTGAGCAGGGTCAGGTGCGCCTTCGCCTCGTCGTCCAGTGCCGCGCCGGCATGCGTCATCTCGCGGTGGTGCCGCTCGACGAGGTACCGCTGTTCGTCGTCGAGATCGAGCTCGTCGAGCTGTGCGTGCACGTGCTCGACCCGCCAGTAGAGCGCGCTGTCGAGCCGCACTGCGTCGTCGTGTGCGGCCATGAGAGGTGCGAGCTGTTCATCGACCGCCTGGATCTCCGGCGTCGCGTCCGCCGAGCTCACCGTGTAGAACGCGTGCGCGACTCGATCGAGCAGTTCTCCCGCGCGCTCGATCGCTTCGATCGTGTTCTCGAAGGTCGGCATCGAGCGCACCATCGTGATCCGGGAGATCTCCTGCAGATGCTCGGCGAATGCGGCCTGGAACGCGGGGAGGTAGTGCTCCGGGCGGATCGCCCGGTAGTCCGGGATGCCGTAGGGGAGCGTCGAGGGCTGGAGCAGCGGGTTCGAGGCATCGGTCGTCATGCTCCGAGCCTAGCCACCGTGCCTCGATCCGCGATGCACGCACCGCGTTGCGCGATCACAGCCGCAGGTGCCGCCGAGTCAGTCCTCGAACGGTCGGGCGATCACGTCGCCGGACGCCGTCTGCAGGACCTCCCACCCGGCGTCGAGCTCGGCGATCGCTCGCCCCTCGAGCCAGGTGAGGGTCCAATGCCCGGTCAGGCCCTGTCCCTCGACCTCGGCGATCGCCGGGCGGAGCGAGGCCGGTACCGAAGCGGGTGCCTCGGTACCGGTCGCCCAGCGGGTGCCGAGCTGCATCAGGACTCCTCGACGGGCGCGAGCTCGATCGCGGTGACCGCGAACGCCTCGGCCTCGCTGAACTCCAGCTCGGCGATGCGGCCGACGGCGCGGAGATCGTCTGCCGCCGCGCGCAGCGCCTCGAGCTTCGCCGCCGGAGCAGCGATGGCGGCGCGTGCGACGGGCGTCTTCTGCGAGGCCTTCGCCTCGGTCTTCGCGCGGCGGATGCCGATCAGAGCCTCGCTCGCGGCTGCGAGCACGACTGGGTCGCCCTCGATGCCGAGCGCCTCGGGCCATGCGGCCGTGTGGATCGAGCCCTCCTCGAACCACGACCAGGCTTCCTCGGTCGCGAACGACAGCACAGGAGCCAGCAGGCGCAGCAGAGCGGAGAGCGCGAGACGCAGACCGAGGGCGGCGGATGCCTGACCCACATCGTTCTGGTTGTAGGCACGCTCCTTCACCAGCTCGAGGTAGTCGTCGCAGAACGTCCAGAAGAACGCTTCGGTGAGCTCGAGTGCGCGGGCCTGATCGTAGTTCTCGTACGCGGTGGTTGCGTCGGCGATCACGCGGTCGAGCGTCGCGAGCATCGAGGCGTCCAGCGCGTGGGTGACCTGCGCACCCTCCGGCACGGGGAACGACAGGACGAACTTCGCTGCGTTCAGGACCTTGATCGCCAGACGGCGGCCGATCTTCACCTGCGTGGGGTTCTGCGGGTCGAATGCGGCATCCGTCCCGAGACGGCTCGACGCCGACCAATAGCGGACGGCATCCGATCCGTGAGCATCCAGGATGTCCGCGGGGGTCACCACGTTGCCCTTCGACTTCGACATCTTCTTGCGATCCGGGTCGACGATGAATCCGGAGATCGCGGCATTGCGCCAGGGCGCACGGTCGTCCTCCAGCGTCGAGCGCAGCATGGTCGAGAACAGCCACGTGCGGATGATGTCCTGGCCCTGCGGACGCAGGTCGAACGGTGCCGTGAGGTTCCACAGCTCCTCATCGCGCTGCCAGCCTCCGGCCAGCTGCGGCGTGAGGGATGACGTCGCCCAGGTGTCGAGGATGTCGGCCTCGGCGTCGAAGCCCCCTGCGACGCCGCGCTGGTCCTCGGTGTACCCGGCCGGCACGTCGATCGTCGGGTCGATCGGCAGCGATGCGTGGTCGGGCGTGAGCACCCGGTCGTAGTCGCGGTCGCCGTTCTCGTCGAGTCCGTACCAGAGCGGGATCGGCACGCCGAAGAAGCGCTGACGCGACACGAGCCAGTCCCCGGTCAGGCCGCCGACCCAGTTCTCGTAGCGCACGCGCATGAAGTCGGGGTGCCAGGTGAGCTCCTTGCCGCGGCCGATCAGCTCGTCGCGCAGCTCCGCGTCGCGGGCGCCGTTGCGGATGTACCACTGACGGGTCGACACGATCTCGAGCGGACGGTCGCCCTTCTCGAAGAACTTCACGGCGTGCGTGAACTGCTTGCCCACGGCGGTGATATCGCCGGTCTCCTGCAGCTTCTCGACGATCGCCTTGCGGGCGCTGAACACGGTCTTGCCTGCGAGCTCCGTGGCGTACCAGTCGGCTGCCTCGGCGTTCGCGACGGACTCGGGAGCGGTCGGCAGGAAGCGTCCGTCCAGGCCGATCGTGGTCATGTTCGGCAGGTGGTCGCCGCTCACCGTGCGCAGCTCTCGCCACCACACGATGTCGGTCACGTCGCCGAAGGTGCAGACCATGGCAGCGCCGGTGCCCTTGTCCGGCTGCGCGAGGTGGTGACCGTGGATCTCGATCTCGGCGCCGAAGAACGGCGTGCGCACCTTCGTGCCGATCAGGTGCTTGTGCGGGCCCTCCGGGTGCGTCACGATCGCGATGCACGCGGGGAGCAGCTCGGGGCGGGTGGTGTCGATCGTGATCGAGCCGGAGCCGTCGGCGAAGGGGAATTCGATCGTGTGGTACGCGGCCTGCTGGTCGCGGTCCTCGAGCTCGGCCTGCGCGATCGCGGAGCGGAAGTCGATGTCCCAGAGCGTCGGAGCCAGGTCCTGGTACGCCTCGCCGCGCTCGATGTTGCGCAGGAAAGCGAGCTGGCTCTGGCGGATGCTCTCGTCGGAGATCGTGCGGTAGGTCTGGGTCCAGTCCACGCTCAGACCGAGCTGACGGAAGAGCGCCTCGAACTGCTTCTCGTCCTCGATGGTGAGGCGCTCGCACAGCTCGATGAAGTTGCGTCGGCTGATCGGCACCTGGTCGGCAGCGCGGCTGGACTTGTTGTCGCCGCCCTCGAACGGGGGAGTGAAGTCATCGGTGTAGGGCAGCGTCGGGTCGCACCGTACGCCGTAATAGTTCTGCACCCGGCGCTCGGTCGGGAGCCCGTTGTCATCCCAGCCCATCGGATAGAACACGGTCTTGCCCCGCATGCGCTCGAAGCGCGCCTTCACGTCGGTGTGCGTGTAGGAGAAGACATGGCCGATGTGCAGGCTGCCGGATGCCGTGGGCGGCGGGGTGTCGATCGAGTACACGCCGTCACGACCGGATTCCGCGGCACGCAGGCGGTCGAACAGGTACGTGCCCTGCTCAGCCCAGGAGGTGTCCCACTTCGCTTCGAGACCTTCGAGGGCGGGCTTGTCGGGAATAGACATGACGGTCTCCTTGCGCGATGTGTGCGGCACTGTGTGAGCGTGCCTGAGTGTGGGGTGCCACCAGTCTACCGAGCGGGAGGGATGAGGTGACTCGTCACTCTTCGACCCGGTGCAAGAATCGCCCGTAGACTGGGAGGCATCCCCGACCCGTTCGTCCTGAGGAACTCCCATGCCCGCAAGATCCGTGCGTCGACTCCTGCCCTTCGCCGCCCTCGCCGCCGCCGCCCTGCTGCTCAGCTCGTGCGCGACACCCGCTTCGGACTCCGGCCCGGATGCCGAGGTCGTCTGGTCGATCGAGGGTGCGAACCTCTCGGCAGGGCACATGGACCCGCAGGTCAGCCAGCTCGACGTCTCAGGCATGGTGCAGCGCGCGGTCCTCGACTCGCTGGTCTTCCAGGAAGACGACGGCAGCTTCTCGCCGTGGCTCGCCACCTCGTGGGAGGTCTCGTCCGACAGCACCGAGTACACCTTCACCCTGCGCGACGACGTGACGTTCCACGACGGCGAGCCCTTCGACGCTGCCGCGGTCAAGGCGAACTTCGATCGGATCGTCGACCCTGACACGAAGTCGGCGCAGGCGGCGAGCATGCTCGGAGCCGACTTCTACAAGGGCACCGAGGTCATCGACGACCACACCGTGAAGGTCAGCTTCACCCAGCCCTACGCACCCTTCCTGCAGGCGGCGAGCACGCCGCTGCTCGGCTTCTACTCGCCGGCGGTGCTGTCGACGTCGGCTGACAAGCTGAAGGCCGGAGGCCCGGGGATCACGGTCGGGACCGGTCCGTTCGAGCTGACCGAGTACACGCCCGACCAGGAGATCGTCTACACCCGCAACGACGACTACGCCTGGGGCCCCCATGGGGAGAAGGCACCGGCGTTCGAGACGCTCCGCGTGGAGATCCAGCCGGAGGCATCCGTGCGCGCCGGCGTGATCGAGAGCGGCGAGTCCGACCTCGCCAGCAACATCCCGCCGAACCTCGCCAAGGGCCTCGGCGACGGCATCACGGTGGACTCGATCGAGTACCCCGGCCTGCCCTACTCGCTGTATCTGAATGAGAAGTACGGCGTCTTCGCGGATGAGAAGGTGCGCCAGGCGTTCGCGCGCGGCATCGACATCGATGCGGCCGTCGACGAGATCTTCTTCGGACAGTTCCCGCGGGCGTGGAGCATTCTCGGATCGACGACCCCCGGATACGACCCGGCGATCGAAGGCACGTGGGCATTCGACCCGGATGCTGCGAACGCCCTGCTCGACGAGGCCGGCTGGACGGGCCGCGACGATGAGGGGTACCGCACCAAAGACGGCAAGCGACTGTCTGTCCGCTGGATCGCGTACACGCCGGTACCGGACGACCGCACCACCCTCGCGAACGCGATCCAGGCCGATCTCAAGGGCATCGGCTTCGAGGTCGTGCGCGAGGTGCTCGAGCCCGGTGCCTACAACGAGCAGTATGGTCCGAAGACGTTCGACCTCACCGACTGGGGCTTCTCCGGAGTCGACCCCGACCTGCTGCGCAGTCACCTGCACACCGACGGCTTCCAGAACGCATCGCAGGTCTCCGACCCCGAAATCGACACCCTGCTCGACACCGCAGTGGCAGTGAGCGATCAGGGAGAACGCGACGCGCTCTACACGCAGCTGCAGGAGTGGAATGCAACGCACACCGCGATCGTGCCGCTGTACAGCCCGTCTGCGATCACCGCGGTCGGCGAGCGCATCTCGGGATTGGACTACGACCTGTACGGCCGGCCGCTGTTCTACGATGTGACGGTCGGCTGAGCGCGGGGCGGATCCGCGGCGTGGAGGGGGAGCGGTGAACGCTGTGCTCCTGCGGATCGCCGAGCTGGTCGTCACCGTGGTCGTGGTCCTCTGGGGCGCGGCGACGGTCGCCTTCCTCGCCTTCCGCGTCATCCCCGGCGACCCGGTCGCGGTGATGCTCGGGCCCCAGGCCCAGGTCAGCGAGGCGGTGAAGGACGGCATCCGGGCTGAGCTCGGTCTCGACCGGCCGCCCCTCGAGCAGTACCTGACGTACATGGGTCAGCTCGCCAGAGGAGACCTCGGCGAGTCGTACCAGCTGCGTCTTCCGGTGACCGAGGTGATCGGGAGGCAGATCGGTGCGACGCTGCAGCTCTCGGCTCTCGCGCTGGGCATCGCCGTGGTCGTCGCGCTGGTCGTCGCGCTGCTGGCACGCGGCCACGTGGCCCGGGCGGTGGCCACCGGTGTGGAGCTCGTCGTGTTGTCGTCTCCCGTGTTCTGGATCGGCCTCGTGCTGCTCAGCGTCTTCGCCTTCGGGCTCGGATGGTTCCCGGTGTCGGGCGCTCGCAACCCGGCGACACTCGTCCTCCCGGCGGTGACGCTGGCGCTTCCGGTCGCCGCCCTCCTCGGGCAGGTGCTGCGCGACGGTCTGATCCAGGCGGAGCGGATGCCGTTCGCCGAGACCGTTCGAGCGCGCGGCGCAGGGCGTGGATGGTTCACCGTTCGCCACGGCCTGCGCCACGGAGCATCCGGAGCCATCACGCTCACCGCGTACCTGACCGGCTCGGTGCTCGGCGGCGCGGTGCTGGTGGAGACCGTGTTCGCACGCCCTGGTCTCGGCCGCGTCACGCTCGCGGCGATCAGCGATCGCGATCTGCCGGTCATCTCGGGGATCATCCTGCTCAGCGCCCTCGTGTTCGTGATCGTCAACGTGATCGTCGAGCTCGTGCATCCGCTCATCGACCCGCGCCTGCGCCGGGCGGTGCCGGTGTCGGCGGTGCGGCGATGAAGCGCGCGCAGCGGATCCTCCTGTGGGCTGCCGTCGTCGTGCTCGTGGTGATCGCCTTCGCCGCCGCGGCTCCCGGTGTGCTGGCCACACATGACCCGCTGCAGACCGACGTGCGCGGCGCGCTCCTCCCGCCGAGCGGCGCGCACCTGTTCGGCACGGATCAGAGCGGCCGTGACGTCTACTCGCGGGTGGTGTTCGGCGCGGCGCGGTCGGTCGGCGTCGGTCTGCTCGCGACCGGCATCGCCGTGGTGGTCGGCCTTGCGGTCGGGGCCCTCGCCGGCAGCGCGCCCCGTGGCATCGACGTCGCCCTGATGCGGGTCAACGACGTGCTGATGGCGTTCCCGGAGTTCCTGGTCGCACTCGTGGTGATCGCGATCCTCGGGCCGGGCCCGATCAACGTCGCCCTCGCCGTCACCCTCGCGGCCATTCCCGTGTACGTGCGCCTCGCCAGGGTGCAGACCCGGACACTCCGTGTGGCAGAGCATGTCGAAGCCGCGCGCATCCTCGGTGTGCCGGCATTCCCCGCGTTCACCCGGCATGTGCTCCCCGGTGTGCTCGGGTCGCTCAGCGTGCTCGCGACGATCGGCATCGGTTCAGCCATCCTCGCTGCAGCCGGACTCAGCTTCCTCGGACTCGGTGCCACCGAGCCGACACCGGAATGGGGACTCATGCTCGCCGGAGGGCGCAACGTGCTCGGTCAGGCATGGTGGATCTCGGTGTTCCCCGGGGCGGCCATCACGCTCACGGTCATCGCTGCGACCATCATCGGGCGACTGCTGCGCGCGAGAGCGGAAGGGCGGGGGCGGTGAACCAGGAGACCGTGCTCGACGTGCAGGGCCTGCAGGTGCGATTCGGCGCTGCCGCGGTCGTCGACGGCGTGACGCTGACGGTGGCGAAGGGGGAGTGCGTCGCGATCGTCGGGGAGTCCGGCGCAGGCAAGTCGCTCACGGCCCGCGCCCTTCTCGGACTCACGCCGGACGGCGCCCGAGTGACCGCCGAACGCCTGATGATCGACGGTACAGACGCCCGCGGGCTCGGCGAGGCCGAATGGCGCAGGCTTCGAGGTGCGCGCATCGCGCTCGTGTCGCAGGATGCGCTCGTCGCGCTCGACCCGCTGCAACGCATCGGCAGCGAGGTGGCCGAGGCGTTGCGGCTGCACCCTGAGGCGCGCGCCTCGAGCATCCACGACAGCGTGCAGGCACTGCTGCGCCGGGTCTGGATGCCGGAGCCCGAGCGCCGCGCCGCGCAGTACCCGCCCGAGCTGTCCGGCGGGCTCCGGCAACGAGCCCTGATCGCCTCCGCGCTCGCCGCGGCACCAGCGGTGCTGATCGCTGACGAGCCGACGACCGCCCTTGACGCGACCGTGCAGGCCCGCATCCTGGACCTGCTGCGAGAGATCGCGGACGCCGGCACCGCCGTGGTGTTCATCAGTCACGACTTCGCCGCGGTGGGTCGCCTCGCCGACCGCGTGCTCGTGATGCGTGACGGTGCCGTGCTCGAGTCGGGACCTGTCGCGCGGGTGCTGGAGTCGCCGGAGCATCCGTACACGCGAGAGCTCATCGCCGCGACGATCCACGAACCGCGCGCAGTGGTGGCGGCGGGCGAGGCTGCATCGGCGCTGCGGGTCACAGGGGTGTCGAAAGCGTTCTCCGGGGTGCCTGCCGTGAACGACGCGTCGTTCGAGGTCATGCGTGGCCGGACGCTCGGGATCGTGGGGGAGTCCGGCTCGGGGAAGACCACGCTCGCCCGGATGATCGTCGGGGTGGAGCGGCCCGACTCCGGGGAGCTGCACCGCAGTGGGCGGGTGCAGCTCGTGCACCAGAATCCGCTCGGAGCGTTCGACCCCCGGTGGACGATCGCTCGCTCGCTGCGTGAGGCGCTCGCCGCGGGCGGGGTGCCGCGCGCCGATCGACCCCAGCGGGTGGCCGGACTGCTCGCGGAGGTCGATCTCGATGTCGGACTCGCCGCTCGCCGGCCGGCGGAGCTCTCAGGGGGTCAGCGGCAACGGGCTGCGATCGCGAGGGCGCTCGCCGCCGACCCCGAGCTGCTGGTGCTCGATGAGCCGGTCTCGGCACTCGATCCATCGGTGCGTGAACGCGTCCTGCGGCTCCTGCTGCGTCTGCAACGTGAACGTCAGCTGACCATGATCTTCGTGTCGCACGACCTCGATGTGGTGCGGGCAGTGGCCGATGAGGTGCTCGTGATGCAGGACGGCGCTGTCGTGGAGCAGGGCACGATCGCCGAGGTGTTCGCCGCGCCTCGGCATCCGTTCACCCGCGAGCTGCTGGCTGCGAGCGGAGCCGACCTCGCTCGGTGAGTCGACTCCGGAGCCGGCTCACTCCTTGATCCGGATTCCGAGTCCCGCCGCGATCACCGGGGCGAGCTGCTGCACCTGGAAGCCGGTGAGCGTCGTGCCCCGGAGGCTGTTCGCATCGAGGAACGAGAGGGCGTCGAGGCCGCGCAGATCGACATCGGTCGCCCGCATCCCGCGCGGGTCCACCTCGTCGCAGGTCGACCGGATGAACCGCACGCGCGTCAGCTCGGCCTGCGGGGTGTCGAGGGTGCGGATGCGGCAATCCGACACCTCGACGTCGGCGGCGCGGGCGGCACCCAGGTTCAGATAGTCGATCCGCACATCGCGCAGTTCGAGCTCGGAGATGCGGGCGGTGCTCAGGTCGAGCGTGCCGATGCGCCCGCCGGTGATGCGCAGCCGACGGATGCCCGAGTCACGCAGCCGGAGCGACGCGATACGGAGGTGCGACATCTCGACGTCGAGGATCGTCGAGCCGGTGAGGTCGACCTCGTCGGCGTCGGCCGTGACCGTGCACTGCTCGAGCGAGGCGTACGCCAGATCGACGGTGCCTGCGAGCTCGAGGCTCACCGCGATCAGGTCGGCGTTGCGCGATGGGATGCCCGGCGTGAACTCCTCCGGCAGATCGGGCGGCGAGACGCGCGGTGCGGCGGGGGATTCGGGAGTGCGGGCCATGCTCCGAGGGTATGCGGTGCGGCGGACATCGCCGGTCTGCGTGCGCCGCCCGCGGGCGTTGCCTGCCCTCGTGACCTCGGAGATCTGCGGAATCTCGGATCCGAGCCTCGGATCAGCTCCGAAATTCTGCAGAACTCCGAAAACTGACTGGTCCTGCACGGAGAGCCTCGAGCATGTCAGTGTCCCGGATGACTGCGAAAGACAGGCGGGCGCGGGCGCGAGGAGGAACAGGATCGACGCATGACGGAACGCACGACCCGACTCGTCCAGCAAGTCATGGCCCTCGGAGGTGTGGCAAGGACGGCGACCCTGCGCTCTCGTGGGATCAGTCGGTACGACATCACGCAGGCGCTGGCAGCATCTGCGGTGATCTCTGTGCGGCAGGGGTGGGTCGCTGCGGTTCGGGGAGACCGGATGCTCGTCGATGCGGCCCGGCGTGGTGTGGTGCTGACGTGCGTCACTCAGGCGCGACGGCTGGGTCTGTGGGTGCACGAGGACGATCATCGCCGCCACGTCGGGGCCGCACCGCGGAGCGCTGTTCGAAAGGACGCGAGCGTGCGCGTCCATTGGTCGATCCCGCTGGTGCCGCGGCATCCTGATTCCCTGGTCGATCCGATCGAGAACGTGCTCGCTCTGGTCGCCGACTGCGAACCGCACGAGCGTGCGCTCGCCACCTGGGAGTCGGCGTTCAACAGAGGACTGGTGGACCGCAACGCTCTGGCACGACTGCCTCTGAAGACGGTCGCCCGCGACCTGCTGTCCGACGCCTGGGGTTTCTCTGATGCCGGTCTGGAGACGTATCTGCGACTGCGACTGCGCTGGTTGCGACTTCCGCTCTACTTCCAGACCTGGATCGCCGGGCATCGAGTCGACGGTCTGATCGGTGATCGTCTGGTGCTGCAGATCGATGGCGCAACGCATGTCGGCGCACAACGATCCGAAGACATCCGTCACGATGCGGAGCTGAAGCTGCTCGGGTATCACGTCATTCGCGTCGGATACCGACAGGTGATGGAGCAGTGGCACATCGTGCAGGACCTGCTCATGCGCGCGGTTGCTCAGGGTCTGCACTTGGCGTGAAGTGGCTTCGGAGTTCTGCAACATCTCGGACCGCTGGCGGCAAAGTCATCCTGAATGCTGCAGAACTCCGAAGTGCGAACTGAGGGCGGGCGAACGCGGTCCGCAGGCGCGTACAATGGGACGCACGAGCATGGATCCGGCATCACCGGGGAGCTCTCGGAAGAACAGTCGATCTCTCGCAGGAGGGGCAGGCCCAGTAGAACCGAGCGGGGCAGGCCCGTCACAGCCGCAGTGAGAGTGGTACGACCGAACCGAGAGGGGAGGGCGTGCACGCGAGGTGGTACCGCGGTCCGCGAGGGTCGTCCTCGTGGGAGCATCCGCCACGACGAACACTGCGAGACACGATGACCTACCCCCGCCCTTCGACAAGCTCAGGGACCTCCGCCTTCGGTCCCGCTGCCGACTCTGTCGCGCCCAGCCCCCGCTTCCCGCAGATCGAGGAGGAGGTGCTCGAGTTCTGGAAGAACGACGACACCTTCCGTGCCTCGATCGAGCAGCGCGAGGGCTCGCCCGAGTGGGTGTTCTACGACGGCCCGCCGTTCGCCAACGGACTGCCCCACTACGGCCATCTGCTCACCGGGTACGCCAAGGACGTGTTCCCGCGCTTCCAGACCATGACCGGACACAAGGTCGACCGCGTCTTCGGCTGGGACACCCACGGGCTGCCGGCGGAGCTTGAGGCCATGAAGCAGCTCGGGATCACCGAGAAGGCCGAGATCGAGACCATGGGCATCGACGTCTTCAACGAGAAGGCGAAGAGCTCGGTGCTCGCATACACGCACGAGTGGCAGGACTACGTCACCCGGCAGGCGCGCTGGGTCGACTTCGAGCGGGGCTATAAGACGCTGGACCTCGGGTACATGGAGAGCGTGCTCTGGGCCTTCAAGACCCTCTACGACAAGGGCCTCGCGTACGAGGGCTACCGCGTGCTGCCGTACTGCTGGCGCGACGAGACGCCGCTGTCCGCTCATGAGCTGCGCATGGACGACGACGTGTACCAGATGCGTCAGGACCCGTCCGTCACCGCCACGTTCCCGCTCACGGGTGCGAAGGCAGAGTCCCTCGGACTCACCGGTGTGCGCGCCCTCGCCTGGACCACGACGCCCTGGACCCTGCCGACCAACCTCGCGCTCGCCGTCGGACCCGACATCGAGTACGTCGTGGTGCCCGCAGGCCCCAACGGCGCAGCCGACGTGCACCAGGCGGCGGGAACGACGGATGCCGCTGTCGAGGCATCCGCTCATCGGTACCTGCTCGCCCGCCAGCTCCTCGGCGGCTACGCCAAGGACCTCGGCTACGAGAGTGCAGAGGACGCGCTCGCCGCGGTGGACGCGACGATCCGTGGCGCCGAGCTGCAGGACGTCACCTACGACCGCCTGTTCGACTACTACGCGGATGCCGAGACCTACGGCACCGAGAACGCCTGGCGCATCCTCGTCGACGACTACGTCACGGTCAGCGACGGCACCGGTATCGTCCACCAGGCTCCGGCCTACGGTGAGGACGACCAGCGGGTCGCCGGCGCCGCAGGCATCCCCACGATCCTGTCGCTCGACGACGGCGGACGCTTCCTCCCGAACGTCACCGACGTCGCCGGTGAGCTGTGGATGGACGCGAACACGCCGCTCGTCCGACTGATCCGCGACAACGGCCGCCTGATCCGCCTGCAAAGCTACGAGCACTCGTACCCGCACTGCTGGCGCTGCCGGAACCCCCTGATCTACAAGGCCGTATCGAGCTGGTTCATCCGCGTCACGGACATCAAGGACGACCTGCTCGCCAACAACGAGCAGATCACCTGGGTGCCGGAGAACGTGAAGCACGGTCAGTTCGGCAAGTGGCTCGAGGGCGCACGCGACTGGTCGATCAGCCGCAACCGCTACTGGGGCTCGCCGATCCCGATCTGGAAGAGCGACGACCCGGAGTACCCGCGCGTCGACGCCTACGGCTCGCTGGAGGATCTCGAGCGCGACTTCGGCACGCTGCCGCGCAATCCAGAGGGCGAGATCGACCTGCACCGTCCGTACATCGATGACCTCACTCGTCCCAACCCCGACGACCCCACCGGGAAGAGCACGATGCGGCGCATCGAGGACGTCTTCGACGTGTGGTTCGACTCCGGCTCGATGCCCTACGCGCAGGTGCACTACCCGTTCGAGAACCAGGAGTGGTTCGACTCGCACTCGCCGGCCGATTTCATCGTCGAGTACATCGGACAGACCCGCGGCTGGTTCTACGTCATGCACGTGCTGTCGACCGCGCTCTTCGATCGCCCGGCGTTCACGGGTGTGAGCTGCCACGGCATCGTGCTGGGCAACGACGGCTACAAGATGTCGAAGTCGCTGCGCAACTATCCCGATGTGTCCGAGGTGCTCGACCGCGACGGCTCCGACGCGATGCGCTGGTTCCTGATGTCGAGCTCGGTGCTGCGTGGTGGCAACCTCGCCGTCACGGAGGAGGGCATCCGCTCCGGCGTGCGCGAGTTCCTGTTGCCGCTGTGGAACTCGTGGTACTTCTTCGCGACGTACGCGAACGCTTCGACAGGCTCAGCGCCTTCGGGCGCCGACGGGTACGAGGCCGAGTGGCGCACCGATTCCACGGACGTGCTCGACCGCTACATCCTCGCCAGGCTCGGTGACCTCGTCCGCGACGTGCGCGCCGACTTGGAAGGGCTCGACTCCACCACGGCATCCGCTCGCCTGCGCGACTTCGCCGAGGTGCTGACGAACTGGTACATCCGCCGCTCACGCGACCGCTTCTGGGTCGGCGTGACCGAAGACCCGAAGAGCCGCGAGGCCTTCGACACCCTGTACACGGTGCTCGAAACGCTCACGCGTGTGGCGGCTCCGCTCGTGCCGCTGATCAGCGAGCGCGTGTGGCAGGGGCTCACCGGCGGACGCAGCGTGCACCTGACCGACTGGCCGGATGACACGCAGTTCCCGTCCGCCGACGAGATCCGCGATGCGATGGATGCCGTCCGCGAGCTGTCGAGCGTCGGCAACGCGTTGCGCAAGAAGGAGAAGCTGCGCGTGCGGCTGCCGCTCGCGCGCCTCACGGTCGTGTCGCCGCTCGCCGCATCGCTCGGACAGTTCGAGGACATCCTCCGCGAGGAGCTCAACGTCAAGACGGTCGAGCTCGTCGAGCAGCAGGACTCGGCCGCCGCCGAGTACGGCATCACGCACCGCCTGAGCGTCAACGCACGGGCAGCGGGTCCGCGTCTGGGGAAGAACGTGCAGACGGTGATCAAGGCCGCGAAGGCGGGCGACTGGTCCGAGACCGATGGCGTCGTGACCGCAGGCGGCATCGCGCTGGAGCCCGCCGAGTACGACCTCGCGCTCGAGACCACCGGACGTCCGGAGGGGGAGGCGCTGGCCATCGTGCCGTCCGGGGGATTCATGCTGCTCGACACCGCGATGACGCCGGAGCTGGAGGCCGAGGGACTCGCGCGTGACGTCATCCGAGCAGTGCAGGAGACCAGGAAGAACGCTGGCTTCGATGTGAGTGACCGCATCCGCTTGGATCTGGTCTTCGCGAGCAATGAGGATGCGGATGCCGTCGGGTCGGCCTTCGACGATGCGAACATCGCAGGGGAGACCCTGGCGATCGAACACGGTCTGCATCGCTCGGGCGCAGTTCTGCTCGATGCGGAGTTCACCGCCACGATCCCCGCCGAGACGTACGCCAACCGCGGCGACTTCACGATCGCCGTCTCCAGGATGGGAGCATCAGCATGAGCGCCAAGGACCGGGCGGATGCCGTCTACGAGACCCTGCTGAGCCGCGCCGGCGAGCGATGGGTGCAGCCGCGCAAGGAGCGCACCGCGCGCATCCTGGCGTTCCTGGACGACCCGCAGCGCACGTACCGTGTGGTGCACATCACGGGCACGAACGGCAAGACATCCACCGCCCGCATGATCGAGAGCCTGCTGCGGGCGCACGATCTGCGCACCGGCCTGTTCACGAGCCCGCATCTGGAGCGTTTCACCGAGCGCATCATGATCGACGGGGAGCCGATCGCCGATGAGGCCGTCGCAGACGCCTGGGACGAGGTCGAGCCCTTCGTCGGCATCGTGGACGCCGAGCTCGAGGCCGCAGGCGAGGAGCCGCTCACGTTCTTCGAGCTCCTGACCGTGCTCGCGTTCGTCGCGGTGGCGGATGCCCCGGTCGATGTGCTGGTGCTCGAGGTCGGGATGGGTGGCGAGTGGGACTCCACGAACACCGCCGATGGCGACGTCGCGGTGTTCGCTCCGATCGACATCGACCACGCCGACCGGCTCGGCGACACGATCGCCGAGATCGCGAAGGTCAAGGCCGGGATCATCAAGGAGGGCGCTGCCGTCGTCTCGGCGCAGCAGCCGCCGAAGGCCGCCGCCGTCCTGCGCCGCGTCGCGGCGGAGCGCAACGCCACGATCGCGTTCGAGGGCGATGAGTTCGGTCTCACGGACCAGAAGCTCGCGGTCGGTGGACAGCTGCTCTCGATCCGCGGGCTGGCGGGGGAGTACCCCGAGGAGTACCTGCCGCTCTACGGCGCGCACCAGGGACACAACGCCGCCCTCGCCGTGGCAGCGGTCGAGTCGTTGATCGGCGGAGCGACGAAGAAGATCGCGGGGGACATCATCTCCGATGGACTCCAGGCTTCGACCTCGCCCGGTCGCCTGCAGCTGCTCGGCATCGCACCGACCGTCGTGGTCGACGCCGCGCACAACCCGCACGGCGCGAAGGCGCTCGCCCAGGCCCTCGACGACAGCTTCGACTTCGACGAGTGGGGGCTGGTCCTCGGCGTGCTCGCCGACAAGGACGCCGCCGGCATCGTCGCGCAGCTCGCACCGGCGGTCGCTCATGTGTTCGCGACCGCCCCCGACTCCGAGCGGGCGAGCGATGCGGACGCGATCGCCGACCTCGTGGAGCAGACCGGACGCCGCGCGACCGTGCATCACACGTTGGCCGAGGCCGCGGATGCCGCGCGCGAGTGGGCGTCGTCATCGGATCGCCGAGCCGTCGTGATCGCCGGCTCCGTCGTGCTCGCCGGAGAGGCGATCGCGCAGTCCGAGGAAGAGGACTGGAAGTCGGGGTGGCGCGCATGAGTGCGGATGCCGCTCCCGCGCGACGTCCGCGCCCGCAGCGCTCGTTGGTGCAGAAGCTCGCACCGGTCGTGCTCGGTTTCGAGGCGATCGTGGTCTTCCTCGCCGGCCTCACGGTCTTCGGGTTGAAGACGCTTCCTGCCGGCATTCCCCAGTGGTGGGGGATCGTCGGTGGCGCCCTCGTCGCCCTCGCCTGCATCGCTCTCGCCGGGATGATCACGAAGCCGTGGGCGATCACCGCCGGCTGGGTCGTCCAGGTGATCATCGCGCTCTCGGCGTTCCTCGTCCCGGCGATCCTCCTCGTCGTCCTGATTTTCGGGGGCATGTGGGGATATGCGACGATCATGGGGGCTCGGTTGGACGCACGACGTCCTGCCGCGCCAACGACCGAGACTCAGACCACGCAGATCTCAGACACAGAGAGTGAATGACATGGCCACCGAAGAAACACTCGTCCTCGTCAAGCCGGACGGCGTCGCCCGCGGGCTCACCGGCGCGATCCTCGCCCGCATCGAGGCGAAGGGCTACGCGCTCGTCGACATCCGCCTGGTCGAGCCCGACCGCGATGTGCTCGCCGAGCACTATGCCGAGCACGAAGGCAAGCCGTTCTACGAGCCGCTGCTCGAGTTCATGCTCTCCGGCCCGTCGGTCGCGATCCGCCTCGCAGGCAACCGTGTGATCGAGGGCTTCCGCTCGCTCGCCGGCACCACGGACCCGACCACGGCCGCACCGGGCACGATCCGTGGCGACTTCGGTCGCGACTGGGGCCTCAAGGTGCAGCAGAACCTCGTGCACGGCTCGGACAGCCCTGAGTCGGCCGCCCGCGAACTAGGCATCTGGTTCGCCTGAGACCTGCACGAAAGCCCGTCCTCCTTCGCGGAGGGCGGGCTTTCGTCATGACAGGGCTGCAGGTCAGAAGATGAGCTTCGCCATCTCGCCCAGGAAGTCGAGACCCTGCAGCTGGGCGAGCAGGATGATCACGGCGTAGGCCACGACGGTCGCCAGCGGCACCCAGGGCATCAGCGTGTCCGCGCGCTCGCGAACGCTCTCCTTGCTCGTGAACGTGCCGTTACGTGTCAGATGGAGCATCGTCGCGAAGAACGTCGGGATGGTCACAGCCCAGGTCACCATGCACCAGGGGCACAGGACGAACAGGTCGTAGAGGCTCTGACCGATCAGCCAGCACACGAGCCCGAACGCGAACGTGATGCCGACCCCGAACGCCGCCCAGAACCAGCGGGGGAAGCGAGCCCCGGCCAGGATCGCGACGCCGACCACGAGGGGAGCCATCCACCCGGTGAGGCCGAGCAGCGGGTTCGGGAAGCCGAACACCTCGCCCTGCCACGACGACAGGTTCTTGCTGCACTGGATGAAGGGGCTGATGTCGCAGGAGAGGGGATCCGAGGGGTTCTCGAGGAGGAAGAACTTCTCGACCGTGAGCTGGAAGGCAGCGAACCACCCGACGACGCTCGCGATGATCAACCACACGGCATAGACGGGGCGGGTGCGTTGCTCGCTCATATGTGGAGTATCCCAGTGACTGCTATGGATCGGGCGAAAGCGCACCGGAGAAAACGACGCGATCAGACGGAGATGCCGTGATCCGGCGCTCGAGGTGCGATAATGGCCTGTGATGCGATGAACGGCCCTGCCGCGACACGCATGTGACGCAGACTTCGGGGTCCTATGCCCCACGCGATCAGAGCCATGAGCCGGTCGCACACCGTATGAGTTCGCGACACCCGCGGGTGTCGCATGAGATTTCGCGGAGCACCCAGTGCCCCGCGCGAGGAGCAAGCCAGAGATGGCCGACGAGAACAATGACACCAACATTCCTACCCACGACGCTCCGGTTGACGCCGCAGAGCAGCTGACGGAGCCCATCGCTCCCGACGCCGAGGCGCCGGAGGCCTCCGAGGGGACCGAGCCGGTCGGCGACGATGCAGTCGAGGCTGCGCCCGTCGCGGATGCTGCGCCTGCTCCGGCAGAGGACGCGCCTGCCACCGAGGCTCGCGTCGAGGATGCTCCGGTCGAGGATGCCGCTCCCGCAGAGCCTGCTCCGGCTGAGGATGCGCCGGCAGAAGACGCTGTTCCTGCAGAGGAAGCGCCCGCTGAGGAAGCGCCCGCTGAGGACGCTCCCGCCGAGGATGCTCCCGCCCAGGACGCCGCTCCTGAGGAGAAGCCCGCACCCGGTCCGGTGACCGCGGTCTCGCTGGGTCTGCTTCCCGAGGTCTTCGTGTCGCAGGTGTCGACGCAGCTGCACTTCTACGCCCCCGAGGTCATCCCGCTGCCTGCCCGCCCCGAGCGCGAGCGCATCTTCGACCGTATCGCCGAGCGCGAGCAGCCGCAGGAGGAGTCGACCTCGGCTCGCCGTGGCCGCCGTCGTCGTGGCGGATCCGATGGAGACGACCAGCGCGAAGAGCCGCGTCAGCGTCAGCGCGTCGTCGAGTACATCACCGAGCCGAAGGCGATCAAGGGGTCCACGCGCCTCGAGGCGAAGAAGCAGCGCCGTCGTGACGGCCGTGACGCCGGCCGCCGTCGCCCCGTCGTGACCGAGGCCGAGTTCCTCGCACGTCGCGAGTCGGTCGACCGCATGATGGTCGTCCGCTCGAAGAACGGCCGCACCCAGATCGGCGTCCTCGAGGACGGCGTGCTCGTCGAGCACTACGTCGCACGCAACCAGGATGCCTCGCTGATCGGCAACGTCTACCTCGGACGCGTCCAGAACGTGCTCCCCAGCATGGAGGCCGCCTTCGTCGACATCGGTCGCGGCCGCAACGCCGTGCTGTACTCGGGCGAGGTCGACTGGGACGGTGTCGAGACCGGCAACCAGCCCCGCCGCATCGAGCTCGCCCTCAAGCCGGGCGACCGCGTGCTCGTCCAGGTCACGAAGGATCCGATCGGACACAAGGGCGCCCGCCTCACCAGCCAGATCTCACTCCCCGGCCGCTACCTCGTGTACGTGCCCGGCGGTTCCATGAACGGCATCAGCCGCAAGCTGCCGGACAACGAGCGTGCGCGCCTGAAGCGCATCCTCAAGGAGGTGCTCCCCGAGTCCTCCGGCGTCATCGTCCGCACGGCGGCCGAAGGCGCGACCGAGGATCAGCTCACGCGCGATGTGCAGCGGCTCACGAGCCAGTGGGAGCACATCCAGAAGCAGGTCGAGAACCAGCAGGCTCCCGCATTGCTGCACGCCGAGCCCGACCTGCTCGTCAAGATCGTCCGCGACGTCTTCAACGAGGACTTCACGAAGATGCTCATCCAGGGCGAGGATGCGCAGCAGACCATCCGCGCCTACCTCGAGAGCGTCGCTCCCGACCTGCTCGAGCGGGTCGAGGCGTACGAGGACGAGACCGATCCCTTCGACGCGTTCCGCATCACGGAGCAGATCGAGAAGGCGCTGGATCGCAAGGTCTGGCTGCCCTCTGGTGGCTCGCTCGTGATCGACCGCACCGAGGCGATGACCGTCGTCGACGTCAACACCGGGAAGTTCGTCGGCTCCGGCGGCAACCTGGAAGAGACCGTCACCAAGAACAACCTGGAAGCAGCCGAGGAGATCGTCCGGCAGCTGCGCCTGCGTGACATCGGCGGCATCATCGTGGTCGACTTCATCGACATGGTGCTCGAGTCGAACCGCGACCTCGTGCTCCGCCGCCTGATCGAGTGCCTGAGCCGCGACCGCACGAAGCATCAGGTCGCCGAGGTCACCTCGCTGGGTCTCGTGCAGATGACCCGCAAGAAGCTCGGTCTCGGGCTGCTGGAGACCTTCAGCGAGGCCTGCGAGGTCTGCGCCGGCCGTGGCGTCATCGTGCACCACGACCCGGTCGTCAAGCACCGCAGCAGCAACGGCAACGGCAGCGCGAACAGCAACGGCAACGGCCAGAGCAACCGTCGACAGCGCGGCGGCAACGGTCAGAGCCAGAACCAGGGCCAGAACCAGAACCAGAGCGCCCCACCGGCGGCTGTCGTGACGCACAGCATCCCCGAGGGCGCCAAGTCGGCGCTCGCGCAGATCGCTGCGTCCACACGCGTTCCCAGCGCCGAGACCACGGATGTCCCGGTCGAGGTGCCCGAGGTCGAAGCGGCTCCCGCAGCCGAGCGTCCGAAGAAGCCGCGCAAGAAGCGCGGCGGCGACCGGCAGGGTCCGAAGTCTCCGGCCGAGCAGCTGCTCGACTCCGTTCTCGACGCACTCCCGGAGCCCAAGGCGCCTGGACAGGGTCGTGGGCGTCGTCGCGTGAGCACCGCTGCGCTCACCGGTACCCCGGTGTCGGTGAACGGCGAGTCGTCAGCGCCTGTCGCGAGCGGGGACGCGGAGTCCTGAGGCGATCAGCCGTCGGACCAGCTCCTTGCCTCCGACGTGCTGTGCGCCGCCCATGATGAGCCGGGGGATGATCTCCTCCGGCACGTCGTAGTGGTCGCGGTCGAAGGCGCGAGCGGGCACGTCGTGCGCTCTGGCGAAGGCATGCAGCTCGTCGAGGGTGTCGTCGCTGACCAGGTGCGCCCAGAGTCGTCCGTGGGCGGGCCACTGCGGATCGTCGACGAGTACGCTCATCCATCCAGCCTATGACCGGACACACCGCGTGGCTCACTTTGCGGCATGGTCCGGCATCCGGTAAAGTAGTCCCTTGGTGCGTATGCCGCCCCTTCCTCGTCGGTTGGAGCGGAGAGCCTTGCGTTCGCACCCGCCGCCCTGCGGTGCATGCAAGCAACAGTCTTCCCGTGAGATTCTCGGAGCTCTGCTCCCCAACGAAACAGGTATGAAGTGGTTTACGCAGTAGTGCGCGCCGGTGGGCGGCAGGAGAAGGTCGAGGTCGGCACGATCGTTCAGCTCGATCGTGTCAAGGCCGCCGCGGGCGAGAACATCGAGCTCGCAGCAGTGCTGCTCGTCGATGGCACCTCTGTGACCACCGACGCCGACCAGCTCGCGAAGGTCAAGGTCACGGCTGAGGTCATCGGCAACCTCCGCGGCCCGAAGATCATCATCCAGAAGTACAAGAACAAGACCGGTTACAAGAAGCGTCAGGGCCACCGTCAGGAGCTCACGCGCGTCAAGATCACCGGCATCAAGTAAGCCCGAGGGGACTAGGACATGGCACATAAAAAGGGCGCAAGCTCAACCCGTAACGGTCGTGACTCCAACGCTCAGCGCCTCGGCGTGAAGCGCTTCGGCGGTCAGCAGGTCCTCGCCGGCGAGATCATCGTCCGCCAGCGCGGCACGCACTTCCACCCCGGCGTCAACGTCGGCCGTGGCGGCGACGACACGCTGTTCGCTCTGGCCGCCGGTGCGGTCCAGTTCGGCGCGAAGGGCGGCCGCAAGGTCGTCAACATCGTCGCAGCCGGCGAGTAATCGTCGCACGACACATCATCATCCGGTTCGGGGCGGGCTTCGGCTCGCCCCGTCCGTGTATCTGCCCACGGTAGATACAGGTACCAAGGAGATCGAGACACATGGTCAGCTTCGTCGACACCGTGACGCTGCATCTGCGCGCCGGCAAGGGCGGGAACGGCTGCGTCTCGGTGCACCGTGAGAAGTTCAAGCCGCTGGGCGGACCCGATGGCGGGAACGGCGGAGACGGCGGCGATGTCGTGCTCGTCGCCGACACCCAGACCGGCACCCTGCTGTCGTACCATCACTCGCCTCACCGCACCGCGGGCAACGGCGGGCCCGGCATGGGCGACCACCGCGCAGGGTTCATGGGCGAAGACCTCGAGCTGCCGGTTCCGGTCGGCACCGTCGTGAAGCGCCCCGACGGCACCGTGCTGATCGACATGATCGTCCCCGGTGAGCGCTTCGTCGTCGCCGCGGGTGGTCAGGGCGGTCTCGGCAACGCCGCACTCTCCTCTCCGAAGCGCAAGGCGCCTGGGTTCGCGCTGCTCGGCACGCCGGGCTACGAGGGCGATGTCGTCCTCGAGCTCAAGACCGTCGCCGATGTCGCGCTGGTCGGCTACCCGTCCGCCGGCAAGTCGAGCCTGATCGGCGCGATCTCCGCCGCTCGGCCCAAGATCGCCGACTACCCGTTCACCACGCTGCACCCGAACCTGGGCGTCGTGCAGGCCGGCGAGTCCCGATACACCGTCGCCGACGTGCCAGGACTCGTCGAGGGCGCCAGTGAAGGCCGTGGCCTCGGACTCGAGTTCCTCCGTCACGTCGAGCGCTGCTCGGCACTGCTGCATGTGCTCGACTGTGCGACGCTCGAGCCAGGTCGTGACCCGATCTCCGATCTCGACGTGATCCTCGCCGAGCTCGCCGCCTACGAGGTGCCCGAGGGGCAGACGCCGCTCCTGGAGCGCCCGCAGCTCATCGCCCTGAACAAGATCGATGTGCCCGAAGCCCGCGACCTCGCAGAGCTCGTCCGCCCGGATCTCGAAGCCCGTGGATTCCGCGTGTTCGAGATCTCCACGATCTCGCACGAGGGACTCCGCCCGCTGACGTTCGCCCTCGGCGAGCTCGTGGAGAAGCACCGCGCAGAGACCGCTGTCGAGGTGCCTGAGCGCGTCGTCATCCGTCCGCGCCGCTCCAAGAAGGAGTTCACGATCCGTGTCGAGGGCGGCACGTACGGCAACATCTACCGCATCCTCGGCGAGAAGCCGGTGCGCTGGGTGCAGCAGACCGACTTCCAGAACGAAGAGGCCGTCGGCTACCTCGCCGACCGTCTCGAGAAGGTCGGCGTCGAGGACGAGCTCTTCCGTCTCGGCGCAGTGCAGGGTTCCACCGTCGTCATCGGCGAGGGTGAGAGCATCGTGTTCGACTGGGAGCCGACCATGACCTCGGCTGCCGAGCTCATGACGGCCCCGCGTGGAACCGACCCGCGTCTCGCTCCGAACGCCCGCCGCACCACCTCCGAGCGTCGTGAGAACTACTACGAGCGCATGGATGCCAAGGCCGCGGCCCGTGCGGAGGTCGAGGAGCTGCGCCTCAACGCCTATCGCGGAGACGACGAGTGACCGCACGGTCGCGCGCTGATCTCGCGACCGCTTCGCGCATCGTCGTCAAGGTCGGCTCCTCGTCGATCAGCGGCGACTCGTCGTGGCGCATCCCGGTGATCGTCGAGGCTCTCGCCGCGGCGCACGCGCGGGGTGTCGAGGTCGTGCTGGTGTCGTCCGGCGCGATCGCCAGCGGCATTCCGTTCCTCCGACTCGACGCGCGTCCGACCGATCTCGCGACCCAGCAGGCAGCGGCGGCGGTGGGCCAGAACATCCTGGTGTACCGCTACCAGGAGGCCATGCGGCCGTTCGACATCGTCGCCGGCCAGGTGCTGCTGACCACCGGTGACCTCGAGAACCCGACCTCACGCAGCAACGCGCGTCGGGCGATGGAGCGGATGCTCGGTCTGCGCGTGCTCCCGATCGTGAACGAGAACGATACGGTCGCCACGCAGGAGATCCGCTTCGGCGACAACGATCGCCTCGGCGCGCTCGTCGCGCAGCTGATCGACGCTGACGCCCTGGTGCTGCTCAGCGACATCGAGTCGCTCTACACGCGGCCCCCGTCCGACCCGCGCGCAGAACCGATCGACATCGTCGCAGCGGATGCCGACCTCAGCGGACTCGAGTTCGGGGCGACCGTCGTGAACAGCGTCGGCACCGGGGGAGCAGCGACGAAGGTATCCGCCGCCCGTCTCGCCGCGGCGTCCGGCATCGGCGTGCTCGTCACGAGTGCAGATCTGGTCGACAAGGCGCTCTCGGGCGCTGAGATCGGTACCTGGTTCGAGCCTTCGGTCTGAGCCGACGCGCGCCGGGCGCGACCGGCGTCACACCCGGCTCGACGCCCGCGCCTGCGTTCTAGACTGGGCGGATGACCGACCAGACACCTCAGGTGCGCCTCGAGCGCGCCAAGGATGCCTCACGCGCGACCGCCGCGCTCACCAGCGATGACAAGGGACGGGCGCTGGAAGCGATCGCGATCGCCCTGGAAGCGCAGACAGCCCGGATCATCGAGGCCAACGCGCGGGACATCGCTCGTGGACGTGAAGACGGCATCGGCGAGTCGCTCATCGATCGCCTCAGCCTGGATGAGGGGCGCGTCGGAGCACTCGCGGCGGCGGTCCGCCAGGTCGCGTCGCTCGCCGATCCGGTGGGCCGTGTCGTCGGCGGACACCGCATGCCCAACGGCGTCTCGCTCGAACAGGTGCGGGTGCCCTTCGGCGTGGTCGGCGCGATCTACGAAGCCCGCCCCAATGTGACGGTCGACATCGCAGCGCTCGCGCTCCGTTCCGGCAATGCGGTCGTGCTGCGCGGCGGCAGCGCCGCCCGTGACTCCAACGCTGTGCTCGTCGAGATCATGCGCGATGCGCTGCAGAGCGTCGGCGTGACCGCGGAAGCCATCCAGACGGTCGACGATTTCGGTCGCGACGGAGCGAAGGCCCTCATGCACGGCCGCGGTCTCATCGACGTGCTCGTGCCACGCGGCAGCACGGGCCTGATCGAGACCGTCGTGACCGAGTCCACGGTGCCGGTCATCGAGACCGGCGCGGGCAACGTGCACATCCTGCTCGACGAGACTGCTCCCGATGACTGGGCGCGCGACATCGTCGTGAACGCGAAGGTGCAGCGCCCGAGTGTCTGCAACGCCGTCGAGACCGTGCTGGTGCACCGCCAGGCCGCGCCGAGACTGATCCCGCTGGTCGCGAGCGCGCTGCAGAGCGAGGGTGTCGCGATCCACGGCGACGACATCGTCGCGGGGCTCGTCTCGAACGTCATCCCGGCCACCGAGGAGGACTGGGCGACCGAGTACCTGAGCCTCGACATCGCGATCAAGGTCGTCGACTCGCTCGATGAGGCGCTCGATCACATCCGCCGCTACAGCACAGGGCACACCGAGTCGATCGTGACGACCGATTCCCGCAACGCCGAGCGCTTCCTCGCCGAGGTCGACTCAGCGGTCGTGATGGTCAACACTTCCACGCGGTTCACCGACGGCGGCGAGTTCGGGTTCGGTGCCGAGGTCGGCATCTCGACCCAGAAGCTGCATGCGCGTGGGCCGATGGGGCTGGCCGAGCTGACCAGTACCAAGTGGCTCGCGCGTGGATCAGGGCAGACCCGCGGCTGAGGGCTAGACTGGGTGACGCTGTACCGCCCGGTCACGAAACGGAGTCATGATGAACCTCATCGCACAGATCGCGATGGCCGCTGCTGAAACCGAGCACCACGGAAACGTGCAGCTCGAGACCCTCATCTTCGGTGTCATCGCGGCGCTGGTGTTCGGGTTCCTCGGACTCGTGACGCTCTCGTACCGTCACGTCGCCAACCGTCACTCGGCCAAGGCCGAGGCATGGGCTGCGCAGCACGGCAAGGACGGCCACGAGGCGGGACACGGCCACTAAGGCCCCCATGGACACAGCGACCTCGCGTGCTCCACGCATCGGCGTGATGGGCGGTACGTTCGACCCCATCCACCACGGGCACCTGGTCGCCGCGAGCGAAGTCGCGCACTCCTTCGATCTCGATGAGGTCGTCTTCGTGCCGACGGGTCACCCCTGGCAGAAGTCGGGCGTGACGCCGAGCGAGCACCGCTATCTGATGACCGTGATCGCGACGGCATCCAATCCGCAGTTCACGGTCAGCCGGGTCGACATCGCCCGCGAAGGGCCCACCTACACGATCGACACCCTTCGCGACCTGAAGCGGGACAGACCGGATGCCGAGCTGTTCTTCATCACCGGAGCAGATGCCGTAGCGCAAATTCTCAGTTGGAGGGACCATGATGAGTTGTGGGAGTTGGCCCACTTCGTCGCGGTCTCTCGCCCAGGACACATTCTGAGCACTGACGGCCTCCCGAGCGACAACGTCAGCCAGCTGGAGGTGCCGGCGCTGTCGATCTCGTCGACGGTATGCCGTGAACGTGTTCGTGACGATCAACCGGTCTGGTATCTCGTTCCCGACGGAGTCGTCCAGTACATCGCGAAGCATCATCTGTATCGGAGCAAGGCATGAGTTCATCGGATCAGCAGGAGCAGGGTCCGCTCACACGCAAGCAGCTGCGGGAGATCCGGATGACGGGGTCGACCCCGGTCATCAGCGCGGAGGAAGCCGCCGCGGCGGCCGAACTCGCCGTCCCGCCGGCGCCGCCGCTTCCCGAGGCACCCGAACCCGAGAGTGTCCCTGAGCCCGAGCACACCAGCGACGTCGCAGCAGACGAGAGCGGTGCCGATCAATCGGCCGCGCCGCTCACCCGTCGTCAGGCACGGGCTCGGGAGGGCGCCCGGACGGGATCCGTGCCCGTCACCGAGGAGTCCGAAGCCGACGCGGCGACTGGCGCGGAACAGCCCGCCGAGGCTGCTCCCGAGGTCGAAGAACTCGTCCAGGTCGACGAGCAGGCCACCGATGAGCCGGTGCAGGCCGCCGAGCCCGTGGTGTCGGGTGTCCCTGATTTTGCGAACTCCGCGCCGGTCGTCGATGAAGACGATGACGATGCCGTGGACGACGTCGAGACCATCGTTCCGGTGAGTGCGGCCGCTGCGGCCGAGTCCGTCGGCGACGTGCCGGTCGAGGTCGCCGAAGAGTCCACGGTCGCGGCTGACGAGCACGATGACGTCTCCGCGCTCGGACTGGTGGACGCCCGTGACCCCGACGACGTCCTCGCGGATGTCGACGAGGGCGACGACGACACGATCGATGCGGGCGAGCGCCCCACCGTCAACCCTGCCTTCGGTGTCGGGCTGCTGAATGATCCTGCCGAGTCGCAGAAGCCGTTCACCCCGTCGTTCGACGACCTGCTCACGGTCAACGATTCGACCGGTTCGCAGCACCTCGCTCCCAGCGCACTCATCTTCACGCCGTCGCCCGGCGAGGGGTCGCTCTCCGGCCCTGTCGCATCGACAGGCGAGATCCTGATCACGGGTTCCTACGAGCTGCCGCGAGGCATGGGCTCGCAGGGACACGCGCACGGCACCACCGACGGCAAGGAGGTGGACGCCGTGCTCATCGACGGCGAACTGCCCCCTGCCTCTTCTCCCACCCCGATCGCCGCGAGTTCCGCGGTCAGCACCATCAAGCCCGCCGGCGAGGTCATCCGTACCCCCGCTCCGGAAAAGGGCAGCAAACTCATGCTCATCCTGGCGATCACGGCAGGCGGTCTCGCACTCGCGCTGGCCGTCGTGCTCGTCGTCGCCATCACCACGAATGTGTTCTGATGCAATCACCTGAAACTGCCGAAGAAATGCTGCGGCTCGCCGCAGAAGCCGCCGTCTCGAAGGGCGGCGAAGACCTCATCGCCCTGAACGTCTCCGAGCCGCTCCCGCTCGTCGACATCTTCCTCCTCGTCACCGGAAACAGCGAGCGCAACGTCGCCGCGATCGCCGACGAGATCGAGGACAGGCTCATCGAGTCGGGGCACAAGCGAGTCCGCCGCGAGGGCCGGGCGGAGGCCCGTTGGGTGCTGCTCGACTTCGGCGACCTGATCGTGCACGTGTTCCACCAGGAGGAGCGGGTCTACTACGGTCTTGAGCGCCTCTGGAAGGACTGCCCGGTCGTGCCGATCGAGCTCGCGGAGACCACGGCCACCGCAGCGGAGTGACGACGCGGATCCACTCTTGAGAACAGCCTCACCGGAGACGGTGGGGCTGTTCTCGTCTGTGGGGGCTCTGCCGCGGGAGAGGTGGCGGCCCAGCACCCGACGGAGCCACCGAGGATTGCGCGTCTCGTCGATCGCCTCCGACCTGTCAAGGGGCTGTCGGAATCCGGACTGCCCCCGCACACTCTTCAGAGGGGGAGAGAAGGCTGGAGGGCTGCGAGATGGGTGAAGGACCGAGTCGGCGATGCTCCATGCATCGAGTCGGCGCATCGGAGTGGGTCGTCAACGACCTGCGGTATCCGCCGGGCGACTCTCGTCGCTTCGTCGCTCGGGTTTATGAGCTCGCGCCGACGGAGTTCGAGGTCACCTGGTTGCGTGATCTGCCGCTCGCGATCTCGTACGACAGCACCGAGGCGATCATCGCCGACGTCGACCGCCTGCTCTCGACGAGCCGAGCCACTCGGCCGGTGCCGATTCCCCATCTGCCACCCATGCCCGCGACTCGAAAAGGGCGCTGAGACGACGAACGGCCACCTCGACGATGAGGTGGCCGTCATTCGTGCAGTGCGCTCAGACCGCGTCGTCGCCCGATGCGATGCGGTCGGCATCGGCGCTGTTGATCTGACCGTCGTCGGCGTCAGGGTCGATGGCCTGCTCGCCGTCGACCTCGCGCGTCGGAACGCCGTCAGTGGTGGTGTCGTCGTCGTCCTCGGGGAACGGGAGGATCGGCGGGATGGGTGTGGACATGATCGGATCCTTTCTGTCGGATGCCGCTCACGCTACGTCCACGGCGTCAGAGGGGACGAGACGGTTGACGGTGCAGTCGGATCGCGCTAGCTGCGGTCAGACGGTCTCAGGGCGCTTCTTGCGGAACGGGCGGGCTGGCGTGTCCGGTCCGTCCCACACCGTGATGATCCCCCAGGCGACGGCAGCGAGCGGCACCGACAGCACCGCGCCGACGATGCCGCCGAGGATGGTGCCGGCGGTCAGGGCGAGCAGGATCACCAGGGCGTGCAGCTTGAGGGATCGAGCCATGACGACCGGCTGCAGGAAGTTGCCCTCGAGCTGGTTGACGAGCACGACGATGCCGACGACGATGAGGGCGGCCACCGGTCCGTGGGTCACGAGGGCGACCAGCGCTGCGAGGATGCCGGCCGCAGTCGCCCCGACCAGCGGGATGAACGCCGTGAGGAAGACGATGACCGCGAGCGGGATGGCGAGCGGGATCTGCAGGATCGCGAGGCCGATGCCGATGCCGAGCGCGTCGGCTGCTGCGACGATCGATGTGCCGCGGATGTAACCGCCGAACACGTCAACGGTCTTGTCGCCGACGCGGCGTGCACGCTCGTAGCCCTCGCCGGTGAAGGGACGCAGCAGGAACTCCCAGATGCGAGGGCCGTCCTTGAGGAAGAAGAACAGCACCACGATCATCAGGGCCAGCCCTGTGAAGAAGCTCGCGGTGGCTGAGACACCCGCCAGTGCACCCTGGCCGAAGGAGGCGCTCGTGAGGAAGTCGCCGGCGCTCGCCCAGACGTCATCGAGGTCGATCGAGCCGAAGTCGAACGGCAGGGTGTCGAGCCATGCGGTCACCTGTGTGATGCCGTCGGTGGCTGAGTCGACCAGGTCGTCCCACTGCGAGCGCACGGTGAGGACGATGACCCACACGATCCCACCGAGGATGGCGAGGATGCCGATCAGCGCGATCCAGGTGGCGAGGATCGACGGCATCCCCTTGCGGCGCATCAGCGCCACGAGCGGGTGGATGGCCGAGGCGAGGATCAGCGCGATCGTCACCGGGATGAACACCAACGACAGCTGCGTGATGACGAACACCGCGACCGCCACGAGTGCGAGCACGATCAGCGTCTGCAGACTGCGTGTCGCCACGAACCCGAAGCCGCGTGACCACAGGCCGGGGGCGGCAGGCGTGTCGGAGCTCGTGATGATGAACTCCGGTCGTCGGAACAGTCCCATGGTGCGCCCTCCCAGATCATCGACGCATTCGCGCCGTGACTGTCAAACCTAGCAACCGGGGCGAGCGTGCATGCCTGACACGCGCTGCGTCAGGCGCGGACGGGAGCATGTGCGCTGCGCGAGAGCGCGAGATCGCAGACCGTCGCCAGCCCGACGCCCACAGCGTACGCGACGAGGTCGAGGGGGTCGAATCCGGCACCGAGCACGAGCCTGATCGGCCAGAGAGTCTCCGCCCAGAGGGCCGGCAGCCCGGTCAGCTGGAAGAGCTCGATCAGCGTGCAGATGCCCAGGGCGCCGAGTGCCACGACGAGCGGCCTCGCGCGCGGGAACACGAATGCGATCACGAGGTACACCATCACCGCGTACAGTGCGTCGCCGGCGAGAGCCGCAAGCGGGCCGTTCCCCAGGAAATGCGTGGACAGGCCGACCGTGATGGTGAGGACCACGGCGACCAGCAGCCGGATCCGGCGTCTGCGGCTGCTGGCGCCTGTCGAATGCATCCACTCACCCTAGGTCAGGACGCCGGCGGGGGCGTTGCAGCGATGCACGATGGGGCGAACACAAGAAAACCCGCGATTTCTCGCGGGTTTCGTTGTGGACCTGAGGGGATTCGAACCCCTGACCCCCTGCATGCCATGCAGGTGCGCTACCAACTGCGCCACAGGCCCGGACTGTGCCCCAGTACCGCGGGGCAACTTGAAAAGAGTACTACACGAATCGACGCGAGCACCAATCCGGGCGAGCATCCCGGGCGTGCCGTGCGGCACATGGAACAAGCCGGTGGCGGACGGCGTTCTTCTCGGTGTGAGCATCCTCGACAGCATCGTGATCGGCGCAGGCCAGGCCGGTCTGTCGGCCTCGTATCACCTGTCCCGCCTCGGGATATCGCACGTCGTGCTCGATGCCGATGATGAACCCGGCGGCGCCTGGCGGCATCGCTGGGATGCGCTGACGATGCGTGACGTCCATGGTGTCGCCGAACTCCCGGGAGACACCGCACCGCCGCGAGACGGTGCACGGGCGAACGTCGCGGTGCCCGCGTACTTCGCGGCCTACGAGCGTGCACACCGCCTGCCGATGGTCAGACCCGTCGCCGTGGACCGCGTGGACGATGACGACGGCATACTGGTCGTCCGCGCGGGGGATCGGCACTGGCGCACGCGCACGCTCGTCAACGCCACGGGCACCTGGACGCATCCATTCCTGCCGCACTACCCGGGAATGGAGACGTTCCTCGGCGAGCAGCTGCACACCGTCGACTACCCGGGACCTGCGCACTTCCTCGGCAAACGCGTGCTCGTGGTCGGCGGCGGTGCGTCGGCGGTGCAGTTCATTGGCGCACTCGCCCCACTGACCGAGACACTGTGGGCCACGCGACGTGAGCCGGTGTGGCGGAACGACGACTTCACGCCCGAAGCCGGAGCCGCTGCGGTGGCGCTCGTCGAGCAGCGGGTCGCGCAGGGGCTCCCGCCGCAGAGTGTCGTGAGCGTCACCGGGCTGATGCTGCGCCCGCAGGAGCGGGAAGCGGAGCGCCTCGGCGCGTACGACGCGCGTCGACCGATGTTCGCGCGGATCGAGCCGGACGGTGTGCGGTGGGCCGACGGCTCGTTCGAACGCGTCGACGTCATCCTCTGGGCCACCGGCTTCCGGCCGGCGATCGGTCACCTCGCGCCGCTGCATCTGCGCAGTGCGGCCGGCGGCATCCAGCTCGACCGCGACGGGCGCGGTACCACGGCGGTCAAGGACCCGCGGATCCAGCTCGTCGGCTACGGTCCCTCAGCCAGCACGATCGGCGCGAACCGTGCAGGTCGCTCGGCGGCGAAGGGTGTGCAGCGCGCGCTCGGCGCGGTCCGTGACGCGCCGCTGCAGACCTCCGTCTGAGACATGCGCCATCCTCGGCGCCGGTCGCGGTCGGTACGCTGAAGACATGGTCCGCATCCTCTTCACGGTCATCTGGCTGCTGCTCTCGGCATGGCTGGTGGTCTGGGTGGGTGAGGGGCTCTTCGGCGTGAATCAGCGCGAGTCGATCCTCCCGTTCTCAGGCGAGGACACGCTCGGCGCACCGATCATGATCGGCGTCGCCTGGGGGTTGCTCCTGACATTCGGCGGCATGCTCACCGGGCTCGGACGCCGGAAGAAGCTGCGCGGTGAGACCGAGATCGGTGTCGGACGCATCGTCGAGGTCTCGCGCACCGGCCTGACCGTGAACGACGTGCCCCAGTACGACCTGTTCATCCGGGTGACGCCCCGGGCATCCGAGGAATTCATCGGGCAGCTCCGGATGCTCGTCGATCCCACCGACGTCGGGGCGTTGCAGGTCGGTCTCCCGCTGCCCGTGCGGTACAGCCTCACGGATCAGGACACGGTGCAGATGGCCGACCCGACCGACCCGGCCGTGATCGACGCCATGCTCGCGTGGCGCATCGACCGCGGGCTGATCGATCCCCGACAGGTCAAGGCGCGCACGACGGGGACTGCGGTGCCGGCATCCGTGCTCGAGGTTCGACCGACCGGTCGTCGCAGGGAAGGTCAGAGCGAACTCGCCCTCCGCGTGCTGATGGCACCGGAGGGCGCTGCCACGTGGGAGGCCGAGACGACGGCGTTCGTCTTCCCCGATGTGATCTCGCGCTTCCAGGTCGGGGCGCCGATCTGGGCGTTCTACCGACGTGAGGATCCGCAGACCGTCGCCGTGACACTCGAGAAGGGAGCCGCGCGATGAACCCGATGGACACGCTCATCTGGCTGCTGAACTTCCCGGCATCGCACGGCTACGCGATGGTCTTCATCGCGGGCTTCTCGATCCTCGGTCTCTTCGTGATCTCGGCCCGCGGCATCGGTTCGTCCGGAGACGCCCTGCGACGTATCCGCGAGCGCGAAGGACTGCTCGACCCGCGCCAGCGCGCCACCGGGCACGTGGGCGGACGTGTCCTGCGGATCCTGTTCCGTGTGCTCGCATTCGTGATGCTGGGTTCACTCGTGATCGGCATCCTGAGCCTGACCGGCGTTCCCGTCACGCGGGCGTACATCCACGACAACGGGCGACCGACCACGGGCACCATCGACGGGGATTGGGTCACCTTCACCACCGCCGAGGGCGTCGAGTACACGCTCGAGAGCAACTTCTTCACCCCGGCGGTCTACCCGGATCGCGATGCGTTCATCTCCACCGGGGAACCGGTGGTCGTGCGCTACCTGCCGGGGCACCCACAGGCATTCGTGATCGACAGCTCGCAGACGCCCGGCTGAGATACAGCCGGGCGAACAGAGGAGGAAACCATGTCACGCATCATCGTGTTCGGCGGCCACGGCCGCATCGCACTGCTCCTGGCCCCGCTGCTCGTGGAGCGGGGTGACGAGGTCACCGCCGTCATCCGCAATCCCGACCATGTCGACGAGGTGCAGGCGGGAGGAGCGACAGCGCTCGTCGCAGACATCGAGCAGCTCGACGTGGATGCACTCGCCGACATCATCCGCGGCCACGACGCGATCGTATGGTCGGCCGGCGCCGGCGGCGGGTCTGCCGAGCGCACCTACGCCGTCGACCGCGACGCCGCGATCCGCACCATGGATGCGGCAGCGAAGGCCGGCGTCAGCCGCTACCTGCTGGTCTCGTGGATCGGGTCGACCGCTGATCACGGCGTCTCGCCCGATGACTCGTTCTTCGCGTACGCGGATGCGAAGTGGGCGGCCGACGAGCACCTGCGCGCCACGGACCTCGAGGGCACGATCCTCGCTCCGGGCACGCTGACGTTCGACGACCCCACCGGCCGCATCCAGATCGATCCCGATGGCAAGGGTGAGGTCGCTCGCGCGGACGTCGCCGCCGTCATCGCGGCCGCGCTCCCCGAGACGAGCACGATCGGGCGCACCATCCGGTTCGGCAACGGCACGCCCGAGTCGAGCGTGCCGATCGCCGACGCCCTCGCCGGCTGAGGTCGAAGGTCGGCATGATGCGGTGGCGGCGGGTCTGGGCTGCGAGCGTGGTGACGGTCATCGCCGCCGCGCTGCTCGCGAGCCCGGCCGCCGCTGCCCCCGCACCGCAGCAGCGTGGTGTCGCTGCAGCGGCCCCTGTGAAGAGCGATCAGGTCGTCGCCCACGCCGCGGAGATGGTCGCGCAGATGACCACCGTCGAGCAGGCGACCAGCATCGTGATGGGCCATATCGGCGGGACGGATGCCGCTGCGCTCCGCGCCTACATGCAGTCGGGGCTCGGTGGCTTCATCCTGATGGGCGGCAACATCCCGGGAACCGAGGCTGAGCTCCGCGCGCTCACCGACGCCCTCACGATCGACCCGGCGCTGCCACCGCTCATCGCGGTCGACCAGGAAGGCGGCATCGTGTCTCGCCTGGACGGCGACGACTTCCCTGCGTCCACGTCGTTGAAGGACGCATCGGATGCCGATGTGGCGGCGGCGTTCGCAGCTCGCGCCTCGCTCGTGGCGCGTGCCGGCATCTCCGTGAACTTCGGGACGGTCGCCGATGTGACCGCAGACCCGCAGTCCTTCATCTACGGACGTTCCCTCGGCACGGATCCAGCGGGCGCGGGGGAACGCGTCGCGGCTGCCACGGCCGCGCAGGAGCCGTTCCTCGCCTCCACGCTCAAGCATTTCCCGGGGCACGGCGCTGCGCCCGGCGACTCGCACAGCTCGATCCCGAGCACCGGGATGAGCCTCGACGAGTGGCGTGCGTCGGATGCCGAGCCCTTCGCCGACGGCATCGACGCCGGCGCGTCACTCGTCATGCTCGGGCATCTGTCCTACACCGCGGTCGACCCGCTCCCCGCGACGTTGTCGCCGACGTGGCACCGGATACTCCGAGACGAGCTCGGCTTCGACGGGGTCACCGTGACGGACGATCTGGGCATGCTGCTCTCGTCCGGTGTGCCTGAGTACTCCGACCCGGTGCGCAACGCAGTGCTGTCTGTGGCGGCCGGCAACGACCTCGTGCTGATGATCGCGGGCTCCACGGCGGCGACGGCGGGGGAGATGGCGGCGGGGATCGCTGCGGCCGTCGACAGCGGAACGCTGCCGGCTGATCGCCTTGCCGAAGCCGCGACACGCGTGCTGGCACTGCGCCTCGAATCCTCGACTGCGACAGCCGACTGGAGCGTCTGCGCGGAGTGCCGACCCGCAGGCTGATCGACGTGGCGGATGCTCAGGCCGCGTGCGAGACGGCGGGCGCTCCGAGCCACGCCTCGAGCAGCGAGGCACGCAAGGCAGCACCGCGCTCCGCGAACCCGCGCTGCTGACGCACGTACTCGGCCTTGCCCTCGGGCGTCTCGATGGGGACCGGTGTCACGTCCCAGGCGCTGAGGTCGTACGGGGCGGCCTGCATGTCGAGCAGGCGGATGTCGCGGGCGAGCTCGAACGAGTCCAGCAGCAGCTCACCGGGGATCAGCGGGCCGAGCTTCGTCGCCCACTTGTAGAGATCCATGCCCGCATGCAGGCACCCAGGCTGCTCGAACAGCGACTGCTCGTCGCGTGTCAGAGGCGAACGGTTGCGCGGCACCGCTTCCGGGGTGAAGAACCGGAACGCGTCGAAGTGCGTGCATCTGAGGTCGTGGTTCTCGACGACTGCGTCGGTGCCGGCGCGGCCGAGTCGCAGCGGTACGGCGTGCCGGTGCTCGTCCGCCCGGTAGACCATGGCCCACTCGTGCAGCCCGAAGCAGCCGAATTGCCCTGGACGCGAGGCGGTGCGCCGCAGCATCCGCTCGCTGAGTCCGGCGAGCTCCGACTTCTCGGTGCCGAACAGCGAGGCATCCGGGACGACGGCATCGGGTGCGGTGCCTGGCGAGTACCAGCGCCACCCCGTGCGCTCCGGCGCCTCGGCCAACTCGACGCCGGCACCGGGATGCCAACGACGCAGCTGCGCAGGCTTGTAGCCGTAGTACGTGAAGAGGAAGTCCCACACCGGATGCTTCTCACCACGGCGAGCGCGCTCGCGGTGCGCTGCGGTCAGTACGTCCGCCCGCTCCTGATGCGCCTGTTCACGGGTCAGCCACTCGCTGCGATCGAGCGTCATGTCAGTGCAGGATGCCGGCTTCGCCGAGCAGATCGCGCAGCCCGGCGCCGTCCTCGGCACTCACCCACGGGGCGGTGTCCGGCGAGTGCGGTTCGCGACCGGCACGGCCTCCGGCCATGACGGCCTCGGCAGGCAGCAGTCGACGGATAGCGACACCGGCGACCGCCTCTGGGTGCTCGTCCATGAACTGGGTGTAGATCGATTCGTCGTGCTGTCCGTCGTCACCGATGAGCAGCCACTTGACGTTCGGGAATTCCGCTGCGAGTCGACGGAGGTTCGTGAGCTTGTGGTCGCGTCCGCTGCGGAACCAGCGGTCGTGCGTGGGGCCCCAGTCGGTGAGCAGCATGGAGCCTGCGGGGAACAGGTGGCGTCCGAGGAAGCGCCAGAGGGTCGGTGCGACGTTCCAGGCCCCCGTGGAGAGATAGACCATGGGGGAGCCGGGGTGCTGGCGCAGCAGCTGGTCGAGGAGCACGGCCATGCCTGGCACCGGGATGCGGGCATGCTCGTCGAGGACGAACGAGTTCCAGAATGCGATGAACGGGCGGGGGAGCGCCGTGACCATCACGGTGTCGTCGACGTCGGAGAGCACGCCGAACGTCGTCGACTCGGCGACGATGAAGGCGCGTGCCTCCACCGGGTCCTGGCCGTCGACCGAGAGCGTGAAGGTCTGCCAGCCGGGTTCGAGGTCAGCCGAGATGCGGATGTCGACCACGCCGCCGCGGTCGGCGACCACGTGATGTGTCGTGTCGCCGATATGCACGTCGACCGAGGCGAAGCTCACCGGGATGCCGACGAAGCTGCGCCAGCCACGCACGCTCGCGAGCTCGCCGTCCTCGGTGCGGCGCTGCGCGGGAACGATCAGGACGCGACCGACGACGCGCACCCAGCCTGGGCCGCCATAGCCGGGGAAGGGGACGATCGTGGCGGTGCGGCCACGACGGCGCGCTCGACCTTCACGCCACACGTGGATGCGGTGTTCGAGACGGGCGAACCAGTGGATCCGGGGCGCCGAGGGTGCGGAAGCCATTGCTTCAGTCTTTCACGTCGCTCTCGGGCTGTGTGTCGACCGCGTCGAGATGACGCGATTCCAGTCGGGTGATCAGCTTCTTGCCGAAGAAGATCAAGAGCAGGAACAGCGCGATCACGCCCACGAAGATGTAGCCGGCGAAGTGCACGCGGTCGACGAGCTCACGGAATCCGCCGGCGGCGAGCGATGTCACCGAGACGTAGGCGGTGGCCCAGATCAGGCACGCGGGTGCGGTCCAGGCGAGGAAGCGCCGGTAGGAGTAGTGGCTCATGCCGACGGTGAGGGGCACGAGGGAGTGCAGTACGGGGAGGAAGCGCGACAGGAAGATCGCCACACCACCGCGCCGCTGCAGATAGCGCTCCGCTCGAACCCAGTTGTGCTCGCCGATCCGGCGACCCAGCCAGGAGTGACGGATGCGCGGACCCAGCCAGCGCCCGAGGAGGAAGCCGATGCTCTCACCCAGCAATGCGCCGATCACCACGGCGATGACCATGAACACGCCCTCGAGCAGTGACGTGACGCCCATGGAGGCGATGATCACGATGGTGTCGCCGGGAACGACGAGGCCGACCAGCACGCTCGTCTCGAGCAGCACAGCGAATCCGGCGATCAGCGTACGGGCGACCGGATCGATGGACTGCACGAAGTCGAACATCCACAGCAGCAGGTCATCCACCCCTCCGAGAATACGGGAGTGCGCCGGTCGTAGGCTGGGCAGGTGCCTGATCATCTGAGCGCCCGGCTGCTCCCCGCCTGGGTCGAGCCCCTCGCCGTGTTCCGGATGCTCGAGACCCGGGCTGCGGATGTCTTCTGGCTGGACGCCGGTGACGGCGCCGCCGAGGGGTGGAGCTTCATCGGCACGGGGACGGTGTCATCGCTGCCGGCAGATGTGCGGATCGACGTGCCGGCGGCGGATGACGGGCTGCCGCCGTTCCGCGGTGGGTGGATCGGCTGGCGTGACTACGAGCAGGGAGCACGCGACGCCGGGGCGCCCGTGACGACCGAGAGAGACGACCGTCCCTCCTGGGTGCTGGCGACGCACGTCGTCGCGATCGATCATGCCGGCCGGCGCGTGTGGGCGCTCGCCGACGAGGGAGAGCTGGATGCCTGGGCATCCGTGGTCGAGGGTGTGCTTCCATCCGACGCCGATCACGATGCGCCGCCCAGCCGCATCGCGGTGGCCAGGCACGACCCGCAGGAGTATGCCGGGCTCATCCAGGAGTGCCGCGAGCTGATCCGAGCGGGCATCGCCTACCAGCTGTGCCTCACCACGCGCTTCACCGTGCCGGGCCAGCACGACGCCGTCGCCGCCTACCTCCGCCTCCGGGCCGCGACGCCCGCCCACCACGGAGGATTCGTGCGCATCGGAGACAGGACACTGCTCAGCGCCAGTCCTGAACAGTTCCTGCACGCCGAAGGCGGTGTCATCCGCACTCGTCCGATCAAGGGGACCAGACCGCGCGGCGCGACTCCTGCGGACGACGCCGCGCTCGCCGCAGAGCTCGCGGTGAATCGGAAGGAGCGCGCCGAGAACGTCATGATCGTCGACCTCATGCGCAACGACCTCTCGCAGGTGTGCGTGCCCGGATCGATCCGCGTCGACGGTCTCTGGGTCGTCGAGACGTATCCAGCAGTGCATCAGCTGGTCAGCACGGTCAGCGGCACCGCGGTCGTCGGAACGACGGTGGGGGAGCTGTTCCATGCCGCGTTCCCCGCCGGCAGCATGACCGGAGCGCCCAAGCTCTCGGCCATGACCCGGCTGCACGCGCTCGAGGGCGGACCACGTGGCATCTACGCCGGTTGCTTCGGATACATCGGGGTCGACGGGACGCTCGACCTCGCGATGGTGATCCGCAGCATCGTGGTCGAAGAGCGGCAGGCCGTGGTGGGCGCCGGTGGCGGGATCACCTGGGGATCGGACCCGGATGCCGAGGTCGCAGAGGTCGCGACGAAGGCCGCCGCACCGCTGGCCGCCCTCGGCGCCGTCCTGCCGGTGCTCTGGCAGTCCGATATCCTGAACTGATCCCGTTTTTTCCTTCAGATTGGTCGTGTGTTCGTTGTCTGAGAACCTGTCCACAGCTCCTGCCGAGGACGAGTCGTCGTCGGCGCATGCCATCCAGGCCAAATGGCAGAAGTACTGGGCAGAGAACGAGACCTTCCTCACGGGCGGCGATGACGACACTCGCCCTCGTCGTTACGTCCTCGCGATGTTCCCGTATCCCTCCGGTGACCTGCACATGGGGCACGCCGAGAACTACCTGTACTCCGACATCGTGGCGCGTTTCTGGCGTCACCGCGGGCACAACGTCCTGAACCCGATCGGGTGGGACTCGTTCGGGCTGCCCGCCGAGAACGCGGCGATCCGTCAGGGTGCCGACCCGCGCGAGTGGACGTACCAGAACATCGCGCAGCAGAAGAAGGCGTTCCAGTCGTACGGCGTCTCGTTCGACTGGTCGCGAGTGCTGCACACGTCGGACCCCGAGTACTACCGCTGGAACCAGTGGCTCTTCCTGAAGCTGCACGAGCGCGGTCTCGCGTACCGCAAGAAGAGCGCGGTGAACTGGTGCCCGAATGACCAGACGGTGCTCGCGAACGAGCAGGTCGTCGACGGCCGCTGCGATCGCTGCGGCGCCGAGGTCGTGAAGAAGAAGCTCACGCAGTGGTACTTCAAGATCACCGACTACGCCGACCGTCTGCTCGACGACCTGAACCAGCTCGAGGGGTTCTGGCCGCACAAGGTGCTGCAGATGCAGCGCAACTGGATCGGCCGCTCCATCGGCGCTGACGTCGACTTCCGCATCGAGGGGCGAGAGGAGCCGGTCACCGTCTTCTCGACGCGCCCCGACACGCTGCACGGCGCCACGTTCTTCGTCGTCGCCCCCGACTCCGACCTGGCCGCAGAGCTCGCAGCGGATGCTCCTGAGGACGTGCGTCAGCGCTTCCAGGAGTACCTGGCGAAGGTGCAGAAGGAGACCGACATCGATCGGCAGTCCACGGACCGCCCGAAGACCGGCATCTTCCTCGAGCGCTACGCGATCAACCCGGTCAACGGCGAGAAGCTGCCCGTCTGGGCGGCCGACTACGTGCTGGCCGACTACGGCCACGGCGCCGTCATGGCCGTGCCGGCGCACGACCAGCGCGACCTCGACTTCGCCCGTGCGTTCGACCTCCCCGTGAAGGTCGTCGTCGACACCACCGCCCCGATCACCGGAGCGATGCAGGTCATCGAGGTCGATGACGACGGCGTGCCGATCGATCCGGATGCCGCGCTCGACGAGCAGAACCCGGCGTCCACCGGTGTCGCGCTCACCGGTGAGGGCCGGATGATCAACTCCGGACCGCTCAACGGTCTCTCGAAGCGCAACGCCATCGCACGTGCGATCGAGCAGCTGGTCGCTGCCGGCACCGGCCGCGCAGCCAAGAACTACCGCCTGCGTGACTGGCTCATCTCGCGCCAGCGTTTCTGGGGCACGCCCATCCCGATGCTGCACGCCGAGGACGGGCGGATCATCCCGGTGCCAGAGGACCAGCTGCCGGTGAAGCTGCCCAGCGTCGAGGGACTCGACCTGAAGCCGAAGGGCGCGTCGCCGCTCGGCGCAGCAGAGAGCTGGGTGCAGACCATCGACCCGGTCTCCGGTGACCCTGTCCTGCGCGACCCCGACACCATGGACACGTTCGTCGACAGCTCCTGGTACTTCCTGCGCTTCCTCTCGCCGAACAGTGACACCGTGGCCTTCGAGCCTGCACAGGCAGACCGCTGGGCGCCGGTGGACTCGTACATCGGCGGCGTCGAGCACGCGATCCTGCACCTGCTGTACGCGCGCTTCATCACCAAGGTGCTGTTCGACATGGGGCTGATCGATTTCACCGAGCCCTTCTCGAACCTGATCAACCAGGGCATGGTGCTCCTCGACGGCGCGAAGATGTCGAAGAGCAAGGGCAACCTGGTGCTGTTCGAGGAAGAGCTCGACGCCTACGGTGCTGACGCGCTCCGGGTCGCTCTGGCGTTCGCCGGTCCGGTTGAGGACGACAAGGACTGGGCCGACGTCTCGACGACCGGCGCGCAGAAGTTCCTGGCACGCGCCCTGCGCATCGCCGGTGAGGTCTCGAGTGCGGTGGACGTCGTCTTCGACGGCGGGGATGCCGCGCTGCGTCGCGCCACGCACAAGCTGCTGTCCGAGGCGCCTGCGCTCGTCGAGCAGACGAAGTTCAACGTGCTCGTCGCGCGCCTGATGGAGCTCGTCAACATCACGCGCAAGACGATCGACGGCCAGGCCGGTGCGGCCGACCCCGCGGTCCGGGAAGCCGCCGAGACGATCGCCGTGATGCTCGACCTGATCGCCCCGCACACCGCGGAGGAGATGTGGGAGATCCTCGGTCACGAGCCCTCCGTCGGTCTCGTCACCTGGCGCTCGGCGAACCCGGCACTGCTCGTCGAGGACTCGGTCACCGCCGTCGTCCAGATCGGTGGCAAGGTGCGGGCGCAGCTCGAGGTGCCGGCGCGTATCGGCGAGGCCGAGCTGGAAGCCCTGGCCCGCGCAGACGATCGTGTGATCCGCGCGCTCGGCGACAAGGAGATCGTCAAGGTCATCGTGCGCGCACCGAAGATCGTGAGCTTCGTCGTCAAGGGCTGAGCAGACGTTCCGGAGGCGGTCGGTCAGGGTGTTCGCACTCGGGCCGGCCGCTTCGTCGTCGTCCGGGCAGTGCGAGCACTGACCCTGCACGAGGACCGCGAGAGATCCGTTGTGCACTGTCGTTGATGCGCTGGTCGGATGCCGCGGCCGGGGCGACCTAGCGTGGCGGGATGTCTTCGTCCGAGCCGAGTCCCTCCGCGGTCGCGCCGCCTCCGCCGGTCGTCGTACCGCCACGTTCACGGCGACTGTCGTTGAGCGTCGGCGCGGCCGTGGTGCTGGCACTGGTGGTGCTCTCGGGCGCGGTCGGACTCGGGATCCTCCGGGGTCAGGCGGCGCCCGTCGAGTCCGTGTCCGTCGATGGGACGGCTGCGTCTCCCGTGCCCTCGGGTGAGCTGTACGTGCATGTGCTCGGCGCGGTCGAGCATCCCGGGCTGTACGTGCTCGACCTGGACGCGCGGTTGGTCGATGCCCTGGCTGCGGCGGGCGGAACGACGGATGACGCAGACCTGGCTTCCGTGAACCTCGCTCGCCTGCTGACCGACGGTGAGCAGATCGTCGTGCCGGTGACGGGTACGGCCGGGACCGTCCCCGGTGCGGCGGCGCCAAGTGACGACCGCATCGACCTGAACACGGCTGACCAGGCCGCGCTCGAGACGCTTCCACGCATCGGACCGGCGATCGCCGAGCGGATCATCGCGTGGCGCGAGGAGAACGGTCGGTTCCAGTCCGTCGACGATCTGCTCGCGGTTCCCGGGATCGGCGAGAAGCTCTTGGAAGGGATCAGAGACGGGGCGAGAGTATGAGCGGCCTCCTCGCCTCAGGCCGAATCGAGTGCTCGCTCGTATGCGGGGATGTCTGCTCGCGTCTCGGCCGTGACCAGCAACCCATCGGATGTGAGGCGTCGGGTGTACTCGCCCCGACAGGGAATCGTGACGATCTTCGCGATCCCGCCGCGCCACGCGCGCGTGAGCGCGGTCACGGCTCGACGCTCAGGGCTGTGCTCCAGCACGTCGCGCCGGGTCGACATGTGCGCGTCGATCATCGCCTGGTCCCAGTCCGTGTACGACGGGTCATCGAAGGCGTCGCGGCCCATCTCGTCGCCCCAGTTCGGTCCGAACATCTGCCGGAGCAACGCCTCACGCTCGGGCGAACCGTCGAGCGTGCCCTGCAGCTGCTCGAACAGCGCAGGGTCGTACTCGCGGCACGCGTGACTTGCTGCGCCCTGCCAGAGCCGGGTCCACGCCGCCTCCCACGTGCGTCGAGTCGCTGGATCGAGCGTCGTCGCAGCCGGAGCCGGGGTGCGCTCCAGCATTGGAGGCAGGTCGTCACCGACTGGGACGAGCGAATACGCCTCACGGATCCAGAGGAGCTCGAAGAGCGTCATCGGACGGTCGTCGACCGTGATCCTCATGTCGCGAGGCCATGGATCGCCAGGAATCGGATGCGCGGACTGCATCCGTCCAGTTCATCGGATTCTGCGGGGATTCGGAAGGGGGCATAAGCGGGGCGTGATCACTCCGGCCGGGTTCCATGGTGCTGTCGCGACCTCATACAATCGCGGTGAGGGCGAGGCGCCGGGAGTGGGTTCCCGCACCGGTGCGAGGGAGGGGTCGGAATGTTCGGTTCGAAGAAGAAGCAGAAGGTCAGTCTCAACGATCTGGTGTCGCAGCTCAGGCCCGACCTGAGTCGGGAGTCGCTCGGAGTCGGGCCCGAATTCCCCGGAGTCGCGCCGAACCCGCTGCTCAGTGGTGCCGCCCGAAGGCGGGCTGCGGAGCTGCGTGCCGGGGTGCTCGCTCTGGGCGTGCTCGTCGACTGGCGTGAGGTCAGCAACGACGGCAGCCCACGCGTGGTCCTGATGCTCGACGTCGAGACCGCCGATGGCGTCTCATTCCGCGGCATTGCAGATGAAGACCTCACGATCACCGAACTCGTCCGACTCGCCGCAGGGCAGACGCTGCCCGTGCGCTACCGGCCGGCGGTGATGGACCACTACGTCGCTCTTGCCAAGGATGCGGATCCCGCAGAGGTGCAGCGGCTCGCCGACGAGATCGCGAACCGCACGCAGAGCTGACCGCAGCTCGTACCGAGCCGCCCCGGACCTGCCCGGTGCGTTCAGGTCTTGTCGAGGAAGACCCCGATGCGGTCGCCGTTCAGCACGAACTGCAACGCGGTGCCTTCCGGGTATCGGGCGCGCAGGGAGTCCGGGGAGTCCGCGTCGATCGGCACCTCGACGGTCGCCGGGAATGCTCCGACGCTGCAGTCCGAGAAGATCTGTCCTTCGAAGCTCCATGACGACGAGTCGAACTCCTCCAACGGCGGCACCTGGTCGCTGTTCACGACGGCGAAGCACCGCTCTTCCCCGTCGAAGGCGCCGACGTTCGGGGCGTAGTCGCTCTCGAAGAGCGTCAGCCCATAGAACTCGAACACCGCGGCATCCGCAGCCGCTCCGAACCACTGGGGCGGCACCTCGAGTCCAGGGTCGGGCTCCAACGTGGCGACCTGCGCCGCGCCCGCCGAGACCGGAACGGGCAGGATCCAGGTCGAGGCAGCGGTGATTCCCGCGGCCAGCGCCGAGGCCGCGACGATCGCGCAGACCCAGAGTCCTGTCCGCCGGTGCGAGGACCGATCGGCCGGCGCGGACGAATCATCTCCGGTGCCAGCGGGGGATGACGGCAGCAAGCCGAGGTCGCTGAGCGTCTGATCGCGCTCCGGATCGGTCTCCGTCGCCTGGTCCTCTTCCGCACGCAGCACCGAAGGCGATGGCTCGGTCGTCGGGGTGTGGACCGCTGGTGCCCGTCGGTTGCGCGCCTCCAGCTCCTGCAGACGGCGGACCGCTTCCGGATCCTGCTGGATGTCCGCTGCCGGACCGTATGCGCGGGCTCGGAGTCTGCGGAGTTCTTCGTCGGTCGCGGCATCCATCCTTGGAATCGTCTCACGACGGGTGCGTGGACCGCTGCACCTGCACCATCCTGACCCCGAGTCCCACCGGAACCAGGGGAGTCGCGGCCGCCGCCTTCGGAGGCGGCGAAGCTACCGTGCGCTGAGGACGAATGCCAGGACCGTTCCCAGTACAGTCCCGAGGAACAATGCGACCGCCGTCCATCCGACGATCCGACGTCGGTCGTGCTCGCGCTTGGACGCGCGGAGCCCGGCTCCGACGCCACCGGCGAGTGCCGCCGCGATCGAGATACCCGCGACCAGCGCCTGGATGCCGTAGTCCGGCGTCGGTGGCGCCGGACTCACCAGCGGGACGTCGAAGCGGTAGGCCATGAGGAGGGCGAGGCTGGCGACCGAGACGGCGGTCATCGCTGCGATCAGGAACCAGGCTGTCGAGGTGCGCATCACTTCATCATGTCGGCCGGAGCGATCATTCGGCCAGCACGCGGAGGATCGAGATGAGGGCGACCAGCAGGCTTGGTCTGCACGTCGGCGACTGGAGCTGAGTTCTCCGAGTGGCCGTCACCTCGATGCTGTCGCGTCGCGCGTGGCTTCTAGCGTGGCCGGATGCCGTTGCCGCAGAGACCGAGCGCCCCCGCTGCCTTCGTGATGGCGCGCGAATGAAGCGTCAGGATGTGCGACTGCTTCCGCTGGCTGTCGGGGTGTGGGGTGCCGCGTCGGTGTGCGTGTTCTGCCCGGCGGGAGGGCGGTGGGTCGCAGGGGGCTGTGCGCTCTGCATGGGAGTGGTGCTCGCTCGTGCCGGCATGCGTCGGCGGCGGAACGGAACGCTGCTGGCAGTCGCTACGGCGGGGCGTACGGGTGCTACGACAACCTCTCGCTGACGACGAACACCAACGGAACCCCAGCTGCCGGTAACGGCGATAGCGGCGGGCCGGTGTACATGGCCTCAGGCTCGAACGCCTACGCTGCAGGGTTCATTAGCGGGATTCAGAACGGCACCACCACGTGCACCGGTGATCCCGGAAGCGGTACCAGGAACTGCAGCTACAAAGTGATCTACGCGCCAATAATCGACATGTTCAACGCGGGATACGGCATCAGCGTCATCCCATAACCACTCAGTCAGCCGCGACCTGAACGGTGTATCCGCTCAGGTCGCGGCCGGCGTCGAGCTCGAACGTCCGAGGGACACTATCTGCGGTGCAGGCACCTTGCGAATTTGGGACGCTCGTCGTGAGCGAAACAAGCTGGTGCCCGTCATCGATCTCATCGATGACGGGCACCGAGGGGCAGGATCCTGAGCCGGTAGTCGTGACAATCAGCAGATCACCATCAGACCAGGCGCGGATGTCCGACCCATCTGTTCTGTCCACGGTCAGGGGCTGTCCAGCTGCTGTTGGTTCTCCGGCGTATCCCGGCGATTCAGCGACGGCGCAGCCAGATGCAGAGACGGCCAAGGTGGCGATGACGAGGGCGGCAATTGTTGCCCGTCTGAGTAGTCTTCCGCTGTCCATGTCTGCATCCTCGCATCGGTTCGACGTGTTTCGTCAAGGATAGGACCCGCGCGTACGTCGGCACTTGCCGTCAGACGCGGGCGTCGAAAATCTGGAAGTCGAGGCCGTCCTCGTGCCGCCAGTGGGTTGCGATGCCGAGGGAGCGCTTCTTCAGCTCGTCTCGAAACGCATGGACGTCGTCCTTCGAGAACAGCCACGCGCGCTCCGAGGAGCCACATGGCCGGCGCCGTGGGCACGGTGTCTCCCTCTACATCAGTTCTCGAATCACTCGACTGACGTGAAGCTCGCCGACTCGGTCTCCACAATGCCGACGTGCACGGTGGGTGTCTCGTGGTGCGGTACTTGCGCATGATCGGCACTTTCGCCGCGCCCTAGCGTTGTCGGATGCTGAAGATCCCTCCGCCCGTTCGCGCATGAGACGTCGGGACTTCCGCCTGCTGCCGTTGGCGGCCGGTGTCTGGGCTGCGGCGCTGCTGTGCGTGTTCGTGCCTGCTGTGGCGGGGTGGGTGGCCGCGGGATGCGCGGTTGGCGCCTGCGTCGTGATCTGGCTTGCTCGGGTTCGCGGCCGGTCGCGCGCCGCGATGATGACCGGTGGGCTGGCCGTGGTGCTGTTCGCGGCCATGGCAGCCGCCGCGATCACCGTGACCCTGTCGATTCAGGCTCGTGAGCAGGCGGCGGCGTCGGCGGGGCGCGTGGTGGAGGTGACCGCCACTGTCACGTCGTCGGCAGCGGTCGGGCAGGACGGGCGGCTGTGGTTCGAGGCGCAGACGAGCAGCATCGGGCTCCGGAGCGAGGGGCGTCCGGTCTCGGTGCCGGTGCGAATCGGGGTGGACCCTGCCGATGGCTTCGACCTCGGTGCTGGGTTGCGGGTGGTCGGCGAGGCGGCGGTGACGGATGCGGGGGAGCGCTCTGCCCTCGTGATCTTCGCGACTAAGGCGGAGGTGATCCATCCGGCGGACGGTGTGTTCGGTGTGGCGGCGGACGCGCGGCGGGCGTTCATCGAGCGGTCGACGCGACTGCCCGAGCCTGGTGCCGGCCTGCTGCCCGGGCTCGCGGTCGGTGATACCCGTGCCGTTTCCGAGGAACTGAACGACGACATGCGCACGACGGGCCTCAGCCATCTGACCGCCGTCAGCGGTGCGAACTGTGCGATCGTGGTCGGCGCGATGTTCTGGCTGACCTCGCTGTGCGGCGGCGGCCGAGCGGTGCGGGTCATCGTGGCAGCGACGTCGCTCGCCGGCTTCGTCGTGCTCGTGACGCCGGAGCCGAGCGTGATCAGGGCTGCCGTGGTGGCGGGGGTCGCGATGCTCACGATCCTGCTCGGCCGCCCGCGAGCAGGCGCGGCGATGCTCGCCCTCTGCGTGGTCGGCATCCTCGTCGTCGATCCGTGGCTGGCCGCCACTCCAGGATTCGCGCTGTCGGTCGCCGCATCGGCGGCACTGATCCTCCTCGCCCCGCCGTTGACGCGTGGAATGCGGCGATGGATGCCGGCGCCGATCGCCCTCGCCATCGCGGTTCCGCTCGCAGCGCAGCTCGCGTGCGGTCCGATCATCGCGCTGTTCGCCGAACAGCAGTCGCTCATCGGCGTCGCCGCGAATCTCCTGGCCGCACCGGCGGCGCCGATCGCGACGGTGATCGGGTTGCTCGCCTGCCTGACCGCGCCGATCCCGCCCGTCGCCGATCTGCTCGCGGCATCGGCTTGGCTTCCCGCCGCGTGGATCGCCACGACCGCGACGACGGCCGCCGACCTTCCGATCGCTCAGATCCTGCTGCCTGCGGGAATCGGCAGCGCTCTGCTCGTCCTGGGGGTGAGCACCGCGCTGGCGTTGGTCATCCTGCGACCCCGGGTGGAAGACGCGACGTCGGAGCGCCCCCTGATGTGGAACCTCCGCCGCGCCGCCGCAGCCGCGCTCATCATCGTCCTGGCTCTCGGTGGGGCCCGTGCGCTGCTCGACGGGCCCCTCGCAACGGCGAGCACACCCGAAGGATGGTCGATCGCTGCATGCGACGTCGGACAGGGCGATGCGCTGGTGGTGCGATCCGAGGGGGTCGTCGCGCTGATCGACACAGGACCGGAGCCCGAACCGTTGGCGAGGTGCCTCCGCTCGCTCGGTGTCGAGCGCATCGACCTGCTCGTACTCACCCACTTCGATCTCGATCACATCGGGGGCGTGGCGGCGGTTCAGGGAAAGGTCGGTGTCCTGCTCCACGGACCTCCTGACGGTCCGGACGATCAACGCGTCCTCGACGCGCTGTCCGAAGGGGGTGCGTCATCGACCGACGCCGAGACAGGGATGCGGGGCAAGCTCGGTGCGAGCAGTTGGCGGGTTCTGTGGCCGCAGCGAGCATCCGTCGCCTTCCCGAAAGGAAACGATGCGAGCGTGGTGGTGGAGTTCAGCGGGGGAGACGTGCCGAGATCGCTGTTCCTCGGTGATCTCTCGGCAGCGCCGCAGCGGATGCTGATGCGCACCGCCCGGCTGTCCGGCGGGTATGCCGTGGTCAAAGTCGCCCATCACGGGAGCGCCGATCAGGACCCGGGGTTGTATCAGGCGCTCCGCCCGATGATCGCGCTGTTCAGCGTCGGCGCCGACAACGACTACGGCCATCCGCGCGACGAGACGCTCGACCTTCTCGGCGCGACCGGCGCACACGCCTTCCGAACGGACCGGCAGGGGCGGATCCTGATCCGACTGGACGACGGGGAGCTGCGGGTGTGGACCGAGGCGAGCGTCGGACGCCCCCGGTAGTCTTGGAGCATGGCAGCTCCGCGTTCCTCCTCCCGTGGCGGAGCCAAGCCCACCAAGGTCCCGCAGGTGTCCTGGCGTGAACCCCGTCCTGCGCCGATCGTGCTGGTGTCCGGCCCGGAGGAGATCTGCGCCGAGCGAGCGATCGCCGGTGTGCGCGACTATCTGCGCGCCGAGGATCCAGCCCTCGAGGTCACCGACGTGCGAGCCGACGACTATGCGCCTGGCACGCTCCTGGCACTCACCTCGCCGTCGCTGTTCGGCGAACCGCGTCTCGTGCGGGTCTCGGGTGTGGAGCGCTGTTCCGACGCCTTCATCCAAGAGGCCGTCTCCTACCTCGACCACCCGCAGGACGGAGCGACCGTCGTGCTGCGGCACACCGGAGCGAGCGTACGGGGCAAGAAGCTGCTCGATGCGATCCGGGCAGGAACCGGTGGCGGCATCGAGATCGCCTGCCCCGCGATCAAGCGAGACGGCGACCGCGTCGACTTCGCAGCGGGGGAGTTCCGTACGGCGAAGAAACGCATCGCCCCGCCGGCGCTCCGTGCACTCGTCTCGGCCTTCGCCGACGACCTGACCGAGCTCGCAGCTGCCTGCCAGCAGCTCATCGGCGACGTCGAAGGAGACATCTCCGAAGAGGTCGTGACGAAGTACTACGGAGGACGCGTCGAGGTGTCAGCGTTCGTCGTCGCCGACACCGCGATCGCCGGGCGCTATGGTGAGGCACTGATCGCGCTGCGCCACGCACTGGCCTCCGGCGCAGATCCCGTGCCGATGGTGGCGGCTTTCGCCATGAAGCTGCGCACCATGGCGCGCGTCGCGGGTAACCGGGAGCCCAGCAGGCAGCTCGCCCAGCGTCTCGGTATGAAAGATTGGCAGGTCGACCGGGCCCGCCGCGATCTCGCCGGGTGGAACGAGCGATCGCTCGGCATGGCGGTGCAGGCGACGGCACGGGCGGATGCCGAGGTCAAGGGCGCAGCCCGAGACCCGATCTTCGCGCTCGAGCGCATGGTGACGGTCATCGCGACCAGGCAGGCATTCGGCGAAGAGCGCGCCTGACCCACGTCCGTTCGGGCTCACCCCAGAACGCAGCGCACACGAAGAAGGCCCGCTCCGAAACGGAACGGGCCTTTCTCAGCTGGTGCGTCTCAGAGAGAAGCGACGTGCTTGGCGAGAGCCGACTTGCGGTTCGACGCCTGGTTCTTGTGCAGGACACCCTTGCTGACGGCCTTGTCGAGCTTGACGGACGCCTTCTTGAAGCTGGCCTCTGCAGCCTTCTTGTCGCCGGCGGTGACGGCCGTGCGGGTGGAGCGGATGAGGGTCTTGAGCTCGCTCTTGACGGCCTTGTTGCGCTCGTTCGCCTTGATGTTGGTCTTGTTGCGCTTGATCTGCGACTTGATGTTTGCCACGTGTGGACGCTTTCTGTACAGGAGTGATTCGGAAATGCCGGCAGCAGAAGAGGGCTGCTGCTCAGCGATCGTGAGGGAAGAACCCACACGCAAGCCAAGAAACAACTCTACCAGCAGTCGGTCGGTTCCCGCGAAACGGCGGTGGAGCGCGGCGTCTGCATCCGCGAATCCCGGAAACTCGGTCGCGCTGACGATGGCACCGGGTGCAGAATCAGGTCTATCCGACATCGACGTCAAGGAGCGACATGAGCCCTGATTGCCCTTGGTCCCGGACGCCTGCGGGCATCCGTCGCCCTTCGAGCGCCCGCGTCGTGTCGATCGCGACGTCCCGGTGACCGCCCCGACCAGGGTCGGCGCCAGGTGGATGTCGATCTTCACCCTCGCCTGGCTCGCGATCTGGACCGTGCAGCTCACACCGGTGCAACTGCTGCTCCCGTTGCAGCTCGACACCCCGGAGGACGACTGGATCCGCGGTGTCGTGTCGTCGGGCATCGTGCTCGGCATCGGGGGCCTCGCCGGTGTCATCGCCGGACCCGCTGCCGGCGCACTCTCCGACCGTGCAGCCGCGGGAACGCACCGACGACGGCCGTGGGCGCTGGGCGGTGTCTGGTTCACCGCTCTGTGTCTGGTGCTCTCGGGCTTCGCCACCGGACCGTTTGCCGTCGGCCTCGGCTGGGTGGGGGTGTCGATCGGTGTGGCAGTGTCATCCGCCGCATTCACAGCCCTCATCGCCGATCAGCTCCCCTCGACGCAGCGTGGTGCGGCATCCGCTGCCGTCGGATCGAGCCAGGCCGTCGGCATCGTCCTCGGCGTCGGACTCGTCGTGCTGCTCGGGCTCGACATCGTGACCGGCTACCTGTTGCTCGCCGGCATCATCCTGGTGATCGGCACCGGATCCGCCCTGCTGCTGCCTGATCCGACGGGAACCGCGGCGATGCGTCCGCCGAGGGTCAAACGCCGCAGACTCGCCTCGCTGCGGGATCGAGACTTCGCCTGGATGCTGTCCGGGCGTCTGGTCACGAACATCGGCAACGCCCTCGGAACCGCGCTGTTCCTCTTCTTCCTGCTGCACGGTCTCGGCCAGCCGAGTGCCACCGCCCAGGACAACCTGCTGCTGCTGATCGTCGTCTACACCCTGTTCGTGGTGATCGCCTCGGTGCTCAGCGGGATCATCTCCGACCGCACCGGCAACCGGCGGGGCCTCGCCATCGCGGCCACGCTCGTGCAGGCGGCCTCCGGCGTCGCGATCGCGGTCGTGCCGACCTTCGAGATGACGATGGTCGCCGCCGCGCTCATGGGCGTCGGCTACGGCGCCTTCTCCACCGTCGGGCTCGCATTCGCGGCAGATCTGCTCCCCGATGCGCAGGACCACGCACGCGACCTCGGCATCGTCACCGTGACGGCGGCGCTCGGGCAGCTCATCGGTCCGGTGCTGGGAGCGCTCCTGGTCGCGCTGGTCGGCGGGTTCTGGCTCGTCTTCGTCGCCGCGGCGGTGCTGTCAGTGCTCGGCGGCGTGCTCACCGCGTGCGCGCGGCAACCCGCCCGCCTCTGATTCGAGCGTCGCGATGCCCAAGCGGATCGCGGCGTTGAAGATGCGCGGCCGCATGACGGTGACGAGATGCGTCGTCCGCGGCACGATGACGAGCTCCGCGTGCGGCGCGAGGCGCTGGAACAGCCGCTCGTTCACGCGCAGCTGGTCGTACTGGCCGTTCACGAACCAGAGCGGAACGCTGATCCGTCGCAGCGCCGCCGGGATGTTCAGCTCGGCCAGACTCGCCAGCGCCCGATCCTGTACCTCGAGGGCGTAGCCGCCGGCACCGAAGTCGGCCCTGGTCTCGCTGGGGACGGTCGTGGCGAGGATGCCTCTGGTGATCCACATGCCGTCCCCTGGAAGCGACTTCACCGCCCGGAAGAGCATCCGGTAGAGCGTCAACCCTGCACCACGGGGGAGCGAGGTGCAGGCGGCGGCGAGCAGGCCGGCGACCGGTGGTGTCGAGGCGCCGCCCGTATAGGCGATCGACAGCAGTCCGCCCATCGAGTGGCCGACGAGCAGCACCGGGCCGCGTTCGGCGGCGGCCCGCACCGCGTCATCGATCGCCTGCAGCGCTGCATCCAGCGTGAATTCCTCGTGGATTCTCGCGCCGTGCCCTGGCAGGTCGATGGCCGTGCATCCGTATCCGTGCGCTTCCAGGTGCGCGACCTGCGACCGCCACATGGTGGCGGACGTACGGATTCCGTGGACGAGGACGACCTGGACGCTCACTCGCCAAGCATACGAAAGCGGGGCCGGTGGATGAACCACCGACCCCGCTTCCATCGTGCAGGAAGTGCTTACTTCTCCCAGCCCACGTTCTCCACCGGCGAGACGCCGAAGAGGTCGAGGCCCACGTAGGGCTCGGGGGTCAGGTTGGCGAGGCCCTTCTTGGCCGTGAAGATCGAGGGACCGTTGTAGAGCGGGATGACGCCCCAGGTCTCCTTGATGATCTCCGGCTCGAGCTTCATCGTCGCGGCGGTCCAGTCAGCGGCCGTCGTGGTCGACTCGACCTGATCCTTGATCTTCTCGTCGATGTCGGCGTTGCCGGTACCGGAGAGGTTCAGGCTGCTGTCAGAGCAGTAGAGCTGGCAGAAGTACAGCGGTCCGAACGGGTCGGAGTCGGTGAAGCGCAGGGAGAATGCGTCCCAGTTCTTCGTGCTGAAGTCGGTCGAGAAGTCCGCGGGAGCGCGCTTCTCGATCTTCAGGTCGATGCCGATGGCCTTCTCCTGCTGCTGCAGTGCCTTGGCCAGGGCCTCGATCGTCGGGTCGTCGCTGTGCACCGGGTAGACGATCTCGAGCTTCACGCCATCCTTCTCGCGGATGCCGTCGTCGCCCGCGGTCCAGCCGGCGTCCTCGAGCAGCTTCTTGGCGCCGTCGACGTCGAACTTCAGTCCGGCTTCGGAGAACGAGTCCTTGTAGCCGTCCTGGAAGTCGTACATGTTCAGCGATCCCGCAGGAGCTTCCTCGTAGTCGAGGCCGTTCCACGCGATCTGCTTCTGCTGGTCGATGTCGATCGCCATGAAGAACGCCTGACGGACGTCGAGGTCCTTCAGCTGCGGCTTCTCGGCGTCGAGGATCACGATCGTCTTGGCCGTCTGCTGCGAGCGGTAGGTGACGACATCCTTCATGTCGGCGACCTGCGCGAGGCGGTCCTTCGTGTTCGTGCCGACGATGTCGATCTCACCGTTCTTGAAGGCGTTGATCGATGCGGCAGCGTCGAGACCCGTGAAGGTCACCTTCTCGAGCAGCGGCTTGTCGCCCCACCACTTCTCGTTCGGCTCGAACGTGACGGACTGGCCGTTCACGTCGTAGTCGGTGAGCTTGTACGGTCCAGCGCCCCACTCGGGGTGCGCGTTCTCGATGTAGGCGGTGTTGAAGACCTCCGGCGAGTTGACCGCCGGGTTCAGGATGCCGTTGAGGAACGGCATCTTCGGCCAGGCGAACTCACCCTTGAACGTGACGATGACGTCCTTGTCGGTCGCGCCCTTGGTGACGGACTCGATCTCCTTGTAGCCGTCGGTGGAGCTCGTCTCGTACGCCTCGTCCTGGCCGCTGTTGGCCTTCCACGTGGTCTCGAATGCGGTGTAGTCGATCGGCGTGCCGTCGTTCCAGACCGCCTTCTCGTTGACCTTCATCGTGATGACGGTCTTGCCGTCCTTCGTGGAGATGTCCCACTCGTCGAGGTAGGCCGGGTTCGCGGAGACGTCGCCCTCGGGCGTCATCAGGAACACCTGCGGGTTGTACCACTGAGCGAGACGCGTCGTGTCGGCGCTGGCGTTGCCGTTGAACGGGTTCATCTGAGGCGTGACCTCGTTGATGCCGAAGTTGACCACGCCCCCCTCCTTGAGGTTCTCGCGCGGCTGCGGGTTGTAGTCCGCCTGCTTCGTCTCCTGGGGCTTGTTGCCGCCATCGGTGCCGCCGTTGTCGCCGCCCGCTGCACATCCGCTGATCACGAGTGCGAGAGCGCCGCTGAGGGCGATGATGCCCGTCAGCTTCGTGGTGCTTTTCATGGTGCTCCTTTCGCCTTTCGGCGTAGTCATAAAGGGGAGGTTAGTTCGCTTTTGGCCGAAAGGCTCGGGTGTGCGAGTGAATATCGCTTAACCGTTACCGGACGGTGACCGAGGAGCCTCAGGAGACCAGTGGCTGCGTGGTCATCGTCTTGGCATCGAAGACCACCCGCTGGCGCGTGCGCTCGATGTCCGGGTCGGGAACCGGGATCGCCGACAGCAGCGCCTTCGTGTACGGATGCTGCGGATTGTCGAAGACCTCGTCGACGTCGCCGTGCTCGACGAATTCTCCGAGGTACATCACGGCCACGCGGTCGGCGATGTGCCTGACCACTGACAGATCGTGGGCGACGAACAGGTACGACAATCCCAGCTTGACCTTGAGCTCGTCGAGCAGGTTGATCACGCCGGCCTGGATCGACACGTCGAGCGCCGACACGGGCTCGTCGAGCACCACGATCTTCGGGTTCGTCGACAGGGCACGGGCGATGCCGATGCGCTGTCGCTGCCCGCCCGAGAACGCGCTCGGGAAGCGATCGAGGTGCGCGGGGTTGAGCCCGACGAGGTCCATCAACTCCTGCACGCGCACGTAGGCATCGGCGCGCGAGGTCCCGATCGCGGTCATCGGCTCGGCGATGATGTCGGCCACCGTCATCCGGGGGTCGAGCGCTGCCATCGGGTCCTGGAACACGATCTGGATGTCGCGACGGAGCTCGCGCTCCTGACGGCCACTGGTGATGTCGCCGACGCTGGTGCCTGCGATGACGATGTCGCCGTCGGCCTGCTTCTCGAAGTCCATGATCTGCAGCAGGGTCGTCGTCTTGCCCGAGCCCGATTCGCCGACGATGGCCATGGTCTCGCCCTCGCGCACGTCGAAGCTGATGCCCTTGACCGCGTGCACCTCGCCCACCTTGCGCTTGAACACAGCCCCCTTCATGAGGGGGAAGGACTTGGTCATGTTGCGCACTTCAAGCGTGACCGGGCGCTCCTCCCGCGGCGTTCGCGTGAGGTCGCTCTCGGGGATCACCGGGAGCGGGTAGACGGGGAGTCCGCCGATCAGGCCGCCGTCCTCGATCTCGTTCGCTCGGATGCACGCCGCGCTGTGTGCCGCGGTGGTGCCGGTGGACACGGGAAGGAGCTCGGGCTCCTTCGTCAGGCAGGCGTCCATCACGATCGGGCAGCGATCTGCGAACGGGCATGCATCCGGCAAGCCGATCAGCAGTGGCGGATTCCCCTTGATCGGAACCAGCGGCTGCTTCTCGGACTTGTCGACGCGAGGGATCGCGCCCAGCAGACCGATCGAGTACGGCATCCGCGTGCGGTGGAAGAGCTCGCGGGCCTCCGCGTGCTCGACGGGCTTGCCGGCGTACATCACGATGACGTCGTCGGCCGTCCTGGCCACGACGCCCATGTCGTGCGTGATCATGATGACGGCGGCACCGGTCTCACCCTGCGCCTTCTCGATCAGGTCGAGGATCTGCGCCTGGATCGTGACGTCGAGGGCTGTGGTCGGCTCGTCGCAGATGATGAGCTTCGGGTTGTTGGCCATGGCGATCGCGATGACGACGCGCTGCCGCATACCCCCCGAGAACTCGTGCGGGAACGCCTTCATGCGCTTCTCCGGCTCAGGGATGCCGACCAGCGAGAGCAGCTCGACCGAGCGATCCCAGGAGTCCTTCTTGGAGAGGTTGCGGTGGACGGTCAGTGCCTCGATGAGCTGGTCGCCGATCGTGAAGACCGGCGTGAGCGAGGTCAGCGGGTCCTGGAAGACCATGGTCATCCCGTTGCCGCGGATCATCGACATCTGCTTGTCGGTCTTGCCCAGCAGCTCCTGGCCGTCGAAGACGACCGATCCGGTGACCTTCGCGTTGTCGTCGAGCAGCCCCATGATCGCGAGCGAGGTCACGGACTTCCCCGACCCCGATTCACCGACGATGCCGAGGGTCTTGCCCGCCTGCAGGTCGAAGGAGACGCCGCGGACGGCGTCGACGCGACCGGCTTCGGACGGGAAGCTGACGTGGAGGTCGCGGACGGACAGGACGGTGGATGCAGGTGTGGTGCTCATGCGCGGCCTCCAGCCGCTGAAGTGGGATCGAGCGCATCGCGCAGGCCGTCGGCGACGAGCGCCATCGACACGGTGAGCAGGGTGAGTGCAGCAGCGGGGAAGTAGAAGACCCACGGTGCGCTCGTGATGGTGTTCGCGCCGCTGCCGATCAGGGAGCCGAGCGAGACGTCGGGGATCTTCACGCCGAAGCCGATGAACGACAGCCCGGTCTCGGTGAGCACAGCCGCCACGACGCCCAGCGTGAAGTTGATGACGAGGAGCGAGCCGATGTTGGGAAGCAGGTGCCGGAGCACGATCCTCATACCGCGCACACCCATGTAGCGCGCGGCATGCACGTACTCACGCTCGCGCAGGGACAGCGCCATGGTCCAGATCACCCGAGCGGGGAAGAACCAGCCGATGAAGATCAGCGCGAGGGCGATGATGCGCCAGTCACCACCGGCGCTGTTGGACACGAGCGCCAAGATCAGGAAGGTCGGGATCACCATCAGGAAGTGGATGATCAGGAGGGTCGAGCGCTCGAGGAGACCGCCGAAGTAGGCCGCTGCGGTGCCGACGATCGCGGAGATCACGGTGGTGCCGATCGAGACGGTCACCGCGATCATGAGCGAGCGCTGCAGACCGATCGACACCTGGGCGAACAGATCGTTGCCGGCGGGCGTCGTGCCGAACCAGTGCTCGGCTGTCGGCCCGGTGCCGAGGTTCAGGAAGTCGAGGTAGATGTGGTCGTACTTCGCGACCATCGGCCCGATGATCGAGAACAGGATCAGGGCGATGAAGATGAAGACGCCGAAGACCGCAGGGCGGTTGCGCATGAACCGGCGGTAGTAGAGCCCGAACACCGAGGTCCGCTTGCGCTGCGCGACAACGGGGGCGGCAGCGTCTGCCTGCGGGTGGAGCGTGGGGTCGATCATTTCGGTGCTCATGTCAGCTCACTCTCACTCGAGGATCGAGGACCACGACGGCGATGTCCGCCAGGATCGCGCCGATGGCGGTCAGCACGGCACCGAAGGCCGCGATCGCCACGACGCCGTGCACATCGTTCTTGCCGATGGTGTCGACGAAGTACTTGCCCATGCCGTTCCAGCCGAAGATCGTCTCGGTGAGGATGGCTCCGGTGAACACCGTCGGGATCGTGAACGCCAGCTGCGTGGCGACCGGGATCAGCGAGGGGCGCAGCGCGTGCTTGCGGATGGCCTGCTGCTTGGTCAGACCCTTCGCTCGCGCCGTGCGGACGTAGTCCGCCTTGATGTTGTCGAGCAGCAGCGACCGCTGCAGCAGGTGGTAGCTCGCGTATCCGGTGATCACGAGGGCGATCGTCGGCAACGTGATGTGCTGCAGCTTGTCGATGAGGTACGGGAAGAACCCCTCGACTCCCTTGCTGCCCGCCCCGGTGACGTAGAACACGCGCACGCCGACCCAATCGTTGAACGAGATCGCGAGGAGCACGATGCCGAGGGCGGCGACGACGATCGGGATGTTCATCGTGATGATCGATGTCGCCTGGCCGATGCGGTCGCCGAGCTTGTACTGACGTGACGCGGTGTAGACGCCGAGGCCGATGCCGAGCACGGCGCCGAGGATCGTCGCACCGATCACGAGTTCGCCCGAGATCAGGGCGCGATAGGCGATCTGGTCGTTCACCGACTGGCCGACCGGGCTCTGGCCCCAGTCCCACCGGAACAGGATCCCGCTGAACCAGACCCACCAGCGCTCGAGGAGCGGAACGGTGTCGCTGAGGTTGAGCGGCACGAGCATCCTCGTGATCTCATCCGTCGAGAGCGGAGGACGGCGACCGACGTAGTTGCTCCGTGGATCCAGGAACGACCAGGCCAGGAAGTACGTGACGTTGGTCGCGACCACGATCATGAGCAACCAGCCCAGTGAGCGACGCAGCAGGTATTTGATCAAGGTGGGTCGTCTCTCTCTTCATCAGAACCCAGCCCGGGATCGCCGGTGCGAGGCTGAGTCGTACGTGCTTCACGCCGCGAATGTGCTTCGTCGCGCATCTCGGCATATCAATATTCTGGATCGTCAGAAAAATGTTATCCGGTCTGCTCACGAGTGGGACTGAGTCTCGCGGGCGGCCCTGGACCTCGGCGACATTACCACCAGAATTGACCGAATCTTCATTCGGTTCGCCTCACCGTAGAATCGAGTGGACATGTCTCCACGCGCTCTCACTCCGCTTCAGCCTGCCGCCACGCCCGCGAAGCAGATCCGCAACTTCTGCATCATCGCCCATATCGACCACGGCAAGTCGACCCTTGCCGACCGCATGCTGCAGATCACCGGCGTGGTCTCGGACCGCGACATGCGTGCGCAGTACCTGGATCGGATGGACATCGAGCGCGAGCGCGGCATCACGATCAAGAGCCAGGCGGTGCGGATGCCCTGGGAGATCGATGGCGAGACCTTCGCGCTCAACATGATCGACACCCCCGGCCACGTCGACTTCACCTACGAGGTGTCGCGCTCGCTGGCCGCGTGCGAGGGCGCGATCCTTCTCGTCGACGCCGCGCAGGGCATCGAGGCGCAGACGCTCGCGAACCTCTACCTCGCGCTCGAGAACGACCTCCACATCATCCCGGTGCTGAACAAGATCGACCTGCCGGCCGCTGACCCGGAGAAGTACGCCAAGGAACTCGCATCGCTGATCGGCGGCAAGCCGGAGGACGTGCTCCGGGTGTCCGGCAAGACCGGTGTGGGCGTCGAAGAACTGCTCGACCGGCTGGTGAAGGAGATCCCGGCTCCGGTCGGCGATGCGGATGCTCCGGCCCGCGCCATGATCTTCGACTCGGTCTACGACGCCTATCGCGGCGTCGTGACCTACGTGCGCATGGTCGACGGCAGTCTGTCGCCCCGTGAACGCATCCAGATGATGTCGACCGGCGCGAACCACGACGCGCTCGAGGTCGGCGTCTCCAGCCCCGAGCCGATCCCGTCCAAGGGTCTCGGCGTCGGCGAGGTCGGCTACCTCATCACCGGCGTGAAGGACGTGCGTCTCTCGAAGGTCGGTGACACGATCACCGCAGCGCGCAAGCCCGCGACCCAGGCTCTCGCCGGATACACCGACCCGAAGCCGATGGTGTTCTCGGGCATCTACCCGATCGACGGCAGCGACTACGCGGAGCTGCGCGAGGCGCTCGACAAGCTCAAGCTCTCCGACGCCTCGCTGCAGTACGAACCCGAGACCTCGGTCGCCCTCGGCTTCGGCTTCCGATGCGGCTTCCTCGGCCTGCTGCACCTCGAGATCATCACCGAGCGCCTTGAGCGCGAGTTCGGTCTCGACCTCATCACCACCGCTCCCAGCGTGATCTACGAGGTCTTCACCTCCGACACTGCGGAGACGGTGACCGTGACGAACCCGAGCGAGTACCCCGACGGGCGCATCGGCTCGGTGTCCGAGCCGATGGTGAAGACGGCGATCCTGCTGCCCAAGGACTACGTCGGCACCGTGATGGAGCTCTGCCAGTCCCGCCGCGGATCGCTGCTGGGCATGGAGTACTTCTCCGAGGAGCGCGTCGAGCTCCGGTACATGATGCCGCTCGGTGAGATCGTCTTCGACTTCTTCGACCAGCTCAAGTCCAAGACCCAGGGCTACGCGTCGCTCGACTACGAGCCGGCAGGCCAGCAGGAAGCAGACCTCGTGAAGGTCGACATCCTGCTGCAGGGCGAGAAGGTCGACGCCTTCAGCTCGATCGTGCACCGCGACAAGGCCTACGCGTACGGCACGATGATGGCCGAACGGCTGCGCAAGCTCATTCCGCGTCAGCAGTTCGAGGTGCCGATCCAGGCGGCCATCGGTGCCAGGATCATCGCCCGCGAAACCATCCGCGCGATCCGCAAGGACGTGCTCGCGAAGTGCTACGGCGGTGACATCACCCGCAAGCGCAAGCTCCTCGAGAAGCAGAAGGAGGGCAAGAAGCGCATGAAGATGGTCGGCCGTGTCGAGGTTCCCCAGGAGGCGTTCATCGCTGCACTCTCGGGCGACGTCGACAGCAAGGACAAGAAGTAGGGATGCCGTTCCCGGCGTACGAGCGAGGGATGACACGTCGCCCGCTCGTCTCGGTCCCGGCGGGACTGCGCGGAGCCGAACGCTCGGTGGCCGTACCGGCTGAGGCGCGCGCCGCGGTCGCCGCGCTCATCAGCAGCTGGGAGTTCAAGCGCCGTGCCGGATTCGAGGTGCCGTCGGCAGCGCCGTCGCCCGGCGCCGATGGTGTGCTCGCGAAGCGGTTGTTCGGCATCCGATTCGCTGAGCCTGTGCGCGTGGTCTGGGCGGATGAGCACGGCTTCGGCTACGAGACGAGGCCGGGGCACCCGCTCTACGGCGAGGAGTCGTTCGTGCTCGACGAGCACGGCGTATTCACCGCGCGATCCGTCTCGTGCCCGTCGAACCTGTTCTGGCGGTGCTGTACGCCGGCGCTGCGACTCCTGCAGCGGTCCGTCTTCCGGCAGTACATGCGCATCGTGCGGGACGCTGCTGCGTCACCCATAGATGTGACCCTGGACGGCGAGTGAGGGTGTTCACTCAGGCAACCCCAAGTAGGCTGGATCTCATGCGGCGCGGGACTTTCCGAGACGGCACGGTGGACTATGCGGCCGTGGGTGCGACCCACGCCCCCGATCTGATGCATTACCCGCCGGAGCGCAGCATCCCGGCGGAGAACTCATGGCGCATCGGCAGCGGACTCGAACGGTTCCAGACCGCCGGTGAAGCGCTGCTGTCGTGGACCGCGCAGCGCGCATCCGGGCTGAGCGTGGAAGACGTGCGCCCGGCCCCGGGTCCTGCGTACGCCGGCGTCAGCTTCGACGCCGAGGGCAACCCGATCGCTCCGAGCAAGCGCGACGTCGAGCCCCGCTACGACGCGGAGGGCATGCCCTTCGTCGGGCCCGGCATGACGCTGCACCTCCGCGGACGTGTCGCGAACATGCGGGCCGACGCCGAGCTGCGCGTCATCTCGGTCACCGAGGAGACCCGTCGGATCGGCTTCGTCCTCGGCACCGTCGGCGGCTCGGTCGTCAGCGGCGAGGAGTCCTTCGACCTGGACTGGCGTGAGGACAACGACGAGGTCTGGTTCACGGTGCGCGCCTTCGACGCGCCCACCTCCCTGCTCTACCGCACGGTTCCCGCGCTCGTGAAGCGCCGGCGGCGTGAGCTCTTCGCGCGATACCTCCGCGCGATCTCCCCGCTGTACGCCACCCCCGTCTGATGGCGGGACCGCTTCCCCTGGGTGACCCGGCTCCGACCGACGGGCGACTTCCCGGCGATCTGCCGATCGACACGAGCGTGCCGTTCTCGGCGTACCTGCATGTCCCGTTCTGCCGTGTGCGCTGCGGCTACTGCGACTTCAACACCTATACCTCGAGCGAGCTGCGCGGCGCGAAGCAGGAGGACTACGCCACCACCCTGATCACCGAGATCGATCTGGCGCGGCGGGTGCTCGGCGACGTCGGCGCGCTGCGCCCGATGGACACCGTGTTCTTCGGCGGGGGCACGCCGACGCTGCTCCCGGCCGGGGACCTGGCCCGGATGCTCGACGCTGCCGTCTCGGCCTTCGGCCTGGTGGACGGTGCCGAGGTCACGGTCGAGGCGAACCCCGACACCGTGACCCCGGAGGTCGCCCGCACGCTCGCAGCCGCGGGGGTCACTCGCCTGTCCGTCGGCATGCAGTCAGCCGTGCCGCACGTGCTCGCAGCTCTCGACCGCACGCATCAGCCGGAGAACGTCCGCACCGCGGTGGCCGCTGCCAAGGACGCTGGTCTCGCGGTGAGCGTCGACCTGATCTACGGTGCCCCTGGAGAGTCGCTCGCCGACTGGGAGGCATCGCTCGACGCGGCCTTGGCGCTCGAGTCCGACCATATCTCCGCATACGCGCTCATCATCGAGGACGGCACGAAGCTCGCGCGGCAGATCCGCCGAGGCGAGGTGCCCACACCGGACGACGATCTGCAGGCCGACATGTACGAGCTCGCGGATGCGCGTCTCGCCGCGGCCGGATTCGACTGGTACGAGGTCAGCAACTGGGCGCGCCCTTCGACGGGTGCAGGAGCCGGAGACAGCGCGAGCGGCATGGACAACCGCTCCCGGCATAATCTCGCCTACTGGCGGGGGAATGACTGGTGGGGCTTCGGTCCCGGCGCGCACAGCCATGTCGCCGGGCTCCGGTGGTGGAACGTGAAGCATCCGGCTGCCTATGCGCAGCGACTCGCGGCATCCGAATCCCCGGCCGCAGGCACAGAGCGACCGGACCCGGAGGCGCATCTGCTCGAACGGGTGCTCCTGTTGAGCCGTCTCGCCGAGGGCATCGCCATCGCCGAGCTGCCGGATGCCAACCGTTCGCGCGTGGCAGGGCTCATCGCCGACGGGCTGGTCGATCCCGCAGCTGCACTGCGTGGCCGGATCACGCTCACGTTGCGGGGGCGACTGCTCGCCGACGCCGTCGTGCGCGAACTCACCGACTGAGCGCCCGGCCGAAGCATCACCCTGGGAGCAGGTCCAGGCCCGTGGTTCGACGCTGGGCGACGGTCGAACTGGTCTCGTCGAACAGCCGCGTCTGTCGGGAAGGCCCGTAGACCGGCCAACCGGGATCGCCGGTCGTGACGAATGCGATCCAGGCGGCGTGCATCTCGTCGGCCAGCGCCTGCGGTGCGTCCGGTCCGGCGAGGCGCTGCGTCTCGGGATCGTCGAGTCGATCGAACACGAATCCCAGCTCGAGCGCGTGCGCCGCACGCAGATCGCGCACCGGGCTCGGCCAGGCGAACTCGTACACGTGGGTCGTCGCAGGCCGCGACCTGGCGACCCCGGTCATCGCGCGCCGGAGCATCACGTCGGTCGCGAGCTGACCGAAGATCTCGCCCGTGGAGGCGGAGGGCCACTCAGCGCGGTACTCCGCAACTGCTCGGCGCGGGATCCGGAGTGCCAGCGTCGCGAGGAAGAGCTTGAGCCTGCTGATGCTGCTGAGCGCTTCAGGTGGGAACCACAGCCGGTACTCGTCGGTGTTCGTCCCGATGAGCAGTGGTGTGTCGATACGACCCAGCACCTCGTGCGGCGATCTGGGCATGCTGTCGGCATCGATCGCCGGCTGGTAGCCGGGTGCTCCACCGAGCGGTGACGAGCCGGCCGACTGCTGTCGACGGATCTCGAGCAGGTGATGCGGCGAGACTGCAGCGAACGATTCACGATCCGCACGGATCCCCAGCCGCTTCGCCATCTGCGTGGTCACCCGGCCGGCCTTCTCGGCTGTCTGGGCCTCGAGCGGTCCGGACTCGATGATCGCGCGGGAGATCAATCGACGCGAGTCGTCCCTGGTCAGCAATGCGGCGACGAGTGCGCCGCCGGCGGACTCGCCCATCGCCGTGATCCGGTCGGGGTCGCCGCCGAATGCCGGGACCTCGCGGTGCACCCATTCGAGTGCGGCGGCCGCGTCGCGTAGACCGAGATTGCGGGGCGCGTTCTCGAGCACCGAGAAGCCCTCGGCGCCGAGGCGGTAGTTGATCGAGACGAAGACGATGCCGGCGCGAGCGAACGCCGCCCCGTCGTAGAGCGAGAGCGCTGCGGTGCCCCGCTCGAGCGCGCCCCCGTGAATCCACAGCATCACGGGGGCTGCCGTGGCATCGGCCGGTGCCCAGACGTTCGCGGTGAGGATGTCGTCGCCCTCGATGTGCACGGAGCCGAGGAGTTCGCCGGTCGCGCCGGTGTACGGCACCTGTGGCGCGGTCGGGCCGAACTCGAGCGCGTCGCGCACGTCGGCCCACGGTGTCACCGGCTGCGGTTCACGGAACCGGTTCTCACCGAACGGCGCCGCGGCGTAGGGGATGCCGAGGAACCGGACGATCCCGCCGTGGGCTGAGCCCCTGATCGTTCCGGAGGAGAGGGTGACGGTGGGGGAGTCGGCCATGAGCGCCATCCTAGGGTCCGTCGTCCCGCAGTTCGGAGGTTCCCCGGTCGCACGGGGTAGGATTGGCACTCTGAACGTCCGAGTGCCAGCGGAAGGGAAGGCGATGGTCACAGATCGAGGACTCCAGGTTCTCCGCGCGATCGTGCAGGACTACGTCGAGACCCATGAGCCCGTCGGAAGCCGCTCCATCGTCGACCGGCATTCCTTCGGCGTCTCCGCGGCGACCATTCGCAACGACATGGCGCTGCTCGAGGATGAAGAGCTGATCACCGCGCCGCACACATCGTCAGGTCGCGTCCCGACCGACAAGGGCTACCGCGTCTTCGTCAACCACCTCGCACAGCTCCGCCCGCTGTCGACGGCGCAGCGCTCGGCGATCGAGTCCTTCCTCGGCACACCGGCCGACCTCGACGACCTCATGGTGCGGACCGTGCGCGTGCTGACCCAGCTGACCGGTCAGGTCGCGCTCGCCCAGTACCCGTCGTTCGCACGTGCGCGAGTCACGCACGTGGAACTCGTCGGGCTGGCGCCGAATCGGCTGCTGATCGTGCTGGTCACCGATGCGGGTGGTGTCTCCCAGCGCATCGCCCAGCTCGGGGTCGATGTCGACGAGACCGGGCTCGCGCTGCTCCGTGCCCGCATGTCGGAGTTGATCACCGGTCGGGCGATCGGCGAAGCATCCGACCGCCTGCAGTCGCTGCTCGACGGTGAGGAACTACCCAGCGAGCGGGCGCTCCGCACGCTCGCTGGCGTCGTCATGGACGAGCTGGGCGGGTTCCGGCAGGAGCGCCTCGTGATGGCGGGTGCGGCCACCCTGGCGCGCCGCGAACACGACTTCCGCGGCAGCATCCACCCGCTTCTCGAGGCGATCGAGGAGCAGGTCACCCTCCTGCGACTCATGAGCGAGATGGTGACCGATGAACACGGCTTGGCCGCGAGCATCGGCACGGAGAACGCGTCGTTCGGACTCGGCGAGGCGTCGATCGTGACCAGCAACTACGCCGCTCCCAGCGGCATGGCGCGCGTCGGCGTCATGGGGCCGACGCGCATGGACTACCCGAGCAATCTCGCCGCGGCGCGGGCTGTGGCCCGCTACCTCACGCGGATGCTCGACGAAGACGAGGCGAGCCGCTGACGCGGCTCCCCACACGAACACACGCAGAAAGGCGATTGTGGCGGACCACTATGAGGTTCTCGGGGTGTCCCGGGACGCGTCCATCGACGAGATCAAGAAGGCCTACCGACGGTTGGCCCGGCAGCTGCACCCGGATGTGAACCCGGGGGAGGATGCCGCGGAGAAGTTCAAGCTCGTCACGCACGCGTACGACGTGCTGAGCGACTCCGATTCCCGTCAGCGCTACGACATGGGCGGCGGAGACGGTGCCGCCGGCAACTTCGGCGGGTTCGGCGGCTTCGGGGACATCTTCGAGACGTTCTTCGGCGCGGCCCAGGGTGGCGGACGCGGTGGACGCCCTCGCTCCCGCCGCGAGCGCGGCCAGGATGCGCTCGTGCGCGTGACCCTCGACCTCGGCGACGTCGTGTTCGGCGCGCATCGCGACATCGAGGTCGACACCGCTGTGCTGTGCGAGACCTGTCAGGGCTCCTGCTGCCAGGAGGGCACGTCACCCGTGACCTGCGACATCTGCGGCGGCTCCGGTCACGTGCAGCGCCAGGTGCGCAGCCTGCTCGGCAACGTCGTCACCTCGCAGCCCTGCGGCACGTGCGAGGGCTACGGCACCACGATTCCGTACCCCTGCGGCACCTGCGGCGGCCAGGGTCGTGTCCGTTCGCGTCGGACCGTGTCGCTCGACATCCCGGCCGGCGTCGAGACCGGACTGCGTCTGCAGCTCCCCGGCTCCGGCGAGGTCGGGAAGGCCGGTGGCCCGAACGGCGACCTGTACGTCGAGGTGACGGTCAATCCGCACCCCGCGTTCAGCAGGGACGGCGACGATCTGCTCGCGACGCTCGAGGTGTCGATGACCGACGCCATCCTCGGCACCGAGACCGAGATCCAGGGCCTCGACGGTGCGGTGGACCTCGAGATCCGTGCTGGTGTGCAGTCCGGTGATGTGCTCACCATCAAGGGGCGAGGCATCACGCCGCTGCGCGGTTCGCAGCGCGGAGACCTCCGGGTCGGTGTGCAGGTGGTGACGCCGACCAAGCTCGATTCCGCACAGCGTGCCCTGATCGAGGACTTCGCGAAGAAGGCCAAGGCGCCGGAGCCGCAGCTCGCGCAGTTCCAGCAGGGGCTGTTCTCGAAGCTCCGCGACCGCTTCCGTTCGCACTGATCCATGGCGCTGCACTTCCTCGTCGAATCATCGTCGGATGCCGCGGTCGGCGACCTCGTGTCGCTGACCGGGGCCGAGGCGAAGCACGCAGCGGTCGTCCGGCGATTGCGCGTGGGCGAAGCGATCACGATCGGCGACGGGGCCGGAGTCTGGCTCAGCGGCGTCGCAGAGGCGGTGTCGCCGTCACAGGTCGACGTGCGGATCTCCGAGCGCACGGCGCAGCCGGCACCGGTGCCGCGCATCGTGCTGGTGCAGGCCCTGGCGAAGGGCGATCGCGACGAGCTCGCCGTGCAGGCGGCATGTGAGCTGGGCGTCGACGAGATCGTGCCGTGGCAGGCGAGCCGGAGCATCTCGCGCTGGGAGGGTTCGAAGGCCGTGAAGGGCCGAGAGCGATGGGCGTCGATCGTGCGAGAGGCGGCGAAGCAGGCGCACCGGGCCTGGGTGCCCCAGGTCGCGGCTCCGGTGTCGACCGCGCAGCTCGCGACGCGCGCGGCGAGCCAACGACTGCTCCTGCTCGACCCGACCGCCGAGACGCGGTTGTCGGAAGTCGCGCCGGACGGCCGAGACCTCGTGCTCGTCGTCGGCCCAGAGGGCGGCATCACGCCGGAGGAGCTCGCCAGGCTGACGGATGCCGGTGCCGAACGCGTCCTCCTGGGCGACACCGTGCTGCGCACCTCGACGGCAGGCCCTGCGGCGATCGCGGTGCTCTCGGTCGCCCTCGGCCGGTGGTGACGCCTTCGCTCGGTTCCGGGACCCTTCGACACGCGCAGGAGACGAGCTATCGGCGTGCTGAGCCTGTCGAAGCATCCTCGACGGCCGCGTGTCTGCACCGATCAGTAGACTTGGACTCATGACGGACACCTCGATCTTCACGCGCATCCTGAACGGTGAGATCCCCGCCGAGATCGTCGGTGAGACCGAGCGTCTCTTCGCGATCCGCGACATCGCGCCGCAGGCTCCGGTGCATCTCCTGGTCATTCCGAAGACCGCCGAATACGGCGATGTCACCGAGCTGGCCGCCGGCGATCCCGCGCTGCTCGCCGAGCTCATCGCCTTCGCGAAGGAGCTGGCGGCGCAGCACACCGATGACGGCGACTTCCGCCTCGTGTTCAACACGGGCGCGAATGCGGGACAGACCGTCTTCCACGTCCACGCGCACATCCTCGGCGGCGGACTGACCGAGAAGAGCGTCGGTGCCTGACCACGACATGCCCGTGAACATCACTCCGGACGACGGCGAAGCCCGTGAGCCGCAGGAGCGCACACTGAACCGTCCGGCCCCCGAGGCCGTCGACAGGATCGCCGTCGATGGCGTCGCGATGGTGCAGCTGCTCGGACCGCAGGATCGTCTGCTGCGCATCCTCGAGAAGGAGCACGGCGATGTCCAGGTGCTCGTGCGGGGCAACGAGATCACGCTGAGCGGAACACGCGCTGATGTCGTGAAGGCCAGGCAGCTGGTCGACGAGCTTCTGGAGATGACCAGAGCCGGCCAGAACCTCGCACCGAGTGACGTCGCCAGCTCCGCCCGCATGCTCAGGGTGGAGGGCGGCCCTCGTCCGAGCGAGGTGCTCGGCGAAGCGATCCTCACCACGCGCGGCAAGGTGATCCGTCCGAAGACCCTCGGTCAGAAGGAGTACGTCGACGCGATCGAGGAGAACACGATCGTGTTCGGCATCGGCCCGGCCGGTACCGGCAAGACGTATCTCGCGATGGCGAAGGCCGTGCAGGCACTGCAGCGCAAGGAAGTCACGCGCATCATCCTCACCCGTCCAGCCGTCGAGGCGGGGGAGCGGCTCGGGTTCCTGCCCGGCACCCTGACCGACAAGATCGATCCGTACCTGCGCCCGCTCTACGATGCGCTGAACGAGATGATGGACCCCGAGATCGTGCCGCGCCTGATGGCCACCGGGACGATCGAGGTCGCGCCGCTCGCGTACATGCGCGGCCGCACGCTCAACGACTCCTTCGTGGTGCTCGATGAAGCGCAGAACACGACGCCGGAGCAGATGAAGATGTTCCTGACCCGGCTCGGGTTCGGCACGCGCATGGTGGTCACCGGCGACATCACCCAGGTCGACCTTCCGGCCGGCGCCTCCGGACTGCGAACAGTGACCCGAGTGCTGAGCGACATCGATGACATCCACTTCTCCCGCCTGACGAGTGCAGACGTGGTGCGCCACTCGCTGGTCGGCCGCATCGTCGATGCATACAGCGAGTATGACGAACAGCGCACCGCCCAGCGGTTCGAGCGCGAGCAGGCGGCGGAGTTCGCCAATCGCGCCGAGCGTCGAGGCGGCGCCCCCAGACCCGGACCCCGCGACCGGATGCCGAAACGAGGACTCTCATGATCGAGATCAACAACGAGTCGGCCATCGAGGTCGACGAGACCGTGCTGCAGCGACTGACCGACTACAACCTCGAGCAGCTGCACGTCAGCGCCGATGCCGAGGTCGCGATCGTGCTCGTCGATGAGGGCGCGATGGAAGCGCTGCACGTGCAGTGGATGGATGAGCCCGGTCCGACCGACGTGCTCAGCTTCCCGATGGACGAGCTGCGACCCGGCACCGAAGACCGTCCGACGGCTCCCGGCCTGCTCGGCGACATCGTCCTCTGCCCGCAGGTCGCCGAGACGCAGGCGCAGGCCGCCGGTCACACGCTGATGGACGAGCTGATCCTGCTCACGACGCACGGGCTGCTGCACCTGCTCGGATTCGACCATGCCGAGCCCGACGAGGAGCGTGAGATGTTCGGGCTGCAGAAGGAGCTGATCCAGGGGTTCGCTGTGGCTGAACGCCGCCGATGACAGCAGTCTTCCTCCTCGCCGGCGCGGTCCTGCTGGTCGCGTTCGGCGGCCTGATGGCCGCGATCGACGCAGCATTCGGCGTGAACTCGCGATCCGATCTCGAGGAGATGGGCTCGGAGGGCCGCAACGCGGCGCAGCTCGCGCGAATCGCCGCCGACCCTGAGGCGCATGTGAACGCGGTGGCGTTCATCCGTGTGCTCGCCGAGACCGCCGCCGCGGTGCTCGTCACGGTCGCGTTCATGTTCCTGATCGACAACATCTGGTGGGCGATGCTCGCCGCCGCCGTCTTGATGACGGGGATCTCGTTCGTGCTGGTCGGGGCGAGCCCTCGAAAGTTCGGTCGGCAGCACGCCGACGGCATCCTGCGGGCGAATGCGCCGATCGTGCGAGGGGTGCGGATGATCCTCGGCCCGCTCGCGCAAGGACTCGTCGTGCTCGGCAACCGGGTGACGCCGGGCACCGGCCGGAGCTCGTTCAGCTCGGAGGAGCAGCTGTTGAGCATGGTCGACGAGGCTGCCTCGAACGACCTGATCGAGGCTGACGACCGCGACCTGATCCACTCGGTCTTCGACTTCACCGACCAGTTCGTGCGCGCCGTCATGGTGCCCCGCACCGAGATGGTCACCGTCGATGCGACCTCCACCACGAGCGAGGCCATGTCGCTGTTCCTGCAGCGCGGCGTCTCTCGCATGCCGGTCGTCGACGACGAGGCCGACGACGTCGTGGGGGTGCTGTACCTCAAGGACCTGGTGCAGTTCGCCTTCCGCGACGAGAACGCCTGGCGCACGGCATCCATCGGTCCGATCGCACGACCGGCGACCTTCGTCCCCGAGTCGATGCGCGCCGAGACCCTGCTGCAGCAGATGAAGCGAGACGCCGTGCACGTGTGCCTCGTGATCGACGAGCATGGCGGGATCTCGGGCCTCGTGACCCTCGAGGACCTGATCGAGGAGCTCGTCGGCGAGATCTCCGACGAGTACGATCGGGTGTCGGCCGAGTTCGTGGACCTGGGCGACGGACGGTATCGCGTGAGCGCACGACTGTCGCTCGAAGACGTCGGCGACCTGTTCGGCCTCGAGCTCGAGGACGAGGAAGTCGATTCCATCGGGGGACTGCTCGGCAAAGCGCTCGGACAGGTGCCGCAGCCCGGTGCGACCGCGGTCGTCGATGGCCTGGTCCTGACCGGGGGCGCGTCACGAGGACGCGGCAGGGGAATCGCCACGGTGTTCGTCGAACGAGCGGCCATCGACACGGATGCAACTGAACATGAGGGAGATGGACGCGATGACTGACCAGACACGGAGCGGCTTCGTGACGTTCGTCGGACGCCCGAACGTGGGCAAGTCCACACTCACGAACGCCCTCGTGGGCGAGAAGATCGCCATCACCAGCGAGAAGCCGCAGACCACGCGGCGGGCGATCCGCGGCATCGTGAACCGCCCTGAGGGGCAGCTCGTGATCGTCGACACCCCTGGCATCCACAAGCCGCGCACCCTGCTCGGCGAGCGCCTGAACGACCTGGTCGACCAGGTGCTCGGCGACGTCGACGTGATCGGCTTCTGCGTGCCGGCCACCGAGAAGGTCGGGCCGGGCGACCGCCGCATCGCGGCTTCGCTCGACGGGTACCCGCGTGCGAAGAAGGTCGCGATCGTCACGAAGACCGATGCGGCTGGCCGCGACGAGATCACCGAACGGCTGCTCGAGGTCGACGCCCTCCGTGAGGACTGGGCAGCGGTCGTGCCGCTCTCGGCGCTCACCCGTGATCAGCTGGAGGTGCTCGCGGACGAGCTGCTGACGCTGATGCCCAAGGGCCCAGCGCTCTACGCCGAGGGCATCACCACTGATGAGTCCGACGAGGACCGCATCGCCGAGATGATCCGTGAAGCCGCGCTCGAGGGCGTTCGTGATGAGCTGCCGCACTCGATCGCGGTGATCATCGACGAGGTGTCGGTGCGCGAGGACAACAGCAACCTCACGGATGTGCACGCGCAGATCGTCGTCGAGCGCGACAGCCAGAAGGCGATCATCATCGGACACAAGGGCAAGCGCCTTCGCGATGTCGGCGCGCGAGCGCGGGTCGGCATCGAGGAGCTGCTCGGCACGCGGGTCTTCCTCGGCCTGCACGTCAAGGTCGCGAAGGAATGGCAGCGCGACCCGAAGCAGCTGGGCAAGCTCGGGTTCTGACCCGCTGACCGGATGACGGAAGCAGGACCGTGATGATCGCACGACACTGGATCGCCCCGACGTGGGGTTCGCCGGAGGCCTGGGAGTTCGTCGAGGACGAGGTGCCTCCGCCCCGCACGGGCGAGGTCACGATCCGTGTCCACGCCGCCGGCGTCAACCCAGCGGATGCCAAACACGTTGCGGCTCCGCGTGACGACCTCGCGCTGCCGGTACCGATCGGATACGAGATCTCGGGGGAGATCACCGCGATCGGCCCGGACACGGCGATCGGATCGGGCCCGGCGGTGATCGGCGACGAGGTGATCGCGTTCCGTGTGTACGGCGGATACGCCACCGAGATCACGGTGGCGGCATCGAAGGCGTTCGCGAAACCGTCGACGCTGACGCATCCGGAAGCGGCGAACCTGCTGCTCGCCGGCACGACCGCCGCTGAGATGCTCGCGGTCACCGGAGCCGCACCGGGCGAGACGATCGTGCTGCACGGCGCCTCGGGCGCGGTTGGCGTGAGCGTGCTGCAGCAGGCGCGGCTGCGCGGCATCCGTGTGATCGGCACCGCGAGCGAGAACCGCTTCGACGTCGTCCGACAGTTCGGGGGCGTCCCGGTGGTCTACGGGTCGGGCCTGGAGAAGCGCATCCGGGACGCAGCGGACGCACCGATCGCCGCCTCGCTCGACGCTGTCGGCACGGACGAAGCCGTCGACGTCTCGTTGGCGCTGGTCGCCGACCGGGCTCGCATCGTCACGATCGCCGCGTTCGGACGGGCCTCGGCCGACGGCATCCGGGCCATCGCCGGCTCCATGCCCGACAGCGCGCGGTTCCGCGACGAGGCGCGCGGAGCATTGACCGCCCTGGCGCAGAACGGCGACCTCGTCGTGCCCGTCGCCCGCACGTTCCCGCTCGACCGGGCGCCCGCCGCCCATCGATTCCTGGCGACCGGCCACCCAGGTGGCAAGCTCGCGCTGATCCCGTGAGTCAGTCGATCTCCCGGAGCGCCGAGCTCACCACGACCACATCGTCGCCGTACTGGGCATCCGCGGCATCCTGGATCGTGCCGTCGTCCCACACGACCTGCACCCAGACGTAGCCGCGTTCTGTCGACACGGTCAGCGCGTCGTTCCCGAGGCGAGACGTCACGTCGTCCTGCACGCTGGCGAGCTCGGCGGCGTCCGTGGTGCCGTCGACGCCGTCGGTGGGATCAGCCGGCGCGATCGGGTCGAACAGGGCGAGCATGATGGGCGGATCGGTGTTCGTGTACCGCTCACCGTCGTATGTGCCGTACACGGCATATGTTCCCCAGGTCGTATCGCCGCTGGTCTCGCTGCCGTCGACGCCGTCCCACGTCCAAGCGTCCAGCGGGATGCCGGTGCACTGCGGCGGGTACGACTCGGCGACTGCACCGAGGCAGAGCTGCACATCGCCGGCGACATCCATCACGGTGCCGGTGGCGATGACCCTGCCGTCCGGCAGACCAGGGCGCGCAGCCTCGATACCCGCGCCGACCGGGGCGCCGGTGCTGGTCGGGGCTGGGGAGCTGCCAGGGCCGGCGGCGCAGGCGCTCAAGACGAGGAGCCCGACGATGGATGCGGCGGAGGCGAAGACGAGGCGACGCTGCAGTGTGCTCATGCTCAGGAGTGTCAACCGTCGCAGGATCGTCTCAACACGGTCTGACGTGGGTGGGCTTCCCTGCTAGCATGACGACATGCCTTTCGGCGGTCTGCTTCTTCTTAGCTGCCGCGACGAGTCCTAAGAGCTAGGGCCTTCCTCGTCGCGGCGCTTGTGTTGGCCCGTTTATCTTGACGAAGAGAAGAAGCCCAATCATGCAGAACACTCAGCGCCCGTCCGCGATGCCGATCCACAAGTATCGGCCGTTCCACGAGCAGATCACCGTCCACCTGCCTGACCGCACGTGGCCCGATGCCCGCATCACCGAGGCGCCGCGCTGGTGTGCGGTCGACCTCCGCGACGGCAATCAGGCACTCATCGACCCGATGTCGCCCGAGCGCAAGCGCGTGATGTTCGAGCTCCTCGTGAGCATGGGGTACAAGGAGATCGAGGTCGGCTTCCCCTCGGCGAGTCAGACCGATTTCGACTTCGTGCGGCAGCTCATCGAAGAGAACCTGATCCCGGACGACGTCACGATCCAGGTGCTGACACAGGCGCGCGAGCACCTGATCGAGCGCACGTACCAGTCGATCGCCGGCGCGAAGCAGGCGATCGTCCACCTGTACAACTCGACCAGCGTGCTGCAGCGCGAGGTCGTCTTCCGCACCGACAAGCAGGGCATCATCGACATCGCGCTCGAGGGCGCCAGGCTGTGCCGCAGGTTCGAGAAGACGATCCCCGAGACCCAGGTCTTCTACGAGTACTCGCCCGAGAGCTACACGGGCACCGAGCTCGAGTTCGCCGTCGACATCTGCAACCAGGTGATCGAGGTCTTCGAGCCGTCGCCCGAGCGCAAGGTCATCATCAACTTGCCCGCAACGGTTGAGATGGCATCACCGAACGTCTACGCCGACTCGATCGAGTGGATGAGCCGTCACCTCGCGCACCGCGAGAACGTGATCCTGTCGCTGCACCCGCACAACGACCGTGGCACGGCGATCGCCGCCGCTGAGCTCGGCTACATGGCCGGTGCCGACCGCATCGAGGGGTGCCTGTTCGGCAACGGTGAGCGCACCGGCAACGTCGACATCGTCGCACTGGGCATCAACCTGTTCACGCAGGGCATCGATCCGCAGATCGACTTCAGCGACATCGACCAGGTCAAGCGCACGGTCGAGTACTGCAACCAGCTCCCCGTGCCGGAGCGCAGCCCATGGGCGGGCGACCTCGTCTTCACGGCGTTCAGCGGCTCGCACCAGGATGCGATCAAGAAGGGCTTCGAGGCCATGGCGGTTCGCGCCGAGGCCGAGGGCGTCACCGTCGACGACATCGAGTGGGCCGTGCCCTACCTGCCGATCGACCCGAAGGATCTCGGCCGCTCGTACGAGGCCGTGATCCGCGTCAACTCCCAGTCGGGCAAGGGCGGAGTCGCCTACCTGTTGAAGGCCGATCACGCGATCGACCTGCCCCGCAAGCTGCAGATCGAGTTCTCCGGTGTCGTGCAGGCCAAGACGGATGCCGAGGGCGGCGAGGTCACCAGCGAGCAGATCTGGTCGATCTTCAACGACGAGTACCTGCCGGCGGCCGACACGGCAGCCAAGTGGGGCCGTTTCGAACTGCTCGCGACCCAGACCCGCAGCGACATGTCCGGTGACGTCGCACTCGACGTGGTGCTGCGCGATGACGACCAGCAGATCTCCGTGACCGGCAACGGCAACGGTCCGGTCGCGGCGTTCGTCGAGGTGCTGCGCGGCCAGGGCTTCGACATCACGGTGTACGACTACGTCGAGCACGCACTCAGTGCGGGTGGCGACGCGCAGGCCGCTGCCTATGTCGAGCTGCAGGTCGGCGACCAGCGCCTGTGGGGCGTCGGCGTCGACGGCGACATCTCGACGGCATCCCTCAAGGCGATTGTCTCGGGCGTGAACCGATCGATCCGCACGCGCCAGCAGGAGCTCGCGGCCGTCTGACGCTGGGGCCCTTCGACGGGCTCAGGGACCCAGCAAGTGGGTCGCTGAGCCTGTCGAAGCGTGCGACGGGCTCAGGGCTTGACGATCGCGATGGCGCCCGTCTCGGCGGCGACTTTGCGGCGATAGATGCGACGCTGCTCCGGCAGCGAGACGTCGAAGGTGACCGCGAGGATGCGGATGACAGTGGTCACGGCTATGCCGGCGACGGCCGCGATCGTGATGGGCATCCCCAGTGCCACGGCGATCACGATGAACGTGCATCCTGCACCCGCGGCGACCGCGTAGAGCGAGCCGACGTGCATGATCGCGGTCGGGAGTCCCATCAGCATGTCGCGGAGCACGCTCCCACCGACGGCGGCGCAGACGCCGATGAAGACAGCCGGCACCTCGGGGATGCCGAAGGCGAGCGCCTTGCTCGTCCCGAAAGCGCCGAACATCCCGATCACCACGGCGTCGAGCACCACGATCGCCGTGTTCAGTCGGGTGAAGAGTCCCGCGAGCAGCATGCCGAGCAGCGCTGCTCCACCGGCGGTGACCAGGTACCACTGATTCTGCAGCGTCGCGGGCGTCTGACCGAGCAGGATGTCGCGGATGAGTCCGCCGCCCATGCCGATCATGATCCCGATGATGGCGACGCCGAGCCAGTCGAGCCGTCGCTGCCCCTGGAAGCCCGACGCGAACATCGCGCCCTGCACTCCGCCGAGGCCGACGCCGAGCAGGTCCGCCCAGAGCGGAATGGTGAAGAGCGGTTCGGTCACCCGTCCATTGTCGCGCACGGAGGATAATCGAACAGTGCCGACCTACCGAGACGAAGCGGTGATCCTGCGCACCCACAAACTGGGTGAGGCGGATCGCATCGTGATCATGCTGTCTCGGCGGCACGGCAAGATCCGCGCCGTCGCGAAGGGCGTCCGTCGCACCTCGTCGAAGTTCGGGTCTCGCCTCGAGCCGTTCATGGTGGCCGATGTGCAGCTGTATCAGGGACGATCGCTCGACATCGTGCAGCAGGCGGAGTCGCTCGGTGCGTATGGCTCCGAGATCGCCGTGCACTACGACCGCTACACCGCAGCGAGCGCGATGGTCGAGACCGCCGACCGGCTCAGCGACTCCGAAGCGACGTCCGATCAATACCTGCTGCTCGTGGGCGGACTCCGGGCGCTCTCACGCGGCGAGCATGTGCCGCGCAGCATCCTGGATTCGTATCTGCTGCGCGTCATGGCGCTGTCTGGCTGGGCGCCCTCGTTCGACGACTGCGCCCGCTGCGGGACCCCCGGCCCGCACACCACCTTCGTCGCGCAGCTCGGCGGGGTCGTCTGCAGCCAGTGCGCGCCGGCCGGAAGTCCCCGCGTGGCCGAGAAGACGCTCGAACTGCTCCGGTCGCTGCTCCGCGGCGATTGGGATGCCGTCGACGCGGCGAGCGTGGCTGAGACGTCGGCCGCATCCGGCCTCGTCGGCGCCTATGCGCAGTGGCATCTGGAGCGCGGCATCCGCTCGTTGGCACACGTCATCGACCAGTCAGGAGAAGCCCGGTGAGTCCGAAGTCCTACACGCACAAGGATGCCGTGGCGTACCGCCCGCTCGACTGGACGGGGAAGTACCCACCCGAGTTCCCGGCGGTGCCCGACCACGTCGCGGTCGTCATGGACGGCAACGGCCGCTGGGCGAACCGTCGAGGACTCAGCCGCATCGAGGGGCACAAGGCGGGGGAGGAGGTGCTGCTCGATGTGGTCGCCGGCGCGATCCAGGCGGGCGTCAAGCATCTCTCCGTGTATGCGTTCTCGACCGAGAACTGGGCGCGCTCTCCCGAGGAGGTGCGCTTCCTCATGGGCTACAACCGCGACGTGCTGCACCGTCGGCGCGATCAGCTCAACGAGTGGGGAGTGCGCGTGCGTTGGGCCGGCCGCAAGCCCCGGCTCTGGGGCAGCGTGATCAAGGAGCTGCAGTATGCGGAGCAGCTGACGCGCGGTAACGACGTGTTGACGCTCACGATGTGCGTCAACTACGGCGGACGGGTGGAGCTCGTCGATGCGATGCGGGCGATCGCCGCTGATGTCGCAGCCGGTCGGGTGAAGCCGAATGCGATCAGCGAGAAGATGATCCGCCGGAACCTCTACGTGCCGGACATGCCCGATGTCGATCTGTTCCTACGGAGCTCCGGCGAGCAGCGCACCTCGAACTTCCTGCTGTGGGAGTCCGCGTACGCCGAGATGGTCTTCCTCGACACCCTGTGGCCGGACTTCTCACGCGAGGAGCTGTGGCGCGCGATCGCCGTCTATCTCTCTCGCGACCGTCGCTTCGGCGGCGCGATCGACGTGCCGGACGCGCCGGCCTGAGCCTGGAGCCAGCGCTCCGCCTCGCGGGGGTGCCGGAGCCGCACGACCGTGAGGTGCGGGAACTGCGCGGTGACCTCGGGCATCCGTTCGTGCCACTTGTGCAGCGTCTTGGTCTGCCACGCGAGGATGTTCTCCTCCGGGTCGCCCCGGAACATCCGCCAGATCGGCTTCTCCACGTTGTCGTTCCACATCCTGGTGCGCAGGATGCTGCGGCTCAGCGTGCGTCGGAGCAGCCGAGTCCGCACGACCCGGTACGGGTAGTCCAGCCAGATCGCGAGGTGCGCTCGAGGGGTGAGGATCTCGTCGGTTCCCTTGCTGGTGTACTGCCACTCGGTGACCCAGCGGTCCTCCGCCGCGAACGCTCGCACGTCGTCGATGAACTCGGGACGAGGCGTCCAGTCGGGGCCGTGGAAGAGCCCGTCGATCTCGACGTGACGGAGGTCCCACAACTCGGCGATCCGTCCGGACAGCGTCGTCTTGCCGGATCCGGTGACCCCGGCGACGAGCACCCGCTCCGGCCTCATCGGCAGCGGATCATCGGCAGAGAGCATCCGAGCATCCTATCCGCGGCGGGCCTCCACGGAATAGCTCAGGGGCGCATGGGGTTGGATGGTGGTGTGAGCCAACCCATCTCGATCGACATCTGGTCCGACATCGCCTGCCCGTGGTGCTACATCGGCAAGCGCAACCTGGAGAAGGGGCTCGAAGCCGTCTCCGCCGACGACGACGCCCCCGAGGTGAACGTCACATTCCACTCGTTCGAGCTGTCTCCCGACACTCCCGTCGACTTCGACGGTGACGAGATCGACTTCCTCGCCGGCCACAAGGGCATGCCCCGCGACCAGGTCGAGCAGATGCTGTCGAACGTGACCGGTGTCGCGAAGGGCGCTGGGCTCGAGTACCGCTTCGACCTGCTGCAGCACACGAACACCGTCAAGGCGCATGAGCTCCTGCACTTCGCGAAGGCTGCCGGCCGGCAGCACGAGATGGAGGAGCGGCTCATGTCCGCCTACTTCACCGAGGGCAAGCACGTCGGCCGCATCGACGATCTCGTGGCTCTCGCCGCCGAGGTCGGACTCGACGCGGATGCCGCGCGCGAGGCACTCGAGTCGGCACGCCACCTGCCCGACGTCCGCCAGGATCAGGATCAGGCCCGCGCCTACGGCATCCAGGGCGTGCCGTTCTTCGTGATCGACGGGCAGTACGGCATCAGCGGCGCCCAGCCGCCTGCAGCCTTCGAGAACGTCCTGCGCGACCTCTGGTCGAAGCGCGGCCAATCCGAAGACCAGGCTGCCGCGGTCTGACACCGCCCACACGAACGCGCCCCCGCCACCTGTCGTCCAGGCGGAGGGGGCGCGTTCTGTCGTCAGGGGGTCAGCGTGTGAGCGCGCCCTCGATCGCGGTGACGATCTCAGGGTCGTTCGGCTTCTGCTTCGGACGGAAGCGGAGCACCTCGCCGTCGGGCAGCACGAGGAACTTCTCGAAGTTCCACTCGACGCGCCCGGCCTTGCCGCCGGCATCCGGGGCCTCCTTGAGCGCCTTGTAGAGGTCTGCGGCGTTCCTGCCGTTGACCTTCACCTTGTCGTTGACGGGGAAGCTCACGCCGTACGTCGTGGAGCAGAACTCCAGGATCTCGTCGACCGACCCGGGCTCCTGGCCGAAGAACTGGTTGCACGGGAACCCCACGACGGAGAAGCCCCGGTCGCCGTACAGACGCTGCAACTCCTCGAGCTGCTCGTACTGCGGAGTCAGCCCGCATTTCGAGGCGACGTTGACCACGAGCACGACATCCGCGCCGAGATCATCGAGGGTCTTCTCATTGCCCTGAGCGTCAGTGAAGGGGATCGAACGGAGGGTGGAATCGGTCATAGTGCACAGCTTAGATCGATGGGGCACCATGGGCTCCGGGTCTGGGAGAATGGACAGGATATGACTCTCGCCACCACCCCCGCACGCACGCTCAGCATCGGTCCGATCGACCTCGATGTGCCGGTCGTCCTCGCACCCATGGCCGGGATCACGAACACCGCCTTCAGACGTCTCTGCCGTGAGTACGGCGCCGGGCTCTACGTGAGCGAGATGATCACGTCCCGCGCCCTGGTCGAACGCAACGAGACGACGATGCGGCTGATCCGGCACCATGAGTCCGAGACGCCTCGCTCGATCCAGCTCTACGGCGTCGACCCGAAGACCATCGCGGATGCCGTGCGCATCATCGTCGCCGAGGACCACGCCGACCACATCGACCTGAACTTCGGCTGCCCGGTGCCGAAGGTCACGCGAAAGGGCGGGGGAGCGGCGCTCCCATGGAAGAGCTCGCTGTTCTCCGACATCGTCACGCAGGCCGTGAAGGCCGCGGGCGACATCCCGCTCACGATCAAGATGCGCAAGGGCATCGATCGTGACCACCTCACGTTCCTCGACGCAGGGCGCGCAGCCGAGGACGCCGGAGTCGCCGCCATCGCGCTGCATGCGCGCACGGCAGGCGAGTACTACTCAGGGCACGCCGACTGGAACGCGATCGGTGAACTCAAGCAGGCCGTCACGAGCATCCCGGTGCTCGGCAACGGCGACATCTGGTCGGCCGACGACGCCGTGCGCATGATGGAGCAGACCGACTGCGACGGCGTGGTCGTCGGCCGCGGATGCCTCGGACGTCCCTGGCTCTTCGGCGAGCTGGCGACGGCCTTCGGCGGCGAGGGCAAGACGGTCGATGCGACACTCGGCTTCGTGGCCGACGCGTTCAAGCGGCACGCGGAACTGCTCGTCGAGTTCTTCGAGGACGAGGATCGCGGGTGCCGCGACATCCGCAAGCACGTGTCCTGGTACTTCAAGGGGTATCCGGTCGGCGGCGACATCCGCACCGGCCTCGCCACGTCGTCCAGCCTCGCCGAGATCGACGAGCTGCTGGCCCGTCTCGACCACTCCGCCCCATACCCCGGTGCCGACGCCGAGGGACAGCGCGGCCGTGCGGGGCACGCCAAGCGCACGGCCCTGCCGGACAAGTGGCTGGAGTCGCGCGAGATCGCGGCGTCGACCTCGGAGATGATGCGTGGAGCGGAGATCGAGAACAGTGGCGGTTGACCCTTCGACCGGTTCGGTGCGCACACGCGCCGACGGCTACGACCCGCGCGATGCGGAGCGCTTCATCGCCGAGAACCACCGGTCGGAGCGCAACGACTTCGCCAGGGACCGGGCACGGGTGCTGCATTCGGCAGCACTGCGCCGACTCGCGGCGAAGACGCAGGTGCTCAGCCCTGCCAGCACCGCCGACTTCGCGCGCAACCGGCTCACCCACTCGCTCGAGGTGGCCCAGGTCGGGCGCGAGCTCGCCACGGCGCTCGGCGTCTCCGCCGACGTCGTCGACACGGCCTGCCTGAGCCATGACCTCGGCCACCCGCCGTTCGGTCACAACGGCGAGCGGGCGCTCAACGAATGGGCGGAGAACATCGGCGGCTTCGAGGGCAATGCCCAGTCGCTGCGCATCCTCACGCGTCTCGAGGCGAAGGTCCTCGACGGTGATGACCACTCCGTCGGACTCAACCTCACGCGTGCGAGCCTCGACGCCACCTGCAAGTACCCGTGGACCGTCGACAGCCCGGTGCCCGACCCGGGAGGGCGCCTGAAGTTCGGCGTCTACCCCGAGGACGAGGCCGTGTTCCGGTGGATGCGCGAGGGAGCCCCAGGACGCCTGCGCTGCATCGAGGCGGAGATCATGGACCTCTCCGATGACATCGCGTACTCGGTGCACGACTTCGAGGATGCGATCGTCAACGGCTACGTCGACGTCGCGCAGCTCTCCGATCCGCGCCAGCATGAGGCGCTTCTCGGACGTATCCAGCAGTGGGTCGGCTACGACTTCACGCGGGATGAACTCGCCGATGCGCTGTACCGTCTGGCCACGCAGTCGATGTGGCTCGGCTCGTTCGACCGCTCCCGGCAGGACCTCGCCCGTCTGAAGAACCTCACGAGCGACCTGATCGGCCGGTTCGCGAAGGCGGCGGTCTCCGCCACCCGCGAGGCGTACGCCGGACCAGCCCTCGTCCGTTACAACGCGCACGTCGTCGTGCCGCGCGTGATCGAGGTCGAGATCGCGGTGCTCAAGGGCATCATGGGCCAGGCCATCGTCACGATCGATGCCCGAAAGGGCGTGTACAAGGAGCAGCGACGGGTGCTGAAGCGCCTCGCCGACGTGCTCTGGTCGACCGACGCACTCTGGTCGGCCGGCGCCGACGTGCTCGAGCCGGCGTTCGCCGCCGACTTCGTCGCCGCGGACACCGACGCAGAGCGTTCCCGTGTGGTCGTCGATCAGATCGCGAGCTTGACCGATCAGAGCGCGATCGACTGGCACAACCGGCTGGTCGGCGAGATCGATCCTGCCGAGGTCGGGATCTGGACGCCGCGCAACGCGCGTCACACTCGTCCTGCAGTGCGAGGCGGCGCCGAGAGGCAGGCCGTCGCCGAAGGAGCCGTCTGATGCCGCGCATCCGACAGGCCGATGTCGACGAGGTCAAGGCCCGCACGAACATCGCCGACATCGTCGGAGAGCGCGTCGCGCTCAAGTCGGCCGGGGTCGGCTCTCTCAAGGGGCTGTGCCCGTTCCATGACGAGAAGAGCCCGAGCTTCCACGTGCGACAGCAGGTGGGCTACTACCACTGCTTCGGATGCGGCGAGTCGGGCGACGTGTACTCCTTCCTCCGCGAGATCGACCACGTCAGCTTCACCGAGGCGGTCGAGCGTCTCGCCGGTCGCATCGGCTACACGTTGCACTACGAAGACGGGGGAGCTGCCCCTGAGACCAGCGGCCGAAGCCGTCTCTACGCCGCGAACACGGCAGCGGCGGAGTTCTTCCGCGCACAGTTGCTCTCGCCCGACGCTGAGGCCGGCCGCCGGTTCCTCGGCGAACGCGGCTTCGACGCGGGTGCTGCCGCGCACTTCGGCGTCGGCTTCGCACCGCGCGGCTGGGACGGGATGCTGAAGGCCCTCACGGCGCAGGGCTTCACGCGCGAGGAGCTCAGCACTGCCGGCCTCGTCTCGACGGGGCAGCGCGGCGTGTACGACCGGTTCCGCGGGCGCCTGGTGTGGCCGATCCGCGACGTGTCAGGACAGACGATCGGATTCGGCGCCCGCAAGCTCTTCGACGACGATCAGGGCCCCAAATACCTGAACACCCCGGAGACGCCGATCTACAAGAAGGCGCAGGTGCTCTACGGACTCGACCTCGCCAAGCGCGACATCGCGAGAGGCGACCCTCGCCGCGTCGTGGTGGTCGAGGGATACACCGACGTCATGGCGTGTCACCTCGCCGGCCTCACGACCGCGATCGCGACCTGTGGCACCGCTTTCGGCACCGACCACATCAAGGTGCTGCGTCGCGTGATGGGCGACGACAACGCCTCGGGTGAGGTCGTGTTCACCTTCGACGGTGACGAGGCGGGGCAGAAGGCTGCGCTGCGCGCCTTCACCGAGGACGATCGGTTCAACGCCCAGACGTTCGTCGCCGTCGCGCCGGACGGCATGGACCCATGCGACCTGCGCCTGCAGCGCGGAGATGCCGCCGTTCGCGGGCTCATGGACGCCAAGGTGCCGATGTTCGAGTTCGCGATCGACCGCAGACTGGCCGGCTTCGACCTCTCGACCGTCGAGGGTCGGGTGGGTGCGCTGCGAGCGGCAGCGCCGATCGTCGCCGAGATCCGCGACCAGCTGTTGCGCCCGGGCTACGAACGCGTGCTCGCGCGGAGGTTGGGGATGGACCCGACCGAGGTGCGTCATGAGGTCGAGCGCGCAGCGCGCGGCGGCTCGTCGGCACCCGCTGCCCGCCGGGAGTCTGCACCGATCGACCCGTCGACCGGCGCTCCGGGCATCGCACCGGTCACCCTCGCCTCGCTGCCAAGGTCGCCGGACGTCGCGGTCGAGCGTGACGCGCTGATGGGTGCGCTGCAGTACGGGCACCAGGTCGATCAGACGCTGCTCAACCGGGCGCTGTCCGCGCCCTTCCGTACCCCCGCGCTCGACGCGGTCCGCGAGGCCGTGGCATCCGCTCCTGATCGCTCGAGGGCCGGATGGGTGACCGAGGCCGTGAACAGTGTGCGCGAGCCCTACCGCTCGCTCGGCGGTGAACTGTTGATGACGCCGTTCCCCGCTCGCGACGAGGAACGAGCGGTCGCCACCGTCGCCGACCTCGCGCGACGCCTCATCCTGCGCCAGCTCGAGGTCGAGAAGCAGGAGATGCTCGGTGCCGTGCAGCGTGTGCCGGCCGATTCCGACGGCGGACGCGCGCTCCGCATGCGGCTGCGTGACATCGACGCCGAGCGTCAGCGGTTCGCCGAGTCGTAACGCGACTCGTCTCCCGCGGCACGGCAGGATGGACTCATGTCCAGACGGCAGGAATCCCTCAACGCGATCGAGTGCTCCGATCTGGTCATCGACCGCATCGGCCACGGGCTGCCGACGCGCGCCGTCGACGGGGTGACGTTCTCGCTCGCCCCCGGAAACCTCATCTGCGTCGCCGGTCCGACCGGGTCAGGCAAGTCGACGCTGGTGGCGGCACTGGCAGGCTCCACCGACCCCTCGGTGAAGATCACCGGAGGCAGCGCGTTCGTGTGCGGTGTCGACGTGCGCCGCCCCGGCCGCAAGCACCGCATCCTCACCTACCGCACCGGCTTCGTCCCGCAGGGCGCCGGCGCTGACCTGCCACCGCGGCTCACGGTGAACGAGGTCATCGCCGAGCCCATCCTGATCCGCGAGAAGCGCGTGAACTCGAAGGCGCTGTCGATCCGCGTTGCAACGCTCCTCGACGAGCTGCATCTCCCGCTCGGCACCGCAGCGAAGTTCCCGTACGAGCTGAGCGCGGGGATGCGCCAACGCGTCGCGATCGCGCGTTCGTTCATCCTGGAACCACAGGTCCTCATCGCAGACGAGCCCCTGGCGAACCTCGACCTCGAGGTGCGGCCGGTCGTCTTCGATGCGATCACGAGGCGCCGCAAAGAGCAGGGGATGGGCGCGCTGCTGGTCACCAACGACGCCGCCTTCATCCGCGAGTTGAACGCCGAGACGCTCATGCTCCGGAGCGGTCATGTGGTCGCGCGCGGGGTCGGCAAGGATCTGCTCTGGGCGCCGAACGCAGAGGCTGACTCGCAGCGCTGACCACGACACGCCCGGCGACCCGGAAAGCGCGCCCGGTGTCACGAGCACGGCTCCGAGTTTGCTAAGCTTGTGGAGTTGCCCGCGCAGCGGAGCACATTCCTCGGTAGCTCAATTGGCAGAGCAGCCGGCTGTTAACCGGCAGGTTCTTGGTTCGAGTCCAAGCCGGGGAGCCAAGACAAGAAGCCGCATCACGTGTTCGCACGGGATGCGGCTTCTTCCCTTTTCGGCGGGCGTTCGCACGACGTTCCGGATGCAGCGGAGGCCCCGTCGAATGAACGACGGGGCCTCCGCTGCGGGTGGCGCCGGCTCAGCGGGCAGCGCCTGCGAGCGAGCCGGTGACCGGGCCGGCAGGGTCGGAGATGACGCACTGCACGATGCGGTCGTTGTACTGGTCCCAGGTGTCCTTGGTCGGGGTGATCGGGTACACATCGAGCGTGGACTCGTCCCAGATGACACCGACGAAGCTGGTGAAGGCGTCGCCGACGCACTCCTGCGACGCGGCATCGACGGCCTCGTCGGAGAACTCGCCGTCGTCCATCGTGATCTCGTAGTAGACCTCTTCGTCGTGCGGCTCGCCGCACGGAACGACGTCGGCGTCCTGGATCAGACCGCTGGCGCTCTCCATCTTGCAGTCGCCGACCTTCAAGGCGAAGATGTCGATGTTCGAGCTCTCGGTGACCTGGCCAGTCTCCTCGTCACGGTCGGCGTCAGCCGGACCGCCGCTGAGAATGCTGTTGATGGCGCTGCAGCCGCTCAGCGCGACAGTGAGTGCCAGGGCAGAACCCGCGAGCACCAGCGCGCGTCGCTTGCGCATTTTCATCATGGTTGTTTCCCCTCCAGAGGCTGTGGTGAGCAGGCTCGAGACACCCGCCTCGAAAACGCTATCCGCCGGAGAGTCTGTGACGCAACTTCAAGAATGCTGTGATTCTGCTGGACGCAGGTCAAGAATGCCCCGCAGGGCGGTCAGCCTTCGAGGTCGTCGACTCCGGGCATCCAGCTGGCGCCGGGGCGGCCCCACCCGCGCTTGCGAGCGATCTTCTGGACGGTCTTCCAGTCGCCGTCCGACAGACGATCGACGTAGAGGATGCCGTCGAGGTGATCGAACTCGTGCTGCATGATGCGCGCACGCCAGCCGTCGACGTCGATCTCGACCTCCTTGCCGTCGAGATCGGTCGCGGTGACGCGGGCTCGCTCGGAGCGGCGCAGCGGGAACCGCTCGCCGGGGAACGACAGGCATCCCTCGGACTCGAGATCGGGATCGGGGCTGCCCGGCTCCGGTGGCGTGATCCAGAGCACCGGGTTGATGAGGACGCCGCGCCACGGCTGATCGTCATCGTCGACGTACGAGTAGGTGTAGATGCGCAGCGGCACGCCGACCTGCGGCGCAGCGAGACCCACGCCGGGTGCGGCGTCCATGGTCTCGAACATGTCGGCGACGAGCGTGCGGACATCGTCCGTGATCTCGTCGACGGCCGAGGCGGGGGAGTGCAGAACGGGGTCGCCCATGATGCGAATCGGAAGTACAGCCACGTCATAACCCTAACGTGCGGGGTACGCCGGGTAGGGTCGTAGGGTGAGCGCAGGGGACTGGAAGTGAACGGTGTCGAAGACGTCGGCGAGCAGCTCGTCGGTGTCTTCCAGAACCCAGGACTGCTGCTCGGCATCCCTCTCGCCCTCGCCGGCGCGGTCTTCATGTCGCTCGGCGCGCAGTACCAGCACCGTGGCGTCGAGAAGGTCGAGCTCCTGAGTGGTGCACAGGGCACGAGCGGGCTCAGCCTCGATCAGCTCCGTCGCCTGCTGACGAGACCGTCGTGGCTCATCGGCACGCTCATGCTCGGTCTCGCGATCGTGTGTCAGCTCGCCGCGCTGGTCCGGGCCCCACTCATGGTGGTGCAGCCGCTCGGCGCGATCGCGCTGGTCATCACGACCCTGCTCAACGCTCGGATCTCCGGCCACTCGCCGACGAAGAAGTCGATCAGGGCCATCGTCTGCTGCGTCGGCGGTATCTTCCTCTTCGTCTTCTTCGCCGCGCTCTTCGCCACGGAGCAGGAGGTGGCGGACCGTGAGCTCTTCGTGATCCTCGCGCTGCTCCTCGTGGTCATCATCGTGCTCGGCGCCTGCTGGCTGATCCTCCGTCAGCGGATGCGTGCGCTGTTCTACGTCATCGGCGCCGGCATCCTGTACGGTTTCGTCGCGACGCTCGCGAAGGTCGTCATCAAGCGCATCGAGGCCGGTCACTTCGAGTGGATCACGGCGGTCTGCGTGCTGGCGCTGGTCGCCGCAGCCGCGGTCGGTGCGTACTTCGTGCAGACGGCGTACAGCTCCGGACCGCCGGACCTCGTGATCGCCGGTCTCACGGTCGTCGACCCGCTCATCGCCGTGCTCATCGGCATGGTGATCCTCGGCGAAGCTGCTGCTGCACCGCCGTGGGCGCTCGTGATCTATGGCGTCGCCGGCGCGATCGCCGTCTTCGGGGTCGTCGAACTCGCCCGCTATCACCCGCAGGTGATCAGCGAGAGTCAGGATCTCGGCATCGTCCGAGGCAGCGACGGTTCGACCAACGGGCAGCGTCCGGACAGCGACGGCCAGCGCCCTGAAGCGCCGAACGCCGGCTAGCGGCCGGCGTTCGGCGGGAAGCTCAGTACGCGGGGTCGATCAGGTCGGGCGAGACCTCGGATGCCGCTGCCTCGTCGACGAAGAACACCGTGCGCTTGCGTCCCTTGGCGCCGGCCGCTGGCACACTCGTGTAGCTCGCCCCGGCGAGGGCGAGGCCGAGCGCTGATGCCTTGTCGGCGCCGGTGAGCACCAGCCAGACGCGCTTCGAGGAGTTGAGGACGGGCCTGGTGAGCGTCACGCGCTCCGGCGGGGGCTTCGGGGAGTTGCGAACCGGCAGCGCGGCCACGTCGGTGACGGTGACCTCTTCGCGATCGGGGAACAACGATGCGATGTGTCCATCCGGTCCGACCCCGAGGAAGCAGACCGCGAACGACGGCCACGCGTGCTCCTCGGTTCCGAACTCGGCGAGCTCTGCCGCATAGGCCGTCGCGGCCTCGTCGAGGCTGAGCCCGCTGTCGGAGGCGGCGACCTCGTGCACGTTCTCAGCAGGCACCGGGATGTGATCGAGCAGCGCCGCGCGCGACTGCAGGGCGTTGCGGTCGGCGTCATCGCGTGCGACGAACCGTTCGTCACCCCACCAGAAGTGCACGAGCGACCAGTCGATCTTCGCTGCGCGAGGGTGCTCAGCCGCAGCGCGCAGCACGGCCGCGCCCATCGACCCTCCGGTGAGGGCGATGTGTGCGATGCGTCCGTTCCGGGTGCGCGCACGCACCCGGGTCAGGAAACGATCGGCCACGCTGGTCGCGAGGGCTGCGGGGGTGGCTTCGACCACGACCCGCTTCTCTGCGGACGGTGCCTGCATCTGACTCACGCTCCTGTCTCGGGCGGACCCAGCTTCTCCCAGCCCTCCGCGATCACTCGACCGTACAGGAGGTCGGGGTCGAGACGACGCAGCTCCTCCGCGAGGCACTCACGCAGCGTCCTCCGCGGCAGGTGCAGGTCGTGGTTCGGCTGACCGGGCTGTGTGAGCACCGCGACGCCCGGCGTCGGACGCTCGAGCAGGATGTCGCCGTCCGCCCGGGTGAGGCGCACCGACTTGATGCCCTCCTCCCAGCTCTTCGGGTCTTCGTACGACCAGACCACTGGCATTTCGAGCGCCATCTGCAGCCACGCCGCGAGCAAGGCGGTCGACGGCGAGGCGGCCGCGCCACGGACCTCGACACCGGTGATCTCCTCGTACGGCGGCTGGTCGAGCACGGCCGCGAGCTGCTCACGCCAGTGCGTGAGCCTCGTCCACGCGAGGTCGGTGTCGCCGGGAGCGTGCGTCTCGCCCAGCAGAGCCAGACGGTCGCGCACATCGGTCGCCGTGGCGGCATCCGTGATCCGGCGCTGGGCGATCTTGCCGAGCGGCGACTTCGCCGGTGCGTACGGCGCCTCTTCCGGCCACCATGCGACCACAGGAGCGTCCGGAAGTAGGAGGCCCGTGATGAGGCTCTCCTCGTTGCTCGCGGCGTCGCCGAAGGCGCGGAGCACCACGACCTCGCTCGCGCCGGCGTCGCCGCCGACACGGATCTGCGCGTCGAGGCGCGATTCGCCCTCACCGGTCGTGAGCACGATGACGCGCATCGGGTGCTCGCGGGATGCATCGTTGGCGGCGTCGATGGCCGCCTCGGCCACGCCGTTTCGCGCCGAGATGACCAGGGTGAGCACGCGTCCGAGGGCGACAGCGCCGCCCTCTTCGCGTACCTTCACCAGCTGCTTCGCGACCTGGCTGACCGTCGTGTCGGGAAGGTCGATGATCACGGGCGTCTCCAGACTCGTCCGTCGCGGGCAAGCAGGTCGTCGGCAGCTGCCGGTCCCCACGAGCCTGGCGCGTACTGTTCGACTGGACCGCCCTCGGCAGCCCAGAACTTCTCCACCGGGTCGAGGATCTTCCAGGAGAGCTCGACCTCTTCGTGCCGCGGGAACAGCGGCGGGTCGCCCAGGAGGACGTCGAGGATCAGCCGCTCGTACGCTTCGGGGCTCGCCTCGGTGAACGCGTGCCCGTAGCCGAAGTCCATCGTGACGTCGCGCACGTTCGTGCCGTTGCCCGGCACCTTGGAGCCGAAGCGGATGGTCACGCCCTCGTCGGGCTGCACACGGATCACGAGGGCGTTCTGGCCGAGTTCCGAGGTGTTGCTGCGCCCGAAGAGATGTTCCGGCGCGCGCTTGAACACGACGGCGACCTCGGTCACACGACGGCCGAGACGCTTCCCGGTGCGCAGGTAGAAGGGCACACCCGACCAGCGGCGGGTGTCGATCTCGAGCTTGATGGCCGCGTACGTCTCCGTGGCGGACTCAGGGTTCATGCCCTCCTCGTCGAGGAAGCCGGTGACCTTCTCGCCGCCCTGCCACCCGCCCGCGTACTGACCGCGGGCAGTCGCCTGGGAGAGGTCGTCCGGCACGTGCACAGCGGCAAGCACCTTCTCCTTCTCGGCACGCAGGTGCTCGGCGGAGAGGCTGATCGGCTCTTCCATCGCGGTGAGAGCGAGCAGCTGCAGCAGGTGGTTCTGGATGACGTCGCGTGCTGCGCCGACGCCGTCGTAGTAGCCGGCGCGTCCGCCGACGCCGATGTCCTCGGCCATCGTGATCTGCACGTGGTCGACGTAGTTGCGGTTCCAGATCGGCTCGTACAGCTCGTTCGCGAAGCGCAGCGCCAGGATGTTCTGGACCGTCTCCTTGCCGAGGTAGTGGTCGATACGGAAGATCGAGTCGGCGGAGAACGCCACCTCGAGTGCCTTGTTCAGCTCGCGGGCGGATTCGAGATCGTGACCGAACGGCTTCTCGATCACGACGCGACGCCAGCGATCCTCGCCCTCTTCGTCGCCGACGAGACCGGAGTCCTTGAGCTGCTGAGCGACCACCGCGAACGACTTCGGCGGGATCGACAGGTAGAAGGCGTGGTTCCCCATGGTCCCGCGCTCCACGTCGAGCTGATCGACGGTCTCGCGGAGCTTGACGAACGACTCCGGATTGTCGAACTCGCCGGACACGAAGCGGATGCCCTGCAGCAGCTGCTCCCACGTCTCCTCGCGGAACGGGGTGCGTGCGTGCTGCTTGACCGCGTCGTAGACGACCTTGGCGAAGTCCTGGTCCTCCCAGTCCCGTCGGGCGAACCCGACGAGAGCGAATCCGGGAGGGAGGAGTCCGCGGTTGGCGAGGTCGTAGACCGCGGGCATGAGCTTCTTGCGTGAGAGGTCCCCGGTGACGCCGAAGATCACCAGGGCGCTGGGCCCTGCGATCCGGTTCAGGCGGCGATCGTCAGGGTCACGCAGCGGGTTGTGCCCGCGCGAGATGGGAACAGACATCGGTGAGGGATACTCCTGCGGTTACTTCTGTGCGGCTTCGAAGAGGGCGAGCACGTCGGCCGAGGAGTCCGTGATCGTCAGGGACACGACGGGACGGCCGTGCTCGGCGAGGACCGCGGCATCGCCCGCGGCCTGCGCCTCGATGAGCTGCCCGAACGTGAAGGGGCGCTCGGGGATCTCGAGGTCGACGTCGGTGCGCTCGAGGATCTGCAGGAACACGCCCTGCGCCGGTCCGCCCTTGTGGTACTGGCCGGTCGAGTGCAGGAACCGCGGGCCCCAGCCGAACGTCGTCGGACGACCGGAGTCGGCGGCGACCAGCTCTCGGAGACCCTGCAGCTGCGGGACCTCGAGGCGGTTCACGTAGGCCTGGATCGACACGTAGCCGTCATCGGCCAGCTGCGCCCAGAGCGCGTCGAGCACGCCTTCCACGGTGCCGGATGCCGCGAGGGCCGCGTCGGAGACACGCACCTCGACGCCGTTCTCGACGAACGCAGGAGCGGTGGGCTCAGGCCGTGCGTCGAGGAGGCCGCGTGCCGCGACCTTGGCCGACTCCACGTCCGGCTGGTCGAAGGGATTGATGCCGAGCAGGTGACCGGCGATCGCCGTGGCGTACTCCCAGACCATCAGCTGCGCGCCGAGGCTGCCGCTCACGAGGATCTCGCCCTGATGACGTTCGTGCAGGTGGAACTCGTTCGCGTCGTCGACGAGACGGACGATCTGGAGATCCGACGGCACGGCGTCGAGCTCGGGGGAGACCGGAAGGAGCACGACCGGGAGGATACCGGTGCCGTCCTTTCCGGTGGACTCGGCGATCAGCTGCTCGATCCAGTCGGGCAGGCCCTTGATGTGGGTGCCGTCGGTGATCAGGCCGAGCTTGTCGCGCCGCGGGTTCGTCGCCGCGATCGCGGCGGCGAGGCGGAGCGCCGGGTTGTCGGCCGAGTCGATCGCGACCTCGAGCAGCGAGGCCTCTGCCTCGTTCAGCAGCTCGTCGATGTCGACGCCGGCAAGGCCGGAGGGCACGAGACCGAAGGCCGTGAGCGCCGAGTAGCGGCCGCCGACGTTGGGGTCCGCGTTGAAGACGCGGTAGCCGGCCTCACGTGCCGACGTGTCGAGCGGGGAACCCGGGTCGGTGACCACGATGATGCGCTCGGTCGGCTCGATGCCGAGGTCGCGGAACGCCGCCTCGAAGGTGCGTCGCTGCGAGTCGGTCTCGACCGTGGAGCCGGACTTCGACGAGACCACGAGCGCTGTGTCGGCGAGTCCCTCGTCGAGCGCTGCCAGCACCTGGCCGGGCGCGGTCGAGTCGAGGATCGTCAGCGGCACGCCGGCCGTCTGCGCGATGACCTCGGGTGCGAGCGAGGATCCGCCCATGCCGGCGAGCACGAAGCGGGTGACGCCCTTGGCGGCCAGCTCGTCACGAAGCGCGGTGATCTCGGCGACCAGCGGGCGCGAGACCGTGACGGCCTCGATCCAGCCGAGGCGGACAGCCGCCTCGGCCTCTGCCGCCGGGCCCCAGAGCGTGCTGTCGCCGCCGGTGAGGCGCGACGCGATGAGCTCGCTGACCAGACGGGGGACCGTCTCGTCGATCGCGGCGCGCGCGGCGCCGGACGTGTGGATCGAGAAGGTCATCGCTGCGCCTCCAGCGCCTCGGACACCTGCGCCAGCAGATCGTGCCAGGAATCGATGAACTTCGCGACGCCCTCGTCCTCGAGCACCTGGGTGACATCGGTCAGGTCGACGCCGACAGCGGCGAGCTGGTCGAACACCTCGTGGGCCTCTGCATAACCGCCGGTGATCGTGTCGCCGGTGATCACGCCGTGGTCGAAGGTGGCCTCGAGGGTCTTCTCCGGCATGGTGTTCACGACGCCATCGGCCACCAGCTCGGTCACGTAGAGCGTGTCGGGCAGGTTCGGGTCCTTGACGCCGGTCGAGGCCCACAGCGGACGCTGCAGGTTCGCACCGAGCTTGATGAGGTCCTGCGCGCGCTGCTCGCCGAACTTCTGCTCGAAGAGCTCGTAGGCGAGACGCGCGTTCGCGAGACCGGCCTTGCTCTTGAGCGCGAGTGCCTCGTCGGTGCCGATCGCCTCGAGGCGCTTGTCGGTCTCGGTGTCGACCCGTGACACGAAGAACGAGGCGACCGAGTGGATGCTCGACAGGTCGAAGTCGGCGCTGTGCGCACGCTCGAGGCCGGTCAGGTACGCGTCGATGACCTCTGCGTAGCGCTCCAGGCTGAAGATCAGGGTGACGTTGACGCTGATACCGGAGGCGATGGCCTCGGTGATCGCGGGGAGCCCTGCCTTGGTCGCCGGGATCTTGACGAGCAGGTTCGGGCGGTCGACCTTGGCCCACAGCTGCTTCGCGGACGCGACGGTGCCCTCGGTGTCGTGTGCGAGGTCGGGGGAGACCTCGATCGAGACCCGGCCGTCGACGTGACCTGACTGCTCCCACACGGGGCGGAAGATGTCGAGCGCTGCGGCGACGTCCTGCGTCGTGGCGGCAAAGACGGCATCTTCAGCGCTGGTGCCGGCGGCGGCGAGCTCGGTGAGCTGCGCGTCGTAGGACGTGTCGTTCTTGTCGGTGATCGCGTTCGCGAAGATCGTCGGGTTTGTGGTGACGCCAACGATGTTGCGCGACTCGATGAGCTCGGCGAGGTTGCCCGTCGAGATGCGCGAGCGGGAGAGGTCGTCGAGCCAGATGCTGACGCCGGCGGCGGCGAGCTGTGCGGTGGGGGTGCTCATGCGTTCTCCTTGGTGCTGTTGGCCGCGAGGGTCTCGCGGACGGCCGCGATGACGGCCTCGGTGGTGATGCCGAACTTCTCGAACAGGGTCTTGTAGTCGGCGGAGGCGCCGAAGTGGTCGATGCCGACGGAGCGGCCGCGGTCGCCCACGATGCCGCGCCAGGTGAGCACGGAACCGGCCTCGACCGAGACGCGGGCGGTGACGGATGCCGGGAGGACCGACTCGCGGTACGCCTCGTCCTGCTCGTCGAACCACTCGAGCGACGGAGCCGACACGACACGGACGCCGATGCCCTCGGATGCCAGTGCTGCGCGGGCCTCGACGGCCAGCTGCACCTCGGAGCCGGTGGCGACGATGATCACATCGGGGGTGCCCTCCGGTGCCTCGGCGAGCACGTATGCGCCCTTGGCGGTGTTGGATGCGGCAGCGAAGGTCTCGCCGGATGCCGCGCCGTCTCCGCGCTCGAACACCGGGATGTTCTGGCGGGTCAGGGCGATACCTGCGGGGCCCTCCTGGCGACGGAGGATCTCGAGCCAGGCTTCGGCGGTCTCGTTGGCATCCGCCGGGCGGACGACCGCGAGGTTCGGGATCGCACGGAGCGTCGCGAGCTGCTCGATCGGCTGGTGGGTCGGTCCGTCCTCACCCAGGGCGACCGAGTCGTGCGTCCAGACGAACACGCTGGGCACGTTCATGAGAGCTGCGAGACGGACTGCGGGACGCATGTAGTCGCTGAAGATCAGGAAGGTGCCGCCGAACGCGCGGGTCGGGCCGTGGAGCACGATGCCGTTGACGATGGCGCCCATGGCGTGCTCGCGGATGCCGAAGTGCAGCACGCGACCGTAGGGGTTGCCCGACCACTCGTGGGTCGACCATTCCTCGGGGATGAAGGACGCTGCACCCTTGATCGTGGTGAGGTTCGACTCGGCGAGGTCGGCCGAGCCGCCCCAGAGCTCGGGGAGCTGCGCGGCGAGGGCGTTGATGACCTGGCCGGACGCGGCGCGGGTCGAGACGTCCTTGCCTGCCTCGAACACCGGGAGAGCGGTCGAGATGTCAGACGGCAGCTCGCCGGCCTCGAGGCGGTCGAGGAGCTGCTTGCGCTCCGGGTTCGCAGCAGCCCAGGCATCGAAGGCGGTCTGCCACTCGGCGCGTGCGTCGGCTGCGCGGGCGACCAATCCACGGGTGTGGGCGATCACGTCGTCGGCGACCGCGAAGTGCTGCTCCGGGTCGAAGCCGAGCACCTTCTTGGTGGCGGCGAGCTCGTCTGCGCCGAGCGCGGAGCCGTGGATCTTGCCGCTGTTCTGCTTGCCGGGCGAGGGCCAGCCGATGATGGTCTTGAGGATGATGAGCGAGGGCTTCGAGGTCTCGCCCTTGGCGGCCTCGATCGCCGCATACAGCTCTGCGACGTCTTCGACGTACTCGCCCGACTTCTTCCAGTCGACGACCTGCACCTGCCAGCCGTACGCCTCGTAGCGCTTGGCGACATCCTCGGTGAAGGCGACGTTGGTGTCGTCCTCGATCGAGATCTGGTTGGAGTCGTAGATGGCGATCAGGTTGCCGAGCTGCTGGTGACCGGCGAGCGAGGATGCCTCGCTGGTGATGCCTTCCTGCAGGTCGCCGTCACCGGCGATCGCGTACACGAAGTGGTCGAACGGGCTCGTGCCGGGCGCCGCGTCCGGGTCGAACAGACCGCGCTCGTACCGGGCGGCATACGCGAAGCCGACGGCGGACGCGAGGCCCTGGCCGAGGGGACCGGTCGTGATCTCGACGCCCTTGGTGTGGCCGTATTCCGGGTGACCGGGAGTGAGCGAGCCCCACGTACGCAGAGCCTTGAGGTCATCCAGCTCGAGGCCGAACCCTCCGAGGTACAGCTCGACGTACTGCGTGAGGGAGGAGTGTCCCACCGACAGGATGAAGCGGTCGCGGCCGAGCCAGTCGGTGTCGGTCGGGTCGTGGCGAAGCACGCGCTGGTAGAGGAGGTAGGCAGCGGGAGCAAGGCTCATCGCGGTGCCGGGGTGGCCGTTCCCGACCTTCTCCACGGCGTCTGCCGCCAAGATCCGCGCGGTGTCCACCGCGCGTCGATCGATTTCTTCCCACTGCAATTCCGACACGTCCATGCCCTTTCCGACAGTTTCAAGGGCGCCGTTATTCCCTGGCGCATCCGCATCTGCCCACACAGGACCACCTGATGGAAGAAGGGGATCACAGCGCTGGGCGCGAGTGATTTCAGCATAGCGCTGTGCCCTTTCCGTCTGACGCTGTCTTACGTCCTGCGGCAGCGGTGGGCGGGGACGGAGCGGGCAGTCGCGGTGCCCTAGACTGGAAGGGCTGTCATGACGCGTGTGGAGGAGGCGATCGAGATCTCGACGATGTCTGATCAGACCGTGAGGACGCAGTCCGTCGGTCGCACGGTGAAGGCCTACGTCGCCCTCACGAAGCCGCGCGTCCTCGAACTGCTGCTCGTGTCGACGGTTCCGGTGATGTTCCTCGCCCAGGGTGGACTCCCCGACATGTGGCTCGTCCTCGCGACGGTCATCGGCGGGTCCCTGAGCGCCGGCTCAGCCGCCGCGTTCAACATGTACCTCGATCGCGACATCGACGCCCACATGCACCGCACCGAGAACCGTCCGCTCGTGACGGGCGAGATCTCGCCGCGCGGCGCGCTGATCTTCTCCTGGACGCTCGCGGTGCTCTCCACCGTCTGGCTGTTCTTCACGACGAACTGGTTGGCAGCGGCGCTCTCCGCCGGCGCCATCTTCTTCTACGTCGTGATCTACACGATGATCCTCAAGCGCCGTACCGAGCAGAACATCGTCTGGGGCGGCATCGCCGGCTGCTTCCCGGTGCTGATCGGCTGGGCCGCGGTGACCGGTTCGCTGGACTGGCCGGCATTCATCCTGTTCCTGCTGATCTTCCTCTGGACGCCGCCGCATTACTGGCCGCTGTCGATGAAGTACCGCGACGACTACGACGATGTCGACGTGCCCATGCTCGGCGCCACGCGCAATGCCTCGCAGGTCGGCCTCCAGGTCATCCTGTACGCCTGGGCGACCATCGCCTGCTCGCTGCTGCTCGTGCCGATCGCGAACATGGGCCTCGTCTACACCGTCTCAGCGCTCGTCTTCGGAGGCTGGTTCCTCTACGAGTCGCACCGTCTCTACAACCAGGCGGTGCGGGGGAACGAGGCGCGGCCCATGCGTGTGTTCCACGCCTCGATCACCTACTTGACGTTGATCTTCGTCGCGGTCGCGGTCGATCCGCTGCTTCCGTTCTGATCCTCATCGTCCTCGGTCCGCTCGACGATGGTCGCGTCGGCATCCGTTGACGCGGACGTGACCGTCTCGACGACGGCGTCTGCGCCTGCCTGAGGAGCGTCGTCCTGGACGGCCCAGTCGATGGGCTCGACGACCACCGGGGTCGGCGTCGGGATGAGCGCCTGCACTGCGGTGAGGGCGATCGCGATCAGGATGCCGATGATGCCGGCGCCGAGCACCGCGGCTCCGACGACCACGAGTGACTGACCGACGTAGACCTCGACGCCGGTCGCTGTGCCGTCGGTGAGGGTGGTGGTCATCGTGCCGAGCTGGCCCGAGATGAGCCACGCTCCCACACCGGTCGCCGCGAGGGACAGGGCGAGGAGGAGCCAGAAGCCGATGCTGCGTGTCAGTGACTTGTTCATGGCCACCACGTTCGCCCACGCGTCGATGAACGCGTGATGCGCGAGCTATGGATCGCCTGTGCGGCGATCCGACGGGAGGCTCAGCGGGCGGTCTCCACCGGCCGCTTCAAGTGCAGCACGACCACGGTGTAGGTCGCTGCGGAGAGTGAGGCGAGCACCATGTGGATCCCGACGAGCAGAGGAGGGAGCCCGTCACGCGCCTGCAGCACGCCGACGGCGACCTGCACCGCGATCGCCACGATCAGCACGAGCAGCCACTTGCGCGGCTCGAGACGGAGCACCCAGGCCGAGATCGTCAGCGCCAGGACGAGCACGGCCAGAATGTAGCCGGGCCAGGAGTGCACGTGCGCCAGCACTGTCGCGTCGAAGCCGTGGCGGAGCACGTCGGGGTCTCCGGAGTGCGGACCGGAGCCGGTGGTGAGCACACCGAACAGGATCGTGACCGCGAGTGCGAGTCCGGTGACATGGCTGAGGATGCTGAACCACGCGGGCACGGCGCGCTCGCGCGGGCCGGGAGCCGCGGACAGGCGCACCAGGAACGCGGCGGTGACGCACACGAGCAGCAGTGACGAGGTGTAGTGGAAGCCGACGATGAACGGGTTCAGCCCGGTGAGCACCGTGATGCCGCCGACGAGCGCCTGTGCGACGACGCCCGCCAGGACGATCCATGCCAGGGCGACGAGGTCGCGTCGGGCGGCGGTCGTACGCACCGAGTAGACCGCGGCCGCGACGATGGCGAGGAGGAGGACGCCCGTGGCAAAGGGAAACGCGAGGAGAGCCGGTCCTGCTGCAGCCAGGCCGTAGAAGAAGGTCGCGACGAAAAACGTGAGAGCGGCCCCGGCGATGCCGCCGACAGCGAACCACAATGCGCGGACGAGCCCGCGCTTGCCGCTGAAGTGATGCAGCACGAGGAGCACGACTGCGAGGGCGATGATGCCGACGACGCCCGTCATCAGGCGGTTGCCGAACTCGATGAACCCGTGGATGCCCTGATCGGCGTAGATCGGAACGAGCGATTCCGGCGTGCAGAGCGGCCACTCGGAGCATCCGAGGCCCGATCCGGTGAGGCGAACCGCGCCACCGGTCCCGATGATGATCGTCTCGCTGATGAACGACAGCCACGCGAACACGCGCAGCGCGCGGCTCCAGAGGGTGCGGTGCGTCATCGGAGCGCGAACGCCGGCGGCGTCGGTCGAGGAGGAGATCGTCGTGTCGGGCATGGGGCCTCCGGACCGCGGGTGGCGGTGCGGGCACGGCCCAGTCGCCAGGCGGAACCTGTAGAATCGGATTGTTGTGATGAGCGCTTCCCGCGCTGAAGCATCGTCAACAGTTTAGGCGCGATGGATGCGCTGGTGATGAGGGCCCTTTCGAGGCACCGGCTCCCCGCAGACTCGACGGGGGATCAGGTGCGTCGGAGCGGATGACACCGTTGAGGCCTAACAAGGAGAGTGTGTGATGTCGGATGTGCTGATCGACCGCCCGGAGCTGGACAGCCTGGGGGTGTACGAATTCGGCTGGCACGACGCGGACGCCGCGGGTGCCATCGCGAAACGCGGAATCTCCGAAGAGGTCGTCCGAGGGATCTCGGCGCTCAAGAACGAACCCGAATGGATGCTGAAGACCCGTCTCAAGGGGTATCAGCTCTTCGGAAAGAAGCCGATGCCGACCTGGGGTGCGGACCTCAGCGAGATCGACTTCGACAACATCAAGTACTTCGTCCGCTCCACTGAGAAGCAGGCGCAGACCTGGGAAGACCTTCCCGAGGAGATCCGCGAGACCTACGAGCGTCTCGGCATCCCGGAGGCCGAGCGCCAGCGCCTGGTCGCCGGCGTCGCCGCGCAGTACGAGTCCGAGGTCGTCTACCACCAGATCCGCGAGGACCTGGAGCAGCAGGGCGTCATCTTCATGGACACCGACACTGCGTTGCGTGAGCACCCCGAGTTCTTCGAGGAGTACTTCGGCACCGTGATCCCCGCCGGTGACAACAAGTTCGCCGCGCTGAACACGGCCGTCTGGTCCGGTGGCTCGTTCGTCTACGTCCCCAAGGGCGTGCACGTCGAGATCCCGCTGCAGGCGTACTTCCGCATCAACACCGAGAACATGGGCCAGTTCGAGCGGACCCTGATCATCGCCGACGAGGACAGCTACATCCACTACATCGAGGGCTGCACGGCTCCGATCTACAAGTCGGATTCGTTGCACTCGGCCGTCGTCGAGATCATCGTGAAGAAGAACGCCCGCGTTCGCTACACGACGATCCAGAACTGGTCGAACAACGTCTACAACCTCGTCACCAAGCGTGCGATCGCCCATGAGGGCGCCACGATGGAATGGGTCGACGGTAACATCGGCTCGAAGGTGACGATGAAGTACCCGTCGATCTACCTGATGGGCGAGCACGCCAAGGGTGAGACGCTCTCCGTCGCCTTCGCCGGCCCCGGTCAGCACCAGGACGCCGGCGCGAAGATGATCCACATGGCCCCGTACACGCAGTCGTCGATCATCTCGAAGTCGATCGCCCGCGGTGGCGGTCGTGCGGGCTACCGCGGCGAGGTCCGCGTCGACGCGAACGCGCACCACTCGGCGAACACCGTCCGTTGCGATGCGCTGCTCGTGGACACGAAGTCGCGCTCCGACACCTATCCGGCCATCGACATCCGCGTGGATGACGTGCAGCTCGGCCACGAGGCCACGGTCTCGAAGGTGAGCGAGGAGCAGCTGTTCTACCTGCAGTCCCGCGGCATGCCGGAGGACGAGGCGATGGCGATGATCGTGCGCGGCTTCATCGAGCCGATCGCACGTGAACTGCCGATGGAGTACGCGATGGAGTTGAACAAGCTCATCGAGATGGGCATGGAAGGATCGGTCGGCTAGATGGCGGCCCAGGCGACAGCGTCCGCAGAGACGCAGGAATCGAACGCGCACATCGACCCGGCGGCCCAGGTGGCCGCGGCGGGTTTCACCCCGGTGCAGACCCGCTCTGAGCGACCGCACTCCTTCGAGCCGGATGACTTCGGTGCCCCCACCGGGCGCGAGGTCAACTGGAAGCACACGCCGGTCGCGAAGCTGACCTCGTTGTTCGCGGTCGCGGCGCCGAACGATGGCGTGCGCTATGACGTCCGCTCGGGCGAGCAGTACTTCGCCGCTCCGCTCGCGGCGGGAACCGCTCCGCGCGGCGAGGTGTTCCTCGCTGAGGACGTCACGGCCGCCGTGGCGTGGCAGGGCGCGACCGACGGGCTGCACATCCGCATCCCGCGCGACGAGGAAGTGGCAGAGCCGGTCTTCGTCGCGATCAAGGGCCTCGGTGCTGATCGTCGTGCTGACGCGCACATCGTGATCGAGGCGCTCGAGCACAGCGTCGCGACGGTCGTGCTCCAGCACACCGGTGCAGCGCAGTACGCCCAGAACGTCGAGATCATCGCTCGGGCGGGCTCGAAGCTCACCGTGATCAGCCTGCAGCAGTGGCAGGACGAGGCAGTGCATGCGTCGTCCCATCAGGCGCGTGTCGGAGCGGACGCGGTGTTCAAGCACTTCGTCGTCAGCTTCGGCGGCGGTGTCGTGCGCGTGAACCCGAACGTCGAGCTCGCGGGCGCAGGATCCGAGGGCTACCTCTACGGGCTCTCCTACGCGGATGCAGGACAGCACCTGGAGAGCCAGGTCTACATGCACCACAAGGGCCCGCACACCAAGGGCGACGTGCTCTACAAGGGCGCGCTGCAGGGCAAGGGCGCGCACAGCGTCTGGATCGGCGACGTGCTCATCGGACCGGATGCCACCGGCACCGACTCCTACGAGGCCAACCGCAACCTGGTGCTCACCGAGGGCGCTCGCGCCGATTCGATCCCGAACCTCGAGATCGAGACAGGCGACATCCAGGGCGCCGGCCACGCCAGCGCGACGGGTCGTTTCGACGACGAGCAGCTGTTCTACCTGCAGGCCCGCGGCATCAGCGAAGACGAGGCTCGTCGCCTCGTCGTCCTCGGGTTCCTCACCGACATCGTGCAGCGCCTCGGCATCCCTGCGCTGGAGACCGAGCTGCTCGATGCGATCGAGACCGAGCTCGCGGCGGTGAACGCATGACCGCAGAGCGAGTCTGCGGGGTCGCCGACCTCCAGCAGGACATGCCGCTGCGTGTCGACCCGGCCGGCGTTCCCATCACCGTCATCAAGGACGGCGAAGGCGTCATCCACGCGATCGGCGACACCTGCACGCACGGCGAGATCTCGCTGTCCGAGGGCTTCGTCGAGGGCGACACGGTGGAGTGCTGGGCGCATGGCTCCGCCTTCTCCCTGCTCACCGGCATGCCCGGAAACCTCCCCGCTTACGAGCCCGTCCCGGTCTACGTCGTCGTGATCGACGGCGACGACGTGCTCATCGACCCGACCGTGATTAAGGAAGTCTGAATGTCTGTTCTCGAGATCCGCGACCTGTACGTGACGGTCGAGACCGAGTCGGGGGCCACCCCGATCCTCAACGGGATCACCCTCACCATGAACACCGGTGAGACCCACGCGATCATGGGCCCGAACGGGTCCGGCAAGTCGACCCTGGCGTACACGATCGCCGGTCATCCCAAGTACACCGTCACCGGCGGCTCCATCACCTTCGACGGTGAGGACGTGCTGGCGATGAGCGTCGACGAGCGCGCACGCGCCGGGCTGTTCCTCGCGATGCAGTACCCGGTGGAGATCCCCGGCGTCACCGTGACGAACTTCCTCCGCACCGCCAAGACGGCACTCGACGGCGAAGCACCGGCGATCCGCGGCTGGACCAAGGACGTCAAGGCGGCCATGGCGAACCTGCGCATGGACCCGAAGTTCGCTCAGCGCAACGTCAACGAGGGCTTCTCCGGCGGTGAGAAGAAGCGCCACGAGATCCTGCAGCTCGAGGTGCTCAAGCCGAAGTTCGCGATCCTCGACGAGACCGACTCCGGTCTCGACGTCGACGCGCTGAAGATCGTCTCCGAGGGTGTCAACCGCGCGAAGGAGTCCACCGGACTCGGCGTGCTGCTGATCACGCACTACACGCGCATCCTCCGCTACATCCGCCCCGACTTCGTGCACGTGGTCGTCGCGGGCAAGATCGTGGAAGAGGGCGGACCGGAGCTCGCCGACCGGCTCGAGGACGAGGGATACGACCGTTTCCTCGACCCCGCGGCACCCATCGAGGCGTAGGCTGACGGCATGACCGCGACGCTCACCGACCAGAAGTACGACGAGGTCACCGAGGCACTCAAAGACGTCATGGACCCCGAGCTGGGGATCAACGTCGTCGACCTCGGTCTCATCTACGATCTCGCCTGGGATGACGAGAACGATGCGCTCGTCATCCACATGACGCTGACCAGCGCCGGCTGTCCGCTCACCGATGTGCTCGAGGACCAGACGGCTCAGGCGCTCGACTCGGTCGTCGACCGATTCCGGATCAACTGGGTCTGGATGCCGCCGTGGGGTCCGGAGAAGATCACCGACGACGGGCGCGACATGATGCGCGCGCTCGGCTTCGCGATCTGAGGATGCTGCCGGTCACGGCGCTGTCTCTCGAGGAGCTCCGCGAGCGGACCAGTGCGAAGTGGCGGGAGTACCCCGCTGATGTGCTGCCGTTGTTCGTGGCCGAGACGGATTTCCCGTTGGCACCCATGATCACGGCAGCGCTGCAGCGTGCGGTCGCGATCGGGGACACCGGCTACAAGGCGTCGCGGACACCACTCGCGGCGACCTACGCGGCCTTCGCTCAGCGTCGCTTCGGCTGGCAGGTCGATCCCGCGCGCATGCGCAGCACGGCAGACGTCAGCATGGGCATCGTCGAGATCCTGCGCCGGGTGACCAGCCCAGGAGATCGCGTCGTCGTCACGCCACCGGTGTACCCGCCGTTCTACGAGCTGGTGCACGAGGCCGGCGCTGAGCCCGAGCGCGTGCCCCTGCTCGACACGGGCGAGCGGTGGGAGCTCGATCTCGACGGCATCCGCTCGGCATTCGAGGCCGGAGCCAGGGCGATCCTGCTCTGCAACCCGCACAACCCGACCGGCACGGTGCATTCCCGTGAGTCGCTGACTGCTCTTGCAGCCGTCGCCGCCGAGTACGGAGCCAGCGTGATCTCGGATGAGATCCATGCGCCGCTTGCCCAGCCGGGTGCCGGATTCACGCCGTTCCTCTCGGTCGGCGAGCACGCCGAGCGCGTCGGCTACGCCGTCGTCAGCGCGAGCAAGGCCTTCAACCTCGCCGGACTCAAGTGCGCGCTCATGGTCACTGCCGGCGATGAGACGTCAGCCCTCGTGCGCGGCATGCCCGACGAGGTCGAATGGCGCACCGGTCAGTTCGGTCTGCTCGCGGCGGTCGCCTCGTTCTCCGAGCAGAGCGACCCATGGCTCGACGGGCTCCTGCACACCCTGGACCAGAACCGGACGCTGCTCCACGAGCTGCTGTCGCGCCACATCCCGGGGGCCCGCTATCGGATCCCGGATGCCGGGTACCTCGCCTGGATCGACCTCAGCGATCTGGGCTGGGGCGACAACCCGGCCCGCCGGATCCTCAAGGAGGCGCGGGTGGCGCTGCACTACGGACCGGCCTTCGGCGACGAGGGCAACGGTCACGTGCGCCTGAACTTCGGCACCAGCCCCGAGATCATCACAGAAGCCGTCGAGCGCATCGCCGCGCTCGTGCGGTCATGACCGACGAGGTCGACACGGTCTCGATCTGGGACCGCGAACGCATCTGGGTGACCCTCGGTGCGGTCGCGCTGATCTTCCTCGCGGCCATCGAGTCGCTCGCCGTGACGACCGTGATGCCGGTGGTGAGCGCGGCACTCGACGGCGAGGCGCTCTACGCCGTCGCGTTCGCCGGCACCCTCGCGACCAGCGTGATCGGGATGGTCGCGGCCGGAGCCTGGTCGGACGCCCGGGGGCCACGTGGCGCGCTCTACGGCGCCGTGACCCTGTTCCTGGTCGGGCTCGTGATCTCGGGCATCGCGGTGACGATGCACCAGTTCCTCGTCGGCCGTCTCGTGCAGGGGCTCGGCACCGGCGGACAGACCGTCGCACTGTATGTCGTGGTGGCCCGGCTCTATCCGCCGCACCTGCACGGCCGCGTGTTCGCTGCATTCGCCGCGGCCTGGGTGGTGCCGTCGATGATCGGTCCGTTCCTCGCCGGGGCGGTGACCGAGCTCCTGGACTGGCGCTGGGCATTCCTCGGGGTGGCCGTGCTCACCGCTGCCGCCTTCGCGATGGTCGCGGTGCGCCTGCGAGGTGTCGACCTCGGACACGGTGGGCCGCAGGATCGACGGGTCGTGGTGACTCGGCTGCTGCTCGCGGTCGTGGTGGCCGTGTTCGCGGTGCTGATCGGGTTCTCGGCCGGCATGACGCCGCCGGTCGGCTGGCCGGTCGCGCTCGGTGCGATGGTGGTGATCGGCGTCGCCCTGCTGCCCCTAATGCCGAAGGGCACGCTCAGGGCCGGTTCCGGACTGCCGAGTGTCGTCCTGATGCGCGGGCTGGTGGCCGGGGCGTTCTTCGCCGCTGAGGCGTACATCCCGTACCTGCTGATCGCGAAGTTCGACTTCACGGTGACCTGGGCCGGCCTCGCGCTCATGCTCGCGGCCTTCGCGTGGGCCGGCGCATCCGCGTTGCAGGGCCGCTACGGCGAGCGACTCGGCAACCGCAGGATCGTCGGGATCAGCCTGACCCTGTTGTCGATCGCGCTCACCTGCGTGCTGTCGTCTGCAGTCTGGGGCTTGACCCCGATCCTGGTGATCGTCGGCTGGGCCTTCGCCGGCGGCGGCATGGGACTGCTCTACCCGCGGCTGACGGTGCTCACGCTCGCGTACTCGGGCACGGGGGAGCAGGGGTTCAACTCCTCAGCGCTCTCGATCTCGGATTCCACCGGTTCGGCGGTCGCGATCGCCTTCGCCGGTCTCGCGGTCGCGACGCTCGGCGGGGGCGCCGGGGCGTTCAGCATCGTGTTCCTGTTCTGTGTCGGCCTGGTGCTCCTCGCGGCGATCCCTGGGCTCAGGCTCGGTCACGCAGCGGAGCTGCAGACGCGCTGACCGCGCCGGCGAGGGCGGTCACCCCGAGGTCGAACACGCGGTCGAGACCGGCGGTGATGTCGTGCTCTTCGTCTGCGCCGTCGCCGACGAGCACGGCGCCGTGGCTGTCCGCGTGCATGCGCTGCTGCACCAGCGTCGCGTGGCCAAGGATGAAATGCAGCATCGCCGTTGCGCGTGCGGATGCATCTTCGGCGCCGGCGGCCTGGAGGGCGTCGGTCAACGCCTGTTGCGCAGGCGATGAGCCGAGGCGCAGCGCTGACGTGCTGAGCACGAGCTCCGCGCCGTCGCGATGCGCGAACAGCGCATCGCGGATGCCACGAGCGGTCTCGAGGACCGAGGCGTCGCCGCGGGGGATGCCTGCGGTGATCCGATCGGCGAGTTCGGCGAGCAGCTCCTGCTTGCTTGCGAAGTGCCAGTAGAGTGCGCTCGGCTGCACATCGAGTCGCGCGGCGATGCGCCGCATCGAGAGATCGGCCAGTCCGACCTCGTCGAGCAGTGCCAGCGCCACGGCTGCGACGCCATCGCGGTCGTGGCGGGTCGAGTTGTGTGCCGGGGTCATGTCCTCACTATACTGAACGCCGTTCACGTGAACACCGTTCAGGAAGCCTCGAAAGGACCCAACATGGCAGAGAAGCGCACGGACATCGGTCGCGATCTCGGACGTATCGCGATCTTCGCGGCGCTCATCGTGGTGTTCGGCATGGTCACCGTGCCGCTGCCCGGTGGTGTGCCCATCACCGCGCAGACGCTCGGCGTGATGCTCGCAGGCGCAGTGCTCGGCCCGCGGCGCGGACCGCTGGCCGTGCTGACCGTGCTCGTGCTGGCTGCGGTCGGGCTGCCTGTGCTGGCCGGCGGGCGAGGCGGGCTCGGCGTCTTCGTGGGACCGACGGCCGGCTACCTGATCGGCTGGATCGCCGGTGCGTTCGTCATCGGACTGATCGTGCACGGCGGCCGGATCACCTGGTGGCGCACAGCCCTCGGCGCTGTGGTGGGAGGCATCCTCGTCGTGTACCTCTTCGGCATCCCGGTGCAGTCGCTCGTGCTCGGCGTCGATCTCGGACCGACCGCGCTCTCCAGCCTGGCGTTCCTCCCCGGCGATCTGCTGAAGGCAGCAGCAGCCACGGCACTCACCCTCGCGCTTCGCCGGGCATACCCGCCGGCATTCGGCATCCGTTCCTTCGCTGCGCAGCCCTCGACGCATGCCGGCTGAGACAGCCCTCGCAGCGATCTCGCTCGACAGGGTGGGGGTCGAGATCGACGGATACGTCGTGCTGAGCGATGTGTCCGTCGAACTCACCGCGCCGCGCATCGCCGTGATCGGGGCCAACGGTTCGGGCAAGTCGACGTTCGCTCGACTGCTCAACGGACTCACGGGACCCAGCTCCGGCAGCATCACGGTGCACGGCTTCGACAGCGTGGCCGATCGAGCGGCACTGCGCCGCCGAGTCGGCTTCGTGTTCACGAATCCCGAGGCGCAGATCCTGATGCCGACGCCGGCGGAGGACCTCGCGCTCTCGCTGCGGGGGCGTCCGAAAGCGGAGATCGCCCGCCGGGTGTCGGCCGCGCTCGAAGCCCACAGCCTGGCGACGCATGCCGATGCCCCGTCCTCGAGCCTCTCCGGTGGGCAGAAGCAGATGCTCGCTCTGGCGTCGGTGCTCATCACCGAGCCCGACCTGATCGTCGCGGATGAGCCGACCACCCTGCTCGATCTGCGCAACGCCAGGCGCATCGGAGACGTGCTGCTGTCGCAGCGCGCTCAGGTCGTGCTGGTGACGCACGACCTCGAGCTCGCCGCCCGATGCGATGTCGCACTGCTGTTCGACGGCGGTCGACTGGTCGGTGCCGGTGAACCGGCGGCGATCATCGACCGCTACCGGCGCGAGTGCGCATGATCCAGCTGTATCGACCGGGAACCGGCCTGCTGCACCGCACGCCGGTCGGGGTGAAGCTGGCGCTGCTCGCAGCGGTCGCTCTGCTGCTCTCGTTGCTCCCGCAGGATGCCGTGAGCATCGGTGCGACTCTGCTCGGCGTCGTCGGGCTGTATCTGGCCGCCGGGTTCCCGATCGGGGTGCTGGGCATCGAGCTGTGGCGCATCCGCTGGCTGATCCTCGTGCTCGGCGTCGCGCTGGCCGTGTTCGTCTCACCCGTGACCGCGTGGATCAGCACTGGCCGCGTGATCGCCCTGCTGCTGCTGGCTGGGCTGCTGACGTCGACGACCAGGATGGCTGACCTCCTGGACGCCCTGCATCGGATGCTGCGTCCGCTCCGTCGGATCGGCGTCGATGCGGATGCCGTGGCGATGACGCTCTCACTCACTCTCACGATGATCCCTGTCGTCGCAGGGTTCGCCGACCGGGTGCGCGACGCGCAGCGTGCTCGCGGCGTCCGGCTCGGCGTGCGGGCCGTCGTGCCACTCCTCGTGCTCGCGCTGCGCCACGCCGACGAGGTCGGGGATGCCCTGGTCGCTCGCGGTCTCGGCTGACGGGCTCATGCGGCCACCGCGACCACGACTGCGGGGCGGGTCAGCCGGAGCGACGCGGCGATCAGCGTGACCGCGATGGCGATGGTGGCGACCGAGCTGCCGAGGACCAGCAGGAGCAGCAGTCCGACGAGCCCGGCGAGCACAGCGACCGCGACCCGACCGGCCGATCCGACCGACGCAGGAGTCGGGTGGCGCTCGAAACGGGCAGCGACCACGGCGACGAGCCCGGTCAGCGCCAGTGCGACCGCGAGCCACATCGGCCGGGCGGCCCACCATCCGATGCTGTCGAGCGGTGGCAGCTCGACTCCGGTGCGCATCGAGAACATGGCGGTGGCTCCGGCCATGACGAGCAGGACCGGCATGTGCCACAGGTAGATCGTCATGGCGCGCGGAGTCACGAAGGAGGTGAAGGCGCTGGCGGCCGCAGCGCGGCTCCATCGTGCGATGCGCTCGCGGAGCAGCGACACCGCGCTCGTGTGCACGACGCCGACCAGGAGCAGGGCGGTCGTCGGTGGGTTGATGTTCGCGATCAGGTCAGGGGAGTGCACGCCGGACAGGAAGGACCAGATCAACAGGGCGAGCGCGCCAAGACCGGCGATCGCGCGTGTGCGTCGGCGCAATGCGTCGATCCGACCGTCGGCGAGGAAGAAGCCCAACTGCTGCAGCGCGAGCCACACGAAGGCGAGGTTGAGGAACCCCACGGCGTCGATGCCGCTCACGGCACGGAGCGCGTCGACGCCGACGGCCGCGGCGACGAGTGCTGCGACGGTGAGGAACGGTGCTCGTTCGTGCGCAGCTGCGAAGGCGGGCAGGAGCGCCTGGCACAGCAGGAAGACCGCGAGGAACCACAGCGGCTGGCCGTACCTGAATCCGGCGACCTCGAGGAGATCTGCGGGGACTCCAGCGATCGTGAGGAGCGCGAGCGCGATTCCGACGACGCCGATCGTGATGATCGCCGGCCGGAGGAGGCGATGGAGTCGGCCGACGATGAACGAGTGGGCGGTGCCCCCGCGCTGACGCGAGCCGCGGTAGGCGAGCAGGCCGGAGAACCCGCCGATCACGAAGAACAGCGGCATGACCTGGAGCAGCCAGCTGAGCGGTGCGATCCAGGCGGTGCCGTCGCTCGCATTCGCGAACACCGGGCTGCCGTCGACGACCGTGACGCCGACCATGATCGCGTGCAGCAGGACGACACCGAGCACGCAGCACGCGCGAACGAGGTCGATGCCGGTGTCGCGCCCGAGGCGACGAGGCGGGGTCGGCACGGTGGTGAACGGTGCTGCGGCGATGGCCATGAGTCCTCCTGTGGAACGTGTGTTCCAGGAGACTATGGACGCGGTGCCGTGCCGGACATCACTCTCAGGTGCTGTCCTGACCCCTACCGTGGAGGGAGTCAGGAGGGCTCGACGAGACCCGTGTCGTAGGCCAGGATCACGGCGTGCACGCGGTCGCGCAGCTGCAGCTTCGCGAGCACCTTGCCGACGTGCGTCTTCACCGTCTGCTCGGCGATGAACAGATCGGCGGCGATCTCGGAGTTGGAGCGCCCGCGCCCGATCAGCACCAGCACCTCACGCTCCCGATCGGTGAGGTCGGCGAGGGCCGTGCTCGAACGGTGCGCCGACGGGCGGCGGCCGGCGAACTGCTCGATCATGCGCCGGGTGACGCTCGGAGCCAGCAGCGCATCACCGGCGGCGACGACCCGAACCGCGTGCACGAGCTCCTCCGGAAGTGCGTCCTTCAGCAGGAAGCCGCTGGCGCCCGCGGCGAGGGCGTCGTACACGTAGTCGTCGATGTCGAAGGTCGTCAGCATCAGGATCCGCGGCACGTGGGCGGCAGGATACGAGGAGCCGAGGATGCGGCGAGTGGCCTCGATGCCGTCGAGCTGCGGCATCCGCACGTCCATCAGGATCACATCCGGATCGAGGCGCGCGGCGAGCGTGACCGCCTCGGCACCGTCGGCCGCTTGACCGACGACACGGATACCGTCGTGCGCATCGAGGAGCGCAGCGAATCCGGCACGCACCATGGCCTGGTCGTCGGCGATGAGGACGCTGATGGTCACAGGGGCTCCTTCTCGGGGGAAGCGGGCGGATCCGCCGGAGTCGTCGGCACGTCGAACAGCAGGGGGAGCGTGGCCTCGACGGTCCAGCCGCCGTCGCGGTCGGGTCCAGCGCTGAGGCTGCCGCCGAGGAGTTCGGCGCGCTCGCGCATGCCGCGGAGTCCGTAGCCGCCGCCGGTCTCGGTGCTCGTCGTCGAGGAGGCCGCGTTGTGCACGCGGACGAGGATCGAGCGCTCGTCGACCTGTACCCGGACGACCACCCGTGAGCCGGGGGAGTGACGCACCGCATTGCTCAGTGCCTCCTGCACGATGCGGAACGTCGCGATCTGCACGGACGACATCGCGAGCGATGCGGCGCCACCGCCTTCGATCGCGAGTCCGACGTCGACGCCGGCGCGACGGATGCTGTCGACGAGCGCCGGGATGTCGTCGATGCCGTGCTGCGGGGCGAGCTCTGCCGACTGGTCCTCGGTGCGCAGGACGCCGAGCATCCGGCGCATCTCGGCGAGAGAGGTCCGCGCGGTCGCGGCGATGTCGTCGAACTCGGATGCTGCGACGTCGCCGATCTCGGGCAGGCGGTAGCGAGCGGTCGACGCCTGCACCTGGATGACCGACATGCTGTGCGCGACGACGTCGTGGAGTTCTCGGGCGATGCGCGTGCGCTCTTCGACGAGCGCTCGACGTGACTCCTCGAGCGCACTGTGCTCGCGTTCGCGGGTCAGTTCGGCGCCGAGACGCACCCGTCCGGCGACCAGGGCGGCGATCACGTACATGGCGACCGCGACGGACGACGTGACGATCAGATCGGCCGTGGCGCTGCCGGAGGATGCGGCGGTCGCCACCATGTCTGGACGGATGAGCGGTGCCAGGAGCGAGGAGATCACGCCGGTGATCAGCGCGAAGGCGCCGAGCCTGCCGCCGTGCTGGAACGTCACGACACCCACGAGCAGCACGAACGTGAGCAGTGCAGGGACCGACCAGGGCCAGGGCGCGGAGATGGCCATCGTCGTGTCGACCGCGATCGACAGCATGAACGTCGAGACGCAGAACACCGCGATCGCGATGCGCGGGCGGGAGAGCGAGAGCAGGGGAGCGCCGCACGCCGCAGCACCGAGGATGAATGACAGAGCGAGTGGTGTTCCCGACAGGTTCGTCTGCAGCGGCACCAGGGTCGCGAAGAGTGCGATGGTCGCCGCGCCGAGTGCCCCGAGGGCGCCGGTGCGGCGAGTGAGCCAGGGGATACGACGTGCACGAGGGGTGCGTGCTTCGCGTGGCACTCGGGGTGCGCGCTGTCGGCGGGATGCCATATCTGTCATCCTGCCAGTTGCGGCACGGACGCCCGACGTCGTCTGACGGCGGCGACGCGATCGATCACGAGTCCGACGAGCAGCGCGATCACGATACCGAGGCCCGCGCTCATCAGCGGCTGGTCCTTGAGCCACGCGCCGGCCAACAGTCCGATGGCGAGGCTGAACACAGCCCAGCTGGTTCCGCCGACGATGCTCAGTGGCACGAAGCGACGCCACGGGAAGCCGAGCGCGCCGGCTGACATGTTCACGGCGACGCGGCCGACCGGGATGTATCGGGCGCCGAGGATGAGCACGGCACTGCGGTGCTCGAGTGATCGTTGCGCTGCGGTGAACGCCGCCACCACTCGTCGACGGCGCATCCAGGCGAACCGGGTCGTGCCGACCGATCGGCCGATCAGGAAGGCGATGTTGTCGCCGAGCGCAGCGCCGATGGCAGCGATGACACCGAGCAGCACCAGGTTCGCGCCTCCCGCAGAGGTCGCCACCGCGGCAGCCGCGACCAGCACGGTCTCGCTCGGCACCGGCGGGAAGAACCCATCGATCACCGTCACGATGAACAGGACGAGATACAACCAGGGCGAGGCGACCGCCTGCATGATGAGTTCATTGATGACATCCACTCCTGAACCGTACGAAGGGGATGCTGTCGACGGCATCCCTCTCCGGTATCGACCCCGTCACTCTGCGGGGTGATCTTCCTGAGCGCGCACGCGGTCAGCGCCCAGCCGCAGCCGCTTATACTGGGAGGCTGGCCCCTCGGCCGACTTCCACCCCAGAGAACGGATATCCCGCTGTGCTTGCCGTGCACGACCTCGAGATCCGCGTTGGCGCGCGACTCCTCATGGAGAACGTCTCCTTCCGCGTCGCCGATGGCGACAAGATCGGTCTGGTCGGCCGCAACGGGGCAGGGAAGACCACGCTGACCAAGGTGCTCGCGGGCGACCTGCTCCCCGCCGATGGCACTGTCACGCGTTCGGGCGAGCTCGGCTACCTGCCGCAGGACCCCCGTTCGGGAAACCCCGAGGACCTCGCACGCACGCGCATCCTCGACGCGCGTGGCCTGGGACAGCTGAACCTCGGCATGACCGAGGCATCGCTCGACATGGGGTCGGACGACCCGGCCGTGGCAGCTAAGGCCATGAAGCGCTACGGACAGCTGACCGAGCAGTTCGAGGCACAGGGCGGATACGCTGCTGAGGCGCAGGCCGCATCGATCGCGCACAACCTCTCGCTGCCCGACCGCATCCTCGACCAGCCGCTGTCGACGCTCTCGGGTGGCCAGCGTCGCCGCATCGAGCTCGCCCGCATCCTGTTCTCGGACGCGCAGACGATGATCCTCGACGAGCCCACCAACCACCTCGACGCCGACAGTGTCGTGTGGCTGCGCGAGTTCCTCAAGGGCTACAAGGGTGGACTGATCGTGATCAGCCACGATGTCGAGCTGGTCGGCGAGACCGTCAACCGCGTGTTCTATCTCGACGCCAACCGTCAGATCATCGACACCTACAACATGAACTGGAAGAACTACCTGCGCCAGCGGGTGGCCGACGAGGAGCGCCGCAAGAAGGAGCGCGCCAACGTCGAGAAGAAGGCGACGACCCTGCAGCTGCAGGCAGCCCGCTTCGGTGCGAAGGCCTCGAAGGCTGCGGCCGCCCACCAGATGGTCGCCCGTGCCGAGAAGATGCTCGCCGGGCTCGACGACGTGCGTCAGGAAGACCGCGTCGCGAAGCTGCGGTTCCCGAAGCCCGCCCCGTGCGGCAAGACGCCGATGATGGCATCGGGTCTGTCGAAGTCCTACGGTTCGCTGGAGATCTTCACCGACGTCGACCTCGCGATCGACCGCGGCTCGAAGGTCGTCGTGCTCGGCCTCAACGGTGCCGGCAAGACGACGCTGCTGCGCATGCTCGCGGGCGTCGACCAGCCCGACACGGGTCAGCTCGAGCCTGGGCACGGCCTCAAGGTCGGCTACTACGCGCAGGAGCACGAGAATCTCGACGTGAACCGTTCGGTGCTCGAGAACATGGTCTCCGCGGCACCGCACATCACCGAGACCGAGGCGCGCAAGGTGCTGGGCTCGTTCCTGTTCACCGGCGACGACGTGCTCAAGCCCGCCGGCGTGCTGTCGGGTGGCGAGAAGACGCGTCTGTCGCTTGCGACGCTCGTGGTGTCATCCGCGAACCTGCTCCTGCTCGACGAGCCCACGAACAACCTCGACCCCGCCTCACGCGAGGAGATCCTCGGTGCGCTGGCGCACTACGAGGGTGCCGTGGTGCTCGTCTCGCACGACCCTGGCGCGGTGCAGTCGCTGAACCCCGAGCGCGTGCTGATCCTGCCGGACGGTGTCGAGGACATCTGGAGCCAGGAGTACCAGGACCTGATCGAACTCGCCTGAGTCGACGTCGATCCGCGCTCACCGGTCGTGTTCGCTGATCCACACGAGTCATGATGCGGATCGCGTCAGGGAACGGTCGAGCTCGCGAGTGCGACGACGGTCGATCGTCCGCGCGCGCCCGTCCATGATCTCGACACTCATGTCCTCGTCGGAATCGCGGGGGTGGTCTCCCGTCCTGTGGTTCGTCGACACTGGTCGTGGCTCGACCTGGCAGAGTGGAGACCATGACGTCGAGCACCGAACACGCGGGCATCGCATCCCTCAACGACTGGCTTCGCGGGCGGCACGCGCTCACGGGTGCGACCCCACGATGGGACCTCGAGGCGCTGCCCGAGGACCCGCTGGTGCTCTTCGAAGAGTGGATCCTGCGCGCCGAGGCCGACGGGGTGCCGGAGCCGCACACTGCGACGCTGGCTACGGTCGACGTCGATGGCATTCCCGACGCCCGAACGCTCATCCTGAAGCGTGCGGATGCGAGAGGGTGGGCGATCGCGAGCAAGCGCTCGTCACGCAAGGGTGCTCAGCTGGAGGCCGTCGCGGCCGCGGCACTGAACTTCTGGTGGCAGCCGCAGGTCCGCGCCGTGCGTGTTCGTGGGGCCGTCGTCGAGGCGACGCCGGAGGAGAGCGCGGCGGATCTCGCAGCCCGATCGGCTGCTGCACGCGCCGACGTGCAGGACGGAGACTGGGTGCTCTGGCGGATCGTGCCGACGCGCATCGAATTCTGGCAGGGATCGCGTGATCGACGACACACCCGTGTGGTCTACGAGCGCCCCGATGGCGCGTGGACGCACGGCGTGCTGCGCGACTGATCGCGATCTGTCAGACGTTCGCGTCGAGGAGTTCGTCCTCGACGTCGGCATCCTTGTCGCGGCGACGAGGTGCCTTCACCGGTGCGGGGATGCCCTCGACCTCTTCGCGGTGCTTCACGATCTCGGTGCGGATGATGTAGCCGATGAAGATGAACCCCATGATGGCGAAGAGGATCCACTGGATGGCGTACGACAGGTGCGGGCCGGGGTCATCCGTCGGCGAGGAGAATCCGCCGAGTGCGGTGTTCGCCGCCGGCTCTTCGCTGATCAGCTGCCCGTAGGCGCCTGTGATCACGTCGCCGCCGACGAGCTCGGCGATCGTCGGAAGGTTGATCGTCGGCACCTGCCCTTCTGGGGCGCCTCGACCGGATGCCGGTACCTGCTCGCCCGGCCGCAGCCGCACGATGACCTCGACGTCGCCGGAGGGCGGCGCTGCCACCGAGTCGGGGGAGTCTCCGTCGCCCGGCGGCACCCAGCCTCGATCCACGATGAAGACTCGACCGTCGGCATCCTGGAATGGGACGAGCACCTCGAAGGCACTCGTTCCGCCGTGCGGACGGTTGCGCACCAGCAACTGCTCGTCGACCAGGTACTCGCCGCGCAGCACCACCGGGTGCCATTCGTCGTCAGGCTGCAGTTCACCGTCAGCGCCGATGAGATCAGCGAGCGGCACAGGGTCGGCGTCGTAGTTCTGATCGACGAGAGCGATCTGCTCTTCTCTCGTCGCGTTCCTGTCGAACTGCCACTGCGACAGGAAGACGCAGGCGATGGCGAAGCCGATCGCGATCAGCACGTAGACGGCCCATCGAGTCATCCGACTGCTCATGCGGGAACACCTTCACGGACGGAGACGGGGAAATCGCGGGCGGCGAGATAGTCGTGCAGGAAGTCCACGTGCTCGTCGCAGGCGAGCCAGATCTTCTCGCGATCGGCCGCATGGATGCGCGGATTGCGCCACACCACATGCTTGGTCGCCTCGCGCCGACAGCCGGCTCGCGAGCATTCGAATTCGGTCACGCGTCGTCCCGTCGGGCCTCGGTGATCCGGAACACCTGCGGGTCGCTGATGTCGATCGGCTCTGGGACGACACGCGGCGCGTCCAACTGCAGCGTCGGCGACTCGGCGACGGTTTCAGTGCTGTCGCTGCCCGCGTTCGCGAACACGACGGCGATGTACGGGAGCACCGCTGCAGCGGCCGCGAACACCCAGGTGTACCAGCCGTACGGCTGCACGAGCATCATCAGGGCGAAGCATGCGATTCGGATCGACATCGTGATGGCGTACCGGCGCACTCGGTGGTCGCCCTCGACCTGCGGAGACTCCGGCAGCGAGGTGACGGCGGGTACGGCGCGCTTGCTCTTCACGATGCCTCCAGCCTACGCCGGTACGGCCGCACCGGCGTGCCGTACCGCTTCCTCAGCTGTTGACGAGGAAGGGGACGGTGAAGGCCCCGAAGAAGATCGCGCTGATGACGGCGAACGCGATCCCGAGGGCGAGGAACCCGAGCATGATGTAGCCGATGATGAGACCGGCGAAAGCCATGCCTCGCCCGCCGACTGCAGGGTTCGCCTTCGTCTGCTTGAGTGCCATGTGACCGGTGATCACCGCGACGACGGCTGCGAGGATCGGGAAGGCCAACCAGCTGAACACGACGCTGGCGAGCGCACAGATCAGTGACGTGATCGCGAGACCGCTGGTCGGACGGGCGACTGGATAGTTCGGGGTGCCATAGGCCTGGTAGCCGGGCTGCTGATAGCCGGGCTGCTGATACCCGGGCTGCTGCACCGCACCGTAGGGCTGCTGCGTCGGTGCGCCGTAGTTCGGCTGGGTCGGTGCCGCACCGTAGCCCGGCTGGGCGGGCGGCGGTGCAGAGACGGGGTACGCCGGCTGCTGGCCATACGCGGGAACGGCGCCAGGATACGCCTGCGTGGGATACGAGGGTGTGCCGGGGTACGGCGGTGCAGGAGGAGCAGGCGGGATGTTCTGTGCCGCGGGAGGAACTGGCGGCTGCTCGCCTGCAGAAGGAGGGATGCTGTTGTCGCTCACGCGGATGCCTTTCGTCCCGTTCAGCGTTCCAGCCCACCCCCGTCCTGTCAAACGTCGAGCAGCGGAACGGGTGGAGCATCCTCGCTAGGATCGAGGAGGTTCCGTCGCGGAACCATCGGCTACATCAGGAGTGATACCCATGAGTGCTCAGCGCGTCGTCCTCGTCACCGGCGGCAACCGCGGCATCGGCCGTGCGATCGCGGAGCGCTTCGTGCGCGACGGGTATCGCGTCGCGGTCACCGCGCGCAGCGGCGAAGGTCCGGAGGGCACGCTGACGGTCCGCGCGGACGTGACGGATGCAGCAGCCCTCGACGCCGCGTTCACCGAGGTGGAACAGCAGCTCGGCCCGGTCGAGATCGTCGTGGCGAACGCCGGCATCACGAAGGACACGCTCCTCCTGCGCATGAGCGAGGACGATTTCGACAGCGTCGTGGCGACCAATCTCGGAGGCACCTTCCGGGTCGTCAAGCGAGCCTCGAAGGGCATGCTGCGCGCCCGTTTCGGCCGCGTCATCCTGATCTCGAGCGTCGTCGGTCTCTACGGGTCGGCCGGACAGGTCAACTACTCGGCATCCAAGAGCGCCCTCGTCGGCTTCGCCCGCTCGCTGACCCGCGAGCTCGGCGGACGCGGCATCACCGCGAACGTCGTGGCGCCCGGCTTCATCGAGACCGACATGACCGCCGAGCTGCCCGAGGAGACGCAGAAGCAGTACAAGGCGAACATCCCTGCAGGACGCTTCGCGACGCCTGACGAGGTCGCTGGCGTCGTGACGTGGCTGGCTGGTGACGATGCCGGATACATCTCCGGCGCCGTGATCCCCGTCGACGGCGGCCTTGGGATGGGGCACTGAGGTCCTGACTCAGACCCCCTTCGTCAGCGCTCGATCGCGGCGATGAGCAGTTCGGCCAACCGTGCAGGCACCGTGAACTGCGGCCAGTGCGCTGAGCCGATCCGCACGACCTCGGCATCTGTGATCGCCCGGTACTCGGTCTCGTAGGACCCCCATTCCCCGATCATCCCGTCGAACTCCTGCTCGTCGAGCCCGCCCATCAGGAGCGTGACCGGCACGTCGTACCGCGCCCGATCGGTGAGCTGGATCGGATCAGTCGGCACCCGAGCCGGCACGCTGTGCGTCAGCGGCAGGGTGCGAGCCCTGGTCTCCGCGTCGATGTCGTGCACGTCTTCCTCGGGGAAGAAGTCCCAGCCGGGGAAGGGGATGACGCCGTCGACGACCTCGAACTCGCTGATCCCCACCCCGGACGGCGGCGGCACGGTGTCGACGAACACGACTCGCGCGACGCGATCCGGTCGGGCGTCCGCCACACCCCAGGCGACGTTGCCTCCGCCGCTGTGACCGACGACGACGGATCGGCCCGGCGCTGCGTCGACGGCCTGCACTGCGGCGTCCACCCAGTCCGCGATGCCGACCTCAGACGATGACGATGCGTCGGCTCCGACGCCTGGCATGGTCAGCGGGTGTACACGGTGTCCGGCCTGCTCGAGTGCGGGGATCACGTCGTCCCAGCTGGACGCGTCGAGCCAGAGACCGGGGATGAGGATGATGTCCATGTGCCGACGTTACCGTCGGCTGCCGACATTCTCGACGGGTCGCCGGCACCTCACAGCGTCGCGAGCGCGTGCGCCCAGATCGCCGCATGCTCATCCAGGTAGCGGGCGACACCTCGCCAGTGCGCACCGTGGAAGTCCGTGTACATCGATCCCCACGGCTCTCGCCCATCGCGGTGCGCAGTCTCGAGGAGGTCATGCATGGCCCAGGCGCGGCGCGAGAGCACATCCGCCAGCTCGGTCCGCAGTGCGGCATCCGCCTCGTACCCGCGGACGAACGCCTGCAGATCCTCCGCGGCACGGTCGGGGTCGGACGTCGCGTCGTTGAGCGTGAACGCCTGCGCCGAGTACGCGAGGTCCCAGACGCGGGTGCTCGCTGCCGCGCCGTCCCAGTCGATGAAGACCCAGCGTTCTCCGGTGAGCAGATTCCAGGGGGTGAGGTCGCCGTGGCAGACCAGGTCGGCTCCGGCGACGGGGATCAGCGCCGGCCCGAGCCCGAGTGCATCGGCGTCGAGACCTCGACTGGCGTCGTGGATGGCCCGAACCATCGCGCCGACGCGTGCGAACTGCAGCCCGGTCAGCGGAGCGTCGTGCATCGCGAGCGGTCCGACGACGAACTCGGTCATCATCCGGCCCTGCGAGTCCTGCCCCAGAGGAGCGGGGAGATCGATCCCGCGTGCGCGGAGGATACGCATGTAGTCGAGTACGCCGGGGGAGTGCTCGGTCCAGGGCTTGCGCACCGTCTCGCCGACGCGGACCACGCCGGCGCTGGCGTTGCCACCGGACAGTGGAATCTCCTGCTGCATCCGATCAGCCTACGCAGGACCCGTTCGGGGCCGTCCCGACCGATCTGTTCAGCGGCCGTCCGTCACGGGAGGAGCGGGATCACTTCGGAGAGATCCTGCGGCCCGATCACCAGGCTCGCGGCTGCGCGCACGGCAGGCTTCGCGTTGAACGCCAGACCGAGCCCGGCGGCCGCCATCATCTGCAGATCGTTGGCGCCGTCGCCGATCGCGATCGTCGCGCCGGGACGCACTCCGAGCTCGTCTGCCCAGTCGCGCAGCGTCGAGGCCTTGGCAGCCGCATCGACGATCTCACCGTCGACCTCGCCGTTCAGCGCGCCGTCGACGAGCTGCAGGCGGTTGGCCCGCCAACGGTCGACGCCGAGTGCTGGCGCGATGTGGTCGAGGATCTCGTGGAACCCGCCGGAGACGACGCCGACGACGCCGCCGCGCTCGTGCACCGCCGCAGTCAGCTCGAGCACGCCGGGCGTCGGCTCGATGCGTGCTCGAACCCGCTCGAACGACTCGACGGGGACCCCCCGCAGCGCCGCCACGCGTGAACGCAGGCTGGTGGCGAAATCGACCTCGCCGCGCATCGCAGCCTCGGTCGCGGCCTGCACCTCTTCGCGCCGCCCCGCCTCGTCGGCGAGCAGCTCGATCACCTCGTTGCGGATGAGCGTGGAGTCGGCATCGAGAACGACGAGGAAGCGCGCAGTGGTCACCTGAACGAGCCTAGCGAGCGTGCCGCCGATAGGAGACCGCGTGACGCTCAGCGCTCGATGAAGACGCCCTTGCCGACGACCGTGATGCCCGACTCGGTGACCGTGAAGCCTCGAGCGAGGTCGCGCTCGCGGTCCACGCCGACCGTCGCACCGTCCGCCAGGACGACGTTCTTGTCGAGGATCGCTCGGTGCACTCTCGAGCCTGCGCCCACCTGCACGTGATCGAAGACCACGGAGTCGGTGATGGTCGATCCGCCGCCGGCCAGCGTCCACGGCCCGACGACGCTCCGCTCGAGATGCGTGCCCGAGAGCACCGAGCCGAGCGAGACGATCGAGTCGATCGCGTTGCCGATGCGGCCGACCGAATCGCGGACGAACTTCGCGGGCGGCGAGTTCACCGCCTGCGAGTGGATCGGCCACTCCATGTTGTAGAGGTTGAAGATCGGCAGGGTCGAGATCAGGTCTCGATGCGCGTCGTAGAAGGAGTCGATCGTCCCCACGTCGCGCCAGTACGACCTGTCGCGTGGCGAGGATCCGGGGACCTCGTTCTGCTTCATGTCGTAGTAGCCGGCTTCGCCGCGGTCGACGAAGTAGGGGACGATGTCGCCGCCCATGTCGTGGCCGGATGTGGGGGATTCGCCGTCGGCCTCGACGGCGGCGATCAACGCATCAGCGTCGAAGATGTAGTTGCCCATCGAGGCGAGCACCTCGTGCGGGGAATCCTCCAGGCCGGCCGGGTCGCTCGGCTTCTCGAGGAACTGCTTGATGCGTCCCGTTCCGGCATCCGCATCGATCACGCCGAACTGCGAGGCGAGCGAGATCGGCTGGCGGATGCCGGCGACCGTGGCCTTCGCACCGGACGCGATGTGCGCGTCGAGCATCTGACGGAAGTCCATCCGGTAGACGTGGTCCGCTCCGATCACCACGACGATGTCGGGCTTCTCGTCATTGATGAGGTTCATGCTCTGCAGGATCGCGTCGGCGGATCCGGAGAACCATCGCTTGCCGAGTCGCTGCTGCGCGGGGACCGACGTGACGTAGGAGTCGAGCAGCGCCGACATGCGCCACGTCTGCGAGATGTGACGGTCGAGGCTGTGCGATTTGTACTGCGTGAGCACGACGACCTGGCGGAGCCCCGAATTGATGAGGTTCGAGATCGCGAAATCGATCAATCTGTACTGTCCGCCGAACGGAACTGCGGGTTTTGCGCGGTCTGCGGTGAGGGGCATGAGCCTCTTGCCCTCACCACCGGCGAGGATGATCCCGAAAACCTTCTTTGGAGCCGACATGGCTCCACCATAGATGCCTTCTGGCTCGCTGTACTAGCGTTCAGACATGCGAGTTGAAATGATCACCAAGGAGTACCCGCCGGAGATCTACGGCGGCGCCGGTGTGCACGTCGCCGAGCTCGTCACCGCCCTGCGGCAGAGCATCGACGTGCAGGTCAGAGCGTTCGGCGCAGCCCGCGACGAGGCCGGCACGTTCTCGTACCGCGCACCCGTCGAGCTCGCCTCCGCGAACGCCGCGCTGCAGACGCTCGGCACGGATCTCGAGATCGTCTCCGCGATCTCGGATGCCGACATCGTGCACAGTCACACCTGGTACGCCAACTTCGCCGGTCACCTGGCCTCGCAGCTCCACGGCATCCCCCATGTGCTGACCGCGCACAGCCTCGAGCCGCTGCGGCCGTGGAAGGCCGAGCAGTTGGGTGGCGGGTACGCGGTGTCCAGCGGCATCGAGAAGCTCGCGTACGAGAATGCCGCCGCGGTCATCGCGGTGAGCGCCGGGATGCGAGCCGACATCCTCCGCAGCTACCCGCAGGTCGACCCCGAGCGCGTGCGCGTGATCCACAACGGCATCGACGTGGAGCGCTGGCGCCCGGTCGAGAACCCGGCCTTCCTCGAGTCCATCGGCATGGACCCCGCACGGCCGTCGGTCGTCTTCGTCGGACGCATCACGCGGCAGAAGGGGCTGCCGTACCTGCTGCAGGCTGCGCGGCTGCTGCCGCCCGAAGTGCAGCTGGTGCTGTGCGCCGGCGCCCCCGACACCCCCGAGATCATGGCGGAGGTGCAGGAGGGCGTCCGTCTGCTCCAGCAGACCCGCGACGGGGTCATCTGGATCGAGCGGATGCTGCCCCGCGACGAACTCTCCGCGATCCTCACCGCGGCCACCACCTTCGTCTGCCCCTCGGTGTACGAACCGCTCGGCATCGTGAACCTCGAGGCCATGGCGTGCGGCGCTGCGGTCGTGGGCACGGCGACCGGCGGCATCCCCGAGGTCGTGGCCGACGGCGTCACCGGACGACTCGTACCGATCGACCAGGTGCAGGACGGCACCGGGACGCCGGTCGACCCTGAGCGCTACGTCGCCGATCTCGCCGCTGTTCTCACCGAGGTGGCGATGGACGCCGAACGGGCGAAGCAGTACGGTGCCGCCGGCCGGGAGCGGGCTCGGACCGACTTCAGCTGGGGCGCGATCGCCGACACGACCCGCGCGCTGTACGCGGAGCTCACCGCGTGAGTCGATAGGCTTGGAGCATGTCGAGCGCCCTGGAATTCACTGACGTCGTCGTGCGCCGCGAAGGGCGCAACATCATCGATCACGTGACCTGGCAGGTCGCGGACGATCAGCGCTGGGTGATCCTCGGACCGAACGGTGCGGGCAAGACCACGCTGCTGCAGCTCGCCGACACGCTCATGCACCCGACCTCCGGCACGGTCACCGTGCTCGGCGAGACGCTCGGGCGCACCGACGTGTTCGAGGTGCGTCCGCGCATCGGCTTCGCGTCGTCGGCGATGGCCAAGCGCGTGCCGCGCGACGAGACCGTGCTGAACACGGTGCTCACCGCCGCGTACTCGGTGCTCGGCCGGTGGAACGAGACCTACGAGGCCATCGATGAGCGTCGCGCACTGCGTGTGCTCGGCGAGTGGAAACTCGATCACCTCGCGGAGCGTACGTTCGGCACGTTGAGCGACGGCGAGCAGAAGCGTGTGCAGATCGCTCGCGCCGTGATGACGGACCCCGAGCTGCTGCTGCTCGACGAGCCGACGGCATCCCTCGATCTCGGTTCCCGCGAGGAGCTGCTCGCGCTGCTCGCCGGCTACGCATCGTCGCCGACCACGCCCGCGATGCTGATGGTCACGCACCACGTCGAGGAGATCCCCGTCGGTTTCACGCACGTCATGCTGATCCGTGAGGGCAAGGTGGTCGCGGCAGGACCGATCGAGCAGACGCTCACGGCGGACTCGCTCACGGAGGCGTTCGGCATGCCGATCGTGCTCAGCAGCGACGGCGGCCGCTACGCCGCACGCGCAGCCTCCTGAGATTCGGTTCCTGAGGCTGTCGAAGGCCTGGTAGACTCGACCCTTGGCGCTGTCTGCGCCACAGACTTCCCCGTCCCTGGCACAATCCAGGGCAGCAACGAAGGAATCCCATGAAGACTGACATTCACCCCGAGTACCGGGCCATCGTTTTCCGTGACCTCGGTTCGGGCGAGACGTTCCTCACCCGCTCCACCGTCACGAGCGACAAGACCATCGAGCTGGACGGCATCGAGTACCCCGTCATCGATGTCGAGATCTCCTCTGCGTCGCACCCGTTCTACACGGGCAAGCAGCGCATCATGGACTCGGCCGGTCGCGTCGAGAAGTTCAACCAGCGCTTCAAGGGCTTCGGCGGCTCCTCCAACTGAGGTCCGTCCCCACGAAGGCCGCGTACTCCACGGAGTGCGGGGCCTTCGTCATGCTCGGGCTGAGCGAACGGCGTGCAGGTGGCGGCGCGCAGGTGGCGCATCCGGCCGCGTCATCCAGGCAGATGCGACCATCTGCGACACCTGCGATCCGGCAGGTGTCGCACGTGGCCGCCTGCTCGCCCGAGAGGCGGCCATTCGCGACACCTTCTGGCGTGCATCCGGGCCGGCTTGGGGGCTCAGAGATCGATCAGCGGATGCGGCGGTGGTGCGCGAGGTCGATGAGCCGGCTCAGCACCGGACCCGACCGCAAGCCGTTGTGCTCGTGCTCGCTGGTCACCCAGAGCTGCACGCCCGGCAGCAGTGCTGCGGTCTCGAGCGAGTACTCCAGCGGTACGTACACGTCGTTCACGTACACCGCGGCAGCGCCGGTGGCACCGGATGCCGCGATCGCGTCCGCGTCATAGATCTGCGGCCACTCGAACTCGGCCAGCTCGCGAGCGACATCGCGCCACGGCTGGAACGCCGGCACCGTCTCGGTCCATTCGCTGCGGATGTGCTCACCGGTGAAGAGCGTGACGTCGTCGCGGAAGTCCGCAGGCTCGGTGCGCTCGGCCGACCAGCGAGTGGCGTGGCCGTCCGCATAGCTCGACTCGTGGAACGCGAAGTACAGCGGGTTGCGGCCGCCGTAGGGCATCGCGTGGGCGAGGTCGTGGCGGAAGGCGTTGGAGCGGGGGTCGCGCTCCAACAGCGACCACACGGTCTGCCAGCCGTCGTCCGTGCCGAGTGCCGAACCCATCGAGCGCAGTCGCGACGGGGAGACGATCTCGCCGTCAGGCAGCACGATGTCGCCAGAGGCCGCCCGATCGACCAGGCGTCGCATCGCGTCCCGATGCTCGGGGAATCGGCGGTAGTACTTCTCGGAGGCAGTGCGCATCTTGTCGTAGCAGAGTGCGTAGACATCGTCGGGGTGGCGGCCGACCGCGCTCAGGCCACCGGTGATGAACACGTCGGTGAGCGAGGAGCTGTCGGTCGACAGATAGGCGAGCGTCGTGAAGCCGCCGAACGACTGTCCGAGCACGCTCCACCGATCGACTCCCAGGTGCTCGCGCATCGCCTCGCAGTCGCGCACGATCGCGTCGGCGCGCAGATGCGTGAGGTATTCGGCGACGACCGACGAGCCCTGACCAAGGTCGTCATCGCCGACCGGCGTCGAGCGCCCGGTGCCGCGCTGGTCGAGCAGCACGAGCCGGTAGTGGGCGAGCGCCTCGTCGAGCCAGCCGGGAGATGCAGGGCCGTGGAACGGCCGCGGCGCCTCGTGGCCAGGTCCGCCCTGCAGGAACACCAGGAAGGGGAGCGTCTCGCCGCCCTCGCGGGAGACCACCGAGGCGAAGATGTCCATCGTGCGGGTGTCGGCTGGATCACCCCAGACGAGGGGAACGGTGAGCGTGTGCTCTTCGACGGTCAGATCCAGCAGATGACGGACTACAGTGCTCACCTGTCGAGCCTAACGCGGGCGAACCGCTGTCACATCACGTTGCCGATGTAGGAGTACTTGACGAACACCTCAGCGGCGATCCCCGACTCCTCGATGACGCCCTGCACCGCGCTCATCATGTAGTTGGAGTCCCAGCCCATGTAGAGGAAGTGCGCGTCATCCAGCGCATCCCACTGGCCCTTCCAAGCCATCTCGTCGTAGATCGGTCCACCGTGCGCAGCGCAGTATGCGCGGGCGGCATCCGTGGTGTCGGTCCAGGCGCGGCGGAAGACCCGGTTGAAGAGGTACTTGACGTCGGGGACCTCCCACCGTTCGCCGCGGTACTCGACGTAGTCGAACTCACGCTCCCAGCCGGCCGGCCAGCCTCGGCGACGAACGGCGTCGAGGATCGGGGTGAGTCCGTCGTCGTCGATCTCGGGCAGCGCGGGGCGAGCCCAGATGCGCAGGAGGTCGGCGGTCAGCCGAACCGTCCGCGCAGAGATCGCCGCAGTGTCCCAGACGGTGACATCGGCGAGCTCGCGGGTCGCTGTGACCGAGCTGCGCGCGTACGCCTCATCGCGCTTGACGGGGAACGAGGAGCCGAAGACGCGCTCCGTGAGTTCCTGCTCCAACAGCGTCACGTTGCCGAGGGTCGGCGCGAGAGCGCGGTGGCTGTTCTGCTCGTCATCGCTGTAGTCGATCCACGGCCGCACGCCGTCGCCGGACCAGGCGTCCCCGGGCACCGGTGGCACGACGTGCTCGACGTCGAACCCGGCGGTGTCGTCGATGCCTTGGAGGCGTCCGAGCACGTATGCGGCGTGGGGGAGTTCGCTGTACTTCAGCACTGCGCTCACACGCTCATCCGATGGTGTGATGCGGGCGAAGGCACGGGCCAGTGCGTCACGGCCGTCGAGACGGGCGCGGCACAGCCGGGCGACGAGCCGCTCATTCGGCAGGTTCACGAGCGTGCGGCGCAGGTACAGCGCCTGAATCCACTCGAGCGTCTCGAGGAACTCGGCGCGGTCGATGACGCCGCGGCGGTGGTCGCTGTAGGCGGCGAGGACGAGCGGATAGGCGGAGCGTCCGAAGGTGTTCACGTGGCGCAGCTGCCGAGCGATCTCGGCATCCGGCTCCGTCGTCGGGTCGAGCAGGATGCCGTAGATCTCGGCGTAGTGCCGCCACACCTCGGCGTGCGCCTGCAGGTGCTCGAGGTCGACGTGCGGGAACGAGTGCCGGAACGCGCTGTAGACGCCGTGCTCGCCGTTCGCTGCGACCTCGCGACCCGTCGTCATGACGAGGAAGTGGCGCCAGAACGCGCCGATCGCCTCACCGGTGTGGCGTTCGATCGGCAGCCAGAAGCGGGCCTCCACATCCAGCTGCTCCGAGTGCGTGAGCCCCATCAGGATGTAGTTGTGGATGAGCTCGTGATCGCGCAGCGGTTCGCCGGTCGAGTTCAGGCTCTCGAAGATCTGCTGCGCGTTCGCCTGTGCGCCGAGTGTGATGGAGACGTGCTCGAGCCGACGCAGGCCGCGCCAGATCGACGGTACCTCATCAGCGTGGATCTGGCTGCGGAAGAACGCGTAGTTGTCGTCGAACCGGGACTCGCGGTCCGCGTCGTCGCGGCGGTCGAGCACCACGGACTCGTAGAGTTCGGCCCAGGCGTCGTGCGGGCGCAGCTTGGTGCGGGTCGGGTCGTCCTGGCGGACCAGCACCCGCTCGAGCTCGGCGGCGAGCGTCGGATCGGAATCCTTGACCGCGTGGTGCAGCGAGGCCACCAGGAGCATGAGTGTCGTGATGCGCTGCTGTCCGTCGATCAGGATCAGATCGCTCTCCGCTGCCGTGTCGTGCGCCGACAGGATCGAGCCGATGAAGTGGCGGTGGGCATCGTCTTCCGCGGCGACGGCGCGGACGTCCGACAGCAGGCGTTCGCACCCGCCGATGTCCCAGCGGTACTGCCGCTGATACACCGGGACGACGATGGTGGTGGAACCGGCTGCGAGCCACTCGATCGTGTTGACTGCTGTCGCCTCGACGTTGGTGGCAGTGCTCATGCTGGTCTCTGATCCTCCCGTATCGCCGTGCGCCGAGGACTCGCCTGGCGCCCGGATCAGTCTATTCGCTTATTCACGGCGACCCTCTGATGCGCGCTCGGGGGTCGCTGTTAGGCTTGCCTTATCAGGGCCTGTTAAAACGTGCTGGCCCCCGATGAAAGGAACATGACTCGCTCATGGGATACATCAAGTCCGCCGCGCTCGAGGAGAAGGGTTTCGTCGTCCTCGACAGCTACAACCAGGAACTCGACCCCAAGGAATGGCTCGACATCGAGTACAACGACTGGAAGTCGTCGGGTGACACCCGCTTCGCTCCGCTCGCCAGCGCCTTCGGCGACATCGAGTGCAACGGCTTCTGGAACCACAAGCCGCCGCGCACCGACAAGGACGGCGTGTGGATCGACTCGCAGATCGAGAAGGCCCCGAACCTGACGCGTCGCGCGCAGGAGCCCGGTGCGAACGTCGGCCGCTGCCGCGTCATCGAGCTGCAGCCCACCCCGTACGGTGAGTGCCTCTACAACCTCCACCAGGACGACAACAACCGTTTGAACCCCGACGGCACCGGCTGGGTCGTCCGTGGTTTCTTCAACCTGACGGACGACAAGGACAGCTACTTCGTCCTGCGCGAGAACCGCACCGACCCGAGCATCGAGTACCGCCTCGCGCTGCCGGCCGGTGCTCAGCTCATCGTCGACACCCAGCGTCTGTGGCACGCCGCGACGCACAACGGTACCGACCCGCGCTACTGCCTGATCACCTCGTGGACGTCGGGCCCCGAGCTCGACGCGTACATCGAGAAGTACCACGGCACCGACGACGTGCCCAACGTCGAGGTTCCGCAGGACGTGCTCGAGCACGGCTATGCCGAGCAGGCGCGCAAGGATGCCGCGCGCGCGGCGTACTACGCGGCGAAGGGTCAGCAGGTCAAGCAGGCGATGAGCGAGGCCTGAGCCTCATCTGAGCCGATCCCGCTGGGTCGCTGAGCCGATCCCGCTGGGTCGCTGAGCCGATCCCGATGGGTCGCTGAGCTCGTCGAAGCGCCCCAGCGAACACATGAAGGCCCCGGTCATCCGACCGGGGCCTTCGTCGTATGAATCACACGCTTGTGATTTCCTCCGGACTGGGCGAGAATGGGCCCACAACCGCATATCGCCGCCACTCTTTGCATGAGGTCGTTGGGGAAGACGCACCTGATGAACGGAGAGATCATGGCGACGGCTTACGCACGCGGAGTGGTGTATATCCACTCGGCACCTCGCGCGCTCTGCCCGCACCTCGAATGGGCGGTCGGACGCGCTATCGGTCGCGCAGTGAATTTCGACTGGAGCGACCAGCCAGTGCTCGACGGCGCGCGCCGTGCCGAGTTCTACTGGGACGGCCCGGTGGGTACCGGCGCCGCACTCGCCACCGCGATCCGCGGCTGGGAGCACCTCCGCTTCGAGGTGACCGAAGACCCGACGCCGCGCAGCGATGGCGGTCGTTGGCTGCACACCCCTGACCTCGGCATCCACTACGCCCAGGCTGACGCGGCCGGCAACATCGTGATCGGCGAGGACCGCATCCGCTACGCGATGGAGATCGCTGCGGGCAACGCGTTCGAACTGCAGCGCGAACTCGACATCGCCCTGGGCTCTGCCTGGGACGAGGAGCTCGAGCCCTTCCGCCATGCCAGCGACGACGCGCGCGTCGTCTGGCTCCACAAGGTCGGCTGAGTCCGACCCGAGACCTGGAGCGCGGGAGGCCGAGTACCGGATGCCGGTGTTCATCCCGGACGCTGAGAAACGTATCCTCGCTCCATTCGACGAGAACCCCGCCTCTGTCCGCAGAGACGGGGTTCTCGTCGTTCGGGGCGATGCCGTCAGATCACGGCAGCATGGGTCGCGACGACGGGACGAGCGGATGCGCCCTCACGGAGGTCGTGCCAGGCGAGCCGCAGTCGTTCCATGGCCTCTGCGGTGCGCTCGGGTGGATACGTGATCGGGATGCGAAGGTAGCGCTCGAGCACTCCTCCGGTGGAGAACCGAGGTCCTGGTGGCGCGATGAGCTGTCGATCGCGGGCAGCGAGCGAGAGTCGCGTCGAGATCGGCGCTCCCAGGTCGATCCAGGCGGACAGCCCGCCTGGGGTGCGCGGCATCTGGAGGTCGCCGATCGCCTCGAGCCCGGCCGTGACCGCCGTGCGGCCCGCGTGCAGGCGCGAGCGGACGTGTTCGCTGAGTGCCGGCATCTCATCGAGCAGTTCGACCGCGATGCACTGGTCGAGCAGCGCGGTGCCGAGCTCGAACGACGGGCGTACCGCGAGCAGGCGCGAGATGAGCGACCGTTCGGCCCTGATCCACCCGAGTCGCAATCCTCCCCATGCGATCTTCGACATCGAGCCGACCGTGATCACCTGCGGGCTGAACGCGGCCATCGGCAGCGGCGACCACCCGCGGTCGATGTCGAGCTCGGTGGTCGTCTCGTCCGCGATGAGGTGCGTGCCGGTGCTGCGGGCGGTGGCCGAGACGCGATCGCGATCGGCATCCGTCATGGTGGCCCCGGTGGGGTTGTGGAAGTCGGGGATCAGGTAGGCGACGAGCGGCCGGCCCCGCAACAGCAGCTCGGTGAGATGAGGGATGTCCCACCCCTCGACGCCGACCGGAGTCGGCGTCAGCCGGTAGCCGTTGCGGTGCAGAGCGTCGAGGACGTGCGGGAAGGACGGCTGCTCGACCACCGCGCGCTCACCGCGGCGGCCGATCGTCGCGAGCACGAGATTGACCGCATTGAGGGCGCCCGAGGTGATGATGATCTCCTCGGCGGTCGTGGGCACCCCGCGCTGCGTGTAGCGTCGCGCCACCGCGTCGCGCAGCTCCGGCAACCCCTGCAGGGAGTATCCGGAGGTGCTGCGGAGGGCCGCGAGCCGCGGGAGCGAGCGCACGGTGGCGTCGTAGAGACCCGGCGTTGAGTCCATCGAGGCGATCGACAGGTCGATCGCCGAGTCGTCGTCGGCACCCATGACCACATGGTCGGCGTGGGGGAGTGCGACCCGCGTGCTGCCGCCGTGCAGGCGCGAGACGTAGCCGTCGCTCTCCAGCAGGCTGTAGGTGCGGGTCATGGTCGAGCGCGATCGGCGCAGCTCGAGCGCCAGCGCCCGTTCGCTCGGCAGTCGCTCGCCCACCGTGAGGCGTCCGTCGAGGATGAGCGCGCGGATCTGGCCCGCGAGCTCGGCCGCAGTCGACCCAGCGGCGTTCTGCGCGCCGAGCTGCTCCACGAGTCGTGATGTCATGGATCCAGCATGCCGCAAAGTGGCCTCATATCTGCAGACCACTTTTCGATGACTGGTCTCGTGTTCTCGGGACCGCCGCCATCCACGATGGAAGGATGCAGCTGCGCTCCGTGTTCATCCCCGTCACCGCCACGAGCCGACGGGACCTTGTCGAGCGCCTCGTGCAGCTGCTCGTCGGACTGTTCCTCTACGGCGTCTCACTCGGACTCATGGTGCGTGGCGGCATCGGTGTCGCTCCTTGGGATGTGCTTGCCCTCGGCGTCTCCGGGCAATCCGGCATCGGATACGGCACCATCACCGTGCTCGTCTCGGTGGTCGTGCTGCTGTTGTGGATCCCGTTGCGTCAACGCGTCGGCGTCGGCACCCTGCTGAACTCGCTGCTCGTCGGCCCGAGCGCCGACCTCACACTCGCCCTCATCCCCGCACCGCCCTCGATCTGGATCGGGGCACCGATGTTCGTGGCCGGCCTTGTGCTGCTCGCGTTCGCCACCGGCCTGTACATCGCGGCGAGCTTCGGCCCCGGACCTCGTGACGGGCTGATGACGGGCCTCGTGCGCGTCACCGGATGGAAGGTGTGGATCGTCCGCACGCTCATCGAGGGGAGCGTGCTCCTCGTGGGCTTCCTGCTCGGCGGACCGGTGGGCGTCGGCACCGTGCTGTTCGCGCTGGGAGTGGGACCGCTCGTCGGTTGGTTCCTGCCGGCCATCACACGTCTGCGCGAGGAGCGCTCCCGCCGACTCGCTCCGGTGCGGTCGCACTGACGCGGTCATGACATGAAGAAGGCCCCGGGAATGCTCCCGGGGCCTTCCTCGTGCGATCTGCGGTCAGTCGGCGCTCGCGACGGCGAGGACGGCGTTGTGGCCACCGAAGCCGAACGAGTTGCTGATCGCGATCTGGGGCCCGTCGCCGAGCGGCGTCGGCTCGCCGGAGAGGCGGAACGGCACAGCGGGGTCGGGCTCGGTCATGTTGATGGTCGGCGGTGCGACGCGGTCGCGCAGCGCGAGCAGGGCGAAGATCGCCTCGAGTGCACCGGTGCCGCCGAGGAGGTGGCCGGTCGAGGCCTTCGTCGCGGAGACGGGGATCTCGGGGAGGCGATCGCCGAACACGCGCTGCAGGGCGACGTACTCGTTCGGGTCACCGACGGGCGTCGAGGTCGCGTGCGCGTTGATGTGCGTGACCTGGTCGGCGGTGATGCCGGCCTCTTCCAGCGCGTGCGTGACGGCGCGAGCTGCTCCTGTGCCCTCCGGGTCGTTGCCCGTGATGTGGTACGCGTCGGCTGTGACGCCACCGCCGAGGACGTACCCGTAGATCTTGGCTCCACGCGCCTTGGCGTGCTCCTCGGTCTCGAGGATCAGCACCGCGGCGCCCTCGCCCATGACGAAGCCGTCACGGTCGATCGCGCCGGGGCGGGAGGCGTGGGCGGGGTCGTCGTTCCGACGAGACAGCGCCTGCGCCGAGGCGAAGGACGCCATGGTGATCGGGTGGATCGCCGACTCGGCTCCACCGGCGATCACGACATCGGCGAGACCGTCCTGCAGGTGGTGGAAGGCGTGGATGATCGACTCGGTGCTCGAGGCGCATGCGCTCACGACGGTCTGCGCGTAGGCGCGGGCGTGGAACTGCAGCGACAGGTTGCCTGCTGCGGCGTTCGGCATCAGCATCGGCACGGTCAGCGGCATGACGCGACGCGGACCCTTCTCGCGCAGGGTGTCCCAGGCGTCGAGGAGCGTCCAGAGGCCGCCGATGCCGGTGGCGAAGTCGACGCCGAGCCGTTCGGGGTCGACATCGGGAGAGCCCGCGTCCTCCCAGGCCTCGCGCGCTGCGATCAGTGCGAACTGCGAGGACGGGTCGAGCCGCTTCGCCTCATGGCGGGGCAGGACCTCTTCTGGACGGACGATCGCCTCAGCGGCGAAGGTGACAGGGAGGTCGTACTGCTTCACCCAGTCGTGCTCGAGGGTGCGGGTACCGGACATGCCCGCGAGCAGGTTGGTCCAGTTCTCCGGAGCTGTCCCGCCGATGGCGGAAGTGGCGCCGATGCCGGTGACGACGATGCGCTTGGTCATGGTGTGGTTCCTTGTCGGGCGGGTCGAGCGGATTGTGCGGGCAAGGCGGAGGATGCCACGCCCCGCAGGCGCGGGGGTGGCATCCTGCGTGGATTACTCCTGGCCTGCGACGATGAAGTTGACGGCGTCGCCGACGGTCTTGAGGTTCTTGACCTCGTCGTCGGGGATGGTGACGCCGAACTTCTCCTCGGCGTTGACGACGATCGTCATCATCGAGATGGAGTCGATGTCGAGGTCATCCGTGAACGACTTCTCGAGGGCGACCTCGGAAGCGTTGATGCCGGTCTCATCGGTGATCAGCTCTGCGAGGCCGGCGAGGACCTCATCGTTGGTGAAAGCCATGTGGTCTTCCTCTTTCTTGCGGGTTGTTATCGGAACCGTGGAACAGTCTAGAGAAGGTCGGGTCGTTCTCAGGGGAGGACGACGACCTGGGCGGCGAACACGAGGCCGGCACCGAAGCCGATCTGCAGGGCGAGACCGCCCGAGAGCTCGGGGTGCTCGGCCATCAGCCGGTGACTGGCGAGCGGGATCGAGGCTGCCGAGGTGTTGCCCGTCGTCTCGATGTCGCGCGCGATGACGGTCGTCTCCGGCAGCTTGAGCTGCTTCGCGAACTCGTCGATGATGCGCATGTTCGCCTGGTGCGGGATGAACGCGGCGATGTCCGATGGCTCGACACCGGCGCGATCCAGGGCCTCGCGGGCGACCTTGGCCATCTCCCACACGGCCCAGCGGAACACGGTCTGGCCCTCCTGACGGAGCGTCGGCCACGGCACCTCGCCATCGCGGAACTGGGTCAGGGTGCCGTTCATGCCGACGGCATCGGCCTTCGAGCCGTCGGAACCCCAGACTGCCGGGGAGATGCCCGGCGTGTCGCTCGGGCCGATCACGGCCGCACCGGCGCCGTCACCGAGCAGGAACGAGATGCTCCGGTCGGCAGGGTCGACGACGTCCGAGAGCTTCTCTGCGCCGATCACCAGCGCGTAGTGCGCTGCACCGGCACGGATGAGGGCATCGGCCTGCGCGACCGCGTAGGAGTACCCGGCGCACGCGGCATTGATGTCGTAGGCGGCTGCCGGGTTGGCGCCGACGCGGTCGGCGACGATCGCGGACACCGACGGCGACTGCTTCGGGTTGCTGATGGTCGCGACGATCACGAGGTCGATCTGGTCAGCGGCGATGCCCGACTTCTCGATCGCTTCCGCGCCGGCTGCTGCGGCGAGGTCGATCGCATCGGTGTCCTTGTCGGCGCGGACGCGGGTGATGATGCCGGTGCGCTGGCGGATCCACTCGTCGCTCGAGTCGATCGGGCCGATCAGGTCGTCGTTCGGCACGGCGTTCTCGCCGCGCGCCGCACCGTAGGAGTAGATGCGCGTGTAGGCGGGGCCCGTGATCTGGGTCAGGGTGGCGCTCATGCGGCTTCTCCGTTCAGCAGCGCGACGGCTGCGTCGAGGTCTTCGGGGGTCTTCACTGCGACCGTCGGCACGCCGCGCAGCCCGCGCTTGGCGAGACCGGTGAGTGCACCAGCGGGGGCGAGTTCGATCAGACCGGTGATGCCGTGCTCGGCGAAGGACTCCATGCACTTGTCCCAGCGGACCGGCGACGAGACCTGGTCGACCAGGTACGAGAGGGCGGTCGCGCCGTCGGACACCGTCGAGCCGTCGCGGTTGGTCCACAGGGTGACCTGGGGGTCGCGCGGAGTGACCGTGGCGACGGCATCCTTGAGCGCGGCGACGGCCGAGGCCATGTATGCGGTGTGGAAGGCGCCGGCGACCTGCAGCGGGATCACGCGGGTGCCCTTCAGCGGCTCCTCGGCGAACGCCGCCAGGGCGGGGAGCGCACCGGCCACGACCAGCTGGCCGCCGCCGTTGTAGTTCGCGGGGGACAGCTCGAGTTCGGCGAGTCGGGCCAGCACGGCCTGCTCGTCGCCGCCGAGCACGGCACTCATGCCTGTGGGCGTCTGCGCCGCGGCATCCGCCATCGCGCGGCCGCGGATGCCGACCAGACGCATGCCGGTCTCGGCATCGATCACGCCGCTGCCGACCAGTGCGGCGATCTCGCCGACGGAGTGCCCCGCGATGCCGTCTGCCGCTCGCCCTGCACGAGCATGCAATGCGTCGGCGGCGATCAGCGATGCCGCGACGATCAGCGGCTGCGCGATGCGCGTGTCGCGGATCGTGTCGGCATCCGACTCCGTTCCGTGCTGCTGCAGGTCGACCTCGGCGGCCTCCGAGTACGCGGCGAGGCGATCAGCCACTCCGTCGAGCTCGAGCCAAGGGGACAGGAAACCGGGGGTCTGCGAGCCCTGACCAGGGCAGACGACGACAATCACCAGACCAGTCTGCCAATGAATGCTCGCAAACGGTGGATGATCCATCACAAGATTGTGCGAAAGCCTTGTGTGTGGCGCACAGCGAATCGGATCCGAGTCAGCGCGGCGGGCGACGAAGGGCGGGTCGACGGCGAGTCTGCTCGGTCGCACCGATCGAACCGAGGATCAGTGCGGTCTGCAGGATCAGCGCCTCTCGGGGGCCGGTGGCATCCCAGCCGATGACCTCGCTGACGCGCTTCAGGCGGTAGCGCACGGTGTTCGGATGCACGAAGAGCTCGCGTGCGGTGGCCTCGAGCGAGCGTCCGTTGTCGAGGTAGCTCCACAGCGTCGTCACGAGATCGGTCGAATGGGCTTGCAGCGGGCGGAAGATGCGCTCGATCAGCGTCTGCTTGGCCAGCGGGTCGCCGGCGAGTGCGCGCTCAGGCAGCAGGTCGTCGGCCTCGACGGGGCGCGGGGCACTGCGCCAGGCGCGAGCGACCGCGAATCCGGCGAGGGCGGCGCGTGCGCTCTGGCTGGCATCGACCAGGGCGACGACCTCCGGTCCGAGCACGACGTACCCGGGACCGAACGACGGCTCGAGGCGGGCTGCGATCTCCTGGAAGCCGAGTTCGTCCTCGACCTCCTCGGTGTCGTGGCCGGCGACCCTGGCGCGCCCGAGCACGAGCACGAGGCGGGAACCCTGCACGCCGATCAACACGTCGACCGCGAGCTTGCGAGCCGTGCGTCGGACGAGGTCGACATCGAACTGCGGGGGAGTCGTGCCGACGAGCACCGCGACCTCGCCGTGTCCGTGCCAGCCGAGCGCGGCGATACGGCTGGGCAGCTCCTCGTCGGCCTCTCCGGTGAGGATCGAGTCGACGACGAGGGCTTCGAGGCGGGCGTCCCACAGGCCACGGGCCTCGGCCGCGCGGGCGTACACGTCTGCGGCGGCGAAGGCGACATCGCGCGAGTAGAGCAGGATCGCCTCGCGGAGGTCGTTGCCCTTGCCGGCGACGCGCTCCTCGGTCACCTCGACGGTGACCCGGATCAGCTGGAGGGTCTGCTGCAGGCTGACGCTGCGCAGCAGCTCACGGGGGGCCGCTGCGAAGATGTCGGCCGCGATCCACGGCGTCGAGGTCGGGTCCTCGTACCACTGGATGAATGAGGTGATGCCGGCCTGGGCCACCAGCCCGACCGCGGAGCGGCGGGCTGGTGGCATGTCGGCGTACCACGGGAGGGTGTCTTCCAGCCGCTTGATCGTCACCGAGGCGATGTCGCCGGAGATCCGGCGCAGCCATGTGAGCGTCGCGGTCTTGTCCATACCGCTGGAAGACGAACCTGTCACCGAGGGCTCAGCTTTCGCCGCCCGCGTTTCCGCTGGTGCCGGCGTTCACATCGTGCAGACGGTACTTCTGGATCGCCTGGGCCGCGAGCGAGCGGTCGACGACGCCGTCTTCGGCGAGCGACTGCAGGGTGCGGACCACGATGGAAGGACCGTCGATCTTGAAGAAACGACGAGCAGCGGCACGCGTGTCGGAGAAGCCGAAGCCATCGGCACCGAGCGTGGCGAAGCGGTTCGGAACCCACGGGCGGATCTGGTCCTGCACCGCGTGCATGAAGTCGCTGACTGCGACCACCGGACCCTCTGCGCCCTGCAGCTTCTGGGTGAGGTACGCCGTGTGGGGCTCCTCCTCCGGGTGCAGGAAGTTGTGCTCGTCGGCGGCGAGGCCGTCGCGGCGCAGCTCGGTCCATGAGGTGACGGACCACACGTCAGCGATCACGCCCCAGTCGTTCTTCAGCAGCTCCTGCGCCTCCAGAGCCCAGGGGAGTCCGACCCCCGATGCGAAGAGCTGGGCACGGGGTCCGTCGCCCTCGCCGACCGAGACGCGGTGGATACCGCGCACGATGCCGTCGACGTCGACATTCTCCGGCTCAGCCGGCATCACGATGGGCTCGTTGTAGAGCGTGATGTAGTACATCACGTTCGGGTCTTCGTGGTCGCCGCCGTACATCCGCTCGAGGCCAGACCGCACGATGTGCGCGATCTCGTAGCCGTACGCGGGGTCGTACGAGATCGTCGCGGGGTTCGTCGCGGCGAGCAGGTGCGAGTGTCCGTCTGCGTGCTGCAGGCCTTCACCGGTCAGCGTCGTGCGGCCGGCGGTCGCGCCCATGATGAATCCGCGCGCCATCTGGTCACCGGCTGCCCACTGGGCGTCACCGGTGCGCTGGAACCCGAACATCGAGTAGAAGAGGTAGACCGGGATGAGCGGCTCGCCGTGCGTCGCGTACGACGTGCCGGCAGCGGTGAACGCCGCGAGGGCGCCCGCCTCGTTGATGCCGACGTGCACGATCTGGCCCTGCGGGCTCTCCTTGTAGGCGAGGAGCAGTTCGCGGTCGACCGACGTGTAGTGCTGGCCGTTCGGGTTGTAGATCTTCGCGGTCGGGAAGTACGCGTCCATGCCGAAGGTGCGCGCCTCATCGGGGATGATCGGCACGATGCGGTGGCCGAAGTCCTTCGAGCGGAGCAGGTCCTTCAGCAGACGGACGAACGCCATAGTCGTGGCGATCTCCTGCGTTCCGGAGCCCTTCTTGGGCAGCGCGTACGCCTTGTCATCCGGCAGCGAGAGGCCGACGTGCGTGGAACGGCGCTCCGGCAGGAAGCCGCCGAGTGCCTGACGACGCTCGAGCATGTACTGGATCGTCTCGTCCTGGGGGCCCGGGTTGTAGTACGGGGGCAGGTACGGGTTCTCCTCGAGCTGCGCATCCGAGATCGGGATGTGCATCGCGTCGCGGAACGTCTTGAGGTTGTCCAGCGTCATCTTCTTCATCTGGTGGGTCGCGTTGCGGCCCTCGAAGTGCGGACCGAGGCCGTAGCCCTTGACGGTCTTCGCGAGGATGACAGTGGGCTGACCCTTGTGCTCGGTCGCTGCCTTGAATGCGGCGTAGACCTTGCGGTAGTCGTGCCCACCGCGCTTGAGGTTCCAGATCTCGTCGTCGGAGTAGTCCTTGACGAGGGCGGCGGCGCGCTCGTCGCGGCCGAAGAAGTGCTCACGGACGTACGCGCCGGACTCGGCCTTGTACGTCTGGTAGTCACCGTCAGGGGTGACGTTCATGAGGTTGAGGAGTGCGCCCTCGGTGTCGCGGGCGAGCAGGTCGTCCCATTCGCGTCCCCAGACGACCTTGATGACGTTCCAGCCGGCGCCGCGGAAGAACGACTCGAGCTCCTGGACGATCTTGCCGTTGCCGCGCACCGGGCCGTCGAGGCGCTGGAGGTTGCAGTTGACGACGAAGGTCAGGTTGTCGAGGCCTTCGTTCGCTGCGACCTGCAGCTGTCCGCGGCTCTCGACCTCATCCATCTCGCCGTCGCCGAGGAAGGCCCAGACGTGCGAGGCGGAGGTGTCCTTGATGCCGCGGTTCTCGACGTACTTGTTGGACATCGCCTGGTAGATCGCGTTGATCGGGCCGAGGCCCATCGACACGGTCGGGAACTGCCAGTAGTCCGGCATCAGACGAGGGTGCGGGTACGAGGGGATGCCGTGCGGTGCGTGCGACTTCTCCTGGCGGAATCCGTCGAGCTGGTCCTCGCTCAGGCGACCTTCGAGGTACGAGCGGGCGTAGGTGCCGGGGGAGGCGTGGCCCTGGATGAAGATCTGGTCGCCGCCGCCGGGGTTGTCCGCACCCTTGAAGAAGTGGTTGAAGCCGACCTCGTAGAGAGCGGCCGACGAGGCGTACGTCGAGATGTGGCCGCCGACGCCGATGCCGGGGCGCTGTGCGCGGTGCACCGTGATCGCTGCGTTCCAGCGGATCCAGGCGCGGTAGCGGCGCTCGATCTCCTCGTCGCCGGGGAACTCGGGCTCGTTCTCGCTCGCGATGGTGTTGATGTAGTCCGTGGTGGGGACCATCGGTACGCCGAGGTGCAGTTCCTTGGAGCGCTTGAGCAGGCTGAGCATGATCTCGCGGCCACGACCGTGGCCCTTCGCATCCACCAGCTCATCGAGCGACTGCTGCCACTCGCCGGTCTCTTCCGGATCACTGTCCTGGGGGCCCTGGGAGTATGGATCCTGATCGTGAACGGTCACGGGTGGAGCCTTTCGTCAAGCTGGCAGGTCATGCCAAGGAAACGGGAAGCGACACGGGCAGCCTTGTCGGCTGTGCACAACGCGCGCCTGGTTCAGCCTAGCCCTGTTCCACGACAGCGTCGCGCATCGGGCACCGGATAGACTGTCCAGCACCAGGGCCTTTAGCTCAGCTGGTAGAGCGCCACGTTTACACCGTGGATGTCGTCGGTTCGATCCCGGCAGGGCCCACCTCGAATCTGCAGCATCGACCGGATGCGATCGGCTCGGGGTTCTGGCGTGCCGCCTTCGCTTCTCGCACCCCTGGTGTCCCTGGCCCGACGCCCGGGAAACGCTATGTTGATGCTGTGAGCCGACCGGCGGCTCGGGTGGGATACGTGATGAGTGATGTGACCGGTCGATCTGCCTGGGCGAGGTTCTGGAATACCGGGCGCTGGTGGAAGGCCGTCCTCCTCGTCGTGGTGTACTTCATCGCGTTCCAGGCGCTGTCGTTCGCTGTGCTGCCGTTGGTCCCATTCGCGGGCGATGACCCTGGCACGGCGGCGTTCACCGTCATCTTCTTCGCGCTGCCGATCCTCGGCGGCGGCATCCTTCTGGTGATCTTCGGTGCGTCCGTCGGGTGGCTCCGCGGCCTGTTCGCCCGGCAGCCGATCCGTGGCAGCGGGTGGATGTGGATCGCCATCGCGGTCGTGCTGGTGTTCAACATCCTGCACATGCTCAGCGTCGACTACAGCAAGGCACCCCTGGACTTCGTGTTCACCTGGCTGCTCACCGGACTCTTCGTCGGGTTCGCCGAAGAGGTCGTCACCCGTGGCTACGTGGTCAAGATCATGCGAGACGCCGGTCACAAGGAGATCGCCGTGGCGCTCACCTCGGCCGGCCTGTTCGCATTCATGCACGCAGGCAACGCGTTCGGCGGAGCACCGCTGTCCAGCACGGCCTTCCAGCTCGTGTACACGTTCTTCTTCGGCATCCTGATGTACCTCGCAATGCGCGTCACCGGCACGATCATCGCGCCGATCCTGCTGCACGCGAGCACGGACCCCAGCATCTTCATCCACACGGAGTACCCCGCGGAAAGCAGCCTGGGCTCGATCGCCGGCACCGGCAACATCATCGTCATCGTCGCCGGATTGGTGCTCGTCTTCTTCATCCGAGGGCGAGTGGGGTCCGCCGCCGAACGGGCCGAGACGTTCGCCTGAGCGAGCGGGAGAACTCCTCGAGGCCGACCCCGAGTCCTCCTGACGCGGCGGAGACCGCAGCAGAGAGCCGGTGAGATGGCCGCGCAGTCGGTACGTGTCACGACGATGGCGGTGTCATGCGTTCCCGGCGAGTTGCCCTTCCCAGTCGGCAGGTACCCGGTCGGCAGGGCCCGGTGTGGTCTGCGACCGCGGGTGCGCGCGAGGAGGCGCCAGGACGGGGCCTTCGAACGCTGTCTCGGTCGTGTAGTCCCAGAACCACTCCTCACCGGGCTCGAAGCTCTGGATGACGCGGTGACCGCTGTCGTGCGCGTGCTTCGTCGCGTGTCTGTGCAGGGAGTCGTCACAGCATCCGACATGGCCGCAGAACGCGCATCGTCGCAGATGCAGCCACCAGGAGCCCAAGCGCTCGCACTCCACGCACCCGTCTCCGGACGGGGGGATGTCCGCACGGATGAATTCATCGATGTCGCTCACCGCGGTCTCCTATCGTCGTCGTGCCTGCGTGGTCATGAAGTCTCGATCGCGCGGCGCCGTGGACCGAGGCGGTCGAGAGCGGTTCAGACGACCACCGGAGTCGGCTGAGTCCGCCGATATCGAGCGTGCGCTCGCCCTCCGACGCCAGGGAGGTCAGCAGGGTGTGGCGGCATCCGCGGCAGAGCAGGATGACGCCGGCCTGGTCCATCTCGGCGACCGCGTCGGCGAGCGCGGCCTCGTGCTCGCAGTGTCGGCAGGTCGCGAGTGCTGCGGTCATGTCCCTGCCGAAGATCTCGAGCAGGACTCCGCCAGCGGCGTTGCCGTCGACGCTCGTGTGATGACCAGGGTGGGTGGCGTTCATCAGGCACCTCCGAAGCGCTCGGTGCGGATGCGGTCGGGCGAGTGCCCGGCGGCGACGAGGAGATCGGCGACGGCCTCCACGAATCCTGTCGGTCCGCAGACGAAGACCGATGGACTCTCGTTCGCGGGAATCGTGGAGGCGGCGATCATCGTCGCATCCACCCGCCCGGCCGGTCTCGCGACGCTGACGGGGGCCGACCGTGTGTAGGCCCAATCGACGGTGAAGCCCTCGCCGCCGGCGAGACGGGTCAACTCCTCGGCGTAGAACGCGTCGTCCGGCGAGCGGACCGAGTACAGCATCCGCATCGGCACACGGCTGGCGGCGTCGGCGTGGACTCTGGCCATGGCGACGAGCGGAACGATGCCCGACCCGCCGGCGATGAGCTGCACGGGTCCCGGGTGATCGGGAGTCCACACGAAATAGGCGCCGATCGGACCGCGCACCTCGAGCTCGTCATCGGGGCGCACATCCTCGACCAGGTACGGGGAGACCTCGCCGTCGGGAAGCTCGTCGACCGCGAGTTCGAGCACGTCGGATTCACCGGAGGATGCCAGCGAGTACGAGCGCACCGCCTGATAGCCGTCTTCAGCAGTGAGACGCACGTCGACATGCTGCCCGGCGATGTTCCCCGGCCAGCCGTCGACGCGCAGGCGAAGAACGCGCCCGTGGGGAGTCTCCTGCCGGGTCTCCACGACTCTGGCGAGGAGCCACGGTGACGACGGCGTCACCAGTACCGCTCCTCTTTCCAGGGGTCTCCGTACATGTTGTAGCCGTTCTGTTCCCAGAATCCCGGTTCGTCCGTCGCCAGCATGTCGAGTCCGTGGACCCACTTGGCCGACTTCCAGAAGTAGAGGTGCGGAACGAGGAGACGTGCGGGGCCGCCGTGCTCGGCGCCGAGCGGTGCTCCCTCGAACTCGAACGCGATCCATGCCTTCCCGCCGGACAGGTCTGCGCGCGGGACGTTCGTCGTATAGCCGCCGTAGGAGAAGACCCGTGTGAACGCGCCCTCCCCGGCGTCCGCGAGCAGGTGGTCGAGCGAGACGCCCCGCCAGCGGGTGCCGAGCTTCGACCAGCGCGTGACGCAGTGGATGTCGGTGGTGATGGTGTCGACGGGGAGCGCGTGCAGCTGTTCCCATGACCAGGTGCGCCGGATGCCGTCGAGGCCGACGATCGCGAACTCCCAGCTCTCGGTGGGGACCCGAGGCGTGGGTCCGGCCGACAGGACGGGGAAGTCCTCTGTCACGTACTGGCCGGGCGGGAGCCGCTCATCGGACGCTCTGCGTCGTGCACCGAACCCGCGGGAGATCACAGCCATGTTCGTCCTCTTTCCTGTGTCCGGTGAGGCAGGCCCGTCGACTGGGGGAGACGCGTCCTCCTGCGTGCGAAGGCCGGTCCGCGCAGTGACGCACCGAGTCTAGGACGGTGTCGGTCGCGTGCGCACCTGTCGAAACCGCTCGGGATGCCCACGACCATTGCGCGTCGGCCGCAGCCGATGCGCGAACACGGCTGGCAACGATTGAAGCATTTTCCACTCATAAACGTGTTGAACATGCTAACTTCACTCGTAAAACAGGCGTTATAGACACGGAGCCGCATTGCTGAGTAATTCTGCTGAATCTGCTGATTCCAACAGGGCTGACACGTCGTCCGTCTCGCCGGACAGGCTCGCGCGGGACAACATGCCGCTCGCCACGTTCCTCGCGGTCGAGAAGGCGCGGTCGGCGACCCACGTGGACATCGACGACCTGCTCTCCGCGGCACGACTGGGGCTGGCCCGCGCGGCGCTGACATACGACCCCGCTCGAGGCATCCCGTTCGGAGCGTTCGCGAGCAGCCAGATCAACTGGGCGATGCTCTCGGAGATGCGACGGGCAGACCCCGCAGGCGAGCGTGCGCGCGACAAGATCGAGCGGCTCCGGGTCGCGGAGGAGACGGTGCTGGCGCGCACGGGGCGTGCGGCGACGGTCGCCGAACTCGCGAGAGAGTCCGGCCTCACGGTCGACGGAGTGACCGAGATGCGTCGGCTCGACGGGATGGTGCGGACTGCGACGAGCTTCGAGGAGCACTTCGATCTCGAGACCGGCCGCCAGGCGGTGGACCTCACTGACAGCGTGATCCTTCCGGAGTACGCGGTCGAGCAGTCCGAGACCCGGGCCATGGTCAACCGGATCGTGGATGCGCTTCCGGCGGCGATGCAGAACGTCGTCCGCGGCATCTACCTGGAAGACCGAATGGTCAAGGATCTCGCGGAAGAGCTGCAGGTCAGCCATGCCTACGTCTCGAAGCTGCGCTCCCGCGGACTCATGCTGATGCGCGAGGCCATGGATGCCTGGGAGAACGGGACCGCGGGCGACCGATCCACCGCGGCGAAGGCCGAGTTCTTCGAGACGCTCTTCGGGCCGGGCAGAGGCGACAGGAGCGACGCATCGGCGCAGCTCCTCGCCGTGGTGTGACACGACCCTCGGAATCTTGCGCACCGGTGGTTACGCCGGCCCCGCCTGTCGCGAATGTCGGATGTGCAGGCCCACGGATGGGCCCGCATTCGGTCCCATAACCACGGAGGATATTCATGGGTCTTCAGATCGCAACCAACGTCAGTGCGCTCAACTCGTACCGCAACCTGTCCGCCAACCAGAACGACGTCTCGAAGTCGCTCGAGAAGCTCTCGAGCGGCCTGCGCATCAACCGCGCAGCCGACGACGCCGCCGGCCTGGCCATCTCCGAGGGCCTGCGCTCGCAGGTCAACGGCCTGAACGTCGCAGCCCGCAACGCGCAGGACGGTATCTCGGTGATCCAGACCGCAGAAGGCGCGCTGACCGAGGTCCACTCCATCCTGCAGCGTGTCCGCGACCTCGCGGTCCAGGCAGGATCCGACTCCAACAACGTCGACTCCCGCAAGGCCATCACCACCGAGGTGACCCAGCTCGTCGACGAGCTCACGCGTATCTCCGACACCACGAACTTCAACGGCATCAAGCTGCTGGATGCTTCGGCCGGTGCTGCGGGCGACGGCGTGCTGAGCTTCCAGGTCGGTGCCGACGGCGCTGCCTCGAGCCAGATCTCGGTGAACCTCGGTTCCGCCGACATCAAGACGCTCGCGGCAGACCTCAAGACCGCCATCGTCACCACCGATGGATTCGCGACCCCCACCCTGGCGGCTGCGACCATCACCACGGTCGACACGGCGATCAAGAGCGTCTCCTCGGCTCGCGCCGACCTCGGTGCGGTGCAGAACCGCTTCGAGTCGACGATCAACTCGCTGCAGGTCTCGGCCGAGAACCTGTCTGCTGCGAAGAGCCGCATCGCCGACACCGACATGGCGGCCGAGATGGTCAAGTACACCGCTGCGAACATCCTGCAGCAGGCCGGCACCGCCATGCTCGCGCAGGCCAACCAGTCGGGCCAGGGCGTCCTGCAGCTGCTCCGTTGAGTCGCTGCGCCTGAGGCGCGCTCGGCGCCCGGGCGGGGTGATCTCCGCCCGGGCGCCTTCCTGTAGGACAACTCGACCCGCATCGCACAGACAGATCGCACAGAAGGCATCCGAGGATGAAACTCGACGGACTGGTATCAGGGCTCAAGACCGATGAGCTCATCACCGCGCTGATGGACGTCGCGGCGATCCCGAAGAAGCTGATCACGAACAAGATCACCGATCGCGGCGCCATCATCACCAACCTGCAGTCGCTGAACAAGACGCTGCAGGACCTCGTCACGAAGGCGAAGACCGCGGCCGGTCAGACCTCGCTCGCAGCCTTCACCGCGACCGCGTCGTCCGAGAGCGTGACCGTCGTCGCCGGTGCCAGGGCCAGCGCCTTCTCGACGAGCATCGTCGTCGATGCCGTCGCGACCTCGCACTCGGTCATCACGGCTGCCGCCGGTGCCGAAGCCTGGGGCGGAGCATTCACCCTGGTCGCCTCCGACGGCACGCAGAAGTCGATCACCCCCGTGGGAGGCGCCCCGCAGGACCTGGCCAAGGCCATCAACGCGGCGAAGGCGGGCGTCACCGCCACCGTCGTCCCGGCAGGAACGGATGCCGACGGCAAGCCGCTCTCGCGCGTCCAGCTCACCGCCGTCGAGACCGGTGCGGCCGGTGCGTTCACGCTGCACCGCGGCACGGCTGCGGATGTCGCGGCCGGCACCGCCCCCGACGTCGCCACGGAACTCGGTGCCGCGGTCCTCACGCAGGGCGCCGACGCCGGCATCCGTCTGTTCGCCGGCACCGCAGCCGAGCAGACCCTGACCAGCGCCAGCAACACCATCAGCATCGGCGAGGACATCGACGTCACCGTCACGAAGGCGAGTGCCGACCCGGTCGTCGTGTCCGTCGCGCTCGACGCCAAGGCGCAGACCACGAAGGCCGAGACCTTCGTCAAGGAGATCGCCGCTCTGCTCGTCCGCATCGACAACGGCTCCAAGGCGACCGTCGGCGCCGTGGGGGAGAAGACCACGCTCGGCGTGTTCACCGGCGACAGCACGGTCCGCAATCTCCGCACGGCGTTGGCAGACGCGGTGCAGTACCCGGTCGACGGCGTCTCGCCCTCGACGATCGGCATCTCGATCAGCGACAAGGGCGTGCTCTCCTTCGATGCGGAGAAGTTCGCCGCGGCGCTGGCCGACGACCCGGAGAAGACGCAGGCCGTGTTCGCGGGCCTCGCCGGACGCCTGGAGGCGGTCACGGACAAGTACTCCGACAAGTACGACGGGTTGCTGACGCAGCGGATCACCGGTCAGGAATCCGAGGTCAAGACGCTCAAGACCCAGGTGGAGCGGTGGGACATCCGGCTCGAGCAGCGCAGAGCGACACTCGAGCGCACCTACTCGCAGCTGGAGGTGCAGCTCTCGAAGCTGCAGTCCCAGTCGTCCTGGCTCGCCTCGCAGCTCGCAGGGCTCACGCCGACCTCGTCGTCGTGACCCAGCTGACCCTCATCACCGCTCGCACTCGCTAGGAGACCCCGACGATGCCTCTCACCTCGCTCGAACGCGCGAAGCAGCAGTACCTCCAGCAGCAGGTCGCATCGGCGTCGCCCGAGCGCCTGCTCACGATGCTCTACGACCGACTGCTCGTGGACATCGATCGTGCGGCGGCAGCGCAGGATGCGTCCGACTGGACCGCGGCTGGCACCCAGCTGACCCACGCGCAGCAGATCGTGGCGGAGCTCAGCGCATCGCTGACGGATGCCTGGGACGGCGCTGCCGACCTGCGCGCGGTCTACACCTACCTGACCGGCCGCTTGATCGCGGCGAACATCTCACGCGACCCGGCGGCCACCGCCGAGTGCCGCGAACTCATCGCGCCGCTGCGTGAGGCCTGGCACCAGGCCGCGGCGCTGACCTCGGCGACGGCGCCGGCGCCCGCCTCGGCGCTGGCCTGACGACCGTGCCGGAGAACCTCGCAGCCTGGCTGACCGTGCTCGACCAGTTCGAGCGAGCCCTGGATGCCGCAGACGAGCAGCTCGACCCCCAGCCGTTCGAGCCGCCGGCAGGGCCGGTCCCCGAAGAGCTGCGCGAGCGTGCCGAAGCAGTCCTCGCCCGCCAGCAGCTGATGATCGGCGGGCTGATGACCTCGAGGGCGAACGTCGCGCGCGAACTCGCGGCGTTGCGACGCGTGCCGACGAACCCGCAGGACACCCCGGCATACCTCGACGTCGAAGGCTGAACGGCGAATCGACGGAAGTCCTCGGTTACGGAATCGCGCCGCGTCGCGATAGTCGACCACGAGCACGGATCGCTCGACGATTGGCCACGGATCGGCTTCTCCATCAACCTCCCGGAGTGCCCTCGTGCTCGAGTCCGTCACCTCCTCCGCGCTGATCAGCGCGCTCGATGGTCTGGCGTTGCGTCAGCGTTCGATCGCAGACAACATCGCCAACATCAACACCCCCGGGTACCAGGCCAAGCGGGTGCAGTTCGAGGATGAGCTGCGTCGAGCCGTCGACGGTGGCTCAGGCACGGTCCAGGCGACCGTCGAGCGGTCGCTGGAGCCCACCCGGCTGAACGGCAACAACGTCAATCTGGACACCGAGACGCTGTCGAACATCGACACGGTGCTGCGGTTCCAGTTCGCCAGCCAGGCGATCGGCGGCCAGGCTGCCTCGATCACCAAGGCGATCGGTCAGGCGTCCGCATGACCTTCGACGCGATCGGCATCGCCGGCACCGGGCTCAACGTCCACCGCAAGTGGCTGGACGCGCTGAGCGACAACATCGCCAACGTGAACACGGCGACCCCGGCCGGTGAGGGCGCGTTCCGCGAGAAGTTCGTCACCGTGAGAGCGGGGGCGGACGGGCAGGGCGTCTCCGTCGCCGGCGTCGTCGAGTCGGAAGCCGAAGCGAAGCTCGTCTACGACCCCGAGCATCCCTACGCGAACGAGGACGGCTACGTGCAGTACCCGAACGTCGAGCTCGGCGATCAGATGAGCATGCTGATCCTCGCGCAGCGCGGCTACGAGGCGAACGCCGCCGTGGTCGACCGCGCCAAGACCACCTACGAGGCAGCGCTGCAGATCGGACGCAACTGATGTCAACCCCGATCGACGCCATCTCCGCCGCAGGGGTCTCGCCGCTCGGCGCCCTCAGCTTCGAATCCGGCCCGGACGCCACGGGCTCCTCGACGGGTGCCGGAGCCTTCGCCACGTCGCTCTCCGGCGCGGTGGAGAATCTCCAGCAGCTGCAGTCGACCTCGAACGACCTCGCCGTGCAGGCCGTCACCGGCGATCTGCAGGACATCCACCAGGCCATGATCGCCTCCGCCCGTGCGGGCGTCACTCTCGACCTCGTCGTCGCCGTGCGTGACCGCAGCGTCTCCGCGTTCAACGAGATCATGCGGATGCAGGCCTGATCGTGCCGAAAGTGCTCACGAACTCGTTCGACCGCGTGAAGCTGATCGTCTCCGGCTTCTCGGTCGCCCAGCGCACGATCGCCATCATCGGGGTGGCGCTGCTCGTGATGGGTGCGATCGCGCTCGGCACGTGGCTGAGCAAGCCGCAGATGAGCCCCCTGTTCACCGGTCTCAGTGCGAGCGACGCCTCGGCGGTCGTCGAGCAGTTGAAGGCCGCCGGTGTCGGCTACGAGCTCACCGAGGGCGGCGCGACGATCCTCGTGCCGGACGATCAGGTGTACTCGCAGCGGCTCGCCGCAGCATCCGCCGGCCTCCCCGGTGACAGCAGCGAGGGGTACACGCTGCTCGACAAGATGGGCGTGACGGCGAGCGAGTTCCAGCAGTCGGTCACCTACAAGCGCGCGATCGAGGGCGAGCTCGCGAGCACGATCAGCGCGATGGACGGCATCTCGACGGCATCCGTGCAGCTCGCGATCCCCGAGGAGAGCGTCTTCGTCTCCGAGCAGCAGAGCCCGACCGCGTCGGTGTTCGTGAAGACACGGAACAGCTCGACGCTGAGCGACGAGAAGATCGAGGCGATCATCCACCTCACGAGCGCCGCAGTGCCAGGCATGACCCCGGAGGACGTCGCCGTCACCGACCAGAACGGCACGGTGCTCTCGGCGGTCGGCTCCGGCGTCACAGGCAGCTCGTCGAAGCAGGCGACCGAGCACGAGGCGCGGGTCGCCGCATCGGTGAGCCGGATGCTGGAGACCATCGTCGGACCGGGGAACGCCACGGTGACGGTCGCCGCCGATGTCGCGAACTCCACGTCGGAGCGCATGGACGAGACGTACACCGCACCGGAGGGCGACCTGCGGGCGAACGAGCAGACGAAGACCGAGAGCTACACCGGCGGCCAGGGCTCAGGCACGGGCGTGCTCGGTCCGGACAACATCGCGGTGCCGGGCGGCGCTGGCGATGGTTCCTACGAATCCGAGGAGACGTCGAGCAACAACGCCGTGAACAAGTCCACCGAGAAGACGATCACGCCGGCGGGTGAGGTGACCCGTCAGACCGTGAGCATCGCGTTGAACCGCGGATCCGTGACGGGCGTGACCGCCGGCCAGGTGGAGGCGCTCGTCGCGTCAGCCGCCGGGATCGACGTGGAGCGCGGCGACACGATCGCTGTGGAGTTCGTCGAATTCGCGACCGGCGGCGCCACCGCTGCCCAGACCGCGCTGCAGGCCGCCGAGGCCGAGCGCGCGGCGCAGTTCCAGCAGGAGCTGCTCCGCTCCGTGATCATCGGCGGGTCGATCCTGCTCGCGGTCATCATCCTCGTGGTGTTCTTCTCGATCCGTCAGCGCATGAAGCGCCGGGTGCTGTACACCGAGGACGGACCGATCGAGTACCTGTCCACGTTGAGTGAGAACGAGGAGCAGAAGCTCAAGTCGCTCAAGGGGCTGCAGGACCGCGAGGCGATCACCGCTCCGTTGTTCCCGCAGGTCGCGCCGACGGCCCTGCTCGACATCGAGGAGGAGCCGGAGCTGGATCAGGTGCTCGTGGAGCGGCGACGTCGTGAGATCGACGACATCGCCAGGCGCGAGCCCCGAGCCACGGCCACTGCGCTGGCGAGCCTGATGGATGAGGCGACCGTATGAGCGCGCAGATCGACACGCCTGACACCAGGACGGATGCCGCGGAGCAGACCGTCGCCCCGGCGGCCGCGGTCGCGCTGGTCGAGATGACCGGGTTGCGCAAGGCGGCCATCGTGCTCCTGAACATGGACCGCGAGGCCGGCGCCGAGGTGCTCCGCCTCCTCGGCGAGGATCGATCCGAGCTGCTCGCCGCGGAACTCACGCAGCTCGGCGGCGTCGATCTTGCCTCGACAGCGCAGGCGCTCGGTGCGTTCAAGCGCATCGCGACCGGCGGATCGGTGCCCTCGCGTGGCGGCCAGGATCTCGCGACCGGACTGCTGGAGACCGCCTTCGGTCGTGAGAAGGCTGTGGGCATGGTCGGGCGGGTCATGTCGCAGGGTGCTGTGTCGTTCGACTTCCTCAACGCGGCCGACCCGGCGCAGCTCGCCACGATTCTGGAGGGCGAGCTGCCGACGACCGTCGCAGTGGTCCTCGCGAACCTCCGAGCCGACCGTGCGGCCGCGGTGCTCACAGCGCTCCAGGACCCGCTGCGCACCGATGTCGCCCAGGCGATCGCGACCATGGGAACGGCGACGCAGGAGGCCATCTCGATCGTCGCCGACTCGCTGCGCTCGCGCACCGGCGTCTTCGCGATGCGCGACAACCACGAATCGATCGGCGGCGTGCAGCCCCTGGTCGAGATCATCAGCCGTTCCGACACCGCGCTCGAGAAGGCGCTGCTGGCGAGTCTGGAAGGACGCGATCTCGCCCTCGCTGAGGACATCCGCAGCCGGATGGTCACGTTCGCCGACTTCACGCGTCTCGAGGATCGCGATGCGCAGCGGGTGCTGCGCGGCATCGATCTGCGCGTGCTGGCTCTCGCGCTGAAGGGCGCGGACGAGCAGATCACCGCGAAGGTCACCGGCAACATGACCGAGCGCAACCAGGAGAACCTCGCCGAGGAGGCGCGGGTGCTCGGCTCGGTGCGCGTGCGTCAGGTCGACGAGGCGCGTGCCGAGGTCGTGCGCATCATCCGTGAGCTCGAAGCCGCTGAGGAGATCACCATCTCCCGTGAGGACGAGGACGAGCTCATCGAATGACGCCATCCGACGCCTCCTTCACCGACACGGCCGTCGCCGGCACCGCCTTCACGCCGATGGTGGTGCCGCGAGTGGGTGAGACCCCGACCGATCTCCGCGGAGCGGCCGACCGGGCGCGGACGCGCGGCTATGCGGACGGCTTCGCGGAGGGGCGCCGAGCCGCGCTCGACGAAGCACTGGTGCAGCAGGCGGCTGACGATGCTCGGATGCAGCAGCATCGCACGGCGTACCTCGCGCAGCGCGGGTCGGCACTGAGCGCGATGCAGGCGTCGGCCGCAGCGCTCGATCAGCGGATGGGCGAGCTCAGCATGCTCGCCGCCGACAGGATCGAGGAGCTCGCGCTCGAGCTCGCGACGGCGATCCTGGGCGTCGAGGTGTCGGACCCGGCGCGGTCGGCAGCGCACGCGCTGCGTCGCGCGCTCGCGGAGATGCCGGTCGAGCGGTGGACGCGGGTCGTGTTCAGCCCACAGGACGCTGCGATCCTGCGTGAGGACGAGGATGCCGCGGCGGCCCTGCACGGCGTCCGGTTCGCCGAGTCGGATTCCGTCGACCCTGGCGGTGCGATCGTCGAGGTCGAGGACGGCGCCGTCGACACGCGCATCGTGCAGGCGCTCGCCCGGGCGGGTGCGGCGCTCAGCGGTGGCGGCGGTCAGTCGGCGGAGGTGCTCGCGTGAGCGTCGCGACCGCGTCGTGGCGGCGCGCGATCGATGCGGCGCGGCCAGAGCGCTCCGGCACGGTGAAGGCAGTGCTCGGCCTCGGCGCGGAAGTGGTCGGCATCGATGCGGCCGTCGGCGATCGCGTGCGCATCGAGATGGCGGACGGGCGTCCGGTCGACGCGGAGGTCGTGGCAGTCGACGGTGCCGCCGCGCGGTGCATGCCGCTCGGGCCGCTCGACGGGATCACGGCCCGCGCCAAGGTGCTCCACACCGGTGCTCGCCTGCAGGTGCCGACCGGGCGGTCGCTGCTCGGGCGCGTGCTCGACGGGCTCGGTCGGCCGATCGACGGCAAGGGCCCGCTTGTTCGCGATGTCGACTTCGTCTCGCTCGACCATGACGCCCCCAGCATCCTGCACCGCCAGCGCATCGACACCCAGCTCGGCCTGGGGGTGCGCGTGCTCGACACGATGACCCCGGTCGGCACTGGTCAGCGTCTCGGCCTGTTCGCGGGATCCGGCGTCGGGAAGTCGTCGCTCATGTCGATGATCGCGCGTGGCTCCACGGCCGACGTCACCGTCATCGCCCTGGTCGGCGAGCGCGGCCGTGAGGTGCGGGAGTTCATCGAGGACGATCTCGGACCCGAGGGCCTGGCGCGCTCGGTCGTGGTGGTCGCCACCTCGGATCAGCCTGCGATGGTGCGGATGCGGTCGGCCTTCGTCGCCACCCGGATCGCCGAACGGTTCCGTGAGGGCGGCGCGAACGTCATGCTGATGATGGACTCGCTCACCCGCGTCGCGATGGCGCAGCGCGAGATCGGACTCAGTGCGGGGGAGCCGCCGGCGACCAGAGGGTATCCGCCGTCCACGTTCTCCGTGCTCGCCCGACTGCTCGAGCGTGCCGGGACCGGACCGGTCGGATCGATCACCGGCCTCTACACCGTGCTCGTCGATGGTGACGATCACAATGAGCCGATCGCTGATGCCGCACGAGGCATCCTCGACGGGCATGTCGTGCTGGACCGAGCACTGGCCGTGCGCGGCCATTTCCCGGCCGTCGACGTGCTCGGGTCGATCTCACGCGTCGTGTCGAAGATCACCACCGCAGACCAGCGAGCGCATGCCGTCACGCTGCGCAGCGTGCTGGCTGCCCGGCGGAGCGCGAACGACCTGATCGACATCGGGGCGTACCGAGTGGGCGCGAATCCGCTCGTCGATGCCGCGATCGCCAACGAGGGAGCGATCAGCGGGTTCCTCACGCAGCGCATGGACGATCTGTCGGACGCAGACGAATCCTGGCGGCGCCTCGCCGCCCTCACCACCGATTTCGGAGGACTGACACCATGACGTTCCCCCTGGCAGGACTCCTGCGCGTCAGAGACGCCCAGGAGCGCGTCGCCGCCGAACAGTTGTCGCGCACGACCTCGGCTCGGCTGCAGGCCGAGGATGCAGAGCAGGGCGCGATCGTGAGCCTCTCGGAGATCAGTGCGCAGGTCGACGACGCGCAGACCATGCTCGCGATGGCTGCAGCCCGCGCCGCCGGGCGCAGCGCGCTGAGCGATCTGCAGACGCTCACCGAGATGCGCCGCGCTGAGGAGGCGGAGGCGAAGGCCTCGCACGTCGAAGCGCGCCGTGAGCTCAAGGGACTCGAACGGTTGGAGGGCGCGCACCGCGTCGACAGCCTGCGTGCCGACCAGCATGCCGAGCAGGTGGCACTGGACGAGATCGCGGTCGTGCGGAGCCTCCGAGCGGAGCGATCGGCATGAGTGCGGTCGCGACGGCGAACGCCGCTGCAGCGCCGGGGCTTGCGGCGCTGCTCGGCGGCGCACCCGACGGCGGCGGATTCGGACAGGCGGCGGGTGCGGCGGCGTCGTTCGGGGCCGCATTGGCCGTGGCCGAGCGGATGCTCGACGTCGGCGGCGACATCGTCCTGCCCGCGGATGCTGCGATCGCCGCACCGACCGACGTCGCGGTGCCCGCGGAGCAACCAGACCTGAAGGTCGCGATCGATGCGGGGAACGAAGGACCTCTCGGGTCGAATGCCGGGCTGTCGGCTGCGAGCGCGGTGCTCGCAGCACCGCCGATCGCGCCGCCGGTCGAACCGCTCCCACGCCTCGTCGCACCTGAGGGTGCGACCCCGGAGGCTGCGCAGACGGTCGCGGCCGCGCATCCTGTCACGATGGCGGACACGACGAAGGTGATGGAGGCCGAGGCGGCGGTTCCGGTCGCCGCACCCGCCACAGCGGCGGCTCCGGTCGCTCACGCTGCACCCGCCGCTCACGCGCAGCCGACGCCTGCGTCATTGCACTCGCGGACCTCTGTGGACTCCGGTGCGCTGCCTGTCGCTGCCGCTGCGCTGCCGATGCAGAAGGACGGGAGCGCGCGTCCGGACCAGTCCGCGCCGCCGGTGCCGTTGCCGCAGACGCCGCCGGCATCCGCACCCGCACCAGCCGTACCCGTGTCGCCCACCGGCACGCCGATCATCACTGCCCCTGATGCCGCAGCCGCGGTGCCGCGCGCCGTCGCAGCCCAGGTCGCACCGGTCGTGCTGAGCATCATCCAGCGTCCGGTCGGCAGCCACCAGCTCACCATGACCGTGAATCCCGACACCCTGGGCCCGGTGACCGTCCGTGCGCACATCAGCGCGGGCGGCGAGGTGCGCGTCGAGCTCCTCGGCGCGACCGACGCCGGACGCGACGCGCTGCGGAGCATCGTCACCGACCTCCGCCGCGATCTCGCCGCGGTCATGCCGCACGCGAGTCTCGCACTCGGACCCACCGCCACCGCATCCGACGCGAGCACCCCCGATCGCGGCGCACACCCCGGGAGCGGCGGTGCGGGCGGTGAGCAGGCACCCGGCGAGCGCGGCCGCGCGGACACGCGCGGGCATCCCGCCGCCGAGAGCAGCGCCGGCGGCATCCCCAGCATCCTTCCGATCACGACCCGCGCCGTCTCCGGCGAGGGCCTCGACATCTTCGCCTGAGAGGACCCACCTATGACCGTCGAAGCCGTGAGCGCCCCGACCTCGATCCACACCGGAGGCACCACCGACCCCGCAGCACGCAAGCAGGTGCTCGACGGCGAGGTGTTCCTCAAGCTGCTGGTCACCCAGTTGACGCATCAGGATCCGTCGAGCCCGATGGACACGAACGAGATGATCTCGCAGACCACGCAGCTCGCCATGATGGAGCAGCTCACGGCGCTCACCGCCACCGGCACCGAGGCATTCGCCCTGAGCATGCGTCAGGCGGCCACCGCGCTGATCGGCCAGGAGGCGAGCTACAAGGATGCCGACGGCAAGGCGATCACCGGCACCGTCACGAAGGTGTCGTTCGACGGTCCCGTCCCGCAGGTGACCATCGGCGACAAGACCGTCGCCCTGGATGCCATCACCGGCATCACCTCGAAATCCACCCCTGCCGCGAGCGACCCCGCCGCAGCCTGATCCCCACCGCACCCAGAAAGAGAGAATCCCCATGCTTCGCTCGCTCTACTCAGGCATCTCCGGCCTCCGTTCGCACCAGACCATGCTCGACGTGACCGGCAACAACATCGCCAACGTCAACACCGCCGGCTTCAAGGGCTCGTCCGTCGTGTTCCAGGACTCGCTGTCGCAGCTCATCGGCAACCCCGGCATCCCAGACGACCAGGTCGGCGGCCGCAATCCCGCTCAGGTCGGACTCGGCGTCCAGGTCGCCGGTGTTCGCACGAACTTCGCGCAGGGCTCGGCCCAGGCGACGGGTCGAGGCGGTGACCTGATGATCTCCGGCGACGGCTTCTTCGCGGTCAGTTCCGGCGGGGAGACCCTGTACACCCGTGCCGGCGGCTTCTCGTTCGACCCGACCGGCAAGATGGTCACCGCCGACGGCGCGATCGTGCAGGGCTGGTCGGCGCAGAACGGTGTCGTGAACACCGGCCAGGCGATCGGGAACATCGTGCTGCCGCTCGACGCGGTCTCCCCGGCCAGGGCCACGACGGGTGCCACCGTCACCGGCAACCTGCCGTCGACCGCCGCCGTCGGCGACCAGCTCGTCCGCGACGTGACCGTGTTCGACGCGCAGGGCACTCCGACCACGCTGAGCCTGACGTTCACGAAGTCGACGACCGGCTGGAACGTCACCGAGCCGAAGAGCGGCGCCACCGGTGCGCTCGCGTTCACCGACGGCACGCAGAACGGCACCGGACTCCGTCTGGCCGCCGGCGGGGTCACGGTCGACCTCAGTGCCGTCACCGGCTACGCGAGCCTGTCGACCGTCGCCGTGACGGAGCAGAACGGCGCAGCGGCCGGAACGCTCAAGTCGTACAGCATCACCGGAGACGGCTCGATCGTCGGCACGTTCAGCAACGGCGCGACGCAGACGCTGGGCAAGATCGCGATGGCGACGTTCGCGAACCCCGAGGGGCTCGAGAAGGCGGGCGGCACGGCCTACCGTGTCTCGGTCAACTCCGGCGGCGCGCAGATCGGGGAGGCGGGGCAGGCGGGGTTCGGCGGTCTCGTCTCCGGCGCGCTGGAGATGAGCAACGTCGACCTGTCGCAGGAGTTCACGAACCTGATCGTCGCCCAGCGCGGCTTCCAGGCGAACGCCCGCATCATCACCACGAGCGACGAAGTGCTGCAGGAGCTCACGCAGCTCAAGCGCTGACGCATCGCCCGCAGCTGAGCGGGAGCACCCCGCGAACGCGGCCCGTCCTGGTTACCCGGGGCGGGCCGCGTCGCGATAGTCGGGGCTGCCCCGCCTCTCGTCCCACGCCCGGAGACCCATCCGATGATCATCGTCACCCGCCTCGACCGCATCCGGTTCGCGGTGAACCCTGACCTGATCGAACGCGTGCACGCATCGCCGGATACGACGCTGCACATGGTCGACGGCGGCGTGTACGTCGTGCAGGAAGGGCTCGACGTGATCGTCGACCTCATCGTCGCCTATCGCGCGCGGGTGCTCGACGCTGCGCAGGCGCTCGGCCGGAAGACGGAGGTCTGACCGTGGATCCCGCATTCCTCATCGGCGTCTTCCTCGCGTTCGGCGCACTCGTCGCGATGATCACGATGGAGGGCGCGAGCTTCGAGGCCCTGCTCATCCCCGCCCCGATGATCCTGGTGCTCGGCTCCACGATCGGCGTCGGCATCGCGAGCCACACCCTGCGCGACACGCGCCTGGCGTTCGCGAGCCTCGGCCGCATGGTGCGCGGGCCGAAGTCCACCCCGGAAGCGGTGATCCCGTTCCTGGTCGGCTACGCCGAGAAGGCGCGTGGCGACGGGCTCCTCGCCCTCGAACAGGAACTCGACGGCGCACCGGACGAGTTCACCAGGCAGGCGCTGCAGGCTCTCGCCGACGGCACGGACGCCGAAGACCTGCGAATGATGATGGATGACGAGATCACCGCGACCTCGTCGCGCAATCGGATCGCCGCGAAGTTCTTCGCCTCGCTCGGCGGGTACGCCCCGACCATCGGCATCGTCGGCACCGTCGTCTCGCTCACGCACGTGCTCGAGAAGCTCGACGAACCCGATCACCTCGGCCCGATGATCGCAGCCGCGTTCGTCGCGACCCTGTGGGGCCTGCTCTCAGCCAACTTCATCTGGAACCCGATCGCCGGGCGTCTCGGCCGCATCGGCGCCGTCGAGCTGGAGCGCATGACGCTCGTCAGCGAGGGGATGCTCGCGATCCAGTCCGGCAGCGCGCCGCACCTGCTGCAGGAGCGTCTCGAGGCCTTGTCGACGGTCAAGCCGAAGCGCCGCAAGACGGATGACTCGAAGGGCGCCGACCCGAAGGGCGCGGAGGAGCCACGGTGAGCACTGCCCGTCGTGGCAGCCGCCGTGGACACGAGGACGACGCGCATGACGAGCCGGACGAGCGCTGGGCGGTCTCCTACGCCGACATGGTGACCGTGCTGATGTGTCTGTTCATCGTGCTGTTCGCGGTGTCGAACGTCGACAAGACGAAGTTCGAGCTGCTCGCCAACAGTCTGGCGACCGGCTTCGGGCAGGAGGAGACGACCACTGGCGGCGCTGACATCTCGGAGGGACTCGTCATCCCACCGGAGATGGAGGACGAGCAGGGCGAAGCCGACCTCACGACCCGTGCCGCTGCGGAGTACGAGTCGCTCGAGGGGCTGCGCGAGCGCATCAGGGCATCGCTCGCGGCACAGGGCCTGCAGGACACGGTCTCGTTCGCGATCGACGACCGCGGGCTCAAAGTCGGTCTGGTCGGCGCCGAGACGTTCTTCGGCGACAACAGCACCGATCTCTCCGCGAAGGCCGACGGTGTGCTCGATGCGATCGGCGATGTGCTGGCGACCGTCGACAACCAGGTGAGCGTCGAGGGGCATGCGGACCGACGCCTCGCCGCCGACCCGTACCCGACGAACTGGGAGCTCTCCGGCGGTCGGGCGACACAGGTCGCCCGTTTCCTGGTCGAGCACGAGACCATCGCCGGCGCCCGCGTGAAGGCCACCGCGTTCTCCGACACCCGTCCGCTCGTGGACGGCGACAGTCCGGAAGCCCTCGCCAGCAACCGACGCGTCGACATCGTCGTCGAATCGAACGAGGAGGACCAGGTGCGCGCACTGCTGCCTGCCCTCGCCGAAGCCGCAGGAACGAGCTGACGCACCGTGTCCACCATCTCCGAGGAGACCACCATGACCGCAGCCACCGTGATCGACGATGCGGCCGGCCGGTATCCCGCGTATGACTTCAGTCGTCCGGCGCAGCTCGGCCGTGACAGCATCCGTCGTCTCGAGGCGTCGTTCGAGTCGTTCGCGCGGCTCTGGTCGTCGCAGCTGACCGCCAAGATCCGCGTGCGCACCCACCTGTCGCTCGACAGCGTCGAGCTCGTCTCCTACGAGGAGTATGCGCAGACGCTGCCGAGCACGACCGCGATGGTCGCCGGTTCCTTCGCCGACCGGGACGAGCCGTGCGTCGTGCAGTTCGGTCTCGACAGCGCTCTGCTCTGGGTCGTGCAGATGATGGGCGGGCGGAGCACCTCGTTGCCGGAGGCCCGCACCTTCACGCCGATCGAGCTGGCGCTCATCCGCAATCTGATGGAGGGCACGTTCGAGCACCTCGCCGCGAGCATGGGGACGCTGCTGCCTGGGGAGCCGATGTTCGGCGGCGTGCACTACAACCCGCAGTACCTGCAGGTGATCGCGGCGTCGGCCGCTGTCATCGTCGCCCGATACACGATGCGCCTCGGCGACACGCAGACCGTCGCCTCGGTCATGCTCCCTGCCTCTGCGGTCGTCGATCGCCTCGCGGCTTCGGGGGCGGATGCCGCGGCGGCCCGCGGCGCGGTGCACACCCGTGACCAGGTGCACAGCACGCCGCTCGAGATCACGCTGCGCCTCGCGCCGATCACGATCGGTGCCGGCGAGATCCTGGACCTCGCGCCCGGCGACCTGCTGCGGCTGCCGCACCCCGAGACGACACCCTATGAACTGATGGCGGGCCAGACACGCATCGCCCGCGCCACGCCGGGCAGCAGGGGCTCGCGCCTCGCCTGCACGATCACGACCACCCACGAGGAGACCCACTGATGAGCACCTTCCACGAGACGGCCATCGCTGCGGCGATCGCAGGCAAGCTGCCGTTCGGCTATCCCGTCATCCCGACGTCGTCGACCGATCCGGGCGCCACGGGCGAGGCCGTCGCTGTGACCTTCATCGGCACGCCGGGCGCGCGCATCGCGATCCAGGTCGTCGACCCGAGCCACCTCGAGGACGGTTCCGGGGGCGCGGCGCTCGTCGACCGCCTGCACCCCGTGTTCGAGGCCGCCGCCATCGTGCTCGGCACCGGATCGCTCGGCGATGGCGAGCTGGTCGGCGCTGCCGAGGTGTTCACGGCTTCGGGGACGCAGGTGTTCGATCTGGTCGATGCCTCAGGCACGATCGCTGCTCGCGCGTCGGTGCGCATCGACGGCGACCGCGCTGCAGCGGCATCCACCGGCCCGCAGCGGCTCAGCCGCATCGCCGGCGTCGAGATGGAACTCGTCGTCGAGATCGGCCGCACACGCATGCCGGTGCGCGACGTGCTGTCGCTCGAACCCGGTCATGTCGTCGAGCTCGACCGTGCCGCGGGGTCGCCGGCAGACATCAAGCTCAACGGACGGCTCATCGGCCACGGCACGGTCGTCGTCGCCGACGGAGACTTCGCGATCCGTGTCGAGCGCATCCTCGACGGCGCAGAGAGCGTCTGAGCATGGACGACGTGCTCGTCGCGCTGCGGATGATCGTCGCGCTGGCCGCCGTGCTCGGCCTGCTGCTGTTCCTCAGCCGGCGGCTCCAGAAGGCGGGTGCGAAGGGCGACAATCCGTTGTCCGGGCTGCTGCCGAAGAAGCTCGATCGGATGAGCGGTCTGCGCCGCGGCCGTGCCACGCAGGGGAGGAGCGCGAGGTCGCGCCAGGAGAAGATCACGGTCGTCGCACGTTCCGGGATCGGTGCCAAGGCGCAGCTCGTCGTGGCGGAGTTCGGCGGCATCCGTTACGTGCTCGGCGTCACCGAGCACGGCATCAGCGTCGTCGACACGCAGGAGGCCCCACTGCCCGCCGAGGAGCTCGAGGCGTTCGACGTGACGGATGCGGCTGACCCTGGCGGGGACGACGCATCCTCGGCAGACGATCTCGGCATCTTCGACGATGCGGAGCGCCCACTGAAGTCGGTCGCCTGAGGGATTCCGACCGGCGCACGCCGGTTACGCGATGTCCTCGATGTCGCGATAGTCCCGATCGAGCACGGATCGCTCGACCTCTTGGCTACGGATCGGCCACGTCTCCCATCTTCGGAGTGCCCCCGTGCCCGCAACCGCCCCCGTCGCAGCGCTGCCGGCGAGCGCGCGGCCGACGCACAGGCGCGTCTGGATCCTGCTCGCCGTCGCCCTCGTCGTCTCGGTGCTGCTCGTGTGCTGGAGCGCCACCGGTGCGCACGCCGCGGCATCCGTCCTGCCGTCCGAGACGAACGACGGCGAAGGCGTGACGATCAACGGCATCAACGGCACGCCGTCCGACAGCATCATGACGCTGCTCGGCATCACGGTGCTCAGCGTGGCGCCCGCACTGCTGCTGATGATGTCGAGCTTCACGAAGATCTTCGTGGTGCTGGCGCTGACCCGCAACGCCCTCTCATTGCCCTCCATCCCGCCGAACCAGGTGCTCGCCGGTCTCAGCCTGTTCCTGACGCTGTTCATCATGTGGCCGGTGCTCACCGACATCAACACGGTCGCGGTCGCACCGTTCACGGACGGGCAGGTGGATTTCGGCCAGGCGTTCGAGCTCGCGCAGCAGCCCCTCAGGGAGTGGATGCTCGCGTTCACGCGTGAAGAGGACATCGCACTGATGTACCGAGCCGCCCAGATGGACAACCCTGCGGACGCCGCGAGCATCCCGCTGCAGACCCTCGTGCCGGCGTTCATGCTGAGCGAGCTCCGCGCCGCGTTCCTGATCGGGTTCATCATCTTCGTGCCGTTCCTCGTGATCGACCTCGTCGTCGCCAGCGCACTGATGTCGATGGGCATGATGATGCTGCCGCCGGTGATGATCTCGCTGCCGTTCAAGATCCTGCTCTTCCTGCTGATCGACGGGTGGGGCATGGTCATCACGGCGCTCGTGCAGTCGTACAACGGGGGTGGCGGATGAACCCCGAGGCGGTCATCGACATCGGTCAGGCAGCGCTCATCCTCGCGGCGAAGCTCTGCGCGCCCCTGCTGATCACGGCACTCGTGGTGGGCTTCGCCATCTCGTTGCTGCAGTCGATCACGCAGGTGCAGGAGATGACCATCTCGTTCGTGCCGAAGCTCATCGCCGTCGGCATCGCGCTGCTCGTGAGCGGGCACTGGATGATCGCCGAGATGATCGCCTTCACGAATGAGCTGTTCGCGCGAATACCGTCGCTGCTGAACGGCGGCTGATGAACATCCCGATCGACTTCACCTGGCTCGAGGCGACCGCGCTCGCGTGCGTGCGGATCACCGCATTCCTCGTGATCGCCCCGCCGTTCAGCCACGGCACGGTGCCGATGCGGATCCGCGCGATGCTGGGAGCAGGACTCGCCCTCGCGGTGTCGCCGGTCGTCACCGCCGGGTACGAGCGCCTCGACACGGGCGGATTCATGCTCGCGCTGGCGGGCCAGGCGCTCACCGGGGCGCTGCTGGGCTTCCTCGTGATGCTGCTGTTCAGCGCGATCCAGGGCTCGGGCCACCTCGTCGACACCTTCGGCGGATTCCAGCTGGCGCAGGCGTTCGACCCCGGCATGGCCGTGAACGGCGCGCAGTTCACCCGCCTGTTCCAGATGACGGCGATCGTGCTGCTGTTCGCGTCTGACGGCTATCAACTCGTGCTCGGCGGACTGTTCCGCTCCTTCGACGCGATCCCGGTCAGCGGCATGATCGATCTCGCGAACCCCGCCGAAGCGCTCGTCGGCGCGACGACGCAGATGATGCTCAGTGCCGTGCAGATCGCGGGGCCGCTGCTGATCGTGCTCTTCCTCGCCGACGTCGGCCTCGGGCTCGTGACCAGGGTCGCCCCGGCCCTGAACGCGTTCGCGATGGGTTTCCCGATCAAGATCGGCCTCACGCTGCTGCTCGTGGGGTTCGTCTACGCGGCCCTGCCGGGCGTGGTCGCCGCGATCGCGGATGACGCCGCCCGACTGCTGCTGGGGGTGACCCGATGAGTGAGAGCGACACCGGCGAACGGAGTGAGAAGACCACCGATCGTCGCCTGAAGGAGGCTCGTCGGAAGGGCCAGATCGGCCGGAGCCAGGACTTCACCGCGTGGGTCTGCATCGCAGCGGCGGCGGTCATGTCGCTGCCGGCGATCGCCTCGGCGACACAGGTGCTCACCGAGCTCTTCCTGCGCGTCGCACCGGTGGCGACGCACCCAACCGACGGCGCGGCCGTCGAGGTGCTCGGGGCTGCGCTGCGCTCGATGGGCGGCATCCTGCTGCCGCTGCTGCTGGTCGTGCTGCTCGCGACCACCGCGACGGCCGTGGCCCAGGGCGGCATCCACCTCCGGGGTGTGACCATGCGCACCGAGCAGTTGAACATCGTGACCGGCTTGAAACGCGTCTTCGGGCGGCAGGCGCTCTGGGAGGGCGCAAAGGCACTGCTGAAGACCGCCGCGATCGGTCTGTCGCTGTGGATCGTCGTCTCCGGGCTCGTGCCGGTGCTCATGGCGAGCGGCAGCCACACCATCACGTGGCTGCTCGAACAGGCCGCAGGGGGAGCGGTCGCATTGTTGCAGGTCGCAGTCGTCGTCGGCATCCTGCTCGCGGCGATCGACGTGGCGGTGGTCATGCGCCGCAATCGCAAGCACACGCACATGACGAAGCAGGAAGCCAAGGACGAGCACAAGAAGAGCGAGGGCGATCCGCTGGTGCGGTCGCAGCGTCGTTCTCGCCAGCTCGCCATGAGTCGCAACCGCATGATCGCGGCCGTCAGCGACAGCGATGTCGTGCTCGTGAACCCGACCCACGTCGCGGTGGCGCTGCGGTACGAGCCGGGCAAGTCTGCGCCGCGAGTCGTCGCCAAGGGCGCCGGCATCGTGGCGCTGAAGATCCGCGAGCGAGCCGAGGCCGCAGGCGTCCCGATGGTGCGCGACATCCCGCTCGCACGCGCCCTGCACGCCGCGTGCGAGATCGGCCGGGAGATCCCGGAGGAGCTCTACACCGCGGTCGCCCAGGTGCTCGCCTTCATCGAGCACCTGAAACGTCGCGGCACGGCCCGCGGCACCCACACGATGCCCTTCGCGAGCACTCGCGAACGCGGCCTCTGAACGTCGATCCCCGAACCGAACCGTCCCCGAACCGAACCGAACCGAAACGAGAAGGTCACCTCCATGATCGGTCAGCTGCTGTCCAAAGGCGCCGTACCCGTCGGCGTCGTCGGCATCATCCTGCTGCTCATCGTGCCGATCCCGACGCCGCTGCTCGACGTGCTCATCGTCGTGAACATCTCCTTCGCGCTGCTGATCCTCCTCACCGCGATGTTCGTGAAGAAGCCGCTCGACTTCTCGGTGTTCCCGAGCCTGCTGCTGGTCGCGACGCTGTTCCGGCTCGGGCTCAACGTGGCATCCACCCGCCTCATCCTCAGCGAGGCCCACGCCGGGCAGGTCATCCAGGCCTTCGGGCAGATCACGATCAGCGGCTCGCTCGTGATCGGCGCGGTGATCTTCCTGATCCTCACCGTCATCCAGTTCGTCGTCGTGACCAAGGGCGCGGAGCGCGTGGCCGAGGTCGGCGCGCGGTTCACGCTCGACGCGATGCCAGGCAAGCAGATGGCGATCGACGCCGACCTGAACGCCGGGCTCATCACCGACACCGAGGCGCGCAGACGTCGCGCCGAGGTGGCGGCGGAAGCCGACTTCTACGGTGCGATGGACGGTGCATCGAAGTTCGTGAAGGGCGATGCGATCGCCGGCATCGTGATCGTGATCATCAACTTCGTCGGCGGCATCGTCATCGGCATGGTGCAGCACGGCATGGAGATGGGCGATGCGCTGGAGACCTACAGCATCCTGACCATCGGCGACGGGTTGGTCACCCAGATCCCCGCGCTGCTGATGGCCGTCTCCACCGGCATGATCGTGACGCGCGAGAACGTCGAAGCGGAGATGGGCCAGGCGGCGGCCAAGCAACTGCTGCAGTCGCGCAATGCGCTCGTGATCACCGGACTCGCCGCGATCGCGATGGGCTTCATCCCGGGGATGCCGCTGCTGGTCTTCGCCGGGATCGGCGCAGTGCTGCTGTTCGCGGCCTCCCGCGTGAAGGCCAATGAGGATCGCGAGGCCGCGATCGAGGCCGATGCCCAGCACCAGGAGGCGGTCGACGCCGGCACGGAGGGGCCGGACGACCTCATGGACCGGATGCGCGTCCACGCGCTCGAGATCTCACTCTCGCCCGACATCGTCGACCTGGCGTCCGGGGGAGCGGGAGACCTGCTCACCCGGGTGAAGTCGCTCCGACGCAAGCTCGCGCTCGACATCGGCATCCTGATGCCCCCGGTGCGCACGAGGGACAACATCGAGCTGCCTGCGCAGACCTACGCGATCCTCATCGCCGGCGTCGAGGTGGGGCGCGGTTCGGTGCCGCGCGGCCACGTGCTCGCGATCGGGACAGGGCTCGACCAACTGCCGGGCACGGTCGTGGTCGATCCGGTGTTCGGACTCGAGGGCAAGTGGGTGCCGACCGAGATGTCGCACGCTGCCGACATGGCCGGCGCCACTGTGATCGACCGCGCCAGCGTGATCATCACGCACCTGTCCGACATCGTGCAGAGCCAGGCGCACCGGCTGCTCTCGCTGGAGGACGTGCGTCAGCTCACCGAGCACCTGAAGCAGACGAGTCCGACCACCGTCGAGGAGCTCACCCCAGCGGTGCTCTCGCTCGCGGGCATCCAGCGCGTGCTCGCGGGGCTCCTGGCCGAGCGGGTGCCGATCAACGACCTCTCCCGCATCTACGAGGCGCTCGCGCTGCGCGGCAAGACGTCGACCGAGACGCCGGGGCTGATCGACGCGGCGAGGGCGGCCCTCGGCCCGGCGATCGCGGCGCGGTTCGCCGAGGACGGACGCATCCGCGTCGTGATGTTCGAGCCGATGCTGGAGCAGCAGATGCTCGAGGGGATGCGGGTCGTCGAGGGGCTCCCGCAGATCGTGCTGACCCCCGAGGCGACGATGCAGGTGCTCGAGAACGTCCGCCGCACGATCGCGGAGCTCGATCAGGTGGGCCCCGAGCCGGTGCTCGTGTGCGCACCGTCGCTGCGTCAGGCCGTGCGGCGGATGATCGCCCCCCAGGTCGCTGGGCTGCCGGTGCTGTCGTACGACGAGGCGGGTGCCGGCGGACTCGCCACCGATGTCGTCGGGGTCGTCCGGCTGACCAGGTCCTCGCTGCCGAGTGCCGCGGGGTAGCGCTTGGAATCCGCTCGTTTACGAGGCTATGCACTAGCTTGGTGAACAGGATGGCGTGCACGCGCCGAAGCCATGGAAGGCGGATTCACATGCTGGTGCTGACGAGGCGCGCGAACGAGAGCATCGTGATCGGAGACGACATCACGGTGACGATCCTGGCGGTGACGCCCGGCGGCGTGCGGGTGGGGATCGACGCCCCGCGCGACATGCGCATCCACCGCGCGGAGATCGTGCTCGCGGTCGGCGATGCCAACCAGGAAGCCGTGCAGACGGCATCCGACGATACGGCCGAGAACGCTCTCCTCGGCGCCCTCGGACGATTGACCGCTGCGCCCTGACCGCAGTCGATGGGGAGTTCTCCCCATGTCGGCCGAGTTACTGCCCTCCGCGTTGTCGCGATAGTCGTGTGTGTGGCGGGAGTTCCTGTCATGGAAGCTTCGACCCGACGAGGTGACGTACTGTGGCCGCCCATGATCTGAGCATGCAGCTCCTGCGGGAGCGGGAGCTGCTCGAGATGCTGCTCTTCAAGCTCGACGAGCAGCAGATGCTCCTGGCGACGGGACGCAATCGCTGGATCCGTCACGCATCGACCGAGATCGAGCGGGTACTCGCGGCCATGCCGACCGTCGCGCTCTCGAGGGACGCCCTGGTCATCGCGACCGCAGACGAGTGGGGTGCGCCGGAGGCGACGACGCTCCGCGACCTGATCGATGCGGCACCGGACGACGGATGGCGCGAGGTCCTCACCGGACATCTGACGACCATGACCGCACTGGCCGATGAGATCGAGCAGATGAAGCAGATCAACGAGCAGCGGCTGCGCACGGCGATCCGCATCACCCAGGAGACCATCGCCGGGCTCGGTGTGCCGACCGGTGAGTACAGCCCCTCCGGCGACGTCGTCCGCGACGGCGACGCCCGTCTGCTCGACACCCGGATGTGAGGTGACCATGTCGTCGTTCGCAGGTCTTCGTCTGGCGGAATCCGCCCTCAACGCAGCACGCGCTGGAATGACCGTCACCGGTCAGAACATCGCCAACCAGACCACGACGGGCTACACCCGTCAGCGGGTCGATCAGGCTCCCGTGTCGGGCCCAGGGCAGACCGGTCTGTGGAAGAGCGGGCTCGGCATCGGCAGCGGCGTGAACGTGACCGGCGTCGCGCGCCTCGGCGACGCGGTGCTCGACGCCAGGGTGCGCGACGCACTCTCGACCTCCGGTTTCTGGAGCGCACGGGCGGCAGCGGCCGGCCAGGTTGAGAGCATGCTGGCCGAGCCGACGAAGGCCGGACTCGCGGCGAACATGAACCGCTTCTGGTCCGGATGGTCCGACCTCGCGAACACCCCGGAGCCGGCTGCGGCGCAGGTCGTGCTCACGAACGCGCAGGTGCTCATCGGTCAGATCTCCGCCGGATACGAGTCCGTCGCGGGGCAGTGGACCGATCTGCGCGGCCAGGTGGACCGCGACATCGCCGACGTCAACGCCGTCGCCGGGCAGGTCGCAGCGCTCAACGGCCAGATCCGCGACGCGTTGCAGTCCGGGCGCAACGCCAACGAGCTGATCGATCAGCGCAACGTGCTCGCCCAGCGGCTGTCGACCGCGGTCGGCGCCAAGGGGCTCGTCGAGACCGACGGCACGCTCACCGTGCGGGTCGACGGCAATGCGCTCGTGTCGGGAGACAGCAGCCGTGCACTCGTCGTCAGCGGTCCGCGGGAGATCCAGGATGCCGGCCGGATCACCGTCGCCTGGGCTGACCGATCCGACCTCCCGGTCGCGATCGGTGGCGGTGTGATCGGCGGAACCATCAGCGCACTCGCTCCCGCAACGGATGGCGGCTCGCTCGCCAGTGTCGCCGCCGCCTACAACGAGACAGCGACCGCGCTGGCCGCGGCTGTCAACGACATCCACCGGACCGGTGTCACAGCGAGCGGCGCGGCCGGGGGTGACTTCTTCGCGCTCGACACGAGCGGTCCTGCGGCCCTCGGCCTTCGAGTGGCGCCGACCGGCCTCGATCAGCTGGCGCTTGCCGCACCGGGCGCCGGCGCGAAGGACACCACGATCGCCGATCGCATCAGCACGCTCGGCGCATCGGCGACCGGACCGAGCAGGGTCTGGTCGAGTTTCGTCACCGGGTTCGCGGTCACGGTCGCCGGAGACCTGCAGCGTGCGGACATCGCCGACATGGGGGCCGTCGCCGCTGTGACGGCCCAGCAGTCGAACGCCTCGGTGGACGGCGACGAGGAGACCATCAATCTCCTCACCTACCAGACCGCCTATCAGGCAGCGGCCCGCGTGCTCACCGCCATGGATGAGGCGCTGGACCTGCTGATCAACCGAACCGGCCTCGTCGGCCGCTGACTGGGGAGTCGACATGATCGGACGCATCACGAGCAGCACCATGACGCAGCAGTCGCTGCGCACGCTGCAGACCAACCTCGCCGATCGCGAGCGTCTGCAGAACCAGGCCGCATCGCAGCGGGCGTTCCGTTCGCCGAGCGAGGACCCCGCTGCCGCAGCGACGACCCTCGGTGTGCACGGCGAACAGTCGAGGGTCGCCCAGTACGCACGCAACCTCAGCGACGGCATGGCCTGGGTCACCACGGTCGACACCGCTCTCGGCGCGAGCACCGACCTGCTCAACCGAGCCCGCGACCTGACCGCGCAGGGAGCGAACTCCGGCGCGCTCAGCCAGACCGCGCGCGAATCCATCGCGCAGGAGCTCGAGACCATCAGCGCCGAGCTGCTCGCCCAGGCGAACACGACCGTGCTCGGCCGGAGCGTCTTCGCGGGGACCAGTGATTCGGGCGCCGCCTTCGAACCGGGAACCTTCGCATTCAACGGCAGTGCGGGAGACGGTGTGCGTCGACGCATCAGCGACAACGAGACCGTCCGCGTCGACTTCGACGGCTCGCAGGCGTTCGGTGTCGGTGCGAGCAGCGCGTTCGCGCTTCTCGAGGGCATCGCGACCGAGCTCCGAGCGGGAGTGAACGTCGGCCCGCGCCTCGATGACATCGACGCACGGCTCAAGGACGTCGTCGCGGCCCGCGGAACCACCGGGGCGCGTCAGGTGCAGATCGAGCGCGCCGCGTCGCAGAACCTCGCGGCGTCCACCGACCTGGAAGCACGTCGTGCAGAGGTCGAGAACGTCGACAGCCTCGAAGTGCTCGTGCGCCTGCAGTCCGCCGAGCTCGTGTTCCAATCCGCTCTGCAGGTGACCGCCACGTCGCTGCAGACCAATCTTCTGGAGTTCCTGCGATGACCGTGACGACCGCCGATCCGACCGCCGTCACGATCGAGTTCACCACTGCGATGCCCGGTCTGAGCCCGTACACGGCGTTCACCCTCGTGACGATCGCCGGGGCCGAGGGGTTGTACGCCCTCCGGGCACTGGATGCCGACCTCCGACTGTTCCTCCTCGATGCCGCTGCGGTCGGCCGCGGATACGCGCCGCGGATCCCCGCCGGCAGCCGCGCGGAGATCGGTGCGGCCGACACCGACGTGCTTCGGATGTTCGTCATCGCCAACCCCTCGGACGAGGGCGTCCACGTGAATCTGCGCGCGCCCATCGTCGTCCACCCGCAGACGGGCCGTGCAGCGCAGGTCATCCTCGACGACCAGGACCATCCGATCCGCGCGCTCCTCGGAGGGTGAAGGGACTCGCGAACCAGCGAAATCTGATATTCACCGCAGATACGAAGGAACAAGCACTAGTGTCTGAGGGGTAAGGGCTGGGGCCTCACAGAACCCGGTGTCGTCGAGATGGGACTCGACGATCCGTGGAGCTGGCTGTCGGGGTACAGCGAAGCAGCTCGGTGACGGGCGAACACACAGGGGACGAAGATCATGAGCACATCGAAGACGTTGGATGCCAACCGCGTGAGCAAGCGCGAGTTCGTGCAGCGATTCGCACGACGCGGCGGGATCTCGGTCTTCGCCGCGCAGACCGCCTACAACGCCATGATCGATGAGCTGCTCGACCTCGTGAGCCAGGGCAACACCGTCACGCTGACCAACTTCGGCAAGTTCTATCCCCAGAATCACAAGGGGCACCGAGTGCAGTTCGGCAAGGACGACGGCGCCGGTGAGGTCACCGACTACACCGTGCTGAAGTTCTCCGCGACGCGTGAGGTGAACAGGCGCGTCAAGACGAACGACTGACGATCGCGCCAGAGTTCGAGCGGATCTCGGTCGTCGGCCAGAGACCGAATCCGTGGTCGGACTGCCCGACGAGCGCCAGGCTCACCGTCGTGGGGTAGACCTCGGGTTCTTCGTCGTCGTCGCCGAGCAGGTCGAGTCGATCGATCGGGACGAAGATGCCGCCATCCGGCTCGAAGACGAGATCTCGTGGCATGAACGACGCGAAGATCGAGCGGGTCGAATTGCGAAGCTCGAACGTCCGGCCGACATCGCCGCGCTCGAACAGATTCATCTCCACCTCGTCGGACCAGATCCTGCCATCGGGGAAGCGCGCTTCGATGCGGTACGTGCTCGGCTCGATCGTCCGGATGTTCAGGTCGTCGACGATCTCGGAGAACAGCGCGTCCGGCTGCGCGAGTTCGAAGGCGATCGCGCGGAGGTGGTCGTAGTTCAGCCGTGCTCGGCGGGAGAACAGGGCGACGTTCTCGATCTCCTCCGGGTCAGCGCCCGGAGCCTGATCGACCAGGTATTGGCGGACCTCATCAGGGCCCGGGTAGTCGAATCGCAGGTGGTAGTGGAAGCGACCCGGCCGGTTGACGAGGTAGGTGCTCACCTTCGACATATCGTTCACCGAGAGACAGTAGATGCGTTTGCGCGACGACAGTCCGTCGAACAGCGACAGGAACTGGTTCTGGCGGTTGAGACCGTCGGCGAGGCCGCGTCGCCCGGCGGGGAAGGTCTTCTCGAACTCATCGAAGACGATCAGGCATTCGTCGAGGCTGTCGAGGAAGTCGACGACGCCGTCGTGGTCCTCCGACACCACCACGACCGGCAGCCCCTGTTCGCGTGCCGCTTCGGCGACCATGCGCAGGAACAACGACTTGCCGATGCCCTTGTCGCCCGACAGCATCACGCCGAGGCTGCGATCCGAGCGCGCATAGGACCGGAAGATCTTCGAGACCTTCTGGTCCCGACCGCCGTAGACCCGCTCGGTGCCGACGGTGAGGTCGTCGATCCTGATGAGGCTGAACCCCTCTTTGGAGGAGAAGCCCACCCGGTAGGTGCCCAGTGGGAACTCCTGGTGCGTGCGCACCGCCTCGTCGTACACGCGGACATGCCCGCCCGTCTCGATGTAGGTGCTTGCCAACACCCTCCTCCTTCACTCCGGGATGTACCGACCGGCGGGACTCCGCGATCGGTCAGGCGGTCCGGGGCTGTTCGTCCGCCGCGATGCGAGCAGGAGCCACTCAGGAATCCGGATCTGCGCGAAATGAGCACTCCGCCAGCACACTGTGTCACGTCGCCTGCCGGTTCGACAAGAGCGAAACGGCGTGTCGAAGATGAGTTTTCTCCTCGTTTACGTGGAGCGCGAGTGCGACGCCAGAGATGCATCACCGCGGCGCATGTTCCGACACTATTCTGAGCGAAGCGGGGGCGAGCAGGTCGGAGCGCGAGCATGATCGATGCAGAGGATGAGCCGGTCATGGGGTCGATCATCATCGAGGTCGAGGCCGCGCCGCAGGGGATCATGCGCGTCACGCTGGATGCCGATGGGCCGCGGCGCGCCTGGTGGACGGCGCTGCTCGCGCACGACGATGCCGTGATGGGTGCGGCGCCGTCGCCGGAGCAGATGGCGAACCTGCTCGTGCGCGGGAGCATCGACTGCATCCGGCTGAGCGTCCCGAGCCTCGTGGTGGGTGGGCTGACCATGCGTCTGGAGCCAGGACCGAACGGCAACGCGCAGATCGTCTCCTCCGGTCCGGCTCGGTTCCGTCGCGCTGAGTGGGACGCGGCCGTTCATGCGCAGGGATGCGAAGATTAACAGAGCGCGCGTCGGAGTGTGATCGCAGTTCCTCCATACTCAGGAGTCGGGAACTCCTTGTCATGACAGGTGAGTGCTCCGAGGACGTCATGCAATCCGTTGAGGCGTCAGCCCCGAACCAGGAGTGAGTGGGTGGGCTGACGGCATCGACGTCCAGTCTTCTTCCGGAGGCAAGGAAGGGTACGGGATCGAGCGATCGAGTTCCGTGCGGAAACTGGGAAGCCGCGCGCAGCGCAGGTCAGGGGTGGGACCCGATCTGCGGGCAGCACCCTCAATGAAGTTGGTAATAGTGCATGACGACGTCCTCCGATCCATCAAAGCCGAGATGCTGCGCGACGCAGCGGCAGAATTCCGTCGTACCGCCGCGGCGGGGGAGAACCCTCAGCTGAACATCGCTGCGGCCTGCATGCTCGAGCAGCGGGCAGAACGCATCGTGGCCGGAGAGGATGACCACTCGATGCTCCCCGTCGACCCCTCCGTGAAGCCGAACCCTGCAGACCTCGCGCCGAGCGAACCGGAGTCGCGGGCAGGCTGAGCGACCGCGCACCTCTGGCTCGGGGTGCCCGCACACTGCGAGACTGGGCCCATGGAGATCATCGAGAACTCGAAGCTCACGGTCGTCGGCGCGGGAAGCGTCGGGTCCAGCGTCGCCTACGCGGCGCTCATCCGAGGATCCGCGCGGCATGTCGCGCTCTACGACATCGCGACCGAGAAGGTCGAGGCCGAGGTGCTCGATCTCGCGCACGGCACGCAGTTCACCGGCACGAGCGACATCGTCGGCGGCAGCGACATCTCGGTGGTCGCCGGTTCGCACGTCGTGGTGATCACCGCGGGGGCGAAGCAGCGACCGGGGCAGAGCCGCATCGAGCTCGCCGCCGTCAACGCGGGGATCATCCGCAGCATGATGCCGCAGCTGCTCGAGGTGGCGCCGCACGCGATCTATGTGATCGTGACCAATCCGTGCGACGTGCTCACGGTGATCGCGCAGCAGGAGACCGGGCTGCCGCCCGAGCGCATCTTCGCCTCCGGAACGGTGCTCGACACATCCCGGCTGCGTTGGAAGCTGGGCCAGCGCGCCGGCGTCTCGACCGCGAGCGTGCACGCCCATATCGTCGGCGAGCACGGCGACACCGAGTTCCCGCTGTGGTCGAGGGCGACGATCGGAACCGTGCCGATCCTGGAATGGGAGGCGCCGGGGCATCCGCCGATCAGCCGCGAGGAGCTCGATGAGATCGCCGTCGATGTCCGTGACGCGGCGTACACGGTGATCCAGGGCAAGGGCGCGACGAACTATGCCATCGGACTCTCCAGCGCCCGCATCGTCGAGGCGATCCTCGGCGACGAGCACGCGGTGATGCCGGTGAGCACGGTGCTGCGCGATTTCCACGGAGTGGACGGCGTGGCCCTGTCGGTGCCGTCGATCGTGAGCGCGCAGGGAGCGGTCCCGATCCGCAACACCACGTTCTCCGATGAGGAGCTCGCGTTGCTGCGGCGTTCGGCGGATGCTCTCGCCGACGCCGCAGCTTCCCTCAGCTGACGGCCGAGCCTAGTTGCCGTGCGGATCCGTGCGGTTGAGTGCGGCGACGACCTCGGCGTAATCGCCCCGCGCTTCGCCATAGCGGAGGAACTGCACGCGCTCGACCTGGATCTCGGTGGCGGAAGGCTGCGTCTCGATCAGGGTCAGCACCTCATCGATGAACTCGTCCAGCGGCATCGCCGATTCGTTCTCGGCGTGCCCAGGCATCAGATCGGTCCGAACGGCGGGCGGCTCGAGTTCGAGGACCGAGACGCCCGTGCCGGCCAGCTGCAGGCGCAGCGACTCGCTGAGCATGTGGATCGCCGCCTTGCTCGCGTTGTAGCTCGGTGTGACCTTGAGCGGCGCGAACGCGAGTCCGGACGAGACGGTCATGATCGTCGCATCCGGTGTGCTCCGCAGATGCTCGATGAAGGCGCCGATCAGGCGGATCGGACCGAGGACGTTCGTGACGATCGTGTCCTCGGCACTGTCGAGGAACCCTGCCGGCCGTGTCCAGTCCTCGGCGCGCATGACGCCGGCCATGGTGATGAGCACGTTCAGGCTGGGGTAGGTCTCGAGCACCTCGCGGGCAGCGGCGTCGATGCTGGCCGGATCCTTCGTGTCGATCCGCACAGTGTGCAGGCCGGCGTCCTCGTTCTCGATCTGCTCCAGGAGCTCCCGGCGGCGGCCGCCGACGATCACGGTGTTGCCTGCGTCGCGCAGTCGCTGCGCCAGGGCGAGTCCGATGCCGCTCGTCGCGCCGGGGATGAAGATGGTGTTTCCGCTGATGTTCATGGTTCGACTCTCTGCGCGTGCGTGACGCGGCTCCAGAGATCGCTCATCCAGGGAGCGGCGATCCCTGGAATACGGCGGAGGCGCGGGGGATACTGCAGGAGTGGATCGAGATGCTCTGGCCGCATTCCTGCTCCGGCGCCGGGAGGCGCTGACCCCGGCCGACGTGGGGCTGAGCACTGGTCCGCGTCGCCGCACGGTCGGACTCCGTCGTGAGGAGGTGGCACAGCTGGCCGCGATGTCGACCGACTACTACACGCGGCTCGAGCAGCGCCGCGGTCCGCAGCCCAGCGTGCAGATCGTGTCATCGCTTGCGCGTGCGCTGCGGCTCACCTCGGACGAGCGCGACTACCTGCACCGGGTCTGCGGCTACCCGGCTCCCGACCGCGCGGTCTTCACCGACTACGTGCGCCCTGGCATGCTGCGCGTGCTCGACCGGCTGCACGACACCCCGGCGTTCGTCGTGTCGGCGCTCGATGAAGTGCTGGTGCAGAACGATGCGGCCAGGGCACTGCTCGGCGATGCCGGCCATCTCACCGGGCTCGACCGCAGCGGGATCTACCGCTGGTTCGCCAGGCCGGAGACCGAGCGTCGGCGCTATCCCGAGTCGGATCACGCCAGGCAGAGCCGCTCGCTCGTCGCCTCGCTCCGTGCTGCGCACGGTGCCTGGGGTGCACGCTCCCGTGCCGGCGAGATCGTCGCCGCGCTCACAGCGGTCAGCTCGGAGTTCTCGGAGTTGTGGCAGATCCACGAGGTGCAGCGGCGGTTCGAGCACCACAAGGTGCTGATCCATCCCGAGCTCGGCGAGATCGAGGTCGACTGCCAGGCGTTGTTCACCGAGGACGAGTCCCAGGCGCTCATCGTGCTGACCGCTGCGCCGGGCAGTGATGCCGAGAGCAAACTCGAGCTCCTCAGGGTGCTGGGCACGCAGAACGTCTGAGGCCCCGAAGAACGTCCGGGGTCAGGACTCCTCGTGGCTCCTCGGGTCGGCGCCGAACAGCCGGCCGTCAGCGCGTCCGAGGGCGGTGATGGCAGCGACCTCCGCATCGTCGAGCACGATCTCCGCCGCGGCGAGGTTGGACGTCTGGTGCGCGAGCGATGAGGCCTTGGGGATCGAGACGACGCCGCGAGCGACGTGCCAGGCGAGAACGGTCTGGGCGGCGCTGATGCCGTGGGCCGACGCGATCTCAGCGATCACCGATTCGTCCAAGAGCGCCTTCGCGCGGCCGAGCGGGCTCCAGGCCTCGGTGAGGATGCCGTGCTCGCGGTGGTAGGCGAGCTGCTCCTCCTGCGGGAAGTACGGATGCACCTCGATCTGGTTGACCACCGGGCGCACACCGGTCTCGCGTTCGATGCGCTCCAGGTGCTCCGGCAGGAAGTTCGACACACCGATCTGCCGCACGACACCGCGCTGCTGGGCGTCGACGAGCGCGGCCCATGCCTGCACGTATTCGTCCTGGCTGGGGTTCGGCCAATGGATCAGGTGCAGGTCGGTGATGTCGAGTCCGAGCCGCGATCGGCTCTCCTCGATGCTCGTCCGCGCCTGCGCTGACGCGTGGTGTCGCCCGGGGAGCTTCGTCGTGACGATGATCTCGGCGCGGTCGACATCGGCCGCAGCGACGCCGCGGCCGACCGATCCCTCGTTCTCGTAGTTGAACGCCGAGTCCACGAGCCGGTAACCGGCCTCGATCGCGCCGGCGACGGCATCAGCGCCGGCGTCCCCGTTGAGCGCGTACGTGCCGAGGCCGATCGCCGGCAGGCCGAATCCGTTGTGGGCGGTGAACTGGGGAATGACGGGGTGCGCGGTCATGGTTCTCCTTCTCGACGGAATTCCTCAGCGTACGCTGGTGCGGTGACGACGACGGGCCGGATTGCGCCGGATGACAGCCTTCCCGACGACGCCGTTCGGTGCCCGTGCTTCTCGGGTGATCGCTTCGGCGGATGCTGCGGACCACTGCTGCGAGGCGCTGCGGCACCCACGGCCGAGCGGCTGATGCGCTCCCGCTACACGGCGTTCGCGGTGGGGGACGCGGCCTATCTCCGCGACACCTGGCACGTCTCCACACGCCCCGATCCGATCGAGATCGAACCAGATCTCGTCTGGCGGCGGCTCGTGATCGTCGACCGGGAGGCGGGCGGTCCGTTCGACCGGGACGGCGTCGTGGAGTTCGAGGCGTTCTGGCGTCAGGGAGAGGACCGCGGATCCCTGCGGGAGCGCAGCCGCTTCGTGCGCGAGGACCGGCGGTGGCTCTACCTCGACGGCGACCTGCGATGACCGGGCGAGCAGCCGCGTAGAAGGTAGATTGGAGGTGTGAACTCCAGCCCCGAGAACCAGCGCATCCTGCTCGACATCGCCGACCTCGATCGGCGGATCGCGCAGGCGGAGCGAGCACGTACGAAGCCCGCGCAGGCGGCACGCATCGCTGAGCTGGTCGCAGTGCGCCAGGAGCAGCTCCGTGAGCTCACCGCTGCGACCGGAACGCGCGACGACGCGCGCACCGAGCTGACGCGCCTCGAGTCCGACGTGCGGCTCGTCGAGCAGCGCCGCGCACGCGACGCCGAGCGCCTCGCGACCGCGACCAACGCCAAGGAGGCGCAGGCTCTCGAGCACGAGATCGCCAGCCTCACCCAGCGCCAGAGCAACCTCGAAGACGCCGAGCTCGACATCATGGGCCGCGTGGAAGAGGCCGATGCCGCTGTGGCCGCGCAGCAGGCACTGATCGACACGACGACCGCCGAGGGGTCAGCGCTCACCGCGCAGGCGAAGGCAGACGTCGCCGCGGCCACTGAGCTCGGCGCACAGCTGGCCCGCGACCGTGAGGCCGTCTCCGCCCGCATCCCGGCCGACCTGCTGGCCGAGTACACGCGACGCGCCGCAAACAGCGCCGGTGCCGCGCTGCTTGCTCACGGCACCTGCGAGGGCTGCCGCATCGTCCTGCCCCGCACCGATCTCAGCCAGATTCGCACGGCCGCCGACGACGCCGTCGTCTTCTGCCCCGAGTGCGGATGCATCCTGGTGCGCACCGAGGAATCCGGTCTCTCTTGACCCGAGCCCGCGCGCGCCGGACATGACCGCCGCGTCGCCGGCCGAGCGCCGGATCGCGCTCATCGCGAGCGGCGCCGGCAGCTACACCGCCGTCGAGCTCGACGAGGATGACGGTGAAGTCCGTCGCGATGTCGTGACCGCTGCCGAACTGGCCGGGTGGGTTGCCGAAGCCGATGCAGCCGCGCAGACCCGCTGGATCATCCGTAGCGCGAGGGAGGTCTACTCGATGCTGCTCGCCGACGGCGTCGTCCTCAACCGCACGCACGATCTGCTGCTGTGTCACGCGATCCTCCGGGACACGGATGCCGTCGCCCGTCCGCTCGCTCCGTCGCAGGCCTGGGTGCGTCGCGAACCGGCGGATGCCACCCCATCGCTGTTCGACGCGCTCCATGACGACGCGGCAGGGGACTCGGTCGCCGAAGCACTCGAGCAGTATCGCGAGCAGCGACGCGTGATCGCCGCGGGGCGCGACGGACGGCTGACACTCCTGTGCGCTGCCGAGTCGGCCGGCGGGTTGATCGCTGAGGAGATGCGCATCGCCGGACTCCCGTGGGATGTCGCGGTGCACGATGCGATCCTCACCGAGACGCTCGGCACGCGTGCCGCCGGTGGCGGGATCCCGAGCCGGATGGCGGAGCTCGGTGCGCAGGTGCGCAGCATCCTCGGGGATGAGACCCTGCATCTCGACAGCCAGCAGAAGCTCCTCAGGGCGTTGCATCGCGTCGGCGTGAACGTCGAGTCGACGAGCCGGTGGGAGTTGGCGTCGCAGTCGCATGCGGTCGTCGAGCCGCTGCTCGCTTACAAGAAGCTGTCGCGGTTGCTGAGCGCCAACGGCTGGGCCTGGCTCGCCGAGTGGGTGCACGACGGCCGATTCCGGCCCGTCTACATCCCCGGCGGCGTGGTGACGGGACGCTGGGCCTCGGCCGGCGGGGGAGCGCTGCAGCTGCCGCGCATCCTTCGTCCTGCGGTCCGCGCCGATCCCGGCTGGACCCTGATCGTCGCGGATGTCGCGCAGCTGGAACCTCGGATGCTGGCGGCGATGTCGTCCGATCGTGCGATGGCACGTGCAGCCCAAGGGCGCGACCTGTATGCCGGCGTCGTGGACTCGGGGGCGGTCGGCACCCGCGAGGAGGCGAAGTACGCGGTGCTCGGCGCGATGTACGGCGCCACCACCGGCGACAGCGGTCGGCTCGTCCCGCGGCTGCGCAAGGTCTATCCGCGGGCGATGGCGCACGTCGACGCCGCAGCCAGGACCGGGGAGGACGGCGGGATCGTCTCGACCTGGCTCGGACGCTCATCGCCGCGGCCCTCTGCGGAGTGGTCGCGACTGCAATCGGACGCGACCTCTGCTGACGCCGATCCGGCTGTCGTCGCCCTCGCCCGCCGCCGCGCGCGGGACTGGGGGCGGTTCACACGCAACTTCGTCGTGCAGGGCACGGCAGCGGAGTGGTCGCTGATCTGGCTCGCCGAGATCCGCCACCGGTTGCAGCAGATCCCGCCGAGCTTCACCGAGGCTGCGGCATCAGGGCCCTTCGCTCGCACACCGCACCTCGCGTTCTTCCTGCACGACGAGGTGATCCTCCATGTGCCGGAGCAGCACGCCGAGGCAGCAGCCGACGCCGTGCGCGAGGCGGCCGCCGTGGCCACGCGACGGCTGTTCGGCAGCTTCCCGATCGACGTACCGCTCGATCTGCGCATCGCGGTGTCGGCCGAGAAGTAGCCGCGCCGTAGACTGGATGCGCGAATGGGTCGACTGGACGGTCGCGTGGCGGGCAACCGCACCGAGGAACGTCCGGGCTCCTCAGGGCAGGACGGTGGGTAACACCCACCCGGAGCAATCCGCGAGACAGTGCCACAGAGAGTAGACCGCCCTTCGGATCCCTGAGCTTGTCGAAGGGCCCGAAGGGTAAGGGTGAAAGGGTGGTGTAAGAGACCACCGGGGGCCATGGTGACATGGCCCGCCAGGTAAACCTCGTCCGGAGCAAGGTCAGACAGAGGATGTTGACGCGGCTCGCCGAGTCCTCGGGTAGACCGCTAGAGTGCCACGGCAACGTGTCGCCGAGAGAGATGGCCGTCGAAGGGGCGAAGAACCCCGGAACAGAACCCGGCGTACAGGTCGGCCCATTCGCCTCATACATGAGAAGGCCCCGATGACTGCAGAGTCATCGGGGCCTTCCCATTGGGTCCCTGAGCCCAACCTGGGTCCCTGAGCCTGTCGAAGGGCTGGGTTCCTGAGCCTGTCGAAGGGCCGAGCCCCTGACCCCAACCTGGGTCCCTGAGCCTGTCGAAGGGCGGTCAGTCGCCGGCGAGCGATGCTGCGCCGATGATGCCCGAGTTGTTCCGGTGGATCGCCGGGACGATCGGGGTGTTGAGCTCGAGGAGCGGCAGGAAGTCGCCGGCGTTCTTCGACACGCCGCCTCCGACCACGAACAGGTCGGGGCTGAAGAGGAACTCGATGTGCGAGTAGAACGCCTGCAGGCGCTCGGCCCATGCGGCCCAGCTGAGGTTCTCGCGCTCGCGCGCCGAGGTCGCCGCCCACTGCTCGACGGACTCGTAGGTGCCGAAGTTCAGGTGGCCGAGCTCGGTGTTGGGGATCAGCACGCCGTCGTAGAGGAAGGCCGAACCGATGCCGGTGCCGAGTGTGGTGAGCAGCGTGAGGCCGCGCATATCCCTGGCAGCGCCGTGGCGCGCTTCGGCGACGCCGGCTGCATCCGCGTCGTTCACGAAGACGATGTTGCGACCGAGGCCGTCACGGAAGAACCGCTCCGCGTCGAAGTCGACCCATTCCTTCGAGACGTTCGCTGCCGACAGCGTCTTGCCGCGCTTGACGATGGCCGGGAAGGCCACGCCGAGGGGCAGTGTCGAGTCGTGCACGTCGAGCGTCTTCAGGACCGTCTTCACCGCGGTGAGGACGTCCTGCGGCGACGCGCCGTTCGGAGTCGGAACGCGTACTCGATCCGAGTCCATCGTCCCGTGCGTGAGGTCGACGATTCCAGCTTTGATTCCCGTGCCGCCGATGTCGACGCCGATCGCTTTTGCCATGGGGGATAGCTTAGCGACCGCGGCGGACGCCAGTAGGATCGGAGTCACCACGTGAAGGAGGGACAGACCATGTCTGACGGTGACAGCAAGTACTGGTACAACCTGGAAACGAAGCAGGTCGAGTTCGGCATGATCTCGCCCTCGGCCGACCGGGTCGGTCCCTTCGACACCGAGGCAGAGGCCACTCGTGCCCCTGAGGTGCTGAAGGAGCGCTCACGCGCCTGGGCCGAGGAAGAAGCAGCCGAGTCGGGCTGGGACTCCAAGAGCCAGAGCGCCGAGTAGTGCCCATGGACAAGCAGAGGGATTTCGTCCTCCGGACGATCGAGGAGCGCGGCGTCAAGTTCGTCCGACTCTGGTTCACCGATGTGATCGGCACGCTCAAGTCCGTGGCGATCGCCCCGGCTGAGGTCGAGGGGGCATTCGCCGAGGGGATCGGGTTCGACGGCTCCGCGATCGAGGGCCTCACCCGCACCTACGAGTCGGATCTGCTCGCGCAGCCCGACCCGACCACGTTCCAGACGCTCCCATGGCGCGGCGAGATCGACCCGACCGCCCGCATGTTCTGCGATCTGACGACGCCTGACGGCCAGCCGGCGGTCGCCGACCCCCGTCACGTGCTCAAGCGCACGCTCGCGAAGGCTGCCGACGCCGGGTTCACGTTCTACACGCACCCCGAGATCGAGTTCTACCTGCTGAAGTCGTCGTCGTTCGGCCCCGAGGGCCCGGTGCCGGTCGACTCCGCCGGCTACTTCGACAACGTGCCAGGCGGCACGGCGCACGACTTCCGTCGCCGCTCGGTGCGGATGCTGGAAGACCTGGGCATCTCCGTCGAGTTCAGCCACCATGAGGGCGGCCCCGGCCAGAACGAGATCGATCTCCGCTACGCCGATGCGCTCACCACGGCCGACAACGTCATGACGTTCCGCACCGTGATCAAGGAGGTCGCGATCGAGCAGGGCGTCTATGCGACGTTCATGCCGAAACCGCTCAGCGGCCACCCCGGCAGCGGCATGCACACGCACATGTCGCTGTTCGAGGGAGATCAGAACGCCTTCTACGAGGAGGGTGCGAAGTACCAGCTCTCCAAGACCGGTCGCCACTTCATCGCCGGCCTCCTGCGGCATGCCAACGAGATCTCCGCCGTCACGAACCAGTTCGTGAACTCCTACAAGCGCCTCTGGGGCGGTGACGAGGCGCCGAGCTTCGTCACATGGGGCCACAACAACCGCTCCGCACTCGTGCGCGTGCCCATGTACAAGCCGAACAAGGGGCAGTCCTCGCGGGTCGAGTACCGCGCGCTGGACTCCGCCGCGAACCCCTACCTGGCGTATGCGCTCATGCTCGCCGCCGGGCTCAAGGGCATCGAGGAGGGCTACGAGCTTCCTCCGGAGGCCGAGGACAACGTGTGGTCGCTCAGCGATGCAGAGCGTCGCGCGCTCGGCTACTCGTCGCTGCCGGCGAGCCTCGACCACGCCCTCGAGTACATGGAGGAGTCGGAGCTGGTCGCCGAGACGCTGGGGGAGCAGGTGTTCAACTACGTGCTGCTCAACAAGCGCAAGGAGTGGGAGGCCTACCGTGGGCAGGTCACCCCGCTGGAGCTGAAGAACAACCTCGAGCTGCTCTGACCTGCGCATGGCCCGCCCGGACGACTCCGTCTCGCTCTCTGCCCTGGCACGGCTCGGTTTCGCCGAGCTGAGCGAGGCCGCGGCTTCGTTGTCGGAGCTGGCGGACATCCTCGACTCCCCGCGTGCCGAGATCCTCGACGCCGCGGGGGTCGCGGATCCGGATGCCGCGGTGCGCGGGCTGCTCAGGGTCGCCCGGCGGGATGCCGCTCCGGTGAAGGCGCTCCTCGACGACCCGATCACGCGCCACCGTGCCTGGCGGGTGTTCGGAGCATCCGAGGGGCTCGCTGACTTCTTCCTCCGGCATCCGGAAGAGCTCCCTGCGCTCGCGGGATCACTCGAACAGCTGCCGAGTTCGATCGATCTCCGGGCGCGGCTGTTGTCGTCGATCGATTCCGTCGCCGGGTTCGCGGCATCGGGTGAGGACGCCGCGGTCGTGGCGCTGCGTGTCGCGTATCGCTCGAGCCTCGCGGTGATCGCCGCCTACGACGTCACCCACGCCGATCCGGTCTCGGTGGTCGGGGACGTGTCGGCGGCGCTCGCGGATGCCGCCGGTGCCGCCTTGGAGGCCGCGCTGGCCGTCGCCCGCACACGTGTCAGCGACACGTATCCGAGGGACGAGGTCGCCGCGACCCGCCTCGCGATCATCGGCATGGGAAAGTCAGGGGCGCGCGAGCTCAACTACGTGAGCGACGTCGACGTGATCTTCGTCGGCGGCACGGTCGACGAGGAGGTGGTGAGCGAGGCGCGATCCATCGACATCGCGACCAGACTCGCCCGCGAGACCATGCGCGGACTCAGCGGCATCGAGGTCGAGCCGCCGCTCTGGGAGGTCGACGCCGCGTTGCGCCCGGAAGGCAAGCAGGGCGCGCTGGTGCGCTCGCTGGGCTCACATCTCGCGTACTACGACCGGTGGGCGAAGAGCTGGGAGTTCCAGGCCCTGCTGAAGGCTCGGCCCCTCGCCGGCGACGACGAACTCGGTGCCGAGTACATCGCGGCCGTGCAGCCGAAGATCTGGTCGAGCGCGGCCCGGCAGGACTTCGTCGACAGCGTGCAACGCATGCGGCAGCGCGTGATGGAGCACATCGATCCGGAGGATGCGCCGTACCAGATCAAGCTCGGCTCCGGCGGGCTGCGCGACATCGAGTTCACCGTGCAGCTGCTGCAACTCGTGCATGGGCTGACCGACGAATCCCTGCGCACCCGCGGGACGTTGGAGAGCCTCGATGCGCTCGTCGAGGGCGGGTACATCGGTCGTGCCGAGGCCGCAGCCTTCGCGAAGGACTACTGCGTGCTTCGTGTCATGGAGCACCGCCTCCAGCTGCGCGAACTCAGCCGCACCCACCTGATGCCCCGCACCCCGGCAGGCCTCCGGGTGCTGGCCCGTGCGACGGGTCTCGCCGAGACCGGCGACGGCATCTGGGCTCGCTGGGAGAGCGTCCGCCGCGAGGTGCGTGACATCCACACGCGACTCTTCTACCGCCCGCTGCTCAGCGCGGTCGCCGCGCTGCCGGAGGAGGAGCGAACGCTGTCGGCGGCGCAGGCGCACGATCGACTCGCGGCGATCGGGTTCCGCGATCCGACGGGCGCGCTGCGCCACATCGGCGCGCTGACCACGGGGTTGAGCCGCAAGGCGACGATCCAACGGCACCTGATGCCGATCATGGTGCGGTGGTTCGCCGACGGCAGCGACCCCGACTACGGACTCATCGCCTTCCGCCGCATCAGCGAACGGCTGGGAGACACCCCGTGGTTCCTCCGGATGCTCCGAGACTCCTCCGGCGCGGCCGAGAGCCTCACCCGCATCCTGTCGTCGTCGCGGTACATCGGCGAACTGATGGAGTGGATCCCCGAATCCGTCGCCTGGCTCGACAAGCGGGAGTCGCTGCGTCCGCGCGGCGCGGCCGCACTCGACGAGGAGGCCAGGGCCATCCAGACGCGACATGACTCCGTCGGCGACGCGCTGCGAGCGGTGCGGGCCAACCGCCGACGCGAGCTGCTGCGCACGGCCATGGGTGCGGTGCTCGATGTGCTGACGATCGAGGAGATCGCCACTGCGTTGACCGAGATCACCGAGAGCACGATCCAGGCGGCCCTTCGGGCGGTCTTCCGGGAGGTCGTGCCGGCAGAGGACGCCGCCCTCGACTTCGCGGTCATCGGCATGGGACGCTTCGGCGGGGCCGAGCTCGGCTTCGGCTCCGACGCCGACATCCTGTACGTGTACGACGCGAACGGTGTCGAGCCCCAGCGTGCACAGGAGCTTGCGACGCAGATCGTGACCAGGCTGCGCGAACACCTCACAGACCACCGGGTGCCGCTCGACCTCGATGCCGACCTGCGGCCGGAAGGACGCAGCGGACCGCTCGTGCGTTCGATCGAGGCGTATACGGCCTACTACCGACGCTGGTCGCTGTCGTGGGAGGCGCAGGCCCTGCTGCGCGGCCGCGGGGTCGCCGGCAGCGCGAAGCTGATCGCGAAGTTCGTCGAGCTGGCCGATTCGATCCGGTATCCCGAAACGGTGGACCAGCAGGGCCTCCGCGAGATCAAGCGCATCAAGGCGCGCGTCGAGGGCGAGCGTCTTCCGCAGGGGGCCGACCCCCGGCGGCATCTCAAGCTCGGGCCGGGGACGCTCAGCGATGTGGAGTGGCTCGTACAGCTCTTGCAGCTGCAGCACGCGCATGCGATCCCGGGTCTTCGGACCACGTCGACGATCGCGGCGCTCGACTCGGCCGTCGGAGCCGGACTCGTGCCGGAGGAGGCTGCGGAACGGTTGGCGGAGGCCTGGCGCCTGGCGAGTCGGCTGCGCTCGGCGATCACGCTGCTGACGGGGCAGACCAGCGACGTGCTGCCGGCGGATCGGCGTGAACTCGATGCGATCGCGCGGTTGCTCGGCTACCCGGACCGTTCTGCGACCGAACTGGATGAGGACTACCTGGGCGTGACGCGACGGTCTCGGAAGGCCTTCGAGCAGTTGTTCTACGGCTGATCCGCGCGCCCGAGTTGCAGTATCGTGCGTCGTCGCCCAAGCTGACGCTATGACCCACGCGCGCATCGGAATCGTCTGGAACCCCTCGAAGGTCGAGCAGGACGTTCTGCAGGAGGCTGTGACCCGGGTGTTCGGCGATGAGCCGGACATCCGCTGGTGGGAGACCAGCCAGGAAGACCCAGGCCGTGGGATGGCACGTGAGGCCATCGAGGACGGCCGTGAGATCGTCATCGCCGTGGGTGGCGACGGCACGGTCCGCGCGGTCGCCGAGTCCCTCGCGGGCTCTGAGACCGCCCTCGGCATCGTCCCGCAGGGCACCGGCAACCTGCTCGCACGAAACCTCGAGGTGCCGCTGAACAACATCCCCGCGGCGCTCGAGCGTGTCCGCGACGCGGAGCCCCGCCGGATCGACCTCGGATGGGTCGCGTACGACGGAACCGAGCATGCCTTCGCGGTGATGGTCGGCTTCGGCATCGACGCGCAGATGCTGGTCGAGACCGATGACGACCTCAAGTCGAAGGCGGGCTGGCTCGCGTATGTGGAGGCGATGGGTCGAGCGCTGGCCGGCACCGAGATGACAGACATCACCCTCACGGTCGACGGGCAGGAGCCGGTGGCGGTCCGTGGTCACACGATGCTCGTCGGCAACTGCGGCATGGTGCAGGGCGGCATCCGTCTGCTCCCTGACGCCGTGCTCGACGACGGCAAGCTCGATGTGCTGATGGTGAGCGCGGACGGCGCATTGCAGTGGCTCGACACCTTCCGCTCGTTCGTCTGGGACAACGGCATCCGTCGCTTCTTCACCGGCGGGAAGGATGAGGCCGTGAGCACCGACTCGGCGCGTCACCTCCCGGTCGAGACGATCGGCGTCGAGCTCGAGACTCCGCTCATGTTCGAGATCGACGGCGAGGAGATGGGCGAGGTCACGTCGTTCGATGTGCGCGTCCAGGCGGGCGCACTGCTCGTTCGCTGAGGCCGCCTGACGCGGGTCTCGGCAACGATCAGGCGGCCAGCTCTGGTGGCACGACCTTGCGGTCCTGCGCGGGGAAGATGACCTTCTGCACGATGATGATGATGCTCGCCGCCACCGGGATCGCCACCAGCGCGCCGAGGATGCCGCCGAGTGCGCCACCCGCGACCGCTGCGATCACGACAAGAGCTCCGGGAACCGCGACGGCCTTGCTCATGATGCGCGGTGAGAGCACGTATGCCTCGATCTGCATGTAGACGAGGTAGTAGACGAAAGCGATCAGCGCGGTGATCGGGCTGACGAAGAGGCAGATCAGCGAGTTGATGATCGATGCGCTGAGCGTGCCGACCAGCGGGATCATCGACCCGATGAACGCGATCAGCGCGAGGAGCGCCGGAACGGGTGCCCCGATGATGCTGAGCACGATCAGACTGAGCACGCCGTTCACGAGTGCGAGGCTGGCCTGGCCCATCACATACCGGCCGACGGCGCCTGACACGTCTTCGAGCAGTCCGCTGAACGTCTCGCGCTGGTACGCGGGAACGAAACGGGCGGCGACCTTCTTCATGCTCCGCAGCGACGCCATGAAGTAGAGCGTGAGGATCAGCACGATCGTCACTCCGGTGAATCCGCCGGCGATTCCGGCGCCGACAGCGAAGACGCCGCCACCGATGTTCGCGAGGTTGCCCGGGTCCTGCAGGAACGACAGGATGCCGTTGGCAGCATCCTCGAATGTCGATCCGAACCGGGTGTTCAGGTCCTTGAACCAGTCGGCGGCCATGATGTCCTTGACCATCTGCGGGCCGTTGTCGATCAGGTTGGTGATCTGCTGGACGAGGATCGGCACGATCGCGAGGATGATCCCCGCGAAGGCCAGGACCACCACGGCGACCACGATCGCGACCGCAGCCGGACGGGGGAGCTTGCGCTCGATGAACGACACGATCGGATCGAGGCCGAGCGAGAGGAAGATCGCGACGCCGATGTACACCAGGACGGTCGCCAGCTGGTCGACGATGCCGCCGATCACCAGTGCGACGAGCACGCCGAGCGCGCCCATCAGACCCAGCATGAACGGATTCGTCCGTGCCAGCGCGGCGACTGAAGCTGGTCGTCTGGTCGCGGGCGGCGCACTCACGTGTGCGGGCTTCGCGTTCTCGGTCTTGCGGCGCATGATTCCCTCACTCTGTCGGTTCGGACCCCTCAGTTGATCACCGGAGTCCGACCCGGTCAAGCAAGCCACGCCGACGGTGTGCACCGACCTGTCATCAGAGGTCCGACATCTGCGATCCGGGCCTCGTTCCGATCCCCTAGGCTCGGGGAGGCCCTCATCTGAAAGGGGGGCCGTGGTCGCGGGCGAGGGGATCCGCGGTCGATCTGCCTGGGGAGGTCACATGGGGATGTCTGCTGCGCGCCTGTGCGTCATACGCGCTCGATCGAACGACGCTGCATCGTGCCGGTGATGAGGGCTCGCACGTTGGCGATGTTCGGCAGCGTGCGAATCCGGGAGTTCGTCGGCGGACGCGACGACACGCGCTCCAGGCTCGACCGTGTCACCGGGATGGTCGGTCTGCACAGCATCCGCTCCGGGGGTTTGGAGATCGACACCGAATCCGGCCGGATCCGGCTCGGCCCCAACGAGGCATTCCTCTTCGGGTATGACGGCGTGCTCCGTGCCGCTCCGCTCCCCGAACTGAGGCTGTTGTCGATCGTGGTGCCGTTTGAGGTACTGACCGGCGTCGGCGCTCCCGCAGCGGGGGAGGTCCGCTCGGTGTCCTCCGCGAGCGCGCTGCTCGATCCGGCACTCGCGTTCGCCGAGCGTGCTGCTGAGCTCGATCCCGAGCCCGTGAGCGGCTTCGGCAGCTACTATTTCGAGCGGCTCCTCCAGGAGATGGTCATCGGCGTGGCAGTCGAGGGCGCCAAGGTCCCGCAGCGAGCACCCAGGGCCGGGGTCTACCTGAGCGCGCTGGCGATGATCGCAGCGCAACGCGAAGACCCTGGGCTGTCGCCGCACATGATCGCCGATCAGCTGGCGATCTCGATGCGGCAGCTGCAACGTGCGTTCCGCTCGCACGACACGACACCCGAGCGGCAGATCCGCCGAGCGAGGGTCGAACATGCGGTGACCCTGCTCGCGGACCGCGTGTACGACCCGCTCAGCATCGCGGAGATCGGTCGATACGCAGGGTTCGCAGACGGTTCGAGTCTCGCGCGTGCGATGGCGCAGGAAGGGCATCGATCGCCCGCTGCGCTGCGGCGGGCGTCGCGGTCGGATGCCGGAGCTGCAGCCGGCTGACCATACGCAGCACGACGAACGACGGGTCCACAGCGACAGAGTGGTCCTCTCTCGTCGCGAGGGCTGGCGCAGACGCCACGATGACTCACGGAAGACAATTTCCCGGAGATCCCTCCCCGACTCGGCGCCCGCGAAGCCCGTTCGCCGTGCCTCGGCATCGTTCGTGCATGCGCCGTTCGGTGGGGTGTCCGCTGACCAAGAGGAGAACGACATCATGAGTGTCAACGAGCACGACATCCAGTCCGGCGCGGGGATGAAGCGCCGCACCGTCATCAAGGCAGCGGCGTGGTCCGCACCCGTCGTCGCGGTCGCCATCGCGACGCCGATGGCCGCAGCGAGCGTGGCCCGACTGCAGACCGCACCCGGCGGAGGACTCTCGGTCTGGCAGGGCAGCACCTCGGTCGGCACGTTCACCGTCGCGCAGCCGAACCGCGTGCAGGTCAACACCGGGCAGAGCGTCGGTTTCTCGGTCATGGACATCGACACCGGTGAGGATGCAGCCGCCGGGCTGTACACGTCCGGCGTGGTCACCGTGACCGTGCAGTGGGGCGCCGGCAGCGGCGTGCCCACGCCGAGCAGCTACCGGCTCGAGGAGCGCAACCTGAACGGCTGGACCCGCGTCGGATCGCTTCCCGACGCAGGCACCACCGGCTCGGTGCAGTACGTCTACACAGGCCTGCTCAACGGCTCGGCCAACGTCGTTCCGCTCCCCGTCGTCTGGCTGTACCCGACCGCGGGTGGCGCGCTGACACCGAGCTACGTCAACACCGTGCTGTCGGCTGAGCACCTGAGCGAGAAGACCTCGGGCGCTCGCGTTCCCTGAGCTCGGCCCACAGAACAGCAGGAGCCCCGCATCGGTTGCCGATGCGGGGCTCTTCGCGTGCCGGCGTGTGCGTCGGTCAGTCGTGCCGGACGGAGAGCATGCGCCAGCCGTCAGGGACCTGTGCCTCGAGAGCGGCCATGTCCTCGCCCGAGATCTCGGTCGGCGCATCGCGGCGGTCGAAGGTGCCGACCACCGTGCGGACGCCTCCAGCCTGCATGGTGACGCTCGCCGTGGTCATGTCCCAGCCCTCAGGGGCCTGGGCGAGGAGCTGCTCGCGGAGCACGGGGATATCGGGGCCTTCGACGGTCGCAGTGCGGGTCTCGGCAGGGCGGATGAGGGCGAACAGCATCAGTCCAGACTACGGGAGCTCGACCGTCTCGTTCTCGGCGTCGAGCGGCTCACCGGTGATCTTCGACTTCACGAAGCTGAAGATCGATGCCAGCTTGCCGCCGGGGCTGTCCCAGTACTCCGCCGACTCGGCGGAGAACTTCAGCAGGCCGACATTCGGGTCCTCGGGGCCGTCGGTGAACCAGGCCTCGACCGTCGGGCTCCAGAGTTCGCGGATCTTCGACTGATCGTCGACGAGTTCCGCGGTACCTGAGAGCGAGACCCAGGAGCCGTTCGAGCTCAGCGAGACGCCGACGCGTTCGTCGCGCTCGATGTCGCCAGTGAGCGAGGCGCTCTTCGCGACGAGGAACCAGAGGTCGCCGTCGAACTCCGACTCCTGCACCGTGAGCGGATGCGCGACGAGTCGGTCCTGCGCGTTTCGGGTCGTGAACATCGCGAACCGGAAGTCCTTGATCAGCTCTGCGACGCGCTGGGTGGGTGTGGTGTCGCTCATGGGAGTCGTCCTCTCGAGTGGGGCGGTGGAGACGGAGCTCTCAGCATGCGCCCCGAGAGTGGATGCACCGAGGGGGTTGCGGTCGCGAGCGCACGGCATTAGGAATGCCCAGCTCACATGCGAAGAGCCCCCAGAGCGGATGCTCTGGGGGCTCTCGATGCACTGGCTCGGATCAGACGCCGAAGTACAGCTCGTACTCGAACGGGTGCGGACGCTGCGCCATCGGCAGGATCTCGTTCTCGTGCTTGTACGAGATCCAGGTCTCGATGAGCTCCTTGGTGAACACGCCGCCCTCGAGGAGGAACTGGTGGTCTGCCGCGAGCGCGTCGAGCGAGTCGACCAGCGAGTTCGGCACCTGCGGGATGCCCTTGGCCTCCTCGGGGGGAAGCTCGTAGAGGTCCTTGTCGACGGGCTCGTGGGGCTCGATGCGGTTCTTGATGCCGTCGAGGCCTGCCATCAGCTGCGCGGCGAATGCGAGGTACGGGTTGCCGGAGGCATCCGGAGCGCGGAACTCGATGCGCTTGGCCTTCGGGTTGGAACCCGTGATCGGGATGCGGATCGCGGCGGAGCGGTTACCGGCCGAGTACACCAGGTTGACCGGTGCCTCGAAGCCCTTGACCAGACGGTGGTAGCTGTTCAGCGTCGGGTTGGTGAAGGCGAGCACAGCCGGAGCGTGTGCGAGCAGGCCGCCGATGTACCAGCGAGCGATGTCGCTGAGCTGGCCGTAGCCTGCCTCGTCGTAGAACAGCGGCTTGCCGTCGTTCCACAGGGACTGGTGCGTGTGCATGCCAGAGCCGTTGTCGCCATAGAGCGGCTTCGGCATGAAGGTCGCGACCTTGCCCCACTCTTCACAGGTGTTCTTGACGATGTACTTGAACTTCAGGATGTCGTCCGCCGAGTGCACCATGGTGTCGAAGCGGTAGTTGATCTCCTGCTGGCCCGCGGTGCCCACCTCGTGGTGCGAGCGCTCGAGGATGAACCCGGCGTCGATCAGCTTGAGCGTGATGTCATCGCGCAGGTCTGCCGTCTTGTCGACGGGGGAGACGGGGAAGTATCCGCCCTTGTACGGGGTCTTGTTGGCGAGGTTTCCGCCTTCTTCCTCGCGTCCGGTGTTCCACGCGGCCTCTTCGGAGTCGACCTTGTAGAAGCTCTCGCCCGAGGTGACCGAGTAGCGCACGTCGTCGAAGATGTAGAACTCGGCCTCGGGGGCGAAGAACGCGGTGTCGGCGATGCCGGTGGAGGCGAGGTACTTCTCCGCCTTCTTCGCGACCTGACGCGGGTCCTTCGAGTAGATCTCGCCGGTGCGCGGGTTGTAGATGTCGAAGATCATCACGAGCGTGCTCGCCTCGCGGAACGGGTCGACGTATGCCGTCGTCACATCCGGGATGAGCTGCATGTCGGACTCGTGGATGCTGGCGAAGCCGCGGATCGACGAGCCGTCGAACAGCTGACCCTCCGTGAAGAACGCCTCGTCCACCGTCGACGCAGGAATGTTGAAGTGCTGCTGCACGCCAGGGAGATCGGTGAAACGGATGTCAAGGAACTTGACGTCGTTCTCCTTGATGTAGCTCAGGACTTCGGACGAATCTTTGAACATAAACGACTCCTGTGTAGCGGAACGATGGCTTCACGGCCATTCTGCACAGTACGGCTGAGTGATTTCTCCTGGGTGTCCGCTTTGTTTCGAGCTTGTTACGGCGAAAGAGGGAGTCAGGCCCTCGGTATTCTGGAGAGGTGACGGATGCTGCTGCGAACATGTACCCCGGTGAGCGACTCGGGCTCCCGGAATCAGGACCTCGAAGCATCGGCCGTCCCGGACGCCGGATCGGCGCCCTGCTGATCGACTACGTCGCCGCGACGATCGTCGCCACCGGTTTCCTCGGGTTCGACCAGTTCGCACTGCCGTCCGAAGCCGGCCTCACGCAGTTCGCGCCGATGTTCGTGTTCGCGCTCCTGCAGATCATCTTCATCCCGGTCGTGGGCGGGAGCCCTGGCCACCGCATCCTCGGCATGCGCGTCGTGCGCATCGACGGCAGCTGGATCGGCCTGTGGCGCCCGATCGTGCGCACCCTGCTGCTGGTCCTCGTGATCCCCGCGGTGATCTGGGACGGCGATCAGCGCGGTCTGCACGACAAGGCCGCCGGCACGGTGCTCATCCGCGCCTGAGGGGCTCGCTCAGTCCCGACGACTCACTCCTTGCCGCGGTTGCGTCGACGAGCCTCGCGCGGTGCACGGCCGCCGAGGAACGACCGGGCGGGGTCGACGGTGTAGCCGTGCCGGAGCGCTTCGCGGCCGATCAGCATTCGGAAGCCCATCTCGTCGCGATTGCTCAGCGTGACCTCCGCGAGCACCTCGCGGTCGACCAGACGGAGCAGCAGTTGCACGACGATCCGCTGCTGCGCGTGACCGGATGAGCTTCGCACGGCGCGTCGATCGTGGATCGGGGTCTCGACGACGACGGCATCCTCCTGGCTGTCCTGCCAGGGCTTCACGCGGAAGCGGACCCACGACTCGCCGTCCTGCTCGAACTCGACGATGTCGAAGGCATGCAGCGAGGAGGTGCGTGCTCCCGTGTCGATCTTGGCTTTGATCCAGTCGACGCCGAGATCTGGGAGCGCCACCCATTCTCGCCACCCCGTAAGAGTGTTTGAATGGGATGTCTTCGTCACTCGATACATCCTGGCAGGAATTCCCCGTGAAGCTCGCAGTACTCTCCCGTGCGCCGCAGGCGTATTCCACTCAGCGACTGCGTGCTGCCGCGCTGCAGCGCGGTCACAACGTCAAGGTGCTGAACACCCTGCGCTTCGCGATCGACCTCACGGCGGATGAACCGGACCTGCACTACCGCGGCAGGCAGCTCAGCGACTACGACGCGATCCTGCCTCGGATCGGCAACTCGATCACGTACTTCGGCACCGCAGTGGTGCGCCAGTTCGAGCAGATGGACGTGTACACGCCGAACACGGCGAACGGCATCTCGAGCGCCCGCGACAAGCTCCGTGCCAACCAGATCCTCTCCCGTCACAACATCGCCATGCCGCCGACGGCGTTCGTGCGCAATCGAGCCGACGTCCGACCTGCCATCGAGCGGGTCGGCGGCGCTCCCGTCGTGATCAAGCTGCTCGAGGGAACGCAGGGCATCGGCGTGATCCTGGCACCGCAGGTGAAGGTCGCAGAGGCCATCATCGAGACGCTGCACTCGACCAAGCAGAACGTGCTGATCCAGAAGTTCATCTCCGAGAGCCGGGGGCGCGACATCCGTGCGCTGGTGGTCGGCGATCGGGTCGTCGCCGCGATGCGTCGTTCTGCGGCCGGCGACGAGTTCCGTTCGAACGTGCATCGCGGCGGTTCGGTCGAGGCGGTCGAGCTCGACCCCGTGTACGAGCGCGCTGCAGTGCGTTCAGCGCAGATCATGGGTCTTCGCGTCGCCGGTGTCGACATGCTCGAGGGCGATGACGGTCCGCTGGTCATGGAGGTCAACTCCTCGCCTGGTCTGCAGGGCATCGAGACCGCGACCAAGCTCGACGTGGCCGGAGCGATCATCGACTACATCGCCGGACAGGTCGCCTTCCCCGAGATCGACGTGCGGCAGCGCCTGACGGTCTCCACCGGCTACGGCGTCGCCGAACTCATGGTGCACGGCGCGGTCGATCTGGTGGGCAAGACGCTGGGCGAGGCCGGGCTCTGGGAACGCGACATCACGGTGCTGACCCTGCACCGCGGGGTCAGTGTGATCCCGAACCCGCGCAAGCACGTCGTGCTCGAGGCCGACGACCGGCTGTTCTGCTTCGGCAAGCTCGACGAGATGCGGGGCATGGTCCCGGAGCGCCGCCGACGCCGGGCCAAGGTGCGTCGTCTGCCGCGGCAGCCGCTCTCTGAATGAGCACTGGCCACTGCGCGAGCACGGCCCGGTGAACGCAGAAGCGCGGCCGCCCCGAGAGGGACGGCCGCGCTTCTGCGTGGAGGCTACGGGTCAGCGCGGACGCTGGGCGCGCACCTTGGTCGGGTCGATGCCCTTCGGGATCGGCAGCGACGACAGCGACTGCGAGACCGACTCGATGCGACGGATGACGGCACCCATGGTCGCCTTGTCGATCGTCTTCGGAAGCTTCTTGATGGTCTTGGCGAGGTCGGCGATCGTGACCTCGTCATCGCCGTGGCCGACGTACAGCACGGTGACGGGTACGCCGTTGGCGACGCGCTGGACCTTGCTGCGCTCTTCGTTCACGAGACGCGTGAGACGACCGCGGGCACCTTCGCCGACGATCACGACACCGCCGCGGCCGACGGTGCGGTACACGGCTTCCTGCGTCTTCGGGTTGATGCCGACCGGCGTCTCGGATGCCTGCCAGCGGCGTCCGAGGCTCGTGCTCAGCACGTGACCGGTCGCGCCGGGCATGCCGTCGATCTTGGCGTACATCGCCGTGGTCGAGAGGCGGGTCATCAGGAACATCGCGCCGAGCACACCGAGCATGAGACCGGTGATACCCCACAGCACGAGGGTCCAGATCTGGAACGGGGGGATCAGATACCCGGCGATGAGTCCGAGCAGGACACCGCCGATGAGGATGCCGATCTGTGCCCAGGGCAGCCAGGAGTACACCTCACGCGTGAACCGGAAGAGGGACTTGATCTGGGAGAAGAACCCAGGACGCTTCTCGGGTTCGGGAGCACGTTTTGCCATAAGGTTCAGCCTACCGATTCCTGGGCGCTCTGATGGCGTCGTTCGCGCCCAGCGGAGGGCAGATGGGGGTCTCCGCACTCATCCTGCACACCGCGACATCTGCGGGGATGTGATTCACAGCCTGCCTGATGCACTCCATGATCGAGCGCGACCGGGTCAGATGGAGGCATGACGCGCACACCGGAGACTGACCAGGCACCGCTGCTCGGTCGTGCGCATCGAATGATCCGCGTGCTGGACAACGGTGACGGGCCGTTCCCCGGTGCGCTGGTGACTGATGGAGACACCGTCGCAGTGGCCAGGGATGCTGTGGCGCTCGGCGGATGGGAGGCGTGGCGGTTCGCAGGATCAGAACACGTCGCAGCACCGATGGATCTGGTGCGTCGTGCAGACGGTCACGACGTGCTGCTTCCCTGGTGCACGGAGCGAGTGGGCGTGTTCGTGGGGCGGCGCGCTGGGGCTGGGGAGCCGCTGACGCCGGGGGAGAGCAGCACGCTGGTGGTGAGTCTGCTGCGCGCGCTCGCGGAGCTCGGAGCGAACGACTGCACCGATGTCCGAGGCACGTGGTGGCTCACCGACGAGGGCAGGCCGGTCTTCGTGATCGGCGAAGGGGAACCGGCACGTGCAGAGGTCGCGTCACTCGTGATGCGGCTCGGCGAGCAGAATCGCGACCGGGCGCTGGGGCGTCTGCTCGCGGTGATGCACGCGGGGCTGGGGAAGAGCGTCGCCGAGCACCCTGGTATCCCGCCACTCCTGCTCGATCGGTGGGAGAACGAGATGCTCGAGATCGCGTCTCCGCGCGCGCTCCGGCGTGATGTGCTCGCGCCGGAACCGGCACAAGCAGTCACCAGGCCCGGCACCGTCGGGCGGTTGCCGGTGCCACCACGCAGAGTGGCGAGCCGGGTGCGCGCGAGATCTGGGGCTCGCGCGCGCTCGTCTCGACTCGTCACGACCTTCCGGCAGGCTGCGTCGGATCTCGTCGAGCGAACCGTCCGTGTGATCGCGCCGATCATCCGACGCCGGCATTCGACCGCGCGTCGTGCGGTGCCGATGGAGCTGGTCGCACAGTCCGCTGAGGCTGTCGTCGTCCCCACGAGTCGACGCCGTCCCCTCGTGTTGGCCGGAGCGGCCGCGGCGGTCGTCCTCGCGGTCGGCGTGCTGTGGCCGAGCGACGGCGACGACGATGCGGCGGCGGGGAACGATCGGATGCCTGCCGCGACGAGCTCGGAAAAGGTCGTGGAGCCGCTCGTGGCGACGCCGACATCGAGCGCGACGGCCGTCGATGAGGCGGTGACGAACACGAACGCGTCGAACGAGAGTGCTGACACGGCAGTCGATGACACGGCAGTCGATGACCCGGCAGTCGATGACCCGGTGCAGGCGGCGGCGGTGCTCTGGGAAGAGGCGGGCACGTGCCGGAAGGCGGAGGATGCCGTGTGCGATCGTGCGACCGTTCCTGGGGCGGTGGGTGTGATCGAGGCTCTCGACACCGGCCTGAAAACGCCGCCCGTCTTCGCGATGATCGATCAGTACGGCGATATCGCCGTGGTGCGAGCTGAGCAGGTCGGTGGTGAGCCGTCGCAGGAGTCGGGGGAGGGCTCTGGGGAGGCTGATGCGGCGGCACCGATCGGGAAGGTGCTCGTGCTCGCACGCCTCAACGAGAAATGGCTGATCCGCGACGCCTATGACGTCGCGGATCAGCCAGGATGACGCGGTGTGTCAGGCGCCGAGCTGTGCAGCGAACTGCGCGGACTCGAGGCGAGCCTTCACAGCGCCGAGGAAGCGAGCAGCGTCGGCACCGTCGATGATCCGGTGGTCGTACGAGAGTGCGAAGTACACGTACGAGCGGATCGCGATGGCGTCGGAGCCGCCGACCTTGACGAGACCGGGGCGCTTGACGACCGTGCCGGTACCGAGGATCGCCGACTGCGGCAGGAACACGACCGGCGTGTCGAACAGCGCTCCACGCGAACCGGTGTTGGTCAGCGTGAACGTGCCGCCGGCCAGCTCGTCGGGCTTGAGCTTGTTGTCGCGGGTGCGGGCGGCGAGGTCAGCGATCTCGTGCGCGATCTCCGCGATGTTCTTCGAAGCGGCGTCGCGCAACACCGGCGTGAGCAGTCCACGCTCGGTGTCGACGGCGATCGAGAGGTTCTCGGTCGCCGGGTACACGATCTTGTCACCGTCGACCGTGGAGTTCACGATCGGGAACGCCTGCAGCGCCTCAGCGGCAGCGAGCGCGAAGAACGGCAGGAACGACAGCTTGTCGCCGGTCTTCTCGAGGAAGGATCCCTTGACGCTGTCGCGGTACTCCGCGAGGGCGGTGACATCGATCTCGACCACCGTGGTGAGCTGCGCGGTCTGCTGCATCGATGCGACGGCACGCTCGGCCAGGACCTTGCGCAGTCGAGACATCGGCTGCGTGGTGCCACGCAGCGGCGAGACCTCGAGCGGAGCCGGAGCAGCGGGCGCCGCGGCAGCAGCCGGAGCGGATGCAGCGGACTCTGCTGCCTTCAGCACGTCCTCTTTGCGGATGCGGCCGCCGACACCGGTGCCGGTGACCGACGCCAGGTCGACACCCTGCTGGGAAGCGAGCCGCCGAACGAGCGGCGTGACGTACAGGTTGTCGCTGTCGCCAGCGGCCGGAGCAGCCGCAGCCGGAGCAGCGGGTGCGGGGGCAGACGCGGCGGGAGCCGGAGCAGCGGCGGGAGCCGGAGCAGCGGCGGGAGCCGGAGCAGCAGGTGCGGGAGCAGGGGCAGCCGGGGCCTCTGCGGCAGGTGCCGGAGCTGCGGCGGGAGCCTCAGCGGCAGGTGCTGCAGCCGGAGCGGCACCCGAGCCGACGCGTGCGAGCACAGCACCGACGGCGACGGTCTCGTCCTCGCCGGCGACGATCTCCTGGAGCACGCCGGCAACGGGCGAAGGGATCTCGGTGTCGACCTTGTCGGTGGAGATCTCGAGCAGCGCCTCATCGACCTCGATCGAGTCGCCGACCTGCTTGAGCCAACGGGTCACAGTGCCCTCGGTGACGCTCTCGCCGAGCTCGGGAAGCACGATGTCGGTCGCGTCGCCTGCCGGCGCAGCCTCTGCGGCGGGGGCGGGCTCAGCGGCAGGCGCCGGAGCAGCCTCCTGCGCGGGCGCAGCCTCAGCGGGAGCCGCCTCAGCCTCGGGCGCCGCGGCGGCCGGAGCATCCGCTGCCGGTGCTGCTGCGCTGCCGTCGCCGATTCGCGCCAGCAGGGCACCGACCTCGACGGTCTCGTCCTCGGCCACGAGGATCTCCTCGATGACGCCGCTGACGGGCGAGGGGATCTCGGTGTCGACCTTGTCGGTCGAGATCTCGAGCAGGCCCTCGTCAGCCTGCACGGTGTCTCCCACCTGCTTGAGCCAACGGGTGACCGTACCCTCGGTGACGCTCTCTCCGAGAGCGGGGAGGACCACGGATGTGCTCATGACTGAGTCTCCTTCAAGAAGTTGTATGACGCTTGTCTAGCTTAGTGACTCGGGCACCGGTTGGTGCTCAGAGGGCGTGCAGGGGCTTTCCGGCCAGAGCGAGGAAGGCTTCACCCAGTGCCTCGCTCTGGGTGGGGTGTGCGTGGATGAGGGGCGCGATGTCTTCGGGGTGGGCCTCCCAGGCGACAGCGAGCTGCCCCTCGGTGATGAGCTCGCCGACGCGGTCGCCCAGCAGGTGTACACCGAGGACGGGGCCGTCCTTGAGTCGCACGACCTTCACCAGGCCACTGGTTCCGATGATCTCGCTCTTACCGTTCCCGGCGAGGTTGTATTCGTAGGCGAGCACCGCATCTGCACCGTGCTCGGCGATCGCAGCGGCCTCGGTCACGCCGACCGACGCCACCTCCGGGCTGGAGTACGTGACCTTCGGGATCTGCGAGTCCGGGATGTTCGCGGGGCTGAGACCGGCGATGCGCTCGGCGACCGCGATGCCCTGCTGGAAGCCGCGGTGCGCGAGCTGCAGGCCGGGGACGATGTCGCCGACCGCCCAGAGGCCCTGCACGCCGGTGCGGAGCTCCTGGTCGACCGTGACGAATCCGCGGTCGAGCGTGACGCCTGCCTCCTCGAATCCGAGGTCGGCCGTCACCGGACCACGACCCACGGCGACGAGCAGATAGTCCGCCGTGAACTCCTTGCCGTCTTCGAGGGTCACGGTCACGGAGCTGTCGTCCTGCACCGCCGTCTGGAACCGCACGCCGAGCGAGTACTGGATGCCGCGGCGGCGGAACGCTCGCTCGAGACCCTTGCTCATCGCGATGTCCTCGTTGGGGACGAGGTGGGGCAGCGCCTCCACGATCGTCACCTCGGAGCCGAAGGAGCGCCAGACGCTGGCGAACTCGACGCCGATGACGCCGCCACCGAGGATGAGCACCCGCTCGGGGATGACGTCGAGGGCGAGCGCCTGCTCACTCGTGATGATCCGGCCGCCGATCTCGAGACCGGGAAGCGTGCGGCTGTACGACCCCGTCGCGAGGATCACATCGGTGCCAGCGTAGACGTCGTCGCCCACGCTCACCGTGCGGTCGGCGTTGAGGCGTCCGGTGCCGGCGACCGTCGTGATGCCGCGTGCCTTCACCAGCCCCTCGAGGCCCTTGAACTTCTTCGCGACGATGCCCTCACGATACGTGCGGACACCGACGGGGTCGACGCCGCCGAACGTCGCCGTCACACCGACGGACGCCGCGTCCCGCACGTGATCCGCGACCTCGGCCGCATGCAGCAGCGCCTTGGTCGGGATGCAGCCGCGGTGCAGGCAGGTACCACCGACCTTGTCCTTCTCGATCAGGGCGACCGACTTGCCGAGCTCACTGGCCCGGAGCGCGGCTGCATAGCCGCCGCTGCCGCCGCCCAGGACGACGATGTCGAAGGTGTGTGTGGTCATTGGTCATGCCTCCTGGTGGGATGCGTCTTCGGCGAAGGCGACGATCGATCGGACCATCGCCCCCGTTGGGCCCTTCTCCGTGAAACCGTACGGCGCGCCGGCGTGCTCGCCGGAACCCGCGATGTCGAGGTGCACCCAGGGGATGCGCGGCGCGTCGTCGGCATCCGACACGCGACCGACGAATCGACGAAGGAACAGGCCGGCGAACGATGCGCCTCCGGCCCGGTCGCTCATGTTCGCGTTGATGAGGTCCGCGATGGGGGAGTCGAGCGTGTCCTCCATGTACTCCGGGAGCGGCATCTGCCAGGCCGGCTCGTCGACCGAGCGAGCCACGTCGAGGAAGGTCGCGACGGTGTCGTCGTCGCCCATGACGCCGGTGTGGCGGTGGCCGAGCGCCATCACGATCGCGCCGGTGAGCGTCGCGACGTCGATGATCACGTCGGGGTTCTCGCGGCTCGCGGCGACGAGTCCGTCTGCCATCACGAGGCGACCCTCGGCGTCGGTGTTCAGAACCTCGACCGTGGTGCCGTCGAGCATCCGCAGCACGTCGCCCGGACGCGTGGCGCGCCCTGACGGCATGTTGTCGGCGATGCACAGCCAGGCGGTGACCCGCACCGACAGACCGAGTGTGGCGATCGCGCGGAGCGCGGCGAGGCTCGTGGCTGCGCCCGCCATGTCGAACTTCATGCCGACCATGGAGGCGGCGGGCTTCAACGAGAGCCCGCCGGTGTCGAAGGTGATGCCCTTCCCGACGATCGCGATGTGGCGGCTCGCGTCTGCGGGCGCGTAGTCGAGCCGGACCAGGCGCGGGGGACGGTCGGAACCCTGGCCGACGCCGAGGATTCCGCCGAAGCCCTGTGCTGCGAGTGCTGTCTCGTCGAGGATCTCGACCGTGACGGGCAGGTCCGCGACGCTCTCCGACGCACGTTCCGCGAGCTGTGCCGGGCTCTGCCATTCGGCTGGCACGTTCACGAGGTCCTTCACGAGTGCGACGGCGTCGCCGATGGCCTGTGCGCGCTGGATGGTCGCATCGTCGAGCTCTGCATGCACGGTGACGGCGGTGGCGCGGCCCTTGCCCTTCTCGGACCGGTACCCGTCGAAGCGGTGACCGCCGAGGACCGCACCCTCAGCTGCTGCCGCACCGAAGGACCCGAGTCCGGGGGCGAGCGCGACGGAGAGGTGGTCGAAGCCCGTGAAGCTGCGCACCGCGGCGCCCACTGCATTGCGCACGGCGAGTGCGTCGGCCTTCGAGCCGGCGCCGACGACCGCGAACGGCACCGAGGAGACCTCGGGCGCGTGCACCCGGGTGAACGAGGATGCGGAACCGGTGAATCCGATTCCGGCGAGGATGTCGGCGAGGCCGGGATATCCGTCGAGCGATGCCTGCGACTCCGAGATGTCGGGGACGACGAGCACTGCGGCATCTGCAGCGCTTCCGGGGAACTGATCGGTTGTGTGCGAGAGCACGGGAAGCGTCATGCTTCCATCCTAGGGATCGTCGCGTGTGCCGGGGCGCGAGGGAGTGCCCGCGTGTTCGCTCTCAGCATGACGTCACCCACCCCTGGGTCTGGAGTGCCTCGTAGCATGGAGGAATGCCCCCCTCCGGTGAGATCCATGAACGAGTAGCGAACGCCCCGGCCGTCCCCCGCGGACTCCCGCTGGTGGTGCTTCTGACCGGCTTCACGGATGCCGGCAACGCCGTGTCCGGGCTCATCGAGCACCTCCGTGAGACGGCCTCTCCCGAGCCGATCGTCGTCTTCGACAACGACGTGCTCCTCGACTACCGCGCCCGCCGCCCCGTCATCTCGTTCGATCAGGACCACTTGACCGAGTTCCGCCCGCAGAAGCTCGACCTCTCGTTGGCGAAGGACGCTCTCGGACAACCGTTCCTGCTGCTCTCCGGATACGAGCCCGATTTCGCCTGGAACGCCTTCGCCCGCACTGTGCTCGACCTCGCGACCGAGTTCGAGGTCGCGGGTGTCAGCTGGGTGCACTCCATCGCGATGCCGGTGCCGCACACCCGTCCGATCGGCACGACGGTCAGCGGCAACCGTCGTGACCTCACGGTGGCGCATTCCGTGTGGCGACCCCGCACGCAGGTCCCGGCGACCGCTGGCCATCTCCTCGAATTCCGTTTCGCGGAGCGCGGCGATCGAACGGTCGGTTTCGTGCTGCTCGTGCCGCATTACCTCGCAGAGACCGAGAACCCGGATGCCGTGATCACCGCCGCGCAGCGGCTCATGGCGGCGACGGGACTCGTGCTGGTGCTCGACGCGGTGCAGGAGCGTCGAGAGGACTACCTCGCCCGCGTCGACGAGCAGGTGCTGGGCAACGACGAGCTGCAGCAGATGGTGCAGAACCTCGAACGCCGGTACGACGCCTACATGGCTGGGCGCAATCCGGACGACGACTCCTACGACGAGGGCGGATTCAGCGAACGGGACCTCCCGAGTGCGGATGAACTCGCCGCAGAGCTCGAGCGTTACCTCGCCTCACGTCCCTCGGATGAGGACAAGCCGGGCCGCGGCTGAACGGGATCCGGACGAACTTCGTCCGAATGCGACTGCATCGGCACACGTGTGCGATACTAGGAGTCCGACCCGTTGTCAATCAGTGCTTTTCCAGACTGGACTTGACAAGGGTCTTACTAGTGTCCGAAATGTCCCGGGGTGGTCCTGCCGCCCCGTGAAAGGCGAAACGTGACTCCTGCCACGACAAACAAATCCCGGACGACGAAGAAGGCCGCCGAAGAGACGGCAGTCGACGCCCAGGTCGAGTCGAAGGATGCAGCCGAGAAGCCTGCGCCCCTGAGCGCAGCGAAGCGCGCAGCGGCCAAGCGTGCCCCCGTCAAGAAGAAGAAGGCCGATGACGTCGTCGAAGACGACGAGGCTCCCGCAGCGGGGACCGTCGAAGACGGTGCAGACGACGACGAAGACAGCAAGCCGAAGTTCACCGAGCCGCTGCCGACCGGCGCGATCGTCATCTCGTCGAGCGACGATGAAGACGTCCCCGTCTACTCGACGCAGATCACCGGCGCGACCGCCGACCCGGTCAAGGACTACCTGAAGCAGATCGGTAAGGTCGCCCTGCTGAACGCGGCCGAAGAGGTCGAGCTCGCGATGCGGATCGAAGCGGGTCTCTTCGCCGAAGAGAAGCTGTCGACCATGACGGCCGCCGAGAAGGCCGGCCAGCTCGGCCTCGACCTGCAGTGGGTCGCTCGCGACGGTCAGCGTGCCAAGAGCCACCTGCTCGGAGCGAACCTCCGACTCGTCGTCTCGCTTGCGAAGCGCTACACGGGCCGAGGGATGCAGTTCCTCGATCTCATCCAGGAGGGCAACCTGGGTCTCATCCGTGCTGTCGAGAAGTTCGACTACACCAAGGGATTCAAGTTCTCGACCTATGCGACCTGGTGGATCCGTCAGGCGATCACCCGTGCGATGGCCGACCAGGCGCGTACGATCCGTATCCCTGTGCACATGGTCGAGGTCATCAACAAGCTCGCCCGCGTGCAGCGTCAGATGCTGCAGGACCTCGGCCGCGAACCCACCCCCGAGGAGCTCAGCCGCGAGCTGGACATGACGCCCGAGAAGGTCGTCGAGGTCCAGAAGTACGGCCGCGAGCCCATCTCGCTGCACACGCCCCTCGGTGAGGATGGCGACAGCGAGTTCGGTGACCTGATCGAGGACACGGAAGCGGTCGTCCCGGCCGACGCCGTCGGCTTCACGATGCTGCAGCGTCAGCTCGAGCAGCTGCTCGACTCGCTCTCGGAGCGCGAAGCCGGTGTGATCCGCATGCGCTTCGGCCTCGGCGACGGACAGCCCAAGACGCTCGACCAGATCGGCGACACGTTCGGCGTGACGCGTGAGCGCATCCGTCAGATCGAGTCGAAGACGATGGCCAAGCTGCGCCACCCGAGCCGCTCGCAGTCGCTGCGGGACTACCTCGAATGAGCCAGGAGAATGAAGGCACCGCGAACGACGGCAAGGCGCTCGAGACGAGCGTCGACGGCACGAGGTACGCACGCATCCCGTTGCGTACCCGGGTCGTCATGCCTGACGACGACCTCGACGCCATCATCACCGAGTACGCGAAGGATCATGTGCAGGCGGGAGACCTCCTGTTCGTGACCGAGAAGATCGTCGCGATCACGCAGGGGCGGTCCTACCGTCTCGATGAGATCCAGCCGCGCAAGCTCGCGTTGTTCCTGTCGAAGTACGTCACTCGCACTCCGTACGGCATCGGTCTCGGCATGCCGGAGACGATGGAGATGGCGTTGCGCGAGTGCGGCACGCCGAGGATCCTGTTCGCTGCCGCGGTGTCGGCTGTCACGAAGGCCTTCGGTCGCCGTGGCGACTTCTACCGCGTCGCCGGAGACAAGGCGCGCGCGATCGACGGCCCGACCAAGCACACGATCCCGCCGTACAACCAGGCCGTCGTGCTGGGCCCGAAGAACCCCCGTGAGGTCGCTGCGCGTGTGAAGACGCTCATCGGCGGTTCCGCAGAGGTCGCGGTGGTCGACATCAACGACATCGGTGGAAACATCCTCGGATCGACGCTCGACAAGGACGGCGAACGCCGCCTGGTCAAGATCCTCAAGGACAACCCGCTCGGCCAGGGACTCGAGTCCACGCCGCTCGGCATCGTCCGGGCGGTCTGATCCCGCCGAACCACCCCCTTGAAGCCGAACCGGCCCCTTGCGTCTGGACGCAAGGGGCCGGTTCGTCTGTAAGGGGCCGGGTCGGCGGCTGTCGGCTCGGGATCAGAAGCCGATGACCTCGCGGTAGCGCGGCTTGTGACCGGTACGGATGCCGGTCACGCTCGGCTTGTTCTCGTACACACCGGCGCCCCAGTTGCCTTCCACGAGCACGGGGCCGTCGGGGGACACCACGATGTCCCAACCCACGTACTGCACCTGCGGGACGACGCGGGCGACCTGGTCGATGAACGCGCGAACCTCTTCCATATAGGGGAGCTGGAAGTCCGCGATGCGGAAGCCGGAGTCGGGGTGCGTCTCGTGGACGTGACCGTGCGAGTCGTACCCGGCGCCGACCGCGTGCCCATTCTCGTCGAGCATCGTGTAGAAGCCGCCGAAGGTCATCTGGTCGCTGACCGCGCCGCGGCCGAACTTCTGCGCCATCGCGAGGATGTGCGCCTTCTCACCGTCGAAGAACGCGGTGATGCGCGTGGTGTTGACCGTGCCTGGGCACACCGCCGCGAGGGCATCGTGCTGACGGATGACCTCTTCGATCAGCAGTTCGCCGCGGTCGAGGAGGCCCCGGTGGAACTCGGTCCAGTCCTCGACGTCTGCGGCGTGGTAGCGATGCACGCCCGTGCCGGCCTGGCCCACCGGCTCCTTCGTGACGATCGTGCCGAGGCGCTCGGTGAGCTCGCGCACGGCATCCGCGTTGCCCTCCTCGACGACGAGCCACTCACGGTGCAGGTGCTCGGAGAAGAGCTTGTCGAACTCGACCTTGTCCTGGAAGATCCAGCGGAAGTCCGGATGGTCGTACCGCTGAGACAGCTGATTCGAGACCGGGTGCGTCATGTACGTCTCACGCTCGGCACGGGTGAGCATCGCGAAGTCGTAGTCGATGTAGTCCTGGAACCCGACGTTGTGCCGTGCGGCCGACCAGAGCATGTCGACGACGATGCCCGGCACCGCCTTGTGGTGCTGAGCCGATGCCTCCTTCGCACGCTCGACGACCGATCCGACGTCGATGCGGCGGGCGCGGCCGAGCAGATAACGGATGCGGGGCGCGAGGGAAAGACGTGACATGGAGCTCCGAAGGGTTGGGGTTCCACCAGTCTACGGGGGCTCCACAGAGAAGCTGAGAGGACGGAAGCTAGGGTGGAACACGTGTGTGAGACGACTTCGAGCGCCCGGCCGCGCGCGGTGATCTCCCGTTCGGCCCTGGCGACAGCGGCGAGGCTCGCGGTCGACAGCGGCGGCGGACTCGCCGACCTGCGTCGCGACGCCTGGGGCCACGGGGTGCTCGCCGTCGCGCATGCCGTCACGGCTGCCGGCGCGGTGCAGGTGCTGGTCGACTCGACCGGCGAGGCCGAGGCGCTGGCGCTGGAGGGCATCGATGCGGTCGTCTCCGGGGAGCCCGATATCGAACCGGCTCGGCTCTACGGCCTGCCGGAATCCGATGGCACCCTGGTGACGCGCCCCGTGCTGCGTCTGGTCGGACACGTCCTTTCCACGAAGCGGCTGCGTGCCGGCGATGCCGTGTCGTACGGCTACACGCATCGTGCTGTCGTCGATACGAAGGTGGCGCTGGTCACCGGCGGGTACGCGCAGGGGATCGTGCGTGCGCTGGGGAATCAGGCGCACGTCGAGATCGAGGGGACGCAGCGACCGATCATCGGGCGGGTCGCCATGGACGTCTGTGTCGTCGATCTGGAAGGCGCCGACGTCGCAGTCGGCACCGAGGCGACGTATTTCGGCGGGACGGGTGCTGCGGCTCCCGCGCTCGCGCGCTGGGCGCAGGTCACCGGCCTCTCGATCGGCGAGCTCGTGACGGTCGCAGGCGCCCACGCCGAGAGAGGCTGGGAAGCATGATCCGCCCTGAGCTGCGTCTGAGTGCCAGCACGTTCCGCGACAACATCGATGCCGTCCGCGACCGCATCGCCCCGTCGATGCTGCTGCTCGTCGTGAAGGACGACGCGTACGGCCACGGGCTCGCGTGGGCCGTGGCCGAAGCCACCGCGGCAGGTGTGGAGTGGTTCGGGAGCTACGACATCCCGACAGCGCTCCGTGTTCGACGTGCGGCTGCGTCCGGCGCGCGGATCTTCGCCTGGGCGACCTCGACGGATACCGAGATCGACGATGCGCTCCTGAGCGACATCGACCTCGGCGTCGGAAGCGCGGAGTATCTCGAGCGGGTGATCGCTCGTGCGTTCGAGCTGGGGCGCCGCGCACGCGTGCACCTCAAGATCGACACCGGCCTGCACCGGAACGGTCTGCTGCCGGAGCAGTGGGATGCCGCGGTCGCGGTCGCTCGTGCGGCAGAGGCATCGGGTGCCCTGGAGCTGGTGGGGATCTGGAGCCATATCGCCGAAGCGAGTGATGCGGAGGACGACGACGCCCAGCTCGTGTTCCTCGACGCGATCCGTGTTGCGTCCGAGTCGGGTGCCACGCCGTCGCTGCAGCACCTCACCGCATCTGCGGCTTCGTGGTGGCGCCCGGAGCTGCGCGGCTCGCTCTCGCGCATCGGCGCGTTCTGCTACGGCGTGCGATCCGCAGACGGCCCCGAACTCGACGGTATCCGTCCCATCGCGTCGCTCGTCGCGAGCGTGGTCGAACTCGACGGCTCGGATGCGGTGATCAGCATCGGAAGCTTCGACGGGCTCCCCTCGACGCTCAGCGGGTCATCGGTGGGCACGCCGGCCGGCGCACGCGAGCTCCGCCGGATCGATCCCACCTCGAGCATCGTCGAGGGCTGGCCGCACATGGCCGTCGGCGACGAGGTGCGGATCTTCGGCGCGGGTGATCTCGGAGAGGTCAGCGCGACGACGCTCGCCGAGCGCATCGGGACGGTGGGCGAGGAGATCCTCACCCGCCTGAGCACAAGAGTGCGCCGGACCGTCAGCGACTGACGTTCCGGCGCAGGTGACGTGCGGCGCCCCTGCTCGGGGCGCTCTGCGTCAGACGGCTTCGATGAGACGCGAGGTCTCGTCGTGCCAGCTCGTTGCGACGCTGCGAAGCTTCTCTTCGTACTTGCGACCGTGGTGTGCGCAGAAGAGGAGTTCGGAGCCGTTGACTTCGGCGGCGATGTACGCCTGCGCGCCGCAGGAATCGCAGCGGTCCAAAGCCGTCAGTCGGAACTCGACGGTAGAGGTCTCACGTTCGGTTGTAGCGTTCATCTCGGTGCCTCCTCGAGGTGTCGGGTTCGCTGTTGGAGCGTGCTCAATACAACCACGCACAAGCTGCATGCATGCCCGGATCACGGCGTGTTTCGCTCAGCGCGTACGCGGAGCACCCCAGGTCGACCGTGCTGAGGAGTGTCTGCAGGCCGGAAGGCCCGGTCGAGAATAGACTCGGAGATTGTGACCGCCGAGTATTCCGCCCATCATCTCCAGGTGCTCGAAGGACTCGAAGCCGTCCGCAAACGTCCCGGTATGTATATCGGTTCGAACGGATCGCCCGGGCTCATGCACTGCCTCTGGGAGATCATCGACAACGCCGTCGACGAAGCCGTTGCGGGCAACGGCACCAAGATCGACATCATCCTGCACGCCGACGGCAGCGTCGAGGTGCACGACTTCGGCCGTGGCATCCCCGTCGACGTCGAACCGCGCACCGGCTTGACCGGTGTCGAGGTCGTCTTCACCAAGCTGCACGCCGGCGGCAAGTTCGGCGGCGGTTCGTACGCGGCCTCCGGTGGTCTGCACGGTGTCGGCGCATCCGTCGTCAACGCGCTCTCGGAGCGCCTCGATGTCGAGGTCGACCGTGGTAGCAAGACCTACGCCATGTCGTTCCACCGCGGAGAGCCCGGCATCTTCACGGATTCGGGGGAGAAGCGTCCTGACGCTCCGTTCCGTCCGTTCCAGGATGGGAGCGAGCTCCGGGTGGCGGGCAAGGCGCCTCGCGGCGTCACCGGTACCAGGGTGCGCTATTGGGCCGACCGTCAGATCTTCACCAAGGATGCGGCCTTCCAGCTCGGCGAGCTGGAGAACCGGGCACGCCAGACGGCGTTCCTGGTTCCCGGCCTCGAGATCGTGATCCGCGATCACCGCGGTGAGGAGCACATCGAGACCTCGTACCGCTACGACGGTGGCATCTCCGAGTTCGTCGACTATCTCGCATCCGATCCGCCCGTCACCGACAACTGGCGTATCCAGGGCTCCGGCACGTTCAAGGAGACCGTTCCGGTGCTCCAAGCAGACGGCCACATGATCGCGACCGAGGTCGAGCGCACGTGCGAGGTCGATATCGCCCTGCGCTGGGGAACCGGCTACGAGACGTCGATCCGCTCGTTCGTCAACATCATCGCGACGCCGAAGGGCGGTACGCACCAGCAGGGCTTCGAGCAGGAGATGCTCAAGGTGCTGCGGGCGCAGGTCGAGCAGAACGCCCGGCGCCTCAAGGTCGGCAACGACAAGCTCGAGAAGGACGACGTCCTGGCCGGCCTCACCGCCGTGCTCACCGTCAATGTCCCTGAGCCCCAGTTCGAGGGGCAGACCAAGGAGGTGCTCGGCACGCCGGCCGTGCGCCAGATCGTGGCGCAGGTGCTCCGCAAGGACCTCGGGCAGCGGTTCAGCTCGACCAAGCGAGACGACAAGATCCAGTCCACGCAGCTGCTCGACAAGATCGTCGCCGAGATGAAGGCCCGTGTCTCCGCGCGCGCTCACAAGGAGACGCAGCGGCGCAAGAACGCGCTGGAGTCGTCGACGCTGCCGACCAAGCTCGTCGATTGCCGTACCAACGAGGTCGAGCGCAGCGAGCTGTTCATCGTCGAGGGCGACTCGGCACTCGGGACGGCCAAGAACGCGCGCAACAGCGAGTTCCAGGCGCTGCTGCCCATTCGAGGCAAGATCCTCAATGTGCAGAAGGCCTCGGTCGGTGACATGCTCTCGAACGCCGAGTGCGCATCGATCATCCAGGTGATCGGAGCCGGCTCAGGGCGATCGTTCGACATCGACGCGGCACGGTACGGCAAGGTGATCCTGATGAGCGACGCCGATGTCGACGGCGCGCACATCCGTACGCTGCTGTTGACGTTGTTCTTCCGCTACATGCGTCCACTGATCGAGCATGGACGAGTGTTCGCAGCCGTGCCACCGCTGCACCGTGTGATCGTGATGAACCCGGGGTCGAAGCCGAACGAGACGATCTACACGTACAGCGAGCAGGAGATGCACGCCCTGCTCACGAAGCTGCGAAAGGCTGGCAAGCGCTGGCACGAGCCGATCCAGCGCTACAAAGGACTCGGTGAGATGGATGCCGAGCAGCTCGCCAACACCACCATGGACCGATCGGGGCGGCTCCTCCGCCGTGTTCGGATGGAGGATGCCGAAGCCGCCGGACGAGTGTTCGAGCTGCTGATGGGCAACGAGGTCGCGCCTCGTCGCGAGTTCATCATCGACTCGTCGGACCGGTTGTCGCGCGAGGCCATCGACGCCTGATCCGCGTCGGAGGCTCAGCGTCGGCTGATCCGCGCGGCGGGATCAGCGCTCGCGGTTCAGCGCGTCGCTGTCGGCTGTGCGATCAGGCGATCGTGCGGCCGATGCTGCCGATCACGCCCTCGATGGGCTGACCGGAGGCGTCGCGGCGTGCCCCTGCGTCGGGGAGTCGGCGGACGGCGCCGGTGGGGTCGACCGCCTGCGCCGGAGCGGGGCCCGCCCAGGCCACGGTGAGTCGATCCTCGCCCTTCAGGAACGAGTGCGCTCGCACGCCGCCGGTCGCACGGCCCTTGGCCGGGTACTCGGTGAACGCGGTGACCTTCGCCCTGCCGGCATCCGTGCCCGGCAGAATGCCCTCGGCGCCCGAGACCGTGGCGACCACTGCGGTGTCGGGGGCGTCCACGACGCCGAAGAACAACACAGACGATCCCGAACCGAGCTTGATGCCGGCCATGCCGCCCGCGGGGGCACCCTGAGGGCGAACGGTCGAGGCGGCGAAGTGCAACAGCTGCGCATCCGTCGTGATGAAGACGAGCTCAGCGTCGTCCGGCGCCTGCGCGGCACCGACCACGACGTCGCCGGCCTTCAGCCCGATGACCTCGATCTCGGGACGCACGGGCAGCGTGTTCGGCACGATGCGCTTGACGGTGCCCTGGAGCGTGCCGAGCGCGATCGGCGTCTCGCTGTCGAAGCGCAGGAAGCCGATGATCCGTTCGCCGCGCGTGGTGATGTTGAGGTAGTCGCGCAGCGGAGTACCGGCGGCCAACTGGACGGACGACGAGGGGACGGACGGGAGATCGACGGGGGAGAAGCGCACCACTCGCCCCGCGCTCGTGAGCGCGCCCACCTCGGAGCGCACTGTGGTCTCGAACGTCGTCAGGATCGCGTCGTGCTTGCTGCGTCGCGCGGGGACCGTGAGCTCCTGGCCCTCGCCGAGATCGATGCGCACGGCGCGCCCGGTCGTAGAGAGCACCAGGACGGTCGGCGCATCCGCGATCTGCAGGTCGACGGCGCCCTTGGAAGCGCGGGGCTTGGGCGGGGCGGCGTTCATGAGCAGCGTGCGACGCGGAGTGCCATAGGCCTCGGCCGCGGCGTCGAGCTCGGTGGCGACGGCGTTGCGCAGCAGAGCCGGGCTGCCGAGGAGCTCCTGGAGCTTCGCGATCTCGGCCTTGAGCGCATCGCGCTCGGCCTCGAGCTCGATACGCGAGAACTTCGTCAGGCGGCGAAGGCGCAGCTCGAGGATGTACTCGGCCTGGAGCTCGCTGAGATCGAACACCGAACGCAGTCGGCTGCGCGCCTGCTCCGAGTCGTCGGAGGAGCGGATGACCTGGATGACCTCGTCGATGTCGAGGATCGCGATCAGGAGGCCCTCGACGAGGTGCAGGCGCTCCTCGCGGCGAGCCAGGCGGTATCGGCTGCGTCGGGTGATCACCTCGAGCCTGTGGCCCACGTAGACGCTCAGCATCTCCTTGAGGCCGAGCGTGCGCGGCTGACCGTCGACCAGGGCGACGTTGTTGATGCTGAAGGAGTCCTCCAGCGGCGTCAGCCGGTAGAGCTGCTCGAGCACCGCGTTGGGGTCGAACCCGGTCTTGATGCCGATCGCGACACGAAGGCCGTGGTTGCGGTCGGTGAGGTCGGTGACATCGCTGATGCCCTGCAGCTTCTTGGACTGCACGGCGTCGCGGATCTTCTCGATCAGGCGCTCTGGACCGACCATGTACGGCAGCTCAGACACGATGATGCCGGTGCGCCGTGGACCGAGCGGTTCGACCGAGACCTTGCCGCGGACCTTCAGAGCGCCGCGTCCTGTCGCATAGGCATCCTTGACGCCGTCGAGGCCCATGAGCACGCCGCCGGCCGGGAAGTCCGGGCCGGGGACGAACTCCATCAGGTCTTCGGTCGTGGCGTCGGGGTGCTCGAGCAGATGCGTGGCGGCCGCGACGACCTCGATGAGGTTGTGCGGTGCCATGTTGGTCGCCATGCCGACCGCGATCCCGCTCGCGCCGTTGACGAGCAGGTTCGGGAACGCCGCAGGCAGCACGGACGGCTGCTGGAACTGGCCGTCGTAGTTCGGGATGAAGTCGACGACGTCCTCGTCGAGGTTCTCGGTGAGCGCGAGCGCAGCGGCTGCGAGGCGTGCCTCGGTGTACCGAGCGGCTGCCGGACCGTCGTCGAGCGAGCCGAAGTTGCCGTGTCCGTCCACGAGAGGCACGCGGAGCGCCCACTCCTGCGCCAGTCGCACGAGCGCGTCGTAGATCGCCGTGTCACCGTGGGGGTGGAGCTTTCCCATGACCTCGCCGACGACGCGGGCGCTCTTGACGTGACCGCGGTCCGGCCGAAGGCCCATCTCGGCCATCTGGTACAGGATGCGTCGCTGCACCGGCTTCAGGCCGTCGCGGGCATCCGGAAGTGCGCGCGAGTAGATGACCGAGTACGCGTATTCGAGGAACGAGCCCTGCATCTCGCTGGACAGGTCGATGTCCTGGATGCGTTCCTCGACGGGCTCGGGCGGCGGAGTTTTCGGCATGGACTTCCTGAGGGCGTGACTGGTGGCCTGTGTCAGACTGGCACGGATGTCACTCATGCTACCGTCCGAGTCGCCGTCGACCCGGAGCGTGGTCGGGGTGGCGGACGACCTCTTCTCGTCTCTGCGCGGCGAGTCCACCGAGCTGCCGGCGGCTCGTTCGGTCGTGCTCGTCGTGGTCGACGGCCTCGGCGCGATCAGCCTCCGTGCGCACGCGGGTCACGCCAGGGCGCTGACCTCCGGGATGGCGAAGAAGGATGTCGCACGCAGCGTGTTCCCGTCGACGACGGCTGCCGCGCTCACGAGCATTCTCACCCGCGAGCACCCGGGAGTTCATGGCCTCGTCGGGTACCGCGTGCTCGACCGCGGCCGGGACAGGCTGGTGAACCAGCTGACCGGATGGGAGACGGACGGGCTGGACCCGATGACGTGGCAACCCGTGCCGACGATCTTCGAGCAGGCCGCTGCAGCGGGGCATCCGTCCTTCGCCATCGGGGTCGCCGCCTACGCCAAGAGCGGCTTCACGAGGGCGACGCTCCGCGGTGCCGAGTTCGTCGCCGCCGAGACTCCTGCGGAGCGCGTGCAGGTCGCGTACGAGCTGGCTGAACGGCATCCCGGCGCACTCGTGTACTGCTATCTGCCCGAGGTCGACAAGGCGGGGCACAAGCATGGGATCGCCTCGGCGGAGTGGGTCGCCGCGCTCGAGGACATCGATGCGGCGCTCGCGCTCCGTGCTCCCGCTGGCGTCGGCGTGCTCGTGACCTCAGACCATGGCATGGTCGATGTGCCCTCACGGCGCCAGATGATCCTCGACGAGGGGCACCTCGCAGGGATCCGGCATGTCGGAGGGGAACCGCGGATGCTGCACGCCTACCTCGAGCCGGATGCCGACCACGAGGCGGTGCTCGCGCGCTGGCGCGCAGACCTCGACGGCGTCGCCGACGTCATCACGCGCGACGAGGCGGTCGCCGCAGGACTGTTCGGCTCGCGGGTCACCGACGCAGCAGCCTCGCGTATCGGCGACGTGCTCGCGATCGCTCGTGGCGTCTGGGCGATCTATGACGGGACCGCCGCCGACCAGCGCGGGCGGGGCATGGTCGGACAGCACGGCGCGCTCACGCCGGAGGAACGCACCGTCCCGCTGCTGCGACTCGGCGCTTTCGCGCGCTGAGCTCGCTGCGGCGACTACTCGTCGGTCTTCGCGCCGAAGACGATCTCATCCCACGACGGCATCGCATTGCGACGACGACGGCGTGCTCCGGAGTCTGACGGCGACTCCTGAGTCTCCGTCCGCTGCGTTTCCTCGACCGGCTCGACCGGTGCCGTCTCGAAGGCGTCGAAGAGCGCGATCGGCGCAGCCTCGGGAGCATCATGGGTGTCCGAGGCGTCGATCAGTGGAGCATTCTCGCGCTGTCCGCGGCGCCGCCGCAGTGCCTCGAGGAGGTCGGCCGTCTCAGGGTTCGTGGATGCCGATTCGGGCGCGCGCTTGATCGCGGCGTGCTGTGCTGCGGCGTTGGAGCGTTCAGGCAGCGACGGGTCCTCGACGTCAGCCTCGGGCGAGGGCACCAGGCGAGGACCGAAAGCGCCGGAGTCGAATCGGCTCTCGTCCTTGTACGGCGACGTGGTGCGTTCTGCATCGACGGCGCGCAGACGGGGGATCAGCCCCTCGGGGAGAGCTCCCTGACGGGACAGCTGCGTGGCATCGGCGTTCAGCGGCGACAGCGCGCTGCGGCGCGGGTCGAAGCTCCAGCGTGCGTCATGCTCGACCTCGCTCGCGGTGAATTCGAGCTTGACGATCCAGCCGGACTCGTCCTTCCAGCTCGCCCAGCGTTCGTCCGTGGCGACGACATCGGCCAGCTTCGCGCGCACTGCGGCGCCGAAGGTCGGCTGTGCGTCGGGTTCGACCTCGCTGCCGATCAGCACGGGGACGGCGAGTGCCTGCCCGATGATGTGCTCGCGCTCGGCGAGGACCGGGCCTTCGAAGCGGATGACGTCCTCGACGGTGATCCCGAGCAGTTCGGACACCTCGGGAGCGGTGAGTCCGGCGCGGATCTGAGCCTGGATGTCGCGAGGACTCGCGGCGAGGCGCTGGACGCCAGGCTCGGCCTGACGAGTGGCTCGTCGGATCTCGCGCTGCAGGACATCGTCGATGGGCAGCGCGAAGCGCTCGCCCGACTCGGTGGCGAGTACGAGCAGTCCTGCCTCTGTGCCGACGATCGTGACGTTTTCCATGCGAATGCCCCTCTGATGGGTGTCCGTTCATGGTGTCACGCGAGAAGGGCTGAGGGCGGGAATAGTCTGGGCGTGCCGTGAGTTTGCTCTGTCGCACCCGTCAGCATTTGCGTATTCGCTTCGGGTCGTGCAAACTGTGGCCGCCGAATACCCGACGGCGCACCACCCACTCGCACCATGAAAGTGGAGATCTACCGCATGGCAACCGACTACGACGCTCCCCGAAAGAGTGAAGACGACTCAGAGTCGATCGAAGCCCTCAAGGAGCGTGTTCCGGACAAGTCCTCCGGATCCTCCGGGGACGAAGACTCCGACAACCCTTCGAACTTCGACCTCCCTGGAGCCGACCTCTCCGACCTCGAACTGGATGTCGTCGTGCTGCCCGCGCAGCAGGACGAGTTCACCTGCATGAACTGCTTCCTCGTGAAGCACCGTTCGCAGCTCGACCACGAGGGTGCTTCCGGCCCCATCTGCAAGGAGTGTGCTGCCTGAGCACGCACACGTGAATCGCAACGCGCCCCCGACCTTCCGGTCAGGGGCGCGTCGTCATTTCCGGCCGTGGCTGCCGACTGCGTCGTCGCTCAGGACTGCGATGCGCGGATGGCGGCGGCCAGGCGGTCAGGGGTGCGGGTCGAGATCGTCCACGATTTCGCCGGGTCGTCGGGGTCGATGTTCGGCACCACCACGATGCCGTCGATGCCGCCCCGGATGACGTGCCAGCCTCGTGCCGGGAGGCCGGGTCCGCGAGCCTGTCGTGCCTCTTCGCCGGTCAGCGCGACCGGTTCGCCGAGGAATCTGGTGTCGATGTGCGCGCGTCCTGCGCGCAGCTCTGCGCCGTCGACGGCGACCACTGGGGTCGCTGCGATGAACAGGATGACGAGCAGCGCCGAGACGGCGGCGCCGGCCACCAGAGCCACGGTCGAGCCGACCGGGACGAAGATCAGCGAGACCATCGGACCGGCGAGTGCGACCGTCACCAGCAGCCTGAGGCTGGGGGAGAGCCGTTCGCGGTAGAGCGTCCGTGTACCTGTCGTGGGGTTCTGCATTAGCCTCATGGGGTGACCGATTCCGTTGATGTCCCCATTATCGCTCCTGTTCTGGATGGTGATGTCGTGGTCCCCGGATATGCGCACCCCGGCGACGCCGGTGCCGACCTCGTCGCGGCGGAAGCGCTGCGGCTCGAGCCTGGCGAACGCGCGCTCGTCGCGACCGGTGTCCGCATCGCGCTCCCGGAGGGGTATGTCGCCTTCGTCGTGCCGCGCAGCGGCCTGGCGGCGAAGCACGGCATCTCGATCGTGAACTCGCCCGGCACCGTGGACGCCGGTTATCGCGGCGAGATCAAGGTGAGTCTGATCAACACCGATACCCGCAGCGCGTACGATGTGGCCGTCGGCGATCGCATCGCGCAGCTGATCGTGATGCCCGTGTCACGAGCGACGTTCATTCCGGTCGACGAACTGCCCGACAGTGTTCGTGGCGAAGGCGGTTTCGGATCAACCGGATATCAGGCAGGGAAGAGCAATGACTGACAACACCCCCAACCCCGCGAAGTCCGCACCGGTCAACCGGGCGACGGACGGTCCTTTCGATGACTCGGAGGCGAATCCGGTTCGTCCGTACATCGACCTCGGCGGCATCAAGATCCTTCCGCGTGAAGGCCTGAACCTCCGCCTCGAGGTCGAGGAGCAGTCCAAGCGCATCGTCGCGGTCGGTCTCGACTATGCGGACTCCTCGTTGCAGGTGCAGCCGTTCGCCGCTCCGCGCTCCGGTGGCCTCTGGGACGAGACGCGAGTGCAGCTGCGCGACCAGGTCAAGGCGCAGGGCGGCCGTGTCGAGGAGCGCGATGGCGCGCTCGGCAAGGAACTCCTCGCGGAGGTCCCGGCGACCGCGAGCGAAGGTTCCGGCCTGCGTCTCGCACGCTTCATCGGCATCGACGGTCCTCGGTGGTTCCTTCGCGGCGTGATCGGGGGAGCCGCGGCATCCGACCCCGACGCGGCCGAGAAGGTCGAAGATCTCTTCCGGTCGATCGTCGTCGTGCGCGGTGGATCGCCCATGCCGCCGCGTGACCTGATCCCGCTGAAGATGCCGGCGACTCCCGGTTCCGCGTGAGCGTCCCAGAACCCGGCGCGGAGAAGGAGCAGTCGGCGTCCGACATCCTGGGCGCAGCTCTCGGTGGGGCCGCTCGTCGTGCCGGACTCGATCCGTCAGGCGAGGGGAGCACCTCGAAGGTCGTCTGGTCCGCGATGGGCGGTTGGCGCGGCATCCTCGAATCGGTCCTGCCGAGCCTCGCATTCGTCATCCTGTTCACCCTCAAGCCGCAGCCGCTGATCCTCGCGCTCGGCGTGTCGGTCGGGCTCGCCGCCGTCTTCACGATCGTCCGGCTGATCCAGAAGTCGCCACCGTCCGCCGCGATCGGTGGTCTCGTCGCAGCAGCCGCGGCCGCCGGACTCGCGCTGTGGACGGGCCGCGGCGAGGACAATTTCGTGCCGGGCCTCATCACGAATGCGGTCTACGGTTCGGTGCTGCTGGTCTCCGCGCTCATCGGCTGGTCGCTCATCGGCGTCGCCGTCGGCTTCCTGATGGGGGAGGGCACCGCGTGGCGTGCGGATCGCCGCAAGCGACGGGCCTTCCTGTGGCTCGGCATCGCCTGGGCTGCACTGTTCTTCGCCCGCCTCGTCGTGCAGCTGCCGCTGTATCTCGCGGGCGATGTGACCGCACTCGGCACCCTGAAGCTGATCATGGGTCTTCCGTTGTTCGCACCGCTGATCGCGGTGACGTGGCTGGTCGTCCGCGCGCTGTATCCCCGCGCGCCGAGTGACGAGGCCGTCTCCCCGGCGTGATAGATTTATCTTGATGTCAAGATAAATCGCAGGCTTCTGCCGCGGGGCGGAAAGGCGCAGACTGTTAGGTACGCCTTGCTAGCCGCAGAGCCTCCGAGGCGACCAAGATGGAAGCGCCTGTCGCTCCCATCAGATCAGAAGGAGACGGATCCGTGTCCACGGTGAACAGCTTCGGTGCCAAGAGCACCCTGACAGTCGGCAGCACCGACTATGAGATCTTCCGCATCGACACGGTGCCCGGTTTCGAGAAGCTCCCCTTCAGTCTCAAGGTTCTCCTGGAGAACCTGCTTCGCACCGAGGACGGCGCGAACGTGACGAAGGCGCAGATCGAGGCGCTGGGGTCGTGGGATGCTGCGGCAGAGCCCAACACCGAGATCCAGTTCACGCCGGCCCGCGTGGTCATGCAGGACTTCACCGGTGTGCCGTGCATCGTCGACCTCGCGACCATGCGCGAAGCCGTCACCGCTCTCGGCGGCGATGCGAACAAGATCAACCCGCTCTCGCCCGCTGAGATGGTCATCGACCACTCCGTGATCGCAGACCTCTTCGGCTCCGAGAACGCACTCGAGCGCAACGTCGAGATCGAGTACGAGCGCAACGGCGAGCGCTACCAGTTCCTCCGCTGGGGCCAGACGGCGTTCAGCGACTTCAAGGTCGTTCCTCCCGGAACGGGCATCGTGCACCAGGTGAACATCGAGCACCTCGCCAAGGTCATCTACGACCGCGACGTGAACGGTGTCCTGCGCGCCTACCCCGACACCTGTGTCGGCACGGACTCGCACACCACCATGGTCAACGGCCTCGGCGTGCTCGGCTGGGGCGTCGGCGGCATCGAGGCAGAGGCCGCGATGCTCGGCCAGCCCGTGTCGATGCTCATCCCGCGCGTCGTCGGCTTCAAGCTGAGCGGCGAGATCCCCGCCGGCGTGACCGCGACCGACGTCGTGCTCACGATCACCGACCTGCTGCGCAAGCACGGCGTCGTCGGCAAGTTCGTCGAGTTCTACGGTGAGGGCGTGGCATCCGTGCCGCTCGCGAACCGCGCGACCATCGGCAACATGAGCCCCGAGTTCGGGTCCACCGCGGCGATCTTCCCGATCGACGACGTGACGCTCGACTACCTGCGTCTCACCGGTCGCAGCGATGAGGCAGTCGCACTCGTCGAGGCGTACGCCAAGGAGCAGAAGCTCTGGCACGACGCCGCGCACGAGCCGACCTTCAGCGAATACCTCGAGCTCGACCTCGGCACCGTCGTGCCGTCGATCGCCGGCCCGAAGCGCCCGCAGGACCGCATTCTCCTCTCCGAGGCCAAGACGCAGTTCGAGCACGACATCCTCAGCTACGCTTCGGCATCGACGTCGGATTCCGTCGTCGACCTCGAGTCGAAGCACTCCTTCCCGGCATCCGACCCCGGTTCGGTGCCCGGCGAAGAGGAGCCGACCACCACCCGCCCGGTGCACATCAACAGCGGTGCACCCGCGAATGCGTCGAAGCCGGTGCCGGTCACGACCCCGTCCGGCGAGAAGTACATTCTCGACAACGGTGCCGTCACGCTCGCCGCCATCACGTCGTGCACCAACACGTCGAACCCTTCGGTGATGATCGCCGCCGGTCTCGTCGCTCGCAAGGCGCTCGAGAAGGGCCTGAAGCAGAAGCCGTGGGTCAAGACCACGCTCGGCCCCGGCTCGAAGGTCGTCACGGACTACTACGAGAAGTCCGGCCTCGACAAGGACCTCGAAGGCCTCGGCTTCTACACCGTCGGCTACGGCTGCACGATCTGCATCGGCAACTCGGGTCCACTGATCGAAGAGGTCTCCGCGGCCATCAACGACCACGACCTCGCTGTCACGGCGGTCCTCTCCGGAAACCGCAACTTCGAGGGTCGTATCAGCCCCGACGTGAAGATGAACTACCTCGCCAGCCCGCCGCTGGTCATCGCCTACGCGCTGGCCGGTTCGATGCACTTCGACTTCGAGAACGACTCGCTCGGCAAGGGCACCGATGGTGAAGACGTCTTCCTGAAGGACATCTGGCCCACCACGGCCGAGGTGCAGGAGCTCGTCGACTCGTCGATCTCGCGTGAGCAGTTCATCAAGCAGTACTCGACCGTCTTCGAAGGCGACGAGCGCTGGAAGAGCCTGCCGACGCCGGACGATGCGATCTTCCAGTGGGACGAGCAGTCGACCTACGTGCGCAAGGCCCCGTACTTCGATGGCATGACGATGGAACTCACCCCGGTGAAGGACATCGAAGGTGCGCGCGTGATGGCGACGCTCGGCGACTCGGTCACGACCGACCACATCTCGCCGGCCGGAAACATCAAGGCGGGCACCCCCGCCGCGCAGTACCTCACCGAGCACGGTGTCGACCGCAAGGACTTCAACTCCTTCGGCTCGCGTCGTGGCAACCACGAGGTGATGATCCGCGGCACGTTCGCGAACATCCGCCTGAAGAACGTCATGGTCTCGGCGGTCAACGACGGGCAGGTCGTCGAGGGTGGCTTCACCCGCGACTTCACGCAGCCCGGCGGCCCGCAGTCGTACATCTACGACGCGAGCATGAACTACCAGGAGCAGGGCACGCCGCTCGTCATCTTCGGTGGCAAGGAATACGGCTCCGGCTCGTCGCGCGACTGGGCGGCCAAGGGCACGAGCCTGCTGGGCGTCAAGGCGGTCATCACCGAGAGCTTCGAGCGGATCCACCGCTCCAACCTCATCGGCATGGGCGTCGTCCCGCTGCAGTTCCCCGCAGGGGAGAGCTGGGAGTCGCTCGGCCTCGACGGCACCGAGATCGTCTCGATCACGGGTCTCGAAGAGCTCAACACCGGTGTGACGCCGAAGACCGTCAAGGTCACGGCGACCCCGAGCGAGCACTCGCCCGAAGGCAAGCAGGTCGTGGAGTTCGACGCAGTCGTCCGCATCGACACCCCCGGTGAGGCTGACTACTACCGCAACGGCGGCATCCTGCAGTACGTGCTGCGTTCGCTGGTCTGATCTCTCAACAGTGAAGCGCCCCGTCAGGCCTCGGCCTGGCGGGGCGCTTCGCTGTTCGCGCTCGGGTGTTACGAGAACATCTGACGGAGGACGTCGATGTCGCCAGCGTCGAGCGCGTGAGAGATCACGTCGCTGTCGGCCTGGATGGTGAACATGCCGGCAAGACTGTCGGCCCAGCTCGCACGCATCGTGCCGATGTCGCTTGCGTCGGCCGCGGCGCCCATCGCCTCGACGGCCTGCTGGTACGGAATCTGCTGGAATCCACCGGGTGCGTCTGCCGGGTTGTGGTACGGCACCCAGGCGACGGCGGGGTCTGGGTCGAGGCGCAGCACTTGGCCGGGGTGAATCGTCCGCACGTGGTTGAGCGTCGGGATGTCCAACCCGTTCTGGATGCAGAGCCGCTCGCCGATCACCGCCGGCACATCACCGGCGGCGACGGTGTACGACGCGATGGTGCCGTCGTCGTCGACGCCCACGGTGCCGGCGGCGAGGTCGCGTGAACCTTGATCCTCGATCTCTCCACTGATGTCCGCATTCATCCTGGTGATGCGGATCCAGGCTGGATTCGTGCAGATGCCTGGCGCGGCGGACGGTTGCTCGATGATCGGATCGGCATCGGCTGGAGCAGGTGATGCCGTGATCGGCGAGTCAGCCGGTCCGTCAGCGGGCGCGACCGTGCAGGCGGCGAGCGAGGTGGCGAGCGCAGCGGCGGCGACCGTGAGTGCGAGCGTGCGGAGGTGCATGGTCACACTCTGGCAGCGGCCAGGACGATGTTCCAGTCCGAGCTGTCGAGAGGATCCGGCATCTTAGGCCGGGTCCCCTTCGTCGTGCCAGGGGGTGCGTCTCCAGGCTGATCCCCGGGGGAGCGCGATAGGATCGACGGGACGCTCGCGGCTCTGCGGGCGCCTCTGACGGAGCATGTAGGAGGTGCAGATGCCGATTCTTCCGAGCATCTCAGGACCCCGAGATCTGGACGCGCTGTCCGAGGATCTGCTTGTCGAACTCGCGGCCGAGATCCGCGACTTCCTGGTCGAGAACGTCTCCCGCACCGGCGGTCATCTCGGCCCCAACCTCGGCGTCGTCGAGCTCACGATCGCTCTGCACCGCGTCTTCTCCTCGCCGGACGACCCCTTCATCTTCGACACCGGTCACCAGTCGTACGTGCACAAGCTGCTGACCGGCCGTCAGGACTTCTCCAAGCTGCGACTCCGCGGCGGCCTCGCCGGCTACCCGCAGCGCAGCGAGAGCGCGCACGACGTCGTCGAGTCGTCGCATGCCTCCAGCTCGTTGAGCTGGGCTGATGGCGTCTCCCGTGCCCTCACTGCGACGGGACGCGCCGACCGGCACGTGGTCGCCGTGCTCGGCGACGGATCGCTGACCGGCGGCATGACGTGGGAGGCGCTCAACAACATCTCCGATGACAACGACCGCAACCTCGTGATCGTGGTCAACGACAACGGACGCTCCTACGCCCCGACGATCGGCGGCATGTCGCGCTACCTGAACCGCGTTCGGACGGCGGCGGCGTACAAGGAACTGCACCACAAGTCCGATCGACTGTTCCGCGCTTTCGGTCCCGTCGGTCGAGCGGTCTTCCGGGGCGTCCGAGGCGGAACCCACGGATTCCTCTCGCGCTTCACGAACAACGAGGCGCTGTACTCCAACCTCGACATCAAGTACCTCGGGCCGGTCGACGGGCATGACCTCCCTGCTCTGCTCGAGACCCTCGAACTCGCGAAATCGTACGGCGCCCCGGTGATCGTGCATGCGATCACCCAGAAGGGGCGGGGCTACCAGCCGGCGCGCGACGACGACGCCGACCAGTTCCATGCCGTCGGCAAGATCGACCCCATCACGGGAGAGACGCTCGGCACGGGCGGACGCGGGTGGACGGATGTCTTCTCCGAGGCGCTCGTCGGCGTCGGTGAGCGCCGCGATGACGTGATCGCGATGACCGCCGCGATGCTGCGCCCGACGGGGCTCGCTCCGTTCGCCGAGCGCTTTCCCGACCGTGTGTACGACGTCGGCATCGCCGAGCAGCATGCAGTGGCATCGGCTGCCGGCCTCGCTTTCGGTGGTCTGCACCCGGTCGTCGCCCTCTACGCCACGTTCATGGGTCGCGCCTTCGATCAGGTGCTGATGGACGTCGCCCTGCACCGTGCGGGCGTGACCTTCGTACTCGACCGCGCCGGTGTCACGGGCCCGGACGGCCCGAGCCACCACGGCATGTGGGACCTCGCGATGCTGCAGATCGTTCCGCACATCCGTATCGCCGCACCCCGTGACGGCGCCCGCCTGGCCGAGGCGCTTGACGAGGCCGTACTGGTCGACGACGCGCCCACTGTGATCCGGTTCCCGAAGGGCGAGGTCGCAGCGGATCTGCCGGCCGTCGAACGGCTGCACGACGGCGTCGATGTGCTCGAGCGCGGTGAATCGGAGGACGTGCTGCTCGTGGCCATCGGTCCGTTCGCGACGCTGGCGATGGATGTCGCCTCCCGTCTGCGGGCACAGGGGATCGGCGCCACCGTGATCGACCCGCGCTGGGCGATCCCGGTGCAGCCCTCGGTCGTGGCACTCGCGGCACGCCACCGTCTCGTGATCACCCTGGAGGACGGCATCCGCGTGGGCGGTATCGGCACGCGTGTCCGTCAGGTGCTCCGCGAGTCGGGCATCGACACGGCGGTCGACGAGCTCGGTCTTCCCGACGAGTTCATCGACCACGCGTCACGCGACGAGATCCTCGCGGACGCCGGATTGACCGCGTCGAAGATCGCGCAGGACGTCGTGTCCCAGGTGCTCGGTACCCGCATCCCGATCGCCCGCAACGCGGGCGAGACCGGCACGATCGACCTGCCGCTGCGCGAACGGCACTGAGTCGGAGCTCAGGCGGAACGCTCGGCGCGAGAACGTGCGAACGTCCACGCCCAGCCGCCAGCGACCGAGACGATGCACACCGCGACGATCGCGAGGGCGAGCGGTGCGCCCACGGCAGGGCTCGTCGATCGGCTGAGTACCTGCGTGACTGCGATCACCGCTGCGCCCACGCCGCCTCCCAACCCGGCGTATGCGGCCAGGTGCCTGGCGACGGAGTCGGTCCGCAGGAGGAGACGGCTGATGCCCCACGCGATCGGAGCGCCGAGGAGCATCGCGATGAGCGAGATCGCGCCGCCGATCGGCACGCCGTAGAAGAGCATGAGAAAAGCGAGCGCGAACGGGGAACCGTACGACCCGTCGACCTGCACCAGCCCGACGATGACGAGGGCAGCGGTCAGCGAGAGCATGAAGATGCCCCATGCAGCCCACGCGCCGCGCCAGAAGTCGCGCCTGGTGAAGTCCATCCGCAGACGCGCGGCGTCGCTGGGCGAGGCCAGCAGCACGTCTGGAGTCGCGCTCACGACCGCACCTCGGCGATGAGGCGGAGGAGTTCACGCGTGCTCGTATGGACCCCCGGCACCCGGACGAAGGGGAGCGCGATCGTGAGCAGCCGCAGACCGGCATCCATCAGGCGCGTCGTCTTCTCCTGGTCTGGTGAGCCGTCATAGGTCCACCGCAGGACGAGAGCGAGGTAGGTGACGAACAGGGCGTCGGGGAGCAGGGCGGCGATGTCGGCGGGCAGCCGATGCTGCGCGCCGTCAACGGCCTCGCGGAAGAGCGCGACGGTCATGTCGCGCGCCGTGTCGGAGTCGGCGGACATCGGGTTGATGGGGGAGTCCGGGGCGATCATGGCGCTGAGGAACCCGGGGGCGCTGCGCTGATACGGACCGAGGGTGTCGAGCCCTGTCTCGAAGACCACCCTGAGGCGATCGACGAGGCCGCGTTGTGCGGCCAGCGGTGCACGAGCTGCCTCTGCGTGTTCGCGCTGCACGCGCACATACAGATCCTGGACGAGATGGTTCTTCGACGGGAAGTAGTAGTAGGCGTTTCCGGATGAGACGCCTGCCCTCTCGGCGATCAGGCGCATGGTGGTGTCGGCGTAGCCGCGTTCGATGAAGGATTCGATCGCGGCCTCGCTGATCCTGGCTCGGGTGCGCTCGCTTTTGGACGCCGGAGGCTCGGTTTCGAACATGTTCAAAACACTACACGCCAAGATGCCCCCAGCGGCGTCGCGGCAGGTTCCCCAGCCCGTCGCTTCACTCGAGGGCGGCGAGGGCCTGTGCGACGATCGTCTCGACGCCTTGGCGCGCCCGCTCTCTGTCGGACTCGACCAGTCCGATGCGGGTGCGTCGATCGAGGACGTCATCGACGGTCATGGCGCCCTCTGTCCGAACGGCGAACTCGATCTGCGCCGACGATATCCCGGTGTCAGCGTGGACGTCGGCCGGGTACACGTCGCCAACGAGGGTGAGTGTCGCCGTACGACTCGGCGGTGCAGTCAGCCCACGCACCCTGACCGCCAGGTCGACGGCATCCTCGGCCATTCGGCGATAGGTCGTCAGCTTGCCGCCGAGCACCGTGACGAATCCGGCATCCGCTGTCGTCACCAGATGGCGACGAGACACGTCGGCCGACGATGCCGAACCGGTGTCGACCAGCGGCCGCAGCCCCGCGAAGGCGCCGCGTACCTGTTCGCGCCGCACCGGCACCTCGACCACGCGGTTGAGACTGGCCAGCAGGAACGCGATCTCCGACTCCGAGGGCTCGGCGACGTCGGGGATCGCGCCCGGCACGTCTTCGTCGGTCAGTCCGACGATCACCCTGCCCGACTGCTGCGGAAGCGCGAACACGTAGCGACTGATGGAGCCCTCATGCGGGATCGTCAGCGCAGCGGTGGGGCTCCCGAGGTCTCGTGCGTCGAGCACGATGTGCGTACCGCGGCTGGGACGCACCGTGATCGAAGCATCGAGTCCGCCTGCCCAGACGCCGGTGGCGTTCACCACGCTGCGTGCGCGAAGCTCGAAGCGCTCACCGGTGAGGGCCTCCTCGACGCTCGCGCCATCACCGCGGAGCTCGCGAGCTCGCACTCTGGTGAGGATCCGGGCACCCAGCCCGGCAGCCGTTCGGGCGACGGTCAGGACCAGCTTCGCGTCATCTGCCAGCTGGCCGTCGTACGAGAGCATGCCGCCGCGCAGCCTGTGCGGGTTCAGTGCCGGCGCCAATCGCAGCGCAGTGCGGGTGGAAACCGCCCTGGGTGCCGGAAGCACTGCGCGAGGCGTCCTGGCGTGCATCCGCAACGCATCGCCCATGGTCATCCCGAGTGCGCCCGCTGCCCGCTGCTGCAGCGTGACGCCTGGGCTGAAGGGCAGTAGCTGGCCCAGCGGGCGGATGAGATGCGGAGCGATCGTGGTCATCAGCAGGTGGCGTTCATGGGCGCTTTCGCGCGCGGTGGCGATGTCGCCGGTTGCCAGATAGCGCAGGCCGCCGTGGACGAGCTTCGAGCTGAATCGGCTCGTACCGAAGGCGAGGTCGTGCGCCTCGATCAGGGTGACGCTGAGCCCGCGCGCGGCAGCATCGAGGGCGACGCCCACGCCGGTGATGCCACCGCCGACGACGAGGACGTCTGCGACGTCGTCCGCCGCCAGCCGGAGCTCCCGGCGCCGACGCTCGGCGTTGAGGTCGGTGGAAGCGCTCGTCATGGTCGAAGGTGCCCGTCGAGAGCGGCGCGGAGCTCGCGCTCCCATGTCTGCTCGTCGATGAGATCGGCGACGGTGCCGTGCGACAGCACTGCGGACTGTGCGATCAGGAGCAGCATCACCGAGATCTCCGAGGGTTCGCCCTGTCGCACCGAGCCGTCGCGCTGCGCTGCCCCGATCGCGGCCGTGAGCCACTGCAGGATCATCCGTTGGCTGGAGCCGACGCGCTGCAGGGTGTATCGGGTGAAGGACTCGGGCTCGGCGTCGAGCAGCTCCCCGTACACGGCATCCGTGCGGAACAGCTCGATGAAGCGGAGGATGTCATCGACGAGCAGGGTCCGCGTCACGGCGGGCGCAGGGAAGCCGTCGAGGATCACGGTGATGCGACGGAGGAGCGCTGCGCGGACCACATCGTCGGCGTCGTTCCAGCTGCGGTAGATCGTCGGACGACTGAGCTCGGATCGGCGGGCGAGCTCGGCGATCGTGACGCCGCTCATCCCTCGACGCCGGATCAGGTCGTCAGCCGCATCGAGCACACGCGTCTGGGTTGCGTCCCAGGTCGGAGCGGCGAGGAGGATTGCTTGACGTTCTTCCATGATCTGTCACACTGTAACGCATGGATCACGAGAACGGCACGGTCGATGCTGACCGGCTGATGCGCTGGAACGGTTGGGGCGACCCTGCGAAGGCGAAGGATCTGCCGCTGGCCGTGCGCACACTGCTGCCGCTCCTGCTCGGCAGGATCCGCAAGCCTGCCGCCCCGGTCGAGCTCGTCGACGTACGGATCGCCGAGACCGCGCTCGACGCGGACGACATCGCCACCCTCGCAGTGATCGTGGGAACCGAGCACGTCGACGGCTCGGCACAGGCCAGGATCCGGCATGCCGGGGGGCGGTCGACCCCCGACCTCCTGCGACGGCGGGCGACGGAGCAGCGGGTGCCGGATGCCGTGGTGCGCCCGGCGACACACGATGAGGTGCGCGACGTGCTCGCCGTCGCTGCGACGCGGGGTATCGCGGTGATCCCCTTCGGCGGGGGCACCAGCGTGGTCGGCGCGCTCGACCCAGAACGCGGCGCCCATCACGCGGTCGTCAGCTTGGATCTGCGTCGGCTGTCCGGCCTCATCCGCCTCGACGAGCTGAGCGGACAGGCCACGCTCGCAGCCGGCACCACAGGACCCGATGCCGAGGCGCTGCTGCTCGCGCACGGACTCGAGCTCGGACACTACCCGCAGAGCTTCCGATACGCCACGATCGGCGGGTTCGCCGCTGCGCGCTCGTCCGGGCAGAACTCGGCTGGGTACGGTCGATTCGACGCCATGGTCACCGGCATCCGCGTCGCCACCCCGACCGGAGATCTCGACCTCGGTCGCGCGCCCGGTTCGGCGGCCGGCCCCGATCTCATCCGGGTGTTCCTCGGTTCCGAGGGGATCTTCGGCGTCATCACCGAGGTCACGGTGCGCGTGCATGCGGTGTCGCGTGATCGCGTGCTCGAGTCCTGGTCGTTCCCCGACTTCGCGTCTGGCGCCGAAGGGCTCAGGAGGGTCAGCCAGCACGGCGGGGGAGCGACCGTCATCCGCCTGTCCGATGAGGCCGAGACGGCCGTGAGCCTGGCGCAGGTGGGCCGTATCGGCAGGGCGTTGGCGAAGGGCGCGAGTGTCGTCACCGTGTATGAGGGAGACGATGTGCCCGATCGTCGCGAGCGTGTCTCAGCGCTGCTGCGTGAGGCGGGCGGCACATCCTCTGGCGAAGGCGCATCCGAGGACTGGCTCGCGGGCAGGTTCGACGGGCCGTACCTCCGCGACTCGCTGCTCGATGCCGGTGTCTTCTGCGAGACCCTCGAGACCGCCACGACCTGGTCGAACCTGTCGCACCTGCGAGCCGCGGTCACCGGCGCGCTGCGAGAGGGATTCGACTCGGCTGGGGCACGTTCATATGTGATGTGCCACGTCTCTCACGTGTACCCGACAGGCGCCTCGCTGTACTTCACGGTGTTGGCCGGGCTGCGCGGCGATCCGCTCGAGCTGTGGGCGGAGGTCAAGGCGCGCACCAACGATGCCATCATCGGCGCAGGTGGCACGATCAGCCATCACCACGCGGTCGGGCGCGATCACGCACCGTGGCTCGCCGAGGAGATCGGCGAGACCGGTATCCGCATCCTCGCTGCGATCAAGCGAGAACTCGACCCACATGCCATCATGAACCCGGGTGCCGTGATCCCGGCGGCTCCGGTCTCGGGCGAAAGGCGCTGACGTGGGCGAGCACATCGCGGTGCTGGCGAATCCGCACGCAGGCAAGGGCCGCGGCGCGCATGCTGCTGCCGCGGCCGTCGAGGGGCTGCGCGCCGCGGGGGTCGACGTGCGCGCGTACGCGGGTGAATCTCCGGAAGACACCGCACGCCTCGCTATGCAGGCTCTCAGCGAGGAGCCGGCGGCGCTCGTCGTCGTGGGTGGCGACGGGACGCTCTCCGGCATCCTGGAACTCCTGATCCGCAACACGGTGCCGGTCGCACTCGTCGCCGCCGGCACGGGCAACGACCTCGCCCGTGCGCTCGATCTGCCGCGCGACGATCCGGGCGCGGCTGCGCTGCTCGCGGTCCGGGGCACCCCGCGGTCGATCGACGTCGGCGAGGTGCGCAGCGACATCGGTACCCGCCTCTTCCTGACTGTCGCGGCCCTCGGGTTCGATGCCAAGGTGAGCGATCGGACCAATCGGCTGCGCTGGCCGCGCGGCGTGCTGCGGTACTACCTCGCGTTGCTGATCGAACTCGCTCGACTGCGACCGATGGCCTTTCGTCTGTCGGTCGACGAGGAGTCGCCGTGGGATGCGCCGGGCACGCTGATCGCGGTGGGCAACACCGCGAGCTACGGTGGCGGCATGCCGGTCTGCGTCGGAGCCGAAGCAGATGACGGGCTGCTGGACGTCGTGCACGTGCGACCGATCGGACGGCTGCGCCTGATCCTGCTGTTCCCCTCGCTGCTGCGTGCTCGCCACCTCGAGCGTCGCGAGGTCGCCCATCGCCGCGCCCGCAGCGTGACGGTCTCCGCCCCCGGGCTCGTCGTCTACGCCGACGGCGAGCTGGTGGGCGCGGGAACGGCAACGATCAGCCTGCGCCCCGCTGCCATCACCGTGCTCGTGCCGAGTGAGGCCTGAGATGGGCTTCGATGAGGACGTCGTGATCATCGGATCCGGGTTCGGGGGCTCGGTCGCCGCGCTCAGGCTCACCGAGAAGGGCTACCGCGTCAGGGTCTTCGAGGCCGGACGGCGCTTCGCCGACGCGGACTTCGCGAAGACGAGCTGGAACCTGCGCCGCTACCTCTGGGCTCCGGCGCTCGGATGCTTCGGCGTGCAACGCATTCACCGGCTGCCGCACGTCATGATCCTGGCGGGCGCCGGGGTCGGCGGCGGATCGCTCAACTACGCGAACACGCTGTACCAGCCCGGAACTGCGTTCTTCGAGGATCCGCAGTGGCATGGTCTCGCGGACTGGGAGCGCGAGCTCACCCCGCACTATGCCACAGCCAAGCGCATGCTCGGCGTCGTCGAGCACTACCCGCACACCGGGCCGGTCGAGCGGATCATGGCCGGCGCAGCATCCGATCTCGGCGTCGGGGGGACGTTCCGACACGCGCCGGTCGGGGTCTGGTTCGGCAAACCGGGGGAGCGCGTCGCTGATCCCTTCTTCGGCGGTGATGGCCCTGATCGCACGGGGTGCACGCTGTGCGGCAACTGCATGGTCGGATGCCGCGTGGGGGCGAAGAACACCCTGATGAAGAACTACCTCGCCCTCGCGGAGCGTCGGGGCGCTGTGATCGAGGCGTTGCGCACGGTCGTCGACATCCATGAGCTCCCCGGCGGAGGCTATGCGGTTACGACCGAGCGCAGCGGAGCCTGGTTCGCTCGCGCCCGCCGCACAGTGACGGCCGGGCAGGTCGTGCTCGCTGCGGGCACGTGGGGGACGCAGCAACTGCTGCATCGCATGAAGCACGATGGACGCCTGCCGCGCATCTCCGACGCCGTCGGCCGCCTCACGCGCACGAACTCCGAGGCGCTCGACGGCGCAGTGGCGACGCGGGTGCCTGCGTCGCTGCAGCTGGCGCGAGGGGTCGCGATCACGACCTCGTTCCACATCGACGAGCGGACGCATGTCGAGAACGTGCGGTACGGTCCAGGGTCGAACCTCATGGGAGCGCTGGCCTCGGTCGTGGTGCCGGGGGAACGTCCGCTGTGGCGGCGCCTCGGAAGTGTGCTGGCACAGGTGCTCCGGGCGCCGGTGCGACAGCTCCGGCTCGGGTCGCTGCATCGCTGGAGCGAACGCGGGATCATCGCACTCGTCATGCAGACCGCCGACAATTCGCTCACGCTGTCGCTGCGTCGCAGGTTCGGGCGCCTCGTCATGACGAGCGAGCAGGGGCACGGCGAGCCGAACCCGAGTCACCTGCCACAGGCACATCGGGCCGCACGGGCGATCGCGGCGCGGGTCGCGGCCGAGGGCGGCGTGTCCGCGGAGGCGCGCGGGTCCTGGCCGGAGGTCTTCGGCGTGCCGCTCACGGCGCACTTCCTCGGTGGAGCCGTGATCTCGGCATCGCCGGCGGAGGGCGTGATCGACGCGTACCACCGGGTGTGGGGACACCCCGGCGTGCACGTGGTCGACGGTTCCGCGGTTCCGGCGAACCCCGGCGTGAACCCCTCGCTCACGATCACCGCGCTCGCGGAGCGGGCGCTCTCGTACTGGCCCGAGGCCGACGGGGTGGACGAGCGACCAGCGCAGTCGGATCCGCGCCGAAGCTGACGTGCGAGCTCGCGCACCGCGCACAGGAACGACGAAGGGGCCGCGCCGAAGCGCGACCCCTTCATCTCGAGCAACCGGATCAGCGGTGCTCGATCCCGCGGATCTGCGGAGTGTGGAACGACCCGCCGAACGCGCGGTCGGACGCGCCTTCGCGGTCGAGGTACGGCGATGCGCCGCCGTCGATGAACGGCCAGCCGGCGCCGAGGATCAGGCACAGGTCGACGTCCTCGACCTCGGGCACGACACCCTCATCGAGCATGAGCTTGATCTCCTGCGCGAGTCCGTCCTGCACTCGACCGAGGATCGTCGAGGCGGATGCCGGCGCCGAGCCGACGGCGGGCTTCAGCAGCTTCTCTGCCTGTTTCGTCCAGCCGGTGACGCGGCCGCCCTTGTCCTTCTCGACGACCGAGTCCAGCGCTGCGAGAGCGTGGAAGTTCTCGTTCGCGTAGAAGCGGTCGGGGAACGCCTGCACCATCGTGTCCTGCACGTGCGCCGCGACCTTCCAGCCGACCAGGTCGATCAGCTGGAACGGCCCCATCGGCAGACCGAGCGGGCCGAATGCCTTCTCGACATCGGCGATCGGCGTGCCTTCGTAGACTGCGCGAGCAGCCTCGCCCATGACCTTCGCGAGGAGTCGGTTCACGACGAATCCAGGAGCGTCGGCGGTGAGCACGGCGTTCTTCCCCAGATTCTTCGCGACCACGAACGCGGTCGACAGCGCGGCATCGGACGTGGTCGGCGTCTTCACGATCTCGATCAACGGCATCACCGCGACCGGGTTGAAGAAGTGGAACCCGACCAGGCGCTCCGGGTGGGCGAGCTTCGAGCCGATCTCCTCGACCGAGAGCGACGAGGTGTTCGTCGCGAGGATCGCGTCTTCGGCGATGATCTGTTCGATCTCGCCGAACACCTGCTGCTTGACGCCGACCTCTTCGAAGACGGCCTCGATCACGAAGTCGCAGTCCGCATACAGGCTCTTGTCGGTGGTGCCGGTGACGAGTGCGCGCAGCTTGTTCGCGGTGTCGGAGTCGAGCCGACCCTTCGCCTCGAGCTTGCCGATCTCTTCGCGGATGTATGCCACGCCCTTGTCGACGCGCGCCTGGTCCAGGTCGGTGATGAGCACCGGCACCTGCAGCTTGCGCACGAACAGCAGAGCGAACTGGCTCGCCATGAGGCCCGCACCGATGATGCCGACCTTCGTGACCTTCTTCGCCAGCTCCTTGTCCGGAGCGCCGACCGGTCGCTTCGCGCGCTTCTGGACCAGATCGAACGCGTACATGGATGCCGCGAACTGGTCACCTGTGACGAGGTCGGCGAGTGCCTCGTCCTCTCGGGCGAACCCCTCGGCCTTCGTGCCGCTCTTCGCCTTGTCGAGCAGCTCGAGCGCCGCATACGGCGACTTCGGCACGGTACCGATCTTCGACTCCAGCATCCCGCGAGCCATCTTGATCGCGATCGGCCACTTCGTGAGGCGCTCGATCTTGCCGGGCTCGTTCTTCCGCTCGACCTTCTTGCCGCCGAGCACCGCGTCCGCCCAGGCGAGCGAGTTCTCGAGGTAGTTCGCGGCGGGGAAGATCGCATCGACGATGCCGAGGTCGAAGGCCTGCTGCGGCTTGAGCATCCGATTCTGCTTCAGCGGGTTCGAGATGACGACCTCGAGTGCGTTCTCGATGCCGATCAGGTTCGGCAGCAGGTATGCGCCGCCCCAGCCGGGGATGATCCCGAGGAAGACCTCGGGCAGCGCGATCGCCGCAGCCGACGCATCGACCGTGCGATAGCTCGAGTTCAGTGCGATCTCGAGACCGCCGCCGAGCGCGAGCCCGTTCACGAATGCGAACGACGGCACGCCGATCTCCGAGATCGAGCCGAGCACCTTGTGGCCGAGCTGCGCGATCAGTCGCGCGTTGTCGCGCGATCCGACCTTGCTGATGTCGGACAGATCGGCGCCGGCTGCCAGGATGTACTGCTTGCCGGTGATGCCGATGGCCTGGATCTCACCGGCCGCCGCGCGGGCCTTGAGGCCGGCGAGCGTCTCGCCGAGCTTCGTGAGCGTCGCGGGGCCCAGTGTGTTCGGACGCGTGTGATCGCGACCGTTGTCGAGGGTGACCAGCGCGAGTACCTTGCCTGATGCCAGACGGATGTCGCGGACTGGCGACTGCGTGATCACCTCGCCCTCGGTGAGCGCCTGGATCGGGGAGAAGTCGATGTCGTCGTAGCTCACTACTTCTTCTTCTTTCCGTTGTAGTGCGGGTTCTCCCAGATGACCGAACCGCCCTGGCCGAGACCGACGCACATGGCGGTGAGGCCGTAGCGGACGTCAGGTCGCTCGGCGAACTGCGCCGCGAGCTGGATCATCAGACGCACGCCGGATGCAGCGAGCGGGTGGCCGAGCGCGATCGCTCCGCCCCATTGGTTCACCCGGGGGTCGTCGTCGGCGATGCCGAAGTGGTCGAGCAGTGAGATGACCTGGATCGCGAACGCTTCGTTCAGCTCGAAGAGTCCGATGTCGGCGATCGTGAGTCCGGCCTTCTTCAGTGCCTTCTCGGTCGACGGGATCGGGCCGATGCCCATGATCTCCGGCTGCACACCGGCGAACGCGAACGAGACCATCCGCATCTTGGGTGCGAGTCCGAGCTCCTTGACCGCGCCGCCGCCGGCGAGCAGCGACATGGTGGCGCCGTCCGTGAGCGGCGACGACGTGCCAGCGGTGACCCTTCCGTGCGGGCGGAAGGGGGTCTTCAGCGCTGCGAGGTCTTCCATCGTCGTCTGCGGGCGTCGTCCCTCGTCTTCCGAAGCGAGACCCCAGGCGCCGTCGGCGCCCTTGATCGCGACCGACACGAGGTCTGGCTGGATCTTGCCGGCCTCGTACGCGGCCTGCACCTTGTGCTGGCTCAGCATGCCGAAGCGGTCGGAACGCTCTTTGGTCAGGTGCGGGAAGCGGTCGAAGATGCGCTCAGCAGTGACGCCCATGTTGAGTGCGCCCGGATCGACCATCTTCTCCGAGACGAAGCGCGGGTTGGGATCGGCGTTCGCGCCGATCGGGTGATGGCCCATGTGCTCGACGCCACCGGCGAGGGCGAGGTCGTACATGCCGACGCCGATCGACGCGCCCATGGTGGTGACGCTGGTCATGGCACCGGCGCACATGCGTTCCACGGCAAGACCGGGGACGGTCTGCGGGAGGCCGGCGAGGATGGCGACCGAACGGCCGAGCGTGAGGCCCTGGTCTCCGGTCTGCGAGGTCGCGGCGATGGCGACGTCATCGATGCGGTCCGCCGGGACGGCGGCGTTTCGCTCCATCAGGCCGATGGTCGCCTTCACGGCGAGGTCATCTGCGCGGGTGTTCCAGTACATGCCTTTTTCGCCGGCGCGCCCGAAGGGGGTGCGCACTCCATCGACGAAGAAGACGTCCGAGATCTCGGCCACTCTGCCTCCAAGTTTGTGCGGTGCCCTCAGTCTATGGAGGGCCGAAAACAGGGAGGAATCGGTTGGATCGAACCTACGAAGCGGGGGTCGGGGCCTCGTCGGGCACTTGACCAGCATCTACAAACGCGTCCGCGATCTTCTGTGCAGTCTGTGCAATCTGCCAGGGGCGCGCTCCGAGCGCGGTCAGCGCATCGCCGATGGCCTCCGGCGTCTCGAGCGCGAGATCCCAGGCGACGCGGCGCAGGAACTCCGGCGTCAGCAGGTTCTCGGTCGGCATCGACAGCTCTTCCGCGATCGCCTCGACGACCGGCCGCGCGGCCTTCAACCGTGCGTCGGCCTCGGGGTTGCGATCGGCCCAGGCGCGGGGGGGTGGGAGCGCATCGCTCGGCACCCGCTCGCGAGGGAGTTCCTCGCTGGCCCGGCCATCGACGAACGCCTGCCACCAGCGGTCCAGCTGGGTGCGGCTCGCGCGCCCCTGGAACTCCTTGATGCCGGCGAGGGCCTGCTTGCTCTGCGGGTTGCCGAGCAATGCCGCCATCAGCGAGCGGTCGGGGACCAGACGTCCGGGGGACACGTCCTGCTCCTGCGCGTAGGACTCTCGCGCCTGCCACAGTTCGCGGGCGACGGCGAGGTTGCGGGCGCCGCGAACCTGGTGCAGGCCGCTGAGTCGCCGCCAGGGGTCTTCCCGCGGCGGCCGCGGCGCACGGGAGAGGGTGGCGGCGAACTCCTCAGCGGCGAAGGAGGTCTTGTCCTGTTCGACGAGTTCCTCGACCAAGGCATCGCGGACGTCGACGAGGTGCAGCACGTCGAGTGCGGCGTATTCGAGCCAGGAGGCCGGCAACGGACGGGTCGACCAGTCGGCGGCCGAGTGCTCCTTCTTGAGCGTGATGCCGAGCGTGTGCTCGACCACGGCGGCGAGACCGACGCGTTCGTGCCCGAGCAGGCGAGATGCGAGCTCGGTGTCGAAGATCGTCGGCGGCTCGAGCTGCAGTTCGCGCAGCGAAGGCAGATCCTGGCTCGCGGCGTGCAGCACCCATTCCTCGGAGCCGATCGCGTCCTGGAGCGGTGCGAAGTCGCCGATCGCCGGCGGGTCGAAGAGGAAGACACCGGCGTCTCTGCGGAACACCTGCACGAGATATGCGCGCTGCGAGTAGCGGAAACCCGAGGCCCGCTCCACGTCGACGGCGACCGGGCCGGTACCGGCGGCGAGCGTCGCGCAGGCGGCGAGGAATTCCTCGGCATCCGAGATCACGGAGTATTCAGTCACGTACAGCCTTTCGCGCGCCGATCACGGCGATGCCCTCGGAACCCGGCGGAAGCCCCGCCAGCATTCCGACCAGCTCGGCCCATGCTTCGACGTGCGGTCGGAACGGGCCATCCGGAGTCCAGGACGCCCGCAATTCTATCTGTGCTCCGTCCCCTTCGACGGCGAGCCCGCCGAAACCCTTCGACAGGGTCTTGGTGGAGGTACCGGACGGGGAGTGGTACACGGCCTCTCGCGAGTCGAGCGCGTCGACCAGCCAGGACCACGTCACATCAGCCAGCAGCGGGTCGGTACCGATCTCGGTCTCCAGCGGTGCCTGCGCGAAGATGATGATCCGCCAGGCTCCGCCCCACGCCCCTGGCGCGTCCGGGTCGTGCAGCAGCACGAAGCGTCCAGTGCCGTACACCGACTCACCGTGGTCGTCAGGGCGCACGTCGGCGGCCAGCGCCAGCGCGAACGGCGCGAGCCCCTGAGGGGTCGCGATCTCGTGCACGACGATGTCGCCGCGGAAGGCGGTCTCACGCAGTTCAGCAATGGCGCTGTCGAAGAGCGACCCGGCTTCGGGGTGTGCGGTCACGGCAACAGGCTAGAGTCAGGAGGCGATGAAGAGTCTCAGGCACGCCGTTGCACTCCTTGTCCCCGCGCTGTTCGCCCTCGGGGGTGTGTTCGCGTACATCGTCCTCCGGGTGGCGAGACGCGTCGTCACGCCGGTGCGAGGGTCCACGGATGCCGAGATCATCGCGATCGACACCGGCGCGCAGACCATCGAGCTCGGACGCACGCTCGACACCGAGCTTCCTGGCCGATACGGGCTGTTCACCACCGGCACCTCCGGCTACGTGAAGCTCGGGGCGGTGCTCAGTGCCGACGCGACGAGTGTGCGGCGCAAGCTCCTGACGCAGATCGAGCCCGGCGCCCACGTCGACCGCGCTGCGCGCTTCAGCGGCTGGTACTACTCCTCGCCGTCCGAGCTGCACCTGCCGTCGCAGAACGTGCTGATCGGCTCGCCGGCGGGTCCGTGCCCCGCGTGGTTCTTCCCTGCGGAGTCATCGACCTGGGTGATCCAGGTGCACGGACGCGGGGCGACCCGCGCCGAGTGCCTTCGTGCAGTCCCCGTCCTGCACGCCGCGGGGCTGCCGTCGCTCGTGGTCTCGTATCGCAACGACGGTGAGGCTCCGCGCAGCCGAGGTGGCGCCTATTCGCTCGGCGCCGCCGAGTGGCGCGACGTCGATGCGGCGATCGCGTACGCGCTTCGACACGGCGCCGAGCGGGTGCTGCTGATGGGCTGGTCGATGGGTGGAGCGGTGGCGCTGCAGACCGCCGTCAACTCGGGGAATCGAGACCGCATCGCGGGGATGATCCTGGAGTCGCCGGTGGTCGACTGGCGCACGGTGCTGCGCTTCCAGGCGAACAAGGCCGGAATGCACGCGCCATTGCCGGATCTGGCCATGGGGGCGCTCTCCGTCCCGTTCACCGCGCGCATGAGCGGTGCCGAGGACGCGATCCATTTCGACCGCCTCGACATGGTCTCGCGTGCCGGCGAGCTCGCCGTCCCGATCCTGATCCTGCACAGCGAGGACGACGGGTTCGTGCCGGCTGATGCCTCGCACGCCCTCGCAGAGGCGCGCCCCGATCTCGTGACGATGCCGCGATTCACTGGCGCACGCCACACCAAGCTCTGGAACTACGATCAGACCGGCTGGACCACGGCGATCACCGGCTGGCTGCAGGAGCAGGGATTCAGCGCTTCTGCCTGACCTGCTTCTTCGCGCGCATCAGCATGCCGGTCATGCCGCCGATGCGCAACGGGGAGACCGACTTCGTGAGCCCGATGGACTGCGGGTAGTCGTCGGGGATCGCAAGGACCTCATCGGCTGTGAGGCCGGAGATCCCCTGCACGAGGATGCTGGCGAAACCGCGCGTCGTCGGTGCCTCGGCCGGAGCGGTGGCATGCATCGTCACGATGTCGTCGATGACCTCGACGTAGATGTAGACGGGGGACTGGCACTCGGCGACGCGCTCGCACATCTCCGGATGGTTCGCCACCTCGTCGGACACCGGAGGCAGCTCGTCGGCGAACTCCAGCAGGAGCAGCAGACGGTCCGGCTCCGGCGTCTCGAGGAACGCGTCGCGGATCTCGGCGAGGGTGTCAGGGACGTCCGTGGTGCTCATCCCTGACATTGTTCCACGCTCAGACGGCGCCGGGCTCGGCGCCGGTGACGATCGGCACGCGCACCGCGCTGCCCCACTCGGTCCAGGAGCCGTCGTAGTTGCGCACGTTCTCGAAGCCGAGCAGGTGCTTGAGCACGAACCAGGTATGGCTGGACCGCTCGCCGATGCGGCAGTAGGCGACGACGTCGTCGCCGTCTTCGAGACCGGCGCCCTCGCGGTAGATCGCATCGAGCTCTGCCCGGCTCTTGAAGCCGCCGTCCTCGGCGACGGCCTTGGCCCACGGCACGCTCTGCGCGGTCGGGATGTGGCCGGCCCGCAGCGTGCCCTCCTCCGGGTACGCGGGGGCGGTCGTGCGCTCACCGCTGTACTCCTCGGGGGAGCGCACGTCGATCAGCGGGCTGCCGATGTGCGCGAGCACATCGTCCTTGTAGGCGCGGATGACGGAGTCGTCACGCTCGACGATCGGGTACTCGGTCGCCGGTCGGTTCGTGGCCGCACGGGTGATCTCGCGGCCCTCGGAAATCCAGCGGTCGCGGCCGCCGTCGAGCAGACGGACGTCTTCGTGGCCGAAGAGGGAGAACACCCACAGCGCGTACGCCGCCCACCAGTTGTTCTTGTCGCCGTAGATCACCACGGTGTCGTCGCGCGCGATGCCCTTGCGGCTGAGCAGCTCGGCGAAGCCCTCGCCGTCGACGTAGTCGCGCACCACCGGGTCGTTCAGCTCGGTGTGCCAGTCGACCTTCACAGCGCCGGGAATGTGGCCGGTCTCGTAGAGGAGCACGTCTTCATCGGACTCGACGACCACCAGACCGGGCGTGTCGAGGTGCGCTGCGAGCCACTCGGTGGTGACCAGGCGGCCAGGTTCGGAGTACTCGGCGAACTTGGGTGAAGACGAATCGAACTCGATGGCCACAGGGATCTCCTCCAGGGGTGAGCGGACGATGGTGCGGTGCAGACGGCGTAATGTTGAGCCGTCCCTTCGACGATAGATCGCTGCTGTGCTGCCTGCACCCGATTCGTAAGACTTCGACACAGGTGAGCACCCAATCCAGGACTGTGATGACCGATACGCATTCCCGCACGGGCGTCGTGCACCTGACCGAGCGCCAGCCCACCGTCAGCGGTGCGGAGATGCTCGCGAGCCTGGTGCCGCCGCCGCAGTTCGATGGCGCGACCTTCGACAGCTACCGCGCTGACCCCGCGTACCCCTCGCAGGAGGAGGCGAAGGAGACGCTCATGCGCTTCGCCGGGCGCGGCGCGCCGGTCAAGCGCGGCGGACTGTTCAGCCGAGCGAAGAAGGAGCCGGACGCCAAGCCGGGCGTCTACCTCGATGGCGGGTTCGGCGTCGGCAAGACGCACCTCCTGGCCTCGATCTACCACGCGATGCCAGCCCGCCGGAAGTACTTCGGCTCGTTCATCGAGTACACGGCACTGGTCGGCGCACTCGGCTACAAGAACACGGTCGACCTGCTCAAGGGCGCCGATCTCCTCTGCATCGACGAGTTCGAGCTCGATGATCCGGGCGACACCATGGTGATGACGCGCCTGCTCGGCGAGCTGGTCCCGACGGGCACCAAGCTGGCGGCGACGTCCAACACGCCACCGAACGCCCTGGGTGAGGGACGCTTCGCCGCGCAGGACTTCCTCCGCGAGATCCACGCGATGTCCGATCGGTTCCAGACGCTGCGCATCGACGGCGTCGACTTCCGTCAGCGTGCGCTCGACGGTCACGCCGTCGTGCTCGACGACGACGCGTACACCGACGCCATCGCCGGCGCCGGCGTGGACGGCACAGCATCCGATGACGCCTTCGATGATCTCGTCCGCCATCTCGCGCAGGTGCACCCCTCCCGGTACATCCGGCTGATCGACGGGATCGGCCTCGTCGGACTCCGTGGCGTCCACCAGCTGACCGACCAGTCCGAGGCGCTGCGACTCGTCGCATTCGTCGACCGCGTGTACGACGCGCAGATCCCGGTGAGCGCCACCGGGCTCAGCCTGGACTCGGTCTTCTCGGACGAGATGCTGGCCGGCGGGTACCGCAAGAAGTACCTGCGCGCCATCTCTCGCCTCAACGCTTTGACACATTCTGCGCAAGCCTGAAGACCCGTGTAACGCGATGTTCACACCCAGGGGCCTCCTGTAACAACGGGGAAACAAACCTCACGCTTCCACGAAACGGTGCGTCGTCACACTGAAGCTCTCAATTACTTCGGATGTGAGGTTTTCCTATGGATGCTCCCGGCAACATCTCGTGGGCGATCACCGCGACAGCGTTGGTACTGCTCATGACGCCTGGCGTCGCCTTCTTCTACGGCGGTCTCGTCAAGGCGAAGAGCGTCGTCAGCATGATGATGATGAGCTTCGGCTCGATCGGCCTTGTCGCCGTGCTGTGGATTCTCTTCGGCTTCTCCATGAGCGCCGTCGACAGCCCGACCGCCTTCGCCGGCAACCCGTTCGCCGACATCGGCCTCTCGAGCCTCGCCTCTGGTGAGGGATCGAACGTCGCCCTGCTCGGTGTCGCCTACGGCGCCACGTTCGCGATCATCACGGTCGCCCTGATCTCCGGCGCAATCGCGGACCGCGCGAAGTTCGGCAGCTGGCTGATCTTCGCCGGCGTCTTCGCGACCGTCGGCTACTTCCCGGTCGCCGCATGGGTCTGGGGTGGCGGTTGGATCATGAACCTCGGCACCACGCTCTTCGGTGAGGACAGCGGGATCGGCGTGATCGACTACGCCGGTGGTACCGCAGTCCACATCAACGCAGGTGCAGCGGCTCTGGCACTCGCGCTGGTCCTCGGCAAGCGCATCGGCTTCCAGAAGGGCATCCTCAAGCCGCACAACGTGCCGCTGACGCTCCTCGGTGCCGCGCTGCTGTGGTTCGGCTGGTTCGGCTTCAACGCGGGTGCTGAGTGGCTCGCAGAGGACATGGGCGGCGTCGGACTCATCGGCATCAACACGCTCGGTGCGACGGCTGCGGCCATCCTCGGCTGGATCCTGGTCGAGAAGATCAAGGACGGCAAGCCCACCTCGGTCGGCGCCGCATCCGGTGCGGTCGCTGGACTCGTCGCGATCACCCCGGCATGCGCCAACCTGACGCCCGGCTGGGCCCTGCTGCTCGGCGCACTCGCCGGTGTCGTCTGCGCACTCGCGATCGAGCTGAAGTTCCGGCTCGGCTTCGACGACTCGCTCGACGTGGTCGGCATCCACCTCGTCGGCGGTCTGATCGGAACCCTGTACCTGGGCTTCTTCGCCACCGACTCCGGCCTGTTCGTCGGCGGTGACGCACGTCAGCTCGCGGTCCAGGTGATCGCCGCACTCGGCGTCCTGATCTACTCCTTCGTGGTCGCCTTCATCATCGGCTTCGCGATCCAGAAGACGATCGGCTTCCGCGTCACGAACGAGGACGAGATCGCCGGTGTCGACCAGGTCGTGCACGGCGAAGAGGGCTACGCACTCGCAGACGCCTGAGCGGCGGTTAGGGTGACCGTGTGACTTCTTCGCGCGGCATCCTCGCAACTCTCGCGGACATCCTGCGCTCGGCGCTGGGGCAAGATCGGGCGTCTCGGACCACACCAGGTCCGAGGCGCCCGACTGCGCGTGTGCGCACTGCGGCCGAGCGCGAGGCGGGCATTCCACCGGTCGGCGGGGCCGACCGAGGAACTGCGACCGTGCGCATCGATCCGGCCCGCATCACCTCCGTGCGCATCCAATACGCCCCTGCTCGCGACGGGGCTCCGGATGCCGGCGAAGTCATCTGGACCTGGGTGCCCTACGAGGAGAACGACGGACGGGGCAAGGACCGCCCCGTGCTGGTGATCGGACGTGCATCGGCAGACCGCGTCTACGCGGTGCGGATGACGAGCAAGCCGCACGACGGGGACCGCGACTACCTCTCGATCGGCGCCGGCGACTGGGACTCGCAGGGACGCGAGTCCTGGGTCGACATCGAACAGCTCTACAGCGTGCACGAACAAGGACTGCGGCGCGAGGCCGCAGTCCTGGATCGTCGCCGCTACGACCGGGTCAGTGCCGCGCTCACGCGGCGCTACGGGTGGTCTGCCGCGGGTTGAGCGTCGGGAACGCCTGCAGCACCATCTCGACGAGCTCGTCGAGCGGGCGGGTCAGGGGGTCCGTGGCCGGGAGCCCGGTCTCGAGCTCGATCTCGTCGATCGCGGCAGCGAGCTGCTCGGTCGACAGGTTCTCGTGGTTGACGGTGACGCCGATCACGCGCGTGTCCGCGAACGCCTCGATCAGCGCGATCTCACTGACGACGGTCGGCATCGCGACCATCGGGAAGTCGCCGAGCACCTTCCGACCGGGTGCGTGCTGCACGATGACGCCGGCGGGCTGGCTGCCGCGGAGGATGTGCGCCGAGGTGATGTACGCCGGGTGGCTGAGCGCGCCCTGACCCTCGACGATGATTACGTCGGGATCTTCACCCTCGAAGGCTGCGACGACCTGGTTCTCGACCTCGCCGGAGCAGAACTGGGGAACGAGTGCGTCGAGAGCGACGCCGTACTTGCCGCCCTGGATGATCGTCGTCTGACCTGTGCCGACCATGACGGCGTGGATGCCGCGTTCGTTCAGTGCGCGCACGAGCAGCGTCGACGTGGTGCGCTTGCCGATCGCTCCGTCGGTGCCGAGGATCGTGATCCGCGGGCAGGTGACGTCGAAGATGCGTCCGGAGAACAGGTGCAGATCCTTCTTGTCCTTCGGACGACGGACATCGGTGATCGTGACGCCTGCGAGCAGGCTGGCAGCGACGAACTCGGCGTCGTCGGTCAGGAACTCGTGGAGCCCGTTGATGATGTGCATGCCTCGGGCGATGCCGTCGAGCAGCACGGTCCGCTGATCGGCCGAGAGCAGTCCGTCGGCCGGCGCGACGCCGCAGATCAGGTAGTCGGGCACGAATCCGGCATGCGCGATGGCTGAGGCGAGGCCGTTGAGGATCGGGATGCCGTTGCTGGCGCCGTCGAGGACCATGCCGGCGTCAGCGCCTGCGTGCGTGGTGTCGATGACGCTGAGGATCGAGTACTTCTCCGAGTGGCGGACGAGACCGTTGGCGGTCTTGCCGTCCTGCTCGCCGAACTGACCCTCGCAGTAGACGATGGCGCTCGTACCGAGGGGCAGCTCGATCGGTGCGGCCCAGTCGTTCGCGGACGCGCTGAACGAAGGGATGGATGAGACGGGCATGACGCTCCTCAGGTCGACACAGAGGAGGCGACGGAGAACGAAATGGCCGAGAGATGGGCCCGTTGGTCGACAAGAAGTCTTCCCTGACGTCGGCAAGATGCCGACAGCCTCACCGTAGCAGTGCGGCCTGGGAGCGGGGCGGGAACTGTTCGGCGGTGACTCCGTCGGACTCGCGCAATCCATTCGGGTGGGTGCTTCGAACTAGCTGTGAGTCGCGCAGAGCGGCGCCACACTAGGAGGAATCATGCGTTTCATCCCCACCAAGGTCCACGGAATTCTCGACTACCTGGTCGGCATCGCCCTGATCGCCGCGCCCTGGCTCTTCGGGTTCTCGAGCGTCGGCGGAGCCGCTGTCATCATCCCGATCGTGCTGGGCGTCGGCCTGATCGTCTACAGCCTGTTCACCAAGTACGAGTGGGGCCCCTTCGGATTCATCCCGATGCCCGTCCACCTCGTGTTCGACATCGTCGCGAGCCTCTTCCTCGCCCTGTCGCCGTGGATCTTCGGCTTCTCGGGCGAAGCGCTGAATGTCTGGCTCCCGCACGTCGTCGTCGGCATCACAGTGATCATCGTCGTGATCTTCTCGAAGCCGCAGCCTGCGAGCACCCCGCGCACAGCACGCGCCTGACTCGTTGACTCGAAGCGCCTCTTCCGGACGGGAGGGGCGCTTCGCCATGTCCGGGGTCGGGAGATGTCAGCCTTCGGTCCAGAGTCGCTCGATCGGCAGGTCCGTGCCGATGACGCGGGATGCCGCGCGTTGACCGGAGCACATGGCAGCAGGGACGGTGGCTGGGTCGTCGGTCCAGGTGGCCTCACCGGCGATGTGCAGTGCTCCGGTGCCTGCGTCGCCGCCGATCGGGGTGGCCAGGTCGTCGTGGTCGGCTGTGGTGGCTCCGAGGGTCATGTAGGCGTAGGCGCCGTGCGAGTAGGGGTCATCCTGCCATGCGGTGCGGGTGACGTGCGTCGGCGCTGGGACGGCATCGCCGTAGAGACGACGGAGCTGGTCAAGCACGGACTCGGCGACGCGGTCGTCGTCCCAGTCGCGTGTGGCGATCGCGGCTGGGCCGGCGGCGAACGTGAGCAGCGTCGGTTCGTCATGCAGCGCGGTGAGGTCGTACCAGGAATGCCACCAGCGCGACTCCGGTCCCTGCTGGCGGATCGCGTAGACGCCTTCGTCCCAGAAGCGGGTCGGGAAACGCAGGAAGACCTTCTCGAAGGCGTTCATCTCGAGCCTGCTGAGCGCGCGGGCGTTGACCTCTGGGAGCGGCGGATCGATCTCGAGCGCGCCGGATTTCAGGACGCCGACCGGGACGGTCAGCACGGCCGAGTCGGCGGTGAACGTGCCGTGCGGTGTGCGCACCACGATGCCGTCGGACCAATCGATGCCCGTCACCGTGTGCTCGAGGCGCACGTCGAGTCCGTCCGCGAGGTGCGCGGGCATTCGGTCGTATCCATCAGGGAACACGACCTCGTCGCCGTCGATCGAGTCGTCGTCGAGGCCGTGGGCGGCAAGCTCCTCGATCCACGCACCGTACTGCTCCTCGGAGCGGTGCTCGAGATACTCCCGCACCCGCTGAGCGCGCTCTGCATCCCACGACTGGCGCGCGAGTGCGGTCTCGGTGACATCCCGGTACGAGGCGTCGGCATCCGACGCCCCGATCGTCTCGGCGAGCGCGGCGTCGATGGCGTGCACGTCCGCCGCGAAGGCGCGTGCCTCGTCCTCGGTCAACCGACGGGCATCCGGGCCGTAGTACGCGATCGGCCGGCTGTCGACCTGGTAGCCGCCGACCGTGAACTCGATGGTCTCCATGCCGAAGGCGGCTGCGGCATCCGCCACCGGACTCCCGATGACCCCGTGGATCCAGGATGCGCCGAGGTCGGTCGCGCCGTGCGAGCGGTCGGTGGTGACGCGGCCGCCGATGCGGTCTCTGGCCTCGAGGACGACGACCGAGCGTCCTGCGCCAGCCAGCAGTCGGGCCGCACTCAGGCCGGCGACGCCGGCACCGATCACGATCGTGTCGAGATGCTCCATGACGATCCCTTCCGCGGCTGCAGTGCCACAAGCCCCGCCTCCGACGATAGTCATCCGAGGCGCGGGCCGCGATAGCACCGACGGGGAGAGAATCAGCCGCGAAGCGCCTCGCTCAGCCAGCGCGCATACAGCTGCCAGGGTTCGCCCACCGCGCGCAGCGCAGCGACATGCGCCTGCAGCGCGCCCGTGAGAGTGAACCATTCGCCGCCTTCGCGGACGTCGGCGAATTCCCGGTGGCGGCGCTGTTCCTGCATTCGATTCCCGGACTCGAACGCGAGCAGCTCATCATGGCGGATGCTGCGGAGCCGTTGCCGCGGGTTGCGGCTCGTGCCGATCTTCACGCGCCGGTCGTAGCGGAGGTAGTAGACGACATCGACGCGGGGGAGCGGCAGGTCGGCATCGGGCACGTCGCCGTATCGCCAGCCGCATGCGTCGCACAGCCAGGCGCTCTCGAGCCGGATGCCCTGGAGCCCTCCGCAGAGATGGCAGGGCCCTGGGAGGCGCGCAGTGTTCGTCACGGGCAGAGGCTACGTCGGGCCTCGGACGTTCCGCGCGGTCGAATCCTGACGCAGGACCGCACAGATCGTCGCCGCTCGTGGCATCGTGGCTGGTGAGGGCACCGCATCGGACCATCGTCCTCGCTCAGCACCCCGGACAGGAGACCCGATGAAACTCGCACGACGTGCGCTCGATGCCGAGCCGTTCCACGCGATGGCCATCGGCGAGCGAGCAGCGGCGATCTCCGCGCAGGGCCATCACGTGGTCCGCCTCTCGATCGGGGAGCCCGACTTCGGGGCGCCGCCTGCGGTTCGCGAGGCGATGCGCGAGGTCATGGACGGGCGCGCACTGCCCTACACCGCGGTGCTCGGTCTTCCGGTGCTGCGGAGTGCGATCTCCGGGTTCTATCGCGAGAAGCACGGGGTCGACGTGGATCCTGGCCGCATCCTGATCACCTCGGGCGCATCGACGGCGCTGCTGGTGGTGACCGCGGCGACGACCGAGGCCGGCGACGAGGTGATCATCGCCGACCCCTCGTATCCGTGCAATCGCGAGCTCGTGCGGAGCTTCGGCGGCACGCTCGTGACGATGCCCGCAACCGCCGAGCATCGTTACCAGCTCGATGCGGCCTCGGTGGCATCCGCGTGGACCGATCGCACCTCCGCCGTGATGATCGCCAGCCCGGCGAACCCCACCGGCGCGTCCATCCCGCCCGCCGAACTGACCGCCATCTGCGAGCTCGCTCGCGATCGAGGGGCGTGGCGGATCGTCGACGAGATCTACCTCGACCTGGCCGATCCGGCGGAGGACGGCACGCCCGCGGCCACGGTGCTCGCGACCGACCCGGACGCGATCGTGATCGGCAGCTTCTCGAAATACTTCGGCATGACGGGCTGGCGTCTCGGCTGGGCGATCCTGCCAGAGCTGCTCGTCCCGGCCGTGGAGCGGCTCGCGGTGAACTACTTCCTCTCGGCATCGGCGCCGGCGCAACAGGCGGCACTCGCAGCGTTCACGCCGGAGTCGCTGGCGATCTGCGAGAAGCGTCGCGTCGAGCTCGCCGCCCGCCGGCAGATCGTGCTCGATGGGCTCGAGCACATCGGCCTGCGCGTGCCCGTGGTCCCGGACGGCGCGTTCTACGTGTACTTCGACGTGAGCGGCACCGGACTTGACGCATGGACGTTCTGCGAGCGCGTGCTCGAGTCCGCGCACGTGGCGCTCACACCTGGGCGAGACTTCGCCACAGCGACCGCCGACACCCACGTGCGGCTGTCGTATGCCGCGTCGCGAGAAGAGCTGGTCGAGGGGCTGCGGAGGATCGGTGCGTTCGTCGCAGAACTGGCCGCGGACTGAGCGCGCATCCGGGATGGGGTCGTCAACCGATATACCGCTGTTGCCTGCGTGACCTGAAGGCCTACGCTGAGCACCATGCGGGCGAGCGAGCTGGACGTTTCCGACATCGAACAGACGGTCTCCACCGGTGCTGTCCCGCCGGATGAGCGCCTCGACGATCTGCTGGATGCCGCGCACGCACGTGCGCTCGCGCACGAAGAAGGTACGGTCGCCGACTACATCCCGACGCTCGCAGACGCTGATCCGACGTCGTTCGGTCTCTGCATCGCAGACGTTCGTGGCGGGCTGCACGAGATCGGCGACACCCGCGCGCCGTTCTCGATCCAGTCGATCTCCAAGGCGTTCGTCTATGCGCTGCTGAGCGAGCAGGTCGGCCACGAGGAGGCGTTCGACATCGTCGGCGTGAACAACTCCGGGCTCGCGTTCGACTCGGTGGTCGCGATCGAACTGAACGACGGACATCCGATGAACCCGATGGTGAACGCGGGTGCGCTGGCCACGACAGCGCTGCTGCCGGGTGATGCCGACGAGAAGTGGGCGACGGTGCACGAGGGCCTCTCCCGATTCGCCGGACGCGAGCTGACGCTGGATGACGAGGTGTACCGCTCCGAGTCGGAGACGAATCAGCGGAACCAGGCGATCGCGATGCTGCTGCAGAGCTACGGACGGATCCGGCACGACCCCGCAGAGGTCGTCGACGTGTACACGCGACAGTGCTCGCTGCTCGTGGATGCGAGGGATCTGGCGGTGATGGGCTCGACGCTCGCGGATGGCGGCGTCAATCCGGTCACCGGTGAGCGGGTCGTGTCGGCCGAGGTATGCCGGGACACCCTGGCGGTCCTTGCGGCGAGCGGGCTGTACGAGAACTCGGGGGAGTGGCTGTTCGAGATCGGTCTTCCCGGCAAGTCCGGAGTCGCCGGCGGACTCGTCACGGTCGCGCCGGGCAAGGTCGGGATCGGCGCCTACGCCCCTCGGCTGGATGCTGCTGGCAACAGCGTGCGCGGACAGATCGCGACCGCGCACCTCGCCCGTTCGCTCGGCCTGAACATCTTCGCCTCCGATTCGCACTTCTCGGCAGGAGCACGCGCATGAGCACCGAATCCAATCCCGCAGCCCCGACGTCGACCGCGGGGGAGGTGCGCGCCTCCTGGGTGCCGATGATCGGACTCTTCCTCGCGCAGATTCTGATGTCGTACAACGTGTCTGCGCTGCCCGTGTCGCTGGGCGGGATGGTCGAGTCCTTCGGCGTCCCGCCGACCGACATCAGCACCGCGATCGTCACCTACGGCCTCGTGGTCGCCGCCCTCGTGATGGTCGGCGCGAAGATCGGTCAGCGCGTGGGCTGGGTGATCGTGTTCCGGGTCGTGGTGGCGGTGTTCGCGGCATCCGCCGTCCTGATGATCTCGGCGCAGACCGTGGAGTTCGTGATCCTCGCGCAGGCTCTCGCCGGCGCCTCCGCCGCGATCATCGTGCCCTCGCTCGTCGCGCTCATCGCCGAGAACTATCGCGGCGCGCAGCAGGCGACCGCGATCGGCTCGCTCGGCTCGGCGCGCGCACTCGCCGGCGTGAGCGCGTTCCTCATCGGCGGCACCCTCGCGACCCTTGTCGGCTGGCGTCAGGTGTTCGTCGTCGTCCTGTTGCTGGCGATCGCGGTGTTCATCCTCAGCTTCCGGCTGCGCGGCGAGCCGGGCAATCCAGCGATCAAGATCGACATCGTCGCCGCGATCCTCATCGGTGGCGGTATCGTCTCGCTCACGCTCGGCGTGAACAACCTCAATCGTTGGGGGTTGCTGAGCGCCCGACCGGATGCTCCGTTCGAGGTGCTGGGCCTCTCGCCCGCCCCGCTGCTCATCGTGCTCGGCCTGGTGCTCGTGCAGCTGTTCTTCCTGTGGACGCGCCGACGCACGAAGGCCGGCAAGGTGCCGCTGGTCAGCCTCTCGGTGTTCGGGTCGTCGCGCGAGCGCGCGGCTGTGTACGCCATGTTCATCGTCGTCGCGCTCGAGGCGGCACTGAACTTCAGCATCCCGCTCTACATCCAGATCGTGCAGGGGCGCACGCCCTTCGACACGTCGATGGCGATGCTGCCGTTCAACCTGACGGTGTTCTTCACCGCGATGCTCGTGGTGCGTTTCTACCCGAGGTTCTCGCCCCGCACGATCGGGATGTTCTCGTTCGGACTCACCACGATCGCGCTGGTCTGGCTCTCGTTCGTCGTGACGAACAACTGGGAGACGCTGCCGACGATCCTCGGCCTGTTCGTGTTCGGCGTCGGACAGGGCGCTCTCGTCACGCTCGTCTTCAACGTGCTGGTGACGGCCTCTCCGAAGACGCTCGCGGGAGACGTCGGGTCGGTCAGAGGGACGACGCAGAACCTCGCATCAGCGGTCGGCACGGCCGTCGCCGGGGCGCTGCTCGTCGGCATCCTGAGTGTCAACGTCGTCTCCGCCCTCGTCGACCACCCTGAGCTCCCGCAGGGTCTCGTGTCGCAGGTGGACCTCGAGCGCACGAACTTCGTCAGCAATGACCGGCTGAAGGAAGTGCTCGAGCAGACCGACGCGACGCCCGCTGAGATCGATGCCGCCGTGATCGTCAACGAGGAGGCGCGACTGAGCGCCCTGAAGACCGGACTGCTGGTGCTTGCAGCGGTGAGCGCGCTCGCGATCGTGCCGGCCAGCAGGCTGCCACGGTACCGACCAGGCGAGGTGCCGGAGTCGGTCGCGACGGGACGGGAGCCGGACCCGGTGGTCGACTGACCGGGGGAACAGAAAAGCCCCCGACGATGCGGGGGCTGACTGTGGGCGATACCGGACTCGAACCGATGACCTCTTCCGTGTGAAGGAAGCGCGCTACCAACTGCGCCAATCGCCCTAAGCCCTGAGGCTCGACAACCGATACTACCGGACGAGAACCGGCCCCATTGACCAGTTCGGGAGACACGCGCGAGATTCCGTTCCGGTTTGGCGACCGGCGGATCATCGGCTAATGTTTCATGAGTGCCCGGGACACCGGGAAACAAAATGCGGATGTAGCGCAGTTGGTAGCGCACAACCTTGCCAAGGTTGGGGTCGCGAGTTCGAGTCTCGTCATCCGCTCGAGTGCAGAGGGTCTTCTTCGGAAGGCGCTCCGTGCGTGGGGTCAATCCACACGGTGGCGTGGCCGAGCGGCTAGGCACCGGCCTGCAAAGCCGTTTACACGGGTTCGAATCCCGTCGCCACCTCGTCGCAGACAAACTGAATAGCCTGAATAGGCGCGATTGGCGCAGCGGTAGCGCGCTTCCCTGACACGGAAGAGGTCACTGGTTCGATCCCAGTATCGCGCACAGACAAACCCCCGGTTCTCCGGGGGTTTTTTCGTGCCCGGGGGAGTGCGGGCGCGGCGACGACCGTGAAGCGTTGCGTGTCGCGCTCTCAGGTGAGGTGCCCACCGGACGCCGCCGGAATCGACCCGCGGGCTAGTCGGTGAGAGCCGGGTCGATCATCGTGATCTCTCTGTCCATCATCACGGAGAGGACGAGGTCTCCCGACTCGGCATCCGACCCGACGATCTGGTATCCGGTCACCTGCCAGCCCTCGCCCTGTTGTTCGAGCCATTCGCTGCTGTGCATCCAGACAGGGCGCGAGAAGCTGAGGGACTGCTGCGTCGGGAGGGCGGGCGCGGGTGTGCGCCAGAACACGAACTGGGTCTCTTGCATGTCAGCACGGTGTCACGACACGACGAAGGCGACAACGGGCTTGCGGCGCACGCCACTTGGTCACTAGTGCGAGGAGGTCGCAAGATCGAAACCGCCGTCCGGTTCCCAGGTGCCGAACGGTGGCTCGACTTCGTACGAGACCGTTCGACCGCTGCGAGGAAAGAGCGGATGCTCGCGAAGCCTGGCTGCATCCGCTGAGAAGTCGGGGTCGACCGCGGTGGACGCCCTCGGGCCGACGAGCACGTCGTTGCCGACGCCCACGATGAGATCGGCGCAGTCCTCCCTGCCATCGGTGAGGATCGGGATCTGGACCGCTTCGGAGGTGCCTTCGCTCGCGACGCTCGCCGCCAACTGCACGAGTGCCTCTGCGACGTCGTCGGTGGTGATCAACTGCTGGCCCGCGTAGGAAACGATCTTCATGGGTTCGACGTTCTCATCGTTCGCACGCGCTGTCTGGGGGCTTGCATCGGTCACGATCGCCCGATACCGGACTGGAGTTGCGCAGAAGAGCCGAGTCGGCAGCGGATGCTACGTCGCTTCGTTGCCCGCGTCGAGGCCCGCGGGGATATCCAGCGTGGGATGCATGATGAGCGCACACCCCAGATGCACATGTCAACGGAGGCGAACCATGAATCTGCACGTTCAGGAGTTCATGCACGAAACCGCGCAGAATGACCCCGAGCCGTTCGCGGAGCACAGCTGATGGCGACGAACTCACGGCGCATGCGATGCCGACCGGAGGATGTGTTCGGGGTTCTGGCCGATGGCTGGCTGTACCCCGTGTGGGTCGTCGGTGCGACGCGGATGCGCGCTGTCGACCCGGAGTGGCCGAACCCGGGCGCCGAGCTGCACCACTCGGTGGGCGTGTGGCCGCTCGTCCTCGACGACACAACGCGCTCGGTCGAGTGGACACCCACTGATCGCTTCGTGCTGATCGCCCGAGGATGGCCGGTCGGTGAGGCGCAGGTCACCATTCGGGCCCGGACAGTCGAAGGCGGGTGCGTCGTGCGCATCGACGAGGAACCCGTGAAGGGGCTCGCAACGCTGATCCCGCGTTTCCTGACGACGCCGCTGCTGAAGTTCCGCAACACCGAGACCCTGCGCCGGTTGGCCTATCTCGCGGAGCGACGACGCGAGGCCTCCTGAGGACCCATACGGGCCAGCGATCTGCCGCCACGGACCCTTCTCCGTGGCGGCAGCCCGCCAGTGCAGGCCTTCCCTCCGCGGCGGCCGTCCAACGCGGCAGTCAGCGGCAACCTGCCATGTCGAACCTATGTCGAAGGCCAGATCGAATGAATGGGGTTGTCGACGCGCGAGAGGTGCGATAACGGCCCGTGCCGTTCGATCCGGAGCGGAAGACGGCCTCGAAGTCAAGGCCGTATTCTTCCCTGCGGACCGCGATACATTGCTTGTGGGCTGCAGCATGTGCGGTCCGGTCGATGGAGTCCCCAGCAACATCGACAGGTGGCCGCGAGCGGGTTCCCCAGACCCGCCGCGGTCACCATTCCGCGTCAGGCCGACTGCATCTGATCGATGAGGAGTTCGCCGGCGGAGTTGAGGCTCTCCATCATGCGTGCGATCCGCTTGGGATCGATCTTGGGCATCGTTGCGTCGTCGAAGGCGAGGATGAGCGGGATGCTCGGGTGGACCCAGGCAGTCAAGCGGCCCGCCGGATTCTTGTCGTCGGGGAGCCAGGTCATCATGAAGCTCTCCTGGCGACGCAGCTTCGTGCCGATGATGATCTTCAGGTGCGCCAGTGTGACATCCTCGATGTCGATCGGTGGCCGAGAGCTGTTGTACTCGAGTGTTCCCATGTGAAGCACCCTACGCTCTGATCGTCCTCCCGTATTCCGGTGGTGCTCGTCAGCTCTCCGGAGTCTCTTCACGCACCTCGTCGACGAGCTGGATGCCACCGGTCGAATTCGCCGAGTGCAGCAATTGCTCGATCCACCTCATGTTCAGCTGTGGCGGCTCCGATTCTTCGAACGTGAAGCGGAGCGGGATCGACGGATGCAGCCAGATGGTCGACCGACCTGGGTTCTCCGCATCCGCGTGCGTCCACGACACCGTGAAACTCTCGTTCCGCCGCAGCTTGGTGGCGATGACGACCTTCAGATGCGCGAGCGCGCGATCCTCGATGTGGATCGGTGCGGTGCCCGCGCCATAGTTCAGCGTGCCCATGCGCACCACGATAGTCCGGGCGTGCCGGTCCAGGAGTGAGCGCGACGCCGTGGCATCAGCGTCGCCGAGCGAGGGCCCGGGCTCGCCGAGCGGCGCGGCCCGCGAGGTCTCTGAGGCCACCGGCCGGTCCTTCGCGGCGCATCGTCACTGCGCCGTCCGCACCAGCGACGAGTCTGCAATCACGGCCGGCGAGCAACGGCGATGTGCCGGCACGCGCGAGGACCGACGGGTCGGCGGTCAGCGGCACCTCGAAGGACCAGCCTGCACGTCGGACGCGGACCGCGAGCGTCGCGCGCGGGGAGTGCCCGGCCTCACCGAAGATCTTCAACGGATCGATCGCAACCCGGACGGACTCGGCGCCACCGGGTCCGCGGCGACCCGCGAAGCGATGTGCCAGCCCGCTCTGAGGATCCTCGACCACGAGCTCCGCGGTGTCGCTTCGGAGCTCGCGAGTCGCGTCGAGCACAGCCGGCGGCAGGTCGCTGAGCCACGCCGGCGCCTGCCAGAGCTGCTGCTTCGGTTCAGCGCCCGTGGTCTCGAAGACGAGCGCATCGGCACCGTCGCTCGTCGTGCTGACACGGATGGTCAGGTGAAGCCCGCCGCCGCGGGACCAGGCGGCGGACGTGACCGTGGCACGGCAGTCGATCCCGGTCTCGAACTCTGCGAGTCGCAGCAGATCGTCGCGGCGGTCGGCGCGGAGCAGCGCGGCGCGGATCCGGTTCGGGAAGGTGAGCCCCGCGTCCACGCCCGGACCGAACCGTCGTTGCACGAGCGGCTCGACCACATCGAGGAATCGTGCGCGGTACTCCTGCGGATACCGCAGCATCTGCGTCCCGGTCAGACGCTTCAGGATCTTCCCCCGCAGCCAGTGCCGGAGCAGCCGATCTCGCAGCTTGCCGGGTTCGGTGTTCGCCTCGACGAGGTCGAGCACGGCCTCGAGATGCGGGAAGTAGGTCTCCGGCTCGATGCGCTGGGAACTCGCGCTGCCCGGCTCCTTCACCCAGGCGTAGCAGGGCTCGCTCGCGAGCACCGAGATCGTAGTCGCCTTGAAGTAGGCCTCCATGACGAAGAGATGGTCCTCGAGTCGGACTCGTCCGTTCGGGAAGTGGATGTCGTTGTCGCGGAGGAAGGAGGTGCGGAACATCTTGTGCGGCGTGAGCATCTCCAGGATCGGATCCTTGCCGAGCTGGGCATGCGCGATGTCACGGCTGAAGATCTGACGGGGGAGGGAACGGCCGATGCCCACCTCCTTGCCGATGATGACGTCGGAGGAGTGCCGGTCGGCGTAATCGCAGAGGTGCTCCAGCGCGCCCGGGAACAGGCGATCGTCCTGATCGACGAACTGCACGTATGTTCCCCGAGCCTCGGCGATGCCGTGGTTGCGCGGCGTGCCAGGCCAACCCGAATGCGGGAGATTCATCACGTGGATGAAGTCGCGGCTGCGCGCGACGTCGGCGAGGCGCCGCTGGGTGGACTCGTCGGAGCCGTCGTCGCACAGCAGCACCTCGAAGTCCGTCTTGGACAGGGTCTGCTGATCGAAGGACTCGATGAGTTCATCGAAGGTCGGCCCAGGATTGAAGACAGGGACGACGACACTCACACGTACGGGCACGGAAATCCATTCGGTCGAGAAGAACGCAGACCGCGCACGCGTCGGTCGAGCCGACACGCGTCACGGAGCAACCAGCATCGCACTCCTGCCCTCTGTTCATCCTGGGGGTTGCGTGTGCGATCAGCACCAGATAGCCGCGTTGGCACACGGACGGCCCACAGCGCAAGGGCCATCCCTTCTGCGTCCTCGCGACGTAGTGTCAACGTGTGAACGATTCCGGCACGCACTCCTCCGACGTCCTCTGGGCGTGCGTCGAGGAAGGATTCCATGTCGGGAGTCGCGGCGGCGACTTCCTCGGCTACGTCGATCGCCAGTCGGACGGACGCTACGTCGCGTTCGACGCACGGTCTCACGCGATCGGCAGCTTCGTCACTCTCGACGAGGCGACGGCCGCAGTCTCGTCAGGTACCGGCGCGACGACCGCTCCGGGTACCGACGAGGGCATGATGGGCACCGTTCAGCGATGACCGCGGAGAACGACCAGCTGACCTCGCTCGTCTACACGAGCACGGCATCCGCCCCATTCAGAGAGACCGCCCTCGCACATCTGCTCGAGGAGAGTCGGGAGCGCAACATCGCACAAGGCATCACCGGGTTGCTGCTCTACCGCGACGAGCGGTTCATCCAGGTGCTGGAGGGGCCAGCGCGCGCTGTGAGGCGCCTTGCCGCGACGATCCGCAGCGACCAGCGCCACCATGGCATGCGCGTGCTTCTCGAGGAACCGCTCGACGTCCGCCGCTTCGCGGACTGGACCATGGGGTACCGAACCTTGCAGAGCGTCGAGGCGCCGGCCGGGTTCCGGGACTCCTTCGCCGATCTCGAGGCCGGCGACACCGATGCGCGAGCACTGCGTGCACTGCGTGAGCTCACCGTGTGGTTCCGCGTCCGCTCGGGAGTGCTGGCGCCTGCCAGCCACGGCTGACTCCAGCGAAAGGACCCGATGCCCGCGGCAGCGCCGCATTCGCATCGGGTCCTCCCGAGTGGCTGATTGATCAGCCGCCGGACGGGTTCTCCACCGGCGTACCGTCGTCATCGGTCGTGTGGTCGGAGGCGTTGTCGTCCGATGTGTCGTGATCGGGTTCCTCGGGAGCACCACCGGAAGCGGTGTCCGCCTCTTCGTCGACGCCGGGCGTGCCCTGGGTGTTCTGCTGGTCGCTCATCGTGTTCTCCTTCGCTGTCGTTCCGGCGAAGATACGCTCGCGTTCGCGCTCCAGGCAGGGGGTTGACGGCGGTCCCGCTTCGGCTGGCGGATCCGGGGAAGCGGGCTCGGACCTGCTGCGTCTGTGGATGTGTACAACACGGCCTCAGAAGGTGTGGGTGCGGAGCTGTAGATGCCCGACAAGCGATTCCCACGTCTACCTATCCTTCGAGAGAATGGACTAATTCAGTCGGGGGGCTGAATACTCCCAATGACGGGTCGCGCGCTCGCGGAGCCGTCCGAGGGAGACGGCGGGATGCATGGGGATGTGTCCACGTGCGCGTCCACCCGCCGAAGCTCGAATCCCCCTCACGCCGCGACGCTGGCGTGAGGGGGATTCGCATGTCAGCGCCCTGCTTCGGAAGGGACGCTTCAGTCGGAGGTTCTGGTGGCGCGCCTGAACTCGTCGTATGCGGCGAGCGCCGCCTTGCGCGTCTCACCGAGATCGACCATCGGTTCGGCGGGTGCATCCGCCGCCCACTGGTTGATGTAGAGCCGCTGCGGGTCGAACTTCTTCGCCTGGAGCTCCGGGTTGAAGACCCGGAAATACGGTGCGGCGTCGGCACCCGACCCCGCCACCCACTGCCAGTTGAAGGGGTTGCTGGCGCCGTCGGCATCGACCAGGGTGTCCCAGAACCACTGCTCGCCCTGTCGCCAGTCGATCAGCAGGTTCTTCACGAGGAACGATGCAGTGACCATTCGCACGCGATTGTGCATGAACCCGGTGTGCCAGAGCTCGCGCATCCCTGCGTCCACGAGGGGGATGCCGGTATCGCCGCGCTGCCACGAGGCGAGTTCGGTCGGCCGGAGGCGCGGCCAGGGGAAGGCGTCGTACTCACGGCGGAGGTTCTGCGTCGCGAGGTCAGGGGAGTGGTAGAGCGTGTGCCAGGCGAACTCGCGCCAGCCGAGCTCCGACAGGAACCCGCCGGCACCATCGACAGAGACCGCCTCGTCATAGACCGTGAAGGGGCTGATCTCACCCCACCGGAGGTGCGGCGACAGCAGCGAGGTCGCTCCCGCAGACGGCTCATCGCGAGCACGGTCGTAGTTCGCGAGGTCCTCGTCGAGGAAGTGTCGCAGGCGCCGTCGCGCGGCCGGTTCGCCGGGCTCCCAGGTCTCGCGGAGACCACCGGCCCAATCCGGACGGGTCGGCAGCAGCTCCCAGTCATCGAGGGAATCGGATGCCGGGAGCCGGTCGGGGCCATCGATCGTTCGAGGTTCCGGCAGCGGCGCTCGTGGGGCCGGGAGCGCGAGGCAGGCCCGCCAGAACGGCGTGAAGACGGAATAGTGCGTGCCGCTGCCTGTCGTCACCGTCCACGGCTCGTGCAGGAGGGAGGCGGCGAACGACGCGACCTCGAGTCCGTCGGCCCGGAGCGACGACTTCAGCGACGCGTCGATCTCGCGTTCGGCACCGCCGTAGCGGCGGTTCCAGAACACGGCACCGGCGTCGGCATCCGCCACTGCTTCGCGCACGACGCGTTCTGCGGGCCCCCGACGAAGCACGAGCGCACCGCCCCGCTCGCGGAGTCGTTCGCCGAGCGACGCCAGTGAGTGATGCAGCCACCATCTCGCCGCGCCGCCGAGCGGACGGATTCCCTCCGACTCCTCGTCGAGGACGTACAGCGCGATGACCGGCTCGCCCCGATCGACGGCGGCTCGCAGCGCCGGGTTGTCGGCCAGGCGCAGATCATCGCGGAACCACACGAGTGAGCGGGACGTCATGGCACCATTCTCTCCGAGTTCACGGTCAGAGCTCGTCCGTCAGCGCCGGCGGCGGTTCCGGCGGCGCGGCGTCTCGCCGCCGGTCGACCACAGCGCCCAGGCGACCAGGAGCGGCTGCAGGAACAGCCTGCCGAATCGCCGGGCGTCCGTGTCGAGTCCCGGCGTCGAACGCTTCGTCTGCCACTGGTGGACGTTTCCGGGCATCACGGCCACGAAGAATGCCGCGGTCGCCCAGCCGAGACGGCGTCGCTCCTTCGGCAGTGCGAGAAGCCCTCCCGCGAGGGCGACCTCAGCTGCACCGGAGGCGATCACGATCGCGTCCTTGTCGAGTCGCGTCAGGCGGGTGGCCCAGTCGGGGACCACCACCCGGAACCCGCGAGTGCTGCGGAAGTGACTGACCCCGATCGCGCCGAGCGCGATCGCCAGGATCCATCGTGCGACTGCTCTGTCCATCCGTTCACGCTACAGGGGTCCGGGTCGGGTGAGCTCGTCCGGCGCTGACCTCACCCGATCCCGCCGTCACTCCGCCGAGGGCATCCTCGTGCGCTCCCACGAGCGGAAGTCGTCGACGATCTGCTGCGCGTGAGCGTGGTGGAGGTAGTGCTCTCCGTCGATCGGCACGACAGTGCCATCGTCGACGGCAGCCGCCTGCTCTTCGTGGAGCCCCAGCCAGGTCGGGTAGGTCGGGTTGTTCGCCACGACGAACAGCAGCAGCGGGAGGTCTTCGGGGAAGCTCGTGCCGAGGGCATCCTCGAAGTTCGCGCTGAGCAGGGACATCGCATTCAGATACGTCGGGCTCAGCGTGTTCCGGTTCGTGAGCAGGGCGATCTGCTCCTGCGTCTGCGCGGGGTACACGGCATCGTCGTAGCCCGTGCCGCGGAACGACGCGATGAGCCGAACCAAGCCGAGCTTCTTCGCAGCACCGAAGAGCCCGACCGGCAGCTCCGTGTCGGAGCCGGGCTGCCCCGGAACACTGCTGTCGATGCCGACGAACGCCCGCACCTCATCGGGGTACCGGTTCGCGAACTGGATGCCGTAGATGCCGGCGATGGAATGGCCCATCAGCACGTAGTCGTCGATGCCGAGCTGCTGGAGGGCGTCGTGCGTCTCGGTCACGATGTTGTCGGTGGTGCGGGCACGGTCCGTGCCGTCGCTGAGTCCATAGCCGAACGGCTCCACCACGATGACACGATGATCCTTCGCGAGGTCGTCGACGAGCGGCTGGAAGTCGAGCACGGGCGACGCGGTGCCGAACCCCGGCAGGAGCACGATGTCCTCCGGACCGTCGCCGGTGATCGAGACGTTCATCTCGTGCCCGTCGACCATGACTTTCTGGCCGTACGGTTCGATGCGGTCCTGCTCGACCGCGGTGGCCACCGCATTCCCGACGGTGGTCGCCGCCAGCCCGACTGCGATCACAGCGACGACGGACGTGAGCGCGATGAGCACTCTCTTGACAGGCTTCTTCATGCCGACCTCTCTCGACGCACGCGCTGTGCGTCCTGATTCCAGCGTGCCGTCCGGCCTCTCCTGCCGCGTCGCACTGCCGCAGACACTCGTGTACTGCGATCGCGGTACGCGCACCTCATCCCGGCGGTGGATCCGACGAGCGGCGTCGCGGGGAATACTGGAGAGATGCCGGCACCTCGTCCTCCAGGAATCGCGGCGCCGCTCGGCGACGCGATCGCTGTGGTCGTCGTCGTGCTGTTCGCCGTATCGCCGTTCCCGGACGACGCATTCCGTGCAAGCGGATGGTGGCTCATCGTCGCACTCGTCCCCGCAGCGGCGATGCCGTTCCGTCGCCGGCTTCCGCTCGTCGTGCTCGCGATCAGTCTGGTGTGCGCCGTGACCCTGGCGTTCGCCGGGGTCCTGTCGCCGAGCGGGCTCATCGCGGTCGCCATCAGCTCGTTCGCCGTCGTGGATCGGCGAGGGCGGCTGGTCGGCATCGCGGCGGTGAGCGCGGCGACGGCGATCGTCTTCTTCTCCAACGCTGTGCCGCTCGACGGCGACCTCTTCGATGCCCGCGCGCTCCAGTTCGTCTTCATCGTCGCGCTGGCCGGGGCCCTGGGCGATGCGACCCGGTCGCGACGTGAATTCGTCTCCGCGATGACCGAACGCGCGGAACGTGCGGAACAGGGGCGGGATGAGGAGGCGCGGCGGCGGGTCGCCGAGGAGCGGGTGCGGATCGCCCGTGACCTGCATGACGTCGTCGCGCATCAGATCTCGGTGATCAGCCTCAACGCGGGCGTTGCGTCCTCCGCGCTCGAGACCCGCCCGGAGCGCGCACGCGAGGCATTGAGCACGATCCGGCGTTCCTCGCGGACCGTGCTCGCCGATATCGGCGGGCTGATGGCGCTGCTCCGCTCCGATGATCCGGACGACGTCCGTGATCTTCACCCGCAGATCGGACTCGTCGGCCTCGGCGACCTGGTCACGCGATTCCGGGAGGTGGGGCTCGACGTCGATCTGCAGGATGCCCCCGATCGCCCTGCGCTCTCGCCGGCCAGCGATCACGTCGCCTACCTCGTGATCCTCGAAGGGCTGACCAACGCGCACAAGCACGGCGCCGATGACAGCGCGACCGTCCGCCTCTGGGCGGAGGACGGAGCCCTGCACATCGTCGTCGTCAACCGGATGGCCGCATCGTCGGACGCAGCATCGGAGAGCGGTGGCCACGGGTTGCGCGGCCTGCGCGAGCGCGTCGTCGCGGTCAGAGGCGAAGCGCAGACCAGTCGTGCCGGTGATGAGTTCCGCCTCGTGGTCCGGATCCCCCTCGATGGAGGGGCGCGATGATCCGGGTGCTCGTCGTCGACGACCAGCCGCTGGTCCGGCAGGCGGTCCGCGACATCCTCATCGACGGCGGCATCGAAGTGGTCGGCGAGGCTGCGAACGGGCGCGAGGCGGTCGCCGCAGCGCGCGAATCGATGCCGGATGTCGTCGTGATGGACATCAGGATGCCGGAGCTCGACGGCATCGCGGCCACTGCGCAGCTCATGAGCATGCAGCCTTCGACGACGACGCGCGTGCTCATCCTCACGACCTTCGAAGAGGACGACTACGTGGTCGCCGCGCTCCGCGCCGGTGCGAGCGGGTTCATCGGCAAGGGCGCTGAGCCGGAGGACATCGTCACCGCGGTGCGGGTGGTCCACCGCGGGGAGGCGCTGCTGTCGTCGGCCGCCACCAGAGCGCTGATCGAGCGCTCGGTGCTGCCGCAGCATCCGCGAGCTGACGCCTGGCAGCGCGAGCCGCTGCGCCAGCTCACCGAACGAGAACGAGAGGTACTGCTCCTCGTGGCGGGCGGAGCGTCGAATCAGGACATCGCGGAGGGGCTCGTGATCTCGCCGCACACCGCGAAGACCCATGTGAATCGCATCATGTCGAAGCTCCACGCGCGCGATCGGGCGCAACTCGTGATCCAGGCATACGAATCAGGGCTCGTCATCCCGTCGAGCGGCTCCGACCTGCGCGGCTGAGCACGACCCACTGCCACACTGGGCAGATGACCGTCGCGCGCATCGTGATCCTCTTCGTTCTCGCAGCCGTCGCCGAGATCGGCGGCGCCTGGCTGATCTGGCAGGCGGTCAAGGAGAATCGTGGCTGGACCTTCGCGGTGCTCGGCGTGATGGCGCTCGGCGCGTACGGGTTCATCGCCGCACTGCAGCCGGATGCGAACTTCGGGCGCGTGCTCGCGTCGTACGGCGGCATCTTCATCGCCGGATCGCTGGCCTGGGGGATCATCGTCGACGGGTTCAAGCCGACGGTGTGGGACTGGATCGGGTCGTCGATCGCCCTGATCGGCGCGGCGATCATCATCCTCGCGCCGACGGCGTCGAACGCGGCATCCGATACCGCCTCCTAGCGGTCAGGAGGGCCCGGCCATGCGAGTAACCTGGGTACCGACCCAGATGGAGAGTTTCTGTGCCTGAAAACGCCCGGCCGAATGACGGCTTCGCCCTGTTCACTGACCGAAACGTCGTCGCGATGCGCGTCAACGGCGATCTCAAGGATCTCGCCACGACGCTGACCGACACCGATGAGGTCGAAGCGGTCACGATCGACAGTGTGGACGGGCTGAACATCCTCCGCCATTCGGCTGCCCACGTGCTCGCGCAGGCCGTGCAGCGCATCAACCCGCAGGCGAACCTCGGCATCGGCCCGCCCATCACCGACGGCTTCTACTATGACTTCGGCGTGGAGACCCCGTTCACCCCCGAAGACATCAAGGCCATCTCGAAGGAGATGCAGCGCATCATCCGCGAGGGCCAGCGATTCGTCCGTCGCGTCGTGACCGACGATGAGGCGCGTGCCGAGCTGGCCGACGAGCCGTTCAAGCTCGAGCTCATCGGCCTCAAGGGCCCTGGCAAGGAGGTCGCCGAGGGCGCTTCCGTCGAGGTCGGCGAGGGCGAACTCACGATCTACGACAACACCACGCGTGACGGAGAGGTCGTCTGGAAGGACCTCTGCCGCGGGCCGCACCTGCCGAACACCCGCATGATCGGCAACGGCTGGGACCTCACTCGCATCGCCGCCGCATACTGGCGCGGCAGCGAGAAGAACCCGCAGCTGCAGCGCATCTACGGGACCGCCTGGCCGACCAAGGACGAACTGCGCGCCTACCAGCACCGCCTCGAAGAGGCAGCCAAGCGCGATCACCGCCGCCTCGGCAAGGAGCTCGACCTCTTCTCGTTCCCCGAGGAGATCGGCTCCGGTCTGTCGGTGTGGCACCCTCGGGGCGGCATGATCCGCGGCGAGATGGAGCAGCACGCCAGGAAGCGCCACATCGAGGGCGGTTACACCTACGTGTACACCCCGCACATCTCGAAGGAAGACCTCTTCCTGACCTCGAACCACCTCGTCACGTACAAGGACGGCATGTTCCCGCCCATCGTGATGGATGAGGAGCGCGACGACGAGGGCAACGTCACCAAGCAGGGCCAGGACTATTACCTGAAGCCCATGAACTGCCCCATGCACATCCTGATCTACAAGGAGCGTGCGCGGAGCTACCGCGACCTGCCGCTGCGGCTCGCCGAGAACGGCACGGTCTACCGCAACGAGCTCTCCGGCGCGCTGCACGGCCTGACCCGCGTCCGCGGCTTCACCCAGGACGATTCGCACCTGTTCGTCACGCCCGACCAGCTCGAAGAAGAGGTCGCGAAGGTCCTCGACTTCATCCTCTCGATGCTGCGCGACTTCGGTCTGACCGACTTCGAGCTCGAGTTGTCGATGAAGGACGACGAGAAGTCCAAGTGGATCGGCTCCGAGGAGTTCTGGGAGTCGTCGACCGATGCGCTGCGTCGGGTCGCCGTGGCCTCCGGCCTCAAGCTCACCGAGGTGCCAGGCGAGGCAGCGTTCTACGGCCCCAAGATCGACCTCAAGACGCGTGACGCGATCGGCCGTACCTGGCAGCTCTCGACCGTCCAGGTCGACCCGAACCTGCCGGAGCGCTTCGACCTCGAGTTCATGGACAAGGACGGGCAGAAGAAGCGTCCGATCATGATCCACCGTGCGCTGTTCGGCTCGATCGAGCGGTTCTTCGCGATCCTCCTCGAGCACTACGCCGGCGACTTCCCGGTGTGGCTGTCGCCGCTGCAGGTCGTGGGAGTCCCGGTCGCCGACGAGTTCGCCGACTACCTGGGCGAGGTCATCACCACGCTGCGGAACTCCGGTGTCCGTGCGGAGCTCGACGCCTCCGACGACCGGATGCAGAAGAAGATCCGCACGCACACGACCGGTAAGGTGCCGTTGCTCCTCATCGCCGGCGAGCAGGACCGCGCCGCAGGCACGGTCTCGTTCCGCTACCGTGACGGCACGCAGGAGAACGGTGTGCCCGTTGCGGATGCCGTGGCTCGCATCCAGGCCGCGATCGAGGCGCACACGCTCGTGCAGACAGCAGGGGACCTGGCGTGAGCCGTCGACGAGCTCAGGAATCCGGACGTGGCTGAGCCGGAGGACGCCGGGCTCTTCGCCGGCGTGCCCGACGAGTTCCAGCGGCTGTGGACCCCGCACCGGATGGCCTACATCCAAGCGGGGCCCGAGCCGCTGCGCGAGGAGTGTCCGTTCTGCGAGGCGCCGAAGCATCCGGACGCCGAGCGGCTGATCGTCGCACGCGGCGAGACCGCCTACGTGCTGCTCAATCTCTTCCCGTACAACTCCGGTCACCTGCTGGTGTGCCCGTACCGGCACATCGCGACCTACGACCAGGCGACGCCGGAAGAGGTTGCCGAGATCGGTGTGCTGACGCAGATCGGTATGCGGGTGCTTCGCGAGGTGTCGCGCTGCGACGGCTTCAACCTCGGGATGAATCAGGGCGCCGTGGCCGGTGCGGGTGTCGATGGGCACCTGCACCAGCACGTGGTGCCGCGGTGGACATCAGACGCGAACTTCTTCCCGATCATCGCCAAGACCAAGGCCCTCCCGCAACTCCTCGGCGAGGTGCGGGAGGCCGTGGCGAACGCCTGGCCGCGCTGACCGCGTTGCGTCGCTGAGCCTCTCGAAGCGTCGCACGTTGGGCCTGTCGAAGCGTCGCTCCTTGGGTCGCTGAGCCTGTCGAAGCGTCGCCGACGTCGGTCGGGGGCTCAGCCTCAGCGCACCTGGCGCGCGGCGAACTGCATCCGCGGGTTCGCGTAGAACTCCTGCGCCTCCACGAGCTGCAGCTCGCGGTCGCCCGAGTCGAGCGTGGCCTTGAGCAGGTCGTACACGCTGGATGCCGTGCGCTCGAGGGCGATCTGCGCGCTGCCGGTCTCGACGTAGTGCGCGGTGAAGAGCGCGGCGGTGACGTCGCCGGAGCCGTTCGCCTTCATCGGCAGGTGCGGGGTCTGCACGATCCATGCGCCGTTGTCGTCGACGGCGAGCATCTCGATCGTGCCGTCCTCGCGGTCGGGACGCTCGACGCTCGTGACGAGGATGGTTCGCGGACCCATCGCTCTCGCCAGATCGGCCGAGGCGAGCGTCGACTCGAGCGTGTCCGGCTCGGTCTCGGTGAGGAAGCCGAGCTCGAACTGGTTCGGCGTGATGATGTCGGCGACCGGGACGACCTTCTCGCGCAGCAGCACCGGGATCGCCGGGGCGACGAAGCATCCGGATTTCGCGTTGCCCATCACGGGATCGCAGGCGTACAGCGCCTTCGGGTTCGCTGCCTTCACGCGCGCGACGGCGTCGATGATCACATCGCCGATGCCCTCACCGCCCTGGTATCCGCTGAGCACGGCGTCGATCCGGTCGAAGACACCGCGGTCCTCGATGCCCGTGATGACCTCGCGCACGTCATCGGGGGAGATCATGGGCCCGCGCCAGGCGCCGTAGCCGGTGTGGTTGGAGAAGTTCACCGTGTAGACGGGCAGCACCTCGACGCCGATGCGCTGCAGCGGGAAGACCGCTGCCGAGTTGCCGACGTGGCCGTACGCGACGGCGGACTGGATGGAGAGGATCTTCATCTCTCGATCCTTTCATTCAGGGCGGGCTGCTGCCCGCGTCGGGTGGTCATCGGGTCACCTGTGCAGTGCCGACCGGGATGCCGGCCGCGGACACGAGGTCGGCGACGAGCGTGTCGGCATCGTCATCGGACAGATCATGCACGGTCAGACGCAAGTGGTGGGATGCATCGGCCCGCTCGCCGAGGGCGAAGTCGTCGCCGGTGCGGGCGAGCCAGCCGCGGCGCATCAGTCGTTCGGCGACGAGGCGCGCAGGCTGGGGGAGCTCGACCCAGAGGCTGAGGCCCTCGGTGTCGGGGATCGCGATGCCGTGCGCGCGCAGCCGTGAAGCGAACGCCTCGTTGCGCTCCGCATAGTGCGCGCCGGCGGCTGCGACTCGGGCGACCGCATCGGCATCCGTCAGTTGGGCCAGCGTCAGGCGCTGCAGCAGGTGGCTCACCCATGTGGTGCCGGGACTCAGCCGCATCGCCAAGCGTTCCGCGGTCTCGGGGTCGGTTGCCGCGATCGCGAGGCACATGTCCGGTCCGAGGAACTTCGAGACCGAGCGGATGAGCGCGAAACGGCGGTGTCCGGGGCTGATCAGGGTCTCGGAGGTGCGCTGGGACAGCATCGAGTAGTGATCGTCCTCGATCAGCAGCACGTACGGGTGCTCGACGAGGACGGCGCGGAGCTCTTCGGCTCGGCGGGCCGAGAGGCTCGCCCCGGTCGGGTTCTGGGCGCGTGGGGTGCAGATGATCGCGCGGACGCCTGCGGCGAGCGCCGCGCGCAGTCCGTCGACCGTCATGCCCTCGGAATCCACGGGCACCGGCACGGCGCGGTAGCCGCCGAGTCGCACGGTGTGGATGCTGGCGAGGAAACAGGGGTCCTCGAGTGCCACTGCGTCATCACGGGTCAGCGCCTGCGCGAGCAGACGTTCGACCGCGTCGACGGCGCCGCTGGTGATCGTGATCCGGAAGTCGCTGCCACCGAGATCCGGGGCGACCCATTCCCTGGCCCATCGCTCGAGTCCGCGGTCGATCACGGGCTCGCCGTAGAGCACGGGGCGGCCGGCGACCGTGGCGAGTGCGGTCGAGGGGTCCGGGATCAGTGCGGGATCGGGGTTTCCGGTGCCGACATCGCGCAGCACGGTGTCGGAGGCGTATCCCTCCTGGGCCACGGCATCCATCCCGGAGACGACGGTGCCTGCGCGTCCGCGGGAGATGACGAGACCTGCCTGCGCGAGCTGTCGATATGCGGCGACCGCGGTGTTCCGGTTGACGCCGAGCGTCGCGGCGAGCTCGCGCACAGGGGGGAGGAGCGCCCCGGAGCGCAGAACGCCTCGTTCGAGCAGCGCGCGCACACTGTCGGCGATCTCGGCCGCCGTCGTTCCTGTGATCTCGTCGCTCATCACCTCGATTCTAGGTCGTCCCGGACGGTGCTATCTTTTGACATAGATCAAAACTGACTTTGGATCGCGCAATGCGTGCGTGCTCCGTCCATCCGAGAGGACCGTCATGACCGTCACCGAACAGGCCACCACCGGATCCGCGCGTGTGAAGCGCGGGCTGGCCGAGATGCTCAAGGGCGGCGTCATCATGGACGTCGTCACCGCCGATCAGGCGAAGATCGCCGAGGATGCCGGTGCGGTCGCCGTCATGGCGCTCGAGCGGGTGCCGGCCGATATCCGCGCGCAGGGCGGCGTCTCCCGCATGAGCGACCCCGACATGATCGACAGCATCATCGATGCCGTCTCGATCCCGGTGATGGCGAAGGCGCGCATCGGGCACTTCGTCGAGGCCCAGATCCTCCAGGAGCTCGGCGTCGACTACATCGACGAGTCCGAGGTGCTGTCGCCGGCGGACTACGTGAACCACATCGACAAGTTCCCCTTCACGGTGCCCTTCGTGTGCGGCGCGACGAACCTCGGCGAGGCGCTCCGCCGCATCAACGAGGGCGCCGCCATGATCCGCTCGAAGGGCGAGGCCGGCACCGGCGATGTCTCGGAGGCGACCAAGCACATCCGCAAGATCCGTTCCGAGATCAACGTGCTGCGCTCCATGACGAAGGACGAGCTGTTCGTCGCCGCCAAGGAACTGCAGGCGCCATACGAACTGGTCGCCGAGATCGCCGAGACGGGCAAGCTCCCGGTCGTGCTGTTCGTGGCCGGTGGCGTCGCGACGCCGGCGGATGCCGCGATGATGATGCAGCTCGGAGCCGACGGCGTCTTCGTCGGCTCCGGCATCTTCAAGTCGGGCAACCCCGCCGAACGGGCCAAGGCGATCGTCAAGGCGACCACGTTCTTCGACGACGCGAAGGTCGTCGCGGAGGTGTCCCGTGGGCTCGGCGAGGCGATGGTCGGGATCAACGTCTCCGACCTGCCTGCACCGCACCGCCTTGCCGAGCGTGGCTGGTAACCCCCAGGTCGGTGTGCTCGCGCTGCAGGGCGACGTGCGCGAGCACGCCGCCCTGCTCGAGGGTCTGGGCGCCGACGTCGTGCTCGTCCGCCGTCCGGAAGAGCTCGACGCCGTCGCCGGTCTGGTGATCCCCGGCGGCGAGTCGAGCGTGATCGACAAGCTCTCGCGGCTGTTCGGAATGCAGGAGCCGATCCGCGCGGCGATCACCGCCGGCATGCCGATGTACGGCACATGCGCCGGCCTCATCCTGCTGGCGGACACCGTGCTCGACGGCATCGACGGGCAGGAGTCCTTCGGAGGGCTGGACGTCGCCGTTCGGCGCAACGCGTTCGGTCGCCAGACCGAATCCTTCGAGACGGAGCTCGACGTGCCTGTGCTCGGCGCACCGTCGGTGCACGCGACCTTCATCCGTGCGCCAGTCGTCGAGCGTGTCGGCGCCGGAGTCGAGGTCCTCGCGTCGCTGCCCGACGGCACTGTGGTCGCGGTGCAGCAGGGCAGCCTGCTCGGCACCAGCTTCCACCCCGAGGTCGACGGTGAGACGCGGTTCCACGAACGGTTCCTCGGTCTCGCAGAGTCATTCGCCCGCACGCGGCGTTCGACGCACGTCTAGGCGTCGACCAGGGCTCGGATCGCAGCCACCGTGCGGTCGATGTCGTCGGATGTCGTCGCCCACGACGACATCGAGCAGCGCTGCGTCGCTCGACCGCGCCATTCGGCTCCGGTCACCGCAGCAGTGCCCTCGTCGAGGATCGCTCGGCCGAGTGCGCGGGTGGCGTCGTCATCATCGAGCCGGAACATCACCTGGGTGTAGCCGACCTCGTTGACGACGTGCATGCCAGGGATGGACCGCAGTCCGGATGCCATCGCCTCGGCGTTCGCGTGCAGCCGGTCCAGGAGCTGCGCGACGCCGGAGCGACCGAGGCTGCGCAGTGCGGCCCAGGCCGGCACGCCGCGTGCACGTCGGGAGAGCTCCGGCGTCACGTCCCAGGGATCCAGTCCCGTGTACATCAGGTAGTCGCCGCCGGTGCGGAACGCGGCGATCGAGTCTGCGGGGTCTCGCACGATGGCCATGCCGCAGTCGTACGGCACGTTGAGGGTCTTGTGCCCGTCCGTCGCCCACGAGTCTGCCTCCTCCATGCCTGCTGTGAGCGTCCGAAGCGTCGGCGAGGCGGCAGCCCAGAGCCCGAACGCTCCGTCGACGTGCACCCACGCCGCGTGCGTCCTGGCGAGCGGGATCAGCGCCTCGAAGTCGTCGAAGGCGCCGGTATGCACCTCTCCTGCCTGCAGGCACACGATCACGGGACCGGTGCCGCTGCCGAGCTTTCGCTCGAGGGCGTCGGCCCGCATCCGTCCCTGATCGTCTGAGTCGATCACGATCAACTCAGCGCGTCCGATCCCGAGGAAGCGCGCCGCGCGATCGATCGAGCTGTGACGATCCGCGCCGACGACGAAACGCAACGGCGGCGCGTTCCTGAGCCCGCGTTCGCTCACGTCCCACCCGGTCCTGGCCAACACGGCTTGGCGCGCTGACGCGAGACAGGTGAAGTTCGCGAGCTGTCCTCCGGTGACGAACCCGACGCTCGCCGAGGCGGGCAGGCCGAGGAGATCCAGCATCCACCGCCCTGCGATCCGCTCCATGGCGACGGTGGCAGGAGCCAACGCCGACGAGCCGGAGTTCTGGTCCCACGCCGAGACGAGCCAATCAGCTGCGAGTGCAGCTGGATGCGTGCCGCCGATCACGAAGCCGAAGAATCGTCCGCCGGGGATCGCGACGAGACCGGGGTCGGCGCGGGTCGCGATCTGCTCGATCACCTGAGCCGGGTCGATGCCGTCTTCCGGAAGCGGTCCTCCGAACGCAGCCAGCATCTCGTCGAGACCAGCGCGCGGCCACACCGGTCGGTCGTCGAGGGTCTCCAGGAACTCCGTCGCGCGTCGGTGGGCGGCGTCGAGCGCACGCGTTCTGTCGTCGAAGCCGCTCTGGTCCATGGCTCAGGACTACACCCGCGAGCCATCGTGCACCAGACGTCCTCGATCACCCGGGACGGCCGGAGCCCCGCGAGGGTTTCGGCCGCCGGCAGGTGCGCCGGGTACGGTGGCGGCATGCGAACACCACTGAGGACGACCGGAGTCAGTGCGAGCGGAGGCACGGTCGAACTCGTGGGCAGACGCGGCGCGGACTGGGCTCACATCGCGACCACGCGTCGTCCGTTGGCCGAGGCGATCGCCGAGCTCGATTCGGCCGACCAGGCTGCCGCCCACGCGGACCCCGCGTACGACCGAGCGGTCGCGTCGAGCAGTCCCGCGGCGCCGCGCTTCGCGATCGGGCAGCAGATCCTCTGGCGCTACGGGCGGGTGATCGAGACGGCACGCGTCGTGCGCGATGACGACCGCGGGCTCGTGGCCTGGACCCCGTCGGCCTCGGCTCGCCTCGACGCGGTTCCAGCCGACGGCCGACACCCGCGTGAGGTTCCGCTCGAGGAGCGCTTCCTCGTGCCGTGGCATGCCGTCGAGCGCGCCTGGACGGGGCCGGGCATCCTGCGAGTCGCCCCGACCGGAAAGCCGTGGTCGGTGTGGTTCTTCCGGCGCGAAGACGGGACGGCCGACGGCGTGTACGTGAACATCGAGCTTCCGCACCGACGCATCAGCGGCGAGGAGGCGGCCGTGTTCACCCGCGACCTCGTGTTGGATCTGTGGATCGACGCCGAGCACCGCGGTGAGGAGGACGTCTGGCTCAAGGACGCGGACGAACTCGCAGCCGCGGTCGACCAGGGTCGGTTCTCGCCTGAGCAGGCAGAAGCGGTGCGTGTGCTCGCGGACCACGCGGGAGCAGAGCTCATCATGGATGCCGCCTGGCCGCTGGATGACGGGTGGGATCAGTGGGTGCCGGACGCGGATGCCGACGTCCCGCTCGAGTTGCCGGAGACAGCTGCGACAGCCGCCGCGCGTACGCGCTCCGGCAGGAGGAGTCTCGAGGGCTGAGCCACCCGGCGGGGGTCAGCGGGTGCGCCGGTGGGAGAGCAGCCAGTCGAAGAACTCCGGGTTCCCGTATGTCTCGGTCCAGGAGTCGTGCCCCACGCCCGGGTACCGCGTGAAGCGCACGTCGCCGCCGAGTGAACGGAGTTCGGTCACGATGTCGTCCGTGGCGGCGATCGGCACGACGTCGTCGGCGTCGCCGTGGAACGCCCAGACGGGCAGGCTCCGGATCGGCGCGGCGCTCTGCAACCACAGCCCGCCGCAGATCGGCGCGATCGCGGCGAAACGATCGGGATACCGTACCGCCATGCTCCAGGTGCCATACCCGCCCATGCTCAACCCGGTCACCGAGATGCGTGCGCTGTCGATCCGATGCGCCGCGACGACCTCGTCCAGCAGCCCGGACAGCGTCGAGAGTTCAGCGACCCACTGACTCGATTCGGCGCACTGGGGCGTGACGAGGACGAAGGGGAACTCGTGCCCGGCATCCGCCAGCCTCGGCGGACCGTGCAGTGCCGCTCGGTCGAGGTCGGAACCCCGCTCGCCCGCGCCGTGCAGGAACAGCACGAGCGGCCAGCGCCTGTCCGGATCGGCGTCGTAGTCCTCCGGCAGATGGACCAGGTATCGGAGGGTGTCGACGGGTGTCGGCTCGTCGTCGTGCACCTCGGATGAGCGGTCGGCAGGGGAGATGTGACGGGATCTGCGCATGTCTCCATCCTGCGCCACTCGCGCAGTTCGTTAGAATAGACGATGCCCTGGGTGCGAGCTTCTGGGCGGAGACGACGAGCGGAGACTTATGTCCGGGCATTCCAAGTGGGCCACCACGAAGCACAAGAAGGCCATCATCGACTCCAGGCGCGCGAAGTCCTGGGCCAAGCTCATCAAGAACATCGAGGTCGCGGCCAAGCTCGGCGGTGCCGACCTGCAGGGCAACCCGACCCTCTTCGACGCCATTCAGAAGGCCAAGAAGACCTCAGTCCCCAAGGACAACATCGACCGCGCAGTGAAGCGTGGCGCAGGCATCGGCGGCGAGGCCGTCGAGTACCTCTCGATCATGTACGAAGGCTACGGACCCAACGGCGTCGCCCTCATGATCGAGTGTCTGACCGACAACAAGAACCGTGCCGCCGCAGAGGTTCGCACCGCGCTCAGCCGCAACGGTGGAACGCTCGCCGACCCCGGCAGCGTCGCCTACAACTTCAGCCGCAAGGGCGTCATCGTCGTCGGTTCCGAGGGGACCACCGAGGACGACGTCATGATGGCGGCGCTCGAGGCCGGCGCCGAGGAGATCGAGCCGCACGCCGAGGGGTTCGAGATCGTCACCGAGGCGAGCGATCTGGTCACGGTGCGCAGCGCGCTGCAGGACGCGGGGATCGACTACGAGTCGGCCGACGTCGAATTCGTGCCGAACCTCAAGGTCGAGATCGACGCTGACACGGCTCGCAAGATCTTCCGTCTGATCGACGCGCTGGAAGACAGTGAGGACGTGCAGAACGTGTTCACGAACTTCGACCTCACCGCCGAGGTGCAGGCCGAGCTCGAGAACGACGACGCGTAGGCGCGGCGGGCGGGTCCAGCGGCCCCTCCGACGTAGCCTGGGGGAGTGACCTCTTCGCTTCGGGTGCTCGGCATCGACCCCGGCCTGACCCGGTGCGGTGTGGGCGTGGTCGACGTCGATCGCACCCGGCGCGGCACGCTCGTGCACGTCGGGGTGATCCGCTCATCTCCGGATGCCGAGATCGGTGACCGCCTCGCGATCGTCGCGGCCGGCATCCGCGAGGTGATCGCCGAGTATCGCCCTGATGCGGTCGCGGTCGAGCGTGTGTTCGCACAGCAGAACACCCACACCGTGATGGGCACCGCCCAGGCGAGCGGCGTGGCACTGCTGATCGCCGCTGAGCACGGACTCCCCGCCGCGACCCACACTCCGAGTGAGGTCAAGGCCGCGGTCACGGGCTACGGTTCGGCGGACAAGCGCCAGGTGCAGGCGATGATCGCCCGCATCCTGCGACTCGATGCGCCTCCGCAACCCGCGGATGCCGCGGACGCGCTCGCGATCGCCCTCTGTCATGCGTGGCGCCGTGGCGCCGCCGGTGCGCCAGGGCAGGCCGCGCTGACCCCGGCGCAGCGCGCGTGGGCCGACGCGGAGCGTGTCGCTCGAACATACCTACGATCAGCCCCGTAGGCTGAGGGAATGATCTCCTCCCTGCACGGTGTCGTCCTGCTCGCGACGACCGACCAGGTCATCGTCGAGGTGGGAGGTGTCGGATTCTCCGTCGCCGTCCCGGCCGATGTCGCTCACACCGCGACGGTGGGGGAGCGGATCCTCCTGCACACCAGCCTCATCGTGCGTGAGGATGCCCTGTCGCTCTACGGGTTCGCCGACCGCGAGGAGCTCGAGATCTTCGGGCTGCTGATCAGCGTGACGGGCGTGGGGCCGAAGTCCGCACTCGGCGTGCTCTCGCACCTCACGGTCGACCAGATCGCCGAAGCCGTCACCTCGGAGGACGACGCGCCCTTCCGCCGTGTCTCCGGCATCGGGCCGAAGACCGCGAAACTCATCGTCCTGCAGCTGGCGGGCAAGGTGCACCCGGTGGCGCCGAGTTCGCGGGCTGCGTCCGCAGGTCCCGCCGACATCACCACGCAGGTCACGGCCGCCCTGATCGGCCTCGGCTGGTCGGAGAAGGTCGCGGCCGAGGCGGCCGCACAGACGGCGGCGGAGGCGACGGATGCGGAGCGCAGTTCGGTCGCCGCGCTGCTGCGTCGCACGCTCGCCCTGCTCGGACCGGCACAGGGAGGCCAGTCGCGTGTCTGACGCCCTCGACGCCAACGAACCGGTCGACGAGACAGAGCTCGCTATCGAAGGCGCGCTGCGACCGACGAGCCTCGGTGAGTTCGTGGGCCAGCAGAAGGTGCGCGGCCAGCTGCAGCTGCTGCTCGACGCTGCACGCATCCAGAGCCGTCCGGCCGACCACATCCTGCTCGCGGGCCCTCCTGGGCTCGGCAAGACCACCCTCGCGATGATCGTCGCGCACGAGAGCGAGCGCCCGCTGCGCCTGTCCAGCGGGCCCGCCATCCAGCATGCCGGCGACCTCGCGGCATTGTTGTCGAGCCTGGTGCCGGGCGAGGTGCTCTTCATCGACGAGATCCATCGCATGGCTCGCTCCGCCGAGGAGATGCTCTACCTCGCGATGGAGGATTACCGCATCGACATCATGGTCGGCAAGGGAGCCGGCGCGACGAGCATCCCACTCGAACTCGCGCCGTTCACCCTCGTCGGCGCCACCACGCGATCCGGACTGCTGCCCAATCCGCTGCGCGACCGCTTCGGGTTCACCGGTCACCTGGAGTTCTACGAGGAGCACGAGCTGGAGCGCGTCATCGCACGCTCGGCGTTGGTGCTCGGCGTCGATGTGCCGACGGACTCGCTCAACGAGATCGCGCGCCGTTCCAGGGGCACGCCCCGCATCGCGAACCGGCTGCTGCGCCGCGTGCGCGACTACGCGCTCGTGCACGGCGACGGGGCGGCGACCATCGACGACGTCCGGGCAGCGCTCGAGCTCTACGACGTCGACCCCATCGGCCTCGACCGCCTCGACCGCGCGGTGCTCGAGGCACTCGTGCGTCGCTTCAAAGGCGGACCGGTCGGTCTGAGCACGCTCGCCGTCGCTGTCGGCGAGGAGGCCGAGACCGTCGAGAGCGTCGTCGAGCCGTATCTCGTCCGCATCGGCTTCCTCGGGCGGACGCCCCGCGGGCGTGTCGCGATGCCGGAGGCGTACACGCACCTCGGGGTGAAGCATCCGGACGGGATGCTTCAGCTCGATGACCTATAATCGCTGGAGACTTACGGTTATGTCTGTGCGCCCAAACGCTGGTGCGTGCACCGAGAAAGGCGCTGAACCATCATGGAAATCCTCCTCTTCGGACTCCTCGCAGTCCTCCTCGTCTTCATGATCTTCAACACGCGCAAGCGCACGAAGCAGATGAAGGCCGAGCAGGAGGAGAAGGCGACCAAGACGGTTCCCGGCGTGAAGGTGCTCCTGCAGGGCGGCATCTTCGGCACCATCGTCGCGTACGACCCCGAAGACCTCGACACGCCCGCGCTCGTGGAGATCGCTCCCGGAACCATCATCGAGGTGCACAGCCAGGCGATCCTCCGCATCGTCGAGCCGAAGGACGCCGTCGACGACGCCATCGCCGCAGATGCGATCGCTGATGACGTCGTCGCCGATGACGTCATCGAGGTCGAGACCGCTCAGGTCGTCGAGACCCCCGAGGAGACGCGCGCCCGTCTCGAGCGCGACGCAGACAACAAGTAGTCCCTCGCCTCCGCGCGGTCCCTCGGAACTCCGGTCTTCTAGAAAGCTGAACACACGTGGCTTCATCCTCTCCGGTCCGCCATGCCTGGCGGGTCCTGCTCGGTCTGCTGCTCGTCACGGGGGTGCTGTTCGGGATCAACTCCCTGGGCGTCTACGTCTTCAAGGACGGCAATGGAGGACCGGCGAGCTCGTGGTCGCCTGAACTCGCGCTCGACCTGCAGGGTGGCACCCAGATCGTCCTGAGCGCCGAGACCGAGGATGGTGCGGCCCCGACCTCGGAGCAGCTCGACCAGGCTGCGGCGATCATCCGCCAGCGTGTCGACGCGTCTGGTGTGGCCGAGGCCGACATCACGACCGAGGGCGGACGCAATATCGTCGTCCAGATTCCCGGCGTGGCCGATCAGCAGACGCGCGATCGGATCCAGTCCAGTGCGCAGCTCGAGTTCCGTGCCGTGCTCTATACGGACGTCGCCGCCACATCGTTCGTCGGTGAGGACGGAAACGAGACTCCGTACCCGACTCCTGCCCCCGACCTCGAGGCGACGCCCACTGCGGAGCCGACGGATGGCAGCGACCTGGCCTGGATCACACCGAAGCTTCAGGCGGAGTTCCTGGCCTACGACTGCAGCAATCCGCAGAACGACGCCTCGAAGGGCCCCCAGGACCAGCCGCTCATCGCGTGCGACCCCACGGGCGCTGAGAAGTACATCCTCGGTCCGACGGAGCTCACCGGCACCGCGATCGACAATGCCGTCGCCGGCCGCGACCCGCAGTCCGGTGCCTGGACCGTGCAGCTGACCATGAACGCCGACGGAGCCGACGCGTTCGGCAAGGTCAGCACCCGCCTGAACCAGAACCGCATCGACGGCCAGACGCCGCGTGACCGGTTCGCGTTCGTGCTCGACGGGTCGGTCATCTCTGCCCCGACGATGAACGGCCAGATCCTCGACGGCCGCCCGAGCATCTCCGGCAGCTTCACGCAGGAGACGGCCACGACGCTCGCCGACCAGCTGAAGTTCGGCGCGCTGCCGCTGAGCTTCGCCGTGCAGAGCGATGACACGGTCTCCGCGACCCTCGGCACCCAGCAGCTGCAGGTCGGCCTGATCGCTGGGCTGATCGGTCTCGCGCTCGTGGCGATCTACTCGCTGATCGTCTACCGTGCCCTCGGCTCGGTCATCATCGCCTCGATCGCGGTGATGGCGGTGCTCACCTACATCGTCATCTGCATCCTGGCGTGGCGTCTCGGCTTCCGCCTGTCGCTCGCCGGTGTCGCAGGCCTCATCGTGTCGATCGGCTTCACGGCCGACTCGTTCATCGTCTACTTCGAGCGAATACGAGACGAGCTCCGAGACGGCAAGTCGATCACCTCCGCGGTGGAGGACGGCTGGGGTCGTGCGCGTCGCACGATCTACATCTCGAAGTCGATCAACATCCTCGCGGCCGTGGTGCTCTACATCCTCGCCGACTCGACCGTGAAGGGCTTCGCGTTCACGCTCGGCCTGACGACCCTGATCGACGTCATGATCTTCGTGATCTTCACGCATCCCGTGATGCAGCTGCTCGCCAGAACGCGATTCTTCGGCGGCGGGCACAAGCTCTCCGGACTCGATCCTGAGGCACTCGGCGCGGTCTACCGCAGCCGCTCCCAGTTCCGCCCCGTGGCCACCGCCACGGTGGGCCGAGGGGCGAAGAACGCCCGCTCGCGCGGAGAGGCAGAACGCCGACAGACGATCGCAGAGCGCAAGCGCGCCGAAGCCCTCGCCGGCGAACCATCGAACAAAGCCGGAAGTGAGGGAGACAACTGATGCCTTCCATGAATGAGTTCGGCAACAACCTGTACTCGGGGAAGACATCCTTCCCGTTCGTCGGCAAGCGCCGTCTGTGGTTCATCATCGCGATCATCCTGGTGGTGGGTTCGGCACTCGTGCCGCTGATCCGCCCGATCCAGTTCTCGATCGAGTTCACCGGTGGATCCCAGTTCACGGTGCAGGCTCCCGACAGCAAGGACCAGGACACCGCGGCGAAGGCCGTGCGTTCGGTCGTCCCCGGCGCTGCTGCGAAGGTCGCCATCGTCAGCGGCACCGACGTCCGCGTGCAGACCGACCAGATGAGTGCCGAGGAGACCCAGCAGGTCGCCAATGCACTCGCTGAGGCGTACAAGGTGGATCCGGCCGAGGTCACGTCATCGTTCATCGGCCCGGCGTGGGGTGAGAACGTCACGAAGCAGTCGCTCTGGGGCCTCGCGATCTTCCTCGCGCTCACGTTCCTGATCCTCGCGATCTACTTCCGCACCTGGAAGATGTCGGCGGCAGCCATCATCGGTCTGCTCGACGTGCTCGTGATCACGGTCGGCGTGTACGCTCTCGCCGGCTTCGAGATCTCGCCCGCGGCGGTGATCGGCTTCCTGACGATCCTCGCGTATTCGCTGTACGACACGACGGTGGTGTTCGACAAGGTCAGGGAGAACACCACGGAGGACGGTGAGAACTCGTCCAGACTCTTCGGAGAGTCGGTCAACCTCGCGGTGAACCAGACGCTCGTCCGATCGATCAACACGTCTGTCGTGGCCGCGCTGCCGGTCGGCGCCGTGCTCTTCATCGGAGCCTTCTGGCTCGGTGCCGAGTCGCTCACCGACATCTCGCTGTCGATCTTCGTCGGCATCCTGGTCGCGACGTATTCGACGCTGTTCGTGGCCGCCCCGCTCTACTCGCTGTTCCGTGAGAACGAGCCGGCGCTGAAGGAACGCGATGCACGCGTCCGCGCGGCGCGCAGCAAGGCTGCCGTCGAGGCCTGAGCGTCGCCACCGCGCGGGCCGACCACCCGGTCGACGCGCGTAAGATTGATGAGTTCGGAGGTGAGTGGATGGCGGATGCACCGTCGACATCGCAGGGGTCAAGCCTGCGGCGTCTGGTACCCCGCATCTTCTCGCGCGCGTCCAGGGTCAACGATCTCGACAATCTGATCCGCACGGTCCGCGCCAACCACCCCAAGGGTGACTTCTCGGTCATAGAACGCGCGTATGCGGTCGCGAAGGAGAAGCACACCGGACAGCAGCGTCAGAGCGGTGAGCCGTACATCACGCACCCGCTCGCGGTCGCCCAGATCCTCGCCGATCTGGGTCTCGGTCCTCGTGCGATCGCCGCCGCCCTGCTGCACGACACCGTCGAGGACACCGGCTACGCGCTGACCGATCTGACCGCGGAGTTCGGCGACGAGGTCGCGATGCTCGTCGACGGCGTCACCAAGCTCGACAAGGTGAAGTACGGCGAGAGCGCTCAGGCAGAGACCGTCCGCAAGATGATCGTCGCGATGTCGAAGGACATCCGCGTGCTGCTCATCAAGCTCGCCGACCGCCTGCACAACGCTCGCACCTGGGGTTTCGTCCCGCCGGAGAAGGCGACGAAGAAGGCCAAGGAGACCCTCGAGATCTACGCGCCCCTGGCGAATCGACTCGGCATCCAGGCCATCAAGTCCGAGCTCGAGGATCTCTCGTTCGCGGTGCTGCACCCGAAGATCTACAACGAGATCCACAGCCTGATCGCGCAGCGCACACCGCAGCGCGAGAAGTACCTGACACAGGTCGTCGAGGAGATCGACGAGGACCTGCGTGATCTGCGAATCCGCGGCAAGGTCATCGGACGCCCGAAGCAGTTGTACTCGGTGTACCAGAAGATGGTCATCCGAGGTCGCGAGTTCGACGACATCTACGACCTCATCGGCATCCGCGTGATGGTCGCCTCCGTCCGCGACTGCTACGCGGTGCTCGGTGCGATCCATGCGCGCTGGACCCCGTTGCCCGGCCGGTTCAAGGACTACATCGCGACGCCGAAGTTCAACCTCTACCAGTCGCTGCACACGACCGTCATCGGTCCTGCCGGTCGCACGGTCGAGATCCAGATCCGCACGCACGAGATGCATCAGCAGGCCGAGTACGGCGTGGCGGCGCACTGGATGTACAAGGAGCGGATGAACGGCGGCGGCAAGACCGAGGTCCGCGCCTCCGACACCGACATGGCGTGGCTCGCGCATATCTCCGACTGGCAGGCGGAGACCGCCGACCCCGGTGAGTTCCTCGATTCGCTGCGGTTCGAGATCGGCGCGAAAGAGGTCTACGTCTTCACGCCGAAGGGCCGCGTGATCGGTCTGCCGGCCAGCGCGACCCCGGTCGACTTCGCGTACGCGGTGCACACCGAGATCGGCCACCGCACCATGGGCGCGAAGGTCAACGGGCGCCTTGTGCCGCTCGAGTCCGAGCTCAAGAGCGGCGACGTCGTCGAGGTCTTCACCTCGAAGAACCCGGATGCCGGTCCCAGCCAGGACTGGCTCGGCTTCGTCGCGAGCACGCGTGCTCGGAACAAGATCCGCGGCTGGTTCACGAAGGAGCGCCGCGAAGAGGCGATCGAGCAGGGCAAGGAGGCGATCGCTCGCGCGATGCGCCGTCAGAACCTTCCCCTGCAGAAGCTGATGAGCCACGATTCGTTCGCCGAGGTCGCACAGCAGCTTCGATATGAAGACGTCTCTGCGCTGTATGCGGCCGTCGGCGAAGGACACGTGTCGACGCAGTCGGTCCTCGAGAAGGTCACCGCGCTCGTCGAGGCGAACGATCCCAACACCGGGACGATCGATCTTCCGGGCAGCGTGCCGACGCGGGAGCCGCGCACGGGCGACTCCGGCATCCTCGTCAGAGGCGCGGCAGACATCCTCGTCAAGCTCGCGAAATGCTGCACCCCGGTGCCCGGCGACGCGATCGTCGGTTTCGTGACGCGTGGCAGTGGCGTCTCGGTGCACCGTTCGGACTGCGTGAACGTGAAAGCGCTGTCGTCGGAGCAGGACCGCTTCGTCGAGGTCTCCTGGGCGCCGACGAAGAAGAGCGTGTTCCGTGTGCAGATCCAGGTCGAGGCGCTCGATCGTTCAGGGCTGCTCTCCGATGTGACGCGTGTGCTCAGCGAGCACCACGTGAACATCCTCTCGGCGACGGTGAACACCAACGACGAGCGTCTTGCGATCAGCCGCTTCGTGTTCGAGATGGGCGACGCCGTGCACCTCGACCGCGTGCTGAACGCCGTGCGCCGCATCGATGCGGTCTACGACGTTTACCGCGTCACCACGTCCTGAGCGCCAGCCGCTCCAGTACCTCCCGGCCGGTGCGGGTGCCCGGCACCCGTTCGAGCGCTTCCAGCGTGCTGCGTGCCTCGTGCACGACCGCGGGCGCCACCTCTGCGAGGCGTTCGATCCAGTGCAGCGCGCCGGCATCGCGGTGCAGCGCGAGCACGAGGTCGAGCATGGTTCTGGTCGGGGTGACGACAGCGATGCCGCCGAGCTCCACGAGATCGACTGCATCCACCGCGGTGTCGTGGAATACCACCCGCAGACTCGGTCGCGGTCGCACCCGACGCACCCGTGCGCGCTGCAGGTGATGCACGGACGGGGGAGCGTCACCGGCGCCGTGGATCCACGCCGCCGTGGGGCCGGACGCCGCGGTGCCCTCCTGCACGAACCCGGCGACACTGCTGGCGCGCACATCCGGACTCTCGACGAGGTCAGCCGGGATGTAGGCGTCTCCGATGTCGATCACGTCACCGTCGAGCCGAGCGGCGCTCAGCTCGGGAAGGCTCAGGCGATGGCCGGGGACATACAGAAGCGCGGGGTGCATCACGCCAGTGTGGCGCAGCGCACCCCGCGCTCAGGATCGATTCGACCCGACTGTGGAGAAGTGATCAGCCGCCGAGGGCGTTCAACCACGTACGGCGAGCCTCGAGAGCATCCGCTGCTTCCTTGGCTGCCTTCTTGTTCCCGGCCTTCTCAGCCGCCGCGAGCTCGGACTCGAGCTTCTCGATGGCCTCGAGAAGCTGCGAGCTCATGTCGTTCGCGCGGGCCTTGGTCTCCGGGTTGTTCTTCTTCCAGTCGACCTCTTCGCGAGCCTTCAGGGCCTGCTCGATCACGCGGAGACGGTCGTCGAGCGCGCGCTCCTTCTCGCGAGGGAAGACGCGGCCGATCTCGTCCCACTGACGCTGAATGCCGGTGAGCAACGCGCGTGCGCGCTTGATGTTCGGCTCATCCGCGACGGCCTTCGCCTCTTCGAGGAGCGCCTGTCGTGCTTCGATCTTGGGTCCGGACTCGGCCTCTTCCGCGGCTGACTGCTCGGCGCGTGCCGCGTAGAGCGCGTCGCCGGCGGCCTTGAATCGTGCCCACAGTGCGTCATCCGCCTTGCGTCCGGCACGGCCGGCAGCCTTCCACTCGTCGAGGAGGGTGCGGTATGCGGGGATGCCGTCGATGCCACGAGGGGCAAGCGCCTCTGCGCGCTCGACCAGTCGCGACTTGGCGTCGCGAGCGGCCTTGTGCACGTCGTCGAGCTCGGAGTAGAACGCCCGGCGCTGCTTGTCGACCACGGCGCGTGCGTCGCGGAATCGCTTCCACAACTGCTGCGAGATGCCCTTCGACAGGCGGGGACCGGTCTGCTGCTGTGCCTGCCATGCGTCGAACAGCTCGCCCAGCTCGGCGGTGACCTGCTTCCACTGCACCTTGCTGAGGTCGCGAGCGGCGATCGCCTCGGCACGTTCGACGAGCACGGTGCGCTCGGCGATGGCCTGGTCGATGAGCTCCTTGGCCTGCGCCGCCTCCTGGGCGGTCGCCTCCGACAGCGACGAGGTCAGGGCGTTCAGGCGGTCACGGAGACCCGCCAGATCGCCGACCGCGGCTGCATCCGTCGCCTCTGCGAGCACGTGACCGGCCTGCTTGACCAGGTCGCTGGCTGCTGCCCCGCCGGCCTGGTGGCGCTGCTCGAGCGCGTGCACCTTGAAGGCGATGTCGTCGTACTTGCGCACGAAGTAGGCGAGCGCCTCGTCGGGTGTTCCGTCGGGGTACTGACCGACCACGCGCCAGGCATCGCCCTCGCGAACCTCGACCGTGCCGTCTTCACTGACGCGGCCCCATTCGGTGCCGTCGCTCGAGGGAGCTGCGGTGGGTGCTGAGGGGGCGACAGCCGGCGCGGCAACGCGCGGGGGTGCCGGAAGACGCGGCGGACCCGGCACGGGCGGACCCGGGACGGGGGGAGTCGGCTTCGTAGGTTCGGTGGCAGACAAGAGTGCTCTCCTTGCGCGGTCATCCCGCGGGAGGGGGAAGGGACGGGGTTCAGCCTAGTACGCGCACGGCTGCGGTGCCGGATGCGTCCTCGCATCCGGCACCCGACACTCGTTACCCATCCGTGATGTGATCGTTCGCTGCGTGAAACACATCGCGTCACATGCGAGAAACACGGGAGGCCTAGCGTCGCGAGTACGGCATGATCGCCGCCGACAGGAGCGCCATCGATGAACAGTCCCACCACCACCGAGATCCTGATCGTCGGTGCGGGGATGGCGGCGCGACGGTTCGCCGAGCAGCTGCTGACGCGAGCGTCCGAGCCGGTGCGCATCACCATGATCGGCGACGAAGGACGACAGCCGTACGACCGCACCAGGTTGAGCGATCTGTTCCTCGGCGCGGCGGAGGAGGACCTGACTTTCGATTCCTCGCTCTTCGAAGACGACCGGATCGAGCTGATCGTCGACGACCGAGTGCTGCGCATCGACCGTCGAGCGCAGACGGTGCTGACCCGATCACGGCAGACCCATCGCTACGACACCCTCGTGCTGGCCACCGGCGCCTACGCGGCCCGGATCGCGGTCGACGGCGCCGCGCTGCCGGGATGCTTCGCATATCGCACGCTCGATGACGTCGAAGAGCTCCGCGAGTTCGTCCAGGCGCGCAGCGCCGAGCTCGGGCGTGACCTCCGTGGTGTCGTGATCGGCGGCGGGGTGCTCGGACTCGAAGCGGCAGGCGCCCTGCAGACGATGGGGGTCGATGCGACGGTCATCCAGTACGCGGATCGACTCATGGCCACGCAGCTCGACGGCACTGCGGGCAGCATCGTGAAGCGGCACCTGCAGGCGCGCGGGATCGCGGTGCGCACCGGCACTCGAGCGACCAGGATCGACCCGGACGAATCCGGCGCGGTCACGGCGATCGAGTACCAGGACGGCTCGTTCCAGCGAGTCGACGTCGTGATCTTCACTGTCGGGATGCTCGCCCGAGACGAGCTCGCCCGCAACGCAGGGATCGACGTGCATCCGCTCGGCGGCATCGTGATCGACGACGGATGCCGTACCTCCGATCCCGCAGTGCTCGCGATCGGCGAGGTCGCCAGCTACGACGGACGCTGCGTCGGGCTGGTGGCAGCGGCGTACGAGATGGCCGACGTCGCTGTCGGGCGCCTGCTGGGTGAGGATGTCGCGTTCTCGGGGTACGACGAGTCAGCTGCGGTCACACTCGCCGGTGTCGAGGTGGTCAGCTTCGGCGACGCGCTCGCGAGCACGCCGGATGCGGTCGATGTGCTGTATGCGGACCCGATCGCCGGGGTCTACAAGAAGCTGGTCCTCGCGGAGGATGCGCACACCCTGTTGGGCGGGATCCTGGTGGGCGATGCGTCCGCCTATGGATCGCTGCGGCCGCTGGTGGGAGCGAGACTCGTGGGAGACCCCTCGTCGTACGTGCTGCCGGCGCGCGGCTGAGGCGGCCGCGTCGCGCGGGCTATCCGGCGGGCGTCTCGCCCGGGACGGGCGCCTCTGAGGGGGCCGGGGTCTCGGTCGGCGCGACCGTGGGGGTCGGCGTCGGCTCGGGTGCGGTCACCTGGGCGTGCACGACCTGACTCGCGATCGCGGCAGCGACGATCACGACGCCGACCACGATGCCCACCACGTTGTCACGCACGCGGCGACGGATCTGTCCGTCGTGCCAGCTGACGCGGGCCGCATGGATGCGAGCACGTTCCGCCTGTGCGCGCTGCTGTGCGTTCTTGGACCCGCGTGCCGCCATCTGCCCTGGTTCCCCTCACTGCGTCGCCGCTCGACGTCGCCTGAGAGCCTACCGTCGTGAACGTCGTGACCCCGCATTAGCCTGGAGTCATGACGTCCCCTGCCGCTCTGCTCTCCGGGCAGACGCCCCTCGCCGTGCGCATGCGCCCGGTGTCACTCGACGAGGTGGCAGGGCAGCGGCACCTGCTGCGCGCCGGATCGCCGATCGTCGCCCTCGCCGACCCTGACGCCACCTCACCAGGAGCGGTCTCGATCATCCTGTGGGGCCCTCCCGGCACGGGGAAGACCACGCTCGCGCAGGCGATCGCCCGCTCGTCCGGACGCCGTTTCGTCGAGCTCTCCGCGATCACGGCCGGCGTGAAGGACGTGCGCGAAGTCATGCAGGAGGCCATCACGCAGCGCGATCTCTACGGTCAGACGACGATCCTGTTCCTCGACGAGATCCACCGGTTCACGAAGGCGCAGCAGGACGCCCTGCTGCCCGGTGTCGAGAACGGCTGGGTGATCCTGATCGCTGCGACCACGGAGAACCCGTCGTTCTCGGTGATCTCGCCGTTGCTGTCCCGGTCGCTGCTGCTCACGCTGCAGGCGCTGACGGATGACGACATCGGTCTGCTCGTCGACCGAGCGGTGAGCGATGCTCGTGGGCTCAACGGCATGGTCTCGCTGGGCGACGAGGCGCGGTCCTCGCTCATCAGACTCGCCTCGGGAGATGCGCGACGCGCGCTGACCGGTCTCGAAGCTGGTGCGGCCGTCGCGCTCTCGCATGCGACCGAAGGCACGGGCGAGGCGAAGGGCGACAAGAAGGGGGAGAAGAAGGGCGGCTCGAAGAAGCCCGCGGATGTCCCTGAGGTCTCCGCCGATGACATCGCCCAGGCCGTCGATCGCGCGCTGCTGCGGTACGACCGTCAGGGTGACGAGCACTACGACGTGATCAGCGCGTTCATCAAGTCGATCAGAGGTTCCGATCCCGATGCCGCGCTGCACTACCTCGCGCGCATGATCGAGGCGGGGGAGGACCCCCGGTTCATCGCCCGGCGTCTCGTGATCTCCGCCTCCGAAGACGTCGGCCTCGCCGACCCGCAGGGACTCGTGATCGCCGTCGCCGCTGCCGACGCCGTCGCGTTCATCGGCATGCCGGAAGGACGCATCCCGCTCGCCGAGGCGACCGTGTACCTGGCCACCACCGCCAAGTCGAATGCCGCCTACACGGGGATCGACGCCGCGATCGCCGACATCCGCAAGGGCGGGTTCGGCCGCGTGCCGCTGCACCTTCGCGACGCGCACTATCCCGGGGCGAAGCGACTCGGCCACGGCCGCGGCTACGTGTATCCGCATGATGCGGAGTTCGGGATCGTGCCGCAGCAGTATCTGCCTGACGAGCTCGACGGGCGTCAGTACTACGTGCCGAAGACGCTCGGCGCAGAGCGCGATATCTCGGCTCGGCTCGAGAAGATCCGCCGGATACTCGGCGATCGATGACGCGCGGCCCGATCTGTTAGAATTGACCGGCTCGAAACCGAGTTTTCGGGCATCTCCTCGTTCATACCCCACCTTGCTGGCGCCCCGGCGTGCGCTCCAAGGCAGAACGCGGACGATACGTCCGTGAGTCGTGAAAGACGCGACCACGTCATCGGAAGGACAACTTCGTGACCACGAAGTCCCAGGACCGCCGCAAGGTCCGGCTCAGCCGTGCCCTCGGCATCCCGCTCACCCCGAAGGCCGCCCGCTACCTCGAGAAGCGTCCCTACGCTCCGGGTGAGCACGGCCGCACCAAGCGCAAGGCAGACAGCGACTACGCCGTCCGTCTTCGTGAGAAGCAGCGTCTCCGCGAGCAGTACGGCATCCGTGAGAAGCAGATGCGCAACACGTTCAACGAGGCTCGTCGTCAGGACGGCCTGACCGGTGAGAACCTGGTCGAGCTCCTCGAGATGCGTCTCGACGCACTCGTCGTGCGTTCGGGCTTCGCCCGCACCACGGCTCAGGCTCGCCAGCTCGTCGTGCACCGCCACATCCTCGTCGACGGCCAGCTCGTCGACCGCCCGTCGTTCCGCGTGAAGCCGGGTCAGCTCATCCACGTCAAGGCCAAGAGCGAGGGCACCGAGCCCTTCCAGGTCGCAGCAGCCGGCGGTCACGCCGAGGTCCTGCCTCCCGTTCCCGGCTACCTCGAGGTCGAGCTCGACAAGCTCCAGGCTCGTCTGCTCCGTCGTCCGAAGCGCGCCGAGGTCCCCGTGACCTGTGAAGTGCAGCTCGTCGTCGAGTACTACGCGGCTCGCTGAGTCTCGCGCATCACGCGCAATCACGCAGAAGGCGTCGGGGGTTCCCGACGCCTTCTGTCGTTTCCGCATACGATGGAGACACCGCGCCTTCGCGGATCAAGGGCAAGGATGACGTCATGAAGAACATGCAGTGGTTCCTGATCGGTGTGATCGGCGGCTTCATCGCTGCTCATTTCATGAACAAGGACCCGCGTGGCCACGACATCCTCGCCGAGGTCGACGCCCGGATCAACGGGTTCACCGCGATCATCGGCGACGCCTACCGCGAGCAGGAGGCACGGCTCACGGAGCCGGGCAACAACTGAACCATCGCCGCGCCCCGGTGCGGCAACTTCACGCAAGGACACCCGGACCTCTATGAAAACTGCGGACATCGCGCAGCGGTATCTCGACTTCTTCGAGAAGAACGACCACGTCATCGTTCCCTCCTCCTCGCTGGTCAGCGAGGACCCGACGCTGCTGTTCACAGTCGCGGGCATGGTGCCGATGATCCCGTATCTGACCGGGGTCGTTCCTGCTCCCCATCCGCGCATCGCGGATCTGCAGAAGTGCATTCGCACCAATGACATCGAAGAGGTCGGTCGGACCGCCCGCCACGGCACGTTCTTCCAGATGCTCGGCAACTGGTCGTTCGGCGACTACTTCAAAGAGGGCGCGATCCGCTACGCATGGGAGCTGCTCACCTCGTCCGAGTCCGATGGTGGCCTCGGCTTCGACGAGAAGGATCTGTGGGTCACGGTCTACGAGACCGACGACGAGGCCGAATCGATCTGGCGCGACATCATCGGTCTGAAGCCGGAGCGCATCCAGCGACTCGGTCGTGCCGACAACTACTGGAACACGGGTCAGCCCGGCCCCGGCGGCCCCGACTCGGAGATCTTCTTCGATCGTGGTCCCGCGTACGGCAAGGACGGCGGCCCCGCAGCCGACGACTCCCGCTTCCTCGAGATCTGGAATCTCGTGTTCATGCAGGACTTCATCGAGAACATCCGCGGCAAGACCGAGTTCGACATCGTGGGCGAGCTGCCGATGAAGAACATCGACACCGGCATGGGCCTCGAGCGCGTCGCGTTTCTCAAGCAGGGCGTCGAGAACATGTATGAGACCGACCAGGTGCGTCCGGTCCTCGATCGCGCGGTCGAACTCTCCGGCCGTCGCTACGGCGCCGACCATCAGGACGACGTGCGGTTCCGTGTGATCGCGGATCACGTGCGATCCTCCCTCATGCTGCTCTCCGACGGCGTCCGCCCGTCGAACGAGGGACGCGGATACATCCTGCGCCGTCTGATGCGCCGTGCGGTGCGCTCCATGCGCCTCCTCGGTGTCGATGAGCCGGTCTTCCCCGAACTGTTCGCCGCGTCTCGCGACGCGATGAAGTCGTCCTACCCGGAGCTCGAGAAGGACTGGTCGGTACTGTCCGCTTCCGCTTTCGCGGAGGAGGAGACGTTCCGCCGCACGCTGGCAGCCGGCTCCACGATCCTCGACCTCGCACTCGACGAGACGAAGAAGGGCGGCGGCGCAACGCTGAGCGGCCCTGAGGCCTTCCTGCTGCACGACACCTACGGCTTCCCGATCGACCTCACGCTCGAGGTCGCCGAAGAGGCCGGGCTCTCCGTCGACCGCACTGCGTTCGACTCGCTCATGCAGGAGCAGCGCTCGCGCGCCAAGGCCGATGCCCTCGGTCGCAAGCGCCAGCTCGCCGATGTGTCGATCTACCGCGATCTGCGCGCGCTCGGCGAGACCGGCTTCGACGGCTACACGGCACTCGAGGTCGAGTCGCGCATCCTCGGCATCCTCGTCGACGGCCTGCCCGTCCGCAGCGCGGCCGAGGGACAGATCGCCGAGGTCGTGCTCGCCGAGACCACCCTCTACGCCGAGTCCGGTGGCCAGGTCGCCGACAAGGGAACGATCGTCGGACCGGGCTTCGAACTCGAGGTGCTCGACGTGCAGCGTCCGGTGCCCGGCCTCATCAGCCACACCGTCGAGGTCACGCGCGGCAGCGTCGCGGTCGACGATGCCGCCACCACGGTGGTCGATGCAGCCAACCGCCGCGCCGCCCGGCAGGCGCACTCCGCGACGCACCTCGTGCACGCGGCGCTCCGCGACACGCTCGGCCCGACGGCGACGCAGGCCGGGTCGCTGAACCGCGCCGGCTACATGCGCTTCGACTTCAACTGGTCGCAGGCGCTCTCCGGCGACACCCGCTCCGAGATCGAGGAGATCACGAACCGCGCCGTCCAGGACGCACTCGAGGTCACCACTCGCGTGATGTCCCTCGACGAGGCCAAGGCCGCGGGAGCGATGGCACTGTTCGGCGAGAAGTACGGCTCGGTCGTGCGCATGGTCGACATCGGCGGTCCCTGGTCCCGCGAGCTCTGTGCCGGGACGCACGTCAACTCGAGCGCCGAGATCGGCCTCGTCAGTGTCGTCGGCGAGTCGTCGGTCGGTGCATCGAACCGTCGCATCGAGGCGCTCGTCGGCGTGGACGCCTTCCGGGAGCTCGCGGCAGAGCGTGCGCTCGTCTCGCAGCTCACCAGCTCCCTCAAGACGCCGAAGGAGCAGCTCCCGGAGCGCATCGCCGATCTCGCGGCGAGCCTCAAGGCCGCAGAGAAGCACATCGCGCAGTTCGAGGCCAAGGAGCGCGCAGGACAGGTGCCGGCGATCGCGGATGCCGCCGTCACCGTCGGAGCCTTCCACCTCGCAGCGGAGTCGCTCGGCGAGGCCGCTTCGGCCGATGACGTGCGCGAGCTCGCGCTCGGAGTGCGAGAGCGACTCGGATCGCACGCTGCGATCGTCGCGCTCGGCGCTGTCGTGAACGGCCGCCCTGTCGTGGTCGTCGCGACGAACGAGACGGCTCGTGCTGCCGGTGCGAAGGCCGGTGCGCTCGCGAAGCGCGCTGCCGGGGTGCTCGGCGGTGGCGGTGGCGGTCGCGATGACGTCGCGCAGGGCGGCGGTGCGGATGCTGCGGCACTGCCCGCGGCGCTCGACGCCATCGCACAGGAGCTGCACACAGCGTGAGCGGGTTCCGCCGCGGCGTGCGGCTCGGGATCGATGTCGGCCGTGCCAGGGTCGGGGTCGCGCGTTGCGACCCCGACGGGATGCTGGCCGTGCCTGTCGAGACCGTGCCACGCTCCGAGACGTCGATCGACCGTCTGGTCGAACTCGTCGCCGAGTACGAACCGCTCGAGTTCGTGGTCGGGCTGCCCGTGAATCTGCAGGGCACCGACACCGCATCGACGGTCGACGCGCGCGAGTTCGCTGCGGCGTTGCAGGGCCGCACCGGCGTCCCTGTTCGGCTCGTCGACGAGCGTCTGAGCACGGTGACCGCACACGCGGCACTGCGCTCTTCCGGGAGATCACAGAAGAACTCTCGTAGCATTGTGGATCAGATCGCCGCTGTCGTCCTTCTGCAGCAGGCGATCGACATGGAGAAGAGCACCGGGAACCCGGCCGGTGCGACCATTCCCCACGACGAGGAGTCCGCCTGAACATGTCCGAACGTGAGAGTGCTTCCCCCCAGCACGATCCGGACGCCCGTCTGGGCGACCTGTTCGAGAACCTTCCAGACCCGACGCAGCAGAGCCCGACGGTGGACAACAGCGCCCCGACGCCCGGCTCACGCCGTGCGGCACGCGAGGCGGCCACCGGTCGCGCGCCGACGCCTGCCGATGGAACGCCTGACCCGCAGTCCGAGCCGCAGGTCGCTCCCGTGCGAGCCTCGGCCGATGCGGCGGACGACGGAGCGCCTTCTGCGACGCCGGTACGCGACGCCGCGGATGACGGAGGTACTCCGACGAGGGCTGTTCCGACGGTCGCGCCGGCAGTCGCCGATCCGCAGCCGGTGCTCGGCGGCGGTCTCGACGATCTGTTCGCGCCGCATGAGGACGAACGCGCCGCATCGCGCAAGCCGAAGCGGAAGCGCAGGACCGGCTGCCTCGTGGCGCTGGTCATCGTGCTCGCGATCTTCGGCGGCATCGCCGCCGGCGGCGCCTGGGTGTGGAACACCTACGGCGAGCGGATCAGCGAAACGCTCGGCTGGGGCGAGCCGAAGGACTGGGACCCAGGGATGGCGACCGGTGAAGCGCTCGTCACGATCAAGACCGGTGACACCGGTGGGCCCGTCTCGGTCGCGCTCTTCGAAGCGGGCGTCACGAAGACCGAGGACGTCTTCTACGACTATCTCGTCAAGGAGGCGCCCGGGGTGACGTTCTACCCCGGCGTGTACAAGCTCCAGGAGAAGATGACGGCCGAGGCCGCACTGGCAGCGCTGCAGGACGAGAAGAACAAGATGGACAACACCGTTTCGGTCGCCGAGGGCGGCACGATCGTGTCGTCCCTGCCCGGCATGGCCGAGACGCTCGGACTTCCGCTCGCCGACTTCGAGGCCGCGGTCGCTGATCCGTCGGTGTACGGGGTCGCCGCGCAGAACCTCGAGGGCTGGCTGTTCCCCGCGGTCTACACCTTCGACCCCGGTGTCACGGCGACGCAGGTGATCCAGCGCATGGTGGACCGCACTCGCGAGGCGCTCGCGGGTGCAGGGGTGCCCGATGCCGATGCCGAGCGCATCCTGACGATCGCGTCGATCGTCCAGCGCGAGGGCCGCACCGACGATTTCTCCAAGGTCGCCAGGGTCATCCAGAACCGTCTCGACATCGGCATGAAGCTGCAGATGGACTCGACCGCGCAGTATGGCTACGGCTCGCTGCACGAGGGAGTGGTGTCGAGCTCGGCCGAGGCGCTCGAGGATCCCAACCCGTGGAACACGTATGTGAACGCGGGACTCCCGGTCACCCCGATCGCGAGTCCGAGTGACGCTGCGATCAAGGCTGCGATGAGCCCCGCAGAGGGCCCGTGGATCTACTTCGTCACGGTCAACCTGTCGACGGGCGAGACGCAGTTCTCCGAGACCTACGAGGAGCACCAGCAGGGCATCAAGAAGTGGCAGTCCTGGTGCCGGGAGAATCCGGACGCCGGATGCTGACGCGGTGAACGCGTCCCGTCTTGCGGTCTGGGGCGACCCGATCGCACACTCCAAGTCGCCGGCCCTGCATGCAGCTGCGTACGACGTGCTCGGTCTGGACTGGGAGTATGAGCGGCGGCAGGTGTCGGCAGCGGAATTCGCCGGCGTGCTCGATTCGCTCGACTCTTCCTGGCGCGGCCTCTCGCTGACCATGCCGCTGAAGGAGGAGGCCTTCCGCGCCGCGGCCGCGCGTGACCGGCACGCCGCGCTGACCGGTGCGGTGAACACCCTGCTGCTCGGTCCTGAGATCGCCGGGTTCAACACCGACGTTGGCGGCATCGTCGACGCCCTGGCCGAGGCCGACGTCACCGACGTGCGATCGGTGCGGATCCTCGGAGCCGGCGCGACAGCGGCATCCGCAGTCGTGGCTGTCGCTGAGATCGGCGCGCGCGAGGTGGACGTCCGCGCGCGGCGTCCGCAACGAGCCGCAGGCCTGGTCGAGCTGGGAGGGCATCTGCAGGTCGCCGTCACGTGCGACGCGCTGAGCGCGCCGACCACGCCGGTGGACCTCACGATCGCGACGCTGCCGAGTGGCACCGAGCTCGACGGCGACCTGGCGGAGCGTCTCGCGAGCGACGGGGGAGTGCTCTTCGACGCCGCGTACGCGCCGTGGCCGTCTGCCCTGGCATCGGTGTGGGGTGATCGGCCGGTGATCTCGGGGCTCGGGATGCTGCTGCACCAGGCGGTGCGTCAGATCCGTGTCTTCCGTCATGGCGACCCGGTGGTCGAGCTCCCCGACGAGGCACGCATCCTCGCCGCCATGCGCGCCGCGCTCTGACCTGCCGGCGCCGCGTGCCGACATGCGGCGCAGCGCATGGTCAAACGCATGGGAGACTGGAGCAATGCTCCGCGTGCTCACAGCCGGCGAATCGCACGGCCCAGAACTCATCGCCGTGATGGAGGGTCTGCCCTCCGGCGTCCCGGTGTCGTCCGAGGCCATCCAGGCCGACCTCGCCCGTCGCAAGCTCGGCTATGGCCGCGGTTCGCGCATGAAGTTCGAGCAGGACGAACTCACCATCTCCGGCGGCGTCCGTCACGGCAAGAGCCTCGGCAGCCCCGTCGCACTGCGCATCGGGAACACCGAGTGGCCGAAGTGGATCGAGGTCATGAACCCCGAGCCGATCGCGCTCACCGACAAGTCGCGTGGTCGCAGCGCTCCGTTGACGAGGCCGCGCCCCGGGCATGCCGACCTGGTCGGCATGCAGAAGTACGACTTCGACGAGGCCCGTCCGATCCTCGAGCGCGCCAGCGCGCGCGAGACGGCTGCCCGCGTGGCGCTCGGCGCCATCGCGCGCTCGTTCCTCGGCGAGCTCGGCATCCGACTGGTCAGCCACACGCTGTCGATCGGCCCGGTACGCGTGCCGGACGGCTCGCCGTTGCCGACCCCGGATGACGTGGACGCCCTCGACGCCGATCCGCTCCGCTGCTTCGACGCCGAGACGTCCGCACGCATGGTCGCAGAGGTCGATGACGCGAAGAAGGACGGCGACACGCTCGGCGGCATCGTCGAGGTGCTGGCGTACGGTCTGCCGCCGGGGCTCGGCTCCCACGTGCACTGGGACCGCCGCCTCGACGCGCGTCTCGCACAGGCACTCATGAGCATCCAGGCGATCAAGGGCGTCGAGGTCGGCGACGGCTTCGAGACCACGCGTCGTCGCGGCTCCGCAGCGCACGACGAGCTCTTCGCGACCAGCGACGGCATCACGCGCGGGTCGGACCGTGCCGGCGGGACCGAGGGTGGCATGTCCACCGGCACCGTGCTGCGCGTCCGTGCGGGCATGAAGCCGATTGCGACGGTCCCGCACTCGCTGCGGACCATCGACATCGCCACCGGCGAGGACGCCACGGCGCACCACCAGCGCTCCGACGTCTGCGCAGTGCCGGCGGCGGGCGTCGTCGCCGAGGCCATGGTCGCGGTCGAGCTCGCGAACGCGGTGCTCGAGAAGTTCGGTGGCGACAGCATCCGCGAGACCCGGCGGAACCTCGAGGGATACCTCGAGGGGATCCCGGAGGAGCTGCGCACGACCCCCGCGTCCGAGGCGGCGCTCATCGCGCATGACGAGCGAGGCTGAGCCGCTCACGCTGGTGCTCGTCGGCCCCATGGCCGCGGGCAAGACCAGCGTCGGACGCCGTGTGGCCCGGCGTCTCCGCGTCGCGTTCATCGACACCGACAAGCGGATCGTCGCCGAGCACGGCCCGATCCCGGAGATATTCGCGGCGCATGGCGAGGAGCACTTCCGTGCGCTCGAACGAGCCGCCGTCGCTGCTGCTCTCGAGGAGGGCGGCGTGATCTCGCTCGGCGGCGGGGCGGTGACGGACGCCGGCACCCGAGAACTGCTGCGCGCGCACCCCGTGGTCTTCCTCACGGTGTCACCGGAGTCGGTCGCCGGTCGTATCCGCGGTGGTGGGCGCCCGTTGCTCGCCGGTGAGGTGGACCCCGTCGAGCGCTGGAAGGCGATCTTCGCCGAACGACGTGACTGGTACGACGAGGTCGCATCCACCACCTTCGACACCTCTCGGCTGCCGATGCAGCGCATCGCCGAGGACATCGTGACATGGAGAAGAGAACACCGATGAGCACGACCACCATCAGCGTGACCGGCAACGACGCGTACGACATCACGATCGGGCGCAGCATCCTGGACCGCGTCTCCACGGCGCTCTCGCCCACGGTGCGGAAGATCCTGGTGGTGCACCCGCCGACCCTGGCTGCGCGCGCCGGGGAACTCCGCGACCGACTGCTCGCCGACACCGAGAACGGTCCTCGCGAGGTGCTGCTCGCCGAGATCCCCGATGCCGAGCAGGGCAAGCGGATCGAGGTCGCGGCGTTCTGCTGGCAGGTGCTCGGCCAGGCCGACTTCACCCGCACCGATGCGGTCATCGGGTACGGCGGCGGCGCGGTCACCGACCTCGCCGGGTTCGTCGCCGCGACGTGGCTGCGCGGCATCGAGGTCGTGCAGGTGCCGACCACCGTGCTGGGACTCGTCGATGCCTCCGTCGGTGGCAAGACCGGCGTGAACACCGCCGAGGGCAAGAACCTCGTCGGCGCCTTCTGGGCGCCGCGCGCCGTGATCGGCGACCTCGATGAACTGGCGAGCCTGAGCCCGAACGAGGCGACGGCGGGGTACGCCGAGGTGGTCAAGGCCGGCTTCATCTGGGCGCCCGAGATCCTCGACATCATCGAGGCGGACCCGGCGCGAGCGATCGACACCACCACCGAGGAGTTCCGTCGCACGGTCGAGCTCGCGATCGACATGAAGGCCAAGGTCGTCTCCGAAGACTTCCGTGAGGCCGGTCAGCGCGAGATCCTCAACTACGGGCACACGCTCGGACACGCGATCGAGCACTCGGAGCGCTACAAGTGGCGACATGGTGCCGCGATCTCGATCGGCATGCTGTTCGCGGCCGAACTCTCGCGCCTGGCTGGCCGGCTCCCTGACGCTGCGGCCGTCCGGCATCGCACGGTCCTCGAGTCGCTCGGTCTGCCGACCTCGTATCGCGCCGGGGCGTGGCCGGCGCTGCTGGCCACGATGCAGCGCGACAAGAAGAGCCGTGGCGGCATGCTCCGCTTCATCCTGCTCGACGACATCGCCAAGCCGACCGTGCTGCAGGCACCGGACGAGTCGCTGCTGTTCGCCGCCTACCAGGAGGTCGCGGGATGACCCGTCGAATCCTGCTCGTCAACGGACCGAACCTGAACCTGCTCGGCACCAGGGAGCCGGATGTCTACGGCACCGCAACGCTCGCCGACGTCGAGGAGCTCACCGCCGCGACGGCAGCAGAAGCGGGCGTCGAGGTGCGGGCGCTGCAGAGCAATCACGAGGGCGTGCTGATCGACGCGATCCACGCCGCCCGCGAGGACTGCATCGGCATCGTCATCAACCCGGGTGGGCTCACGCACACCTCGGTGGCACTGCGCGATGCGCTCACCGGAGTGGCCCTGCCGTTCGCCGAGGTCCACATCTCCGATGTCTATGCACGCGAGGAATTCCGCCACCACTCGTACCTGCACGACGTCGCCGCGGTGCGCGTGATCGGCGAGGGCGTGGGCGGCTACGCGAGCGCGGTGCGGCAGCTTCTCGCGCTGATCCCGTAGAATCGACTGTCGGCCCTCACTGAGCGCGTCTCAGCGTGGCCGAGACAATCACACACGAAACGGACCCCGCAGCGCATGGCATCTACCGCAGACATCAAGAACGGCGTCGTTCTCAGCATCGACGGACAGCTTTGGAACGTCATCGAGTTCCAGCACGTCAAGCCCGGCAAGGGTGGCGCGTTCGTGCGGACCAAGCTGAAGAACGTCCTCTCGGGCAAGGTCGTCGACCGCACGTACAACGCGGGCGCCAAGATCGAGATCGAGAACGTCGATCGCCGCGACTTCACGTACCTCTACGCCGACGGCGACGGCTTCGTGTTCATGGACACCTCCGACTACGACCAGATCACCGTCGGCGGTGCCACGGTCGGCGACGCGAAGAACTTCCTGCTCGAGAACCAGCAGGTCACGATCGCGCTGAACAACGGCAACCCGCTCTACATCGACCTTCCGGCATCCGTCATCCTCGAGGTGACGTACACCGAGCCCGGCCTGCAGGGCGACCGCTCGTCGGCCGGCACGAAGCCCGCGACCGTCGAGACCGGCTACGAGATGCAGGTTCCGCTGTTCGTCGAGACCGGCACGAAGATCAAGGTCGACACCCGCACGGGTGAGTACCTCGGTCGCGAGAAGTAAGGCGTGGGCGCTCGGACGAAGGCGCGCAAGCGCGCTCTCGACATCCTGTTCTCCGCTGACGTGCGCGGAGACGAGCTCTCGGTGACGCTTGCCGCCGAGGCGAAGCGTGCGGCGAACGAGCCGGCCCGCGAGGCCTCCTGGCTGTACGCACGCGAGATCGTCGATGGCATCGTGGACCACCGCGATGAGATCGACGAGCAGATCACGACGCACAGCCGCGACTGGAAGCTCGAGCGCATGCCGGCCGTCGACCGCGCGCTGCTCCGCATCGGCGTCTGGGAGCTGCTCTACAACGCCGAGGTGCCGACCGCCGTCGCGATCGACGAGGCGGTCGAGCTCGCGAAGGAATTCTCGACCGACGACTCCGGCGCCTTCGTGCACGGCGTCCTCGCCAGGGTCGACCGCGCCGCCTGATCCGTCTCGCACGAGTCGCTGTCCCCATGTCGGATGCCGCGGGAAGGATGCTGGCATGCCCGCACCTCACGTCGACCTCCGTGATCTCATGCAGATCACGGATGCCGGTGGCTACGCGCGCGGTCTGGCGTACTTCCGCGAGGGGAACGTGCTCGATCTCGTCTGGGACGAGGACCGGCAGGAACTCGAAGCCCATGTGAAGGGCAGCCGCGACGCGACCTACGTCGTCGAAGTCGGGTTCGTGTCGTCGAACGGCAAGAGCCACGCCAGGTCGACGCGGTGCTCGTGCCCGGTTCGTTCCCGGTGCAAGCACGTCGTCGCTGCGCTCCTCGCCTCGAATGTGCACGAGTACTCGCAGCAGAACGGCGCGCGGACGACCGCGCCCGTTGAATCGCCCGCTGCCGCCGTCCCGCCGCCGCCCGCCACCTCCTGGCGCGCGCTCGTCGATCCGACGAGCACCGTGCAGACGCAGGCGCTCGCGCTCGGAGTCGAGCTGCGGCATCGAGAGCCACGAGGTGATAACCACTGGGCGCCCCGAGCGGTGCGTCCGGCGACCCCGCGAGACCTCGCCAGGTCGACCGGAGAGCTGCTTCTGGCGATCCGTCCGCTGATGCGCAGCCACCAGACCGGCGCATGGATCCAAGGCCACGCGACCTGGGACATCGTGCGACGGGATGCGGCGCAGTTCGGACGCGCGCAGAACCGCTGGTTCAGCGACCTGCTCAGCATCTCGCGCGACTCGCTGCTGTCGGGCAACGCTGGCGACTGGCTGGTCGTCGATCAGATCGAGTCGGGCCTGCTGTGGGGACACCTGCGTGCGGGCGCTGCGCTCGGCATCCCACTGGTCGCCAGTCAGAAGCACTCCACCGTGCACCTCGCAGACACCGCCGAGATCTCCGCGACGATCGCACGCGATGAAGCGGGGGCGTTGACGGTTGCCGCAGCAGCGACGATCGACGGGAGCGCGGTCGCAGCCGGCGACGTGCACCCCATCGGGCGCTCGGGCGTGTATTCGGCCGTGCTGCACGGCAGCCGGATGCAGATCACGCTCGCCGAGGTGCCGCTCAGCCAGCAGGTGCGCGCGCTCCTGGAGGCGCAACGGCCGATCGCCGTGCCGGCTGAGGACGAGGAGGCCTTCGTCACGGAGGCCTATCCTTTGCTCGCGCGCCGCACCGTGGTGCAGACGATGGGCGATGTCGCGCTGCCCGAGATCCCGGCACCCGAACCGGTCCTGACCGTGGTCTTCGAGCGGGGTGACGTCGTGAGCTACTCGTTCACGTGGTCGTATCGCGGCTTCGGGACCGTGTCGTACGCGCCCGGTCCGGCCGCTGTCCGCGACACCGACGCCGAAGCGGCGCGACGCGCAGAGCTCGAGACGGTCTGGCAGGAGCACATGGCCACCCGGTTCAGGCCGTCCGGCTCGTTCCACGACATCGACGCCGCGGCGTTCGTCGCGCAGACCGTGCCCGCCTTCGAAGCCGCGGGCGTCACGATCGTCACGACGGGCGCGCGCAAGGAGTACCGCGAGCTCACCGGCGTTCCCGAGGTCACCGTCTCGACGGTGGAGACGACCGACTCGGACTGGTTCGATCTCGGCATCCTCGTGACGATCGACGGGCGCAGCATCCCGTTCGGACCGCTGTTCACCGCGCTCAGCAAGGGGAAGAAGAAGCTGCTCCTCTCGGACGGCGGCTACTTCACGTTGAACCACCCGGCGCTCGACCGGCTCCGTGAGCTCATCGACGAGGCCGGCGAACTCGACGAATGGGAGACCGGACCACGGATCAGCCGCTACCAGACGGATCTCTGGGAGGAGTTCGAGGATCTCGCCGACGAGGCGCTCCCGGCCGTCAGCTGGCGCTCGACAGCCGAGGGGCTGCGGCAGTCCACCGGCGTCCCGACGACGCCGGTGCCTGCGTCACTGCGCGCGGAGCTCCGGCCGTACCAGAAGTCCGGATACGACTGGCTCGCCTTCCTCTGGCGGCATCGGCTGGGCGGCATCCTGGCGGACGACATGGGGCTCGGCAAGACGCTGCAGCTGCTGACCTTCGTGCAGCACACGCGGGACATGGGGGAGCGGCGCCCGTTCCTCGTGCTCGCCCCGACATCGGTGCTCAGCACCTGGAAGACCGAGGCCGCGCGCTTCACACCCGAGCTCCGGGTCGCTCTGGTCGAGAGCACCAGTGGCACGCGTCGAGGAACGGTGACGGATGCCGCCGCGGGCGTCGACATCATCGTGAGCTCCTACACCGTGGCGCGGCTCGATGAGAAGGAGTTCGGCGCGGTCGAATGGGCCGGCCTCATCCTCGACGAGGCACAGTTCGTCAAGAACCCGAAGACGAAGCTGCATCGCGCGATCTCGACGTTCGACGCCGATGTGACCTATGCCGTGACCGGCACGCCGATGGAGAACAGCCTGTCCGATCTGTGGTCGCTGCTGAAGCTCGCAGCCCCCGGTCTGTTCCCATCGGCACGGAAGTTCCGTGATCGCTACATCCAGCCGATCGAGAAGGGCAAGGTCCCCGAGAACGAGGAGGGCGGCGAGTACCGTCAGCGTCGGCTCGCACAGTTGCGCCGGCGCATCCGTCCGCTCATGCTGCGCCGCACGAAGGAGCTCGTCGCTCCGGATCTGCCGCCGAAGCAGGAACAGGTGCTCGAGGTCGAACTGAGCGCATCGCATCGGGCGTTGTACGACGTCGTGCTGCAGCGCGAGCGCCAGAAGGTGCTGGGGCTGATCGACGATCTCGACCGCAACCGGTTCATCGTCTTCCGTTCTCTGACCCTGCTGCGAATGCTGAGCCTCGCACCCGAACTGGTCGACGAGAACGACGCCGACATCGGATCCAGCAAGCTCGACACCCTGCTCGAGCGGGTGGCTGAGTTGCAGGCGGAGGGACACCGTGCCCTGGTGTTCAGCCAGTTCACGTCGTTCCTGGATCTCGCCGCCGCGAGGCTCGAAGCGGCCGGCATCCCGTACGCGCACCTCGATGGTTCGACCAGACGGCGGCACGAGGTGGTGGAGGGGTTCAAGGCGGGGGAGCAGCCGGTGTTCCTGATCAGCCTGAAGGCCGGTGGCTTCGGTCTCACGCTGACCGAGGCCGACTACGTGTTCCTGCTCGATCCGTGGTGGAACCCTGCTGCCGAGGCACAGGCGATCGACCGCACCCACCGGATCGGCCAGACCAGTCAGGTCTTCGTCTATCGGATGATCTCGGCCGGCACCATCGAGGAGAAGGTGCGGGAGCTCCAGCAGCGCAAGGCGCGTCTGTTCACCGCCGTCATGGACGATGAGGCCCTGTTCGCGCAGTCGCTCACCGCCGACGACATCCGCGGGCTGTTCGAGGATTGAGCGGGTTACTTCCGGCCCGTCCGACCGGGCGCACAGAGAGCCTTCGGTAGAATCGAGGCCGTCCACAGCGAGCGTCGAACAGGCGCCGAGGATGCACCAGGAGGAGCGCAATGCGGATCACGGGACTCGGCCACGCCGGGATGTTCATCGAGACGGTCGGCGGAAACATCATCTGCGACCCCGTGCTCGGACCGTCCTTCTTCGGCTCGTGGTTCCCATTCCCCGACAACCGCGCCCTCGACTGGGAGCGGTTCGGCCGCGAGGCGGACTTCCTCTACATCTCGCACCGGCACCGAGACCACTTCGACCCCAAGCTGCTCGAGCGCTACATCCGCAAGGACATCGAGGTGCTGCTGCCCGAGTATCCGATCGATGATCTCGAGCGCGACATCCGTGCACTCGGCTACACGAACATCACCTACGCACCCGCCGGCGAGATCATCCAGCGCGGCGAGCTGAAGCTCATGATCACCCCGCTGCGCGCGCCGAGCGACGGACCGATCGGTGACAGCTCGCTGAGCGTCGACGACGGCACCGGTTCGATGCTGAACCAGAACGACTCGCACCCCCTCGACCTCGAGAAGCTGCTCGACTTCGGCACGCCGGACGCGTACTTCACACAGGTCTCGGGCGCGATCTGGTGGCCGATGGTCTACGACCTCCCGCTCGACGCCAAGCAGAACTTCGCTCGCCTGAAGCGTGAGGCGCAGAACAAGCGCGCCATGTACTACATCGAGAAGGTCGACGCTCCGCACGTCTTCCCGATGGCCGGCCCGCCGATGTTCCTGCGCGACGAATTGTTCGACTTCAACGGCCTCGGCAAGAACGGCGAGTCGATCTTCACGGATCAGAAGCAGTTCCTCGCGCACATGCGGGAGCTCGCGCCCAAGTACGACGGTCGGCTCTTCGTGCCTGGCACGGTCGTGACGGTCGACGGCGGCCAGGTGACGAGCGAGCAGACGCTGTACTCCGAGGCGGAGCTCACCCACATCTTCGATGAGAAGTGGGACTACCTCGAGTCGCAGCGCGCGAGCCGGCAGCAGGAGATCCGCGACGAAGAGGCTTCGCGCGCAGAGCCCCTGCCGCCGGCGGAGATCCTCGCGGCGATCAAGGAGTGGTGGGAGCCACTGCTGAAGAAGTCGCGCACGATCCGCCTCGGTGTCGGCGGGTGCGTGCGGTTCCACATCGGCGACCTCGACATGGTCGTCGACTTCCCGAGGGCCAAGGTGCGCGAGTACGCGGGGGAGGACTGCGTGTACTGGTACACGATCCCCGCCGACCTCGTCTCGACGAACATCCGCGACCACGAGATCGACTGGTCGAACTCGATATTCCTGTCGATGCAGTTCTCGGTCGGCCGGAGCGGCAAGTTCAACGAGTTCCTGACGACGTTCCTCAAGTGCCTCTCGGTCGACCGCATCGAGTACGTCGAGAACTGGTACCAGGAGCAGACCGACCAGACCGAGGACGCCGAGATCGGCGACTGGCTCGTGCAGCGTCGCTGCCCGCACCTGCGGGCCGACCTCACGAAGACCGGCAAGGTCGATGAGGACGGCGTGCTGACCTGCAGCATGCACGACTGGAAGTGGGATCTGAAGACCGGTCGCTGCCTGTCGACCAGTGGGCATCCGATCCGGTCCTCGAAGATCGACGACGGCGTCACGGAAGCGGCGCTGCGCCCGGCGAGCTGACCGGCACCGCCGATGCGGCGCGTGTGCGTCGCAGGCGTCGTCGGCGTTCGGGGTCTCCGATAGACTGACGGAGCAAGCAACCTTTAACACCGTCCTGTGAGGCGGAGAAGGGAGCGGCCGATGAGCACACGAACTGTGCTGCATGAAGCCGATATCTCGCGGGCACTGACCCGTATCGCACATGAGATCCTCGAGTCCAACCGAGGTGCCGAGAACATCGTCCTGCTGGGCATTCCGACCCGCGGCGTCACACTCGCTCGTCGTCTCGCCACGCTCATCAGCGACATCGCGCAGGTCCCGGTCGCAGTGGGCGCTCTCGATGTCACGCTGTTCCGCGACGATCTCGCCAAGCACCCGACGCGGTCACCCCGCCCGACCGAGATCCCCGCCGGCGGCATCGATGGCAAGGTCGTGGTCCTGGTCGATGACGTGCTGTTCTCCGGACGGAGCATCCGCGCCGCGCTCGACGCGATCCAGTCGATCGGTCGACCATCCGCGGTGCGTCTGGCGATCCTGGTGGACCGCGGTCACCGCGAGCTGCCCATCCGTCCGGACTTCGTCGGCAAGAACATCCCCTCCGCCCGCACCGAGCGAGTGAACGTCCGTCTCACCGAGGACGACGGCACCGAGGAGGTGACGATCGGCGCATGAGGCATCTCCTCGACACCCATACGCTCGACCGCGCCACTGCGCTGCGCATCCTCGACGTCGCCGAGGACATGGCCGACACCCAGTCCCGCGAGGTCAAGAAGCTCCCGACCCTGCGCGGCAAGACGGTCGTCAACCTCTTCTTCGAGGACTCGACGCGCACCCGCATCTCGTTCGAGGCCGCAGCCAAGCGCCTCTCCGCCGACGTCATCAACTTCGCCGCCAAGGGCTCCAGCGTCTCGAAGGGCGAGAGCCTGAAGGACACCGCCCAGACGCTCGAGGCCATCGGGGCGGATGCCGTCGTGGTGCGCCACCCGGCATCCGGCGCTCCCCAGACGCTCGCGACGAGCGGCTGGATCTCGGCCGGCGTCGTCAACGCCGGCGACGGCACGCACGAGCATCCGACCCAGGCGCTGCTCGACGCCTTCACGATCCGCAAGCGCCGCTTCGGCGCCGAGAGCCGTGGCCGCGATCTGGCCGGGGTGCGTGTGGTGATCGTCGGCGACGTGCTGCATTCCAGGGTCGCCAGGTCGAACGTCTGGCTGCTCGCGACGCTCGGCGCCGAGGTCACCCTGGTCGCTCCGCCCACGCTCGTGCCGCAGAACGTCTCGCTCTGGCCGGCGCGCGTCGTGTACGACCTCGACGCAGCACTGGCCGAGGGTCCTGACGCGGTCATGATGCTGCGGATCCAGCTGGAACGCATGAACGCCGCGTATTTCCCGACTGAGCGGGAGTATTCGCGGCGGTGGGGCCTTGACGCACTGCGAGTGGCTGGTCTTCCGGACGGTAGCATTGTGATGCACCCCGGTCCCATGAACCGCGGCCTGGAGATCTCCTCCGAAGCTGCCGATTCCGCCCGCTCCACGGTGCTGGAGCAGGTCGCGAACGGGGTGTCCGTGCGCATGGCGGTGCTGTACCTGCTGCTTGCAGGAGAACGAGACGACGAACGAGGGGGAGACCTGTGAGCGAGACCCTCGTCATCACCGGTGCACGGCTGTCGGGTGCGGAGAGCGCCGACATCATCGTCGAAGGCGGTGTCATCACGGAGATCGGTACCGGGCTCAGCCGCACGGGAGCCCGGGTGATCGACGCGCACGGACTCGTGGCGCTGCCCGGTCTGGTCGATCTGCACACGCATCTGCGGGAGCCCGGATACGAGGCATCCGAGACGATCCTCACCGGCACCAGGGCCGCAGCCGCTGGTGGCTTCACCGCCGTGTTCGCGATGCCGAACACCTCGCCGGTGGCCGATACGGCCGGTGTCGTCGAGCAGGAGCTCGCGCTCGGCGAAGCGGCCGGCTACGCCACCGTGCAGCCGATCGGCGCAGTCACCGTCGGGCAGAAGGGCGAGCGACTGGCAGAGCTCGGCGCCATGGCGACCTCGCGGGCCAAGGTCCGCGTGTTCAGCGACGACGGCTTCTGCGTCTTCGACCCGCTGATCATGCGCCGTGCCCTCGAGTACGTGAAGTCCTTCGACGGCGTCATCGCGCAGCATGCACAGGACCCCCGCCTCACAGAGGGCGCCCAGATGAACGAGGGCGTCGTCTCCGCTGAGCTCGGCCTGGCCGGCTGGCCGGCCGTCGCCGAGGAGTCGATCATCGCCCGCGACGTGCTGCTCGCCGAGCACGTCGGATCGCGACTGCACGTCTGCCACCTGTCGACGGCAGGATCGGTCGACATCATCCGCTGGGCGAAGAAGCGCGGAATCGCGGTCACCGCCGAGGTCACCCCGCACCACCTGCTGCTCACGGACGACCTGGTGCGCGGCTATGACGCTCGGTTCAAGGTCAACCCGCCGCTGCGGCGGGAAGAGGACGTGCTCGCGGTGCGCGAGGGTCTCGCCGACGGCACGATCGACATCGTCGCGACCGACCACGCCCCGCATCCGAGCGAGAACAAGGCGTGCGAGTGGCAGGCTGCCGCCAACGGCATGGTCGGACTCGAGAGCGCGCTGCGCGTCGTGCACCAGTCGATGGTCCAGACCGGACTGATCGGCTGGGCGGATGTCGCGCGCGTCATGAGCGCGACGCCGGCACAGATCGGTCGGCTGTCGGGGCACGGCACGCCGCTCGAGGTCGGCCAGCCCGCGCAGATCACGCTCTACGACGCCTCGGTCGACGGGGTCTTCACCGAGGCCGACCTGCACGGCCGAAGCGTGAACTCGCCCTACCTCGGTCGCGCGCTGCCCGGCCGAGTCGAGTTCACCGTGCACGGTGGCCGTCTCACGGTCGACGGCGGCGCGCTGGTCGAGGGAGTGAACGCATGAGCACGCGCGACATCGCCATCGCGATCACGATCGTGGTCGCCCTCCTCGTCCTGCTCACGATGCTGCTCGCATGGCGACGACGACTCCGACGCGACGCCGGCCTGTCGGCACCGCTCGGTGTACCGGAGCACGCGGAGGTCCTGCGCCGCGACGAGGTGCTGTACGTCTCGACGACGCGTCACGACCAGCCGCTCGAGCGTCTCGCGGTCTCACCGCTCGCGTATCGCGCACGCGGCGAGCTCGCCGTGACCGATCGCGGCGTCGCCCTGTGCCTCGACGGCACCCCGACCGTCTTCCTCGCCTCGTCGCGCCTGGTCGGCGTCGACAGGGCGACCGTCACGATCGATCGGGTCGTCGAGCCGGGTGGACTGATCCGCATCGCCTGGAACGTCGACGACGAGACCGTCGTCGACTCGTATGTCCGCCTCGCCACCGGCGATCCGAAGAACCTCATCACTGCACTGCAGCACCTCGTCGCCGTGCGCGATGACACCGCTGCCCCCGACACTGGAGCCATACGATGACCTCCCTGCCAGAAACCGCCGTCCTCGTCCTGGAAGACGGCACCCGTCACGTCGGCCGCGCCTATGGAGCGCGCGGCACCACGCTCGGCGAGGTCGTCTTCTCGACCGGCATGTCCGGCTACCAGGAGACGATCACCGACCCGTCCTATGCAGGCCAGATCGTGCTGCAGACCGCACCGCACATCGGCAACACCGGGATGAACGAAGAGGACCCGGAGTCCCGTCGCATCTGGGTCGCGGGCTACATCGTGCGCGACCCCTCGCGTGTCGTGTCGAACTGGCGCGCGACCACCTCGCTCGACGAGACGCTCGTGCAGGACGGCATCGTCGGCATCAGCGGTATCGACACGCGCTCGATCACCCGGCACATCCGCTCCGCCGGTTCCATGCGCGGCGGCATCTTCTCCGGTGCCGATGCGGCGCTCGACGAAGCGGAGCAGGTGCGCATCGTCCGCGAGGCGCCGCAGATGGCCGGTCGTAACCTGTCTGCCGAGGTTTCGGTCGACGTCGCCACCGTGACGACCGCGGTGGGGGAGAAGGTCGGCAACCTCGCCGTCCTCGACCTCGGCGTCAAGCAGGCCACGATCGACAACCTGGCCGCACGCGGGTTCGAGGTGTTCGTGCTCCCGCAGGACGTGACGATCGACGAGATCCGCGCGATCGACCCGGTCGCGGTGTTCTACTCGAACGGTCCCGGCGACCCCGCCGCATCCGACCGCCATGTCGATCTGCTCCGCTCGGTGCTCGACGACGGTCTGCCGTTCTTCGGCATCTGCTTCGGCAACCAGCTGCTCGGCCGTGCGCTCGGCCTCGGCACCTACAAGCTGCCCTTCGGTCACCGCGGCATCAACCAGCCGGTGCTCGACAAGTCCACCGGTCGCGTCGAGATCACGGCGCACAACCACGGCTTCGCGGTGGACGCACCGCTCGACGGCACGTTCCAGAGCCCGAACGGCTACGGCGAGGTCGAAGTCAGCCATGTCGGACTGAACGACAACGTCGTCGAGGGCCTTCGCGCCCTCGACATCCCCGCATTCTCCGTGCAGTACCACCCAGAGGCCGCAGCCGGCCCGCACGACGCCAACTACCTCTTCGACCGGTTCCGCGATCTGGTCGTCGCCAGCAAGAAGGACTCCAAGTAATGCCAAAGCGTGACGACATCAAGTCCGTCCTCGTCATCGGCTCCGGCCCGATCGTCATCGGTCAGGCCTGCGAGTTCGACTACTCCGGCACACAGGCATGCCGCGTTCTCCGTGAAGAGGGCGTCCGGGTCATCCTGGTGAACTCGAACCCCGCCACGATCATGACCGACCCCGACTTCGCCGATGCCACCTACGTCGAGCCGATCACGTGGCAGGTCATCGAGTCGATCATCGCGAAGGAGCGCCCTGACGCGATCCTGCCGACGCTCGGCGGCCAGACCGCGCTGAACGCTGCGATCGAGCTGCACAACCACGGCATCCTCGAGAAGTACGACGTCGAGTTGATCGGCGCGAGCTTCGAGGCGATCAACAAGGGCGAGGACCGGCAGATCTTCAAGCAGCTGGTGCTCGACGCCGGTGCAGACGTCGCCGACTCCCGCATCGCGCACACGATGGACGAGGTGCTGGCAGCCGCTGGCGAGCTCGGCTACCCGCTCGTTGTCCGTCCGAGCTTCACGATGGGCGGCCTCGGGTCCGGCTTCGCCTACGACGAGAACGACCTCCGCCGCATCGCCGGCGCCGGTCTGCGCGACTCGCCGACCACCGAGGTGCTCCTGGAGGAGTCCATCCTCGGCTGGAAGGAGTACGAGCTCGAGCTCATGCGCGACACGGCCGACAACACGGTCGTCGTCTGCTCGATCGAGAACGTCGACCCGGTGGGCGTGCACACCGGCGACTCGATCACGGTCGCCCCGGCGCTGACCCTCACCGACCGCGAGTACCAGAAGATGCGCGACATCGGCATCGACATCATCCGTGCAGTCGGCGTCGACACCGGCGGCTGCAACATCCAGTTCGCGGTCGACCCGTCGAACGGTCGCATCATCGTGATCGAGATGAACCCCCGTGTCTCGCGCTCGAGCGCGCTCGCCTCGAAGGCGACCGGCTTCCCGATCGCGAAGCTCGCGGCCAAGCTGGCACTCGGCTACCGCCTCGACGAGATCCCGAACGACATCACCGGCGTGACGCCGGCGAGCTTCGAGCCGACGCTCGACTACGTCGTGGTGAAGGTGCCGCGGTTCGCGTTCGAGAAGTTTCCCGCGGCGGATGCGACGCTCACCACCACCATGAAGTCGGTCGGCGAGGCCATGGCGATCGGCCGCAACTACGCGACAGCGCTGCAGAAGGCGCTCCGCTCGCTCGAGAAGCGCGGATCCAGCTTCCACTGGGGCCGCGAGGACCGTTCGGTCGAGGAGCTTCTCGAGATCTCGAAGACCCCGACCGATGGCCGCATCGTGGTGCTGCAGCAGGCGCTGCGCAAGGGAGCGACGATCGAGCAGGCCTTCGAGGCGACCGCGATCGACCCGTGGTTCCTCGACCAGATCGTGCTCATCAACGAGGTCGCCGAGATCGTGCGCACAGCGCCGGAACTCGACGCCGCGACGCTGCGCTACGCCAAGGAGCATGGCTTCTCGGACACCCAGCTCGCCGAGATCCGCGGCGACGGCGAAGCGGAGATCCGTGGTCTCCGCCACGGCCTCGGCATCCGGCCGGTCTACAAGACGGTCGACACCTGCGCCGGCGAGTTCCCCGCACTCACGCCGTACCACTACTCGAGCTACGACTTCGAGTCCGAGGTCACGCCGTCCGAGCGCACCAAGGTCGTCATCATCGGCTCCGGCCCGAACCGCATCGGTCAGGGCGTCGAGTTCGACTACTCCTGCGTGCATGCATCCTTCGCGCTGTCGGATGCCGGGTTCGAGACCATCATGGTCAACTGCAACCCGGAGACGGTCTCGACCGACTACGACACCTCCGACCGCCTGTACTTCGAGCCGCTCACGCTCGAGGACGTGCTCGAGGTGCTCGACGCGGAGGCGGCGAGCGGCACCATCCTCGGCGTCGTCTGCCAGCTCGGCGGCCAGACGCCGCTCGGACTCGCGAAGGGCATCCAGGACGCGGGCTACACCGTGCTCGGCACCAGCCCGGAGGCGATCGACCTCGCCGAGGAGCGCGAGCTCTTCAGCGGCATCCTCGACGCTGCCGGACTCCTGGCCCCGCGCCACGGCACCGCGATCGACGTCGACGGCGCCATCCGCATCGCCGAGGACATCGGCTATCCCGTGCTCGTGCGCCCGAGCTTCGTGCTCGGCGGCCGCGGCATGGAGATCGTCTACGACTCCGCGAGCCTGCGCGACTACTTCGTGCGCACCGCAGGAGAGGTCGTCATCGAGCAGGGCAAGCCGCTGCTGGTCGACCGATTCCTCGACGACGCGATCGAGCTCGACGTGGATGCGCTCTACGACGGCACCGATCTCTACATCGGCGGCGTCATGGAGCACCTCGAGGAGGCCGGCATCCACTCCGGCGACTCGAGCTGCACGTTGCCCCCGATCTCGCTCGGCCGCTCCGACATCGACCGCGTCCGTACGGCAACGCTCGCGATCGCGAAGGGTGTTGGTGTGCGCGGCCTGCTGAACGTGCAGTTCGCGATCAGCGCCGGCGTGCTCTACGTGATCGAGGCGAACCCGCGCGCGAGCCGCACGGTGCCCTTCGTCTCGAAGGCACTCGGCATCCCGCTCGCGAAGGCCGCCAGCCGCATCATGACCGGTTCCACGGTGGCCGAGCTGAAAGCCGAAGGGCTGCTGCCGCAGAACGACGGCTCCCGCGTGCCGCTCGGCGCGCCGGTCGCGGTCAAGGAGGCCGTACTGCCGTTCAAGCGCTTCCGCACTGCCGAGGGCAAGACCGTCGACTCGATCCTCGGCCCGGAGATGCGTTCGACCGGTGAGGTCATGGGCATCGATCGTGACTTCCCGACCGCCTTCGCGAAGAGCCAGGCCGCGGCGTACGGCGGCATGCCGACCTCCGGCACCGTGTTCATCTCGGTCGCCGACTCCGACAAGCGCGCGGTGATCCTGCCGGCGCATCGTCTGCAGCAGCTCGGCTTCACGATCGTCGCCACCGAGGGCACCGCGGAGATTCTCTCGCGCAACGGCATCGCTGTCACGGTCGTCGAGAAGTACAGCGAGACGCAGGAGAGCGGTGCGCGCAACATCGTCGACCTGATCAACGACGGCGAGATCGACATCGTCGTGAACACCCCGTCCGGCGGCACCGCCCGCGCCGACGGGTACGAGATCCGCGCAGCGGCGGTCGCCGCCGACAAGGCGCTGTTCACGACCATGGCGGTGCTCGGTGCGGCGGTCAGCGGCATGGATGCTGCGCACGACGGTTTCGAGGTCAAGAGTCTTCAGGAGTATGCGCTCGACCGGAAGGCAGCGGTGTGAGCCACACCTTCGGTGAGCGGGTCAGGGCGGCGCTCGCGTCGTCCGGCCCGCTCTGCGTCGGGATCGACCCGCATGCGGGGCTCCTCGACGCCTGGGGCCTGAGTCAGGACGCCGCCGGTGTCCGGGAGTTCGGACTGCGGACGGTGGATGCCGCAGCCGGCCGTATCGGCATCGTGAAGCCGCAGGTGTCGTTCTTCGAGCGTTTCGGTTCCGCCGGTTTCGCCGCGCTGGAGGATGTGCTCGCGGCTGCGCGCGCAGCCGAGCTGATCGTGATCGCCGATGCCAAGCGCGGCGACATCGGCACCACCATGGACGCGTACGCGGCCGCCTGGCTCACGCCTGGATCGCCGCTGGAGGCGGATGCGCTCACCGTCAGCCCGTATCTGGGCGTCGGCGCCCTCGACGGAGTCTTCGACCTCGCTCGGACGCACGGCAAGGGAGCCTTCGTGCTCGCCGCCACGAGCAATCAGGAGGCGGAGCATCTGCAGCGCTCGCGCGACGGTGGCCGAACCGTGTCGGCCGGCGTGATCGTGGAGGTCTCGGCACGCAACGCCGCCGTGACACCGGAGGGCGAGTGGGGGAGCATCGGCTTCGTGATCGGCGCGACCGTCGACTGGACGGATGCCGGCATCTCGCCGTTCGCTCCCGCGGCGCCTATCCTGGCGCCCGGCTTCGGAGCACAGGGCGCCGAACCCGCCGATCTCACGACTCGCTTCGGAGCGATGTCCGCCCATGTCATCGCCAGCGAGAGCCGCAGCATCCTCAGCGCGGGTCCCGAGGGGATCGCCAGCGCGATCGACACCCGCGTCGCGCACTACCAGGAGGCCGTACGTGGCTGAGACACGAGTCGTTCCCGAGGTCGATCGAGCGGCGGCTGCGCGCAAGGCCGTCGAGCGGAGGCGCGCCCGCGCATCGCTCAAGCGCGACCTGACGACACGGGTCGTGGCACCGCAGACCGTGCTGCGCCGCGCGATCGCCGACCAGGACTCGGTCGAGGGCTCGATGCGCATCACCGACTTCCTGCTCGCTCTCCCGGCGATCGGCGCAGGCAAGCGCGACCGGGTGCTCGAGGATCTGCACATCTCGCCCGTCAAGCGTCTCGGCGGTCTGGGTGCGCGTCAGCGTGCCGTGCTGGAGGAGTGGCTCGACGGCCGGTTCCCGGTGCTGCGGCCGCGAGGCGCGCGCAGTCGCCTCCTCGTGCTCGCTGGGCCCACCGCTGTCGGCAAGGGCACGGTGGCCGCGCACATCCGCGAGCACAACCCGGAGATCCACCTGTCGGTCTCGGCGACCACGCGTGCGCCGCGCCCGGGGGAGATCGACGGCGTGCACTACTACTTCGTCGACGATGCCGAGTTCGACCGGCTGATCGAGCAGAACGAACTGCTGGAGTACGCGGTCGTGCACAACCGTTCCCGCTACGGCACCCCGAGGGCGCCGATCGACGCCGCGCTGGACGCCGGCAAGACCGTGCTGCTCGAGATCGATCTGCAGGGCGCACGCCAGGTCCGCGCCGCAGAACCGGCCGCGACGCTCATCTTCCTGCTCCCGCCGAGCTGGGACGAGCTGGTCCAGCGGCTCGTCGGACGCGGCACCGAAGAGGCCGAGGAACGCGCCAGGAGACTGCGCACCGCGAAGGTCGAACTGGCGGCTCAGAACGAGTTCGATCACCTCATCGTGAACGAGAACGTCGCCGATGCGGCCGCCGAGGTCGTAGAATTGTCTTCGAGCTCTGCACGCTGAGTACTCTCGCGTGCCCGCAGCATCGACTTCGCGACGATCCCGTCGCCTGATCAGGAGGTCCATCATGGCCGGACACCACAACAAGGGCATCATCGATCCCCCCATCGACAACCTGCTCGACCGCGTCGACTCGAAGTACGAGCTCGTGATCTACGCGTCGAAGCGCGCGCGTCAGATCAACGACTACTACTCCGACCTGCACGAGGGCAACCTCTTCGACAACGTGGGCCCGCTCGTCGACTCGTCGGTCGAGGACAAGCCGCTCACCATCGCGCTGCACGAGATCAACGAGGACAAGCTCCGCCTGCGTCACGCGGAGTGATATTCGGGACCGCGCCGCCCACACTGTCGGAGGCGCGGTCCAGAATGGGTGTATCAGCCCTTTCCCTGTCTCACCCCGTTCTGGAGCATCGATGAGCGCCCTGCGTCTGTTCACGTCCGAGTCCGTCACCGAGGGGCACCCGGACAAGATCTGCGACCAGATCTCGGACAGCATCCTCGACGGGCTGATCGCGAAGGACCGGGAGTCCCGCGTCGCGGTCGAGACCCTCGTCACGACCGGCCTCGTGCATGTCGCCGGTGAGATCCGCACCGAGGCCTATGTCGACATCCCCACGATCGTCCGCCAGGTCGTGAACGGCATCGGCTACACATCGAGCGATACCGGCTTCGACGGCGATTCGTGCGGTGTCAGCATCTCGGTGGGGGAGCAGTCGACCGACATCGCCCACGGTGTCGACAACGCGCAGGAGCATCGAGACGGTTCGTCTGTCGATCCTCTCGACGGGCTCGGCGCCGGCGACCAGGGCATCATGTTCGGGTTCGCGACCACCGAGACCCCGCAGCTCATGCCGATGGCCGCCTTCACGGCGCATCGCATCGCCGAGCGCCTCACCGAGGTGCGCCGCAGCGATGAGCTGCCGTTCCTGCGCCCTGACGGCAAGACCCAGGTGACGCTCGGGTACGACGGGTTCACGCCGAAGACGGTCGACGCCGTCGTGGTCTCGACGCAGCACCACCCTGACATCTCGCAGGACGAGCTCAAGCAGCTGGTCCGCGCGCAGGTCATCGATCCGGTTCTCGCGAACACCGGCCTCGACCTCGACGACGTCACGTACTACATCAACCCTGCCGGCCCCTTCGTCACGGGCGGACCGAAGGGCGACGCCGGTCTCACCGGCCGCAAGATCATCATCGACACCTACGGCGGTGCGTCGCGGCACGGCGGTGGCGCGTTCAGCGGCAAGGACCCGTCGAAGGTCGACCGCTCCGGCGCCTACGCCACCCGCTGGGTCGCGAAGAACGCCGTCGCCGCGGGGCTCGCCGATCGGCTCGAGGTGCAGGTCGCCTACGCGATCGGCGTCGCGCGTCCGGTCGGGCTCTACGTCGAGACGTTCGGCACCGGCAAGGTCTCCGACGACGTGATCATCCGCGCGATCAACGACGTGTTCGACCTCCGCCCGCAGGCGATCATCGAGCAGCTCGACCTGCTGCGGCCGATCTACGCGAAGACCGCGGCCTACGGCCATTTCGGTCGCGAACTGCCCGAGTTCACGTGGGAGCGGACCGACCGCGTCGAAGAGCTGCGCCGCGCTGCCGGGCTCTGAGGGGGCTCCGGTTCCCGTGAGCGTCGAGGGTCGGCGCATCGCGCGAGTGCTCCTGGACTCACCGCTGCCCCAGCTGGACCGCCTGTTCGACTATGCGCTGCCCGCCGAACTCGGCGACGTGACGATCGGCGTGCGCGTGAAGGTGCCGCTGCGCACCGCCGGACGCGTCATCGAGGGCTACGTCGTCGAGATCGACACTGAGGACGACGCGGATCGCCCCCTGTCCGAAGTCGACAGCATCGTCTCGCCGGTGCCAGTCCTGCCGGAACGTCTGCACCGGCTGGCACGGCGCGTCGCGGATCGTGCCGCAGGCTCCGCATCCGATGTCCTGCGGCTCGTCATCCCGAAGCGACAGGTGCGCGTCGAGAAGGCGTGGACAGCCGACACCCCGGCCATCGTGCCGGCCGCGGAGCTGCTGACCGACGCCGATGACGTGATCGCGCATTACGCCGGTCTCGCCGAGGTGCTGGCCGGGAGCGAGCGCGCAGCGGTCGAGGCGATCCCGGGGTTCCGCGACGGTGTGCCGGCCTGGGCGGCGCTGCTGGCCGCGAGTGCGACTCGGATGCTCGCTGACGGCCGCTCGTCGATCCTGGTCGTCCCCGACCACCGCGACCTCGATCGTCTGCTCGAAGCGCTCGAGCTCCTGACGCCGGCCGATGCCGTGGTGCGCTTCGACTCGCGGCAGACGAACCCCGATCGGTACCGCTCGTTCCTCCGCACCCTCGAGGATGCGCCATGCATCGTCGTCGGCAACCGTTCGGCGGTCTACGCACCGGTGACCGCCGGGCTCGTCGCCGTGTGGGACGACGGCGACTCACTGCTGAGCGAACCGCTCGCACCATACGTGCACGCCCGTGACTCGGCGCTCCTCCGGCAGGAGCAGGACGAGTGCGCGCTGCTGTTCGTCGGGCACACCCGCACCACCGATGTCGAGCGTCTCGTCGTGCTGGGCTGGCTGCAGGACATCCGTGCTGCGCGCCGCGTGCTCCCGCGAGTGGTGCTCAGCACCCCGAACGAGATGGAACAGCCGACGGCGCAGCGGATGCCGTCCTCAGCGTTCCTCGCGGCACGCAACGCGACCGCCGATGGTCCGGTGCTCGTGCAGGTGTCCCGCCCTGGGTTCTCGCCGTCGCTGGTCTGCGCGGAATGCCGCGCCCCTGCCCGTTGCGCGCACTGTGGTGGTCCGCTCGGCGCGCGCCATCGCGGCGCCGTGCCGGTCTGCGGCTGGTGCGGGCGCGCCGCGCGGGCATGGGCCTGCCCTGCGTGCTCGTCGACCAAGCTGCGTCTGGCGTCTTCCGGCAGCGAGCGCACCGCAGACGAGCTCGGTCGTGCGTTCCCGGGCGTCAGGGTGATCGTGGCCGATAGTGCGCACCCGGTCGAGCGCGTCGACGCGAAGCCGGCCCTCGTCGTGGCCACTCGAGGCGCCGAACCGGTCGCCGAGGGCGGCTATCGCGCGATCGTGCTGCTCGACGGCCCCCGCATGCTGCAGGCGCCTGATCTGCGGATCGGCGAGTCGTGCCTCCGATGGTGGTCGAACGCGGCTGCCCTGGCGGCTCCCAACGCTCCGATCCATCTCGTCGGCGTCGACGGTGAGACCGCTCGGGCGCTCGCGACCTGGAACCACGCCGGTTACGCGCGATCCGAACTCGAGAGCAGGGCGCCGCTGCACATGCCGCCGACCGCACGCGTCGCCGTGGTCGAGGGAACTGCGCCGTCGGTGTCACGCGCCCTGATCTCGCTCGGCGAGCTCGCCCTGCCGTCCGACGCGGTGCTCGGGCCGGTGCCGGTCGAATCCGACGACATTCCGCCGCGGGTCCGCGCCCTCGTGCGCTTCGACTACGGAGCCGGATCGAGGGTCGCGACCACCCTGCGCGCCTCGGTCGTCGCCGAAGCCGTCGCGAGTCGCCGCGGTCGCGGCCGCAATCCTCGCAGCACTCTCGCGGTGCGTCTCGATATCCTCGATCCTGAACTCTGACCCGGAGAACCTTCCATGCGCCTCGTCTTCGCCGGCACACCCGATGCCGCCGTCCCCACCCTGCACCGCCTCGCGTCCGACCACGGCGTCGCTGCGGTCATCACCCGACCCGATGCGCCGCTCGGCCGCAAGCGCGTGCTCACGCCATCTCCGGTGGCACGTGCCGCCGATGAGCTCGGCATCCCCGTGATCAGGGCCGCGCGCCTCGATGACGAGGTCACGCAGCGCATCGCCGCGCTCCGCGTCGAGCTCGGGGTCATCGTCGCCTACGGCGGTCTGGTGCGTGAGCCGCTGCTCTCGACGCCGAGGGCCGGATGGATCAACCTGCACTTCTCGCTGCTTCCGCAGTGGCGCGGCGCGGCCCCAGTGCAGCGGGCGCTGATCGCCGGCGACGCGCGTCTGGGCGCCAGCGTGTTCCAGCTCGTGCCAGAGCTCGATGCGGGTGACGTCTTCGCGAGCCGTGCGTTCGATGTCCCGGATGCCGCGACGGCTGAGGTCGCGCTGCGAACGCTCGCCGAGGCGGGTGCCGAGCTCACCGCCGAGGTGGTGTCGGGGATCGCAAACGGCACCGCGATCGCACAGCCGCAGCAGGGGGAGGCCAGCTACGCGGCCAAGCTCACCCTCGAGGATGGCGTGCTCGACTGGTCGCAGCCTGTCGAGGTCGTGTTCGCGCGCTTCCGCGGGGTGACCCCGGAACCTGGGGCGCACACCACGATCGACGGCCAGCGCCTCAAGATCCTCGAGGCGGCACCCGCGTTCGATGCCGAGGCGCTGCCGTCCGGGCACATCACGGCCACGAAGTCCGCTGTGCTCATCGGCACGGCGTCGTCGCCGCTCGCCGTCACCCGCGTGCAGCCAGCAGGCAAGGGCGCCATGCAGGCAGCGGATTGGTGGCGCGGTCAGCGCGCCGCAGAAGGGCTGCGTGCCGGATCATGAGCGAAGGACAGCAGAGACGACAGCAGCGGGGTCCGCAATCGGGCGGACGATCCGGCGGACGCGATACGGGTGGCCGCGCGCGGCAGTCGCAGGGCGGGCCGCGCGGTCCCGTGCGCACCGTGCAGCCGGCACGACGGGTGGCGTTCGACGTGTTGCGGGCGGTGTCGGAGGTCGACGCCTACGCCAACCTCGCGCTCCCGGGCGCGATCGCCGAGGCCGGCCTGACTCCGCAAGACGCCGCGCTGGCCACCGAGTTGACCTACGGCACCCTGCGTCGCCGCGGCACGTACGACGCGATCATCGCCGCAGCGGCGGAGCGCGACGTCGACAGCATCGACCCGGTCGTGCTCGATGCGCTGCGGCTCGCGGTGCACCAGCTGCTCGCGACCCGCGTCGCATCGCATGCCGCCGTCAACGAGTCGGTGAATCTCGTGGCGACCGCGGTCGGACGCGGCGCCTCGAGCTTCGCCAACGCGGTGCTGCGGCGCATCTCCCGCGACACGCCGGAGCAGTGGGAGGAACGCATCGAACAGGATGCGCGTTCCGACGACGAACGGCTCGCGCTGCGCACGGCGCACCCGGTCTGGGTGATCAGAGCGCTGCGTCGTGCCCTCGCCTCCGAGGGCCGAGCAGATGAGCTGGAGGACCTGCTCGACGCAGACAACGCCTCGCCGGAGGTCACGCTCGTCGCCCTCCCTGGACTCGCCGAGCCGGGCGAGCCGCGCCGCCCCTTCGCCGAGACGGCGTTCGCCTCGCCCGGCGGTGATCCGCACACCATCGTGGCCGCGTCCGGCGGCAGGGTCCGCGTGCAGGACGAGGGGTCCCAGCTCGTGGCGCTGGCCCTCGCCGCTGCGGCACCGGTCCGCGCAGGTGAACGCTGGATGGATCTCTGCGCCGGCCCCGGTGGCAAGACCGCGCTGCTCGCGGCGATCGCCCGGCCGCAGGATGTCGACATCGAGGCGAACGAGGTGGTCGCTGCTCGCGCGGGGCTGGTCCGTAACGCGCTCCGCGCCGTGCCTGGCGAGGTGGTCGTGCACCAGGGGGACGGCCGTGACCTCGGCACGACCCGACCGGCCGCGTTCGACCGCATCCTCGTCGACGCGCCCTGCACCGGCCTCGGCGCCTTGCGTCGGCGTCCGGAGGCGCGGTGGCGCAAGACTGCGGCCGACGTCGCAGAGCTCGTGCCGCTGCAGGTCGAGCTGCTGAACTCGGCGCTCGACGCGCTGGCACCCGGTGGCATCGTGGCGTACGTCACCTGTTCGCCGCACCTGGCCGAGACGACCGGCGTGGTGCAGGACGTGCTCCGCGGGCGCAGCGACATCACCGAGCTCGACGCCAGAGCGGTGGTGTCAGGGCTCAGCATGTCGCCGATCGATCTCGCCGATGACGGACGCACGACAACGGGCTCCGTCCAGTTATGGCCGCACCGTCACGGCACCGATGCCATGTTCCTCGCGCTGCTCCAGCGCGCACCGAAGGAGAGCTGACACCATGGATCTGCCCAGCGCACCGCGCATCAATCCGAGCATCCTCGCCGCCGATTTCGTGAACATGCAGGCGGATCTCGCCCGGATCGCGACCGCCGACTTCGCGCACGTCGACGTGATGGACAACCACTTCGTGCCGAACCTGACGTTCGGTCCGCAGATGGTCGAGCGCATCCAGGCGACGAGCCCGATCCCGCTCGATGTGCACCTGATGATCACCGACCCGGACCGCTGGGCCCCCGAGTACGCCGAGATCGGCGCCGCGAGCGTCACCTTCCACCTGGAGGCGGCCGCAGACCCGATCTCGCTCGCGCGTCGGATCCGTGACATCGGCGCCCGGGCAGGTGTCGCGATCAAGCCGGGCACGCCGGCGGACGGTCTGTACTCGGTGCTCGACGAGTTCGATCAGATCCTCGTGATGACGGTCGAGCCCGGATTCGGCGGCCAGGGATTCATGCCCGAGACCATGCCGAAGCTGCGCACGCTGGCCGAGGAGGCGAAACGTCGCGGCTCGCGTGTCTGGCTGCAGGTCGACGGCGGCATCTCCGACAGCACGATCGAGATGGCAGCGGCCGCAGGAGCCGACACCTTCGTCGCCGGCTCCGCGGTGTACGGCGCAGATGACATCGAGGCGGCCGTCACCCGGCTCAGGGACCGCGCGCGAGCCGCTAGCCTTGAATCGTGAAGACTTTCGACGAGCTGTTCGCTGAACTCACCCTCAAGGCGCAGACCCGCCCTGAGGGTTCCGGAACGGTCGCGGAGCTCGACGGCGGCATCCACACGATCGGCAAGAAGATCGTGGAAGAGGCCGCCGAGGTCTGGATGGCGTCCGAGTACGAGACCGACGAGGCGGCTGCAGAGGAGATCTCGCAGCTGCTCTACCACCTGCAGGTGATGATGATCGCGAAGGGTCTCAGCCTGCAGGATGTCTACCGACATCTGTGATGCGCTCCGTTCCCACTCCTTCGAACTGAAAGCAATCCATGCTGCGCATCGCTGTTCCCAACAAGGGCTCGCTCTCCGAGACCGCTGCCGAGATGCTCGCGGAGGCCGGATACGCCGGTCGTCGTGACCCCAAGACCCTGCACGTGATCGACGCCGACAACGACGTCGAGTTCTTCTTCCTCCGTCCGAAGGACATCGCGACCTACGTCGGCTCCGGTGCGATCGACGTCGGCATCACCGGTCGAGACCTCCTGCTCGACGCACGGATGCCGGGCGCGCGCGAGATCGAGGCGCTCGGTTTCGCCGGCTCCACGTTCCGTTTCGCCGCGCCGTCCGGACGCTACACCGACGTGTCTCAGCTCGACGGGCTGCGCATCGCGACGTCGTACCCCGGACTCGTCGATGCGTTCCTCGACGAGCGCGGCATCGCGGTCGACCTGGTACCGCTCGACGGTGCCGTCGAATCCGCTGTTCGACTCGGCGTGGCCGATGCGGTCGCCGATGTCGTCGAGACCGGCACCACGCTGCGTCAGGCCGGCCTCGACGTGTTCGGCCCGGTGATCCTCGAATCGGAGGCCGTGCTGATCGCTGGTCCTGTCGACGCCGAGGGTTCTGAGACACTGCTGCGCCGCCTGCGCGGCGTGATGGTCGCCCGCCGCTTCGTGATGATCGACTACGACCTGCCGGTCGCACTGCTCGACGATGCAGTGCAGATCGCGGGCGGCGTCGAATCGCCGACGGTGTCGCCACTGCGCGATCCCGAATGGGTTGCGGTCCGGGTCATGGTCGCCCGCTCCAGGGTCAACCCAGTGATGGACGCGCTCTACGCGCTCGGCGCACGGGCCATCCTGGTCACCGCCATCCACAACGCGAGGCTCTGATGACGCTCGCCAGCCGGGTCATCCCGTGCCTCGACGTCGCGGCAGGACGCGTCGTCAAGGGTGTGAACTTCGAGAACCTCCGTGACATGGGCGACCCGGTCGAGCTCGCACGGCACTACGCCGCGCAGGGTGCAGACGAGATCACCTTCCTCGACGTCACCGCGACGGTCGACGAGCGCGCCACCACCTACGATGTCGTGCAGCGCACGGCCGAGCAGGTCTTCGTGCCGCTGACCGTGGGCGGGGGAGTGCGCAGCGTCGACGACGTGGCGCGCCTGCTCGCGGTCGGTGCAGACAAGGTCGGTGTGAACTCCGCGGCGATCGCGCGTCCTGCCCTGGTGGGGGAGATCGCCGATCGTTTCGGCGCGCAGGTGCTGGTGCTGTCGCTCGACGTGAAACGCGCAGACACCACGCCCTCCGGCTTCGTCGTCACGACGCACGGCGGACGCACGCAGACCACGCTCGACGCGGTCGAGTGGGCACGCGAGGCAGCCGAGCGCGGTGCCGGCGAACTGCTCGTGAACTCGATCGACGCCGATGGCACGCGCGACGGCTTCGACCTCGAACTCGTCCGCCTCATGCGCGAGGTCGCGACCGTGCCGGTGATCGCCTCAGGCGGCGCAGGCACCGTCGAGCATTTCGCCCCGGCCATCAAGGCGGGTGCGGATGCCGTGCTCGCCGCGAGCGTGTTCCACACCGGAGCGCTCACCGTCGGAGCTGTGAAGGAAGCGCTGCGCGCTGAGGGAGTGATCGTCCGATGAGTGATCTCGAGACCCGGATCGCACAGGTCGCCTGGAACGCCGACGGACTCGCTCCGGTCATCGTGCAGCAGTGGGACTCCAGCGAGGTCCTGATGCTCGCCTGGGTCGACGCCGAGGCGCTCCGCCGCACCCTCACGTCCGGTCGAGCCACGTACTGGTCGCGGTCTCGCCAGGAGTACTGGCGCAAGGGCGACACCTCCGGCAACATCCAGGTCGTGCACGAGGCGCGACTGGACTGCGACGGAGACGCGATCCTGTTGCGGGTGGACCAGACGGGCCCGGCGTGTCACACCGGCACGCGGACCTGCTTCGACACGACCGACCTCGAAGCCGCTCCGGGGAGCGCCGCATCGTGAACATCGCGCGGCGCGGCCGCTCCCTCTCGGTGATGGGGTTCCTGCTCGCCGGAGCCATCGGCATCATCTCGTCGACGCAGACCTGGGTGACGGTCGAACGTGCGGATGCCGGGGAGGCGATCCTGGTTCCGGGCGCTTCCGCGCTGGTGCTCCTGGCACCGCTCAGCCTCGCAGTGCTCGCCCTCGGAGCTGCGCTTGCGATCTCCGGGCGCGTGTTCCGACTGATCTTCGGCGTCCTCGCCGGGGCATGTGCCGTGTTCCTCGGCTGGAGCACGCTGCAGCTGCTGATCTCGGTGCCCGAGTCGGCGATCGCGCCCACCGTCACCGAGGTCACCGGCCTTGCGGGCACGGCAGCACTCGCGGATGTCGTGCAGTCCGTGGCACCGACCGCGTGGCCCGTGATCGCACTCGTCGGCTGGGTGATCCTGCTCGCGGCATCGCTGCTCGTGCTGATCACGTGGCGTCGGTGGAAGGCGGGTGGCCGCCGCTACCGCACCACGACGGAGGAGCCGGTCGTGCACGACGGACCCGTCGATGCGGTCGATTCCTGGGACGACCTGTCCCGTGGAACCGACCCGACGCGCTGACCCCGATAGACTGACAACCGATCCAGATCGCCGTCCCCGGAGGAGAACATGACCAACCCGATCGCCGACCCCGGCCACGGACACTCGCCGGCCGCATGGACCGCCGTGATCATCATGCTGTTCGGCTTCGTCCTCGGCACGCTGGCATTCTGCCTCGCCGAGTTCAGCCCGATCTGGGTCGCCCTCATCTGGGTGGGTGCGGCGATCGTTCCGATCGGTGCGCTGGTCGGTGTGGTCCTCGCCAAGGCCGGATACGGTGTGAGAGGCCCCAAGTACGCCCCGAAGGCGCACTAATGGTGCTCGCCGACCTGACGGCCGGCGCTGTCGCCGACGCAGAGCGTCGTTCGCTCACGAAGCCGCTGGCAGTCGTGGAACGGGAGGCGCTCGCGCGCCCCGCGGCCAAGGACGCCCTCGCGGCGCTGGCACCTGCCGACCGCGTCAAGATCATCGCCGAGGTCAAGCGCGCGAGCCCATCGCGCGGCGCGCTCGCGTCGATCCCGGACCCCGCCCACCAGGCCTCGCTGTACGAGACCGGGGGAGCGTCTGCGATCAGCGTGCTCACCGAGGAGCGTCGCTTCGGCGGCAGCCTCGCCGATCTCGAGGCCGTCACGGCCCGCGTCTCGGTCCCGGTGCTTCGCAAGGACTTCATCGCGACGCGGTACCAGGTGCTCGAGGCTCGTGCCGCTGGCGCCGACCTGGTACTGCTCATCGTCGCCGGTCTCGACCGAGCGGTGCTGCACGAACTCTTCGCGTTCATCACCGAGCTGGGTATGACACCGCTCGTCGAGACGCACTCGGCCGAGGAGCTCGAGGTCGCGATCGACCTCGGGGCCCCGCTGATCGGCGTCAACGCTCGTGACCTCACCACGCTCGAGCTCGATCGCGACCTGTTCGGACGCCTGTCCGACCGCATCCCCGCGACCGCGGTGAAGATCGCCGAATCCGCGGTCCTCACCCCCGACGACGTCGCCCATTACCGCTCGGCCGGTGCCGACGTGGTGCTGATCGGCGAGGCGCTCGTCACCGGCGACCCGGTCGCCACACTCGCACGTTTCCTGGAGGTCTGATGAGCCTGCGCGACCAGCACGGTCCGTACTTCGGTGACTTCGGCGGCCGGTTCATGCCGGAATCGCTGATCGCCGCGATCGATGAGCTGTCGGCGGCATATGCCTCCGCGATGGCCGATCCCGAGTTCACGGCCGAGCTGGCGTCATTGCTCAGCTCGTACGCGGGTCGCCCATCGGCGATCACCGAGGTCGCTCGATTCGCCGAGCACGCGGGTGGTGCACGGGTGTTCCTCAAGCGCGAGGACCTGAACCACACCGGCTCGCACAAGATCAACAACGTGCTCGGTCAGGCGCTGCTCACCAAGCGCCTCGGCAAGACGCGCGTGATCGCCGAGACCGGCGCAGGCCAGCACGGCGTCGCCACCGCGACCGCCGCCGCACTGTTCGGCCTGGACTGCACGATCTACATGGGCGAGGTCGACACCGAGCGCCAGGCACTCAACGTGGCGCGCATGCGACTGCTCGGCGCCGAGGTCGTCGCGGTGACCTCCGGTTCGCGCACGCTCAAGGACGCGATCAACGACGCGTACCGCGACTGGGTTGCCTCGGTCGAGACGACCAACTACATCTTCGGTACCGCCGCCGGCCCCCACCCGTTCCCCGCGATGGTCCGCGACTTCCAGAAGATCATCGGCGAGGAGGCGCGCGAGCAGCTCCTGGCCGAGGTCGGCCGACTGCCGGACGCCGTCGTCGCCTGTGTCGGCGGCGGGTCCAACGCGATCGGCATGTTCGACGCATTCCTCGACGACGAGGGCGTGAAGCTCTACGGTGTCGAAGCGGCCGGTGACGGTGTCGACACGCCTCGCCATGCCGCCTCGATCGAGCGCGGACGCCCCGGCGTGCTGCACGGCGCCCGCACCTACGTCCTACAGGACGGCGACGGCCAGACCGTCGAATCGCATTCGATCTCGGCCGGACTCGACTACCCGGGCGTCGGCCCTGAGCACTCATGGCTCGCTGACATCGGCCGCGCGGAGTACATCCCCGCGACCGACGACGAGGCGATGCAGGCGCTGCGCCTGCTCAGCCGCACCGAGGGCATCATCCCAGCGATCGAGTCGGCGCACGCCCTCGCCGGCGCGCTGCGGATCGGCCGCGAACTCGGCCCGGACGGCGTGATCGCGATCTGCCTCTCCGGACGCGGTGATAAGGACATGGATACAGCGGCACGGTACTTCGAGCTGTATGACAAGGCCGCACTCGAGCACGATGTGACCGAGGAGAGCGCCGAGCAGGACGCCGCCTCGAAGGGGGAGCCAGAGCTATGAGTCGCGTGGAACAGGCGATCGCCGCCGCTCACGATGCCGGTCGCAGCGCGTTCGTCGGCTACCTCCCCGTCGGCTTCCCCGATCTGCAGACGAGCATCGACGCCGCGATCGCGCTCGCGCAGAACGGCGTCGACATCATCGAGCTCGGCCCGCCCTACAGCGACCCGGTCATGGACGGTGCGGTGATCCAGGAGGCCACGACCGCAGCCCTGGCCGCCGGTTTCAAGACCGCCGACCTGTTCACGGCCCTGCGGGCGATCACCGCGGCGACCGATGTCCCTGTCCTCGTGATGACCTACTGGAACCCGGTGATGCAGTACGGCGTCGACCGCTACGCCGACGACCTGCTCGCCGCGGGCGGCGCTGGCCTCATCACTCCGGACATCACGCCTGAGGTCGCTGGTGACTGGATCGCCGCGAGCGAGCGCACCGGTCTCGACCGCGTCTTCCTCGCCGCGCCGACATCATCCGATGAGCGTCTCGAGCTCGTCGTGAAGTCGTCGACCGGCTTCGTCTACACCGTGTCGACCATGGGCATCACGGGGGAGCGCACCGAACTCGACCGCGCCGCCCGCACCCTCGTCGAACGCCTGCGCGCCCATGGCGCAGTGCGCGCCTGCGTCGGCATCGGCATCTCCACCGCCGAGCAGATCGCCGGCGTCTCGGAGTACGCCGACGGCGCGATCGTCGGCACCGCACTCGTCCGGGCGCTCCGTGATGGCGGCATCCCCGCCCTCGCCGAAGTCACCCGCTCCCTGGCCTCCGGCACGTCGTCGGCGCGCTCCATCCCCTCGAACTAGAATCGCACTCATGTCCCTCGCGCTTCACAGCACCTTCACCGGTGTGCTCGCCAGCATTCCGAGCCCGCCCGTGTCCTACATCGACCTGGGTCCGCTGCGGATCCACTTCTACGCGCTCTGCATCATCGCCGGCATCATCGCGGCCGTGATCCTGACGAACCATCGTCTGACCAAGCGTGGCGCGGAGCCGTGGGTCGTGATCGACATCTCGATCCTCGCCGTGCCGATCGCGATCGTCGGTGCGCGCATCTTCCACGTGCTCACGCACCCGAACTTCTACTTCGGTGAGGGCAAGAACACCTGGAACCCGTTCGAGCCGGGCTCGGTGTGGGCGATCTGGGAGGGCGGCATCGCCATCTTCGGCGCGCTCATCGGTGGCGCGATCGGCGCGTACCTCGGTTGCCGCTGGACCGGCATCCGCTTCTGGACCTTCGCCGATGCCCTCGCTCCCGGCCTCCTGCTGGCGCAGGCCATGGGGCGCTTCGGCAACTGGTTCAACCACGAGCTCTTCGGTCTGCCGACCGACCTCCCGTGGGGCCTCGAGATCGAGTCCACGAACTCCGCGTTCCCTCCGGGCCTTCCCGAAGGCACGCTGTTCCACCCCACGTTCCTGTACGAGGTGCTCTGGAACGGTCTGGGTGTGCTCGTGCTGCTGTGGCTCGGCCGCAAGCTCTTCTTCCAGTGGGGTCGCCTGTTCGCGATCTACCTGATCTGGTACAGCGCCGGTCGCGTGGTCTGGGAGTCGATCCGCATCGACCCGAGCGAGATCATCCTGGGTCTTCGCAGCAACGTCTGGGCCGCGATCATCGGCATCGTCGTCGGCATCGCCATCCTCATCGTGCAGTCGCGTCGTCACCTCGGCCTCGAGCCCTCGCCCTACAAGCCGGGGCGCGCGCGGAAGGATCTGGACGCTGATGTACAATCGCAGGACAATCCCCATGATTTCGTTGACGTGAGCGAGCCTCCGTCCGAGGAAGTCTCAGCAGGAGCCACTGCCACAAGCACTGCTCCCACACGCACCGCTCCCACGAGCGAGGCAGGCACTCGATAAGCCGCCCTCGTGGTGGGAGAACATGTACTGAACGAGCGGGCCGACGTCGTCCCCGGTGTCACTTGAGTATCTGAGGACGGTAACTGGTGTATTTCCAGCCACCCTACGGCGCGTCCGGCGCCTACCCCCCGAAGCAGGGCATGTACAACCCGGCGTTCGAGAAGGACGCCTGCGGCCTCGCCATGGTCGCGACCCTGCGCGGCACTGCCGGGCATGACATCATCTCGCTCGCCCTCGAGGCGCTGCGAAACCTCGAGCACCGCGGGGCCATCGGCTCCGACGCAGGCACGGGTGATGGCGCCGGCATCCTGACGCAGATGCCCGACGAGTTCCTCCGCGCTGTCGTGGGGTTCGAACTCCCGCCGGTCGGCGAGTACGCCGCCGGTCTCGCCTTCCTGCCGCGCGACTCGAGCCAGCGCCGCCAGCAGAAGGCCGGCATCGAGCAGATCGCCCGCTCCGAGGGCCTGCGGGTGCTGGGCTGGCGCGAGGTCCCGACGGTCAACGAGAACCTCGGCAAGCTCGCCGATGAGGCACGTCCCGCCTTCGAGCAGCTCTTCGTGAGCGCCGGGGGAGCGACCCACGCGGATGCTCCGCTCACCGACATCGCGCTCGACCGCGTCGCGTACCGCCTGCGCAAGCGCGCGGGCCACGAGCTCGGCGCGTACTTCGTGTCGCTGTCCAGCCGCACGCTCGGCTACAAGGGCATGGTCACGACCCTGCAGCTGGAGCCGTTCTACCCCGACCTGCAGGATGAGCGCTTCGCCTCCGAGCTCGCGGTCGTGCACTCGCGCTACTCCACGAACACCTTCCCGTCGTGGCCGCTCGCACAGCCGCTGCGCATGCTCGCGCACAACGGCGAGATCAACACGGTCGGTGGCAACCGCAACTGGATGCGCGCCCGTCAGTCCCAGCTCGAGTCCGAGCTGCTCGGCGACGTCTCGCCGCTGCTGCCGATCTGCACCGACGGCGCCAGCGACTCCGCATCCTTCGACGAGGTGCTGGAGCTGCTGACGCTCACCGGTCGCAGCCTGCCGCACGCCATCATGATGATGGTTCCCGAAGCGTACGAGAAGCAGTCCGACATCACCCCGGAGCTTCGTTCGTTCTACGAGTACCACTCGAACCAGATGGAGCCGTGGGACGGTCCCGCTGCGCTCATCTTCACCGACGGCACCGTCGTGGGGGCGACCCTCGACCGCAACGGTCTGCGACCCGGCCGCTGGACCGAGACCACCGACGGCCTCGTCGTGATCGGTTCCGAGACGGGTGTGCTGCAGTTCGAGCCGGAGCGCATCAAGCGTCGGGGTCGCCTGCAGCCGGGCAAGATGTTCCTTGTCGACACCGCTCAGCAGCGGATCGTCAGCGATCAGGAGATCAAGCAGCAGCTCGCCACGCAGGAGCCGTGGCAGGAGTGGCTCGACGCCGGCGCCGTTCGGCTCGCCGACTTGCCGGAGCGCGAGCACATCGTGCACCCGCCGGCATCCATCACTCGTCGTCAGCGCACCTTCGGCTACACCGAGGAAGAGGTGCGCATCCTGCTCACCCCGATGGGGCAGACCGGCGTCGAGCCGCTCGGCGCCATGGGGTCGGACACGCCGATCGCCGTGCTCAGCAAGCGTCCGCGCCTGCTGTTCGACTACTTCACGCAGCAGTTCGCACAGGTGACCAACCCGCCGCTGGACTCGATCCGCGAAGAGGTCGTCACGAGCCTCAAGCTCGGCCTCGGACCAGAGCGCAATCTGCTGTCCTGGGGACCGGAGCACACCCGAACGGTGTCGCTCGACTTCCCGGTGATCGACAACGACGAGCTCGCGAAGATCCGCCACATCGACAAGGCGCTTCCCGACCGCTCGAGCGTCACGATCCGCGGGCTCTACCACTTCGACGCCGGCCCCCAGACGCTGGAGGATCGGCTCACCGAGATGTGCGCCGAGGTCGACGCCGCGATCGAGAGCGGCGCGGAGTTCATCATCCTGTCGGACCGCGACTCGAACAAGGACCTCGTGCCGATCCCGTCGCTGCTCATGGTGTCGGCGATCCACCATCACCTGATCCGGCGTGAGAACCGCATGAAGGTCGGCCTGATCGTTGAGGCCGGTGACGTCCGCGAGGTGCACCATGTCGCCACGCTGATCGGCTACGGCGCGTCGGCGATCAACCCGTACCTCGCGATGGAGACGGTGGAGCACCTCGTGCGCACCGGATACATCACCGGCATCTCCACCGAGAAGGCCGTCAAGAACCTGATCTACGCGCTCGGCAAGGGCGTGCTGAAGATCATGTCGAAGATGGGTATCTCCACGGTCTCGTCCTACGCAGGCGCGCAGGTCTTCGAAGCCGTCGGCCTCGGCCAGGAGTTCATCGACGCGTACTTCACCCGCACCGAGTCCAAGCTCGGCGGCATCGGGCTCGCCGAGGTGTTCGCCGAGAACCAGGCGCGGCACGACTACGCCTACCCGGAGGATGCCGCTGCGCGGGCCCATGAGCGACTGTGGACGGGCGGCGAGTACCAGTGGCGTCGCGACGGCTCACCGCACCTGTTCAGCCCGGAGACGGTGTTCAAGCTGCAGCATGCCACGCGCACCCGGCGCTACGACATCTTCCGCGAGTACACGAAGCTCGTCGACGATCAGGCTGCCGAGCTGAAGACCCTCCGCGGTCTCTTCCAGCTGCGCACCGGCACCCGCAAGCCGGTGCCGCTCGACGAGGTCGAGTCGGTGTCCGACATCGTGAAGCGCTTCTCCACCGGCGCGATGAGCTACGGCTCCATCTCCCGGGAGGCGCACGAGACCCTGGCGATCGCGATGAACCGCATCGGCGGCAAGTCGAACACGGGCGAGGGTGGCGAAGACACCGACCGCCTGGTCGACCCGGAGCGCCGCAGCTCCATCAAGCAGGTCGCGTCTGGACGCTTCGGCGTCACGAGCCTCTACCTGACCGAGGCCGATGACATCCAGATCAAGCTCGCGCAGGGTGCCAAGCCCGGCGAGGGCGGTCAGCTGCCGCCGACCAAGGTGTACCCCTGGGTGGCTCGCACACGGCACGCGACCGCAGGTGTGGGGCTCATCTCGCCGCCGCCGCACCACGACATCTACTCGATCGAAGACCTCAAGCAGCTCATCTTCGACCTGAAGCGGGCGAACCCCGAGGCGCGCATCCACACCAAACTGGTCAGCCAGTCGGGTATCGGTGCGGTGTCCGCTGGTGTCGCCAAGGCGCTCAGCGACGTGATCCTGGTCTCCGGGCACGACGGCGGTACCGGCGCCAGCCCGATGAACTCGCTCAAGCACGCGGGCACCCCGTGGGAGCTCGGCCTCGCCGAGACCCAGCAGACGCTGATGCTCAACGGCATGCGCGACCGCGTGGTCGTGCAGGTCGACGGGCAGCTCAAGACCGGCCGCGACGTCATCATCGGAGCGCTGCTCGGCGCCGAGGAGTTCGGTTTCGCGACCGCTCCGCTCGTCGTGAGCGGTTGCATCATGATGCGCGTCTGCCACCTCGACACGTGCCCGGTCGGCGTCGCGACGCAGAACCCTGCGTTGCGCGACCGCTTCACCGGCAAGCCCGAGTTCGTCGTGAACTTCATGGAGTTCATCGCCGAAGAGGTGCGCGAGCTGCTCTCCGAGCTCGGCTACCGCTCGATCGACGAGATCGTCGGCCGCGCCGACCTGCTGCAGATGAACGCGGCGGTCGACCACTGGAAGACCCAGGGTCTCGACCTCGCTCCGATCCTCGACGGCCCGGCGTTCCCGGCCGGCGAGCCGCGTCGCAACGCGCGCACGCAGGACCACGAACTCGAGAAGCACTTCGACGTGCAGCTGATCGACATCGCGGCAGGTGCGCTGCTGAACGGCGAGCCCGTCGTCGTCGAGCTGCCGATCGCCAATACGGAGCGCGCCGTCGGCACGATGCTCGGTCACCAGGTGACCTCGCGTCACGGTGCCGACGGACTCCCGCGCGGGACGATCGACGTGACGCTGCACGGCACCGCCGGGCAGTCGCTCGGCGCGTTCATGCCTCCTGGCATCGTGCTGCGTCTCGAGGGCGATGCGAACGACTACGTCGGCAAGGGCCTCTCGGGCGGTGACATCACGATCCGTCCGCCGCGCACGTCCCAGATCGCTCCGGAGGAGAACGTGATCGCCGGCAACGTGATCGGCTATGGCGCGACCTCGGGCACGATGTTCATCTCGGGTGTCGTCGGCGAGCGGTTCCTCGTGCGCAACTCCGGCGCGACCGCGGTCGTCGAGGGCGTGGGCGACCACGCGCTCGAGTACATGACCGGCGGTCTCGCGGTGATCCTCGGCACCACCGGACGCAACTTCGGTGCAGGCATGTCCGGGGGAGTGGCGTATGTCCACGCCCTCGAGACGGCGAAGGTCAACGCCCAGTCGCTCGGCAGCGGGGAACTGCTGTTGGAGCCGCTGGACCGTGCCGACCTCGAGGTGCTCCGCAGCCTGCTCGTCGAGCACGTGGAGCGCACGGCATCCCCGCTCGCGTCGAAGCTGCTCGCAGACTTCGAGACGACGGCATCCGAGTTCGTGAAGGTGCTTCCCCGCGACTTCGCCGCTGTGCGGAGCATGCGTGAGGAAGCAGTGGCCGAGGGGATCGACCCCGACGGCGACATCGTGTGGAACCGCATCCTGGAGGTGACCGGTGGCTGATCCCAAAGGCTTTCTGAAGGTGACCGAGCGGGAACTCCCCGCACGACGTCCGGTGCCGGTGCGCATCATGGACTGGAAAGAGGTCTACGAGCCCGGAGACCAGGCAGTGCTGCGCCGTCAGGCCGGCCGCTGCATGGACTGCGGTGTGCCGTTCTGCCACTCCGGCTGCCCGCTCGGCAACCTGATCCCGGAATGGAACGATCTCACCTGGCGCGGCGAGGGCCGTGCGGCGATCGATCGTCTGCACGCGACGAACAACTTCCCGGAGTTCACCGGCAGACTGTGCCCCGCGCCCTGCGAGAGCTCGTGCGTGCTCGGTATCAACCAGCCGGCCGTCACGATCAAGCAGATCGAGGTCTCCATCATCGATGAGGCCTTCGCGAAGGGCTGGGTCGAGCCGCAGCCGCCCGAGCGCCTGACCGGGAAGACGGTCGCGGTCGTCGGTTCCGGCCCCGCTGGCCTCGCCGCTGCACAGCAGCTGACCCGCGCCGGCCACACGGTCGCGGTGTTCGAGCGCGATGACCGCATCGGCGGCCTGCTGCGCTACGGCATCCCCGACTTCAAGATGGAGAAGGGGCAGCTGGAGTCGCGTCTGCGTCAGATGCAGGAAGAGGGCACGCGCTTCCGCGCTGGTGTCGAGATCGGCAAGGACATCTCCTGGTCCGATCTCCGCGCCCGTTACGACGCCGTGGTCATCGCCACCGGCTCGACCGTGCCGCGCGACCTCTCGATCCCCGGCCGCGACCTCGACGGCGTCCACTTCGCCATGGAGTACCTCGTCGAGTCGAACCATGCGGTCGCCGGCGACAAGGTGTCCGACCAGATCACGGCAGAGGGCAAGCACGTCATCGTGATCGGCGGCGGCGACACCGGTGCGGACTGCATCGGCACCGCGCACCGTCAGGGCGCGCTGAGCGTGACCAACCTCGCGATCGGCAAGCAGCCTGGCACCGAGCGACCCGACCACCAGCCGTGGCCGATGATGCCGACCGTGTTCGAGATCGCGTCAGCGCACGAGGAGGGCGGCGAGCGGATGTTCCTCGCCTCCACGGTCGAGTTCCTGTCGAACGAGGTCGGAGAGGTGCGCGCTCTGCGCGTCGCCGAGACCGAGTACATCGACGGTCGACGCGTGCCCAAGAGCGGCACCGAGCGCGAGATCCCCGCCGACCTCGTGCTCATCGCGATGGGCTTCACCGGTCCGGAGCAGGACGGCTACACGGAGGACACCCTCCCGCAGCTGACCGACCGCGGTGCATTCCGCCGCGACTCCTCGTACGAGTCCACCGTCCCCGGTGTGTTCGTCGCCGGCGACGCCGGTCGTGGGCAGTCGCTCATCGTCTGGGCCATCGCCGAGGGCCGCGCCGCGGCTGCGAACGTGGACCGGTTCCTGATGGGCACCACCGTGCTGCCTGAGCCGGTGCGTCCGAGCGATGTCGCGTTGGGCCTCCAGCCCGCGTAGGCTGAGCCGCGGCGCTTGCGCCTGTAGTACCTTCCCCCACAACTACCCTGGAGAATCTGTTGAGACGCGCGAAAATCGTCGCCACCCTGGGCCCCGCAACATCCACCTATGAGACCGTCCGTGCTCTGATCGACGCAGGTGTGGATGTCGCACGTCTGAACCTGAGCCACGGGGACTACTCCGTGCACGAGAACAACTACGCCAACGTCCGTCGCGCCGCCGACGACGCCGGCCGGGCAGTCGCGATCCTCGTCGACCTCCAGGGACCGAAGATCCGCCTCGGCAAGTTCGAGAACGGCCCGTACGAGCTGGCGGCCGGTGACATCTTCAAGATCACCACCGAGGACATCATCGGCAACAAGGACATCTGCGGCACGACCTTCAAGGGTCTGCCGCAGGACGTCAAGCCCGGTGACTTCCTCCTCATCGACGATGGCAAGGTCCGCGTCGAGGTCGTCGAGACCGACGGTGTCACCGTCACCACCAAGGTGATCGTCGCCGGAGCGGTCTCGAACAACAAGGGCATCAACCTGCCCGGCGTCGCCGTCAACGTCCCCGCGCTGAGCGAGAAGGACGAGGAAGACCTCCGTTGGGGTCTGCGCATCGGCGCCGACCTGATCGCGCTGTCGTTCGTGCGCAATGCGTCGGACGTCACCCGCGTGCACGAGATCATGGCTGAGGAGGGCATCAAGCTCCCCGTCATCGCCAAGGTCGAAAAGCCGCAGGCCGTCGATGCGCTCGAGGAGATCGTCGACGCGTTCGACTCCATCATGGTCGCCCGTGGTGACCTGGGTGTCGAGCTGCCGCTCGAGGCAGTGCCGATCGTGCAGAAGCGTGCGGTCGAGCTCGCCCGCCGCATGGCGAAGCCGGTCATCGTCGCGACGCAGATGCTCGAGTCGATGATCAACAGCCCGGTTCCGACCCGCGCCGAGACGTCTGACGTCGCCAACGCCGTCCTCGACGGTGCTGACGCCGTGATGCTCTCCGGTGAGACCAGTGTCGGCGACTACCCGGTCGTGGTCGTCGAGACCATGGCTCGCATCATCGAGTCGACCGAGGAGCACGGCCTGGAGCGCATCGCGCCCCTGACCACGAAGCCCCGCACGCAGGGTGGCGCCATCACCCTCGCCGCACTCGAGGTCGCTGAGTTCGTCGAGGCGAAGTTCCTCTGCGTGTTCACGCAGTCCGGTGACTCCGCTCGCCGCCTCTCGCGTCTGCGCTCACGCATCCCGATGATCGCCTTCACGCCGGAGCCCGACATCCGTCGCCGCATGGCACTGACCTGGGGCATCCAGTCGACGCTCGTCGACATGGTGCAGCACACCGACCTGATGTACCTGCAGGTCGATGACTACCTGCTCAGCAACGGTCTGGCCAAGGAAGGGGACAAGGTCGTCGTGATCTCCGGTTCCCCTCCCGGAATCGTCGGCTCGACGAACGACATCCGCGTCCACAAGGTCGGAGACGCCGTGAACGGCGCAGCGCCGATCTACAAGGAAGCGACCGTCTGATCTGACGGAATGGCGAAGGGGCGGAACTCCGGTTCCGCCCCTTCGTCGCATTCACGGGGGAGGAGCACGTCATCCGGATGCTGAGCAGAGCTGCGTGGTGGGTGGCGGACTACGCCTATGCCGCGTACTGGCAGGTGCGCGCCTCGTTCGGGCGCCTCGGTGCCGACTCGTTCACCTCGGGTGATCGCGCGCCGATCGTCATCCTCCCTGGCGTGTACGAGACGTGGCGATTCATGCAGCCGCTGGTCACGGCCCTGCACGATCGGGGCCATCCCGTGCATGTGCTCGATGTGCTGGCGCGCAACCGCCTGCCCCTCGTGGAGGCGGCGCAGCTGGTCACCGACTTCTTGGAGCGGGCCGACCTCTCCGGTGTGATCCTCGTGGCGCACAGCAAGGGCGGACTCGCCGGCAAGCTCGTGATGACGGGACCGGCGGCCGGACGAGTCAGAGCGATGCTCGCGATCGCCGCGCCGTTCGGTGGATCCAGGTACGCACGGCGGATGCCGGGGCGCACGCTGCGTGCGTTCTCGCCGGACGATCCCTCGATCCGGAGTCTGGCCGGGTTGCGCGACGTCAACGCCAGGATCGTCTCGGTCTATGCGGCATTCGACCCGCACATCCCGGAGGGCAGCGAACTCATCGGCGCGAAGAACGTGCGGTTGGAGACCGGGGGACACTTCCGCGTGCTCGCGCATCCGCGTGTGCTGGGCGAGCTCGCGGCTCTCGCCGATACGGGGGCCTAGGGGCACGTGCTCGTCGGCGACCTGCCCGAGGTGACAGCGCTCAACCAGCCCAACATGTCCGGCAGCGCCGCATACGCAGCGAAGCCGTGGTCGACGCCCTCGTAGCGGTGGAAGCTCACGTCCGTCTGCTGCGAGCACAGCAACGCCACGTAGTCCTCGGTCGCCGTCGGCTTCACGAGCTCATCGGCGAGTCCCTGTCCGACGAAGACGGGGACGGAGATCGGCTGCGAACCGGCGCTGTTCTCGGCGAGCATCGTCATCCACGGATCGGTGGTGGCTGGATCGCTCGTCACGTACCTGCCGATGAGGGGGTCGGCGATCGCATGGATCTCCGAGTTCTGCGAGAGCAGGCACATGGCGGCCATCTGCGGTGTCGCGGTCGTTCCGGCCGGCGTCAGGATCGCCGAGATCTGACCCTCCGGGTACCTGTCCTGATACGCGGTCTCGTAGGCGGGGATCGCGTAGGACGCGATCGTGACGCCTGAGACGTTCACGATGTCATCGCTCATCAGTTCGCCGAGGTCCGCGGCCGGTGCAGCGACTGCGACGCCGATGATGTCGAGGTCCGGCGCATAGTCGGCTGCACGCTCGGCGGCGAACAGCACCGCCTGGCCGCCCTGGGAATGCCCCCACAGCACGACGCGGTCACCGGCATCCGCTCCGTCGATCTGCTGCGCGGCACGGACCGCGTCGAGCACGCTGTTCGACTCCGGCACGCCGAGGAGATATGACGACGCAGCCTCGACCCCGAGTCCCGGGTAGTCGGTGGCGACGATCGCGTAGCCCTCGGCGAGCAGCTCATGGAGACCCTCGACGTACTGGAACGGATCGAGTCCGAGTGATGGAGCGCATTTCGCGGCGGCACCGGTCGTCGGATGACCCCATGCGACGACCGTCCGACCTTCGCGCGGCGGCGGGAGATCAGGCACGATGACGACACCGGAGACCGGCACATCATGGCCCTGCAGATCGCGCGAGTGATAGATCACCCGCCACGCCGCCGAACCGAGCGGAGCACTTGGGATGTCTTCGATTCTGATGATGTCACCGGGGTCGCCGTTCGGTACGGGGGAGGAGAGCCGGTAGAACGCCGGGTCCGTGTGCCGATCACCCTCGCCGTCGACGTATCGCCGGATCGCATCGGCTGCGAGCACGCCGGCGATCAGCGCGATCACGATGACGACACCGAGGAACACGCGACGGAACAGCCTCGTGCGGCTCCAGATGTCCGCTGTCGGGCGGGAGATCATGGGGAATGTCTACCGCATCGCGTGATCCGGCGGCACTCCATCACCTGCTCCGTCGCGCCGAGAACCCGTCGACCGCTGCTGGCGGCTGAACCGAGCCGGGGCAGTGCGCCTGTGTCTCGGGTTCTCGATCAGATGTGCCGGCGGTGGGACTCGAACCCACACGCCCTTTCGGACAAAGCATTTTGAGTGCTCCGCGTCTGCCATTCCGCCACGCCGGCTCGTGTGTCGCGACTTCGACTTTAGCGGATGCGTGCCGTCTTCCACGCCGCTGTGCGCTCGTCGTGGCCGATGCGGACAGGCACTCGACTAGGATGGATCCGTGACCGAGCAAGAACAGGCAGTCGAGCAGCCCACGTCATCCGCACCCCGACGCGTCGTCGTCGCCGAGGACGAATCGCTGATCCGTCTCGACATCGTCGAGATCCTCCGCGACAACGGCTTCGATGTCGTCGGTGAGGCCGGTGACGGCGAGACCGCCGTGGCTCTGGCGACCGAGCTGCGTCCTGACCTCGTCATCATGGATGTCAAGATGCCGCAGCTCGATGGCATCAGTGCCGCCGAGAAGCTGCATAAGGGGAACATCGCCCCGGTCGTGCTCCTCACGGCGTTCAGCCAGAAGGAACTCGTCGAGCGCGCGAGCGAAGCAGGCGCACTCGCCTACGTCGTGAAGCCGTTCACGCCGAACGACCTGCTTCCCGCGATCGAGATCGCGCTGGCACGCCACGAGCAGATCATCACGCTCGAGGCCGAGGTCGCCGACATGGTCGAGCGCTTCGAGACCCGCAAGCTGGTCGACCGTGCAAAGGGTCTTCTCAACGAGAAGATGGGGCTGAGCGAGCCCGAGGCCTTCCGCTGGATCCAGAAGGCGTCCATGGACCGCCGTCTGACGATGCAGGACGTCGCCAAGGCGATCATCGAGCAGCTCGCACCCAAGAAGTAGTCGGTGCTCCGGCTCGATGCCGAGCACCAGCTCCGCCCGGTTCGCGCCGGCGACGGTGCGGCCATGGCGCGGGCGTATCTGGCGAACCGAGAGCACCTGGCTCCCTGGGAGCCGGTTCGCGACGCGGCATTCTTCACGCCTGCGTGGCAGGAGGCCGATGTCGCGCGCTCGGTGGCCGATGCCGCGGACGGACGCAACGTCCGTTTCGTGATCGTGTCGGACGACGGCGAGATCCGAGGTCGGATGAACCTGAACAACGTCGTCCGCGGGGCGTTCCGCAACGCAGACCTTGGCTACTGGATCGATGCGACCCGGCTGCGCCGAGGACTCGCCTCCCGTGCGGTCTCAGCGACGCTGATCTTCGCTCGTGACGAGCTGATGCTGCACAGGGTGCAGGCTGCGACGCTGCTGCACAACGAGGGGTCGCAGCGGGTGCTCGCCGGCAACGGCTTCGAGCGGATCGGCATCGCGCCTCGCTACCTCTACATCGCCGGCAGCTGGCAGGACCATGTGCTGTTCCAACGGCTGCTCGACGAGCCGATCACGTCGCCTGCGGCGCGTCCTTGATCATGTTCGTGATGCGGATCGTCGAGCAGCGACGCCCCTGATCGTCGGTCACCACGATCTCGTGCACCGTGATGCTGCGTCCGAGGTGCACCGGCGTGCAGACGCCCGTCACGACACCGGAGACCGCGGATCGGGTATGGGTCGCGTTGATGTCGACGCCGACCGCGAGACGACCGGGACCAGCGTGCAGGTTGGCCGCCATCGATCCGAGCGACTCGCCGAGCACCACGTAGGCGCCGCCGTGCATCAGGCCGACCGGCTGCGTGTTGCCCTCGACCGGCATGGTCGCGACCGATCGCTCGATGCTGAATTCGGTGAACTCCATGCCCATCTTCTGGGCGAGTGCGCCCATCCCGCGGGCAGTCGCCCAGTCGAGTCCCTCGGTCGTCGAGACGTCGCTCATGAATCCTCCTCAGCGGGTGTCCGTCGTGCTCGTTAGGCTGACAGGGTGACGGACTCCGCAAAGCCTACCCTCATGGTCATCGACGGCCATTCGCTCGCCTATCGTGCCTTCTTCGCCCTGCCGGTCGAGAACTTCACGACCAAGGACAACCAGCACACGAACGCCATCTACGGCTTCCTCTCGATGCTGGTGAACCTCATCAAGGCCGAACAGCCCACCCACATGGCGATCGCCTTCGACACCTCGAGGCACTCCTTCCGCACCGACGAGTACCCCGAGTACAAGGCCACGCGCTCCGAGACGCCGCAGGAGTTCCGCGGACAGATCCCGCTGCTGCAGGACTGCCTCGCAGCGATGTCGATCCAGGTGCTCACCAAAGAGGGCATCGAGGCCGACGACATCCTCGCGACGCTGTCGTCGCAGGGCGCTGAGCAGGGCTTCGACGTGCTGGTCGTCTCCGGCGACCGCGACTCGATCCAGCTCGTCAACGACGACGTCACGTTGCTCTACCCGTCAGTGCAGGGCGTCTCGCAGCTGAAGCGCTACGACCCGACGACCGTGCAGGAGCGCTACGGCGTGCGTCCGGAGCAGTATCCGGACATCGCGGCGCTCGTCGGCGAGACCAGCGACAATCTGCCCGGTGTGCCGAAGGTGGGGGAGAAGACCGCTGTGAAGTGGCTCACCCAGTTCGGTTCACTCGACGAGCTGCTCGATCGGGCCGACGAGATCAAGGGCGTCGTCGGCGGCAACCTGCGCGATCACATCGACGACGTGCGCCGCAACCGCAAGCTGAACCGGCTGCTGACCGACGTCGAGCTGCCGCTCGCGCCGAACGACCTGGCTGTCGCGCCGATCGACGCCCAGGCCGTCCGCGACATCTTCGCCCGTCTGGAGTTCCGCACGCTGTTGCCTCGCGTCTTCGAAGCCGTCGGTGCCGGAGAGGTCGCCGACGACCCGGCATCCGTGGTCGTCCTTCCAGAGCCGGTGCAGGTCTCCGCAGCCGACTTCGTCACCTGGGCATCCGCCGTCGAGGGTGATGTCGCGGTCCGCATCGTGACGCAGGGTGGTGCGCCGGTGCGCATCGGAGCGGCGACCGAGACGGAGCTGCGAGAGACCGACTGGATCGCAGGCGACGCCGATGTGCTCAGCCGTTGGCTGGAGTCCGGTGCATCCAAGGTGCTGCACGACGCCAAGCCGCAGGTGAAGGCCCTGCTGCGCCAGGGCACGCGGCTCGGCGGACTCGCGTACGACACGAGCCTCGCAGGTTGGATGCTGCGCCCGAGCTTCCCCGACAAGACGCTCGGCGACCTCGTCGAGCGCTATCTCGGTGAGAAGCTGCCGGAGGCCGATCCCTCCCAACTCGTGCCGGAGACCGAGGGGGCGACGCCGTCGCAGGAGGCCTGGTTCATTCTGCGCGTCGCGAACGCGCTGCGTGAAGACATCCCCGAGTCCGTCGCCAAAGTGCTGGTCGACATCGAGCTGCCGACGTTGCTGACCCTCGCCGACATGGAGGTCGCGGGCGTCGCGGTCTCCCACGAGGTGCTCTCGACATTCTCCGGCGAGCTCGCGACGCGCGCCGAGGGCCTCGCGGCGGAAGCGTTCTCCGTCGTCGGCCGCGAGTTCAACCTCGGTTCGCCGAAGCAGCTGCAGGAGGTGCTGTTCGAAGACCTGCAGCTTCCGAAGACTCGCAAGACCAAGACCGGCTACTCGACGGATGCCGCAGTGCTCGCCGACCTGCAGGAGACGAACCCGCATCCGTTCCTGAGCCTGCTGCTGCAGCACCGCGAGGCGACCAAACTGCGGCAGATCATCGAATCCCTCGACTCGGCGATCGGCGAAGACCACCGGGTCCACACGACCTATGTGCAGACCGGTAGCCAGACCGGCCGGCTCTCCAGCACCGATCCGAACCTGCAGAACATCCCGGTGCGCACCGAGGAGTCGCGTCGCATCCGCAGCGCATTCCAGGTCGGCGAGGGCTACGAGGCGTTGCTGACCGCCGACTACTCGCAGATCGAGATGCGCATCATGGCGCACCTCTCCGGCGACGAGGGCCTGATCGAGGCGTTCAACAGCGGCGAAGACCTGCACCGGTTCGTGGGCGCTCGCGTGTTCGGTGTCGACCCGAGCGAGGTCACCGCCGCGATGCGCACGAAGGTGAAGGCGATGTCGTACGGCCTGGTCTACGGGCTCTCGGCCTTCGGCCTGTCCAAGCAGCTGCGCATCGAGCAGTCCGAGGCGAAGCAGCTGATGGTCGAGTACTTCGCACGCTTCGGTGCGGTGCGCGACTACCTGCGTGCCTCCGTCATGAAGGCCAAGGAAGTCGGCTACACCGAGACGATCTTCGGCCGCCGGCGCCCGTTCCCCGACCTGGCCAGCCCGAACCGGGTGCTCCGTGAGAACGCAGAGCGCGCAGCGCTGAACGCACCGATCCAAGGCAGCGCGGCCGACATCATGAAGATCGCGCTGTTGCACATCCATGCCGACCTCCAGGCCGAAGGCCTCGCCTCACGTGCGCTGCTCCAGATCCACGATGAGCTCGTGGTCGAGGTGGCGCCAGGGGAGTGGGACGCGGCCGAGCGGATCGTTCGGGCGCGCATGGGCGACGCGGCAGACCTGACCGTGCCGCTCGACGTGCAGGTGGGCCGCGGCAAGGACTGGAACGAGGCCGCGCACTGACGCGGCACCGTCCCGATTCGGCGCAGCGCGGTTCCGACACGAGCGATATATCAACTCCTGCGGTGGCGGAGGGGCGGGATTAGGGTGGAGTCCATGACTTCATCCCCTCGTACTCCCTCCGCCATCGACAAGGTCGCCGATGAATGGGTCGACACGATCGCTGTGCTCGCCCCGACGCTCGGCACCTACATCGGGCGCGACGAGGTCAACGACCAGTTCGGCGATCTGAGTCCCGCCGGGCACGAGGAGATCGCCACCGCGACGCGCAAGACGCTCGGGGCGCTCAATGCCCTCGAGCCGGTCGACGCGATCGACGAGGTCACCAAGGCCGACCTGAGTTCCGAGCTCGGTCTCGACCTCGAGTTCCATGATGCGCGGTGGCACCTGCGCGACCTGAACGTGATCGCCTCGGCGGCACAGGATGTGCGTTCCGCATTCGACCTCATGCCCACCTCGACGGCGGACGACTGGTCCGTCATCGCGACGCGTCTCGCCGCAGTGCCCGGCGCACTGCGCGGCTACGTCGCGACGCTGCGCGCTGGCATCGCCGAGGGCGTGACGCCCGCGCGACGCCAGGTCGTCGAGGTCGCCACGCAGATCGATCGGTACACGGCAGACGACGGCTTCTTCGCGGCGTTCGTGGCCGACGCCGCGCCCGACGAGGGACAGTTGCCGGCATCCCTCGCACGCACCCTGGCAGACAACTCCGCTGCCGCTCGTGTCGCGTACGGCGAGCTGCGTCGCTTCCTCGCCGAGGAACTCGCCCCGGCCGCGAGTGAGACGGATGCTGTCGGTCGCGAGCTCTACGCCCTGCACTCCCGCCGCTTCCTCGGCGCCACGATCGATCTCGACGAGACCTACGAGTGGGGCCGCGAGGAGCTGGCGCGCATGGTCGCCGAACAGACGGCGATCGCGAACGAGATCCTTCCCGGCGCCTCGGTCGAAGAGGCCGTCGCGCATCTCGAAGCGGATCCCGCGCGCAAGCTCGTCGGCACCGACGCGCTCCAGCGGTGGATGCAGGAGACCAGCGACCGCGCCGTCGCCGAGCTCGGTGCTTCGCACTTCGACATCCCCGAGGCGATCCGCACGCTCGAGTGCATGATCGCGCCGACGCAGGAAGGCGGGATCTATTACACCGGTCCCACCGACGACTTCTCTCGCCCCGGTCGCATGTGGTGGTCGGTGCCCGAAGGCGTCACCGAGTTCGACACGTGGCGCGAGCTGACGACGGTCTACCACGAGGGCGTTCCAGGACACCACCTGCAGATTGCGCAGGCCGTGCACAACCGCGCCGAACTCAACTCGTGGCGCCGGCTGCTCGCCGGCACCTCGGGTCACGCCGAGGGGTGGGCGCTGTACGCCGAGCGTCTGATGCAGCAGCTGGGCTATCTCGACGACCCGGCAGATCGACTCGGCATGCTCGACGGGCAGCGCATGCGCGCGGCCCGTGTGGTGCTCGACATCGGCGTGCACCTGGGCAAGCCGCGGCTGGAGGGCGATGGCGTGTGGGATGCTCCGTACGCGCTCGACTTCATGCGTAAGAACGTGAACATGTCGGATCAGTTCGTGCAGTTCGAGGTCAACCGCTATCTCGGCTGGCCAGGACAGGCGCCGTCGTACAAGGTCGGTCAGCGCATCTGGGAGCAGGTCCGCGACGCGGTGCAGGCCGCCGAAGGCGACGACTTCTCGTTCAAGGCGTTCCACAAGCGTGCGCTCGATATGGGCGGCGTCGGGCTCGACACGCTCCGCACCGCACTGCTTCCGCGATGAGGGAATGCCTCAGCTCCGACCGGTGTTCATTCACGTGAATGGAAAGGGCTGACATGGCTATCGAATTCGGACTGGACACCTTCGGCGACATCACCCGTGATGCGGACGGCCAGCTGCTGAGCGGAGCGCAGACGATCCGCAACGTCGTCGCGCAAGCTGAGATGGCAGACTCCGTCGGCGTCGACTTCTTCGGGGTGGGGGAGCACCACCGCAAGGAGTTCGCGGTCTCGTCTCCCGAAATGGTGCTCGCTGCGATCGCTGCACGCACGGAGCGCATCCGACTCGGCACCGCAGTGACGGTGCTGTCATCCGATGACCCCGTGCGCGTCTTCGAGCGCTTCTCGACCCTCGACGCCATCTCGAACGGTCGCGCAGAGGTGGTGCTCGGACGCGGCTCGTTCATCGAGTCCTTCCCCCTGTTCGGCTACGACCTCCGCGACTACGACGCGCTCTTCGAGCAGAAGCTCGAGTTGTTCGTCGAACTCCTGAAGGAGGAGCCGGTCACCTGGTCCGGCACGATGCGGGCGTCGCTCGACAACGCCAACGTGTTCCCCAAGACCGAGAACGGCCTCCGCACCTGGGTGGGCGTCGGAGGCAGCCCTGAATCGGTGGTCCGCGTGGCCAGGCACGGCCTCGGTCTCATGCTCGCGATCATCGGTGGCTCGGCTGCGCGGTTCCGGCCGTTCGTCGACCTGTATCACCGTTCGGTCGCGTCGTTCGGCACGACCTCGCACCCGATCTCGGTGCACTCGCCCGGCCACATCGCCGATACGGATGCCGAGGCATGGGACGCCGCATATTCGGGCTTCGAGGCGATGAACAACACGATCGGCGCAGAGCGCGGGTGGCCGCCCTATAGCCGTGCCCGCTTCCAGAACGACATCGGCCCTGAGGGCGCGATCTACGCGGGCTCGCCGGATCGCGTCGCGGCGAAGATCGCCGACACCATCACGACGCTCGGCCTCGGCCGTTTCGACCTCAAGTATGCGACCGGGACGCTGTCGCATGAGGCGATGATGCGCAGCATCGAGCTCTACGGCAGCGAAGTCATCCCGCGGGTGCGCGCACTGCTCGACGCACGCTCCTGATCCGTCATCGGAGAGTCGCCCGCATGCGGGCGGCTCTACGATGAGGAACATGGCCAACACCGCCCTGCCGAGCCGCGCGTCGCTCGCAGCGAGACTCGACGAGCTGCCGTTCACACGGCGGCATTTCCGGCTCCTCGGCGGCTCGGGGGTCGGGTGGGCGCTCGACGCCATGGACGTGGGGCTGATCTCGTTCATCCTCGCCGCGCTCACGCAGCAGTGGGACCTGACGAAGGGCGAGGCCGGGTGGATCGCCTCGGTCGGCTTCATCGGCATGGCGCTGGGCGCCACGCTCGGCGGACTCCTGGCTGACCGCTTCGGACGACGCCAGGTCTTCGCGCTGACGTTGCTGATCTACGGCGTCGCCACCGGCGCCAGTGCCCTCGTCGGTGGCATCGCAGCGCTGCTCGTGCTCCGCTTCCTGGTGGGACTCGGGCTCGGCGCCGAGCTTCCCGTCGCCTCGACCTATGTGAGCGAGTTCGCTCCGGCTCGCATTCGTGGACGCCTGATCGTCATCCTCGAGGCATTCTGGGCACTCGGGTGGACAGCCGCCGCGCTGATCGGGTTCTTCGTCATCCCGGCGTCCGAGGACGGCTGGCGCTGGGCGTTCGCGCTCGGTGCCATCCCCGCCGTCTATGCGCTGATCGTCCGCTGGGGCCTGCCGGAGTCGCCGCGCTGGCTCGCATCGAAAGGCCGCATCGCCGAGGCCGACCGCATCGTGTCCGAGTTCGAAGCGGATGCCGGCATCGTCCACGGCCCGGCGATCCGCAAGGAGCCGCAGTCCCGGCCCATCGCCGTCACCGCACGGGCCAGGGTCACGACACTCTGGAGTCGTGAGTTCCGGGTCCGAACCCTCTGCCTCTGGGTCGTGTGGTTGTGTGTGAACTTCGCCTACTACGGGGCGTTCATCTGGATCCCGAGCATCCTCGTCGACGCGGGGTTCGATCTCGTCCGGTCCTTCGGCTTCACGCTCATCATCACGCTGGCGCAGCTTCCCGGGTACGCCGTCGCCGCGTGGCTGATCGAGGTGTGGGGCCGACGCACGACACTCTCGGTCTTCCTGGTCGGCTCTGCGGTCTCGGCCGTGTTCTTCGGGACGGCATCTACCGAGGGCGCGATCATCGCCTCCGGCATGGCGTTGTCGTTCTTCAACCTCGGTGCGTGGGGTGCGCTGTACGCGGTGACCCCGGAGGTCTATCCGACGTCGTTGCGGGGGACCGGTGCGGGGTGGGCGGCCGGCGTGGGCCGGATCGCCTCGATCATCGCTCCGCTTGCTGTCCCGGCGCTGCTGCTCGCCGGTGGCGCGCCGCTGCTCTTCGTCATCTTCGGTGCGTGCTTCCTCGTCGCGGCTGCCGCCGCGTGGGGGCTGCAGGATCGTGGCGGCGTCGCCCTCGACGATCGATGAGAGCGGTCGGCGCCTCCAGCAGGAATAGGCTGGGCGGGTGACAGACGTACGCTACGTGGCCATCGGCGATTCCTTCACGGAAGGAGTCGGCGACGTGCTGCCGGACGGCAGCGAACGCGGCTGGGCCGATCTGGTGGCACAGGGCTGGGCGGATGCCGCAGGGCACCCGATCCAGTACGCGAACCTCGCGATCCGCGGCAGGCTCGCCTGGCCGATCGTCGACGAGCAGCTCGAGTTCGCGCTCGCCCTGCACCCGACGCACCTGTCGTTCAACGGAGGCGGGAACGACATGCTCCGTCCGCGCGCGGATCTCGAGCACGTCGCGGATGCTTTCAGTCGAGTGCTGCGCCGCTGCGACGAGGAGGGCGTGACGGTGATCCTGCTGTCGGGTGCGAACCCGAGCGCACAGCTGCCGATGGGCGACCTGGTGCAGCGACGCGGCGACCAGCTCTCCGAAGCGGTGCTGCGTCGCATCGAGGATCGACCCGACGTCGTGCAAGCGCTGAACTGGCCGGACACCGAGCTCTCCCGCAGTGTGTACTGGTCCGCGGACCGTCTGCACATGAATGCGGCAGGACATCATCGAGTCGCCGCCCGCGTGCTGCAGGCGCTGGACCTCGAGCCGCCGGCGAGCTGGTGGTCACTGCCTGACGCGTTCGCCGCTGGCCCTGCCGGATTCGCCTACTACCGGCAATTCGTCGGACCGTGGGTCAAGCGCCGGGTGACGCGCACCTCGTCAGGAGACGGCCGCACTGCGAAGTATCCGGTCTGGGTCGAGCGGTCGCCCGCGTGAGGGCGTCGGATCAGTCGATCGTCGCTGCCGCATGAGCGATATCCAGCTGCAGCGCATCGCTGCGGGTGCGGTGACGCTGCACGATGCACGACGGAAGGTCCAACGGACGGTCGTGCTGGAGACCTTCGAGATCGGCGTGTATGCGGTCACCGAGGACCAGATGGCCGAGGTGCTCGGGGTCGCATCCAGACACCCGGACCGCCCTGCCGTCGACGTCAGCTGGTTGCGAGCCGTTCACTTCTGCAACGCCGCTTCGGAGTGGGAGGGACTCGACCAGGTCTACTTCTTCGACGGCGAGCAGGTCACGTGGGACGTCACGGCTGACGGCTATCGGCTTCCCACCGAGGCAGAGTGGGAGTTCGCCTGCCGCGCCGGATCGGTCGGACCGCACTACGCGCCACTCGCGGACGCCGCCTGGACCAGCGCGGACGGCGTATCAGGCCCGCAGAACGTCGGCGGCAGGATCCCGAACCTGAACGGGCTCTTCGACACCCTCGGCAACGTGTGGGAATGGTGCTGGGACCTCCTCGACCCGGCCCGGTACGACGACTATCGTGTGTTCCGCGGCGGCGGCTTCGCGGATGACGCCTGGAGCGTTCGCGCGTCGGTTCGACGCGGGGGAGCGCCACGCCTGCAACAGGACGACGTGGGCCTGCGGCTGGCTCGCGGTGCCTTCGACACACCCGGGCTCGCACAGGGCTGGTCGGCCGCCGCCGATCTCGAACGCGCAGCGTTCGACGGTCCGGTTCCGGTGGGGTGGACGCCGCTCCGACGGTGAAGGCGAAGCGCCCGGGCACCGGCGTTTTGGCCCGGAACCGGCTCGACTGGGAAGCTGGAGACATGGCCGCACCGTTCTCGCTCATCGTCTCTCAGGGCCGCGTGGCCGATCGTACGGATGGCGCCCTCGTCGGCGCCCGACGAACTGCGTCTGCACTCGGAGCGCTGCTCGGACTCACGCCGACGATCGTCGGCGAACCCACCCCGGCGGTGACGGACGACTGGACGGTCGCCCTGCCGCAGGCGGCCGCCACCCTCGCGGGGCTCCGCGATGTCGTCCGCGAGTCGATCGACGCCGGAAGCATCCCGCTGCTCGCGACCAACACGTGCGCTGCGAGCCTCGGCACGCTCCCGACGGTCGCCCAGCGGCATCCGGACGCCGTCGTGCTCTGGATCGACGCGCACGGCGACTTCAACACACCGGACACCACCGACTCCGGCTACCTGGGCGGCATGGTGCTCGCCGCGGCGTGCGGGCTCTGGGACAGCGGCCATGGCGCGGGGCTGGATCCGACCCAGGTCATCGTCGTCGGTGGGCGGGACATCGATCCGGCCGAGAGCGAGCTGCTCGCAGATGCCGGCGTCACGGTGCTGCCTCCTGCCGAGAGCACCCCTGAGCGGCTGCTCGAACTCATCGACGGCCGGCCGGTCTGGATCCACGTCGACTGGGACGTACTCGAACCCGGCTATATCCCTGCTGCGTACCAGGTGGATGCGGGACTGCGTCCGCATGAGGTCGCGGCGCTGTTCGCGGCGATCCCCATCGAGTCGGTGCGCGGTGTCGAGCTCGCCGAATTCGAGGCAGGCGACGCGGACGTCCCTGAGCACGTGAGCATCGAGCTCATCATCGAGACCTTCCAACACCTGCTGCGGCAGCTAGCGGCGACGAGGGCGCTCAGGGTCGAGACCGACGCGTATCCGGGTGCGCTTGCGCTCGATGATGATGAAGACGACGCCGATGATCCACAGCGGCACCGGCATCAGGAACGCGATTCGGAACGCGTCGAGTGTGTACGTCTCGGGTGTTCCTGCGCCCTGGATGTCGAGCGCGAGCCCGATCAGGAAGATCGCGATGAGCGCGGCGATGAACCCGCCGGCGTTCGTCAGCCCCGTCGCCGTGCTGAGCCGATGCGAGGGGTTGTGGGTTCGCGCGTGGTCGAACGCGATCATCGACGCAGGGCCGCCGGTCGCGATCGCGACGGCGAGCAGATACAGCATCCAGATCGGAGCCGGACCGGGCATCGCGATCACCATCAGCCACGCCGCCATCTGCACACCCACGGCCGGGAGCACCAGTGCAAGCGAGCGGTGGTTGGGCAGGCGCCGTGACAGGTCGCCGATGATGGGGCCCATCGCCATGCCCGCGACCACGTAGACCGAGATGATGCCGGCCGCGTGCGCGGAGTCGAGCCCCTGAGCGGCGGTGAGGAACGGCATCCCCCAGAGCAGCACGAACGCGGTGCCGGCGAACGGTGTCGTGAAATGCGACCAGAATGCCAGACGGGTACCGGGGTGCGCCCACGCGGCGCGGATGCCGACGCCGGTGTCGATCGCCGAGGTCACGACACGGATCACACCGGTATCGGTGTTCACGGTGACGTCGGCGCCGCGCTCTGCCGGGTGATTGCGGATCACGAGCGCCACCAGGATCGTGAACAGCACCCCGAGTCCTGCGATGCTCCCGAACGTGATCGACCAGCTCGTGGCATGCAGGAGCGCGGCGACCGGCACGAGCGCGATGAGCTGTCCGGCCTGACCGAGGATGCCGGTGAACTGCACCATGAGCGGGCCGCGCTGTGCGGGGAACCAGGTCGCGACGAGACGGAGAACGGCTGGGAAGATCGCCGCATCTCCTGCGCCGAGCAGCACACGAGCGATGATCGCGACGCCGATGCTGGGGGAGAGGGCCATGGTGAGCTGGCCGGCCGCCATCAGCAGCATCCCGATGGTCATGATCGGCCGTGAGCCGAACCGGTCGAGGAGCACACCGATCGGAATCTGCATGCCGCCATACACCGCGAGCTGCACCACGGCGAAGAGCGCGAGCGTGGAGGCATCCGCCTGGAATCGGTCAGCCGCCTCGACGCCGACGGCGCCGAGCGAGGTGCGGTTCGTGATCGCGAGCACGTAGGCGGCGACACCGACCGACCAGATCACCCAGGCTCGCCATCCCGGCGTCGAGACGGGGGAGAGGGGGACGCGCTGCACCCTTCAACGCTACTCCTGGTCGTCATCCCTCGATTCCACGGACAGTCACGGACTGACAGCAGAGAGCCCCGCCGACCGTGTGGTCGACGGGGCTCCGGTGATGCTGGGTGGGCTCAGCCTGCGCAGAGCGTGCCGATGGCGGTCGCCGACTCCTGCACGTCAGCGGAGACGCTGGCCCATTCGGATACAGCGCTCGGATCGTGATCGATCAGAACCTTCGAGAGGACGTCACGCATGGCGCCGAAGTCCTCGTAGATCGCCGACACAGCTTCCTTCACCTCGGGATTCGCAATGGATTCGGCGGCGGTACCGATGGCATCGACGGACTGCGTGAACGTGTCGATCGTGCCCTGCGGGTCTGCTGTCGCGGTGGTCATGTCGATCGACGTGAGGTCCTTGGTGGCGTCCTGCACTTGAGCGGCAGCGCTGGCGCACGCGTCGGCGATGCTCTGGTCGGAGCTCTCCGCTGTGGGAGCAGCAGTCTGGTTCGAGGACGCGGTGTCCTCTGGGGCGCCGGGCGTTCCGGAACATGCCGTGAGACCGAGCACGGCGACGGCTGCGATCGTCAGGGCTGCGAGACGACGGTTCATGAAATTCCCCCTTCAAGGGCGCTGTCATCCGACAGCACCGGTTTGCAAACGGCAGTCAGTCAACCACATCGCTCTGACGTCATGCTCGTGCCACTCGCTCAGTCGCTCTGTTCCGTGGTCGCCGCGGGCGTTCGGCGCACGACGAGTGAGAGCAGCGCGGCGATCGCGCAGAGGGCTGCACCACCCCACCATGCGTAGGTATACGTGCCGAAGGTGTCGCGGATCACGCCGGCGCCGAGTGCGGCGACAGCTGCCCCGATCTGGTGCGCCGCGAAGACCCAGCCGAACACGATGGTGCCGCGGTCGCCGAAGATCTCACGGCACAACACCGCGGTCGGCGGCACGGTCGCCACCCAGTCCAGTCCGTAGATCACGATGAACAGCACCATGCTCGGATGCACCACATCAGACAGGAGCCAGGGGAGGAGCACGAGTCCGACGCCCCGGAACGCGTAATACGTGACGAGCAGGATGCGCGGATCGAAGCGATCGGTGAGCCAGCCGGATGCGATCGTGCCCGCGATGTCGAAGATGCCGACGACGGCGAGGAGGCCCGCCGCCGTCGTGGTGGCCATGCCATGGTCGTGCGCAGAGGGGATGAAGTGGATGCCGATCAGGCCGTTCGTGGTCGCGCCGCAGATCGCGAACGCGAAAACCAGAGCCCAGAACGAGGGCTTCTTGGATGCGAACCGCAGCCCGTCGAGCGCTCGCACGGCAGCGTTCCCGGTGGCTCGCGCCGGCGGAGTGAAGGTCGCGGGATCAGCGCCGAGGGGGAGAACACCACGGTCCTCCGGATGATCGCGCAGCACCAGCCAGACGACCGGCACCGCGGCTAGTGCGACCGCGGCGACGAGCAGGGAGGCGGCCCGCCAACCGGCGCTTTCTGCAAGCGCGGCGACGGGGTGGCAGGAAGATGAGCTGTCCGGTGGCCGATCCGGCGGTCAGGATGCCCATCACGAGTCCGCGCCGTTGCACGAACCACCGGTTCGCGATCGTCGCGGCGAACACGAGCGCCATCGATCCGGTGCCGAGACCGATGAGCACGCCCCAGAAGAGCAGCAACTGCCAGGACGCGGTCATCAGGATGCTGCCGCCGGCGCCGAGTGCGACGAGAGTCAGCGCTGAGGCGACGACCTGCCGGATGCCGAACCGGTCCATCAGGGCGGCCGCGAACGGCGCGGTGAGCCCGTACAGGAGGAGGTTGATGCTGACCGCGAGCGACATGACCGTGGTCGACCAGCCGAACTCTTCGTGCAGCGGCACCATCAACGCACCAGGTGCCGCTCGGAATCCGGCGGCAGCGAGCAGGGCGAGGAATGCGACAGCGGCAACCCACCATGCGGGATGCACGCGGTGTGGTCTCATGCGATCGACCGGTGGTTCAGCGGGTGTGCGTCGGTCATCGCGGCCTGTTCTCATCATGGACGAGCAAACTCAATCAAGTCGGAGTCGCCTCGCCAGACTTCAGCTTTGCCCTGATAGCAGCGAAAGCGCCCGACCACCCGCTGGCCAATGCCGCGAACATCGCGCTGGCCGCGGCCATGTGAGCACCAGACGCATGGGCGGCGGCGAACCCGAACCAGACAATCGCAGCGCCCACACCGACGATCGCGACGACATTGACGAGCCGCGCCGTCAGCTCCAGCCGATGAACGTTGTGAACGCTCACTTCACGTCCTCGAAGCATTGAATCCATAGGCCAACTGCACCACATTCCCCTGAAGACGGACATTGGCTACGGCTCGCTCATTGTCAGACACGCCCTAGGCAGGATGTTGCGGGCCGAGGGGAGCGGATGACAGCTCGCCCGCAGCATCGCCCTTGAGTTCGATGAGGATGGAGTGCGTCGGCGTCGTGCCGGTGTTCTCGCCGGCGTGACGCTGGGACGGCAACCAGACGGCCTGTCCAGCGGTGAGCGCCGTGTCGAATGTCCGTTCGCCGGCCGTCAGTCGACGCGAGAAGTCACTGAGCGTGACCATGACGCTGTTCGGATGATCGTGCGGGGTCGTCCGATCTCCAGGCTCATCGGTGTACTCGAGGACGCGCACGAAGTCGTTCTCCCAGAGCGTGCGGTAGTGATCAGGATTCGTGACCGTGGGATCGTCGGTGATCATGTCGCGACACTACGCCTGCATCGGCGAACGCATCAGGGGGACTTCCGGCCGGGGAGGTGCCCGATTTCACCAGACTGACGTCCCTTCCACGCCCACCTCTCCTCGTCGTGCTGACATAATGTGCATTATCGGTGTTATCGAAAAGAGGCAGAAGGGGTGGATAGGCTCATACGATGACCGGACAGAATGTGGAGATCGGCTGGGATGCAGCGCGGCAGGCCAACCAGGAGAACTGGGAGGATCGCGTACCGCTGCACGAGTCGGCATACGGGCTCGACGCCTACGACGATCCGGATCACCTCAGCGACGTCGTCCGGCATGACGTGGCGGTTCTTGAACCGTTCCTGCCGTCGAACAGCCTGTCAGGACTCGACCTGTGCCACCTGCAATGCCACATCGGCACCGACACGGTGTCACTGGCGCGTGCCGGAGCTCGCGTGACCGGCGTCGACTTCTCGCCGTCGGCGCTCGGGGTCGCGTCGACGCTCGCGGACCGCGCCGGGGTCGACGCACGATGGGTGCAGACCGATGTGTTGGACGCCCGAAGCGCCGTGGACGGCGACTTCGACGTCGTCTACACGAGCATCGGGACGATCACCTGGCTGCAGGATCTCGATCGCTGGGCCGCACAGGTCAGCGCCTTGATTCGCGCGGGCGGAACATTCTTCATCCGAGACGGTCACCCAGCGCTGTACGCGCTCGACGAGAACGCGCAGGGTCTCACCACGCGGTACCCCTACTTCGGCGACGGGCGCGCGCAGCAGTGGGATGAGGAGTCGACGTACGTGGGTGATGGAAAGGTCGCCCATCCTCGCACCTACGAGTGGCCACACCCGCTGTCCGAGATCTTGGGGGCACTGCTCGGTGCGGGGTTGCGCCTCTTGCACTTCGATGAGGGGCGGATGCTCCCGTGGCAGTTCAGCCCACGCATGGTCGAAGTGCCGGGCGGGTACGCCTGGCCGGAAGCCGAGCGCAACCTGCTCCCCTGCACCTACACGATCATCGCGCGGAAAGACTGACGCGTCAGCGGTACTCGCGTCCTTGGCAATCCACGGCGTCGTCGAACGCACCATCTGAGAGCTCCTTGCGCACCGCCGACGACAGACTCGCCTTCGGGATCACGGCGACCTCGACGGACTTCGCCGCACTCAGATACTCGTTGTCAGCGCACGCCGCGACCACGATCCACTGTGCCTGCGCTGCTGTGGTCGTATAGGACGCAGGTTCTCCGACGCGCGGCGACACGTCTTGAATCAGGAGCAGCGATGTCTCCGGCACAGCATCCGACACCGTGTTGAGCGGCTTTCTGACAGCCTCGTCCGTCGGCAGGCCAGTGGGTGCGCAGCCGGCCAACCCTGCGCAGCACACGATCAGTGCTGCGCAGGCTGCCAGGCCAGTCGGGGTCAGAGTCCGCACGAGATCGCCGAAGGCGACGGGTTGAATGCCGTCAGTTTGCCGCTCGTCTCAACCGTCTTCCAGTAGGTCGGCCCGATCCGCGGCTTGTATGCCTCCTGCTTCTGGAGGTTGTAGCGGTACTTCGTGCCGACGGAGTGCGCCTTCCAGGTCTGGCCACTCTTCAGGGGCGGAGATGTGCATCCCACGGTCGTCGTGACGCTCGAGGTCGCGCTGATCTTCAGTCCGGCAGACACACTCGCCCGACTCGCCCCGACGCTGAGCTCGATGTTCCTGGTCGCGGTCTTCCCCTTCGTGATGACGCACGTGCCGCCTCCGGTCGTGATCCTGCAACTCGCGATCACTCCCCCGATCGAGTTCGAGGTGGACGTCACGTTCAACACGTTGTAGCGATACACCGCGGCCTCTGCCGCCTGCGTGGCGCCCAGCGTGAAGACACCGATGCAGAGTGCGCCGACGACGGCGAGGAGACCGCTTCGGGCCGCGTTGCGCTTCGGTCGGTCGGACATCGTCGTCGATGAATCGTGAGTGCGATCGAAGAATCGCGGGATTCGAATGGTCATCAGTGCTCCCTTGCTGAGTGGATCAGTCAAGAGAACGCTATCTGCTGTCATTCGACGACAAAACCCCCGTAAATGGGGAATCTTGGGAAATGAATCACCCGCTGACGTAGGCCGCCAGGTGCTCCCCCGTCAGTGTGGATCGTTGGGAGACCAAGTCGGCTGGGGTTCCTTCGAACACGACACGTCCGCCGTCGTGCCCGGCTCCCGGGCCGATGTCGATGATCCAGTCGGCATGCGCCATCACGGCCTGGTGGTGTTCGATCACGATCACGGTCTTCCCCGACTCGACCAGACGATCGAGCAACCCGAGGATCTTGTCGACGTCAGCCAGGTGGAGGCCCGTCGTCGGCTCGTCGAGCACGTAGATGTCGCCCTTCTCCCCCATCTGGATCGCCAGCTTGATGCGCTGCCGTTCACCGCCCGAGAGCGTCGACAACGGCTGTCCGAGCGAGAGATACCCGAGGCCGACGTCGTCGAGTCGCCCCAGGATCGCGGTGGCAGCGGGCAGCTTGGCCTCGCCCTCGGAGAAGAACGCCCGTGCGTCCGAGACGGGCAGGTCGAGCACTTCGGTGATGTCCTTGCCTGCGAGCTTGTACTCGAGCACGGCGGCCTGGAAGCGCTTGCCCCCGCAGTCCTCGCACGGCGTCTCGATCGAGTCCATGAACCCGAGTTCGGTGACGATCACACCGGCGCCCTTGCACGTCGGGCATGCCCCTTCGGAGTTGGCGCTGAACAGCGCCGGCTTCACACCGTTGACCTTCGCGAACGCTTTGCGGATCGGCTCCAGCAGCCCCGTGTACGTTGCCGGGTTGCTCCGGCGCGAACCCTTGATCGCGGCCTGGTCGATCGCGACGACACCCTCGCGCTTCGTCACTGATCCGTGGATGAGCGAGCTCTTGCCCGACCCTGCGACGCCGGTGATCACACTGAGCACACCCATCGGGATGTCGACGTCGACGTTCTGCAGGTTGTTGGCTGTCGCGCCGCGCACCTCGATCGCCCCGTCACCGCTGCGGACAGCATCCTTCAGTGTGGCGCGGTCGTCGAGGTGCTCGCCCGTCCGTGTGCCGCTGGCCTTGAGGCCGTCGACCGACCCCTCGAAGCAGATCTCGCCGCCGCCGCTGCCGGCGCCGGGTCCGAGATCGACGACATGATCAGCGATCACGATGGTCTCGGGCTTGTGCTCGACCACGAGCACGGTGTTCCCCTTGTCGCGCAACTGCAGCAGCAGACCGTTCATGCGCTGGATGTCGTGCGGGTGCAGACCGATCGTCGGCTCGTCGAACACGTAGGTGATGTCGGTCAGCGATGAGCCGAGGTGTCGCAGCATCTTGATGCGCTGCGCCTCTCCCCCTGACAGTGTGCCGGACGGGCGCTCCAGGCTGAGGTACCCGAGGCCGAGCGTGACGAAGGCGTCGAGGTTGGCGCTCAGCGCTTCGAGCAGCGGCCCGGCACCCGGAAGGTCGAGACCGCGCACCCAGGCCGCGAGATCGGTGACCTGCATCCGGCACGCGTCGGCGATGCTCACCCCATCGATCTTCGATGAGCGCGCGCCCTCGGTGAGTCGGGTGCCGTCGCATTCAGGACAGACGGCGAAGGTCGCGACCCGCTCGACGAATGCACGGACGTGCGGCTGCAGCGCATCGAGGTCCTTCGAGAGCATCGACTTCGTGATCTTCGGGATCAGCCCCTCGTAGGTCATGTTGATGCCGGAGATTTTCACCTTGGTGACCTCGCCGTACAGGAACAGATGCCGCTGCTTCTCGGTGAACTGCTCGATCGGCTTGTCGCCCGGGTAGAAACCGGACTGGGAGAACCCCTTCACCATCCAGCCGTCAGCCGTGTACCCGGGGACCATGATCGCGCCCTCGTCCAACGATTTGGACTCATCGACGACCTGCGCAAGGTCGAGATCCGATACCGCTCCCCTGCCCTCGCACCTCGGGCACATGCCGCCGAGGTAGATCGCATCCTTCACGATCTTCTTCTCACCGCCCGGCCCTGTCATCACGCCGCTCGCCCGCTGCGTCGGGATGTTGAACGAGAACGCGGTCGGTCCGCCGATGTACGGGGTACCGAGCTTGCTGAACAGGATGCGCAGCATCGCATTCGCATCGGTGACGGTGCCGACGGTCGAGCGCGGGTTCGCACCGAGCCGCTCCTGATTCACGATGATCGCCGTCGTGAGTCCTTCCAGCACGTCGACGTCCGGACGCGGCACCGAGGGCATGAAGCCCTGCACGAACGCGCTGTACGTCTCGTCGATCATGCGACGCGACTCGGCCGCGATGGTGTCGAAGACGAGCGAGCTCTTGCCGGACCCCGACACCCCGGTGAACACCGTCAGCCGTCGCTTCGGGATATCGACGCTGACCTCCTTGAGGTTGTTCTCGCGTGCGCCCTGCACACGGATGAGGTCGTGGCTGTCGGCGGCGTGTGGGGCAGGAGAGGACATCGGCATCCTTGGTGTTCGAGGCTGAGGGGCTCAGCCGGCCTGATTGATTCGGAGCAGATTGCCTGCGGGGTCGCGGAAGGCGCAGTCCCGCACGCCGTAGGGCTGATCCATGGGCTCTTGCACGACATCCGCCCCGTGCTCGACGAGTCGGTCGAAGAGCGCGTCGAGGTCATCGCTCGCCAGCGTGAGGGCGCCGTAGCTGCCCTTCGCGATCAGCTCGAGGATGGTCTGGCGCTCGGCATCCGTGATTCCGGGGTCTGTTGCCGGCGGATGCAGCACGATCGACGTCTCCGGCTGCCCGGTCGGGCCGACCGTGAGCCAGCGGAGGCCGTCGTACCCCACGTCGTTGCGCACCTCGAATCCGAGCGCGTCGCGGTAGAAGCCGAGTGCCGCGTCGGCGTCGGTGTGCGGAAGGAATGCGTAGTGGATGCTGATGTTCATGGTGTTCACGCTAGATGTGCGCCCGTTCGGGGCGCTTCTTGATTCCTGATCGGTCTGGTCACGTGCTTGGCCTGGAAGACAGGGATGCCTTCCACGGTGGCGGCTCGTTCACGGTACACGCTGGGTGGGACTCCGACGAGCTCCGTGAACCGGGTGCTGAACGTGCCGAGCGACGAGCATCCGACATCGAAGCAGACCTCCGTCACGCTGCGGTCGCCACGGCGCAGCAGGGCCATCGCCCGCTCGATGCGGCGCGTCATCAGATACGAGTACGGAGACTCTCCGTACGCCTCGCGGAACTGCCGGCTCAGGTGTCCGGCAGACATGTGCACGCCACGCGCGAGCGCCTCCACATCGAGGGGCTCGGCGTACTCCCGATCGATGCGATCCCGGACTCTCCGCATCACCGCGAGATCGCGGAGGCGGGAATCGTCTGGTGGAGTCACGAGATGATCCTGCCATGACGGTGCATCACGCGGAATGACGGGATACGACGCACTTCTGCGGTCCTCCCCCATGATGCGCATCGCGAGCGATACCCTGAAGACGCCCTCACAGGATTCTCCCAGAAAGGCATCTCCCATGTCCGAAGCACTCTCCGGAGCGAAATCGCTCTTCAAGTCGATCCGCATCACGCTCGCCGTCTCCGGCGTCATCGCCCTCATCGCAGGCATCGTGCTGCTCGTCTGGCCCGTGAAGTCCGCCGTCATCGTGACCGCGATCTTCGCCTCCTATCTCGTCGTCGCCGGTCTCGTCTACATCGGTCTCGGCATCTTCTCCCATGCCCGCGGTGGCTGGGCGCGCGTCGGCCACATCGTGCTGGGCCTCTTCTACATCGCGGCAGGCGTGATCGCCTTCGCCAACCTCGGCGTCGCCGCGGCGACACTCGCGCTCGTGGTCGTGATCTTCATCGGCATCAGCTGGATCATCGACGGCGTGGTGTCCCTGTCGCTGCTCGGACAGGACGGTTCGCGCGTCTGGACCCTGCTCTACGCGCTGCTCAGCATCATCGCCGGCGTCGTGGTGTTGTTCTCGCCGCTCATCGCGGGCCTCGCGATCTGGCTCTTCTTCGGCATATCGCTGGTCGCACTCGGCATCGTCCAGATCATTCGCGCGATCACGCTCGGCCGCGACGGCAAGGACTTCGTCGCGGCGGTGCAGTCGGAGACCACGGTCTGATCCGCTCCTCGAACCGGATGAGAACGGCCCCGCCCTGCTGCTGCAGGACGGGGCCGTTCTCGCATGGATGGGACTACTCGGCAGCGAACGCGCTGACGTCGCCGACGAGACGCGTGTTGTCGGCCGGCACCGGGTCGACGGCTGCCTGTGCGACCTCTGCGGCGAACTCCGAGACGTTGTAGAGCTTGCCGGCAGACTCGCGCCGCTCGGCGATCGCACCCGGGTTGGCGCGCTCCAGCAGCGTCGCGGTGATGGTGCCCTCGATCATGTCGCCGGAGACGACGGTGAAGCCGACGCCCTTCTCGGCGAGGCCGGGGATCAGCTCGCGCAGCGCGTCTTCGCCAGCTCGCTTCGACAGTGCGACGGGCTCGTACTCCGGCATGGTCGGGGTGGTGCGGATGAAGTGCGCCTGGTGGCTGGTCACGAACACGACGCGCGAGCCCTCACCGAGCAACGGCGTCGCGGCCTCCAGCACGTTGACCTGCGCATCGCGGTTGAGGGTGAGCGCGTAGTCCTCGGCCATACCGGACTCCATGCCGCCGGAAGCGTTCAGGACCAGCACGTCGAGGCGACCGTACTCGGCGCGTACCGCGTCGAACATCGCTGCGATCGACTCCGGATCGGTGAGGTCGGCGCCGACGACGAGCGCGCGGCGTCCGAATTCGCGGAGCTGGGCGGCGAGCTTCTCCGCACGAGGCGCCTTGTTGCGGAAGTTGATGACGACGTCGGCTCCGGCCTGTGCCAGGTAGCGCACCGTGTCGGCTCCGATCCCGCGAGACGAGCCGGTGACAAGAGCGACCTTGCCGTCGAGAGATCCTGCGGGAAGAACGTCGGTCACGGTGACTCCTCTTGATGCGTGAAACGCCGCGATCACGCGGCGTTCCCAGACTATCAAGACCGCCTCGCGGCACCCCGGCGACGTCACACCCGCATGATAGGTTGACGCCAAAGGAGGCCGCATGGACAACTTCGCGACATTCGTACAGTTCATCGACCAATGGGCATGGATCGGGTGGCTGGTCCTGATCGCCCTCTTTCTCGTGATCGAGATGCTGACCCTCGACTTCACCTTCCTGATGTTGAGCTTCGGCAGCCTCGTCGGTCTCGTGACCGACTTCGTGGGCATCCCGATCTGGGTCCAAGTGCTCATCGCCGCCGCCGCGGCCGCGCTCTTCATCCTCTTCCTGCGACCACCCCTGCTCAAGAGACTGCGTCGCGGGGAGGACCCGACGAAATCGAACGTCGACGCACTCATCGACCTCCGCGGCATCGCTCTCCACGACATCACGCAGATCTCCGGCCAGGTCAAGCTCAGCAACGGCGACACCTGGACCGCCCGCACATCCACTTCCGTGCCGATCCCCCAGGGCTCACCGATCGCCGTCACGGCGATCACCGGGGCGACCGCCACAGTCCGTCCCGTCAACGACTAGGAGAACCTCATGGACGACGCCTCGTTCATCCCCGCGGCCATCGGTTGGATACTCGTGATCGCGGTGATCATCTTCGTGGTGGTCACCCTCGCCCGCTCGATCAGGATCATCCCCCAGGCGACAGCCGGGGTCGTGGAGCGGCTCGGCCGGTACCACAAGACCCTCATGCCGGGTCTGAACATCCTCGTACCGTTCATCGATCGTCTTCGGCCCCTGATCGACATGCGCGAGCAGGTCGTGTCCTTCCCGCCGCAGCCGGTGATCACCGAGGACAACCTCGTGGTCTCGATCGACACGGTCGTCTACTTCCAGGTCACCGACGCGCGAGCGGCGACCTACGAGATCGCGAACTACCTCGGTGCGGTGGAGCAGCTCACGACGACGACGCTCCGTAACGTCGTGGGTGGACTGAACCTCGAGGAGGCCCTCACCAGCCGTGACAACATCAACGGGCAGCTGCGTGTGGTCCTCGATGAGGCGACCGGCAAGTGGGGCATCCGCGTCGGCCGGGTCGAGCTCAAGGCGATCGACCCGCCCATCTCCATCCAGGACTCGATGGAGAAGCAGATGCGCGCGGAGCGTGACCGTCGAGCGGCGATCCTGACCGCGGAGGGAACCAAGCAGTCCGCCATCCTCGAGGCCGAGGGCTCGCGTCAGGCGGAGATCCTCCGAGCTGAAGGTGACAAGCAGGCGGCCGTGCTGCGTGCACAGGGTGAGGCCGAAGCCATTCAGAACGTCTTCACCGCGATCCACCAGGGCGCACCGGACGACAAGCTGCTGGCCTACCAGTACCTGCAGATGCTGCCGAAGATCAGCGAGGGCCAGTCGAACAAGCTGTGGATCATTCCGAGTGAGCTCACGGAGGCGCTGAAGGGCATCGGCAGCGCGTTCACGCCCAAGCCCGGCCAGGCGCCGACGAACACCCCTCCCGGCGTGTGACGCACCCGTACTTCGAGAAGGCACAGCACCCCAGAGTCCTCGCGCATCGCGGTCTTGTGACCTCGGTGGGCGAGGACTCCGGTGTCTGGGAGAACTCCGCAGCCGCCTTCGCCGCTGCCCACGCGGCGGGCGCCGAGTTCATCGAGACTGACTGCCAGGTCACCGCTGACGGTGACGTGGTGCTGTTCCACGACGCGACGATCGAGCGGCTCACCGGCGACCCCCGGTCCGTCCGAGAGGTGCGGACGCGCGAACTTGCACTGTTGTTTGCAGATCACGGTGGCCTGCTCACCGTCGCCGACGCGCTCGATTCCTTTCCGCTGACGCGGTTCAACATCGATGTGAAGACAGCTGCCGCAACCGATCTGCTGGGCCCGATCCTGGCCGAGCACACGCACCGCGTGCTCGTGACGAGCTTCTCAGACGCGAACCGTCGAGCCACGGTCGCCGCCACGGTGCGGGCAGGAGCATCGATCCGCCCAGCGACTTCGGGAGGCAGCTGGACGATCGCTGCGGTCCGGGCGCTCTCGGCGCTCCGGGTCTCGTCGTCTCGGGCTCTGAGAGAGATCGATGCGCTCCAGATCCCGGAGCGTCACGGCCGGCTCCAGGTGCTGACGCCTGCAGTGCTGCGCGCTGCGCACCGTGAGGGGGTCGAGGTGCACGTGTGGACCGTGAACGAGCCCGAGGCCATGCGCCGACTTGTGCTCGCCGGTGTCGACGGGATCGTGACCGACCGCGCCGATATCGCTGTAGAGGTCGTGCGCGATATCGAGCCGCCACGCCGCCCATAACCTCCTGCGCTGGGATTCCGCTGTGAATCCGGCCGAGAAGTCGCTCGCATGGATGAAGCCCACAGGCTGGAGCGTTATACCTGACAGCGACGAGAGGACCACACAATGGCAGATCGCAGCCTGCGCGGCATCCGACTCGGCGCCCAGAGCCTACAGAGCGAAGAGGGCGTCGTTTTCATGGAGCGCCGTGAAACCACCTATACCTGTGACACGTGCGGCCACGTTACGAACCTCATGTTCGCGGCCGACGCCGAGCCGCCCCAGACCTGGGAATGCCGCTCCTGCGGCGCGGAGGCACGACTGAACGTCGACGGCCAGGCCGTGACGCTCGAGGTCACCGACGAGAAGGCGGCGCGTACCCACTGGGACATGCTGCTGGAGCGCCGCACCCGTGCCGAGCTCGAAGAGCTCCTCGAGGAGCGCCTGGCCTTCATCCGCGCCCGCCGAGGCGCCGGCGAAGACCCCACTCGGGAGAAGATCGGGGCCTGACCCGCTGCACCACGAACGCGACGACGGATCGGGTGATCCGCCGTCGCGTTCTGCTGTGCGCCTGCGCGTCGTCGCGTGCTACCGGCCGGCGTCGAGGTGGATCCCGAGGTCGGTTCGACCGGGTAGGAGATCCGGTCGAAGCGCTCGGGTCCCCGCGTAGTCGCCATCGCGCAGCCGCCGGAACGGCTGCACGGCCTCCGCATCGATCGTCTGCAGTCGGTCACGGAGACGTGTCACCTCACGTTCGACTGCATCCGTGTCGAGCGCGTCAGCGTCATGGATCACGTGCAGGTCGAGCACGTCGATGCCCACGTACCAGAGCGTGCCGTGGGTCAGCGGGAACAGCAGCGCGTCGAGGTCTCCGCTGATGCCGCGTGGGCCGATCGACCGTGCGTCCTCCCCCGCGGTCACCACGATCAGTGCCTTTCGCCCGGTGAGGCCGCCTTCACCGTAGCGACGCGGCACCCCGAGATCCGGGTCCATGTCTCCGTACGCGAACCCGCTCGTGAGCACCCGATCGAACCAGCCCTTCAAGATGGCGGGCATCCCGTACCACCACAGTGGGAACTGGATCACGAGCAGTTCGGCGTCGGCGAGCTTCGACTGCTCCGCGAGCACGTCGGCGGCGGCCTGGCCGCGGAGGTAGGCCTCCCCTGCCTGCTCGGCGAGGTTGCCCGGTATCGCCGCGAGGTCGCCGAGATCACCAACACTCAGCACCGGGTCGAAGCCCTGCGCGTGCAGGTCGGAGGTCGCGACGGCGTACCGCTCCCTCAGAGCCGTCGTGCCCTCCTCGAAGAGCCGATGGTTGAACGACCCGTGACGCGGGTGGGCGTACAGCCACAGGGCGCTGCCTGGCGTGGGCGTGTGGCTGATGGTCATCGTGCGTCCTCGCGTTCCTGGGAGCGGTGTTCGGTCGCGATGGCGAGCACCACCGTCGTGAGGGCGTCGCGTGCGCGATCGGTGCCGATCGATCCGGCGAGGGCGGCCCGGGCGAGCGCGTCACCCGCACCGATGAGCGCCCGCAACCCGGCGGCGTCCAGCGAGCCCGAAGACGGCTCGAGCGCAGCGCGGCACATGTCGAGGTAGGCCTGCTCGGCCTCCTCCCTGAGCCGGCGGAGCGTCGACGAACCGGCGAGGGCAGCGACCACGTCGGCGAGCTCTCTGCCCTCGGCGAGGCTGCAGTCGACGTAGGCGCCGGCGACGAGGGCTGCGGTCGTGGACAGATCTGGAGCCGCCCCATGGAGCGCGTCGCGCAACGTCTGACGCTGACGATGCTCGAACTCCCGGTAGAGCTCGGCGAGCACCCCCGCGCGGTCGCCGAAGTGGTCGTACACGAGCGGCTTGGTCACCCCTGCTCGCTCGGCGAGACGCCCCAGCGAGAGCTCGTCCGTGCCCTCCTCGCGGATGAGCGTGCGCGCCGTGTCCAGCAGCTGGGCGTGACGGTCGGGCTTGGTCAGACGTCTCCGGGGTTCGGTTTCCGATACGGCGTGCATTTCTGCCCCTCTGATCGATGCGAAGAACTTACCCTTAGTAACTTACCATTCGTAAGTTACGCGAGGGTGGTTCCGCGCGACGATGTCAGCGGCGTCTGCTGCGCCACCATCCCACGAGGAGTGTGATCAGACCGCCCCATAGCAGCACCTGCTGCACCCAGGGGCCGAGCACGATGCCGGCCGTCAGTCCAGTGCGCAGGTCGACATCCTCCAGCATCGCGCCCGACTCGTCGGCGTCGAGGCTCGTCACCGTCTCGCCGTTCGGCCGGATGATCTGACTCGTGCCGACGGTTGAGACGTTGACCACGCTTCGTCCGGTCTCGATCGCCCGCATGCGCGCGAAGGCGAGCTGCTGCAGGTTCTCATCGGTGCCGCGGAAATCCGCATTGTTCGTCTGGAAGACGAGCACCTGCGCGCCGGCGTTCATCCCTTCGAGGATCACGTCGTCATAGATCACGTCGAAGCAGATCGCGAGACCGACTGCGACGCCGTCGATGTCGACGATCGGCGGGTTCTCGCCGGGAGTGTACTCGCGCTGGATGAGACCGATGAGATCGGGAGCCAAGGCATTGAAGAAGGCGCGGTCAGGTACGTATTCGCCGAAGGGCACCGGGTGACGTTTGTCGTGCAGCTGCGTCGCTCCCCCGGCATCGGTCCACAGCAGCGAGGTGTTGAAGTATCGGTCGGCGCGGCCGGTCGCCGCGTTCGCGAGCAGCGGTGCACCGATGCGCGTGGTGATCAGCGTCATCCGTCGGGCGAGCGTCTCGTTCTGGAATGGATCGGTGTCGAGCGATCCCTCCGGCCACACCAGGAGGTCGACGTCCTCCCCATACAGCGGCTCGGTGGCCTCGGTCTGCGCGTCGATCACCGAGTAGGGTTCCCGCTGGTCGAAGTACCCGGTCGGGCCGTTCCCCTGCACTGCGGCGATCCGCATGGTGCCGGCATCCGCGGTGGGGAAGATCGGCGTGAAGGCGAGCACGAGGACCAGCGCCGCTGGGACGACGAGCGGCAGCGGTCGCCGCCAGGCACGCAGCCGGACGACCTCGACGACCATCGCGACCAGCAGCACCATGAGGAACCCGAGACCGCTCACGCCGACCCATGAGGAGAGCGACGCGAGCGGGCTCTGCGCTTGGCTCATACCGATTCGAGCCCACGGGAAGCCGCCATACGGCCAGGTTCCGATGAAGAGCTCTCGCCCGACCCACAGCGCTGCCACGACCACTGGCAGCAGGAACAGACGGGCGGCGGCCGAGGGGAACGCGCGCGGCACCCAGCGGTACGCCAGAGCGATCGGGATCAGTGCGAGAGCGGTCAGCGCGCCTTCCAACACGCTGAGCGCAGCCCACGGCACCGGCCCGAGGTATCGCGAGGTCCAGGACACCAACAGGGCGAAGAACAGGATGCCGTAGACGAGTCCGACCGTGAGCGCGCCGCCGAACCGCCGACCGATCAGCGAGAGCAGCAACAGAGCCGTCGCAGGGAAGGCGAGCAGCCAGACCGCGGCGCCCGGGTAGGCGAAGAACATCAGGACGGCAGCGACCGCTGCGGCGATCGCGGCGGCCCACAGTGGCAGGAGAGGGCGCGAGAGCGCGCGGGATTCGGACATCCCTCTCATTCTCACATCGAGGAGTACGCGACGATGCCACGGCGCACACCATCGAGCGCTGCGCGGGCGGTGCGCGCGGTGTCGGCATCCTCGGCGACGATCGACAGCTGGTCGAGCAGATCGATCGTCTGCTTCGCCCAGCGCACGAAATCGCCGGCCGCCATGTCGGCGTCGACCAGCACGCGGTCGAGCGCGCCGCCGCGTGCCCAGGCGTGCATCGCCCCGGCGAGACCGGCCGCCAGAGGCTCGCTGCCCGGCAGATGGTGGTCCTTCTCGAGGTCATCGAGCTCGGCCCAGAGCGTCGTCGTCTTCTCGTACGCGAGACGGAACGCCCCGCGCGGAAGACCTCGTTCTCCGGAGTTCGCCTCGTCGCGACGCGGTTCGTAGACCAGGCAGCAGGCCATGGCGGCGAGCGAAGGCGCGTCGAGGTTGCGCCACAGCCCCTGACGCAACGACTCGGCGACCAGCAGGTCGCGTTCGCCGTAGATGCGTCGCATCGTTCGCCCCGCCTCGGTGAGGGCGGTCTCCCCCGACGTGTCCGAGAGGTAGTCGAGCGTCTCGAGCACCTCGACCACACGGTCGAAGACGCGGGCGACGGTGCCGGTGCGCGTCTCGATCTGACGCCGGATGCGGTCGGTCTGGCGCTTGAGCTTCCAGTAGCGTTCAGCCCACCGCGCGTGCGCCTCGCGATCAGGGCACCGGTGGCACGGGTGCCGTTGCATGCTGGTGCGCAGCGACTGGATGCGCTTCATCCGCTTTTCGCGAGAGGCACGAGGCGCGTGCGAGTCCTGACGGTTCTTCTTCTCGAGATCGCTGAGTTCGCGCCGGATCGCCGCATACTCCGTGTAGTCGCCGTGCTCGCAGGCCATCGACTTCTGGTACCCGCCGAGCGACTCCTCGGCCTCCCTGACCTGCCTGGCGAGACCGACGACCGAACGGTCGGCCTGGAACTGCGCGAACGACGATTCGAGGATCTGTCGAGCTCGCGGCTTGCCGAACAGATCGATCAGGTTGACTGCCATGTTGTACGTCGGTCGGAAGCTCGAGTTCAGGGGGTATGTCCGTCGCGATGCGAGGGCGGCGACCGCTTGCGGATCCATGCCCTCGGTCCACTGGACGACGGCGTGACCCTCCACGTCGATGCCACGTCGTCCGGCACGGCCGGTGAGCTGGGTGTACTCCCCCGAGGTGATGGCAACACGCGCCTCACCGTTGAACTTCTCCATCTTCTCGAGCACGACGGTGCGGGCCGGCATGTTGATACCGAGCGCGAGCGTCTCGGTCGCGAAGACGGCCTTGACGAGCTTCAGCCGGAACAGTTCCTCGACGACCTCCTTGAACGCGGGAAGCATGCCGGCGTGATGCGCGGCGACACCCCGCTCGAGGTTGTCGAGCCAGTCCCAGTAGCCGAGAACGCCGAGATCCTCTTCCTGCAGCGTCCGGGTGCGCTCTTCCACGATCGCTCTGATCTCGGCGCGCTCCTCGACCGACGTCAGGCGGATGCCGGAACGGCGCACCTGCTGCACCGCCGCGTCACAGCCGACACGGCTGAAGATGAAGAAGATCGCCGGAAGCAGGTTTGCGCGCTCGAGCAGCTTGACCACATCCGGGCGATCCATCCGCTCGATGCGACGCACGTTCGACGGTCGCACCGGCCGCTGCCCGCCACGCGGCGGGCGCTTCGCCTGTCTGCCGGCGTGCCGGTTGCTCACATACGACTGCGCCTGGCGATTGTTCTCGTAGTGCGAACCGGTGAAGGAGCGGATGCGCATGAGCTCCTGATTCACCTGCGCCGTCGCGATGCCTGCGCGGTCATCGAACAGCGGCAGCAGGTCGTCGCGCACGAGCACGTGCTGCTCGAGCGGGACGGGGCGGATCTCCGACACGATCACCTCGGTGTCGCCGCGGACCGTGTCGAGCCAGTCGCCGAACTCCTCGGCGTTCGAGACGGTGGCACTCAACGAAACCAGGCGCACGTGCTGCGGGAGGTGGATGATGACCTCTTCCCACACGGCCCCCCGGAAGCGGTCAGCGAGGTAGTGGACTTCATCCATCACGACGTATCGGAGATCGCGCAGGGCAGCCGAGTCAGCGTAGATCATGTTCCGCAGCACCTCGGTGGTCATCACCACGATGCGCGCATTGCCGTTGATGTTCGTGTCGCCGGTCAGCAGCCCGACCTGGTCGGCGCCGTACACCTCGACAAGCTCGCGGAACTTCTGATTCGACAGTGCCTTCATCGGCGTCGTGTAGAAGGCCTTGTCGCTCGGGGTCTGCATGGCGAGGTGGATCGCGAACTCGCCGACGATCGTCTTGCCGGCGCCGGTGGGTGCCGCGACCAGCACGCTCTGCCCGCGCTCGAGGGCATGACAGCCCGCGATCTGGAACGGATCGAGATCGAACTTCTGGCGTGCGGCGAACGCCAGCGTCGCCGGATGCTCCGACGCCTCGCGAGCTGCCGCGTACCGCTCCGAGGGCGAACTCATGCGGGATCCGGCAGCAGGCCGGACTCAGCGTTGCGCTTGCGCTTCCGTCGATCGAACAGCATGGAGAGGCCTGCCGCGGCGAAGAACAGCACGATCAGGATGCCGGCGAGCATCAGCATGCTGATCACGTCGGCTGCCGGTGTCGCCAGGGCGGCGAAGACCGTCGCGATGATGATCGCCCACCGCCATCCCTTGAGGATCGCCTTGCCGGACATGACGCCGGCGACGTTCAGGGCGACGAGGAACACCGGGAGGATGAACGCGATGCCGAGCACGATCATCAGCTTGAAGATGAAGTCGTAGTACTCCTGCGCCTGGAAGAGGTTCTTCGCGCCCTCAGGCGTGAAGCCCGCCATCAGCTCGATGATGTGCGGTTGGATCATCACGCCGACGTAGCACCCCGCGAAGAACAGCGGGACGGCTGCGGCGACGAAGGAGATCGTGTAGCGGATCTCCTTGCGCGTCAATCCGGGCATGATGAACGCCCAGATCTGCCAGAGCCAGACGGGTGCCGAGATGAACAGGCCGAGCGAGAAGGCGATCCGCATCCGCATGTCGAACGGTCCGGTGATCGTCGAATACACCAGCGCCGCGACGTCTTCGCCTCGCTCGGCTGCGATGTCGTTGATCGGCTTGGTGATGAAGCTGATGACCGGGTCGGTGATCAGGAAGGCGATCACCATTCCGACCACCAGCGCGAGCGCCGCGTACATCAGTCGCTTGCGCAGCTCCACCAGGTGGGCGCCGAGCGACATCCGCCGATCCCGTTCCGCCTTCTTCTTCTCGGACGGTTCGATGACTGCCACGAGCGGTCAGGCGCGAGGCGGGGTCTCAGGGTCGGTGCCGGAGTCCTTCACCGTGGTGGGCTCGACAACGACGGACTCGGCGCGGTCGGCGTCTTCTTCCTTCATGGCCTTCATCTCGCCCTTGAACACGCGAGCCGACTGGCCCATGCTCTTCGCGAGTGCCGGGAGCTTCGCTGCTCCGAACAGGAGGAGGATCACGGCGAGCACGATCAGCAGGTGCCAGCCTTGCATTCCAGCGAACATGTCAGAATCCCGTCGTCGGTGGGCGATTCAGATCAGTCTACAGACCTATCCGAGCTATCGGGTGTGCGGTACAACGCGAGTCCGGATGTCGCCCACTCCCTGGTCGCCGATCGCGCGATGCTCGGGCCGACGACCTCCATGCCGCCGCCGAAGCGTGCGGCGAGGCGCTTGATCCCTCGTGGATCGGCGAGATGCAGGTTCGCGGTCACCACGCCGTTCACGGTCTCGAGCGTCGCCGGTGGCAGGAATCGTTCGAGCAGCGGGACGAGCCGCTCAGGAAGACGCACGGTCACTTCGCGCTCGTCGTCGAGCCCTGCGAAGGCCTCGGGCACGACATCGCCGGCATGCGTGATCGGGATGTCGGTGATCTTCGGGTCGCTGACGCGGTCGAGGTGGAACGTCCGCATCGCCTGACGCAGGTGGCACCAGCCCTGGAGGTACCACTGCGCATTGGTGATGAGGATCTGCACCGGGTCGACTGTGCGAGTCGTCGGCGCCGCGTCGGGCGCCTGATAGGTGAAGGAGATCGCCCTGCCCTCCTGCACACCGCGGGCGACGACCTCGCGAACCTCGTCGACCGCGCTCGGCGCGACCACCACGTCTGCCGGAGCATCAGCGGCGCCGCGGGACAGCTTCGAGATGAGTCCGGCGACCAGGCCAGAGTCGGAGACCGCAGGAACCGCGGCCACCATCTGGAGACCGGCGAGCAGGGCTGCGGCTTCGCGCGCCGTGAACCGCGGGACGCGACGCAGCGCGACATCGTTGGTGATCTCGATCACATCCTGCTGATCGAGCAGGTCCCAGTTGATGTCGAACATCTCCTGCGGCTGCTGCCAGTACCCGGACTCACCGGGCAGACCGATGACCGTGAGCTTCTCGACCATGCTGCGCATCTCTCGAGGAGTCACGCCGAACTCCTCAGCCGCTTCGGCGAGCGAGACCTCGCCGTGCTCGAGGAGGTACGGAACGAGCGTCAGGTACAGTCGCACCCGGTCGGCGGCGAGCAGCGGTTTCGGCTGCGCCATCATCGCTCCCCTTCCTGCGCGTCGTGCGCGTCCACGACTGCTCGCAGTCGGGCGATGACCGCGTCTCGGAGGGGCGCAGGCTCCACCACGCGGACCTCGGGCCCGTACGACGCGATCTCGTCCGCCAGGATGTGGAGGTCGACGAACGGCACGGTGATGCCCTGCGCTGCCGGGGTCGCTCGGCGACCGAGTCGGAGTGCGGCCTCCGTGCCAGGGGTGACCTCGAGCAGCGCCGCATTGTTCGCGGCCACCACGGCGAGTCCCTGCAGGGCGCGTTCGCCTGCGCCGTCTCGGAGTGAGGCATCGAACGTCACGCTCGACATCTTCACGTCGTCGACGATCCGGCTGAGGAGGAACATCCGCTCCTCTTCGATGTCGACATCGATCCCGAACACGTGCCAGCGCGCTTCGTAGTCGACGAGTGCGAGTGGCCGGACGGTCCTTCGGCGGGGGGCGTCCTCCCCCGGCTTGAGATAGTCGAAGCCGACGACGCGGCTCTTCTCGATCGCTTCCTGCAGTGGCGCGAATGCGGCGTCGCGAGCGGTGATGCGCGGGGCGAAGCCGATGATGGGCTCGTCGCCGTCGATGCCGAGTGCGCGGATCTTGCGGACGCCGGACTGCGCGTCGCCGGATGCGGATTCAGCACTCCACACGCTGCCGGCCAGTCGGAGCACCGCGAGCTCGGCTGCAGTGAACTCGATGTCACTCGGCAGATCGTATTCCGCCTGCGGAATGCGATAGCGGGCCTCACGCAGATCGTTCGGGTCGGCCGCATCGCCGATCGTCTCGATGGGGACGCCGAGTGCACGCAGCTCTTCCTTGTCGCGCTCGAACATCTTCTCGAGAGCATCCGACCGCGTACCGGCATCCGCTCGCTGGCGATATCCGGACACGTTGTCGAGGATCTGCTGCTTCGTCAGCCCGATCTCCGTGGCCATGAGCGCCACGACGAGATTCGTCAGGCGCTCCTCCGCGGGGATCCGGGCTGCCATCACTGGGGCGCTGCCGGGACGATGCCGAGGATGTCGACGACGACGGCAGTCGCAGCCGAGCCCTCGGCCGCGGGGATCACGACGAGCAGCTGGGAACCGACCGTGGCTCCGACCAGTTCCTTCGCTGCGGCACCGAGGCTCGCGGTCGAACCCCAGGTGTTGCTCGTGACGGTCTTGTCGTCCCAGTCGACGGCCATGATGTTGTTCAGGATGATGTCACCCTGCTTCACCTTCGGACCATCGCCCTTGATCAGCGTCTGGGTGACGGGCTTCTTCGGTGCTGCACTGTCGGGGATGATGATGCCCGGCGTGCCGTCGACCGCACGGACCACGGTGGGCACACCACGGGCGTCGTTGAACTGCAGTGCGCCGGAGGCGCGCGTCGGGTATACCTCGAGCACATCGATCACGGCGACCACGTTCTCGTCCTTGGCGAGCCCGAAGCCGTCGACGTTCTGCTGCCCGAAGTCATCGGGCGTGAGCACGGCGAGCACGCGGCTGCCGGCGGTGGCGCATTCGAGCACGCCGCCGAGTCCCGGTGACTTCTGCGCCCAGAAGTCGATGTTGTTCACGCGGCTCAGATCGCCGTTGAACTCGGAGTTGTAGAGCTTCTTGCCGCTCTTGCCACCGTAGAACGCGATGTCGAGCACCATCGGCTGGAAGTCGGAGGTCAGTGCGCGACCGTCCCCCACCGTGACGTCGGCGTACGAGGTCTTGTCGACCTTGACGGGCCCGAACACCTCGACATCGGGGAGAGACCCGAGGTCGCCGGTGATCGTGGCGGCATCCAGCACGCTGCTGTCTCCGGTCGACGCGCGGTCACAGGCGGCCCCATCGAAGGACGGCGCGGCGGTGCACCCCGTCAGAGCGAGGACGACGAGGCTGAGAGTGGCCAGAACGGCGGACGTTTTACGCACGCCCTCCAGTCTATTCCGTCGTCTGCTCCGATTCGCGCGACGCGGCGGCCAGGCGCGCCCCTTCGGCCGCCTTCGAGGCGTCCCGTGCGCGCTTGCGCAGATTCTTGTCGTTGATCACGCGGTCGCCGACGGCACCAGGCGTCCACTGCTCGACGTCGTCATCGCCGTAGCTGCTCTTGGACGCCCGCCGCTTGACGGTCGGCGCGATCGCACCGGGTGCGAGTCGACGCGCGGTCAGCAGGAAACCGGTGTGCGCGACCATGCGGTGATCCGGACGCACCGCCAGGCCCTCGACGTGCCATCCGCGGACCATGGTCTCGGAGGCCTCAGGGTCGGTGAACAGTCCGGTGCCCCTGATGTACTCCGCCACCCGGGAGAGCTGCGTCGCGGTGGCGACGTAGCAGAGCACGACGCCACCAGGCGTGAGTGCATCGGCCACGACATCCATGCACTCCCACGGCGCGAGCATGTCGAGCACGACACGGTCGACGGATCCGCTCGGCTGCTCGAGCGGAAGCGCCTCGACGAGGTCGCCGACGACCACGCACCAGGTCGACGGCGTGCCGCCGAAGAACGTCTCGACATTGCCACGCGCGACCTCGGCGAACTCCTCGCGCCGTTCGAACGACACCAGTGAGCCGGTCGTGCCGACCGCGCGCAGCAGGGCGAGTGACAGGGCGCCGGAGCCGACGCCGGCTTCGACGACGACCGCACCGGGGAAGATATCGGCCTGCATCACGATCTGGGCGGCGTCCTTCGGATACACGATCGCCGCGCCACGCGGCATCGACATCGCGAAGTCGCGGAGCAGTGGACGCAGCGCGAGGTACTCGTGGCCCGAGCTGTTCGCGACGACCGAGCCGTCCGGCAGCCCGATCAGGTCGCGGTGGTGCAGCACACCCTGGTGCGTGTGGAGCCCGCCGTCTGCGCTGAGGGTGACGGTGTGCAGTCGTCCCTTCGGGCCGGTGAGCTGAACGCGATCGCCCTCGCGGAACGGTCCGCTCGGGCGCTGCGTCGCAAGCTCGGACGGTGCTGCCTGGCCGGGCTCGGCGGTGTGCTCTGTCATCGGTTGGCTCCCGCCGTTGTGGTCTGACGGTCGAAGAACTCGGAGATGTCGGAGGCGGTACGGCCCTCGAGCGTCGGCCAGAGCTCGTGTGCGCCGACGTCGTCGAGCGAGACGATGTGCGGCACCCCGAGCGCGACGGCTCCGGAGGCGATGCCGGCGCGCAGTCCGGTCGGCGAATCCTCGATCACGACGGCATCGGCGATGTCGATGTCGAGCAGCGCAGCCGCCTGCAGGTACGGCTCGGGGTGGGGCTTGGGGTTGTCGACGTCGTCTCCGGCGACCACGAGCTCGAAGGCGTCGAAGTCGATGAGATCGACGACACCGAGCGCCATGCGCCGCAGCGACATGGTCACGAGCGCAGTCGGGATGCCGGCCGCCTTGAGGTCGGCGAGCAGCTCGCGCGCGCCGGGACGGAAGGGCACACCCTGCGTACGCAGCGCATCCTGCACGGAGTCGGTGAGGGAGGAGATGATGGCATCCGCCGCCATGTCGACTCCCGCCTTCTGCAGGATGATCGCGCTGTCCAGGAGACCGTTGCCCACGAGCTGCAGTGCGTCCTCGTGGGTCCAGGTGCCGCCGAACGACTCCACCAGCGCCGTCTCGGCCGCCATCCAGTACGGCTCGGTGTCGACGAGTGTTCCATCCATGTCCCAAAGGACCGCGCTGGGCTGTCTGCTCACTGAACCCATGCTAGCCGGGGCTGCCGCCCACTTCCTGTCCACGCGGACTAGCCTGGAGGGATACGTCCTCGACCTCGAAGGGAGCCTCGGATGGATGTTCTCGGTTCGCGCATCGTCATCGTCGCCTTCGACGGCTGGAACGACGCCGGTGAGGGCGCGAGCGGCGCCGTCGAGGCGCTGCGCGCAGCGACCGACTACGACCTGGTCCACTCCGTCGACCCCGAGCTGTACTTCGACTACCAGTACACGCGGCCGTCGACGCGGATGGATGCCGAGGGGCATCGTCAGCTGAAGTGGCCGGAGGCCGCCCTCTGGCGTCCGCGCGAGTCCGGCGACGGCACCACCCCTGAGTTCTGGCTGCTCACGGGCGTGGAGCCCGCTCGCACCTGGCAGGCATTCGCTTCGGAGTTCATCGATATCGCTCTCCGCGACGACATCACCGGTGTCGTGACGCTCGGCGCCATGCTCTCGGACGTGCCGCACACGCGCCCCATCTCGATCTTCGCCTCGAGCCCGAACGAGCAGGTCCGTGAGACGCATGGGCTGGAGCGTTCACTGTACGAGGGCCCCGTCGGCATCCTCAGCGTCATCGAGCACTTCGCCGAGAGCGCCGGCATCCCCACAGCGAGTCTGTGGGCCAGCGTGCCGCACTACGTCGCGACCGCGACCCCGTCGCCGAAGGTGACGCTCGCGCTGCTCGATCGGCTCGAGGAGCTCACGGGCGTCGACGTCACTCGCGACCACCTGCGCACCGAGGCGGCCGCCTGGGAGGCGTCGATCGACGCCGCCGCAGCGGACGACGAGGACATGGCGGAGTACATCCGTCAGCTGGAGCGCACCCGCGACACGTGGGACTCCCCCGAAGCATCCGGCGATGCGATCGCACAGGCCTTCGAGCGGTACCTGCGGCGCCGCGACGACGGCCCCGGCGACCGCAAGCGCTGAGCCGATCAGGCCGTGATGACGCCGGTGCCGAGCAGCACCAGCAGCACCGTGCCGAGCAGGATCCGGTAGATCACGAACGGCAGGAAGCTGCGCTTCGAGATCCAGCTCATGAAGAACGCGATGACCCCGAGCGCGACGACGAAGGCGATGCCGGTCGCGGCGAGCGTGTCGCCGAACGAGAAGAACGACGGCTCGTCCCAGCTCTTGTAGACCTGGTAGAAGCCACTGCCGAAGACCGCGGGGATGGCGAGCAGGAAGGCGTAGCGGGCTGCTGCCGCACGCTCGTAGCCGAGGAACAGTCCGATCGTGATGGTGCCGCCGGACCGCGACACGCCGGGGACGAGGGCGAGCGCCTGAGCGAAGCCGAATGCGATGCCGTGCGGGTAGGTCAGATCGTTCAGCTTGCGCCGCTTCGCGCCGACGTGGTCGGCGATGCCGAGCAGGATGCCGAACACGATCAGCATGATCGCGACGATCCACATCGATCGCAGGACGCTCTCGATCTGGTCCTGGAACAGCAGACCGAGGATCACGATCGGGATGCTGCCGATGATGATCAGCCAGCCCATCCGGGCATCGGGGTCATTGCGCGGCACTTTGCCGGAGAGCGAGCGGAACCACTGCGAGACGATGCGCACGATGTCCCGCCAGAAGAACACGACCACGGCCGCTTCCGTGCCGATCTGCGTGATCGCCGTGAACGCGGCACCCGGATCCTCGCCCGATGGCAGGAACGTGCCGACGATGCGCAGGTGGGCGCTCGAGGAGATGGGGAGGAACTCGGTCAGTCCTTGGACGATCCCCAGGATGAGCGCTTCGAGCAGGTGCATGGAGGGTGGCCTTCTGATTCGGGGAGGTCGCGCGACCGGACGAGCGAATGCTCAGTAGGTGCGCAGCAGATCGGTCAGCACCCGCTGGCCGAAGACAAGCGATTCTACGGGTACTCGCTCGTCGACTCCGTGGAACATCCCTGTGAAGTCCAGATCGGCCGGGAGTTTCAGCGGCGCGAATCCGTAGCCCGTGATGCCGAGCGACGACAGCGCCTTGTTATCGGTACCGGCACCGAGGAGATACGGGATCACCGGTACGCCGGGGTCATGACGGCCGATGCTCGCCACCATGGCTTCGACGAGATCACCCTCGAACGGCACCTCCATGCCGATGTCGCGGACGACCGTCTGGATCTCGACGTCATCGCCGACGATCTGCTGCAGCTCGGCGAGCACGTCGTCCTCCGTGCCGGGGATCACTCGCACGTCGATCAGGGCCTCAGCGCGCTCCGGGATGACGTTGTGCTTGTAGCCGGCCGTGAGCACGGTCGGATTGGTCGTGGTGCGGAACGTGGAGCGGAGGAACGCCTCGGCGGGCCCGGCGGCAGCGGCGAGGGCGTCAGGGTCGTCGGTGCTCCGACCACTGAGCGCGCTCAGGCCGTCGAGCAGCGCAGACGTGGTCGCGGTGAGATTGATCGGCCAGCGAGTCCGACCGATCGCCGCCACGGCCTCGGCGAGCCGCGTCACGGCGTTGTCCTCGTGCAGCCTGCTGCCGTGACCGGCACGGCCCTTCGCCACCAGACGGATCCAGATCAGCGCCTTCTCGCCGACCTGCAGCAGGTACGCGCGCCGATCGTCGACAGTGATCGAGTAGCCGCCGACCTCACTGATCGCCTCGCCCGCGCCGGCGAACCACTCCGGTCGGTCCTTTACGACGAGCGCCGAGCCCTCGACGCCGCCGTTCTCCTCGTCGGCGAAGAACGTGAGCACGAGGTCGCGCGCAGGCTGCTCCCCCGCACGCAGGATGTCGGCGACCGAGGTGAGGATCATCGCGTTCATGTTCTTCATGTCGACTGCCCCTCGGCCCCAGAGCATCCCGTCGCGGACGGTGCCGGCAAAGGGGTCGACCGTCCAGTCGTCGGCCATGGCTGGAACCACATCGAGGTGGCCGTGCACGACCAGAGCCGGCTTCGACCGATCGCGGCCCGCGACCCTGGCCATCACGTTGGTGCGCCGGTCGATCGGCTCGTAGTACTCGACCTCGAGGCCGAGCGCTTCGAGATAGGCACCGACATACTCCGCCGCCTCTCGCTCCCCCTTGGCGTTGCCGCCGCCGAAGTTCGAGGTGTCGAAGCGGATCAGGTCACTCGCGACGCGCACGACCTCGGGAAGCGACTGATCGATCATGGGACCAGGCTATCGAATGCACGTGCCACGCCCGGGCGTACGGCTCGGTTCGAGAGCGTCCGGAGTTCGTGATAGTGTCATTCTTCGGTCGGCAACGATCATCCAACACCTGCGCGGGTGGCGGAATGGTAGACGCGCTACGTTGAGGTCGTAGTGCCCGTAAGGGCGTGGGGGTTCAAGTCCCCCTCCGCGCACAGAACGAGAAAGGCTCCCGAAAGGGGGCCTTTTTCGCGTCTCCGACACGGCGTGCGCGGACATATCCCTGCTGCCGCATGAACCGCATGCCACGACGATGCAGCGGGCGGTGGGATGCCGGGTGGCACCGCACCGCCCGCTGGGAGCAAGAGGCGTTCGGACGGACGCGGGCTCAGACCGCGCCGACGCCGAAGAGCAGCCCGAGCAGGTACGTGATCGCCGCGGCACCGAATCCGATCGCCAGCTGACGGAGGGCGCGTCGAAGCGGCGGTCCTCCCGAGAGAATGCCGACCATGGCACCCGTGCTGAGCAGGGCGATGCCGACCAGGACGAGGGCGACGATCACGGCGGTCGCACCCTGGAGCCCGAAGATCCACGGCAGCACGGGGATGATCGCACCGGACGAGAAGAGCAGGAAGCTCGAGATGGCCGCCGTCCAGTCGCTGCCGACGATGTCGTGCTCGTCGCCAGCGTGTGTGCGAACGGGGCCGGTCGCAGTGCGGCGAGCACCCTCCTGGGCCGCCGTCACGATCCGGCGGGCGCGGGCGAGCGCCTCCTGCTGATCCATACCGCGCGCCCGGTAGACGAGCGCGAGCTCATTCTCATCGATGTCGAGATCACCTGCGGAGTCGGCGGCGTCATCGTTGGCCTCCGTGGCGGCGAGCAGCTCGCGCTGCGAACGGACCGACACGAACTCCCCTGCTCCCATCGACAGCGCGCCCGCGAGCAGTCCCGCGACGCCGCTGAACAGCACGAAGCTCGAGCTCACACCCGTCGCGCCGATGCCGAGGACCAGCGCGAGGTTGCTGACGAGACCGTCGTTCGCTCCGAACACCGCGGCGCGGAAGGAGCCGGACAGCCGCCGACGCCCGCGCGCCGCCAGCCCGCGCACCACCTCGTAGTGGATCTTCTCGTCGGCGCGCATCGCCGGCGTCGCGTACTGCTCCTCGTCATAGGGCGAACGCGCCTCCGCACTCTGTGCGAGGGCGAGAACGAAGATCGAGCCGAAGCGGCCGGCCATCCAGCCGAGCAGCTGCGACTGCAGGCCGGGGCGCGGCAGTCGGGCCGGCTCATCGCCGAGCAGGTCGAGCCAGTGCTGCTCGTGGCGGCGTTCCGCCTCAGCGAGGTTCAGCAGGATCTCGCGCTCCTCCCCGGTTCGACGCGCGGCGAGTCTTCGATACACGTGGCCCTCGGCACGTTCCTCGACGAGGTAACGCGCCCAGCGGCGGCGGTCGGCGGCGGTCGGTTCCGCGGCAGCGGGGGCTGTCATGGGGTCTCCCTGAGATCAATGGGCGCCCGGTGCAGGGCAACCGTTCCACGCTAGCTGCGGGCGCGGCAGCGGACGCTGCTCAGGGCGGGATTGCCAGCATTTCGGGGTTCCGAACCCGGGGCGTTCTGGGGCCCTTCGACGGGCTCAGGGACCCAGTTTGGGGCTCAGGGACCCAGCTTTGGGGCGTTGGGCTCAGGGGCCGGCCGCGGGCCCTTCGACAGGCTCAGGGACCCAGCGTGGGGCTCAGGGACCCAGTGTGGGGCTCAGGAGGGACCGAGTGTGGGGCGCAAGGGGGCCAGCGCGGTCAGGAGCGGACGCGCTTGCGCAGGACGTCGATGCGCGACTGCAGTTGCGTCACGGTCGCCTGCGCGACCGCCGGGCCACCGCAGATGCGGCGGAGCTCGGCGTGCACGGCGCCGTGCGGCTCGCCCTTCTGCCGCGCATACAGACCGACGAGGCTGTTCAGCAGCTGGCGCTGCTCTTTCAGCGTGCGGTGCAGCGGCGCCGGCAGCGTCGTCGTCTCGGTCGGTCCGGCAGAAGCTTCGCGTGCCTCACGGAGCCTCGACTGACGGGTCTGGCGCTGCATGAGCAGCTCGTGCACGTGCTCGGGCTCGAGAAGACCGGGGAATCCGATGAACTCCTCCTCCTCGGGCGTGCCTGGTTCAGCGAGCTGTCCGAACTCCTGCCCCTCGAACACGATCCGGTCGAAGTGCGCCACCGAGGAGAGCGCCTGGTAGCTGAACTCCTGGGTCAGCGCATCCGAGGTCTCCTCCTCACGATTGGCGCTCTCGAGCAGCGAGTCGTCGAGCCCGTCCTCGTCGCTCGACTGCCGATCCAGTGCATGGTCGCGCTGCTTGTCCATCTCGTTCGCGAGGCCCATGAGCACCGGCACCTGCGGCAGGAACACGCTGGCCGCCTCACCGCGACGCCTCGCCCGCACGAAGCGTCCGATCGCCTGAGCGAAGAACAACGGCGTCGAGGATGACGTGGCGTAGACACCGACGGCCAGGCGCGGCACATCGACGCCCTCGGACACCATGCGGACCGCGACCATCCAGCGATCCTCGCTCGCGCTGAACTTCTCGATCCGCTCGGAGGCGGTCGCATCGTCGGACAACACGATGGTCGGCTGCTGTCGCGTGATGCTGTGGAGGATCTTCGCGTACGCGCGGGCGACGGTCTGATCCGTGGCGAGGACGAGGCCGCCGGCATCCGGCACATGGTTGCGGATCTCGGTGAGACGGCGATCGGCGGCCGACAGCACCGCCGGCATCCACTCCCCCTCCGGGTCGAGCGCGGTGCGCCAGGCCTGCGAGGTCACGTCCTTCGTGTTGTCCTGACCGAGATGCGTCTCGAGCTCATCGCCGGTGCTCGTTCGCCAACGCATCTTGCCCGCGTACATGTGGAACAGCACTGGGCGGACGACACCGTCGGCAAGCGCGCGACCGTAGCCGTAGTTGTAGTCGGTGCGCGAGATGCGGGCACCTGACTCGTCGGGGTGGTACTCGATGAACGGAATCGGTGCGGTGTCGCTGCGGAACGGGGTGCCAGACAGCAGCAGACGGCGCTTCGCCGGCGCATACGCGTCGCGGATCGCGTCGCCCCAGCTCAGGGCGTCGCCACCGTGATGCACCTCGTCGAGGATCACCAGCGTGTTGGCGTCTTCGGTCAGATGACGGTGCACGGAGGACTTCGCTGCGACCTGCGCGTAGGTCACCACGGCTCCGTGATAGTGCCGCGCCGGCGCCCAGTCGCTGTTGCGGAAACGAGGGTCGAGGCGGATGCTCACCCTGGCCGCTGCATCGGCCCACTGCGTCTTCAGGTGCTCGGTCGGCGCGACCACGATGATGCGGTTCACCTCGCCCATGCGCATGAGCTCGACCGCGAGCGTCAGCGCGAATGTGGTCTTGCCTGCACCCGGTGTCGCGGCGACGAGGAAGTCGCGCTGGTCTGCCTGGAAGTACTGGTCGAGTGCCTCCTGCTGCCACGCGCGCAGCTTGTTCGCGGTTCCCCACGGGGCGCGCTGAGGAAAGGACGGAGAGAGCATCGAGTCAACGATAATCGCTGCCGGGGACACTGCGGTCCGGCCCGACGCGACACGCCTCAGCCCCGGACCGCCGTCCAGTGTGCGGAGTAGGATCGGTCACTGCGCCATGGCCACCGCCGTCGCCGAACGTTCGCGAAGGAGAGCTGGATGACAGACCAGGATTCGACCCGGACCCCCGACCTCGACAACGAGACGCCCCACCCGTGGCGGCGGTTCGTGGCCGTCGGCGACTCGTTCACCGAGGGCATCGGCGATCCCGACCCCGACGCCCCTGGCGGGTACCTCGGCTGGGCGGATCGCGTCGCGCAGGTGCTGGCACAGGACGTCGACGACTTCGCCTACGCGAACCTCGCCGTCCGCGGCAAGCTGATCGCCCAGATCGTCGCCGACCAGATCGAGCCGGCCGTCGCCCTCCACCCCGATCTCGTGTCGATCTGTGCCGGTGGGAACGATGTCATCCGCCCAGGCACGGATCCGGACGCCATCTCGGCCCAGCTCGAGGACGCGGTGTCGCGTCTCGCTTCGACGGGCGCATCGATCATCCTCTTCACTGGGATCGACACCGGATTCACGCCGGTGTTCCGTGCCTTCCGCGGCAAGGTCGCGATCTACAACGAGAACGTGCGCGCCATCGCCGAGCGTCACGACTGCATCGTCGCCGACCAGTGGGCGCTGAAGGTCGTGCAGGATCCCCGCTTCTTCGACCCTGACCGCCTGCACTACAACGCGCTCGGCCACCACGAGGTGGCTCGCATGGTGCTCCGCGCGCTCAACGTGCCGAACTCGCTGGAATCGATGCAGCCCGAGACGATTCCGCTGCGCACCTGGCGCGAGGCCCGGTCAGAGGATCTCGGCTGGGCGCGCGAGCACCTGGTCCCGTGGGTGCTGCGCCGGCTGCGGCATCAGTCCTCCGGCGACAACCTCGCGGCCAAGCGCCCCGAACCCGGTCCGATGATCTTCCCGGAGATGCGCTGATCCGAGCCGCCCTGCCGACGTGAGCGGCGCGGTCAGACCGATCTGCTCGTGATCGCCCACAGCGCGACGGCTGCGGCGGAGGCCACGTTGAGGGAGTCGACTCCACCCGACATCGGGATCGTCACGACGGTGTCGGCGCCTTCCAGCGCTGCGCGCGAGAGACCGTCTCCCTCTGATCCCATGACCAGTGCGACGCGCGCCGGACGATCGGCGACGTACGCATCGAGCGTCACTGCATCATCGCGCAGTGCGAGCGCCGCGATGTCGAAACCCGCCCCGTGCAGGTCCGCGATGGCGGACTCCCAATCGGGGATGCGCGTCCACGGCACCTGGAACACCGTCCCCATGCTCACACGAACGCTGCGGCGGTAGAGCGGATCCGCGCCGCCGGGCGACACCAGCACGGCGTCCGCGCCGAGACCGGCGGCCGCCCTGAACGCTGCGCCCACGTTGGTGTGATCGCCGATGTTCTCGAGGATCAGGACCACCGAGGCACCGTCGAGGACGTCGCGCACGGATGGCAGCTCAGGGCGATGCATCGATGCGATCGTGCCGCGATGCACCGCGAACCCGGTCACCGCCTCTGCGACCTCGTCGGGGACCACGTAGACCGGCACATCGAGATCGCCGACGATCTCCCGGATGTCCTCGATGCGGCGCTCCTGCACGAGGACGGAGCGCGGACGGTGTCCGGATGCGACGGCACGGGCGATGACCTTGGTCGACTCGGCGATGTACAGCCCGCCCGCCGGTTCGTGCAGCGTTCGGAGCGCCGTGTCGGTGAGTCCGCGGTAGTCGTCGAGGCGTCGATCGTCGGCATCCGTCACAGGCAGCAGTTCCACGGTCCCCAGTCTGCCATCGCCGACGCGTCCGGCTTCCCGACTCCGGCGCAGCCCCGGTTGCCCCACGCACCGTAGACTCCCTCGAGGAGGTTTTGTGAGCGTGTCGAACACCGCCGAGCTGTCGGCCACCATCGCCCACGCCGCTGAACTGCTGCGCGGCAAGCGCATCGCACTGCTCACCGGCGCCGGTATCTCGACCGATTCAGGCATCCCCGCGTATCGCGGCGAGGGCGCCCGCACCGGCAGCGATCCGATGACCATCCAGACCTATCTCGGCGACGAGCGTGCGCGCCGTCGCTACTGGATCGGCGGCCATCTCGGCTGGCGTGCGTTCGCTCGCGCAGAGCCGAACCCGGGACACACCGCACTCGCGGAGATGGAGACCGCAGGGGTCGTCTCCGGAGTCATCACCCAGAACGTCGACGGGCTGCATCTGCGCGCCGGCAGCTCGCGCGTGATCGAGGTGCACGGCACCATGCGCCGAGTTCTCTGCCTGCACTGCGGCCAGGTGTTCGATCGCCGCGACATCGCGGTGCAGATCGAGGAGCTCAACCCCTGGATCGCAGTGCCGGAGAACGTGGCCCTCGCACCGGACGGCGACGTGCTCCCGGAGACCACCGACGGCTTCGTCGTGCCCGTGTGCACCGTCTGCGAAGGGATGCTGAAGCCCGACGTGGTCTTCTTCGGCGAATACGTGCCGCAGGACCGCTTCCGCGCGGCCGAGTCGCTGCTGCGCTCGAGCTCGGCACTGATCGTCGCCGGCTCGTCGCTCGTCGTGAACTCGGGTGTGCGCCTCGTCGAGCGCGCGCGTCGCCGCAGCATCCCGCTCATCATCGTCAACCGCGAGCCGACTCGCGCTGATCCCTGGGCGCATGTCACCATCGCCGCCGGGACCAGCGACGTGCTCCCAGCCCTGCAGGAGCTCCTCCGATGACGCTGCTCACCCTCGTACGACACGGTCAGACCGACTGGAACCTCAGCCGGCGCATCCAGGGGTCGACCGACATCCCGCTGAACGATACGGGTCGCGCTGATGCACATGCAGCCGCCGAGCGCCTCGCCGCGGGGACGCACCACGCCGTCTATTCGAGCCCGCTGCTGCGTGCCCGCGAGACCGCACAGATCATCGCCGACCGACTCGGGCTGCCACTGGGCGAAGCCGTGCCCGACGTGCGCGAGCGCGAGTTCGGCGAGGGCGAGGGCATGCTCGTCCACGACTACATCGCGGCGTACGGCGACTGGCACGCCGAGGTACCCGGCGCTGAGTCGCTGGATGCCGTCGGCGACCGCGCGATCGCCGCAATGCACCGCATCGCCCGCGCTTCTCGTCGACGCACCGCCCCCGTTGCGGAATCGGTGATCGTGGTCGCGCACGGCGGCGTCATCCGCGCGGTGATCGATCACGTCTCCGGTGGAACGCTCCCCCGCGACGGAGAAGTGCTCGCGAACGGATCCGCGCACCGCTTCGAGGTCTCCCCTCGGTCGGTCCGGCTGCTCGAGCAGTTCGCGCTGCTCTGAGTCCGCGCTGATCCGCGGTTCGGCGCGAGCTCAGCCCGCCCGAGACACGACGGAGCGCGCGTGCCGAAGCACCGGCTCATCGATCATGCGCCCGTCGAATCGGAACACGCCGCGTTCGTCCACGGCAGCGGCCAGCACCGCGCGTGCCCACGCCACCGTCTCTTCGTCGGGACGATAGGCCGCGCGGATCACGGCCACCTGGCTCGGATGGATGCAGGCGGTCGCAGCGAACCCCGAGGCAGCTGCGTCCTTCGCCTCGGCGTCGAGTCCTGCCACGTCTGCGATGTCGACGTGCACCGCATCGATCGCGCTCTTGCCGTGCGCACCTGCTTCCAGCAGGACCCTGGAGCGGGCGTACCGAGCCACATCCCGATAGCCGCCGTCCGGCCGCCGGCTCGAGGTGCCGCCGAGCGAGGCGACGAGATCCTCGGCGCCCCACATCATCGCCACGATCTGCGGATGCGCGGCGATCCGGTCGGCCGCGTGCACACCGCGCGCCGTCTCGCACAACGCGATCAGCGAGAAGCGATCACCGAACGGCATGAGCCCGTCCGCGTCCTCGGTCTTGGCCACCATCACGGTGCGGAAGTCGGTGCGATCGAGAGCGGCGAGGTCGGCGGCGAACGCCGCGGAGCCGGGCCCGTTGACGCGGACGATGACGCGATCGGGGTCGATGTCGGCGGCGATGAGATTCGCGCGCGCCTGTTCCTTCGCCGCGGGGAGCACGGCATCCTCGAGGTCGATGATCACGGCATCCGCGCGCTCAAGGGCGGTGGCGAACCGCTCCGGCCGATCCCCTGGGCAGAACAGCAGCGCGGGACCGAGAGTGAAGGTCATGCGGGCAGGGTCCCTTCGGGAAGCGTGCGGACGAGCACGGTGCGGCTGGCGGTGGCGACCACGGTGTCGTCCTGCGATCGACCGGTGTGGGCGATCTCGACGACGCCCTGGCCAGGACGAGATGCGGACAGTCGTTTCGAGACGATCACGCTCTCGGTGTAGAGCGTGTCGCCGGCGAACAACGGATGCGGGAAGGCGATGTCGCCGAGCCCGAGCTGCGCGACCAGCGTGCCCTGGGTCAACTGGGCGACGGAGGCGCCGACCATGGTCGACAGCGTCCACATGGAGTTCATCAGCCGCTGGCGGAACGGCTCCTGCGTCTCGGCGAACGCCGCATCGAGATGGAGCGCCTGCGTGTTCATCGTGAGCGTCGTGAAGAGCACGTTGTCAGCCTCGGTCGCCGTGCGCCCCGGCCGGTGCAGGTAGCGGGCGCCCACCACGAACTCCTCGAAGTACAGCCCCCGCTGGACGATGTCGTGAGCGCTCATCCTGCCACGCTACCCGGCCAGTCCCAGCGCCCGTGCGATCACGAGCAGCTGCACCTCGGTCGTGCCCTCGCCGATCTCGAGGATCTTCGAGTCGCGGTAGTGCCTCGCGACGGGGAACTCGTTCATGAAGCCGTTGCCGCCGAAGATCTGGGTCGCATCGCGCGCGTTGTCCATGGCTGCCTCGCCGGCGACGAGCTTCGCGATCGCGGCCGGTTCGGCGAACGGACGACCGCTGTCGCGCAGTCGTGCCGCGTGGTGCCACGCCAGGCGCGCTGTGTGCACGCGCGCACGCATGCGGGCGAGGGTGAACTGGGCGTTCTGGCGTGTGCTGAGGGCGCTGCCGAAGACCGTGCGGCTCTTGGCATAGTCGACAGCTGCCTCGAGGCATCCCTCGGCGGCTCCCGTCGACAGGGCGGCGATGGCGATGCGCCCCTCGTCGAGGATGCTGAGGAAGTTGCGGAAGCCGCTCCCCCGCTGTCCGAGCAGATTGGCAGCCGGCACGCGCGCGCCGATGAGGGTGAGCGGATGCGTGTCGGACGCGTTCCAGCCGACCTTGTCGTACGGCGGCTCCACTGTGAAACCGGGTGTGCCGTTCGGCACGATGATGGTCGAGATCTCTTTGCGGCCGCCCTCGTTCCCGGTGACCGCCGTGACGGTGACGAACCGCGTGATCGGCGTCCCGGAGTTCGTGATGAACTGCTTGGATCCGTCGATCACCCACTCCTCGCCGTCCAGCCGTGCCGTGGTCCTGGTGGCTCCGGCGTCGCTGCCGGCCTCCGGCTCGGTGAGACCGAAGCCGGCCAGTGCGCTCGCGGCGAGCAGATCGGGCAGCAGCTCACGCTTCTGCTCCTCGGTGCCGAACCGGAACACCGGCATGGCTCCGAGGCTGACGCCGGCCTCCAGCGTGATGGCAATGGACTGGTCGACCCGGCCGAGCGCCTCGATCGCGATGCCCAGCGCCATGTAGTCGCCGCCCTGACCGCCGTACTCCTCAGGGAACGGCAGGCCGAACAGTCCAAGATCGCCCATCTGCGCCACGACGTCCATCGAGAGCGTGTGCGTACGATCAGCCTCGTACGACTGCGGTGCGACGACGGTGTCGGCGAACTCCCGCACCATCCCGGCGAGCTCGCGCTCCTCTTCGGTCAGATCCTCGATCATCGGTTCTCCTCCATCGTCGTCACGCGAGCGACCAGCTGATCGCGTCGCACCTGATCTCCCACAGTCACCAGCAGGTGCACGGTGCCGTCGAGCGGCGCGAGCACCGGGTGCTCCATCTTCATCGCTTCGATCGACAGCAGCGGTGTGCCGGCCGTCACGGTGGCGCCGTCGGCCACGTGCACCGCGACCACCGCGCCGGGCATCGGAGCGCGGCCCTCGGGGGTGGCCGCACCTGTTCCCGCATCCGCCGCGCGCAGGCGACGCAGCATCCGCTCCCGTCGGTCCACCGGGCGCAGGCGTGCGCTCGTGCCCTCCGCGGACACCCACACCGCGCCGTCGGCATCGACCGCCGTGCGAATGGCGCAAGCACCGCTCTCGCCGTCGCGCACTGCCGTCACCACCTCATCGGCATCCGTCAGAAACGCGCCGGCTGCGTCTGGCACGCCTGCGGCGCCGAGGCGCCACCCCGGCAGCTCACGCCACAACGCATCCGAACGCAGGGGTGCGGACCTCGCGACGTGCGCACGGGCCGCTGCCGCGACCATGTCATCGGTGGGGGTCGCCGCGTCGAACGGCAGCAACGTCTCGATCAGTCCGGTGTCGAGATCGCCAGAGACCACCCGCGCATCCCGGCAGAGGAGACGGAGGAACGCGATGTTGGTGTCGACGCCCAGCACGACCGTGCGCGAGAGCGCGAGGTCGAGACGAGCGAGTGCGGTCGCACGATCATCGGCGAAGGCGATCACCTTCGCGATCATCGGGTCGTAGAACCCCGTTACGTTGCTGCCGGTCTCGATCGCGGCGTCCACACGAACCCCGGCAGGCGCGTCGAACAGCAGGATCGTGCCCGTCGAAGGCAGGAAGCCGCGCTCCGGGGACTCCGCGTAGATTCGGGCCTCGACCGCGTGGCCATGCACGGCGGGCGTGACGTCGAGCGCACGACCAGCGGCGACCCGCAGCTGCAGTGCCACCAGATCGAGGCCGGTGACCTCCTCGGTGACAGGGTGCTCGACCTGCAGCCGGGTGTTCATCTCGATGAAGAAGACCTCGTCGGGATCATCCGCGTCGATCAGGAACTCCACCGTGCCGGCGCCGACGTACGACACGCTCTCGGCGGCGCGCACCGCGGCATCCAACAGTTGCGTCCTGGTGCGCTCCGGAATGCCGGCGGACGGCGCCTCCTCGATGACCTTCTGATGGCGACGCTGCAGCGTGCACTCGCGCTCGCCGAGGGCGATCACCGTTCCATGCGCATCGCCGAAGACCTGCACCTCGATGTGCCGCGGCCGGCGAATCAGGCGCTCCAGGATCAGGGAGTCGTCACCGAACGCGGATGCCGCGACACGGCGTGCGGACGCGAGCGCTGTCGACAGCCCTGCAGCGTCCGTGACGACCTCCATGCCCTTGCCACCGCCGCCGGCGCTCGGCTTCACGAGCAGCGGGAAGCCGATCTCGGCCGCGGCATCCGCGATCTGCGATTCGGACAGCCCTGCGGCATCGAACCCTGGAACGACCGGCACGCCGTGCGCGACGACGTGCTCCCGTGCCCTGGCCTTGTCTCCCATGATCTGCAGCGCTTCGGCGCCCGGACCGATGAAGACGATCCCCTGCTCGGCACAGGCCTGCGCCAGGCCGACGCTCTCCGAGAGGAACCCGTATCCCGGGTGGATCGCCTGTGCGCCGGTTCGCATCGCGGCGGCGATGACGGCCTCGATGTCGAGATACGACTCGGCAGCAGGAGCTGGGCCTATGCGAACGGCGACGTCGGCCTCGCGCACATGCGGTGCGTCGGCATCGGCATCGCTGTACACGGCGACGCTGCGGATGCCGCGCCTGCGCAGGGTACGGATGACCCGTCTGGCGATCTCGCCGCGGTTCGCGACGAGGACGGTGTCGAACTCGGGGCCGACGTCGCTCGCAGGGGCCGCCTCGGTCAGTGTCTGATCAGTCATCGCGGCTCACATCCGGAAGAGGCCGAAGCGCGGCTCCGGCAGCGGGGTACGGGACACGACGTCGAGCGCGAGACCGAGTAGATCGCGGGTCTGCGCCGGGTCGACGATGCCGTCGTCCCAGAGTCGGGCGGTCGCGTAGTACGGCTCGCCCTGCTGCTCGTACTGCGCGCGGATCGGTTGTTCGAACTCGGAACGCTCCTCGGGCGACCACGACTCGCCTCGCGCGTCGAGCTGGTCTTCGCGGACGGTCGCGAGGACGGATGCCGCCTGCGGCCCGCCCATGACGGAGATCCGGCTGGCCGGCCACGTCCAGAGGAATCGCGGCGAGTAGGCGCGCCCGCACATGGAGTAGTTCCCGGCACCGAACGATCCGCCGATGATCACGGTGAGCTTCGGCACCCTGGTGCTGGCGACGGCGGTGACCATCTTGGCGCCGTCCTTCGCGATGCCGCCTGCCTCGGCATCGGACCCGACCATGAACCCTGTGATGTTCTGCAGGAAGAGCAGCGGGATGCCGCGCTGGTCGCACAGCTCGATGAAGTGCGCTCCCTTCAGCGCCGATTCGCTGAACAGCACACCGTTGTTCGACACGATCCCGATCGGGTGGCCGTGGAGTCGCGCGAAGCCCGTGACGAGCGTCGTGCCGTACTCGGCTTTGAACTCGCGGAAGCTGTCGCCGTCGACCAGGCGCGAGATGACCTCACGCACGTCATAGGCGGCGTTCACGTCGACAGGCACGATGTCGTACAACGAGGAGGTCTCCGTCGGGGCGACGCTCTGCTGTACCTCCCAGGCGGGTGCGAGCGGCGGTGGCAGGGTGGCGACGATGTCACGCAGGATCTCGAGGGCGTGCTCATCGTCCTCCGCGAGATGGTCGACGACACCGCTGCGGCGGGCGTGCAGCTCGCCACCGCCCAGCTCCTCGGCCGTCACGACCTCACCGATGGCAGCCTTCACGAGCGGCGGGCCGCCGAGGAAGATCGTGCCCTGACCGCGCACGATCACGGTCTCGTCGCTCATCGCCGGCACATAGGCGCCACCGGCGGTGCAGGATCCGAGCACGGCTGCGAGCTGCGGGATGCCCTCGGCCGACATCGTCGCCTGATTGAAGAAGATGCGTCCGAAGTGGTCACGGTCGGGGAACACCTCGTCCTGCTTCGGGAGGAAGGCGCCTCCGGAGTCGACGAGATAGAGGCATGGCAGCCGGTTCTCGCGTGCGATCTCCTGCGCCCGCAGGTGCTTCTTGACCGTGAGGGGGAGATACGTACCGCCCTTGACGGTCGCGTCGTTGCAGATCACCATGACATGTCGGCCGTGCACGAGCCCGATGCCCGCGATCACTCCGGCAGCCGGGGCCTCTCCCCCGTACAGGCCGTCGGCCGCGAGCGGCGCGACCTCGAGGAAGGGACTGCCCTCGTCGAGGAGACGGTCCACTCGATCACGAGGGAGCAGTTTGCCTCGGGCGAGGTGGCGTGCTCTGGACGCTTCGGATCCGCCGCGCGAGGCGACGGCCAGACGGTCGCGGAGCTCGTCAGCCAGGGACTGCTGGGTGGCAGGCATCGTGAAGTCCTCCTCGACTCCCCGTGCGCGGTGCGTCACATGGTGGCGCGGCCCGTGCGGCTTCGGTTAGTGTTCACTAACCCGTTGATTCAGGTTAGCGAGGATTAACTGAGATGACAACCCCGGTCACCGCCCGAGACCGCGCCAAGGCGGAGCGCTCCGATGCGATCCTGCACGAGGCGGCGCGTCTCTTCGCCGAGCGCGGATACACCGGCGTCAGCCTCGAAGACATCGGTGCCGCAGTCGGGGTGTCTGGTCCGGCTGTCTACCGGCACTTCGCGGGCAAGCAGGCGTTGCTCGGTTCGGTGCTGGTCAAGGTCAGCGACGACCTCATCACCGGTGGGACGAGCGTCGCTGAGTCCGCGGACAGCGATGACGAGCGGATGCGGGCGCTGATCAGCTTCCATGTGGAGTTCGCACTCGGCAACGCCGAGGTGATCCAGGTGCAGGATCGTGACGTCGCGCACCTCTCGGAGTCTGATCGAGCCGCCGTGCGGCGCCTGCAGCGTGCCTACATCGAGCTGTGGATCGACGCACTGTCACCGTTGATCGACGCCACCAAGGACGAGCTGCGGTTGCGCGTGCAGGCATGCTTCGGGCTCATCAACTCGACTCCGCACAGCACGCGCTCCGCGGCCAGACGGCACTCCGCCACCGCGACGGTGCTCGTCGCGATGGCGGACGCGGCGCTGCGCGCCGGCTGACTCCCGGTGCGGGGCCCGCACCTAGCCGAACAGCATCGCCCGCCCGGGTTCCTCGAGCACGTCGGCGACGTCCTTCAGGAAGCGTGCGCCCTCTGCCCCGTCGACGAGGCGATGGTCGAAGGAGAGACTCAACGTCATCACGTGTCGGAGCGCGATCTCGCCGCGGTACTCCCATGGCTGCCGACGAACGGCACCGACCGCGAGGATGCCCGACTGCCCCGGCGGGAGGATCGGCGTTCCTGCGTCGACGCCGAAGACGCCGATGTTCGAGATCGAGAACGTCCCGCCGGCCAACTCGGCGGGTGAGGTCTTGCCTGCGCGTGCGGTCTCGGCGAGCTCTTTCAGCGCACCGCTGAGCTGGGTCAGCGAGAGCGCCTCGGCGTTGCGGATGTTCGGCACGATGAGCCCGCGATCCGTGGCGGCGGCGATCCCGAGATCGACGTAGTCGAAGTGCACGATCTCGCCCGCCTGCTCGTCCCACCGGGCGTTCAGTCCTGGCGTGCGCGACAGTGCGAGGCAGACGACCTTCGCGATCACGGCGAGCGGGCCGATCTTCTGCCCTGCGAGCGCGCGGTCGTCTCGGAGGCGTGAGAGCAGGTCCATCGTCGCGGTCACATCGACCGTGTGGAAGACGGTCACATGCGGGGCGGTGAAGGCGCTCTGCACCATCGCGGCCGCGGTGTGCTTGCGGACTCCACGGATCGGGATCCGAGTCTCTCGCCGGCCGATGCCGTCCGCCGTCGGGGCGAACACCGGCAGGGCGTCCGTCGTCGCGCGCGTCTCGGGGTCCGCCGCGTCAGCACTGCGGGTCGCCCCGACGCGTTCGGCGTATGCGTCGACGTCGTGCCGTGTGATGACCCGGTCCTCGATCTCGGCAGCGACCAGCACGAGGTCGATTCCGAGGCGCTTCGCATGCGCACGAACGGGCGGTGTCGAACGCGGACGCTCCACGACCCGCTCGACTGTCGCAGACGGCACCGCGTCATGCGGTGCGGCTTCGAGCACGGCGGTGTCCGCAGTCGCCCTGGTGACGCCTGCGCGACGTGCCCGACGCGCAGGGCGACCACTGCTCGCCGGAGCGGCGCCGTATCCCACCAGATTCGGCTGCGCCTTCTCGGGCTGGGCCCCGGTGTCCTGCTCCGGAGCAGACTCGTCTTCACCAGCCACGTCGAACGAGATGAGCGGAGCGCCGACCGCCACCGTCTCCCCCGCTTCGGCGTGCAGGTTCGTGACGGTCCCCTCATACGGCGAAGGCAGCTCGACCACCGCCTTGGCGGTCTCGACCTCGGCGAGCGTCTGGTTCAGCGCCACGGCGTCGCCGGGTGCGACCAGCCATTGGACGACCTCAGCCTCAGCGAGTCCTTCACCGAGGTCGGGCAGGCGGAATTCCGCGATCATGCCTCTGCTCCCGTCAGGCTGTTGGGGCGGTCGAGAACTCGGTCCACCGCGTCGAGCAGGCGGTCGAGGTCAGGCAGGTGATACTTCTCGAGCTTCGCCGGCGGGTAGGGGATGTCGTGTCCTGTCACACGCAGCGGTGCGGACTCCAGATACTCGAAGCAGCGCTCGGCGATGCTGGCGATCACCTCGGCGGCGACGCCGGCCTCTCGCGAGGCTTCATGGGCGACCACGACACGGCCGGTCCTGCGGACGGATGCCGCCACCGAGTCGTAGTCGACCGGCGACAGCGAACGCAGGTCGATCACTTCGATGGACACCCCGTCGGCCTCCGCGGCCTCCGCGGCCTGCAGCGCGGTGTTGACCATCGCACCGTAGGTGATCAGCGTGACATCCGTGCCTGTCCGCACCACATCGGCGAGCCCCATCGGCTGGGCATCCGCGAGCGGGGCGTCAAGGTCCACCTCGCCCTTGTGGTGGTACAGCCGCTTCGGCTCGAAGAACACGACGGGGTCGTCCGAGGCGATCGCCTGACGGAGGCTGCGGTACGCGTCCGCCGGGTTCGACACTGCGATGACGCGCAGCCCGGCGGTGTGCACGAAATATGCCTCCGGCGACTCGGAGTGGTGCTCCGCCGCGCCGATGCCTCCCGCCCACGGGATGCGGATCGTGATGGGCATCTTCACGCGACCCTGCGTGCGGTAGTGGAGCTTCGCGACCTGCGCGACGATCTGATCGAACGCCGGATAGACGAAGCCGTCGAACTGGATCTCGACGACCGGACGATAGCCGCGGAAGGCCAGGCCGACCGCCATGCCCACGATGCCCGACTCTGCGAGCGGGGTGTCGATCACGCGCTGCGCACCGAACTCGCTGAGCAGCCCGTCGGTGATGCGGAACACGCCGCCGAGCTTGCCGATGTCCTCACCGAGGAGCACGACCTTGTCATCGTCGAGCATCGCCTGGCGCAGACCGGCGCCGAGCGCCTTGCCGAGGGGCATCAGCGTCATCGTCACGCCTCGCTCTCGAAGGAGGCGAGGTAGGCGGAGTACTCATGCCGCTGACGCTCCAGCCCGGTGTGCGGCTCGGCGTAGACGCCGTCGAACACCGCGAGCGGCGGACGCGTGACCATGCCGAGGCACGCAGCGCGCATCTCCTTCGCGACCTGATCGGCGGCGTTCTGCGTCTCCGCGAGATGCTGCGCATCGAGCTCGCCGGCCGCACGGAGATACGCCTCGAGCCGAGCGATCGGGTCGCGCCGCCGCCAGGACTCGAGTTCCTCCTCATCCCGGTAGCGCGTGGGGTCGTCGGCGGTCGTATGCGGACCCATGCGGTACGTGACGGCTTCGATGTACGCGGGGCCCTGCCCGGAGCGCGCGTGCTCGAGCGCCCATCGCATCGCCGCCAGGCAGGCGAGCACGTCGTTGCCGTCGACTCGCAGACTGGGGATGCCGAAGCCGGGGGCGCGGCCGGCGATCGGGTACTGCGACTGCACTGCCACCGGCTCGGAGATCGCCCAGTGGTTGTTCTGGCACACGAAGACGACCGGCGCTCCATAGGAGGCCGCGAAGATCATCGCCTCGTTGACGTCGCCCTGGCTCGTGGCGCCGTCGCCGAAGTAGGTGACGGCGACCTCGTCGGCCCGGTCGTGCTGGATGCCGAGCGCGTACCCGACTGCGTGCAGCGTCTGTGCGCCGATGATGATCTGCAGCGGCGCGACCCGCAGCGCGGCGGGGTCGTACGCAGCACCCTCTTCACCCCGCCACATGCGCACGTAGTCGCCGGGCTGCGCGCCGCGGGCGTAGATCACGCCGGTCTCCCGATAGCTGGGGAAGACGTAGTCGCGCGTCTCGAGCGCGCGGGCGGTGCCGATCTGGGTGGCTTCCTGGCCCTGGCACGGCGCCCATAGGCCGAGTTGCCCCTGGCGCTGCAGCGCGACGCCTTCCGCATCGATGCGACGCAGGACGACCATGTCGCGGTGGAGAGCACGCAGCTGCGCGGCGTCGACGTCGGCGACGAAGGGGTCGAGTCGAGGGTTCGCGATCCGGGTGCCGTCCGGCGTCAGCAGACGTTCGGACAGCTCCAGATCCTGCTCGGTGTCAGCGATGGGCGTGATCTGCGGTGACATCATCGTCCTCCTAGTCCCGGCGGCCCTCGTGGGGCTGTGCGTGACGCACGCGGCGTCATCGCCGGCCTGGTCCGAGCGTACGTCCGGTGATCACGACGCTCAAGCAATTGATCAGGTCTTGAGCATGTTGCTCACTTTCCGACCATCGGACCCTGCTATGGTTTGGCACTATGTCTGGATTGGACCGTATAGATCTCGAGCTCCTCGCGGCGTTGGCCGACGATCCCCGCACCACCATCGTGTCGCTCGCCGAGAACCTCGGCCTGTCGCGCAACACGATCCAGGCGAGGATGGCACGCCTGGAGCAGACCGGCATCTTCCTGTCGTACGAACGCTCATTCGCGCCGGAGGTGCTCGGGTTCCCGCTGCAGGCCTTCGTGAGCATCGGCGTCCGGCAGACGGAGCTGCCGCGGATCATCAACGAACTCGCCCGGATCCCCGAGGTGGTGCAGGCACACGGCCTCAGCGGTTCGATCGATCTGCTCGCCAGAGTCGCCTGCCGCGACGCGCGTCACCTGTTCGACACGGACGCCCGCATCCTCTCGATCGAGGGGGTGGAGCGGACCGAGACATCGCTCGCGATGGGCGAGGTCATCCCGTTCCGGGTGGCCGGGCTCATCGGCCTCGCTCGACGGGAATCCTGAGGAAGCGCCTGATCGCCCCTGCGGCCTCCGCCGGGGTCTCGTAGTGGATCAGGTGCCCGACGTGGGCGATCTCCACGAGGGTCGCGTCGTCGAATCGGGTCGCGAGCGTGCGCTCTGCCTCGATCGGCGTGATGTCGTCGCGTTCGGCGGCGATCAGGAGCGTCGGCACATGGATGTCGTCCGCGAACTCCCTGACGTCGTGGGAGACGCTCGCGACGAACGCGTCTCGGAGCACATCGCGGTCCGAGAACAGCGAGAAGTAGGTGTCGTGCTGGTCATGGATGAAGCGGCGGAGCGCAGCATCCTTCGTCTTCGCCATCGTGACGCTCATCACCCGGACGATCACTCGATTTCGCAGCAGTGCCGTGCCGAGGCGTTCGGGGAGGCGCGCGCCGAGCGCGTAGTACAGCACAGCGAGCCGCGTCATCACGCCCTTGGGTCCTTCGAGGGCAGGTGCGCCGATCGGATTCACGAGGATCAGCCTCGGTGTCTTCAGTCCGCCAGCGACAGCCGCAGAGGTCACGATCGAGCCGAAGGAGTGGCCCAGGATGACGGCACCCGGCGCGACCGCGCCGGCGAACTCGGTGAGCCAGCCGGCGTAGGCGTCGAGGTCGTGCTCGCGGTCGGGCAGCGGCTCGGTCTCGCCGAACCCCGGAAGGTCGGGCGCGATCACACGCACCTCCGGCAGGAACGCGAGAACCGCTTCGAGTCCGTGGTGATCGCCGCGGAATCCATGCACCGCGATGACCGTGGTCTCGGCGTCCTCCGGCCCGTACACCCAGTACGCCGTGGTCCCGCCGCCGACCTCGACCTCGTCGCGCCTGACGGGCAGTCGACTCAGGCGTTCGGCGTAGGGAGAGGGAACCGTCATACCCCGAGTCTACGGAGTCGCCGTGCGCCTTCCTGGGGATGTCGGGGGTCCGACCTAGCGTGAGGGCATGCCACCAGCACCTGCACTCCCCGACTGGCTGACCCGCGTCGGAGTCTTCGACCTCGAGACCACCGGGGTCGACGTGACGAACGATCGCATCGTGACTGCCCACGTCGGGGTGCTGGACGCCTCGGGACGACAGATCGCCGCGCGGTCGTGGATGGCGGATCCCGGCGTGCCGATCCCGGACGGCGCGACGGCCGTGCACGGGATCACGACGTCGCACGCACGAGCGCACGGCAGGCCGGCGAGCGAAGTCGTGGCCGATGTGACCGGGGCTCTCCGCTCCCTGCTCTCGCAGGGCGTTCCGATCGTGGCGTACAACGCCGCCTACGACTTCTCGCTGCTCACGCACGAGGCGCACCGGCACGGCATCGAGCCGCTGGCCGACCCCTCCCCGATCATCGACCCGCTCGTGATCGACAAGGCGTACGACCGGTACCGGCGCGGCAAGCGCACGTTGGAGGTCGTGGCCGCGCACTACGCGGTGCCGCTCGAAGGGGCACACGAGGCGTCCGCAGATGCGATCGCGGCCGGACGGGTCGCCCAGGCCCTCGCTCGACAGTTCGAGCTGCCGTCGTCGCTGGTCGAACTGCACACGCGACAGATCGGCTGGGCGAGGTCGCAGGCAGAGAGCCTCACCGAGTACTTCGTGAGCGTGGGGCGACTCGACCCGGACGACACCCTCGACGGCACCTGGCCGGTACGGATGCCGCAGACCGCTCGCGGGGCCTGACACCGGGAATCGCCACTGCGAGTCAGTCGTCTGCGTCGGGTCGCAGATTCCGGGCAGCCGCCACCTCGTGGCGCTCTCGCTTCGCCTTCTGCGGCAGGGTCACGGTGTCGCGCAACGCGAGACGAGGCTTGTGCTCGGCAGGCTCGTCGCCCTTCAGCTCGCGCGCGCGCTCGACGGCGGCATCGAATTCGACACCACCCAGCAGGGCCATGTTCGCGATCCACAGCCACAGCAGGAAGACGATGATGCCGGCGAGCGAGCCGTAGATCCGCTCGTAGTTCGCGACGTTCGAGGTGTAGAGGCTGAACAGCAGGCTCGCGAGCAGCAGCACGACGAGCGTCGAGGTCGCGCCGAAGGTCATCCAGCGGAATCGCGGATGCCGCACGTTCGACGAGAAGTACGACAGGCAGGCCAACGCGAGCACGACGACGAACACGAGCAGTGGCCAGCGCACGATGCGCCAGGTGATGAGCACGGCATCGCCCCACCCGAGCTGGTCGTCGATCGCCTGCAGCACCCGGTCGGACACGCCGACCACGACCACGACCACGGCGATGATCCCCGCGACGAGCAGCGCGAGGGCGATGGCCAGATGCGTCACCCGCATCCTCCAGAGCCGTCGTCCCTCGTCTGCGCGGTAGACGAGGTTCATCGCACGGCTGAACGCAGCCACGTAGCGACTGCCGCTCCAGAGCGTGAGGGCGATGCCACCGAGCAGGGCGATCCAGGCGATCGATGACGATGCCAGCTCATCGATGAGGTCCATCGCGATGTCGGCGGTCCGTGCCGAGGCGAGCGTCGACACGAGGCCGACCACGAGGCGCAGCAGCTCGGAATCGGTTCCGAGCAGGCTCACGAGCGAGACGACGACCATGACCGCAGGGATCAGTGCGAGGATCGCGTAGAACGTGAGCCCCGCCGCTCGGTCAGGGCATTGGTCCGTGACGAATCGACGGACGACGGACCGTGCGACGAACCTCCAGGACTCGGCGTCGAGGTCGGTGACCGTCTTCCGTGCCATGCCAGCATCCCGCCTTCCGTTCGTGGACTCCGCAGATCATCCTCCCCTGTTTCGAGCCGCACGCTCGACACGGAGCGCCCGACGCCCGGCCGGCTGGAGGAATGTCCGCTGATACCGGTATTCTGCTGCGGCGCCCGTCCGCTGGGCAGCAGGAGAGAGGATCGGCAGTGCGTTTCAGTTCGCGTGATGTCACCCGGGTGGAGACCACGTGGAAGGACTATGTGCCCTCCGCGGTGCTTCGGCGGGTCGATCCGGGTCGGTTCCGGTTCGACTGGCACTCCGAGACGCTCGCTGGGGCGAGTCTGGTGCATTACCGGCTCGCAGCGGAGATCCGATCCTCCGCCGAGCCGGAGGATCAGCTGCTCGCCTGCCGTGTCGAGGCGTCCGATGCCAGCGTGTGGTCAGGGCGCATCGACCTCGACCCGAGCGAGCCGTGGTTCACCGATGGGGCGCAGGTGAACGCCCGGTGGGATCGCGATGCCGATGTTCGCGCTTTCGTGTTCGACCGTGCGGCGGTGCAGGCGTTCGCCCGGCAGGTGTCCGGAGATGATCGGCTGGTCGTCCGCGTTCAGAGCCTGCGTCCTCGCAGCGCATCGGCGGCAGCCGGGTGGGAGCGCGCGTTCGGCTACCTGGAGCAGAGTGCAGCCGATCTCGGGGACGCGGATGCGCTCCTGCGAGCAGAGCTGGGGCGTCATGCGCTGGCGGTGACCCTGAGCACGTTCGCCACCACACTGCTGACTGACACCGACCGGCCGGTGCAGACGGGACCCACACCCGCGTCGGTCAGACGCGCGCTCGCCTACATCAGCGAGAACGCACATCGTGCGATCACGGTCGACGATGTCGCTGCAGCCGTCCACATGTCCACCCGGGGGCTGCAGTACGCGTTCCGACGCTCCTTGGATGCGACTCCGGCCGAGTCCCTTCGGCGTGCGCGCCTCGAGGGGGCGCACCAGGAGCTCCGCACCGACGTCCAGGACTCGGTCGCCACGATCGCCCGCCGGTGGGGTTTCGCGCATCCCTCCCGGTTCGCCGCTGCCTATCGAGCGGCGTACGGCGAGCATCCCTCGCAGACTCGCCGCCGCGCCGGGTGATGACAGAACACGCACGTTCTGCGCACGCCGGCCGCGCGTCGGACCCCTGGGTGCAAGGTCCACTCGGCGCGACCGTAGAGTGAAGCTGTGGGCAGTCTCTATTACGGCAATGATGATGAACCGATCCAGGTCGAGGATCGCGCGCTCGCGCACCTCAAAGTCGTGATCGCCACCAAGCTGCGCCGGAATGAGAGCTTCACGCTCTCCTGGCGGCATCTCGACAGCGATCCAGCGGGGCGGTCGACCATCTGGCTGCATCCGTCGATTCCGTTGCGATTCGTCTTCCAGGAACCGGAGACTCCCGAGCTCAGCCGTTCGTGGATCGAGGCGCTCGCGCACTCCGCGAACTCGAGCGGCGGCATCACCCTGGTCGAGGAGCACCTCGAGGTCTCCCCCGGATGATCCCGAGCGGGTGAGACAGCCCGCTCACCCGGCGCTCGCCGCCTCAGACGTAGATGCCCCGGTCTTCCATGAAGCTCACGGGGTTCGTGTAGCGGCCGTTGATGTAGACCTCGAAATGCAGGTGGCAGCCGAACGAACGTCCGGTGTCACCGGCGTATGCGATGACCTGCCCGGAACTCACCCACTGCCCGTTGCGCACCAGGATGCCGCCAGGCTTGATGTGCGCGTAGCCGGTACTGACACCACCGCCGTGTTGGATGCGGATGTAGTTGCCGTAGTTCCCGTTGCCGCCTGCATAGTCGACCGTCCCTGAGTTCGCCGCGTAGATGGGCGAACCGCACCCGTTGGCGAGATCCGCGCCGTAGTGGAAGCTCGACGAGCAGCCCTGTGAACCGCAGATCGGCGTCCTCGGCCCGTAGCTGGAGCTGCGGGCACCACCGTGCGGACGAACCCAGCCACCGCTTCCGGGGTTGCCACCGCCACCGCCGCCTGCCGCGGCGGCTGCTGCCTCGGCGTCTCGCCGGGCCTTCTCCTCCGCGGCTCGCGCCGCGACGCCTGCCTGATAGCCCGCAACGGTCTGGGTGGTCGTGTCCTTCAGCGCCGCGAGCTGCGCCTGCATGGTCTCGAGGTTCGCAGCCTGCTCGTCGAGTGCAGCCTGTGCGGCGTCGGCCGCCTGCTGCGCCACGACCATCTTCTGCTCTGCGATCTGCTGCAGTCGATCACGCTCGTCCCGCGCGACCTTCGCCTGATCCGTGAGCGACTGTGCCGTGTTCCGTGCCGCGACCGCGGTGTCGTAGACCGACTGGTTGTACTCGAGGAACTTGTCCATCGTGCCCAGCCGCGACAGCAGGTCGTCCGCATTGTCCGCGGAGCCTGCGAACAGGAGCTTGAGGGAGGTGTCATCGCCGCCGTTGCGGTAGATCTGCGAAGCAACCTGACCGGCCTTCCGAGCCGACGCATCTGCGATCCCGGTCTGCTCGTCGGCCCGCGCCTGCAGCTCGTCGGCCTTGGTGATCGCGGCGAAGAACGCCTGCTGCGCGTCATAGAACTCGTTCGACGCCACTTCAGCCGCAGCCTGCGTTTCGGCGACCTTCTGGGTCAGGGACTGGATCAGCCCCTCGATCCGAGTGACCTCGGCGGCCTTGGCTGCCTCGTTGTCCTTCGCGCGCTGCACGTCGTCCCAGCTGGGGTAGGAGGCGGCATAGGCGACGGAGACACCCGAGCCGACGCCGAACGCCGCGAGCGCGGCGACGCCGATGATGCCGAGCCCGAACGCACCGCGGCGGCTGACCTTCAGCTTCCAGAACGAGTCGCGCTCATCGAGCGTCGGTGCGCACCCGCAGTCCTCGGATGCCGCTGCCGCTGCATCCTTCGCGATCTGATCGTTCACACGGCCCCTTCGATGGTTCTGCGGATGCCGCGGCACGACGACTCCACGATTCGTGCGGGAGCTGTCGGCGCCAGCGGACACTTGCGCATCCATCGTCCCCCGGATCCGGAGCGGGAGGACCGCGGCTCGCCCTCGACGTCGATATCCGGCGAGTGCGCGGCGAACAGGACGGACGCAGATCGAACGGTAGGGCGGGTGGGACTTGAACCCACGATCGTCGGGTTATGAGCCCGCTGCCTTCACCAGCTTGGCCACCGCCCCCTGTGCCCCCAGCCTAGCGGGGTGAACGTCGTCAGATCGGTGCGGCAGCGGCGTGCGTCCGCTGGTGTCCGAGGTAGATGTCGGCGTTGGCGAGGAGGCCGGCGCGCTCCGAATCGTCGAGCGACCGTCGCACCTTCGCCGGCACGCCGGCGACGAGCGAACCATCGGGGATCTCGGTGCCGCCGAGCACGACCGCGCCCCCGGCGATCAGACATCCTGCACCGATCACGGCGCCGCTCAGGACGACCGCGCCCATGCCGATCAACGAGCCGTCGCCGATCGTGCAGCCGTGCACGACGGCGTTGTGCCCGATCGACACCTTCGAACCGATCACGACGGGGTGGCCGTCATCGACATGGACGGAGACGTTGTCCTGCACGTTGCTGTCGGCGCCGATCGTGATCGTGGCGGAATCAGCACGAAGGACGGCGTTGTACCAGACGCTGGATCCGGGTTCGAGGGTGACACCGCCGATCAGTCGCGCTCCATCAGCGACGAACGCCCCGTCGGCGATGCTCGGGGTGGCGTGCGGCAGTGCGAGGACGGATGCTCCCGATGCGATGCTCATACGGCGAGCCTACCCTCAGAACCGCGAGATTCCGCGGGAAATCAGGGCGGTAAGCGGAGCCTCAGCTTGCTTGCGGAATGTCTGAGGCTGAGTAGCGTTGTGTTCAAGACATACGAATTGGCACCCTGGAGGAGCACATCATGAGCAAGGTACACACCGTTTCCACCACCGCCAGCGACCCGACCGTGGCTGCGGCCGCAGCGCAGTTCCTCTCGCCGGTCGTCCTCGGGCTCGAAGCCCTCACCGTCAACGGCAAGCAGGCCCACTGGCACGTCCGCGGAGCCAACTTCATCGGCGTCCACGAACTCCTCGACACCATCGTCGCCCACGCGGGTGACTTCGCAGACACCGCTGCAGAGCGCATCGTCGCTCTCGGCCTCCCGATCGACGCCCGTCTGAGCACGGTCGCCGCGAAGGCCGGCACCAGCGCCGTGCCCGCCGGCTTCACGCAGTCGGATGAGCTCGTCCGCGCCGTCATCTCCGACATCGATGCGATCCTGGTCGACGTCAAGGCGGCGATCGACGGACTCGACGAGGTCGACCTGACCAGCCAGGACGTCGCGATCGAGATCATGCGCGGACTCGAGAAGGACCGCTGGTTCCTCGTTTCGCACATCGCCGCGTAACGACCGAACGCAGCGGAGAGGCCCCGGGATTCGTCCCGGGGCCCTTCCGCTGTCTCCAGCAGCATCGTGCGTCTCGGTCAGGAGATGTGAGTGAGCCGTCCGGCGAGCACCGTGCCCGCGACGGGCATCGTCCGCAGCTGCTCCCCCGTCGCGGTCTGCGGATCCTTTCCGCACACCACGATGTCTGCGACCTCGCCAGGTCGAAGTGACGAACGGATGCTCGCTGCCACCGCATCATCGATGCGCAGCCGTTCCTCGGGATGCCAAGGCTCTCGTTCGCCGTCGGTCCGCGAGACGGCGGCGGCGATCGCCTGCCATGGATCGAGGGGCGCGACCGGAGCATCCGAACCGAACCGGATCTCCACTCCGGCGTCGCGCAGCGAGGCGAGCGGGTATCCGATCGACGTCTGCTCACTCCAGAGCCGGCTCACCAGGTCGCGGTCGTCGAGCGCGTGCTGCGGCTGCACGCTCGCGATGACGCCGAGGCGCGCGAACCGAGCGAGGTCCGCGTGGCGCACGAGCTGGGCGTGCTCGATCGTGCCGGTGGCTCCCGTGAGCGTGATCGCGTCGAGCGCCGCGGTCGTCGCCCGGTCGCCGATCGCATGCAGTGCGACGCCGAGCCCCGCACCGGTCGCGGTGAGCAGCAGGTCGAAGAGCTCATCAGGCTGCACGTTGAGGGCGCCGTGGTTGTGCGGGTCATCCGGATAGGCATGCGAGCATGCGGCGGTCCGGGTGCCGAGCGAGCCGTCGGTGATGACCTTGAGCGGGCCGACGCGGATGAGTCCCCGAGCCCCGCCTGATGCATCCGGCACCTCGCAGAGCTCCCCGGTCCGCAGCCCAGCGGCGATCGCGCGCTGCAGGTCGGCCGGGTAGACAGCGAACTCCACCCGATGGGCCGCGAAGCCGTCTGCGACGCGGCGCGGCCAGGCATCCGCGTTCCAGGCCATGTCGAAATCGACGAGCCCTGTCACGCCACGGGTCGCTGCGCGCTCACCCGCCGTGCGCACCGCGCGGTCGACGTGCTCCGGGTCGACCGCGTTGAGCCGGCGGGAGATCTCGAACGCGTCGTCTTCGCGGAGCATGCCATCCGTGCTGGCGAATCCCTCGCGACGCAGCGCGGCGCTGTTCAGCCACACGCTGTGCACGTCCGCATTGATCAGGTAGGTCGGGACGCTGCCGGTCGCGCGATCGAGCACCTCGAGCGTCGGCGAGTCCAACCACAACGCGTCCCGGAAGCCGCTGCCGATCCGCCGGCCGTCAGGGAGTGGCACCACCCGAGCCATGTGCGACGCGGCCTCGGCCGCGGACGTCATGGTGTCGAGCGGCTCGCGCTCGGACGCGAGCGCCCACTGCACGGTGTGCACGTGGTTGTCCCACAATCCGGGGATCGCCCAGGCGCCCTCGGCATCCAGCACCTCGCCCGCCGCGCGGAGCGCTCCGGTCGGGGCGATGTCGACGATGAGTCCGTCGGCGATCTGGAGGTCGACCGGCTCATCGTCGATCAGGAACTCCCGGCCGGGTCCGGCGATGCGCACGGCCCTGACCATCGACACCGAATCACCGATCGCGGTCACGAGGCGGCGTTCCTGCCGGCCGCGTTCGTCCTGGCATCCTGCGCGCGACGCATCTCTGCCGCGAGGGCCGGATTCGCGAACGGGCCGTCACCGTCGAGTTCGCCGATCACGGTCTCGATCGTCTCCACGGGCTTGTTCTGACTGAGCTTCCGCTTCGCGACGACCCTGGTCGGCGTCAGCCGGAAGCCCACGGTGCCTGCGGCGAGCCGATGCACGAAGGCAGGATCGTTCGGGCGCTCCCACATGCCCCGCGGGTCCGGCATCCGGCCCTCGAAACGGTCGACCAGTCGGTCGAGCACCTGGAGGTTCTCCTCTGGACTGAGGATCTCCGGTACGCCGGCGAGGTGCACTGCGGTGTAGTTCCAGGTGGGGACAGCCTGCACGTCGCCGTACCAGCCGGGCGAGATGTAGCCATGCGGTCCCTGGAAGGCGACGAGCAGCTCGCGCTCTCCCAACCCGTGGATCAGATCGTCAGGACGCCCGACATGCGCGACGATCGTGAGGTCATCGCGGTCGTCGTCGAGCAGGACCGCGTAGTGCGAGGCGACGAGCCCTTCCGAGCCGTCGCTCACGATCGTGGCCCACGGATTCGCCTCGATCACGCGGCGGATCTCCGCGATGTCGGCAAGCGTGAAACTGGGGTTCTGGCGCATCCTCCCAGCCTAGAACGCGTGCACCCCGACCGGTGCGCACGCCCCGCTCACGCCTGGCAGCGAGGGCACCAGTAGAGCTTGCGTGCGCCGATCTCCTCGAGTGCGATCTCCGTGCCGCACACCCGGCACGGCAGACCGGCGCGGTGATACACCCAATGGCGATCGTCGCGGCTGGCCATCGCCGCACGGTACTGGTCGGACGACAGATCGTCCATCGTCATCATCTGCCCGGTCTCGACCCCGATCGCGAGGAGCCGCACCCAGTCACGCCAGAGCTCTCGGACGATCTCCTCCGGCACATCGCGACCGGGCGTGTGCGGGTTCAGGCGCTGACGGAACAGCATCTCGGCCCGATAGACATTCCCGATCCCGCTGACGACCGCCTGGTCCATCAGCAGCAGCGCGATCACCGTCGGCTTCTTGCGCACGGCTCTGACGAAGCGCTCCTCGTTCTCGACCGGATCGCCGACCAGCGGGTCCGGCCCGAGCCGCGCCACGGTCGCGAGCATCTCCTCCGGCGTCTGCAGCACGCAGGCGGTGGGCCCTCGCAGGTCAGCGGCGGTGATGTCGGTGAGAAGCCGGAGGCGCACCTGACCCACGATCGGCGGTGGCCATTCGTCGTCCTCCGGCGCGAGCCCTCTGGTCTGCTCCGACATGCGCACGTGCACGCGGGTGCGCCGCGGTGCGCCGATCGAAGCGAGTGAGTTCTCGCCTGCGTCGTCGAGGATCGGCCCCTCCTGGTCGAGGAGGTCGGTGCCGCGCTGATTCGTCTGTCCCATCCGGCCGTTCGCCGAGGCGATCGTCGGGTCGACCAGGATCTCGCCGGCGAAGTCCCATGCGCCGTACAGGCCGAGATGCACCCTGAGCCACAGGTCGCCCTCCGTCTCGAGGAACATCTGCTTGCCGACGGCCTGCACGCTGACGGCAGTGCGTCCGTCGAGCTCCCCCGCTCCCTCGGCGAAACGACCCTGGGGGCTCGATGCACTGAGCGTCTTGCCGACGAAGTTGCGGTCGAACTGCCGCGCGATGCGGTGGACGGAGTGCCCCTCCGGCATCTCAGGCCCTCGGATCCGGGAGCAGCGAGCCGTCGCGCTCGAAGTCGGCGATCTGTGCGATCCGGCGCGCGTGCCGCTCGTTACCGGAGAACGGCGTGGCGATGAAGCGGTCGATCAGCGCCGTGACCTCATCGAACGTGTGCTGGCGGGCGCCGATCGCGATCACGTTGGCGTCGTTGTGCTCTCGGGCGAGCTCTGCAGTCGAAAGGTTCCAGACCAGAGCTGCACGAATCCCCTCGACCTTGTTGGCGGCGATCTGCTCGCCGTTGCCCGACCCTCCGAACACGATGCCGAGGGTCTCGACACCGGCCGCCTGGTCGCGGACGACCGCCTGGGCCGCGCGGATGCAGAACGCGGGATAGTCGTCCACCGCGTCGTATACGATCGGTCCGTGGTCGACGACCTCGTGCCCTGCGGCGCGGAGGTGATCCTGCAGCTGCGTGGAGAAGTCGAGACCGGCGTGATCGGTGGCGATGTGGATGCGCATGGCATCCATCCTAGAAGCGGCGGAGCTCAGCGTGACGTCAGGGCGCGATGCCGGACGCTGCGGGCTTGAATCCGGCGCGGATGTTCTCGCAGCAGCCGGGACGGCAGACGTCGAAGGCGCCGGGGAGATCCGTGACGTGCGGGCGCTCGGCGTTCGGGCGACCCTGCAGGCGTTCCTCGATCAGGTCGACGATGCCGGCGACGAAGGTCGGGGACACACCGGGGGTCGGCGTGCGGGTGAAGGCCAGCCCGGCCTCATCCGCTGCCTCGGCCGCCTCGGTGTCGAGGTCCCAGAGCACTTCCATGTGGTCGCTCATGAACCCGACAGGGACGACCGCCACCGCCTTTCGCCCCTTCGCGGGGAGCTCTCCGATGACGTCGCAGACGTCCGGCTCGAGCCACGGCTGCGAGGCGGGGCCGGAGCGGGACTGGTAGACCAGCTGCCACGCGACGTCCTCGGTCCCCGGCACGGTCTGACGAACCCGGTCCATGACCCACGCGGCCACGGCCAGGTGCTGGGCTGCGTATGCGCCGCCCTCACCCCACTCGATGTCGCGGGCGCCGGAGCGCTCGGCATCAGCGGTCGGGATGCTGTGCGTCGAGAAGAGGATCTCGATGTCCGCCGCCGCGATGCCGTCAGCGAGGAACGTCTCGACCGCCTCGCGCACGCCCGTCTCGAACGCGTCGACGAAGCCGGGGTGGTCGTAGAACGGGCGGATCTTGTCGATCGTGACTGTGTCCCCGAGCTTCGTGTCCTCGAGTACGCGAGCGAAGTCCTCGCGGTACTGACGGCAGCTGGAGAACGAGCTGTAGGCGCTCGTCGCGAAGGCGAGCAGCGTCGTGTTGCCGTCTTCGGCGGCGGTCGTGACGACCTCCTCCAGATACGGACTCCAGTTGCGGTTGCCCCAGTACACGGGGAGATCGATGCCGCGGCGGCGCAGTTCGTCTTCCAGTGCCGTCTTGAGCACGCGGTTCTGGCCGTTGATCGGGCTCACGCCGCCGAAGTGACGGTAGTGGTGCGCGACCTCCTCCAGACGCTCGTCCGGGATGCCACGACCACGCGTGACGTTGCGGAGGAACGGGATGACATCGTCCTGGCCTTCCGGTCCGCCGAATCCGGCGAGCAGGATGCCGTCGTAGGCGACCGGGGTCGTCACGTAGGGCTCGCCGCTCGCGGCGGCTGCAGAAGCGAAGGGGACGATGTTCGAGGCGGTCGCGGTCACCCTCTCATTCTTTCACCTCCAGGAAGCGAAGGCGCACGCCCGGCTGGCGTAGGCTGTCATGGTTGCCGTCGGCGCCAACTGCGCCAACCCCCGGCGACATCCCCTCACCCCTGGGAGTACCGCTGTGCCTGGAGAGAACCTCACCCGTATCGAAGCGCAGGAGCGCCGCGACGTCGTCGACACGCAGTCGTACGAGGTCGCACTCGATCTGACGAAGGGTTCGGAGGTCTTCGGATCGCGGAGCGTCGTGCGCTTCACCGCGACGCCCGAGAGCTTCACGTTCATCGACCTCATCGCCCGCGACGTGCGCGAGATCTCGCTCAACGGAGAGCAGCTCGATCCGAGCGAGGTGTTCGCCGACTCGCGCATCGCGCTCACCGGTCTGCAGGCCGAGAACGTGCTCGTCGTCGACGCCGACTGCGAGTACACGAACACCGGCGAGGGGCTGCACCGCTTCGTCGACCCCGTCGATGACGAGGTCTATCTCTACTCGCAGTTCGAGGTGCCTGATTCCCGCCGCGTGTTCGCGGTGTTCGAGCAGCCCGACCTGAAGGCGACGTTCCAGTTCACGATCACGGCGCCGGCAGCATGGAAGGTCGTCTCCAACTCCCCCACGCCCGAGCCGATCGTCCATGACGACGACTCGATCGCGACATGGGGCTTCGAGCCGACGCCGCGGATCTCCTCGTACATCACGGCGCTCGTCGCCGGTCCGTACGAGTCCACGTTCTCGGAGCTGACCAGTGCGTCCGGCGACGTCATCCCGCTCGGCGTCTACGGTCGCAAGAGCCTGTGGCAGCACCTCGACGCCGACTACATCTTCGACAAGACCCGCGAAGGCTTCGCCTACTACGAGTCGAAGTTCGGCGTGCCGTACCCGTTCGCGAAGTACGACCAGCTCTTCGTCCCGGAGTTCAACGCCGGTGCGATGGAGAACGCCGGTGCGGTGACCTTCACCGAGACGTACGTGTTCCGCAGCAAGGTGACGGATGCCGTCAAGGAGCGTCGCGTCGTCACGATCCTGCACGAGCTCGCCCACATGTGGTTCGGCGACCTCGTCACCATGAAGTGGTGGAACGACCTCTGGCTGAACGAGTCGTTCGCCGAATGGGCGTCGACGATCGCCACGGCCGAGGCCACCGAGTGGACCGAGGCGTGGACCACGTTCAACGCGATGGAGAAGACCTGGGCCTACCGCCAGGACCAGCTCCCCTCGACGCACCCGATCGTCGCCGAGATCAACGATCTCGAAGACGTGCAGGTGAACTTCGACGGCATCACCTACGCCAAGGGCGGATCGGTGCTGAAGCAGCTCGCCGCCTGGGTCGGCATCGAGGCGTTCTTCGGCGGCGTCTCGCAGTACTTCCAGAAGCACTCCTGGGGCAACACCGAGCTGAGCGACCTGCTCGTCGAGCTCGAGGCCACGAGCGGCCGCGATCTCAGCACCTGGTCGAAGAAGTGGCTCGAGACCGCCGGCGTCAACACGCTCGAGCCCGTCATCGCCGACGACGCGAACGGCGTGATCTCGCGCTTCGCCGTCACGCAGACGGCTCCAGCCGACTACCCCACGATCCGCCCGCACCGCCTCGGCATCGGCTTCTACACGCTGCGCGACGGAGCGCTCACCCGCACCCACTACGTCGAGGTCGACGTCGACGGCGACCGCACCGAGGTGCCTGAGCTGCAGGGCATCCAGCGTCCCGACCTGGTGCTGCTGAACGACAACGATCTCGCCTACGCCAAGATCCGTCTCGACGAGCAGTCGCTGGCCACTGCGATCGCGCACCTCGCCGACATCAGCGACCCGCTCGCCCGCTCCCTCGTCTGGGGCGCTGCCTGGGACCAGACCCGCGACGCCGAGACGCCGGCATCCGACTACATCGACCTCGTGCTCGGCAACATCGGCCGCGAGACCGAGTCCACCACGGTGCGCACCACGCTCGCGCAGCTGCGCACGGCGGCGACTCTGTACGTCGAACCGGCGAACCGTCACGAGGCGCGCCTCAAGGTCGCCGACGGTCTCTGGGCGCTGGCGGAATCCGCCGAAGCGGGCAGCGACAGCCAGTTGCAGTTCGTCACGGCATTCGCGAACGCGCTGGTCACCCCCGAGCACGCCGGGATCATCGGACGTCTGCGCTCCGGTGAGGAGACGCTGCCCGGTCTCGAGATCGACGCGGACCTGAGCTGGCAGCTGCTGGTCGGACTCGCCACGATCGGCGCGACGGATGCGTCGAAGATCGATGCCGCTCTCGCCGCGGACAACACCGCCAAGGGCGGGGAGTTCGCGGCCCAGGCTCGTGCGGCGCTCCCCGACTCGGCTTCGAAGCGGGCCGCATGGGCGTCGCTGATCGAGCGCGACGATGCTCCGAACACGATCGTGCGTTCGGCTGCGCTCGGCTTCGTGCATCCCGCAGGCGCCGAGGTGCTCGCCGAGTTCGTGCCGGCGTACTTCGACATGCTGCTCCCCATCTGGGAGTCCCGCAGCTACCAGATCGCCCAGTACCTGGTGGTCGGGCTGTTCCCGACGGCGCTCGCGAACCTCGAGCTCCGCGACACCACGCGCGCCTGGCTCTCAGCGAATCAGGACGCAGCACCTGCGCTCCGTCGTCTGGTGCTGGAGAACCTCGCCGACGTCGAGCGCTCGCTCGCGGCGCAGTCCCGCGACACCGAGGACTGATCCCTTCGACGATGTCCGGCTGACGGGCTCAGCGACCCGCTCCCGGGTTGCTGAGCCCGTCGAAGCATCCAGCCCGTGCAGAGGCCCGATCGCTAGGATCTGGGAGTGATGTTGATTCCCTTCGAAGTCGACCCAGACGCACCAGCGACCACCCTCCCGATCTGGTGGGAGAACACCCTCGGCGTCCTCGCGAAGGTGGGCGGCCGGGCTCTGACCATCGCGATCATCATCGTCAGCTGCTTCCTCATCGCGCTGGTGCTGCGGGTCGTCATCCGTCGCGTCGTGCACCGCATCGTCGACAGCGCGAAGAGCAAAGCGGCGGTCGACGACACCCAGGCGCTCGAACGCTCGCCGCTGGCCGACATGCGCCTCGTGCAGCGCACGCGCACACTGGGCTCGATCCTGCAGAACATCGTGAATGTGATGCTCGTCGTCATCGCGCTCGTCCTGATCGTGAACGCGATCGACAACGCCCTGCTCGGCTCGCTGACGCTGCTCACCGCAGCGGTGGGCGCGGGCCTCGGTTTCGGTGCCCAGAACATCGTGAAGGACGTGCTCAACGGCATCTTCCTGGTGGCCGAGGACCAGATCGGTATCGGCGACGTCGTCGATCTCGGACTCGCGAGCGGCGTCGTGGAGTACGTGAGCGTCCGCATCACCCAGGTACGTGATGTGAACGGCACACTCTGGTACGTCCGCAACGGCGAGGTCACCCGCATCGGCAACATGTCGCAGGGCTGGGCAAGGGCGATCATCGACATCGGCGTGCAGCCGGACTCCGACCTCGAGCAGGTCGAAGCGACCATGCTCGAGACCGCGATCGGGCTCTCGAAGGAACCGAAGTGGCGCACGCGCATCGTCGAGAAGCCCGAGCTCTGGGGGCTGGAGTCCATCGACGGCGACGCGCTCGTGGTGCGCATCGTGATCAAGGCACGAGCCAACGCGAAAGACGATGTCGCCCAGGAACTCCGAAAGCGCCTGCGCGCAGCGCTGCTCGAGAAGGAGATCGGTCTGCCGAGCATGTCCACGGTCGTGCCGACGGGTCTCGAGGGCGCGAGGCGCGTGCGCGGCGCCAATCCTCCGAAGACACGACCCAACGCCGTGACCGGCGTGCCGCTGATTCCCGACCGCGGGATCTGGCGACGCAAGAAGCAGCAGTCCGACGACGGGAGCACCCCCAAGTGACGTTCTACGACGAGGTCGGCGGACGCGAGACGTTCGCGAAGATCGTCTCGGTGTTCTACCGGGAGGTCGCCCTCGACCCTGTCCTCAAGCCCATGTACCCGGAAGAGGATCTCGGGCCGGCAGAGGAGCGTCTGCTGCTCTTCCTCGAGCAGTACTGGGGCGGACCGACGACCTACGGCGAGACGCGTGGCCACCCGCGACTGCGGATGCGGCACATGCCCTTCCGCGTCGACCCGGACGCCCGCGATCGTTGGTTGCGACACATGCGCACCGGGATCGACGAGGCGCAGTTGTCGCCCCTGCACGAAGCCACGCTCTGGGACTACCTGGAGCGCGCGGCATATGCCATGGTGAACACACTCGAGGCTTCAGGAATCGGAACCGCCGCAGACGGCCGTCCGACGCTCGAAGCCCGCTCACGTCAGGGATCAACGGAGAACACATGACGAATGCGCCCCTGTCCACGGATGTCCTGGTCATCGGATGGGGGCTGGCGGGTCTCGTCGCCGCCGTCGAAGCGCTGGACGCCGGGAAACGTGTCGTGGTGATCGACCAGGAGCCGCGGACGAACCTCGGCGGCCAGGCGTGGTGGTCGTTCGGAGGACTGTTCTTCGTCGACTCGCCAGAGCAGCGACGCATGGGCATCCGCGACTCGATCGAGCTCGCGACCGAGGACTGGTTCGGCAACGCCGGCTTCGACCGGCCGGAGGACGAGTGGCCGCGCCGATGGGCAGAGGCGTATCTGCAGTTCGCCGCCGGCGAGAAGCGATCGTGGCTGCGCGAGCGCGGCGTCGGATTCTTCCCGGTCGTCGGGTGGGCGGAGCGCGGCGGCTACGGCGCGATCGGTCCCGGCAACTCCGTTCCGCGCTTCCACATCACGTGGGGCACGGGTCCCGGCATCGTCGCCCCGTTCGCTGCGGCTCTGGAACAGGCTGAGCGGGAGGGACGGGCGACCATCCTCCCCAGGCATCGCGTCGAAGCCCTGGTCACCACGGACGGTGTCGTCATTGGTGCACGCGGCCGGGTGCTCGTGTCGAGCGGCGCTCCGCGAGGCGTCGAGTCGTCGCGCGAGGCCATGGGTGAGTTCGAGATCACCGCGTCCGCCACCATCGTCGCCTCCGGCGGAATCGGCGGCAACCACGAACTCGTCCGAGCCACCTGGCCAGAGCGCCTCGGCACGCCTCCGACACACATGCTGACCGGTGTCCCCGCGTACGTGGACGGCTCGATGCAGTCGGTCAGCGCGGAGGCCGGCGCACGGCTGATCAACGGCGATCGCATGTGGCATTACGTCGAAGGCATCACCAACTGGGATCCGGTCTGGCCCTCCCACGGCATCCGCATCCTGCCAGGACCATCATCGCTGTGGCTCGATGCGACGGGCAAGCGGCTTCCGGGCCCCCTGTTCCCGGGTTTCGACACGCTCGGAACGCTCGCGCATTTGCGTGCCACAGGTCACGACCACTCCTGGTTCGTCACCTCGCGGCAGATCGTCGAGAAGGAGTTCGCCCTCTCCGGCAGCGAGCAGAACCCCGATCTGACCGGCAAGGACGTCGGACTGCTGTTGAAGTCGCGCCTCGCGAAGGGACCGACCGGACCGGTGCAGTCGTTCCTCGACGAAGGTGAGGACTTCATCGTCGAGAACGACCTCGAATCGCTGCTCGAACAGATGCAGCGGCATCCGGGCGGCGAACTCCTCGACATCGACAACGTGCGCCGCGAGGTCGTCGCACGCGACCGGGAGATGGACAACGACTTCACGAAGGACGCCCAGATCAGCATGCTGCGCTCCATGCGCAGCTATCGCGGAGACAAGCTGATCCGCACCGCTCCCCCGCACCGCCTGCAGGACCCGGCGGCCGGTCCGCTGGTCGCCGTGAAGCTGCACGTCCTGACCCGCAAATCGCTCGGCGGCATCAACACCGACCTCGACGGCCGCGCTTTGGCTGCGGACGGCACGCCGATCCCTGGGTTGTATGCGGCGGGCGAGGCGAGCGGTTTCGGTGGTGGCGGCGTGCACGGCTACCGAGCGCTGGAGGGCACCTTCCTCGGCGGGTGCCTGTTCTCCGGGCGCCAGGCCGGGCGCGCGGCGGCAGCGGGCTGATCCGCTAGTCGGCGGATCCGGTGCCGCGCACCGCGGTGAGGCCGGAGGCGACGGGGCCACGCGACAGCACATGGCCGCGTCGGAACGCCAAACGCGTCCATCGTCCGGACTGCGTCACCGGCACCTGTTCTTCGCCGGAGATGAACCCGAGCGCGTCGGCGGCGAAGGCGACGCCCCGGGGAAGCCCGGCGAGGTCCTCATCGGGCTCGCCCCAGATCGCGGCCCGAAGCGCGCGGACGGCCTCTTCTCCTGCCCCGGGTGTTGCACCGTGTGCGACAGCAGAGATGCCCCACTGCGCGCGCTGGGCGATCGTGGATGCCGGCAGCGCGGTGACGGACACCCAGTCGGAACGCGGCGGCGCGATGCCCGCCCAGGACGGCGACAGGCCGGTGTCGGGCAGGGCGAGACTGCGGTCATCCGCACCTGTGCCGAGCTCGGCCACGACGATGTCGCATTGGAGCTCCGGGTCGGCGTGCACGATCCGCATCGCGAGGATGGTCGGCGTCTGGTCGAACAGCCCGTGCGGGGCGAGCGCAGCGGTGCTGAGCGCGAGCACCCCGTTGGCCGCCTGCAATCGCACGCCCTCGTCGCCGATCCGCGACGCCCTCCCGACGAAGGTCAGGACGTCTTTGGACGTCTCGGCATCGGCGAGCAGAAGCTGGTGGGGCACGCGTTCTAAACTATCAACCGTGCCGTACCTGCGGTCGCGGAAGGGATGACATGAGCGCCGAGAACCACGCGGCTCGAACCGTCGAGCAGCTGCTCGACGTTCTCGATCTCGACACGACGCAGGCTCGCACGACGGAGGACATCTTCACCGGCGCCTCGCATCCGATGCCGAGTGGACGCATCTACGGCGGTCAGGTGCTGGCACAGAGCCTGATCGCGGCGGAGCGGACACTGCCGGAGGATCGACCGGTGCATTCGATGCACGGCTATTTCCTTCGTGCTGGAGACGCCACGCAGGGCATCACGATCGCAGTCGACCGCATCCACGACGGCCGCTCGTTCTCGACCCGGCGTTCGCAGGCGTATCAGAACGGCGTGCCGATCTTCTCGATGATCGCCTCCTTCCAGGATGAGGACCCCGGCGTCGAGCACGCGGAGGCGATGCCCAGTGGCATCCCGGACCCTGAGACCCTCGTTCCGGATGAGGATCGCGTTGACGGGCTGCCTGCGGGGACGACCCGGATGCTGAGCGAGCGCGCTGCCGACATCCGGCATATCGATCACCCGCTGTATCTGCCGAGCCCGGACGAGAAAGTCCCGCGCCAGGGCGTGTGGATGCGGATGCGCGCACCGATGCCCGACGATCCTCGGCTGCACCGCGCGGCGCTCGCCTACCTGAGCGACATGACGATCCAGGAGTCGATTCTGCGCGCACACGGCGTGTTCTGGGCGCTGCCGGGGCTGAAGGTCGCGAGCCTGGACCACGCGATGTGGTGGCATCGGCCCGCGCGGGTCGACGAGTGGCTGCTGTACGTGCAGGAATCCCCGAACGCGCGCGGTGGTCGCGGACTCGCCACCGGACGCATCTACGCGCGCGACGGCGCCCTGGTGGCGAGCGTCGCCCAGGAGATCATGATCCGGGTTCCGGCGCGCGACTGAGCGGAGCGTGCTGAGATCGCGCCGCCTCAGCGGTGTGCTCTAGCGGTGGGCGTATTCGATCGAGGGGCCCACGAAGGGCTCCCACGCGTCGCGCATCTCCTGCGTCAACCGCGTCGGGCGGCCGGATGCCGCGTCGACCAGCACGATCACCGCTGTCGACCGCGCGTAGATCTGGCGCGGTTCGGCCGTCGGATCGTTGTGCACCTCATAGCAGACCTCGACACTGGAGCCGCCGAGCTTGCCGAACCACATCTGCACTTCCAGCGGGCGCCGCTGATACGGCACCGGCGCGAGATACTCGATCTCCTGCCTGGCGATGAGGGTCAGGATGCCCTCGTCGAGTCCCGAATCGAGGACTGCGGTCGACGGCGCGACCTCACCTGGGCCGGCCCGCCAGAACGCTCGCACGCGTGCTTCCTCGAGCAGTTTGAGCATCGAGGTGTTGTTGACGTGATTGAACGCATCCAGATCGCCCCAACGGAGCTGGATCGGGATGTGCAGGCGCGGCCCTGGTGCCGATTCGGTCATCGTGTCTGTTCCTGAACCAGCGGAGGGATCAGTCGCGAGTCAGCTTGCGGTGCGTCGAACGGTGCGGCTTCGCGGCATCCGCTCCGAGGCGCTCGATCTTGTTCTCCTCGTAGGCTTCGAAGTTGCCCTCGAACCAGTACCACTGGCCCGGCTTCTCGTCAGTGCCCTCGTAGGAGAGGATGTGCGTCGCGATGCGGTCGAGGAACCACCGGTCGTGGGTGATGACCACGGCACAGCCGGGGAACTCGAGCAGCGCGTTCTCGAGCGAGCTCAGGGTCTCGACGTCCAGGTCGTTGGTCGGCTCGTCGAGGAGCAGCAGGTTGCCGCCCTCTTTCAGCGTCAGCGCGAGGTTGAGACGGTTGCGCTCACCACCGGAGAGCACGCCGGCCTTCTTCTGCTGGTCCGGTCCCTTGAAGCCGAACTTCGAGACGTAGGCCCGCGAGGGGATCTCGGTCTTGCCGACGGTGATGTAGTCGAGTCCGTCCGACACGACCTCCCACAGCGTCTTGTTCGGGTCGATGTTCGAGCGGGACTGGTCGACGTAGCTGATCTTGACCGTCTCGCCGACCTTCAGGTCTCCGCCGTCGAGCGGCTCGAGGCCGACGATCGTCTTGAACAGCGTGGTCTTTCCCACACCGTTCGGTCCGATCACGCCGACGATGCCGTTCGGCGGCAGGTTGAAGCTCAGGCCATCGATCAGCACGCGGCCGTCGAATCCCTTCTGGAGCTTCTTCGCGTCGATGACGATGCCACCCAGACGCGGACCTGCGGGGATCTGGATCTCGTCGAAGTCGAGCTTCCTGGTCCGCTCGGCCTCCGATGCCATCTCCTCGTAGCGCGCGAGACGAGCCTTGGACTTGGTCTGACGGCCCTTGGCGCTCGAGCGCACCCACTCGAGCTCCTCCTTGAGGCGCTTCGCGAGCTTGGCGTCCTTCTTGCCCTGGACCTCGAGGCGTTCGCCCTTCTTCTCCAGGTACGTCGAGTAGTTGCCCTCATAGCCGATGAGACGGCCGCGGTCGACCTCGGCGATCCACTCGGCGACGTGGTCGAGGAAGTACCGGTCGTGGGTGATCGCGATGACCGCACCCTTGTATGCCTGCAGGTGCTGCTCGAGCCACAGCACGCTCTCGGCGTCGAGGTGGTTGGTGGGCTCATCGAGGAGCAGGAGGTCGGGCTTCTGCAGGAGCAGCTTCGCGAGCGCGACGCGACGCTTCTCACCACCCGACAGCGGAGCGATGGCAGCATCGGCCGGCGGCGTCCGCAGTGCGTCCATCGCCTGGTCGAGCTGCGAGTCGAGGTCCCAGCCGTCCGCGGCGTCGATCTCCTCCTGCAGCGTGCCCATCTCGGCGAGCAGCGCGTCGAAGTCAGCGTCGGGCTCGGCCATCAGCAGGGAGATCTCGTTGAAGCGGTCGACCTTCGGCTTGATCGCGATGCCGTCCTGGATGTTCTCGATCACGGTCTTCGACTCGTCGAGCTCCGGCTCCTGCATCAGGATTCCGACGCTGAACCCGGGCGAGAGCTTCGCCTCGCCGTTCGACGGCGTGTCGAGGCCGGCCATGATCTTGAGGATCGTCGACTTACCGGCACCGTTCGGACCGACCATGCCGATCTTGGCTCCCGGGAGGAACGCCATGGTGACGTCATCGAGGATGAGCTTCTCACCAACCGCCTTGCGCGCACGAACCATCGAGTAGATGTACTCAGCCATACCGTTTCAACACCCTTTGCTGCTCAGACCTGAACCTGCCGTCACGCCGCAGACGCGGCGCGGAAATCCTCCCTAAGACTACCTCCGGTCGGCAGTCCGGCGATGCCTCTGGACAGAGATCGAGCCTCGTCGCCGTGTGGCGAGACGACGTGTCACCAGTCGATCGGACGCGTCGTCCCGATCAGGCAGCGGCCTTCGGCGAGCTGTGGCATCACGGCGGTGACGACCTGCCCCGTCGACGGACCGACCTGACCGATCAGGCACTCCTTCTCTCCCCAGCGCACCGAGAACTGCAGGCTTTCCGCCGGGTTGCCGACGGTCGACGCGTCTTGGGTCACCTGCATGTCGGCGCGGTCGAAGCCGGCCGCGGTCAATGCGTCGATGTACGACCGGCCAGCGCCACGTGATTCCGTACCCCACACGCTGTCAGCGGTCGCGGTGAAGATCGGGAGGTTGTCCTCGGCGGTGCCGTCGGGGAGGAAGACGGGACCGGAAGGCGTCGCCGTCGCCTCGGGGCCCGATTCAGTGGCTGTCGGTCGCGGCTCCGGCGTCGGTGCGCACGAGACGAGTGTCAGCACCACTGCCACAGCTGCGAACGTCACGGCCGTCAGCCGCGGGGCGGAAGAGCTGGTTCGTCGGAGCACGACCCGATTCTACGTGGCGGGCTGCATCGATCAGCTGACTGCAGCCCGCCGGCGCGGAGATCTCGTTCGAACTCAGTACGTGACGCCTGCCGCCGCCTCAGAATCCGTTCTCGCTGGCGCGATCGACCACGACGTGTCGAGTGCCAGTGCATCGTCGTCGCGCGACGTCGGATCGGCGGAGGTCTCGTGATCGTTCTCGGCGGCGTCGTACTCCTGTTCCTCGCGCTCCTGTGCATCGGGTGCCCCGCGGGACGGGCCGTCGTTGCCGGCGGCGCGGGATGCACGAAGGAACGCCGTCGTGCCACGACGAAGATCATGACCGATCGCGTCTGCATCGATGTCGATGCTCGTGCCGCTCTTGCCGTTGCTCTCCCACGTGCGGATCTTGAGTCTGCCGGTGACGATCACGCTGTCTCCGCAGCGCAGCGATGCCTTCGCATGCTCCCCGAGCTGGCGGAAGGCCGCGACCGAATACCAGTTCGTGCTCGCGTCGACCCAGGTCTGGGTCGCAGGGTCGAGTCGTCGATGGGTGCTCGCGACGCGGAAGTTCGTGACAGGGATACCGCTCGGCGTACGGCTCTGGGTCGGGTCGGTGGCGACGTTGCCCAGGATGGTCAGGGTGTCGGACATGTTCTCTCCTCGGAAGCCGGGGCGAGGCCCGGATGGATCGAGGATGCGCCGTTCGCCACCCGTTCGACGTGCGTGAACACGGTGGCTGTGGAGAGTTCACCGCATCACCATCGCGGTGCATGAGGAGCGGATGCGTGCCGCGTCGACGGTCGCCAGGCGTCGGCGGCGCAAATGTCGGTGGTCGGTCATATGTTCGAAGCACGAAAGGAGAACGACATGCACGACACCAAGACCGCACCGCTTCCCGACATCCCCTACGCCTCGCCGCCGCTGGCATCGTCGCGCGAACACCTCGTTCGCGCGTCGGACCACCTGTGGCGCGTACTCGACAGATCAGACCGAGTGCTCGGGCATCTCCGCATCGTCGCAGATCCTCTCGGACTCAAGTATCGCGCTGAGCGTCTGCATCTCGGCACTGGCACCTTCCGGGTCGTCGGCGAGTTCTGGCGTGCGGATGACGCTGTCTCGACCCTTCGGTATTCCTGACTGGCGAGAGAGCACCGAGACCCCAGTTCCCAGGATCGATGGGCGCGCCAACAGCCGTCGGAATACCGATGATGCACGGAGGCCGGTAGCCTTATGAGGACCCCTCGTAGCTCAATGGATAGAGCAACGGCCTTCTAATCCGTCGGTTGCGCGTTCGAGTCGCGCCGAGGGGACCATCACTTCCTTCGGCGACGTTCTACGCGTGCTGCCCGGCGCACGCCTCGCACTCGTCCGCGCACCACCTGTTCCCGTGCGCCGTCGCGCGGGCTTCATCCCGACCGGGCCGCGACTGTCAAGGCACTGGTCGAGTCCGTGCTCCCGGCCCACAGTGGAACCCACATCGACGAAGGGATTCACATGAGCAGCACCGATCGGAACGACATCAGCACCGAGCCCTCCCCCGGCCCCGAGGAGAACGACAACCTCGGAGCAGAAGACGGCAAGGGCACGCCGCCGACCGTCCCGCCGACAGACAGCGGTGACGAGACGGGCGGTCCTGACGAGGACGGCGGCGTGAGCGACACGACGCAGCCCGACCAGGACTGATCGCCTGGCGAACCCCTCGAATGCCGCATCATGGTCTGCGCACCCCGGCATGAAGGCAATGTCGGCCGCGTCGATAGGATGACGGCATGGTATCTGCGTCGGAGAATGATCGTCTCGTCTGGATCGACTGTGAGATGACGGGACTCGATCTGTCGGTCGACGAACTCGTCGAGATCGCTGTGGTGATCACCGATTTCGAGCTTCGCCCGATCGATCCCGGTTTCCAGGTCGTGATCCGTCCGAGCGATGCAGCGCTGTCGAACATGAACGACTTCGTCACGAAGATGCACGAGACTTCTGGACTGATCAACGAGATCCCGGAGGGCGTGTCGCTCGAAGACGCCCAGGCGCAGACCCTCGAGTACATCAAGCGGTTCGTCCCGCTGGAGCGCAAAGCCCCGCTCGCCGGCAACACGATCGGAACCGATCGCATGTTCCTCGCGAAGTACATGCCCGATGTCGACCAGTGGCTGCATTACCGCAACGTCGATGTGTCGAGCATCAAGGAGCTCTCCCGCCGGTGGTACCCGCGGGTGTTCTTCCAGGCACCGAACAAAGACGGCGGTCACCGCGCGCTCGCCGACATTCTCGAGTCGATCCGCGAGCTCCGGTATTACCGCGCCGCGGTGTTCGTCGACGAGCCGGGACCATCGAGCGATGATGCCCGCGACATCGCTTCGCGCACCGTGTCAGAGTTCACCCCGAACATGTAATAGACTCGTGTGGTCGCCCGCTCCGGTGGGCGCATGGTGGGTATAGCTCAGCTGGTAGAGCGCTGGCTTGTGGTGCCGGATGTCGCGGGTTCGAGTCCCGTTACTCACCCCATCTCGAAGAGGCCTGGATCGGATGATCCAGGCCTCTTCGCATACCCGGCGAACGTTCGAGTCTGCCTTTCGGGAAATACCCCCAGGGGGTATCGTGTTGTCTTCGGTGAACCGCGAAGGGAGCGCCATGATGACGCAGCACGACTCCGAACACACCGAACACGCGACTCCGACGACGCACGCCGAGCACGCGGACCACAGAGAACATGCCGGACATGCCGGCCACGGCGACCACGTCGGCCAGTTCCGTCGCCTGTTCTGGATCATGCTCGTGGTCACAGTGCCTGTCATCGCCGCGTCGCCGATGTTCGCGATGATCCTCGGCTATGACGTCCCCAGCTGGGCGCAGTGGATCGCGCCGGTGCTCGGCACGGTCATGTACGTCTCAGGAGGAAGGCCGTTCCTCGTCGGCGCGGTCGACGAGATACGCTCCAGGGTGCCCGGCATGATGCTGTTGATCGCGCTGGCGATCACGGTCGCGTTCCTCGCGTCGTGGGGTGCGAGCCTCGGGCTCCTGCACCACGAGCTCGAGTTCTGGTGGGAGCTCGCGCTGCTGATCGTGATCATGTTGCTCGGCCATTGGATCGAGATGCGGTCGCTCGCGCAGACGACCTCAGCGCTGGACTCCCTCGCGGCGTTGTTGCCGGACCTGGCCGAGCGCGTCGAGGGCACGGACATCGTGCTGGTGTCGCCCGCAGACCTTCGCCTCGGCGACACCGTCGTGATCCGTCCCGGTGGAAGACTCCCCGCCGACGGCACGGTTGTCCAGGGCACCGCCAACATCGACGAATCCATGATCACCGGAGAATCCAAGCCAGTGCAGCGCGGCGTCGGCGACGCGGTCGTCGCAGGCACCGTTGCCACCGATTCCGGCCTCCGCGTCGAGATCACCGCGATCGGGGACGACACCGCACTCGCCGGCATTCGAAGGCTCGTCGCCGACGCCCAGGCCTCCTCCTCGAGGGCGCAGCGCATCGCCGACCGGGCTGCCGCCTGGTTGTTCTGGTTCGCGCTCGGCGCCGCCGCGATCACCGCGATCGTGTGGACCGCCATCGGGATGCCTGACGAAGGCGTGATCCGCACCGTCACGGTGCTCGTGATCGCCTGCCCGCACGCCCTCGGCCTGGCGATCCCGCTGGTCGTCTCGATCGCGACCGAACGGGCTGCGCGAGCCGGCGTCCTCGTGAAGGACCGGCTGGCACTCGAGAGCATGCGCACCGTCGACACGATCCTCTTCGACAAGACCGGCACGCTCACGAAGGGCGCCCCCGCCGTCACCGGCATCGAAACGGTCGCCCCGTTCGATGAGGACCAGCTGCTCGCACTCGCCGCCGCGGCCGAACTCGACTCCGAGCACCCGCTCGCGACGGCGATCGTCCGGGCGGCGCACGATCGTGGCGTCGACGTCCCCCGAGCCGACGACTTCACATCCTCGCCCGCTGTGGGCGTCACGGCCATTGTCGATGGCCGACTGGTGCGCGTCGGCGGTCCGCACCTGCTGTCCGAGACGGGGACAGCTGAGCTGTCGATCGCCGATGCCTGGCGCACGGAAGGCGCGATCATCCTGCACGTCCTGATCGATCAGCAGGTCGCCGGAGCGCTGCGGCTGGCGGATGAGATCCGTCCGGAGTCCCGGCAGACCGTCGATGCGCTCCGTGCGCGCGGCGTCGAGGTCGTCATGATCACGGGTGACGCTGAGGCCGTCGCCCACCATGTCGCGGATGAGCTCGGTGTGACCCGGGTGTTCGCCGGCGTCCGACCGGAGGACAAGGCTTCCAAGGTGCGCGAGCTGCAGGCCGAGGGACGCAAGGTCGCGATGGTCGGCGACGGTGTGAACGACGCTCCGGCACTGGCCCAAGCAGACGTGGGGCTGGCGATCGGCGCCGGAACAGATGTCGCGATCGCGTCCGCCGGGGTGATCCTCGCCGGCGACGATCCGCGCAGCGTGATCTCGGTGATCGAGCTCTCCACATCGAGCTACCGCAAGATGACACAGAACCTCTGGTGGGCTGCCGGATACAACCTGCTCTCGGTACCGCTCGCCGCCGGGGTCCTCGCCCCGATCGGCTTCGTGCTCCCGATGTCGGTGGGTGCGGTACTGATGTCGCTCTCCACGATCGTGGTCGCTCTGAATGCGCAGCTGCTGCGTCGGATCGACCTCCGGCCCGAGTCCGTGCTCCGTCGGCACTGAGCGGAGACGCTCGACCGGGAGCCCTAGACTGACGAGGTGTCACTCGCGGTCTGGTTCTCGCTGCTCACCGCGTCCGTGGTGATCAGCTTCACGCCCGGCGCTGGGGCGATCAACACGATGTCGAACGCACTCAATCACGGGTGGCGCCGCTCCATCTGGGGCATCGTCGGCCAACAGCTTGCGCTCGTGGTGCACGTCGCCATCGTCGCCGCCGGCGTCGGGCTGCTCGTCTCGCGGTCAGAGATCCTCTTCAACGGCATCCGCTATGCCGGCGCGGCGTACCTCGTGTTCCTCGGCATCCGCCTGATCCTCGCGAAGCCCGCCGTCGCTGGCCCTGCGGAGCTGCAGACCGTCGAATCTCGCGAGGGTGCCTGGTCGATGGTTCGCCGCGGCTTCTGGGTCAATCTGCTGAACCCGAAGGCCGTCGTGTTCTTCCTCGCATTCATCCCCCAGTTCATCCGCCTGGATCAGCCGCCGCTCCCCCAGTACCTCGTCCTCATCGTGACGGTCATCGTGGTCGACGTGCTCGTGATGTGGGGATTCTTCGCCGCGGCCGCTCGCCCCTTCCGGCGGCTCACGCGATCGGCTCAGGGCCAGCGCGCCCTCAACACGGTGTTCGGGGTCCTCTTCATCGCTGTCGCGGCCATCCTCGTCTTCCTGCACTGACTCGCTCCGAGCGCGGCGCGTCTAGGCTGGAGAACGATGGAGATGGATGCCGCAGCCTTCGAGGTGCTCGTGATCGATGAACTCGACCGTCTGCCTGACGACATGGTGGACGGGCTCGACAACGTCGTCTTCGTCGTCGAGGACAGGCCGGAAGACGGCAGCCTCGACCTGCTCGGCATGTACGACGGGCTCGCGCTGACGGAGCGAACCCAGTACGGGATGGGTGAGCTTCCCGACCGCATCGTGGTCTTCCGCGAGCCGCACCTGGCGCAGTGCGACGACGCGGATGAGCTCCGCGACGAGATCCACACCACGCTGGTGCACGAGATCGCGCATTTCTACGGCATCGACGACGCGCAGCTGCATGAGATGGGATGGGCATGAACGCGCCACTCGCGACCCCTGACCTCGACGAGACGACGCTGCTCGAGGCCGCCCCGCTCGAGCCGTGGGAGGTCGTGGTCTGGAACGATCCGGTCAACCTCATGAGCTACGTCGTGCGTGTCTTCCGCACGTATTTCGGGTACTCGACCGACCGGGCCACCACGTTGATGCTCGCGGTGCACCACGACGGGCATGCGATCGTGGCGACCGGCCCCAGAGAGACCATGGAGGTGCACGCGCAGGCGATGCACGACTACGGGCTCTGGGCCACCGTCAGGAAGGCGACGCCATGACCGCTCGTGAGATCGTCTCCACGCTCGCACTCGTGGAAGGACTGCACCTGCTGCAGCTGATCGACGACTTCCGCGAGCTCGTCGGCGCCGAACGCGATGCGGCGGATCCCGCTGTGCAACGCCTCACACCGAGTCCCTACCCGGATGATGTGGATGCGTCCAGGGCGTTCTCCGAGGGAACCCGCGACGATCTGCTGGACCGCAGGCTGCTGGACGCCGACACGGTACGGCTCTCGCTGCGGGACTTCGACATCGACCCGGATGCCGTGACGGAGGATGCCGCCCTTGCGCCCGTCGACGTCGTCATCGCCGAGTCCCAGGTCGACGCCTGGTTGCGGACACTGACTGCGATCCGGCTCGTGATCGCGCAGCGTCTCGACATCACCTCTGATGACCAGCACGACGAGGACGACGCGCGCTTCGGCATCTACGACTGGCTCGGCTATCGCCTCGAGGTGCTGATCCAGGCTGCGGACGAGCTCGACGGCTGACGACGTTCGACCAGCATGGGGATCGGAGTCTCGGCTGCCGCTGTTCCCGGCGTCCCTATGGGATCTCGATCACACGTGTCGCGTGCGACCGAGGCGCATCGCGCTCAGCGTGGCGCTGCTCCTGCGCCGCCCACCGATCCCAGTGCGGTCGGTAGGCGTCACCGTCGCGGGCGAGCGCACGCGACTTGCGGCCCGGTTCAGCCGACTCGAGCCAGACGCGGATGTCGGCGAGTCCTGCTGTCTCCGGACGAATCACGCCGCTGCCCTCGAGAATCACGCCGAGTGCAGGGTCGACAGCATGCGTCTCGGCCTCTTCATCAGTGGTCCAGTCCCAGCGGCGCCAGCTGCCGAGATAGCCACGCCCGTGCGGCTTGAGGATGCCCTCGATGGCCTTCGCCACGCCGGCGTCGAGCCCGTCCCACCCCGGGTAGAGCGAATCGAGTGCGATGATCTGCACCCGACCGGTGAACGGCCATCTGGCAGCGAGCAGAGACGCCAGCGTCGACTTCCCCGCGCCGCTCCCACCGTCGATCAGGACCACAGGGTTGGCAGCGGCCAGAGCGCGGACGTCCGCTTCGATCAGGGCCGCGGCGCGTGCGAGCGCGATCGCGACCTGGTCGTCACTTCTTGAGGGCACGGATGATGCGAGAGAGCGCCCGACCGGCGACCCAGACGAACGGAATCCCGACGGCGAGCAGCGTCACGATGTTCGGCTCGAAGCGGAGACCTTCCTCGCGGCGCACGTAGACGCCGACCGGAACGGAGACTCCCCCGCCTCCGCCGCCCTCTGCGCCGTCGCCACTCCCTCCGCCGAAGCCGGAGTACGTGAACGCCACCGGAGTGATACTCACGCCATCGATGTCCTGCGGCTCTCCATAGGCGCTCTTGACCCCGAAGGACGCGGCCTGTTTTCCGAGTTCGAGTGCAATGTTCGGCATGCTTCCACGGTAGCCGACCGGAGCGGTCGAGTGCCATGGCTCGAGTCGGGTTCGCCCGACGCGTCAGATCAGTCGAGACCGTGCGCCTTCGGATGTTGTGCTGCCCCGCGCCCGGCACCTCGGCCGATATGACGTGCGCGCGTGATCGTCGAGTTGCCGAAGCGGGCGACGGCATCGTCCATCGCGCCTTCGACACGGCGCCAGTCCTCGTCGTCGTCCCACAGCCCGATCCCGCCACCGCCGGCCGGCCGCAGCTTCTCGGCGCGCACACCGACGAGCCGCACGGGGTCGTGCCGCTCGATCTGCTCGAACAGGGCCTGGGCGGCCTCACCGATGCGCTGGCCGACCGCGGTCGGCTCCGGCAGTGTCTGGGAGCGGCTGAGCGTGCGGAAGTCATCGAAGCGGATCTTGATCGACACGGTGCCGGCCTCCCACTGTGCGCGCCGCAGACGTGCGGCCACACGGTCGGCGAGCCGCAGCAGCTCGGCACGGAGGAAGACACGATCGGCCGTGTCCTGCTCGAACGTCTCCTCATGCCCGACGCTCTTCTCGATCCGATCGGTCTCGATCGCTCTGGCGTCTTCCCCATTCGCCAGCTGCCGCAGCCGCGCACTGAGCGCAGGCCCGACAGCGCGCTCGAGCATCGCCGTCGACGACTCCCTGATGTCGCGAATCGTGCGGATGCCCCGCGCCTCGAGCGACTCAGCGGCCTTGGGCCCGACGCCCCACATCGCCCTGACCGGTCGCGGCGAGAGGAAGTCGATGGTGTCTGCCGCCGCCACGACGAGCATCCCGTCCGGCTTCGAGATGGTGGAGGCCATCTTCGCGACGTGTTTGGTCGCGGCGACACCGACGCTGCAGCTGATCCCGACCTCCGCCTGGACACGTTCACGGATCAGGACCGCGATCTGGGCGGGACTCCCCCACAGACGGCGCACCCCCTGCACGTCGAGGAATGCCTCATCAACGGACAGCGGCTCGACGAGCGGGGTGAACGACTCGAAGATCGCCATCACCTGCCGCGAGACCTCCTGGTATCGCTGGAAGTTCGGCAGCACGATGCGCGCGGAAGGACACAGCCGGATGGCCTGCGCCACCGGCATCGCAGCACGCACGCCGTATCGACGTGCTTCGTAGGAGGCGCTCGACACGACGGAACGCCCGTCCGGCGCTCCGATGATCAGCGGGAGGCCGCGCAGGCTCGGATCGTCGAGCACGGCGACGGCGGCGTAGAACGCGTCCATGTCGACGTGGAGGATTCGGGTGCCGGTGTCGTCGGCGTCGGCCGCGGAGACGATCCGCCCACTGCCATCACCACGACCCATGACACCATTCTCTCTCGGACCACGGACACAGCGAGGGGCTCAGCGATCATCGATCGCTGAGCCCCTCGAGGACGTCCTACTGCGCTGCGCGCTCGAGGATCAACTCGCGCACGCGGGCCGCGTCGGCCTGCCCCTTCATGGCCTTCATGACAGCGCCGATCACGGCGCCGGCCGCCTGGACCTTGCCGTCCTTGATCTTCGCGAGCACGTCGGGCTGGGCGGCGAAGGCATCGTCGATCGCCGCGATCAGCGCGCCGTCGTCCGACACGACGGCGAGACCGCGGGAGGCCACGACCTCTTCCGGGGTGCCTTCCCCGGCGATGACGCCCTCGAGCACCTGACGCGCCAGCTTGTCGGTCAGCGTGCCGGCATCGACGAGCCGCTGCAGCGCCGCGACGTTGGCAGGAGAGATGAGCTCGGCGGCTTCTTTCTCCTGCGCGTTCGCGAGGCGCGCGATCTCGCCGGTCCACCACTTGCGGGCGGCGGCGGGTGCCGCGCCTGCCGCGATGGTCGCCTCGACCTCATCGAGGATGCCGCCGTTGCGGACATCCTGGAACTCGAGGTCGGTGAAGCCCCACTCGGTCATCAGACGACGACGACGGGCCACCGGCTGCTCAGGCAGCGCCGCACGCAACTCTTCGATCAGTTCGCGTGCCGGCTCGACGGGAAGCAGGTCGGGCTCCGGGAAGTACCGGTAGTCATCGGCATCCGACTTCGGGCGACCGGGCGACGTGGTGCCGGTGTCCTCGTGCCAGTGCCGCGTCTCCTGCGTGATGGTGCCGCCGTCGGCGAGGATCTGCGCCTGGCGCTGGATCTCGTACTTCACAGCACGCTCGACGGACCGCATCGAGTTGACGTTCTTCGTCTCGGTGCGGGTGCCGAGCTTCTCGGTGCCACGCGGACGCAGCGAGACGTTCGCGTCACAGCGCAGGTTGCCTCGCTCGAGTCGCGCTTCCGAGATGCCCAGACCGCGGACGATGTCGCGGATCGCCTGCACGTACGCCTTCGCGACCTCCGGGGCACGGTGCTCGGTGCCGTAGATGATGTTCGTCACGATCTCGACGAGCGGCACGCCCGCACGGTTGTAGTCGACCAGCGAGTACTCGGCGCCCTGGATTCGGCCGGTGGCGCCACCCATGTGGGTGAGCTTGCCCGCGTCCTCCTCCATGTGCGCCCGCTCGATCGGGATCGTCACGACCGTGCCGTCCTCGAGCTCGACCTCGACCGAGCCGTCGAAGGCGATCGGCTCGTCGAACTGCGAGATCTGGTAGTTCTTGCCGAGGTCGGGATAGAAGTAGTTCTTGCGCGCGAACCGGCTCGATTCCGCGATAGAGCAGCCGAGCGCGAGGCCGAGGCTGATCGACGAACGGATCGCCGTCTCGTTCACGACCGGGAGCGAGCCGGGCAGACCGAGGTCGACCGGAGCGATCAGCGTGTTCGGCGCGGCGGCGTGGTACGCCTCGTTCGCCGGGTTCGGAGCATCCGAGAACATCTTCGTGTTCGTGTTGAGCTCGACGTGCACTTCGAAACCGAGAACCGGTTCGAAGAGCTCGAGCGCCTTGTCGAAGTCCATGAGCTTGGCGGTGGCCATCAGCGGTTCCCTCCTGCGAGCTGGGGTGCGCGGGTGAGCAGCGGAGCACCCCACGAGTCGACGAGCAGCGTCTCGAGTGCAGCACCGACGCGGTAGAGGCGTGCGTCTTCCCGTGCAGGGGCGAGGAACTGGATGCCGACCGGAAGGCCGTCCTCAGCCGCCAGACCGCTCGGGATCGAGATACCGGGCACGCCGGCGAGGTTCGCCGGGATCGTGGTGATGTCGTTGAGGTACATCTGCAGCGGATCGTCGATCTTCTCGCCGATCTTGAACGCCGTGGTCGGAGCGGTCGGGGTCGCGATCACGTCGACGTTCGCGAAGGCGGCGGCGAAGTCCTGCTGGATCAGCGTGCGGACCTTCTGCGCGCTGCCGTAGTAGGCGTCGTAGTACCCGGCCGAGAGGGCGTAGGTGCCGAGGATGATGCGGCGCTTGACCTCATCGCCGAATCCGGCGTCGCGCGTCGCGGACATGACATCCTCGACCGTCGGGTTGCCATCCGGTGTGACGCGCAGACCGAAACGCACCGAATCGAACTTCGCCAGGTTGCTCGACGCCTCGGCGGGGAGGATCAGATAGTACGCGGCGACGCCGTACTCGAAGTGCGGGGCGTCGATCTCGACGATCTCAGCTCCCTGCGCCTCCATGAGCGCGAGCGAGGCGCGGAACGACTCGGCGACGCCGGCCTGGAAACCGCTGTCGGGGAGTTCGCGGATGACGCCGACCTTCAGTCCCTTGAGCACATCACCGCTGGCACCCTCGCGGGCGGCTGCGGCGAACGACGGCCACTCGTCGCGGAGCGAGGTGGAGTCCTTCGGGTCGTGGCCGCCGATCGCGTCGTGCAGCAGACCTGCGTCGAGCACCGTGCGGGTGACGGGTCCGACCTGATCGAGGCTCGATGCCAGCGCGATCGCGCCGTAACGGCTGACGCCGCCGTAGGTGGGCTTCACGCCGACGGTTCCGGTGACGTGCGCGGGCTGACGGATCGAGCCGCCCGTGTCGGAGCCGAGCGCGAGCGGCGCCTCGAAGGCGGCGACGGCTGCGGCAGAACCACCGCCGGAGCCGCCGGGGATCCGGTCGAGGTCCCAGGGGTTGCGGGTCGGGCCGTACGCGGAGTACTCCGTGGAGGAGCCCATGGCGAACTCGTCCATGTTCGTCTTGCCGAGGGGGATCAGCCCCGCCGCGCGCGAACGGGCGACGACGGTGGCGTCGTACGGCGACCGGTATCCCTCGAGGATGCGGGAGCCGCTGGTCGTGGGCTGGTCGTTCGTGACCAGCACATCCTTGATCGCGAGCGGAACACCGGCGATCGGGCCGAGCTGCTCGCCGGCGGCACGCTTCGCGTCGACGGCTGCTGCCGCTTCGAGCGCATGCTCGTTGACGTGCAGGAATGCGTGCACCGAGCCGTCGACCGTCGCGATGCGGTCGAGGTGAGCCTGGGTCGCCTCGACGCTGGAGATCTCTCGGGCCTCGAGCTTCGCGGCGAGCTCCGCCGCGGTCAGTCGGATGATGTCGCTCACTGCTCTTCTCCCAGGATCGCGGTCACGCGGAAGCGTCCGTCAGCGGCATCCGGTGCGTTCTGCAGCACCTGCTCGTGGGTGAGGGTCTCGCCGACCACATCAGGACGGAAGACGTTGCTCAGCGGGATCGGGTGGCTCGTCGCGGCGATGTCGTCGGTTGCGACCTCAGACACCTTCGCGATGTTGTCGACGATCGCGTCGAGCTGGCCGGTGAGCCGTGACACCTCGTCGTCGTTGAGCTGGATGCGCGCGAGCACGCCGAGATGACGTACTAGATCAGGGGTGATTTCAGACACACTCCGAGTCTAGTTGGCGCGTCCACTCCGACCGGTCCCGCCCGCGTCCCAGCCGCGGCCTATGCTGAGCGGGTGAACGCGTTCCAGCCTCCGCGCCCGTGGGTCGCCAGCTATGCCGCCGGCGTCCCGGAAGACCTCGACCCGGTCTCGGGCTCGCTGATCGACATCGTCGCCGCATCGGCAAGGGACTACCCGGATGCACCCGCGCTGCAGTTCTTCGAGAAGGAGACGAGCTACGCGCAGCTGCAGGAGGCGATCGAGCGCGCAGCATCCGGTCTCCGTGACCTCGGCGTCCGCGCCGGCGACCCGGTCGCCATCGTGCTGCCGAACTGTCCGCAGCACATCATCGCCTTCTACGCGGTGCTCCGTCTCGGCGCGGTCGTCGTCGAGCACAACCCGCTCTACACGCCGCGCGAGCTGCGCAAGCAGTTCGAGGATCACGGCGCAAAGCACGCGATCGTGTGGAACAAGGTCGTCGCCACCGTGCAGGACTTCCCAGCCGATCTCGCCGTGACGTCGCTCGTGTCCGTCGACGTGACCCGGGCGATGCCGTTCCTCACCCGTGTCGCGCTCCGGCTGCCGGTCGCCAAGGCCAGAGAGTCGCGTGCGGCGCTGACCGAGAAGGTGCGCGGCACCGTCACCTGGGATGCCCTGGTGACCTCGACTCCACTGCCTGCCTCGCACCCGTCCCCGTCGACCGATGACCTCGCGATCATCCAGTACACCTCTGGCACTACCGGTACCCCGAAGGGTGCGGCGCTCACGCACCGGAACCTGCTCGCCAACGCCGCGCAGGCGAGGGCGTGGGTGCCGTCGATCCAGCGCGGCAAGGGCTGCGTGGTCTACGCCGTGCTGCCGATGTTCCACGCCTACGGCCTCACACTGTGCCTGACGTTCGCCATGTCGATGGGCGCGCGGCTCGTGCTCTTCCCGAAGTTCGACCCCGATCTCGTGCTGACGGTGATGAAGAAGCATCCCGCCACCTTCCTGCCGCTGGTCCCGCCGATCGCGGATCGCCTGCTCGCCGCCGCGACTGCGAAGGGCGTCTCGTTGGAAGGCGTCGAAGTCGCGATCTCCGGCGCCATGGCGCTGCCGCACGAGCTCGTCGTGCCCTTCGAGGCCGCGACGCACGGCTACCTGGTCGAGGGGTACGGGTTGAGCGAGTGCTCACCGGTGCTCATGGCCAATCCCGTCGCAGCGCACCGTGTGCCTGGCACGGTCGGGCTCCCGATCCCGGGCACCGAGTGTCGCGTGGTCGACCCCGAGAATCCGACGCAGGATGTCGCGCAGGGATCTCCGGGTGAGCTGCTGGTGCGCGGCCCCCAGGTGTTCGCGGGCTACTACGGGAAGCCCGAGGAGACCGAGGCGGTCCTCGTCGGCGACTGGTTCCGGACCGGCGACATCGTGACGATCGACGAGGCCGGATTCGTCCGCATCGTCGACCGCATCAAGGAACTCATCATCACGGGCGGCTTCAACGTGGCACCGACCGAGGTCGAGAACGCATTGCGCCAGCATTCGCTGGTGTCAGACGCCGCGGTCGTCGGTCTTCCCAGCGAGCATTCCGGCGAGGAGGTCGTCGCAGCGATCGTCGTGGACGGCGCGAGCGACCTCGACGTGGAGCAGATCCGGGAATTCACGCGCACGATCCTCACGCCGTACAAGGTGCCGCGCCGCATCTTCGTGGTCGACGAACTGCCGAAGTCACTCATCGGGAAGGTGCTGCGGCGACAGGTCAGGGAGAAGCTCCTGTCCTTGACGACCGGTGCGTGAGGACGCCCTCACAGGCACGAACAGGCCGAGAGCGCTACCCTTGGGTAGTGACTCCTGAAGATGCAGTACTGACCGACGCCCCCGAGGACTCCCCCGCGACCCCCGGATTCGAGGAACTCGGCATCTCCGGGCCCGTCCTCAAGGCGATCCGTGATCTCGGATACGAGACCCCTTCCCCCATCCAGGCCGCGACGATTCCGACGCTGCTCGCCGGACGCGACGTCGTCGGCATGGCCCAGACCGGAACCGGCAAGACGGCCGCGTTCGCCCTCCCCGTGCTCGAACGGCTCGACGTGTCGCAGAAGTCGCCGCAGGCGCTCGTGCTCGCGCCGACCCGTGAGCTCGCGCTCCAGGTGTGCGAGGCCTTCGAGTCCTACGCCTCGAAGATGAAGGGCGTGCACATGCTGCCCGTCTACGGCGGACAGGCATACGGCGTGCAGCTCTCCGCACTGCGCCGTGGCGTGCACGTGGTCGTCGGAACTCCCGGCCGCATCATGGACCACCTCGCCAAGGGCACGCTCGACCTCTCGCAGCTGCAGTACCTCGTGCTCGACGAGGCCGACGAGATGCTGAAGATGGGCTTCGCGGAAGACGTGGAGCAGATCCTCGCGCAGACGCCCGTCGAGAAGCAGGTCGCGCTGTTCTCGGCGACCATGCCCCCGCAGATCCGTCGCCTCGCGCAGCAGTACCTGCGCGATCCGGAAGAGATCAGCATCAAGTCGAAGACCGCAACCGGCACGAACATCACGCAGCGGTATCTCGTGGTGTCGTACCAGCAGAAGGTCGACGCGCTCACGCGCATCCTCGAGGTCGAGAACTTCGACGGCATGATCGTCTTCGTCCGCACGAAGAACGAGACCGAGACGCTCGCCGAGAAGCTCCGGGCCCGCGGATACTCCGCAGCGGCCATCAACGGTGACGTCCCCCAGGCGCAGCGCGAGCGCAGCGTGAACCAGCTGAAGGACGCCAAGCTCGACATCCTCGTCGCGACCGATGTCGCCGCTCGTGGTCTCGACGTCGAGCGCATCAGCCACGTCATCAACTTCGACATCCCCACCGACACCGAGTCGTACGTGCACCGCATCGGCCGCACCGGTCGCGCTGGACGGAGCGGTGACGCGATCAGCTTCATCACCCCGCGCGAGCGCTACCTGCTCAAGCACATCGAGAAGGCGACGCGTCAGGTTCCGACCCAGATGCAGTTGCCGACCACCGACGATGTGAACACCACGCGTCTCGCCCGTTTCGACGATGCGATCACCGCTGCGCTCGGCGACGCCGCCCGCGTCGACAAGTTCCGCGACGTCATCGCCCACTACGTGCGCAACCACGACGTGCCCGAGGCCGATGTGGCCGCGGCTCTCGCCATCGTCGCGCAGGGCGACAGCCCGTTGCTGCTCGACCCGGCCGATGACCGCCTCGCCAGGGCGGTCGAGGCCGATGGCCGTCCGCCGCGCGAGCGTGCCGCCCGTGAGCCCCGCGAACCGCGCACCGAGCGTCGCGGGCGCGGCGACTACACCGCGTACCGCATCGAGGTCGGCCGTCGCCACCGTGTCGAGCCGCGTCAGATCGTCGGCGCGCTCGCGAACGAGGGTGGACTGGGACGTGACGACTTCGGCGTCATCAACATCCGTCCGGACTTCTCGACGGTCGAACTGCCCTCGAACCTGAGCCCGTCGGTGCTGGAGAAGCTGCGTGACACGCGCATCTCCGGACGCCTGATCGAGATCAAGCCGGACCGCGGTCCGGCGGGTCGTCGCCCGCGCGACACCGACGGCGGTGACCGTTTCGAGCGCCGCGACCGGGATGACCGTCCTGCTCGCACGGATCGCGACGAGAAGCCGTTCCGCAAGCCCCGCCACAAGAGCTGAGGCTCAGCACGACATTCGAATGAGCGGGGCCGGTTCGCCGGCTCCGCTCATTCGTCTTCTCCGGAGCCTCACTCCGTCGGACGCAGGACTTCGCGGCCTCGTGTCAGGCCGTGCCGCGGGTGAGCTGTGCGGCCACGTCGACCAGCTGCTCCGGGTGCACCAGGAGTGCGCGTTGCTCGGGATTCTCGATCAGGTGCGCCAACAGACGGCATCTGGAGTGAGGCGCAGGTGGTGTCAGCCAGGATCTCCGACCGCAAGCGCCTCAGGAACGGCGATCAGCGGCCCGTAGCGCTTCACGATCCGTCTGACGCGACCGGCGGCAGCGCATCGGGCCCTTCGGTCACGAGGATGTGGAACTGCGCGGCATCGAGGATGCGCAACCCCAGCTCCTCCGCCTTCGCGAGCTTGGAACCCGCGCCCGGCCCGGCAGCCACGAAGTCGGTCTTCTTGGACACGCTCGATGCGGCCTTGCCCCCGGCCTGGATGATCGCCTCCTGAGCACCATCCCGCGTGTAACCGTCCAGCGAACCCGTCGCCACGACGGTGAGCCCGTCCAGCACTCCTCCGGCAGCCACAGCCGCCCCCGGCCCGGGGTGCCCCGGCGTCGACCACTGCACACCGGCGTCCGCCCACGCCTGCACGATCTCCTGATGCCAGTCGATCTCGAACCAGTCCAGCAGCGAATCGGCGATGATCCCACCGACGCCCTCGACAGCCGCCAGTTCTTCGCGGGAGGCCGCGCGAATGGCATCGAGCGAGCCGAACCATTGCGCCAGCGCACGGGCAGCGACCGGACCGACGTGCCGGATGTTCAGCGACACGAGCAGCCGCCACAGCTCCTTGGTCTTCGCCTTCTCGAGCTCGGCGAGCAGTGTCAGCGCCTGCGACGACGGCTGAGCCGTGTGCAGGCCGGACTTCTTCTCGGCGGCCGTCGCGTTGCGGCGGAACGGCGCTCTGGTCTTGACGACACCATCATCGTCCTCCTTCGGCAGCCCCGTCTCGGCATCCCGCACGAACAGCTCGATCGGCACCAGCTGATCGAGCGTCAGGGCGAACAGACCGGCCTCGGTGACCAGCGGCGGCACCTCGGGCGTCGTCGGTTGCGTGAGGGCCGCCGCAGTGACCTCGCCGAGCGCCTCGACATCGAGCGCGCCACGGGATCCGATGTGCTCGACACGCCCGCGAACCTGAGCAGGGCACGACCGAGCGTTCGGGCAACGGAGGTCGATGTCGCCCTCTTTCATCGCCCGCAACGGCGTGCCGCACTCCGGACACTCCGCCGGCATCACGAACTCGCGCTCGGTGCCGTCGCGGCGCTCGACGACCGGGCCGAGAACCTCCGGGATCACATCGCCGGCCTTCCTGAGCACCACCGTGTCGCCGATCAGAACGCCCTTCGCCTTCACGACGTCCTTGTTGTGCAGGGTGGCCTGACGCACGACCGAGCCGGCGACCTGCGCCGGTGCCATGACGGCGAACGGCGTCGCGCGTCCGGTGCGGCCGACCGACACCACGATGTCGAGCAGCTTCGTCTGCACCTCTTCCGGCGGGTACTTGTACGCGATCGCCCATCGCGGTGCCCGGCTCGTCGCACCCAGCTCGTCGTGGAGCTCGAGCTCGTCGACCTTCACCACGATGCCGTCGAGCTCATGCTCGATGTCGTGCCGGTGCTCACCGAAGTACTCGACGAAGTCGGCGACCTCGTCGATCGTGGAGCACACCTTGGTGTGCGGACTCGTCGGCAGGCCCCACTCGGACAACAGCGCGTACACCTCGCTCTGCGAGGCGACCGGCGGGTTCTGCCACGCGCCGACGCCATGGACGTAGAGGGCGAGCGACTCGATGCGCAGCAGACCGGCCTCGAGCTCGAGCCCGTCCTTCTTGTCGATCTGCTGACGCAGTCCGCCGCTGGCGGCGTTCCGCGGGTTGGCGAAGGAGGGGAATCGTCGAGCGGCAGCAGTACGAGCCTTCTCTTCGTCGAACGGCCGCTTCGCCCCTCCTCTGGCTTCCCAACGAGCGAGCGCATCGGCATAGGCGCGCTCGCGGAACTCAGCCTGTGCCGCGTTGAGTCGCTCGAACGCCGCGACCGGGATGAAGACCTCGCCGCGGACCTCCACGATCGACGGATGACCCTCGCCCAGCAACTGTTCGGGAATCTCCGGCAACCGCAGCGCGTTCTCGGTCACGATCTCGCCGACCCGGCCGTCGCCGCGGGTCGCAGCAGAAGTGAGACGGCCCTTCTCGTAGCGGAGGTTGATCGCGAGGCCGTCGATCTTCAGCTCGGTCAGCCAGGCGACATCGCGACCTGCCGATGCGCGGGTCTTCGCGGCCCATTCCCGCAGCTCCTCGATCGAGAAGACGTTGTCGAGGCTCAGCATCCGTTCCGCATGCTCGATGGTGGCGAGACCTGTCGCCTCGGCGGCACCGACCATCTGCGTCGGGGAATCCTGTCCCTGCAGCTCGGGGTGCAGGCGCTCGAGTCCTTCGAGCCGATGCATCCAGCCGTCGTATGTGGCGTCGTCGACGATCGAGGTGTCGCGACCGTAGTACGCGTCCTTCGCCTCGAGGATGCGCGTCGTCAACGCCTCGGCTTCGGTTCGGGCGTCTTCCAGCGAGATGTTCTCCGGCACCCGGTCAGTCTACGAGCGGTCGCCGACATGACACCGGTGCGACGCCGACGAGGCGGGAAGCCCAGCAGCAGTGCGACTCAGACCGCCGCGGGAACCGCCGAGACGGTGCGGTCGATCGTGAACTGACCGAGTACACGGGTCGAGATGTAGAGCACGGCGGTCTGACCGGGAGCGACGCCGTCGAGCGGCTGATCCGGAACGACCCGCACGCCGTCGGTCGAGACGTACGCGGTCGCCGGAACAGGCTCGGCGTGCGCCCGGATCTGCACCTCGCACGCGAACTCGTCAGCGGTCGGCGCGGCTCCCGCCCAGCTGAACCGCTCCCCCGAGATCTCACCGATCGCGAGTGCTTCCTTCGGCCCGACGACGACCGTGTTCGAGACCGGACGCACTTCGAGCACGAACCGCGGCTTTCCATCAGCTGCCGGGACCCCGAGCTTCAGTCCGCGGCGCTGGCCGACGGTGAACGCGTGGGCTCCCTCGTGCGAGCCGACGACCGATCCGGCTCGGTCGACGATCTCGCCAGTGGCCGTGCCGACCTTCTCGGCGAGCCAACCACGGGTGTCGCCGTCCGGGATGAAGCAGATGTCGTGGCTGTCGGGCTTCTGCGCGACCGTGAGACCGCGCTCGGCGGCCTCGGCGCGCACGACGGCCTTCGACGGCGTCGTGCCGAGCGGGAAGTAGGTATGCGCAAGCTGCTCAGCGGTCAGGACGCCGAGCACATAGGACTGATCCTTCGCGTTATCGGCAGCGCGATGCAGCTCGAGTCCCTGCTCACCATCGATCAGCGTCGCGTAGTGACCGGTGCACACGGCGTCGAACCCGAGTTCGATCGCGCGCTCGAGCAGCGCAGCGAACTTGATCTTCTCGTTGCATCGCATGCATGGGTTCGGAGTGCGCCCGGCCTGGTACTCGGCGATGAAGTCGTCGATCACGTCGTCGCGGAACCGCTCAGAGAAGTCCCAGACGTAGAAAGGTATCCCGAGGAGATCCGACGCCCTCCGGGCATCCATCGCGTCCTCGATCGTGCAGCAGCCGCGGCTGCCGGTACGGAGCGTCCCTCCGGCACGCGAGAGCGCGAGGTGCACGCCGACCACATCATGACCGGCATCCACCGCGCGGGCAGCGGCGACGGCGGAGTCCACTCCCCCGCTCATGGCCGCAAGAATACGCATGAGTCCAGTCTACGAGCGAGAAGCTGGACCGGACCCGGATGCCCTGAGGTACGCGTCTCCGATCGCCGCGAGCACGGCATCCACATCGGCATCCGTCGAGGTGCGGCCCAGCGTGAAACGCAGCACACTCCTGGCATCGGCCTCGTCGCGACCCATCGCGATCACGACGTGCGAGGGCTCTGCGACACCCGCCTGGCAGGCTGACCCGGTCGAGGCTGCAACGCCTGCGACGTCGAGCAGGAACAGCAGGCTCTCCCCGACCGCGCCGGGGAACAGCACGTGCACGTTCCCCGGCAGACGGTCGACGGGATCGCCGAGCAGCACGGCGGTCGGGACCCGTGATCGGATGCCGTCGGCGAGCCGATCCCGCAGCGCGCGGAGCCGGACGCTCTCCGACACCCGCTCACGCTCCGCGAGTTCGAGCGCCGTCGCGAACGCCACAGCGCCGGGAACGTCCTGGGTACCCGCGCGCAATCCGCGCTGCTGGGCACCGCCGCGGAGCAGCGCCTCGAGACGAGCGGTCCGAGCCACCACGAGCGCGCCGATGCCGACGGGCGCCGCGATCTTGTGTCCCGCCACGCTCAGCGCGACCAGGCCCACGCCCGCTCCGGCGTCGCCGCGGAGCCGACGGAACGACACCGGGACATGTCCGAGGGCCGATACGGCGTCCAGATGCAGCGGGACGCCGGCCGACGCCGCGGCGGCGGAGAGCGTCGCGGCATCGTTGATCGTGCCCACCTCGTTGTTCGCGATCAGTGCGGTCGCCAGTGCCGCACCGGGGAGTCGCTCCGCGAAGAGCAGCGGATCGATCCTCGCCTGCGTAGACACGGGCACGGAGCGAACGTTCGCGCCGCGAGCCGCGAGTGCGGCGACCGTGTCCATGGTCGCGTGATGCTCGGCATCCGGCAGCACGATCGCATCGGTTTCATCTGCGCGTGCACTCCACAGCCCCTGCAGCGCGAGGTTGATCGACTCGGTGCCCCCGGAGGTGAACACGACCTCGATCGGGTCGGATTCGAGCACCGCTGCGACGCGTTCACGTGCCTCTTCCAGCACCCGGCGGGCGTCCTGCCCTGCACCGTGCGTCGACGATGCGTTCCCGACCGTGTCCGACGCCGCGAGCCAGGCGTCTCGCACTTCGGGGCGCAGCGGAGTCGTCGCCGCGTGATCGAGGTAATGCCGCATGTTCCCATGCTCTCTCATTTCGACCGGGTCACGGCGTGCACGTCTGTGCATCCGCCGTCCGTCCGGGCGTTCCGCGCCCTCTAGGGTGTATTCATGCCCGCGACCCGAGACTTCACCGCGCCCGGCGGAACCGCACTCGACAACCTCGGCGTGCGTCTGCACGACGGAGTCGGCACGCTCCGCGTCTGGTCGCAGAACGCCGCATCCGTCGAGCTCGTCGTGTTCGACGCCACAGACCTCGACTGGGCGACCGATCAGATCGCGCTCGATCGGCTGCCAGGCGGCATCTGGGAGGTCACCACTCCCCTGCTGCAGGCCGGTACCAGGTATGCGATCCGCGTGGGCGGCCCGCACGGGCCGGGCAACACCTTCAACCCGGAGACCATGCTCCTCGACCCGTACGCGCGCGGTCTCGCACAGGGCGACGGCTACGAGGAGTGGCGCAGCGTCGTGATCGTCGACGGCTTCGACTGGGGCGACTCGCAGAAGCCTCGCGTGCCGCTCGACCGCACGATCATCTACGAGGGTCACCTCAAGGGGCTCACGAAGCGGCATCCCGGCGTTCCGCCCGCGCTGCACGGCACCTATGCGGGGCTCGCGCATCCCGCGATGATCGAGTACTTCCATTCCATCGGCATCACCTCGGTCGAGCTGCTCCCGGTGCATGCATTCGTGCCGGAGCCGCGGCTCCTCGAGCGCGGGCTCACCAACTACTGGGGCTACAACACCCTCAACTTCTTCACACCGCACACGGCGTACGCGACCGATGAGGCCAGGAAGGAAGGCCCGGAGGCGGTGCTCGCCGAGTTCAAGGGCATGGTGCGGCTGCTGCACGAGGCCGGGCTCGAGGTCATCCTGGATGTGGTCTACAACCACACCTCCGAGGAAGGCATCGGCGGACCGCGATCGAGCCTGCGCGGCATCGACAATGCGAGCTACTACCGGCAGGACGACGCGGGCATCTACATCGACACCACCGGTTGCGGCAACACACTGAACACCTCGACGGATGCCGGCGCCAGGCTCGTGCTGGACTCGCTGCGCTACTGGGCGCAGGAGATGCAGATCGACGGATTCCGGTTCGACCTCGCGACCGCGATCGCCCGCGACGGGGCGCACACCTACACTCCAGAGCACCCGCTGCTCACGGCGATCGCGAACGATCCGGTGCTGCGCGACACCAAGCTCATCACCGAGCCATGGGACGTCGGCCTGGGCGGCTGGCACACCGGGAACTTCCCTGCCGGCTGGCATGAGTGGAACGACCGCTACCGTGACCGCGTCCGCAATTTCTGGCTCAGCGACATCGACTACGCGCGGCGAGCGTCCGCACCGGTCGGCATCGGCGGGTTCGCGACCCGGCTCGCGGGATCGTCGAACACGTTCTGCGACGAACGAGGGCCGCTCGCGAGCGTGAACTTCGTCACCGCCCACGACGGCTTCACACTGCACGATCTGGTGGCGTACGACGTCAAGCACAACGATGCCAACGGCGAGCAGAACCGCGACGGCGCCGACATGAACCGCTCGTTCAACCACGGCGTCGAGGGTCCGACCGACGACCCGACGATCCTGGCCGCACGGCGCAAGGCGATGCGCAACCTGCTCGGCACGCTGCTGCTCTCCGCCGGCATCCCGATGCTGACCGCGGGCGATGAGGTCGGACGCACGCAGCGCGGGAACAACAACGCTTACGCCCAGGACTCGGCGCTCACCTGGCTCGGTTGGGAGTTCGAGCCGTGGCAGGACGACCTCCGAGCCCACGTGACGCGCCTGATCCAGCTGCGCGCGGAGAATCCGGCCCTTCGGCCCAGTCGGTATGCGCGTCTGGGAGAGCACATCCCGAACGCTTCGGTGATGGACTGGTTCGACCAGAACGGCGAGACGATGGAGAGCAGCCGCTGGAACGATCCGCGAAATCGGACGCTGCAGTACGTAGCCGCCTCCACGCCGGAGAACGAGGACTACAACCGCATCCTCCTGATCGTGCACGGCACCGAGTCGCCGATCGACGTCACCCTGCCGGTGGAGATCGAGGACGCGACCCGATTCGTGTCGCTCTGGTCGAGCGCCGATGAGCGCCCATCGGATGCCGGCGGCGTGTTCGCGCCCGGCGATGTCCTGCCGATCCCCGGCACCTCGATGCACCTGTTCCGGGTGGAATGACACCGCTGCCGTCGAATTGACTTAAGGGGTGCCGACGCACCCTGTCAAGTCGTTTCCGCAGCTCGCCACGGACGGTACATTCGGGGTGTGGCTGCACGCAGTGGTACCCGATCCTCAGTTCTCCGGAGCTCCGCCCAGATCCCGACGCGCCCCCTGGGCGGCGCCGGCAACCTCGTCGCCGACGGCATCGACACCAGAGCGGGGCGCATCCCGCTGCTCGACGGAACCCCCGCGGTCCCGGGCGGCTACCCCGCCAAGGCATTCGTCGGCGAAGTCGTCCCTTTCACCGTCGTCTCGTTCCGCGAAGGACACGACTCGATCGGCGTGCACCTGCGGTTGACATCGCCTGAGGGCGAAGAGGCCCTGCACCGCCTCAGTCCGCGCGCCGATGGCACGGATCGGTGGGCTGTCGAGGTCTTGATCGACCAGCAGGGCACCTGGACGTATCGCTTCGAGGGCTTCGCCGACGACTTCGCCACGTGGGCGCATGCCGCGTCGCTGAAGGTCGCTGCCGGCGTGGATGTGCCTGTGATGGGCGCTCTCGGCGCAGAGATCCTGACGCGCGCGGCGGCAGAGACCGATCGACCCGCAGCGCAGCGCAAGCGGCTGAAGGCGGATGCCGAGGCCCTCAGTCGTGGCGAGGCCGACACGACACTCGCACTCTCGCTCGACCCGACCCTCGCCGCCGTCTTCGCTGAACGCCCCGTGGCGTCGCTGCGCTCCGCGGGCGAGGAGCAGCGGCTGCTCGTCGACCGCACGGCCGCCGGCGTCGCGGCCTGGTACGAGTTCTTCCCGCGGTCGGAGGGCGCCAAGCGTCTCAAGGACGGCACGGTGAAGAGCGGCACGTTCCGCACCGCGGCCAAGCGCCTGCCCGGCGTCGCCGCGATGGGCTTCGATGTCGTCTACCTCGTGCCGATCCATCCGATCGGCACGAGCAACCGCAAGGGACGCAACAACACGCTCACCACCGAGCCCGGTGATCCCGGATCGCCCTATGCGATCGGTGCCGCCGACGGCGGGCACGACGCGATCCATGCCGATCTCGGCACGGCGCAGGACTTCCGGGCGTTCGTGCGCGCTGCACAGAAGGTCGGCCTCGAGGTCGCGCTCGATCTCGCGCTGCAGGCGTCACCGGATCACCCGTGGGTCGCCGAGCATCCGGAGTGGTTCACGACTCTGCCTGACGGCTCGATCGCATACGCCGAGAACCCGCCGAAGAAGTACCAGGACATCTATCCGCTCAACTTCGACAACGACCCCGCTAGCATCTACGCCGAGATGTTGCGCATCGTGCAGCACTGGGTCGCCCAGGGGGTGAAGATCTTCCGTGTCGACAACCCGCACACCAAGCCGCTGCAGTTCTGGGAATGGCTGATCGCGACGGTCAACGCGCAGGATCCGGACGTGATCTTCCTCGCCGAGGCCTTCACACGACCTGCCGTGATGCGCTCGCTCGCAGCAGTGGGATTCCAGCAGAGCTACAGCTACTTCACGTGGCGCAACACCAAGGACGAGCTCGAGGAGTTCCTCACCTCGGTGTCGCAGGAGACGAGCGACTACATGCGCCCGAACCTCTTCGTGAACACCCACGACATCCTCACCGAGTACCTGCAGTTCGGCGGCCGCGCGGCGTATCGGATCCGGGCGTGCATCGCGGCCACGGCGGCTCCGCTCTGGGGCGTGTACGCCGGCTACGAACTCATCGAGAACGTCGCCCGTCCCGGCTCGGAAGAGAACATCGACAACGAGAAGTACGAATTCAAGTTCCGCGACTGGGAGGGTGCGGAGGAACGCGGCGAATCGCTCGCTCCCCTGCTGCGACGCCTCAACGCCATCCGTCACGAGCATCCGGCCCTCCGACAGCTGCGCAACTTCCGTGCGCACTGGAGCGACGACGATGCAGTGCTCGTCTACAGCAAGCATCTCGACGCGGCGTTCACCGGAACCGGCACGGCCGACACGATCATCGTCGTCGCCAACGTCGATCCGCACTCCGTCCGAGAGACCACGGTCCACCTCGACACGACTGTCTGGGGTGTACCCGAAGGGACCTCGTTCGAGGTCGAGGATCTGCTCACCGGCGACGTCTGGACCTGGGCGGATCACAACTACGTACGGCTCGACGCGTTCGCCGAACCCGTGCACATCCTGAAGGTGAGGGAACGAGCATGAGTTCCATCGAGGACATCACGGCATCCACCGAATGGGAGGCCGTCGCAGGCGGCTCCCATCACGAGCCCCATGCCGTGCTCGGCGCCCATCCGGTGACGGATGCCGCCGGCCGCACGGCCACCGTCGTCCGTGCCCGGCGTCCGCTCGCAGCATCCGTCGCAGCGGTGTTCGCCGACGGGACCCGTCTGGAGCTCGAGCACGCCGCGCACGGGATCTGGGAGGCACGTCACGACGGTCCGCCGGTGCCCTACCGTCTGGCGACCGCCTACGGCGACGACGCGGAGACGACCGCTGGAGACCCGTATCGGCACCTTCCGACGCTGGGAGAGCTCGACGTCCACCTGATCGCCGAGGGACGCCACGAGCGCCTCTGGGAGGTCCTCGGGGCCCATCCGCGCACCTCGGGCGGCGAAGACGGCGTCGCGTTCACCGTGTGGGCGCCCAACGCCACAGCCGTCCGCGTGGCGGGCGATCACAACGGCTGGAACGGCGAGGCCCACGCCATGCGTTCGATGGGCGTGAGCGGACTCTGGGAGCTGTTCATCCCCGATCTCGCGGCTGGCAGCAAGTACAAGTTCCAGATCCGCACGCGCGACGGCAACTGGATCCTGAAGGCCGACCCGATGGCGCTGAGCGCCGAGGTTCCGCCGGCGACAGCCTCGGTCGTGGCGAGCTCGACCTACGAGTGGTCCGACGGCGCGTGGATGACCCGCCGCGCAGCGACCCATGCCGTCGCCCAGCCCCTGTCGATCTATGAGATCCATCTCGGCTCCTGGCGTGGCGGGCTCGGATACCGCGATGCCGCCGATCCGCTGATCGAGCACGTGCTCGAGACCGGCTTCACGCACGTCGAGTTCATGCCGCTCGCCGAGCACCCCTTCGGCGGATCCTGGGGCTACCAGGTGAGCGGGTACTACGCGCCGACGAGCCGCTTCGGCGGTCCGGACGACCTGCGGTACCTGATCGACCGTCTGCACCGGGCAGGCATCGGCGTGATCATGGACTGGGTCCCCGGGCACTTCCCGAAGGACGCGTTCGCGCTCGCCCGCTTCGACGGTCAGCCGCTGTACGAGCACCCGGATCCGCGGCGCGGTGAGCACCAGGACTGGGGCACGCTGATCTTCGACTACGGCCGGTCCGAGGTGCGCAACTTCCTCGTGGCGAACGCGCTGTACTGGTTCAGCGAGTTCCACGTCGACGGGCTCCGCGTCGACGCGGTGGCGTCGATGCTCTACCTCGACTACTCCCGCAACGCCGGCGAATGGGAGCGGAACATCCATGGCGGCCGCGAGAACCTCGAGGCCATCCGCTTCCTGCAGGAGGTCAACGCGACCGCCTACCGGCTGCACCCCGGCATCATGATGATCGCCGAGGAGTCGACGAGCTTCCCCGGCGTCACGGCGCCGACCGATCACGCCGGTCTCGGCTTCGGCTTCAAATGGAACATGGGGTGGATGAACGACTCCCTCCAGTACATCGAGCGCGACCCGATGTACCGCGCGCACCACGAGGGTGAGATGACGTTCTCCTTCGTGTACGCCTTCGGCGAGAACTACCTGCTGCCGATCAGCCACGACGAGGTCGTGCACGGCAAGGGAAGCCTCATCTCGAAGATGCCGGGCGACCACTGGCACAAGCTCGCCAACGTGCGCTCGTACCTGGCCTACATGTGGGGGCACCCCGGCAAGAAGCTGCTGTTCATGGGGCAGGAGTTCGGCCAGCTCGCCGAGTGGTCGGAAGGGCGCGAGATCGACTGGTGGCTGCTCGACCAGCCGTCGCACCGTCAGCTCCAGAGCTTCGTGGGGGCCTTGAACCAGACCTACCGTGCACAGGCGCCCCTCTGGGTGCGCGACAACGAAGCGTCCTCGTTCACGCGCCTCGGCGCGCCGAGCTGGGACCCGACCGTCATCGCGTTCGAGCGTCGCGACGCGCACGGCGGGCGCCTTGTGGTGATCAGCAACTTCGCTGGCGTCGAGCACGCCGGATATCGCCTTGCACTCCCCCGCGAGGGCGTGTGGGAAGAGATCCTCAACTCCGACGCCGGCGAGTACGGCGGACGCGGCTCAGGCAACCTCGGCATGGTGATCGCGCACCAGGAGGGCGATGCTGCGGTCGCCACGCTCACGTTGCCTGCGCTGTCGACGCTGTGGCTGCGCTACCAGAGCGACCCGCACGTGCCGACGATCAGCCACGGCTGACGCGGGGCGCACGCCGAACGACACCGCCGCCACGCTCTCAGGCGTTGCGGCGGTGTCGTCGCCGGGAAGCCTGCGCGACGTCCTCTGTCAGAACAGCAGCGACGTGAGTCGGTTGCGCGCCGCGATGACGCGCGGGTCGGTCGCACCGATCAGCCCGAAGAGCTCCACCAGTCGCTCGCGCACCGGAGTGCGCTCATCGACGGGAAGCTGCGGGAACAGATCGAGCAGCCGCCCGAACGCATCCTCGACGTGGCCGCCGGCCAGGTCGAGGTCTGCGACGTCGAACTGCGCCTGCACGTCGAGCGGTGCGGCGGCGGCAGCGGCACGCGCTGCCTGAAGCTCGAGCCCCTGCACGCGGTGCAGCAGCCGAACCTGTCCGAGACCCGCGATCGCGTCCTCGTCACGCGGGTTCTCGGCGAGAGCCTTCTCGTAGGCGGCGATGGCAGCGGCGTAGTCGCCGCTCTCGATCGCGGCGAACGCCTCGGCATGCAGCGGCGGCAGCTCCGGTTCGGCGGGTGCCTCATCGGCGACGGCATCCGCTCCGCCGATCGGCAGGGTCCCGGAGACGCCGTTCTGCGCGGCGACCTGCAGCAGCTGGGCGAAGACCTCGCGCACCTGCTCCTCTGGGACGGCGCCCGTGAACATCGGAACCGGCTGTCCGGCGATCAGCGCGACGACCATCGGAATGGACTGCGCCCGGAAGCTCTGCGACAGCTGCGGGTTCGCGTCGACGTCGACCTTCGCGAGCAGCACACGTCCGCCGTACTCGCGCGTGACCTTCTCGATGATCGGGCTGAGCTGGTTGCACGGCCCGCACCATTCGGCCCACAGATCCACGACGACCGGAACCGTCCGGGAGATCTCCAGGATCTGTCCGAACGTCGCATCCGTCGCATCGACGACCACGTCGCCGACGGGCTGCTGCGGTGTGCCTGCAGCCGCAGCGGGCGCACCGGGGGCCGGGCGGTTGCGGAGGCTCGAGAGGTCGACGGCGCCGCGGAGGGCGGCTGGGGAGATATCGGTCACTTGATCACCTTCACGGAGATGAGGTCTTGATGGACGGCGAGCAGTCGGATCGACTCGGACGAGCCCTGAGCGGGGACTGCGAAGAACATCTGGAATTGGTAGGTCGTCTCGACGCCCTTGGCTGACTCCGAAGCACCGGTGAGCGCCTTCGCCAGCGGGTTTTCGCCGTACCGGATCACGACGTCAGCGCTCGTCGGCGTGACGGTCTCGGTGTCGGTCAGCGACACCGCGACGACCGCGCCACTGTCGAGCGTCGTCATCGCGATCGGCGACTCGCTGGTCGGCGCCATGTCGAAGGCAACACTCGAGGTCGTCGACGCTCCCTTGTCGGCGAGGTTCTGCACGATCACCTGGCGGCTGTCCTTCACGGACTGTGCGTACTTCAGCGCCTGCTCGTCGAAGAGTCCATAGGAAGCGCTGGTCTCACCGGCATCAACGACATCGGCGAACGCTGCCGCAAGGTCGGCGGGAGGCACGCTGAGGAACGCCGAGTCCGCCGGCACCAGGGACGTTCCCAGCCATGCGGCCGCGACCTCGGGAAGCGCGACATCGGCCGACATCTCGGCGATGTTCGAGACCTTGTAGTTCGACCACGGATCCTGCTGCGTCGCGGTCAGGATCACGGGCGGCACCGTGTCATCGCTCGTGCTCTTCGACAGCAGCAGCACTGTGCGCGGCCAGCGGTCGGTCGCTTCGGGGAGCACGACCTCGACCTTGTCGGTCGGGATCGCCGCCGGCGGCGTGGTCTCGGGCAGCGCGGTGCGCAGAGCGTACTCGGTCGTGCGAGCCGTCAAGGCGGGGCCATCGAGACGCGTGGCCGCGAGGTCGATGTCCATCTTCGTGTCGGCCTCGACGAGCGTGGCGGAGATGTCGTTCAGGATGCGCGTCGCCTGCGATTCGGTCACAGCCGGCGGCTTCTGGTTGTCCGGCGCGATCACAGTCGGCGTGGGCGAGGGCGTCGCCGCAGGGTCGGTCAGCTGCGGCCAGGACTCCGCCGAGCATCCGGCCGCGAGCAGCACGGTGAGGCCGAGGGCCGGAAGCGCGAGCAGACGCAGCCGTCGGCGCTTCGGACGAGCCGCCCGCACCGAGCGCTGGGTCCCGGCATCCTTCTCCTCGTCCACGATCTCTGCATCCTCCGCGTCGGCCGGCGCCTGTGCGGGCGCATCGTTCTTCGGGGCGTCGAGTGCGGCTCGCTCGCTCGGCGGCAGCGCCGCGACGTCGATGGGCTCTGTGACCGGCAGCGGTCCCGGGCCCTTGCGACGCGGACCACGGCCGCGGCGCTGGTGACGGATCCCGAGGACGTACAGGATCAAACCAACGAGGAGCACTGCGCCACCGGCAGCCATGAGCGGGCCGGCGAGTGGAGTGCTGGTGTCGAGGGGCCAGGAGACCACGACGTCGTCGGGGGCGCTCTTCGTGCCGTCGTAGGCGACGAGGACGCTGACGCCCTCGGGAAGCTGCATGTTGTCGGCGATCAACCTGTCGGTGTCGCTGAACGAGTCGAGCCAGAGGTCGGAGCCGATGGGGTTCCGGGCGACGGGATCATCCGCCGGCGCGTCGGTCCCCTCGCTCGGTGCCGCGGTCTCGGTGTCCGCGGGCTGCTGCTGCGCGGCGACATGCTCGACATCGAGCTTGTCGTCATCCCCGACCGTCACGTGGTTGTAGTCGGAATCGGCGAGCCACGCCTGCATGTCGGCGGTGCGACCGTACGCCGCGAAGATGTCCCCATCGCCACGGATCAGCAGGGTCTGCGAACCGGGGTGGCTGCGCAGCACATCGCCGTCCATCAGCAGGAACGGTGCCGGCTCTGCGACCTCGACCCTCGTCTGCTCGGAGGACGGACCCATGAAGATGGTTCGCTGAGCGATACCGGCTCCGATGAGCACTGCAGCCAGCACGAAGGCCACGACGGCCCATACGAAACGCACGAATAGTCTCCTCACGCGTCACGGACTGCCGTCCAGACGCAACACTCGACGTTCCAGACTAGCGAAAACCAGCTGTGTGTTGCCCACAAGATGGTTCGCGTCACCTTCGCACGGCACGTCGCAGGGTGCCACGCCTACCTCCTCGGTAGCCTGGCAGCAGCCGTATCGAGGAGCTCAGATGAAGATTCACAACCCCTTCCGCACCGCCCTCGTGGCGACGCTCGGCGTTGGTCTGGGCATCCTGCTCATCGGCAGCGTCGAGAACCTCTCGACGGTGCTGCTCTACGTCGGTACAGCGCTGTTCCTCAGCCTCGGACTCGACCCGCTGGTCACATTCCTCGAGCGACGCAGGCTTCCGCGTTGGCTCGCCGTCCTGGTCACGATCCTCGGCGTGCTCGCCGTTTTCGTCGGCATCATCCTGATCGTCATTCCCGTCCTGGTCGAGCAGATCTCGCAGCTGGTGACCGAGATCGCGGCGATCGTGCAGCGGCAGACCCTGCTCGACGACATCCGAGACTGGATGGTCGGCACCTTCCCCAACCTCAAGGTGGACGAGGTCTTCGCGTACGTGTCCGATTGGCTGACCACGAATATCGCATCGATCGGCGGGTCGATCGGCCAAGGAGTGCTGGCAGCGAGCGGCGCGGTGCTCTCCGGTATGTTCGGCGCCTTCATCGTGTTGATCCTCACGATCTACCTCACGGCGTCCACGCCGTCGCTCAAGCGCGCGGTCTACCAGCTCGCGCCGGCATCGAAGCGCGAGCGCTTCATCGACCTGGCCGATCAGGTCACGGACTCCGTGGGCTACTACGTGATGGGTCAGGTCTCGCTCGGCGTCATCAACGGCATCCTCAGTGCGATCTATCTGTCGATCATCCAGGCTCCGTTCCCGGCGGTGCTCGCCGTGATCGCGTTCTTCTTCTCGCTGATCCCGCTCGTCGGCACCCTGACCGGGTCGACGCTGATCGTGCTCATCTGCCTGATCCCGGGCCTCGGCTCACCGCAGACCGCGCTGGCCGCAGCGATCTATTACCTGATCTACATGCAGATCGAGGCGTACGTCATCTCTCCGCGCATCATGAGTCGGGCCGTGTCCGTGCCCGGCGCAGTCGTCGTCGTGGCAGCTCTCGCCGGCGGCAGCCTGCTCGGACTCCTCGGCGCGCTGATCGCCATCCCTGTGGCGGCCAGCATCCTGATCATGTACCGCCAGGTGCTGATCCCGCGGATGAACGAACTCTGAGCGGGATGCTCAGTCCGCGGCCGGCCAGTGGGTTGCGAGCGGCAGGGCAGTGGGGTTCACGGCTGCGACGATCTCCGTGAGCACGCGGCGCGTCTGGTTCTCGCCGACCCAGAGGTGCTTCCCGCCCTCGACCGCGATCACCGTGGCGTGCGGGATCGAGGCGAATCTCTCGGTCGCCTCCGCCGGACGCAGGTAGTCATCGAACTCCGGCACGAGCACGACGACCGGAACGTCGGTCTCAGCCCACGCCGCGACCTCCTGGTCGGTCGCTCGATGCAGTGGCGGAGAGAGCAGGATCACTCCCTCGATGTCGTGCTGCCGTCCGTACTTGAGTGCGAGCTCAGTGCCGAATGACCAGCCGAGCAGCCACGGCCGCGGAAGGGACCGGTCCTTCACGAACGCCATGGCGGCGGCGACGTCGAACTGCTCGGCTGCTCCCCCATCAAAGGCACCATCGCTGGTGCCGCGCGGCGAGGTCGTCCCCCGCGTGTTGAAGCGAAGAACCGCGAGGTCTGCGAGCGCGGGAAGGCGACCGGCGGCCTTGCGCAGGATGTGCGAGTCCATGAATCCGCCGGCGGTGGGGAGCGGATGCAGCGTCACCAGTGTCGCCACCGGTGCATCGCTCTCCGGCAGGGCGAGCTCGCCGACGAGGCGCAGCCCGTCCGCCGTCTCCAGGACGATGTCCTCACGCTGAGCCGGAAGCTCGATCGGTCCGCGGATCTCGATGCTCACGCCATCCTCCAACAGTGTGTGTGCCAATGTCTGCGAGCTGCCAGGTCGGCGGCGTCACCCAGGACACCATCGGCCCTCCACGCGACGAGATGCGCGGTGGCTTCGGCGATCTGCCTGCCGCAACCAGGGCAGAGGTACTCCTTCTGCGCCTGCGCTGCAGAAACCGGCTGCACGATCCATTCCGTACCACGACGGGTCTCGGTGCGCTTCCATCCGGCGATCAGCCGATCGAGCGAGTCTTCGGCGTCAGGGCGCACCTGAGGCCGGCGTCGGGAGCGGGGCATGACGCCGGCTCACCACCAGTGGTTGTTGACCCAGAAGTTGTACGCGCCGGCCCAGCTGCCGTATCGGCCTGTGGCGTACCCGGTCGCCCAGCGAAGGTTGTCGACCGGGTCGTAGCCGTTCCCGGGAACCTTGCTGCACGGGAGCGCCTGCACCAGACCGCACGCACCGGACGACTTGTTGGTCGCGTTCGGATTCCAGCCGCTCTCGCGCGACACGATGTAGTCGACGTAGCCCTGATCCGCGGCAGCGATCCCGGCTGCGGACATCCACTCACCCGGGGCACCTCCGCCCGTGTAGAAGAGCGGTCCGCCCCCGCCGGTGCTGGTGCCTGAGTTCGACTTCTTCGTGGTCGAAGCGGGCTCGGGTGGCGGCGTCGGCTTCGGGGTCACGTAGACCTCGAACGTGCCTCGGACGATGGGCGCGATGTCGGCGCCCTCCACGGTGACGGTCAGGTTCTGGGTGTCATCGAGCGCAGCGGAGTACGCCGACTCCGGGGAGTCGGGTGCGACCGGATCTGCCAGTGCGATACCGGCCGGAGCGACGATCGCACCGGCGAATCCGACGACCGCGAGAGACGCGAAGACGGCGACCACACCTCGGCGACGGGACCAGCGGCGAGTACCGGAGCGCGATGGACGAGCCGTCGCTGTCGGCACCAGCGCGGCATCGATTCGTTCAGGAGTCATGTCGTTTCGGGAGTTCACGATGAAGGACAGTCTACGCAATGCCGCCTGAGACGGCCATGGGAGCGGTCAACGGACCGCCAGGATGACGTCGATGGTCGCATCGAGCAGGGCATCGACCTGCTCCTCGCGGTATCCGCCGCGCTGCATCCTGAAGGCCGCTGAGCGCAGCTGCTCTGCCGAGAGCGGCTCGCCGTCGCGCAGGTACCGAAGGATCCTGGTGGTCACGTGGTCGACCTCGTCGATCCGGTATCCGAAGGTCAGGACACCGGTTCGCGCGAACCGGTGGCGGCGCGGGCGGGTCAGGTGATCGAGGATGACCTGCGCGTCCTCGCGTGCTTCCTCGACCCAGGCATCAGCACCACGCGTGCGGACGACGCGCTCACGCTCGCGCGCGGCGAAGGCATCCTCCACGCGGCCGAGAGCCGCATCGACATCGCTGACGACATAGCCGTTCTTGACGAGAGGGAACGATGCCGTCCGCACGTCCGCAGCGTCGAGCTGCTCTCCCCCGGTCTCGAACTCGCGTCGCGCGGACGCGAGGAACGTGTCCACCGCGGCGCGGTGGTACCCCAGCGTCCGCCCGCTCGTGAGCGCGAACGCCGGAGGCGCCTGCGGTTCGGTCTCGTCGAGTGATCGTTCTGTCATCACAACACCACCCAGGGTGAGAAGAGGAAGTAGAGAGCCAAAGCGGGAATCGTCGACGGCAGGATGCTGTCCAGACGGTCGAGCAGGCCACCGTGTCCGGGGAGCCAGGAACTCATGTCCTTGATCCCGATATCGCGCTTCAGCATCGACTCGCCGAGATCGCCGAGCGTCGCCGTCAGCAGGATCGATCCGCCGAAGACGAGTCCCATCCACCACGGCAGATCGAGCAGGAACAGGGCGAGCAGGACGCCGGCGATCAAGGATGCCGCGACCGCGCCGGCGAAGCCCTCCCAGGTCTTCTTGGGGCTGATCTTCGGGGCCATCGGATGGCGGCCGAACGCGAGACCTGCCGCGTATGCACCGGTGTCAGCGGCGACGGCGACCGCGATGAATCCGAGCACCCACCACTGGCCGCCTTCCTGCTTCAGCAGGATGAGCGCCACGCCGGCGAGGAACGGGACATAGATCTGGACGAATCCGCCGACGATCGCATCCGCCAGGACGTCGCCGTAGGTGCGACCGTCCTTCTCGATCATCTGCGACATCAGACGCCAGACGATCACGAACGCGACCGCGAGGAACAGCATGATCCAGCACAGCCAGATCTCGGCGAAGTAGGCCGAGAGCACCAGCAACGTTGCAGCGATCAGTTGCGGGACGACGTCGACACGACGACCGGCAGTGCGCAGTGCACGTGACAGCTCCCAGACACCGAGCAGCGCAGCAGCGAGAGCGAAGGGCACGAACAGGATCTTGATGAACAGCAGCGACCCGAGGAGCGCCGCCCCGAAGGCCAAGCCGATCAGGATGGCGAGGATGAGGTCGCGTCCGGTGCGCTCCTTGATCCGCTCGTTGGCCTGGTCGAGCTGATCTCGGGCATACGACACGTGGGTCCCGAGCTCGTCCCTGGCAGCGCGCCACTGCTCGCGGATCGCGTTGTGATCCGCGGTGTCGAGCAGATCGATCGCGGGCCCCTCGGCGCCGCCGGCGTTCACGGTGCTCGCCGGCATGGGCGGACGCGGCGGGATGCTGGTGGTGTCGAACCCGGGGAACGCAGCATCAGCCAGCGGCGCACCCGCATCGGGGACGGCCTGCTGGCGCGAGTCTCCCCGCGCCGGCTTGCCCTCCTCAGGGTCTCGCGTGTCGTCGGACATCGCCATTACACCTCGAGGAGTTCGGCCTCTTTGCGCTTGAGCGCGTCGTCGATGAGGTCGACGTGCTGGCGGGTCAGAGCGTCGAGCTCCTTCTCGCCGCGGGCGATCTCGTCTTCGCCCAGCTCGCTCTTCAGCGCGTCCAGTTCGTCTTTCGACTTGCGACGGATGCCACGGACGTGCACCTTCGCGTCCTCCGCCTTGGTCTTGACGAGCTTCACGTACTCCTTGCGGCGATCAGCCGTGAGCTCAGGCATCGTCACGCGCACCAGGTTGCCATCGTTCGTCGGATTCGCACCGAGGTTCGGCATGTCGCGGATGGCCTGCTCGATCGCCTTCAACGCCGACTTGTCGTACGGCGTGATGATGAGCGTGCGGGCTTCCTGGTTCGCCATCGAGGCGAGCTGTCCGATCGGCGTCGGCGTGCCGTAGTAGTCGACGAGCACCTTCTGGAAGAGCTGCGGGTTCGCACGACCGGTGCGCACCGTGGAGAAGTCCTCCTTGGCAGCTTCGACCGCCCGGTTCATACGAGTGGTGGTTTCAGCGAGGACGTCCGCGATCACGGTGGCTCCTATCGTCGGGGTGTTCTGCAAATTCTATCGGGCGAAGTCTTCTCCGCCGCGTCACACGCTCAGGCGGTGACGAGTGTGCCGATCGGCTCGCCGAGGAGCGCACGGGTGACGTTGCCCGCCGGCTCCATGCCGAAGACGCGCATGTCCATGCTGTTGTCCATGCACAGGCTGAAGGCGGTCGAGTCGACGACCTTGAGGCCGCGCTGCAGCGCATCGCGGTAGGTGACCCGCTCGATGCGCTCCGCGTCGGCGTGCTTGTTCGGGTCGGCGGTGTAGATCGCGTCCACGCCGTTCTTGGCGACGAGCACCTCATCCGCACCGATCTCGAGTGCGCGCTGCGCGGCGACCGTGTCGGTCGAGAAATACGGGAGACCGGCGCCGGCGCCGAAGATCACGACGCGGCCCTTCTCGAGGTGCCGCTCGGCCCGGCGCGGAATGTACGGCTCGGCGACCTGGGTCATCGAGATGGCGGACTGCACGCGGGTCGCGGCTCCGGCCTGCTCGAGGAAGTCCTGCAGGGCGAGGGCGTTCATGACGGTGCCCAGCATGCCCATGTAGTCGGCGCGACCGCGGTCCATGCCGCGCTGGCTGAGCTCGGCGCCACGGAAGAAGTTGCCGCCGCCGACGACGATCGCGACCTCGACGCGATCGACCGCTGCTGCGATGTCACGCGCGATCTGAGAGACCACATCGGGGCTGACCCCCAGCTGACCTGCTCCGAAAGCCTCTCCGGAGAGCTTGAGAAGGACGCGGCGGCGTCCGGTGCGTTCAGTCATATCAGGGGGTGTCCTCTCGTCCCGATTCAAGATAGTGCCTTGTGGGCATGAAGAAGGGGTTCGGATCTCGACGATCCGAACCCCTTCGACTCTGCTACGCGCCGACCTTGAAGCGCGCGAAGTCCGTCACGGTGATACCGGCGTCCTTCGCCACCTGGGCGACAGAGAGCTTGTTGTCCTTCGCGTAGTCCTGCTCGAGCAGGGCGACCTGCTTGATGAACGCAGACACGCGACCTTCGACGATCTTCGGGAGAGCCGCTTCCGGCTTGCCCTCGTTGCGGGAGATCTCGGTGACGATCTCGCGCTCCTTCTCGACAGCCTCGGTCGGCACGTCCTCACGGGACAGGTACGACGGGTTGGCGAACGAGATGTGCTGCGCGATGCTGCGAGCGGTCTCGGCGTCGTCACCCGTGTAGGCGACGACGACACCGATCTGCGGCGGCAGGTCCTTGCTCGTGCGGTGCAGGTAGACCTCGACCTTGTCGCCGGTCACCGTGCGAACACGACGCAGTTCGACCTTCTCGCCGATGATGGCTGCCTCTTCCGAGATCAGCTGCTCGACGGTCTGGCTGCCTGCCTCGGCGGCGAGGCCTGCCTCGACGGAGTCCGCCTTGATGGCGGACACGGCGTCGGCGACCTTCTCGGCCAGCGTGATGAAGCGGTCGTTCTTCGCGACGAAGTCCGTCTCGCAGGCGAGCTCGATCAGCGTCACTGCGCCGTCCTGCTCACGAGCGACGATCAGTCCTTCGCTGGTCGAACGGTCGGCACGCTTCGCGTTGCCCTTGGCACCCTTGAGACGCAGGATCTCGGTTGCCTTCTGGACGTCGCCGTCAGCCTCCTCGAGCGCCTTCTTGGTGTCGACCATTCCGGTTCCGAGCTGCTCACGCAGCGCCTTGAGGTCGGCGATGGTGAAGTTGGCCATGTGTGGTGGCTCCTTGCTTGGTTGAAAAGTGTGTACGAGGTGATTACTTGGCGTCTGCGGCTTCGGCGGCGGCGACCTCAGCGGTCTCCTCACCGGAAGCAGCGGCGACGGCCTCGTCGTGAGCCTCGGCACCGGCCGCGTCAGCAGCGGTCTCGTCGGCGGCGGGCGTCTCGACGACAGCAGCCTCGTCGGCAGCGGCCGGCTCGACGGCGGCCGCGTCAGCGGACTCCTGGACCGGGGTCTCGAGAAGTTCCTTCTCCCACTCGGCCAGCGGCTCTGCGTCGCCCGACTCCGGGTTGTGCTTCTGCTGCAGGCCCTCGGCAGCGGCGTCGGCGATGATGCGCGTCAGCAGCGAGACGGAGCGGATCGCGTCATCGTTGCCGGGGATCGGGTACTGGAAGTCATCCGGGTCGGCGTTCGTGTCGAGGATGCCGATCACGGGGATACCGAGCTTCTTGGCCTCATCGATCGCGAGGTGCTCACGCTTGGCGTCGACGACCCAGATGGCCGAAGGCGTCTTGGTGAGGTTGCGGATACCACCGAGCGACTTGTGCAGCTTGTCGAGCTCGCGCTTCTTGAGCAGGAGCTCCTTCTTCGTGAAGCCGCTGTTCGCGGGGACCTCGTAGTCGAGCTCCTCGAGCTCCTTCATGCGTGCAAGACGCTTGGAGATCGTCTGGAAGTTGGTGAGGAGTCCACCGAGCCAGCGCTGGTTCACGAACGGCTGGCCGACGCGGGTCGCCTGCTCGGCGAGAATCTCCTGCGCCTGCTTCTTGGTGCCGACGAAGAGGATCGTGCCACCGTGGGCGACGGTCTCCTTGACGAAGTCGTAGGCCTTGTCGATGTAGCCGAGCGACTGCTGCAGGTCGATGATGTGGATGCCGCTGCGCTCGGTGAGGATGAAGCGCTTCACCTTCGGGTTCCACCGGCGAGTCTGGTGTCCGAAGTGCACGCCGCTGTCGAGCAGCTGGCGGATGGTGACCACAGCCATGGTCGTCTCCTTGTTCTGGCGCGTCGTGCGCCGTTGAGGTTGTTCAAGCCGATCAGAGGATCGGACTTCCTGGTGCCCGGCGCACACCCGCCTTCTCACGAAGGACCTGAGGGAGTGGATGCCACGACCGAAGTCGCTCTGGGCACGCGTAGTCACCCCGATTTCGAGGTGCTCCCCCAGCATACAGGATGCGGCGGCCCTCGCTGCCTGGGTGCGGCGTGCACCCTGCCTGCACATGGAGCCGGTCTCAGTGGCTCTCCCCCACTCCCGTCAGCGAGTTCGCGCGGGGAACCCGATGGCCGATTCGACCGTCAGGATGCCGGAATGAAGAATCATCTGCGCGCTCTCGGCATTCTCGGCGGGCTCCTTCTGACAGGGCTCGCCCCACTTCCGGCCGCCGACGCCGCTCCGGCTCCGACGCACGTACTCTCGGCCACCGATGCGCCCGCATCTGCTGCTGCTCCTGCTGACACCGAAACCGACACCGAAACCGAGCAGTGGACATGGCCCGGGCCGGGCGCACGTGTGATCCTCGAACCGTTCCGCGCACCCGCCCACGCCTATGGTGCCGGCCATCGAGGCATCGACATCGAGGCGCCGATCGGCTCTCCGGTGGTCGCGCCGGCGCCGGGCACCGTCATGTTCCGCGGCGTCGTCGTCGATCGCGCGCTGCTCACGATCGAGCACGACGGCGGCCTGGTCACGACATTCGAACCTGTCGACTCACCGCTGAGGCCCGGGGATTCAGTCGCTGCGGGCGATGCGATCGGCATCGTCACGACCGGAGGTCACAGCGAGCCGGGCGCGATGCACCTCGGCGTCCGGCTGGAGGGGGTGTACATCAATCCCCTGCTGCTCTTCGGAGATGTCCCCCGTGCGGTTCTGCTGCCGTGCTGCACGTGAGCGAGGTCACGGTGTCACGCGCGCGGGTGCGCCAGGCGGTAGGTGGTGGTGAGTCGCTCCGCCGACACGTGGGTGTAGATCTGGGTCGTGCCGAGGCTCGCGTGCCCCAGGATCTCCTGCACCGCCCGAAGATCCGCTCCGCCGTCGAGGAGATGGGTGGCCGCGGTGTGCCGCAGCGCGTGCGGGCCGACGGTGTCCTCGCCGACCAGGGGTGAGAGCACGCGCGCCACGAGATCGTAGACGGCACGAGGCCCGATCCGCGCGCCGCGCGAGCCGAGGAACAGCCCAGGTGTCGCCGATGCTGCGCGAGCGATGAGCGCAGTTCGACCACGGGTGAGGTACGCGGACACGGCGTCACGGGCAGGCGCACCGAACGGGACGACCCGTTCCTTCGCTCCCTTGCCGAGCACTCGCGCGGTACCGCGGTCGAGGTCGAGATCATCGACATCGAGTCCGCACAGTTCTGAGACTCGGATGCCGGAGCCGTACAGCAGCTCGAGGATCGCATGGTCGCGGAGCGCGACGGGATCTCCGGACACGGCGGCATCGCGGTGCGCGTCGAGCAATCCCGCCATCGCGTCGCGCGACGCGACCGTCGGCAGGGATCGGCCACGCTTCGGAGCGATCAGTCGGAGACTCGGGTCGTGGTCGATGAGCTCGTTCTCGTGTGCCCAGCTGAAGAACGAGCGAGCCGCCGCGGCCCGCCTGGCGAGCGTCGATCGTGCATCACCGCGCTGCGTCGCCTTCCAGAGCCAGTCCCGCAGCGTCTCGAGGTCGACTGCGCCGAGATCGATGTCACCGGCTGCGGTGTGGAGGTCCTGCAGGTCTGAGCGGTACGCCCGAGCGGTCGCCGGGGACAGTCGACGCACCTGCTCCAGGTGCTCGATGAATGCCTGTGCGGCTTCCCCGAGGTCCATTTCTCCAGCATGCCGTCGACCGTCCGTCTTGAGACGATGCCTCGCCGCCGTGGACGAGCCCCGCGCCGGGATCGACGCGGGGCTCTCGACAGGCGGCGCCCGTGCCCACCCGCCTCAGCCCTTCGAGCGCCCCCTGCCGACGCGCCGCCATCCCTCACCCGCTCGCTCGACGATGCCCTCCAGTTCGAGGAGACCGAGCATCGACCTGATGGTGTCGGCAGCAAGACCGGATCGCCGAGAGAGTTCGGCTGATGTCACGGCGACGCGAGCACCCAACGCGTCGAGGAGTCTGGTCCGTCGAGGGTCGTCGCTCGCCTCGGTCGGACCGTTGCCTTTTCCCAGCCCACACAGCTCGCGGACGTCGGCGGAAGAGGTCACGCACACGGCGTCGTACTCGCGGAGCAACCGGTGACAGCCCGCCGAAGCGGCCGAGGTCACCGGCCCCGGCACCGCACCGAGCGGACGACCGAGCGCCGAGGCATGTCCTGCGGTGTTGAGCGATCCGCTGCGCCACCCGGCCTCGACCACGACTGTGGCGTCTCCGAGAGCAGCGATCAGCCGATTGCGTGACAGGAACCGCCACTTCGTGGGTGCCGCGCCACAGGGCAGCTCACTCACGACCGCCCCCTGCTCGGCGATGCGGCGGAACATTGAAGCGTGCCCTGCGGGATACGCCCGATCCACCCCACCCGCGAGGAAGGCCACCGTCGAACCGTCGACGCCCAGAGCCGCACGATGGGCCGCACCGTCGATGCCGTACGCGCCTCCTGACACGATCACCGTGCCGGAATCCGCCAGGTCGCCGCTGATCTCGGCGGCGATCAGCTCGCCGTAGCTGCTCGATGCGCGCGCGCCGACGACCGAGAGGTGCGGCCCGGGCGCGAGGAGTCGTATGTCGCCGCGCACCCAGAGGGCGCTCGGCGCATTCGCGCCGAGATCGTCGAGCGACGTCGGCCAGCTCGCGTCGCCCGGCAGCAGCAGCGACGCCCCCACGTCTCGCGCACCCTCGAGCGCATCGCGGACGGTCTGGGTCGATGCACGAGGACGCCACCGCTCTCTGGCCTCCTTGAGGGCCCGTTCTGCGCGCGGGAACGACTCTCCGCCGACCGATCCGCCGTGCCAGCGGTCATCGAGCGCGAAACGCAGCGCCTCCACCGCTCCGAATTGGCTGATGACCGATCCGGCGACGCCGTCACCCGGTTCAGCGATCACACTCCACGCAGCCCTGGCGATCGCGTCGTCCAGCTCAGAGCCGTCGGCGCGGACGCTCGATGCAGCGGCGATGACACCCGAATCGTGCAGCAGTTCGTCGATCACGGTGTCCACCCCCGGCGCAGGTGCAAGGCACGACCGACCTCGTCGAGTCCTGGACGCTCGCGCTCTGCGAGATCAGCCATCGTCCACGCCAAGCGAAGGACTCTGTCATACCCGCGGAGCGTGAGGAGCCCCCGTTCGAGCGCGCGATCCAGGGGCGCGCGGTCAGCGATGCTGAGCCGGAGCGATCCCTGACGCATCCATGTGCCGGGTATCTCCGCGTTCCGGCGCCACGGCGTCCCTTTCCAGCGTTCGGCGGCCCTCCCGCGCGCTGCCAGCACCCGAGTCGCCGCATCAGCGCTCGAAGTGCGAGCCGAGTTCCCGGCGGTGGCCGTCCGTGCGGCCACCCGTGCGACCTGGAGGTCGATGTCCACCCGGTCACGCAATGGCCCGGACAAGCGGGTCGCGTAGCGACGGATCGCCATCGGCGGGCACATGCACTCGGCACCCCGTACGCCATGATTCCCGCACGGACACGGGTTCATCGCGAGCACGAGCTGGAATCGCGCGGGGAACCGGGCGGTGAAACCGGCACGGTTGATCTCGATCGCACCGGACTCCAACGGTTGCCGCAGCGCATCGAGCGCGACGCGCGAGAACTCCGCAGCTTCGTCGAGGAACAATACGCCCCGGTGTGCCCGGGCGATCGCACCGGGACGTGCCGTCCGCGATCCACCACCGACGAGCGCCGCGACCGATGCACTGTGATGCGGCGCCTCCAGCGGCGGACCGGTGTCCAGGCGCACAGGGGCTCCCCCACTCAATGATCGGATCGAGGCGACCTCGAGCGCTTCATCCTCCGACAGTCGAGGAAGGATCCCGGGAAGTCGGCGCGCGAGCATCGTCTTCCCCGCCCCGGGCGGACCGCTCAGCAGCAGGTGGTGGCCACCCGCCGCAGCCGTGATGAGCGCCTCGACTGCTTCATCCTGACCGACCACATCCTCGAGATCGAGCAGCTCCTCACCCGCGTGCTCGACCGCAGTGGCTCCCACCGGCTCGACGTCCGGCACCTCCACGTCAGCGCCGTGCCACACCGCGACCTCAGCCAACGAACCGGCCGCCTTCACCTCGACACCCGGCACCAGCCGCGCTTCCGCCTCGTTCGCCTTGGGGACGACGACACGTTGGAATCCGGCACGCGCGGCCGCGAAGACCGCGGGCAGCACACCCGGTACGGGACGCACCCTGCCATCGAGCCCGAGCTCTCCGATATGCACGGTCTGGGCGATCGATCGCGGACTGATCGAACCGCCGGCGGCCAAGGTCGACACCGCGATACTGAGGTCGAAGCCCGAGCCGTGCTTCGGCAGGCTCGCCGGGGACAGGTTCACCGTCAGACGTCGACGTGGCAGATCCAGCCCGGCGTTCTTGCAGGCGTTGTGCACGCGCTGCACGGCCTCGCCGAGCGACTTGTCCGGCAGGCCGATGATCCGGAACTCGGGAGTCTGATTCGAGAGGTCCGCCTCGACTTCGACGAGGTGTCCGTCGACGCCGGTCAGGGCCACCGCCCAGGTGCGGGCCGTGGTCACGCGATGTCCTCGAGGTGCTCGATCTCGGCCGACGCGGGGTTCGATCCGGTGATGCCGATCGCCTCGAGGCGCACCGTGCGTCCGCCGACCTGCTCGCGATGCGCGTCGCACCAGGCATGGGCGAGCTGCCACAGCCGTCGGCGCTTCCGCTGGTCGATCGCTTCGAACGGGTGCCCGAACGCAGACGACCGACGAGTCTTGACCTCCACGATCGAGAGGAGCTCACCGCGGATCGCGACGATGTCGATCTCGCCCTGCGCGCAGCGCCAGTTGCGATCGATCACGGTGTAGCCATGTGCTGTCAGGTACCGTGCTGCACGTTCTTCGCCCGCACGACCGAGGATGTCTTTCGCTGCCATATCGACAGCTTCGCCACAGTCGCCCTCACGAGACGGCGGCGGTCATCGAAACGACCGACGTGCGCTCAGAACCCGAAAAGACACGCGCCTGTGCAGAACGAGATCCGGTCAGACCGCAGCCGGGAGAGAATCACTCTCCGTCGAGCGAGAGCTCCTGCGGGATCTCGAACTCGCGGCGCTGCAGCTCCTCGACGTTCACGTCCTTGAACGTCAGCACCCGCACGGCCTTCACGAAGCGATCGGCGCGGTAGATGTCCCACACCCAGACGTCGCTCATCGAGATCTCGAAGTAGAAGTCATGCTCCGTGTCGCGGCGGACAACGTTGACCTCGTTCGCGAGGTAGAAGCGGCGTTCGGTCTCGACGACGTACTGGAACTGCGACACGACATCCCGGTACTCCCGGAACAGCGCCAGCTCGAGTTCGCGGTCGTAGTCGTCGAAGGCTTCCTCATCCATGATGTCTCCATCCTAGAGTCGCGACGACCCAGTGCAGCACTCAGAAGAGCGTAGGCGCCGATGCGATGACCCAGGAAGCACGGTGGAACGGAGAGAGACCGCGCTCGCGGATCGCGTCCTGATGCTGCGAACTGGCATAGCCCTTGTTCCGATCCCACTGGTACGCGGGGTGATCGAGGTGCAGCTCGGCCATGTGCGTGTCGCGTGCGACCTTGGCGATCACAGATGCCGCCGACACCGAGGCGCAGTCACGGTCTGCCTTGATCACCGGGCGAACGCGAAGCGGATCGGGATGCACGGCGGAGACATAGTCGTGGTTGCCATCGAGCAGCACCAGCGCTCCCTCCGTCGACACGCCCTGCGCGGCGACGGCGAGCACGGCGCGCGATGCCGCCAGACCCAGCGCGCGCATGATCCCGACGGCATCGACCTCGGCTGCGGTCGCCCAACCGACAGCCGATGCCTGCACCCACGCGGCGGCGCGCGCCGCGACGTCCGGTCGGCGCTTCTCCGTCACGAGCTTCGAGTCGCGCAGGCCTTCCGGCACACGACGCCGAGCCCCCGCGGCATCCATCACGGCAGCGCCGACCGCGACCGGCCCTGCCAGCGCTCCGCGACCGACCTCGTCGAGCGAGATGATCAGCTCGCACTCCCCCAGCAGCCGGCGCTCCAGGGTGAGCTTCGGTGCGACGACGGTCATTCGGGGTCCGGGACGCCGTTGAACGTCTGGTGGTGACCGTCGATGGTCCCCATCCGGTCGAACGGCCAGGTCGTGAGGAACGCCTTGCCGACGATGTTGCCCAGCGGCACGAATCCACCGCTCGGGAGATCCTGATGCGCGCGCGCGTCGCGGGAACGGTCGCGGTTGTCGCCGAGCAGCCAGACCGACCCCTCCGGGACGACGACGTCGAAGGGTTCGTTCGATGCCTGGGTGTCGCCGTCCGGCAGGTTCAGATAGCTGAGTTCGTCGATCGGGGCTCCATTGATGGTGATCTGCCCGAGCGCGTTGCAGCAGATCACGTGATCGCCAGGCAGTCCGATGACCCGCTTCACGAGGTGGTCCTGGGAATCGGATGCCGAGATGCCGACGAAGTTCAGCACCCAGTCGAGTGCTTCCACCAGCGGCGGACCCGCCGGGGTCTGCGGCATCGCATCCAGCCATCCGCCGGGATCCTTGAACACGACGACGTCACCCCGCTCGTAGCCGGTCCACCGCGGGGTGAGCTCATCGACCAGGATGCGGTCGTTGACGAGCAGCGTGCGCTCCATCGAAGCGGAGGGGATGTAGAACGAGCGGACGACGAAGGTCTTCACGACGAAGGAGACGACCGCAGCGATCAGCACGATCACCAGCACATCGCGGAGGAAGACGAGCAATCCGCGGCGGCGCCTGCGCGTGGTGGCCGCCGGAGTGTCAGTCGTCATCAGGTTCCTTCGAGAATCATGCACCGCGTGCCGGCGGCAGTACCAAGGTTCGCACACCCAGGGGGAAACACAGCACCCCGGGACATCGTGTCCCGGGGTGCTGTGGAAAAGCTGCGACTCAGCGGTCGCGCTTCTCCTTGATCTTCGCCTTCTTGCCACGGAGCTGGCGGAGGTAGTAGAGCTTCGCGCGACGCACGTCACCGCGGGTGACGACCTCGATGTGGTCGATCACCGGGGAGTGCACCGGGAAGGTACGCTCGACGCCGACCTGGAAGCTGATCTTGCGGACCGTGAAGGTCTCGCGCACGCTGTCGCCCTGGCGGCCGATGACGATGCCCTGGAAGACCTGGATACGAGAGCGGGTGCCCTCGGTGATGTTGACGTGCACCTTGACGGTGTCGCCGGGGAAGAAGTCGGGGATGTCCGACCGGAGGGAAGCCGCGTCAACGGCGTCGAGGATCTGCATGATCGTCTCTCTCTGCACTCGCCACAGGTCGCATGCATGATGATGGAAGGAACAAGAAAGTGTGTGTGCCGTACGGCGCTGATGCGTCCGCGGGCTCCCCTGTGGCAGAGCCGGTCACGGCACAAAGATCTATTCTGCCACGGATGGGACCGCCGGACAAAACGCCGTGGCTCAGTCCCTGGTATCGGCCTCTCGCACGACGATGATCTCGTGTGCTCGGGTCGGCGGCGCCTGTTCCTCGGCCGTGGGGATCGTCTGCCAGGTGATGGTCTCGCGCAGACGCGCACCGCTTCCCTTCGCCTCGTTCCACAGCTGCCACAGCTGCAGCCAGAACAGAGCGAGCCCCGCGACGATGGCGGCGGTCAAGAGCCATCCGAAAGCGCCGTCGATGAAGCATCCGACGGCGATCGTGAGACCATGCCAGACCGTGAAGCCGGCGACATCCCACCACGAGACCGCGCGTTCGGCACGCACGGACGGTCGTGAACGGGTGAGCAGCGTGAGCAGGAGCTGTCCGACGAGTACCGAGGGGATCGCGATGAACAGCACCCAGAGGATCGCCCAACCGCCTTGGAACACGCCCCAGCCGACCAGGAGCCAGAGCGGCAGCAGGAACGCCGCCGGGAGAAGCCAGCGGAAGAACGCCTGTCGCAGCCACATGGTGAAATCGTACGACGCGGGGCTGTGGAGCGCCCCGGTGTTCGCTGTGAGCGCTCGGCGGCCGAGGCCCCGCACATCGGGGAGAATGGTCACGACGAGAGGACACCCGATGATCGAATTGCGCACCCCCGCCGAGATCGAAGAGATGCGCGCGGCCGGACGCTTCGTTGCCGAGACCCTGGCGACGCTTCGCGCCGAGACGAAGGTGGGCACGAACCTGCTGTCGATCGATCGTCACGCGCACGACCTGATCCGCAAGGCCGGCGCCGAGTCCTGCTACATCGACTACCACCCCTCCTTCGGAGCCAGTCCGTTCGGCAAGGTCATCTGCACCTCGGTCAACGATGCAGTGCTGCACGGACTCCCCCACGACTACACGCTGCGCGACGGGGACCTCGTCTCACTGGACTTCGCGGTCTCCGTCGACGGGTGGGTCGCCGACTCCGCCGTCTCGTTCGTCGTCGGCACTCCCCGTGACGAGGATCTGCGCATCATCGACACCACAGAGCGCGCGCTCGACGCCGCGATCGCCGCGGCCGTGGTCGGGAACAGGATCGGCGACATCTCCGCCGCGATCGCCGAGATCGCGCACGCAGAGGGCTACTCCATCAACACCGATTTCGGCGGCCACGGCGTCGGGCGCACCATGCACGGGGACCCGCACGTCGCGAACGACGGCCGCGCGGGCCGCGGCTTCCCGTTGCGGGACGGCCTCGTCCTCGCGCTCGAGCCGTGGTTCCTCGCGACGACCGACGAGCTCATCACCGATCCGGACGGTTGGACCCTCCGCAGCGTCGACGGCTCCCGTGGCGCGCACTCCGAGCACACGGTCGCCATCACGGCCGATGGACCGATCGTCCTGACGGATCGGTCGTTCCTCGGCGTGGACTGAGCCGCGGCCCTCCGGGGTCCGGTGCCTCGACGGCTTCAGAGGCGTCGATACACGAAGACGTCAGTGACCTGCGGCACATCGAATTCGGCGCGCCCCCGGGTCTCGTCGGACGCATCGAGCACGGTCTCCACGGCCTGGAGCATCTCAGCCCGACGCTCCTCGTCCGCGACGAGGAAGCTGCTGACCGTGCCCCAACGGCGGACGTACGTCATCCTGGCGATCCGCTCCCGCCACCGCACCGTCTCCTGACCCACGAATTCGAAGCCAGGAAGCTCATCGGCCGCACTCGATGTGGTGGCGTCCGCATCGCCGACGGCAGGGTGCGCGATGCGATGACACGCCCGGTCCCACGCGCACGACGGATCCGAGTGGTTCCAGAGCAAGCCGAGTGCGCCGCCAGGGGCGAGGACCCGTGCGATCTCGCGGCACGCGGGATCACGATCGAACCAGTGGAACGCCTGCGCGACGGTCACGGCGTCGATCGAGCCGTCCGCCACCGGGATGCGTTCCGCTGATCCGAGCATCGCCTCCGCCGTCGGCAGCTTCCGACGGAGCACATCGAGCATCGCCTCCGACGGTTCGACCGCCACGACGCGTGCAGCCCGTTCGGTCAGCAACTCCGTGAACTTTCCTGTCCCTGCCCCGAGGTCGAGCACTGCGTCGACCGCTGTCGGCAGAATGATCTCCGCGGCACGATCGGGGAAGCCCGGGCGATAGCGGTCGTAGTCCGCGCCGATCGACTCGAAGGAGCGTGCGAGCGCGTCATCCACCATGCCTCGACCGTACCAGCGCACGAAACCGGGCTCGAGGACCTCGGTTGTGCCATCCTGAGCACATGATTCCGCAGGATCGTCACGTACCGGAACGCGTGTTCCTGGTGCGTCATGGACAGACGGTCTGGAATCTCGAGCACCGGTTGCAAGGACAGCTGGACTCAGCGTTGACCGCGGACGGCATCGCGCAGGCGACTTCGATGGCCGATCGCCTCGCAGGACTCGGCATCCGCACCGTGTGTTCGAGCCCGCTGGGCAGGGCGCTGCGGACCGCGGTGATCATCGCCGAACGGCTCGGCGCTGACCTCGTCGAGGTGCCGGAACTGGCTGAGGTGCATCATGGCGAGCTCGCCGGAATGACCTGGGACGAGATCGATGCGGCGTACCCGGGCATCCGCGAGGAACGGGCATCGAACCGCTATGGCTGGGCGTTTCCGGGCGGCGAGAGCTATGCGCAGGCGCGAGCGCGCGCACGGAAAGCGCTCTCGAGCTGCGGATGGGCATCAGCGGGCCTGCCGTTGCTCGTCAGTCACGAGATGATCGGTCGGATGCTGCGCGCGGAACTCCGCGGACTGGATGCTCCTGGTGCGCTGGCGCTCCGGCATCCGCACCAGGTGGTCTTCGAGATCGACCACGGCATCGAGACGATGCGTTGAGGCGACGCCGGTCGTCCATCGGTCTTGCTGCTAGACCGACTCGTTCTCCGGCGGGAGGAGGTCGGGGCGACGGCGACGCGTGCGCTCGATCTGCTGCTCGTGCCGCCAGGCGGCGATCACGGCGTGGTTGCCGCTGAGCAGAACATCCGGCACCGCATGATCGCGCCAGACCGAGGGCTTGGTGTACGACGGGTACTCCAGCAGGCCGTCCTCGTGCGATTCCTCGACGAGGCTCTCCGGGTTGCCGACGACCCCGGGGATCAGACGACCGATGGCCTCGATCATCGCCATCGTGGCCACCTCACCACCGTTGAGCACGTAGTCGCCGAGGCTGATGAGTCGAACCTCGCCGAGCGTCGACGCATAGTCGAACACGCGCTCGTCGATGCCCTCGTACCGCCCGCAGCCGAACACGAGATGCTCACGCGTGGACAGGTCACGAGCCGTCGCCTGCGTGAAGACCTCACCGGCAGGAGACGGGAAGATGATCGTCGGGCGGGAGTCCGCGCTGATCTCATCGAGTGCGAGGCCCCACGGCTCGGGCTTCATGACCATACCGGCGCCGCCACCATAGGGCGTGTCGTCGACGGTGCGATGACGGTCCGTCGTCCACTCGCGGAGGTCGCGCACACGCAGATCGATGAGACCCGTGTGCTGCGCCTTGCCCAGCAGGGAGAGCGTCAGACCGTCGAAGTACGACGGGAAGATGGAGAGGACATCGATACGCACGAGGGAACCGTACCGGCGGTCACTCGGATGCAGCAGCAGCGTCGGAGGGTGCCGCATCCTCGTCGTCCGTCGCGTCCGGGAGCTCCTCGAAGAGTCCGGGCGGCGGGGTCACGATGACCTGCCCGAGGGCGACGTCGACCTTGGGGACGATAGCCTCCACGAACGGGACCATGACTTCGCGATCGCCGGACTTCACGATCAGCAGATCCTGGGCCGGGAAGTGATCCACGCGGACCACTCGACCGACGACGGTGCCGTCACGGACCACATCGAGGCCGACCAGCTGGTGGTCGAACCAGGCGTTGTCCTCGACTTCGTCATCGTCCTGATCGATCCAGAGGATCGCCCGGACAAGGCTCTCGGCGGCTTCGCGATCGTCGACATCGTCGAAGAAGACGACGGGATTGCCGTTCATCACCCGGTATTCACGTACGGTGACGTCCTTGCCATGCCACGGAGATGCCTCAGGCACCTGCAACGTGAACTCGGCCCCGGGGTGGAATCGCCGCTCCGGGTTGTCGGTGTAGAGCTCCAGCTTGAGCGCGCCCTTCAGGCCGTGAGCCTTGACGAGGCGTCCGACACGCAGCTGGTTCTTGCCGTTGGTGCTGTCCTGCTGCACCACGGTCAGTCGTCCGCGACGTCGACGCGGACGCGACGCCCATCGGCGAGGGCCGTGACGAGCGTCCGCAGCGCTTTCGCGGTGCGGCCGCCGCGCCCGATCACACGTCCACGATCATCGGGGTGCACACGCACCTCGAGGAGGTCGCCTCGCGGCGATGTGGATTCGTTGATGCTGACATCTTCAGGGTGATCGACGATCCCCTTGACGATGTGTTCGAGCGCGGCGGCGAGCACGACGGATTACTCCGAGTCGGCGGCGGGAGCCTCAGCGGCCTCCGCGTCAGCGGCGGGAGCCTCCTCAGCGGGGGCCTCCACCTTCTTCTCGACCTTGGGCTTCACGACGGACTTCTTGGAGCCGTCGATCTCGAAGGGAGCCTTGGGCTCCTTGACCTTGAGCGTGGACTTCGCGTCGGCGTCGCCCTTGAACTTGCCCCAGTCGCCCGTGATCTTGAGGATCGCTGCGACCTGCTCGGTCGGCTGCGCGCCGACGGAGAGCCAGTACTGCGCCCGCTCGGAGTCGACCTCGATGAACGAGGGCTCCTCGGTCGGGTGGTACTTGCCGATCTCCTCGATGACGCGGCCATCGCGCTTGGTCTTCGAGTCGGCGACGACGATGCGGTAGTACGGCGCGCGGATCTTGCCCAGGCGCTTGAGACGAATCTTTACAGCCACGATTCTCCTGAATTGTGTGGAAGGAAGGAACTGGTCGCCTGGAGCGTGGGGTGCACACCCGGCGGAAGCTCAAAGGGAGGACAACTGCTGGATAGAGGGTCGAGCAGGTCGTCCGACCTTCTATTCTGCCAGATCCGAGGGCCAGGCGCGAAACGTGGCGACACGGCGGTTGCCGCGCGATCCGAGCTGCGTGTCAGACTGTGCTCGTGACGCTCGACTTCGCTCCGTCTGCCCGCTCGACCGTCGGCCTCGAGTGGGAGATCATGCTCGCCGATCCCGTGAGTGGCGACCTGGTCGGTCGCGCGCCGGAACTGCTCGACGCCCTCGAGGCCGAGAGCGAGAGCGAACGGCACACCGTGACCGGCGAGTTGCTCACGAACACCATCGAGGTGACCAGCGGCATCGGCGACTCCGTGGCGCACGCGGTCGACGACATCGCGCAGGCGATCTCCGCGGTGCGTGCGGCGACGGATCCGGCCGGCATCGAACTGCTCTCGGCCGGAAGCCATCCGTTCGCGCAGTGGTACGAGCAGCAGGTCACCGACAAGACCCGCTACCACACCCTCATCGAGCGGACCCAGTGGTGGGGCCGCAACATGATGATCTGGGGCATCCACGTGCACGTCGGCGTCGAGGACGCGACCAAGGTCTTCCCGATCATCAACGCCCTGACCGGCTACCTCCCCCATCTGCAGGCGATCGCCGCCTCGAGTCCCTTCTGGGCCGGAGAGAAGACGGGCTACGCCTCGAACCGCGCGCTGGTCTTCCAGCAACTGCCGACCGCCGGGCTCCCCTGGCCCCTGCAGGACTGGACGCAGTTCGAGAGCTACCTCGCCGACATGGTGACCACCGGCGTGATGGCCGATGCCTCCGAGGTCCGCTGGGACATCCGACCGGCTCCGCGCTGGGGCACCATCGAGATCCGCGCCTGCGACGGCGTCTCGACGCTCCCCGAGCTCGCGGCCATCGCCGCACTCGTACAGGTGCTGGTGGAGCACTTCTCGCGCGAGCTCGACGCGGGACGCACCCTGCCGCAGATGCCTGCCTGGTTCCACCGCGAGAACAAGTGGCGTGCCGCGCGCTACGGCCTGGATGCGCGCGTGATCGTCGACGACAGCGGTTCTCAGCGCGGGGTGCGTGAGCACCTCGCGCAGACGATCGATGATCTGGCGCCGATCGCGGTGGAGCTCGGATGCGCCAGGGAACTCGGCAGCATCCACACCACGCTCACAGAGGGAGCGAGCTATGCGCGTCAGCTGGCGGTGGCGGATGCCACCGGTGGCGACCTCCGTGCCGTCGTGCACCATCTGATCCGCGAGTTCCGTTCCGGTCCTGTCGCGTCGACCGACGAGCCCTGACGACGAGCCCTGACGTCGAGTTCGAACGCGTGTCGTCCCCCTCGAGCGGCGCTCAGTCCTCGAGCAGCTGCCGCGCAAGCCCCTCGTCGAGCACGACATCGGTGACGAGATCGGCTGCGATCGCGGCTCGCAGGCTGACGAGCTTCGGAATGCCGGACACGACGCACACCCGCCGCGGCACACGGCGAAGCCGGTCCAGTCCCGGCCCGGTGGCTCTCGCGTTCACCCGGATGTCCCGCCACGAGCCGTCCGCCCGGAAGAACACCGTCGCCACGTCGCCGATCGCGTGGTCCTCCCGGAGACTCCGGTAGTCATCTCGCCCCAGATACCCGCCGACGTAGACGCGGCTCGGCACCTCCGCGGCCGGTGAGCCGAGGCTGAAGACGGCGATGTCCATCTTCGACTGCAGATCGAGCACGCGTCGGGTGCTGCGCTCCCGCCACATCGCTTCACGAGTCGCCGGGTCGTCGAAGAACGCCGGCACCGGGAACTGCTGCACCTGTGCGCCGAACGCGCTGCCGAACCGCTGCAGGATGTCGCTCGAGTACTCCACGCCACTGGTCTGCGTGTTGCCGGCGCCGTTGAGCTGCACGAACGTCGTGTTGTGCGTCTCCTTCTGCGTGAGTCCACGGCTCACCGCACTGATCGTCGATCCCCAGGCGACCCCGACGATCATGTTCGAGTCGACGAACTGCGACAGCAGCCGGCCGGCGGTCAGTGCGACGCGTTCGAGCCGTTCGACTTCGCTGACGATCTCGGACATCGGCACGACGTGCGCCGCGACGCGATGACGATCTCTGATGCGCTGCTCGAGGATACCGAGCCGCTCGAGAGGCGAATTGATGCGGATGTCGACCAGCCCGCTCTCGCGCGCGTAGCTCAGAAGCCGCGAGACCGATGAGCGAGAGGTGCCGAGCTCCTGGGCGATGACCTCCATGGTCTTGTCCTGCATGTAGTAGAGCTGCGCAGCGGTGAGCGCCGCGATCAGCTTGTCGTCACGGAATTGCGCGCTCACTCCGGTCATGATGACCTCCTCGTTCTCGATCCTTGCACATATGTGCAGTCGACTTGCGCGCAGCCAGAGACAGGTCGATGCTGAGGGCAAGCAATGAAAAGAGGTCGAGGATGATCGAGTCGACACACTCATCACCCGAACGCGCCGCAGTCGGTGCGCTTCGTGAATCCGGACGCACGAGCGTCCTTCTCATCGGCGGCGGGATCAACGGCATCTCGGCGTTCCGTGACCTGGCTCTGCAGGGAGTCGATGTCGTCCTCGTCGAACGCGGCGACTTCGCATCCGGTGCATCCTCGGCATCGAGCCACATGATCCACGGCGGCATCCGCTATCTGGAGAACGGCGAGTTCCGTCTCGTCCGGGAGTCCGTGGAAGAGCGCAACGGTCTGCTGAAGATCGCGCCCCACTACGTGAAGCCGTTGCAGACGACGATCCCGATCTACTCCACGTTCTCGGGCATCCTCTCCGCACCCCTGCGTTTCCTGACGCACAAGAGCGGCAAGCCCCAGGAGCGCGGCGCCTTCCTGATCAAGATCGGTCTCACGATCTACGACACGTTCTCTCGCGACGGCGGCTCGGTACCGCGCCACCGCTTCCTCGGACGCAAGCGCTCGCTCGCGGAGCTGCCGGCACTCGACCCGAACATCAAGTACACGGCGACGTACTACGACGCGTCCATGCACGACCCGGAGCGCCTCGCGCTCGACGTGCTGCAGGACGGACTCGCAGCGCACCCGGGCGCCACGGCGCTGAACTACGTCGAGGCGATCGGTCGCGACGGACGCAACGTCCTGCTGCGCGACCGTGAGAGCGGCACCGAGTTCTCGGTCGCGGCCGACGTGGTCGTGAACACGTCCGGGCCGTGGACCGACCTGACCAACGACGCCCTCGGCGCCGACACCAGGTTCATGGGCGGGACGAAGGGGTCGCACATCGTGCTCGACCACCCCGAGCTGCTCGAGGCCACCCGCGGACGCGAGATCTTCTTCGAGCACTCCGACGGACGCATCGTCCTGATCTACCCGCTCAAGGGCCGCGTGCTCGTCGGCACCACCGACATCGACGCAGACCCGAGCGAGGTCGCCGTGTGCACCGAGGAAGAGGTCGACTACTTCTTCGACCTCATCCACCACGTGTTCCCGCAGATCGACGTCGACCGCAAGCAGATCGTGTACCGCTTCTCCGGCATCCGCCCGCTGCCCCGTCACGAGGACACCGCCCCAGGGTTCGTGTCGCGCGACTACCGCATCGAGGTCGACCAGAAGGGCGCAGTTCCGCTCGTCAGCCTCGTCGGCGGCAAGTGGACCACGTTCAGGGCGCTCGGCGAGTCGCTGTCCGACATCGTGCTCGGTCTCATCGACCGTACGCGCACCGTCTCGACCGCCGGTCGCGCGATCGGTGGCGGCCGGGACTTCCCTCGCACCGAGAAGGCCAAGCGCATCTGGATCCAGGAGTACCTGCCCGGTGCAGGTGATCGCGCCGAGAAGCTGCTGACCCGCTACGGCACGCGTGCCGCACAGGTGTGGGAGTACATCGAGCACGGAGACGACGCCCCGCTCGCCGGCGGCGACCTCTCGACGCGCGAGCTCGAGTGGATGGTGGAGAACGAGATGGTCGCACGCCTGCAGGACGTCATTCTGCGGCGCACGAGCATCGCCTTCATCGGAAACGCCGACGAGCCCGTGATCGAGGAGATCGCTGATGCGCTGGCACCGCTGCTGGGATGGGATCGCGCTCGTCACGATGCCGAGCTCGACCAGACGCGAGAACTCCTGAACGATCGGCATGGACTTCACCTCTCGTCCCGCGCACGCGGCTGACGGGGGGATCCGACCGTCGCCCTCCTTGCGACGCACTCCCAATAATGGGTCAGGGCAGAGGGGCCCTGACCCGCAAGAAAGGTCAATGAAGACATGGCTGATGTCAATCTCGGTCTCTACTTCCTCTCGGAGTTGGTAGGAACGGCGATGCTCGTGCTGCTCGGTTGCGGTGTCGTGGCGAACGTCGCGCTCGCCAAGAACAAGGGCTTCGGTGGCGGCTTCCTGATGGTCAACTGGGGCTGGGGCCTCGCGGTCTTCGCCGGTGTCCTGGTGTCCGCGTACTCCGGTGCCATCCTCAACCCCGCCGTCGGTATCGGACTGCTGATCTCCGGCACCATCGACTTCCCGATGTTCCTGGTCGCCACCGCCGCTGAACTGGTCGGTGCCATCATCGGTGCGATCGTCGTCTGGCTCGCGTACAAGCAGCACTTCGACGAGGAGCCCGAGGCCGCCAACAAGCTCGGCGTGTTCTCGACCGGTCCGTCCATCCGTTCCTACGGCTGGAACCTCGTCACCGAGATCATCGGCACCTTCGTGCTGGTCTTCGTGATCCTCGCGTTCGCCGACTACGGCGACATCGAGGTCGGCACTCCCGGAGGCCTCGGACCGCTCACGGCGCTCCCGGTCGCACTGCTCGTCGTCGCGATCGGCGCCTCGCTCGGTGGACCGACGGGCTACGCGATCAACCCGGCACGTGACCTCGGACCGCGTATCGCTCACGCCATCCTGCCGATCAAGGGCAAGGGCTCCAGCGACTGGTCCTACTCGTGGGTCCCCGTGGTCGGCCCGCTCATCGGTGGTGCGATCGCCGCCGCTGCAGCGCCCGTCCTGCTGCACCTCGCCTGAACGACCTGATTTCAAAGGAGAACACTATGGCTGACTACATCCTCGCCATCGACCAGGGAACGACCTCGAGCCGCGCGATCATCTTCGACAAGAAGGGCAGCATCATCGCGACGGGCCAGAAGGAGCACGAGCAGATCCTGCCGAAGGCCGGCTGGGTCGAGCACGATGCATCCGAGATCTGGCGCAACGTGCAGGAGGTCATCGGTCTGGCGCTGAGCCGCGCCGACCTCACGCGTCACGACATCGCAGCGGTCGGAATCACCAACCAGCGCGAGACGGCTGTCGTCTGGGACAAGACCACCGGCAAGCCCGCGTACAACGCCATCGTCTGGCAGGACACGCGCACGCAGGACATCGTCGACCGCCTGGCGGCCGACGGTGGCGTCGAGCGGTTCAAGCCGGTCGTCGGCCTGCCGCTCGCGACGTACTTCTCCGGAACGAAGATCGCGTGGATCCTCGAGAACGTCGACGGCGCACGCGAGAAGGCCGAGGCCGGTGACCTGATCTTCGGCACCACCGACAGCTGGGTCCTCTGGAACCTGACCGGCGGCGTCGACGGCGGCGTGCACGTCACGGACGTGACCAACGCGTCGCGCACGATGTTCATGGACCTCGAGACGCTCGAATGGCGCGACGACATCCTCGAAGCGTTCGGCGTGCCGCGCTCGATGATGCCGGAGATCCGCTCCTCCTCCGAGGTCTACGGCGCGGCCGAGGACTCCTCGCTGCTCCGCGAGACGCCGATCGCCGGCATCCTCGGTGACCAGCAGGCGGCGACCTTCGGTCAGGCGGCGTTCCAGAAGGGCGAGAGCAAGAACACCTACGGCACCGGCTGCTTCCTCATCTTCAACACGGGCGAGGAGATCGTCCACTCGAAGAACGGGCTGCTCACGACGGTGGGTTACAAGCTCGGCGACCAGCCGACGCACTACGCGCTCGAAGGCTCCATCGCCGTCACCGGATCGCTGATCCAGTGGCTGCGCGACCAGCTCGGGATCATCTCCTCCGCCCCCGAGGTCGAGGAACTGGCCGACAAGGTCGAGGACAACGGCGGCGTCTACATCGTCCCCGCGTTCTCCGGTCTGTTCGCGCCGTACTGGCGTCCTGATGCCCGCGGTGCGATCGTCGGCCTCACCCGCTACGCGAACAAGAACCACATCGCTCGCGCAGCGCTGGAGGCCGTCGCCTTCCAGACGCGGGATGTGCTCGACGCCGTGAATGCGGATGCCGGTGTGGATCTGACCGAGCTCAAGGTCGACGGCGGCATGGTCGCCAATGACGCGCTCATGCAGTTCCAGGCGGATGTCCTCGGCGTGCCGGTCGTCCGGCCGGTCGTCGCGGAGACCACCGCGCTCGGTGCCGCATATGCAGCAGGCCTCGCGGTCGGTTTCTGGAACGGTCTCGATGACCTGTCCGCGAACTGGCAGGAGGACAAGCGCTGGGAGCCGTCGATGGAGGACGGCGAGCGGGACCGCCAGCTGCGCCTGTGGCGCAAAGCCGTCACCAAGTCGATGGACTGGGTCGACGAAGACGTGAACTGACGTCAGCGCAGTGACGAAGGCGGGTCCGGGGCATCCCGGGCCCGCCTTCGTCGTCTGAGGGTCAGTCTTCGCAGCTCACGCCCAGGTGCTCGAGGAACGCGCGGGCGACGTTGCGCGGAGCGCGATCATGCCGGGCCACGTACTCGATCCGCCGCGGTCCGTCGTCGACGTTCGCCGTGATCAGGTCTGCACTCGATGCGGAGACGACGCCGGGCGCAAGCAGTGTGATCGCGAGTCCCGCCGCGACCAGCCCGAGGATGAGCGCTGCCGAGTCGGCCTCGAAGGCCACGTCGCGCTCGACCCCGGCCGTCGCGAACGCGACATCGCTCTGCTCCCGGCCCGAGGTGCCGGTTGGGAAGTCGGCGAAGGTCTCCCCGGCCGCATCGGCGAGCACGAGCGAGCTGCGTCCGGCGAGTCGGTGAGACGGCGTCATCACCAGCACCAGTGCGTCGCTGGAGAGCACGTGGGAGCCGACACCGCTCGGCGTGCTCCCTTCGCGAAGTCCGAGCAGAGCGACGTCGATCTCGCCGCGACGCAGGGCGGACATGAGGTCATCGCTGTTCCCGCCCTGCAACTCGACCCTGACCGCCGGATGCGCGGCACGGAAGCGCGCGAGCACCTCAGGCACATCGACCGCCGTCACGGTGGGGATGATGCCGAGCCGCAGCGTGCCGACGACCTCGCCGCCGGCTGCCGCCGCGTCTTCCGCCGCACGGTCGGCTGCCACCACCGAGATCCTCGCCTGCGCGAGAAACGCCTCGCCAGCCTCGGTGAGCTGCACGCGTCGACTCGATCGCAGGAAGAGCCGCTGTCCGATCTCGCGTTCGAGTGCGGCGATCTGATGACTCAATGCGGATTGCGTCACGAAGCACCGCTCAGCTGCGCGGGTGAAGCTCGATGTCGACGCGACCTCGACGACATATCTGAGCTGTTGGAGGTCCATCTCACTCATGATCCTCGCTCATGAAAGCGATGACAAGAATGCGTTGGACTCATGAACAGAGACCGCGGAGGCTGGACTCATGAATCCGCTCGCCACCCTGCTCCTCACAGCGCTCGCCCCGATCAGCTGGGGCACGACGTATCTCGTCACCACCGAACTGCTGCCGCCGGGGCACCCGCTGTTCGCAGGACTGATGCGCGCGCTGCCAGCGGGCCTGCTCGCGATCGCGATCGGTCGCCGGCTTCCGAGCGGCGGGTGGTGGCTGAGGGCTGCGGTGCTCGGCATCCTCAACATCGGCGCATTCTTCCCGCTGCTGTTCCTGGCGGCAGAACGCCTGCCGGGCGGGGTCGCGGCTGCCGTGGCGGGAGCGCAGCCGCTCATCATCCTGGGTCTCGGTGCACTGGTCCTGCGCGACCGGATCCGCCCGCTCACCGCGGCCATCGCCACAGCCGGCGCCGGCGGGGTCGCACTCGTGGTGCTCTCCCCCGCTGCCGGGCTCGACACCCTCGGGATCATCGCAGCCCTCGGTGGGGTCGTCGCCACAGCAGCCGGGATGGTCCTCACCAAGCGCTGGGGCCGCCCTGCAGGGGTCGGCCCCGTCGCATACGCAGGCTGGCAGCTCACCGCAGGCGGACTGTTCCTCCTGCCACTGACACTGCTCTGGGAGGGCGTACCTGCGCAGATCGACGCCGGCGCCCTTCTCGGGTACCTCTGGCTCGGCATCGTCGGCGGCCTCATCGCGTACACGCTCTGGTTCCGCGGCATCCAGGCATTGCCGGTCATCGCACCGGGACTCCTCGCTCTGCTCTCACCCGTGGTCGCAACCGTTCTGGGCGCGACCATCGCGGGCGAATCGTTCACCGCCATCCAACTGATCGGCATCACTGTCGTGCTCGCCGCGCTGATCACGGGACAGATCGTGACCGGCCGCGCAGCTCGATCACGAACACTCCATCCAGTCGCAGGGCCTGCATCGTCGAGTCCCACACCGACGCGGAGCTGAAGCACCTCGTGCTCCCGCCCCGGCTGGAGGGAGTGGAGACTTCTCCCCATTTCGTATTCCTCCATCGCATGGATGAATAGGGCAGGAACAACCGTCGGTCCGACACCGATGGCAGGAACGAATCGTGAAGGAGTTCAGATGAGAATCAAGACTGCCCCAGCGGGCGTGCTGCTCGCAGCCATCGCCGTCCTCGGGATCGCAGCACCTGCATCCGCGATGCCGGGTCCGGGAACAGGTCCAGGAGGCTACATCATCGCCACGACCAGCGCCGTATGCGCTCAGGAGCGAGCGATCAAGGCGAGCCAGGGCTATCAGGTGACGAACTGCGTGCCCGGCCGCGGCGGCTGGACGTTCAACTACCGCAACCCGTTCTAGAGAGCGTTCGGGCCCGGGTGCTCAGCCGTCGGCACTGATACCGATCGGCGCGGAACACCCGGGCCCGTCTCACCTGCCTGAACCGGCTCAGCTCTTGCCGAACAGCTTCTGGATCTCGGCGAGCTCTTCCGCACTCGGGGCGGCCTTGGCACCGCCGCCGAGACCGAAGCCGGAGCCGGTGGGCGTGGCGCTCGCCGTGATCCCGGCGTTCTCAGCCGCACGCTTCGCCGGGTTGCCGGACCGCGAGCCTGCCGAGGACTTGCCCTTCTTGCCACGCTTCGAGGATGCGCCTGGGCGGCCCATACCCGGAACCGGACCCATGCCCGGAATGTTCGGCGTGCCGCCGCGGGCGACCGTCTTCATCATCTTCGCGGCCTGCTCGAAGCGCTGCACGAGCGCGTTGACGTCGGTCACGGTCATACCGGAACCGCGGGCGATACGCAGTCGGCGTGAACCGTTGAGCACCTTGGGGTTGCGGCGTTCGCCAGGCGTCATCGAACGAATGATCGCTTCGGTACGGTCGATCTCGCGCTCGTCGAAGTCCTCGAGCTGCTGCTTCATCTGCCCCATGCCGGGGAGCATCCCCAGCATCTTCTTCATCGACCCCATCTTCTTCATCTGCTGAAGCTGATCGAGGAAGTCCTCGAGCGTGAACTGCTCGGTCGCGAGCTTCTCGGCCATCTTGACGGCCTCTTCCTCATCGAAGGCCTGCTGGGCCTGTTCGATGAGGGTGAGGATGTCACCGAGGTCGAGGATGCGGCTCGCCATGCGGTCGGGGTGGAAGGGCTCGAGGTCTTCGAGGCGCTCTCCGGTCGAGGCGAAGATGATCGGGCGGCCCGTGACGGATGCCACGGAGAGCGCTGCACCACCACGAGCGTCACCGTCGAGCTTCGACAGCACGACACCCGTGAAGTCGACGCCCTCCTGGAACGCCTTGGCGGTGTTCACGGCGTCCTGACCGATCATCGCGTCGATGACGAACAGCACCTCGTCGGGGTCGACCGCCTTGCGGATGTCGGACGCCTGCTTCATCAGCTCGGCGTCGACACCGAGACGACCGGCGGTGTCGATGATGACGACGTCGTGCTGCTGGCGGCGGGCGTGCTCGACCCCGTCGCGCGAGACCTTGACGGGGTCGCCGACGCCGTTGCCCGGCTCTGGGGCGTAGACCGTGGCTCCGGCCTGTTCAGCGACCACCTGGAGCTGGTTGACGGCGTTCGGACGCTGCAGGTCGGCGGCGACCAGGAGCGGGGTGTGCCCTTCGCCCTCGAGCTGCTTGGCGAGCTTGCCGGCGAAGGTCGTCTTTCCGGAACCCTGGAGGCCGGCGAGCATGATCACCGTGGGGGCGGTCTTGGCGAACCGCAGACGGCGCTGCTCGCCACCGAGGATCTGCACGAGCTCCTCGTTCACGATCTGGACGACCTGCTGCGCCGGGTTGAGCGCCTTGTTGACCTCGTCTCCGAGCGCCCGCTCTCGCACCTTCGCTGTGAATTCCTTCACGACGGTGAGCGCGACGTCTGCATCGAGCAGGGCGCGACGGATCTCGCGCACCGTGCCGTCGACGTCGGCCGCGGTGAGCTTTCCCTTCGTGCGCAGATTGCGGAAGGTCTCGGTGAGCCGGTCGGAGAGCGTGCCAAAGGTAGCCATGGTGCATCGATTCTACGCGAGACGGCGAGCGGGAACGGCGCACACGGGCGCCCGCCGCTCAGGCCCAGGGAAGATCGTGGATCGCACCGAACGCGCTGAGCAGCACGCCATCCGGGCTGCCGAGCCCTGCGCCGTGCTCCGCCCATACACGGAGCGAGGTCATGACGGCCGCTGCGTGAGCGGCGCCGAGGATGTCGGCACGCACGATGTCGACGCCCGATGCGACCGCAGCCCGCGAGATCGCAGCGGCGAGCCGCGCGTGACGCAGTCCGGTGTCACGGACGAGCTCGTCCTGCACCCCCATCGCCGCTGCATTCCGCAGGGCGAGTGCGAGCGGGTCGGGCGCGAAGTCGCGCACGATGACGTGGAGGATGCCGCGCACGGCCGTGCCGTCCGCTTCGCCGCCGAGTGCCTCGAGCGCCGAGATCGCGGAGACGATGCGTTCATCGACACCAGACCACAACACGTCGCTCTTCGAGGTGAAGTAGTTGAAGAAGCTGGACCGGCTGACGCCAGCGCGCTGCGTGATGTCGGCAACCGAGGTCGACTCGTAGCCGCGCTCGAGGAACAGCTCGCACGCCGCCTCGGCGAGGGTCTCGCGGGATGACGCCTTGGGGCGCCCAGCACGGCCGGTCACAGTCATGCATTCACGGTACCGCGCGCCGTGGCGCGTGCGCCCACGTCGCCGACCAGGCGTATTGTTGGACTCGATACAACTAGCTGTCCCAGGACCCTTCGATGCGGAGAGACGCCATGCTCGACATCCTCAGACCCGGACTCGCCCCCCAGTACGTGCCGTACACGGAGGGGTGGGATCTGCAGCGGCAGGTGCATTCGGCGGTGGTCGACGGCACCCGACCCGACACGCTGATCCTGCTCGAGCACGAGGCCGTCTACACGGCGGGCAAGCGCACGGAGCCACAGGAGCGTCCGCAGGACGGCACCCCGGTGATCGATGTCGATCGTGGCGGGAAGATCACGTGGCACGGCCCCGGGCAGCTCGTCGGATATCCGATCGTGCGGCTGCCCGAACCGATGGATGTCGTCGCCCACGTCCGTCGCCTGGAACGACTGCTGATCGACATCCTCCGTCCGCTCGGCGTCGACGGATACCAGGTCGACGGTCGCAGCGGTGTCTGGGTCCGCCGCCCCCTGTCCGAGGACAAGGTCGCAGCGATCGGGGTGCGCGTCCAGCAGGGCGTCACGATGCACGGCTTCGCCCTCAACTGCGACAACACCCTCGCCGGCTTCCGCGGCATCATCCCGTGCGGGATCACGGATGCCGGCGTCACGACCGTGAGCGAGATCATCGGCGCCCACGTCTCCCCCACCGACATCGTCGATCGCGTCGCGATCGCCTTCACCGACGAGTACGCAGGAGTGACCGCATGACCGCCGCCCCCGAAGGACGCAAGCTGCTGCGTCTGGAGATCAGGAACGCAGAGACACCGATCGAGCGCAAGCCCGAGTGGATCAAGACCAAGGCGAAGATGGGTCCGGAGTACACGGCGCTGCACTCGCTGGTGAAGAGCGAGGACCTGCACACCGTGTGCCAGGAGGCGGGGTGCCCGAACATCTTCGAATGCTGGGAGGACCGTGAGGCGACGTTCCTGATCGGTGGCTCGCAATGCACCCGCCGGTGCGACTTCTGCCAGATCGACACCGGGAAGCCCGATGCCTACGACATCGATGAGCCTCGCCGCGTCGCGGAGAGCGTGGTGCGGATGAATCTGCGCTACGCCACAGTGACGAGTGTCGCCCGCGACGACCTGCCCGACACCGGAGCATGGCTCAACGCCGAAACCGTCCGGAAGATCCACGAGCTCAACCCGAACACCGGCGTCGAGCTGCTCGCGAACGAGCACAACGCCGATCCGGCTTTCCTCGGCCAGATCTTCGATGCCCGTCCTGAGGTCTTCGCGCACAACGTCGAGACCGTCCCACGCATCTTCAAACGCATCCGTCCTGCCTTCCGCTACGAGCGCTCACTCGATGTGCTCACACAGGGCCGGAATGCGGGGCTCATCACGAAGTCCAATCTGATCCTCGGCATGGGCGAAGAGCCGGAAGAAGTGGTGCAGGCGCTGCAGGACCTGCACGATGCCGGCTGCGACATCATCACCATCACGCAGTACCTGCGCCCGACCCCTCGCCACCTGCCGGTTGCTCGCTGGGTGAAGCCGGCGGAGTTCGTCGAGTTCAAGGAGGAGGCTGAGCGGATCGGCTTCCTCGGTGTGCTCGCCGGTCCGTTGGTGCGCTCGTCGTATCGCGCCGGACGCCTCTGGGCGCAGTCGATGGTCTCGAAGGGACGCGAGATCCCGCCGCACCTCGCGCACATCGCCGAGAGCGCAGACCTGGGATTCGCTCAGGCCGTGTGAGTGAGCGTCAGTCGGCGCTCATCACCGACTGCACGCCGCCGTCGGAGCCGAGGTTGACGAGCAGCACGTCATCCGTCGAATCGGCGTCGAGCGCGTACTCGAGCACCGCGAAAGGCTCGGACCCGCCGTGCTCGTCGGCGAGGATCGTCATGCTCATCAGCCGAAGCGAGCGGATGATGTCGACGGCCGGGTCGCCGGAGACGTCGACCAGGACGTCGGCGAGCTCGTCGCCGTAGGCCTCCTGCTGCTGCAGGATGTACTCGGTCACTTCGCTGGTGCGGTCATCCACCTCGGCGAGCATGCCTCGGCGAGCCGTATCGTCGACGCTCTCGAGCCCGGCGATGAGCGATGCGGCGATGTCGAGCGCCTCGGACGACACGTCGTCCTGGTCGGGCGCGGTCAGATCGACGGTGACGCTCTGGTCACCCAGCTCGACGGTCTCAGACCAGAAGATCGAGCCATCTGGACCGGACGAGAGCAGTCCGAAGTAGTCGTGTTCGATCGCCATATTGCTATGAAACCAGCCCTGTGCCCACGGCGGTAGTCCCGTCGTCAACCGACAAGGGACTGCACGAACACGTGAGGGGTGAAACCGGTCAGATCGTCGATGCCCTCGCCCTGTCCGAGCAGCTTGACGGGGATGCCGGTGCGCTCCTGCACTGCGAGCACGAACCCGCCCTTCGCCGAGCCGTCAAGCTTGGTGATCACCAGGCCGGTGACCCCAGCGTGCTCGAGGAACGACTCCGCCTGCAGCACCCCGTTCTGACCCGTCGTGGCGTCCAGCACGAGCAGCACTTCACTGATCGGCGCCTGCTTCTCGACGACGCGGCGGATCTTGCCGAGTTCGTCCATGAGGCCGCCCTTGGTGTGCAGTCGGCCTGCGGTGTCGATGATGGCGATCTCGATGCCTTCCCGCTTGGCGTATTCGATCGTCTGGAAGGCGACGGATGCGGGATCCTGCCCCTCCTGCTGCGGACGCACGATCGCCGCGCCGCCGCGCTGCGCCCAGGTGGCGAGCTGATCGACCGCTGCGGCACGGAACGTGTCTGCTGCGCCCACCACGACGCTGCGCTGGAACCCGCGCAGGAACTTGGTGAACTTGCCGATCGTCGTGGTCTTGCCGACGCCGTTCACACCGACGACCAGGACGACGGCGGGACGTTCGGTGAGCTTGAGCGTCGTGTCGAACTTCGCGAAGTGCTCTTCCAGGGTCTCCCGCAGCATCCGCTGCAGGTCCTTCGGGTCAGTCGTGCGATAGCGCTCGACCTTCTCGCGGAGTTCCTCGACGATCCGCTCGCTGATGTCGGGGCCGAAGTCAGCGGTGATGAGCGCAGTCTCGAGGTCTTCCCACGTCGTCTCATCGATCGTGGGCTTGACGAACATGCCGCGCAGTGCGCGACCGAGGGACCAGGACTTTTCCGCCATGACTCCAGACTACGGGTAGCATCCGGGGATGAATCGCGAACAGGACGTCGATCGCCTGTTCATCCATGGCGCGGGCCGCCGCGGCGCAGATGCGTGGCCTGGTTTCGCTTCCGGCGACTTCCTCGAGTTCCCGGCGACGTCAACGATCGATGCGCAGGTGGACATGCTCATCCACGAGCATTCCGCGAGGCGATCGATCGTGTTCGCACACTCGATCGGTGCGGTGCCCGCTGTGCTGGCGGCGGCCACAGGGCGCATGGACATCGTGGGGCTGGTGCTGGTCGAGCCGGCGCTCTACGACATATCCCGCGGCTCGGTCTCCATCGAACGGCACATCGGAATCGTGTCCGAGGCCCGTGCCCAGGCAACGGCCGGCGACCTTCGGGGATTCTGGCGGATTCTCCGCCCGCTGATGTTCGGGGGCCCGTTCGATGCCGCGAAGTGGAACGCAGAACGTCCGCTGGCCGAACGTTGGGCGAGCACGAATCTCCCCTGGGGACACGGCGTGCGTCCCTCGGCACTGACCGGAGTCCCGACCCTGGTGGTGACCGGAGGATGGAACGAGGAGTACGAAGCGATCGCCACCGTTCTCGCGGCGCACGGCGCAGAGCATCACGTCGTCCGCGGCGCGGGGCACCGAGCTCAGGACATGGCGGAGTTCGGTCCGATCGTCGACCGGTTTCTGCGTCGCACGATGCGTGACGACGGGGACGCGTCCGGCGAATCACACCGCGATCGTCGCTGACTGGGGCGCCGCGTCGAACAAGCCTCTGAGCCCGTGCTGGCGCAGTCCGCGCCGGTCAGCTCACCGCGGCGGCGGCCCGGTCGCCCACGCGCTGGCCGACCACCGCCGAGACGCCGTCCTGGCGCATCGAGACGCCGTACAGCGCATCCGCGATCTCCATCGTGCGCTTCTGATGCGTGATGACCAGCAGTTGCGAGCTCTCGCGCAACTGCTCGAACACGGTCAGCAGTCGCCCCAGGTTCGCGTCGTCGAGCGCGGCCTCCACCTCGTCGAGGATGTAGAACGGGCTGGGTCGCGCCTTGAAGATCGCGACCAGCAGGGCGACGGCGGCCAGGGAACGCTCACCGCCCGACAGCAGTGAGAGCCGCTCGATCTTCTTGCCGACCGGGCGCACCGATACCTCGATGCCGGTCGTCAGCATGTTGTCCGGGTCCGTGAGCGAGATGCTCCCCGTGCCTCCGGGGAACAGCAGCGGGAAGACCTCGCCGAACGCCTGCTTGGTGTCTTCGAACGCGCTCGCGAAGATCGTCTGCATCCGCTCATCGAGGTCGCCGATGATCGTCAACAGATCCTGGCGGGTCTGCGTGAGGTCTGTCAGCTGCTCGGTGAGGAATGCGTGCCGCTGCTCGAGAGCCGCGAACTCCTCGAGGGCGAGCGGGTTGACCCGACCGAGCTGCGCGAGCTTCCGCTCCGCCTCCGCGAGGCGACGCTGCTGAATGCGGCGATCGAACGGGATCGCGGTGTCGTCGACCAGCTCATCGTCCGCCGAACCAGTGCCCGGATCCTTGGGAACCAGCTGATCCGGGCCATATTCCGCGATGAGAATATCTTCATCGAGTGCGAGTTCGGAGGCGACGCGTTCGAGCAGGCTGTTCAGATGCAGCTTCTTCTCGTGGATCTGCAGCTCGAGTCCGTGCACGCTCTCGGTGAGCCCGGCGAGGCGCTCCCGCAACGAGGCCTCCTGGGCCCGGAACGCGGTCAGCTCCTCGTTCTGCGCGGACCGCGCGGCTTCAGCCTCACCGAGCGCGATCCGTGCCTCGGCGACCGAACGATCGAGCGAATCCAGGATGCGCGGCAGCTCAGCGGCGACACCGGATGCCGACTCACGCTGAGCCCGCCGGATCACCGCGCGCCGTGCCGCCTCAGCAGCCGCGTCTCGCTCCTGCTCGCGCTGACGTTCGAGGCTTGCGACGCGTGCCTGACCTGCTCGCACGCGCTCGCGCAGCGTCTCGATGTCGAGACGGGCCCTGACCTCCGCCTCGCGCGCCGCCTCGAGCGCTTCGAGCAGTCCGTCGCGAGCTGAGGCGTCGAGCACGGGCCGCGGTGCTGCGACTGCCTCATCGACCGCGTCTCGCGTCGACTGCGCCTTGGCTTCGGCGTCGGCGACCGCTGCCTGCGCTTGTGCAAGACCCGCTTCCAGGCGCTCGCACTCGGCGACAGCAGCTTCGTGCTGCACCGTGATCCGGTTCACCTGCTCGGCGTGGCTGGCGAGTGCCGCGTCGTGTTCGCGCAGCGCGCGCAACGAGTCCTTCGCATGCCGACGGGTCGTCTCGACCGCCTCATTCGCGTCTTCCCGCGCCTCCCGCAGGGAGTCGACCACGATCTGAATCTCGGCGAGGCGTTCCATGGCGGCGTCGCGCTCTGCCGCGAGTTCCAGACGAGAGCGTTCACCGCCCGACCCGGTCCGCAGCGTCTGTGCGGTGACCACGTCGCCAGTGACCGTCACGATGGTCGTGGTGGTATCCCCTGCGGCGTCGAGCGCCGTGCGGGCGGCACGCGCCGAGTCGAGGCTGTCGGCGATCAGCACGTGCGCGAGCACACCCAGCACGCCGTCGGGCGCACTGACCGTCTCGACCGCCGGCGTCACACCACCGATGCGGGGCAATTCGATCGAGGGTCGGGCCGCGTCGGCGACGACGAAGTCGATGATCCCCCGGCGCGCGTCGGCTGACTCCTTGGCGAGTGTGAAGGCATCAGCGGCGGTGTCGACGAGCACGCCTTCGGTCAGCGGACCGAGCACCGCGGCCACGGCGGCCTCGAAGCCTGCGCGAACCTGCACGGCGTCGCCCACGAGTCCACGGACACCGGGTCCACCGGCCTTCACGACCTCGGCGGCGCCGCCCGACAGCGCGAGCGCACTGCTGAGCGCGGCAGACTTCGCAGTCAGCGCGTCGACTTCGCGCTCTGCAGCGTGCAGGCGCTCGCGAAGGGACTCCCGCTCGGCCTCCGCAGCGGTCGCTGCCCGCTGCGCTGCGTCGTATGCGGCGGAGTGCTCGGCAGCGGATCCCTCCGGCGCCTCCGCGTCATCGATCGACTCGAGCGCCTCGGCAGCCCCGCGTCGGCGAGCGTCCGCGGCTTCCAGCGCGTTCTCCTGCCGGAGCACCGCGCCCCGAACGGCAGCGAGGGCTGAGGCTGCAGCATCTGCCGTTCCCCGCAGCGATGTGATTCGCATGTCGTACTGCGAGACCAGCGCGCTCTGCTCCGCGATGTCCACATCGAGGGTGTCGAGCTCGGCACGAGCGTGCATGACCTCGCGGCTCGCGGAAGCCGCGGCATCCTGCGCATCGCCCAGACCGGCGGAGATCTCGGTGATCTCGTCTTTGGCCTCGTCGATCGTGGCCTGCGTGACGGTGACTGCGGTGACTGCGGCGTCATCCTCCTCCGAACCGAGCAGCGCGAGCCGCTGGTTCGCAAGCGTGTACAGGCCGCGCATGCGCTCCTGCACCTGCTCCAGTCCGAACGTCACGCCCCTGGCATGGTCGACGGCGACCGAGTTCTGGTCCTGCTCGAGTCGCGCGATCCCGGCCCGCACCGCATCCGCCTGGTCAGAGAGCACCAGACGCTCGGTGTGCCGCTCGTGCTCGGTGCGGGTGTGGTCGGCGAGAGCCGTCCGCAGGGCGACGACGTCGTCGGCGAAGATGCGTGCCTTCGCGTCGCGCACGACCGCGGCGATCGTCTGGGCCTCGCGCGCGATCTCCGCCTGGCGACCGAGCGGCTTGAGCTGCCGCCGGATCTCGCCGGCAAGGTCGCTGAGGCGGGTGAGGTTGGTCTCCATGGCGTCGAGCTTGCGGAGGGTCTTCTCCTTGCGACGCCGATGCTTGAGAATGCCGGCAGCCTCTTCGATGAAGCCACGGCGGTCTTCGGGTGATGCCTGCAGCACGGTGTCGAGCCGGCCCTGTCCGACGATCACGTGCATCTCACGCCCGAGACCGGAGTCGCTCAGCAGTTCCTGCACGTCGAGCAGACGGCAGTTCTCACCGTTGATGGCGTACTCGCTGGATCCGTTGCGGAAGAGCGTGCGACTGATCGTCACCTCGGCGTAGTCGATCGGCAGGGCGCCGTCGCTGTTGTCGATGGTCAGTTGCACCTCGGCGCGGCCGAGCGGACCGCGCGTCGAAGTGCCGGCGAAGATGACGTCCTCCATCTTGCCGCCGCGAAGCGTCTTCGCTCCCTGCTCGCCCATCACCCAGGCGAGTCCGTCGACGACATTCGACTTGCCCGATCCGTTCGGTCCGACGATGCAGGTCACGCCCGGTTCGAAGACGAAACTGGTCGGCTGGGCGAACGACTTGAAGCCTTTGAGCGTCAAGCTCTTCAGATGCATGCGGGCACCGTTCGTCCGGGAAGATTCACGCCCATACGCTATCGGAATCCCGCGCCAGCGCTGGCATCCCGCGCGGACGGAGCACGATCCCGCCGGAGACGCGACACGCCGAAGGGACGCCCGAATGCTTGACGTTCGCCGTGAGCGTTCGCTACGGTAGGCCACCGGATCGCCACACGAAAGGAGGTTACCGATGATCACTCAGCTCAACGCACAGGCCACAGGCCTCGCCGCGCCAGCGCACTCAGCGCCGCGCCTTGCGCTCTCGGTAGCCACCGGCATCCGTCTCAGCGCACGCGGATAGAACCGTAGGCCGAGCCCTCCTCCCACCGGGAGAGGACTCTCTGCGATACGTCCGCCTCCTCGACCATTCGATCGTCTGATCATGGTCCTCGCCGCATCGGCATCCGTCGATCACCCGGCCAGGGGCTGCCCCCATCTCGGCGCATGTCCCGCCTCGACCCGCCCGTACCGGGCGACGCGTCGCCATTCTTCACCTCTCTGCCTCGAAGGAATCATCGTGAACACCACGCTGCCTCTCAGCGCTGTCCGCCCTCCCGATACCGAGGACCGTCAGGTCCTCCAGATCCCCGCTCCCGAGGAGCTGCGTGAACTCGCATTCTCGGATCGGCTCTCGTTCCGCATCGGCCTCTGGCTGATGGAACGGGCGCAGCGTCCGCACGGTCGACGTGCACGCCGCGTCTCCGATCCGCTCCTCGAGCGCGATCACTCCCTGTCACCGCGTGAGTCCATGGCACTGCTCACCTTCGATCTGCAGCGACAGCTGCGCTGATCGGAGACACGCATGGCCATCGACCTCGTCGCAGGTGCGACGCTGCATCCGCTCGTGCTTCCGGCACAGGCGGATGCAGCGGATGCGGGCGAGTTCCGCGAACTCGCCCGCATCCGCAACCTCGTCTACCGGGAAGTCACCGGACGGGACGAGCAGGACCTCTCCCCCGTCGAGCTCCTCCCGCTCCTCCGCTCCCGCCGCGAGCGCACCACGCATGTCTGGACGGTGCGACTCGACGGCGAACTCGTCGGGCGTACCGTCGTCGACATCCCTCACGATGAGGGCTCGCGCATCGTCCACGCGGCGATCGAGCTGCTACCCCGGGTCTGGGGTCGCGGTATCGGCACTGCCGTGCTGCCGCACATCGACGCCGTCGCTCGTGAGCACGGCCGGAACGTGATCCAGAGCTGGGTCGAGCAGCAGGCCGGCGACGGCCCGCGTCTCGAAGCGCCGACAGGATTCGGCAGCGTGCCGAACGACCACGTCGCCCGATTCCTGCAGAGCAACGGGTTCACGCTCGAGCAGGTGTACCGGGTGAGCAGACTCAGCCTCGTGGATGAAACCCGGGCGCACGTGCAGCGGATTCTCGAAGACGCGCAGGCAGCGTCATCCGGATATCGAGTCGTGCAGTGGACGATGCCGGCACCAGCGGACCGGCTCGAGGGGTACGCCTGGCTCAAGTCCCGCATGTCGACGGATGCGCCGGCAGCGGGTCTGGAGGTCGACGAGGAGAAGTGGGATGCGCAGCGTGTGACCGAGATGGAGCAGCGCGTCGCCCAGATGGGCCGGACGATCCTGGTGGTCGCCGCCGAACACATCGAGACCGGGGAGCTGAGTGCGTTCACCGAGCTGGGCATCGGAGCGGACCGGACCGCAGCAACGCACCAGGAGGACACACTGGTGCTCGCCACCCACCGGGGGCACCGTCTCGGGATGCTCGTGAAGTGCGCAGCCCTCCTCGCATGGGAGCGCATCGCGCCCGCGTCGCCCCACGTCATCACATACAACGCCGAGGAGAACCGGCCGATGCTCTCCATCAACGAAGCCATGGGCTTCGAAGCAATCGCCTACGAAGGCGTCTGGAAGAAGGAATTGACATGACGATCGCCGATCTGACGATCACCCCGCTCACCGTCCCCCGTTCGCTCGATGCGCCGGACGCGGCAGACTTCATCGCGTTCGGCGAGCTCAGCAGGCTCGTCTGCGACGAGGAGGTCGGACTGCCCGAACTCGCGCCGTCCGCCGCACAGATGCTCCCGTCGTGGCAGGACCAGTCCGATTCCCTGAGCATCGGTTTCGTCGCCCGCCGCGATAGCGAGATCGTCGGCATGGTCTCGCTCAGCTATTCGCAGGAGGAGCACGCCAGAGCAGCCGAGTTCGATCTGCTCGTCCCCGCCGCATATGCGGACGACCGGATCGCGGAGTCACTGCTCGTGTTCGCTGAGGACGACGCGCGACGTCGTGGACGTGACGTGCTGCAGACGTGGACACTGCATCGACCAGCAGGCACGGGCGAGTCCCTGACCCCGAAGACCGGATGGGGACGCATCCCGACGACAGCGCTGTCGGCGCTGCTCCAGGCACATGGCTACGGATTGGAGCAGGTGGAGCGCAACAGCGAACTCGATCTGCGGGCCGACCCGTCGACGCTGCAGCACGCGCTCGATGATGCGCTGGCCGCAGCCGGCCCGGACTACCGCGAACTCGGCTGGCAGTTGCCGACACCGCCGGAGCTGCGGGACGGCTACGCATCAGTGCTGGCGCGTCTCGTGACCGATGCGCCGAGCGGTGACATGGAGTTCGACGAGGAGACCTGGGATGCCGAACGAGTCGTGCGCCGCGACGGACGGCTGACGAGCGCGGGCCAGCTGGTCTCGGTCTCCGCGATCGAACATGTGCCGTCCGGTGAGATCGTCGCGTACAACGAGCTGTTGATCGGAGCGGATCGTGCCGGCGTGACGCACCAGTTCGGAACGCTCGTCGCACGCGAGCACCGCGGTCACCGCCTCGGCACGATCGTGAAGTGCGCCAACCTGCTGCGCTGGCGCGAGCTTGCTCCGCTGTCGACGCGGGTCTCCACGTTCAACGCCGAGGAGAACCGGCCCATGCTCGATATCAACGAGTCGCTCGGATTCGCGCCGGTCTCGTACGCTGGCGCCTGGCAGAAGAAGATCTGAGGTCGTGCGGCGCCGAACTCATCCTCCCGGATGACGCCGGCGCCGCACCTTCATCCGCCGGGCCGACGCTGCCTTGCCGCCCTGCGACGAGGCTGGAGAGTATGAACAGTCTCGTCATCGAAGCCCATGCACTCACCAAGTCCTTCGGTTCGACCCGTGCCCTCGCCGGCGTCGACCTCGCGATCGCGCGAGGTGAATCCGTTGCCATCATGGGAGCCTCCGGTTCCGGCAAGACGACACTGCTCCACGTGCTCGCCGGCATCACCACCCCCGACACGGGTTCAGTGGTGTTCCATCCGGCTCAGGGCTCGGCGATCGAGGTCACTGCGCTTCCGGAATCAGGACGCTCTCGGCTTCGGCGTGAACGCTTCGGGTTCGTGTTCCAGCAGGGGCTGCTGATCCCGGAACTCACGGCGGTCGAGAACGTCGCGCTCGCGTCGATGATCAACGGCGTGCCACGGAAGGATGCGGTCCCGCACGCAGCATCCTGGCTCGCTGCCCTGGGGTTGGGTGGCATGGAGGATCGGCGGATCGGCGAGCTCTCCGGCGGTCAGGCGCAGCGCGTCGCGATCGCCCGAGCGCAGGCGACCGGCGCCGAGCTCGTGTTCGCCGACGAACCGACCGGTGCGCTCGACTCGCAGACATCGGCAGAGGTGATGGACGCATTGCTGTGGTCGACGACCGGCCAGGGACGCACCCTCGTCGTCGTGACGCACGACGCGGATGTCGCGGCGCGCTGCTCTCGAACCGTCGCTGTCAAGGACGGCCGGATCGTCTCCTCGGCGGTGGCAGCATGAACCGTCACGTACTCGCACTGCTGCTCCGCCCCGGCTCGGGACAACGGAGTCTGATCGCGCTGCCGCTCATCGCCTTCGGCGTCGTGACGGCGCTCGTGCTCACGGTGATCGGGGGTGCGCAGTCGTTCTGGACGTGGACCGGCGAGATGGCGCCGATCTATCAGGCGCTCGCTGCCATCGCGCTCGTGCTCCTCGTCGTCCCGCTGATGTCGCTCGGCGGTGCTGCTGCACGCCTCTCCGCTCGGCGTCGCGATGAGCGACTGTCGACGCTTCGGCTGCTCGGGGTCTCCCCCGCCGGCGTCACTGTGGCGACCGTCATCGAGTCCGTGCTGCTCGCCGGAGCCGGCGCTGCCGCGGGTGTCCTGACGTATCTCGCGGCGAGTCCGCTGATCGCGCTGATCCCGTTCCGCGGCGAGGCGCTCGGGCTCGCCGGTGTCCTGCTCCCGCCCGCCCAGGTGGTGATGGTCGTGGCAGGCGTGCTGCTGCTCGCGGCCGCCAGCGCAGTGATCGGTCTCCGGAAGGTCGTGATCTCCCCGCTCGGCGTGCGCATGCGCAGCACCGTCTCGACAGTGCACTGGATCCGCGCCGTCATCGCGGTCGGCGTGCTCGCGATCGCATACGCACTGATCTCGGTGTTCCCCTCGGTCGCCGGCTTCGTCACCACCGTCGTCGTGCTCGCCGGACTCTTCGCCGCTGCGATCGCCGTGCTGAATCTGATCGGCCCCTGGATCCTGCGGGTCACCGCCGCCGCGCAGCTTCGACGAGCAGAGCGGCCCGATCGACTGCTGGCCGCGCGTATCGTGCTCGACTCGCCGAAGGCAGCATGGCGTCAGATCGGAGGCATCGCGATGGCGAGCTTCATCGCCGTCTTCGCCGGCACCGGCGTCTCACTCATGAACGTGATGGGCGCGGCCCAGGTCGAAGCCGAGCTCGCAGCGGATATGCGCACCGGCCTCATCATCACGCTCATCGGGTCGTTCCTCATGGTTGCGGTGTCGGTCGGTGTGAACCAGGCATCCGATGTGCTGGACCAGCGTGAGCTGCACCGGAGCCTGCACCACCTCGGGATGACGCTCGACACCGTCGACCGCGCCAGGCGCCGAGCGATCATGTCGCCGCTGCTCATCACCGCGATCGGATCAGCGGTGTGCGCCGGAGTGCTGGTATTCCCTCTGATGGGGCTCGCCCTGATCACGGCGCCGGAGTCGCTCCTGACGATCGTCGCGGTGGTGACCGCCGGTATCGTTATCGTCTGGCTCACGACGAGGGCGACACGTCCGCTGTTGGCCAGGTCCTTCGCGCCCGCATGATCGTGGAGCGTGGCCCGTCCGCGAGCGACGACGCTTCAGCGCAGGCGCCGCTGGCAGCGGGGGCAGTAATGGCTCGACCGGTTCATGAACGCCTCGCGGCGGATCGGGCCACCGCATCGAGGGCATGGCTCGCCGCCGCGTCCATAAGCGTTCAGCGAGTGAGCGAAGTAGCCGGCCTGTCCGTTGACGTTGACGTACTGCGCATCGAAGCTCGTGCCACCCTCGGCAAGGGCCTTGGCGAGCACGGATCGCACCTCGGCGAGGAGCCGGTGGACCGCGCGCGTCGACAGCAGATTGGCAGGGGACTCCGGGTGGATTCGAGAGGCCCAGAGGGACTCGTCGGCGTAGATGTTGCCGATTCCGCTGACGACGCCCTGATCGAGGAGCACGCGCTTGATCGCACTCGCCCGGTGCGCGAGCGCTGCTCGGAACCCGGCATCGTCGAACAGCGGGTCGAGCGGATCACGAGCGATATGGCGCACCTGAGCGGGGATCTCCGTCGGACCGTCCATCACGAGCGAGTCAACGGCCAACGAGCCGAAGGTCCGCTGATCGGCGAACACGATCGCAAGCTCGCCATGCGTCGGATGTTCGAGGCCGATGCGCACCCGTTCGTGTCGCTCCGGTCCAGCGTCCGGCGCACGCAACAGCATCTGACCGCTCATCCCGAGGTGCGCGATCAGCGCCGACTCCGGCGAATCCAGCGGCAGCCACAGGAACTTCCCGCGCCGAGACGCTCCGGTGAACGTGCGACCTTCGAGGCGCGAGACGAAATCCGCTGCGCCGGCGGCATGTCGGGTGAGCGCTCGTTCGTCGAACACGCTCACCGCAGTGATGACCGAACCGACGGCGGCCGGCGCGAGTCCGGCTCGCACGACCTCGACCTCTGGGAGTTCAGGCACGCTCGTTGAGCGTGCGCCAGGCGCTGAGCGCCGCAGCCATCTCCGCAGTCTTCTTGCTGCTGCCGACGCCGCGCATGCTCACGTCGCCGACGATGACCGTCGCCGTGAACCGTCGCTCGTGATCGGGGCCGCTCGCCTCGATGATGTACTCGGGCGGGGTCGCCCCCACACGTGCAGCGAGCTCCTGCAGGCTCGTCTTCGGATCCATCGCAGCGCCGTAGCGTTCGGGGTCGGCAAGCAACGGAGCCGTGAGTCTGAGCACGAGCTCGGTCGCGGCTTCCGGACCGGCGGACAGATACGTCGCGCCGATCACGGCCTCCATGGTGTCTGCGAGGATCGAGTCCTTGTCGCGACCGCCGGTCTGCTCTTCACCACGACCGAGCAGCAGGTGACTGCCGAGGTCGATGCCGCGGGCCACCTCCGCGAGGGCGATGGTCGAGACGACGCTTGCGCGCCGCTTCGCCAGCTGCCCCTCGGAGAGATCCGGGTGCGTGGTGAACAGCATCACCGTGACCGCCTGGCCGAGCACCGAGTCGCCGAGGAACTCCAGGCGCTCATTGTGCGGAATACCGCCGTGCTCGTAGGCATAGGAGCGGTGGGTCAAGGCCAACTCCAGAAGCTCCGCGTCGATATCGACGCGGAGCTTATCTGGGAGAGGTCTCGTCCCCCCGGGGACCTCGGTCACGATTGGTGGTCGTGATTCAGACGTCTGCGACCTTGCGGCCCTTGTACTCGAGGAACAGCTCAGTGCCCTGCGAGTCGGTGACGACCTTGGCCTGGTGAGGACGGCTGTAGACGACCTGACCGTTCTCGATGGTCTTGACGAGGGCGACGGGAGCCGCCTTCCACTGCGCGCGGCGCGAGCGGGTGTTCGAACGGGAGACCTTACGCTTCGGGGGGTTACCAGCCATGACTAGCTCTCTTCTTTCTCGGCGGCACGAGATTCATCCGTGCCGTCTTGGTCTGTGATCTGCTGGAGCGCGCTCCACCGAGGATCGATGGGAGCCGCCTGCTCCGTTCCGGTGCTCTCGGCCAGTCGTTCACCCGTTCTCGGGTCGAGACCCGGGCAATCCGGCTGACACACCGGCTGAAAAGGAAGCGACAATACGGCCGCATCCCTGACGAGAGTTTCAAGATCCACGTGGTCGTCTTGAACCTCGAAGTCAGTTTCTTCCTCACCAGGATACGCGAAAAGCTCCTGGAACTCGACTTCGACGGGCCGAGTGATGTCGATCAGGCATCTTCCGCACACGCCGACGTACTCCGCCTCGGCGTTTCCGGACACGAGAATGCCCTCGTGGACCGACTCCAGACGCACATCGAGATCGATCTCGCTGCCTGCCTCGATCGAGACGATGCCCTCGCCCCATCCTTCTTTCAGGGCCACGGAGAACTCATGTTCGCGCATCTCACCCGGACGTCGGACGATGTCGCGGACGGGGAGGATGAAAGGGCCGTTCAGTCGGGAGCGCACCTCTCCATGCTACCGGCTCCCCCTGGGCAGGGCCTCAGGGGCGTCTGTGATCAGAGGCCGCGCGAACCGGTGTCGAGGAAGGCAGCCACAGCCGGAGGGACGAACGGAGACACGTCTCCCCCGAGCGAGGCGACCTGTCGGACCAGCGAGCTCGACACCATCGCGTGCGAAGGGTCGGGCAGCAGGAACACGGTCTCGATGCCGGCGAGGTGTCGGTTCACGATCGCCATCGGCGACTCGTAGGCCACGTCGATCTGCGAGCGGATGCCCTTCACGAGCACGCCGGCGTTCACATCCCGGGCATAGTCGACGAGCAGACCCATGCTCCACGATCCGATCACGATGTTGCCGGTCATGCCGTCGTCTTCGATCGACCGTTCCAGCAGCTCGAGTCGATGTGTGATCGGCAGCATCGCTTCCTTGCCGGGGTTGTGCACCACCAGCACGTGCAACTCGTCGAACAGACCGGCTGCTCGTCGGATCACATCGAGATGACCCAAGGTCGGCGGATCGAAGGAACCCGGGACGACGGCGATCCGGCTGCTCATTGCACCAGCCTAGGGCACACCCGATCTCCGGACGCCGAGTCGGTCACGGAGCGTCAGTTCTTCGCGAGCGCGGCACGATCCTCGTCGCTGACGCGGCGGCCGATGACGTCGCGGAGTCCGTCGTGACGAGCAAGCTCGGGATCGTCGTCGAGAATCGCTTCTGCGATCTCCCTGGCGGCGGCGATCAACCCCGCGTCCTTCACGACGCGCAGCAGCTTGAGCGATGAGCGCACGCCGGCCTGTGCGGCACCGAGCACGTCGCCCTCACCACGGAGCTCGAGGTCGACCTCCGCCAGTGCGAAGCCGTCGAGTGTCGCGGCGACGGCCTCGACACGCTCCCGGGCGAGCGAGTCGGCCTCGGCTTCGGTGACCAGCAGGCAGAGGCCGGGCACACCGCCACGGCCGACACGACCGCGCAGTTGATGGAGCTGGGAGACGCCGAAGCGATCGGCGTCGAGCACGATCATGGTGGAGGCATTCGGCACATCGACGCCGACCTCGATCACGGTCGTCGCGACCAGCAGGTCGATCTCACCGCGCGCGAACGCCTGCATCACGGCGTCCTTCTCGTCTGATGGCATGCGCCCGTGCAGCACGGCTCTGCGGACGCCGCCCAGCTTCGGATGCGTCGCGAGCACCTCGTCGAGCTGCACGACGCCCCACCGCGGTCCGCTGGCTCCCTCTGGGGCGACCACGGGAACCGCGGGCTCGGCCTGCTCGGCAGGCTTCTTGGTCGTGTCGATCGCCGCGCACACCGCGAACACCTGTCGCCCCTGGGCGATCTCCTCGGCCGCGCGCTCCCAGACGCGGTTGAACCACCCCGGATGTTCGGCCAACGGCGCCACGAACGACTCGATCCCGGCGCGCCCGACCGGCATGGTGCGGATCACGGACGTGTCGAGATCGCCGAAGACGGTCATCGCGACGGTCCGCGGGATCGGCGTGGCGGTCAGGACGAGGGCGTGCGGACTCGAACCCTTCGCGCGCAGCGCCTCGCGCTGCTCGACGCCGAATCGGTGCTGCTCATCGACCACGACCAGACCGAGGTCGGCGAACGTGGTCTTCTCGCCGAGGAGCGCGTGCGTGCCCACGACGATCAGCGCCTGTCCGGAGGCCACGCGCAGTGCGGCCTTGCGGCGCTCAGCGGCCGGCATCTGGCCGGTGAGGAGGGTCGGCATCACCAGTGGAGCGAGCTGCGGACCGAGCATCTTCGCGATCGAGCGCAGGTGCTGCCCGGCGAGCACCTCGGTCGGTGCGATCAGCGCCGCCTGTCCCCCGCTCTCGGCGACCTGCAGCATGGCCCGGAGCGCCACGAGCGTCTTTCCGGATCCGACCTCTCCCTGCACCAGTCGATTCATCGGCCACGTGCCGACGAGGTCAGCCGCGATCTGCGCGCCGACCGTCTGCTGGTCCGGGGTGAGGGTGTACGGCAGCATCGCGTCGAAGCGCTCCAGCAGCCCGCCAGGTGAGGCGCTGCGTGCAGTGGCCGACAGTGCACGAACGGCAGCCCGCTGCTGCAGCAGCGCAGTCTGCAGAGTGAGCGCCTCGTGCATGCGAAGCGTGCGAACGGCCGGATCGATGTCGTTCTTCGTCCGAGGGCGGTGGATCCGCTCCAGCGCCTCCGGGGCGGTCAGCAGGTCCTCCTGCACCCGGACCGCTTCTGGCAGCGGGTCGGGGACGTCTGCGAGATCGTCGAGCACTCGACCGATGAGGCGGGCGATCTGCCAGGTCTGCAGCGTGGACGTGGCCGGGTAGATGGGGATCGGCACTGCGGCCCTGGCATCGGCACGGCGGCGTGCTGCGTCCTCATCATCGAACAGCTCGTACTCGGGGTGCGAGAACTGCGTCGTGTTGTTGAACATGCCGACCTTGCCGGAGAACACCCCACGGCGGCCGACGGCGAGGTCTTTCGCCCGCCACTCGGCAGCTCCGACGTTCTTCGCGAAGAAGGTCAGCGACATCCGCCCGATGCCGTCACCGATGATCACCTCGACCATCGCACCGGGCCGATTGCGCATGCGTCGGAAGCTCGACGACAGCACCTCGGCGACGATCGTGACCGTCTCACCGATCGGCAGATCGCGGATCGGGGTGAGTTCGCCCGGATCGGCGTAGCGGCGTGGATAGTGCGCGAGCAGATCGCCGACCGAGCTCATGCCGAACGCACGATCGAGGGTCTTGGCCGGGGCCGTGCCGAGGGCCTCGTCCAGCGACGAATCGAGCGTGAGCGACATGCTCCGAGTCTAGAGAACGCCGCGGACACCCCGACCCGCTCGCGGTCGGTATCGTGTTCGGGTGACCAGGATCATCTCCGGCAGCGCCGGCGGCGCCCGACTCGACGTCCCGAACGCCGGCACCCGGCCCACCAGCGACCGCGTGCGCGAGTCCCTGTTCGGTGCACTCGACGCGGCGGACGCGATCGAGGGAGCGCGAGTGCTCGACCTCTACGCGGGCTCAGGAGCCCTCGGGCTCGAGTCGCTCAGCCGGGGCGCGTCGAGCGTCGAGCTCGTCGAGAGCGGACGCGCTGCCGCCGCGGTGATCCGTCGGAATGCCGCGACCGTGGCACGAGCGGGGAAACTGCCGACCGCACGAGTGCACGAGAGCGCCGTGCGACCGTACCTGCAGCGTGCAAGCGGCCCGTTCGATCTCGTCTTCACCGATCCGCCGTACGACCTCGACGACGCCGCGATGGACGGCGACCTGCAGCTGCTCGCACCCCTGCTCTCGTCGGACGCGCTCGTCGTGGTGGAACGCGCGAAGCGGTCGACCGCGCCCGACCTGGCATCGGCCGGCCTCGAACTGATCCGGGAGAAGAGCTACGGCGACACCACCCTGTGGTGGGCGACGCCGGCGCGCGGCGGCAGCGAGACTCAGCCGGACGCCGAGTCCCAGTCGCGGTAAGGGTCCCAGCCGCTCACATCGACCGGCTCGTCGTCGCACAGCAGTGCCACCGGTCCCTGCTCGCACACCTCGCCGATCACGCGGAATCCAGGGGGAAGGATGCCCTCGGGGAAGGTGGCGAGCAGCGCGTGGTCCTCGCCGCCGGCCAGTGCGCCAGTCGGGTCGGCGCCCAGTGCAGCACTGTCGAGGGCGAGGGTGACCCGCGATGCCTCGGCCAAGCGTCCCGCATCGAGTGCCAGCCCGTCGGAGACGTCCATCATCGCCGTCGCGCCCGCTGTCGATGCCACGGGGCCGAGTCCGATCGGAGGCGACGGCCGCAGCTGCGCGTCGACCGCGCCCCGCTCTCCCGGTCCGAGCCTCGATGCGTCGACGGGCACGGGCGCCCCGTCTTCGGTGAACCGGCCGAACAGGATGCCGAGCCCGCGCGCGGCATGACCGAGCTCACCCGCCACAGCGACCACGTCACCGGGGCGCGCACCGGCACGGGTCACGGCGCGTCGACCACCCAGATCGCCGAGCGCCGTCACGGCCACCGTGAGCACGTCCGAGGTGGTCAGGTCGCCTCCGACGACCGCGCACCCCGGCGCGAGGGCGTCGCAGGCGTCGCGGAACCCGTCGGCCAGCCGTTCGACGAACGACAGGCGCAGATCGCGCGGGATCGCGAGGGCGACCAGCAGGGCGGTCGGGGTCGCACCCATCGCGGCCACATCGGCGAGGTTCACGGCCGCCGCCTTCCAGCCGAGGTCGTAGCCGTTCGTCCACGCGAGCCGGAAGTCGGGGCCGTGCACGAGGGTGTCGGTCGTCGCGACGACCGTGCCCGATGGTGCGGCGATCACGGCCGCATCGTCGCCGGGGCCGATCAGTGTGTGCGTCGCCGGCGCCGTCCGCGACAGGATCGCGTGCAGGATGGTGCCTTCGGAGAGATCGCCGAGGCGCGGATCATCGGCTTCGGGTCGGGAGGACATGCTGTCAAAGGTAGCCTGGAAGCATGTCCCGTCTTCACCGTCTCGCAGCCGCCGGTGCTGCGCTGACCGCGGTCGCGTTGCTCTCCGGCTGCTCGACCACGGTGCATCTCGAACCTGCGGCCGACGCGAACAATCCGGTCTGCGCCGCGGTGTCCGTGCTGCTCCCCGAGAACGTCGGCGGCTTCGACCGAGTGTGGACCGATGCGCAGGCCACCGGCGCCTGGGGCGACCCGACGATCGTGCTCCGTTGCGGCGTCGAACCACCGGCGCCGTCAGCGCTCGTGTGCACCACGCTCGGTGGCATCGACTGGCTCGTGCTCGACCAGGAGGACACCAGGCAGCGTCTCGTGACGTACGGTCGCGACCCCGCGATCGAGGTCAACATCAAGCGCGGCGAGGAGATCGACTTCGGGACGATCGTCGACAAGCTCTCGAAGAGCATCCAGTCCGGGCTCTCCCCCGCGACCGCGAAGTGCACGGATCGCGTCGAGTTCCCCGTCGGCTGAGCCTCAGGGAACTCGACGCCTGATCCTCAGCGCCGCAGACCCGCCTCGATGAGCTCGGAGATCAGGTCGCCGTAGCTGAGACCCGATGCGACCCAGCACTTCGGGAACATCGAGATCGGCGTGAACCCGGGCATGGTGTTCAGCTCGTTGACGACGAGACCGCCGTCGGGCGTCAGGAACATGTCGACCCGTGCGAGACCGCGTCCGTCGACCGCATCGAAGGCGCGAACGCCCGCATCCTGGATCGCGGCGAGCTCCTCGTGGCTGACCTCGGCGGGGCAGACCACGTCGACGCCGTCACCGCCGAGGTACTTGCCCTCGAAGTCGTAGAACCCGCGCGCGGTCAGCACGATCTCTCCAGGGAGCGAGGCACGGGTGCCGTCGGCGGTCTCGAGGATCGCGACCTCGATCTCACGCCCGGACACACCGGTCTCGATCAGCACCTTCTCGTCCTCCGCGAAGGCGATGGCGATGGCTGCGTCGAGCTCGTCGAGCGCCTCGACCTTCGAGACACCGACACTCGAGCCGGCGCGAGCAGGCTTGACGAACAGCGGGAGACCGAGCTCGGCCGCCGAGGCTCGCACGGCTGCGGCATCCGCATCCCACTGCCGGCGTCTCACCGTCACCCACGGGGCCACCGCGAGGCCGGCCGCCTGCAGTGCGATCTTCATGAAGTGCTTGTCCATGCAGAGCGCGGAGTCGAGCACACCGCCGCCCGCGTACGGCACCTCGAGGGTGTCGAAGTAGCCCTGGATCGTGCCGTCCTCACCGTGCGGGCCATGCAGGATCGGCAGCACGACGTCGATCTCGCCGAGGTCTTCGACGGAGCCGTCGGCACGCACGACTCGCAGTGTGCGGTCGCCGCCGGGCTCCGGCCACCGCACGCGGCTGCCGTTGTCGACGACCTCCGGCAGATGCTCGGCATCCAGCGGGAACTTCGCCGGCTCGTCGTCCTCGAGGACGAACGCTCCTTCACGGGTGATCCCGACCGGGATCACGGCGTAGCGGTCGCGGTCAATCGCGCCCAGCACGCCCCCCGCCGTTGCGGAACTGATCGAATGCTCGCTGGAGCGCCCTCCGAAGAGCACCACCACCGTCTGCTTGTCCATGGTTGGTCCTCTCCCCTTGCGGGGTGTCGTCGTCCGTCGTCAGGTGGGGGGCGATGTCACGGGGATCCATCTTGCCATCGAGCACCATCTTCACCTGCTCGACGATCGGCATGTCCACTTCGGATTCGCGCGCGAGCTGCAGCACCGGTGCGACGGACGCGAGGCCCTCCGCGGTCTGCTGCATCTGCTTCACGACGTCCTGGAAGCTGTAGCCCTGTCCGAGCAGCCGCCCGGCGGTGTTGTTCCGGCTCAGCGGCGATTGGCACGTCGCGATCAGGTCGCCGAGCCCGGCCAGCCCCTGGAGCGTCTCGGGGTGCGCGCCGTTCGCGACCGCGAAATCGGTCATCTCCACGAGGCCGCGCGTGATGATCGATGCCTTGGTGTTCTCGCCGTAGCCGACGCCGTCGACGATGCCGATCGCGACCGCGATCAGGTTCTTCAGCACGCCGCCGAACTCGGTGCCGATGACGTCGGTGTTCACGAAGGTGCGGAAGTAGCTGTTCCGAGCGGCCCGTGCGACGATCTCCGCCGTCTCCTGGCTGCGCGAGGAGATCACTGCGGCCGTCGGCTGCTCCCGAGCGATCTCGAGTGCGAGGTTCGGACCGGATGCCACGGCGATGCGGTCGGGATCGCAGCGGAGCTCCTGCTGGATCACCTGGCTCATGCGCAGCCCAGTGTCGCGCTCGACACCCTTCATCAGGCTCACGATCTTCGCATCGCTGTCGGCGAGCAGTGGCCGCAGCGCTTTGAGGTTCTCTCGCAGCGACTGGCTCGGCACCGAGAGGTACACCTGCTCAACGCCGTCGAGCGCCGTCGAGAGCTCGTGCGTCGCGGCCATCGACCGGGGCAGGTTGATCCCCGGAAGGTAGCGGGAGTTGCGCTTCGCTTCGTTGATCTCCTGCGCGAGCTCGGCACGCCGCGCCCACATCGTGACCTGCGCGCCGCCGTCGGCGAGGATCTTGCCGAAGGTGGTGCCCCAGCTGCCGGAGCCGATGACGGTCGCTCTCGGACCCGTCTGCACGATCTTCTTAGGAGTCAAGACGACCCGTCTCCTTCTGTCCGTGCGTCGTGGGGTTCCAGCGTTCGGCCGGAGCCTTCTCGTCGCGGAGCTGCTCGAGCAGCTCGGTGACCGCGTTCATCAGTCGGGTGGTCGCCTCATTGAGCGCCGCCTGCTCCCCCGCGCGTCCACGCAGGTCCGAGACGTCGATCGGGTCGCCGATGAGGACGCGGACCGGCTTGCGCAGCGGCCAGAGGCTCAGACCCTTCTGGTAGCGGCCCATGATCTCCTGCGTGCCCCACTGGGCCATCGGGATCAGCGGGATGCCATCAGCCAGCGCGAGGCGCACAGCACCGGACTTGCCACGCATCGGCCACAGCTCGGGGTCGCGCGTCAGCGTGCCCTCCGGGTACACGATGACGCCGCGGCCGTGCTCGACGAGCTCGGCAGACTGCTTCATGGTCTGCTTCGCGGCCGTGGCAGACGAGGTGCGAGCCACCGGGATCATGCCGGTGCGACGCATGATCCATCCGAGCACCGGGATGCGGAACAGGCTCTCCTTGGCCATGAACCGCGGAGCCCGGCCGGCTCGCCACACGGCGACCGCGACGACCAGCGGGTCGAACTCCGAGTAATGGTTCGGCGCGAGCACGAAGGACCCTTCGCGAGGCAGCTTCTCCGCGCCGACCACTCTGATCTTCGCGAGGAGCGACACCAGCGGGATCACGATCACCGCGACCGGCCAGAACAGGCTCGGTCGCGTGACCTCGGAGGACCGGGCACCCATGCGGGTCACCGGAGGACGTCGAAGTCGGCGCCGACCGCGTCGAGCTTGGCGAGGAACTTCTCGTATCCGCGGCTGAGGATGTCGACACCCGACACCTTCGATTCGCCTGCTGCCGTCAGCGCGGCGATCACGTGGCTGTATCCGCCACGGAGATCGGGGACGACGATGTCGGCACCATGCAGCGGGGTGGGACCCGTGATCACAGCGGCCTGCTCGAGGTCACGGCGCGGCACCCGGCGAGGGCCGTCCTGCAGGCCCCTCGGGTGCACGACGATGTCTGCACCCATCTTCACGAGCGCATCCGTGAAGCCGAGGCGGTTCTCGTACACGGTCTCGTGCACGACCGAACGGCCCTTCGCCTGCGTCAGGGCGACGACGAGCGGCTGCTGCCAGTCGGTCATGAAGCCTGGGTGCACGTCGGTCTCGATCACGACGGGCTTGAGCTCGCCGTCGCGACGGAAGAGGATGCCGTCCTCTTGGATGTCGAACCAGCCGCCCGCCTTGCGGAAGACGTTCAGGAACGTGAGCATCTCCTGCTGCTTCGCACCGCCGACGAAGATCTCGCCGTCGGTGGCCAGCGCAGCGGATGCCCAGGACGCGGCCTCGTTGCGGTCGAAGATCGATCGGTGGTCGTAGCCACGGAGCTTCTCGACGCCCTCGATCACGATGACCCGGTTGGGCTCGTACGAGATGATGGCGCCCATCTTCTGCAGCACCGCGATGAGGTCCATGATCTCGGGTTCGATCGCGGCGTTGCGGAGCTCGGTGGTGCCCTCGGCACGCACCGCCGTCAGCAGCACCTGCTCGGTGGCGCCCACACTCGGGTACGGCAGGTGGATGTTCGCTCCGTGCAGGCGAGCGCCGGGACGGGAGAGACGGATGCCGCTCGGGAGCTTCTCGACGATCGCACCGAACTTGCGCAGCGCGTCGAGGTGGAAGTCGATCGGACGGTCGCCGATGCGGCAGCCGCCGAGGTCGGGGATGAACGCCTGACCGAGACGATGCAGCAGCGGACCGCAGAACAGGATCGGGATGCGCGACGCACCGGCGTGGGCGTCGATCTCCTCGAAGTGCGCGGACTCGACATCGCTCGGGTCGAATACCAGCGAACCGGGTTCGTCACCCTCGGAGACGCGGACGCCATGCACCTCGAGCAGCGAACGCACCACGGCGACGTCGCTGATCGCGGGGACATCCCGCAGAGTGCTCACCGTCTCACCGAGCAGCGAGGCCACCATCGCCTTGGTGGCGAGGTTCTTCGCGCCCTTGACGTCGACACGTCCGCGCAGCGGGCGTCCTCCTCGGATGGCGAGGACGTCGCCGGTGAGCGCAGGGGCTCCGTCCGGAAGAGCATCGCGCACGGGTGTCGTCATTCGGAGCCTCACTTCATTCACTGATATCGGGGGCGGGCGCCCCCTTGACCCCCCGACCTGCCCCGACTACTGAATGGGGAGAGTGCGGGGCCGCCACGACTCGCGGCGGCCCTCGAACTGCGCGATCTTCTCTTCGTTGCGCAGTGTGAGCCCGATGTCATCGAGCCCTTCGAGGAGCCGCCATCTAGTGTAATCGTCGATCCCGATGTCGGCCTGGACGTCGCCGATCGAGGCGGTGCGCGCCTCGAGATCCACCGTGATGCTCGTGCCAGGATTCGCGTCGATCTCGGCCCAGATCCGCTCGAGATCCTCCTCCGAGATCGTGGCGGCCAGCAGGCCCTGCTTCCCCGAGTTCCCGCGGAAGATGTCGGCGAAACGCGGGCTCAGGACGACCGAGAATCCGAAGTCGCGGAGCGCCCAGACGGCGTGCTCGCGACTCGATCCGGTGCCGAAGTCAGGACCGGCGACGAGGACCGACGCGCCGATGAAGGGCGCCTGGTTCAGCACGAACTCCGGGTCCTGGCGCCAGCCGTAGAACAACGCATCCTCGAAGCCCGTCTTGGTGACGCGCTTCAGGAACACGGCGGGGATGATCTGGTCGGTGTCGACGTTGGAGCGCTTCAGGGGAGCAGCGATACCGGTGTGGGTGACGAACTTCTCCATGATCAGACCTCTTCCTCGATCAGCAGATCGCTCGGACTCGACAGCGTGCCGCGGATGGCTGTCGCTGCGGCGACGAGCGGCGAGACCAGGTGCGTCCGTCCGCCCTTGCCCTGGCGACCTTCGAAGTTCCGGTTCGACGTCGACGCGCAGCGCTCTCCTGGCGCGAGCTGATCGGGGTTCATGCCGAGACACATCGAGCAGCCTGCGAAGCGCCACTCGGCGCCGAAGTCGGTGATGATCTTGTCGAGACCCTCTGCCTCAGCCTCGAGACGCACCCGCGCCGAGCCGGGCACGACCATGACGCGAACGCCGTCCGCCTTCTTCTTGCCCTCGATGATGGAGGCGAACGCGCGGAGGTCCTCGATACGGCTGTTCGTGCACGAGCCCATGAAGACAGCATCCACCGGCACCTCCTTGAGCGGGGTGCCAGGGGTGAGGTCCATGTACTCGAGCGCCCGCTCGGCGGCGGCGCGCTCGTTCGGATCCGCGATCTCGACCGGGTTCGGCACCGAAGACGACAGCGAGCTGCCCTGGCCGGGGTTGGTCCCCCAGGTGACGAAGGGCTCGAGCTCGTCGGCATCGATGAAGACCTCTGCGTCGAACGTCGCGCCCTCGTCGGTGGGCAGCGTGCGCCAGTAGGCGACGGCGTCGTCCCAGTCCTGCCCCTTCGGCGCGTGCGGGCGGCCCTTCAGGTATTCGAAGGTCGTCTCATCGGGTGCGACCATGCCGGCGCGGGCGCCCGCCTCGATCGACATGTTGCAGATCGTCATGCGGCCCTCCATCGAGAGCGCACGGATCGCGCTGCCGCGGAACTCCAGGACGTAGCCCTGTCCGCCGCCGGTGGTGATCTTCGCGATCACGGCCAGGATGATGTCCTTCGCGGTGACGCCGGGGCGGAGCGTGCCGTCGACGGTGATCGCCATCGTCTTGAACGGCTTCAGCGGCAGCGTCTGGGTCGCCATCACGTGCTCGACCTCGCTCGTGCCGATGCCGAAGGCCATGGCCCCGAATGCTCCGTGCGTCGAGGTGTGCGAGTCGCCGCACACCACCGTGATGCCGGGCATCGTGAGTCCGAGCTGCGGGCCGACGACGTGCACGATGCCCTGCTCCGCATCGCCGAGCGAATGCAGTCGCACGCCGAACTCGGCGGCGTTGCGACGCAGCGTCTCGATCTGCGTGCGGCTGGTGAGGTCGGCGATCGGCTTGTGGATCTCGAGCGTCGGGGTGTTGTGGTCCTCGGTCGCGATCGTCAGATCCAGGCGACGCAGCGGACGGTTCTCGCTGCGGAGGCCGTCGAAGGCCTGCGGACTGGTCACCTCATGGACGAGGTGGAGGTCGATGTAGATGAGATCCGGTTCGCCGTTCTCGCCCTTGACGACGAGGTGGTCGTCCCAGACCTTCTCGGCGAGCGTGCGAGGGCGAACGGAATCGGCACCGGGTGCGGGGGTGTTCATTGCGTGTCTCCTGAGGATGGCGGTTCGGCCCACGATGGACTCCGCGACGAGGAGGGGCTCAGAACGAGATCTCGTCGCGGCCGCTAAGAAGGAGCACGATCCGCATGTCGCCAGATTACCACCGCTTCGGCGGGCGATGACGCGACGTGACACTCTACTGTTCACCCGATCGATCGAGAGGCTCCGCATGACCGTCGACTCCACGCGCTTCGTCACCCGGGCCGTCCACGCCGGGCGGGTCCGCGAGACGGCCGCAGCGCGCGCCACCCCGATCTATCTGACCGCCGGTTTCGAGTTCGAGGACTTCGACCATGCCGCCGACCACTTCGGCACCGGCACCGGCTTCGGATACACGCGAACCGGCAACCCGACGATCCGCGCTGTCGAGCGCCAGCTCGCCGCACTGGAGTCGGGTGCGGATGCCGTGCTGGTCGCCAGCGGGCAGGCCGCCGTCGTGACCGCGTTCCTCACCGTCGCCGGCGCCGGCGATCACATCGTCAGCTCGACGCACATCTACGAGGGCACGCGCGGTCTCCTGCTCGACAACCTGGCGCGACTCGGGATCGAGGCGACGTTCGTCGACGACATCGCCGACCCCGATGCCTGGCGTGCCGAGATCCGTCCCAACACCCGCGCGCTGTTCGGCGAGTCCATCGCGAACGCCCGCAACGACATCCTCGACATCGCGGCGATCAGCGCCGTCGCCGACGAGGCCGCGATCCCGCTGATCGTCGACAACACGCTCGCCACGCCGTACCTCGTCCGCCCGATCGAGCACGGCGCGGCGATCGTCGTGCACTCGGCCTCGAAGTTCCTCGCCGGTCACGGTTCGGTGCTGGGCGGTGTCCTGATCGACGACGGACGCTTCGACGCCGCACGTCACGGCCACAACGCACCGCACCTGGTGCTCCCCGGTCGAGGCGGCCTGCCCAGCGTCGCGTCTCGCCACGGCGGCAACGCCCGCATCGCGTATGCCCGCGAGTCCGTCGCACCGCGTTTCGGGGCATCACCGTCGCCGCTCAACGCCTTCCTGATCGGGCAGGGCACTGAGACGCTCGGTCTGCGCGTCGAGCGCCAGTCGCGCAACGCCCTCGAGATCGCGCGCTGGCTGGAGAGCCAGGACGCCGTCGAGAGCGTGGACTACGTCGGACTGCCATCGCACCCTGATCACGCCAAGGCGCAGCGCTATCTCGGCGGTGGCTCCGGATCGATCTTCACGTTCACGCTGCGCGATGGCCTCCCCGCAGCGCGGCGCTTCGTCGAGGGTGTGCAGGTCTTCACGCACATGACGCACATCGGTGATGTCCGCTCGCTCGTGCTGCACCCGGGAACGACCAGCCACGCGCAGCGCACTGCCGAGGAGCGCGCGGTCCTCGGCATCCGTCCTGGCACGCTCCGCGTATCGATCGGCATCGAAGACGTCGACGACCTGATCGGTGACCTCGCCCAGGTGCTGCAGGCAGTCGAAGAGGTCGTCGCGTGAGTCGGCCGCAGCACTTCGGCTGGTTCCTCGCCCGCGGTTTCGGCCCCCAGGGCTGGGGCTACCCGTCGCTCGACTGGGACTACGACTGGACCAGGCCCGAGATCTACCAGGAGGCCGCGCGAACGCTCGAGCAGGCCGGCTTCGATCTCGTCATCATCGAGGACAGCCCTTCGCTCGGTTCCCCCGAGACGATCGACCTGCGGGTCCGGCACGCGTTCGGCGGCCCCAAGCACGACCCGCTGCTGCTTGCGCCGTATCTCTTCCAGGTGACGAGGTACCTCGGCGTCGTACCGACCGTGAACCCCGCCGCCTCACTGCCGTTCACCTCGGCGCGGCAGTTCTCGACGTTGCAGCACCTCAGCGGGCACCGTCTCGGCCTCAACGTCGTCACCGACACCGGCAGTGCCCGGCACTTCTCCGACGCCCCGCCACTCGGGCACGGCGCCGCCTACGACCGGGCGACCGAATGGCTCGACGGCATCCGCTCCCTCTGGCGCAGCTGGGACGACGGGGCGCTCGTGGCCGACCGTGACACCGATGTGTACGCCGACGGCTCGAAACTGCGGGCGGTGCGACACCGCGGCGAACACTATGCCTTCGACGGCCCGCTCAATGCGCTGCCCTTCACCGACGGCGAGCCTGCGATCATCTCCCCCGGCGGATCCGGCCGCGGACTCGGCTTCGCCGGCGCGAACTCCGACGTCCAGCTCGCCCTCGCTCCGCTGCATGAGGCATCAGTCCGTGCGTACCGGACCAAGATCCACGACGCCGCGATCGCCGCAGGGCGACGCCCGGAGGACATCAAGATCCTCTTCGCGATCCAGCCCGTGATCACCAGCTCCGCGGAGGAGGCCGACCGTATCGTCGCGGCATCCGCCCGCCCCGATGAGGCCGCCCTGGTGCAGATCGCTCGGAAGCAGTCCAGCGATCTCGAGACCGACCTCACCTCGCTCGACCTCGACGCGCCGCTCGACCTGTCGATCTTCGGCGACCATGTCTCGCGCGGCAGCATCCAGCGTCTGATCGGCGACCGTGGCGAGGAAGCACCGCTCCGGGCACATCTCACCGCGCTCGTCCGAGCCGGTCGCATCAACGATCGCAGCGGCTTCGTGGGCACGGCGGAGGAGTTCGCCGACCTCATCGAGGAGCTCGGCGACTGGGGCAACGACGGTGTCCTGCTCTGGGGTGACTTCCACCCCGTGACGCTGCACCGAACGCTGGATGAACTCGTGCCGGTGCTCCGGCGCCGCGGCATCCTTCGTCGCGACCACGTCGACGGCGGACTCCGGGCGAACCTGCGCGCGTTCTGACCTGCCGCTACGCGCCTGGGCGCTACCAGCCCATCGAGCCCGGCACGCCCTTGAACGGGCCGACGACCGACGACGTGACCCATCCTCCGTAGAAGCCACCCGGCTGCGGGACGACGACCTCTCCGCCGACCGTGCACTCGTCCATGTGCTGCGCATACACGGCGACCCGGTCGACGAGCGACTCGAAGCCCGGCGAGGGATCCGGGTAGTTCCAGGCCGCGCCTTCGCGCACGGTTTCACCGCTGCGCACATCGAAGTACCGCGCCGCGCCCTTGAACTCGCAGAACGAGGTGCCGGACGAATCCACGAGCGCACCCGCGACGAAGTCTGACATCGGGACGTAGTAGACGGGAGGGTGGCTCGTCTCGAGCACCCGCACGGCGTTCCGGGTGTCGGCGATCAGCGCACCGCCGAGGCGGATGGTGAGGCGTTCAGGCACCGGCTCGACCCGCGGCGGCCTCGGATAGTCCCAGACGGATTCCTGGCCGGGAGCGGGAACGACGGGGCTGGGTCTGCGCATCTGTTCACTGTACGTCTCTCGGTGTTGACTGGGGCCATGGTCACGCTCGCGATGTTCCCACTCGGCTCGGTGCTGTTTCCGCACGCGCCGCTTCCGCTGCGCGTCTTCGAGCCCCGATACCTCACCATGGTCGGGCGACTGCTCGACGAGGACGACCCGCAGTTCGGTGTCGTGCTCATCGAACGCGGCCACGAGGTCGGCGGCGGCGACCGGCGCAGCGGTGTCGGCACGATGGCCAGGTTGGTGAGTGTCGCAGCGGGCGGTGACGTGTTGCACGCCGTGGCCGTCGGCACCGAGCGGTTCACGATCGATCAGTGGCTGGACGACGACCCCTATCCTCGCGCCGAGGTGACACCGCTGCCCGACCTCGAATGGAACGAGGCACTGACTCCGCTGCACTCCGAGGCCGAGGCGATCGTGCGTCGTGCGCTCGGCCGCGCACCGGAGGCGCGGTGGGACGCCGATACCGAACTCGCCGAGAACCCGCTCACGGCGGCCTGGCAGCTCGCTGCGATCGCGCCGCTCGGGGAGTACGACCAGTACACCCTGCTGCGCTCCACCACCGCGGGCGGGCTGCTCCGTCAGGTCATCGATCTCACGCTCGAGGCGGAGCTGCTGTGGTCAGCCGAGTGAGGTGCCGGTGGCGCATCGCCAGGAACAGCGGGAACACGAACGCGAAGGCCGTCACTCCTGCCAGCACCACGTAGAGCCAGCCGAAGCGCATCTCGAGCCGTCTCGCCTCGACGATGATGAACACGCTGCCGGCGATCGCCACCACCAGGAGGTCGACCGTGATCGACGACACCGCAGGGCCGCTGCCGAGCAGATCGACGATGAAGTCCGCCATCTGCGTGATCGCCATGACGTTGAAGGTCCAGGTGCCGATCAGGCCGGCCACCGCCAGCACGAGATACACGAGGGCCAAGGGCGTCCAGTGACGAGTCATGGCGCCATGATCTCACTCGGGGATCGAAACCTTCTTCGTCGCCCGCTTCTCCCGCGCGGCGGCGACCAGGCTCGCGATCGTCGCACCGGCCATCGCCACCACGATCACCGTGAGCGAGAGCCAGATGGGGATGTCGGGTGCCCACTCGATGTGCTCGCCGCCGTTGATGAAGGGCAGCTCGTTCTCGTGCATGGCGTGCAGGATCAGCTTGATGCCGATGAAGCCGAGGATGATCGCGATTCCGTAGTGCAGGTAGCGCAGCCGGTCGAGCAGATCGCCGAGCAGGAAGTACAGCTGGCGGAGACCCATCAGCGCGAAGATGTTCGCGGTGAAGACCAGGAAGCTGTTCTGGGTGATGCTGAAGATCGCGGGGATGGAGTCGATCGCGAACATCAGGTCGGTCACGCCGATCGCCACGAAGACGATCACCATCGGCGTCCAGATGCGCTTGCCGTCGACCACGGTGCGGATCTTGTTGCCGTCGTATTCGTCGCTGATATCGATGCGTCGGCGCAGCAGACGGACGATGAAGTTCTCGCGCTGCACCTCGCCGTCGTGGTCGCCCTCCGGCATCGCCTGGCGGATCGCGGTGTAGATCAGGAAGGCACCGAAGATGTAGAAGATCGGCGAGAAGTTCTCGATGATCGTGACACCGAGCATGATGAACAGCCCGCGCAGCACGAGCGCGATGATGATGCCGACCATCAGCACCATCTGCTGCAGCCGTCGCGGCACCGCGAACTGCGCCATGATCAGCACGAAGACGAACAGGTTGTCGATCGAGAGGCTGTACTCCAGCGCCCACCCGGTGAGGAACTCCCCCGCGAACTGCCCACCCGCGAAGACCGCGAGCAAGCCGGCGAAGACGAGCGCGAGACCGACGTAGAACGCGACCCAGAGCGTCGACTCCTTGGTCGAGGGGATGTGCGGACGCAGGCGCACCAGCATCAGGTCGCCGATGAGGATGAGGACGAGCACGACGAGGGAGCCGACTTCGAACCAGATGGGGATGTTCACGCGCGCACTGCGCCTTTCGAGAGGGGTCGACGATTCCCGAGAGTCTCTCCCCCGCACAGATGTGCGGCGCGCGCCCGGAGCAGCGATGGCGGTGCTCGTGATGACGTTACGCGCGGATTCGGGATACTCCCCCTCGCGAGGACCATGCTAGCGCCTGCGAGGCGCACTGGATCGCACATCGATTCTGAGACGATGAGGCATCCATCGACACTTGCATGGTGAGAGACACCGAACGGAAACAGGATGCCCGTGCAGACGAGTGATCAGAAATGGGCGGCGCAGGCCGCGGCAGGTGACGAGAGCGCCTTCCGCGAGCTGTACCGCGCACATGTACGTCCGGTCTACTGGATCGCCAACGGCATTCTCGCGTCGCCGGCCGACGCCGAGGATGTGACCCAGGAGACCTTCGTGGTGGCGTGGCGCAAGCTCCCGGGCTTCGCGTTGCAGGGCGAATCGATCCTGCCCTGGCTGGCGACGATCTGCCGCTTCCAGGCGGCGAATCGGCTCCGGCAGCGGCGACGCGACCAGGCGAACACGACCGAGATGCTCGATGACCGGCTGCCCGACACGGTCAGCGTCGAGGAGCAGGTGATCACGGCTGCCCTCGCCGCGCGCATCGCGGCAGAGGTCGGCACCCTGAGTGAGCTCGACCGCGAGATCCTCCGCCTGTGCGCCTCGGAGGGATACGCCTACCAGGCGGCAGCCGAGGAGCTCGGGGTCAGCCACGCCGTCGTCCGGAACCGTCTCTCGCGAGTGCGCACCCAGTTGCGGGGCGCCGTCAAGGAAGTGAGAGACGCATGAACGACCAGCCCGAGTTCGACGAACTCCCCGCGCTGTCCGATGAGACCATCGCCCGCATCGAGAACGCGGTGTTCTCGGAGATCGCCGAGGAACGCGCCCCCGTCGCCATCGCGACCACCCGCGCACGCGCCCGTCGTCGCCGGTGGTTGACCGGCGTCGGCATCGCGGCCGCCTTCGCGATCGGTGTCGTCGTGACGCCCCCGATCCTCGGTGCTGTCGGCGGCGGGTCGGCCATGAGCACGGCCGACGGCGGCTCCTCCGTCGCGGCCGTTCCGGAGTCCGTCGCCGGCGCCCCGGACCGAAGCGCCGATGTCGCCCCCGACGCGGCATCGAGCGACAGCGCCGGTCTCACGATGGCAGGCGGAGAGGCAGCGGATGCCGGACGCGACATCATCGCGACCGCGAATGCGACGCTCCAGGTGAAGGACATCGGGAAGGCCGCAGACGCGATCACCGCGCTCGCGGAGCAGCACGGCGGCTACGTCGAGAGCACGGAGGTCGGCAAGGCGCTCGCGCTGGACGACACCTCCGCTCCGATACCGGCGGATTCCGGGTACGGCTGGATCAGCATCCGGGTGCCGTCGGCCGATCTCCCCGACGTGATCGCCGAGCTCGCGGACTCCGGCGAGGTGCTGTCGTCGGCGATCTCACGCCAGGATCTGACCTCGGTCGCCGTGGATCTGCGTGCGCGGGTCGATGCGACCAGGGCATCGGTCGAGCGTCTGACCCAGCTGATGGCGCAGTCCGGCAGCGTCTCCGAGCTGATCGAAGCCGAGGTCGCGCTGACCGACCGCCAGGCTCAGCTCGAGTCGTACGAGCAGCAGCTCGCATCGATCGACGACCAGGTCGCGATGTCGTCGCTGTCGGTGCAGCTCACTCGCACCGACACGACCGTCGCAGCCGACCCCGCAGGCTTCGGTGACGGCCTGCTCGCCGGATGGAACGGTCTCGTCGTCTCGCTCAACGCGCTCGTGATCGCCGTCGGCTTCATCCTCCCCTGGGCCGGCATCGCAGCGGTCGTGGTGCTGGTGGCGTGGCTGATCCGTCGTGGCATCCGTGCCCGTCGAGCATCCGCGAAGGCGCCTGCCGCTCCGAGAGCCGACTGAGAGGTTCAGCACGAAGGCCGCCCCGCCGCCAGGCGACGGGGCGGCCTTCTCTGCATCCGCCGCGCATCGTGGGCGAGGCAGACGCCCGGATACGACGAAAGCCCTTGGAGAACCGAGGGCTTTCGTGTGTTGTGTGACCCCAGCGGGATTCGAACCCGCGTTACCGCCGTGAGAGGGCAGCGTACTAGGCCGCTATACGATGGGGCCGTCTGGCGGAACGTTTCCGTGCCGCGACAACCGTTCAAGTATGCCACGGGGATTCTTGCTGCGCCAAATCGAGGCCGCCGGTGCGCGGCGCCCGGGCGTGGCGCACGCGGAATGGTTTGCCGAGTGGGCCGAGAAGGAGTTGACTCATCACATGCGCGTCACCAAGTTCGAACATGCCGCCCTCCGCATCGATGAGGGAAACGAGACCCTGCTGATCGACCCCGGGTCCTTCACGACCCCGCACGACGATCTCGGCGGTGTCGTCGCTGTCGTCCTCACCCACGAGCACCCTGATCACTGGACACCAGAGCACCTCGACCGCATCCTGCGCGCCGCGCCGGGCACGCCCATCTACGGGTCGGCGGGCGTCGCTCGGGCCGCGTCCGACTACGAGATCACGGTGGTCGCCCCCGGCGACACCATCGAGGTCGGCCGTTTCACGCTCCGCTTCTTCGGCGGCACCCACGAGGTCATCCATGCCTCGATCCCGACGATCGACAACGTCGGCGTACTCGTGAACGAGACGCTGTACTACCCCGGGGACTCCTACGCGGTGCCGGAGGGCGTCGCGGTCGACACCCTCGCCGCACCCCTCGGAGCACCCTGGCTGAAGGTGGGCGACGCGATGGACTACGTGCTGGCCGTCGCGCCGCGCCGGGCGTTCGGCACACACGACATGACGCTCTCCGTCGCAGGCAAGACGATGCACCGCCAGCGCCTGCAGTGGGCGACGGAGCAGGGCGGCGGCGAGTTCTTCGTTCTCGAGCCCGGCGACACGCTCGACGTCTGATGCAGGGTCCGCGCCGACTGCTCCCCCGACCGACGCCCCGTCTGCGGTTCCGTGAGATGACGGTCGACGACCTCGACGACATGGCGGAGCTGCTCGGCGATCCGCGCGTGATGGCGTACTACCCCGCGCCGAAGACGCGGGAGGAGAGTCTCGACTGGATCGAGCGGATGCAGACGCGATACGTCGAGCACGGTCACGGTCTGTGGGTCATCGAGACGCACGACGGCGAGTTCCTCGGTGACTGCGGACTGACCTGGCAATCGGTGAACGACAGTCCGGTGCTCGAGGTCGGCTACCACGTCCGCGCAGACCGGCAACGTCAGGGGCTCGCGACCGAGGCGGCCATCTCGTGCCGTGAACTCGCACGCGTCGAGTTCGCCCCGACCCTGCTGACCGCCATCATCCACCCGCAGAACGTCGCCTCCCGCACGGTCGCCGAGCGCCTCGGGATGACCCACATCGACGACGACCGCGCGCATCCATGGATCGTGCGCACGGTCATGGGCATGCAGCTCGCACCGGTTGCGACGGACTGACCGGAGCTCAGTTCCCCGCGTACCGTGCGCGCACCCCGAGCTCGCGTTCGAGGTGATCACGCTGCTCGATCACGATACGGCGGAGCGCGGCCGGGGCGTCCTCATTCTCAGCCAGCCAGGCGTCGACCCGATCGGTCGAATCGGTCGCTGGGAAGAGTCCGATCACGAGACGCTTCGCGAGCTCGATGCTGCGTGTTCCCCACACAGCGCCGATCCGATCGAAGTACTCGGCATCGAAACGCTCGATGAGATCGCGGCGGCCACCGGCGCGGAAGCCTGCGATCTCTGCATCCAGGTGATCGTTGCTCAACGAGAGGTCAGTCCAGGCCGCCTCCCATGCAGCACGGCGCACGTCGGCCTCAGGGCGAGAAGCCGATGCACGCCTGGCCGCGGTTCGGCCGGTGCCGGTGTCGTCACGCGCGAGTTCGGCAGCGATCTCATCGGCGCCGGCATGGCCGGTGGTGACGAGAGCCGTCAGCAGCTGCCACCGCAGATCGGGGTCGACGGTCAGCCCTTCGGGGGCACGGCCCTCCCACAGCGCTCGGACGTCCGCAGCGCGCACGTCATCGGCGGCTGACGCAGCAGCGAAAGCGCGCGCCCAGGACAGCTGGGCGTCGCTGCCGGCAGCGGCTCCCTGCAGGGCGCTCCACGACGCCTCAGTCCACGCGCGCAGCTCATCCGACCTGCGAGCATCATCGACGAAGTGCCGCACGGCGTACGCCGCATTGGCGAGCACCCCCGTGAGCAGTCCGATGTTGGGCTCGTGCGGCGCATGCGCACGCACCACCGCGAGGTACCGCACCGGGTCGAGCTCGCCGTCGCGCGTCGCATTCCAGAGCGACGACCAGACGAGCGCGCGGGCGAGCGCATCGTCGATCGCCGACAGCGACGCCTCGACGGTCACCAGGGACCGCTCGTCGAGCCGCGCCTTCGCGTACGTGAGGTCGTCGTCGTTCAGGAGCACGAGCGGGGCATCCGCCAGCTCGACGGCCGTCCGCTCCTCCGCGATGTCGAGAGCGACCTGCTCACGACGGACCAACCGATCCCCCACCCAGTCGTACATGCCGATCCGCAGACGATGCGGGCGCGCATCCGTCTGCACGAGCACCTGCCCGCCGCCGTCACCGGCAGCTTCGAGCCACAACGTCGACATGCCCGTCGTCTCGAGCCAGGCAGCTGACCAGTCGCGCATGTCGCGGCCGGAGACCGCACTCAGCTGCGTAAGCAGATCATCGAGCGTCGTGTTGCCGAACGCGTTGGCCGCGAAGTAGCGACGGGCACCCTCGAAGAACGCGTCCTCGCCGACGAACGCGACGAGCTGCTTCAGCACCGATGCGCCCTTCGCGTAGGTGATGCCGTCGAAGTTCAGCTTCGCGGCCTCGAGGTCGGTGATGTCGGCCACGATCGGATGCGTCGTCGGCAGCTGATCCTGCTGATACGCCCATGCCTTGCGACTCGCGGCGAACTTCACCCAGGCATCGGTGAAGCGGGTCGCCGCCGCCGAGGCGTGCGCGCCCATGTAGTCGGCGAACGACTCCTTGAGCCACAGGTCGTCCCACCAGCGCATCGTCACGAGGTCGCCGAACCACATGTGGGCCATCTCGTGCAGGATCGTGTTCGCCCGAGCCGCGCGCTGCGCGTCGGTCGCGGCGCCGCGCGAGAGGTACGCCTCAGTGAAGGTGACGAGGCCCGGGTTCTCCATGGCGCCGAGGTTGTACTCGGGCACGAAGATCTGGTCGTACTTGCCCCACGGGTACGGGTACGCGAAGGCGTCGGTGAAGAAGTCGAGGCCCTGGCGCGTGATATCGAGGATCTCGTCGGACTCCAGGTGCTGGGCGAGCGAGCGGCGGGCGAACACGCCGAGGGCGATCCGCTGCTCATCCCGCGTCCATTCTCCGTCGACCCGGGTGTACGGACCGGCTGCCACTGCGGTGATGTAACTCGAGACGGGCAGCGTCGGAGCGAACTCGACGCGCTGCACCCCGACGCCGCGGTCGGTGTGCACCGGAGCCTGGTTGGACAGCACCTCCCACTCGGCGGGCGCGTGCACCACGAACGTGTAGGCGGCCTTGATGTCGGGCTGCTCGAAGCACGCCATCACGCGGCGCGAGTCCGCCGGCTCGTACTGGGTGTACAGGTATGTCTCGCCGTCTGCCGGATCATGGAACCGGTGCAGCCCCTCGCCGGACCGACTGTACGTCCCGATCGCTTCGACCACCACGGTGTTCGACGCCTCGAGCCCGGTGAGCCGGATACGGGCGCCGTCGTATCGGACGTCCTGCGGTTCGCCGTTGACCGTGACGCTGCGGACCGAGTCCCCGATGAAGTCGAGCCACGTGTGCGTCGTGCTCGCGTCGAAGTCGAGCGTCGTCGTGGTCGCGAACCCGATACGGGCCTGTTCGGGCGCTCCGGTGAGATCGAGTTCGACGCGGATGCTGCGCGCGGTGATCGCAGCGGATCGCGCGGCGGTCTCCTCACGGGTGAGATTGGCGGTGTCCATGCGTCCATCCTGTCACCCGGTACTCCGCTCGCCCATCTCACCGTGTTGCGGAATGCAACAGACGGGCGTAGCGTTGCATTCAGCAACAGGAGGTCGGACATGCACGCAGATGCACGCGGTGAGCACAGCGAGACAGTGCTCCGCGCACTCGTCGCGATCTCCCGTCGAGGGCTCGCCGACGCACGCTTCGGCGACGCCCCGCTCTCGGTCACCGATCAGTCGATCGTGATGGCGATCGCCGAACAGCCGGGCATCCGCTCGATCGACATCGCCCGCATGTTCCGCCTGAACAGGTCGACCGTCTCCCGACAGCTCTCGGCCCTCATCGCACTCGGCATCGTCCGCGAGGCTCCGGTGGAGTCCGGCCGGGGGCGCCCGCTCGAGCTCACCGATGCGGGGTCCGCCGCGTACCGCGGCACGCTCGCATCACTCCAGCAGATCATCGACGCGCACCTCGAGCCATGGACGGACGACGAGGTCGCCCGTTTCGCACACGACCTCGAGCGCTTCGACCACAGCACCGGCCTGTCCTGACCGGGCAGCGCGGCGCACCGCAGAACCCGACCCACAAGGTCACCAGAGAAGGAAGAGCAATGAAGAACATCACCGTCCTCGGCACCGGCGTCCTCGGATCGCAGATCGCGTTCCAGACCGCCTTCCACGGCTTCGACGTCGTGGCCTACGACATCGATCAGCCAGCGCTGGGTCGCGCAGCGGAGCGCTTCACCGGGCTCGCAGCACGGTACGAGGCTGACAGCGTCGAGGGCGCGGCAGACGGCGGCGCGACCGCCGCGATCGGGCGCATCCGCCTGACCTCGGACCTGGCTGATGCGGTCGCAGCGGCCGATCTCGTGATCGAGGCCGTCCCCGAGAACCTCGAGCTGAAGCAGGGCATCTACCGCACGATCGGCGCAGCCGCTCCGGCGACCACGGTCTTCGCGACGAACTCGTCCACGCTCCTGCCGAGCGCCCTGGCCGAGTCGACCGGCCGCGCGGACCGGTTCCTGGCACTGCATTTCGCGAACGAGATCTGGTCCCACAACACCGCCGAGGTCATGGGCACCGCAGCGACCGCCCCCGAGGTCTACGCCGCGGTCGTCGAATTCGCCCGTTCGATCGGAATGGTGCCGATCGAGATCAAGAAGGAGAAGGCAGGCTACCTGCTGAACTCGCTCCTGGTCCCGTTCCTGCAGGCAGCCGGCGAGTTGCTCGTCGGCGGCATCGCAGAGCCCGAAGCGATCGACGCGACCTGGCGGATCGGCACCGGCGCGCCTGCCGGGCCGTTCGAGATCTACGACATCGTCGGCCTCACGACCGCGTACAACATCTCGCGGATGGGCGATGCGAAGCAGCAGGCGTTCGCCGACCTCATCAAGGAGCGCTACATCGACCAGGGCAAGCTCGGCGTGGCGACCGGCGAGGGCTTCTACACCTACCCGCGGAGCAACTGACCAGCGGAGCACGCTGACTGAGGCGGCCGTTCACGGAGACGTGACGGCCGCTTCGTCGTGTGCGGGTGCCAGCCGATGGCCGAGTTCGAGATACAGGGCGTCTGCCGCGGCTCCTCTGACCGCGGCCTCTTCCGCATCACCGCGAGCGAGCGCGATCAGGGCGAGGGCACGATCGCTGCGCGCGACCTCGGCGCGGTCCCCGGTCGCTTCCGCGGTGCCGCGCGCCTCCAGCGCGTGTCGCTCGGCTGCGCGCAGCGAGTCCTGGTCCGCGTCGACTGTCGCCGCGACCAGCAGGATCTCGGCCAGCGAGTTGGCTGCCTCAGTCGCGATCAGCGGTGAACCGGCCCGTTCAGCCGCCCTCAGTGCACCGTCCGCGGCCTCGAGTGCACGTGCGTGCCGACCTGCCCGCGCGTCGATGCGCGCCCCGAGGAGGATCAGGTCTGCCGCCGTGCCGTACTCCGCATCGCGCTGCGCGGGATCGAGCGCATCGCCGATCCACTCCAGCGCGCGAGCGTCGTCTCCCCTGGCTTCGGCGACCAAGGCCATGGTCCGTCGCACATACGGCAGCGAGCGACCGCCGGACCCGTCGAGCAGCTCCGCCAACGCATGCTCGGCCTCCTCGAGGCGTCCGACGGCGAGCATGTGCAGGGCCCGGTTCCCGCGCACGATCGTGATGTTCAGCTCATCACCCGCAGCCACTGCGATTGCCAGCGCTTCGGCGTACTCGCGCTCGGCCTCCGGATACCGCGCGAGGATCCGCAGGGTGTCAGCATGGTTGCCCGTCGCCCGTCCCTCGACGACGCGGTCGCCGGCCGTTCTGGCGTGATCGATCGATCGCCCGTACGAGGCCAGCGCTTCGTCGAGGTGACTCATCCAGCGCTGGACATTGCCGATCTGGTTCCAGGTGCGCGCGAGCGCTGCGCCCGTCGCGATCCGACGCACGCGGTGCAGCGTCACGAGCGCCTCGTCGAACCGGCCCAGCTTCTCGGCGCACTGCGCGATGCCGAGCGCGATGTCCGGCACCAGATCCAGTCCGGCGCTGCGGGCGGCGAGGTCGTGCAGCCGCATCGACTCGTTCCACAGCGACCACCGGACGAGCGTCGGGTGCGCGGCGATCGCGAGCTGCTCGACGATCGCGTCCAGTCCGTGTTCACGAGCGGCGCCTGCGACTGCGAGCACGGTGCTCACCTCGTGGGCAGCGTAGTCGTCGTCCACGGTGAGCACTTCGAGCACAGCGGCCCCGAGTCGTGCCACGAACGCTCGTCTGGCCGACGACGGCCGCAGCGCGCGGGATCGCTCGGCTGCGAACGCGAAGACCGTGGCGTGCATCTGCACACGGCCGTCCTGGCGCTCGACGAGGTGCCGTGCTCGAAGCCGTTCGAGTCGCCGGACGGTCTGGGCACCGCCTGCGGCGAGCAGCGCGCGCTCGTCGAGGTCCCGGTCGATCAGAGCGAGGTCTGCCAGCAGCTCCGCCTCGTCGGCCGGCAGCGATCTCGTCGCCGCGTCGAGCACGGGACGGATGCGTGCATCCCGTGGCTCCTGCTCGAAGCGGGAGGCGAGGTCGTCGAAGGTCCACCCTGGGTGCTCGTGCACGATGCCGGCGAGCATCGCCAGATCCAGTGGGAGTCCGGCGGCCACCGTCACGATCCGATCGATCGCCGCATCCGCCACCTGAAGCGGCGCGGCGGTGTCGCCGGCACGCGAAGGATCCAGGAGATGCACGAGCAGCCTGCGTGCGTCGACCGTCTCCAGCGGAGCAACCGGAACATGCACCGCCGAGATGCCGCTCCCCCGCAGCTGCGACGCCGAGGCGGAGAGATCACCGCGTGAGGTCACGACGTATCGCACACCCGGCACGATCAACGACAGGAGCCGTGCGGCAGGTCCGGCATCCTCCAGAATGACCGTCCGGTCTCGGATCTCCGCACGAAAGCGCTCCCGCAGTCGAGAGAGCTCGTATGGCAGCGAGCGGTGTCCGAGAGCACCGAGCATCCGCCGCAGGACGTCGACCGGATCGGCCACCGGACGGTCGGTGTCCGACGCGCGCAGGTCGACGGTGAGAACCGCATCCGCAGGCGCCAGCGCTGAGGCCAGCGTGCTCTTGCCGACACCGGGCAGTCCGGTGAGCAGGATGACGTCGACGGCCGGAAGACTCTGGATGAGCGCCTCGCGTCCGATCGCCGCGTCGTCCCGGTGCCGCACCGCGAGCGAGACCTCGATGTGCACGCCGGCTCGCTGGCCGTTCAGCGTCCGAGCACGATCCCGCCACTCGCTCGCGTCGTCGGGAGCAGCCCCGAGGACGGTCGCGATATCACCGATGAGTCGGTCGTCGACGCGGCGTCGTCCGGGCCTGAAGCAGTCGTAGACCGTGACCTTCGCCGGCTCCTCGCCGCCGCGCAGTCGACCGATCCGACGGGCGATCTCGGCATATGACGGAGCACCGGCCGCGGAACGCAGGATGCCGAGCGCGGCGCACAGCTCATCGAGGGTGTGCGCATCGGGCATGAGTCGAGCCTATGACAGTCGAATTGCCGCCAGGACATCGGGGCGTTCGGACTCGTTCGGACTCGCGCGGCGCTGGCAGTCCGGCTCCTAGGCTCGGGCTCGCTGTGGGCGATGCGCGCCCGCTCGAACGAACCCGGACGAAAGAGATTCGATGACCACCCGTGCTGAGATCACCGCCAAACTCGACGACTTCGCCTTCCAGAAGGTGAACTTCGGTGGATTCCTGATGAACAAGCGGGCGAAGAACTCGCACGCGCTCTGGACGCGGAACAGCGACAAGGGCGTGACCGAGCTCAGCATCCTCGCAACCCGTGACTACGGCGACAACAACATCTACGACGTGGCTGCGTTCACGCTCGAGGGTTCGGTGCCGGCCGAGGTGCTCGCGGAACTGGCGCCGCAGGCCGAGGCTCTCGCGGATCGCATCAACCTCCGCGAGCACGGCTACGTCTATTCCTGCCTCGAGCCATGGGACGGCGGCGGCAGCATCTGGATCTCGAAGAAGCCGGAGTTCCGCGCCCTCAGCCGCCTCGACCAGGGCATCTACGTCATTCCGATCCAGCGTCTGTCCGGCGACCAGCCGCGATGGCTGTCGTGGGTTCGCGAGAGCGGGCAGCTCAACATCGCCATCGTCTACAAGCCCTGACGGATGCCGCCACTCTCGCCGTTCAGCGTCGTCGCCCGCGTGCCCTCGGGCCGCGGCGGCGCACTGATCGCAGCGCTGTCGCTGGCGTATGCGGTCGTGGTCGCCCCGGTCGCGTTCTATCTCCTCCCGGTCGGATTCGAGCTCACCGGCGCTGCTCTGATCGCCGGGCAGCTCGGCGTGATCGGGGCGGGCGCGGTCCTGGTGCTGTTCTCCGCCGCGCGGATCCTTCGGGATGCGCGACGGAGAGCACGCCTGGTCGAGCTTGCGCACGCCGCAGGATGGGACTACCGACAGGATGTGAGCGACTGGATCTGGGGAGGTTCCGTCGACGAGCAGATCGAGCGCACCGGCCGCTCGTCCCGCGACCACATCGACGCCCGCGGCAGCGACCTCCCGTTCGACTCGGCTGAGCGCACCGTCGTCGTGGGCGACCGCGAGGGGGCCACCGTCCACACGATCAGGGCCGTGCGCATCCCGCTCTCCGCCGAGGCGCCGCGCATCACGCTCCGGTCGCGGCGAGGCGGCGGCGCCCTCAGCCTCCTGCCGAGGCGTCCGAGCGGGCGCAGCGAGCTGCGACTCGAGGGGAACTTCAGCGACGTGTTCGAGGTGTCGGTGCCGGCCGGCTACGAGACCGACGCCCTGTATCTGCTCACGCCCGATCTGATGGTGATCCTGCTCGACGCGAGCGCCGATCTCGACCTGGAGATCGTGGACAGCACGTTGCACGTGTATTTTCCGGCGATCGATCTCACCGACCCAGCGGTCCTCGCGCGCGTGCTCGGCGCGATCGCCGCGCTGCACGAGCGGTTCGGACGCCGGACGCTGCTGTACCGCGACGAGAGGGCGCCTGCACTCGATCCGGCCGTCTCCCGCAGGAACGGCGACACGCTCGCCGCAGCGGCCCGCACACTCGACACGCGTCTGCGCATCGGCCCGATCGTGCTGGCGGTGCTCACGCCACTCATCCCGATGCTCATCGCGTTCGCTTGGCTGCACCTCGCCGGGTGACCCTGCGTCCGGTCTTCTCGCTGATCAGCAGGCGTCGGACGGCGGTCTCCGGTGCCACGGTGAGATCGAGCGTCTTGCCGCGCGAGTACAGGCTGAAGACACGCGGATCGATGTAGCTGCCGCGTGCGACGGCCGTCGTATTGCCCAACGCGGTCGCCGTGGCCTGCACCGCGAGCCGCTCGGCACGCTGCCGGTCGGCTCTGGTGTCGAGCGGACCGATCCGAGCGAGGGCGTCGGCGGCCAGGATCGTGCCGTGCAGCGTGCGGAAGTCCTTGGCCGAGAACACGCCGCCGGTGACATCGCGGAGATAGGCGTTCACCTCGGTCGGCGTGATCCGCATCCGTCGCCGCCCCTTGCGGTAGGCGAGCAGCAGTGACCCGGCCGACCCGCGCGAGAGTTCGGTGAGCACCTCGGCGAGCGGTGCGTCGGAGATCTCGATCGCCGCCGTCTGGCCGCTCTTCGCCGGGAACGACAGGGCGACGGTGTCGCCGTCGATCTTCACGTCACGTCGGCGCAGGGTGGTCAGCCCACGACTGCCGTGCTTCACGAGGTAGCGCTCCGACCCCACTCGCAGCGCCGCGTCGTCGAGGAGCCGGAACGCGGTCGCCAGCACTCGCTCCTTCGTCAGTTCATCGCCGCTCAGCGCGCGGGTGACGCGAGCACGGGCACGGGGCAGCCGCTCCGCGAGGTCCAGCGCACGACGGAACTTGCTGCGGTCCCGTCCGACGCGCCACAGCGGGTGATAGAGGTACTGACGTCGCCCGGCTTCGTCGGTGCCCACAGCCTGGATGTGCGCGAGCGGATCAGCAGCGATCCAGACATTCGTCCAGGCGGGCGGGATCACGAGATCGTGAATGCGCTCGCGATCAGCCTCGCCGGCGGAATCCCCGTTCTGGTCGAGGTAGCGGAAGCCCGAGCCGGACTTGCGCCGGTGGAACCCGAGGTCCTCCCCCGGGACGACACGGACGAGCGCACTCACGCGGCGCCCAGCGAGGTCAGCGGTCGGGCGGGAGCGGCGAATGGGTGCATGCCCTCAGGATGCCGCCGGAATACCGGTCAGGAGAAGGGGCTGGCCCCCGTCACGCCGTCCTGCTAGGTCGCCGCGCCCTCAGACGATGCCGCGGCGGCGGGATCGCGGAACGCCGCCCGCATGTGATCGCTCGTGAGGAAATCGGCGATGCCGATCATGATGAGGCTGAAGATGATCTGCTCCGTGACCATCCAGACCGGGTAGAGGTTGGGAATCGCCGCGATCACGAGCGTGATCACCGGGAAGATCTGCGAGAACAGCCGAAGACGCAGGTACGCCCAGCGCCAGCCTTTCGCCGCACGCCAGGCGAAGTAGAACAGCGTGGCGGTCATCGCCAGGACGATCACGGTGCGCATCCACACCGCGAGCGACACCGGCTCACCGTTCACGGCGAGCAGCAGCGCGATGACGACCGCACCGAGACCGAGCACCAGCTCGACGAGGAGCAACCAGAAGATCCAGGTGAATGCCCGCCGCGTGCGCGGATGCGTGCGATCGCTCGCACTGATCGAGACGCCCGCCTGGCGTCCAGCGGCGATGCGATCGAGACGGAGCAGCAGCGATTCCAAGGCCATGCTCGGAGCCTATGCCGAGAACTCCTCCCGAGACGAGAACGCAGCCGGATACGACAAAACCCCCGCTGATGCGGGGGTTTTCATCGTGCTGGGGTACCTGGACTCGAACCAAGAATAACGGAACCAGAAACCGTCGTGTTGCCAATTACACCATACCCCAAGGGGCGAAAATCGCTTCCCGCACCGAGAGTCAAGCTTACCCGAGCGGCGACCGAACACCAAAACCGGCCGCGTCCGTCGCCGCTCGGGCGCGTCGCGTCAGCTCGAGAGCGTCGCGGACAGTCCGCGCAACCGGCGCAGCGACTCATCCTTGCCGAGCAGTTCCATGGACTCGAACAGCGGCGGCGAGATACGACGACCCGTGATGGCGACGCGAGGCGGCCCGTAGGCGACGCGCGGCTTGAGCTCGAGGTTCTCCACGAGCGCGATCGCCAGCGCCTCCTGGATCTTCTCCGGCACGAACTCCTCGAGCGGCTCGAGGGCGACGACGCAGGCGTCGAGCACCTCTGCAGCGTTCGCCGGCAGCCCCTTCAGTGCATCGGCGTCGTACGACACCTCGTCCGTGAAGAGGAAACCGACCATGCCTGGCACCTCACCGAGCAGCTGCACGCGCTCCTGCACGAGCGGCGCGACCCGGAACGCCATGACGAGCTGCTCGTGGGTGGGCTCGTCGAACAGGCCGGCTGCCGCCAGGTACGGCACCGTGCGCTCCGCGAAATCCTTCTCCGCGAGCATCCGGATGTGGTCGCCGTTGATCGACTCGGCCTTCTTCTGATCGAAGCGCGCCGGGTTCGGGTTGACGTTCACGATGTCGAACGCGGCGGTGAACTCGTCGAGCGAGAAGATGTCGCGGTCGGGTCCGATGGACCAGCCGAGCAGCGCCAGGTAGTTCAGGAGCCCCTCGTGGATGAATCCGCGGTCGCGATGCAGGAACAGGTCTGCCTGCGGGTCGCGCTTCGACAGCTTCTTGTTGCCGGTCTCGCCGAGCACGAGCGGCATGTGCGCGAAGCGCGGCACGAAAGTGGTGACCTCCGCATCGATCAGCGCGGCGTACAGCGCGAGCTGGCGGGCGGTCGACGGCATCAGGTCCTCGCCGCGCAGCACGTGGGTGATGCCCATCAGCGCATCGTCGACCGGGTTCACGAACGTGTACAGCGGCACGCCGTTGGGGCGGACGACCACGAAGTCGGGGAAGGATCCAGCCGGGAACGTCACCTCGCCGCGGATGAGGTCGACGTAGGTCAGATCCTCGTCCGGCACCCGAAGACGCAGCGCCGGCTGACGACCGTCTGCGCGGAACGCATCCTTCTGCGCATCCGTCAGATCGCGGTCGAAGTTGTCGTAGCCGAGCTGCTTCGCGCGGCCGTTCGCCTCGTTGCGCGCGTCGATCTCGTCCGCGTTCGAGAAGCTCTCGTACAGCGCGCCAGCCGCGAGGAGCTTGTCGATCACGCCGCGGTAGATGTCGTGACGCTCGGACTGGCGGTACGGCGCGTGCGGACCGCCGACCTCCACGCCCTCGTCCCAGTCGATCTTGAGCCAGGTGAGCGCGTCGACGAGCTGTCGGAAGCTCTCCTCGCTGTCACGGGCGGCATCGGTGTCTTCGATGCGGAAGACCATCTTGCCGCCGTTGTGGCGGGCATAGGCCCAGTTGTAGAGCGCGGTGCGCACCATGCCGACGTGCGGCAGGCCCGTCGGCGATGGGCAGAAGCGGACGCGGACGTCGGCACCACTTGCGGTCGTGGTGAGGGGGTGAGGAGTAGCCATAGCCCTTCGATTCTAGGCCGCGCTGCCCAAGGCCACCGCCGCGGTGTGGCGGAGCGGGATGGCTCCGTCCTGCGCGCGTTCGCCGCAGAGCGCATCGAATCCCCGACGGAACCGCCGACGCTCGTCATCGCCGAGGCCCCGGTAGAACAGACCAGCCGATGCCACTCCCCCTTCAGCCGATCGCCACAGCGCCTCGGGAGCCGCGCGCCACGTCCAGGACTCCTCGACTGCGGCCACCGTCTGCCAACCTGCTTCGGCGAGCATGCCGGCGAAGCCGAACGCCGTGCGTTCGAACTCCTTGTCGGGCTGAAGCAGCTCGCCGGTCGCCGGCACGAGGTGAGCGCGTTCGCACACCTCGCGCCAGAACCATGACGGCGAGTCGATCCAGATCGTCGCCGCCAGTGGCGCTGACGGCACCGCCACCCGCGCCATGCCTCGCGCCGCGAGCCGGGGGTCCGCCACGTGGTTCAGGACGAAGTTCGCCGTCACCGCATCGAAGGAGCCGTCTGCGAACGGCAGATCGGGCAGGCCGCCGCGGACGAAGCGGACGTCGGGATGCTCCCGCTCTGCGACCGCTCGCATCGAGTCCTCCGGCTCGCACCCGATCACGTCCCAGCCGAGGTCGGCGAATCGTGCTGCGAGGTCTCCGGTCCCAGAGCCGACGTCGAGCATCCGGCGCCCGGCTGCGTCACCGAGCAGCTGGATCAGCGTGTCACCGGTCCCCGCGCACAGGACGGCGTACGAGGCCGCGTACGCCGCTCCGACCCCATCCCAGGACTTCACCGTGCGCTCATCCGTCCGAGCGGAGCAAGCGCCACGATCACGAGCACGAGGGCGAACGCGGCGATCCCGAGCCCCGCGTACTGGAAGTTCGACAGGATCACGCCCGCGAGCACCGCGCCGGCCGCCGCGCTCAGGCTCATCAGTGAATCGCTGCGCCCCTGCCTGCGCGTGCGGAGCTCGGGAGCGGATGCCTCAGTGAGCAGCGCGGCTCCGGCCACCGTCGCGGCGCTCCAGCCGAGACCGAGCAGGATCAACGCGGTCATCACACCCCATGCCTGGTCGTTCGTGAAGATCGCGAAGCCGAGCGACGCTGCCAAGAGCGCCTGTCCGAGCAGCACCACCCGCAGTCGTCCCCAACGGTCGGCGAGCACCCCGAACACCGGCGAGAGCGCGTACATCCCCGCCACATGCAGCGCGATCGTGATGCCGACGAGCTGCGACACGTCCGCGGGTGTCGCCTCCATGCCGTGAGCGCCGTGCGCCATGTGCGAGAGGTGCACCGGAGTCATCGCCATGACCGATGCCATCACCACGTGCGAACCGGCGACCGCGAACATCGCGTATCTCGCCACCCTGGGGCGATCGACGAATGGCACCGCGGTGGTCGCTGCGGCCGCAGATGCGAGCCGTTGAGCCGCCAGCAGCGGATCGGGGCGCAGCGCCACGAGATACAGCACGAGAGCCGCGGCCTGTGCGGCGAACGAGAACGCGTAGGAACCGGTCTGCGGCGGCATCCCGATCGCGTGCCCGACCACCTCTCCCGGGCCGAGCAGCAGCGGGCCGGCGACGCCGCCGACCGTGGTCGCCCAGACCACGATCGAGAGATCGCGGCCCCGATGGACCGGCGCAGCGAGGTCTGTCGCTGCGAATCTCGACTGGAGGTTGCCGGCGTTGCCCGCGCCGATCATGAGGATTCCGATGAGCAGCAGCGGGAACAGCCGAAGCGATGCGGCGAGGATCACGACGGAGATGCCCAGCAGCGCGAACAGGTTGCCGAGCGTCAGCGCGCGTCGACGTCCGAGCCGGGCGGCGAGCCGAGCCAGCGGGATCGCGCACAGCGCGGCACCGAGCGTGACGGATGCGGTGGCGAGACCGGAGAGCGCGTCGCTGCCGGAGATGTCGGCGGCCAGGAGCGCGCCGAGCGAGACCGTCGCGCCGAACGCCGTGCCGCCGAGCACCTGCCCGATCGAGAGGACCAGCACCGTCCTGCGCTGGACGGCCGCCTGTTCGGCTGCCGTCAGCGCGACGGTCGTCATGCCGCGGGTACGGCGTCGCGCACGGCGCTGCGCAGGATGCCGAGGCCGGTGATCTCGACCTCGACCGTGTCGCCGGCGCTGAAGGTGCCGACGCCGGCCGGCGTGCCGGTGAGGATCACATCTCCCGGCAGCAGCGTGAAGACCGCGGAGGCGTACGCGATGATGTCCTCGACCGAGTGGATCATGTCGGTGAGCGGCGCCTGCTGGCGGACCTCGCCGTTCACACGCGTCTGGATCGTCGCCGTGGTCGGGTCGAAGTCGGTGCTGATGGTGGGGCCGAGCGGGCAGAAGGTGTCGAAGCCCTTGGCTCGCGACCACTGACCGTCCTTGCGCTGCAGATCGCGGGCGGTGACGTCGTTGCCGATCGTGTACCCGAGCACGTAGTCCAGCGCATCCGCTGCCGACACGTTCTTCGCGACCTTGCCGATCACGACGGCGAGTTCGCCCTCGTGCTCGGTCTGCTCGGAGATGGCGGGACGCACGATCGTGTCGCCAGGACCGATCACGGCCGTGTTCGGCTTGAGGAACAGCAGCGGCTCCTCCGGAGCGACTCCCCCCATCTCGGCGGCGTGGTCGTGATAGTTCTTGCCGACGCAGACGATCTTCGAGCGCGGGATCACCGGGGCGAGCAGCACGGCATCCGCGATCGGCACCCGCACACCGGTCGGCTCGTACCCGGCGAAGAGCGGGTCGCCGGAGAGGACGACGAGATCGGTCTCGTCGACGATTCCGAACAGGATGGCGTCGTCATGGCTGAATCGGGCGATCTTCATGCCACCAGCCTAGCCAGCGCAGACACGAAGACCCCGCTTCGCAGCCTTCGCGAAGCGGGGTCTCGAGGTTGGTCGGTGCCGGCGTCAGGCGTCGAGACGCAGGAGCCAGCCGTGCTTGTCCTCACGACGGCCGTACTGGATGTCGGTGAGCTCCTCGCGCAGCGAGAGGGCGAGCTCGCCGAGCGGCTGCGGCTCGTCGAAGCCATCGCCGACGAGCGCGCCGATGGGGGTGACGACGGCAGCCGTGCCGCAAGCGAACACCTCGACGATGTCACCCGAGGCCACGCCGGAGCGCCACTCGTCGATCGAGATCGGACGGCGCTCCACCGTGTAGCCGCGGTCTTCGGCGAGCTGCAGCAGCGAGTCGCGCGTGATGCCGTCGAGGATGCTGTCGGACTGAGGCGTCACCACACGACCGTCCTTGAAGACGAACACGACGTTCATGCCGCCGAGCTCTTCGACGTTGCCGTTCTCATCGAGGAAGACGACCTGATCGCAGCCCTTCGCGCTCGCGAGCGTCTGCGGCAGCAGGCTGGAGGCGTAGTTGCCGCCGGTCTTCGCCTTGCCGGTGCCGCCACGGCCGGCACGGGAGTGCTCCTCCGAGAGCCAGATGCGCACCGGCTTCACGCCACCGGTGAAGTATGCCCCGGCAGGGCTCGCGATCACGTAGTAGGCGACCTTCTGCGCAGCACGCACGCCCAGGAAGGCCTCCTTGGCGAACATGAACGGACGCAGATACAGGCTCTGGTCAGCACCGGAGGGCACCCAGCGACCGTCGACCGCGATCAGCTCGCGCAGCGACTGGATGAAGTACTCGGTCGGCAGCTCTGGCAGTGCGAGACGCCGAGCGCTCTGCTGCAGGCGTGCCGCGTTGCGGTCGGGGCGGAACGTGTGGATCGAGCCGTCGGCGTGGCGGTAGGCCTTGATCCCCTCGAAGATCTCCTGCGCGTAGTGGAGGACGGATGCCGCGGGGTCAAGGGCGATCGGGCCGTACGGCTGCACGCGCGGGCGGTGCCATCCGCCCTTGGCGGACCAGCAGATGTCGACCATGTGATCGGTGAAGACGACGCCGAAGCCCGGGTTCTCGTGCACCTCTGCCACGCGCGCCGGCGAAGCCGCCGCGAGGTTCTTCGTGACAGCGAAATCGAGCGGCGCCACGGCCGCCTGTGCATCGATGGTCGTCATGTTCCTCATCCGTTCCTTGGGTATGGCGCGTCCTCGCGCGCTATCAGCCTAACGCCGCAGGTCAGAGCCGTGCCGTGATCGCGGAGCCGATCTCCGCCGTGGAGCGCGCACCGGTGCGTGCGGCGATGTCGGCCTCGACCGCTGCGGTCACGCGAGCGGACTCCGCCGCGAGACCGAGGTGGTCGAGCAGCAGCGCGATCGACAGGATCGCTGCCGTCGGGTCAGCCTTCTGCTGCCCTGCGATGTCGGGCGCCGAGCCGTGCACCGGCTCGAACATCGACGGGAACGCGCCGTCCGGGTTGATGTTGCCGGAGGCAGCGAGACCGATGCCGCCGGTGACGGCACCGGCGAGGTCGGTCAGGATGTCGCCGAACAGGTTGTCGGTGACGATCACATCGAAGCGAGAAGGGTCGGAGACCAGGAAGATGGTGGCGGCGTCGACGTGCAGGTAGTCGACGGCCACGTCGGGATGCTCGGCCGCGACCTCGTCGACGATGCGCTTCCAGATCGCGCCGGCGTGCACGAGCACATTGGTCTTGTGGACCAGCGTGAGCTTCTTCCGGCGACGTTCCGCGAGCTCGAAGGCGTAGCGCACCACCCGCTCGACACCGAAGGCGGTGTTGACCGAGGTCTCGTTGGCGACCTCGTGCGGCGTGCCGACGCGGATCGCACCGCCGTTGCCGACATATGGTCCTTCGGTGCCCTCGCGGACGACGACGAAGTCGATCTCACCCGGGTCGGACAGCGGACCATGCGCGCCGGTGAACAGCTTCGATGGGCGCAGGTTGACGTAGTGGTCGAGCGTGAACCGCAGCTTGAGCAGCAGACCGCGCTCGATGTTCGCGTCCTTCAGGCGCGGGTCCCCCGGCGTGCCGCCGACGGCGCCGAGCAGGATCGCGTCGTTGGCGGCGATCGCGGCGAGGTCCTCGTCGGTGAGCGTGTCACCGGTCTCCAGGAATCGTGCGGCGCCGAGCGAGAAGCGGGTCTTGTCGAAGCGCACATCGCTCTCGGCGGTGACGGCGTCGAGCACCTTCTCCGCTTCGGCGATGACCTCGGGGCCGATGCCATCCCCGGGGATGACGGCCAGCTTCACGACACGCGACATGACACTCCTTCAGGCGGGTGGGAACCGGCCCGGTGTCCTCACGGATCCCTCAGGCCGGTCCCACCAGCGTAGTGCTCAGCGCGAGGTGCGCGTGCGCAGTGTGACGCCCGCGATCACACCGGCGACCACGACCAGTCCTGCACCGATCAGCGACGTCACCATGACGCCGGAGCCGAACGCGTCGGCAGCGGCATCCCACAGCGCGGTCCCGACCTCACCCTGGAGCTTCTCGGCCGCGATGTAGGCGCCGGCGAGCGTCTCGCGGGCAGCGTCCGCGACCTCGGTCGGGAGTCCGGCCGGCAGCACCAGCGCGCCACGGTAGAACGCGGTGATCAGGCCACCGAGCACGGCAGTGCCCAACACGGCACCCAGCTCGTAGGCCGTCTCCGACACCGCACTCGCGGCGCCGGCCTTGGCGGCAGGCGCGCTCGACAGGATCAGCTCGTTCGAGATGGTCTCGGCCGCGCCGATGCCGATGCCCAGCACGATGAAGGCGATGACGAGCGGTGCGACACCGTGCTCGTGCGTGGTGAATGCGACGATCAGGTAGCCGGCGACCGAGAACACCAGCGCCGACGGCACCAGGATGTGCGGCGGCACACGACGCGAGATCGGCACGACGCTCAGGCCGGCGATGATCATCGCGACCATCCCGGGGACGAGCGACAGCCCGGCGACCATCGGCGACAGCCCCAGCACCAGCTGGAGGTGCTGCGACACGAAGTAGAGGAAGCCGACGAGCGCGACGACGCTGAGCAGGTTCACCAGGATCGCCCCGGAGAACGTTCCCCGCCGGAACAGCGCCATGTCGAGCATGGGGATCTCGGCCCGCAGCTGTCGGCGCACGAACAGCACACCCATCAGGATGCCGAGCAGCGCCCAGGCGCCCGCGACCAGGCTCGGACCGTCGACGGCGAGGGACTTGATCGCGTAGACGACCGGGATCATCGCCGCCATCGAGAGCACGATGCTGATCGGGTCGATACGGCCGGGATGCGGGTCACGGCTCTCCGGCACCAGCAGCGGTGCCGCGATGAGCAGCGGGATCAGCACCGGCACGGCGATCAGGAAGACGGAACCCCAGGCGAAGTGCTCGAGCAGGAACCCGCCGACGACAGGGCCGAGCGCTGAACCCGCGGAGAAGGCGGATGCCCACACCGCGATGGCCAGGCGGCGCTGATCACGGTTCTGGAAGATCGAACGCAGCAGCGAGAGCGTCGACGGCATCAGCATGGCGCCGAAGAAACCGAGGAGTGCGCGCGCGGCGATCAGGAGTCCGGCGGTCGGCGCGAAGGCAGCGAGTGCCGAGACCAGGGCGAATCCGGTGGCGCCGATCAGCAGCATCCTGCGGCGTCCGAAGCGGTCGCCGAGCGTGCCCATGGTCACGAGGAGTCCGGCGAGCACGAGCGGATAGACGTCGATGATCCACAGTTGCTCTGCTCCGGTCGGCGAGAGCGCGATGGAGATCTCGGGGAGCGCGAAGCTCAGCACCGTGTTGTCCACCGAGACCAGCAGGACCGGCAGCATCAGGACGACGAGCGCCGCCCAGCCGCGTGCTCCGGCGCGCGGAGCATCCGTCTCTGTCGTCGGGATCGACGCAGTACGGTTCATGGAACACCTCTCTGACGTGATGACGATCTGAAACTAAACCGTCCAGCTGGTATAGTAACAGAATTCACCGAGTGAACGGACTCCCCCATGCCCCGACCTCCTCTCGCCCGCGAGCGCGTGCTCGACGCGTTCGAGTCGATCGTGATCGCCGAGGGTGAACGGACCGCCACGCTGGACGCGACGGCGAAGGCGGCCGGAGTGTCGAAGGGCGGACTGCTCTACCACTTCGGCTCGAAGGACGAGCTCGAGGCCGGACTGCTCCAGCGGCTGGAGGCACTGACGCTCGCCGATCTCGAGCGCATGCGAGCGGCCTCCGAAGGTCCGGTCGCGTACTACGTGCGCACTTCGGTGATGGAGGATGACGCCCTCGACCGCGCGCTCATCGCCGCCTCGCGGCTGGCGCAGGGCGGATCGGCGGCGGCCGGCGACATGCTGCGGCACACCCGCCGTCTCTGGGAGGACGAGATCCGTCCGCACGTGCGAGACATCGCGAGTCTCGATCTCGTGATGCTGCTGAGCGATGGGCTCTACTTCAACAACTCGCTCGATCTGAACGGCCCCGAACGCCTGGTCCCCCGTCACGGTGAGCTCGACGAGCTGATCGCACTCGTGCTCCGCGCCACGGCGCCCGAAGTCTCCTGACACGACGAAGGCGGGAGCGCCGTCGCGCCCCCGCCTTCGATCCGAGCTCTGAGACTCAGACCTCGGTGATCTCGATCTGGCGGAACAGATCGGCGTCGATCGCGGCGCTCACGTCTTCCAGCAACTCTTCCGACACCGGGGAGTCGAGCGTCAGCACGCTGAGCGCCTGCGCACCTGCCGCCTGACGGGCGATCTGCATGCCGGCGATGTTGATACCGGCCTCGCCGAACTTCTGTCCGTAGACCGCGACGATGCCGGGGCGGTCGGTGTAGAGCATCACGACGTGGTGCTTCTCGATCGGCAGCTCGAGCGTGTGGTCGTTGATCCCGACCAGCTTCTCGGCCTGCTTCGGACCCGTGAGCGTTCCGGAGACCGAGAGCTGCGAACCGTCCGAGAGCGCACCGCTCAGCGTGATCACGTTGCGGTACTCGTCGCTCACGTCGTCCTTGATCAGACGCACCGCGATGCCGCGCTGCTCGGCCAGGAGCGGAGCGTTCACGTACGAGACGGTCTCGCTCACGATGTTCGTGAACACGCCCTTGAGCGCTGCGAGCTTGAGCACGCTCACGTCGTAGTCGTTCAGCTCGCCGTGCACCTCGACGTCGAGGCTCGTGAGCGGCGAGGTCGCGAGCGAAGCGAAGATCTGGCCGAGCTTCTCGACGAGCGAGATCCCGGGGCGCACATAGGGGTCGATCACACCGCCGGCGACGTTCACTGCGTCCGGCACGAGGTCGCCGCCGAGCGCGAGGCGCACCGACCTCGCGACCGAGACGCCGGCCTTCTCCTGCGCCTCTTCCGTGCTCGCACCGAGGTGCGGGGTCACGACGACGTTCGGCAGATCGAGCAGCGGACGCGCCGAACCGCCCTCTGCCGGGGGCTCTGAGGTGAACACGTCGAGTCCGGCGCCGGCGATCTCACCTGCGACGAGCGCCTCGTGCAGGGCCGCTTCGTCGATCAGTCCGCCGCGGGCGACGTTGACCACGAACGCGGTCGGCTTCATCGCGGCGAACTGCTCCGCGCCGATCATGCCGGTGGTCTCCGGGGTCTTGGGCATGTGGATCGTGAGGAAGTCCGACTCGGCGACGAGCTCGTCGAGCGTCAGGAGCTGCACGCCGAGCTGCTGGGCGCGAGCCGAGGTGACATAGGGGTCGTACGCGACGACGCGCATGTCGAACGCGGCGAGGCGCGCGGCGACGAGAGCGCCGATGCGGCCGAGTCCGACAATGCCGACGGTCTTCTCGAAGAGCTCGGCGCCGGTGAAGGAGCTGCGCTTCCACTGCCCTGCGGAGAGCGAGGCGTGCGCGGCCGGGATGCGACGCGCGAGGCTGAGGATATGACCGACCGTCAGCTCAGCGGCCGAGACGATGTTCGAGGTCGGCGCGTTCACGACCATGACACCGGCGGAGGTCGCGGCCTTGATGTCGACGTTGTCGAGTCCGACACCGGCGCGAGCGACGACCTTCAGCTTCGGCGCGTGGGTGAGCGCCTCCTCGTCGATGCGGGTCGCGGAGCGGATCAGCACTGCATCCGATTCGGCCAGCGCCGAGAACAGCGCCTCGCGATCGGTGCCGTCGACGTGACGGACATCGAAGTCGGGACCGAGTGCCTCGATCGTGGCGGGAGAGAGCACTTCGGCGATGAGGACAACGGGCTTCGGCACAGAGAATCCTTCTGGGAACGCGACAGGCGGGAGGGGCCGATGCGCCGCACACCAGGGGGCGCGATCATCTCCACTGTACCCGAGCGGTTTCCCCGCTCCGTGCCGTGTGACGCGTTACGACAGCGGCGCGACGTCGATGAGCTCCCGCATGTTCAGCACGCTGTAGCCGAGCAGGCTCAGCCAGAACACGGCAACCACACCGAGTCCGGCGAGCAGCACGAGTGCGAGTTCGCCGATGCTGCGGCGGCGGCCGATCACGAACGCGAACGCGAACACGAGCGCGGGGAAGATCACGCCGAAGAGCAGCGTCACCCAGCCGATGCCCGTCAGCCCGCTCCGTGCGAAGCCGACGAGGTGCGCGACCGCGTTCCACACGGCATAGGCGTAGAAGAGACCGGCGAGGCCGAGGACGAGGCCGGTCAGCCAGCGCGGACCGCGGCGGGCTCCGGATGCTTCCGGGGCTTCGATGCGTGCGTCGCTCATGATCCGATCACTCCCACCGTGACGAAGGGCCAGGGCACCAGGAGTACGACCCCCAGGAGCAGCACGCTGATCCTGATCCATGTCGCCCTCCCCCGGGTGAGCATCCAGGATGCAAGGAACCAGAGCAGCGGGGCGGCGACCGCGAGCACGAACCAGGGCACGAACATCGCGTCGGCGACGATGAGGTTCGCGAGCGGCTTGAGGCGCAGTCCCCCGATCACCCAGCCGATCGTGTACAGCAGATACACGCCACCGACCACGCCGAGCACGAGCAGCAGTGCCGTGCTGAGCGCAGGTGCTTCGTCTTCCGTCACGACGGAGCCGTCGGCCTCGAGACGCCCGACAGCCTCGCTGCCCTTCCCGACGGCATCCCACCCCTTCGGCAGGGCCGCAGCAGGGCGTGCCGCGTCGTCGTCGCCGTCCCAGCTCAGGGCGTCATCGGAATCGGAAGTCATCTCCCCAGCGTAGGACACCAGGTCCACTAGGCTCGGGGCATCCGGGCCCTGCGGCCCATCGTCGGGGAAGGAACACCGTGGCCGAGCAGAACAAGAAGGTCGCCACCGGACAGCACACGCCAGCAGCGGATGCCGTCGGCGAACCCCCGGCCGGGTGGGTGCCGACTGCCGCGGCGAAGCAGAAGGCCACGACCTTCCGCTGGATCGCCGCCGTGCTGTGGGCGCTCGCGATCATCGGGGAGGCCGTCTCGATCTTCTGGCTGCTCCATCAGCGCGAGTTCGTCGGGGAAGACGGCACGCTCGTGCGCGACCCCGACACCGGACTGCTGCAGGAACAGGGCGTCACCGCGACATTCCCACAGTGGGCGTTCATCGCACTGCTCGTCGCGCTCGTCGTGATCGCCGCCCTCGCGATCACCGGTTCGGTGCTCTGGAAGAAGGCGAATCGCCTGGACCCTGCCCGCAGGTCCGAGACGGTGCGCTTCTTCGTGCAGAACCAGCTCGGCGCCATCATCGCGATCGTGGCGTTCCTGCCGCTCATCATCCTGATCTTCCTGAACAAGGACATGAGTAAGGGCCAGAAGACGACGGCGGGCATCATCGGCATCGCCCTCGCCGCTCTGGCGACGATCATCGGCGTCGACTTCAATCCGCCGTCCGTCGAGCAGTACACCGCTGACCAGTCGGCCGTGATCCAGCTTCTCGGCAAGGACGAGGTGGTGTGGGTCGACGGGGGCGCCGTGTACCACGTGTGCGACGAGGTCTCGGCGATCCAGACCGGCAGCGAGATCCGCACCGGCACGACTGCCGAGGCGATCGAGGCGGGCAAGATCCGGCTGACGCTGCAGTTCACGTCGGAGCTCAACGCCTGCGGTCTGGCCGTTCCGGAGAACACCGACGAGATCACCGAGGCGCTGCGCGCGATCCAGGCCGGGCAGGTCGACACCGTCCTCCCCGCTCCGGTCTGGGCGGACCCGGCCGACGCGCCGATCGAGGTCGCGGAAGCACCTGCCGAGTGACGCAGGCGATCCGCGCTATTCGGCGCGGATCGCCTCCACCAGCCGCTCTTCCGCGGAGGAGAGGTGGTGGTGCAGCACCTCGACCGCTCGCTCCCCCGCGCCGGCCGCGACAGCCTCGAGGATCTCAGCGTGCTGCGCCGCGATCACCCCTGCATCGAGCAGTCGCCTGCCCTGCACCTGCGCCATGCACAGTCGTGCCTCATCGAGCACGCTGCGATACATCCGGCCAGTGCGGTCGCTGCCGAGCGCGTCGATCAGCGCGGTGTGGAATCGCAGGTCCGGGTCGACGGTGCCGGCATCCGGGCCTGGAGGCATCGCCAGGATCTCCGCGTTCGCCTCGACGGCCGGCTGTGGCACCGTGCGCGTGGCTGCGAGTTCGCGCAGCGCCGCGCTCTCCAGCCTGGCCCGAGTGCGATAGACGTCACGGACCGCGTCAGGGTCGATCGCACCGACGCGCGCGCTGCGGTGCGCTGTGCGCACGAGGAGGCCGGAGGCGACGAGCTGCTCGATCGCGGCCTTCGCGCTCGGTCGGGCCACACCATAGGTCTGCGAGACCGCGGATTCGGTCAGCGGTGCGCCGGCACGGATCTCGCCGCTGAGGATTCGGGTGCGCAGCTGCGCCGTGACGGCATCCACCACACCCACGATGCCGAGCGCGGCATCCGAAGTCGTCGTCATGCCGTCAGCCTATCGACCGCACCACATCTCGGTACACTTGTCTGACAATCTGTTGCGCCATCCCTGGAGGACACTGTGCCCACCACCCTCGCCGACCCGCTCGACGCCGCCCTCCTCGGCGAGGCGACGCAGATCCACACGCGCTCGATCGATCGATTCGCCCGAGCGCACGACGCCTCGCACTACCTCTTGATCCCGGATGCCGTGCTGTCGCCGGCGGACGCTGAGGGCGTCGCCCGCGCCTTCACCGCTGTGCGCGCGGCCGGGCGCACCATGACATTCCGCTCCGGCGGCACGAGCTTGTCGGGGCAGAGCGTGAGCGGTGACATCCTGGTCGACACGCGCAGCCACTTCCGGCACATCGCCGTGGAGAACGGCGGCGCGAGCGTCCGCGTGGGCCCTGGCGCGACGGTGCGTCAGGTCAACACCCGCCTCGTCCGCCATGGCCGCAAGCTCGGCCCCGACCCGGCGAGCGAGATCGCCTGCACGATCGGCGGCGTCGTGGCGAACAACTCCAGCGGCATGGCCTGTGGCATCACCGAGAACTCGTACCAGACCATCGAGTCGATGCTGGTCGTGCTGCCGAGCGGCACGATCCTCGACACCGCGCACCCGGAGGCGAATGCGCTGCTCCGAGCCGCCGAACCCGAGCTCGCCGACGGCCTGCTCACACAGCGCGCCCGCCTGCTGGCCGACCCGGAGCACGTGGCGTTCCTGCGGCAGCAGTTCTCAATGAAGAACACGATGGGCTACGGCCTGAACGCACTGCTCGACTTCGACGATCCGGTCCGGATCCTCGAGCACCTCATCATCGGCTCGGAGGGCACGCTCGCCTTCGTGGCCGAGGCTCGGTTCCGCACGATCGAGGTTCGCCCGTCGATCGCCACCGGACTGCTCGTGTTCGAGACGCTCTCCGACGCGATGACCGCGCTCCCCGCGCTGACCGAGCTCGGACTGGCGACCATCGAGCTGCTCGACGCCGCCTCGTTGCGAGTCGCGCAGGGGCTCAGCGACGTACCTGAGACGATCGCCGAGATCGAGGTCGTCGACCATGCGGCGCTGCTCGTCGAAGTGCACGCCCGAGACACCGACGCCCTGGCCGAGGCCCGCACCGCCGCGCAGCAGCACTTCGACTCACTGCCGCTCGCCGTCGCCCCACGCCTCACGACGGATGCCGCAGAGCGCGCGGCGCTCTGGCACGTGCGGAAGGGGCTGTACACGGCTGTCGCAGGCGCACGCCCGTCAGGGACGACGGCGCTGCTCGAGGACATCGTCGTCCCGGTCGACCGCCTGCTCGTCACCTGCGAGCGCCTGATCGAGCTCTTCGCAGAGCACGGGTACGAAGGCTCCGTCATCTTCGGGCACGCCAAGGACGGCAACGTCCACTTCCTGCTGAACGAGCGCTTCGACGACCCCGCGAGCGTCGCCAGATACCGCCGCTTCACCGACGACCTGGTCGAGTTGGTGCTGGGCCAGCAGGGGTCGCTCAAGGCCGAGCACGGCACCGGGCGCATCATGGCGCCGTTCGTGCGACGGCAGTACGGCGATGCGCTCACCGACATGATGTGGGCGATCAAGCGGCTGTTCGATCCGGACCTCATCCTCAACCCCGGCGTCGTGCTGTCCGACGACCCGGACTCGTACCTCAAGGATCTGAAGCGCGTGCCGACCGTCGAGTCGGAGGTCGACCGCTGCGTGGAGTGCGGCTACTGCGAGCCGACGTGTCCGAGCAAGAGCATCACACTCACGCCTCGGCAGCGCATCGTGATCCGCCGCGACATGGCCTGGGCCGAGGAGCAGGGCGACACCGAGCTGCTGGCGGACCTGCGGTCGGACTACGACTACGACGGCGTGCAGACGTGCGCCGTCGACGGCATGTGCGGCGTGGCCTGCCCGGTCGACATCAACACGGGCGACCTGGTGCGTCGGCTGCGCGCCGAGGAGTCGTCGAAGGTCGAAGACGCGGCGTGGGATGCCGCAGCGAAGGGATGGGGCGCCGTGACGCGCATCGGCGGCACTGCGCTCTCATTCGCAGCCGCGATGCCCGCACCGCTGGTGAAGGGCGTCACGCAGCTCGGCCGTGCGGTCCTCGGCGCAGACACCGTGCCGCTGTACGACGGCGGACTCCCCCGAGGCGGCAGCAAGGCGCCGGCGGCGCAGAATCCGACGGATGCCGGTGCGGTGTTCTTCGGCGCCTGCATCGGCACGATGTTCGGCGCCGAGGGACATGGCTTGGGTTCCCGGGACGCGGTGCGCGCGCTGCTCGACCGTGCCGGGATCGCCGTCGTGATCCCTGACGACACCGGCGGGATGTGCTGCGGCACCCCGTGGAAGTCGAAGGGCCATCTCGCCGGCTACGACCGGATGACGGAGCGCGTGCTCGCTTCGCTATGGTCCGCCAGCCGGCACGGCGAGCTGCCGGTCGTGTGCGACGCGGCGTCCTGCACCGAGGGCCTGCACACCATGCTCGCGAAGTCCCTCGTCGAGTACCCCGAGTACGCCGACCTCGTGATCGAGGACGCGACGACCTACATCGCCAGAGAGGTGCTCCCCCGCGTGACGGTGTCGTCCAAGCTCGACAGCGTCGCGGTCCATCCGACCTGCTCGACGACTGCGCTGGGAGCGAGCGGGGCGCTCACCGAGATCGCCGCGGCCGTGGCATCCGATGTGTTCGTGCCGGACGGCTGGGGATGCTGCGCCTTCGCGGGAGACCGCGGCATGCTGCACCCGGAGCTCACGGCCAGCGCGACCGAGGTCGAGTCGGCCGAGGTCCGCGCCGCGGATGCCGACCGCGGCGGCTTCGACGCGTTCGTGTCGGCGAACCGCACCTGCGAGATCGGCATGACCCGGGCGACCGGTCAGCCCTACCGCCACGTGATCGAGGTGCTCGAGGAGCTCACGCGCGGCTGACACGAGGCCGGACGACGAAAGAACGGGCGCCCCTCGCGGGACGCCCGTTCTTCGTGGTTCAGATCAGCGGATCAGATCAGCGCGCAGCGCTGCCGTCGACGTAGTCCTCGTCCTGCTGCTTCCATGCGAAGAGCGAACGCAGCTCCTTGCCGGTCACCTCGATCGGGTGCTGCTCCTCCTTGGCGCGCAGCGCCAGGAACTCCTCGGCGCCGTTGTCCTGGTCGTCGATGAAACGCTTCGCGAAGGCACCGGACTGGATGTCCGCGAGGACGCCCTGCATGCTCTCCTTGACGCGAGCGTCGATGACGCGCGGGCCGGAGACGTAGTCGCCGAACTCGGCGGTGTCGGAGATCGACCAGCGCTGCTTGGCGATGCCGCCCTCCCACATCAGGTCGACGATGAGCTTCAGCTCGTGCAGCACCTCGAAGTAGGCGATCTGCGGCTGGTAGCCGGCCTCGGTGAGGGTCTCGAATCCGGCCTGCACGAGGTGGCTGACGCCACCGCAGAGCACTGCCTGCTCGCCGAAGAGGTCGGTCTCGGTCTCTTCGGTGAAGGTGGTCTTGATGACGCCGGCGCGGGTGCCGCCGATCGCCTTCGCGTACGAGAGCGCGAGGTCCCAGGCCTTGCCGGAAGCGTCCTGCTCGACCGCGATGATGTCCGGGATGCCGCGACCGGCGACGAACTCGCGACGAACCGTGTGACCGGGGGCCTTCGGAGCGACCAGGATCACGTCGACGCCCTCAGGAGCGTCGATGTAGCCGAAGCGGATGTTGAAGCCGTGCGCGAAGGCGAGGGTCTTGCCCGCGGTCAGGTTCGGGGCGATCGACTCGCTGTAGATGATGCGCTGGTGCTGGTCCGGCGCCAGGATCATGATGACGTCGGCCCACTCGGTCGCCTCGGCGACGGTCTTCACGGGGAAGCCGGCCTCTTCAGCCTTCGGGGCGGACTTGGAGCCCTCCTTGAGCGCGATGGCGACCTCGACGCCCGAGTCGCGCAGGTTCTGCGCGTGGGCGTGACCCTGCGATCCGTACCCGACGATCGCGACCTTCTTGCCCTGGATCAGGGACAGGTCGGCGTCTGCGTCGTAGAAGATCTCGGTGCTCACAGTGTGTTTCTCCTTGTTCGTGGTTTTGTCGGGGCCGTCGACATGTTCGGGACCCCAGGGAAGTTGGTGTCAGCCGCGCAGGACGCGCTCGGTGATGCTCTTACCGCCGCGCCCGATGGCGAGCAGCCCGGACTGCGCGATCTCCTTGATGCCGAAGGGCTCGAGCGCACGCAGCAGCGCGTCGATCTTGCCCTTGTCGCCGGTCACCTCGATGACCAGCGCATCCGAGGCGTAGTCCACGACGGACGCGCGGAACAGGTTGGCGACCTCGATCACGTTCGACCGGGTCGAGTTATCGGTGCGCACCTTCACGAGCATGTGCTCGCGCTGCACCGACGTCGGGAAGTCGAGCTCGACGATCTTGATGACGTTGATCAGCTTGTTGAGCTGCTTCGTCACCTGCTCGAGGGGCAGGTCTTCGACATCGACGACGACCGTGATCCGCGAGATGCCGGGCACCTCGGTCACGCCGACCGCGAGCGAGTCGATGTTGAAGCCGCGTCGGGCGAACAGCCCGGCGACTCGGGTGAGCAGGCCTGGGGTGTTCTCCACCAGCAGGCTCAGCACGTGGGTCGACATGGCTCAGGCCTCCTGGTCGAACGTCGGCGCGTGGTCGCGCGCGTACTGGACATAGCTGTTGCTGACGCCCTGGGGAACCATCGGCCACACCATGGAATCGGCGCTCACGACGAAGTCGATCACGACGGGGCGGTCGTTGGTGTCGAGGGCGAGCTGGATGGCTGCATCCACCTCGTCCTCCTTCTCCACGCGGATCGCGAGGCAGCCGTACGCCTCGGCGAGCTTCACGAAGTCGGGGATGCGGACGGTGCCGTGCCCCGTGTTCAGGTCGGTGTTCGAGTGGCGTCCGTCGTAGAACAGCGTCTGCCACTGGCGCACCATGCCGAGCGAGGAGTTGTTGATGATCGCGACCTTGATCGGGATGTTGTTGATCGCGCAGGTCGCGAGTTCCTGGTTGGTCATCTGGAAGCAGCCGTCACCGTCGATCGCCCACACAGCGCGGTCGGGCTCTGCGACCTTGGCGCCCATCGCCGCAGGCACCGAGTAGCCCATGGTGCCCGCTCCACCGGAGTTGAGCCAGGCATTGGGGCGCTCGTACTTGATGAACTGCGCGGCCCACATCTGGTGCTGGCCGACGCCAGAGGCGAAGACGCCCTCAGGCCCGGTGAGCTCGCCGATGCGCTTGATGACGTACTGCGGTGCGAGCAGACCATCGCTGGACGGCGCGTATCCCAGGGGGAACTCGGCACGAAGCCCGTTCAGGTACGACCACCACTCCTCGGTGTCCGGCGTCGCATCGCCGATCGCGGTGCGGAACGCCGCCTCGAGGTCGACCAGCACGTCGCGGACGTCGCCGACGATCGGGACGTCGGCGGTGCGGATCTTCGAGATCTCGGCAGGGTCGATGTCGACGTGCACGACCTTGGCATTCGGCGCGAACAGGCTGGCCTTGCCGGTGACGCGGTCGTCGAATCGTGCGCCGAGCGAGATGAGCAGGTCGGACTCCTGCAGCGCGAGCACCGCGGGCACCGTGCCGTGCATGCCGGGCATGCCCAGGTGCTGCTCGTGCGAATCGGGGAACGCGCCTCGTGCCATCAGCGTCGTCACGACGGGCGCACCGGTCGCCTCGGCGAGCTGGAGCAGCTCCTTCGACGCGCGGCCGCGGATCACGCCGCCACCGACGTACAGCACCGGCTTCTTCGCAGCCGCGAGCAGCGCGGCTGCAGCCTGGATCTGCTTGCCGTGCGCCTTGGTCACGGGGCGGTAGCCGGGGAGGTCGATCTTCGGCGGCCAGACGAACGGCGCCGAGTTCTGCTGCGCATCCTTGGTGATGTCCACGAGCACGGGGCCCGGGCGACCGGTCGAAGCGATCTCGTATGCTGCCGCGATCGCAGCGGGGATGTCTGCGGCATCCTTCACGAGGAAGGAATGCTTCGTGATCGGCATCGTGATGCCGACGATGTCGGCCTCCTGGAAGGCGTCGGTGCCCATCAGCGTCGAGAAGACCTGGCCGGTGATCGCCAGCAGCGGCACCGAGTCCATGTAGGCGTCGGCGATCGCGGTGACGAGGTTCGTCGCACCGGGACCTGAGGTCGCGATGGCGACGCCGACCTTGCCGGATGCTGCGGCATAGCCCTCGGCTGCGTGCCCGGCGCCCTGCTCGTGACGCACCAGGATGTGGCGCAACTGGTTGTCACCCATCAGGGTGTCGTAGAGCGGCAGCACAGCACCACCGGGAAGACCGAACACATCGGTCACCCCGAGGAGCTCGAGCGAGCGGACGACGGCCTCTGCGCCGGTGAGCTCAGGAGCGGTGGATTGGCGGGATGGCGGCCGCGGCACGGCCGACGCGGATTCAGCGGTCATGGGGTTCCTTCATCGTGATCTGTGGCGAGGCCTGGCCGAGCACGGAACTCGGTCCTGCATCTGTCGAAGGGTGTCAGCCTGTGGTCGCTCCCTCGGCGGCGGACCGCACGAGGCGCGAGTACTTGGCAAGAACGCCACGGGTATAGCGCGGGGGAAGCGGCTCCCAGCCGGAACGGCGGGAGGCGAGCTCCGCCTCGTCGACGAGTAGGTCGAGAGAGCGAGCTGCGATATCGACCCGTATCAGATCACCATCGCGCACGAAGGCGATGGGACCTGCGTCCACCGCTTCGGGTGCTATGTGGCCGATGCACAGGCCGGTTGTGCCGCCTGAGAATCGTCCGTCCGTCAAGAGTAGTACATCTTTTCCGAGTCCAGCGCCCTTGATGGCCGCGGTGATCGCGAGCATCTCGCGCATACCGGGTCCGCCCTTCGGGCCCTCGTAGCGGATGACCACGACATCGCCGGCCTTGACCTCGCCGTTGGCCAGCGCGTCCATCGCACCGCGCTCGCGCTCGAACACTCGGGCAGGGCCTTCGAACACGTCGGCGTCGAAGCCGGCGGACTTCACGACCGCGCCTTCCGGAGCGAACGATCCGTGCAGGATCGTGATGCCGCCGGAGGCGTGGATCGGGTTGTCGAAGGTGTGGATGACGTCGCCGTCGACCGGGGCGGGGTTCAAATCGCGAAGGTTCTCGGCGACGGTCTTGCCGGTGACGGTGAGTGCATCGCCGTGCAGCAGCCCCTCGTCGAGCATCGCCTTCATGAGCACCGGGATGCCGCCGTGGCGATCGACGTCGTTCATGACGTACTTGCCGAAGGGCTTCATGTCGGCGACGTGGGGCGTCTTGCTGCCGATGCGGTTGAAGTCGTGCAGGTCGAGGTCGATCTCGGCTTCACGGGCGATCGCGAGCAGGTGGAGCACGACGTTGGTCGAACCGCCCAGTGCCATGGCGATCGCGATCGCGTTCTCGAAGGACTCCTTCGTCAGGATGTCCTTGGTCGTGATCCCCTGGCGGAGCAGGTTCACGACGGCCTCGCCGGAGCGGTGCGCGAAGTAGTCGCGGCGTCGGTCGGCAGAGGGCGGAGCCGCAGAACCGGGCAGGCTGAGGCCGAGTGCCTCGGCCACGGACGCCATGGTGTTGGCGGTGTACATGCCGCCGCACGCTCCCTCACCGGGCGCGAAGGCGCATTCGATGCGCTTGAGGTCCTCTTCGGTCATCCGACCCGCACGGCATGCGCCGACACCCTCGAAGGAGTCGATGATCGTGATCTCCTTCTCGGTTCCGTCCGAGAGCTTGACCCAGCCCGGCGCGATCGAGCCGGCGTAGAGGAAGACACTCGAGAGACCGAGACGGGCGCTGGCCATGAGCATGCCCGGGATCGACTTGTCGCAGCCGGCGAGGAGCACCGTGCCGTCGAGGCGCTCGGCCATGATCACGGTCTCGACCGAGTCGGCGATGACCTCGCGCGAGACGAGCGAGAAGTGCATGCCCTCGTGCCCCATCGAGATGCCGTCCGAGACGGAGATGGTGCCGAACTGCAGCGGGTACCCGCCACCGGAGTGCACGCCCTCCTTGGCACCCTGCGCGAGGCGGTCCAGGCTCAGGTTGCAGGGGGTGATCTCGTTCCAGCTGGACGCGATGCCGATCTGCGGCTTCTCCCAGTCGGCGTCGCCCATCCCGACGGCGCGGAGCATGCCGCGGGAGGTCGTGGCCTCGATGCCGTCGGTGACGACGCGGCTCCGGGGCTTGATGTCGATGGGCGCGCTGGGGGCCGACTCGTTCGAGGACATGCAGGAAGTCTATTCCTGCGCCGCGGCCCGCTCGTCCGCGAGCGCCTCCAGAAGCTGTGCCATCTGTTGTGGATTCTCCACACGCAGGGCGGCGTGGCTCTCCCCCGGCCCGACCCGCACGCCGAGATCGCCGGCTCCGAGCACGCGGATGCCGTCCTCGTCGGTCACGTCATCGCCGGCGAACAGGATGCCGGTCGCGTCGAACTTCTGGCGGAGCGCAGCCATCGCGGTGTCCTTGCCCTCGGTGCGGGACGAGAACTCCAGCACGCGGTGGCCGGCACGTCGGCGCCAGTGCGGGAACCGCTCTGCGACCAGCGCGTCGATCTCGGCGAAGACCTGCTTCTCGACGTCACGGTCCGCGCGGCGGGTGTGCACGCCCATGCCGAACGTCTTGGGCTCGAATTCGGCGCCCTCGTAGCGCTCGATGATCGGACGCGCTGCATCCCAGAGCGCCTCGCGCGCGCCTTCCTCGGTGGCCTCACCCGTGGCATCCGCCTCGCCTTCGCCGGGGAACCAGTACTGCGCTCCGTGGGAGCCCGCGAGGACGATCACGGAGTCGTCGTCGTGCTCGGTGATGATGCGGAGGTCGTGCAGGCTGCGGCCCGAGACGTAGGCGACGACCGTGTTCGGCATGGCGGCGAGCCGCGCGACCTGGGTCGCCACCTCAGGCAGCGCTCGCGCGGCCATCGGGTCGGGAACGAGCGGGGAAGCCGTGCCATCGAAGTCGAGAGCGACGACCAGTCGCTCGGTGCGGGCGATCGCCTGCAGGTCGTCGTCGGTCTCACCGGGGGTCCACTGGCGCGTCACAGGGTCTCCATTCTCAGGGGGGTCGTCTCCAGTATGGCCGTGCGCGGACGGCCATCGGATTCAGTGCGGGTGCACCTCGTCGAGCGCGGCGAGGAATGACGAGGACCAGGCGTTCACATCGTTGTCGAGCACCCGCCGTCGCAGCGAGCGCATGCGCTTGGACTGCTCGGCCGGCGGCATCTCGACCGCGGTCATGATCGCTTCCTTGACGCCTTCGATGTCGTGAGGGTTCACGCGCACCGCCTGCCGCAGCTCATCCGCCGCGCCGGTGAACTCGCTGAGCACCAGCACGCCGCGGTTGTCGGCTCGGGTCGCGACGTACTCCTTCGCCACGAGGTTCATGCCGTCGCGGAGCGCGGTGACGAGCATCACGTCGGCGGCGAGGTACAGCGCCACCATCTCCTCGCGCGGGTACCCCTGGTGCAGGTAGCGGATCGCCGTGTGCCCCATCGTGTCGGTGTCGCCGTTGATACGGCTCACCGCGAGCTCGATCTCATCGCGCAGATGCACATAGGCGTCGACGCGCTCGCGGCTCGGACTCGCGACCTGCACGAGCGTGACGTTCTCGACCTTCAGACGACCCTCGGCGAGCAGCTCCCCGTAAGCCTTGATGCGGTGGCGGATGCCCTTGGTGTAGTCGAGCCGGTCGACGCCGAGCAGGATGCGATCGGGGTTGCCGAGGCTCTCGCGGATCTCGATCGCCCGCGCCTTGATGTCCTCGCGCTCTGCGAGCTCGAGGTAGGGCGCGGTGTCGATCGAAATCGGGAACGCCTTCGCGAGCGCCGTCCGCGTGCCGCCCTGATCGTCGGGAACCGCGACGTGCGAGCCCTTGACCTCGTACCGCAGTCGGCGCTTGACGGCGGTGAGGAAGTAGGTCGCATCCTGGACGCGCTGGAACCCGATCACGTCGGCGCCCAGCAGCCCGCGCAGCACCTGGTCGCGCCACGGCAGCTGCGCGTAGAGACCGTGTGCGGGGAACGGGATGTGGTGGAAGTAGCCGATCGTGACGTCAGGGCGCAGCTCGCGCACCATCTGCGGCACGAGCTGCAGCTGGTAGTCGTGCACCCACACCGTGCCGTTCTCGCCGACGGCGGCGACCGCGGCCTCGGCGAAGCGGCGGTTCACCGTGACATAGGCGTCCCACCATTCCCGGTGGAACTGCGGCGGTGCGATCACGTCGTGGTAGAGCGGCCAGATCGTGTCGTTGGCGAAGCCCTCGTAGTATTCGGCGACCTCGGCTGCGCTGAGCGAGACCGGGATGAGGTGGATGCCGTCGTGCTCGAACGGGGCGACGTCGAGGTCAGGTTGACCTGCCCAGCCGACCCAGGCTCCGTGCACGCGACGCATCATCGGCTCGAGTGCTGCGACGAGCCCGCCCGGCGACACGCGCCAGTGCTCCTCGCCGTCTGGACCTTCGACTCTGTCGACCGGAAGTCGATTGGCGACCACCACGAATTCTGCAGCGACCAAGAGGACTCCTTACACCGGGGTTCACCCCGGGCTGTCGAGGATCACTCCTCGCACCGGGGATCACCCCAGGCTATCGAGGAAGGCGCCCGGCGGTGGCCAGTCACGCCGTGACGGTGTGCCGACGACGACGCGGGTTGCTCAGGACCCAGTTCACGATGCCCGCGCCGAACGCGACGGCGGCAGCGAACATCGGCAGCACGAGCGCCGCCGAGGTGCCGACGTTCTCGGAGATCTCGCCCGCGATTGCCGCACCGATGGACTGGCCGACGACGATCCCGGATCCGAGCATCGTCATGACGGTCGCCGAGCGACCCAGCGGGCTGAGCGCAGCGCCGAAGCTGTACTGCGTTACGAGCGTCGGGCCGATGCCGATGCCCATGATGGCCAGGGCGAGCATCATCATCGCGGGTGAGTCGACGAGGCCGAGGAGCAATGAGCCGCTGAGCAGGATGCCGGAGAAGACGAGCCAGCGCGCCCGCAGCGAGAACGCGGGCGGCAGCCAGGCGACACCGAGCGCGAGCAGCGCTGAGCCGACGCCCATGACGCCGTAGAGGAGCCCGGCCTGCTCGGCAGCACCGCGATCCGCCATGAACGAGGTCAGCGAGGTGAGCATCGTGCCGAAGAACATGCCGACACCGAGGATGCCGAGGATCACGACGAGCAGTTGCGGGCGGAACAGCTCGGAGACCGATGAGAGCGCCTTGCCGTCTTCTCCCCTGTCCTTGGAGACGTGACGCCCGCTGGGATGGAGGGCGAACGCGCCGACGAACACGACGGTGAGCACGGCCGCTCCGACGAGCGGCGCCCACGGAGCGATCACGGAGGCGAGGATGCCGACGATGAACGGACCGAAGACGAAGACGGTCTCATCCGCCGCTGATTCGTACGCCATGGTGCCGGAGACGGTCTTCGCGCGCTGCTGCTCGGGCATCCGATCGCGGATGATCGTGACCAGACGCGAACGCGACAGCGGTGCGACCTGCGGCGCCGTGGCACCGATGCCGACAGCGGCGAGGAGCACGAAGGCATCAGCCGCCGTTCCGTAGACGACGACTGTGAACAGCACGAGCATCGAGCCGTTGGCGACGGCGAGGATGCTCAACACCAGGCGCTGTCCGAAACGGTCGGCCGCGGCGCCGAGCAGCGGCCCGAAGCAGGCGGTGCCGAGGCCGACGGCCGCGGAGGTGAGACCGCCGAGCGACAGCGAGCCCCTCGCGGAGACGACGACGGTCAGGACGCCGACCACCATCATGGCGAACGGAAGCCGCGCGATGAACGCGATCAGGAAGTAGGGGAATCCGGCGATGCGGAGGAGGCTCGGCTCGGCCGAGGTCTGCGTGTGTGTCATGGCTCTCGCGCGCCCGCGGACGCGGTGTCGGGTGCCGCCGCTGTCCGCCGGAATGCCGGCGGCCGGTAGATACACGGTGTGCGGCCGCGGACGAGCCGCGACTCTCCCATGGTAGCGCGTGGCGCTCCCGAGCGCCTGGGAATGCGTCACCTTCTGGGATGCGCAGCCAGTTGTCAAGCCTCGGGACACCGCGAGCTGCTGGCGGGTACCGTAGGAGCATGCGCTACCTCTTCAGCACCGGACTCATCGCCGCGATCTCCGCCGGGATCTCGCTGCTGCGTGGCACCCGTCAGGAACCCATCACGTGGCGCGCCGCGCTCTCCTGGGTGAGCTGGGGCATCACCATGGCCCTCGCGGTCGGTGCAGCGGTCGACATGAACCGCGAGCGCCGGGGCGCCCGAGTCGACGCCGACTCCCCGCAGTCGGTCAAGAAGTCGAAGAAGGCGCAGCGTCTCCAGTTCCGCTCGCAGAAGGCGCTGGCGGACGCCCAGGGGCACGCGCAGGGCAAGCGGTCCTGACCTCGCGCACCCCTCGCCGAGTCAGCGAGTGAGGATCAGCGCCTCGCCCTGACCGCCTCCTCCGCAGAGCCCGACGGCAGCGGTGCCGCTGCCACGGCGCGCGAGTTCGTGCGCGATGTGCACCACCAGGCGGTTGCCGGATGCTCCGATCGGGTGTCCGATCGCGATTCCCCCGCCATGGATGTTCACGATCTCCGGGTCGAGCCCGAGTTCGACCTGCGACCGCGCCACGACGGCACCGAATGCCTCGTTGATCTCGACGAGGTCGAGGTCGGCCGGCGTGATCCCCTGCTTCTCGCACGCGCGTTCGATGGCGCGAGCGGGCTGCGCCTGCAGGGAGTTGTCGGGGCCGGCGGTCTGGCCGCTCGCACCGACCGTGACCAGCACCGACCAGCCCTTCGCCGCGGCGACCGCCCGCGACGTCACGACGACCGCCGATGCGCCGTCGGAGATCTGCGAGGAGTTGCCTGCCGTGATCGATCCGCCCTCCGCGAAGGCGGCGCGGAGGCCTCCGAGCGTCTCGACCGTCGTGTCGGGACGAACGCCTTCGTCGGCCGTGACGACGACCGGCTCGCCACGACGCTGCGGTACCGACACCTCGACGATCTCGTCGGCGAAGACTCCAGCCGATTGCGCGGCGGCGGCCCGCTGGTGCGAGCGCGCCGCGACGGCATCCTGCGCCTCTCTGGTGAGTTCGTACCGGGCGTTGTGCCGCTCGGTCGAGGCGCCCATGCTCTCCCGGTCGTACGCATCGGTGAGTCCGTCGTACGCCATGTGATCGAGCACCTCGACGCTGCCGTAGGCCCAACCGTCGCGCGAGCCCATCAGGAGGTGCGGCGATCGCGTCATCGATTCCATGCCCGCGGCGACGACGACCTCCGCGTCACCGGTGCGGATCATCCGCGCGGCGTCGATGATCGCGGTGAGCCCCGACAAGCACACCTTGTTGACGGAGTGCGCTGGGACATCCCAACCGATCCCCGCGCCGATCGCGGCCTGGCGTGCAGCGTTCTGCCCGGAACCTGCGGCGAGCACCTGCCCGACGATGACCGCGTCGACATCCGCCGGATCGATCGACCCCTGCTCGAGCGCACCCGCGATCGCGAACGAACCGAGCTGCGGCGCCGTGAATGAGGCGAGCTGCCCCTTCAGCCGTCCCTGCGGGGTGCGCGCGGCTGCGACGATGACGATGTCCGCGCCGGTGTCGTCGTTCTCAGCAATGACTGCCTCAACCATGGTTCGCTCCTGTGCTCTGATTCCTGAGTTCGGTGTGGACGGTCAGCGGAGGCTCGGTCGCCGCGATCACGTCATCGATCGTGACGCCTGGAGCCGTCTCGACGAGCACGAGCCCTCCATCCGTCACATCGATGACCGCAAGATCCGTGATGATGCGATCGACGACGCCACGGCCGGTCAGTGGCAACGAGCACTCGTGCACGATCTTGGCGGAGCCGTCTTTGGCGACGTGCTCCATGAGCACGATCACCCGGCCGGCGCCATGGACGAGGTCCATCGCGCCACCCGGCCCCTTGACCATCTTGCCCGGGATCATCCAGTTCGCCAGGTCACCGCCGGCCGACACCTGCATCGCGCCGAGGATCGCAGCATCGATCTTGCCGCCGCGGATCATGCCGAAGCTCGTCGCCGAGTCGAAGAACGCGGCTCCCGGGAGCACCGTCACGGTCTCCTTGCCGGCGTTGATGAGGTCGGGGTCGACCGCCGCCTCGCTCGGATACGGGCCGACGCCGAGGATGCCGTTCTCGGACTGCAGCACGACGGTCACGCCTGCCGGTACGTGGTTGGGCACGAGCGTCGGCAGACCGATGCCGAGGTTCGCGTAGGCGCCATCCTGCAGCTCTGCGGCTGCGCGGGCTGCCATCTCGTCTCGAGTGAGTGCCATCTCAGGCTCCTTCCGTCGCCGCTGCGTGGTCGGAGACCGTGCGCCGCTCGATGCGCTTGGGAATATCGACGCCCACCTCGACGATCCGATGCACGAAGACCCCGGGGAGGTGGATGCGGTCGGGGTCGAGTTCCCCGGGTTCGACGAGCTGTTCGACCTGCGCGATGCAGACCCGGCCGGCCATGGCCGCGAGCGGGTTGAAGTTGCGAGCCGCCTTGTTGAAGATCAGGTTGCCGTGCCGGTCGCCCACCAGAGCGTGCACGAGCGCGTAGTCGGTGGTGATGGCCTCTTCCAGCACGAAGTCGCGGCTCTCGCCGTCGACCTCGAACGAACGCACGTCCTTGGGCGGCGATGCGACCGCGATCGTTCCGTCTGGGCTGTAACGCCGCGGGAGTCCACCTTCGGCGACCTGTGTGCCGACACCGGTCTGCGTGAAGAACGCGGCGATGCCGGATCCGCCTGCCCGGAGCTTCTCGGCCAGCGTGCCCTGCGGGGTGAGCTCGAGTTCCAGCTCGCCGCTGAGGAACTGCCGCTCGAACTCCTTGTTCTCGCCGACGTAGGACGAGGTCATCTTCCGGATGCGTCCGGCGCCGAGCAGCACTCCGAGACCCCAGTCGTCGACGCCGCAGTTGTTGCTCACGACGCTCAGATCGCTGGTGCCCTGCGCGAGCAACGCCTCGATCAGCGCGATCGGGTTGCCGGAGAGGCCGAACCCTCCGACCGCGAGCGACGCCCCGTCCGGGATGTCGGCGACAGCATCCGCCGCCGTGGACCATTCTTTGTCGATCACGCGCACTCCTTCGAACCGTGTGATTCCAGCCTCGCCCCGTGTCGTCCGCGAGCGATAGCCGGTTCTTGCGATGTGGTCGATCCGGGGGCTAGCGTCCACATTATGGAACCAAATCGAAGCGTGCCCGGAGCGCAGGCGATCGCCCGAGCCGCCCGCCTGCTCCGGCTCGTGACAGCAAGCGGTCCGGGTGGCGCAGCACTGCAGGAACTCGCACGCGACGCAGACCTCTCCCGCTCCACAGCGCATCGCTTGCTGACCGCGCTCAGAGCTGAGGGCCTGGTCGACCGGGACGACGACAGCACCCGCTGGATGCCTGGGCCTGAGCTGTTCCTGATGGGCACCGTGGCCGCAGCACGCTACGACGTCACGGCGCTCGCCCGCGACCTGGTGCGCTCGCTCGCGGTCAAGACCGAGGAGAGCGCGTTCTTCTCGGCGAGGCGCGCCGATGAGACCGTCTGCCTGCTCCGCGAGGAGGGGTCATTCCCGATCCGTTCGTTCGTGTTGAGCGAGGGCGTGCGCTTCCCTCTCGGTGTCGCGAGTGCAGGACTGGCGATCCTGGCCTTCCTGCCGGACCACGATGTGGATGCCTACCTCGAGCGCCATCCCGAGCTCGAGGAGAGCTGGGGCGGCCAGCACCGCGAGGGCCCGCTGCGCACCAGGCTCGCTGAGACGAAGGGGCGCGGGTATGCGATCAACCCCGGGCTCATCGTCGAGGGCAGTTGGGGCATGGGGGCCGCCGTCTTCGATCGCGCCGGCCGTCCGGAATGGGCGCTGAGCTTGACCGGCGTGGCGTTCCGCTTCGGCCCTGAGCGCATCGCCGAACTCGGTCGCACGCTGCTCGCCCACGCGCATGAGCTCTCGGCCCGCATCGCGAACGCTCGGCGCTGACACCTCTGGATCCATACGACACGACCGTTGCATACCAACAGGTATATACTCTTTGGTATGGAACGTGTTGACGTCATCCCCTCTCTCGTCCTCTCCGCGTATGCACTTGCCCGCATCGCGGCGCAGGATGCCGGTAACGAAGCCCCAGCCGCCCAGTGGCGCGTCCTGAGCCTGCTCGAGCAGCAGGGCGGCCGACGAGTGGGTGAGCTCGCCCAAGCGGCCCGCACCACGCAGCCGGGGATGACGCGACTGATCGGCACGCTGGAACGTGACGGGCTGGTCAGCCGCTCCCCCGATGCCGCCGACTCCCGCGGAATCGTCGTCGACATCACGAAGGCCGGAGCGTCCGCGCTGACCGCCTGGCGGGCGGAGTTCCGCGACACGCTGGCCCCACGCTTCGCCGGACTGGGCGACGAGGACTGGGCCGCCATCACCCGCGCTGCGGAGATCCTCGCAGCGCACACCGACACCGAACGAGATGGAGCACACCGATGAGCGGCACACCCACCGCATCCCCTTGGAAGCAGCCGGCGCAGGTCTGGGCGGTCGCATTCGCGTGCGTCGTGGCCTTCATGGGCATCGGCCTGGTCGACCCGATCCTCCCGGCCATCGCGGAGTCCCTGCAGGCGAGCCCGGTCGAGACCGAGCTGCTCTTCACGAGCTACCTTCTGGTCACCGGACTCGCGATGCTCGTGACGAGCTGGATCTCGAGCCGCATCGGCGCGAAATCGACCCTGCTGATCGGCCTCGGCCTGATCGTCGTGTTCGCATTCCTGTGCGCGATCAGCGGGAGCGTCGACGCCGTGATCGGTTTCCGCGCCGGTTGGGGTCTCGGCAACGCACTCTTCATCTCGACCGCCCTCGCCACCATCGTGGGCGCGGCATCCGGTGGCAGCAGCGCCGCGATCGTCCTGTACGAGGCCGCGCTCGGCCTCGGCATCGCGATCGGCCCGCTTCTCGGCGGTCTCCTCGGCGAGCAGAGCTGGCGCGGACCGTTCTTCGGCGTGGTCGTCCTGATGGCCATCGCCTTCGTCGCGGTGCTCGTGCTGCTGCGCGGCCCGCGCGAAGAGCGGAAGCCGATCGCGTTCTCCGCGCCGTTCACGGCACTGCGTCGCCCAGCACTCGCGATCCTGGCGGTCGCCGCACTCTTCTACAACATCGGCTTCTTCGTGCTGCTGGCGTTCTCGCCGTTCCCGCTCGGCTTCGGCGCGATGGGCATCGGTCTCACGTTCTTCGGCTGGGGCGTCGCACTCGCCGTCACGAGTGTCTGGGTCGCGCCGGTGCTGATGCGCCGGATGCCCCGCACGCGCATCATCCTGCTCGTCCTGCCGCTGCTCGCCGTCGATCTCGTCGTCGCCGGCCTGGTCGTGGGCAGCGCCGGCGCCCTCGTCGCCTGCATCGTCGTCGGCGGTCTGCTCCTCGGCGTGATGAACACCGTGCTCACCGAGGCCGTGATGGAGGCGACGGATCTCCCCCGCTCGGTGGCATCCTCGTCGTACTCCGCCGTCCGCTTCCTCGGCGGGGCGATGGCTCCCCCGATCGCCGCACTGCTGTGGCACGCGACCAACGCGACGGTGCCCTACCTGTTCGCTGCCGCCGCGGTCCTGGTGGCAGCCCTGACGGTGTTCCTCGGCCGTAAAGTGCTCGCGCACATCGACGATGCGCCGGCTGACGCCGCTGTCGAAGACGCCGAGGCGATCCTCATCGGCGACGCGGCCTGACCCGCGACGCGCCCGGGAGGCACACTGGCCGAGCTCGATTTCACATGCCGTCGATCGACTGGTAATGTAATTCCTCGGCCGGGGTTCTTCCCAGGCCACGCACCTCTAGCTCAATCGGCAGAGCAACTGACTCTTAATCAGTGGGTTCTCGGTTCAAGTCCGAGGGGGTGCACGGATCAGCCTCGATGACTCTCGCCAGTCATCGAGGCTTTTCTGCTTCCTGCCTCTGATGCTGGTGCACCGGCTGACTTGGCGACAGCGCGAAACCAGCGCGTGTCTCAGTGGGGCAGGGTTCGACGCATCGGAGAGGATGGGCGTATGGCTTGGTATCCGATTGGCAGCACTCCCGAGAAGCAGGCGGCCCTTGTCTCTGGTATCCCGATGTGGATGCGTCGCCCACTGGCCGGGTGGTTGGAGCCGCTCATCACGCCGACGGGTTCGCGCGAAGCCAAGGTGTTGCGCGTCTTTGACCAGAAGCGGCGCATACCCGGCGTCCTGTACAGCGGACTGATGGAGGACTACGGTTTCCGCCAGCTCGAATCACACCTCAACGACTATCCGAGCGAGTACATCCAACTACTGGACTTCATGGTCTACACGCTCACGGCTGCTGAGTACGATTCCACGCTCAGCGATTTGGATCGGATTCTCCTCGACTGTGGGTCAGAGTGGAAAATCGGCATACGCGCCGGATTGGCTGGTCTCGAGAAGCGCGTTCCCGAGGGAGTGCAGGAGGCCGCAGACACGGCGATGTCAACACCGGGGCACGCTGGCCCCCTGCTCTCGGAGGCTTGGCACGCCGTTTTCGGGGTGGACCCCAAGCCCGAGACGGGTTATCGTCAAGCGGTGCTCGCGGTCGAGGCCGCTGCGATCCCGACCGTGATTCCGTCCGACCCGAACGCGACCCTCGGCAAAGTTTTCGCGGTGATGCGTGATCAGAAAGACTGGGCGCTCGATATCAAGAAGCAGCACAAGGACCACCCGAGCACAGCTGTGCTCCTGGGCATGGTGCAGATGCTCTGGGCAGGTCAGGGTCGTCACGCGGGCCAGCCGGACTGGGCGCCTAACACACAGGCTGAGGCTGAGGCTGAGGCGGCAGTGATGCTGGCAGTACCGCTGGTGCAGTGGTTCTCGTCTGGTGCTATCGCCCGTCGCCCCTAGACTGCCCGGCCGTAGCGGAGTTACGTTCGCGGCCTGCGCCCCAGCTGGACGGGTGTCGGCGAGCTAGGGCAGTATGAGCACATGCGCATGGATGTAGACGACGCGATCGTCGCAGTATCGATGGCGGACGTCTGGATTCAAGCCACCATCGCGCTCGTGACCCTCGGCGGTATCATCGCGTCCATCTGGATCGCGCGGAGCGGTCAGAAGAATGACCTCAAGCTTGCCAAGGGCGAGGCGGACAGGGCCGAGCGTGCCGACGCAGCCAGCCAAGCGGCATCCGAGCGTTCTGAGGCCGCGAGCCGACTCACCATCGACACCATGACGCGAATTGCGGACGCGCTGGATAAGCTCGCCTCCGACGGGATCAATGTCGGCGATCTGCATGTTTTAAGCGCGCCCGCCCCGACGAAAGTCAGTTGGTCGCTGACTCACTTCCAGGGCGACATGTATTTGCTCGAGAACACCGGTGAGGCGAGCGCCTTCGACGTCGTGCTCTCCGCAGACGAGACGATGCTCCAGGGTGGCGAGTGGCAGCGTGAAGGGGAGCTGAAGCCCGGCGAAGGGATCCAGTTCATGGCCGTGCGGACGATGGGCACTCGAGACTCGACCATCACTGTTCAGTGGCGCAACGCTCCTGAAGGTGAAGAGCAGACATGGCGTTATCCGCTCCCGCCACGTCCGCCCCGCCGCTAGCCAAGTCTTCTCAGCGGAGTGATGACGACCGAGTCCTCGGCCGCGCGCATGACGTCGTCCAGCACGTCCACGTTCGGCTTCGTCTGGAGTAGGTGCCCATAGACGTCTACGGTCGTCTGGCAGCTCGCGTGGCCCATCCAGCGACTCAGCGGTGGTCTCGGGTTCGCTCTCTCAATTCCCGAACACGGGTGCAGACTTCGGTCGCTTCCCGATCTGGGTTCGAAGGTCATCCGGGAGGTGCGGCGGGATGGGTGCCTCGCGGATGCCCGCACGGGTCTTGGGTCTCTCCGATAATAGGAGCGCGCGTGCCGTTGACCGTGAGCGTCTTCGTGATCGAGATTCGACGTCACTCTCGCCAGTCATCGAGGCTTTTCTGCTTTTCAGGCAGAGGCTCCCCCGCGCTTCTCCCTGTGACGCCGCCGCATGCTGCCAGGGCACGCCTGACGTATCCTGAGTGCGTGACCGCCTCCCCCAGCGCCGACGCCGTTTCCCCAGTCCATGACGCCGACCTGACGCTCGCCCTCCGCCTCGCGGATGCCGCCGACGCGCAGTCGTTCCCGCGCTTCGACGCGGCCGATCTCGTCATCTCGACCAAGGCCGACAACTCGCACGTGACGGACGCCGATCTCGCCACCGAGCGTGCCATCCGCGAGATCCTCGCGGTCGAGCGCCCGGATGACGGCATCTTCGGTGAGGAGTTCGGCGCCGAGGGCGACACGCACCGGCAGTGGATCATCGACCCGATCGACGGCACCGCGAACTTCCTCCGCGGAGTCCCCCTGTGGGGCACCATGATCGCCCTCGCGATCGATGGCGTGCCGCAGGTCGGCGTGGTCAGCATGCCCGCGTTGGGACGCCGCTGGTGGGCATCCTCGGGCGCCGGCGCCTGGACGAACACGCAGACCGAACCGCGCCGACTGCAGACCTCGGCAGTCTCCTCACTGGACGACGCCAGCGTCAGCTTCCAGAGCATCGGACAGTGGACCGCCTCCGGTCACCGCGACCAGCTGCTCGCCCTCGCCGACCGGGTCTGGCGCGACCGTGCATACGGCGATGTCTACGCGTACATGCTGCTCGCCGAAGGGCGGGTCGACATGGTCGCCGAGTTCGACGTCAAGGAGTACGACATCGCTGCAGCAGTGGCGATCGTGCGCGAGGCCGGCGGCCGGATGACCTCGTTCGACGGCGTCGAGACGATCTCGGCGCGCTCGACACTCGCAACCAACGGCATCCTCCACGATGCATTCCTGACGCTCCTGCACGAGTGAACCGACCCAGAGGCCAACGATGAGAAGCCGCACCACGTCAGCAGCAGCCGGAGCCCTGCTCCTGCTGGCCGCCCTGACCGCGTGCTCGGCCCCTGCCGCCCCCGAGGAGGCGACGTCGCCGTCGACGTCGCCGCGTTCCGAACCGAGCGCGGCGCCGGCAAGCACGCCGACACCGGCCGCGACAGACGCCCCGATCTCCTGCGAGTCGATGATCTCGGCTGGCACGGTGCAGGCGCTCACGGATGCCGGCTGGACCGCCGAACCCACCGCGTTCGTGATCGGTGACGTCGAACTGACGGAGGGTCTGCTGTGCTTCTGGGGGGACTACTCGGTCGGCTCCGACCACGGACAGCTCTACGGCTGGTCGGAGATCAGCCCAGAGGACGCCACGAAGGCGCAGTCGTCGCTGCTCGCCTCCGGGTGGACCCGAGAGGACGGCCCCGAGGGGACGTACTTCACTGAGGACCCCCGGTTCTCGATGGGCACCGACGATGACGGGTACGGCATGACCTACCTCTTCGACGACGGCTGGGTGAAACTCGCAGACACCAAGCAGAGCCTCCTACTCATCGGATGGAACGGCTGAAGCTCACCGCTCGCGCTGAGCGCGCATCCGCCCGATCGGTACGACACTCGGCTTCCCGGTGATCGGATCCGGAACCACGATGCACGGCAACCCGAACACCTCCTCGACGAGTTCGGCCGTGACGATCTCGCTCGGGCTCCCCTCGGCGACCACGGCTCCGTCCTTCATCGCGATCAGGTGCGTGGCATAGCGGGCCGCGTGGTTCAGGTCGTGCAGCACGGCGACCAGCGTGCTTCCCGCCTCGTGCAGGTCGGTGAACAGCTCGAGCAGCTCGATCTGGTGCGCGATGTCGAGGAACGTCGTCGGTTCGTCGAGCAGCAGCAGCGGCGTCTGCTGCGCAAGGACCATGGCGACCCAGACGCGCTGCCGCTGCCCGCCGGAGAGCTCGTCGACCAGACGCCCAGCGAGCGCAGTGACCCCGGTGGCGGCCATCGCCTCGTCGACAGCGACCTCATCGGCATCCGACCATGGCCGCAGCATCGTCTGGTGGGGGTAGCGGCCACGGGCCACGAGGTCGGCGACACGGATGCCGTCGGGCGCCAGCGAACTCTGCGGGAGCAGTCCGACGCGGCGGGCGACCTCCTTGGCGCGGTAGTCGTGGATGTCCTTGCCATCCAGCAGCACGTGGCCCTTCTCCGGATCGATGAGCCTCGACAGCGCACGCAGCAGCGTGGACTTGCCGCACGCGTTCGGACCGACGATGACCGTGAACGATCGGTCGGGGATGTCGACCGACAGGTCGGCGGAGATGATCCTGCGGTCGTAGCCGATGGTCACGTCTGCGGCGCGGAGACGTGCGGTGTGCGATTCGGTCATCGACGGAATCCTTCCCTGATGAGCAGCCAGGCGAAGTAGCCACCGCCGAGCACGACGGTGACGAGCCCGACGGTGATGTCGATCCGCTGACCGATGAAGTCCGCTGACACCAGGAGCAGCGCGCCCATGATGCCGGCGCTGACCAGATCGAGGCCAGGTGAACGGACGAGTCGGCGCGCCACCTGCGGTGCGACGAGTGCGACGAACGCGATCGGCCCTGCGGCGGCCGTGACGATGGCGGTGAGCGCCACCCCGAGCACGGTCATCGTGAGACGCGTGCGCTCGACGCCGACGCCCAGCGCTTTGGCGGCGTCATCACCGAGCTCCAACTGCGCGAACCCGCGCCGCGTGATCGCGATGAACGGCAGAATCGCCGCGAGCACCAGCACGAACGGCAGCAACTGCTCGTACCCCAGGGCCGAGAACGAACCGAAGCCCCAGGCGACCGCAGCTCTCGCCTCCTGGATACCGGTGCTGATGAGCAGGTAACTGTTGATCCCGACGAGGAAGGCGGAGACGCCGATTCCGACGATGATGAACCGGAAGCCCTGGATGCCGCGGCGATAGGCCAGGAGGTACACGAGGAGCGCGGTGATCACGCCGCCGAGGACCGCGCCGGTGGCGATCACGGCGTACGAGACGCTGCCGAGCACGAGCATCACGATCAGCGCCCCGGTGTACGATCCCGCGTCGAAGCCGATGACGTCGGGGCTGCCGAGCGGATTCCTCGTGAGCGACTGGAAGATCGCGCCGCTGATCCCGAGTGCGAGCCCGCCGAGCACGGCGAACAGCACCCGCGGCAGGCGCCACTCCACCACGAGCTTCCTGATGGTGTCCTCTCCTCCGCCCGAGAGCGCTGACAGCACCTCGGATGCGTCGAGCTGGTACGTGCCGATCGTGAGCGCTGCGACACCGACGGCGAGGAGCAGCGCGACCAGGACGAACCTGATCACGAGCGTGCGCAGTTCCACACGCCAGATGCCGCCGCCGACGCGGAGCGAGAGCATCCGCGGCGCGTCGTCAGGGATCACGGCGCTCACAGCCCGCTCACCCGCTTCCGACGCGCGAGCAGGATCAGCACCGGAGCCCCGATGACCGCGGTCACGATGCTCACCTGCAGCTCACCGGACGGGAGGACCACTCGACCGATGACGTCGGACAGCAGGAGCATGCTCGGCGCGACGATGGCCGAGTACAGGATGATCCAGCGCTGATCCGGCCCGGTGAACCACCGGACCGCGTGCGGCACCATGAGACCGATGAACGCGATCGGGCCGGCAAGCGCGGTCGCACCGCCTGCCAGGATCGTCACGCCGATGATCGCGATCACCCGTGTGCGGACGAGGCCGGCGCCCAGCGTGCGTCCGAGGTCATCGCCCAGCGCGATCGCGTTCAGCGGACGCGCGATCAGGAACGAGGTCACCAGGCCGATCGCGATGAACGGCGCGATGATCACGACCGCACTGTCGTCCCTCCCGCCGAGGCTGCCGAGTCCCCAGAAGCGAAGCGTGCTGAACACCTCGAGGTTCTTCAGCATCACGATCGAGGTGATGCCGCTGAGCACCGCGCCGATCGCGACACCGGCGAGCGTCATGCGCCCAGCCGACGGGCCACTGCGCCCCGCAGCGCCGATGAGGTAGACGACGAGTGTCACCAGGAGCGCGCCGATCAATGCGAACCAGACGTACGCGTTCGGTCCGCGCACGCCGAGGAGTCCGACGCCGATGGTCACTGCGAAGGTCGCGCCGGCATTCACCCCGAGGATGCCGGGATCCGCGAGCGGGTTCCGCGTGAACGCCTGGATCAGCGCGCCGCACACGCCGAGTGCCGGACCGACCACCAGACCGACGACTGTGCGAGGAAGTCTCGAATCACGGACGATCGCCTGCGCGTCGGATCCGTCGAAGTCGAAGAGGGCCGCGATGACCGTCGCGGGGGCAAGTGCCTTTGCCCCGACCATCAGACTCAGCAGCACGGCGACGCCCAGCACCACCAGGGCGATGACCAGGCCCCCAGTGCGCGCGGCCGCGCCGCGAGACGTCACAGGACGCTCCGCGGTGCGGCTCACCAGCATCGACACCGATCAGTTCGCGGCAGGAACCGCGCTCGCGAGGGCGTCGGCGAGGTCATCGATGGTCGAAGGGATGCTCAGCACGCTCGGCGCGGTCGTCGCCCACGCCAGGCGCTGGTCTACGAAGAAGTAGTACGAGCCGGCGGCGATCGGCGCCCAGCGTGCGACCAGCGGATCCTCGATCGTGTGGGTCACGTCGGCCGGCGTGTTCGCCCAGCCGACATGGAACTGCGACTCGATGTCGCCGAGCTCCTCGAGGCTGACGTTCGCGTAGAACTCCTTCGTCGTCCCCTCGAGCGCGGCGATATCAGGCGATCCAGTGAAGCCGAGCTCTTCCAGCAGCGGGACGCGCGGGTCCCGGGGCAGGTACAGGCCGAGCGAGGTCTCCCCCTCGCCGAGGAACCAGCCGTAGCTGAAGACGATGTCCTGGAACTCGGGGTGGGCTGCGGCGGCAGCGGCGACGGCGGCATCCGCGTCGTCCAGCAATTGCTGCGCCTCGTCCTTCTTGTCGAGCACGGAACCGACGGTGAGGGTGAGCTGCTCCCGATCAGAAGCCCACGTCGACTCGGCGAACGCGACCGTCGGCGCGATCTCCGTCAGGCGCTTGTAGTCCGTCTCGGTGATGCCGGAGTGGTTCGCGAGGATCACGTCTGGCGCGAGGGCCAGGATCTGCTCGAAGTCGTACTCGCCGGCATCCGTGAACTGGATGATCTCGGGGAGCTCGCCACCGAGCTCCTCGACCTTGTCGGCGAACCAGGGCAGGTACGTGTCCACGTTGCCCCAGCTGAAGTCCTCGACGCCGACCGGCACCTCACCGAGCGCCGCCACGACGTCCTGCGAGTACCAGCCGAGCGTCACGATGCGCTGCGGCTTCTCGTTGATCGTGGTCTCACCGTAGACGTGCTCGACGCTGACGGGGTAGCCGTCGGAGGATGCCGCGGAGCCGGGGCCGCTCCCTTCGGCGTCGGTGGGGGCGCACGCCGAGAGCATGGAGGCGGCGACGGTGAGCGCTGTGAGCACGACGAGCGCGCGCTGGGCGCGCCTGACAGGGCGGGACATGGGACTCCTCGGGTGGAATGCACGGGTGACGAGGCACCAACATAGTAAAGGCTTACCTAATCCGCTATCGTTCCGAGTGGACATGAATCCGCCTCGACCACGTCCTGGATGTCCGTTCAGTTCGATCGAACCCGAAGATCGGCCTTGCGAAACGAGAACCTGTGCCTGGAGCGACATCCGAGAAATTCGAAGCGCATCACGAGAGAGTCGCACCGGACCAGTACTTCGAGCCGCATGTGCACGCGGCCGACCAGCTGGCACTGATTCCCGGCGGCGCTCGAGTTCGGGTCGGCGACTCCCGATGGCATCTGCACGGCGACCATTTCGCGTGGGTGCCGGCTCTGGTCGAGCACGAGATGCAGATGGTGGGTGCAGAAGACATGTTCAGCCTCTACCTCGAACAGAGCATCCGACTCCCCCAGCAGCGGTGGGGTCGCCCACTCGTGCTCCCTGCCGACCCCGTCGGCATCGCGATCGTGCAGAGCCTCTGCGCCCGCCAGTTCCACCACGCGCGGTTGGATGCCTCGCTGGCGCTGCTGCTCGAGATCCTGTCATCGACCGAGGAGAGCTACGACGCCCTCGCCGTGCCTGCAGATCCACGCGCGCGACAGGTGGCAGAGGCGATCCTCCATGACCCGCAGGAACAGCGTGACCTCGCGGACTGGTCCGCCGCGCTCGGGGTCAGCAGCAAGACGCTCCACCGCGCGTTCCTCGCCGATACGGGCCTCTCGTTCACGCAGTGGCGGACTCGCGCACGCGTGTATGCGGCAGAGCGGCTGCTGGTGGATGGGACCTCCGTGCAGGAGACCGCCGAGATCATCGGCTACGGCACGACGACCGGGTTCATCAAGGCGTTCCGGCAGGTGTTCGGCTCCACCCCTGCGGTGTACATCCGCGCGAAGCGTCGTGCCCGCACCGGCATGCCGGCCAGGCGCAGTCCGGCTTGATCGCGCGCCGCGGCGTTGTCGGAGGCCCATGCCAGGCTGCATGCATGTCCTCCTTCGCACTGCGGCTCTGGCACGACGACGATCTCCCCCTGCTGTACCGCGCGAACACGCCCGAGATGACCGCGCACCTGAACGGACCCGAGACCGAGGAATTGCTGCTCGACAGGCACGAACGCTATCTCCGTCTGGTCGCGACGCGTGAAGCTCGAATGTTCGTGATCGAGTCCGACGGGCAGCCGCTCGGCTCCATCGGGCACTGGAAGACGCGTTGGCGCGATGAGGACGCACTCGAGACCGGTTGGTTCGTGCTGCCGGAGGCCCAGCGGCAGGGCGTCGCCGGTCGGGGCCTCGGGCTGCTGATCGCTGATGCGCGCGCGCACGCTGACGGCAGGAGGCACCTCGTCGCGTTCCCGGAGACGACGAACCCGCCGTCGAACGCGCTCTGTCGGAGCGCCGGCTTCCGGCTGGCCGGCACGATGACCGCGGCCTTCCGTGGGGCCGGTCTCACGATGAACGAGTGGGTGCTCGATCTTGACGAGAACCCGTCCCGCGCTGGTCGACCCCGGGTATGACAAAGGCCTCGGACCCGCTGTTCCCAGCGGCCCGAGGCCTTCGTTCTCGCGACAGCAGCTTGGTGGAGCTGGGGGGAATCGAACCCCCGTCCAACGCTGAAAATCCACGCCTTCTCCGGGCGCAGTCTGTGAAGACGTTCTGCTCGGCTCCGACCTTTGTCACAGACACCTAAGTCGACAAGCCCAGCCTGGGAAGAGTCCCGCGTGACGTCCAGACGCCGTCACACAGCAAGATTCCTAAATGACGCCAGGGTCCGTGACGGAATCACACACGGTCTGACGGACTATCGGGCTCGCTTATGCAGCGAGGGCGAAGTCGTTGCGCTTGGTTTCGGCAACTATTTTTTTGCAGAGAGCGTTTACGAGATAACTCTGCATCCTCGGCCCGCTTCTCGTGGATGTACAGACGCTGTCGAAACCGATCAGCCCCGTATTCCTTCTTCGAAGGAGCCGCTGTCGCACTGTTGAATTGTCACTTCCTGGGATTCGGGAACCCCAGCATCACAGGATACAACGGATGCCGCGGCCACGCCATTCCCGAAGGCCGCTGGCGTAGAGTCGGCGCATGAGCGAAGTGACTGTCACCGTCCGCGGCGAGCACGAGGCGAGGGTCGCCCCTGAACGGGCCACGATCAGCGTGAGCATCCGCACCGAGGGGCCGGAGCGCGCCGCTGTGGTCGACGCGGTGATGCGGCTGACCGAACCGGTGCGCACGAGCATCACGGAGCGATCGGATGCCGGCACGGTCGTCGACTGGAGCAGCAAGCGGCTGTCGGTGCGCGCCGAGCGCCCCTGGAACGCGGACGGCAAGCGGCTCGCGCCGGTGTACTACGCCAGCGTCGACCTCACAGCGACCTTCACCGAGGCCTCTGAACTGTCGGTCTGGGTGTCCGATGTCTCCGCCTGGGATGGCGTGGAGGTGGGCTGGGTCGACTGGCACCTCACTCCCGAGACTCGCGCTCGCGTCGAGAGCGAGGTCGCCGCCGCTGCCGTCGGCGTCGCGGTCGCCCGCGCCACCGCCTATGCGAACGCCCTTGGTCTCGCCGAGGTCACGCCGCAGGAGATCGCCGATGTCGGACTCATCTCCAGCGGCCAGCCGAGCCCTGCGGCTCCCATGATGCTGAAGGCTCGCGGCGCGGCGTTCGCCGCTGACTCCGCGCCGGCGATGGACTACGAACCTGAGGAGATCGTCGTCGCGGCGACGGTGGAAGCCCGGTTCATCGCGCGCTGAGTCAGCGCGCGTCCGTGATCATCGCGTGTACGGCGCGAGCTCGGCTGCCAGACGCTCCGAGACCCTGGCGTGCACGGCCGTGCCGTCCTCCTGGTGCTCGACGGCCAGCAGCATGCCGGTCTCATGGATCGCTGCGACGAGATCGCCGCGGTCATACGGCACCACCGCGTTCACCTCGACGGCGGGCTTCGGCAGCGCCTCCTCGATCGCAGCGCGCAACTCCGGCACACCCTCGCCCGACCGCGACGAGACGAAGTGCGCATTCGGCTGGAGTCCGCGAAGCACGAGACGCTCGTCGTCGGGGATCAGGTCGGCCTTGTTGAAGACCACGATCTCCGGCAGGTCGCGCACACCCACATCGCCCATCACATCGCGGACCGTCTGCAGCTGACCCGCGGGGTCCGGGTGCGAGCCGTCGACGACGTGCAGCACGACGTCTGCCTCGCCGACCTCTTCGAGCGTCGAGCGGAAGGCTTCCACCAGCTGCGGCGGCAGGTTGCGCACGAAACCGACCGTGTCGGTGATCGTGTAGACGCGACCGTCAGCGGTCTCGGAACGACGGACCGTCGCATCGAGCGTCGCGAACAGTGCGTTCTCGACCAGGACGCCGGCGCTCGTCAGCGCGTTGAGCAAGCTGGACTTCCCGGCGTTCGTGTACCCCGCGATCGCCACGGAGGGGATCGTGTTGCGACGACGCTCGGCGCGCTTCGCCTCGCGCGCGGGCCCGAAATCACGGATCTGCCGACGTAGCAGCGCCATCTTCGTGCGGATGCGGCGGCGATCGAGCTCGATCTTCGTCTCACCAGGACCACGCGACCCCATACCGGCGCCGCCGGCGCCGACCTGGCCACCCGCCTGCCGGCTCATGGAATCACCCCAGCCGCGCAGGCGCGGGAGCAGGTACTCGAGCTGCGCGAGCTCGACCTGAGCCTTGCCCTCGCGGCTCTTCGCATGCTGGCTGAAGATGTCGAGGATGACAGTCGTACGGTCGATGACCTTGACCTTGACGACGTCTTCCAGGGCGCGACGTTGGCTCGGAGCGAGCTCCGTGTCGGCGATCACGGTGTCGGCGCCGACAGCGGCGACGATGTCCTTGAGCTCCTGCGCCTTGCCGCGCCCGAGGTACGTTGCGGCGTCCGGGTGCGGTCGGCGCTGCAGCACGCCATCGAGCACGACGGCTCCTGCGGTCTCGGCGAGGGCGGCGAGTTCGCGGAGCGAGTTCTCGGCATCCTCCTGCGCGCCCTGCGGGTACACGCCGACGAGCACGACGTTCTCGAGGCGCAGCTGTCGATACTCGACCTCGGTGACGTCTTCGAGTTCGGTCGACAGACCGCCGACTCTCCGAAGTGCGTGCCGGTCCTCCAGGTCCCACTGGTTGCCGTCCGAGGAGGTGTGCGCCGCGGTCGAGCTGTCTTGCAGCGCCTGTGCTGCACCGAAGACTCGAGCCTCTGTGCGCGTCTCCGCATTCGCGAGTACGCGATCGAGTGCCTCATCGCCGGTGTGGGGTGTACTGGTGTCCGTCATCCGTCCCTTGTCTCTGCCTTCTGTTACGAGCCTTAACCTTATCCCCCGGTGTCCGGTACGCTCACCGTATGGGGTCTGACCACTACTTCACTGCGACCCCGGCAAGTTCCGAGAACCTGCGCGCGATCCGTGTGACGCTCGCGGGCCGCGAGCTGGACCTCACCACCGCTGGTGGCGTCTTCAGCCCGGATCGCCTGGATGCCGGTACTGCAGTGCTTCTCGCCAACACGCCTCCGGTACCGCCGGGAGGTCACCTTCTCGACCTCGGCAGCGGGTGGGGACCGATCTCGCTCTCGATGGCGCTCGCGTCGCCGCATGCCACCGTGTGGGCCGTGGACGTGAACGAGCGGGCGCTCGATCTCGTGCGCCGCAATGCCGCATCGCTCGGCCTCACCAATGTCAACGCTTCGCTGCCCGATGATGTTCCCGCCGACGTCACCTTCCGGACGATCCGCTCGAACCCGCCGATCAGAGTGGGCAAGAACGAGTTGCACGGACTGCTCGAACGCTGGATCCCCCGGCTCGACGAACGCAGTGAGGCGTGGCTCGTGGTGCAGCGCAACCTCGGCGCCGATTCGCTGCAGCGATGGATCGGGTCGACGTTCCACCCCGGGTTCAGCGTCTTCCGCACCGCCACCGGCAAGGGCTATCGCGTGCTGAAGGTGCGCAAGCACGGCACGCCGCCGACCGAACCCATCTCGATCGCCTGATCGGCACCGTCTCCGCGCCGGCTGCTCCGCAGCCCGGCGGGGCAGGTCGGGAGGAGTTCAGATCAGGTCGACTTCACCCTGGAACACGAGCTGCGCCGGCCCCGACAGAGCGACATGCTCGCCGTCTTCCGCCGGGAACATCCGAACTCCGAGCGTGCCGCCGGGGACCTCGACGCGCCAGTGGTCGGGGGCCTGCGCGCCGGCCCAGTACCGGACGGCCAGAGCGGTGGCTGCGACGCCGGTGCCGCAGCTGAGCGTCTCACCGACGCCCCGCTCGGAGACGCGCATGCGCACGTGACCGATCCCGTCACGGACGAGCGGGTCACCGGGGACGACGAATTCGACGTTCGCGCCCGCGGGGAGCGCGGGGTCGAGTTCGGGTGCTCGATGCAGTTCGAGCGACGCCAGCTCGACGTCGGATGCGAGGGCGACCACGACATGCGGGTTGCCCACGTCGATGCCGAGCCCCGGACGCGCGACGGGCAGGCCGTCGGTGGTCACGAGCGGGTCGGTGCCGGTGAGCCGCCAGCGACCGAGATCGACCTGGTAACCGGACTGACTGCTGGTCACATCCCGCACGCCTGCGCGAGTGCCGATCGGCAGGGTCGAGCCGGGTTCGATGGTCGCGAGCCCGGATCGCACCAGGTAGTGCACGAACACGCGGATGCCGTTGCCGCACATCTCGGCGATGGACCCGTCGGCGTTCCGGTAGTCCATGAACCACTCGGCCGCAGGCTCCTCAGCAAGGCTCGCAGCCCCCTCATGGATCGCTGTCGAGCGCACGACACGCAGCACACCGTCGGCGCCGATCCCGAAGTGCCGATCGCACAGAGCGGCCACCTGCTCGGCCGTGAGGTCGAGCTCACCGTCAGGGTCCGCGATGATGACGAAATCGTTGCCGGTGCCATGACCTTTGGTGAATGCGACCATGCCCTCAGTCTAGGGAACAGGATCAGGCGTCGACGACGAGACGCTTGCCCGTCTGTGACACCGAGAAACGTTCGTAGACGAGCGCATCGTAGAAACCGAGCACCGCTTCATTGCCTTCCCGCACCATGAGTTGCACCTTCGGGCAGCCCATCCGGGCGAGCAGCGCTTCCGCAGCCTCCACAAGGCTCCGGGCCACGCCGAGACCGCGATGCGACTTCGCCGTGGCGAGATAGTAGAGCCAGCCGCGATGACCGTCGTAGCCGGCCATCACGGATCCGACCACGGTATCCGTGTCTTCATCGTCGGATGCCGGGGCGACGGCGACGAGGAAGGACTCCGGTTGCACGGCCTTCTTGCGCTCGATGTCGAGGCGCGGATCGTTCCATGGACGCGTGAGTCCGGCTTCTTCCCACAGCGCCACGACTGCCTCGGTATCGACTTCGTCGAACGCCCGGATGCTCCATTTCATGAACGATCCTCCTTCTCCAACCTTCGAGTGTAGGATCTGTTGCTCAGTCCTTCTGCAGGCGGTACCGCCCGCAGAGGAAGTTGCGATTGCGAGCAACGTCGAGCAACTCGAGATCCAGCACTCGCGGCAGCAGCGGCTGACCGGTACCGAGCGTCACCGGGGCGTACTGCACCCAGACCTCATCGAGCAGGTCGGCGTCCGCGAACTGCCCGACCAGGTCTCCTCCGCCGACGATCCAGATGTCCTTCGCACCCGCTGCCGTCGTCATCTCGCGGTGCGCGGATGCCACGTCGCCCTGAACGAACCGGACGTCTGCGCCCTCGGGAATCGGCAGCTCTCGATGGGTGAACACCCAGATCGGCTGCGAGTACGGCCAGGCGCTCCCCGCCTCGTTTCGCAGCACCCACTCGAAGGTCGAGGCTCCCATCGCCAGCGCCCCGATACCTGCTTCGAAACCGCCGTAGGACATCGGGCCCTCCTGGTCGATGTCTTGCTTGAGCAGCCAGTCCAGCGAGTGATCGGTCGTCGCGATGAATCCGTCGAGGCTCGATGCCGTGTAATAGTGCGTGGTCATGCCGCCAGAATGCCATCGACCACCGACATCGAGGTCAATCCGCCAGCAGCGAGCGGGCGTCGACCGGCGGCTGATGCCAGGTGAGGCCGCGGTACCGCTTGAACCAGGAGACCTGCCTGCGCGCGTAGCGCCTGGTGAGGGCCTGCGTCTCTGCGATGGCCTCCGATTCGCGGAGTCTGCCCTCGATCTGCCCGAGGGCCTGCGCGTAGCCGATCGCCTTCCGCGCCGTCACGCCGGCATCGAGCCCCTTGACGCGCAGGTCATCGACCTCGTGCACGAGCCCGTCTCGCCACATCCGCTCGACGCGTGCATCCAACCGCTCGACCAACAGGGCACGTTCCACGTGCACACCGATCAGTCGGGTGCGGGGATGCCAGAGCACGGGTTCTTCAGGGAGCGCAGCGCCATGCGTGCCGCTCCCCTGTTGCAAGACCTCGAGAGCACGGATCACCCGACGGTCGTTCTTCGGGTCGATGCGCGCCGCGGTCTCGGGGTCGAGCTCGCGGAGTCTGGCGAGGAGCGCATCGATACCGTGGGATACGAGCTCCGCTTCGAGCCGAGCTCGCAGCGCCGGGTCACGAGGCGGAAACTGGAAGTCATAGACGACGCTCGACACGTAGAGCCCGGAGCCACCGACGAGGATCGCGTCGCCGCCGCGAGCATGGATATCGGAGACGGCAGCTCGCGCGAGCGGCTGGTACCAAGCGACCGCGGCCTCTTCCGTGACGTCTCTGACGTCGAACAGGTGGTGCGGGATGCCTCGACGTTCATCCAGCGGCAGCTTCGCGGTTCCGATATCCATTCCACGGTAGAGCTGCATCGCATCCGCGTTGACGATCTCCGCCGGGTTGCCTCGCGCCCGAAGCTCCTCAGCCAGATCGAGCGCGAGGTCGCTCTTCCCTGTGCCGGTCGCCCCGACGATCGCCCACAGCTGTGGCAGCGTGCCGGCCTCCGATGCGGAGATGTCGCTCACACGCCGACGCGCAGCGTCGGGAGCCCGAGCGAGACTGTCCGCTTCGCCTCGCCGTCAGCAGGAGCGGGCACAGCGCACGATTCGGACTGCGCGCGGTCCCAGGCGTCGCCACCGCGGGTTCGACGGATACGCAGCGGGTTGCCGCTGGGGTCGTCGGCGAGCAGGTGGAACGGCGCTGCGTGCGTGATCGTGACGGTCACGACGTCGCCCGGACGCGGCAGGTCCGACCCAGGAGTGACTTCGAAGTGCACCAGGCGGTTGTCCTCCGCGCGACCCGTCAGACGGTGGGTCTCCGCATCCTTCTTGCCTTCACCCGTGGAGACGAGCACCTCGACCTCGCGGCCGATCTGCTTGTGGCTCTCTTCGAGCGAAATGCGCTCCTGCAGGGCGATCAGGCGGTTGTAGCGCTCCTGCACGACGGCCTTGGGGATCTGATCCTCCATGGTCGCCGCGGGTGTGCCCTCTCGGATCGAGTACTGGAACGTGAACGCACTCGAGAACCTCGCCTGCTCGACGACGCGCATCGTGTCTTCGAAGTCCTCGTCGGTCTCACCGGGGAACCCGACGATGATGTCGGTCGTGATGGCCGCGTGCGGCATGCGTTCGCGGACGCGATCGAGGATGCCGAGGAACCGCTCGCTCCGGTAGGAGCGGCGCATCGCCTTGAGGATGCGGTCGCTGCCGGACTGCAACGGCATGTGCAGCTGCGGCATCACGTTCGATGTCTCGGCCATCGCATCGATCACGTCGTCGGTGAACGCGGCCGGGTGCGGGCTCGTGAAGCGCACGCGCTCGAGACCGTCGATCTCGCCGGTGGCGCGGAGCAGCTTGCCGAATGCCTGACGGTCGCCGAACTCGACGCCGTAGGAGTTCACGTTCTGTCCCAGCAACGTGACCTCGATGGCCCCATCTTCGACCAGCAGCCGGATCTCGTTGAGGATGTCGCCGGGACGACGATCCTTCTCCTTGCCACGCAGGCTGGGGACGATGCAGAACGTGCAGGTGTTGTTGCAGCCGACCGAGATCGAGACCCAGCCGCTGTGCGCGGCGTCGCGCTTGGTCGGGAGCGTCGAGGGGAACACCTCGAGCGACTCGAGGATCTCGAGCTCCGCCTCGCCGTTGTGGCGCGCTCGCTCGAGCAGCCCGGGCAGCGACCCCATGTTGTGCGTGCCGAACACGACATCGACCCACGGCGCCTTGTCGAGAACCGCCTGCTTGTCCATCTGTGCGAGGCAGCCGCCGACGGCGATCTGCATGCCGTCCTTGCGCCGCTTCACACCGGCGAGCTGACCGAGTGTGCCGTAGAGCTTGTCTGACGCGTTGTCACGAACGGCACAGGTGTTGATGATGACCACGTCGGCCTCATCGCCGGGCGTCGCACGGACATACCCCGCGCTCTCGAGGGAGCCGGAGAGACGCTCGGAGTCGTGCACGTTCATCTGGCACCCGAAGGTGCGCACTTCATAGGACCTGTGTCGTCCGTCGACGTCGACGGACGCGGACGACGCCGTGATGATCGTCGGTTCGCTGCGAGGGATAGTCATGATCGTCCCATTCTACGAGCGCTTTCCAGGCCTGCTCTCGGGGCTCGCGCCGCACCGTGCTTCATGCTCCAGTCCTGTTCAGGACGCAAGCCAGATCAGACCACGTCGACGCGGATCAGTCGGAGTCGACGAACCTGACACCCGTCGGCCGACCGCCGCCGAACGTCACCTCTGCCAGCGCGGTCTTCGCAGCGGTCATCGCGACGGACCCGCCGTAGCCACGTCGCGCCAGCTGTCCCATGAGCCGCCGCAGCGCTGTATCCCCATCGAGGCGACTGAGTGAGCGGGCCTTGGTCCGCGCGAAGTCGAGGGCGCGCTCGGCATCATCGTCGGGGAGCTCATCGAGCGCCGCGTCGGCCACGTCGCGCGGGATGCCGCGCTGCGCCAGCGCGCGGGAGAGGGCCACACGACCCTGCCCCTTCCGCTGCGTCCCCGACTCGACGAGCTGATTCGCGAGCATCACATCGTCGAGGTAACCCCGGCGACAGAAGTCGTCGATCACGTCGTCGATCTGCCCCGCGTCGAGGTGGTGCCCTCGCAGCACCTGCCGTGCCTCGGAGATCGAGAGCGACCGGGTGCGGAGCTTGCGGACGAGACTCTCGGAACCGGCCTCGCGCACTTTCTCGGGATCGGGGACATCGTTCTCGCTGTCGGACGTATCGGCGTCCTGAGGAACTACACGGAGCTTCGGAGCCGGAGCTCCTGCTCCCCCACGTGCGGGATGCCGCTCGCTCGGCGTGCCGCTGGGCTCAGAGTCCACGGTGCGCGGCAGCGTTTCGGATCGCTTCGCGATCTGAGTCCACGTCGTGGGCGCATCCGTGATCGGAGGCAGCGCCTCAGGCGTCTCATCTGCCGCGAGCGACGGTGCCTCTACGGCCGCGAGCGACTCGGATCCCTTCGGCCCCTTCCGGGCGCCGCCGAACAACGGGATGACGGGGGCGAGTCGCTCGTCGGACGAATTCGACCCGCCCCCGCTGGTGTCAGTCATGATCAGGCCGGGCGACGCTCGGCGAGCTCGTCGGCCGCCGCCGGCGCAGCAGGCGCCTGCGGACCGATGCCGAGCTTCTGCTTGATCTGCGTCTCGATCGCCAGCGCGACGTCTGCGTTGTTCAGCAGGAAGTTCCGGGCGTTCTCCTTGCCCTGGCCCAGCTGGTCTCCGTCGTACGTGTACCAGGAGCCGGACTTCTTCACGATCGCGTGCTCGACACCGAAATCGATCAGGCTGCCTTCACGCGAGATGCCGATGCCGTACAGGATGTCGAACTCCGCCTGCTTGAAGGGCGGTGCCATCTTGTTCTTGACGACCTTGACGCGCGTGCGGTTACCCACAGCGTCGGTTCCGTCCTTCAGAGTCTCGATGCGACGGATGTCGAGTCGCACGGAGGCGTAGAACTTCAGCGCCTTACCGCCGGCGGTGGTCTCGGGCGAACCGAAGAACACGCCGATCTTCTCGCGCAGCTGGTTGATGAAGATCATCGTGGTGTTGGTCTGGTTCAGCCCACCGGTGAGCTTTCGCAGTGCCTGCGACATGAGTCGTGCCTGCAGACCGACGTGGGAGTCACCCATCTCACCCTCGATCTCGGCGCGCGGCACGAGTGCGGCCACCGAGTCGATCACGATGAGGTCGATGGCACCGGAGCGCACGAGCATGTCGGCGATCTCGAGCGCCTGCTCACCCGTATCGGGCTGCGACACGAGGAGTGCATCGATGTCGACGCCGAGCTTCGCCGCGTAGTCAGGATCGAGTGCGTGCTCCGCATCGATGAAGGCGGCGATGCCGCCGGCACGCTGTGCGTTCGCGATCGCGTGCAGCGTGAGGGTCGTCTTACCGGAGGACTCCGGGCCGTAGATCTCGACGATGCGGCCTCGCGGCAGGCCTCCGACGCCGAGAGCGACGTCGAGGGCGATGGAACCGGTGGGGATCACGGCGACAGGAGCACGCTCGTCGCTGCCGAGACGCATGACCGAGCCCTTACCGAACTGTCGGTCGATCTGGGCGAGTGCTGTCTCGAGGGACTTCTCGCGGTCGGCGGGTGATGGCATGGTGTTGCTCCTTCTGCTCGCGTGATGCCGCCTGTAGGCTGCCGCGGCACTCCCGAGTGGGAGCAACTCTCCGGCAAGGCGTATGGCTCATCGGCCATGTCTTCACCGTACGAGGGGCCACCGACATCGCGTCGTGCTGTCCTTCAAACGGTGGAGAACATGTACTCCGAACCACTTGTGCAGAAGACTACGCCCGATTCGAACAGATATTCGACGACACGCCGTCATCGGCGTGTCGTCATCCGGATGTCTCGAACGTCGTGCCGACGAGCTCAGCGCTTGCGCGGCTCGAGTCGACCAGCGCCGTGACGGCGCGATTCCGGGACATCCATCTCATCGCACAGAGCGAACCAGATCTGTCGCGGCGGCGTGCCGTCGGCAAGCGCCTCGGCCGCTGTGCGACCTGCGAGCGGCGAGAGCACGAGGTCATTCACCAGGGCAGGAGCACGACCGTCGAACTCTGCTTCAACGGCTCGGAGGAACTCGCTTCGACGCATTCGAGAGCTCGAGGCGGGTTCAGCGGAGCGAGAGCTCGGGCTCGACGGAGGCCACGAGGTCGTCGGGAACGACGTCCGGGAAGACCTGGATGCCCTCGAGGACGGAGATGCGATCCCCGACTTCACGCATGATCGTCGAGATGGGGACGTCGAGGGCGTCAGCGACGGAAGCGAGGATTTCGCTCGACGCTTCCTTCTGACCGCGCTCGACCTCGCTGAGGTAACCAAGAGCGACAGACGCCTTGCTTGCGACCTGCCGGAGGGTGCGCCCCTTCTGCAGGCGGAAGTCCCTCAGCACATCGCCGATTTCCTGTCGTACAAGAATCATCGGAACCTCCTCCCAGTTACCACTGCCGGGATATCCCCCAGCGAGATCGCCAGTCTAGTCCTCCTGGCATGCACAGAATCTACCGTTTCACTCTGTGGTTTGAATGTGAACACGTCACCGATAACGGCACCGAGTCCTCAGCTATTCCCGAGCACTTCGAGCAACGCGGAGAGCGCCGCTTCGACCGAGGCTGCGCGGATCTCGGCGCGATCGCCTTCAAGGTGCAACTCCACCGCGACCGCCACGTCCGGGGTGACGATCCCGACATGCACGGTCCCGACGGGCTGCCCGTCCGGCGAGTCGGGTCCGGCGATCCCCGTGGTCGAGATGCCGACGTCGGCGGGACGCCCGTCCACCGCGACCACTCTGCGCACGCCGTCGGCCATCTGCAGGGCGACATCGGGGTGCACAGGACCGGTGCGGGCCAGCAGGTCGGCTTCGACACCGAGGAGCGACTCCTTCACCGGCGTGGCGTAGGCCACGACACCGCCCCAGAGCACGGCTGACGCCCCAGCCACCGACACCAGTTCGGCACAGACGGCGCCGCCGGTGAGCGACTCGGCCACGCCCAGCGTCCACCCCCGCAGATGCAGCGCATCCAGGGCGGCGGCCGCCTGCGATGAGGTCATGACTTCTGACGGGATCCGCGCGCCTGCGCGACGATGTAGTCGATCCCGCTGGCGACCGTGAGAATCAGGACGACGACCATCAGCACCGCCGTGATCGCGGTCCAGACCGGCAGGCCGATCAATTCGTGGAGCGGCAGCAGCGCCCACCCGAGCGCGACGCCCTGGAAGGCGGTCTTGATCTTGCCCATCCAGGCGGCCGCGACGACATGCTCCTTCGCCACGACGAGGCGATGGACCGTGATCCCCCACTCGCGCACGAGGATGATGATGACGATCCACCACGGCACCTCGCCGAGGATCGCCAGACCGATGAAGCCGGATCCGGTCAGGAGTTTGTCGGCGATCGGGTCCCACAGCTTGCCGAAGTCGCTGACGATGTCGTAGCGGCGGGCGAGATACCCATCGACCCAGTCCGTCGAGATCGCGATGATGAACAGGATGCCGGCAGCCCAGCGGATGCCTGGCTCCGGGATGCCGTACATGCCCCCGATGAGGAGGAGCACGAAGAATACGACTGCCAGCGGGATGCGGGCGATCGTGATCGCATTCGGCAGCTGCCGGGGAATGGCCATCAGTCGCGTCCCGTCAGGCCCCAGGCGTCTTCATCGCCCTCGGCCTCGACCACCGGCAGTCCATCGAACTGCGCCTCGATCGGGTCAGCCGATGCGACAGGGGCAGGAGCCGCCGGAGCAGCGGCTGGGGCCGGCGGAGCATCCTCACCACGAAGCTTCGCCATCACCTGCGGCAGCTGCTCAGCGGTCGCGAGCACGTCGCGCGCCTTGGACCCCTCGGACGGGCCGACGATCTCACGCGATTCGAGCAGGTCCATCAGGCGTCCTGCCTTGGCGAAGCCGACACGCAACTTGCGCTGCAGCATCGAGGTCGAACCGAACTGCGAGGAGACGATGAGCTCGGCGGCCGCGAGCAGGAGCTCGAGGTCGTCTCCGATATCCTCGTCGACCTCCTTCTTCTTGGCCGGCTCCATGGCCTCCTGGACGTCTGAGCGGTACTCGGGACGTGCCTGACGCGTGACGTGCTTGACGACCGCGTCGATCTCCTTCTCATCGACCCAGGCGCCCTGCAGACGGAACGGCTTCGACGATCCCATCGGCGAGAACAGAGCGTCACCCTGACCGATCAGCTTGTCGGCTCCCGGACTGTCGAGGATGACCCGGCTGTCGGTGACGCTGGTCACGGCGAAGGCGAGACGGGACGGCACGTTCGCCTTGATCAGGCCCGTGACGACGTCGACGCTGGGTCGTTGCGTCGCGAGCACCAGGTGGATGCCGGAGGCGCGCGCGAGCTGTGTGATGCGCACGATGGAGTCCTCGACGTCGCGCGGCGCGACCATCATGAGGTCAGCGAGCTCGTCGACCACGACCAGCAGGTACGGGTAGGGCTTGAGCACGCGCTCACTCCCGACAGGGAGATCGATCTCTCCCGCGCGGACGGCGCGGTTGAAGTCGTCGATATGACGGAAGCCGAACGACGCGAGGTCGTCGTACCGCATGTCCATCTCCTTCACGACCCACTGGAGTGCCTCTGCGGCCTTCTTCGGGTTCGTGATGATGGGCGTGATCAGGTGCGGCACGCCCGCATAGCTCGTGAGTTCCACGCGCTTCGGGTCGATCAGGACCATCCGGACATCGGCGGGCCGAGCGCGCATGAGCAGGCTCGTGATCATCGAGTTCACGAAGCTGGACTTACCGGAGCCGGTAGACCCGGCGACCAGCAGGTGGGGCATCTTCGCGAGATTCGCGATCACGATGTTGCCGCCGACGTCCTTGCCCACACCGATCGTCATGGGGTGCGTGCTCTTCTGCGCGGCCTGAGAGCGCAGCACGTCGCCGAGGGCCACCATCTCCTTGTCGGCGTTGGGGATCTCGATGCCGATCGCGCTCTTGCCGGGGATCGGCGAGAGGATTCGGACGTCGTTCGACGCGACCGCGTAGGCGAAGTTGTTGCTCAGCTGCAGGATCTTCTCGACCTTGACGCCGTGGCCGACCTCGACCTCGTACTGCGTCACTGTCGGGCCGCGCGAGAACCCGGTGACCTTCGCGTCGACCTTGAACTGCGACAACACGCTCGTGATCTGCTCGATCACCTTGTCGGTCGCCTCGGAGCGTTCGACCGGCGCGGGGCCTTCGACCAGGAGACCGGGCGACGGGAGGATGTACGGCGCGACCGGCGCCTGCGGTCCGCGATCGCCCGGACCCTCCGTGCCGAAGCCGTCGAGCCCCGGGAGCTCGGGCACCTCACCCGTGTCGGACTCGTCGTCGAGCAGCGCGGTGGTCTGCTGACCAGCCAACGATTCGGTGACCGAACGGACCTCGGACAGGATCTCGGTCGCGGCCTCATGTGCGTTGGCCACGATCACGGCCTGGTCGTACGCGGGAGTCGGCTCCTGCGTGGACAGCAAGGCGGTGATGTCGTCGGAGCCGAGGGTCCCCTCATCCGGGTCTTCCTCGCGGCCGGTCTTGTTCCGCCGCCACCAGGGCAGCACATCCGGGTCATCGACCTTGTCGGCCTCGTCGACCGCTGCGGAGTCCTTCGCGGCTGCATTCTTCGCCGGCTTCTCGATGCGCTCCGCGTCGAACATCCAGGCATAGAGGTCGCCGAGTCGCGAACCGATCCGGTTCGGCGGAGTCTTGGTCAGGATCAGCACGGACAGCACGGTCAGCGCCGCCAGCACCGTGTACGCCGGGATCAGCGTCAGGTAGCTGAGCGGCTGCGCCAGCAGCCACCCGAACAGACCGCCCGCTCCACTGAGCGCAGTGATCTGCGGCTGCGGCTGCGGCTGTCCTCCTGCGAGATGACAGATTCCGGCGAGCGTGATGAGGAACAGCCCGAAGCCGAAACCGATTCGTCCGTTGTCATGGGTGGAGGAAGGGTGCCGGAACAACCAGCCCGCGAGGATGAGCAGGAGCAACGGCATGACGAACGCCACCCGACCGACCAGCAGACCGACCGAGTATGCGCTGATGTTGGCCGCGACCTCGTTGCCGATGAAGAACCATTCGTTGACCGCACCGGCGATCGCGAGCAGCACGAGCAGGAACGGGAAGCCGTCGCGACGGTCGTCCTTCTCCAGCGTCTCAGGGCCGAACGCCCGGAACAGTCCGCCGACGCCATGGGCTAGACCGACCCACGCCCTGACCGCCAGCGGCGGCTTGTCCATCTCGTCGATGTACTTCTTCGGCGCTGGCTGAGCCTTCGGAGCCGCCTGCCGCTTCGGACGCGCGGGCGCGCTCTCGGATGCGCGCGCAGATTTCGTGGTGCTCCTGGCCATGCTTTCACGTTACGCGCCGACGCCGACATTCCCCCGCAATGACGCGGCTTTCCGGCGATCCGGGACCGCGAGGTTCAGATGGTGCTGCGCACCATCGTGTCGCGCAGCGGACCCTGCGCCGAGACGGTGAACCCCTCGGACCGGTACAGCGCGCGGGCGAAGTTGTCACGCTCGACGCTCAGCGCGATACGGGCATGGCCCCGCTCCCCCGCCAGCTGCACGACGCCGCGCAGGAGCATCCGTCCCACTCCCCGCGCGCGCCACAGCGGGTGGACGCCGACGATGAGCTCGGGCACCGCGACGGCGACGAAACCGAATCCCGGATCGTTCTGCGGGAGCATCCGGTACCACGCTGCACCGATCGGAATGCCTTCGCTGTCGATCGCGACCAAGCCGTCATCGGCCGAACGCTTCCACCCTGCGATGTACCGTCGGTGCTCGGCAGAGGTCAGCACCTCATGCCGCGGGCGCGCTCCACCGGCCCTCCAGTTCGCCGCCTCGACCAGCATGTCGCCGAGGAAGACGGCGTCGGACTGCGCGGCCGCCCTCGTCGAGAATCCCGTCAACATGACGTGAGCATAAGCCCGTGGTGTTACACGCCGATGTCGGTCAGCCGTGAAAGACTGACCGACCGGCGCGGAGCGATCAGGCCTCGATGACGAGCGGCACGATCATCGGACGGCGACGCAGTCGCTGGTTGACCCAGCGGCCGATCGTCCGACGGACGACCTGCGAGAGCGAATGCGTGTCGCGGACACCGTTCCCCGCGGCCTCCTTGAGTGCCGCCACGATCTTCGGAGTGACATCGTCGAAGACCGAGTCGTCCTCAGCGACGCCTCGTGCATGGATCTCCGGCCCGGAGATGATGCGGCCGGTCGCGGCATCCACCACCACGATCACGGAGATGAAGCCCTCCTCCGCGAGGATGCGGCGATCCTTGAGGTCCGCGTCCGTGATCTCGCCGACCGTGGAGCCGTCGACGTACACGAACCCGAGATCGAGCTGCCCGACGACGCGTGCGTCGCCGTCCTTGAGGTCGATCACGGTGCCGTTCGAGGCGATGATGGTCCGCTCGGCGGGAATCCCGGTGTCCTGCGCCAGTTTCGCGTTGGCGATCAGGTGGCGGTACTCGCCGTGCACGGGGAGGACGTTCTTGGGCTTCAGGATGTTGTAGCAGTAGATGAGCTCACCGGCCGCAGCGTGCCCGGAGACGTGCACCTTCGCGTTCGCCTTGTGGACGACGTTGGCGCCGAGCTTGGTGAGCCCGTCGATGATGCGGTACACCGCGTTCTCGTTGCCGGGGATCAGGCTGGACGCGAGGATGACGGTGTCGCCCTCGCCGACCTCGATCGCGTGATCCATGTTCACCATGCGGCTGAGCACCGCCATCGGCTCGCCCTGCGACCCGGTGGACATGTAGACGATCTGATCGTCGTGAAGGTCGCGTGCCTTCTTGTAGTCGATCAGGACGCCGTCCGGAACCTTGAGGTAGCCGAGCTGCTCGGCGATGGTCATGTTGCGGACCATGCTGCGGCCGAGGAAGGCCACTCGTCGCCCGTTCGCGTAGGCCGCGTCGATGACCTGCTGCACGCGATGCACATGACTCGAGAAGCTCGCGACGATGACGCGGCGAGGTGCCTTGGCGATGACCTGGTCGAGAACCGGCCCGATCGAGCGCTCCGTCGGCGTGAAGCCGGGAACGTCGGCGTTGGTCGAATCGACCAGGAACAGGTCGACGCCCTCCTCGCCGAGACGAGCGAATGCGCGCAGATCGGTGATGCGGCCGTCGAGCGGCAGCTGGTCCATCTTGAAATCACCGGTCGCGAGCACCATGCCGGCCGGCGTGCGGATCGCCACGGCGAGAGCATCGGGGATCGAGTGGTTCACCGCGACGAACTCCAGGTCGAAGGGTCCGACCCGCTCCTCCTGGCCTTCCTTGACCGTGAGGGTGAACGCCTTGATCCGGTGCTCTTTGAGCTTCGCCTCGACCAGGGCCAGCGTGAGGCCGGACCCGATCAGCGGAATGTCGCTCTTCAGGCGCAGCAGGTAGGGCACCGCGCCGATGTGGTCTTCGTGTCCGTGCGTCAGCACCACGCCGACGATGTCGTCGAGGCGCCCACGAAGGGGTTCGAAATCGGGCAGGATCAGGTCGACACCCGGCTGGTGCTCCTCAGGGAAGAGCACGCCGCAGTCGACGATCAGGATCTTGCCGTCGTACTCGAAGATGGTCATGTTGCGACCGATCTCACCGAGACCGCCGAGCGGCGTGACGCGCAGGGTCCCTTCTTCGAGCGCGACGGGATCTGCGATGGGGATGGACATGGTGTCTCCTCAGTCGGACGCCGTTCGCGTCCGTTCGTTCTTCGTGACGCGCGCTCAGCGCGTCGTACCGTGCACCTTTGGCAGGGCGCCACCCGCGGCCGCATTGCGGTCGGGGCGGAAGTTCGAGAAATCGGCACCGGCGACACCGGCGACGAGATCGAGCTCGTCCTCGATGAGCGCGGCTTCCCACTCTTCGGGACCGACGAGCGGCAGGCGCACGCGGGGGCTCGAGATACGGCCGAGGCCGTGCAGGATGTACTTCGCGGCGACCGTGCCGGGCACATGCGTCATCACGGCACGCACGAGCGGCTCGAGGCGCTTGTGCTCGGCGGTCGCCGTCGCCAGGTCGCCGGCGTTCACGGCGTCGATGATCGTGCGGTACGGCGCTGCGGCGACATTCGCGGTGACGCCGATGAGTCCGGTCGCACCGATCGCGAGATGCGGCAGCACGTTCGCGTCGTCACCGGAGAAGTACATCAGATCGGTCTGGTTGAGCACGCGGCTCACCTCGGAGAAGTCGCCCTTGGCGTCCTTCACCGCGAGGATGTTCGGGTGCTTCGCGAGGCGCAGGATCGTCTCGTACTTGATCGGCACACCGGTGCGGCCCGGGATGTCGTACAGGATCACGGGAAGATCGGTCGCATCGGCGACGAGACGGAAGTGCGTGAGGATGCCGGCCTGCGTCGGCTTGTTGTAGTAGGGCGTGACGATCATGATGCCGTCGGCGCCGGCCTTCTCGCTGGCCTTGTAGAGCTCGATCGCATGGGCGGTCTCGTTCGAGCCACCACCCGTGATGATCTTGGCTCGCCCCGCTGAGACGGACTTGCCGACCTCGACCAGCTTGAGCTTCTCGGGGTCGGTCAGGGTTGAGGTCTCGCCGGTCGTTCCCGTCACGACGATGCCGTCCGCTCCTGCGGTGATCACGTCATCGATGTGCTTCTCGACGGCGGGCCAATCGACTTCACCGTCGGCCGTCATCGGAGTGACGAGCGCGACGAGAACCTGTCCGAATGGGTTGCCCGAGTGCGTCATGCACCCAGCGTATCGCCTCGGATGCCGCTCACGCGGACGCGGCAGCACGGATGACGTCACCCCGGGTGATGTCGACCTTGTCCTGCAGCAGCAGTCCCGCCATGGCACCGGTCGTGACCTCGGTCGCATGCGCGCGGAACATCTCGATCCCTGTGATCGCCGTCTCGGCGACCGACGATCCTGACCGCACGACCGCGACGCGGTCGCCGACGCGGATCACACCTCGGATGACGTGCCCCGTCGCGACCTGCCCGCGCCCGGTGATCGTGAAGACGTCCTCGACCTCGAACTCCGCAGTCGACGCCGACGCCGTGACGGTGACCGGCGCGGCAGCCGTGCTCGACGATGCAGCTGAACCGCTCCCCTGTCTGACGCCGTCCAGACGCGCGGCTTCCGCTTCGTTGTACCTGCGGAGCACCTCGTTCGCGTCCTGCGGATCGCGCTTCTTCCCGAACCAGCCCATGGGATCGATCCTAGGGATCCGTCGCGCGGTGTCTAGGCTCGTCCCATGAGCTGGGTGACGCACGGATCCGAGACGAAGTACTCCAACGCCTGGATCCACGTCCGCGAGGATCAGGTGACCGGGCCGAGCGGCGACGGGATCTACGGGGTCGTGACGATGAGGCATCCAGCGGTGTTCGTGGTCGCGATGGACGCAGACGATCGCGTGTGTATGGTCACACTCGACCGCTACACGACCGGCCTCTCCGTCGAGGTGCCGGCCGGCGGCAGCGACGGTGAGGAGCCGGTCGTGGCTGCCCGGCGCGAACTCCTCGAGGAGACGGGGTTCGAAGCATCCGACTGGACCGAGATCGGCACCATGCACGCGCTGAACGGGATCGCCGACGCGACGGAACATGTGTTCCTCGCGCGCGGACTGCGGCGAGCGTCGTCGAATGGCGACGCAGCCGACTCACAGGCCGAGGAGGGCATCACGGCAGTGGCATGGGTGCCGTTCGCCGAGGTGCTCAGGATGATCGCTGACGGCGAGATCACGGACGGCGAGACCATCGCGGCGATCGCCTACGCCGGGATCGGGCTCGCCAGGTTCAGCTGAGGCTGTTCGACTGCGACCGAACGACCGGCACCTCGAGGACCGCCTGCTCAGACGCGACCGCGGCGAGCGACGCCGGCCGTCAGCGAGCTCGGGAGCACCTTGGTGAGCGCGACGAGCGCCTTGTAACGGAGCGACGGCACCGACACGGCTCTCCCCAGCGCGGCGTCACGGAGACCGGCTCGAACGACGTCTGCCGCGTTCAGCCACATGAGGGTCGGCACGCCCTCGTCGCCGACCGCGAGGCCCATGCGCTCGTGGAAGCTGGTGTGCGTGAACCCCGGGCAGAGCGCGGTGACGCTGACACCGTCGCGGGCATACTCGACGTTGGCCCAGCGGCTGAAGCCGATCAGCCAGGACTTGCAGGCTGAGTACGTGGATCGAGAGATGAACCCGGCGACCGAGGCGACGTTGATGATCCGCCCGCCGCGTCCTCGCATCGTCTGCAGCGCGGCATGCATCAGCCGCATCGACGCCTCGACGTGCACGCGCAGGTGGCGGACCTCGTCGTCGATGTCGTTGTCGGCGAACTGCAGCGGCAGTCCGAAGCCGGCGTTGTTGACCAGCAGGTCGATCGGGTCTGCACCGTCCCTGAGACGGGCAGCCACGAGTTCGGCGCCGGCTTCCTCGGCGAGGTCAGCCGTGAGGACCTCGACCGCGACGCCATGCGCGCTGCGCAACTCGGCGGCCAATGCTTCGAGCGCATCCGCCGACCGTGCGACGAGGATCAGGTCGGCCCGACGGCGTGCGAGCTGGCGTGCGAATTCTGCGCCGAGTCCGGCGCTCGCTCCGGTGATGAGTGCGGTGGGCATCAGCGCTCGTATCCGAGGAAGCGGTATCGCACGCCTGAACGCGAAGTCTGCCACTCCCCCTCATCGATCAGACGCCAGCCCACCTTCGACGGCGCATACGCATCACCGTCGACCTCGAGGTCGAGCTCCGTGACCTCGAGCCGGTCGGCATCGCCGATGACCTGACGGAAGATCTCCGCGCCGCCGATGATCCAGACCCGGTCGAGCCCGCGAACGGCCTCGGCGACCGTCGCAGCGCGTCGTGCGCCTGCAGCCGACCAATCCTGTTGGCGGGTGATCACGATGTTCTCGCGACCGGCGAGCGGACGGAACCGTTCGGGTAGCGAATCCCAGGTCTTCCGCCCCATCACGACCGGCGAGCCGAGCGTGACCTCCTTGAAGTGGGCGAGGTCCTCAGGGACATGCCACGGCATCCCGCCTTCGGCTCCGATGACGCCACCGTTCGCCTCGGCCCAGATCAGGCCGACCATCATGGTTCCATCAGGGGCCGTGCTCATACCGCCACCGCCGCGCGGATCGCCGGGTGGTGCTGGTAGTCCTCGATCACGAAGTCGTCGAAGCGGTAGTCGAGAATGGACTCGGGCGTGCGCGCGAAGCGCAGCGACGGAGCCGGATAGGCGTCGCGCGTGAGCTGTTCGCGCACCTGGTCGACGTGGTTGTCGTAGATGTGGCAGTCGCCACCGGTCCAGACGAAGTCGCCGGGTTCGAGCCCCACCTGCTGCGCGACCATGAGGGTCAGCAGCGCGTAGGAGGCGATGTTGAACGGGACGCCGAGGAAGAGGTCGGCGCTGCGCTGGTAGAGCTGGCATGAGAGCTTGCCATCGGCGACGTAGAACTGGAACAGCGCATGGCACGGCGCGAGTGCCATGTCGGGGATGTCCGCAGGGTTCCAGGCCGACACGATCAGGCGTCGGGAGTCCGGCGTCTGTCGGATCTGCTCGATGACGTCGGACAGCTGGTCGATGCTCTCGCCGTCAGGCGTCGGCCACGAGCGCCACTGCACCCCGTAGACAGGGCCGAGATCGCCGGATGCGTCTGCCCACTCGTCCCAGATCGTCACGCCGTTCTCCTGCAGCCAGCGCACGTTCGAATCACCACGGAGGAACCAGAGCAGTTCGTAGGCGATCGACTTGAAATGCACGCGCTTCGTCGTGACGAGCGGGAAGCCTGCGGCGAGGTCGAATCGGATCTGCCTGCCGAAGACACTCGTCGTGCCGGTTCCAGTGCGATCGGACTTGTGGGTGCCGGTCTCCAGCACGTCGCGGAGGAGGTCTTCGTACGGCGTCTGGACGGCTGCGCTCATGACAGCCACGATACCTTCCCCTGCACGCGAAGGGGCTGTCGGCGCGACGGCGCGATGCACGTCGTCATGCGATGAAACATCGACCCTCGGCGCGTCTGCGGCGCGTACTCTCGACGCATGTCACCTCTGCTCGCTCTGGCGATCGCGACAGCACTCCTCGTGCTCGCCGCGCTGATCGGCGTGGTGCTGCGCCGACGCGACGGGCGACGGCGGGATGCCGGTGCGCTTCGGTTCGATCCGCAGGATGTCGAGGCTGGCAGCCTCGGCAGCCGTGCGACGCTCGTGCAGTTCAGCACCGAGATGTGCACACGGTGCCCGCAGGTGCGGCGGATGCTGCACGGCTACACCGAGCACCACGACGGGGTGCAGCACGTCGAGGTGGACCTCACCCACCGGCCCGACCTCTCGACGCGGTATCGCGTGCTGCAGACACCGACCACGTTCGTCGTCGATCACACCGGCGCGGTCCGCGCACGGTTCCACGGCGTCCCGCAGCGTGACGCCCTGACCGAGGCCCTCGCCGCCGTCTGAGGCGCGCAGACAGGAGCACACCATGAGCACTCCAGCAGGCATCGACCCGCGAGGACCCCGGTTCGCGGCCACCATCACGACGGTGCTGTTGTTCGTCGCGACCTTCCTGGCCCTGGTCGGGATCTCGACGCAGTCCGGTGCCGCGTCCTTCGGGTGGTTCGCGTATCAGCCGCTCGCGGACTCCGCCTTCGTGCCGGGTGGCGGCTGGTCGATCACTGCCGCGACGATCGGACAGCGTGCACTCGATCCAGGCTTCCTCCTGACCGCCGTGATCGCGCTCCTGTTCCTCTGGAGCGTCATCTCACCGAGGACGGCACCGTGGGGCGTCGTGTTCCGCAGCATCATCCGTCCGCGTCTCGCTCCCCCGACCGAACTCGAGGACCCTCGTCCTCCCCGCTTCGCTCAGGGTGTGGGGCTCGTCGTCGTCACGATCGGGATCGTCCTGCATCTGGCCGGCGTGCCGTGGGCACTGCCGATCGCGACGGCGGCCGCCTTCATCGCCGCGTTCCTGAACGCCGCGTTCGCGTTCTGCCTCGGCTGCCAGATCTACCTCGCCCTGCAACGAGCGGGAATCCTCGGACGCGCGACGTCGACCGCCTGAGGACGGTACCCGTCGACGGGTGCGGTCGCTAGGCTTGCCGGAACGCGCACCGCATACCGAGCGCGCGCGAGAACCGGAGGAATCATGCCCGTCACCAGCGAAGCGACCACCACCTGGACCGGATCCCTCGCGGAGGGCTCGGGCACCGTCGCGTTCTCGTCGTCGAACCTCGGCACCTTCCCCATCAACTGGAAGGCACGCAGCGAGGGCAGTGACACCACGACGACCCCCGAGGAGCTCATCGCGGCGGCACACGCGTCGTGCTTCAGCATGGCGCTCTCACACGCGCTGAGCGAGAACGGCACCCCGCCGGAGCGGGTGAACACCAGCGCATCCGTGACCTTCAAGCCGGGCGTCGGGATCAGCGGCAGCCACCTGAACGTCAACGCCGTCGTTCCCGGCCTCTCCCCCGAGGCGTTCCAGCAGATCGCGAACGAGGCGAAGACCGGTTGCCCCGTCTCGCAGGCACTCGCAGGTATCGAGATCACGCTCGAGGCAACGCTCGCCTGAAGCGTGATCGCCTGAGCCGCGGTGTCGCCTGAGCGACCTCACGGCTTCGTCACTGGGACGTCAGGAGCGGGAGAGGCGGATCGCCTCGCGGATGCTCGCCCTGGCGTCCTTTCGACGTCCGGCGGCGTCCTGCACGACACCGAGCCGGAATCGCGCACGCCAGTCATCCGGAGCCGCATCCGCCTCCGCGCTGTAGCGGGCGACCATCGGATCGGCGTCCTCACGGGCGAGACGCCCGCTCGGCGTCAGGTCGGTCTCCGCCGCCGGCATGCCGCCCTCGGCATCCAGTGCCTTTCCTAGCCTGTCTGCCGCGAATCCGAACTGCATCTCTCTGATGAGGGCCCAGGCGCCGATCAACGGCATGACCAGGAGCGCCACACCGATCGCGATCGCGATCGGTTCCCCGGTGGTGAGCATCAGGACCGCTCGCTGACCGACGACGACGATGTACAGCGCAAGACAGAGCGCCATGATGCCGACGCCGATCCGAGGGATCATGAACGGATGCCGATGTCGATCATGTTCTCGAGCCCCACGACGACGCCGCTCGCCTGCGCGGCGAACGGGACGGCAAGGCGGATCCCCGGCGCATAGGCCAGCGCTGGTTCGATCGTGTCGTGTGTGAACGTCAGCGACTCGCCCGGCCCCGAGAGGATGACCTCCTGCTTGGCGACGACCCCGGGGCGACGCAGCGAGTGGATCGGCACGCTGCCGACCTGCTGACCACGTGCGCGCTGATCGGCGTGCGGAGCGCTCACAGGACCCTGCTCGGCGCGGGCGGCTGCGAGCAGCTCGGCCGTGCGCACGGCAGTGCCGCTCGGCGAGTCGATCTTGGTCTCGCGGTGGGCCTCGATGATCTCGGCCGATCCGAAGAACGGTGCGGCCGCGGCGGCCAACGCCGAACCGAGGACGGAACCGAGCGAGAAGTTCGGGATGAAGACGACGCCGGTGCCGGCCGCGTCGACCAGCGGCCGCACGAGGGCGATCCGCTCAGCGGACCAGCCTGAGGTCGCGACGAGCACGTTCAGGCCGCGCTCGACGGCCGTGCGCACCACGTCGATGCTCACCTGCGGTGTGGATGCGTCGACGACGAGATCTGCGCCGGCGAGCTCTGAGAGATCACTGCTCGAGGTCAGCACACGGCTCACCTCGAACCCCTCGAGCTCGTCGATCACCGCGTGGATGATCGAGCCGAGCTTCCCGGTTCCGCCGACGAGTGCGACCTGCGTTGTCATGCGTCCAGTCTATTGAGCGGAGCATGTGCGCCCGCCGGGGGCGCGCGGAGCTCGCTGGATCAGACGGGCATCACGTCGGGGATACCGGTGCGCAGCTCGACGGGCAGGTGTCCGGTGTCGTTGTGGGTCAGCAGCGTCCACGGGCGGCCCTGCTTCTGCGCGATCACCGTCAGGCCGCAATGCGCCTGATTGAGCGTCATCCATCGCCACTCGGGCGCACCGAGCACCTCACGCACGAACCAGGCGATCACGAAGTTGTGGGTGATGAGCACCTCGTGCACGTCGCCGTTCTTGCGCACCAGGAATTCGTTCACGGCGTCGTACATCTGCGCGCCGCCGGCCTCGATCTCGGCCTCCGTCACCGAGCCGAAGAACGGCTCGAACGCGGCTGGCGTGTCTTCCGTCATCCCTGTCGGGATGCAGTCGAACAGCAGGGCGGTGGGCTCGGGGTCGACCGACGGCAGGCGGCCGGCGATCGCACGAGCGGTCTCGTTGGCCCGCAGCAGCGGCGAATGCCAGACGGCATCGAGCGGGAGCCCCGAGAGACGGTCGGCGATCAGCTCGGCCTGTCGCTGCCCCCGAGGAGAGAGTGGACCGTCGGCGAGACCGTGCTCTGCGTCCTGATGTTCACCGTGTCTGACCAGATAGATGTAGTGCGTCACAACCTGCTCGCTTCATAGCCAGCATCTGCCGGACTTCTCTTCCACCCTATGCCACGGGTGCGACGTCGGTCAGTTGCCTGCACGGGTCAGCTCGGCGAGCTGCGCACGCGACAGCAGCACGCCGGCGCCCTGCATCAGCTCGTCCACGTGCTCGGTGGCGAACGTGTTCACGATCGGTGCTGCGATCGTGCGCTGCGCGAGCAGCCACGCGATCGAGACGGCGGCGACCGGGACCGACAGCTCTTCCGCGACCTGATCGAGCGCTCGCAGGATCTTGGTGCCACGTCGGTTCAGGTGACCGCGCAGCTGCTCCCCTCGCACGCCCGGCGATGTCAGCGCCTTGCGGCGATGGCGCCCGGAGAGGAAACCGTGCTCGAGTGCATGCGACGGCGTGACCGCGAGGTTCTGCGCGCCGGCGACGAGCCGAAGATCACCCTCGAAGGGCTGACGACGGAGCAGGTTGTACGGGGCGTCGATCACCTGGATGCGCGGGTAGCCCGCCGAGGCGAGGATCCGTGCCTCGACGAGGCGTTCCGGTGCGAAGCCGAATGCGCCGAGCGCACCGATCTTGCCGGCATCCGTCAGCCACTCCACGGTCGCAAGCGTGTCCTCGAGGTTCGTGGTGCGGTCGAGCGTCGCGTCGAGGTGGAGCACGTCGATGCGCTCCACGCCGAGCCTGGTGAGAGAGCCCTCCACCGCACGGACGAGGTTCACGGAGCCGAGTCCCGGGTTGTCGGCGTGCGAGCCGATGCGCACGCTCAGCAGCGACCGGTCGCGGAGCCCGCGGGATCGCAGCCACTGGCCGATGATGTGCTCGCTGCGACCGCCGGAGAAGCCGTCAGCCGTGTGCACGGCATTGCCGCCGAACTCGACGTAACGGTCGAGGATGCCGTGGCTGGTCTCGAGGTCGACGTTCCAGCCGAACTCCGCAGCACCCAGCATGAGCGGGAAGGTCTCGAGTCCGGTCTCGCCCAGCGGGACGCGGATCGATTCTCCTATCCCCGGACCGACGATCGGGATGGGCGCGGAAGGGTGCTCGGCCGCCTCCGTCTGGGCGCCGTCCTGCGGCGCTCCTGCGCCTACGCCGAACAACCGCATACTCTCACCCCCGCGTCGATCGGTGTGATCCGATCTGCGTACCTGCTCTTGATGCACCCCCCGGTGCGTACTTCGAGGGTAAGCGAGATCAGCGAACGCGCTGACCAATCCGGGGAACGGCGCGAAAACTTCCGATAACGGTTTGATCACACAGGGCACGACAGAGCCCGGGCGCCTCCAGACGGAGACACCCGGGCTCTGATCGAGCGCTGTCCGATTACTCGGCTGCGGACTCCTCAGCCGGCGCAGCGTCTGCTGCAGGAGCCTCGTCGATGACGGGCTCGAGCGACAGCTTGCCGCGGTCGTCGATCTTCGTGATCTTCACGAGGATCTTCTGGCCGACCGAGAGGACGTCATCGACGTTCTCGACGCGCTTGCCACCGGCGAGCTTGCGCACCTCGGTGACGTGCAGCAGGCCGTCCTTGCCGGGCAGCAGCGAGACGAACGCACCGAAGGTGGCGATCTTCACGACGGTGCCGAGGAACTGCTCGCCGACCTCGGGGTTGGTCGGGTTGGCGATCGCGTTGACCTGGGCACGGGCGGCCTCGGCCGAAGGACCGTCGGTCGCGCCGATGTAGACGGTGCCGTCCTCCTCGATGGAGATCTGCGCGCCGGTCTCGTCCTGGATCGCGTTGATCGTCTTGCCCTTCGGGCCGATCAGCTCGCCGATCTTGTCGACCGGGATCTGCACGCTGATGACGCGAGGCGCGGTCGGCGCCATCTCGTCAGGAGCGTCGATCGCGGAGTTCAGGACGTTGAGGATCGTCAGACGAGCGTCGCGGGCCTGCGTCAGCGCACCGGCGAGCACCGACGACGGGATGCCGTCGAGCTTCGTGTCGAGCTGGATCGCCGTGACGAACTCGCTGGTACCGGCGACCTTGAAGTCCATGTCGCCGAGTGCGTCCTCTGCACCCAGGATGTCGGTGAGCGCGGCGTACCGGGTCTCACCGTCGACCTGGTCGGAGACCAGACCCATGGCGATACCGGCGACGGCTGCGCGCAGCGGCACACCCGCGTTCAGCAGCGACAGGGTCGAGGCGCAGACGGAACCCATCGAGGTCGAGCCGTTGGAGCTCAGCGCCTCGGAGACCTGACGGATCGCGTAGGGGAACTCCTCGCGGCTCGGCAGCACCGGCACGAGTGCGCGCTCGGCGAGGAAGCCGTGCCCGATCTCGCGACGCTTCGGCGAACCGACACGGCCGGTCTCACCGGTCGAGTAGGGCGGGAAGTTGTAGTGGTGCATGTAGCGCTTGCTGGTCGTGGGCGACAGCGAGTCGATCTGCTGCTCCATCTTCAGCATGTTCAGCGTGGTGATACCCATGATCTGGGTCTCGCCGCGCTGGAAGATCGCGGAGCCGTGCACGCGCGGGATGACCTGCACCTCTGCGTCGAGCGGACGGATGTCAGCCAGCCCACGGCCGTCCATGCGCACGCTCTCCGTGAGGATGCGACCGCGGACGATCGTCTTCGTGACGGACTTGTACGCCGCGGAGAACTCGAGCGGGGCGCCAGCGGGCAGGTTGCCTGCCTCGACCGCTTCGATGAGCTGCGCCTTGACGCGGTCCTTGACCTCGTCGTCCTTACCCTGACGCTCCTGCTTGTCGGCGATCTGGTAGACGTTCACCAGGTCGTCGTAGGAGCGCTCGGCCACGAAGTCGTAGACCTCGCTGGAGTACGGCGGGAAGACCGGGTAGACACCCGGCTCCTTCGATGCCGTCGCTGCGAGCTCGGCCTGAGCCTTCACGAGCTGCGCGATGAACGGCTTCGAGGCCTCGAGGCCCTGTGCGACGACGGCCTCATCGGGCTTGGTCGCGCCGGCCTTGATCAGGTTCCAGCTGTGCTCGGTGGCCTCAGCCTCGACCATCATGATCGCGACGTCTTCGGTGCCATCGGACTTCGTGACGACACGACCGGCGACGATCAGGTCGAACACGGCCTCGGAGACCTGCTCCGCGGTCGGGAACGCGACCCACTGGTCGGCGTGCTCGCCCTGGCCTGCGATGAACGCGAGGCGCACACCGGCGACGGGACCCGAGAACGGCAGACCCGAGATCTGGGTCGACGCGGATGCCGCGTTGATCGCGAGCGCGTCGTAGAACTCGCCAGGAGCGATCGAGAGGACCGTGATGACGATCTGGACCTCGTTGCGCAGACCGTCGACGAACGACGGACGCAGCGGGCGGTCGATCAGACGGCAGACGAGGATCGCCTCGGTCGAGGGACGACCCTCACGACGGAAGAACGAGCCCGGGATCTTGCCTGCAGCGTAGGAGCGCTCCTCGACGTCGACCGTCAGCGGGAAGAAGTCGAAGCCCTCGCGCGGGTGCTTGCCTGCGCTGGTGGCCGAGAGGAGCATGGTCTCGCCGTCGAGGTACGCGGCGACTGCGCCCTGAGCCTGCTGCGCGAGGCGGCCGGTCTCGAAGCGGATGGTGCGGGTGCCGAAGCGGCCGTTGTCGAGAACGGCCTCGGTGGCGGTGATTTCAGGACCTTCCAAGAGGTCTCTCCTTCTTTGTTTAGACTCGCGAATCCGTGTGACGCGCGAGCGCATTCATGAAGGAACGGATACGGCCGGATACGGGCGCGCGGGCATTCCCGCGAATCTCACCTGCGCTGGCCACCAGTAGAAAGCCACCCGACGTCGCTCGCCGAGGAACCCACCACAGGGGACCAGCTCTCCGCCGATCGCTCCATGAGTCGATATGAAATTGGTTCGGTTGACAGAACGCAACCTCGTCCACACTACCAGCGTGGGCCGGAATTCCGGTGTTCCCGATGCCCGCGCGATTCCGTCACCACCCGGTCATCCGCTGTTCACGCGGACGTCGACGGCACGTGGGGAGCATCCGGTGTGCTGTGGCGATGCGCATGTCAGTGATCGGATGCGGGTACCTCGGTGCCGTGCACGCCGCAGCCATGGCCTCGATCGGACACGACGTGATCGGGATCGACGTCGATGAGCGGAAGGTCGCCGCGCTCTCGAACGGCACAGCGCCGTTCTTCGAGCCGCAGCTCGCGGAGCTCCTGCAACAGGGGCTCGCCTCAGGTCGCCTGAGGTTCAGCAGCAGCATGGCGGATGCCCGTGGCGCTCGTGTGCACTTCGTGGCGGTCGGAACGCCGCAGGTCGCCGACGGCCACGCCGCCGACCTCCGCTTCGTCGATGCGGCGATCCAGGAGCTGCTCCCCCACCTCGGTGACGGCGACGTCGTCGCCGGGAAGTCGACCGTGCCCGTGGGAACGGCTAGGCTGGGCGGTGCACGACACGCTCACACCCGATCGCCTCGTCGTCGGTGTTCCCGCGGGGCCGGACGGGGACAGCGCCGCCGACGTGCTGGCAGAGGTGTACGCACCCGCGATCGCCGGCGGGACCCCGTATCTGGTGACCGACCTCGCGACGGCTGAGCTGGTGAAGGGCGCCGCGAACGCGTTCCTCGCCACGAAGATCTCGTTCATCAACGCGATGGCGGAGATCGCCGAGGCGTCTGGCGCCGACGTCGCACTCCTCGCCGACGCGCTCGGCCACGACACCCGGATCGGCCGCCGATACCTCGGCTCCGGCATCGGCTTCGGCGGCGGATGCCTGCCGAAGGACATCAGGGCGTTCGCGGCTCGGGCCGAGGAACTCGGCAGAGGCGAGGCGGTCGGGTTCCTCCGCGAGGTCGACAAGATCAACCTCCGCCGCAGGGATCGTGCGGTGCAGCTGGTCATCGACGCACTCGGCGGGATGGTGTTCGGACGCCGGATCGCGGTGCTCGGCGCCGCGTTCAAGCCGTTCAGCGACGACATCCGCGACTCCCCCGCACTCGAGGTCGCTGTTCGGCTGCGCGGACTCGGCGCCGATGTCGTCGTGACGGACCCCGCCGCGATCGACAACGCCCGTGCGATGCATCCGCAGCTCGGCTACGCGCAGGACCGTGACGAGGCGCTGCAGGATGCGGATGCCGTGGTCGTGGTGACCGAGTGGGACGAGTACCGACGAGAGATGTCGCCGGTGCACGCCGCGGGTCTGGTGCGGCGGCAGATCATCATCGACGGGCGCAACTGCCTCGACGCGGTGGCATGGCGCGCTGCCGGGTGGGACTACCGCGGCATGGGGCGCCGCTGAGCGTCGCCTGACGCGGGCACGTGCTCCGAGGCTCAGCGCACGAAGCCTGACTGCACCCGTCCGCCCGCGCGGTCGAGCTCCTGTTCGACCCGCGTCGCGAACGCCTCGAAGTCGCGGTCGAGCAAGGGCTGCGCCAGCGCCTCAGCGCGGTCCACGCTCAGCTCGCGCAGTCTGCGCGGAAGGTACTTGCCGGCGCCGATCCACCGACGCTCGGTGAGCAGCATCAGTTCGGCGATCCGCTCGAAGAGCAGTCCTGCCACGACCTGCCGCTCCAGCGGGTCCCGTGAGTCGCGCAGGTCGTCGAGCTGGTCCGTGATGACGTAGCGGCGCAGATCCAGCTCGTGCGGATCGACGGCCGGTCCAGCGGAGAGCGCGCGAGCCCACTGCATCCGAAGCGCTGCGAGGGCGTCTCCTCCCCTGACCTCGACACCTTCCACGAGCATGTGCACGATCACCGGCCGGAACTGCGCGAGGCCCCGACCGGCCCACTCCTCGTATCCCTGCGGCGTGTACGCGAACACCTCGAAGAACTCGTCCTCGAACTCGAACCCGCCGGCGAGTGCCTGGCGATCCTCACCGAGTGGGCCCTCGCCGAACCGGCTGCCCGTGAACACGTCGGCGCCGATGAGGAGCAGGTCGATGTCGCTCGTGCGCGTGCGATTGCCTCGAGCCGTGCTTCCGGCCACGACCGCGATGGCCGCAGCCGGGAAGTGCGCTTCGATGAACCGTTCGACGACCTGCCTGTACTGCATGCCTCACAGCATAGGAAGCCAGCCCGGCTCAGCTCACCGCCACACCCTTCGCTGCCGACGAGCGGCCGAGGTACACGTAGTCGCGGTGCTTCGCCGATCTGCCGTCACCCGCCGCACGACCGTGCATCCGTCGCCAGACCCACGGCAACGCGTGTCGGCGCCACCACACGCCTGTGCTGATCGCCTCGTGCTCATGCATCGCCGCATCCAACGCACCGAGCGCGTCGGCGTGGGGTACACCGAGCACCTCACCCACCCGGTACGCCAGGAACCGGTGTCCGCGGCTGCTGAGATGCACCAGGTCCTCACCCCAGTTCGGCCGATCGCGCAGCGTGGGGTGCAGGTCGGTATCGATCAGGATCGCGCCCGTCCGCGCAGCCACTCCGGCGAGCGCGGTCGCGAATGCCGCGAATCGTGCGGTGTAGATGCCGGCTGCGCGCCGTCCGGGGAGGAACGGGGTCAGCAGCACGACGTCGGCGCCGATGGCACGCAGTCGCGCAACTGCATGCTCCACCTGCAGCGCGAGCGCGGGGATGTCTGCGCGGTGCTTCACCAGATCGTTCGCGCCGATCAGGATCGAGACGAGGTCGGGCCGGAGCTCGATCGCTCGCTCGAGCTGCGTGCCGCACACGTCCGATACCCGCTTCGAACGGATCGCGAGGTTCGCGTAGTGCAGTCCGCCCCGCGCCGCGAGGAGCATCGCCAGGCGGTCGGCCCACCCGCGGAGCGCGCCGTCCGGTGCCGGGTCGCACAGTCCCTCGGTAAGCGAATCGCCCAGGGCGACGTATCGGTGCCACCGATTCACCACCGGCGGCTGAGGAGGCTCCGGTCGCACACTGCGGCGAGCGCGGAGAGCCCCGTCGACCTCGTGCAGACTGCGCGCCTCCTCGTAGTGGCCGAGGAGCTGATCGCACACGCTCGCCCACGATCGGTGCTGCACAGCGGCATGCCCGGCCTCACCGAATGCGCGGCGCTTGCGTGCGTCTCCGGCGAGATCTGCCACTCGCATGCGCAGGTCGTCCAGGTCTCCCGGTCGGTACAGCCAGCCGTCGATGCCCATGCGCACCAGGTCCAGCGGGCCTCCACGTCCAGTGGCGACGACAGGGACACCGCTGGCGTGCGCCTCCTGCAGCGTCTGCCCGAAGGTCTCGCTCTCACCGGGGTGCACGAACACGTCGAAGGAAGCCATGGCCGCGGCGAGCGCGTCTCCGCCCAGCTGGCCGAGGAACACCGCCTGCGGCAGCAGCGACTCAAGGCGCCCCCTGCTCGGCCCGTCCCCGACGATGACCAGTCGGACCCCGGGGATCGACTGCAACGCCGCGAGGTCTTCGACCTGCTTCTCGGGTGCGAGACGGCCGACATAGCCGATCACGACGTCGCCACCCGGCTGACCTGCTCGCCATTCGGTGCGGAGCGCATCATCACGACGCATCGGCTGGAAGCGTTCGGCATCCACACCTCTCCCCCAGCGGCGCAGGCGGTCGACGCCGAGGCGTTCGAGCTGCTGCGCGGACTCCGTCGACGGTGCGAGGGTCAGCGTCGCCCGTCGGTGCAGGCGGGCGATATGCGTCTGGGCGATGCCGGTGGTCACGGCGACGCGGTAGCGTTCGGCGTACGCCGCGACATCGGTCTGGTACGCCGCCACCGACGGCACCGCGAGCCGCTCGGCGGCCAGCACCCCGCGCCAGCCGAGCGCGAAGGGCGATGCGAGGTGCACGACATCCGGTCGGAAGCGGTGCAGCGATGCCGCGACCCGGTACGCGGGCGAGGTCCCGACCCGCACGTTGCGGTATCCGGGGAGCGCGAGGCTCGGGATCGGCTCGATCCTTGCACCCGTCACCTCACTCGGCATGCCGACGGCGGCAGGCGCGATGACGTGCGCCTGATGCCCGGTGCGTTCGAGGTGACGCAGGATCTGCAGCACTGATCCGGTGACACCGTTCATGTGGGGAAGGAAGGACTCCGTCACGATGGCGACTCTCACATCCCCAGGATGGCGGCGGTCGCCGTGCGGGACGGGCGATTCCAGGCGCCTGCACCAGATGTTCACCGGATGCTGGATCGCCCGTCACCGGTTATCCGCCGGTTGGTTCCCGTTCACCCGGCGGAGGCACTGTGTGCGTGTGCCTGTCGAACTCCTCGCCGCGACCCCGACCGGCCCTTGGAGTCTCGCGCTGATGGCGCTCCTCGTGCTGGGTGACGCGTTCTTCGTCGTGATCCCAGGGGAGATCGCCGTCACCGCTCTCGGCGCACTCGCTGTGAGCAGCGGCACCCCTCCGCTGTGGGCCGTCATCCTCTGCGCCGCCGCAGCTGCCATGCTCGGCGACACGGCCTGCTACCTGATCGGACGCTTCGTCGGCATCGAACGCTGGCGCTGGATGCGCGCACCGCGGGTCCGGCAGGCACTGTCCTGGGCACAGCGGCGTCTCGACACCGGCACGGCGACCGTGCTGTTCACGGCACGGTTCGTGCCCTTCGCGCGGCTGGCGATCAACCTGGTCGCCGGGGCATCCCGCATCCATCCACCGCGCTATTTCGCAGTGGTGGCCCTCGCCGCGACCGGCTGGGCCGCGTACCAGGCGGCGGTCGGGGCGGCGATCGCCGCGATCCTTCCCGGTGGCCCGCTCGTGGCGATCCCGGTGTCGATCGTGGTCGCGATCGGCATCGGGCTGTTGATCGATCTGGGCACCCGCCGTCCCCGCAGGTGAAGCCCCTCTCACAACCGCCGTGCTCTAGGCTGGCGGACATGAGCACCGAAGAAGGCGCCACCTCCTCAGAGGAGATGAAGCGCAAGTTCAAGGAAGCGCTCGAGAAGAAGAACGCGCACCACCGGCAGGGCGAGTCCCACCTCGACGGCGACTCCGCCGTGCACGGTGCCGCAGCTCCGCAGACGCGGCGCGAGTTCCGACGCAAGAGCGGTTGACCACACGGATGCGGGAGCCGAATCGCTTCGGCTCCCGCATCCCTCATCAGCCCCTTCTCGGAGGAGCGGTCACTGCTGTGCGGCGCGAGCGCGAGCCCTCGCCTCCTTGGCCTCCATCTCGGTCAGCGCGGAGTCCTTGAGTTCCTGCACATCCGCAGCGTCCTGTCCCGTGCTCATGCCGTGATCGTCGACGCCGTCGAGCTGCGACTCGTCGAACGGCAGCGCACCGCTGAGCACCTGACGCACCCGATCACGATCGATCTGCTTCGTCCAGGTGCCGATCAGCAGGGTCGCGACCGCGTTGCCGGTGAAGTTGGTGAGCGCTCGGCCCTCGGACATGAAGCGGTCGATGCCGACGATCACGCCGACGCCGTCGACCAGGTCGGGACGGTACGCCTGCAGACCACCGGCGAGGGTGGCGAGTCCGGCACCGGTGACCCCGGCAGCACCCTTGCTCGCGATGATCATGAACACGAGCAGACCGATCTGCTCGCCGATCGACATCGGCTGGCCCATCCCCGTGGCGATGAACAGCGACGCCATGGTGAGGTAGATCGCCGTGCCATCGAGGTTGAACGAGTAGCCGGTCGGGACCGTGATGCCGACGACGGGCTTGGAGACGCCGACGTGCTCCATCTTCGCGATCAGCCTCGGCAGTGCCGACTCCGACGACGAGGTGCCGACGATCAGCAGGTATTCGCGACCGAGGTACTTGATCAGGCTGAAGATGTTCACCCTGGTCACAGCCCACAGCAGCGTGCCGAGGACGGCGACGATGAAGAGGATGCAGGTGATGTAGAACGCGATCATCAGGGTGCCGAGGCTCCAGATCGCGGCGATGCCCGTCTTGCCGACGACCGCGGCGATGGCACCGAATGCGCCGATCGGGGCAAGCCAGAGGATCATGCCCAGGATGCGGAACACGAGCTTCTGCAGGTGCTTGACCGCGTCCATGATCGGGGCTCCTCGGCCGCCGAGTCCCTGCAGCGCGAAGCCGACGAGCAGTGCGATGAACAGCACCTGCAGCACGCTCTCACCCGTGAAGGCGCCGAAGAACGTGGCGGGGATGATCCCGAGGATGAACTCCGTCGTGGTCTTCGCCTCGGTCGTGCCGGTGGGGTCGTACTCCGACGACGCCATGTCGAGCCCAGCACCCGGGTGGATGATGTTGCCGACCACCAGACCGATCGCGAGCGCGAAGGTCGACATCAGCATGAAGTACAGCAGCGCGAGGCCGCCGATCTTGCCGACGGTCGCGGCCTTGGCGATGGATCCGACCCCCACCACGATCGTGCAGAAGATGATCGGGGCGATCATCATCTTGATCAGGGCCACGAAGCCCTTGCCGAGCGGTTCCATCGCCTGCCCCACCTGGGGCCAGATGAGCCCGACCAGGGCACCGAGCACGACGGCGATGATCACCGACACGTACAGCCAGGTGTGGCGATCCCAGGACTGCTTGTTCCGCCGCCAGTGGAACCCGGGAAGTGTGAACCCCGTCGTGATGGCCATGTCTCCTCCTTGAATCATGAACGTCTTCGTCTCATGCCCGTCAGCGTCAGCGCTGCCCGGTGCACCCACCGTCGCCGACTTCACATGACGGCACCATTTGTGGTCGTATTGGTCACGACCGCGACCAATACGATCGGAGCTGCGATGGGGTCTGCCACGACGACCCGCAGTGCCGCGTCCCGGGTGTTCCTGGTGCTGCTGCTCGTGTCGCTCCTCATCGGTGCGCTCGTCGCGGTGTTCCTCGTCGTCGAGGCGCAGCGGGCGACGCATGCGGAGGCCGAGCGGGTGACCGCCACCACCGCCGTCACCATCGCGGCATCACCGGCGGTCGCCGCTGCGCTCGGGGATGCGGACACGGATGCCGCGACCCGGGTGCTGGAACCGTACGCGCTCGACGTGATCGACGCAGCTGACCTCGATTTCGTCACGATCATGACCGCGGACGGCATCCGCGTCACGCATCCCGACGTCGACCAGATCGGCGAGCGGTACCTCGGTACGATCCCGAACAGCCCGAGGATGCTCACCGAGGTCTTCACCGGGACGCTCGGCCCATCCGTCCGCACCATCGTTCCCGTGACAGACGACCGCGGCGAACTGCTCGGTTGGGTCGCGGCCGGGGTGACCACGGAGACCATCTCGGAGACGCTGGCGCGCCGACTGCCGCTCTCGCTCGGCATCACGGTCGGACTCGTCACGGTCGGCGCGCTCGGTGCCTGGGTGGCGAGACGGGTGACCCGACGCATCGCGGGCGATCTGCCGCCGGGACAGGTGCGCGACGCGGTCTCGTCGTACGAGTCGATCCGCACGCTCGGCGAGGCGCTACGTGCTCAGACGCACGAGCACGGCAACAGGATGCACACCGCAGTCGCGCTGCTGGAGCTTGGTCGAACCGGCGAGGCGATCGAGATCCTCACCGAGACGTCACGGCAGAGCCAGTCGTTGGTCGATCAGGTGACCGCACGGCGGCACGGCGACCCGGTCGTCGGGGCACTCCTGCTCGGCAAGGCATCGCAGGCGAAGGAGCGCGGCATCGATTGGCGGGTGCACATCGAACCGGAGACCCCGCGATCCCCGCTCTCGACGGTCGACAGCGTGTCGGTGCTCGGGAACCTGATCGACAACGCGATGGATGCTGCGGCGGAGTCGTCCGAACGATGGGTCTCGGTGGCTTTGCGTCCTGCCGATGACGGAGGCGTCGTGCTCGAGGTCGCCGACAGCGGCGCCGGCGTGCCGGAGCACCTGCGCGAGCAGATCTTCGCGTCGGGGTTCTCGACGAAGCCCGCCGGCGGGGATGGACGCGGCGTCGGGCTCGCTCTCGTGCGTTCAGTCGTCACCGGCGCCGGCGGGTCGGTCACGCTCATGTCAGAGCCCACCATGTTCCGGGTCGTCCTCCCGGCGGCGACCGACCAACGGAGGAAGCCGTGATCAGAGTGCTGCTGGTCGATGACGACGCGCTCACGCTCGAGCTGCACCGCGACTACATCGCACGCCTCGACGGCTTCGAGGTGGCCGGCGAGTGCACCGGTGCACGGGCCGCCTTGACCGCAGTGCTCGAGAGGCCCGGCGCCGGCGCCTTCGATCTCATGCTGCTCGACATGACGATGCCGGACGGTTCGGGACTCGACGTGCTCCGTGCCGTGCGCGGACACGCGGCGGCCGTGGATGTGATCGCCATCACCGGGGTGCGCGATGCCGAGACCGTGCGGCAGATGGCGGCCCTCGGCGTGTTCCAGTATCTCGTCAAGCCGTTCGCGTACGCGGTGTTCCGAGAGCGCATGGAGCAATACCGTGCGTACCGGAGCCAGGCGAGCTCGACCGACGGTGACGCGACCCAGGCCGAGATCGATGCCCTGCTCGGACGGAGCACTGGTTCGATCCTGCTGCCCAAAGGGCTCTCCGCCGCATCGCTGGAGCGAGTGACGGCCGAGATCCGCGCGGCGGGTCCGCTCTCCGCGAGCGAGGCCGCCGTGCGACTCGGCATGTCGCGCGTCTCGGTGCGCCGCTACCTCGAGCACCTCACAGCGGAAGGGCTCCTCATCCGGACCGCCCGCTACGGGGCGCGTGGCCGCCCCGAGACCGAGTACGACTGGAAACGCGGCGCGGCACCGGGTGTCGGCTGAGACACGAGCTGATCCCGTCAGCGCGGCAGACGCCCCTCATGCAGCAGCCGCTCCGGATCGACCAGCGCACGCAGCGCGCGGAGTCGTTCGACATCGCCGGGCGATGCGCAGAGCTCGAGCGTCTGGTGCGGCGCGAGGAACGTGGGCAGCGTCGTGCTCGCAGCGAACGGCGAGAGCAGGTCACGGAACGCGGCGAGGCTCGTGTCGCCCGATTTGACCGGCGCTCCGGGGAAGAGCGGTGCCAGTGCGTGCAGCATCCACGCGGCTGACCGCAACGAGGCGAATCCCGGTCTGCGCGGCGCGTCGAGCGCACCGCCGAGCATGCGGATGTCGATGCCGATGATCGGCCACTGCTCCGGCCCGGCGTGGAACCGGGTGAGCGAGTCGATGGTCGCGTCGTCGAAGGACGCGAGCGCGACTGCGGCACCGCGGCTCGGCGATGGATCGGTCGGTTCGTTCGACTGCTCGCCCACGGCCAGCGGCGAAGTCGACCCGGCCTGCGCACGGCGCAGCGCGGCGGCCCGCCGCACCGGCTCGAGCAGCGCCTCCGCAGCCCCGTCGACCGAGGGCGCCTGTACGGAGAGGAAGCTCTGTCCGCGGATCTCCGTCGGCAGCTGCGGGGCGTCTGGCAGCCGCATGGAGTTCACGAACACGTTGAGCGTCGCAGGGGCATCGACCGCGAGGTCGCGCACCGCGCGGAGCACCGCGGCGGAGTCGGCGGCATCGAACACGAGCGACGCTCCCCACAGGTCAGGCGTGCGCACGAGCTCGATCTCGAGAGCGGTCACGATGCCGACCAGTCCGCCAGCGCCGCGCAGCGCCCACAGCAGATCGGGATCGGAGTCGTCGTCGACGCGGTCGTGCGTGCCATCGGCTCTCAGCACCCACGCTGCCCGGAGATTGTCGGAGCCGAGTCCGGCGGTGCGGCTGAACCAGGAGTGCCCGCCGCCGAGCGTGTATCCGGTCGCGGACACCACCGGGCTCGTGCCGGCCGGCGCTGCCCACCCGGTGCCTTCGAGCGCCTCGACGACTCGACCCCACGCGACACCGGCGCCGACCACTGCGACGCCGTCAGTCAGGTCGATGTCGAGCTGGTCGAAGGCCGCCATGCGCACGATGATCGCGCCGGCGAGGTCACCCGATGCGCCATGTCCGCTCGGCTGCACCGCGATCGGGGCACCGCTGTCACGCGCGGCCTGCAGCAGCAGACGGAGATCAGCGATGTCGGCTGGCGTCGCCACCGCCGCCGGTCGCTGGTCGATCGCCCGGTTCCAGGGCAGCCGGGCCTGGTCGAACGCGTCATCGGAGGAGCGCAGCAGGGATCCGGTCAGAGAGCTCCGGAGTGCATCGAGAACGGTGTGCTCAGACATGACGACACCCTACGACTCGCCTCGGACATCGCGCAGGATGCCCAGGGAATTGCAGGGTGTCGTCAGGGTCTCGCGCTCACTCCCCCGCGAGGCCGCCGAGCATGTGGCCGAACGATCGGCCTTCGCCGAGATACGTCGAGGGATCGTAGGGGTCGGCGACCTCGACCGTGTCGCGCCGTGCGACCGCTTCAGCGAGCTCCTTGGCGCCCTTCTCGACGCGCTTCGCGAGCGGTGCCACGTCGTCGCCGTTGCCACCCCAGTCGCTGGAGGCCGCGAAGACCCCCGTCGAGACGGCCTCGGCATGCAGGTAGGCGAACAGCGGTCGGATCGCGTAGTCGATCGCGAGCGAGTGCCGAGCCGTGCCGGCGTTCGCTCCGATCAGCACGGGCTTCCCGGTGAGCGCATCGGGGTCGAGCACGTCGATGAACGACTTGAACAGTCCCGAGTAGCTCGTGGAGAAGATCGGCGTCACGGCGATCAGCGCATCGGCGGAGACCACGGTGTTGATCGCGGTCTCGAGCGCCGGGGGCGCGAATCCGGTGAGCAGATTGTTCGTGATGTCATGCGCGTAGTCGCGCAGCTCGATCACGTCGACGCTCGCCTGGATGTCTCGGGCGGCGAGCGCCTTCACGGTCTCCGCTGCCAACCGGTCGGCGAGCATGCGCGTGGACGAGGGGTTCGACAGACCTGCGGAGACGACCGCGATGCGACGAGTGGTCATCTCACGCCTCCTTCCGGCTGAGTCCGAACGCGGCACCGGCGGGAGCCGGCGTGTCCTGGTAGGGCGAGTCGCCGGTCAGGTTGTCACCGCGGTTCGCACCGGGCCGAGCCTGACGGGTGGGTCCGTCGCCGAACTCGGCCTGCACGCGGGCGGCGTGGGTCGGAGCATCCGGCACGTTCGACGGGCGGTTCTGCGCGAGTTCCTTGCGGAGCACCGGCACGACCTCGGAGCCCAGGATGTCGAGCTGTTCGAGCACGGTCTTCAGCGGGAGTCCCGCGTGATCGATCAGGAACAGCTGACGCTGGTAGTCGCCGTAGTAGTCGCGCATCGCGGCGTAGCGATCGATGACCTGCTGCGGCGAGCCGACGGTCAGCGGCGTCATCTCCGTGAAGTCCTCCATGCTCGGACCGTGGCCGTACACCGGCGCATTGTCGAAGTACGGACGGAACCGGTTCACGGCGTCCTGCGACTTCGCGGCCATGAACACCTGCCCGCCGAGCCCGACGATCGCCTGCTCCGGCGTGCCGTGCCCGTAGTGCGCGTAGCGCTGACGGTACAGCTCGATCAGACGCTGGTAGTGCTCCTTCGGCCAGAAGATGTTGTTCGCGAAGAAGCCGTCGCCGTAGTAGGCGGCCTGCTCCGCGATCTCGGGAGTGCGGATGGAGCCGTGCCAGACGAAGGGCGCGATGCCGTCGAGCGGACGAGGTGTGGAGGTGAAGCCCTGCAGCGGCGTGCGGAACTTGCCCTCCCAGTCGACCACGTCCTCACGCCACAGCTTGTGCAGCAGCGCGTAGTTCTCGATCGCGAGGGGCAGACCCTGACGGATGTCCTGGCCGAACCAGGGGTACACCGGTCCGGTGTTGCCGCGGCCGAGCATCAGGTCCATGCGTCCGTCCGAGACGTGCTGCAGCATCGCGTACTCCTCCGCGATGCGCACCGGGTCGTTGGTGGTGATGAGCGTGGTCGAGGTCGAGACGATCAGTCGCTCGGTCTGCGCCGCGAGGGCGGCGAGGAAGGTCGTGGGGCTCGAGGACCAGAACGGCGGGTTGTGGTGCTCGCCGATCGCGAAGACGTCGAGGCCGACCTCCTCCGCGTGCGTGGCGATCGCGAGGGTCGCCTTGATCCGCTCCTGCTCGCTCGGCGTCACGCCGGTGGTCGGATCGCGCGTGATGTCGCTGACCGACATGATGCCGAACTGCATCGCCGGGGTGCCGGACTGCTCGCTCATGATTCCTCCGTCTATTCGAATCGGATGACTCCGCATCCGTTTCTATTCATTTGAATGTATATGAGTCAACGCGATCGCAGCAACTTTATTCCCCGCGGTAGCCTCACAGTATGAGCAGCGCCGGCGCGGACACCGCAGACCCCCCGACCGGCGCCGCCACGAAGCCTCGGCGCAGAGTTCCGTTCTGGGACAACGCCCGCTACGCGTGCATCGTGCTCGTCGTCCTGGGGCACGCCATCCAGCGCCTCATCTACGACTCCGACATCGCGTTCGCCTTCTACCTCACGCTGTACGCGTTCCACATGCCGGCGTTCGCGATCATCTCCGGCTACTTCTCGAAGTCCGGCTCACCGACGAAGACCCAGATGGCGCGGATCATCACCGACATCCTGGTTCCCTACGTGATCTTCGAGCTGCTCTGGACCCTGACGAAGTGGCTGGTCGAAGGTCAGGCGAACCCGAACATCACCCAGCCGTCCTGGACGCTCTGGTTCCTGCTCGCACTCGGCATCTTCCGGCTCGTGCTGCCGTACCTGGCACTGCTGCGCTGGCCGCTGCTGTGGACCGTCGTGATCTCGATCGGCGCCGGCTACCTCCCGAACGTCGACAGCACGTTCTCCCTCTCCCGGACCCTCGGCCTGCTCCCCTTCTTCGCGCTCGGCTGGTGGCTCCGCGAGCACGACATCGTCGCGCGCCTCCGGCTGCTCGACTTCCGTCCGTGGTGGATCCGCGTCACTGCCGTCGCCATCATCGCCGCGACCGGTTGGGCGGCCTGGAACTGGTTGCCGATCTGGCAGGCGACCGACCTGCGCAGCTGGCTGTTCTACGAGGATTCCTACGCCGACCTCGGTGGCGAGCAGTGGTGGGCCGGCGGCGTGCGCCTCGCCCTGATGGCCCTCGCCGTGGTCCTCAGCGCGAGCTTCTTCGTGCTCATCCCCCGCGGCACGTACTGGTGGACCACGTTCGGCCAGTACACGATGTACGTGTATCTGCTGCACTCCTTCGTGCTGTACCCGTTCCGCGAGACCGGCGTGCTCCGCGACCTGGAGCCGACCTGGATCTGGCTCCCGCTCGTCACGATCCTCTCGGTCGTCGTCGCGCTGCTGCTCGCGACCAGGCCGATCCGCCGCGTGTTCCGGCCACTGGTCGAGCCGCGACCCACCTGGCTCTTCGACGATCCGACCCTCGCTTCCCGCGAGCGCCGTCGGAACGACCCGACCGGCTCCCGCCGCCCACGGGATGCCGAGCACCCGCGCTCACGCCCCGACAGTGCCCGATAGCCTGGACGGGTGAATCGCGCGCAGCTCATCCGTGACCGCATCGTGCGACAGGTGGACGACACCGGCTTCACCGCCCATGGACTCCACGTGCTCATCGGGGACGATGTGGCCGAGCACCGGTGGACTCCCGACATCAGGGAAGACGTGCACTCCGCAGCGAAGGGTGTCTGCGTGCTCGCCGCGGCGCTCGCGTCCGACGACGGAGTGATCTCTCTCGACGAGCCGATCGCCACCCTGGTGCCGCAGATGCATCTCGGCGCCGGCGTCGAGCAGGTCACACTCCGCCACCTGCTGACCATGTCCAGCGGCATCGACCTGCCCTGGTCCGAGACCATGATGACCGACTGGCCCGATCTCGCGAGCGAGTTCCTCGGGCGCCCCTCTCGCGGGCGCGTGTTCCAGTACTCGAACGCGAGCACCTACACGGCGATGCGTGTGCTGGCGGAGCGGGTCGGCGACGTGCAGGACTACCTCGCGACACGCCTCTTCGCCCCGCTCGGCATCGACGAGGTCGTCTGGGAACGGAGTCCGAACGGCCGCATCATCGCCGGCGGAGGCCTGTTCCTGCGCACCGAGGAGCTGTCGCGCCTCGGCCGACTCATCCGCGACCGCGGCGCCTGGAAGGATCAGCAGCTCATCTCCCCCGGGTGGATCGACGCGATGCACTCGGAATGGGTCGTCGCCGGTGAGAACCCCGGCTACGACCGGTACGCGCTGGCAGGCTGGCGCGGTCCCGGGAGCGGCTGGCGCCTGCACGGCGCCCACGGCCAGCTGCTGATCTTCGTGGACGATGCCGTCGTGACGATCACGGCATCAGACCATTTCGGGGCGGATGCCGTCGCTGCCTTCGTCGTCGAGAGCCTGGAGAACGGTCGGTCCTGAGCGGCGGGAATCGTCAGGCGAACAGCTCGGCGCCGATGTAGGACCCAGCGGTCACCCCGGCCGGGACCGCCCAGATACCGGACCCGACGTGCCGGATGTACTCGTTCATGCGATCGGTCGCGAGCCGTCGCTGCAGCGTGATGAACTGCGCTGGATCGCGCTGGTACGACAGGAAGAACAGGCCAGCGTCGAGGCGCCCGAGATCGTTGTTGCCGTCGACGTAGTTGTAGCCGCGGCGCAGGATGCGGATGCCCTCGTTCTGCTCAGGGTGGGCGAGCCGCACGTGGCTGTTCGCGTCGATCGCGGCGCCGTGGAAGTTCGGCTCCGTGAACTCGGTCCCACCTGAGAGCGGCGCGCCCTCGCCCTTGTCGCGGCCGATGATCGTGTCCTGCTCACCCAGCCGTACGCGATCCCAGGTCTCGATCAGCATCGCGATCTTGCGGGCGACGAGATAGGACCCGCCGGAGAGCCAGGCCGGTTCGTCGTCGGACGCCACCCAGACGTGCTCGTCGAGCGCCCGATGATCATCGGCGAGGATGTTCGCGGTGCCGTCTTTGAACCCGAACAGGTTGCGCGGCGTCGCCTGCGCAGCGGTCGTGCGCGAGGTCTTCCCGAATCCCAGCTGCGACCAGCGCAGTCGGGCGCGCCCGAAGGCGATCCGGCTGAGGTTGCGGATCGCGTGCACCGCGACCTGCGGGTCATCCGCACAGGCCTGGATGCAGAGATCGCCGTGCGAGTTCTGCGGGTCGAGATCATCGCCGAGGAATGCCGGGAGGCGCTCGAGTCCTTTCGGGCGGAGCGCCGCGATGCCGTAGCGATCGCCGTCCTCGTTCTCGAACAGTCCCGGTCCGAAGCCGAAGGTGATCGTGAGGCCGGCGGCAGGAAGGCCCAGCGCCTCTCCGGTGTCGTCCGGCGGAGCCTCGGTCGCGCCGCCGACCGCGCCGGTCGCGCTGACCTCGAGGCCCTGACTCATCCGCGATGCCGCGTACGACCAGTCCTGCAGCAGAGAGATCAGATCCTCTCGGTCGGTGCGCGGCATCATGTCGAACGACGCGAAATGCAGGTGATCCTGCACGGCGGTCGTGATGCCCGCCTGGTGCTCGCCGAAGTAAGCGTAGGGATTCTGCGCATCCTCGGCGGCTCGCGCTCGTCCGATCGCCACGCCGCCGGTGAGTCCTGCGCCTGCTCCGACGGCGAGACCGGCGACGCTGCCGCCGATCGCCAGCCCGAGGAGTCCTCGCCGGCTCAGGCCGGTCGGAGCGGATGCCGCGGCGTGTTCTGCGGTCGACGCGTCGTCGGCCGCGGCATCCGTTCCTTGTTCATTCACGTCGTGAATCGTACTCGTTCAGGTGATCAGTCCAGCACCGTGCCGGTCAGCTGCGAGAGCGGCTCGGCGAGGGCGTTGATCAGATCGGTGAACTCGCGCTTGTCGTCCTCCGTGAGCTCGGAGTAGCCGACGAAGCCGTCGGTCAGCGAACCGTGGGCCGCGAGCGACTCCTCGAGCGCCGTGTAGCCGGCCTCGATCTCGGAGACGAGTGCAGCCCCGTCGTCGCCCTGGGCCGTGGCGAAGTCCTGCACGAGCGAGAAGGCCATCTTCGACCCCTCGACGTTCGCTGCGAAGTCGGAGAGGTCGGTACCGGACCACCAGTCCTCCTCGCCGGAGATCTTGCCGGTCGCGACCTCGTCGAGCAGCGCGATCGCGCCGTTCGAGATGCCGCCGATGCCCTGGTCTTCGAGCGCCGTGGTGAAGTCGTCGGAGTGCACGTAGTCGTACAGCTCCTGCACGTCGGCGAGCAGCAGATCACCGTAGTCGGCACGCTGCTCCGGCGTCGACGGGGCCCAGTCCTGCCAGGCCGGTGTCTCGCCGTCGGCGTTCAGCGCGTCCTGCGCCGGCACCCAGAGGTCCTTCTCGATGCGGTGGAACCCGGTCCAGTCGAGCCCCTCGGCGACGGCGTCGACCTCGCGGTAGTCGATGCGCGGGTCGAGGTCTCCCAGCGCCTCGGCGACCGGCTCGATGCGCTCGTAGTAGGCGCGGGTCTGCGGGAAGAGCGAACGTGCGGTCTCGTCGTCGCCCGACTCGTAGGCCGTGACGAAGTCCTCGACGGCGGGGACGAGCTGACCGACCTGATCCTTGACGAATGCAGCGTAGAGATCGACGGCCTGCTTCTTCTGGTCGGAATCGGGGCCGTCGACCGTGACGCGGTCGCCCGTGACGGTGAACGCGGTCTTGCCGACGCCCTCGCCGATCATGCCGGGCTTGCAGAGCGTGAAGTACTCGCCGGGCTGCGCGACCACTGTGAGGGTCCGCGACGCGGCCGGGGCGATGTTCTCGACCTCGCCGACGATCCGCAGACCGTCCTCGGCGAGCAGATAGAACTCGGACACCTGGTCGGTGTCGTTCTTGACCGCGAACGTGAGGGTGCCGCTGGTGGCGGTGGATTTCGAGACGGCGCAGTCGCTGTCGGTCGACGAGACGTCGAACGCGGCCGCTGCGTCGACGTCGCTCTTCGCGACGCATCCGCTGAGGATCAGGACTGCAGTTCCGGTGGCAGCGAGTGCCCCGAGGATGCGACGAGAGGTGGTCATGCTGCTCCTTGTGATGAGAGGGAGGCCGTCGTGTCGCCCTCGACCGCCGCGGATGTCCGCGACATGGAGGGACGGCGCGAGCGGAGTCCACGGATGTACAACGATCCGACGATGAGGATGTAGAGGGTCCACGCGACCACCTGCAGCCAGGTCATCGCGGGCATGAAGCCGACGGTCGCCTGCAGGATCGAGGCGAGCGCCTCGCCAGGTGCGATGGTGGCGGAGACGTCGAACGCCCAGCCGAACGGGAAGGCGGCCCAGCCGACGGCGACACCGCCGGTCACCGCGTCGATGGGCGCTGCGGCGGTGAACGGCCCTGGCAGGGCGCCGGCCTCCTGCAGATCCATGAGGGCGTATGCCAGCACGCCGGCTGCCACGATCACCAGGAACCCACCGGTCCAGGCGAAGAAGCGGCGCAGATCGAGCTTCACCGCTCCCCGCGCGATCAGCCAGCCGATGAGGGCGGCCACGACGAGGCCGAGCAGCGCGCCGAGCAATGCGGACGGCGCATCGCCGAAGGACTGCACCATCGACCAGAGCAGCAGCGTGGTCTCGATGCCCTCGCGTGCCACGGAGACGAACCCGATCGCGACCAGCGCCCAGACGCCGCCGCTGGTGAGTGCTCGATCGATCCCGCCTTCCAGCGTGGCCTTCATGGTGCGACCGGCGCGCTGCATCCAGAAGATCATCCAGGTGACCATCGCGACCGCGAGCAGCGAGAGTCCGCCGCCGATGAGCTCCTGGGCGGCGAACGTGAGCTCGTAGGCGCCGAAGGTCAGGATCGCGCCGATGCCGAGGGCGAGCAGGATCGCGAGACCGACGCCGGCCCACATCCGCGGAAGCACATCGCTGCGGCCGAGCCTGCGGAGGTAGGCGACCAGGATGCCGACGACGAGAGCGGCTTCGAGGCCTTCACGAAGGCCGATCAGGAAGGTGGCGAGCACGGAGAGACTCTCTGAGAAAGAGGAAGAGGAAGGTAAGGCAGCCCTTACCAAGGAGAGACTCTAACACCGTGCAGGCGCTCCCGTGAAAACGATCCGCCGAGTCGTGTGCGACCGAGGCGCTGCGGTAACGCGACGCAACACTCAGCCGCACCGGATCGAGCGGATCTACGCTCGGGACATGGCCGCTGAACTCTCGCTCCCCATCCTCGACCTCTCGAAGCTCGACGACGGCCCCGAGGCCGCCGCGCAGTTCCGCGACGACCTCCGGGCCGCGACGCACGACGTCGGGTTCTTCTACCTGACGGGCACCGGGATCTCCCCCGAGCTCGAGGCCCGCCTGCATCAGGCGGCGCTCGACTTCTTCGCGCTGCCGGAGGAGGACAAGCTCGCGATCGAGAATGTGAACAGCCCCCACTTCCGCGGCTACACGCGCATCGGCGGCGAGCGGACGCAGGGCCAGGTCGACTGGCGCGAGCAGATCGACATCGGCCCGGAGCGGGAGGCCGTCGAAGGCGGACCCGCGTTCAACCGGCTCATCGGCCCGAACCTCTGGCCGGAGGCGCAGCCCGAGCTGCGCGACGTGGTCGCCGAGTGGCACGCCACGCTGTCCGAGGTCGCGCGCAAGCTGCTCCGCGCATGGGCACAGACGCTCGGCGCGCAGGAGACCTACTTCGACGAGCACTTCGGCGACCCGTCGACGTTGATCAAGATCGTCCGCTACCCCGGCACGCACGAACCGGAGCCGCAGCAGGGCGTCGGCGCGCACAAGGACTCCGGCGTGCTGACGCTGCTCTGGGTCGAACCGGGCAAGGGCGGGCTGCAGGTCGAACGCGACGGCGCCTGGGTCGACGCTCCCCCGGTCTCCGGCGCCTTCGTCGTGAACATCGGCGAGCTCCTGGAGTACGCGACCGGCGGCTACCTCAAGGCGACCAACCACCGCGTCGTGTCACCGCAGGCTCCGAACGAGCGCATCTCGATCCCGTTCTTCTTCAACCCCGCACTCGACAAGCGCCTGCCGCTGATCGATCTGCCGGCGGAGCTCGCGGCCGAGGCCAAGGGAGTCACGGATGACCCTGGCAACCCGATCCACGCACTGTACGGCGAGAACGCGCTGAAGTCCCGCTTGCGCGCGCACCCCGACGTCGCCGCGATCCATCACGCCGACCTCGTCGGCGCCTCCGCCTGACGTCGCCCGCGGTGGGGCCGCGCCTCAGAGCGCCTGCGTGCCGCTGAGCGAGACGATCTCGCGCAGCGCCTGGAGGTGTCCGGCGAACGCATCGAGCCCTGCCCGTGTCGAACGCACCCAGGTGCGCTGACGGCTCCCGAACCGCTCCTTGCGCGCGATCGCGTATCCCGCCGCCTCCAGGTGGCTGATCGCCTTGCTCAAGGGCGAGTCCCCGCACTGCAGGATCTCGCGGAGCGTTGTGAAGTCGAGTTCGATCCCGTCAGTGAGCGACGCCATCAGCGAGAACCGGATCGGTGATGCGAAATGATCGTCGAGCCGCGTGCGCGGGTGCGGGTTCGGGCTCGCTTCAGTCACGAGGATCACGCCCGTGCACGAAGGAGACCGCGGAGAACATGCCGACCACCGCAGCACCGATCGACGCGGTCACCGGCATGCCCGCATCCGTCCCGGTCGTGCGCACGACCAGCAGCGCGAGCAGCGCGGTCGCCGCGAGCGCGAACGTCAGGACGTGCGGCCAACGCCACGCAGCACCGATCACAGGAAGCCCGATCTGCGATCGAGCGGCCAGGATCCAGACGAGCAGGAGCAGCATCATCAGCAGCAGTAAGGTGCTCGTGACCACGCCCTCCGGTGCGCCGGCGAGCAGGATCAACGCTCCGAGTGCGATGCCGACCACGATCGTCCCCCAGCGGATGCCGCGTGAGAGCGGCGACCGGCCGGGGCGAGACGGGCGCGGGTCGTGGGAGGCCCGGACGAGCTGGAACACGCCGTAACCGCCCAGACCGACCAGCATGAGGGTGCCGGGGATCAGCATCGTGATCGGCGGAAGCCGCTCATCCCAGATCGCAAGCCAGAAGAACACCAGAGCGACGCCGAGGAGCACGGCACCCGACACGATGATCGGCCACCGGGCGCTCGACATCCGCCACTGCATCCCGTTCCGCTGCGCCATGCCGCTCGCGAGCTGGCTCCAGACCAGGAAGGCGAAGAGGACCACCTGCGGCATGAAGGGTGCAGCGTCCCGGAGGATCCAGGCGAAGGCTGTGATGAACACCGCTCCGATCACGGCGTTGGCGATCTGCAACCAGGCCAGCGCCCGCCGATCGACGGCTCGGTCTCGACGTTCGGTGACGGCCTGCGCCTCGTCGAGGTATCGACGTGCGATATCGGCGTCCGGCGGCACAAGTGCCTCGTGTCCTGGGACCGGGTGCTGCTCCATGACTCGACCTCCCCTGCTTTCCAGATGGAAAGCTCACTACTTTCCTACTGGAAAGCGATGCGGAGATCAACCCCCAACGCAAAACGAAGGCCGCCCCACACCAGGGACGGCCTTCCAAGAATGTTTTGCGCGATAGTACGCAGGTTCGCTTTATCGGCGAAGACCCAGGCGTTCGATCAGCGAGCGGTAGCGCGCGATATCGATGTCCTGGAGGTAGCCGAGCAGACGACGGCGCTGACCCACCATGAGGAACAGACCACGACGCGAGTGGTGGTCGTGCTTGTGCTCCTTGAGGTGTTCGGTGAGGTCCTTGATGCGCTGCGTCAGCATTGCGACCTGCACCTCGGGGGATCCGGTGTCACCGGGGTGCGTCGCGTACTCTTCCATGATCGCCTTCTTGGCGTCAGACTCGAGTGGCATAGATGGGATCCCCTTTCAGTTCGTTGCGCGGCGCCCGACGCCTGATGCGAGGGCTCTCTTTATCCGCGGCCGATCAAACGGCAACCTGAAGAGTCTATCAGTCATCCCTCCCCTTCGACGACCGCCGCTGTCGCCGCTCGAGCCGCGAGTCCCTGTGCTCCGATACGCTCGAGACGTGCAGGACATCGGAATCGACGAGTGAGCGGGACGCGCGGACATCTCATCGATCTCCGGCCGCTGACGCAGAGCCCCGCGTTCGCCCGGATGTGGATCGGTTCAACCCTCTCCGGCATCGGCGGCCAACTCACCCTCGTGACCGTGATGCTGCACGTCTTCGCCCTCACCGGCAGCACCTTCGCAGTGTCGATGATCGCCGTCGCCGGCCTCGTGCCGATGATCCTCGCCGGCCTCTACGGCGGCATGCTCGCCGACGCCTTCGACCGCCGTCGCGTCGCCCTGATCGCTGCAACCATCACGTTCCTGTCGACCGCGCTGCTGGCAGCCCTCACCTGGACCGGCGGCGAGACCATCTGGTGGTTGTACGTGCTGAGCATGGTGACAGCTGCCGCGAACTCGGTCGGCATGGCCACCCGCACCGCGATCGTGCCGCGCCTGATCCCGCGCGAGCTCCTCGCCCCGGCATCCGCCTTGAACGGCATCGCCTTCGGCCTCACCGTGATGGCGGGTCCTGCGCTCGCGGGGCTCCTCGTCGCGCTCACCGGCTACGGGTGGACCTACACGATCGATGTGATCCTCATGCTGTCCATGTTCCTCGGGCTCTGGACGCTGCCTGCGCTGCGCCCGGAGGGTGAGATCGTGCGCCCTGGGCTCGCGTCGCTCGTCGACGGCTGGCGCTTCCTGCGACGCGCCGGCAACATCCGCACGCAGTACGTGATCGACATCATCGCCATGACGTTCGGGCAGCCGCTCGTGCTCTTCCCCGCGCTCGGGACCGTGCTGCTCGGCGGCGGTGCGGTCACCACCGGCATCCTCACGGCGGCCGTCGCGGTCGGTACATTCGCCTCGAGCCTGCTCTCCGGTCGCATCGTGCAGTACCGCTGGCACGGCCGAGGCATCGAACGCGCCGTCGAGGCGTACGGCGCCGCGATCCTGGTCTTCGGACTCGTGCTCCTTCTCGGCACCTGGGCGGCCCCTGCCACCGAGACCTCGGCGAACGTCGGGCTCATCGTCGCGGCGTGCATCGCGCTGGCGCTCTCCGGCGCAGCCGACAATGTCAGCTCGATCTACCGCAACACGATGATGCAGTCCGCCGTCCCCGACTCCATGCGGGGGCGGCTGCAGGGCGTCTTCGTCGTCGTGGTCGCCGGTGGCCCTCGCATCGGCGCGCTCTACGCCGGTGCGCTCGCGACCGTCACCTCGCTCTGGTTCCCGCCGATCCTGGGTGGATTCCTGGTGATCGCGCTGGTCGCGATCGTGGCGCGGCGCACCCCGCGCTTCCGCGTCTACGACGCAGAGAACCCCGAGCCCTGAGGACTCGGGGTTCCGCGCAGCCCTGAAGGATCGGGGTCTGCAAGCGCTGCGATCAGTCCTGCTGCAGTGCGCCCTGCAGGTCGAGGCTGATCGTGACGTCCTTGCCGACCAGCACGCCGCCGGTCTCGAGCGCAGCGTTCCAGGTGAGGCCGAAGTCCTCGCGATTGATGACCGTCTTGGCGGAGGCACCGGCCTTGTAGTTGCCCCACGGGTCGCTGCCGAAGCCACCGAAGTCAAGCTCGAAGCTGACCGGCTTCGTGATACCGCGGATCGTCAGGTCGCCGTCCACGAACAGCTCGCCGCCCTCAGCGCGGGCGCCGGTGGAAACGAACTCCATCGTGGGGAAGTTCTCGGTGTCGAAGAAGTCGCCGGAGCGGAGGTGCGTGTCGCGGCCCTCGTCCTTCGTGTCGATCGAGGTGACGTCGACGCTCGCCTCGACCCGGGCCTCGAGGGGGTTCTCCGGAGCGATCAGGGTGGCGCTCTTGACGCCGAAGGTGCCGCGCACCTTCGAGATCATCATGTGGCGGACGCTGAACGTGACCTCGCTGTGCGACGGGTCAAGCACCCAGGTACCTGCACGGTAACCGGGGATGTCGATGGTGGTCATGGGATCTCCTCACGGGACGGGGGGCCGCAGCTGCGGCATACGAGAGAACAACTCGCATTCAGGAGAATACATTCCCGCGAATGCGAGATTGCTGGATCGAGTTCTGAGCAGCTCGGTCCGACAACGCAGGACGCGCCCCTCTCCGTGCAGGAGAGAGGCGCGTCCGGTGTGGTTCGTTCAGCCGACGGCGACCAGATCGATGATGAAGATCAGGCTCTTGCCGGAGAGGAAGTGCCCACCGCCCGCGGGGCCGTAGGCCAGGTGCGGCGGGATGACGAGTTCACGGCGTCCGCCGACCTTCATGCCTGGGATGCCGTCCTGCCAGCCCTGGATCAGGCCGCGCAGCGGGAACTGGATGGTCTCGCCACGGCCCCACGAGGAGTCGAACTCCTCGCCGGAGTCGTACTCGACACCGGCGTAGTGCACGGTCACGGTGTCGCCGGGCTTCGCCTCGGTGCCGTCGCCCTCGATGAGGTCGCGGATGACGAGCTCCGAAGGAGCGGGGCCGGCTGGTGCGTCGAACTCAGGCTTTGTGCGATCAGTCATGGTTCCATCCAACCGGAGCCGCGCTGGCTGGTCAACGCGAGCGCACCCGCTGACAGCGAACAGTCCAGAGGAAGACCCTCTTGACACCTCGCGCGAGCAGGAGCACCCTGAATACAGATCAGCTCAGCGCCCGGGTGACATGCAGGCATCGCCGCAGCACCGGGCGCTGAGTCTGTCTCCGGCAGTCGTGCAGGCGGCGACCGCCGCGTCGACGTCGAGGTCGGCGGGACGTCAGTACGCCAGCAGCGCCGCCCTGGTCGCACGCGTGCGGATCAGCAGTGCCCGCTCGTCGTCCGCGGCGAGCGGGTCGCGGCCGGTGACCGCGCGCTGGCGCACCGAAGCGAGCGCGGTCGCATCCTTGATGAACTCGCGCATGAGCGGTCGTCTGTCTCCGCGCAGCTGCGCGGCCCATGCGAGACCGACCTTGCGTCCAGCGGGTGTCGCCAGCATCGTGACCTCCTCCGGCGTGAACCAGCCGGCGGCGGCATACTCCCCCAGACGGGTCCGCGTGAGACGAGCCTCCTCGCGCTTGAGCGCGATGATCCCGAGGATGAATCCGATGAACAGGGGCACCTGCAGCGTCACGTACAGCACGAAGAAGTCGGCGAAGGTCGCGGAGCCGTTCCACAGCGCGTGCAGCAGGATCGCGCCGAGCAGACCGAGCAGTCCGACGCCCACTGCCGAGCCCGCCGACGCGTGACGCCGGGCCGCGAGGCCGATCGCGAACCCGGTGAGCGCGGTGAACATGGCGTGTGCGAACGGCGAGAGCAGGGCACGGACCACGAAGGTGACGGTGAGCTGCGCTCCGCCGCCCTCGATCAGGCTGATCGCGAAGTACTGGATGTTCTCCGTGAATGCGAAGCCCGCACCCACCAGCGCGCCGTAGACGACGCCGTCGACGGGCCCGTCGAACGCCCGCCGCGCGACGAGGAAGACGAGGAAGACCCCGAATCCCTTCCAGAACTCCTCCACGATGGGCGCTTGGACGACCGCAGTCAGCGCGTCGTCGCGGATGCCCACCAGCAGCGTGATCGCGAGATCCGTCAGGAGCGTGAGCCCGACCGCGGCGACAGCACCCCAGGCGATCGCGAAGATGACGAGCCGCTTCGGCTCCGGCTCCCAGCGGTCGACCATGCGGATGCCGAGGAAGACGATCGTGAGCGGGATGAGCGCGAGCACGAGGCCGATCACCGACGCGAGCGGACCGAGCGCCCACACGAAGTATCCGATCAGGGCCAGCAGCAGGAAACCGAGGAATCCGAACAGCCAGAGCGAGACCGAGCGGCCCTTCCTGGTCGGGACGGGCAGGGCCGGCAGCGCTTCGGCCGGTGATGGGGCGACCGGCGCAGGCGGTGTGTATGCGGTCGGCTGCGCGAGCGGCGAGGCGTAGGCCGGTTGCTGCGTGAACTGCGGCGGTGTGTACCGGGACTGGGAGTACTGCTGGGCGGAGTACTCCGGCGCCGGCTGCCCCGACTGCTGCCCCTGCTGCGGAGCGGGCTGTGCGGGCGGCGGCGTGTACGGCGACGGCTGCTGCGGCTGAGGCGGTCCTCCGAAGGTCATGGAGACAGCCTATGGGTCCGCAGTGCTGCTGATCCGGCGATCCGACGATCACTCCCAAGCGCTCTCCGCCCCGCACCCGGTAGCGTAGAGGCATGCGGTTCGCTCATCTGCGCCGTGCCGACTCCCCCCGCGCGGTCCTCGCCGTGGTGGAGGACGCCGATGCCATCCTCGTCTCAGACCTCCTGCCCGACGCTCCTGCCACCCTGCAGCAGCTCATCGAGGGAGGAGACGAGACCCTCGACGCACTGCGCGCGGCTCTGTCGCTCGGCACTGCGCCGCGGCATCCGCTCGATGGCTGGACGTACGACTCAGCGGTGCTCGCTCCCCCTGCCGTGCTCGCGGTGGGCCTCAACTACGCCGCGCACTCCAGCGAGCTGGGGCTCAAGACCGACACGGCACCGACCGTGTTCACCCTGTGGCCGAACTCGCTCACCGGTCACGAGCAGACCACCTCGTGGCCGCGTGCGCTCAGCGAGGCAGTGGACTACGAGGCTGAGCTCGGCGTGCTGATCGGCACCCCGGCGAAGAACGTGTCGGAGGGCGACGCCCTCTCACACGTGTGGGGCTACACGGTGGTCAACGACATCACGGCTCGGAACATCCAGTTCGCGGAGGCGCAGTGGTCGCGCTGCAAGTCCTTCGACGGCTTCACACCGACCGGCCCCTACGCGGTCACGGCCGACGAGGTCGCCGACCCGCAGGACCTCCACATCTGGACCATCGTCGACGGCAACACCGTGCAGGATGCCTCGACGGACCAGATGGTGCGCTCGGTCGCGAAGCTCATCGCGCACCTGTCGCAGTCGCTGACCCTGCTGCCAGGCACGCTGATCTCGACCGGCAGCCCCGGCGGCGCCGGCTATTCGCGCGACCCGCAGATCTTCCTGCGTGACCGCTCGACGGTCACCGTGGGGATCGACGGCCTGGGCGCGCTGACGACGCACTGCCGCATCCTCGACTGACGCCGTCGACCAGCGGACATCCCGTTCGACAACACGAGAGGCCCCGGTGGAATTCCACCGGGGCCTCTCGTGCATGTGGGATCAGATCTCGATGAGATCCTCCGGCGAGATGATCGGGATTGCTGCCGTCACTGCCTCGAGGCCGGAGAGCCGTGCGGGCGAGAGCTGCTTCATGACCTCGTCACGCGACATGAGTCCGGCCTCGACGACCAGGTCGGCGACGTTGCGGTTCGTGAGCAACGCGGTCTTCGCGAGCGCTGCAGCGGCGGCGTAGCCGATGAACGGGGTGAGCGCGGTGATGACACCGACCGATGCACCCACCATCGCGCCGAGACGGTCGCGGTTGGCCGTGATGCCGTCGATGCAGTTGACGCGAAGCGTCCACATCGCCTGACGCATCCACGTGATCGACTGGAAGATCGAGTGCGCGATCACCGGCTCGAAGGCGTTGAGCTGCAACTGGCCGCCCTCGACCGCCATGGTGACGGTCATGTCGGCGCCGACGACCGCGAACGCGACCTGGTTCACGACCTCGGGGATCACCGGGTTGACCTTGCCTGGCATGATGCTCGAACCCGCCTGCATCGCCGGCAGGTTGATCTCGCCGAAACCGGCCTGCGGTCCGGATGCGAGCAGTCGGAGGTCGTTGCAGATCTTCGAGAGCTTGATGGCGTTGCGCTTGAGCGTCGAGGAGAACGACATGAACGCACCGGTGTCGCTGGTGGACTCCACGAGGTCGGTCGCGGTCTCGAGATCCAGCGACGTGATCTCGCGGAGGTGCTTGAGCACAGCCGGCGCGTAATCGACGTGGGTCGTGATGCCGGTGCCGATCGCGGTCGCGCCCATGTTGATCTCGAACATGAGCGACGCGTTCTCGCTGATCCGGCTGTGATCCTCGCCGAGCGTCGTCGCGAAGCCGTGGAACTCCTGGCCGAGGGTCATCGGCACGGCATCCTGCAGCTGCGTTCGTCCGACCTTGAGGATGTCGTGGAACTCGACCGCCTTGCCCAGGAACGACCGACGAAGCAGATCCAGCTCCTCGAGCAGCGAGCGAAGGGTCAGCGAGAGGCCGATCTTGACCGCGGTCGGGTACACGTCGTTCGTGGACTGGCTGCGGTTGGTGTGGTCGATCGGCGACAGGAACGCGTAGTCGCCCTTCTCCCTGCCGGCCATCTCGAGCGCGATGTTGGTGATGACCTCGTTCGCGTTCATGTTCGTCGAGGTACCGGCGCCGCCCTGGATCACGCCGACCGTGAACTGGTCGTGGAACTCGCCGTCGATGACGCGCTGCGCCGCCCGGTCGATCAGGTCGGCCCGCTCCGGGTCCAGCACGCCGATCTCGCGGTTCGCGCGGGCGCTGGCCTGCTTGACCATCGCGAGTGCTCGAACGAGATCCGGGTAGACCGAGATGGGTCGTTTCGTGATCGGGAAGTTCGCGTCGGCGCGGGCGGTGTGGATCCCCCAGTACGCGTCGGCAGGAATCTCCATGCTTCCGAGCGAATCGGTCTCGGTACGGGTCAGGGTAGGCGCGGCAGAAGCCATGTCACATCCTCGTGGGTCGTGGCGGGTGAGAAGGGTGGGGGATGCGACCATCCTACGCGGGTGAGACCCTGCGCCCCCTGAGTCCCACAGCGATTCAAGGATGCGGCCGGCGCCGAGCGGGAGCGCTCAGCTTGCGCGGACGTACTCGCTCAGCACGACACCCGAGCCGAACGCGGTGGTGGCGACCTCATCGAAGCGCTCCGGCGCGTACGCTCGCGGCGCGAAGAGCGGAATGCCTGCGCCGAACACGATGGGACTGCGCTTCAGGACGAGGCGATCGATCTCGCCGAGGAGACTCGATGCGAGTGCGCCACCGCCGCAGAGCCAGATCGCGTCGCCCGGTTCGCGCTTCAACCGTCGCACGAGCGCGACCGGATCCTCATCGGTCGTCTGCACGTCGTCCGCCTCGGCGCGCTTCGACCGCGAGAACACGATCTGGCGGAGGTGGCGGTACGGGCTCGACACGCCCATCGGCAGCCCGACCGCATAGGTGTTCCAGCCCATCAGCACGGCGTCGAACATCGGGGTGGTGCGTTCGATGCCGAGCGCGAGCGCGAGATCGGTCGGAATCGTGTCGGCGTAGCGCTCGTTGATCGCATCCATGTGGTCGCCCTCGATCGGGAAGGCGTCGAACTCACCGGCAGGACCGGCGATGAAGCCGTCCAGGCTCACTGCGACGTAGTAGACGAGTTCTCGCATGATGACTCCAATCACAACACTTGTCGTGGTTCGAGAGTACAACAGCTGTAGTGCTCGCGCTAGAGTCGACGCATGGCCAAGAACGACATCAGGCGGCGCGCGATCGCGGACGCTGGGCTGCGCGTCCTCGCCCAGGACGGATCCCGAGGTCTCACGCACCGCGCCGTCGACGAGGCTGCAGCTGTGCCGACCGGCACCACATCGAACTACTTCCGCTCCCGCGATGCGCTCATCGCCGGGCTCGTCGATCGGATCGGAGAGCGGCTCTCCCCCACTCCTGAGGATCTGGAAGCCCGCACGAACGGCTCGACGGGCCGGGAGCTCTTCGCCGACTACATCCGCGACATCGTGCGGCGTCTCACGGATGACCGCGAAGTCACGCTGGCACTCTTCGAGCTTCGACTCGAGAGCAGCCGGCGCCCCGAGCTGGCCGCGATCCTCGGCGCGTGGCAACGCGCCGGATTCGAGGGCGATGTGGCGTTCAACGCCGCAGCCGGACTCCCCGGCGGGCCGCGGGAGATCGCACTGTTCCACTACGCGATCGACGGCCTCCTGCTCGACCGACTCACCACCTCGATCGACCCCGACACGTCGACCGATGCGGTGATCGACGACCTCGTCGCCGGACTCCTGCGCTGACGCCGACCGGTCACCCCGTCTCAGCGGGCAGGCTTGCGGGAGAACGCCTCGAGCCGCTGCTCCGGCGTCAACGCTGCCATCCGCTCCAGCCACGCCTCTGAGAAGAACTCGCCGGTGGGAGCCTCCGTCACCGGAACGACCGTGTGCGTGATCGTGTCCGGATGCACGTGGACGAGCTGGAATGCCTGCGCGGCATCCATCCCGTTGACCTCCGCGGCAGGGAGAGACACGTTCATCGTGTAACAGGTGGCGGACGACACGCTCACCGGCACCCCGGCGAAGGTGCCGTGCGCCGAGTAGTGCAGATGGCCGGCCAGGATGCCTCGAACGTCACTGCCGCGGATGACCTCGGCGAGTTCGTCCTGGTGGCGCAGCTCGAGGATGTCGAACAGCGGCAGGTGGCTCGGCAACGGAGGGTGATGCATCGCGAGCAGCGTGCCGTGGGGCGCGGGCTCGGCGAGCACGTCGCGCAGCCAGGCCAGCTGGGCGTCATCGAGATCGCCGTGGTGCCAGCCCGGCACGCTCGTGTCGAGTGCGATCAGCCGGAGTCCGTCGAGATCCCAGACCCCGGTCACCGGCTCCTCTGTCGGCGCGAGGTCGAGCAGCGCCTCCCGGAGCGCCGGGCGCTCGTCGTGATTTCCCGCGACCCAGACGACGACCGTGCCGAGCTCGGCAGCCACAGGTTCGAGTGCAGCACGCAGACGTCGGTAGGCGTCCGGCTCCCCCAGGTCGGTCAGGTCGCCCGTCACGACGATCGCGGCAGGATGCGGATGCACCTGCCGGATGGCCTCGAGCGTCCTCGCGAAGTTCGACTCCACGTCGTAGCGTCCGCCCAGACGGGCGCCGCCGGCGAGGAAGTGCGGGTCGCTGACGTGGATCAGCACATGCGAGGCCGGCTGGTGACGACCGAACACGTACTCAGTGCTGACGGGGGCTGTCATGCCACCAGCCTAGAGCGGGTCTCCGACTCGGGTCCGCTGCCTCCCGGCGCTCCCGCTGCGCAGTTCCGGCTCAGTGCCCGACGACGATGATCAGGATGCCGGCGATGACCGCGCAGGCGCACAGCGCGAAGCAGGCGTAGGCGCCGACGAGGGAGAGCCGTTTCTGGCCCTCGGTGAGCGGACTCTTGCGCGCCTGCTTGGCGGCCTGCTTCGCCGCCCGCTTGAGTTCCTTCTCGGAGATCACGGTGATGGCGTCGGTGAACTCGGCCGGGCTGACCACCGGCGCGCGACCGCTGCGGACCAGCAGGCGCAGGCCCACCGCGTAGAACGTGACGATCGCCGATGCACCGATCAGTGCGGCGGCGAACACCAGGAGGAAGGCGTTCCAGTCGATCACGACGTTCACTTCGGCTCCTCATTCGACTCGGCAGGCGCCGTCGGGGCTGCGTTCCGCTTGGCTTTCGCCAAGGCGACGCGCTGCTGGCGACGCGTCGGCGGCGGCGAGTCGGGCAGCTCGATCGCCAGACCGGACTCGGCGACGTCGCTCATGGCGTTGGCTGGGGTCACCGCGTCGCGGCGCGACCGCAGGAACAGTCCGATGATCACGAGCAGCGCCAGGACCGCGTCGATCGCGATGCCCCAGGTGCCGAGCCAGTTGATCATGAGGGCGGCGACAGCACCCACAGCGCCGGCGGCCGGCAGGGTGAGCAGCCATCCGATCGCGATGCGTCCGGCAGTCCGCCAGCGCACCGTGGAGCCGCGGCGACCGAGGCCGGAGCCGATCACCGAGCCTGATGCGACCTGCGTCGTCGAGAGCGCGAAGCCGAAGGCGCTCGAGGCGAGGATCGTGGCGGCGGTCGAGCTCTCAGCCGCGAAGCCCTGGGCGGGCTTGACCTCGGTCAGGCCCTTGCCGAGCGTGCGGATGATGCGCCACCCGCCGAGGTAGGTGCCGAGCGCGATCGTGACCGCGCAGGCGATGATGACCCACAGGTGCGGCTCCGCCTGGTCCTGACTCTGCCAGCCGACCGTGATCAGTGCGAGCGTGATGACACCCATCGTCTTCTGCGCGTCATTCGTGCCGTGCGCGAGCGCGACCAGCGACGAGGTGAAGATCTGGCCCCATCGGAAGCCGTCTCGCCCGTCGGGCTTGCCGTCGTACCGTCGCGTGATCGAGTACGCGATCTTCGTGGCGATGAAGGCGATCACCAGCGCCGTCACCGGAGCGATCAGCGCCGGAAGGATGATCTTCGAGAGCACCATGCCGAAGTCGATGCCACCGACGCCCACGCCGACGAGCGTCGCGCCGATCAGGCCTCCGAAGAGCGCGTGCGAGGAACTCGACGGCAGGCCGAGCAGCCAGGTGAGCATGTTCCAGGTGATCGCGCCGATCAAGCCGGCGAAGATCATCGGCAGGAAGAGATCCGCCTGTTGCTGGATGCTCTCCTCACGGATGATGCCGTGCGAGACGGTCTGCGAGACCTCGGTCGACAGGAAGGCGCCGACCAGATTGAGGACGGCCGCGAGGAGCACGGCGGTCTTGGGCTTCAGCGCACCGGTGGCGATGGGCGTCGCCATCGCGTTCGCGGTGTCGTGAAACCCGTTCGTGAAGTCGAAGAAGAGTGCCAGCAGGATCACCAGCACGACGATGAGGGCTGCGGTTTCCACCGTTCGCTTTCGGTCGTTGAGGAAGAGGGAGGTGTCGACGTGATCGACGTGATGAACGAAGAGTTCACCGTGGGTTTGACTTCCGTTAACCGGCCCCGTTGAATCCTCCCACCCTGCTCGGTGCCGGTCAACTTGACCTGGGATAGCGTGGAGCGGTGACTCACGCACCGACCGCCGATCGCCGTCCGACCGCCCGCACTCATCACGGTGACACCGTCGAAGACCCCTACGAATGGCTGCGAGCCAAAGATGCCGCCGATGTGATCGGCCATCTCGAGGCCGAGAACGCCCACACCGAAGCGTCGACCGCCCACCTCGCCGAGCTCCGCGAGCGCCTGTTCCAGGAGATCAAGGGCCGCGTGCAGGAGACGGATCTCTCCGTGCCGACCCGTCGTGGCGACTGGTGGTACTACAGCCGCACCGAGGAGGGCGCGCAGTACGGCATCCACTGCCGCGCGGCTGCCGCACCGGATGACTGGACTCCCCCTGTGCTGGAGCCCGGCGTGCCGGTTCCGGGCGAGGTCGTGCTGCTCGACGGCAACGCCGAAGCCGAGGGTCATGAGTTCTTCTCGCTCGGAGCCTTCGACACGACCGACGACTCGACGAAGCTGCTCTGGTCGACGGACTTCGAGGGCGACGAGGTCTACACCGTGCACGTGCGCGACCTCGCGACCGGCGAGACGCTCGACGACGAGATCCCCGACACCGGCAGCGCCTTCTTCACCCCCGACGGCACCTCGATCATCTACACGACGCGCGACGAGGCCTGGCGTCCGGACACTCTCTGGCTGCACCGGCTCGGTACGCCACTCAGCGACGACGTGCAGCTGTTCCACGAGCCGGATGAGAAGTACTGGTTGGGCGCCGGCATCACGCGCAGCCGCCGGTACCTCGTGATCGGCGTCGGCTCCAGCATCACCAGCGAGGAGTACCTGGTCGACCTGACCGACGATCTGACCGCGACGCCGCAGATCGTGTGGCCGCGCGTCGAAGGCGTCGAGTACTCGGTCGACCACGCGGTCGTCGACGGCGAAGACCGCCTGTTGATCCTGCACAACGACGGCGCGCTCGACTTCGAGCTCGTGTCGGTCTCGGCATCCGATCCGAACGGCGAGCGTCACGTGGTCGTGCCGCACGTCGCAGGACGGCGGCTGCTCGGGATGGACGCGTTCCGCGACTTCGCGACACTCGAGTACCGCAGCGAGGGACTCGAACGCGTCGGGCTGCTCGACTACTCGACGGATGCCGTCGACGAGCTCGCATTCGACGAGCCGCTGTACTCGGCCGGCGTGAGCGGGAACCCGGAGTGGCACTCCCCCTATCTGCGGCTCGGCTACACGTCATTCGTGACGCCTGGGACCGTGTACGACCTCGATCTCACGACCAGGGAACTGCTGCTTCGCAAGCGCGCCACCGTGCTCGGTGGATACGACCCGAGCGACTACGGGCAGCAGCGCGCGTGGGCGACTGCGGATGACGGCACCCGCGTGCCGATCTCGCTGGTCTGGAAGCGCTCGTTCGGGACGCCCGGCGACGAGCCGCGCCCGCTGCACCTGTACGGTTACGGTTCGTACGAGCACTCCATCGACCCTGGCTTCTCGGTCGCCCGACTCTCGGAGCTCGATCGCGGCGTCGTCTTCGCGGTCGCCCACGTGCGCGGGGGCGGCGAGATGGGACGCCAGTGGTACGAAGACGGCAAGCTGCTCCAGAAGAAGAACACCTTCACCGACTTCGTGGCGTGCGCGCGGCACCTCGTCGACAGCGGCGTCACCGCACCGGATCGCCTCGTCGCGGAGGGCGGCAGCGCCGGCGGCCTGCTGATGGGCGCCGTCGCGAACCTCGCCCCCGAGCTGTTCGCCGGAATCCTCGCGGCGGTGCCGTTCGTCGACGCGCTCACCACCATCCTCGATCCCTCACTGCCGCTCACGGTGATCGAGTGGGACGAGTGGGGCGACCCGCTGCACGACGCCGACGTCTACGCGTACATGAAGTCGTACTCGCCGTACGAGAACGTGCGCGATGGGGTCAGGTACCCGAGGATCCTCGCTGTCACGTCCCTCAATGACACGCGCGTGCTCTACGTCGAGCCCGCGAAGTGGGTCGCCCGCCTGCGTGAGGCCGGGGCCGAGGACGTACTGCTGAAGTGCGAGATGGTCGCAGGGCACGGCGGCGTCAGCGGGCGGTACAACTCCTGGCGCGAGCGTGCGTTCGAGCTCGCCTGGCTGCTCGACACCCTGGGTCTCGCAGCCGCCTGATACACGACACCGCTGCGCGCCTCAGGGCTCGCAGCGGTGTCGTCGAAGCAGAGTACTCAGCCGAACAGTGCGGCTGCCTCGTCGTAGCGACTGCGCGGCACGGTGTTCAGCTCGCCCAGCGCCTCGGCGAAGGGGACCCGGACGATGTCGGTGCCGCGGAGCGAGACCATCTTGCCCCAGGCCTCTTCGACGAGCGCATCGGCCGCGTGGAGCCCGAGCCGGGTCGCGAGGACGCGGTCGAAGCCAGAGGGCGATCCGCCGCGCTGGATATGGCCGAGGACGGTCGAGCGGGTCTCGATGCCCGTGATGCGCTCGATCTCCGGTGCGAGCACCTCGCTGATGCCGCCGAGCCGGGGGCGGTTGAAGGCGTCGAGGCCCTTGTCGCTGTAGGCCTCGTCCATGCCGGTGAGCGTGAAGCCCTCGGAGACGACGACGAGCGGCGCACGACCGCGATCGTGCGCGCTGCTGACGAGGGCGGTGACCTCGTCGATCGACATCGGCACCTCAGGGATGCAGATCACATGAGCGCCGGCCGCCATACCGGCGTGCAGAGCGATCCAGCCGACGTGGCGGCCCATGACCTCTGCGACCATGCATCGCTGGTGCGAGTCGCCGGTGGTGCGCAGACGGTCCATCGCGTCGGTCGCGATGTTGACCGCGGTGTCGAAGCCGAAGGAGTAGTCGGTCGCGCGGAGATCGTTGTCGATCGTCTTGGGGACGCCGATCACGTTGATGCCGTCCTTCGCAAGACGGTCGGCCGCAGCGAGCGTGCCCTCGCCGCCGATCGCGACGATGCCGTCGATGTGGTGCCCGTAGAGCGTCTTCGCGATGTTCTCCGCGCCACCGCGCGGGCCCTCGTAGGGGTTCGTCCGGCTGGTGCCGAGGATCGTCCCGCCGACCTTCGACAGGCCCTTCACCTCGTGACGCGTCAGGGGGAAGAAGTCGCCGTCGACCACGCCGCGCCATCCGTCACGGATGCCGACGAACTCGATGTCGTAGGTCGTGGTGCCCTTCAGGACGATGCCGCGGATGACCGCGTTCAGACCGGGGCAGTCGCCGCCGCTCGTGAGGATGCCGATCTTCATGCTGCCGCCTTCAGACGTTCGGGAGTGTGGGGGAAAGAGGCGACGTTGCCTCGATCGACCCTAGCGCCCCGACGCCGCCGAGCGCCATTCGAGGGACGCGAAAACCCGCGATCTTGACGTCGGGATCCGCGCGAAACCTCGAACTTGGCAGCACCCGACGATCAGGCCCCGAGAACGGGTGCAAGAACCGCAGTTCTTAACACCCTCCTCAGGCCTCGCCGAGAGCCTGTCGCAACAGGTGCATGAGCGCCGCGAGCTGGATCGGCTCCGCAGCCGCCTCGTCCGCAGCCTCACCGTCGAGCGCCCGAGCCGCGAGACCCTGCTTCTGGTCGATCAGCTCGGCGATCTTCGTGTCGATCGTGTGCGCCGCGATGATACGCCACGCCGTGACCGGCTCGCCCTGTCCGATGCGGTGCACACGGTCGATCGCCTGCGTCTGCTCTGCGGCCGTCCACGACAGCTCAGCGAGCACCACGTTGGATGCCGCCTGCAGGTTCAGACCGACGCCGGCAGCCGTGAGCGAGCAGACCGCGATGCCGACATCGGGGTCACCGTTGAAGTCGTCGATCGCCTGCTGGCGGGCCGTCGTGCTCTGGTCTCCTCGGATGGACACCGAACGGATGCCGACCGAAGCGAAGTGCGCCTCCGCCCGATCCATGACATCGATGTGCTTCGCGAAGAAGACGACCTTGCCAACCGAGCGCTGCAGCTGGGCCGCGTAGTCCGCAGCGAGCTGCGCCTTCGCCTGACCGATGCGACGCACCATCGTGAAGACGTTGTCGCCTCCAGTGCCTGATGCCTTGGACTCCTCGAGCTCATTGTGCGCGACCATGCGGACGATGTCCTCGTCGATCTCGCCCGGCGCGAGACCGCGGTCTCCACGTGCCTCGATGATGCGGCGGTACTTCGCAGCCAGCCGCTCCCCCAGCTCGCGTTCGGCCTGACGGATGCTGCGGCCGAACTCGTCGTCCAGCTGCACCGGCAGATCTGCGACGAGCTTGTCCGGCAGGTCCGCGGCGACGTCCTTCTTCTTGCGACGGACGATGCCCATCGAGATCACGGCGTCGCGAGCCTCCGGGTAGAAGGCCTTGTCCGCTGGCGTGTAGCCGGTGGCGTCGAGCTTCTCCATGAGCTCGGGCCCAGGCTTCTCGCCCGTCGTCCAGCCGAGGAATCGCCAGATGGCATCGAAGTCCTCGACGTCGTTGATCAACGGGGTGCCGGTGAGGGCGAGCATGAGCGGGTTGCCGCCCGGGGTGCGCTCGCGCACACGCGAGGCGAGCGACAGCACATTCTGCGACCGCTGCGAGGAGAGGTTCTTGATGAAGTGCGCCTCATCGACGACCATGCCGCCCAGACCGATCGACGACAGCCAGGAGAGGTGCCGGTCGAGGATCTCGTAGTTCACGATGAAGATGTCGGCGAAGGCGTCGATGTCGGCGCCATCACCCTGGATGACGGTCGCTCGGCGCTGCGGCGTCCACCGCTCGACCTCGCGCGCCCAGTTCATCTTCACGACGTTGGGGACGACGACCAGCAGCGGATAGGCGCCGGCGACGGATGCCGCGAGCAGCGACTGGGCCGTCTTGCCGAGGCCGGGCTCATCGGCCAGCAGGAAGCTGCGGTGCCCCGCGCGCACAGCCTCGAGGAAGCGTGACTGATGCACCATCACCTCGAGGCCCTTGGGCGACAGGTGGTCGTATTCGGGAGCCGGCGGCAGCTCCATGCTGGCCGCCGCTCCGCCCGCTCCGGTCTCGAAGGACTTGTAGAGCGGTCCCATCAGCTCCCAGCCGTCGAGACGCCGACGCGGAGTCGTGGTCGCGCGGGGCGTGAGGTCCGGTGCGAGGAACGGGTTCGCGAGCTGGCGTGACTCCACCGACGGCGGGGTGACCTGACGCTCGGCGATCGCGGCCGAGACGACCGGCATCTGCACCGGCGCGATGTCGGCGATGATCAGCTCTTCCGGCGCGAGCTCGGCACCTGACTCGAGCAGCCAGTCGCGACGCATGCGCTTCGCGACGGGTGAGGTCGCCTGGTCGGCTTCGAGGAGCTGGATCAGGGAGGTGTCGCGGGCTGCCGTCTTGGCGAGGATCGTCGCGACGCCGTCGAGCCGCTTGAGCAGCTCGGCGCGGGCAGGGTCACCGATCTCGGCATCCGCCTTCACCCGTGCGCGTTCCTCGCGCACCAGGAACGCGATCACCTGGAACTTGACCCTGTTCGTCGGGCCGAGCTTGCCGCGCTGCGACTTCGCCTCGATCTCGCGCACCTTGCGCGCGAGGATCGGGATCAGCGGTGCCTCGTCGTCGCGACGGGACGTCTTCTTTCGCCGCGTGGCGGCGGTTGCCGTGGTCGGCATGCTCCTCCTGAGCGTGAAGGCTTTCGCATCCTCAGACGCGGGAGCCGTTCTCGATGTCCGCGTGTGGCGTGGGCCATGACCGTACGAACAGTAGATCCGTTCCCTCCGATGCACGCATCATGCGTGAGGATCGGTCGGAACGATGCCCAGTCTACGCCATCAGGGCCTCGGGGCGAAGAATCGACCCCAGAAGCACCTGTGTCAGGACGCGACGCCGAGGACGCGGGCCGCGTCTGTGACGTCGTCGCCCATCTGCGCCGCGAGCTTCTCCATGCCCTCGAACGCCACCATGCCGCGCAGGCGCTCCACGAACTCGACCGTGACGTCGTGACCGTAGAGGTCGAGTCCGTCGAGGTCGAGTCCGATCCTGCCGATCACGTGCGCCTCGACCTGGCGCACCAGCACGTCGTCGAAGGTCGGGTTGGTCCCGACGGAGATCGCCGAGGGATGCCGGAGCCCGGTGTCATGATCGACGAGCCACCCCGCGTACACCCCGTCCGCCGGGACGAACGCGTCGGTGATGGTCGAGAGGTTGGCGGTCGGGAACCCGAGCTCGCGTCCGCGCTTGAGGCCGTGGACGACCTCACCGCGCACATCCGGATAGCGACCGAGCACGCGAGCCGCCGCGGTCACGTCGCCCTGGATCAGGAGTTCGCGGATCCACGTCGACGACACCCTGCGCGAGTACTCGGGCAGGTACACGTCATCGACGACCTCGACCGTGAAACCGTTGGCTGGACCGAGTGCGCGTAGCAGTTCCGGAGTGCCGGCCCCGCCGTGCCCGAAGCGGAAGTCCTCGCCGACGAGCACGGTCGACACCTTCAGCGCCCGCACCAGGATCTCGATGACGAAGTCCTCCGCGCTGCGCGACGCCATCTCGTGGTCGAAGGTGAGCAGCAGGGTGGCATCCAGGCCGAGCTCTCCGAGGAGCTCGAGCTTGCGGTCGACCGACACCACGTTCTCGGGGCAGCGATCAGGGCGCAGCACGGCAAGCGGGTTGCGGTCGAAGGTCACGGCCACGGCGCGGGCGCCGGTCTCGGCAGCACGCTCGTTCAGGCGCGCGATGACGGCGCGGTGTCCTGCGTGCACACCGTCGAACTTGCCGATCGCCACGACGCTGGGGCCGAAGTCACTCGGCACCGCTGCGATGTCGCGGAAGACGATCACGCGGAGACCTCGGCGCGCGAACGCTCGAGAGCCGCCGGGTTGTGCGTCCGCAACCACCAGATGCCGAAGATCGGGAGCACGAGCGGGATGAAGAGATAGCCGCGTCCGAACAGCGACCAGACTGTCTCGTGCTGGAAGAGTTCAGGCAGCAGGATGCTCAGCAGACCGACCACCAGAACGCCGGTGAGCTCGAACACGATCGCCGCCCAGGCAACGGTGTACCACCCTCGGCGCCTGGCCAGCACGAGCGCGAGCGTCGCGAGGATGTAGACCACCGCTGCCAGTGCCGACAGCGAGTACGCCAGGGGCGCCTCGTCGAATCGACGGACGATCTGGACGAAGCTGCGGCCGGTCGCGGCGAGGGCCATGACGGCATAGACGATCACCAGGACGCGACCGATTCCGGTCATCCGAGTGGAGGGGGCGGTGGAGCTCATAGCGCATACCAGTCTAGAGCCGCCGGCTGAGGCGGGAGCCCGCTGGTCGCCGTGTGACGCGATGGACGCTGCGGCTCACGCGATCTGGATGGTCCAGATCACCTGCATCCGCCACAGCATGACGGCGACCGCGAATGCCGCGACGCCGAGGATCACGGTGCTCCATCGGCTGCGCTCCATCAATGCCCACAGCACGCCGCCGATCGGCAGGAGGGCGGCGGACACCAGGTACACCCAGTACTCGAGCAGATCGCCGGTCGGGGGGTTGCCGGCGAGCGGCGCGACGATCGCCACGACTACCTGGGCGATGAGCAGCACCTCGACGAGCGCCAGCGATCCGACACTGATGTCGCTCGGTCTGCGCCCAGCGAGTCCGGCGACGAGACAGAAGAGCCCTGCCCCGACGGCCACCGCGATCTGCGCGATCGTGAACCAGAGGATCATCCGGCTGCCTCCGGCATGTTCATCGCGCTCTTGAGATCGGCTCCGCGCTTCTCGACGATCCCGACCAGGTCGCCGTGCTCGTCGATCGCGGCGGCGATGGCTCCGTCGAGACGATCCGCCTGGCCCGCGAGGCGCTTGCCGTGCCGCAGGTCACGCGCCTCCTCGGCCGAGACAGGCAGGGCTTGCAGGATCCGTGCGGCTGCAGCGCCGGCGGTGAGCGTCTCAGCGCCATCGAGGGCGTCGATCGAGACGGCATCCGTCACCTCGAAGGGACCGACGCGCGTGCGACGGAGGGCAGTCAGGTGTCCCCCGACGCCCAGCCCGGCTCCGAGGTCGCGGGCGAGTGAGCGGATGTAGGTCCCGGACGAGCAGTCCACGATCACGTCGAGGTCGATGTATCCCTCGCCTGAGCGCTCGGCCAGCAGGTCGAATCGCGAGACCACGACATCGCGCGCGGCGAGCACGACCTCCTCGCCGGCACGCACGCGGTCGTAGGCTCGGCGGCCGTCGACCTTGATGGCCGACACCGAGCTCGGCACCTGCGAGATCGGGCCGCTCAGGGCGGTGATCCCGGCGGCGATGCGCTCAGGCGACACGTGCTTCCAGGCATCCGAGGGTGCGGTCGTGACGATGTCGCCTTCGGCGTCATCCGTGCTCGTGCTCTGTCCGAGCCGGATCGTCGCCGCATAGGTCTTGTCAGCACCGACGACATAGGTGAGCAGTCGGGTCGCTCCTTCGATGCCGATCACCAGCAGGCCGGTCGCCATCGGGTCGAGCGTCCCGGCATGGCCGACCTTCCTGGTGCCGAACGCGCGGCGGGTACGAGCCACCACGTCATGGCTGGTGAGCCCAGCGGGTTTGTCGACGAGGAGGATGCCGGGCGAGACCATCCATCCAGCCTACCCACGCGTCGACCCTCGCTCAGCCGCGCAGGGCCGGGCGCTGAGAGCTCGCACGGCGAGCTCGAATAGGCTGTCAGGATGCTCCCGACCGCGTCCCCGGTACCTCAGGGCAGAACGCTGCCACTCGCCGACTGGTACCGCGCGAACGCACGAGACCTGCCATGGCGGCGAGCCGCATTCCATGAGCAGTTCGGAGCATGGGGTGTGCTCGTGAGCGAGTTCATGCTGCAGCAGACCCAGGTCTCCCGGGTGATCCCCCGGCTGGACGCCTGGCTCGAACGCTGGCCGACCCCGACCGCGATGGCCGCAGCGACCCCGGCCGAGGTCGTGCAGCAGTGGGCGAACCTCGGCTACCCGCGTCGCGCGTTGTGGCTGCACCGCGCTGCGGTCGAGGTGGTCGAACGGCACGGCGGAGTGGTGCCGCGAGATGTCGAAGCGCTGCTCGCGCTCTCCGGCATCGGCGACTACACCGCGCGCGCCGTCTCGGTGTTCGCCTACGGCGACCGGCATCCGGTCGTCGACACCAACACCCGCCGGGTGCTCGCCAGGGCTGTCGAAGGGCGATCCCATCCGGCATCGCCGTCACGACGGGATCTGCTGCTGATGGAGTCGCTGCTGCCGTCGAGCGACGCCGAGTCAGCAGTCTTCAACGCCGCGGCGATGGAGCTGGGAGCGACGGTCTGCACCGCGCGCTCACCGCAGTGCGAGATCTGCCCGCTGCTCGGCGAGTGCGCCTGGGTCGCCGATGGCCGACCGGACACGGGCGATGCGCGACGGCGTCAGGCAGCGTTCGAAGGCTCCGATCGGCAAGCTCGCGGCGCTGTGCTCCGGGTGCTCCGCGGCGCCGGCGAAGACGGTGTCGCCCTGGAGACCGTGCTCCCGGACTGGCCTGACCCGGTGCAGCGCGACCGCGCGATCGACTCGCTGATCGCCGACGGACTGGCGGAAGCGGCGGAGGGCTCGCTCTCGCTCCCCCGCTGACTCCGGTGCAGGCGACGCGGCCTCAGCTGTGCCGATTCGTCCGGTGCGCCAGCACGGTGAGTTCCACCCGACTGCGGACGTCCAGCTTGGCGAACACGCGTCCGAGGTGCACCTCCACCGTGCGCACCGACACCCGGAACGTCTCCGATATCTCACGGTTGGTCGCCCCGCCGACCGCCAGCATCGCCACCTCGAGCTCGCGGGTCGTGAGCAGCTCAGACCACGCTCTGCGACATGCCGACATGTCGTCGGACGGCTGCGCATCCGGGTCACCCAGACGGTCCCAGCTCTCCAAGCGATCCCGGACGGACCTCACCCAGGCGCTCGCGCCCGATATCTCGAACAGACCGATGGCCGCGCGCAGATGACTTCTCCCTGCCTCGTGATCGTCCCTGATCGCACACTGGACACCGAGGGTCGTCTCCACCGTCGCGCGCTCGAACGCGGACTGCACCCCACGCAGCCCCTCACGGATCTCCTGACGCTGGACCCGCCAGCCTGATTCCGTCATCGAGGCAGCGCGCCGCCGCAGGTCAGCCGCGAGCACCATCCCGGGTGGACGCAGCACGCGCCTGCGTCTCCCATCGATCCGTGTCGATGGTCCTTCATCGATCCCCGGCACTGCGAACCCCGATTGCGGCGCCCCCAGGTCGAGCCAGAGTCGCCGCGCGGATTCAGCGTCGTCGAAGGCTCCGGCCAGCGACGAGCGGATGCTCCGGTCGACAAGGAGATCGATCCTGACCTGCGTGGGAAGCGCAGCCGAGAGCGCGCGTGACACCGGACCGAGTTCACCCAGGACCGCCATATCGAGTCGGCGTGCGAGGACGACCCCGAGCCCGGCGAACGGGATCGCGACGGGCAGGTGGAATGATGCCGCGATCATCCGGTCACGGGCGAGGTCGACGTCACCGCGCCAGAACAGCAGCAACACCTCGGTGACCGCAAGATAGGCACGGACCACCGGGCTGTGCTCGAATCCGGCGAGGAGAGGGTCGGGAGCCGCTGGCGCACCTGGCCCGTCTGCTGCGAGCACCCGCAGCGCACCGTCGATGTCATCCTCCAGCGCGGCTCTGAGGGCGCGGACGATCCGGTCACTCGGCGGCTCGGCGCCGCGGGCTTCGTCGGGATCGGCCTGCGGATCGCCGATGAGCAGCCAGCTGAGCTCGACCGCCGAGTCGCGCAGCGCACCTCCGGCGCCGACACGGGCGCACCCCTCGTGCAGGGCATCGAGCCAGAGTCGCATCCTTCGCCGGTCGCCGCGCTCGGCACTCAAGATCGCAGCGAACGCCGCCGCACGGGACCAGGCGAACCAGCCGTCGCCGTCGTCGGTCCGAGGCGCGAACGCAGCTGGAGCCGGATCAGGCACGGTTCCCTGCTGGAGCGCCTGCGCGCAGATGAGGGCGGAGAGCGCCTGCACCCGGAACCGTTCTGCGCCGGCGGGGAACAGTCCGCCGAGGCGCGCTGACGCGTCCTCCGACAGTCCGGCGGCAGCAGCAGCGACACCCGCCGTCAACTCGGCCATGTCCAGTTCAGCCCCCGTCGCGTGCACAGCCGCTTCGCCCGCAAGCCGCAGTGCTCGGAGCGGACGCCCGGCCCCAGTGAGCTCCCGCGCGCTCCTGATGAGTGCCGGCGCGCTTTCGGGTCCTCGCTGGAGCGAGGCCCTCGCCCGATGCCAATCCCGATGCATCCGATCGCCGTACGCGTCGAAGACCGCGCTGAGCCGCCGGTGCGCCGCAGCCTGCTGGCCTGCGGTCGTGGTCGATTGCACCCAGATCGCCAGCCGGGGGTCGGCGAACCGGATGCTGCCGGCACGAATCACGGTATGAACGCCGAGTGGGCCAGCGGCGACCTCTGCTGCAGAGCGGCCGTCGAACTCGAGGATCGGCGCCAGTCGATCATCCAGGCTCAACGCCAGGGCCAGCAGCAACTCACGATCCTTCGGAGCGAGCTTCAGCGTTCGGAACGCATCCGAGATCGCGGGAACGCCGGGAAGCGGCACGGGGAGGGCGCCGATCCCATGGCGCTGTGCCGCAGTGAGCGTTCCCGCGACCTGCACGATCGCACTGCAGTCATCGTTCAGCTGCCGCGCGAGTGCGCTCAGCACGTGCGGTGCGCAGCTCAACCTCGCAGTGAGGAGCTCGTCGAGCAACGGCTCCATGGCCGGACGCACGACGAATCGTTCTGGGTGGGTACGCGAAGCGTCGATGCTGATCCCCTTCAGCTCCGCGAGCCACCATCTCGCACCGCCGAGGCTATCAGGATCTGCGTCAGTCCTCTTCGGAGTCCTCGGCGCGTCGGTAAGGATCCGCATCGCCGGCATGGGACGACGAGGATGCGAGCCTCGCGACCTCCGAGTCACGCTCCCGCGCCTCGCGCAGGAGCGCCGAGATGTGGTCCGCGTTCTCCGGGAGCGCATCGGGAATGAACTCCAGGGTCGGCACGAGACGCGTGCTGAGCTGACGTCCGACCTCGCTGCGCAGCATCCCCGTCGCCGATGCGAGAGCAGCGCCGCTGGCGATGCGCTCCTCCTCGGTGCCGAGGACGGTGTAGAACACCGAAGCGTGCTGGAGGTCGCCGCTGACGCGGCAGTCGGTCAGCGTCACGAAACCGAGCCGCGGGTCGCGCAGGCCCTTCTCGAGGCGTTCAGCGAGGATCACACGGATGCGATCCGCGAGACGTGCCTGTCGTTCACCAGCCATTGTTCTCTCCTTCTCCACGAAGCCTTCGGGCGCCCTTCCTCGCTGTGCTCCCGAAGGAGCCAGCGCGAAGAGCGCCCGAAGATCTCGATCTGACTACTAGCCTCGCGGCTTCTCGATGAGCTCGGTGGTTTCGATCTCATCGCCGATCTGGATGTCGTTGTACTTGCCGAGGCCGATACCGGCCTCGTAGTCCGTGCGGACCTCGGTGACATCGTCCTTGAAGCGACGCAGCGACTCGATGGCGAGGCCATCGGCCAGCACGACGCCGTCGCGGATGACGCGAGCCTTGGCGTTTCGCGTGATCGTTCCCGATCGCACGATGACACCGGCGATGTTGCCGAACTTGGAGGACCGGAAGACCTCGCGGATCTCCGCGACGCCCGACTGGATCTCTTCGTACTCCGGCTTGAGCATGCCCTTGAGCGAGCTCTCGATCTCGTCGATCGCGTTGTAGATGACCGAGTAGAACCGGATGTCGACGCCCTCGCGCTGAGCACGCTCGCGCGCCTTCGTGTCGGGTCGGACGTTGAAGCCGACGATGATCGCGTTGTCGATCGTCGCCAGGTTCACATCGGACTCGGTGATCGCACCGACACCGCGGTGGATGATGCGCAGCTGCACCGAGTCATCGACCTCGATCTTGAGGAGCGACTCCTCCAGCGCCTCGACGGCACCGGAGACGTCACCCTTGATGATGAGGTTGAGCGACTCGACCTTGCCGTCCTCGAGAGCACGGGTGAAGTCCTCGAGCGAGATGCGCTTGCGGGCCTTGGCCAGCTGGGCGTTGCGCTCGACCGCTTCACGCTTCTCAGCGATCTGACGGGCCATGCGGTCCTCTTCGGTGACGATGAAGACGTCACCGGCACGAGGCACCGAGTTCAGACCCTGCACCTGCACCGGACGCGACGGGTAGGCCTCGAGGACCTGCTCGCCGTTCTCGTCGGCCATGGCACGCACGCGGCCATAGGCGGTGCCCGCCACGATCGCGTCACCGATCCGGAGCGTTCCGGACTGGATCAGCACGGTGGCGACAGAACCGCGACCCTTGTCGAGCTTCGCCTCGATCGCGACACCGCGGGCACCCTTGTTCGGGTTGGCGGTGAGGTCGAGACCAGCGTCGGCCGTGAGCAGCACAGCGTCCAGGAGGTCCTGGATGCCGGTGTTGGCACGAGCGGAGACGTCGACGAACATGACGTCGCCACCGAACTCCTCAGCGACCAGGCCGTACTCGGTGAGCTGCTGACGAACCTTCGACGGGTTGGCGTCGGGCTTGTCGACCTTGTTCACCGCGACCACGATCGGCACGTTCGCCGCCTGGGCGTGGTTCAGCGCCTCGACCGTCTGCGGCATGATGCCGTCGTCGGCTGCGACCACGAGGATCGCGAGGTCGGTGACCTGCGCACCACGAGCACGCATGGCGGTGAACGCCTCGTGACCCGGGGTGTCGATGAACGTGATCGCACGCTCGATGCCCTCGTGCTCGGTCCAGACCTGGTAGGCACCGATGTGCTGGGTGATGCCACCGGCTTCACCCTCGATGACGTTGGTCTGACGGATGGCGTCGAGGAGTCGGGTCTTACCGTGGTCGACGTGACCCATGACGGTGACGACCGGCGGACGGATCTCGAGGTCGTCCTCGCTCTCCTCCTCCAGCTCCTGCTCGAGGTTGAGACCGAAGCCCTCGAGGAGCTCCTTGTCCTCGTCCTCGGGCGAGACCATCTGGATCTTGTAGCCGAGCTCGGCGCCGAGAACCTCGAACGTCGCCTCATCCAGCGACTCGGTGGCCGTGGCCATCTCGCCGAGGTTGAAGAGGATCGTCACGAGCGTTCCGGGCTGCACCGTGTAACCGGTCAGCGTCTCGATCTTGTCCGCGAAGTCCGCGATGGACGCGCCGCGGCGCATGCGGATGATCTCCCCGTTACCGCGGGTGACGTTGACGCCACCGACGACCGGGGCGCTCCGCATCTCGAATTCCTGCCGCTTCGCCCGCCGCGACTTGCGCTGCTTGCTCTTGCCGCCGCCCTTGCCGAAGGCACCAGCGGTACCTCCACCCGGGCCACGGCCACGACCGCCGCCGCCACCGGGACGGCCTGCGAAGCCTCCACCGGGACGTGCGCCGGGGCCGCCTGCACCACCACCGGGTCCACCGGCACCGCCGGGACGGCCGGGGCCGCCTGGACGCTGCTGGAACGGTGCACCACCGGGACGACCACCCTGACCGCCGCGCGGAGCGCCGGGACGGGGAGAGCCGGGACGGGGTGCGCCCGGGCGCGGGGCGCCGGGACGAGGCGCCTGCGGGCGCGGGATGTTGCCGGGCGTCGGGCTCGGGCGCTGGCCCATGCCCTGCGCCGAGGCGAAGGGGTTGTTCCCCGGACGCGGGCCGGCGGGACGCTGTCCCATGCCCTGCGCGGAGGAGAACGGGTTGTTCCCCGGACGCGGTGCGCCGGGCTTCGGAGCGCCGCCGTCAGCGGGCTTCGACTCGGCGGGGGCCACTGCGGCCTCTGCTACGGGAGCTGCAGGTGCAGCGGGCGCCGCAGGAGCGGGTGCAGCCTCGGCCGGAGCCGGTTCTGCCGGTGCCGGGGCAGGCTTCGGACCCGGCTTGGGACCGGGGGTCGGTGCCGAGGAGGCACCGGGCTTGGGTGAAGAGGCACTCGACTTCGACGCCGGCTTCGCAGCGGGCGTCGCTTCGGGGGCGGCCTTCAGTGAGCCGTCGGCCTCGATCGCCGCGCGCAGCTTGCGCGCCACCGGCGGTTCGATGGTCGATGAGGGGCTCTTCACGAACTCGCCGAGCTCCTTGAGCTTCGCGAGTGCGATCTTGCTGTCGACGCCGAGTTCGGCGGCGATCTCGTGTACGCGTGGTTTACCAGCCACAATTCTCCTGTCTGAGTTGGTCCACCCAGACAGGGCAGACCACTAGTCGCGGACGGGTCTCATTTCGAGCCGTTCACTTTGTTTCCATAGCTGTTCAGCCTTTGTTTCTCGGTGGGTGCTGTTCGAAGGTCCGTGTGTCCAACTGAGTGGACGCACGCAGTGCTCGTCCGAATGCCCGACGCCGCAGTGCGGCATCCATGCATTCAGCCGTCGGATGCACCCACGCGCCGCGCCCCGGCAGAACCGCATGCTCGTCGACGACGAGGATGTTGTTCTGGTTCACCACCCTGAGCAGAGTGGAGCGGGAAGCACGCGTGCGGCAACCGACGCACGTTCGTACGGGTTCCATCTTACACCTGCGTTTCGTCTCGCTCTGTGCGAGCTGCCACCGAGTCGGCGGAAATGACCGCGGATCAGTCGAGCACGCTGTCCGGCTGGATGTCGATCTTGGCACCGGTGAGCTTGGCCGCCAGGCGGGCGTTCTGGCCCTCCTTGCCGATCGCCAACGACAGCTGGTAGTCGGGGACGAGAGCTCGGACGGCCTTGGTGCTGGCGTCGAGGATGAAGGCGCTCGTGACCTTGGCCGGCGAGAGCGCATTCGCGACGAACGGCGCGAGCTCCGGGTCGTAGTCGACGATGTCGATCTTCTCGCCGGAAAGCTCCTCGGTGACCGCGCGGACGCGGCGTCCCATCTCGCCGATGCAGGCACCCTTGGCGTTGATCGCCGGGTCCTTCGCGACGACGGCGATCTTGGTGCGGTGGCCAGCCTCACGGGCGAGCGCGACGATCTCGACGAGACCGGCCGCGATCTCCGGCACCTCGAGCGCGAAGAGCTTGCGGACCAGGCCGGGGTGGGTCCGCGACACGGTGATCTGCGGCCCCTTCATGCCCTTGGAGACGCTCGTGACGTAGACGCGCAGGCGCGACCCATGCGTGTACTGCTCGCTGGGCACCTGCTCCTCAGGAGGCAGGATCGCCTCGACCGAACCGAGGTCGACGTGGATCATCCGGGGGTTGGGGCCCTGCTGGATCACGCCGGCGACGATGTCGCCTTCCTTGTCCTTGAAGTCGCCGAGCACGACGTCATCCGCGATGTCGCGCAGACGCTGGCTGATGACCTGCTTGGCCGCGAAGGCGGCGATGCGACCGAAGTCGTCAGGAGTCGCGTCCTCTTCACCGATGATCGCGTCCTCTTCATCGCGCACGACCTGGAGCACGGCGACATGGCCGGTCTTGCGGTCGAGATGCACGCGCACGCCCTCGACGGGAGCGCCGTCGAACGAGACGTGCTTGGAGTACGCCGTCAGGATGGCCTGTTCGATGATCGAGACGAGTTCATCGAAGGGAATCGCCTTCTCCTTCTCGATCCCTCGCAGCAGACTCAGTTCGATGTCCATGACGGCCTCCTCTATTCAGCTCTCGTCGCGTCTGTGTGCACACGCGACATCCGTACAACGATACCGTGTGCGCGGCACTGCTGCCACGACGCGACCGTGGATGCCGCTGTTCGGTCAGGCCGCGGGCGCCGACGGCAGCGTGTTGATCGCGCCGATCAGCCGGAACAGATTGCCCACCTGACGCTGATCGAGATGCAGGGCGAGCCGAGGCAGATGCAGCAGATCGTCGTCGGCGACCTCGACGCGGTTCGGCTCGACGCGCTCGATCGCACCGCCGGCGAGCATGGCGGCGAACTCCTGGTTCAGCCCCGCGATCTCCGCATCCGTCGGCTCGGCACGCAATCGCAGCACCAGCGTGTCGCCGATCCAGCGGAGCGAGTCGTAGTTGCGCCAGAACCCGGCGATCTGCCGTCGAGCCTCCTCGACGGAGTCGGTGATCACGACCCGGTCGAAGTCTCCTTCGGAGATCACGCCGGTCGGCGCGAGATCCTCGTCGATGAACCGGCGGAGCCCTTGCCAGAAGGTTCCACCCTTCTCGTCGAGCAGCACGATCGGGGTCGGCTCGGCCTTCCCGGTCTGCTGCAGCGTGAGCAGCTCGAACATCTCGTCGAGCGTGCCGAAGCCGCCGGGCAGGCAGATGAAGCCCTGGGACTCCTTGATGAGCATGAGCTTGCGCGTGAAGAAGTACTTCATCGCGACGACGTGATCCCGGCCTGCGACCAGACTGTTCGGCTTCTCCTCGAACGGCAGACGGATCGACACGCCGAGCGAGAGCTCTGGCCCTGCTCCCTCGGCTGCCGCCTGCATGATGCCGGGGCCTGCGCCGGTGACGACCATCCAGCCGTCGTTCGCGAGTGCGGCTGCCACGTCGCGCGCCTGCAGATAGAGCGGATCATCCTGCAGGGTGCGCGCCGAGCCGAAGACGGTGACCTTCGGGATCCCCCGGTACGGCGCGAACAGACGGAACGCGTCGCGCATCTCCGCCAGCGCTGCCGAGGCGATCTTCAGGTCGAGCCGCTCTGTGTCGTCCTCGCCGAGCAGGATCGATGTGCGCATCAGCCGCATCACCAAGCGGCGATCAGCGGTCACGCCTGCCGCATCAAGCACGGCGTTGACCTCGGCGCTCAACGCCTCCGGCAGAGCCTCGTCGGTCATGACATCAACCGGCGACGAGTCGCGCGACCGCCTCTGCGACGGTCACGGCGTCACGATCACCGCTGCGACGGTCCCACAACTCGACCTGCCCGTCGGCCGCACCGCGTCCGACGATCACGATCTTCGGCACGCCGACGAGTTCGGCATCACCGAACTTCACGCCGGGCGAGACCTTGGGGCGGTTGTCGTAGAGCACGTCCAGGCCTGCGGATTCGAGCTGCGCCGAGATGTCCTCAGCCACGTCGAATGCGATCTGGTCACGACCGGCCGCGACCACCTGCACATCGAACGGCGCGACGGATGCCGGCCAGATCAGACCCTTGTCGTCGTTGTTCAGCTCAGCGATGATCGCGAGGATGCGGGTGACGCCGATGCCGTACGAGCCCATCGTGACCGTGACGAGCTTGCCGTTCTCGTTGAGCACCTTGAGGCCGAGCGCTTCCGCATACTTGCGACCGAGCTGGAACACGTGACCGATCTCCATGCCGCGGGCGAGCTCGACCGGGCCGGATCCGTCGGGGGCGGGGTCTCCCGCTCGCACATTCGCGATCTCGACGATGCCGTCTGCCGTGAAGTCACGGCCGGCGACCACCGAGTGCGCGTGCTTCTCGTCGATGTTGGCGCCGGTGATCCAGCTCGTGCCCTCGCTGACGCGGGGGTCGACGAGGTAGCGGATGTCCGTGGCCGACTCCTCGCCGAGGATCGCGCCGGTCGCGGACCAGGGGCCGATGTATCCCTTCACCAGCAGCGGATGCTTCGCGAAGTCCTCGGGCGTCGCGGTCTCGACCTCTGCCGGAGCGAAGGCCACCTCGGCGCGCTTCTGGTCGACCTCGCGGTCACCGGGGATTCCGACCACGACGAGCTCGCGCGAGCCGTCGAGGTGGGTCAACGCGAGCACGACGTTCTTGAGCGTGTCGGCAGCGGTGTACTCGCCGTCGAGCACTGCGTTCGCGTGCGCGACGAGGGTCTCGATGGTCGGAGTGTCGGGCGAGTCGAAGACGACGGGCTCCGCGTCGGCGTCGAAGGGGATCGCGTCGGGAACCGCGGTGGTGAATGCTTCGACGTTCGCCGCGTATCCACCCGCGCTGCGCACGAACGTGTCCTCGCCGACCGGGGTCGGGTGCAGGAACTCCTCGCTGCGCGAGCCGCCCATCGCACCGGCATCCGCCTGCACGATGACGTATTCGAGACCGAGGCGCTGGAAGATGCGCTCGTACGCATCCCGCTGCGCCTGATAGCTCGCGTCGAGTCCCTCGTCGGACGCGTCGAAGGAGTACGCGTCCTTCATCGTGAACTCGCGGCCGCGGAGCAGACCTGCGCGAGGGCGTGCCTCGTCGCGGTACTTGTCCTGGATCTGATAGATCGTGAGGGGCAGGTCCTTGTACGAGGAGTACAGGTCCTTCACGAGCAGCGTGAAGGCCTCTTCGTGCGTCGGCGCGAGCAGATAGTCGCCGCCCTTGCGGTCCTGCAGGCGGAACAGCAGATCGCCGTACTCCTCCCAGCGGCCGGTGGCCTCATAGGCCTCGCGCGGCATCAGCGCCGGGAAATGGACCTCCTGAGCGCCCGCCGAGGCCATCTCCTCGCGGACGACCGTCTCGATCTTCGACTTCACGCGAAGCCCGAGCGGCAACCAGGCGAAGATGCCCGCGGCCTGCGGTCGGATGTACCCGGCGCGGATCAGCAGCCGGTGGCTGGCGACCTCGGCACCTGCGGGGTCTTCACGGAGCGTACGGAGGAAGAAATTCGAAAGACGAGTGACCACGGAGCAAGTCTACTGATCCGCGGTCACTCGTCTCGGTCGACGCTCGTCAGTTGAGCGCGGGAAGCCCTGACGGCACCACGCCACCCTTGTACAGGCTCGCCGCGAGCTCCTGGAGTGCGGTCAGCGCAACGCGCTGCGGGAGCGGGCCGTAGGAGATGCGGGCGACGCCGATCTTCTCGTACTCGGATGCCGCGAGCGCACCGGGAACACCGATCACGCTCACCTTGCGCTCGCCGATGCCCTCGACGAGCTGACGCGTGATGCTCGCGTCGAGAAGCCCCGGCACGAAGACCGCGGTCGCGCCCGCGTCGATGTAGGCACGGCCGCGGTGGATCGCGTCGGCGACGCTCTCCTGGGCCGGGCGACCGCCGGCCCGCACGAACGCGTCGGTGCGTGCGTTGAGGGCGAAGGGCACGCCCTCGGCTTCTGCGGCCTTCACGATCGCCTCGACGGCGGCGACGGATTCGTCGAAGGGCTTGAGGCGGTCCTCGACGTTGGCGCCGACGACGCCGGCGGCGATCGCGAGTCGGGTGGTCTCCCCCGCGTCGCCGTACCCGTCATCCAGGTCGGCCGTCACCGGTACGCTCACGGACGCGGCGATGCGCCCGACCATGTCGAGCATCAGGTCGCGCGGGATCGCGCCGTCGTCGTAGCCGAACGAGGCAGCGATGGCGTGTCCTGCGGTTGCGATTGCATGCGTTTCGGGAAGCGTGGCAACGGCGCGAGCCGACACCACATCCCACACGTTGACGACGCGGAGGATCTCCGGAGCGTCATAGAGTCCGATCAGAGTCTGGGCCTTGGCAGCTGGAGTGGTCATGTCACCACGCTAACGCGGGTGATCGACATCGGGGCCGGCGCGGACGATCTCCCTCAATCTTCAGCTGTCGAGCAATGTACTGGTCTGGGTCGTTGAGCCGCCGCGCTGTGCGGCCGACGCGCTGCTCGCGAGATGCTCCCGCTGCGCCGTGCTGAGTCCCGCTGCTCATGTCTCGACCTAGGGTGGGGACATGCCTCAGCGCCGATCGCACGTCGCCCCGTCAGCCGCGCAGACCGAACTCGCCACGGCGCTCACAGCCCTGCGCGGAGCATTGGATGCCCCGGTGGAGTTCCCCGCCGGGGTGATCGCGGAGGCCGAAGCAGCGAAGGCGAGCGAACCCGACCTCGATCTGCGCGATGTGCCGTTCGCGACGCTCGACCCCGAAGGCTCGCGAGACCTCGATCAGGCCTTCCATCTCGAGCGATCGGGATCGGGCTTCACCGTCCGCTACGCGATCGCCGATGTGCCCGGCTTCGTGACACCGGGCGGTGCCGTCGACGCCGAGGCGCGCCGTCGAGGGCAGACGCTCTACGCCGCCGACGGATCGATCCCGCTGCATCCCCGTGTGCTGAGCGAAGACCGCGCCTCGCTGCTCGCCGCTGTCGATCGGCCAGCGCTGGTCTGGACCTTCGCACTCGACAGCGACGGCACGGTCTCGGACCACCGACTCGAGCGGGCGCTCATCCGCTCGCGCGCCCAGCTCGACTACGTGTCCGCCCAGCAGTCGCTCGAGCGCGGTGAGGACGGGCCCTGGTCGCTGCTGCCGGAGATCGGCGGGCTTCGGATCGCGCTGGAGCAGCAGCGCGGCGGCGCGAGCCTGAACCTGCCAGACGAAGAGGTCGTCCAAACGGCAGACGGAAGCTACGGGATCGAGCGGCGGCATCCGCTCCCGATCGAGGAATGGAACGCGCAGCTGTCGCTGATGACCGGCATGGCCGCCGCCGAGATGATGCTCGACGCACGGATCGGCGTGCTCCGCACCATGCCACAGCCGGACGAACCCTCGTTCGACGCGTTCCGCCACCAGACCGAGGCACTCGGACGACCATGGACCGCGGGACGGTACGGGGACTATCTGCGGGAACTCGATCGCACCGATCCGATGACGCTGCCGATTCTCGAGGCTGCAGCGACGCTGTTCCGCGGCGCCGGGTACGTCGTCTTCGACGGCGCCGCGCCGACGGACGCCGAGCAGGCCGCGATCGGCGCGCCGTACGCACACACGACCGCTCCCCTGCGCCGCCTCGTCGACCGCTGGTCCCTCGCGATCTGTCTCGCCGTGTCGAACGGCGAGGACGCCCCGGCATGGGCGCGCGATTCGCTCGCCGAGCTGCCAGCCCTGATGCAGGAGTCAGGCCAGCGCGCCTCCCGACTCAACTCGGCGACGATCAACGCCGTCGAGGCAGCACTCCTCACGCCGCTGGTCGGTTCGGTCGTGAACGCGACGGTCGTGGAGCTCCGCGGAGAACGTGCGACGATCCAGATCGCGGAGCCGGCGGTCACCGCATCCGCACCGATCCCGTCCGGAGCCACGCCCGGCGACGTCGTCGCGCTGCATGTGGTGCGCGCCGACATCGCGCGTGGCGAGGTCGAGTTCGCACTCTGATCGCGGGGGCACTCACCGGCCCCGGCGAGCACGGGACGCCTCAGGCTGCAGGCACGACCGTGGTCGTCATCACGAGCAGCTGGGGATCGCTCAGGTCGAGATCGACGGTGATCGACGCGAACTCAGCGAGGGATGCCACATGCGTGCCTCCGCACAGGATGAGGGCCTCGCCCTCCGGCAGCTCGCACTGCCAGCGTCGACGATCGACGATCGTCGGCCCCTCCGTCACGATGTGGCTCTGCGCTGCAGATGCCACCCACGCCGAAAGCTGCGCGTTGATGCTGGACACGCGATCGGCGAGCGTCGCGGCGAACGTCTCGGTATCGAAGCCCGCACGACGCAGGCTCTTCCCGAGCCGGTACTCGTCGACGCTGCCGTCTCCATGGATGCGGCTCGACTGATTCGCCCGTCCCTCGAAGTCCGGGTTGCCGAGTGCATCCGCGCCAGGATCCTTGCGCCAGAGATCCGCGACCGCGAGGTCGAGTGCCAGCGACGCGAGGTGGCAGGCGGTGTGGCCGCGACTGAGACCTGCGCGCTGCGCGGCGTCCACGTCGAGACGCACCGGTGCGCCATCGACGAATGCTGCAGGAGCCGCGCCATCGAGCAGATGCCCGACCAGCCACGTCCAACCCTCAGTTCCGCGCTTGACGGGGATGTCGACGCCGACCGCGAACTCGCCCTCGTCGCTGACGGCGGCCATGAGGGCTTCCGCGACGACGACTCGTTCGTCGCCGACCACGAGCGTGCCCGAGTCCCCCGGCTGGTCGGGCCAGGTGTGATCGACCGGGTGGAACGGCGTCGCGTCTGCGACGATCACCGTTCCCCGCGATGACGCTTCAACACGGGTGATGATCCCCTCGCCGGATGTCGAGCCGTCGGCGAAGGAGACGAGGGTGGCAGGCATGGTTCTCCGGAGAACGGGCGCACCGGGTGCGGCCGAAAGGATCAGGGTCAGACCGGGGTGGTCGGACGAAGTGTCAGACGGTGATGACCTGAGCGGTGCCGACGGACGCGTCCGGGCCCATCTCGGCTGCGATGCGGTTCGCCTCTTCGATGAGCGTCGCGACGATCTCCGCCTCGGGCACGGTCTTGATGACCTCGCCCTTGACGAAGATCTGGCCCTTGCCGTTGCCGGAAGCGACACCGAGGTCGGCCTCGCGTGCCTCGCCCGGTCCGTTCACGACGCAGCCCATGACGGCGACGCGGAGCGGCACGGTCATGTCCTTGAGCCCCTCGGTCACGTCTTCGGCGAGCGTGTAGACGTCGACCTGCGCCCGACCGCACGAGGGGCACGACACGATCTCGAGCTTGCGCTCGCGCAGATTCAGCGACTGCAGGATCTGGTGGCCGACCTTGACCTCTTCAGCTGGCGGTGCGGACAGCGAGACGCGAATGGTGTCTCCGATGCCCTCGCCGAGCAGGATGCCGAAGGCGGTCGCGCTCTTGATCGTGCCCTGGAACGCCGGACCTGCCTCGGTGACGCCGAGGTGCAGGGGCCAGTCGCCCCGCTCGGCGAGCTGACGGTACGCCTTGACCATGACGATCGGGTCGTTGTGCTTGACCGAGATCTTGAAGTCGTGGAAGTCGTGCTCCTCGAACAGCGACGCCTCCCAGACGGCACTCTCGACGAGCGCCTCGGCGGTGGCCTTGCCGTGCTTCTCGAGGATGCGGCGGTCGAGCGATCCTGCGTTCACGCCGATGCGGAGCGAGACGCCGGCGGCCTTCGCGGCCTCGGCGATCTTGCCGACGTTGCCGTCGAACTCGCGGATGTTGCCAGGGTTCACTCGCACGGCGCCGCATCCGGCATCGATCGCGGTGTAGATGTAGCGCGGCTGGAAGTGGATGTCGGCGATCACGGGGATCTGGCTCTTCATCGCGATGATCTTGAGCGCGTCTGCGTCGTCCTGGTGCGGGACGGCGACGCGGACGATCTCGCAGCCGGAGGCCGTGAGTTCGGCGATCTGCTGCAGCGTCCCGTTGATATCGGTGGTCTTCGTCGTCGTCATCGACTGCACGCTCACGGGAGCGTTGCCGCCGACGAGCACCTTGCCCACCTTGATCTGGCGAGACTTCCGGCGCGGGGCGAGGACTTCGGGGATCTTCGGCATCCCGAGATTGACTGCTGGCACACGTCGATTCTACGTCGCCCGGATGCACGGAGGCTGGATGCCGAGAGGTTCGAGCGGGCTGTCATGCGCCGTGGGCGAACGCCGCCGGTGTGGTAGTTTCGGCCCATGCTCGCGAACTTCACCTGGTGGCCCGCCTCCTAGGCGGTGTGTTCGCGTTCCCACGAATCCAGACCGCCTCCGGGGCGGTCTTTTCGTTGAGCCGAGCCGGAGCCCTGCACAGGAGACATCGATGACCCCCTCACGACTCGCCGAGCTCAGCCATGACCCGGACGCCTCGTTCGTCCTGATCGCGCGCGACGGCGCAGACACCGTCGAGCTGCTCACCGGCGACGTCATCGACGTCGACCTGCTCGCCGACATCCCGCTGACGATCGACGGAACCCCGCGCGAGGTCTTCTCCCTCGTCCCCTACCGACAGGTGCGCGAACGCGGATTCGTGGCGCAGGACGACGGCGCACCGCTGCGCTGCTTGGTCGTCGACGAACACCTCCATCTGCCCACAGGCGAACTGCTCGCCGAGCTGCCGACCGCGTCGGTCCCGCTCCGCGACGCCGGCTTCGACATCGCCGACGAGGAGTACGCCTCGATCGTCGAGACCGTGATCGCCGATGAGATCGGGCGCGGCGAGGGCGCGAACTTCGTGATCCGCCGCGATTTCACCGCGAACATCGATGTCGACGACCGCACGGCTGCGCTCACCTGGTTCCGAGCGCTGTTGACGCACGAGCGCGGCGCGTACTGGACGTTCGCAGTCTTCACGCCCGGTCACATCGCCGTCGGCGCGAGCCCGGAGGCGCACGTCGTGGCGCGCGAGGGCATCGTCACGATGAATCCGATCTCCGGTACGTTCCGGCATCCGGCCGGCGGGTCGACGCGCGAGACACTGGTCGACTTCCTCTCCTCCACCAAGGAGACCGAGGAGCTCTTCATGGTGGTCGACGAGGAGCTCAAGATGATGAGCGCCGTGTGCTCGGACGGCGGGCGCATCACCGGCCCGCATCTGAAGGAGATGTCCCGGCTCACGCACACCGAGTACATGCTGCGGGGCCGCAGCAAGCTCGATCCGCGCGACATCCTCCGCGAGACCATGTTCGCCCCCACGGTGACGGGCTCACCGATGCAGAACGCCTGCGCCGTCATCCGCCGCCATGAACGCGAACCTCGCGGCTACTACTCCGGCGTCGCCGCGCTGTTCACCCCGAACGCCGACGGCGGCCACGACCTCGACGCCCCGATCCTCATCCGCACCGTGTATCTCGTGGACGGCGCACTGCGCGTGCCGGTCGGCGCGACGCTCGTGCGGCACTCCGACCCCCATGGCGAGGTCAGCGAGACGCACGGCAAGGCGGCGGGCGTGCTCGGCGCCATCGGAGCGATCGACCGAGACCGCGCAGCCGAAGCCCGCAGCGAGGCGGATGATCCGGACGCGCCGCGTGCCGCAGTCAGCCTCGCTGACGACCCCGTGGTCGCCGAACTGCTCGCATCGCGCAATTCCCGGCTGGCCGAGTTCTGGCTCAACCCACAGGGCGACGACGCCGCCGGTCGATTCGCCGGACGAACCGCGGTGGTCGTCGATGCCGAGGACCGGTTCACGACCATGCTGGCGCACCAGCTCCGACACCTCGGTCTCGCCGTCTCGATCGTCCCGTGGGATGCGGCGACGGATGCCGAACTGGATGCTGCCGACCTCGTCGTGACCGGCCCCGGCCCCGGCGACCCGCGTGATCCGGAGAGCCCGCGCATCGCCCGCATGCGAGAGGCCGTCGCACGGCGGCTGGAGGCAGACGCCCCGCTGCTCGCGGTGTGCCTGAGCCATCAGATCCTCGCCGACCGGCTCGGCATCACGCTCACACCGCTCGACGCTCCGCACCAGGGCCTGCAGAAGTCGGTGCCGGTGTTCGGTGAGGATGCTTCGATCGGCTTCTACAACACCTTCACTGCCCGCGTCACCCCGGGGACCACGGCAGTCGACGGCGTCGAGATCTCAGCGGATCCGCTCACGGGAGACGTCTACGCACTCCGAGGGACGCACTTCGCATCAGTGCAGGGACACCTCGAGTCGATCCTGTCGCGTGACGGCATCCGCACCCTCGAGCGGCTCGTCGAGCACGCGCTGCGCTGAGCCGGGCAGGCTGCGGGAAGACTGACTCAGCCGAGGATGTCGATCGGCTTGAACAGGTCGGCGATGATCAGCAGGGCGCCCATCGCGATCAGCAACGTCGCGACGACCACCGTCAGCGGCACGAGGCGCGTGGCGTCGACCGGCGCGGGTGGGGGGCGACGGAACAGCTTCGCCCAGACCCGCTTGATCCCCTCCCACAGCGCGACCACGATGTGACCGCCGTCGAGCGGCAGCAGCGGGATCAGGTTGAAGACGAACAGCGCGACGTTCAGCGAGCCGAGCAGGCCGAGCAGCACCGAGATCCGGTTCAGCACGGGAGCGTCGGTCGCTGCGACCTCGCCGGCGAGCCGGCCGACCCCGACGACGCTGAGCGGACCGTTCGGGTCGCGCTCCCCGCCCGTGACGAGGGCGACACCGACGTCCCACAGACGCACCGGCAACGTCACGATGAGCGTCCCGACCCTGGCGACGGTATCGCCGGTCATCTCGACGCCTGCGTTCAGCGGCTGTTGGACGAATCCCATCTGCGACGCCATGCCGACGTAGCCGACCTTCTTGACGATCTGCGCGCCGGTGTCGTCGAGCAACGGCTGCCCGCTGGCATCCGTCAGGGTGCGCTCGGCCGAGATCGGCGTGATGCGCAGCGTCTGCTTCGCGCCGTCGCGCTGGATGACGACATCGAGCGACTGACCCGGAGACGCCTGCACGATCGCAGTGGCCTCGGCGAAGGTCGAGACCGGGGTGCCGTCGATCGACAGCAGCACGTCGCCCGGCATGATGCCGGCTTCCGCTGCCGGCGTCGCCTGATCGCCCGGCTGGCATTCGGTCTGGGTGGAACCAGCGGGCACGACGCACTCGTTGACCGAGGCGATCGTGGTGGTGCCCTGCTGCATCCCGATGCCGGAGAGCAGCACGGTGAAGATGACGACGGCCAGGACGAGGTTCATGAGCGGCCCGCCGAGCATGACGATCACGCGCTTCCAGACCGGAAGCCGGTAGAAGACACGGTCCTCCGCGCCCGCAGCGATCGTCTCGTCATTCGCCGAGCGAGCATCCTGGATCAGCGCCCGGAAGGCGCCTCTGGCGGGTCCTGCCGTGGACGAGGCCGGGTACATGCCCGACATCGAGATGAATCCGCCGACGGGCAGCAGCTTGAAGCCGTACTCGGTCTCGCCGATCCTCTTCGACCAGAGACGCGGCCCGAACCCGATCATGTACTGCCCGACGCGCACGCCGAAGAGCTTCGCGGGAACGAGGTGTCCGACCTCGTGCAGACCGATCGACAACCCGAGGCCGATCAGCATGAAGAGGATGCCGGCCAGATACAGGAGGATTTCCACCTGCTCACGGTACAGGGCTGCATCTAGGAATCCGCCCACACGTGCCGAGGCTCGCCGCCGGCCCAGGTCGCGCCGACGAGGAATCCCGGCTGCGCCATGAGATCATTGACCCGACATGTCGATTGAACAACAACCGAGCCTGCCTCCCGTGCTCCGCCCCGCGAACCCGCCCCGGCGTGAGCTGTCCGAACTCGCTTCTCGATTCGCCCGCAGTGTGCGCGGCGATGTGGGCGGAGTCGTCGTCTCCGGCATCACGCTGGCGACCGCCGACCTCCGAGCCGGAGAGGCGTTCGTCGCGATCCAGGGGGTGAATCGTCACGGAGCCGAGTTCTCGGTGGCCGCCGCCGAGAAGGGCGCGGTCGCGATCATCACCGACGAAGCCGGCGCGACCATCGCCGAATCGGTCGGCCTGCCGATCATCGTGGTCGACAACCCCCGCAGCATCCTGGGCGACCTGAGCGCCTGGGTGTACGGCACCGGGGCCGGCGACCCGCTCCCGCTCCTGTTCGCGACGACCGGCACCAACGGCAAGACCAGCGTCTCGCATCTGCTGGAAGGCATCCTCGAGCAGCTCGGCGTCGTCGCCGGGCTGTCCTCGACCGCGGAACGGCACATCGCGGGCGAAGTCATCGTCTCGCGGCTGACCACGCCTGAGGCATCCGAGATGCACGCCCTCCTCGCGCTCATGCGCGAGCGGCAGGTCGAAGCCGTCGCCGTCGAGGTCAGCGCACAGGCGCTCTCCCGGCATCGCGTCGACGGCCTCGTGTTCGACGTCGCCGGCTTCACGAACCTCAGCCACGATCACCTCGACGACTACGCCGACATGGAGGAGTACTTCGAGGCGAAGCTGCCGCTGTTCCGCCCCGACCGGGCACGCCGCGCAGTCATCTGCCTCGACTCGCCGTCCGGCGCCATCGTCGTCGAGCGCGCCGAGATCCCCACGGTCACAGTGGGCACGCCGTCGATCGCTGCGGATCCGGATGCTGCCGCGAAGGCAGACTGGGTCGTCGTGATCGACGACGAGCGCGCCTCCGGCACCACGTTCACGATGACCGGTCCCGCCGGCTCGCTGACGACCACCGTCCCGGTGATCGGACCGCACATGGCCGCGAACGCCGCGCTGGCGATCGTGATGCTGCTCGAGGGTGGCTACAGCTGGGAGCGGATCGCCGCGGCGCTCGATCGCGACGGCGGGATCCGCGCATACCTGCCCGGTCGCACGCAGCTGGTGTCGGGCGACCGCGGCCCCGCCGTGTTCGTCGACTTCGGCCACTCCCCCGATGCCTTCGAGAAGACCCTCGCTGCCGTTCGCCGGGTCACGCCCGGCCGTGTCGTGATGCTGTTCGGCGCAGATGGCGATCGCGACGCCAGCAAACGGTTCGACATGGCGCGCACCGCCGTCGAAGGCAGCGACATCCTGGTCGTCACGGATCACCACCCGCGGTTCGAGGATCCCGAATCGATCAGGAAGACCCTCGTCGACGGCGCCCGCAGGGCACGCCCGGATGCCGAGATCCACGAGTATTCACCGCCCGAGCGCGCGATCGTGGCGGCGGTCGCACTGGTCGGCGACGGCGACGCGATCCTCTGGGCAGGCCCTGGGCACCAGGACTATCGCGACATCCGCGGCGTCCGGACGCCGTACTCCGCTCGGGAGCTCGCACGCCGCGCGCTGAAGTCGGCGGGATGGCCGGTTCCCGACTCGCACTGGCCGGTGCCGTACTCCGACGAGGACTGAGCAGCGCCGAGCGAAGTTCGGGATCAGATCGCGGCGGCGATCAGACGATCTGCCTTCTCGCGCGCCCAGCGCTCGGCCTCGGCGAGCGATTCGACCGTGAGCGCATCAGGCGGCTCATGCGCGTCGACGACCCGTGCGATCGTGTCGACGATACCGAGGAAGGGCAGACGCCCCTCGTGGAAGGCGTCGACAGCCTGCTCGTTCGCGGCGTTGTACACGGCGGGGAAGGTCGCGCCGGCGCGTCCGACGGCCTTCGCGAGCGACACCGCGGGGAACGCCGTGTGGTCGAGCGGCTCGAAGGTCCACGAGGTCGCGGCCGTCCAGTCGATCGGCGTCCCCACGCCGCCGACGCGATGCGGCCAGTCGAGCCCGAGCGAGATCGGCAGACGCATGTCGGGCGGTGAAGCCTGCGCGATCGTGGATCCGTCGATGAACTCGACCATCGAATGCACGACCGACTGGGGGTGCACCACCACCTCGATGTCGTCGTAGGCGACGTCGAACAGCAGATGGGCCTCGATCACCTCAAGACCCTTGTTGACGAGGGTGGCCGAGTTCGTGGTGACCATGCGCCCCATATCCCAGGTCGGATGCGCGAGCGCCTCCGCCGGAGTCACCGACGCCATCCCGTCGCGGCTGCGACCACGGAACGGACCACCGGATGCCGTCACGACCAGGCGCCGTACCTCAGCATGGGTGCCGCTGCGCAGCGCCTGCGCGATGGCCGAGTGCTCGGAGTCGACGGGCACGATCTGATCGGGGGCGGCAGCGGCCTGCACCAGAGCGCCGCCCACGATCAGCGACTCCTTGTTCGCGAGCGCAAGCGTGCGGCCGGCCTTCAGCGCGGCGAGCGTCGAGCCGAGCCCGATCGAACCGGTGATCGCGTTGAGCACGACATCCGCCTCGACATCGCGGACCAACTGCTCAGCCTCGACAGCACCCAGCGCCGTGTGCTCGACCTGGAACTGCTCGGCCTGCGTCGCCATCAGCTCGGCATTCGTGCCGGCGGCAAGCCCGACCAGTTCGAAGCGCCTGGGGTTCGCGCGGATCACATCCAGCGCCTGCGTGCCGATGGAACCGGTGGAGCCGAGGACGATGATGCGACGCATGCCGCCCAGCCTATGTCACGCAGCTACTCGTGCTGCGTGGGCGATGCCTACTGCTGGACCGGCGTCGTCGCGAGGATGTCGACCACGAAGACGAGGCTCTCCTTCTGGAGTTCGTTGCCCTCGACCGCGCCGTATCCGTCTGCCGGAGGCATCTCGACGATCACCTGGGAGCCGACCTTCTGACCCTCGAGCGCGGTCCGGAAGCCGGTCACGACACCGGTGGTCTGGAACTGCGCGGGAACAGCGTCGCGGCCCCAGCTGGAGTCGAACTCCTTGCCGTCCGACCACTTGACGCCGCGGTACTGCACGACCACGAGGTCGCCGGAAGCGACGGTCGCGCCGTCACCCTGCTTGAGGACGGCGACCTTCGTCTCGGTGGGCTCGTCGGCGTCCGGGATCGTGATCGTCGGGGATCCCTTGTCGTCGAGCTTGACCGTGGGCATGCCGGGAGTCGGGTCCACCGGGGTACCTGTGGCGACCTCGGGGAGGTGCTCGACGGCCTCGGCGTACACGATGACGTTGCCCGCGCCTTCGCCCAGCACGCTGCTCGGCAGCGCCAGAGCGATCTGCGATCCGACGGGCTCGCACTCGAGCGCGGCGACGAAGAGCGACGACTGGTTCGTGTCGAGCAACACCGGGAGGAGGCCGTCTACACCGCGGGCGGAGGAATCGAGCACCTCACCGGTCGCGGCATCCACAATCTGGTAGCGCACCGACACGAGGTCGTTCACGAAGATCTCCTCGCCGTCACCCGGCTTCACGACGGTGCGCTCGACGCCCGCGAAGGCGGCATCCGCCGGAACCGTCACCTTGGCGTCCGCACCATCGCCTTCGACGACGACCGAGTCGGACGTCGCACCCGGCTGCGCGTCCAGCGCGCATTCGCTCGACGCCGTCGGTTCCGGCGTGCTCGAGCTCTCGGGCGCAGCACTACCGGCACAGCCTGCCAGCATCAGGGTCGCCGCGGCGACGGTGGACAGGAAGACGAGCGGACGCGTGCGCACAGTGAGACCTCAGGTTCGCGGGCAGAGCAGGACACTCCATCCTCTCCCATCCCCCTTTGCTCGCGCTGAGAGACGCGGCGCGATTCTTCATTCCAGCGATGGCATGAATCCGGGAGTAACCTGCTCTGATGACCTCTGAGCAGTTCGTCGAGCCCGAATCCTCGCCAGAGGACACGTCTTCGCCAGAGCCGACCTCATCGCCGGAGGATGCATCCAAGCCACGGCACGCCGGATTCGCGTACCGACTCGGTCGCGGCCTCATCACCCCGCTGGCCCGACTCGTCTATCGTCCGAAGATCGAAGGTCGTGAGAAGGTGCCGCAGAGCGGTGCGGTGATCTTCGCGAGCAACCACCTCTCGTTCATCGACTCGATCGCGATCCCGGTGGCGGCTCCCCGCCCGGTGCACTTCCTCGCGAAGTCGAGTTACTTCGAGGGCACCGGCTTCAAGGGCTGGGTGAGCAGGACGTTCTTCCAGTCCATCGGCGCGATCCCGGTGCGCCGCGGCGCAGGACAGGCCGCGCTCGACGCACTCGACCTGCAACGCCAGCTGCTCGACGAGGGACTCGCGGTCGCGCTGTACCCGGAGGGCACGCGCTCCACCGACGGCCGGCTCTACAAGGGCCGAACCGGTGTCGCGTTCCTCGCGCTGCAGACCGGCGCGCCGGTCGTCCCTGTCGGCCTCGTCGGTACCAACAAGGTGATGCCGGTCGGCGCGAAGGTGCCCACCTTGTCCGAGCGCATCACGGTGCGCTTCGGTGATCCGCTCGACCTCTCCCCGCACGGTCCGGCGACGAGCGGGCGTGCCCGCCGGCTCGCGACCGACGAGATCATGGCAGCGATCCACGCGCTCTCCGGTCAGGAGCTCGCCGGCGCGTACAACGAAGCCCCGGCACAGGGCGCCATCGAGAAGATCAAGCAGGCTCTGCCGCACGAACGTCGCTGACAGACGCGTCCAACTCAGCGCCCGGCCGTATGCCGCGGCGCGGCACTCGATTGACGGTCTCAGCTCTGCGCGGTGACCGTGGCCTCGTGATGCACCGGGAAGTTCACCGAGTTCGCGATGAAGCACCACTCGTTCGCCTGACGATGCGCCCGCTCGGCGGCGTCGATCATCGAAGCCTGAGCGACGACGACCTCCGGATGCAGCGTGACCTCGACGAACGCACCTCCGCCTGAACCGTTCTCGCGCATCATGCCCGTCGCCTGATCGCGATACGAGATCACGACGACGCCCGCCGTCACGCAGGCGTGCAGATACGAGAGGAGGTGGCACTCGGAGAGCGAGGCCAGCAACATGTCCTCCGGGTTCCATCGGCCCGGATCACCGCGGAACGGCTTGTCCGCAGACGCGAGCAGCTCGGGCTTGCCCTCGGCGTCGATGGTCACATCGCGGCGGTAGTCGCGATACCCGCTGGTGCCGGTGCCGCTGTTCCCGGTCCACGTCGAGGTCAGGGCGTATCGATGCTCGCCGAGCACGTGAGGAGTCGAGTTCGCTGCCATGCGTCCAAGTCTGCCACCGGTAGGCTTGCCTGGTGCTGGAGACTCTCACTGTTCAGGATGCCGTAGAGCTCGCTGTCGTCGAACGCAGCGGCTTCGTCGAATCCCGCCATGCGGGCGCGGCGGTGGTGCTGTCACCGGATGGCGAGGTCATCGCCCGGCACGGCAACCCCGATGCGCTGATCCTGCCGCGGTCGAGCCTGAAGCCGCTGCAGGCCGTGGCGTGCATCACTGCCGGGGCGGTGCTGGAGGGCGAGCAGCTCGCCCTGTCCACCGCGAGCCATGTCGGCACCGACCGGCACGCAGCGACCGTTCGCGACATGCTCACCGAAGGCGGCCTCACCGAGGACCACCTCGCCTGTCCCCCTGCCTGGCCGACCGACACTGCAACCCGCGACGAGATGGTGCGCGAGCACGGCGCGCCGGAACGTATCCGCATGAACTGCTCGGGCAAGCACGCAGCCATGCTTCGCGCCTGTGTCGCGACCGGTTGGTCGACCGAGGGCTACCTCGACCCGGCGCACCCGCTGCAGGCGCATATCCGCGATGTCATCGAGCGGCTGACCGGCGAGAAGATCGCGCACACTGCCATCGACGGCTGCGGTGCCCCGGTGCACGCCATCACGCTCACCGGGCTCACCCGTGCGATCCACCGCATCGGCACGGCATCCGACCGTTCCCCCTTCGCCCTGCACCGCGTCGCCGGCTCGCTGGTCCGCGCCGTCCGCGAGAACCCCTGGACGATCGAGGGCCCCGGCCGTCCCGACACGGTCGCGATCGAGAAGCTCGGTGTCTTCACGAAGGGCGGCGCCGAGGGTGTCATGGTGATGGTCGCTCCGAACGGCACGACGGTCGGTCTGAAGATGCTCGACGGCTCCGCTCGCGCATCGACCCTCGTCGCTGCGACACTCCTCGCCCGCGCCGGCGCACTGAGCGATGCCGATGTCGCAGCGCTCGCCGAGGCGCTGCCGCTGTCGGTGCTCGGCGCCGGTGTCGAGGTCGGTCGTATCCGTCCGGGCAGCGGGATCTGACCACAGGAACTGCCGGTCGGCGGATGACCGCCTGCTGACAGCACATCATCTCGACTCGGTCCGCGAGGTGCGCTGACGCAGTTCACGCCTGGATCGAGCCGGGTGTGCGTGGTCGGCTCCTCGCGGGTCCGGCTGGGCAGGGTACGACTGCGTCGGAGCGAATGCGGGCAGGAAGACGCGCTGCGGGCTGTGATCCGCGCGCACAGCCCAGGCTCTGCCGGCGTGCGGAAGCGCGTAGGGAGGAAGTTCGCGCACGCCCGCGAGCTGCCGCAGATCGGTCGGGCTCTCCGCTCGGAACAGCAGGGACCCGTCCGCACGTGTGCGCTGCAGCATGGCGGGGTTCCTCTGCCAGCTCTCGACGTCGCCCACGATCAGTGTCGGCTCGTCGGAAGCCCGCGGCGTCTCACCGTTGACTGGGATCACCGCGCACCGGGGGTACTCGGCTCGCAGTCGCAGCGCAACAGCGGCAGGACTCGCCGTCACGATGCCCGACGCACCGCTCGGTGGCTCCCACCGCAGCGCGACGTGCTCCGAGGCCTGCGCTGGCGCGGAATCCTCGATCCAGGCGATCTGCACCTCCCGCTCGCCGATCCGTGCGCGTCCGGGCGGGCGATCACGGAGGAATCCGGTCGCCTCACCGCCCGCCGCGAGATGCTCGACACGACTCGAGAACCGGAGCAGTGCGCGGCTCGGCAACGCGTCCAAGACTCGCCCGACCGGACCTGACGCTTTCGCCGCGGTCACCACGAATGTCGTGCCTGTCGCCGATCGCAGCACCTGTTCGCAGCGCTGCAGGAAGGTCTGGGCGTAGTCCACGGGGAAGCCGGACACCAGCAGATCGAGGTCGTCGCACAAGACGAGAGGCTGTGGCGAATCGGCGCCCGCCGCCCAATTGGACAGGAGATCCCATGCGGCCTCTCGATCCCCCGGCACCCACTGCGCGTCAGGGTACTGCGCCGCGAGCACCCGCAGCGCCGTCGTCCGCCCTGACGCCGACGCTCCCAGGATTCCGAGGCCACGGTCGACACCCAGTCGCAGCGTCTGGTCGGGTTGCCGCTGTTGCTCCGGCTCGTCCGCGCGCCCGAGGACGAGCGCATCCCCTGCAGCAGAGGCCCCGGAGAACTCGTGCAACGGAAGCAGCACCGGCAGCGCAGGGAGCCAGGGACTGTGCGGCGCCTCCGCGTCCGCCCAGCGCCTCGCTGCATCGCGCAGAACCGCGTCATCCGCTCTGGCCACTCTGATCGGTTGCGGGTCCGAATCCCGGGGGCGGCGGAGGAACCCGAGTCCGCGGGACTCGGCTCCGCCGGGGATCTCCGCCGCTGCGGTCGACCCGATCATGAGCCGGCTGTCCGGCGCATCCACCACGCGCAATGCGATCCGCAACGGGCAGTTGGCAGCGAGCGCGTCACGGATCACGCCGGAGGCGCGTTGGGTACCGAGGATCAGATGCAGACCGAGTGCACGCCCTCGCGCTGCGATATCGGTGAAGACGGACCCGAGGTCCGGATGCTCCTGCAGCAGCGCAGCGAACTCGTCGACCACGATGACGAGCCGCGGCATGGAGACCTCGCTCACGTCGCGCGCGCCAGCACTCGCGAGTACCGCTTCCCTTCTCCGGAGCTCTGCCCGCAGGCTGGACACACCCCGCCGAGCGCTCTCCTCATCGAGATCGGTGATCACGGCAGCAACCTGTCGCAGCGAACGCAATGGCTCGAAGGCCGTGCCGCCCTTGAAGTCGGCGAGCACGAAGTTCACGCGATCCGGTCCGTATGCCCGCGCGATCGCCGTCACCCAGGTCACGAGAAGTTCGCTCTTGCCCGCGCCCGTCATCCCGGTGACGATCGCGTGCGGACCGTCTCCGACGATGTCGACCACCGCATCCGCACGCGCACCCCTGCCGATCGCCACAGGCAATCCGTGTGCCACGGTTTCCTGCGCCAACTCGTCGAGCCTCACGGACGACGGGACACCGTCGTCCTCCTGGCCACGATGCATCCGGTCGAGCGCGATCGTCTCGAACTGCGCGCGCGACACCCCCTCCACGGCGACCGTGACAACCTCATCAGCGGTCCTGAGAGACGCAGCGCTCGGCTCGACGACGTCGATGACGGTGGCGACACCTGCCGGCACCTCGGACGCAGGAGGCAGCAGCCAGATCACCGCGTCGGCCTCGTACTCAGGGAGGTTCGCAGTCGCCGGAGACTCGGCATGCACGACGCCGATCCGGAACGTGCCAGGACGCGCGCGAGCGGTGTGAGGGATCTGCGAGCTCAGGCCCGCGGCGGCAAGGTCACCGACGAGGGCCACCTGCGAGGGATCGAACCGCAGACACAGCTGCACGAGTAACCCTCGAGCGACCGCGGCGGCGACAGGCAGCGGGCCCCGAATGCACACGCCGCCTCCGAGCGTGACGCGCACCGGCGCGTCTGCGATCGACCTGCACCGCCTCTCGAATCTCCGCTCACGCTCGCCGTCTCCCCCGCCGCTGCGGATGCCGCTGGGCACCGAGCCCCGCCCTATCACGAGCTCGGTGTCGGCGTCCGGTGGTCGCAGTCCTCGAAGCGGCGGTTGAGCGATGCAGGTGGCGGCGTCCGGATATCGATGCCACATCCGGGCTCGGAGCCCCCGCTGTCTCCGGGCGAGCTCTTCTTCGGCGCGCACCCATGCGGCCTCGGTGTCAGCCTCGTTCGCTCGGCGTTCACGGCGTCTGACGCGCACGCCGTCGATCAACGACGCCGCGATCATCACCGGTCCGAGCACGGCGAAGCACAACGCGTACAGCGATCCCGTGACGAGCCACAGCACGACACCGGCCGCGACCGGGACGATTGCAGCGATGAACGGCAGCGGCGGTCGGCGAGTGGGTGCAGGAGCCGCTGGAAGCGGGATCGGCGAGGAGTCCATGCCGACCATTCGACATGACCGGTGGCGCTCCCGAGGGGAGCTTCCACAGGCCTCAGCTGTTATTCGGCGGTATCGGAGTCCGGGGAGGACGAGTCATCTGCGCCATCGACCTGCACGATGATGAGGGTCACGTTGTCGCGGCCCCCGTTCTCGAGCGCCGCGGCGAGCATGGCGTCGACCGCCGGCCCCGGCTCGGCGTGCTCACGCAGGAAATGCTGGATGCCGTAGTCCGTGAGTTCTTTCGTCAGACCGTCGGAGCAGATGACGAAGCGGTCCCCCTGCTGGACGTCGATCGTCAGGTAGTCCGGCGGCGTCAGCTCGCTCGCCCCGACTGCCCGCGTGATCACGTTGCTGTAGGGGTGTCCCTCGGCCTCTTCCGGGCTCAGTTTCCCGGCGGCGATCAGCTCCTGCACGACCGAATGGTCGGTGGTGACCTGTACGAGGCGATCGTCACGCAGGAGATACACGCGCGAGTCGCCGATGTTCAACGACACCCACTGCGGCTGCTCCGCCTCGAGATCGAGGAAGACGCCGGTGAGCGTGGTGCCGGTGCCCTCGTCGGTGGTCTCGGGGTGATCGGCGATGTCGGCCACCGCACGCTCGAGCGCATGCTCGATGGCCGGTCGCGTGACCGCACCGTCCGTGACGACGCCCTGCAGCCGGGTGACAGTGCTCTGACTGGCGATCTCGCCGCCGGCGTGCCCGCCCATGCCATCAGCGACGACGAACAAGGGATAGTCCGCGAGGAACGCGTCCTGGTTGTTGTCGCGCCGGCGCCCCTGATCGGTGACCCCCGCCCAGGACAGCAGCAGATGACGCTGCGCAACCGTGACGCTTCGCGTCGTCGTCGTCGTTTCAGCCACGTGCTGCCTCCGATGGGACTGCGGCCAGTCGGACGGACGCAGCATACTCACACATCGTACTGGAACCCATCGGTCTCATACGCGAGCGCCCGGGTCCTCCGGCAACGGGAAAAGGGCATCGATCACGCGGAGATCGGAGGCGTCCGGCGTCCAGGCGGTTCCAGCCTCGGCGTTCGCCTCGACCTGCGCGGCCGAGGTCGCCCCGGCGATCACGCTGGAAACGAGGGGGTTCGCGAGCAGCCAGCCGAACGCCGCCTGCAGCATCGTGATGCCGCGCTCGTCGCAGAATCGCTGGAAGTCCTCGAGCGCCGCCCAGGGCGCGTCCTCCCACACGTGCCGACGGCTGGACATGATCCGACTCCCGGAGGGCCCGCCCTCACGGGTGAACTTTCCGGTCAGCAAGCCGTTGTGCAACGGGAAGAACGGGAAGAAGCCGAGGCCGTAGCGCTCGACCGCCGGGAGCACCTCACGCTCGGCGGCGCGCGCCAGGAGCGAGTAGTGGTTCTGCGCCGAGATGAATCGTCCGGTCGAACGCTGTCGCGAGACGAACTCGGCTTCGGCGATCTGCCAGCCGGAGAAGTTCGAGTGTCCGTAGTAGCGGATCTTGCCCTCGCGGACGAGTTCATCGAGCGCATCCGTCGTCTCAGCGATCGGCGTCTCCTGGTCGGGCAGGTGCAGCTGGTAGAGGTCGATCCAGTCGGTGCGCAGACGGCGTAGCGACTCCTCGACCGCACGACGGACGTAGCGCCGGGATCCGCGACCGGCGGGGAAGTCGTAGCCCATGTCACGCTCATGGCCGAACTTCGTCGCGAGGATCACTCGGTCACGCCGCCCCTCCAGCGCCTCCCCCATCAGGGTCTCGCTGGTGCCGGCGATCGCGCCGTACATGTCGGCGGTGTCCAGCAGCGTGATGCCGTTCGCGATCGCGGCGTCGATCACCTCGCGGGTGCCGTCGAGCGTCTCGGTGACGGTGCCCGCACGACCGAAGTTGTTGCAGCCGAGACCAGTGGGCGACACGAGGAGACCTGACGCGCCGACGCGGCGCTGCGACATGACCATGCGTTCCACGTTAGCCCAGCCGGGGCCTGCGTCGATGCCGCCGAGAACGCGACAGGGCCCCCGACCGGAGTCGAGGGCCCTGCTCACATCTCTCAGGCCGGAGGCTGAGTGGGGTTGGTCGGCGGTGCCGGCGGAGCAGCCGGAGGAGCCGGCGGCGTCGTGGGCGGTGCCGGCGGGGCTGCCGGCGGAACCGGAGGAACACCGGGAGCTCCGGTCTCGGGCACTGCCGGAGGCGTGTAGCCGGGCTGGGCCGGGGGCGCGTATCCGGGCTGGGCCGGGGGTGCGTATCCCTGCGGTGCCGGCGGCGCGTACCCCTGCTGCGGTGCGCCGTAGCCCTGCGGAGCCGAGTAGCCCTGCGGAGCCGCCGCGGACGCCTGTACCGGAATGCCGTCCCAGACGGTGCGGTCGCCGAGGAAGCCGTTCGATGCCCATGAGGCCGGCACAACGTTCGGGTTCCAGCGCGACTTGTCGAAGGCGTTGATGCCGAGCCAGACGATCGAGAGGAAGAAGTACAGAACGACCCAGACGGCGTCCTTCTGCAGCTTCAGGCCGATGCGCCATGCGGCGAGCAGGGACAGCACGCCGAGGGCGATCGAGAAGATCGCGCCGATACCGATCCACGACAACAGGATCGCGCCGCCGATGCCGTACAGCACGAGCCAGGGGCTCAGGTCGCCGAGCTTGAAGAAGATCATCGTGTTGTAGACGGGAACCCAGGCGCGCCACTTGCCCTGCACGCCGGCCTTCTCGAAGATCTTCATCAGGAACAGCGAGCCGATCACGTACCCCGCGAGCCCGATGATGACGCTGACGAGGACGATGCCGAGCAGTGCCGCAGCACTGACACCGTCGTAATAATAAGAATCCATGTGATCCCCTCCGGATGGGAACGATCGGCGCTCTCCGCGCCGCGACACCACCATATCGGTCGGCATCATGACGGGCAACGACCCACGCGGGCGGAACTCCCGTGTGACATCAGCGGTGCCGCGTGCATCCTGGCACGATGGCGTCCCGCGTTCGGGTGGACGCGCAGGTGGCGTCAGCGATCGCCATGGCTCACTCGGAGACCACGAGCTCCAGCGTGCCGATCTCAGAACCGTCGCGCAGGACGATCCCCTGTTTCTGGGCCCAGCCGCGGAGAGCGCGCAGCGACGCGATCCTCGGGCGGGTCTCGGCGAGTGCCCGGACGAGGAGCCCCTTGGACTTCTTGTTGAAGTGGTTGAGTGCGCGCGATCCGTCCTCGTCGTCCGTGACGACACGCACGTACGCCGAAGCGACGGAGTCCGGCACCGGTCCGAGCGCGACGTAGGCCTCGCTCCGCAGGTCGAGGACGAACGTCGGCTCCTCCCCCGCGATCGCCTGGGTCGTGGCCTCTGCCCAGTGTCGGCGAAGCGCAGCGATGCCGGGCAGCGAGGTGCCGGCGGCCAGGCGGTACGCGGGAATCGGATCCAGTGCGCCGACCGGACCCATCGGCGCACTGTGGATCCAGACGTGGGCTGCGAGCCAGCGGCGCGATGCCGTCGAGAGTGTCGCGGCATCGAGTGCATCGAAGAGCACGCCCGTGTACCGATCGATCGCCGGCATCGTGGCCGCCGTCTTCAGAGCGCGGTTGTGTTCGATATCGCCGAGCTGCCGCGCGCTGAGCTTGAGCACACGGCGTGATGCGTCTTCATCAGACGCGAGATCGACCAGCGCATCGATCACAGCAGTCCGCTGCGAGTGCAATGCCGGGAGCGCCAGCGCTGCGAGATCGAGCGGAGCGCCATCGCCGCCGGGACGCTTGGTCTCGGACGGCGGAAGCAGGATCTTCATGATGCCTCGTTGAATGACAGACGCGTCCGCCTCGGGACCCGGTGAAGGGTTCCGAGGCGGACGCGTCGAGGTGAACTGCTCAGGCGATGAGAGCCGCGTTGCCGGCAACGATGGTCAGGGTGTCGCCCTCCATGGAGAGGAACCCGTCCTGTGCGTTGGCCAGCACCTTGGTGCCATCCGTCTGGGTGATGCGAACCTGGCCTTCGGCGAGGATGGCCAGCACCGGCTCGTGGCCGGTCATGAAGCCGATCTCACCCTCGACGGTCTTGGCGACCACGAGGCTCGCCTCTCCCGTCCAGACCTCCGCGTCCGCGGAGACGAGGCTGACATGCAGCGCCATGGTCAGCCGTTCTCCTTCTGGATCTTCGCCCACTGCTCTTCGACGTCGTTGATGCCACCGACGTTGAAGAAGGCCTGCTCGGCGACGTGGTCGAAGTCACCGCGGGTGATCGCATCGAACGACTCGATGGTCTCCTTGAGCGGGACGGTCGAACCCTCGACACCGGTGAACTTCTTCGCCATGTAGGTGTTCTGCGAGAGGAACTGCTGGATGCGACGTGCACGCGACACGACGATCTTGTCTTCCTCGGAGAGCTCGTCGACACCGAGGATCGCGATGATCTCCTGCAGTTCCTTGTTCTTCTGGAGGATCTGCTTGACGGTGGTCGCGACACGGTAGTGGTCGTCGCCCAAGTACCGGGGGTCCATGATCCGCGACGTCGAGGTCAGCGGGTCGATGGCCGGGTACAGACCCTTCGATGCGATCTCACGAGAGAGCTCGGTCGTCGCGTCGAGGTGGGCGAAGGTGGTCGCCGGAGCCGGGTCGGTGTAGTCATCGGCCGGCACGTAGATCGCCTGCAGCGAGGTGATCGAGTGGCCACGCGTCGAGGTGATGCGCTCCTGGAGCACACCCATCTCGTCCGCGAGGTTCGGCTGGTATCCCACGGCGGACGGCATACGGCCGAGCAGCGTGGAGACCTCGGAACCGGCCTGCGTGAAGCGGAAGATGTTGTCGATGAAGAGCAGCACGTCCTGCTTCTGCACGTCGCGGAAGTACTCCGCCATCGTCAGAGCCGAGAGGGCGACGCGAAGACGCGTTCCCGGCGGCTCGTCCATCTGGCCGAACACGAGGGCCGTCTTGTCGAAGACACCCGCCTCTTCCATCTCGTGGATCAGGTCGTTGCCCTCACGGGTGCGCTCACCGACACCGGCGAACACCGACACACCACCGTGGTCCTGCGCGACACGCTGGATCATCTCCTGGATGAGGACGGTCTTTCCGACACCGGCTCCACCGAACAGACCGATCTTTCCACCCAGCACGTAGGGGGTCAGGAGGTCGATCGACTTGATGCCGGTCTCGAACATGGTGGTCTTCGACTCGAGCTGGTCGAAGTTCGGCGCCTTGCGGTGGATCGGCCAGCGCTCGGTGACCTCGATGGTCTCGCCCGGCTCGAGGTTCAGGACCTCGCCGATCACGTTGAAGACCTTGCCCTTGGTGACGTCGCCGACGGGGACCGAGATGGCCTCGCCGGTGTCGCGCACTTCCTGGCCGCGGACGATACCGTCGGTCGGCTTCAGTGCGATGGCGCGGACGAGGTCGTCGCCGAGGTGCTGAGCGACCTCGAGCGTGATCTCGACGGACTCGTCGCCGATCACGATCGTGGTCTTGAGTGCGTTGTAGATGTCGGGGATCGAGTCGTGCGGGAACTCGATGTCGACAACCGGACCGTTGACGCGTGCGACGCGCCCGACGACCGCGGTCGCCGGCTGGTCAGCCGTGGCGGTGGGGGTCATTTTCGTCTCTCTCCTGATGGTCTATTTGCTCGATGAGAGCGCGTCGGCGCCGCCGACGATCTCTGCGATCTGCTGCGTGATCTCCGCCTGGCGCGCGTTGTTGCGCAGACGGGTGTAGTCGGTGATGAGCTTGTCGGCATTGTCGCTGGCCGACTTCATCGCCTTCTGCGTGGCTGCCTGCTTTGCGGCAGACGACTGCAGGAGAGCGTTGAAGACGCGGCTCTGGATGTACACCGGCAGGATCGCGTCCAGCACGGTCTCGGCATCCGGTTCGAACTCGTACAGCGGGTAGATGGTGTTCCCCGCCTCCGTCTCGTCGGCTTCCGAGATCTCCAGCGGGAGCAGGCGCAGGGATTCCGGCGACTGCGTCATCATGCTGACGAAACGGTTGTACACGAGGTGGATCTCGTCGAGACCGCCGTCTTCGCCACCGCGGGAGAAGTCCTCGAGCAGCTTCTGCGAGATCTCCTCCGCCGTGTGGAACGACGGGGTATCGGTGTCGCCGGTCCACTCCGCAGCCGCCGCGATGCGACGGAACTGGAAGTAGCCGACGGCCTTGCGACCGACGAGGTAGAACACCGGCTCCTTGCCCTGCCCACGCAGGAGCTCCGCCACCTCGAGACCCTCACGGAGGATCTGCGAGTTGAAGGCTCCGGCCAGTCCACGGTCCGACGAGAAGATCACGACCGCGGAGCGGCGGATCGTCTCGGGCTCGCGGGTGAGCGGGTGGTCGACGTTCGAGTGCGTCGCGACGGCGGACACGGCCCTCGTCACGGCTCGCGCGAAGGGAGTGGACGCTTTGACGCGTGCCATCGCCTTCTGGATGCGCGAAGCCGCGATGAGTTCCATCGCCTTCGTGATCTTCTTGGTCGTCTGAGCAGAAGAGATCTTCTGCTTGTAGACCCTGAGTTGAGCGCCCATGAAATCAGTCCCTCACGCGGTTACGCGCGACGACCCTTGACGATCTTCTCCTGGTTGACGTCGTCCGCCTCGGCAGCCGCGTGCTCCTCGTGGCCAGGAGCGCCGATGCCGGCACCCTTGCCACCCTGGAACTCCAGGATGAACGCATCGGTGTGCTTGTCGAGCTCTGCGACCGTGTCGTCGTCGAGGACGTTGGTCTCACGCAGGGTGTCGAGCACCTTCGTGTTGCGACGGAGGTAGTCCAGCAGCTCGCGCTCGAAGCGGAGCACGTCGGAGACCTCGATCGTGTCGAGCTTGCCCTTGGTTCCGGCCCAGATCGAGACGACCTGCTCCTCGACGGGGTACGGCGAGTACTGCGGCTGCTTCAGCAGCTCGGTCAGACGCGCACCACGCGACAGCTGACGACGCGATGCCTGGTCGAGGTCGGACGCGAACATCGCGAACGCCTCGAGCGAGCGGTACTGCGCCAGCTCGAGCTTCAACGTACCCGAGACCTTCTTGATCGACTTGACCTGTGCGTCACCGCCGACTCGCGAGACCGAGATACCCACGTCGACCGCCGGACGCTGGTTGGCGTTGAAGAGGTCGGACTGCAGGAAGATCTGGCCGTCGGTGATCGAGATGACGTTGGTCGGGATGTAGGCCGAGACGTCGTTGGCCTTGGTCTCGATGATCGGGAGACCCGTCATCGAGCCGGCACCGAGCTCGTCGGACAGCTTCGCGCAACGCTCGAGCAGACGGGAGTGCAGGTAGAAGACGTCACCCGGGTATGCCTCGCGGCCCGGCGGACGACGCAGGAGGAGCGACACGGCGCGGTAGGCCTCAGCCTGCTTCGACAGGTCGTCGAAGATGATGAGGACGTGCTTGCCGCCGTACATCCAGTGCTGGCCGATGGCAGAGCCCGTGTAGGGAGCCAGGTACTTGAAGCCGGCCGGGTCGGATGCCGGAGCTGCCACGATCGTGGTGTACTCCAGGGCGCCTGCCTCTTCGAGCGCGCCCTTCACCGAAGCGATGGTCGAGCCCTTCTGACCGATGGCGACGTAGATGCAGCGGACCTGCTTGTTGACGTCGCCGGACTCCCAGTTGTCCTTCTGGTTGATGATCGTGTCGATCGCGATGGCCGTCTTACCGGTCTGGCGGTCACCGATGATCAGCTGACGCTGGCCACGGCCGACGGGGATCATGGCGTCGATCGCCTTGATGCCGGTCTGCATGGGCTCGTGGACCGACTTGCGCTGCATGACGCCGGGCGCCTGCAGCTCGAGGGCGCGGACGCCTTCGGTCGCGATCGAGCCGAGGCCGTCGATCGGGTTGCCGAGCGGGTCGACGACGCGACCCAGGTACCCGTCACCGACGGGCACGGAGAGGACCTCACCGGTACGGGTGACTTCCTGACCTGCTTCGACACCGGTGAAGTCGCCGAGGACGACGACACCGATCTGGTCCTCGTCGAGGCTCAGTGCGAGTCCCTTGGTGCCGTCGCCGAAGGTCACGAGCTCGTTGGCCATGACGCCGGGCAGGCCCTCGACATGCGCGATACCATCCGCGGCGTCGATGACGGTGCCGACCTCGGTCGCCGCTGCCCCGGTGGGCTCGTAGGCGGCGGCGAAGTCCTTCAGCGCGTCACGGATGACGTCGGGGCTGATCGATAGTTCTGCCATTGTCTTCCCTTTGTATCTGGGTGCGCGGTTCCCCGCGCGAAGTCGTGTTAGCCCGCGAGCTTCTGGCGAAGATCTGCGAGTCGAGCGGAGATGCTGCCGTCGATGACGTCATCGGCGATCTGCACGCGCAGACCTCCGAGAACGGCAGGGTCGATGACGACGTTGAGCGAGACCTTGCCGTCGTAGCGGCGCGAGAGGGCGTCGCTCAGACGGGTGCGCTGAGCTTCGTTCAGCTCAGACGCACTGTGGACCGTCGCGACGACCCGACCGTGCTGGCTCGAGACGATGCGCATGGCGCGGTTCAGCAGCTGGCGGATGCGACGCCCGCGTGGCTGGCGCACGAGCGAGGAGACGATCAGCGACGCAGGTGCGCTGACTGAACCCGAGATCAGGCGCTCGACGAGCTCACCCTTGGCCGCTCCTCCCCCGAGGCGGCTGCCCAGGGCGAGTTCGAGCTCCGAGTTGGCGGCGATGACCCGAGAGAAGCCGAAGAGCTCCGCCTCGATGTCGGCACCGCTGTCGGCGACTGCCGCCGCTCGGATCGCGAGTTCCTCGATACCGTCGATGAGTTCGTCGGCGTCGGACCAGCGTTCCGTGACGACGGCCTTCAGCACGTCCCGCGTGTTCTGCGAGAACCCGGCGAACACCGCGTCGACGACGTTCTGCCTGGCCGCGGCCGAAGCCGAGGCGTCAGCAAGCGCGCCGCTCAGATGCGACGAGTCGCCCACGGCATGCGCCGCGGCGAAGAGCTCCCGCGAGGTGTCGAGGGTCACGCCGGATGCCGCGGCAAGCGCCTGAACGGATGCCGCAAGCGCCTGAGTGGTCGCGCTGCCCATTACTGGGCCGCCTTCTCGGATGCTTCGAGGTCGGCGAGGAAGCGATCCACCACAGCCGTGGCACGAGCGTCGTCGGACAGCGTCTCCCCGACCACGCCACCGGCGAGGTCGATGGCGAGCGATCCGACCTCGCTGCGCAGCGAGACGAGAGCGGTCTGACGCTCTGCTTCGATCTGCGTGTGCGCGGTCGCGGTGATGCGGGCAGCTTCGCTGCTCGCAGCGTCCCTGGCCTCGGCGACGATCTTCTTGCCGTCCTCACGGGCGGCCTCACGGATCTCACCGGCTTCGGTGCGAGCCTCGGCCAGCTGACGCGTGTACTCCTCGAGCGCGGCCTCAGCCTGCTTCTGAGCCTCGTCGGCCTTGGCGATGTTCCCCTCGATGGCGGCGGACCGCTCGTCGAGCATCTTCGTCAGCTTGGGAAGGGCGACCTTCCACACGACGACGAGGATGATGATGAACCACAGGCCAGACCAGATGATGTCGTACCACGCGGGGAGAAGCGGGTTGTTGGCCGCTTCGCCCTCCGCCGCGAGGTTCGTGACAAGAGCCTTGAGCATCCTGTCTCCTTCAGAAGTCAGTGTGGATTACGGGAAGGGGATGAATCCGACGGCGATGCCGACGAATGCAAGCGCCTCGGTGAAGGCGATACCGATCCACATGAGGACCTGCAGGCGACCGGCGAGCTCGGGCTGACGAGCGACGCCCTCGATGGTCTTGCCCACGACGATACCCACGCCGATGGCCGGGCCGATCGCTGCGAGGCCGTAGCCGACCGAAGCGAGGTGGCCGTTGATTTCAGCGAGAACCGTAGTTGCGTCCACGGGTTTTTCCTTTCGTTGGGTGGGAAGGCTGTTGCCGACCCGCTCAGTGCTCTTCTGCGACCGCGAGCTGGATGTAGACCGCGGTGAGGACGGTGAAGACGTATGCCTGGAGAACCGTGACCAGGATTTCGAACAGGGTGAAGGCGCCACCGAAGGCGAGGGTGCCGATACCGAGAGCGGCCCATCCTCCACCTGCGGTGAAGAAGAAGAACTGGGTGGCCGCGAAGCACAGCACCAGGATCATGTGGCCGACGACCAGGTTCATCAGAAGTCGGAGGGTCAGCGTGACCGGTCGGATGATGAAGGTCGAGATCAGCTCGATCGGCGTGACGATGATGTACACCGGCCACGGCACACCCGAGGGGAACAGTGCGTTCTTGAAGAAGTTCTTGGGGCTCTTCTTGATGCCGGCGTAGATGAAGGTCACGTAGCTGACCAGGGCCAGCGTGAGCGGCACCGCGATGATGGCGGTACCCGGCATGTTCAGGAACGGGATGATGCCGGTGACGTTCATGAACAGGACCATGAAGAAGATGGTCGTGAGGATCGGCAGGAACCGGTCGCCGTCCTTGCGGCCGAGCAGGTCGTGCGCGATGTTGGTGCGGACGAATCCGAGCCCCATCTCGACCAGGCTCTGGCCACGGCCGGGGATGACCTTCATGCGACGGGTGCCGAGCCAGAGGATCAGCACCACCACGACGACCGAGAGCAGCTGGATCAGGTGGATCCGGTTGACGGGGATGGGACCGACGTGGAAGAGGATCTCCGGGAAGAATTCATCGATCGACGGACCGTGGAACTCGCCATCCGAGGACGCGAGTCGAGGGGTCAGGGTCGCAGCAAGATTAAACAGCGCGGGCTCCAGCTTCGGGGCACCGGTCAGAACCGGGGCGACGATGGTCGGTGTGCTTCACTGCGCAAGCGCTCGCGGGAGAGCGGCGGGCACGTTTCAACACTATCAGAGTCAGATGGTCCGGGAGTCCGTCTGGCCCTCGTCGGAGGGCTTTTCCGGCACAATGTGGTGCCGTCCAGGCGCCCGGTCCTCCGGGACCACGGTCGGCAGCACGACCCCGGGTGCACGGTCCTCGGGAACCTCGGTCGGGAGCGAGATGTCGCTGACGTTGGGGAGGCGCATCCTGGTGAGCACCAGCACGTCGATCACGAGCGACATGATCACGCCGGCGACGATCGACAGGAAGAACACCATCGGGTGGATCCAGGGCTGGCCGCTCAGCACGATCATGATGACGAGGAACAGGCCCAGTTTGAGCAGCCAGCCCCCCATCACGATCGCGAAGAAGAGCTGCACATAGAGGGGCTGACCGAACCAGCGGTTCGCGATCAGGATGCTGGCGCCGGTGATCGCGAGGAAGAGCATGGCGAGCACGACACCGAGCAGGCCGCTGATCAGGCCTTCGGCCTGTCCGACGATGAAGCCCACGACGCCGGCGACGATCGCGAGGATCACGGTCGCGACGCCGGACAGGATCAGGGTGCGTCGCAGGATCGGATTGCTGGACACGGGATTCGGGCTCATCATGACTCCAGGGGTGTCGGGTCGGGCTCGGGCGCCGTCACCGGCTTCTTACGACGGGTGGGCAGGAGTGTGATCAGCAGGCAGGCGGCGATGCCGACCAAGCCGAAGCAGACGCCCAGGAGGTACTGGCCGGGCCAGTCCTCTCGCGCGCCGATGTACATGAGCAGCACGGCGAGCGAGATCACTGCCGTCCATGCGTAGAAGATGAGCACGGCGTCGCGATCGCGGTGGCCGAGATCGAGCATCCGGTGGTGGAGGTGCTTGCGGTCGGGCGAGAACGGCGAACGTCCGGCGCTCATGCGTCGCAGCACAGCGAGCCCGAAGTCGAGCAGCGGCAGCAGCACGACCAGCAGCGGCAGCAGGATCGGGATGAAGGCACCGAGGAGCTGCGAGCGTCCGAGCTGCTCCGGGTCGAGCGCCGAGGGCTCCAGTTGTCCGGTCACGGCGATCGCCGATGTCGCCATCAGGAGGCCGAGGAGCAGCGCACCCGAGTCGCCCATGAACAGTTTCGCCGGACTCCAGTTCAACGGCAGGAATCCGATGCATGCACCGATCAGCACCGCCGCGAGGAACGTCGAGAGGTTGAAGTAGCTGGATGCGCCGGAGTCACGGGTGAGGATGTACGAGTACGCGAAGAACACGCCGTTCGCGATCAGGCACACCCCGGCGACGAGACCGTCGAGCCCGTCGATGAAGTTCACCGCGTTCATGACGATCACGATCGCGAACATCGTGATCGTGATGCTGAGCCAGCTCGAGAACACGATGAGGTCGCCGAACGGCAACGAGAGGATCTGCAGACCACCGCCGACCGTGATGATGCCGGCCGCGAGGAACTGCGCGCCCAGCTTGATCATCCAGTCGAGGTCCCAGAGGTCGTCGACCACGCCGATCACCGCGATCAGGAACGACGCGGCGAGGACCGACCACATCGTCTGCGGCGGCATCCAGATGGTCTGGAAGAACGGATTCGTCGCCGAGATGCCGAAGGCGATCGCGATGCCGAAGAACATCGCGACACCGCCGAGCCGTGGCGTGGGAGTGGTGTGCACGTCCCGTTCCCGGATGCCGGGATAGAGCTTGTACCGGAGGCTCAGCTTCCAGACCGCCCAGGTCAGTGCGAAGGTGATCGCGGCGGTGAGGATGATCGTGAAGAGATACTGCTTCACGAATTCCCGTCCTGCTGCGCCTCCTGCGTCGGCTCCGTCGCCTGACCGGACTGCGCTTCCTCGTGCTGCTGGTCGCCGTCGTGCTCGTGCTCGTCCGCCGCTTTCGCCTCGGGCTCGAGAAGGTCGCCGAGCACCTCCTCGAGCTGCGCGCGGGTCACGACGCCGTGTCGGAGGATGCGCACGACACCGCCCTTCGGGTCGTCGCCCATGCGGCGGACCAGGGAGGTCGCATCGATGATGGTCGAGGCGATGCCGTCCTTGCTCATGCCGTCTGCCAGATAGACCGCGACGCTCTCGCCGAGCATCTGCTCCGCGTCATGCGCCGAGATCGCAGCGTCCTTGCCGGTGAGGTTCGCGCTCGACACCGCGAGCGGACCGGTCTCTGCCAGCAGCTCCAGCGCCACGCGGCCCTCCGGCATCCGCACCGCGACCGTTCCGAGGGTCTCCCCCAGGTCCCAGACCAGCGACGGCTGCGCAGGGAGGACGATCGTGAGCCCACCGGGCCAGAACGCGTCGACCAGCCGCTGCACGGCCTCCGGCACGGACTCGGCCAGCGCGTACAGGGTGTCCTTCGAACCGATCAGGACAGGCGGCGGCTGATTGCGTCCGCGGCCCTTCGCATCGAGCAGCTTCTGCACCGCTGCGGGAGAGAACGCGTCGGCCGCGACGCCGTAGACGGTGTCGGTCGGCATGACGATGAGGTCGCCGCGGCCGATCGCCTGGCGTGCGTGGCGCATTCCGGCGAGGAGCTGTGCCTCGTCGTGGCAGTCGAAGATGGAGGACATGACGGTTCGATTCTATGCGTCGTCGGAGTGGCGAATGCTCGGAGCCGGATGATCAGGGGCGCAGCGCCGTCGTGGCGCGGTCGCGGAGGGTCAGATCGCGGTGTGTGGCGGCAGCCCGCCAGCCATCGGCGGTGAGGATCTCGCGGATCGACTCCCCCTGCAGTTCGCCGTGCTCGATCACCAGCAGGCCACCGGGCCGGAGCAGCTGCAGGGCTCTGGTGCTCAGCACGCGGACGATGTCGAGCCCGTCTGCGCCGCCGTACAGCGCCATCGCCGGATCGAACAGCCGGACCTCCGGATCGCGCGGGATCGCCGCATCCGGCACGTAGGGCGGATTCGAGATGACGACGGCGGCCGTGCCGTCGAGCTCGGGGAACGCGGTCGCCAGATCCGACAGCACGAGCGTGAGGTTCTCGACGCCCGCCATGTTCCGACTGGCCCACACATGAGCATCCGGTGAGAGCTCGGCGGCGTGAATGCGCGCATGCGGCACCTCTGTCGCCATCGCGAGCGCGATCGCGCCGCTGCCGGTACCGAGGTCGATGCCGATCGGCGACTCCTCCGGAGAGTTCAGCAGCGCATCGATCGCGTACTGCACGACCGTCTCGGTCTCAGGGCGCGGCACGAACACACCCGGGCCGACCGCCAGTTCCAAGTGCCGGAACGGCGCGGTGCCGGTGATGTGCTGCAGCGGCTCCCGCGCCGTGCGCCGGACCACCACCGCATCGAGCTTCGCCGCAGCGGCGTCGTCGACCGAGTCCCCGCGGATCAGTGCCGCCTGCACCTCACCCCGCCGAAGCCCCAGCACGTGACCTGCGAGGAGCTCTGCATCCACCAGCGGATCCGGCACGCCGGCATCGGCAAGTCGCTGCGCGGCGGCGCGCACGATGGACGCGAGGGAGGTGTCAGACATGCGTTCCAGCGTAGAGCGCCGAGAGGTGTCACAATGCCGCCCCTCCAGGAGACCTCCCATAGGCTGAGGCTGCAGCTACCCGCAGAGGAAAGGCGTCCCAATGCCCGGCATCCACTCCGACATCACGACCGCGTTCGGCAACACCCCGCTGGTCCGCCTGAACAAGGTGACCGAGGGACTGGGCGCCACCGTCCTCGCGAAGCTCGAGTACTACAACCCCGCGTCGAGCGTGAAGGACCGCATCGGCATCGCGATGATCAACGCGGCTGAGGCCTCCGGCGAGCTGCAGCCCGGCGGCACCATCGTGGAGTCGACGAGCGGCAACACCGGCATCGCCCTCGCGATGGTCGGCGCGGCGCGCGGCTACAAGGTCATCCTCACGATGCCCGCGTCGATGTCGAAGGAGCGTCGGCTGCTCCTCAAGGCGTTCGGCGCCGAGATCGTGCTCACCGACCCGACCAAGGGCATGAGCGGCGCGATCGAGGTCACGAAGCAGATCGTCGAGGACACCCCCGGTGCCATCTGGATCCGCCAGTTCGAGAACGCGGCCAACCCGCAGATCCACCGTGAGACGACCGCGCAGGAGATCCTGCGCGATACTGACGGCGCTGTCGACATCTTCATCGCCGGGGTCGGCACCGGCGGCACGATCACCGGAACCGGACAGGCGCTCAAGGCCGTCAAGCCCGAGGTGCAGGTCATCGCGGTCGAGCCGAAGGACTCCCCCGTGCTCAGCGAGGGTCACCCCGGGCCCCACAAGATCCAGGGCATCGGCCCGAACTTCGTGCCGGCGATCCTCGATCGCGACGTGATCGACGAGGTCGTCACCGCCGAGTTCGAGGAGTCGATCCGGGTGGCACGCCGACTCATGGCTGAAGAAGGCCTCCTGGTCGGCATGTCATGCGGCGCTGCGGTGTCTGCGGCGCTCAAGGTCGCAGCGCGGCCCGAGAATGCCGGCAAGACGATCGTCGTGATCCTGCCGGACACGGGTGAGCGCTATCTCTCGACAGCGCTCTTCGAGGACCTGCGCGAAGACTGAGGACGCACCAGCATGATCGGTCGAATGCGCGAGGACATCGCGGCGGCGCGGCTCCGCGACCCAGCGGCACGCAGCGGCATCGAGGTCGCACTGCTCTATCCGGGGCTGCACGCCATCTGGGCGCACCGGGTCTCGCACGCGCTGTGGCGCCGACGGCTGCGGCTGCTGGCACGCGCCGGCTCGCAGGTCTCGCGCTGGCTGACCGGCGTCGAGATCCACCCCGGCGCGCAGATCGGCCGCCGCTTCTTCATCGATCACGGTATGGGCGTCGTGATCGGCGAGACCGCCGAGATCGGCGACGATGTGATGCTCTACCACGGTGTGACGCTCGGTGGCCGCACCCGCGAATCCGGCAAGCGGCATCCGACGCTCGGTGACGGCGTCGCGGTCGGCGCCGGCGCGAAGATCCTCGGTCCCATCACGATCGGAGCCGGTTCCGTGGTCGGCGCGAACGCAGTGGTCACTCGCGATGCGCCGGATGACAGCATCCTCATCGGGGTGCCGGCGAAGCCCCGTCACCGTATCGTCGGCGAAGACACGCGCGCACTGCTCACCGCACCCGACTACTCGATCTGATCGTCGGTCGGAGCGCCAGCGAGGTTCAGCGCGAGCGCTTCTCCTTGACCTTCTTCTTGAGGAAGATCAACGGCAGCAGCACGCTGCCGATGGCGGTGACGAGCCAGACGATGACTGCGCCGAGCAGCCAGCCGGTCGCATCGACGATGCGCAGCCCGCCGATCGGGAGCAGCACGACCACGATGAGGGCGATCAGCGTCGAGAAGATTCCGATACCGCCCATCAGCACCGGGGCGTAGCGGTCGGCGAGCCTGCTCACCCACGGCGAGAGCACGCTCTGCAGGATCGCGAAGATCACGATGCAGATGACGAAGCCCCACCACTCGCTCCACTGGATCTGGAAGCCCGGGAGCAGCAGGTCGGCGGCGATGAGACCGATGCCGGCCGAGAGCAGGTACGTGAGCGAGCGGAAGAGGAGCGTGAGCACGGGCTGAGCATATCGCTCTCAGGCCGACCGGCGGGAGCCCGGTATCCGCGCTCCCGCCGGCGCGACTCACTGCGCCACGAAGAGCGGGATTGCTCCGACCAGGATGCCGACTCCGAGCATCACCAGCGACACGATCGCCGCACGCCACAGCACCTTGCGGTGATGGTCACCCAGGTTCACGCCTGCGAGCGAGACGAGCAGCAGGATCGCCGGCACGAGCGGGCTCTGCAGATGCACGGGCTGGCCGGTGATCGATGCCCTGGCCATCTCCACCGGGTCGATGCCGAAGCTCGCCGCACTCTGTGCCAGCACCGGGAGGATGCCGAAGTAGAACGCATCATTCGACATGAAGAACGTGAACGGGATGGAGAGGAGGCCGGTGATCGGAGCGAGGAACGGACCGAGCGCCGGGGGCAGCACGTTCGTGATCCACGTCGCCATCGCGTCGACCATCCCGGTGCCGGTGAGCACGCCGACGAGGACACCGGCCGCGATGACCATCGACACGACGCCGACGATGCTGGGCGCGTGCGCGACGATCTCGGAGGCCTGGTCCTTGATACCGCGGAAGTTGACGAGCAAGGCGATGCCGGCGCCCACCATGAACACGTACGGCAGCGGCAGGATGTCGAGCACGAGCAGCACCATGACGGCCAGCGTGAGCACCAGGTTGAACCAGATCAGCTTCGGACGGAGCGTCGGCCTGGTTGGGTCCAGCATGGTGTCGGCCATCGCCGTGTCGGCGGGATCGACGCTCGCGGCCGCGACGGGACCGCGACCGCCAGCGACGACCACGATGTTGCCGGTACGGAGCGCCGCGCGGGCGCCCGGCTTCGGGTCCGCTCCGCGGAAGATCCGCGGCACGGTGCTCAGTGCGCCGCCGTCGGCGTGAGGAAGCAGGCCGTCGGAGTCCAGGCGCCCGAGGCGTCGACGCTCCTGCAGGCCCAGGATCCACGCGAACCCGAGCGTCACGACGAGTCCGGCGCCCAACGCCGGCAGCATCGGCACGAAGATGTCGGTCGGCTGCAGCCCGAGAGCCGTCGCAGCGCGCACCGTCGGTCCACCCCACGGCACGATGTTCAGCGTGCCGTTCATGAGACCGGCGACGCAGGTGAGCACGACAGGGCTCATCCCGAGCCGAAGATAGATGGGGAGCATCGCCGAGGTCGTGATGATGAACGTCGTCGAGCCGTCGCCGTCCAGCGAGACGGCACCCGCCAGCAGTGCGGTGCCGAGCACCACCTTCGCCGGGTCATCGCCGAGCACGCGCGTGATCAGGCGGATCAGCGGGTCGAACAACCCGACGTCGATCATGATGCCGAAGAACATGATCGCGAACATGAGCAGCGCTGCAGTCGGCGCCATCGTGCCGATCGCGTCGAGGATCATGTCGCCGAGACCGAGCCCTGCGCCCGCGAACAGGCCGAAGGCCGTCGGGACGAGGATCAGCGCGACCATCGGGGTGAGCCGCTTGGTCATGATGAGCGTCATGAACGCCAGCACCATCGTGAATCCGAGGAGCACGAGCACCCATTCGGGCGGCACGAATGCGACGTCGTACGTTGGCGCCTCTTCGGCGGCCGCGAGCAGGCCGGTGAATGCGTCGGGCATGCGGTGACTCCTTCGTCGTGGCTCCGTCGGCGGTGACGGATCCTGATGAGACTAGGGAAACGACGCACGCGGGGTGCGGTATCCCGCATTCCCGACGGTTGTGCGCGTAGCGTGAGTTCTGCGCATATTGCGCGAGAGGAGCAACGATGCCGAGAACGACGACGAACCGAACCCGGTTCGCGACCCGCGCGCTCCTGCTGCATCTCGCCACCGTCGCCCTCGTGGTCGTCCTGTGCACCGGGGTGTACCTGCTGCTCGCGGTGCAGCAGCTGCGCGCCGAAGCCGAGTCCACCGCCCTCGGCATCGCCAGGACCCTGGCCGAGGACCCGCAGGTGCGCGCAGAGGTGACCAGGATCTCGGCGTCCGAGCGGGAGCCCGATGCCGATGAGCTCCGCACCGGCGACCTGCAACGTCTCGCATCCGATGTCGCCGGCCGCACCGGAGCGCTGTTCGTCGTGATCACCGATGACAACGGCATCCGTCTCGCCCATCCGACTCCCTCTCGCATCGGCGAAGAGGTCAGCACACCGTACGAAGCGGTGCTGGAGGGTGCGGAGATCGTCGACTGGCAGACCGGCACGCTCGGCGACTCCGCGCGTGCCAAGGTGCCGGTCCGAGACTCGAGCGGCACGCCGGTCGGCGAGGTCAGCGTCGGCTTCGAACGCGCAGGCGTCTTCGACGATCTGCCGCCGCTGCTCGCCGTGATCGCACTCACGGCGGGCGGAGCCCTGGTGCTTGCGATGCTGGCCTTCCTCCTGCTCCGCCGACGCTGGGAGCGCCTGACCCTCGGGGTGCAGCCGGAGGAGCTCGTCGCCCTCGTGCAGAACCAGACCGCGGTGCTGAACGGCGTCGACGACGGCGTGCTCGCGATCGACACGCAGGGGATCGTCAGGGTCAGCAACGCCGCCGCAGACCGCTTCCTCGGGCTCGACTCCCCTGTCGGACGACCGTTCGAGGCACTCGGTCTCCCGCCAGCCGTGGTCGGCACGGCGACCGGCGCACTCGCCCGATCGAGTGCTGTGGTCGGCGACCGAATGCTCTATCTCGACTCACGCCCGGTCGTGCGCGATGGGCGCGCGCTGGGCGATGTGCTGATCGTGCGCGACCGCACCGATCTCATCGCGCTGACCGAGCGGCTCGAGACCGTCAGGACGATGACCGGGGCCCTCCGGGTGCAGCGTCACGAGTTCGCCAACCGGATGCACGTCGCCGCCGGACTGATCGACGCGGAGCGTGTGCCGGACGCCAGGGCCTTCCTCGGCGAACTCGTGGAGCGGGGGTCGGTGGCGTTTCCCGTCGCGGGACTCGAGCTCCTCGGCGACCCGTTCCTGCATTCCTTCCTCGGCGCCAAGGGCATGGAGGCAGGCGAACGCGGGGTCGTGCTGCGCATCGCCGACGACACGCAGCTGATCGGCAGCGTCGTCACCGCGGAAGACGTCGCTGCCGTGCTCGGGAACCTCATCGACAACGCCGTCACCGCGGCCGTCTCCGGCGGGCGGACGCCGCGATGGGTCGAGGTCGCCGTGCTGGACGACGGCGACGCGCTCGTGGTCACCGTGGCCGACTCGGGCGACGGCCTCCGCGGGAACGAACCGATGTCGCCTCGCATGACCGAGGACGAAGCCACTGAGAGCGTGCACGGTCACGGAATCGGCATCCCGCTGTCGACCGAGATCGCCCGCCGCAGCGGTGGCGACCTCTGGATCATCGACCCCGGGGACGACGACCACGGCGCCGTGTTCGCCGCCCGCCTCGGCGGAGCCGTCGGCCACGCTCCGCCCGAACACGGGGCTCCGCACGACCGCGACGCTCCGAGCGAGCGCACGGCTCCGAACACGAACAGGGAGAAGTCATGACCGATCCGCTCCGGGTGCTCATCCTCGACGACGACTTCCGCGTCGCACAGCTGCATCAGGGCATCGTGGACGAGCATCCGGGGCTGATGGTGACGCAGACCGTGCGGTCTCTCGCGGAGGCGCGCGACAGCATCCGCTCCTCCCGTCCCGACCTGCTGCTGGCCGACGTGTTCCTCCCCGACGGCGACGGCATCACGCTGGTCCGCGAAACGGGAATCGACGCCGTGCTGATCTCGGCGGCCGACGACGCACCGACCGTGCGCCGTGCGCTGCGGTCAGGGGCGATCGGCTACCTCGTGAAGCCCTTCGAACGGCGTGCCTTGTCCGGCCTGCTGGACCGGTACTCCCGCTACCGCAATCTCCTCGCCGGCGACCGCGCAGTGCGGCAGGACGATATCGACAGGGCGCTCGGCATCCTGCACGGCGCAGGCGAGCCGGTATCGATGTCGCGATCGGCGACGGAGCAACTCGTGCTCGCCGCACTCGGCGACGGCGAAGCGTCGGCTGCCGAGGTCGGCGAACGCGTCGGCATCTCGCGGGCCACCGCCCAGCGACACCTCGCAGCCCTCGCTGCCAGGACCATCGTGGAGGTGCGGCTCCGCTACGGCGCCGCCGGTCGCCCCGAGCATCGGTACGCTGCACGGACCTGATCCGCCGGGCGCACTCGCCTCAGCTCAGGACTCGGAGCCCACCGCCGCGAGCCGTGCTTCCTCATCAGCGGCGATCGCCGACTCGATGATCGGCTCGAGCGCGCCGTCCATGACCTGATCGAGGTTGTACGCCTTGAACCCGGTGCGATGATCCGCGATGCGGTTCTCCGGGAAGTTGTAGGTGCGGATCCGCTCTGAACGATCCATGCCGCGGATCTGCGACTTGCGGGCGTCGGATGCCGCAGCGTCGATCTCCTCCTGCTGCTTCGCGAGGATCCTGGCACGCAGCACGCGCATGCCGGCCTCACGGTTCTGCAGCTGGGACTTCTCGTTCTGCATCGAAACGACGATGCCCGTCGGCAGGTGCGTGATGCGCACCGCGGAGTCGGTCGTGTTCACCGACTGGCCGCCGGGGCCGGAGGAGCGGAAGACATCGATCTTCAGATCGTTCTGGCTGATCGCGATCTCGTCCGGCTCGTCGACCTCGGGAAACACCAGCACACCCGTGGTCGAGGTGTGGATCCGTCCCTGCGACTCGGTGGCCGGCACCCGCTGCACGCGGTGCACGCCGCCCTCGTACTTGAGGTGCGCCCAGACGCCCTGCGCTGGGTCGGTCGACGATCCCTTGATCGCGAGCTGGACGTCCTTGTAGCCGCCGAGGTCGGACTCGTTGCGTTCGAGGAGCTCGGTCTTCCAGCCCTTCGAGGCGGCGTACTGGATGTACATGCGCAGCAGATCGGCAGCGAACAGCGCCGACTCGGCGCCGCCCTCCCCCGCCTTGATCTCCATGATCACGTCGCGCGCGTCATCCGGGTCACGCGGGATCAGGAGACGCCGGAGCTTCTCCTGCGCCGCTTGCAGTCCCTCTTCGAGCTCGGGGACCTCTGCGGCGAACGCCTCATCCTCACGCGCGAACTCTCGCGCAGCGTCGAGGTCATCGGAGGCCGCGACCCACGCATCGTAGGCGGCGACGATCCGCGAGAGCTCGGCGTAGCGACGGTTGACGCGCTTCGCCCTGGCTGCGTCGGCGTGCACCGCCGGGTCGGAGAGTTCCTCCTGCACCCGGCGATGCTCGTCGATCAGCGCCTGAACGGACTCGAACACAGCGGCTCCGGTCAGCGGATGTTGTTGTCGTGCCCGTGTGCGCCTGACGGCAGCGTGGGGATCGACTTCTGCATCTGCACGAGGAACTCGACGTTGGAGTTCGTCTCGCGGAGCTTACCGAGCACGACCTCGAGTGCCTGCTGCTGGTCGAGACCGGCGAGGGCGCGACGCAGCTTCCAGGTGATCTTGACCTCGTCGGTCGAGAGCAGCATCTCTTCGCGGCGGGTGCTCGACGCGTTGACGTCGACGGCCGGGAAGATGCGCTTGTCGGCGAGCGAGCGCGACAGGCGCAGTTCGCTGTTGCCGGTGCCCTTGAACTCCTCGAAGATGACCTCGTCCATCTTGGAGCCGGTCTCGACGAGCGCGGTCGCGAGGATCGTGAGCGATCCGCCGTTCTCGATGTTGCGCGCAGCACCGAAGAAGCGCTTGGGCGGGTAGAGCGCCGATGCATCGACGCCACCGCTGAGCACACGACCGGATGCCGGAGCCGCGAGGTTGTACGCGCGGCCGAGGCGGGTGATCGAGTCGAGCAGCACGACCACGTCGCGACCGAGCTCGACGAGGCGCTTGGCGCGTTCGATCGCGAGCTCGGCGACCGTGGTGTGGTCCTCGGCGGGGCGGTCGAACGTCGAGGCGATGACCTCGCCCTTGACGGTGCGCTCCATGTCGGTGACCTCTTCGGGGCGCTCGTCGACGAGCACGACCATGAGATGGACCTCGGGGTTGTTCTGCGCGATCGCGTTCGCGATCTGCTGCAGCACGATCGTCTTGCCTGCCTTGGGCGGAGCGACGATCAGGCCGCGCTGTCCCTTGCCGATCGGCGCGACGAGGTCGATGATGCGCTGCGTGAGCTTCTCGGGCGCGGTCTCCAGACGCAGGCGCTCCTGCGGGTAGAGCGGCGTGAGCTTGCCGAACTCGACGCGGGTGGCCGCGTCGTCGATCGAGAGGCCGTTGATCGAGTCGACCTTGACCAGGGCGTTGTACTTCTGGCGACCCTGCTGCTCGTTCTCGCGCGGCTGCTTGATCGAGCCGACGATCGCGTCACCCTTGCGCAGGTTGTACTTCTTCACCTGTCCGAGCGAGACGTAGACGTCGCTGGGGCCGGCGAGGTAGCCGGTGGTGCGCACGAAGGCGTAGTTGTCGAGCACGTCGAGGATTCCGGCGATCGGGATCAGGACGTCGTCCTCGCCGATCTCGGTGTCGAACTCGTCGGTGGGAGCGCCGCTGCGGCGCTTGTTGCGCTGACGGTTACGGCTGTTGCCGCCCTGCTCGTCGTCCGCTGCAGGCTGCTGCTGCTCCTGCGCCGCGCCGTTCTGACCGCGACCGCGGTTGCGGCTGCGGTTGCGGCTGCGGTTGCGGCCGCCCTGCTCGTCTCCGTCGCCGGAGTCGGCGTCGTTCGACGGCTGCGAGGACTCTGCGGGAGCCTCGGAGTTCTGTGCGGCCGGAACCTCGGCGTCGGCAGCGGGCTTCTGCGCACCGCGACGGCCACGACCGGAGGTCTTGGGAGCAGCGGCGGGAGCCTCGGCGGCGTCACCGGCAGACGCGGCGTCGCTCTTGGGAGCATCGCTCGTGACGTCAGCGCTCTTGGCGGAGTCGCTCTTGGCGGAGTCGCTCTTGGCGGAGTCGCTCTTGGCCGAATCGCTGCTGGACGAGTCGTCCTTCGCGGGAGCTGCTGATGCCTCTGCGGCGGATGCGTCGGCTGCGGGAGCCTCGGCATCGGCCTTCTTGGCGCGGCTGCGACGCGGCGCCTTCGCCTTGGGGGCGGCCTCTGCGGTCTCGCCATCGTTGCTCGGTGCTGCGGCGGGCGCGGCATCCGTCTTGGATTCCGCGGCGGCCTTCTCGGCCTTCGCTGCTGCGGTCGCGCTGGTCGCACGACGCGGCGCGCGCTTGCGCGCCGGTGCGGCCTCGGTGGTCGCTTCGGCACTCACGGCCGGAGCTGCGGCAGCCGGAGCCGCCTGGTCGTTCTGGGTCTCGGAGAAATTCTCCACGAGCACTCCCTCTATGTCATGGGAAACGAGCGGTGTACGCGCACAACGGGTGCTGCGCGCGATCGCACGGGCTGACGCTCGGCGTCAGCCGGCCTTGGGCACGTATGCCGTGGGGGTTTGCGTGCGGGTCTTGCAGAGTTGCAATGGGGCCAGATTCACGAAGCTACGTGGAAGCCCTCCGCTCGATCCCCCACTGTACCACCACGCACATCGACAGCGAGCAGGAGCGAGTCCCACGGGGTGTCGGTCACCCGGTTCGCGAGTTCCACCGCATCCTGACGACTGCCGGGACCGTCGGCGAGCACCAGGACGCTCGGACCTGCACCGGAGACGACCGCAGCGAACCCGGCTGCACGCAGCGCCTGCACGAGACGCTGCGTCTCAGGCATGGCACCAGCACGATAGTCCTGGTGCAGGCGATCGGCGGTGGCGTCGAGCAGCAGCTCCGGGCTCTGCATCATCGCGGCGATGAGCAGCGCGGAGCGCGAGACGTTGAAGATCGCGTCAGCCGTCGACACCTGCGGCGGCTGCAGGGATCGAGCCTGCGAGGTCGACATCGTGTAGGAGGGAACGAGCACGAGCGGCGAGACACCGCGGTGCACCAGCAGCTTCTTGTGCTGCGGTCCGCGCTCGCCCACCCAGGCGATCGTGAGGCCGCCGAACAGGGCGGGGGCCACGTTGTCCGGGTGTCCTTCGAGCTCTGTCGCGAGGCGCAGGAGGTCTTCGTCGCTGATCTCGACGTCGCCCGCCAGCAGTCCCTTCGCCGCGAGCACGCCGGCGGTCACCGCAGCACCGGAGGATCCGAGACCGCGCCCGTGCGGCACACCGTTCTCGGCGACGATGCGCAGTCCGGGCATCGGGCGATCCGCGTCGGCGAACACGTGGGCGATCGAGCGCACGACGAGGTTGGAGGCATCCGTCGGGATCTCGGCAGCACCGGTCCCGCTCACGCGGATCTCGAGCTCACCTGCCGGAAGCTCGGTCACCTCGAGCGAGTCGTAGATGCTCAGTGCGAGGCCGAGCGTGTCGAACCCGGGACCGAGGTTGGCGCTGGTGGCGGGGACTCTGACGTCGACCGTGCGGCCGAGCGCCACCGTCACTCGCCTTCCACGCGCAGCACGGAGACCACGCGCTCGACGACGGAGCTGTCGGCCAGGGCGTCGACGGTGGCGCTGAGCGCGCTCTCGGTCGCGCGGTGGGTGCCGATGATGAGCCGCGCGGTCGGCTCGGCCTCGCCGTCGACCGTCTGCACGACCGTCGCCACGGAGACGCCGCCGTCGCTCAGGGTGCCGGCGACCGTGGCGAGCACGCCGGGAGCATCCGCGACCTCGAGCGTGATCTGGTACCGGGTCGTGACGTGCCCGATCGGGACCACCGGGAGGTTCGCCCTGGTGGACTCGCCCACACCCACGCCGCCGGCGATATGCCGACGAGCTGCGGACACGACGTCACCGAGCACGGCGGATGCCGTCTGCACGCCACCGGCGCCCGCGCCGTAGAACATCAGCGAACCGGCGGCCTCGGCCTCGACGAACACCGCGTTGTTCGCGCCGTGGACGGCGGCGAGCGGGTGCGTCTTGGGTACCAGTGCCGGGTACACGCGCACCGAGATCGACTCGTCGCCGTTCGCCTCGAGGCGCTCGCACACCGCGAGCAGCTTGATCACGAAGCCGGCCGCACGGGCCTCTTCGATCATGGATGCCGTGATCGAGGTGATGCCCTCGCGGTACACGGCGTCGAGCGGCACGGCCGTGTGGAACGCGAGGCTCGCGAGGATCGCGGCCTTCTGCGCCGCGTCGTAGCCCTCGACGTCTGCCGTCGGGTCTGACTCGGCGTACCCGAGGCGCTGCGCGTCGGCGAGCACGTCGGCGAAGTCGGCGCCCTCGGTGTCCATGCGGTCGAGGATGTAGTTCGTCGTGCCGTTCACGATGCCCATGATGCGCACCACGCGGTCGCCGGCGAGCGAGTCGCGCAGCGGGCGGATGATCGGGATCGCACCTGCCGCGGCGGCCTCGTAGTACACGGATGCGCCCACGCGGTCGGCCGCCTCGAAGAGCTCAGGGCCGTGGGTGGCGAGCAACGCCTTGTTGGCGGTGACCACGTCGGCGCCGGAGCCGATCGCCTGGAGGATGTTCGAGCGAGCCGGCTCGATGCCGCCGATGAGCTCGATCACGATGTCGGCCCCGAGGATCAGCGACTCGGCGTCGGTCGTGAAGAGTTCCTTCGGGAGATCCGTGTCACGCGGCGCATCGAGGTTGCGCACCGCGATGCCGGCCAGTTCGAGCGAAGCGCCGGCGCGATCAGCCAGCTCGTCTCCGTGGCGCAGCAGCAGCGCCGCCACCTGGGAGCCGACCGCTCCTGCACCCAGCAGTGCCACGCGAAGTCGTCGGTACTCAGTCATCTTGCTCCTTCAGGGGTGGACGGACGGGATCCGTCGGAGTCGTTCGCCACGTCGATGCCCGCATCCCGCGAGAGCAGGTCGGCGATGGTCTCGCCGCGGACGATCACTCGCGATTCGCCGCCACGCACGGCGACGACGGGTGGACGTGGAACGTGGTTGTAGTTGCTCGAGAGCGACACGCAGTACGCGCCGGTCGCCGGGACCGCGAGCAGGTCGCCCGGCACGAGGTCCGCCGGCAGGTACTCGTGGTCGACGACGATATCGCCGGATTCGCAGTGCTTCCCGACGACCCGGCTCAGCTGCGGTGCGTCCGAGCCGACACGCGAGGCGAGTCGGGCCGAGAACTGCGCGCCGTACAGGGCGGTTCGCGCGTTGTCGCTCATGCCGCCGTCGACGCTCACGTAGCGGCGGACCGCCCCGGATTCGATCGTGACGTCCTTCGTCGTGCCGACTTCGTACAGCGTCACACCCGCGGTGCCGACGATCGCCCTGCCCGGTTCGAAGGACAACGCCGGGATGGCGATGCCGCGCGCCTCGCATCCGTCCGCGACGGACGCGACGATCTCGGCAGCGAGCTCGTCGATCGGCGTCGGGTCGTCGATGCGGGTGTAGGCGATGCCGAAGCCGCCGCCGAGATTCATCTGCGGCACCGGGCCGCCGTCGAGCAGCCGCTCGTGCAACTCGAGCACCCGCGACGCGGACTCACGGAACCCGGCGACGCCGAAGATCTGCGAGCCGATGTGGCAGTGCAGCCCGGCGAAGTCGAGTCCCGACAGTTCGCGGATGCGGGCGACCGCCGTCTCGGCATCCGGCAGCGCGAAACCGAACTTCTGGTCCTCGTGCGCCGTGGCGAGGAAGTCGTGCGTCTCGGCGTGCACGCCGCTGATCACGCGCACGAAGACGCGCTGGACGGCGCCGGTGCGGGCCGTGATCGCGGCGAGCCGTTCGATCTCGATATCGCTGTCGACGATGATCGAGCCGACACCGACCTGGACCGCTCGTTCGAGCTCTGCGGTCGACTTGTTGTTGCCGTGGAAGCCGATCGATGCGGGCGCGACGCCCGCCGCGAGCGCGACCTCGAGCTCGCCGCCGGTGCAGACGTCGACACGGAGTCCCTCGTCGATCACCCAGCGTGCGACCGTGGCGCTCAGGAACGCTTTGCCGGCGTAGTAGACCTGCGCCGTGGTGCCATGGGCTGCGGTCGCAGCGTCGAACGCCGTGCGGAAGGCGCGGGCACGGGTGCGCACCTCGTCCTCATCGAGGACCAGCACCGGGGTGCCATAGGTGCGGGCGAGCGCCTGGACGCTGACGCCGCCGAGCACGAGTGCGCCATCGCCGTCACGGGTGGCCGACGCCGGCCACACACCGTTCGCGAGATCGTTCACGTCTTCGGGGACGACGAGCCATTCCGGGGCGAGCGAGTCGGCAGGGGAAAGCACTGGACACCAATCGTGGGACGGATCTCGGGCGGGGACGCGCACATCGAGGTTGTCCCCGATTCTAGGGCACCGCCTCCGGCCGCTTCGTCACGGTGACTCGCCGCGTCAACCCCCTGCGACCGCCGCATCCGGCCTCATAGGGTGGGGGCGTGACGAACTCCGAATCGCGACCCCAGCCCGGTCTCATCCCGCGTGTCAGCGGCGCGGTGATCCGCTGGGCCCTCGCCCGAAGGCCGGTCCGCGCACTGTTGCTGTACTCCGAGCGTCGCGGCGCGATGCTCGCCGACAGCATCACGTACCGAGCGCTGTTCAGCGTGTTCGCCGGGGTGCTGCTCGGCTTCTCGATCGCGGCGCTGTGGCTCGCCGGCAACCCCGACGCGTGGCAGGCGATCATCCGCGCAGTGCAGTCCGTGGTCCCCGGGCTGATCGGTGAAGACGGCGTGATCAAGACGACCGATCTGCAAGCACCGGCGTCGCTGTCGATCGCCGGGATCATCTCGCTCGTGGGTCTCATCGGCGCGGCGCTCGGCGCGATCGGTTCGCTCCGGACGGCGGTCCGCGTGATCGCAGGCACGACGCACGACGACATCCTGTTCATCTGGGTGATCCTGCGCAACCTGCTCCTCGCGATCGGCATCGCGGTGGCCTTCCTCGCCGCTGCCCTGCTCACCTTCGTCGGGCAGCTCGGCGTCGCGTGGGTCAGCGATCTGCTCGGACTCAGCGCGGATTCGGTCGCAGTCGCCGTCACCGTCCGCGTGCTGTCTCTGCTCGTGGTCTTCGCACTCAACACCGCGCTCATCGTCGGCATCTTCCGTCTGCTCTCGGGCGTCACGCCCTCGGCCCGTTCATTGTGGTCCGGCGCGCTCCTCGGCGGATTCGGGCTCCTCGTGCTGCAGGAGCTGTCGAGCCTCTTCGTCGGTGGCGCGACCAGCAACCCGCTGCTCGCATCGTTCGCATCCCTGCTCGCGCTCCTGATCTGGATGAACTTCTCCAGCCAGGTGATCCTGATCGCCTGCGCCTACATCGTGACGGCTGAGGAGGAGACGAAGGACCGCGTGCACGCTCGATTCGGCGCGTCGACCTTCGTCCAGCGTCGGGTGCAGCGCGCCGAGGTCGACATGAGGATCGCTCAGGACGAGTTGCGCGCGGCCCAGGAGGCAGCGAGCGAGGAAGCCAAGGCCTGAGGCCGGGGCGATCCTCGCAGGACGGCCTCACCTCAACCGGTCGGGCAGACGCCCTTCTCGAGCAGGCTCTCGTCGGTGGCGATCGCGCCGTTCACATCGATGTCGATCACTGCGGCGGTGTTCTCGATCTCCAGGCCGGTGAGGGTGAGCCCCGCCGGCAGCTGATCCGCGATGCAGATGCGCTGCGTCTGGGTCAGGCGCGAACCGAGCGAGCCGAGCGAGGAGCCGATCTGGTCGGCATCGAGCTCGATGCCGCTGACGCTGATGCTCACCGGGGTGAGCTCGAGGTCACCATCGGCGACGCCCGGCGTGACGGTGAGTGCGAAGGGGATGTCGACGCCGAACAGCGCGAACGAGCCGCCGACCGTGGCGTTCGGAGCCTCCAGCGAGACGGTCTCGATCGGGAGGTCGGTGCCGGCCAGGAGGGTGGTGAACTCGGCCTGGTCGATACGGATCGTGCCATCCGCTCCCCCGAGGTCACCGCCGCGCAGCGGCACGGCGGTCGCCGTCACGTCGACGGCACCCGTGATCCCCTCGAGCGTGACCGAGTCGGTCGACAGATGCAGGCGGTCGAGCGTGCCGCCGATCAACTGCGGCAGCAGGATGCCGTCGGCCTCGACGTCGAGTGCCTGATCGGCGGGGAGGTCGAGCTGCTCGATCACGATCGAACGCACGACGCCTGGGAGCACCGCCCTGGCGATGAACTCGGCGGCGACGACGAGTAGACCGAGCACGACCACGATGATCAGGAGCACCCACGGCCAGCGACGACGCTTCCGCGCCGGCTCGACGACAGCGCCCAGGCCGGCGACGGAGCCGGGGATCACGAGCGTCGGATGCTCGGCAGACGGCTCCGGGTACGGCAGGGTGTGGGTGTCGTCGCTCATGCTGACAATCCTGCCCTACCGCCCCGGCCCGAGGCCGAACCTACATGCGCTCAGGGGCCGAGACGCCGAGGAGGTCGAGTCCGTTGCGGAACACCTGCCCTGCGCCATCGTTCAGCCACAGGCGCGTCCGGTGCACGGTCTCGATGGGGTCATCGCCCTGCGGGATCACGCGGCAGTTGTCGTACCAGCGGTGGTACAGGCCCGCGAGCTCCTCGAGGTAGCGGGCGACGCGGTGCGGCTCGCGCACCTCTGCGGCGAAGGCGACGATGCGCGGGAACTCCTGCAGCGCACCCAGCAGCGCGGCCTCGGTCTCGTGCGTCAGCGTCTCCGGGGCGAACTCGGAGCGGTCGACGCCCGAGTCGGCCGCATTGCGAGCGACGTTGTGCGTGCGCGCGTGGGCGTACTGCACGTAGAACACGGGGTTGTCGTTCGTGCGCTTCTGCAGCAGCTCCGGGTCGAGCGCGAGCGGCGAGTCGGCAGGAGAACGCTCCAGCGAGTACCGCAGCGCGTCCGTGCCGAGCCATTCACGGAGGTCGTCCATCTCGATGATGTTGCCGGCGCGCTTGCTGAGGCGGGCGCCGCCCACCGAGACGAGCTGCCCGATGAGCACCTCGACGTCCTTCTCGGGGTCGTCGCCTGCGGCTCCCGCGAGTGCCTTGAGGCGGTGCACGTAGCCGTGGTGGTCGGCGCCGAGCAGGTAGATCTTGTGGGCGAAGCCGCGGTCGCCCTTGTTCAGGTAGTACGCGGCATCCGCTGCGAAGTAGGTGTACTCGCCGTTCGATCGACGGATCACGCGATCCTTGTCGTCGCCGAAGTCGGTCGTGCGCACCCAGACCGCGTCGTCCTGGTCGAAGACGTGCCCCTGCTCGCGCAGACGGTCGACCGCCTGGTCGACGAGGCTCACGCCCTCGGCATTCTTCGCGTGCAGGGTGCGCTCCGAGAACCAGACGTCGAAGAGCACATTGAACTTCGACAGCGATTCCTGCTGCTCGGCCAGCTGGAACTGGTAGCCCAGTTCGCGGGCCACGACGATCTGCTCATCCGCTGGCAGCTCGAGGAGATCGGGGCGCGAGGCGACCACACGTGCGGCGAGATCGGTGATGTAGCTGCCGGCGTATCCGCCCTCCGGTGTCGGCTCGCCCTTCGCCGCGGCGACGATCGACTGCGCGAAGCGCTCCATCTGCGCGCCGGCGTCGTTGATGTAGAACTCTCGGGCGACGGTGGCTCCGGATGCCGCGAGCACGCGGCCGATCGCGTCGCCGAGCGCCGCCCAGCGGGTGTGGCCGATGTGCAGCGGACCGGTCGGGTTCGCGCTGACGAATTCGATGTTGATCGTGCGGCCGGCCTGCGTCTGGTTCGTCCCGTACGCGGTGCCCGCGTCGACGATCGTCTTCGCGAGTGCGCCGGCTGCAGCAGCGTCGAGGCGGATGTTGATGAAACCCGGACCGGCGACCTCGGCGCTCGCGACACCGTCGACGTCTGCGAGTCCGTCGGCGATCTGCTGCGCGAGCTCGCGCGGGTTGGTGCCGAAGGGCTTGGCCAGGCGCATCGCGATGTTCGAGGCCCAGTCACCGTGGTCGCGGTTGCGGGGGCGCTCGAAGACGATGTCGGATGCTGCGAGCTCCAGCGGCTCGCCCGGGCGTCGCTCGTCCGCGATCGGAGTCAGGACGGCGAGGAGGGCTTGGGCGAGTGTTTCAGGAGTCATAGACTGCCCAGTTTACGGCGCGACGGGGCTCCGAATTTGCGAGCGTCCCAGCGTGATCTACTGTTCATGCCATGAAGGTCCGCATCACCCGTCATCCGCTGCGCTCCGCAGGGATCGCCATCGCCCTGCTCGTGGCGCTCGCAGCGGTGGCTCTGGGCGTCTGGCGACCCTGGGCGCCCCTGCAGACCGCGGCACCCGTCAGAGCCGCAGCCGGCGTAGATGGGACGACCTCCACCGCCGTCGCCCCAACCGCACTCTCGCTGCCGAAGCACCCGACCGTGCTCGTGTTCGGCGATTCGTGGACCTACGGTTCGGCCGCGACAGTCCCCACCGAGGGCTATGCCTACGTGCTGGGGGATCTGCTCGACGGTACGACGATCGTGCAGGGTGTCCGAGGCAGCGGCTACGTCAAGCCGGGGCTCGACGGTCCTGCGTTCGGCGAGCGCATCGCAGCCCTGGATCCGACGCTCGCACCGGACCTGATCATCATCCAGGGATCGATCAACGACCGCGAGCAGGGAGCCGCCGGCTACCGTACGGCCGTCAGCGCCGCCTGGGACGCCATGGCGGCGAAGTACCCGGAGGCCGCCATCGTCATCCTCGGCCCGGCACCGCACGAGCTGCCGGTCGGCGCAGGCACCGCGCGAATCGATGCGGATCTGTCCGACCTCGCCGCAGCTCGCGGCTGGTGGTACATCTCCCCCGTCGCCGAGGACTGGATCACCGAGCAGAACTATCTCGACGTGATCGACGTCGACCTCGGCCGCAAGCATCCGTCGAGCGCTGGGCACCGCTACCTGGCCGAGAGGCTCGCCGCCGACCTGACCGAACTGGGCGGCGCGCCGGTGACGGTGGCCGGTGGGTCGGAGACCACCCCCGAGCAGTGATATCGTCGTTCGGTACGCCTCCGTAGCTCAGTGGATAGAGCGCCGGTTTCCGGTACCGTAGGTCGCAGGTTCGACTCCTGTCGGGGGCACACAGGGTTGTACGCGGATGGTATGTGAATACGTACGCGTAACCCCCAAGTACGAGAAAAGCCGCCTGGTTTCAGGCGGCTTTTCTCGTACGCGCTGGTCAAGGGGCACAGTCATAGGGAGTCGGACGACCGCTGACCACAGAAAAGGCCCGAGGGGCGACGTCAGAACCCGGAGTTGGGCATGCTGACGCCGACCTTCGAGCCGGTGATCTAACTAGTGGAGCGCAGCCGTGGGCTATGTACGGACGGGATTACGTGTTGCTCGACCGCGCTGGTGCGTGACGCGCTGCTGAGGGGAGCTGCGACGCGGCTTGCGCTTCTTGGCGCGCGGAGCTTCAATCCCCGCCTCGTAGTCGAGACCGTCTTCGATCTTCTGCGCGGCGAAGTCCCGGATCTTGTCGAGGTTCGCTGCGACCACGGTCATCGTCGCGAGGAAGTACTGTGCAGCGGAGCCACGGAGGCGACGGCGTGAACCGTCTTCAAGGGCGTGTGTACCGCCGTCCTTGAGATAGGCGTTGAAGGACTCGACGCTGTTCCGGCCGTGGCCGTACATCTCGCGCCACGGCTTGGAGCCGTACTGATACTCCTGGGCGAACTTGCCGCCCGCCTCGGCAGGGAAGTGAACACTGGTCACGTTGTCGCACACCTTCGCCGGGCCCTCCACGGGGCGCCTGATGATCGTGAGAGGCACCTTGCCCGACGCGATCTTGTTCGGCTTACGCGGGCAGGAAGCGGTGGGAGTGTTGGCGCCCGCTGGGCAGGACCATGGCCTCTTTCCGTTTGCCTGCTGCGCACCCTTCGTGCTGAAGAGGTATGGTGCTCGTGCTTCGACATCGCTGAGCCATTGCTCGAGCCGCTGTCTGGCCCGAGCGACGCGCTGCGACTTCGTCAGGGAGCGGTTCTTGTCGTCGGCGTCCTCGCCGTCCCGGTAGCGCTTGCTTGCGTCGATGAGCTTCTGAGGCATTGAGGCGCAGTACCAGTTGCCGTCGACCATGATGGCGCCGGCGTAACTGTCTTGATAGCCGAGGAAGTTCTTGTGATAGTCCATCACGAGCTTCGCCCCGGTTGAGCGAAGGTAGTTCTGGAGATCGGCTTCCTTGGCGCCCGGTAGGTATGCGCGGTCGCCGATGACATGGTCGAGGTGAAGGCCGCGGCTCACGATGTTTTCGAACATGGCTCGGGCCGCCTTGCCTGGTCCGAATGCTGGGGCGTGGTGCCCGATACCGACGACGATGTGCGGGATGTCCTCCGGACGCGTCGGGTCGTTGCTCGTGAGCACCCCGAGCTCCAGTTCGTAGGCGTACTTCATCTTCGTGATGGAGGTCTTGCCATCGTCGGAGTGGTCGTCGGTTCCGCGGGCCCAGAAGGCGGCGTCGGGTTCGATGGAGACGGTCTCCTCGGCTCCGAGCTTGGAAAGTCGGGTGACGCCGACACCTCGCGCATGGATGCGAACAGCCGTCGCGTCGATGGTGACGGAGACCTTGTCGGAGCGCAGACGCTTGGGCATCCACAAGTAGGTCGCGTGCAGAAGGAGGTTCATCAACTCGTCCGCGCGGTGCGCGCGGACGGAGAGCACCTCAGCGATTTCCTCTCGGTCCGCGCGGACGCGGTCCCACTCCTGCTTCTGGAGACGGCGGTGCCTGTTGAAGATGGGGTGATAGTCGATGAGGCTCATGATGCGGTTTGTCGACCGGCGCGCGCGCTCGTACCAGCCGTCAGGGCTGACTGTCGCGTCAAGGGTGATGCCGAGAACGGCGGCTGTCTCGGGCGTCAACCGTTCGGTGATGATGTCGCGCAGCTTCTTGAGCTGCAGGGGCTGGTGCTCCCAGGCGAGCACCAGCCACAGAATCAGGATTCCCCGCATCGGCACAGAGGCCGGCCGGCCCCCTCGGATCGGTGAATGAACTTCGTGGTCCCACTGGGCCAGCAGCTCAGGAATGCCGACGCTGTCGATGAGGTTGGCGCATTGCTGCACCATGCCGGTCGCGACGGGTCCGCGGGCACGAGGGTTGAAGAGCATGTCCTCGAGGTCTGCATTATCGTCGAGGAAGAGGTTGTTCTTCCTCGGCTTGTCCGTTCTCATTGCGCTGCACCCATCATGCGAAGCACCTCGTAGGCCCGAAGAGCCGACATCGGGCGGACGAAGCTCATCGCCCGGCGGAGGGAGTCGGTGGACGTCATGCCGGACGCCGGAAGCAGGGCGGCGAGGGGCGTGCCAGCTTCGAGATGGGCGACCAGCCACGTCATCCGCAGGCGTGCCGCGGTGGGCTTCAGGTCGCCCTTCGACGTCCGAAGGATATGCTGCATTGCCCCGTACCGGTGAGTTGCATGTGGCGCCACGACGAGTGCATCTGTCGGGTTATCAGCCATGACCTTGGCAAAGCACTCCTCCCAGCGGTCGACGACAGGAACGATTCGCCCGTCGCGCGCGACGCGGACGGCGAGGACTCCGTCGAGGTCGAGCAGGGCGCTGCCTCGCACGGCGAGGATCTCGCCAGAGGACAAGCCACACCCGACGCCGAGGGCGAAGATCGCCATGCACGCTGCACGCTGGTGGTCAGTGCGCTGGTAAGACGCCCAGTGCTGGAATATCGCGAGTTCATCGTCGGAGTACGGACGTTCAGGCTCCGACGAGGTCGAGACCGCCCGCTTCTCGACCGACGGGGCTATTCCAGCCAGACGCCGAAGCATCTTGCGCTCGCGTTCGGCCATGACCGGCACGATCTCCTTCGCGCGGTCCACGGTGTAGACGTCGATGATGTCTTCGGACAGAGCCTCGTGGAGCTCCACCATGCCTGTCTGCACGATCCAGTCTCCGAAGAACGCGAGCGACCGCTGGTGCTCGTCGACCTGACGCTCACTCATGTCAGCGCATCGCTCGGCGATGGTTTCGTCGACGAAGGGCTGAACGCGCGTCCAAGTCGCCGATCCGAGCATCGGGTTGTAGTGGGCAATGGCGGCTGGAGAGGAGTTCGTCATGCCGCCCCTGTGCGCGGCACTCTCGCATCGCTCGCGAAAGTATGACCCTCGCAGTCACAGATCGCGCTGATGTGATGTTTTGCGTCACCTCAACTGCAATGATGGAGGTATGCCTACGACTCGACGCGCTCCCCGGGCCTATGCACCCAATCCCGGTCGGTTCGGCCACCACGGCGTACGACGAACTTGGAGCAAGCTCCCCGATGATCCGGTCGAACGAGCCCGGAGCCGCGCAGCTCAGCTTCAAGACTCTGCAGTCGGACTGGTGCTCGCCGGGCTCAAGGCAGGGCGATTCAAGCGCGTAGATCTTCTTGAGCGCACAGGGTGGGGACGCGAACGGTTGTCCCGCCTGATGAACGGGAACACTCCCGCGGGCCTGGACGATCTGATGCTTCTGCTCGACGCCGCCGAAGTACCGTTCTCGATGGTCGCGTGGCCCGCGTCCGAAGAGCGGCATCGAGAACGGCAACGACTCACCGATGTGCGGGACTACTTGGCGCAGGCGCAACAGAAGGTGCAGGAAGATATCGCTCGAATCGAGCGAGAGCGCCCAACGACCTGATCCCGGCGGCGTACTTGAGATCCTGAACCGGCATCCCCTCGGCCATCCGCCGGACGAGCCAGGTGGCGCGCATCCGCTGCGGCATCGGTCGAAGCTGGTCCCCGTGGGTCACTCGCACGAAGTCGCCGATCTTGTTCTTGTACCAGCGAACACCCGGGACGAATAGTGGACTGCAGTCGGCACCGGCGACGAGCTCAGCCAGGGTGACGCACCACTCTGCGTCGACGTGAACCACTCGCTCGCGCGGACCGAAGACCTGCACCCGCGCGCCATCCTCCGTGATGTCCCGCGCGTTGACCGCGCAGACCTCTGATGCGGCGAGTCCGGCTCCTACCCCGAGAGCCAGTAGCGCCCACGCGTCCCGCCGTCGGCTTTCACGTTGCACGGCCGCCCACAGGCGGAGCTCCGCCACCTCGAGACCTGTGTAGGGTGCGCTCGGCTCCGACCCGTACAGCGGGGGTAGAGACCGCTCCACGACTCCGAGCTCCTCCGCAACCCGAAGCAACACAGCGCGCCGCCGACCGAGCGAGGCTTCGGAGCGCATAGGCAGTTGCTGGACAGCGACGGCGATGACATCTTTCCGAAAGAGGAACTCCCGCTCCAACGGCAACCCCGAAACCACATGCGCCCACCGCGCGTGGTGCTGCACCGCCGTCAACAGATCAGCTGTTCGATATGACAACCTCCGCGCTACATCGTCCACCACGCTCTCGGCGAACCGGAGCGCATCAGCCTCGGGCGGGCTGGCGTTCTCATCTTTCATGGACGGCTTCGGCGAAGTCATGATCCACTCCCCTGCACTCGAGCTCGGCACCTGCGACTCCGCAACGGTAGGACTCCCGCTCGCGGACACGTCGCATCAACTGCGAGCACGGACATCGCCCGCGGCGTGTCACTCCCGCGGATCAGGACCGCGCATGCCTAACGCATGCACACACCACGCAAGACCCCCGGATCGGGACGAGACCGCGACCCTTGGTGGGCCAACTACGAAAAGGTCGCAGCGCACGCGCACGCCCTCGGACACCTTCCGCGTCTCAGCGACGGCGTTCCCGCCGACATCGTCGGATGGGCGGCCGGCCAGCGCCGCGCAACGACCTTGACCTCGGACCAGAAGGCCGCGCTCGCGGCGCTGCCCGGGTGGAGCGAACGCCCACGCGCAGATGCCTGGGAGGAGCGAGCAGACGAGCTGCGTCGGTTCATCGCGACCGAAGGCCGAGCACCGCGGATTCGAGGCGCACTCCCCGGCGAGTCAGCCCTCGCCCACTGGTTCTCCCGCCAGCGCGTCGCAGAAGCCGCGGGCCGGCTCACCACTGAGCGCGCCCGACTTCTCGCGTACGCGACGCGCACACTCTGAAACGGGCGACCACGCGTCCCCCTGGCGGGAACGCAAGAACGGGCTGTCCGCAGTGGACAGCCCGTTCTCGATTGGCGCTAGTTTCCAGCTTCTCGCTTGATAGATGGATACGTCGTCATCGCGCCGAAGGCGGGGCACATCACGATAGATCTCCGCGGCCGCTTCGGTCGGCAGTCCGACGACTCACGCGACACCGGAGCCGAGACGGCCGGCACCAGCGGAGGAAGCACCACTCTGCGAGTGCGCGGACGCTGCTGGGCTGCACGGAAGTCCTCCAGGATGCGTGCGTTCGTTCCGACGACCTCGAGCAAGCCGAAGAACGCGAGAGCGGTGGCGCCCCGCATCCGCCGACGTCCGGGCCGATTCTGCTCGGTGCGGGACAACGCGGCGGCGTAGGTCTCGAACGCTCCGCGGCCCATGCCATACAGCTTGTTCCACTGCTCTGACTTGTACGGGTAGAACTGCTCGTCACGGTCGCTCACATCCGCCGCACGGGGATGCTGGCGGGAGAACTCTGCGCGGGCGGCCACCTTCTTCTTCAACACCTTCGCCGCCTCCATACGGTCACTGAGTGCGGCACCGCCGCTGACGCTCGCAGACTCCTTCCCAGCGTTCTGCAACTCGACTGGCAGCGACGGGGCATACCAAGTGCCATCGACGAGGATTCCCGCCCCCGACACCGCCTGTACCCCGAGTCGGTTCGTCGGGTAGTCCGCAACGAGCTTCACTCCGAGATTCATCAGCGGGGTGCGCAGGACATCCGGGCGAGTTGCCATGTATGCACGGTCGAGGACGACGTGGTCGAGTCCAGCACCGCGTCCTGCGATGTCGTGGAGCATCTCCGCCGCCGCGGTCGCGAAGCCAGAGCTCGGCAGGTGCGGGTTGAAGCCGATGACGATGTTCGGCACGGAACGCGGCTGGTCAGGATCGCTGGAGATCAGCACGGCGAGCTCGTCCTCCCATCCATAACGCGCCCGGCGGTCCGCACCTGTCGGGTCCTGGACCCAGAAGCCGGCGTCAGGCTCCAGCGAGACGAGCTCGGTGTCACCGAGTGCGTCCATGCGTCGCTGTCCGACCCCACGGACCCCGGCGCTCCGGAAGCGACTGTCGGCGACGATACTCACGCCGCGCTGCGGGTCACTCACTGCTGCGGCCTTGTGCTGGGCTTCGAGGAGCCGGTTGGCAAAGACCACGAACCGCCTGCGCCGCTGCTCGAGTTCGACCGAGGAGCTGGCTCGTTCTGCCAGACCACCATCCCACTCCCCCTTTGTGAGACGTCGTCCGCGGGTGGAGGTCGGGAAGGCGTCCATGACGTCGGTGAGGGCTGACGTCGCACGGCGAACCATGCGCGCGACCTGCTCCGGACTGTGCTTCGAGAAGTCGTCCGTCAGGCCGAGCGCTCGGCGACGTGCGGGCGTCAGGTGCTGACTCAGCGCCGAAGTCACGTTCGAGATGGTCGCCTCCCTCTGCGCAAGTCCGAGTGCCACCCACACGGCGAGCACCTGTCGAGCAGACAGGCGCGTCGCTCGGACCGCCTTACCGTCCTCGGTGGCCCATTCGACGAAGAGGTCTGCGACACCCGATGCATCGACGAGACCCATGGCTTCCCGAAGAGTCGCGGTCGGGATGGGAGCGTGCGGACGAGAATCGAGCTGAAGGAATCGGTCGTTCACAGCGGTGAACGCGTAGGAGTTGTTGATGGTCATGTTGATAGCTGAGTTGTTCATGTCTGACTTGTGCGCGGCGCTCTCCCACTTCTGCGAACATGTGACGCTAATGATCACAAATTCTATTGACTTGCTTCATCGACGCACATAACGGTCCATCTCACAGTTTGAACAGCGGCTCGCTCGCACTTGATGCGGATTCTCCGCGCTCTGAATGGAGGACTTCGGCAATGTGATGACGACAACTATCGAAATGGCTGTCGATCCATCACCGAGCCCCTGCGGCGTCGAACGAGCCTGGGCGGAAAGGCCACGCGTGAAAACTCTCGAGCACACGCCCGCCATCGACCTCCCCGACCAACGAGTCGCGGTGTGCGGCGACTGGCATGGGAATCAGGGGTGGGCTCGGACGATATCCCGGGTGTTGCCCACCCTCGCGCCCGACGTGAGGACGCTGCTGCACCTCGGCGACTGGTGGATGCCGCCCGGCGCAGTCGACGAGATCTTTGCGGACACCAGCATCGAACGCTTCTACGTGGTAGTCGGAAACCACGAGGACTTTGGACAGATCACGCCGCTCCTCGACAAGCACCCCGGCGAAGCAGTCCGCGTCTCGAAGCTCACCTGGATACTTCCGCGGCCCGCACGCCTCACCATCGGCGGACGCTCAGTTCTCGCCCTCGGTGGCGCTTCATCCGTTGACCGTGAGTCCCGACAGGAAGGACTGACCTGGTGGCCGGATGAGGCAATTACCGACGAGGCCGTCGCGTCGGCAATTGCCGGCGGTCCCGCGGACCTGATGCTCACCCATGAGTCTCCGGCCAACACCCCGGTTCGATCCGTGCAGAAGATCCTCCGAACTAATCCGCATTGGTTCACCAAGACTGCACTCGAGGCCTCCGCGGCGTCTCGCGCGCGGGTCAGTGAGGTGTGGGATGCCGTGCGCCCCGAGCTTCTCGCGCATGGTCACATGCATGTAGGGGCGGGCGGGAAAACAGAGGATGGTCGTCGCGTAGCGAGTCTCGGACGCGAGGGCCAGGAGACGAATCTGGCCATCCTCGACATGAAGACGTTGAGGATGGCGACGCCAAGCCTCGCCATCATCCGTGGCATGGCGGACCAGTGGGAAGACGACTACCTCGCGCGTGAGAAGCGCGCGAAGGGCGCCGCTGAAGCTCTGCACTCAGGGGTCCTGGACGGGCTCGCTCCGAGCCCGGATGCCCTCCGCGATGCCCAGGATTACGTCGACGGACGGCGCACCCTCGACGAGATCATCGAAGACGTCCGCCGCCGCCACACTCGTCCCCCGAAGGGCGACCCCGAGGGTAAGCCATGACCGATGACGACGCGTCGAATCCGTGGGCAAAGATCATCGGCCCCTGCTACACGACGACGAGTCTTGCGCGAGCCCTCGGGTGGACGGAAGCCAAGGTCACCGCGGCTGGCGAGACGCTGCGGCTCCTTGCGCTCGAGACAGATGATGGTGTGACGCTGTACCCCGCATTCCAGCTCCACAATGGTCGCGTTGTGGACGGACTGAGTGACGTCCTGGCAGTTCTGCAGACAGGGACCGCAGGCCACTGGACCTGGGCACAGTGGCTGAACACCGCGCTTCCCGACGAAGACGTGCCGCGCGCCATCGACGCGCTGCGTGCGGGGCGCCTCGACGAGGTGCTGAGGGATGCCGAGCATGACGCCTGGGCGTGGCGTTCATGATGCGTCGACGCGGCGGTCCCTGCGACGCGGGCGCAGCCCTGGCAGCTCAGGTGACCTGATGCCTTTTCGATACGGCAGCCCCATCGGATCGCGGTTCCTCACCGCCAGGCGGTCGATCTCTGAGGCACGCTATGGATAGCTAGCCTGAGCCCTCGGAGCAGTCCGCACGAACACCACGCGGATGCCCGTCGGTCAACCTCAGCTCGGTCGCAGTGCCAATGACCACGGCACGGATCCGCCGGCGACCGAACAGCTCGTCAGACGAGTTCGCTCACCAGCTGCTCGATTCGCGCCTTGATGTCGTCACGGATGGGGCGCACAGCGTCGATGCCCTGGCCGGCGGGGTCGTCGAGCTTCCAGTCCTCGTAGCGCTTGCCGGGGAAGAACGGGCACGCGTCGCCGCATCCCATCGTGATGACGACGTCGGAGGCCTGCACGGCCTCGGTCGTCAGGATCTTGGGCTGCTCGGCGGTGATGTCGATCCCGAGTTCATTCATCGCTTCGACGGCGGTCGGGTTGATCTGGTCGGCGGGCATGGAGCCGGCGGAGCGGACTTCGATGCGGTCGCCGGCGATATCGCGGAGAAAGCCTGCGGCCATCTGCGAGCGTCCGGCGTTGTGGACGCAGACGAAGAGAACGGAGGGCTTGGTGGTCGTGTCAGTCATGGTTGCTCCTGGTGCGAGGGGTTGGTCAGGGGAGAAGGTCTTCGACGAGCGCGCGCACGCGGCCGGCGATGTCGTCACGGATGGCTTCGACACCGTCACGCGATGCGAGAGCAGGATCGCCGACTGCCCAGTCGTCGTAACGGACGCCGGGGATGATCGGGCAGACATCTCCGCAGCCCATCGTGATGACGACGTCCGCCGCACGGACGGCATCATCGGTGAGCGGCTTCGGAAAGCGCTCGACGGCAGCGTCACCTTCGATCTCGGCGAGAATCGACCGGACGTGAGGATGGATGACGTCGGCAGGAGCCGATCCTGCCGAGCGAGCCACGACCTTGCCGCCCGCCAGCTTGTTGACGAGCGCGGCGGCGAGCTGCGAACGCCCCGCGTTGGCGACACAGACGAAGAGCACCTGGGGCACAGCAGAGTCGCGGTCCCGTGTGAGGTCGGCGAGTCGCTGACGTGCGAAGCGTTCGGTCAGTGGCACGAGTGCTGAGGTGACTCGCGCGGTGCGGGCGAGGGCGGTGTAGGACTCGCGGACGATGGTGAGCACGACATTGGGATCGAGCTCGGGGACTTCTGCTGCGAGTTCATCTGCGAGATGGGTCACCCGCGCGTCGAAGTCGGGCCGCGGCTCATCGCGGCCGTCAGAGACACTCCACGGTGCGAGCGTCGCGGGCGCGAAGGATTCCAGCAGGGCCGTGACGGCGCTGCGCAGGTTCGGGTTGATCCGATACCAGACCCAGGTTCCACGCCGCTCCGAGGTGAGGACATCGACGTCCTTGAGCACCTTCAGATGGTGAGAGACCGTCGGCTGGGAAACCTCGGCGAGCTCGGCGAGATCGCAGACGCACGACTCCCCTCGAGGGTCGGATGCGATGGCAGACAGCATCCGAAGACGGAGCGGATCCGACAGCGCCTTCAGAGTAGAGGCAACCGAGGTGGCCGCATCGACGCCGATTGCGTGGCTGGCGACGGGACTGCAGGTGTCACCCTGGGTGGTCAGCACGGCGTTCATGTCTACATCCTTTCAGCGGTGAATGGATCGGTGTGGAACCAGCGTCGGGCTGCCCAGAGAGAGACATAGACGAGTCCGACGAGAACAGGAACTTCGATGAGCGGGCCGACGACCCCGGCAAGGGCCTGGCCGGAGGTCGCGCCGAAGGTGCCGATGGCGACGGCGATGGCGAGCTCGAAGTTGTTGCCCGCTGCGGTGAATGCCAGCGTCGACGAGCGTGCGTATCCGAGCCCCAGCGCCTTGCCGGTGAAGAGGCCGATAAACCACATGATCCCGAAGTACGCCAGCAATGGGAGTGCGATCCGAGCGACGTCCCAGGGGCGGCTGGTGACCTGTTCGCCCTGGAGCGCGAACAGCAGCACGATGGTGAAGAGGAGACCGTAGAGGGCCCAGGGTCCGATCTTCGGGAGGAAGCGGTCTTCGTACCAGTCGCGTCCCTTCGTCCGCTCCCCGATGAAGCGGGAGGCGAATCCGGCGACGAGGGGTATGCCGAGGAAGATCAGCACGTTCAGCGCGATCTGCCAGACCGAGATCTCGAGGCCTTGGGAGTCGAGCCCGAGCCAGCCGGGGAGAACCGTCAAGTAGAACCAGCCGAGCAGCGAGAAGGCGATGACCTGGAACACCGAGTTGATGGCGACGAGCACTGCCGCGGCTTCCCGGTCACCACACGCGAGGTCATTCCAGATGACGACCATGGCGATGCAGCGGGCGAGGCCGACGATGATGAGCCCGGTGCGGTACTCAGGTAGGTCCGGGAGGAGAGCCCAGGCGAGAACGAACATGAGCGCCGGTCCGACGAGCCAGTTGAGCACCAGGGAGGAGATGAGCAGCTTCTTGTCTCCGGTGACCGCGGCGACCTTGTCGTAGCGGACCTTGGCGAGAACCGGGTACATCATCACCAGTAGGCCGAGGGCGATGGGAATCGAGATTCCACCGACCTCGAGGTCGGCTAGGAGACCGGAGACTCCGGGGATGAAGCGACCGATGACGATGCCGCCGACCATGGCGAGACCGATCCAGAGCGGCAACCAGCGGTCGAGGGTCGACAGACGACGCGTTGTGGTCGGGACGGTAGTGGGTGCGGTGGCGGTGCTCATGCGAGGAGAGCCTCCATCTTCGTGGCGATGATGGGCTTCGGGTGGGCGCCGATGAGTGTCTCGACCCGCGTGCCTCCCGTGTAGAACCCGAGGGTGGGAATGGACGTGACACCGACTGCGGTGACCGTCTCAGGGTTCAGGTCGGCGTCGAGCTTGACGATCTTCACACGGCCGTCGTATTCGGCGGCGAGCTGATCCAAGAGGGGTGCGACCTGCTTGCACGGCCCGCACCAGGTGGCCCAGATGTCGACGACGACGGGGATCTCGGAGTCGATGACCTCGGCCTGGAAGGTGGCATCGGTGACAGTGATGGGCGCGCTCATGCGAAGACCTCCTCGGTCTCGGTGGGTACTGATGCGGTCTCGTCCAGCGCCGCGAGGTAGTGCTGGGCGTCTTGAGCGGCAGCACATCCGGTGCCTGCGGCGGTGATCGCCTGGCGGTAGGTGTGGTCGACCAGATCGCCCGCGGCGAAGACCCCCGCGAGGTTCGTGCGAGTGGAGGGGTGCTCGACGAGCACATAGCCGTCGGCATCCGTGTCTACGAGGCCGGTGACGATCTCGGAGCGCGGGTCGTGGCCGATAGCAACGAAGACTCCGGTGGCCGAGATCGTCCGCTCGGTGCCTGTGACGGTATCGCGTAGCGTGACGGCTTCGACCTTCTCGGCGCCGACGAGGCCGGCGATCTCGCTGTTCCATGCGACCTCGATCTTCGGATGGTCGAGCACACGCTGCGCCATGATCTTCGAGGCCCGGAACTCGTCACGGCGGTGCACGACGGTGACCTTCGACGCGAAGCGGGTGAGGAACAGTGCCTCCTCCATCGCGGAGTCTCCGCCGCCGACGACGACGATCTCCTGCTCACGGAAGAAGAAGCCGTCACAGGTGGCGCACCAGGAGACGCCGTGACCGGTGAGTCGATCCTCATCCGGCAACCCGAGCTTGCGATAGGCGGAGCCCATGGTGAGGATGACGGCGCGGGCGAGGAAGGTCTCTCCAGCGCCGGTCTCGACCGTCTTGATAGGCCCGTCGAGGTCGACCCGGATGGCGTCGTCGAGGAGGATGCGGGCACCGAAGCGCTCGGCCTGAGCGCGCATCGACTCCATCAGTTCGGGTCACTGCACGCCGTTGACGAAACCGGGGAAGTTCTCGACCTCGGTCGTGGTCATCAGCGCGCCGCCCGCGGTCACGGAACCGGCGAGGACCACGGGGGCAAGGCCTGCACGCGCGGCATAGACCGCGGCGGTGTAGCCCGCAGGCCCGGACCCGATGATGACCAGCTCAACCTCTTGAATCGACATGTGTCTATATTGACATTCATCGATACCGAGTGCAACTGTTGGTGACGGAGTTCACCTTCTCTTCACCTGGCGCACAGATCCTGCAGGTGGAGCATTCGAGACAGTTAGGAACCCAGAGGACCCCAGATGACCCAGCCCAAGACAGTTCTGTTCATATGCAAGCACAATGCGGGGCGCTCCCAGCTCGGCGTCCATCTCCTGACACACATCGGCGATGGGCGACTTGTCGCGACGAGTGCGGGAATCACCCCAGCCGAGACGATCAACCCAGCCGTCGCGGCAACGCTGCACGAGCTCGGAATCGATACGTCAGCGGCCACGCCCCGGGCCGTGACAGTGGATGATCTCAACGCGGCCGATGTCGTGGTCTTGATGAAACCGGGCCTCCCGCTGCCGGGCGCGGTGCGCGGAGAGCTGGTCGAGTGGTCATTTCCGGATCCCTCGAACTGGGAGGCCGACGGGGTGCGCGAGCTCCGCGACGCCATCGACGCGAAGGTGCGTGGTCTGGCGGCTCGGCTCGTCAGCTAAGTGCTGAGAGGTGGGGCTCGGTTCGGGAGCCCCACCCCTCATGAGTTGCAATCAGCCGACAGTGACAGGCCGCGCGCCGATCTGCAGGGTCTGGGGAGCCGCGCAGCAGCTACCCGCATTGTCATCGAAGGCACCGGATCCACCGCACACACCAGTGTCAGGGAGAGAGAGTTCGTTGCGTGCCGCCGCCTCGTGGTCGCCAGCGAGGTGCGCTGCGACGCTACGGACCTGCTCGAAACCAGTCAACGCGAGGAACGTTGGGGCTCGCCCGTAGGACTTCACTCCGACGATGAAGAACCCTTGCTCCGGCTGCGCCAGTTCTCTCGCTCCCGTCGCCGACACCGATCCGCAGGAGTGGATATTCGGGTCGATCTCGGAAGCGATGCCTGTGACCGCCTCGAGAGTGGGATCGAGGTCGATCCTGAGCTCTCGCAGCATCCCGCTGTCAGGGCGGAAGCCCGTGAGTGCGAATACGCGCCCGACATTCGTCACCTCGCGCCCATCTTCGGCGACGAGTGTCAAACCATCGACTCCGTGCTGGAACTCGGCGACACGGAACCCCGTCACCAGGTCGACGACCCCCTCGTCGATCACCTTGCGGGCGCGGGAACCGAGCGCGGCACGCTCCGGCAGCTCGTCCCCGATTCCGCCACCGAAGACGTTCGCGGCGCTCCCCCTGCGCAGCAGCCAAGTCACGCGCGTTCCCGGCGACCGGCGGGCCACCTCACTCAGACGCAGCACGGCATGCGTGGCTGAGTGCCCCGCACCGACCACCACGACGTGCGAACCGGCGAGGTCCGACACGTCGGATGGGATGCGGTACGAAATCAGATCGGACGCCGCGGCTTCGCCGGGGGCCGGGAACCCATCCGCCCCGGCGGGATTCGGCAGGCCCCAGGTGCCACTGGCATCGATGACCGCGCGGGCGAGGAGGCGGGATTCGTTGCCCGCGGCATCTACGGTGTGGACGACGAACGGCTGGCTCCGGCGGCCTGCGTCGACGACTTTGTCGCGGCCCTGGCGGGCGACTCCGGTGACAGTCGTCGCGTAGCGGATCCGCTCGCCCAGGACATCCGCGAGTGGCATCAGGTAGTCGCTGACCCACTGCGCGCCGGTCGGATACCCCGAGTCGGGTGCGCTCCACCCCGTGGGCTCGAGCAGGCGGCGCGCAGCGGCGTCCGTGAGTTCTGGCCACGCTGAGAACAAGCGCACGTGTCCCCACTCGGAGACTGCAGCTGCTGGGCCGTGCCCGCGCTCGACGACGAGGACATTCTCGTCGCGTTCGACCAAGTGTGCCGCTGCGGCGAGGCCCTGCGGCCCTGCTCCGATGACGACGACGGGAAGCTCAGACATCACATCTCCTCAAATCGAAAAACTTCAATATGAAGACTGTCGCCTATCTATCGAAGATTGTCAATACGTGCCAGACTAGTCGCGTGAGCTTGCCAACGACAATCGAATCGACCAGCTGCTGCGTCCCGCCAATCACCCCCTCCATGACCGTCGCGGATGCCGAGCGGGTTGCACGCGTGTTCAAGGCGCTCGGCGATCCAACGCGGGTGAGGCTCCTGTCTCTCATCGCCGCCGGGGCTGGCGGCGAGGCGTGCATTTGCGATCTGACCGAGCCCGTGGGGCTTTCGCAGGGCACGGTGTCGCACCACATGAAGCTCCTCGCCGACGCTGGCCTCGTCACGCGTGAACAGCGCGGCAAGTGGGCGTACTTCGCTCTCAACGGCGACGCGATGGATGCCGCTGCCGACTCTCTCCGCGCGGTGTGACCTCAGCGAGTGCCCCTTCGCCACACCTGGGCGGCCGGCTAGCCGCGCTGTCGGTGGGGCAGGTCATCAGTTGGGGAATCCTGTTCTATGCGCTGATCGTCGCCTCTCCCGCGGTCGCGGATGACACCGGGTGGCCGGTGGCCCTGGTCACGCTGTCGTTCTCGTCGGGCCTGGTCGCCTCCGCTGTCGCTGGCGTTTTCGTCGGGAAATGGCTCGACGAGCGGGGGCCGCGCCTCATCATGACTGTTGGCAGCGTCGTCGGCCCGCTCGGCGTCGTGCTCGTCGCTCTCGCACCGAACCTTGCAGTCTTCACAGTGGGGTGGGTCATCGCGGGACTCGCACAATCGGCAGTGCTCTACCAGGCGGCGTTCACTGTCATCGCTCGCCGGTACGGCGCTCGACGCCGCGGGGCGATGACGATCTTGACATTGGCCGGCGGGCTCGCATCGACGATCTTCGCCCCGATTGTCGCCGGACTCCTGGGGATAACCGACTGGCGGACCATGTTCCTGATACTCGCCAGCTTCCTGCTTCTCACCACCGCGCCGCTGCACTGGTTCAGCCTGGAGCGCACCTGGTCACCTGTTCGCCACGACGACGCCGCAGAGGTTCACACGGTGAGCACGGTCGTGCGCACCCGACGATTCTGGATGCTCGAGCTCTCCATGTTCACCCTGGCTGCTGCGCTCTTCAGCGTGACCCTCGCGCTCATCCCGCTCTTCACCGAGAAGGGCATGAGCTATGAACTCGCCGCGTGGGCCCTCGGGCTCCTCGGCGCCGGTCAGGTGATCGGGCGACTCCTCTACGTCGCCGTCCCGCACACTGCCCCACCATGGGTTCCCCTCACGGTGACCGCCGGCCTCAGCGTCATCTCTCTCACCTTGCTGTCCCTGATTCCCGGGCCTCCGTGGCTGCTGATCTCCATAGGTATCGCTGCGGGTGCCGTGCGAGGTGCTCAGACACTTGTCCAGGGTTCCGCCGTCGCGGATCGCTGGGGCACCCAGAACTACGGCGCCATCAACGGGATCTTCGCTGCTCCGATCACGCTCGTCGGGGCGTTCGGCCCGGCACTCGGTCCGCTTCTCGCAGTAGCCACCGGTTCGTACTCCGCCATGGCCCTCATCGCCGTCGGGCTCGCTGCGATCTCGCTCGCGTTCGCTCGGTTCTCCTAGCGGTCAGCCGAGTGCTTGCCGGCGATGCGCGGGAGTTCTTCCGAGTCCGTTAACCTCACGTTCACATAGATGACCTTCTATCAATACGTCGAATAGATCACCATCTATTCGAGGCGGTCTATCGGCCGCCTGTCACGAGTCTGAGATGAAGGAAGCAATCGTGCGAAAGACCACAGCAAAGATCTTCGCCTCCACAGCATTGGTCATCGGCGTACTCGCGCTGAGCGCCTGTGGTGGACAGCCGAGCGCAGGCGAATCTGCCGGTTCCGGCGGAGGAGCAGGCGGCTTGACCGGTTCCGTGAACACGGACGGTTCGTCGACCGTCGGCCCGCTCACCGAAGCCGCTGCGGACCTGTTCCGCGACGAAGAGGCAGGCGTCAACGTCTCCGTCGCCACCTCTGGCACCGGCGGAGGGTTCAAGACCTTCTGCGCGGGGGAAACGGATATCTCGAACGCCTCGCGTCCGATCAAGGATGAAGAAGCCGCTGAATGCGAGGCCGCTGGCATCGAGTACACCGAGATCATCGCGGCGAACGACGGTCTCTCGGTGATCGTGAACCCGGAGAACGACTGGGCAGAGGACCTCTCGGTCGAACAGCTCAACACGATCTGGGGGCCGGAGGCTGAAGGCAAGATCACCAACTGGAACCAGGTCGACCCGAGCTTCCCCGATCAGCCCATCGTCCTGTTCGGTGCCGGCACCGACTCGGGCACGTTCGACTACTTCACCGAAGAGATCAACGGTGAGGACGGCGCGATCCGCACCGACTACAGCCCCTCGGAAGACGACAACATCACCATCCAGGGTGTGGCAGGAGACAAGGGCGCCATCGGGTTCCTCGGTCTCAGCTACGTCGAAGAGAACGAGGGTGTGATCAAGGCCATCGCGGTCGACGGCGTTCTGCCCAGCACCGAGACCGTCCAGGATGGCACCTACACGCCACTCGGACGCCCGCTGTTCATCTATGTCAACAACGCCTCCTACGTCGACAAGGAGCCGGTCAAGGCGTTCGTCGACTTCTATGTCGAGAACTCGGCGAAGATCGCCGAGCGCGCCCTCTTCGTGCCGCTCACCGAAGAGCAGGTCACCACTGCCACCGACGAGCTCGCGTCACTCGGCTGAGCCGTCAACCAACGACGTCACTCATGACCACCGTCACTGAGCGGCACGGGGGTCCGGCTACCCGCCGGGCCCCCGCCCCCTCCTCTTCTTTCGCCGGCCGACGTCGGCCCGGTGAGTTCCTCATCAAGCTCGGCCTGCGTCTGGCCGCGGCCATCACGGTGGTCACGACCGTGGGCATCGTCATCGCGCTCCTCGTCCCGTCGCTGAGCTTCTTCGCCGAGGTCTCACCGTTCGAGTTTCTCTTCGGGACACGCTGGGCCCCCCGATTCGCGGACGCCTCCTTCGGCGTCCTCCCCCTGGTCACCGCCACCCTGTGGACCACCGTCATCGCCCTCCTCGTCGCCGTTCCTTTCGGCCTCGGTGCGGCGATCCTCCTCGCGGAGTACGCGAAACCGCGAGTGCGCAAGGTACTCAAGCCCCTGCTGGAGATCCTCGCGGGTATCCCGACCGTGGTCTACGGGTTCTTCGCCCTCCAGTTCGTGCAGGGCACCGTCCTCCGCGACTGGCTGCAACTCCCCACCGGGGCGTTCAGCGTCCTCGCCGCCGGCCTCGTCATGGGAGTCATGATCATCCCGACCATCGCTTCCATCGCCGAGGACGCGATGTCTGCTGTCCCCAGCGCGCTCCGTCAGGGAAGTGCCGCTCTCGGCGCCAACCGCATGCAGACCACTCTCCGCGTGGTCTTCCCGGCCGCGCTGTCTGGCATCGTCGCCGCCGTCGTTCTCGGAATCTCCCGAGCCGTCGGAGAAACGATGATTGTCGCAATCGCTGCGGGTAGTCAGGCACAGCTCGTGAGCAATCCGCTGGAGCAGGGGCAGACGATGACCGGCTTCATCGCGAACGCCGCCCTCGGCGATTCCCGCGTCGGAAGCCTCGAGTACAACACCCTCTTCGCTGTCGGACTGCTGTTGTTCCTCATCACACTGCTCATCAACTTCATCAGCATCCGATTCGTCCGCCGATTCCGGGAGGCCTACTGATGTCCGCGCCCACGATTCCCGAGTCCCGTGTGCTTAACGCGACCCGGCCGCTGAATACCGGCCGAAACGGCGAACTGCGTCCCACCGCGCTCATCTTCCTCGTACTTCTTTGGCTGTCGCTCTTCGTCGCATTCGCTGTGCTCGTCACTCTGCTGATCACGATCTTCATCACTGGACAGAACAAGCTCACCTGGAACCTGGTGACGAACTTCCCCTCCGCTGACCCCGAGGAAGCCGGAGCTCGTCCAGCCATCCTCGGATCGGTCTGGGCGATTGGGGCCACCGCCGTAATGACCCTCCCCCTCGGCATCGCCGCTGCCGTGCACCTCGAGGAGTTCGCCGACCGGAAGCGCTGGTTCAACCGGTTCGTCGAGCTCAACGTCCAAAACCTCGCCGCTGTCCCCTCAATCGTCTACGGTCTCCTCGCTCTCGCCTTCCTGTCGATGCTCGGAGTCACCAACAAGAACATCGTCATCGGTGGAGCATTCGCGCTGACGCTCCTCATCCTCCCGGTCATCATCATCGCCACCAGGGAGGCGTTGCGCGCCGTACCCCGGGAGATCCGCGACGGCTCGCTGGCGCTGGGAGCCACCCAATGGCAGACGACGTGGAGGCAGGTGCTTCCCGCATCGGTCCCAGGTATCGCGACCGGCTCGATCCTCGCGCTGTCCCGAGCTCTCGGCGAAGCAGCTCCACTGCTCGTCCTCGGTGCGCTCGTCTACATCACGTTCGATCCGAACGGGCTGCTCAGCGGATACACCACGCTTCCCATCCAGATCTTCAACTGGACCGGGCGCCCGCAGGAGGGATTCCACGAGCTGGCCGGCGCCACAAGCCTCCTCCTGCTCGGCGTTCTCATCCTGATGAACGCCCTCGCCATCTTCATCCGCAACAAGTTCCAGAAACGGTGGTAAACCCATGAGCACCTCCACGAGCACCTCGAAGGACAGCGTCGCACCTGCGGCACACACCCACTTCCAGGCCGCAAACTCACGGCGAGTTGCCGAAACCCCCAGCGGACTCATCCGTTGCGAAGACGTCAACGTGTATTACGGCGACTTCCGGGCCGTCACCGGCGTCAACCTCGACTTCGGACGCAACGAGATCACCGCGCTCATCGGCCCCTCCGGTTGCGGCAAATCCACGCTCCTGCGCTCCCTGAACCGCATGAACGACCTCGTCGACGGCGCACGCGTCGAAGGAAACGTCATCTTCCAAGAGGAAGACATCTACGCGAAGGGCGTCGACCCCATCGAGGTCCGACGACGCATCGGGATGGTCTTCCAGAAGCCGAACCCGTTCCCGAAGTCGATCTACGACAACATCGCCTATGGCCCTCGCGTCACAGGGATGAAGGTCGACAACATGGATGACCTCGTCGAGGAGGCGCTGACACGCTCAGCACTCTGGGGCGAAGTGAAAGACAAGCTGAAGCAGTCGGCGTTCGGACTCTCCGGTGGACAGCAGCAGCGTCTGTGCATCGCGCGCACTATCGCGGTGCAGCCCGACGTGATTCTCATGGACGAGCCGTGCTCGGCTCTCGACCCCATCGCCACCTCGCGGATCGAAGACCTCATGCACGAGCTGCGCCAGGACTACACAATCATCATCGTCACCCACAACATGCAGCAGGCGGCTCGAGTCGCTGACCGCACCGCGTTCTTCACCGCTCTGGCCGACGAGACCACCGGAGATCGCACCGGAGTCCTGGTGGAATACGACCTCACCAAGAACATCTTCGAGCAGCCGCAGGACCAGCGCACGGAGGACTACATCAGCGGACGATTCGGATGACCTCCCTGTCTAGTGCTGATCCGCGGTTCGTTCTGCACGGGCGCAGTTCGGAGATCCTTCGTGGGAGCTTCGCTGAGTTCAGACATGCAGGCGTCCCGATAGCGGTGCACGCTGAGATCGTCGATGCGCTGGCAGACTTGGCCCACGACTACGAGGCGTCGCTAGTCCTCGCCGGCGGGGAGTCGGTTGAGCGGCTGGCGGCCATCGTGCAGATCGCCGAGCCGGTGTGCGGAGGGCCGATCTTCTTCGGGGTGAGCGAAGACACGGAGACGTCGATGATTGAAGCCGCGATGCGGGCAGGAATGCGTGGCACCATCCGCCTCCCCATCACCCCCGACCGATTGCGTGAATTGGCCCGCTTGCACCCACGGACAGGCCCGCTGGACCGCACCCTCCGATTCGGGGAACTGACCCTCGACATCACGCACCGCAGCCTCCGTTGGCAGAAGCATGCGCTGTTGCTTCCCCCGCGCGAATTCGAACTCCTGCATCAGATCATGCGCGCGTACCCGGAGAGCGTGAGCATTGACACACTCGCCCTTGCGTTCGGCTCTGACCTGGAGGATCCGCACGCTTCTGTTCGCGTCGCCATGACAAAACTGCGGGCCCGGTTGGCGACTTTCGCCCCCGCACAAGCCCTCATCGAGACGGTGCGAGTGGCCGGCTACCGGCTCGCGTCCTGAGGCTCCACTTTGAGCTCGACCAGGAGCTGAAGCACCCGGGCGCGAATGTCGTCTCGAACGCCACGAAGACCGTCGTCATCGAGTTCCAACGGATCTGGTAGATCCCACTCCATGTAACGGCGCCCGGGGAAGACGGGGCACGCATCCCCACACCCCATCGTGATGACGTAGTCGGCGGCACGCACCACTTCGTCGGTCAGCGGTTTCGGGAACTCGCCCCAGAGCTCCACGCCCACTTCTTCGAGTGCCGCGGCAACACGAGGGTGTGCGCCCTCCGCCGGTGAGGATCCAGCCGTGCGCACGTGCACACGGCCGCCAGACAGGTGGCGGAGTAGGGCTCCAGCCATCTGCGACCTCCCCGCATTCTGCACGCACACAAACAGGACCTCAGGAGTATCACGCAGAACCAAACCCTGACTCGTTGCCAGCGCATCCAGGCGGTCGGCCGCGTACCGGGCGGTCATAGTCAACAGGTGCTCGCGCACTCGCGTCCGCTGGCTCAGGAGGAGGTAACTCTGAGCGACATAACCCGCCACTGTCTCGCGGCTGAACGTCGAGCTGAATCGGTACGAGAGGTCGTCAACGATGGTGGACACAGCGCGCGGCAGAGCCGTGACGGAAGCCTCGGGGGTCGTCGGCTCAATCGACTCACTCGCCAGCAATCTCCCGAACCGGACCCAGGCATCGGCTGTCGGCACCCAGACATCGCCATCGCTACGGATGAGATCAACGAGCTCCAGCGAGTGAACCGCCTGCTCTACGACCGATAGATCGGCGTTCAGGACAGCCGCGATCTCCGGGGCTTTGATCCCGGAGGCAAGGGCACTGAGAACGCGGAGCGTATCGGGGTTGCCGAGGACTGACACTTGACCGGCCCGTTCCCGGGCAGCCTGCTCCCCGAGGGGGCTCCCCACTCGGTGCGGCGACCCCTCATTCATCGGAGGAAGTCCTCGACGGCGCTACGGCGCGTCGGGTGCACGGAGAGCCAGCCGAGCTTGCCGTCCTGCTCGCGTGCCAGGAACCCGTCGTCCAACAGAATGCGGACGTGATGGGTCACTGTCGGCTGACGCAACCCCAACGCCTCCGCTAGTTGGCCCACGGTCGCCCGCTCGTCAGCCGATCCCAGAATGATGCTCAAGATCTGCAACCGCGTCGGATCGGCGACCGCCCTCAACGTCCGGGCCAGTTCTTCGGCAGCACCACGATTGAGCGCCCCTCCAACCGGAGGCTTAGATGCGCGCTGAGTCGACACCGTTTCAGTCTACGTAACCAGGACCGTCAGCCCCCGAGATTGCGTAGATTCTGCGGAACCGCGTGAAGGCACAGCACAACTCTGAAGATCGAACGCCCGGTCAGGCTGGAGGCCCCCGCCTCAAACAGATTCACGAGGCAGCGGACCGTGGCCACTGACGGTGGTCGGCAGAGCGGTCTCACTCCATCCAATCAGGTGCAACTCCGCCGGCATGGTCTTGTCTCCTCGGCCCGCGAATGAATCATTACCGAATCGGTGCGGGGCCCGGGCCGGATCTCATCGCCCTGTCTTGGAGCAACTTCGACTGTTCTTACTGCGGCCTGCATCTGATCGGTCCCTTCGAGCACGTCAGAAACAGCGTGGATGCCCGCGGCCAGCTCGACGACCTCCTACGTGAGGCTCGGCATGCTGCACGGGCCTGGAGCATGCCGACGACCGTGACCGATACGCGTCGTACTGACGAGCATCACGCTCGGCTAGTCTCCAACCATGGGTCTACTCGACTGGATCGGGCGGCGACGACCACCGGCGGTGAGCCCGGGCCGCGCCGGAACCCCCGTCAAGCCGGTTCTCGCGTCGCGGCGCGAGACCGCGTCGGGAATCACGGTCTCTGCCTATACGGCCGGAGGGCCTCCCGACGGCTACGTCTCGCCGTATCTATCAGCGGATGAGGCCGAGGAGCTCGTGCACCTGGACGACCGAGGTTTGCCCAACCTTCACGTGGTGGAGTTCCGAGGCGAATGGTGGCTGGCGGAGACGTCAACCGGGCGGCTAGTGAACGCTGGGTCCCGGGTGCTGAGACGTATGGGGATCTGGAGCGTGCGCGTCCGTGGTGACGAGCACGCACCTGGCACCCTTCGTATCGGCCCGGCACGCCTGGTTCGAGAGCCGGATAACGAGTTCGACGCGAACGCGGTCGCGATCTATCAAGATGGGATTCGTTGTGGGTACTGGAACAAGGGCGCTGCCCGCTCGTTGGCGAAGATCCTCGACAACGGCCAGGAGATGTCGACGTATGCCATCTCCGCCCGTCCCCCGAAAGTGATTGCGGCGGAGCAGCGGGTTCTCACGCACCTCGTGGGGAGATTGCGACCATAGGCACTCGCCGGTGGTCTGGGAGAACTATTCATCTCGGGATTGCACTGCGTCAGCTCATCGAGGCCGGCCTTGCTACCCGCGAGCAGCGGGGCCGCTGGGCCAACTTCCGCGTCGTTCCCGGCGGTTGACTCCGGAGATACGGCATAGCCCTCGCCCTGGCGGTCGCGGGCGACTAGTTGCCCTGCAGCGCACGGGTCGCCATGTACTCCTCCGCGGCGGGCTCCAGCTTGAAGTCGAGCAGCTCGACGGAGTGCGCCTTCAACACCTCGCGCACCTCAGTTGGTGTGGTGCGGAAGTACTCGCGGCGCAAGTTGATCTGATTGATGCGTCGGTCCGCGAAGTGCTGGTGCAGCATCGCTTCGATGCTGACCGCATCATCAGCGAAGAACAGCGCGTGAACGTCGAACCGGAAGGGCACGGACGCATCGCCGAGTTCGTTGACGCGGTCCATCGGTTCGAGACGCCGGGTGAGGCCGATCTTCACAACGTCGGGCCCGAACGAGCCGACGTTGCTGATGACGTACACGTAGCCGGCGCGGATGTTGGCTGCACGGTAGTCGACGTTCTCGATGGCGTGTTCGACATCGGCGAGGCGCGCTCGCATGCGCTCCGCACCTTCGAGGTCACCGTTGGCTTCTAGGGCGGCGATGGTGTTCGCGTAGTGCCCGCGTTCCTTCTCGAGGCGCGCCTTCTCTGCGGCGAGTTCCTTCTCCGCCTTGCGCTGCTCCCGAAGCTCTTCGCGGTGCGCGCGGTCTGCTTCTTTCTCCTCTTGAACGGCACGGAGATGCCGGTTGGCGAGTTCAAGCTCGCGGAGACGAAGCTGGTGGAAGTACGACGTGATGCTCAGGTCGATCATCGTGCCGAGACGAGCGATCTGCTCCTGCGCCGTGGTGAGGCGCTTCTGAGCGGTGGCCAGGTTCCCGGCGCGGACCGCCTTGACGCAGTTCTCTGCTTCGGCGTTGTAGGAGCGGAGCATGAGCTTCGACATGTCTCGAACGAACTTGGCACCCTTGGCCGTGCTGTTGTTGAAGGTGAAGTTGCTCGTCGCCTGCGTGGCCCGGCCGGCGCGGACGGCGGTCTTGATATCTGCGCGCAGTGCTTCGAGCTGCGTGGCGAGAGCGACCGAGTCCTCGGCGGGATGCTCGTAGTCGTAGAGACCGAGCTCCTGGACCTCGACGGCTCCGCGCAGGTCCAGGAGCGAGGCTTGCGTAGACGCGATGTCCGCCTGACGGGATGCGAGCTCCGCCGAGGCGGCTGCGACCTGTCCGCGAACGCCATCGACTTCCTGGTTGAGGTGGCGCTTCAGCTCGTCGAGGGCGGCGACCTCCTGCAGCCCGTACTGGTCGATGAGGCCTTGGAGTCGCGCGACCTCGGAGCGCAGCTTCTCAGCGTGCTTGCGTGCGCCGACCAGTGGGATGTTCTCGAGGACCAACGCGTTCTGTCCTCCAGCCGCCGGAGCAACCGTGTCAGATACCTGCTCAACGACGGGAGCGTGCTCCACCGGGGTCAAAGTGCCCGCCGACGGTGAAGCGATTGCGCGAGCTTCTGCGCGACTGCGGGCCAACGGGGCGATGGTCTGCGCACCGCCGGCGAAGACGTGCTCCGTCCATACCGCACCGTCCCAGTACCTCTGCTCGAACTGCCCAGAGGGATCCGGATGCCATCCGGCCTGTACCGTCTTGCTAGTCATTTGCTCAAGCTAGCGCACAGATCACGCTGGCCCGAGACTCGCTGCTCCCGTGCCCAGCGACCTTCTGCACATTGGAGGCTCGGGACATGGACGACGCGTACAGACATATTCCGGAATATAACGAATCCGCGTCGTTCGGGCCGGTCGGACTCCTTTGATGCCCTCAGTTCTATGCGCGCCGATAGATTCAGCCCGATGGGGACTCAGAACTCGTGCACTTGCGGACCGGCCGACGGCGACATCCCTGAACCGTTCTTGAAGGTCATTCACGACGTCGAAGACCCCACGCCGAGAATGATTGGTCTCCACGCAGGATTTGAGTTGAGCACCTGGCGTGCGAGTGCGCTGGCTAATCACATCATGGACTGGGTTCTGGACTTCGCACTTCGGCCGGAGGAACGCGAGTATCTTGCTCCTGGCCGAGCCCGCGCAACGATGAAGCGTGCGATCAGGGCCACCTTCGGAAACGGCAACGACCGTGGGCTGCCCGGCGAGATCCTCCTTCATGCGATCTGTCGGCAGCTGTACGGCAGCAGCACCGTTCTCAACAAGATCTACTTCAAGACAGCCGACAACGACACGTATAAGGGCTTCGACAGCGTCCATTGCGTCCACACGGTCGACGGCAACCTCGAGCTGTGGCTCGGCGAGGCCAAGTTCTACCGGAGCGCCAAGAGAGCCATCGACCGGGTGATCGCCGACTTCGATACCCATCTCGAGGCGGACTACCTGCACACTGAGTTCGCTATCGTCTCGCAGAAGATCTCGGCCTCCCATCCTCACGCCGAAGACCTGCGCAAGCTCATGCATCCAAACACCTCTCTCGACGAGGTGTTTGACAGGCTGGTTATCCCCGTGTTCATCACGTATGACAGCAAGGTCACCAATGCACACTCGAAGGACTGCCCTGAGTTCTTCGATGAGATCAGAGATGAACTCGACGCCCTCCATGACAAGGTCACTTCAGCGTTCGGGGACGATCTTCCGGTCAGCGTGCGCGTCTTCTTTCTACCGCTCGCCGACAAGGCCGGGCTCCTGCAAGCTCTGGAGAAGGAACTCGCGCCATGGAAATGACCTTCAGGCAGGCTCGCACACTGCTGAAGAAAGGTCTCCTCTCGGACGATAACGCCTTCGAGGTACTCGGCGCTCTTGGCAGAGAGACGAGCTTTGGTAATCGGGACGCTGCACGCGACGCGATCTTCTGGGCTCTGGGTCAGAGGACGGCGATTCCGGGGGGTCTCTCACCTCTCATGGAGTCTCTGCTTCGCGAGCACGGCTTGTTCCCCTATGTCCAGGATGTCCTCGACATGCCTCTCGGCGACCGTCTTGCCTACGCGGCTCATCGTCCAGATGCTGATATGGGGCGAGATCTCGTGTTCCACGCGGAGCAGGCGAAGGTCTACGAGCACCTGCGCGCGGGCGAGAACGTCGTGCTCTCGGCACCGACGTCATTCGGTAAGAGCCTCATCATCGACGCCTACCTCGCTGAGAAGTCGTTCACCAACGCTGTCATCATCGTTCCGACTCTCGCCCTCATGGATGAGTGCCGACGGCGCCTCACTCGACTCCCCGGAGACTTCAAGGTCATCACTCACGGCTCGCAGAAGCTCGGCGAACGGAACTTGTTCGTCATGACGCAGGAGCGATTCATCGAGCTCGATGCGCTGCCACAAATCGAGTTCTTTGTCGTCGACGAGTTTTACAAGCTCGATCCTTCTCATGGAGATGTCGAACGTTCCGCTGTCCTCAACATCGCCCTCGATACACTCCTCGGCACTGGCGCGCAGTTCTACTTGCTCGGGCCAAGTGTCGCGAGCATCAGCAAGCTCGCTGAAGCCCGGCTAGACACGACGTTCGTGCATCACACGGACTTCACCACCGTGGCCACCGACGTTCGCCGCATCGAAACGGAAGACCTGACGGAAGCGGTGCCGGAGATCTGCCAAGAGCTCGACGGCGGCACCCTAATCTTCTGCCGTAGCCCGAAGAGAACCCGCGAGGTCGCCGAGTGGTTGCTCGCGCGCGGGGTCGGCGGCGGGCATAACCTAGAAACGGCAGCAGACTGGATCGGCGAAGCGTTCCACGAAGAATGGACCCTCGCCAAGGCTCTGAGACAAGGCATCGGGATCCATCACGGAAAACTCCCTCGTGCGCTGGGGCATCACATGGTGCGGCTATTCGAGGAGGGGCGACTTCCCTACCTCATCGTGACCAGTACGCTCATCGAAGGCGTGAACACCTCAGCCCGCAACATTGTCATCGTTGATCCGACCGTTTCGACGTCAAAGTACGACAGGTTCACCTTCAATAACATCAGCGGCCGGTCAGGTCGAATGTCCAAGCACTTCGTTGGCAGAGTAATCGTGTTCAACGAGCCGCCAGCCGACGACGGCACGGCTGTAGACATCCCAGCCCTGAGCCAGTCCACTCGACTGGACGACGCCGTCCTTCTCCAGCTCTCGGAGTCGAGCCTCTCCGACGGCGCGCTGGAACGGCTCCGCGAGATCGAACGCACCTCTGCTGTGAGCCTGTCCACCCTAAGACGCAACAAGGGCGTTCCAGTGGCAAAGCAGATGGAGGTGGGCGCCGCGCTGCGCGACAACCGGCAGCGGTGGCAACCCGCGCTGTCATGGCGAACTGGCGTCCCAGGCGTAGAAGAGGTGAAACGCATGGGGGACGTCCTCGTCCAGCTCACAGGTACCGGTAACGTCGTAAGGAGCGGGAAGCAGCTCAGCGCCAGGATCAACATGCTCCGCCACCAGGGAGGAGACGTCGCGGCGCTCGCGCGGCAAGAGATGGAGCGGAACGGCAAGTCAGCCGACGAGGCCATCGAAGACACGCTCGACTTCGCCCGGAACTGGATGCAGTTCAAGATCCCTCGTGCCTTGATGACCGCGACCTCACTCGGACAGGACGTTTGGGGGCCTGCCACGAAGGTGTCGAACCCGCTCGCATTCGTGGCGCAGCTCGAAAACATGTTCATGCCGCCCTTCGTCGTGATGCTCGAGGAGTATGGCTTGCCCACCTCCACAACGATGAAGATCAAGGATCAATTGGGGCTCGACTCGGCCGAGAGCCTCGACGAGGTCTTGGATCGTCTGCGCGAGGTACGACAGGTGCCACGAACCATGGGGCCATTCGAGCGCGAGATGATCGTCGACACCATCCGTACGATCTGACTCGGCTCGGAGCATCCTCAAGACCGCTTCGTTCCCTCCGAGGTTTGAGGGTTACCAAGAGTCCTGGCATACGCTGACCCGGCGTCTCTCTTCCTGCAAGGTGGGGTCGGCCCTCGTCGTTCCCTAAGACTCTTCGTGAACTTCTTCGAAGATGCCGACCCACTCGTAGGTGCCCGCCTTCATCTCGGCGTTCAGTCGGTCACGGCGCTCACGCTGTGTGACCCACTTCACCGGTTCGTAGGTAAGGAGACCTCGCCCATCACTCGAAGCAAGTGCTGGACGCGTGCCATCGAAGTGGATCTCCGTGCGGTACGCGCATATCTCGACGTCGTGACCGATCTTCGCAACGTTACGGTCGGCGTCCCACTCGACCGAGTGTGCAGGAGTCCTGCGAAGGTGACCCACCAGGAGGTCTGCGTCCGCACCGCTGACCATCTGAAAGAGTGCCACCAGCGCTCCCTCAACTCGCTCCGTAGACGCGCGCGATGGAAGCACAGCGAGCGGTTCCCCCTGAGGCGTACCGGGCTCGTTCTGAGAAGCCCGCGCACCGCCACGACCCCAGGAGATCACCCAGGCCCGAGTTCGGCGCGACGATCTGGTTCTTGCCATCTCCTCAACCTAGAGCAGTCATCCTACGATCCGACGACTTGGGCAGCGACGCGAGGGACCCGTACGGAAGCCAGCGACTGTTGAGATCCCTGTATGTGCGCGCTGAAGATGACGACGTTGCGAGAGATAGAGGATTACGAGGGAGGTTGCAGAGGATTGGTCTCGTAATTGCGGCCGTACAACCCCGGAATCACGGGTCAAAACACCTTCCGCGTACAACCCACACACATCCACGAAAAGCCTCGCCCGATCGGGCGAGGCTTTTCGCATCCGGGTCAATCCGCTTGGCGATCCAGATCGTCGCGCTCGGCGAACGGTACGTCCCGCGCATCGGTCAGCGTCGACGGGACCGGCTGAGGATCGAAGCGCGCGAGCGCGAACTCCACACCGTCGCACTCGAGGTCCGAGAGACCGGTGGATCCGACGACACGGATCAGGCCTTCCGGGATGCGCTCCAGGCGGTACTCGATCCCGAACGCGCCGGACGACTGGTCCGAGGCCTCGAGCGCGAGCGACGCCCCGACGCACGCCTGCACCCTCGCGTGCGCGGGATCGGCTGCATCAGCGATCACCTCGATGGGGGCGAACGGCATGGGACCGGCGACGGTCACCGTGCGGTGACCGTTCTTGAGCTGCGAACGGGCGTGCGCCACGCCATCGCTCCGTACAGCGAGACCCGTGGTCCGGATCAGCTCCGGCAGGTTGAAGTCGTTCTGGTTCTGTGCGACCGCCTGGGCTTCGAGCGATGCCCGTGTCGCCTGCACCCACGGGTCATCCTCCAAGCCGCCGGAAGGAGCCGAGCCCGACTCCCACTCGATCGAAGGATACGGCTGCGGCTGGGGGATCTCAGGGCGACAGCCGACCAGGCCGATCGGCAGCGCGACGAGCACAGCCAACGCAGCTCCGATCTCGCGGAGGGGTCGTCGATTTCGAGTCGCGGGCCGGACGCGGTGCATGGAGCTCCGATCGATTCGAGCTGGCGGGAGGTGCACAGCTCCTCCAGGCTACAAGCGGCATCCCCGCGTCCACGATGGGCACCTCTCCCCATGCGCGTGCCGAACGGTGTCCGATGGCGCTGACTTCGAAGCCCCCAGCAGCACGTGATGGAGCAGCGGATTCGCGGGACGAGCCCGGTGAGGATGGTGCGCGGCCCGACCGCTCAGGAGGCAGCGCCCGCGCCCCGTGGGAGCACGGTCAGGACACGCTGGATGTGGTCACGGAACTCGCCCATGAAGCTTCGCAAGAACTCCGCGGTCCTCGGATTCGAGACGCCGCCGTCCTCGTCGAAGTCATCCGGGTTGAATTGGATGTACGCCTCAGGTGCCGTCATCTGGCGGGCGTTGCAGAAGCTGAGCACACCCCGGAGGCTCTGCTGCGCGAGTGCGGTCCCGATCGCCCCGACGGATGCTCCGATCACAGCCGCGGGGATGTGGTCGAACGAGTTCTGTCCCCACGGCCGAGAGGCCCAGTCGATCGCGTTCTTCAGTCCGCCGGGAATCGAGCGGTTGTACTCCGGCGTGACGAACAGGACGGCATCCGCGCCGGCGATGGCCGACTTCAGCGCGAGCGCCTCCCGCGGATAGTCCGCATCGAAGTCCTGACTGTACAGCGGCAGATCGCGGATGGGGATCTCGAAGAACTCCAGGTCGTCCGGCGAGACGCTGATCAGGCCATGAGCGAGCACACGGTTGATCGACGTCGACGACAGGCTTCCGACGAAGTACCCGACCTTGAATGTCATGATCTCTCCCTGGATTGTTCAACTCGGCGAGCTGCTTGCTGTGGGGCCATCCTCCCCCGCCCGCTCGCGTCGATCAACGGCATCACGCGTCCGTCCCGACCCGGCACCGAGGCTGATGGTCGAGAGCAGGCCGAGCGCGAGGAAGCCAGCCGCCGTCCAGGCGGCGTACCGAGTGCCGTCCGAGAACGCCTGCTTCGCGTCGCCCGCGATCGCCGCCGTCTCGGGGTTCGCCTCGAGCCCGGCGATCGCCCCGCCGGCGCTGTCGACCACAGCCGAGACGATCTGGTCGCGCTGCGCAGCGGGGAGCCCTCGATCATCGAGGGCGGAGCCGAGCAGACCGGCGGTGCTGCTGAACAGCACGGTGCCGAGGATCGCGACGCCGAGCGCCGCACCGAGCTGGCGCGACGTGGACTGGGTGCCGGAGGCAGCGCCGCTCTCAGCGACCGGTACGTCGGCGAGCACCACGCCGGTGAGCTGCGCTGTCGCCAGCCCCACCCCGAGCCCGTACACGAACAGGAACGGGAGCAGCGGCACCCACGACGCATCCGGCCCGATGACGAATCCGACCCCGGCGACGCCGATGATCTCGGCGATCAGCCCGACTCGCACGACCCACACGGGCGCGAGCTTGCCGCTGGACGCACCGGCCACGCCACTCGCGACGAACGATCCTCCGGCGAGCGCGAGCAGCAGGAACCCGGTGTGCAATGCATCGAATCCCAGCACGAACTGCAGCCACAGCGGGAGGGCCAGGATGATGCCGAACTCGCCCAACGACACGACGGCCGCTGCGATGTTGCCGTTGCGGAACGACGGGATGGAGAACAACCGGAGGGCGAGCAACGTCGACTTGCCGGCTCGTTCCCGGTGCACGCCCCACACGATGAACGCGATGAGCGATGCGATGGCGAGCAGGAAGGCGAACGGGATCGGCGACAGGTCGAGCGGCCAGGTCCAGTCGCCGAGTTGCGGCCGCTCATCGACGAGCCACCAGCCGTAGGTGCGTCCTTCGATCAGCCCGAACACCAGGCTTCCCATCGCGACGACCGAGAGCACGGCGCCGACGACGTCGATCCTGGCGGTGCGTTCGCTGCGCGACTCGGCGACCGTCAGCAGCACGCCGATCACGATGATGATGCCGAGCGGGATGTTGATCCCGAACGCCCAGCGCCACGAGAACGCCGTCGTCAGCCAGCCGCCGAGCAGCGGCCCGACTGCGGCCATGCCGCCGATCGTCGATCCCCAGACGGCGAATGCGATTCCCCGCTCGCGTCCACGGAACGTCGCATTGATGATCGACAGCGTCGTCGGCAGGATCATCGAACCGCCGACGCCCTGCACGAGCCGGGCGAGGATCAGCATCCCGCCGTCGGGCGCGAGCGCCGCGAGCACCGACGCTGCCGCGAAGACGACGACACCGATGAGCATGACCCGTCGCCGCCCGAACCGGTCGGCGAGGCTGCCGAACACCAGGAGGAGGGCGGCGAAGACGAGCGTGTACGCCTCCTGCACCCACTGCACCTCGGTCGAGGTGATGCCGAGATCGTCGACGATCGCTGGGATGGCGACGTTGACGATCGTCGAGTCGACGATGATCAAGGAGACGGCGATGCTGATGAAGACCAGCCCGACCCACCGCAGGCGAAGTTGCTTTTCCACAATCGCTAGCTTAGTTAGCTAAATTGGATTCGGGTAGCTCTTCCCGGAATCGACCGCGCGCCGCTGAGCGCGCGGCCCGCACCCTCAGCGTCCGACTGCGGCGAGCGCGGCCAGCGGAATCGCCGTCCACGTCGGCCGATTCCGCTTCTCGTACACGGCCTCGTAGACGGCCTTGTCCGCCACGTAGGCATCGAGCAGCACGCGATGGTCTGCGACCGCATGGTCATCCCGCTGACCGAGCGCATCGATGTACGCGTCGAGGAAGTGCTGGCGGGCGCGCTGCGACCATTCGCGACCCCTGGCATGGCGAAGTTCCTGTTCGTCATCGTCAGCACCGCCCTGCGACATCTCGACCACACCGGGGGCGTAGTCGAACGAACGGAGCATGCCGGCCACATCGCGCCATGGCGAATCGGGCAGTGCGCGCTCGTGGAACGGCCGACCCGGCTCACCCTCGAAGTCGACGATGCGCCATCCGTGCGCGGTGCGCAACGTCTGACCGAGGTGCAGGTCGCCGTGCACGCGCTGCACGTCGATGCCGCCGAGTGCGGCCACCGCACGATACGCGGCGCGCAGCGGCTCCGCGTACTGTTCGAGCTCGGGCACCACCGGCAGGGCGCGGTCGAGCCGGTCGCTCATGGCACGCGCGAGGGCAGCCGTGGCATCCGATCCTCGACGCTCGTCCGGGAACCGATCCCGCAGCGACGCGTGCACCTCGGCCATCGCCGCACCGAGCCGTGCCGCTTCACCGGCGAAGTCGCCGCCGGACTCCTCGACGCTCTGGGTCGGGTCGGCCAGCAGGGTCCGTACGCTCCCCGTCGCGAGCTCGAAGCCGTCGGCAGCGGTGCGCAGGAACTCCTGCAGCATCGCCAGCTGCACGACCTCGCCGTCGACCTCCGCCTCGATCCAGCCGTACAGATCAGCGATGTGCTCAGACCCTCCGCGGGTGAGCTCCTCGTGGATCTCGATGTCGGGATTGAGCCCTGGACTCACCTTGCGGAACACCTTCATGATCGCGGTGTCGTCGAACCGGATCGACGAGTTGGACTGCTCCCCCGACATCGTCGATGCCCGCAGCTCCGGATCCAGCGCATCCGAATCGGGCACCCGCTCGAACCGCAGCCCGTCGATCACGGTCTTCCCATCACGCTCGGCCGCGACGAATCCGTCGAGCCACAACGCCATCGCCTCACGGTCGTGCACCGCGTCATACAGGTGCCGAGCCTCTCCCGCACCTTCGATCGATCCGACGAAGGCATGGCCGATCCGGTCCTGATGCTCCACGTAGCGGGCGAGCGGCACCTGGTAGAGCTCACTGCCCCCCTCATCGTCCGAGTACGACACCGTCACGAGGTAGACGCCGACATCGGGACGCTCGCCGCCGCCGGGCAGCTCCGCCAGTGCACGCACCTCGGTCACCTGGAACGGGCGACTCTTGCCGGCGAACCAGCGAGTGCGCACGAGGTAGTCCTCCAGCACGCCGTGCTCGATGATGCTCACAGTGTCCCCACTTCGTCGGCATCCGCTGCCGGATCCTGCAGCTGGAACCAGAAGAACCCGTGGCCCCCGAGGGTGAGCAGGTACGGCAGCTCACCGATCCGCGGGAACGGCACCCCGCCGACGAGTTCGACCGGAACGAGCCCTTCGAATCGTCGGAGGTCGAGCTCGACCGGCTGCGGGAACTGCGAGAGGTTGTTGACGCACAGGATCACGTCGACCGTGCCGTCGTCGTTCGTGTGCTCGCGCGTGTACGACAGCACGGCGGGGTTCGAGCCGCCGAGGTCGTTGAAGCTGCCGAGTCCGAACGCCGGATGCTTCTTGCGGGCGTGGATCATGAGTCGCGTCCAGTGCAGCAGCGACGAGCGGTCCTCCTGCTGCGCCTCGACGTTCACGGCGAGGTATCCGTACACCGGGTCCTGCACGACCGGCCGGGTGAGCTTCCCGGGGTTCGCGGTCGAGAATCCCGCGTTCCGATCGGACGTCCACTGCATCGGGGTGCGCACGCCGTCTCGATCACCGAGCCAGATGTTGTCGCCCATGCCGATCTCGTCGCCGTAGTACAGCACCGGCGACCCGGGCAGCGAGAGGAGCAGCGCGGTGAACAGCTCGATGCGGTCGATGTCGTTGTCGAGCAGCGGTGCGAGCCGACGACGGATGCCGATGTTCGCCTTCATCCGCGGATCCTGGGCGTACTCGCTCCACATGTAGTCGCGGTCCTCATCCGTGACCATCTCGAGCGTCAGCTCGTCGTGGTTGCGCAGGAAGATGCCCCACTGGCATCCCGACGGGATCGACGGCGTCTCGGCGAGGATCTCGCTGATGGGATAGCGCGACTCCCGGCGGACCGCCATGAAGATGCGAGGCATCACCGGGAAGTGGAAGCACATGTGGCACTCGTCGCCGCCGACCTCGGCGTCGCCGAAGTAGTCGACGACATCCGCAGGCCACTGGTTCGCCTCGGCGAGCAGCACGCGACCGGGGTAGTTCCGGTCGACGAAGCGGCGCACCTCGCGCAGGAATTCGTGCGTCTCCGGCAGGTTCTCGCCGTTGGTGTCCGGGCGTTCGAACAGGTACGGCACAGCATCGAGCCGGAATCCGTCCAGGCCCATGTCGAGCCAGAAGCGCATGGCGTCGATGATCGCCTCCTGCACCTTCGGGTTGTCGAAGTTCAGGTCGGGTTGGTGCGAGAAGAAGCGGTGCCAGAAGTACTGCTGTCGCACCGGGTCCCAGGTCCAGTTGCTCGGCTCGGTGTCGACGAAGATGATGCGGGCGTCCTGGTACAGCTCGTCGGTGTCGCTCCAGACGTAGAAGTCGCCGTACGGTCCGTCCGGATCGCTGCGGCTGGCCTGGAACCACGGATGCTCGTCGCTCGTGTGGTTCATGACGAAGTCCACGATCACCCGGATGTCGCGCGCGTGGGCGGCATCGAGGAAGCGCTGGAAATCGGCGGTGGTGCCGAGATCTGACTGGATGCCGGTGTAGTCGGCGACGTCGTAGCCGCCGTCGCGCAACGGCGACGGGAAGAACGGGGGCAGCCAGAGGCAGTCCACGCCGAGCCACTGCAGGTAGTCGAGTTTCTCGATCAGACCGCTGAAGTCCCCCGAGCCGTCGCCGTCGCCGTCCTTGAACGAGCGCACCAGCACCTCGTAGAAGACCGCGGTCTTGAACCACTCCGGTGCCGGACTTCCCGGGGTGTCCGGGAATGGTTCCTGGGTGAGGATCGGGATGGATGCCGTCTGCGGAGCCGGTTCTGCAGCATTCGTCATGCGCTCACGGTGCCACAGACCAGTGAGCAGCGCTCGCCCCTTGCGCCCTCCGTCGCGGCAGTGTATTCCGTCGCCGAAACGGACTAGATTGTGCACAACTCAATTGCGTGCAATACTCATTCCATGCCCGTGACCGATGAGATGGTGTGCTTCTCGCTGTACTCCGCTGCGCGCGCGACCACACAGGCGTACCGAGCCGTGCTCGCGCCCTGGGGACTCACCTACCCGCAGTACCTCGTGCTCGCGCTCCTGTGGAACGAAGGGGAGCAGACCATCGGCGCCCTCGGTGACGCGATGCAACTCGACTCCGGCACGCTCTCACCCCTCGTCCGCCGCATGGAACAGGCTGACCTCGTCACCAAGGCACGCAGCGCGGCCGATGAGCGCGTCGTCACGGTGCAGTTGACCGAACGAGGGCATGCGCTGCGCGCCGACCTCGCCACGGTGCCGGCCCGGATCGCCGAGTTCTCCGGCATCCGCGACGACGAGCACCGCCGTCGCCTGATCGCAGAGCTGCACGAGCTCACCGCGCTGCTGCAGCAGTCCACATCGTCCGCCGTCGGAGCAACGCGCTCCGCCGTCGGCTCCTGACCACCACTCCCGGAAGGAACAGATCCATGGAAGCCATCTACACCGCAGAGGCCCTCGCCACCGGCGCCGGCCGCAACGGACACGTCGCCACGAGCGACCGCCGAGTCGAGTTCGATCTCGCGATCCCGAAGGAGATGGGCGGCAGCGGCGAGGGCGCGAACCCGGAGCAGCTGTTCGCCGCCGGATACGCCGCGTGCTTCCACTCCGCACTGCAGTCCGTCGCCCGCGCGCAGAAGATCTCGATCGCGGACTCCTCGGTCGGCTCCCGCGTCGGCATCGGCTCGAACGGCGAGGGCGGCTTCGCACTGACCGTCGAGCTCGAGGTCGTCATCCCCGACCTGCCCCACGACCAGGCACAGGCGCTGGCCGACGCCGCGCACCAGGTGTGCCCGTACTCGAACGCGACGCGCGGCAACATCGACGTCACGATCACCGTGTCCGATGACTGAGACGAAGGAGACCACCATGAAGGCGCTCGTCCACCCCGCATTCGGCGAAGCAGAAGACGTCCTCGCGCTCGAGGAGCAGCCGCTTCCCGAGCCCGGCGCAGGACAGGTGCGGCTGCGCATCGTCCTCTCCCCCATCCACAACCACGACCTGTGGACCGTCCGCGGCACCTACGGCTTCAAGCCGGAGCTGCCCGCCCGCTCGGGCACCGAGGCGCTCGGCATCGTCGACGCCCTCGGTGAGGGTGTCGAGCATCTGACCGTCGGACAGCGAGTCGCAACCGGCGGCACATTCGGTGCCTGGGCCGAGTACATCGTCGCGAACGCCGCCGGGTTGATCCCCGTACCCGACGGCCTCCCGGACGAGAGCGCCGCTCAGCTCGTCTCCATGCCGTTCAGCACGATCACGCTGCTGGACTTCCTCGAGGTGAACGAGGGCGACTGGATCGTGCAGAACACTGCGAACGGCGCAGTCGGACGCATGCTCGCACAGCTCGGCGCCGCACGAGGCGTCAACGTGCTCGGTCTCGTCCGCCGCGCCGAGGGTGTGGAGGAGCTGCGCGCCCAGGGCATCGAGAACGTCATCTCGACCGACCAGGACGACTGGCGCGAGCAGGCGGCACGCCTCACCGGCGGAGCCCCCGTCGTCGCCGGTGTCGACTCGGTCGGCGGCACAGCCTCGGGTGACGTGCTCTCGCTGCTGAGCGAAGGCGGCACGCTCGTCGCCTTCGGCGCGATGGCCTCCCCCGTGATGCAGATCGCCTCATCCGACGTGATCTTCAAGCAGGCCACGGTCAAGGGCTTCTGGGGCAGCAAGGTCATGCCGGCGCTCGACCCTGCGAAGCGCGGTGCACTGTTCGGCGAGCTCGTGCAGCGCGTCACCGACGGCACGCTCACGCTGCCGGTCGCCGGCGTGTTCGACGCCGCCGATGTCGCCGACGCCGTGCGTCTGAGCAAGACGCCAGGACGCGTGGGCAAGGTGCTGCTGAAGTTCTGATCCGACCAGATCACGAGAAGGGGCCGTCCATCAGGGCGGCCCCTTCTCATGTCTCGGGGATTGCGCGAAGGTCGTGGATGCGAGGATCAGCCCAGCAGATCGGCCTCGGCGATGAGATCGAGTCGCCCGAGCAGCAGGGTGCCGGCGTTCTCCATCGCCCAGAGCGCGGAGACCACGACGATCGCGAGGACCACCGCGAAGAAGACGAGGTCGTGCTCATCTCGCCACCCTACTGAGCGTCGCGGTGGAGGTCGAGGATTGCGCGATGTCGGAACCCCGGCGCACACTCCCTGCATGGAGATCACATTCATGCAACCAGCGGGCCTCGTCGTCAGTCCCGCGTTCAGCCATGTCGCGGTCGTGCCCGGCGGTGCGACCACGATCTACGTCGGCGGTCAGAACGGCATCGACGAGACCGGTGCCGTCGTCTCGCCCGATGCCGCCGAGCAGTCCCTCCGTGCGGTCGAGAACGCCCGCCTCGCGCTCAGCACCGCCGGAGCGACGCTCGATGACGTGATCAGCTGGACGGTGCTGATCCACCAGGATGCCGATCTGCGCGCGGCCTACGGCGCCGTCGCATCCACCCTCGCACGGGAGGGCGCGCCTCCCCTCGTGACGGCGGCGATCGTCGCGGGGCTCGGCGTGCCCGGCGCACTGATCGAGGTGGCTGCGGTCGCGGCGATCGCGCCGAGCTGAACCAGGCGGGTCCGTCAGATCCGACCCCGCACCGGCGTCCGCTCGACCGAGTCACCGGCATCCGGCATCGTCATCTCGGCTCGGACGCCGAGAAGGCGCACCTCGCGGTCCTGGTCGAGCGTCCTCCCGAGGGCGAGTGCCGCATCGATGACCTCGTCGCGGCGCGTGGTCGCGGCCGGGAGCTTGCGCCCGAACGTCTTGGTCTCGAAGGGCGCGTACCGCACCTTGAGATGCACGCGGACGACCGGACGGCCCTCCGTCGCGCAATCATCGAACGCATGGTCCGCGAGTTCGCGGATCGCCGCTTCGACCTCGCCCGGCGTCGTGAGGTTCGTCTGGTACGTCATCTCACGGCTGTGGCTGCGGGCGACCCACGGCGTCTCGTCCACGGCATCCGGCCCGAGCCCGGACCCCAATCCGTGATACCAGACGCCCATGCGAGGCCCGAACTCCGCCACGAGCTCCTGCTCGTCGGCGTCGGCGAGTTCACGGACCGTCCGGATGCCATGCTCCGCGAGTCGCTTCTGCACCTTCGGTCCGACACCCCAGAGATCCCGCGTCGGCTTCTCGCCCATCACCTCGAACCAGTTCTGCGCCGTGAGCCGGAACAAGCCATTGGGTTTGCCGAACTCGGTCGCGATCTTCGCCCGAACCTTGTTGTCGCCGATCCCGACCGAGCAGTGCAGGCCCGTCGCGTCCAGCACCGCCGCCTGCGCATCGCGCGCCAGCGCCTCGGGATCGTCGGTCGACGCGCCGAGGAAGCACTCGTCCCACCCGATCACCTCGAGGGCGACGCCCGGCAGCGTTCGCAGTGCGGCCATGACCTCCGCTGATGCGGACTCGTACGCCGCGTGGTCCACGGGCAGGAAGACCGCATCGTCCGGCGCTTTGCGGGCGGCGATCTTCAGCGGCATCCCCGATCCGATGCCGAATGCCCTGGCCTCATATGACGCCGTCGAGACCACCGCGCGTTCCGTCGGATCACCGCGCCCGCCGACGATCACCGGCAGCCCGGCGAGCTCCGGCCGCCGCAGCACCTCGACCGCGGCGATGAACTGATCCATGTCCACGTGCAGCACCCAGTCGGCCATGCAACGAGTGTGACGCCTCGGGGCCCGGATGTCATCCGTCGGTGATCGCGTGGTGCAGATCACCCGGTCCAGGTCAGCCTGCGGTGACGCCGATCGCGGTGGCGACCACGGCGAGCAGCGGCAGCGTGCCCTGCATGGTGGCGGCGCGCAGCTTCGTGCGGTCCGAAAGCAGGAGCACGAGCGCAGCGGCGAGCATCATGCCGGTGCCAGCGAACACGAGCGTGACGCCGACGGTGCCCGCTCCCATGATCGTCAGGCCGACGCCCAGCAACGCCGTGAGCGCGAGGAACAGGTTGTAGAACCCCTGGTTGAACGCGAGCTGCTTCATCGTGACGGCATCCGCCTCGCTGGCGACGCCGAAGATCTTGCGGGTCTCGGGCTCGGTCCACTTCAGCGACTCGAGCGCGAAGATGAACACGTGGAAGGCGGCGGAGGCCGCAGCGAGGACGAGACCGACGATGAGCATGGGCTGATTCTCTCGCGTGGCGGGTGCCTGCGCCAACCTGATGCGCCGAGCGGCGTGTCCGTTCGGCTGGCTAGACCAGGAAGATCGGCAGCATCCCCGGGTTGTGGGCATGCACCAGCACCGCGAAGACCACGGCATCGAACAGCAGATGCACGGTCACGACGTAGGCCAGCGAATGCGTCCGCAGGAAGATGTAGCCCTGCAGCAGCGCGAACGGGATCGTCAGGAGCGGTCCCCATTCCCGGTAGCCCAGCTCCCACAGGAACGACACGAAGACGATCGCCTGCAGCACGTTCGCCAGCGCGTCAGGGAAGTGTCGTCGCAGCAGCGCGAACACGGTGCAGATGAAGAACAGCTCATCCCAGATGCCGACCGCACCGACGCCCACGAACAGACGGGCGATGAGATCTGGCGTGTCCACGACGGGCCAGTTCTGGTAGACCCCGCTGGTGATGAAGTAGAACGGCAGGATCAGCCAGCCCAGGATCAGCACCGCGACCAGCCACCCCCACTGCAGTCGGCCCCAGCGCTTGTGCGTGCGCCACGGGAAGCTGATCGCCCGATCCCGGAACACGAAGCGCGACACGACATAGGGCACGGCGACCGCGCCGCCCAGCGCCAGCGTGAACCGCAGCATCGCGAGGTTGTCGAGCTCGGCGGCGAGCGGGATCACGCTCACGATCAGCAGCCCCAGCGCGATCAGGGAGAGGTCTCGGGTGAGTGACGGCGCACGCCGGCCACCGACCACCCTCGCGGTCTCGAGACGGGCACCGACGCGCACGATCGGCGCGTCCACCGGCTCAGCCCGTTCGATCAGCCAGGCGGAGCCGATACCGAGCGCGAGCAGCACCCAGCCGAGCCACGGGATCTGGAAGACGAAGAACGCAGGCGCAGCCGCACACACGAGCACGGCCGGCGCAACACCCGGCCACACGGTCGACGTGCGCTGCACCGTGGTCACGCGCGGGGCCGGCGCCGATAGACGAGGTCGCGGATGTCGCGGCCCTTCGCGATGCCCTTGCGCTCGAACGCGGTCATGACGCGACCGTCGAAGCGCTCGGCCCAGTCGCCCTCGAACGCCCGCTCGAACAACGGCTCGGCGTCGAGCACCTCGCGCATCTGCAGCGCGTAGTCCTCCCAGTCGGTGGCGAGGCGGAGCAGCCCGCCGTCGACCAGAGCACGGGCCGCGTTGTCGGCGAATCCCGCACGGACGAGGCGGCGTTTGGTGTGCTTCTTCTTGTGCCACGGATCGGGGAAGAAGATCCAGGCCTCGGAGACCGACGCCTCCGGCAGGTACGACGAGAGGACCTCGGGCGCGTTGGCCTCGACCACGCGCAGATTGCGGGTCCCGAGGCGATCTGCGTCGAGCATCGTGCGGGCGAGCCCTGCGCGGAACACCTCGACGGCGAGGAAGTCGGTCTCGGGGCGAGCGGTCGCGGCCGCGACGATCGCGTGCCCCTGGCCCGAGCCGATCTCGACGATCAGGTCGGCGGGGCGCCCGTACTCGGCTGCGACATCGAGTCGCGCCTCGGGGTGCACGGAGGTCCAGGCGACGTCGCGCGGAACGTCGAGCAGATAGTGCGGTGCGAGCTCGGAGAAGGCGCGCTCCTGCGCATCGGACATCCGGCCGCTCCGGCGCACGAACGACACCGGCTCGTCACGGAAGGTGCGGGGTTCAGGCATGTTTCCAGGGTAGTCGGCCAGGCGCAGACGCCCGGACGCGCAGGAGACGTGGGTCGACGCTCACTCCGCCGGCGCGGTGACGAAGTCGATCAGCTCCTCGACGCGACCGAGCAGCTGCGGCTCGAGGTCGCGGAAGGTGTGCACCTTGCTCAGGATGTGCTGCCAGGCCCGCCCGGTGTCGCCCTGGGTCTCGGACGGCCAGCCGAGCGCCCGGCAGATGCCGGTCTTCCAGTCGGTGCCCCGCGGGATCTCCGGCCAGCGCTCGATGCCGATGGTGCGCGGCGTGACGCACTGCCAGACATCGACGAAGGGATGACCGACGATGCGCACGTGACGCCCGTGCGGCCCGCGGGAGACAGCATCGGCGATCCTGGACTCCTTCGACCCTGGCACGAGATGGTCGACGAGCACGCCGTATCGACGAGTCGCGCTCGGAGGCTCTGCCGCGAGCAGTTCGTCGAGCAGGTCGACACCCTGGAGGAACTCCACTACGACGCCCTCGACGCGGAGGTCGGCACCCCACACCTTCTCGACGAGCTCTGCGTCGTGCTTGCCCTCGACGAGGATTCGGCTCGGCAGCGCGATGCGCGCGCGCTGATCGGCGACGACGAAGGACCCCGATGCCGTGCGACGGTTCCCCTGCGGCGCGGCCGTCGGAACCGTCAGCCGAACGGCGGAGCCGTCGATCAGGAAGCCGCCACCCAGTGGGAACAGCCGCTTCCGCCCGAGCCTGTCCTCCAGCTCGACGGTGCCGCCCTGCACCCGGGTCACCGCGCCGCAGAAGCCGTCATCAGCGACCTCCACGACGAGATCGAGCTCGGCGGGGACCTGCGGCACCGGCTTCTTGGCGCGTTCACGCCACCCAGCGGCCAGCACATCCGATCCGTACCTGTCGTCCATGCCTTCCAGCGTATGCGTCTCCGCTCAGGGCGAACGGCGATCCGGCCGCGGATGCTGTCGCGTGTCGGACTCTGTGAATAGACTCGGCACATGGGGGCACGGCGGTCAGTCGGAGGTAGGACGATGAAGACTCGATGGCTGGCGATGGCCGCGGTGATCGGGGTGACATTCGCAGGCATGCTCGGTGCCACTGCGGCATCCGCGACCGATCCGCTCACGCTCGATCCCGGGTATGTCACCGACCAGGCTGGGGTGCTGAGCCCGAGCGAGAAGGCGTCAGTCGAGGAGCGCCTGCAGGAGTTGAGCGACAACTCCTCCGCCGACCTCTACGTCGTGCTGGTCGACGACTTCACCTCCCCCACCGACAACGTCGCGTGGGCTGACACCGTCGCCCAGAACAACAACCTCGGCTCGGAGCAGTACCTGCTCGCGATCGCCGTCGAGGGCCGCAGCTACTACATCTCCGCAGCTCCGGACGGGCCGCTCAGCGACGGCAAGCTCGACGACATCGAGAACAAGATCCAGACGCTCGCGAGCCAGAACGACTGGGACGGGGCGATCATCCTCGCGGCGGATGAGATCCAGGGCGATGGCGGAGCGGGCGCGATCAGCGCGGTCCTCGTCGTCGGCGGGATCATCGTCATCGCGCTCATCATCTGGCTCATCGTGCGCGCGGTCCGGAAGTCCCGTCGCGAGGCCGCGATCCGCAGGCGCGGAGCGATGCCCGAGACGCCCGACCCGAACGACCCGTTCTCCACGCTCACCGACGAGCAGGTGCAGACGCAGGCCGGGTCCGCCCTCGTGCAGGCAGATGACGCCATCACGTCCAGCCGTGAGGAGCTCGGTTTCGCCGTGGCGCAGTTCGGCGACGCTGCCACCGCCGAGTTCTCGAAGGCGGTCGACGTCGCGAAGACGAAGATGTCCGAGGCCTTCGACCTCAAGCAGAAGCTCGACGACGAGATCGAGGACACGGTGCAGGATCGCCGCGCCTGGCACATCCGCATCATCCAGCTCGCCGACGAGATCGACGATGTGCTCGACGAGAACACCGAGGCGTTCGACGAACTGCGCAAGCTCGAGCAGAACGCCCCGCAGGAACTCGAGCGCGTGCGGGCGGAGCGAGCCGCGCTGCAGCCTGCTCTGGCCGCTGCAGCACCCGCACTGGCTGCGCTCTCCGCGACATACGATGCCGCAGCGTTGCGCACGGTGACCGACAACCCCGCCCAAGCGCAGGAGCGCGCCGCTCTGGCTGATCACTCGATCGATTCGGCTGCCCGGGCGATCGCCGCGGGCGAGACCGGTGCCGCCGCGTTCGCGATCCGCACCGCCGAGCAGTCCGTCGCCCAGGCCGGCCAGCTCACACAGGCGATCAGCTCACTCGGCGCAGATCTGTCCGCCATCGAGGCGCAGGCACAGGCGCTGGTCGCCGAGCTCCAGGGCGACATCGCGGCCGCGCAGCAGCTGCCCGATCCCTCGGGCACCATCGCCGGGGCGATATCGGCCACAGCCGCGGAGCTGCAGCGGGCACAGACGAACCTCAGCGGCTCGGCCCGCAGTCCACAGGCTGTGTTCGCCGCGCTGACCGCAGCGAACGAACAGATCGACACGGCGATCTCGCAGGGTCGCGAGAGCGTGCAGCGCGCGGTACGCGCCGCGCAGATGCTCGAGCAGACGCTGGCCCAGGCCGGTGCGGAGATCCGCGCTGCGCGCGAGTACGTCGAGACCCGCCGCGGCACGGTCGGGTCGACAGCGCGCACCCGGCTATCCCAGGCGGAGGCCAGCCTCACACAGGCGCTCGACCTGCGGGCCACGAACACCGAGGCCGCGCTCACCGAGGCGACTCGCGCGCTCGACCTCGCACGGCAGGCCACGGCGTCAGCGCAGTCCGACGTGCAGGCCTACAACCCGAACCGCTACGACGACAGCGGTTGGGGCGGCGGGCCATTCGGCGGCGGCTCGGGCGGTGGCGGCGGCTCAGGCCTCGGCGGTGACATCCTCGGCGGCATCATCGGCGGTCTCCTCAGTGGAGGTGGCGGCGGCGGCAGCCGCTCGTCCTCGCGCAGCAGCAGCTGGCGTTCGAGCGGAGGCGGCGGATTCCGCAGTTCCGGTTTCGGCGGCGGCGGACGCTCGAGCGGCGGACGCAGCGGCCGTTCAGGAGGTCGACGCTTCTGAACCTCACGACACTCTCGAACCTCATAGGCACATGCGACACGCTTCTCCCACGGCCCTCTGAAAGGAACCACCCATGACCAAGCAGTCCATCTTCGGGCGTATCTCCACACTCGTCCGCGCGAACATCAACTCCCTGCTGGACTCTGCGGAAGACCCGCAGAAGATGATCGACCAGCTCGTCCGCGACTACACCAACAGCATCGCTGACGCCGAGTCCGCGATCGCCGAGACCATCGGCAACCTGCGTCTCCTCGAGCGCGATCACGAGGAAGACGTCCAGTCGGCCACGGAGTGGGGCAACAAGGCCCTCGCGGCCAGCCGCAAGGCCGACGAGATGCGCACCAAGGGTGACGCGGCGGATGCCGACAAGTTCGACAACCTTGCCAAGATCGCGCTGCAGCGCCAGATCAGCGCGGAGCGTGAGGCGACCAGCGCCGAGCCCACCATCGCGACGCAGACCGAGATCGTCGAAAAGCTCAAGAGCGGCCTGAACGGCATGAAGGACAAGCTCGGCGAGCTGAAGAACAAGCGCAGCGAACTGCTCGCACGCGCCAAGGTCGCCGAGGCGCAGACCAAGGTGCAGGACGCCGTGGGCTCGATCAACGTGCTCGACCCCACCAGCGAGCTCGGCCGCTTCGAAGACAAGGTCCGCCGCCAGGAAGCCATCGCGCAGGGCAAGATCGAGCTCGCAGCGTCGAGCCTCGACGCCCAGTTCGAGAGCCTGGAAGACCTCGGTGAGCTGACCGAGGTCGAGGCACGCCTCGCGGAGCTCAAGGCCGGCAGCACCGCGCCGCGCCAGGCCATCGAAGGCAACTGACACCACCCGCTGATGCCCCGGACGTCCGAGTCCGGGGCATCAGCACTTTCCCCGGAGGCACTCATGGTGCGATTCCTCGTCGTCCCGCAATGGCAGGGCTCCCCCGCCGCCCGCGCGATGCTGCTCGTCGACGGCGCATCGGCGATCGCGGGCGATCTGCCCCGCAGCTCCACCACCGTGCTCGACGTGCCGGTCGAAGCGGGCGAATCGCTGGGAACCGGAGTCAGACGCCTGAGCGCGCTGATCAGGACGCGAGAACTCGTCCGCGAACACGTCGCGGCCGATACCGTCGTGATCGGCGGCGACTGCAGCGTGACCGTCGCTGCCCTCGATGCCCTCCCCGGCGGTACCGGCGACCTTGCCGTGGTCTGGTGCGACGCGCATCCCGATCTGCACACACCGGAGTCCTCGCCCTCCGGCGCGTTCTCCGGCATGGCTCTGCGCGCCGTGCTGGGCGAAGGCGAAGCGCAGCTGACGCTCACACCCGGCCTCCCGCGCGAGCGCATCGTGACGGTCGGCGTGCGCGAGCTCGACGAAGCCGAAGAAGACCTGCTCGGCTCGCTGTCGTCGCTCTCCGCCACCGACATCGATCGAGTCGACTCGCTGGTCGAGGCAGTGCGCGCGACCGGTGCCTCCCGTGTGTGGGTGCACATCGACGTCGATGTGCTCGACCCTGCAGACTTCGCGGGCGTCTCGTCGTCCGTTCCATTCGGCGTCTCGCCGGCATCCCTGAGCGCAGCCATCCGGCGCCTCCGCGAAGAGATCCCGCTCGCCGGCGCCACGATCTCCGGTTTCGCCCCGCGCACGCCGATCGATGCGGTCGACGATCTCGGCGCCATCCTTCGACTGGTCGGAGCCGTCGCATGACGCACGACTGGCGACCCGCCGCCGAAGCGGCCCTCGCCCGTGGCCGGCGGTTCGACCGCCGCATCCCCTCGTTCCTGCTGCGGTCCCCGATCAGCCGCATCGGCTACGCCTGGGGCACCGCGGTCGGCTGGATCTGGGGCTCCATCTGGAGCACCGGGCCGGTCGAACGGCGCAACGGGCTCTGGGTCTTCCGCGGGCTGCCGAACTGGGCGTTCAACCGGGGTGGTGTGTGCGTGGGCGGTTGCTTCCTCACCGGAGACGCCGATCCAACCGAGGCAGTGCTGCGGCACGAGGCCGTGCACAAGGAGCAGTGGCTTCGTTACGGGTTCCTGATGCCGTTCCTCTACTGGGCAGCGGGGAGGGATCCGCTGCACAATCGATTCGAGATCGAGGCGGGGCTCGAAGACGGCAACTACGTTCGCCGCTCGCGCTGACAGGCTGACTCAGCGGTCCACGGTCCGCACGCCCGACTGCCAGCGGAGCGAGCCGGTGGTTCAGCGCTCGGCGCGGAGCAGTCCGAAGCGCTCGGGTACCTGGATCTGCGCCGGCTCGATGTCGAGCGCGGTCGTCAGGTGGTCGACGATGTCGGCGGTTCCGAGGTATCCGCCGAGCAGAGTGATGTGCGTCTCGAACTCGTCATCGCAGAGCATCTCGTCGGCCCAGGCGCAGGTCGCACGCGTCAAGGCTTCACCCGGAGCGCACGATCGACCGGTGCCGGGTGCGCCGGAGCGCTGCTCGCGGGCCAGCCAGGTCACCGTCATACGCCCCGGCGCATCGATCACGCCGATGTCCGCAGCCGTGGGGACCTCGACGAAGATGCGGCCGGATGCGCACAGCGGCAGCGTCGCGAGGAACGTCTCGAGCTCGAGGAGGGAGCGCTCGTCCGCCGTCACGAGGTGGTGCGCGCGTCGACGGGCTGCACGGCGCTCCGCGCGAGTGCTGCGGGTGTCGAAGGACGTTTCCATGATGCATCCATGGTACACCAAGTGAAGGCTTGCCTAACCTTGGTCGGCCTGTTCCCTCGACGCGGGCTCCACGAGCACATCATGCAGCGCACGCAGTTCATCGTCCGTGAGGCCCTGTGCGCGCAGATAGTCGGCTGCCGATCCCCATCGCTCGTCGACCCGCTCCAAGAGGCAGCGCATGACAGGGGCAGGCGACTGCGTCGCGAGCGCCAGAGCATGCACGGCCTCCGGATGCTGCGACCGGAGGTAGGCGGCCAGCATGCGTGAGCGTTCCGGCGGCAGCTGGGATTCCGTGAGGGCGTAGTCCGCGATCACGGCCTCACGGTCCGCGCCGACCGCAGACAGGGCCAGTGCCACGGTCACGCCGGTGCGGTCCTTACCGACGGTGCAGTGCACGAGGGTCGGCTCCCCCGCCGCGATGATCCGCACCGCGGCGGCGAGACGCTCGCCGCTCTCCTCGAGGAGATGCAGGTAGAGCTCATCGAGGCTCGTGTCGGTCTCGAAGAACGAGCGGACCGAACCGAGGAACAGCGGCAGATGCGTCGTCTCCGGCCCGTCGATGTCGGAAGGCTCGTTCGCGACCTCCTCACCGTCACGGAGGTCGATGATGCGCCGCACATGAGCGCCGAGCGCGGCCGCGCCGTCCGGGGTCGCGCTGGACAGCTGACCGGAACGCAGCAGCACGCCGGATCGGATGCGGCCACCGTCCGTCGTCGGGATCCCTCCGACGTCGCGGACGTTGGTGATGCCGTCGAACTCGAGGATCGTCATGCTGACGGCTGCGCCGCACGCGACGGCACCGGGTAGCGACCCGCGATCACGATGCGGTTGAACGCGTTGATCGAGACGCAGGCCCAGCTCAACGCCGCGTACTCCTTCTCGGTGAAGACGCTGCCGACCGTGTCGTAGACCTCGTCGGAGACGCCCTCCTCCGAGATGAAGGTGAATGCTTCAGCGAGCTCGAGCGCCGCGCGCTCCCGGTCGCTGAAGACGCCGCTCTCGCGCCAGGTGGAGATCTGGGTGATCGTGTCGGTGTCGACGCCTGCGGCGACGGCGCGGTCGACATGGATCCGCACGCAGAATGCGCAGCCGTTGAGCTGCGAGCAGTGGATCATGACGAGCTCCTTGAGCCGCTCATCGATCCCGTTGTCGGCGCAGATCCTGCCGACCGTTCGGGAGAACGCGTCCAGCGCCTGATACGCCTCCGGCTCCGTCTTGGACAGGTGCACTCGCGTCTCGCTCATGGCTCAATGATATTCCGGTGAACGATGTGCCGGAACGGTCGCCTCCCAGTTCGGAAAATGCAAGATGCTCATCCGAAAAGAGGAAAGCTCTGCGTAATGCGGAGACATTTGCCGACTCGACTTGTCACATCGCTCCCGCATTTCTCCGTGGCCGCGTGTCGGGAGCAGAATGATGACGTGGCGATCGACATCACTGAGTTCAGCTATCTTCCCGCACAAGCCGAGGCGCTCGGCGTCCCTGTTCCGGACGTGGAGCGGCTCACCCTCACCCTCGCAGATGGACGGACGATCAGTGCACTGAAGTTCGGCACCGAGGCTCCCCGGATCACCCTGCTGCATGGCGCCGGCCTGAACGCGCACACCTGGGACACGACAGCCCTCGCGATCGGGCGTCCGCTGCTCGCGATCGATCTCGCCGGACACGGCGACTCCTCCTGGCGCGAGGACCGCGATTACACCCCGCGCACGCTGGCAGTGGATGTCGCCGCTGCACTGGACGCCTGGACCACGGACCCGCAGACCGTCATCGGTCAGTCGCTCGGCGGTCTGACCGGAGCGGCTCTCGCGGCATCCCGTCCGGATCTGGTGGCGGAGCTCATCGTGGTCGACATCACCCCGGGCATCGACGTCTCGGCCGGACCTGCCGCGCTCCGCGCGTTCTACGCAGGACCCACCGACTTCGCCACGCGCGACGAGCTCGTCGACAAGGCGATCTCACTCGGCTTCGGTGGCACGCGCCCGGAGACGGAGCGAGGGGTGTTCCTCAACACCCGCGTCCGCCCGGACGGACGCGTCGAGTGGAAGCACCACTTCGCCCACATCGCCGCCGAGGCGCTCTCGGCCCATGACTCGGGCACCGAGGCCTCGCCCTCCGTGTTGCATCAGACCGGCTGGGACGACCTCGCCGGCGTCACGGCCCCGCTGACACTCGTCCGCGCCGCACGCGGCTTCGTGAGCGAGGACGACGCCGCAGAACTGCAGCGGCGCCTCCCCGCAGCACGCATCGAAGTCATCGATGCGACCCACAACGTCCAGGAGACGGCGCCGCTGCAGCTCGCCGCTCTCGTCACGTCGTCCGGCCACCCGGCCGGATTGTGACGTTCCGTTCCATGTCTCACCCGCACGCCCACTCCTGATCCCTAGGCTCACACTCACCGGCACACAGCACCTGCCGCACCGAGAGGAAATGTCCATGTTCCGACGCACTCGTCGTCTCGCGCTGATCTCAGCGCTCGCGGCCACCGCCGTGATGCTGAGCGCCTGCTCCGGCACGCCCGAACCCGCAGCGACCAGCACCGGCGAGCCCGATGCCGACGCCACGCTCACCGTCGGCCTCGTGCTCGAGCCGACGAACCTCGACATCCGCCACACCAGCGGTGCTGCGATCGAGCAGATCCTCATCGACAACATCTATGAGGGCCTCGTCACCCGCACGCAGGAGAACGAGATCGAGGGTCGGCTCGCCTCCGACTACACGGTGTCCGCCGACGGGCTGACCTACACCTTCACGCTGAACGACGGAATCGCGTTCCACGACGGCACAGCACTGACCTCGGCGGACGTCGTCTCGTCGTATGAGACCGTCCGCACCGACGCGACCGTGCAGGGCAACGCGGAATTCGCCTCGGTCGCCTCGATCACCGCTCCCGATGCGAACACCGTGGAGATCGTGCTCTCGAAGCCGGACCAGAACTTCCTGTTCTCGCTCACCGGCCCCGCAGGCCTCGTGTTCAAGACCGGCGACACGACCGACCTGAAGACCGCCGAGAACGGCACCGGCCCCTTCACCCTGACCCGGTGGAACAAGGGCAGCACGATCACCTTCGCCCGCAACGACGCGTATTGGGGCGAACCCACCGGCGTGGCAGGCGTGGAGTTCCAGTACATCCCCGACTTCACTGCCGGCGTCAACGCAGCACTGGCCGGCGACGTGCAGGTGCTCACGGCAGTCGACCCGAACCTCGCTCCGCAGCTCGAGGACTCCGGTGACTTCACCCTGACGAAGGGTCGCACCACCGACAAGGCGACGCTGGCGTTCAACAACAAGAAGGCCCCACTCGATGACGTCCGCGTACGTGAGGCGCTGCGACTCGCGATCGACCACGACGCCCTCGTCGAGGCCGTCGGCGCAGGCACCCCGCTGTACGGCCCGATCCCGGAGCTCGACCCAGGGTACGAGGACCTGTCCGATGTGGTCTCCTACGACCCGGAGAAGGCGAAGGAGCTGCTCGCCGAGGCGGGTCAGAAGGACCTCGAGCTCAGCCTGACGATCCCCTCGTTCTACGGCACGACGGTCCCGAAGCTGCTGATCTCGGACTTCAACAAGGTCGGCGTGACCCTCGACGTCGACTCGGTGGAGTTCCCGACGTGGCTCGAAGACGTCTACACCAACCACGACTACGACCTGAGCTTCGTGCTGCACGTCGAGCCTCGGGACTTCGGCAACTTCGCGAACCCCGACTACTACTTCGGCTACGACAACGCCGAGGTGCAGGACCTGTACACGCAGGCGCAGGCCGAGGTCGACCCCGACAAGTCCGCCGAGCTGCTGGCCAAGGCCGCCCGCATCGTTTCAGAGGACCACGCGGCGGACTGGCTGTACAACGGTGAGACCATCACCGCGGTGAGCCCCCAGGTGTCCGGCTTCCCGAAGGACTCGATCAACTCGCGCATCAACCTGGCTGGCGTCACCGTCGCGGCCGAATAACCGACGGCTTCGACCTCCGTGCTCCGTTATGCGCTCTCACGAGGAGCCCTGCTGATCGCAGGGCTCCTCGTGTCGAGCGTGGTCATCTTCCTGACGCTCCGTGTGTTCCCCGGTGATGTCGCGCAGCTGATCGCCGGCACGCAGGCTTCCCCGTCAGAGGTCGAGGCCCTGCGGGAGTCGCTCGGGCTGAACCGCCCACTCATCACCCAGTACACCGATTGGATCGGCGGCATCGTCCGCGGCGATCTCGGCACCTCGCTGCTGTCCGGCGCATCCGTCGGCGAAGAACTCTTCCTCAAAGCGCAGGTCACGGTGCCCCTCGGCATCATGGCGCTGCTCATCGCGGTCCTGATCGCCGTGCCGTTCGGCATCCTGGCAGCGCTGTTGCGTGGACGCCGGGGCGGCACGACCCTCAGCGTCGGTGCGCAGGCTCTCGCCGCGGTGCCGGTGGTGTGGGCCGGCATGATGCTGATCGTCGTGTTCTCGGTGTGGTTGGGCTGGCTCCCCCCACAGGGGTTCCCGCGCACCGGCTGGTCGACACCTGGCAAGGCGATCGAGGCGCTGCTGCTGCCGGCGCTGACCATCGGGATCGTCGAGGGCGCGATGCTCATGCGCTTCGTCCGCAGCGCCACGCTGCAGGCCGCAGGGCAGGACTTCGTCAGGACCGCCGCCGCGAAGGGACTCACCCGCACTCGGGCGCTGATCCAACACGGTATCCCGGCCGTCGGGCTCTCGATCATCACGGTGCTCGGGCTCCAGGTCGCCGGGATCATCGTCGGCTCGGTCGTGATCGAGCAGCTGTTCACGCTGCCGGGCATCGGACGGATGCTGGTCGCCGACGTCGGCACGCGAGACCTCATCAAGGTGCAGAGCGAGTTGCTCGTGCTCACCGGCTTCGTGCTGGTGATCGGATTCCTCGTCGATCTGCTGCACCGCACGATCGACCCACGACAGCGGGAGTCCGCATGACCGCCCGTTGGCTCCCCCGCCTGTGGAGGACCGCGACCGGCCGCTTCGGCCTGATCGTGATCGCACTGATCGCGCTGACCGCGCTCGTGTCGTTGTTCTGGACGCCGTTCGACCCGCAGTCCTCGGAGATCGGTGACCGCTGGCTGCCGCCGAGTTGGCCGCACCTGCTCGGCACCGACGACACCGGTCGGGACATCCTCAGCCTGATCATGGCGGGCGCGCGCACCACCGTGTTCGTCAGCGTCGGCGCCGGCATCGTCGCCACGGTCGTCGGCATCAGTCTCGCCGCGCTCGGCGCGCTCACCTCGCGCTGGCTGCGCGAGACGGTCGCGGTGCTGGTCGACATCCTGATCGCATTCCCCGTGCTGCTCATCGCCATGATGATCTCCTCCGTCTGGGGCGGTTCGCTCTGGGTCGTGGTCTGGGCGGTCGGCATCGGCTTCGGGGTGAACATCGCGCGCGTGACCAGGCCGGAGCTGCGCCGCGTGCAGCAGAGCGATTTCGTCCTCGCCGCCAAGGCGTCAGGCCTCACACCGGCGCAGAGCCTCGTGCGCCATCTGCTGCCCAACGTCGCACCGGTGTTCATCGTGCAGCTTTCCTGGTCGATGGCGGTGGCAGTGCTCGCCGAGGCCGGCCTGTCGTACCTGGGCTTCGGCGCATCCGTGGTCGAGCCCAGCTGGGGCCTCCTGCTCGCCGATCTGCAGCGCTACATCGGTGTGCATCCGCTGTCGGTCATCTGGCCAGGGCTCACGATCACCATCACCGTGCTCGCGCTGAATCTGCTCGGCGACGGCCTGCGTGAGGCGACCGACCCCACGCTGCGACATCGATCAGCAGAGATCCACACTCCGGCGGTGGTCGCATGACGCTCTCCGTGCACGATCTGGTCATCGACATCGATGGTCGTCGCGTGGTCGACGGCATCTCCTTCGAGGTCCCCGACGGCGCCCGCTTCGGATTGATCGGCGAATCCGGCTCCGGCAAATCACTCACCGCGCTCGCGGTGCTCGGACTGCTCCCCGACGGCGCGACCGCGAGCGGCAGCATCCGCTGGAACGGCACCGAACTGATCGGCATGCCCGACCGAGAACTCGCGAAGCTGCGCGGCGACGATCTCGGCATCGTGTTCCAGGAGCCGCGGACAGCGCTCAACCCGATCCGCACGGTCGGACGGCAGATCGCCGAGTCCATCCGTATCCACGAGGGAATCGGCCGCCGCGAGGCGCGCACCAGGGCGATCGCGGAAGCCGCGCGCGTCCGCCTCCCCGACCCCGAATCCATCGTCGACCGCTACCCGCATCAGCTCTCGGGCGGGCAGCGGCAGCGCGTCGCGATCGCGATGGCGCTCGCATGCCGACCTCGGCTGCTGATCGCCGACGAACCGACCACCGCGCTCGACGTCACGATCCAATCCGAGATCCTCACACTGCTCCTCTCGCTCGTCGAGACGGAGGGCATGTCGCTGGTCTTCATCACGCATGACCTCGCGGTGCTCGCGCAGGTGGCGACCGAGGGGGTGGTGCTCGAGCACGGACGCGTCGTGGAGGCGGCCGCGGTGTCGACCCTGCTCACCGCGCCGTCCTCCCCGGTCACGCAGGGACTGCTGCGCGACGCGACGGCCACGCTGTGGCGACCGGACGGAGGGGCACAGTGAGCCTGATCGAAGCACGCGGTCTACGCCGCGATTTCTTCCTGCCGAAGCGGTCGACCTTCGAGCGCGCGCGGACCCAGACGGCCCTGCAGCCCACCGATCTCGACGTGGTCGAGGGCGCATCCGTCGGGATCATCGGCGAGTCGGGCTCCGGGAAGTCGACGCTCGTCCGGCTGCTGCTCGGCCTCGACCGGCCGACCGCAGGCACGGTCGCGGTCGACGGACGCCCTGTTGATGCCGCGGCATCCGCTCGCTCGCTGCACTGGCTGCGTCGAGAGACCGGCCTGGTGTTCCAGGACCCGTATGCCTCACTCGATCCCCGGATGACCGCGGCGCAGATCATCGGCGAACCGCTCTGGGCGCTGGGCATCGACGGCGATCACCGGTCCCGCATCTACGAGGTGCTCGCGCAGGTCGGGCTCGACGCCGAGATGGCGGATCGGTACCCGCACGAATTCTCCGGTGGGCAGCGCCAGCGCATCGCGATCGCGCGGGCGATCGTGCACGGTCCGCGGATCCTGGTCGGTGACGAGCCGCTGTCGGCGCTCGATGTGACGGTGCGCGCGCAGATCCTCGAGCTGCTGATCGAGCTGCGGCGAACCACCGACCTCACGCTGCTGATCGTGTCGCACGACATCGGCGTGGTGCAGAACCTCTGCGACACGGTCGTCGTGATGAAGGACGGTCACGTCGTCGAGCGAGGGACGACGAGCGACGTGCTGTTGCGCCCGCAGCACGACTACACCAAGGCACTGCTCGCCGCGATCCCGGTCATCCCCTCCCGCGAACAGTGAGGAGACGGCGTCAGTGCGAGCGCGCCGACGGCAGCAGGCGCCAGCGTCGACCGGTCGGCCGCAGCGCACGCTTCATGTAGACCGTGCCGAGCTCTCGACCGAACTTGACGCCGACCCGGCCCATCCGGCCGGCCTCGACGAACCCGAGCTTGGCGTGCAGGCGAATGGAGGCCTCGGCCCCGTCGTCGCTGATCACGGCCACGATCTCGCGGATGCCGAGATGCTCGCAGGCGTCGATGAGTTCCTGCAGCAGCGCTGCGCCCAGTCCCTTGCCGCCTGCGCCAGGGCCGAGGTAGATCGAGTCCTCGACCGTATAGCGATACGCGTTCTTGCCCGCCCAGGGCTGGGCGATCGCATAGCCGAGCAGCACGCCCGAGGGCGACACCGCGACGAGGAAGGGCAGACCGAGCCTGGTCTGCAACGCGAACTTGTCACGCCAGTACGGGATGCTGCTCCGACGCTCGTCGAGGGTGACGGCGGAGTTGCTGACGAAGTGGTTGTAGATCTCTCGGATGTACGGCAGGTCTGCGGCGCGCGCCGGGCGGATCGAGTACGCGAACGTCTCGGGCTGTTCAGCGGGACGAAGATGACGCGGCAGCACCCGACGACGGTCCCCCGGTTCGAACTGCATGCGCTCAGCTTAGAGAGCCGAGGGCCTCGCCCTCCACCCGCCAGTCCACGGGATCGGCGCCCAGCTCCTCGAGCAGCGCGTTCGCGCGGGAGAACGGGCGGGATCCGAAGAACCCACGGCGCGCGGACAGCGGGGACGGATGCGCCGAGGCGATGATCGGGGTCGCCCCCAGGAGCGGCTGCAGGTTCGCCGCGTCCTTGCCCCACAGGATCGCGACGAGCGGCCGCTCACGAGCGACCAGGGCGCGGATCGCCAGCTCGGTCACCTGCTCCCAGCCCCAGCCTCGGTGCGAACCTGCGGCGCCCGGCTGCACGGTGAGCACACGGTTCAGCAGCAGCACGCCCTGGTCGCTCCACGCGGTGAGATCACCGTGCGGCGCCGGCGGGATGCCGAGGTCGCTCTCACGCTCCTTGTAGATGTTCCCGAGGCTCCGCGGAAGCGGGCGCACGTGGCTGTCGACGGCGAACGACAGCCCGATCGGATGCCCGGGCGTCGGGTACGGATCCTGGCCGGTGATGAGCACCCGCACATCCGACAACGGGCGCCGGAATGCGCGCAGGACGTGCTCCCCGGCCGGAAGGTAGCCGCGACCCGCCTCCTGCTCCCCGCGCAGCCGATCGCCGAGACCCGAGATGACGTCCTGCACCGGGGCGAGCGCCTCGGCCCACCCTGCGTCGATCTCGCCGTCGGCCGCGAGCTCGGCCAGCGTCCGTGGCACCGTCACTCTTCCGAGCGCACGCGCAACGGGCCACGTGCGAGCAGGTGCTGGGCTGACTGCGCAACGGGGCGCATCGTGATCAAGTCGAGGTTCACGTGTCCCGGCGTGCCGAGCGCGTAGGCGATGACGTCTGCCACATCGTCGGCGACCAGCGGGGCTTCGACGCCCGCGTACACGGCCTCGGCAGCGACCGAGTCGCCGCCGAGCCGGTTCAGCGTGAACTCCTCGGTGTGCACCATGCCCGGCGCGACCTCGACCACGCGGATCGGCTCGCCGTTCAGCTCCTGACGGAGCACGCGCACCAGCATCCCTTCCGCAGCCTTCGCGGCGTTGTAGCCGCCGCCGCCCGCATAGGCGGTCTGCGCTGCCGTCGAGGTGACGAACACGGTGTCGGCGTGGCCGTCAGCCGACGCCGCACGTCGCAGCAGCGGCAGCAGCCCCGCCACGAGGCGTTGGGCGGCCAGGACGTTCGCGTCGAACATCCACTGCCAGTCCTCGGTCGAGGCGTCCTCGATGCGATCGGTACCACGGGCTCCACCCGCGACCTGGACGAGGGCATGGACGGGGCCTGATGCCTCGAGCTCGACGAGCATCGCCTGCACCGCGACCGGATCGGTGAGGTCGCACGCGATGGCCGATGCGCCGGTCTCAGCGACGAGGGTCGCCAGGCGGTCCTCTCGTCGCGCGATGCCGACGACATCCCATCCCTGATTCCGGAGTGCGCGCACCGTCGCCGCGCCGATCCCCGAGCTCGCACCTGTCACCACTGCACGTCTGTTGGCCATGCCTCCACCGTACGATGTCCCGCGAGGTTTCGACGGACCCCACTGTTACGTCACATTTCCCGCTCATTGTTGACAGATGGGAATACTCCGTACTCTCACTGAAACGGCATCCGCCATCAGACCTTCCGACTGTTCAAGGGGAACAACATGTCCGCACCCGAGACCTGGCGCTTCGAGACCAAGCAGATCCACTCGGGCGCAGCTCCCGACCCGGTGACCAAGGCCCGCGCGACGCCGATCTACCAGACCACGTCGTACGTGTTCGACAGCGCTGACCACGCAGCGAACCTCTTCGCACTCGCCGAGTTCGGCAACATCTACACCCGCATCCAGAACCCGACGCAGGACGTGCTCGAGCAGCGCCTCGCAGCGCTCGAGGGCGGCACCGGCGCGCTGGTGCTGGCGAGCGGCCAGGCGGCGTCGACCTTCGCGGTCCTGAACATCGCCGAGGCCGGCGACCACTTCGTCGCTTCCAGCTCGATCTACGGCGGCACGTACAACCTCTTCAAGTACACGCTGGCGAAGCTCGGCATCGAGGTCACGTTCGTCGAGAACCAGGACGACCCCGAGGAATGGCGCCGCGCGGTGCGCCCGAACACGAAGCTCTTCTTCGCGGAGACGATCGGCAACCCGCAGATCAACATCCTCGACATCCGCACGGTCGCCGATGTCGCGCACGAGAGCGGCGTGCCGCTGATCGTCGACAACACCATCGCCACCCCGTACCTGATCCGTCCGTTCGAGTTCGGCGCCGACATCGTCGTGCACTCGGTCACGAAGTTCCTCGGCGGTCACGGCACCACGATCGGTGGCGCGATCATCGACGGCGGCACGTTCGAGTGGTCGAAGAACGTCGACAAGTTCCCCGGCCTCACGGTCCCGGATCCCTCGTACCACGGCGCGAGCTACACCACCGCGGTCGGAGACCCGCTCGCCTACATCATCAAGGCGCGCGTGCAGCTGCTCCGCGACCTCGGCTCGGCCATCGCTCCGCAGAGCGCCTGGAACCTCATCCAGGGCATCGAGACGCTGTCGCTGCGCATCGAGCGTCACGTGCAGAACGCACAGGAGATCGCCGAATGGCTCGACAGCCGCGACGATGTCGCGACGGTCAACTACTCCGGCCTGCCGTCCTCGCCCTGGTACGCCAAGGCGAACGAGTACGCCCCCAAGGGCGTCGGCGCCGTACTGTCGTTCGAGCTCAAGGGCGGCGTCGAAGCCGGTCGCGAGTTCGTGAACAGCCTCTCGCTGTTCAGCCACCTCGCCAACATCGGCGACGTTCGCTCGCTCGTCATCCACCCGGCCTCGACCACACACGCGCAGCTGACGCCGGAGCAGCAGCTCACCGCCGGCGTCACGCCCGGTCTCGTGCGCCTCTCCGTCGGCATCGAGAACGTCGATGACCTGAAGGCAGACCTCGAGCAGGCACTCGCCGCGGCTCGCCGCGTCTCGGAGGCCGCTCGCGCCTGAGCGTCGGATCAGATCACGACAGTGCCCCGGGCTCCGGCTCGGGGCACTGTCGCGTCCGGCGGCATCGTCCCAGCGCAGCACCGGAGGCGATCGTGTGCCCCGTTCGGCTGTCCCCCAGCCTGCGCCGTCGAGAATGGAAGCTCACCCCGAGGAGAGCACGATCGACACGCACCTGCAGCGGCACCGCTCCCCGAGGCGGCCGACCACTCGGCGTGCGCGCCGTCTCGCCGTCGCCGCCATCATCCTGCTCCTCGCGGTGATCTGCAGCTGGATCCCCGGCGTGATCGGTACCGCCGGTGCGGCTGTCCTCCCCTGGCTCGGCCTGGGCATGCTCGCCCTGCTGATCGCCACGCTGCTCCTGGCTCGCCGGGTCGTCGTGCTGACGCTCGTCCCCGTGCTGGTCTGGCTGCTGGCGATGGCACCGACACTGCCGGGCTTCCCCACCGGCGCAGCCGAGGGAGCGACGCCGATCGCGGTGGCGAGTCAGAACGTGCGCGCGCAGTCCGGCGGTGCCGCGGCATCCGCTGCCGAACTGGCCGGCGACGGCGCCGACGTGATCGCACTCACCGAGCTCGACGGCGAGAGCCTCGCCGCCGCCCGAGCAACGCTCGCTGACGAGTATCCGCATTCATACGCCGTCGGGACGGTGGCGATCTGGAGCAGGTTCCCGATCAGCGATGCCGAGCCGCTGTTCCTCGGCCTCGGCTGGAAGCGCGCGCTGCGCGTCGAGGTGCAGACCCCGGCCGCGCCGCTCGCCGTCTACGTCCTGCACGCCGCCTCGGTGCGTCCCGGTCACCAGCAGGACCGTGACACCATGCTCGCCGGGCTCGCCGACGCGGTCGCGGCCGACACCGCCGAGGCCCTGATCGCCGTCGGGGACTTCAACGCGACCTCCGCAGACCCCGCGCTCGCCGCCATCCGCGCACAGGCCGACTGGGTCCGTCCGACCGACGGCAGTCTCGGCTTCACGTGGCCGACGGCGTTCGCGCTGGCACGTATCGATCAGGTCTTCGTGCGCGGCGTCTCGGTGCTCACGTCGACCACGACACGCGCGGGCAACAGCGACCATCTGGCAACGATGACGTCGATCGCACCCTGATTCCGCCGGAAGCCACCGATGTCCGCCGCGCGGGCGACCGTAACGTTCACGTGGCCGGTCCAGGACCACGCGAGAATGGACAGATGGACTGGCAGACGACCTCGGAGGACACGGTGCCCTCCGCGCCCGTGACCGAGGCCGATGTGCGACTGCTCAGGGCTCGCCCACCGGCGACCGGCGCCTGGCGCGACGGCGACCCGGTCGGCAGCCGGCACTTCGCGGCATTCGGATCGTTCCCGACCGAGAGCGGCGCGGTGCTGCCCGGCATCCGCGTCGCCTACGAGACCTGGGGCGAGCTGAACGCCGCCGCCGACAACGCCGTGCTCGTCCTGCATGCGCTCACGGGCGACAGCCATGTGCGCGGCGACGCCGGCGCCGGCCACCCCACGGCCGGATGGTGGGAAGACCTCGTCGGCCCCGGTGCCGCGATCGACACCGACCGCTGGTTCGTGATCGCACCGAACATGCTCGGCGGCTGCCAGGGATCCACCGGTCCCGCGAGCGTCGACCCGAACGGCTATGAGTGGGCCTCGCGGTTCCCATATCTGACCATCCGAGACCAGGTCGAGGCGCAGGTGCGGCTCGCCGACGCCCTCGGAATCGAGCGATGGGCTGGCGTGATCGGCGGGTCCATGGGCGGGATGCACGCACTGGAGTGGGCAACGACCCACCCGGAGCGCGTCGACCGGCTGGCGGTGCTGTCATCTCCCCCGGTGACGACGGCCGACCAGATCGCGCTGAACTCGGTGCAGCTCGAGACGATCCGGATGGACCCGCGCTTCCAGAGCGGCGAGTACTACGACCTCGCCGACGGCGACGGTCCGCACCGGGGACTCGCACTCGCACGTCGCATGGCGCTGCTGAACTACCGCAGCCCGATCGAGCTCAATCAGCGCTTCCAGCGCTCGTGGCAGTCCGACGTCTCGCCGCTCGGCCACGGCGGGCGCTTCGCGGTCGAGTCGTACCTCGACTTCCACGGCAACAAGTTCACCCGCCGCTTCGACGCGAACAGCTACATCACGTTGGTCGAGGCCATGAACTCGCACGACGTCGGCCGCGACCGCGGCGGGGTCGAGGAGGCACTGCAGACCGTGACGGCCACCACGCTCGTCCTCGGCATCGACAGCGACCGCCTGTTCCCGGTCGACGGGCAGCACCGCATCGCCAGGAGCATCCCGAACACGCTGAACGGCAACGAGGCGGTGGTGCTCTCGAGCGACTTCGGCCACGACGGCTTCCTGATCGAGAGCGAGGCGGTCGGCCTGCATCTGCGTCGACTGTTCGACAGCTGACTCAGGCAGGCAGGTAGCGCCAGGGCAGCGCGCCGGCGTCGAGTCGGCCCTGCGCCCAGGTGAACGAGCGCGCGACCCCGTCATCCACCACGCGCGTCTGGAACAGCTGCACCGCGCCGCCACCGGCGAGTGCCGATGCTGCATCCGTGAATGCCGAGAGCTGATGCAGCGTGATCCAGGTCGGCGGGAACAGCGTCCATTCGCCGGTGCCATGACGCTCGAGCGCCTCGTCCGGCCGGACCCAGGCGAGCGCCGCCACTTCGTCCGGCGACGGCAGAGCCTCCTCGGGCGGTGCCATCGCCAGGAAGAACCACGTGCGGATGCGGGTCGGCGCCTCGACTGGCGGCTGCCACTGCGAGAGCGGCACGAGGTGGTCGATGATCAGCCCGACCTCCTCCTGCGTCTCGCGGATGCCGGCACGCCGGGCGTCGTCGATCTCGCGTTCGCCGAGCCGTCTGTCCCCCGCCTCGACCTTGCCACCGGGGAAGACCCAGGCCCCTGCGAACGAACCCCGATCAGGGCGGCGGAGCAGCAGCACCTCGAAGCCGGGATCGGCGGGGCGCAGCAGCACGACGGTGCCGGCGACCGGCAGCGATTCCTCCGGGGTGCTCACCCCGACACTCTACGACGCGATGAGCGCGGACGCGGCGCGACTGCGCGTCTCGACCCGGTAGGAGCACAGTGCGATCAGGAGGCCGGCGATCGCGAGCGCGACGCCGATCCACGCCGGCGATGTGAAGCCCCAACCCGCTGCGATCACGGCGCCGCCGAGGAACGCGCCCAGGCTGTTGCCGATGTTCAGCGCCGAGTGGTTCATGGCCGCTGCGATCGACTGGTTGTCGCCGGCGACGTCCATGAGTCGCGTCTGAATCGTCGGGCTGAGCACCGACGACACGAAGCCGACGACGAGCACGAGCAGGCACAACGTCACGATCCAGAACGACAGCGCCGCCAGGAGCGCATAGGCGGCGGCCGAGGCCGCGAGCCCCCAGAGCAGCGTGCGCTTCAGATCGATGTCAGCGAGGTGCCCACCGACCAGGTTCCCGACCGTCATGCCGATGCCCATCAGCACGAGCACGATCGGCACGACCCACTCGGGAGAGCCGGAAACCTCGGTCACGAACGGAGCGATGTAGCTGTAGACGGCGAAGAAGCCGCCGAAGCCGATCGATCCCACACCGAGCGTGAACCACACCTGACGGATGCGGAAGACGCCGAGCTCCTGCCGCATGGTTCGCCCCGGAGTGCCGGCGTGATGCGGCACGAAGAGCGCGATGCACAGCGTCGCGAGTGCGAACACCAGCGCGACGACGGCGAACGCTGCTCGCCAGCCCCACTGCTGGCCGAGGAACGTGCCCAACGGCACGCCGACGACGTTCGCGACCGTGAGGCCGGTCAGGATGAACGCCACGCCCTTCGCTCGGTTTCCCGGCCCCATGACATCGGCTGCGACGAGCGCGCCGATGCCGAAGTATGCGCCATGCGGGAGTCCGGCGAGGAAGCGAGAGACACCGACGAGCTCGAAGGTCGGCAGCACCACGGTGAGGGCGTTGAACACCGTCAGAGCGAGCGCCAGCACGAGCATGACCCGATGCCGCGGGTAGCGCGCGACGAAGCCCGCGATCGTGGGCGCACCGATGACGACGCCGAGGGCGTACAGCGAGATCAGCCAGCCGGCCTGACTCAGCGCGTCCTCCTGGCTGCTCGCCCAGAGGTTGGGCAGGAGGTCGCCTGCGATGTCGGGCAGCAGGCCCATGACGACGAATTCGGTCATGCCGATACCGAAGCTGCCGATGGCGAGAGAGAGGAGCGCCCTCTTCGCCGCACCCCTCGATTCAGTCGAGGGATTCACTGGATCAGCCTAGCGGTCTTCGGAGGTCGGCGAACGCGCCGGGCGTCGCTCCGAGGACTCGGCGGAAGTGCCGCGTCATGTGCGCCTGGTCGTGGAACCCGGCATCCACCGCGGCAGCCGCAGGACGACTGCCGTCGACGAGGAGTCGTCTGGCGAGATCGACGCGCCGGCTCACGACGTACTGATGCGGAGCGAGGCCATAGGTCTGCGAGAACACGCGCGCCAGATGGCTGGGGTGAGCACCCAGCTCCGCCTCGATCTCGGCGATCGTGAACGACTCGGTGTAGCGCGCGTCGAGGAGCTCGCGCACTCGCCGAGCCATCGGCGCGTCCCGGAGCGCGGCCGTCGGCGCACCGAGGTGCGCAAGGATCCGGCGCTGGAGCGTCAGCGTCCAATGCTCCGCCGCCATCAGATCGCCGGGTTCACGGAGCGCGGCGTGGATGCGCTTCGCATCGACCAGCGCTTCGGTGTCGGCGAGCGTCGGGTGTCCGGCAGCCGCCCCTGGCGCGCGCTCAGGGAGCCAGGTGCTGTCGAGGTACAGCACCCGCTTGCGATAGATCGCGCCGTCGATCGTGGACCTGCCGTCGTGCGGGATGCCGGGCGGGAGCAGGGTGAGCGCCTGCGGCGTTGCGAAGTGCCCTGCCTTGTCCAGGTCGTAGGCGACCGCACCCTCGTCGACGAGCATGACCGCCCAGCCGTCGTGCGCGTGCATCGGATATGCGTGCCCGAACGCCGCATGGTAGACCTCACGCACCGCTGGCACGGCGGGGTGCCAGGCTCGCACGCGTTCGGTCATGCAAGAAACGTACAAGACGCGGTGATGCACGAGGCGAGATCGTGGAGTCATGAGCACGACGCACACAGCCCACGATCATCCGGCCTCCACCCCTCGCTTCGACACGAAGGTCGTGGTCCTCCTGAACGACGACCTGGCGGCGTGGCAGGAGCTCAACGTCACGGCGTTCCTGATGTCGGGCATCGCTGTGAGCTCACCTGGACTGACCGGCGAGCCGTACCGCGACGGTGACGGCACCGAGTACCTCCCGATGCTGCGGCAGCCCGTCCTCGTGATGACCGGAGACGCGGCGCTCCTGCGCACCGCTCGCGAGAAGGCGAGCGCGCGCGACGACATGGCGCTCGCGATCTATACGCGACAGCTGTTCGACACCGGCCACGACGATGCGAACCGGGCAGCGGTGGCGGCGGTGTCATCCGCCGACCTCGATCTCGTCGGCATCGCGCTTCGTGGGCCCCGCAACGCGCTCGACCGCATCACGAAGGGCGCCCGGCTGCACGCCTGAGACGTGAGGCCGCGGTCTCGGAGCGGCTGTTCACTCCCCCGATTCGATCGCGGACTCGAGGCGCTCGAGCTTCGCATCGAGCTCGCCGGAGTACCCCGGCCGGATATCGGCCTTGAGCACGAGCGAGACGCGCGAGCCGAACGGCATCACGGCCTCGGTGGCGCGCTTGACGACGTCCATCACCGAATCCCAGTCAGGACCTTCGATCTCGGTGAACATGCTCGTGGTGCGGTGCGGCAGCCCCGATTCGCGAACGACGCGCACGGCGGCGGCGACCGCGTCGTGCACGGAGGCGTCGGTGCGCTCGATCCCCTCGGCAGGGGTTCCGCTCGGTGCGACGGAGAAGGCGATCAGCATGGTTCACTCCCGGTGTTTCGTTGGACGGTCGGTTGGCACCCGCACGAGCGCGCGGATACCGACGAAGAGCAGGACGATGAGCAGCGCATTGCGCAGGCTGAGCACGAGCACCGGTAGCAGATCGGCTCGCAGCAGCGCGTCATAGTTCAGCGGGTACACGAGGCAGGTGAGCGCGCAGAGCACGAGGACGAGCGCGGCGGGCACCCGCGCCCGTGCGGCGTCGAACACGAGCCAGAGGACGACCGGAGCGATCAGCCAGCTCTGGAACTGCGGCGAGCCGACCTTGTTGCTCACGATCAGTGCGACCACGAGCGCGAGGGCGAGCGGCGGGAACAGACGGTGGAAGGATGCTCCGCGAGCGGTCTTCGCGACCCCGATCGCAGCGATCGCGGCGACGATCAGCACCATCAACGGCGTCAGCAGCGCGGTGACGGCTTCCACTCCCCCTGCCGTGATCTGGAAGGTGAGGATCTCGAAGCTGTACTCGATGCGCGCGGTGCCGGCGACGGCCAGCCACAGGAACGGTGTCGCGGCGACGGCCTCGATCTGCAGCCCTCGTCCGGTCTGCTCGGTCAGGAAGCCGAACAGCTCGTGATCCGCGCCGAGCACGACCAGCACGACCACGACCCCGGCGGTGACCGCCGCCGCGGCGAGCAGCATGCGTATGCGCGAGCGCAGCGCGACGGTCGCGGCGACGACCAGCACCGCTGGCCAGATCTTGATCCAGGCGCCGATCGTGAGCAGCGCTGCGGCGAGCGCGGGCCGACTCAGCAGCCAGAGACCGCCGACCACGGCGATCGGGACCGTGATGGCATCGATGCGATAGATCGCGATCGGGCCGAGCAGCAGCAGGGCGGCAGTCCAGAACCAGGCTGCTGTGCTTCGCGATCGCGCGGGAGCACGCCCCACCAGCACACCGAACGCCAGCGCGTCCAGTGCGGTCGCCAGCACCGCCCAGGCGATCAGGAACGCCCCGGAGGCGCCGAGCAGCGGGACCAACGGCATCGAGAGCACCTTGGTCAGCAGCATCGGCACGAGCGCGAGCTGCGGGTACACCCAGGTCTCGGTGATGCCGACGATCGGACCGCCGCTGAGGGCCTGCGTCGCCCAGGGCTCGTAGACGAGCACCACGTCGCCCATGGGTTGGCTCGGGTAGATCCAGCCCACCAGCGCAGTGACCACGTGCACGCCGAGGAACACGCACCAGAGCGCCGCGAGGCGTGTCGTCATCCGACGCGTCATGCCAGGAGATCCGCGATCGCGTGCGGGAGCGCGTGCGCGACATCGAGGGCGACGATCGGATGCCCCGGAGTCCCCTCGATTGCGCCGGCAGCCAGCCGACCCGCGTACCCGTGCAACCAGGCGCCGGCTGCTGCGACCTCGGCGTCCGCTGCATGCGGGTTCGCGGCGAGCAGCGCACCGAGAACCCCGCCCAGCACGTCACCGGTACCGGCAGTCGCGAGCCAAGCTGTGCCGGAGGCGACCTCGATCACCTGGCCGTCCGCATCGGCGATCAGGGTGGCGGCCCCCTTCAGGAGCACGGTCGCACCGAGCACGGCAGCGACCTCGACGGCTGCCTCAGCTCGATGCTCGTCATCGGATGCCGGCAGCCGCAGCGTCGTGCGCAGTGACGCGAACTCCTTCGCGTGCGGGGTCAGGAGCACCGGGGCGCGGCTTCCGAGGGTCAGGTCCAGCGCACCGGCATCCACCACGACCCTGGCCGTTCCCGCGAGGATCTCACGCAGTGCGGCGGTCTCGGCATCCGTTCGCGAGTCAGCGTCGGTGCCCGAGCCGATCACCCAGGCGTCGACCCTCGAGCGGCCGGTATCGGTGCCGACCACCGTCTCGGGACGACGCGCCAGCACGGCATCCCCGGCGCGCTGCCCGCCCACGTACCGGACGAATCCCGCCCCGGTGCGCCAGGCCGCCTCGGTGCCGAGCACGGCAGCGCCGGGGTACGTGTCCGAGCCGGTACGCAGCGCGACCACGCCGCGAGAGTACTTGTCGTCGTCCGACGTCGGCACCCGCAGCAGGCGAGCGGTATCGCCACGAGTCCACTCGCGCACCTCGATCATGACTCCACGTTAGCCCGACGACCCCCGCCCCACCCACCGCGGAGTAGCGTCGGAGCGTGAGCATTCTCTTCTCCCCGCTGACCATCCGATCACTGACTCTGCGCAATCGTCTGTGGGTGTCGCCGATGTGCATGTACAGCGCCGAGGACGGCGTCGTGCAGGAGTGGCACCACACCCACCTGACGCAGTTCGCGTCCGGCGGCGCCGGACTCATCATCGCCGAGGCCACCGCAGTCGTTCCCGAGGGACGCATCTCGCCGAGAGACGCCGGAATCTGGACCGATGAGCAGCGTGACGCCTGGGCACCGATCGTCGAGGCGATCCACGACCGGGGTGCCGCCGCCGGTATCCAGCTCGCGCACGCCGGCCGCAAGGCATCGACGTGGTGGCCATGGGCAGACGAACAGGGATCGGTGCCGGCGGCGCAGGGCGGCTGGACGACGGTCGCACCATCGGCCATCGCCTTCCAGGGGTTCGCGGAGCCTGAGGCGCTGGATACGGCCGGTATCGACGCCCTCGTCACTGCCTTCGCGGATGCCGCGAAGCGCGCGGTGGATGCCGGCTTCGACGTGCTCGAACTGCACGGCGCCCATGGCTACCTGCTGCACGAGTTCCTATCTCCCCTGTCGAACCGGCGCGACGACGACTACGGCGGTTCGCTCGGGAACCGGGCCAGGCTGCTGCTGCGCGTGATCGATGCGGTCCGCGAGGCTGCAGGCGCGACCGTGCCGCTGTTCGTGCGCATCTCCGCGACCGATCATGCAGAGGGCGGCTTCACTCCCGACGAGGCAGCACAGGTCGGCGGATGGGCGACCGAGCACGGCGCCGACCTGATCGACGTCTCCAGTGGCGGGCTCGTCGCCCACCAGCAGATCAGCGTGTTCCCGGGCTACCAGGTGCCGCTCGCCGAGAGTGTGCGGCAGGGCGGTCGCATCCCGGTCTCGGCCGTCGGACTCATCACCGCGGCCGAGCAGGCCGAGCAGGTGCTCGTCGACGGTGCCGCCGACGCGATCTTTGCCGGCCGGGAGTGGCTGCGCGACCCGCACTTCGCCCTCCGCGCCGCCCACGAGCTCGGCGCCGACGTCGCCTGGCCGCCGCAGTACGATCGGGCGCACTGGCGTTGAGCCCGATCGAGCCGTGAACGACGAAGGCCGCCGATCCCTCGGGAATCGGCGGCCTTCGTGCGCGTGCTGCGGTTCGGTCAGCGACCGCGGATGCGGCGAGTGGCGTCCTGGACCTCGCCCACCAGTTCCTCGAGGATGTCCTCGAGGAACAGCACGGCGGTCGTCTGCCCCTGCGCGTCACGGACCTTCGCCAGGTGGCGCCCTGCACGGCGCATGACCGCGAGCGCGTCTTCCAGATCGGTGTCTTCCTGCACCGGCACCATGTGGTGGATGCGCTTGGCGGGAACCGGCTGGATCATCTTGACCTCGGCATCCGGCCCTTCAGAGGCCCGGAGGATGTCCTTCAGGTGCACGTAGCCGATCGGAGTCGTTTCGTCGTCCACGATCACGTAGCGCGAGAAACCGTAGCGGGCCACCGCCTTCTCGATGTCGTCCGGCGTCGTGGACTGCGGCAGCGTCACGAGCTCGCTCAGCGGCACTGCCACGTCGCGAGCCTTCTTGTCGCTGAACTCGACCGCGGCCGCGACCGTGCCCGCGGCATCCGTCAGCACACCCTCACGGCGGGACTGGCTGACGATCGTCGCGACCTCGTCGAGCGTGAACGTGGAGGCTGCCTCGTTCTTCGGCTCGACGCGGAACAGACGCAGCACGCCGTTCGCGGCGGCGTTCAGCACCCAGATCACCGGCATGAACACCTTCGAGACCCAGACGAGCGCCGGGGCGAGGATCAGCACCGCGCGATCCGGCACCGAGAACGCCAGGTTCTTCGGCACCATCTCACCGAAGACCACGTGCAGGAACGACACGATCAGCAGTGCGATCGTGAACGAGACGGCATCGACAGCCGCATCGGGCAGTCCCACGGCGTGCAGCGGCACTGCCAGCAGGTGGTGGATGGCGGGCTCCGACACGTTCAGGATCAGCAGCGAGCAGATCGTGATGCCGAGCTGCGAGGTCGCGAGCATCAGCGTCGCGTGCTCCATGGCGTACAGCGCGGTCTTGGCTGCGCGCGATCCCTGTTCGGCACGCGGCTCGATCTGCGAGCGCCGCGCGGAGATCACCGCGAACTCGGCACCGACGAAGAAGGCGTTGGCCACCAGCAGCACCACCAGCCAGGCGAGTCCTCCCCAATCGCTCATCGGGTGGCCTCCTCATCGCTGGTCGACGGACTGGGGACATATCTGACGCGATCGACGCGGCGACCGTCCATCCGGACGACCTGCAGGCTGCCGCTGTCGAGCGGCACCTCGTCGCCGACGACGGGTACGCGCTCGAGCACGCTCATCACGAATCCTCCGACGGTGTCGTACACCTCGCCCTCCGGCACTTCGACGCCGGCACGCTGGCGCAGCTCATCCGGCCGCAGCTCGCCGGGGAACGTGACGCCGTCACGGCCCCGGACCACGCCGGCCCTGGTGCGGTCGTGCTCATCGGCGACCTCGCCGACGAGTTCCTCGACCAGGTCTTCCAGGGTCACGAGACCGGCGGTTCCGCCGTATTCGTCGACCACGATCGCGAGCTGATAGCCACGGGCGCGCAGCTCTGAGATGAGCGCGTCGACGTGCACGGTCTCCGGAACCCGCAGCGGCTCGGTCGAGAGCGCTCCGACCGGCACATCGGTGCGACGATCGCGGGGCACCGAGATCGCGGCCTTCAGGTGCACGACGCCGGTGATGTCGTCGAGGTCCTCGTCGTAGACCGGGAAGCGACTGTGCCCGGTGCGACGAGCGAGCTGGATGACGTCGTCGGCCGTGTCACCGGCGGCGATCGCGTGCATGCTGGGGCGCGCCGTCATCACGTCGGCGGCGCTGAGCCGCGAGAACGTGAGCGTGCGGTCGAGCAGCGTCGCGGTATCGGCTTCCAGCACGCCGGCGCTCGCGGAACGGCGGACCAGCGACGAGAGCTCCTCGGCGCTGCGCGCACCCGAGAGCTCCTCCTTCGGCTCGATGCCCATGCTGCGCAGGACGCCGTTCGCGCTGCCGTTCAGCACCACGACGGCGGGGCGGAACACGGCGGTGAACGCGGTCTGGAACGGGATCACGAGTTTGGCGGTCGCTCGCGGGAGGGCAAGAGCGAAGTTCTTGGGGACGAGCTCGCCCAGGATCATCGAGAGCACGGTGGCGACGAACATCGCCACGATCGTCGCGATCGGAGCGACGGCGACCTCGGGGATGTGCCAGGCGACCAGTGTCGGACGCAGCAGGTTCGAGAGCGCCGGCTCCATGGTGTATCCGGTGAGCAGCGTGGTCAGCGTGATACCGAGTTGCGCCGAGGACAGATGGGTCGACGTGTGCTTGAGGGCACTGATCGTGAGAGCGAGACGGGTCTCACCTCGCTCCTGTCGGGCCTCGAGCTCAGCGCGGTCGAGATTGACCAGCGCGAACTCGCTCGCGACGAAGAGGCCGGTGCCGACCGTGAGCAGCAGCCCCACGCCCAACATGATGTAGTCCATCAGCGGTTCCTCTCCGGTGCGAGAGGCGGGCAGTGGGGCGAGGTACTACAACTGGGAGGGTCGTCCATTATGCAGACGATTCTACCGAACGCGCGTGCTCTCACGCTCGCTCGCGCAGGGTTGTCCGCTCGGATGCCTCACCAGCTGACCGGCAGCGCCTTGCCCTCCTCGTATCCCGCAGCGGACTGCAGGCCGACGAGGGCGCGCTCGTGGAACTCCGGAACGCTCGCGGCGCCCGCGTACGTGAAGGACGAGCGCACGCCGGAGGTGATCATGTCGAGCAGGTCCTCGAGCCCAGGACGCAGGGGGTCCAGGTAGATGCGGGACGAGGAGATGCCCTCGGCGAACAGCTCCTTGCGCGCCCGCTCGTAGGCGTCCAGTCGGCCGAACCGAGCCTGCACGGCCTTGGTCGAGGCCATCCCCCACGACTCCTTGTAGATACGCCCGTCGTCGTCGGTCTGCAGCTCCCCCGGCGCCTCGATCGTGCCGGCGAACCAGGAACCCACCATGACGGATGCCGCACCGGCCGCGAGTGCCAGTGCCACGTCGCGGGGGTAGCGGACGCCGCCGTCCGCCCAGACGTGGGCGCCCAGCTCCTGCGCCGCCTGCGCCGTCTCGAGCACGGCCGAGAACTGCGGGCGCCCGACAGCGGTCATCATGCGCGTCGTGCACATCGCGCCCGGCCCGACACCGACCTTGAGGATCGACGCACCGGCTTCGACGAGATCCTTGACGCCGTCGGCCGTGACGATGTTGCCGGCGACGATCGGCAGTCCGAGTCCGAGCTCCGAGACCGTTCGCAGTGCCCGCAGCATCCCCTCCTGGTGGCCGTGCGCGGTGTCGAGCACCAGCACGTCGACCCCGGCAGCAGCCAACGCGCGAGCCTTGGCTGCGACATCTCCGTTGATCCCGACGGCTGCGGCGACCGCCAGCCGACCGTCGGCGTCGAGCGCCGGACGGTACAGCGTGGAGCGCAGGGCGCTGCGGGCGCTGAGCGTGCCGACCAGGTGCCCGTGGTGCACGACGGTGACCATCTCGACCTCGGCGTCGGTGATCACGTCGAACGCGTGTCGCTCCGAGCCGATGTCGTCGGCGTCGATCGAAGGTGTCCCAGCACGCACGAGATCGCCGAGCTGGGCATCGGGCAGCGCGGTCGCGAGGCGCGTGGCAGGGAGGACGCCGACGATCCGGTCGACCTGCACCGGCGCCGGTCCGTGCGCCACCACGATCCCGTGGCCCGCGGTCGCCGGGAGCAGGCGGAGCGCATCGGCGACGGATGCCTCCGGCGGCAACACCAGCGGCGTGTCCCACAGCACGGGCTGCGCCTTGACCTCGCGGATCGCCGCGTCGAGATCCTGCAGCGGCATGTCCTGCGGCAGGACGCCGATTCCCCCTCTGCGTGCGAGCACGGCGGCGAGGCGAGGACCGGTGACGGAGTTCATGTTCGACGCGACCAACGGGAGTGTGGCCGGTGTGCCGTCGCGCGGCGCCAGATCGACCTGGAGGCGGCTCGTCACCGCCGATCGTCGTGGCACCAGGAACACGTCCGAGTAGGTCAGATCGACTGTCGGCAACGCACCAGAGAACTCCATGTCTCCACGGTACCGAGATCGTGGCGTCCACGGCGGGTTGCTTCGACGATTGCGGGTGCGAAACACGTTAGGCTTGATGATCGAGAGTGTGCGAACCCGGGCGCATGACCGCGCCCGTGATCAGCACAGTGTGCTTCAGCGATGAAAGAGGGCGATCGAGCGTGTCGAACCAGGTGACCGGCGTCGGAGGCGACGGGGGGTTCGGAGCCAATTCCTGGCTCGTCGAAGAGCTCTACGAGCAGTTCAAGGAGAACCGCGACTCCGTGGACAAGGAGTGGTGGCCGATCCTCGAGAAGTACCACTCCGAGGCCTCAGCACCTGCCGCGTCGGCCGCGCCGGCGGCAGCAGCGCCGCCCGCTGATCACCCCGTGACCGCGCCGATCCCGGTGATCGGCTCCCAGCCCGTGGCGAGGACGACCGCGAAGCCGGCGACGGCCGCTCCCATCCCGGCGCAGGCTCCGAAGCCCGCGGCGAAGGAGACGCAGGACGCCGCTGAAGAGGACAAGGTCACCCCGCTCCGTGGTCTGCCCAAGACCCTCGCCGCGAACATGGACGAGTCGCTGACCGTCCCGACCGCCACCAGCGTGCGGACGATCCCGGCGAAGCTGATGATCGACAACCGCATCGTCATCAACAACCACATGGCACGCACGCGCGGCGGCAAGATCAGCTTCACGCACCTCATCGGCTGGGCGCTCATCCGCACGCTCGACGAGTTCCGCAGCCAGAACGTGTTCTACGCCGAGATCGACGGCAAGCCCTCCGTCGTCGCGCCGGCCCACGTGAACCTCGGTATCGCGATCGACCTGCCCAAGCCCGACGGCACGCGCGCGCTCATGGTGCCCAGCATCAAGCGGGCCGACACCCTGAGCTTCAGCGAGTACCTGGTCGCCTACGAAGACCTCGTCACCCGTGCCCGCAACAACAAGCTCACCGCCGCGGACTTCCAGGGCACCACGGTGTCGCTGACCAACCCCGGCGGCATCGGCACCGTGCACTCCGTGCCGCGTCTGATGAAGGGCCAGGGCTGCATCATCGGCGCCGGTGCCCTCGAATACCCGGCCGAGTTCCAGGGCGCCAGCGCTCGAACCCTCAACGAGCTCGCGATCGGCAAGACGATCACGCTCACGAGCACCTACGACCACCGCGTCATCCAGGGTGCCGGCTCCGGCGAGTTCCTGAAGAAGGTGCACGAACTCCTCATCGGCCAGCGCGGCTTCTATGACGACATCTTCGCCGCTCTCCGCATCCCGTACGCGCCGATCCGGTGGAACCCCGACATCGCCGTCGACCTCGCCGAGCGCGTCGACAAGCAGTCGCGGGTGCAGGAGCTGATCAACTCCTACCGGGTCCGCGGCCACCTCATGGCCGACATCGACCCGCTCGAGTACCAGCAGCGCTCGCACCCGGACCTCGAGATCGAGAGCCACGGCCTCACGTTCTGGGATCTCGACCGCGAGTTCGTCACCGGGGGCTTCGGTGGCCGACGCGTCGCGAAGCTGCGTGACATCCTCGGCGTGCTGCGCGATTCCTACTGCCGCACGCTGGGCATCGAGTACATGCACATCCAGGACCCCGAGCAGCGCCGTTGGTTCCAGGAGAAGGTCGAGGTCAAGTACCAGAAGCCCGGCCACGACGAGCAGCTGCGGGTGCTCCGCAAGCTCAACGAGGCCGAGGCCTTCGAGACCTTCCTGCAGACGAAGTTCGTCGGCCAGAAGCGGTTCTCCCTCGAGGGCGGCGAGTCGCTCATCCCGCTGCTCGACGAGATCCTCCAGGGAGCGGCGACCGCGGGGCTCGACGGCGCGGCGATCGGCATGGCCCACCGTGGCCGCCTGAACGTGCTCACCAACATCGCGGGCAAGACCTACGGTCAGGTGTTCCGCGAGTTCGAGGGAACCCAGACGCCCGGAAACCAGCGCGGCTCCGGTGACGTGAAGTACCACCTGGGCACCGAGGGCACCTTCGTCGCCGACGACGAGTCGGAGCTGCCGGTCTACCTGGCTGCCAACCCCTCGCACCTCGAGACCGTCGACGGCGTGCTCGAGGGCATCGTCCGCGCGAAGCAGGACCGCAAGCCGATCGGCACCTTCGCCTGGCTGCCGATCCTCGTGCACGGTGACGCCGCCTTCGCAGGCCAGGGCGTCGTGGTGGAGACGCTGCAGATGTCGCAGCTGCGCGGCTACCGCACCGGCGGCACGATCCACGTGGTCGTGAACAACCAGGTCGGCTTCACGACCACCCCGAGCGACGGACGCACCTCGATCTACGCGACGGACGTCGCGAAGACGATCCAGGCGCCGGTGTTCCATGTGAACGGCGACGACCCCGAGGCCGTCATCCACGTCGCGCAGCTCGCGTTCGAATACCGCGAGCGGTTCCACCGCGACGTCGTGATCGATCTCGTCTGCTACCGCCGACGCGGACACAACGAGGGCGACGACCCCTCGATGACGCAGCCGCTGATGACCGACCTGATCCAGGCGAAGCGCTCGGTCCGCCGCCTCTACACCGAGTCGCTCGTCGGCCGCGGCGATATCACCGAGCAGGAGTACGACGAGGCCAAGGCGGACTTCCAGAACCGTCTCGAGATCGCGTTCGCCGAGACCCACGCCGCCGAGACCGGTGCGACGCCGATCGCTCCCGAGCTGCCGCCGGTCGAGGACCAGGTCGGTGCGCCCGATGTGACCGGTGTACCGAATGAGGTCATCCAGCTGATCGGCGATGCCTTCGTGAACAAGCCGGAAGGCTTCACGGTGCACCCGAAGATCAACCAGCTGCTCGAGAAGCGTCTCGACATGAGCCGCAACGGCGGCATCGACTGGGGCTTCGGCGAGCTGCTCGCCTTCGGATCGCTGCTGGTCGAGGGAACCACGGTCCGCCTCGCGGGACAGGATGCCCGTCGCGGCACCTTCGTGCAGCGTCACGCGTCACTGCACGACCGGGCCAATGGCCAGGAATGGCTGCCGCTGTCGAACCTGTCGGATGCACAGGGCCGCTTCTTCGTCTACGACTCGCTGCTCAGCGAGTACGCAGCGCTCGGCTTCGAGTACGGCTACTCGGTCGAGGCCCCTGAGGCACTCGTGCTCTGGGAGGCGCAGTTCGGCGACTTCGTCAACGGCGCCCAGTCGGTGATCGACGAGTACATCTCGGCTGCCGAGCAGAAGTGGGGACAGCAGTCCAGCGTCACGCTCCTGCTCCCCCACGGCTACGAGGGCCAGGGACCGGATCACTCGTCCGCCCGCATCGAGCGTTTCCTGCAACTGTGCGCGCAGGACAACATGATCGTCTCGCGCCCGTCGACGCCCGCGTCGTACTTCCACCTGCTTCGCCGCCAGGCGTACGCGCGTCCTCGCAAGCCGCTCATCGTCTTCACCCCGAAGGCGATGCTGCGTCTGCGCGGCGCCACCAGCCCGGTCGAGGACTTCACGCAGGGCCGCTTCGAGCCAGTGATCGACGACCACCGCGAACTCGACCGCGCAGCCGTCAAACGGGTGCTCGTTCACTCCGGCAAGGTGCACTGGGATCTGCGCACCGAGGTCGAGAAGAACCCGAACCCCGAGGTCGCGCTGGTGCGTCTCGAGCAGCTCTACCCGACGCCGATCGAGGACCTGAAGAAGGTCACCGACTCCTACCCGAACGCCGAGTTGGTGTGGGTGCAGGAGGAGCCGGAGAACCAGGGCGCCTGGCCGTTCCTGGCGCTCGCCTTCGCCGGTGTCCCCGGCGACCGCACGTTCCGCCCGGTTGCCCGCACGGCCTCGGCGTCGCCCGCGACCGGTTCGTCGAAGGTGCACGCGGCTGAGCAGGCGACCCTGTTGCGTGAGGCGCTCACGGTCAGCTGATCGAACGCAGACGAGAAGGGGCGCCCCGACGAGAAGTCGGGGCGCCCCTTCCGTCTGCCTGCGGCGTTGCTCAGTACCAGATGTCGAGCGAGGGCGCCGGCAGGGCGATGAACGCCCGGTCGAGCTGATCGGCGACCGCAGCGGTGGTGACGATCTTCCCTGCACCGCGCAGGGTCTCTGCGCGGACAGCGCCGGCGTAGATCGATGACAGCGCCGAGACGCCGAGCGTCGCATCGGCGTCCGCATCGCTGTGCTCGACCGTCGCTGCGCCGTCTTCGTCGACGCGCAGGCGCCACGTGCCCTCGGTGAAGTCGAGCGGATCCTCGATGCGCAGGACGAGGTCGAGCGGTGCGGAGTACCGGCGTGCCTCGAGCGTCCGGGGAAGATCGAGGATGCGCAGCCAGCCGTGGTCGTGGACCTCCTGCTTCACACCGCGCTGGTCGGCCACGAGCCACGGCAGCGGGTCGTCAGGAGTCTGCAGGTCGGCCGTGACCTCGTCGACGAGGTCGTGCTGCAGCGCGAAGCGCCAGAGCGCCGCGCGCGCGTCGACCGTATCGGCGAAGAGCGCACGGACGCGCAGGCTGAACCGGAACGTGCCGCTGGCGTCCTCCAGCGAGTACACGATCACGCCGCGCACCTCACCGTCCTCATCGAGGTAGCGGACGCCGCGCACCTTCTCCCGGTCCGTCTCTCCCGGCGAGATGCCCGCATAGCCCTCCCAGCGCTCCGGCCAGCCGGGGATGCGGCCCGACCGGGTCACCCGATCGCGATCGTGCACGGATGCCAGGTCCTCGACCAGTTCCTCGCGCTCCCGGTACTCCAGGCTGCCGGCAGGCGTGTGACCGCCCCAGCCGGCTCGGCGGGTGTCCACCGTGTACCGGACGGCCGGCAGCGCCGCACCGAAGCCGTAGCGGGCGTAGATCGTCGCCTCGGACACCGTGAGTCCGGCGAGCGGAACGCCGGCGGACGCCGCGGCTCGCAGTTCTCCCTCGAGCAGCGACCTGGCGATGCCGCGGCGGCGATGCGTCGCTGCGACCGTCACTCCGCTGATCGCCCACATATCGATCTCGCCGCCCGGGATCGTCATGGGCGTCACCCAGGCGTCGACCGTGCCGATCGGCTTCGCGTCGTCTGCCGCGTCGTGCTCGAAGACGCCGACCGTCCGTCGCGTCGTGAGCGTCCTGCGCTCGTGGGTCAGCGACTCGGCCGTCGGCTCACCGCCGAGGAAGCCTCGGTGCACGGCCCGCTGGAACGGGACCGCCTTCGCCTCGTCGCGCTGATCGACGACGCGGTAGTCCAGACCGCGGGTGCGCAACCGCTCCCGAGAGGTCTGGTCAGCCGGAACTTCACGATGATCGATGCTCGTCATGACTCCAGCCTAGAGTCGCCGGCCGACATCGGTCGCAGCCGATCAGTGCTGAGCGGACTGCACCTCACGCAGGCGTGCGAACACCTGGTCGCGGAGCTCCTCCGGAGCGGTCTCCTTGCAGGCCCGGGCCACGACCTCGGTCAGGGTCGTGGCGACGAGCGCCTCATCCCGACAGGACGGGCAGTTCTCGAGATGCTCGCGGATCTCGGTGTGCTCGGTGTTGCACACCTCGTTGCGGAGGTACTCCTCCAGATCCTGACGGGCCTTGTCGCAGCCGCAGTCGCTCATTTCGCGCTCCTCGTGTTCTCAGCCGCGGCGATGCCCCGCTCCACGGCGTAATCAGCCAACAGCTCCCGCAGCATCCGCCTGCCACGATGCAGACGGCTCATCACGGTGCCGATGGGTGTCTTCATGATGTCGGCGATCTCCTGGTAGGCGAATCCCTCGACGTCTGCGAGGTACACCGCCAGCCGGAAGTCCTCCGGGACGGCCTGCAGCGCATCCTTGACGACGGATGCCGGCATGCGGTCGATCGCCTCCGCCTCGGCCGAACGGCTGTGCGAAGCCGTCGTCGACTCCGCGCCGCCGAGCTGCCAGTCCTCGAGCTCGTCGATCGTGCCCTGGAACGGCTCGCGCTGCTTCTTGCGGTAGATGTTGATGTACGTGTTGGTGAGGATCCGGTACAGCCAGGCCTTGAGGTTCGTGCCCTGCGAGAACGTCGCCCACGACCCGTAGGCCTTCACGAACGTCTCCTGCACGAGGTCGGCGGCGTCTGCGGGATTGCGCGTCATACGCATCGCGGCGGCATAGAGCTGATCCATGAACGGGATCGCCTGCTCTTCGAATTCCTGTCGAGGGTCGCCGACGGTGTCTGCTGTTCCGGTGTCATCCATCACGGGCCAGTCTAGGCCGCTGATGTCCACCGTTTCGCGTTCCAACGTGGCGAGCATGCTGTCTCCTTCTCGGCGGGTGCGCCGCTGTTCACTAAGGTGGAAACCGATGAGCACCAACAGGTATTCCCCTCCCCCGGTCAGCGGTGCCTACAACGCGCCCGCCAGCACCGATGCCGTGCACGCGACCCTGACGATTCCCGGCTCGAAGTCGCTCACGAATCGCGAGCTCATCATCGCTGCGATCGCCGACGGACCAGGTCGTCTGGTGGCCCCGCTGCACTCCGACGACTCCCGCCGCATGGTCGACGCACTGCGTGCGCTCGGCGTCGGGATCGAAGAGGTCGACGCCGGTGGCGAGTTCGGCCCAGACCTCGTCGTGACCCCTGCGAAGCTCACCGGCGGCGTGACGATCGACTGCGGTCAGGCCGGTACCGTGATGCGCTTCATCGCGCCGCTCGCCGGCCTCGCCTCCCGCGACGTGCACCTGACCGCACATGAGACTGCACTGCACCGCCCGATGGGTGGGCTCATCAGCGCACTGCGCGACCTCGGCGTCGACATCGACGACGAGGGAACCTGGTCGCTGCCGTTCACGGTCCGAGGACACGGACGCATCCGCGGCGGTCGCGTCGAGATCGATGCGTCCGCATCGAGCCAGTTCGTCTCCGGTCTCCTCCTCGCGGCTCCGCGATTCGACGTCGGCCTCCACCTCGTGCACACGGGCGAGCACCTGCCGAGCCTCCCCCACATCGACATGACGATCGAGGCGCTGAGCCGCCGCGGCATCCGCATCGAGCGACCGGCGGTCGGCGAATGGCTCGTCGAGGCAGGTGTGCCGCGCGCCAAGGAGATCGCGATCGAACCCGATCTCTCCAACGCAGCACCGTTCCTCGCCGCGGCCCTGGTCACCGGCGGATCCGTCACGATCACCGGATGGCCGGCGCACTCGACGCAGCCAGGTGCGATGCTCCCCGAGATCCTCCAGGCGATGGGGGCGCACACCAGCCGTCACGGCGGCGCCCTCACCGTCCGAGCCGGCAGTGCGATCCACGGCATCGACATCGACCTGGCCCCGGCCAGCGAGCTCACCCCGACGATCGTCGGTCTCGCGGCGTTCGCCCAGTCGCCGACGACGATCCGCGGCATCGGTCACATCCGCCTGCACGAGACGGATCGGATCGCTGCGCTGATCGGCAACATCCGCGCGATCGGCGGCGAGGCCGAGGAGCTGCCGGACGGACTGCGCATCATCCCCCGCGCGCTGCACGGCGGCGGGTGGGCGGCCCACCACGACCACCGCATGGCGACGACCGGCGCGCTGATCGGCCTCAGGGTGCCCGGCATCGAGATCGACGAGATCGGCACGACCGCCAAGACCCTCCCGGAGTTCACGCTGCTGTGGGAGCGGATGCTGGGAGGCGCTGGCGCGTGAGCTGGCTCGACGACACCGGCGACCTCGACGACGAGTTCGAGGACTTCGACGAGAGCAGCATCCGCGCGCGCCCGAACCCCAAGGCCAACCGACCGCGGACCAAGCGTCGTCCGGCCCACGACGACGCGGTCATCGGGCGGGTCCTCGGCGTCGACCGCGGGCGCTACACGGTCCTGATCGACGAGGACACCGACGACGAGCGCACGGTCAGCGTGACGCGGGCCCGCGAGCTGCGACGCAACCCGATCGTGACCGGCGATCTCGCCCGCGTCGTCGGCGATGTCAGCGGTGACGAGGGAACACTCGGTCGCATCGTCGGCATCGTCGAGCGCACGTCGCTGCTCCGACGAAGCGCAGACGACACGGATCAGGTCGAGCGGGTGATCGTGGCGAATGCGGATCAGATGCTCGTCGTCGTCGCTGCGGCCGATCCAGAGCCTCGAGCGCGGCTCGTCGACCGCTATCTGGTCGCCGCCCTCGACGCCGGCATCCGGCCACTGCTCGTCGTGACGAAGACCGACCTCGCGGACCCGACACAGTTCCTCTCCCACTTCGACGGGCTCGACCTCCGGGTGTTCACGAGCGCGAGAGACGAGATGCCCACCGAGGAGATCGGCGCCGCACTCGTCGGGCACACCACCGTCTTCGTCGGCCACTCGGGCGTCGGCAAGTCCACGCTGGTGAACGAGCTGGTGCCGACCGCGCTGCGAGCCACCGGACACGTCAACCAGGTCACCGGGCGCGGCAGGCACACATCCTCATCCACCGTCTCGCTGCGCTACCAGGGCGCCGAGGGCAACGGGTGGGTCATCGACACCCCCGGCGTCCGGTCCTTCGGGCTCGGCCACGTCGATCCCGCCAACATCCTCGCCGCGTTCACGGAGCTCGCGGAGATCGCCGAGGACTGCCCGCGGGGGTGCACGCACCTCGCCGATGCCCCCGACTGCGCGCTGATCGAAGCAGCCGAACGAGGAGAGCTCAGCGAGACTGCGCTGGCGCGCCTCGACTCGTTGCAGCGGCTGCTGCAGACCTTCGCCGACAAGGCGGAGCAGACTCCCGGCCGATAGGCTGACGGGGTGACTCAGCGCCTGGAATCCGGAACCCCTGCCCCCGACTTCGCCCTGCTCGATCAGGACGGTTCGACGGTCCGTCTCACGGATCTGCGAGGGCAGAAGACCATCCTGTACTTCTACCCGGCAGCCATGACTCCCGGGTGCACCACACAGGCCTGCGACTTCCGAGACAGCATCTCGTCGCTCCAGGGCGCCGGGTACCGCGTGGTCGGCATCTCGCGCGACGAGCCGGCGAAGCTCGCCGAGTTCCGCGAGCGTGACGGCCTCACCTTCACCCTGCTCAGCGACCCCGACCACGCCGTTCATTCGGCGTACGGCACCTGGGGCGAGAAGATGAACTACGGCAAGGTCGTTGAGGGCGTCATCCGCTCCACTTTCGTCCTGGACGAGGAGGGCGTCATCACTCTCGCCCAGTACAACGTGAAGGCCACCGGTCACGTCGCCCGGCTGCGCAAGCAGCTCGGTATCGACGCCTGACACCGGCGTCGAGTGCCGACCGGGCCGATGCCCGACTCGGCAACGGAGTCACTCGGCTTCGCGCTGCACGCTTTCCGCGCGCGCACTCGCGATCAGCAGCGCGAATCCGATGACCCCGGGGATGCCGACGCCGATCGTGAACGCCCAGGGCACCGGCTGCAGCGTGAGCGACGCCAGTGCGATCGCCACAGCGAGCAGCTGGAACACCACACCACCTGACCGAGCCCAGGAGCGGCCGGCGCGAGCGCCGAACGCGAACGCGAGCAGGCAGGCCGCGCCGATCAGGGTGAGCACGATGAGTGCGATCGCGGTCGGCAGCGACGAGGCGTCACCGGCACCGAGGCCGGCGAGTTCGATGACGGCGAAGACGGCCAACGCGATGCCTTCGAGAGCGAGAACGGCCGCCGCCGTCATGGCGAGTCGCGGTGCGCGCACGGAGTCTCCTGAGAATCGAATGAGAAGGACGAAAACCCTTGATTTCGTGGGTTTCATGTAACAGAATGGACAGCGTCATGTGCTCCCACAGCGGCGTGGGGCGGACGATCCGTCCGCATCACAAAACGCGGGCATCCGTCCGCATCTGAACAGGGTAACGGATCCCGAACCGTCACCCGAATCGAGCCATCGCGTCGCGATCGTTCTTGAGAATCCACACTGAGGAGCCCCCATGGATTGGCGCGACAAAGCCGCCTGCTTGACTGTCGACCCCGAGCTGTTCTTCCCCGTCGGGAACACCGGTCCCGCGGTCGATCAGATCGAGAAGGCGAAGACTGTCTGCGCCACCTGCACGGTGACCGAGATCTGCCTGCAGTACGCACTCGAGTCCAGCCAGGACTCCGGCGTCTGGGGTGGCCTCTCCGAAGACGAGCGCCGCGCCCTGAAGCGCCGCGCAGCACGCGCCCGCCGCGCGTCCTGAGACTGACACGAGAAAGACCCGACCTGCCTCACGGCAGTCGGGTCTTTTCTGCTTCTCCGGCCGGAGCGGCCTAGGGCTTGAGCCACCGCAGCGGGATGTCGATGACGACCTCGGTTCCTGTGCCTTCGCTCCCGTGCCACTCGATGCTGCCGCCGAGCTCGCCCTGGATGAGCGTACGGATGATCTGCGTGCCGAGCCCCTGACCGATGCGACCTTCGGGCAGGCCACTGCCGGTGTCGTGCACCGTGACCCTGAGGTTCTCCTCAGTGCGCGCGGCATCGATCGTGATGAGTCCCTCCTGACCTGCGAGGCCGTGCTCGACCGCGTTCGTCACGACCTCGGTGAGCGCGAGCGCGAGTGGTGTCGCGTACTCGCTCGGCAGGACGCCGAATCGTCCGGTCGACCGGGTCTGCGCACGCGTGTTCGGTGCCGCGGCGACCTCGGCCACGAGCTTCAGCACGCGGTGGAAGACCTCATCGAAGTCGACCTTCTGCGTGAGCCCCTGCGCGAGCGTGTCGTGCACGACCGCGATCGAGTCGACCCGCCGCATGGCCTGCGTCAGCGCGTCTCTCGCCTCGTCGGAGTGCGTGCGCCTGGCCTGGATGCGTAGCAGCGAAGCCACGGTCTGCAGGTTGTTCTTCACGCGGTGGTGGATCTCGCGGATCGTGGCGTCTTTGGTGATGAGCTCCTGCTCCTGATGACGGAGCTCGGAGACATCGCGGCACAGCACGATCGCGCCGATCCTGGTGCCGTGATCCTTCAGCGGGATCGCGCGCAGCGAGACGGTGACACCGCGGGCCTCGACATCGGTGCGCCAGGGGGCCCGGCCCGTCACGACGACCGGGAGCGACTCGTCGACCTGCCTCGACGGCGGGATCAGCCGTGTGGTGACCTCTGCGAGGGACTCCCCCTCCAACTCGTCGTCGAAGCCCATCCGGTTGAAGGCCGAGAGCGCATTGGGGCTCGCGAAGGTGGTGATGCCGTCGACGTCGATCCGGATGAGTCCGTCGGACGCACGAGGAGCACCGCGACGAGGAGACGTGGGAGCTGCGAGATCGGGGAAGCTCCCATCCGCGATCATGCGGAACAGGTCGTTCGCGCACTCATCGAAGGTGATCTGCTGACGGGAGGGTGTCCGCGCCTCGCCGAGATTGGTGTGACGGGTGACCACGCCGATCACTCGCGGCTCGGTCGCGCCCTTGCGGCGCTCGATGACGATGGGCACAGCCCGGACCCTGGTCGGCGTCTCCTCGAACCAGTCCGGCGAGGAGGAGTCGATGATCTCGGCGGTGTCGAACGCCGCCTGCACCTGCGTGCGCCACTGCGGGCGGACGCGTTCACCGACGATGTCGCGATAGAACAGGGTCGCTGCGCCACTCGGACGCGCGTGCGCGACCGCGATGAAGGAGTTGTCGTCCGCCTGGATCCACACCACGATGTCGGCGGATGCGAGGTCGGCGAGCAGCTGTCCGTCACCGGCGAGTCGATGAAGCCATTCGACATCGCTCTCGGTCAGGAGTCCCTGGGCTTGGGCGAGATCACTGAGGGTTGACACCCCTCCAGCCTAGGCCGAGTTGCCTCAGAGGACCGCCAGGGATGTGGCGCGCCAGCGCCGGTCCAGCCCCTCCAGACGGATCGCCACGGCGCGGGTCCGCCCCGGCCCGGCCACCACGACGACCGCTTCGATGATGCCGTCGGCCGGCTCGGTCACTCTGATCGAGAGGATCGCGAATGTCGGTCGTGTCGGCGCGATGCCTCTCGCGCTGCGTGCCCGCGCGGAGAGATTCGCTCGGCTCACGAGCGTGCGATACGCATCCTCGCTGAACCAGCGGGCCAGCTGGTCGACCTCACGGACGCCGGCCAATGCCTCGAGCACCCCCTGCGTCAATGCGCGCAGCAGCGGTTCAGGGTCAGGAAGCGCCGCGGTCGCGGTGGGCTGCGGTGCGAAGTACTCGTGCAGGATCATGATGTGCTCTCCGTCGGGGATTTCGGGTGACAGTGGAGCACGTCCACGGACGCCACGGAGCGGTCCGGAGAAGGAATGTGGATAACTCGTACATGCCCTCGACCGCTGTCCTACGCTCGATCCCGTGCACTGGGACCGTCTGTTCGAAGACCTCGAAGGCCAGCTCGCCGCCGAATGGGAGAGCGAGCGAGCCGCGCTGAGCGCGGAATCCGAACGGCTTCGCATCTCTCGCCTCGATCTCCGCAGTCGACTGCGGCTGATGTCCGAGGTGGGAGCGTCAGTGGCGATCGAATTGGCGAGCGGCCGAAGACTCCCGGTGACGGTCCGCGCGCTCGGATCCGACTGGATCGCGGTGGAGTCCGCCCCGGGTGACGATATGCTCCACGGTCGTTCCGTGCGCATCGTTCCGTTGCACGCCGTCCGCGGCATCCGCACCGATCACGGCACGATCCTGGCCAGCCTCGAGAACAGCACCGAACCCGACACCACCCTGCGCGAGCGCATGACCTTCGGCTTCGTGCTGCGAGACCTCGCACGGCGAAGGGTGCCGGTACATCTCAGCCTGTTGATCGGCGACGACGTGCACGGCACGATCGATCGAGCCGGTTCGGATCACCTCGATCTCGCGGTGCACGATGCCGGGACCGCACGACTGGCCGGAGCGGTGCAGGGGTTCCGGATCATCCCGTTCTCCGCCGTTGCTTCAGTGCGGACGCCCGGAGATCACCGTCCCTGAACGGTCGACGTCCCCCACACCTCGGGGAAGCTCGCCGTCTGGGACTGCCGCCAGAGCGCCATGCGCCTGGCGAGCTCCGACTGCTCGGCGAGGTATTCCTCGATGCTCGCCTCTTCGATGCGCCATCTCGCAGGAGAGCCGAGTTGCGCACCTCGCAGCTGCCCATCCTGCACCAGCCCGATGACTTCGTCGACGCCGAGCTGCAGCAGCTCAGCCACTTGAGCGGGCGCGAGATACTGCCGGAGCGACACGGATGACTTCGTCATGCGCCCATTGTTCCGCACCGATATGCCAGGTTTCGATACTCGAGGACACCTGTGGATAACTCCCGAGCTGCGATCCAGGAGTCTGTGACGATACCGACATGAGCATCTTCTCCCGTCAACGCCGCGCGTCCCGCGGCGATGCGCGCTTCTTCATCGGCATCGCGCTGGTCGCCGTCTCGATCGCCGGTGTCTGGTTCCTGGTCTCAGCGGCGGATGACGTCACACCGGTGCTCCAGGCGAACCGCACCATCTCGCAGGGTGAGGCCCTGACCGCAGCAGACTTCCAGGTCGCGGAGGTCGGCCTCGGCGTGCTCGCCGATCGATACATCGCGCCCGACGAACTGAAAACAGGTCAGATCGCATCGCGCACGCTTCGGAAAGGAGAGCTGGTCCCGATCTCCGCGACGACCGAAGCGTCGGCCGCTCGCTCCACGACCATCGTGGTGGAGAGCAGCACACCGATACCGCACGACACGGATCCGGGCAGCGTCGTCGAACTCTGGAGCGCGCCGCCACTCGACGACGGACGGTCATACGACGCCCCACGGATCCTGGTCGCCGACGCGATCGTGAGCGACGTCGTGGAGGCACAAGGGATGCTCGCCGAGTCCGGTACGTCAGTCGAGCTCGTGATCGACCGCGCCGACGTCGCAGAGGTCCTCGCCGCTGTGACGGGCGGCTCCGCGCTGTCGGTGGTCCCGATCGGCTCCGGCTCATGACGTCCGTGATCGTCGCGATCCGCGAGCCACGCGCCGGCGAGCTCGCGGCCGAGCTGGAGCTCGAAGGCATCACCGTCATCGCGACGGTCGACCCATCGACGCGATCGTTCCAGAGTCTGCTTCCCGATGCCGAGGCGATTCTCCTGCCTTCGGATCGCTCCATCCTCACATCCGACGTCGTCTCGTCCTGCGACAGAGCCGGAGTCCGCATCATGATGCTCGGCGATGCCGACAGTCGTGCGCTCGGGCGGCTCGGCCTGAGCGGTGTCCTCCCGGCCGACGCTGCTGGATGGCAGGTCGCCGCAGCACTGACCGCCGCCCCGCCCGATGCGCCGGCGGCCCCGAGAGACATGCCGCCGGCGCCTCGTCTGATCGCGGTCTGGGGGCCTCATGGAGCGCCGGGACGATCCACGGTCGCGATCCAGCTCGCCGCTGAGTTCGCCCGCCGCGGCCGCCATGCGTCGCTGGTCGACGCCGACACGGTCGCCCCCGCCCTCGCGCTGCTCCTCGGCCTCAGTGACGACGCACCGGGAATCGCTGCCGCCTGTCGACGCGGCGAACTCGGCGGGCTCGACAGCCAGGAGCTCACCCGGCTCGCGACGGTCGTCGAGACGAGCGGCGGCGACATCGACGTCTTCCCCGGCATCAACCGACCGAGCAGGTGGCCTGAGCTCTCCACCGAGCGGCTCAGCACGGCGCTGCACGCCTGCCGCGACTGGGGCGAGGAGACGATCGTCGATGTCGCCGCGTCGTTCGACGCCGATGACGAGGCGACGTACGACCTCGCCGGTCCCCGTCGACACGCTGCCACCACCGCGACGCTCCGAGCGGCTGATGCCATCGTCGCCGTGGCATCGGCTGACCCGGTCGGTATCAGCCGGTTCCTCCGCGACCATGCGGAACTCCGTCGTCTCACGGCACCGACGCCCATCACGGTGGTGATCAACCGCGTCCGGTCAGGGCCGCTCGGGATCGACGCGCGAGGCCAGGTCAGACGGACGCTCGAGCGGTTCGCGGGAATCACCGACGTCATCTTCCTGCCGTACGATCAGCGCGCAGCCGATGCTGCCCTGCTGCACGCTCGACCGATAGCCGATCTCACACCGCGCTCGCCCTTCGTCGCCGGGATCCGCGCGCTTGCCGCGGTCATGACTCCGACGACGTCGCCGGCTACTGCCGGTAACTCGCGAGGAAGTTCCCGAGGCGTTCGACTGCTTCGCTCAGCACTCGGGTCTCGGGGAGCGTCACGAGACGCAGATGATCGGGCGTCGGCCAGTTGAACCCTGTCCCCTGCACGAGCAGCATGTGCTCGGAGACCAGCAGATCGTAGACGAGCTTTCCGTCGTCTCGGATCTCGTGCACGTTCGGGTCGAGCTTGGGGAACGCGTACAGCGCACCCTGCGGCTTGACGCATGAGACGCCCGGAATGCTCTCCAGGCCCTCCCATGCGACATCCCTCTGCTCGTGCAGCCGGCCGGTCGGCGCGATCAGCGCATCGATGGACTGGACCCCCGAGAGCGCCGCCTGCACGGCGTGCTGCGATGGGACGTTGGGGCAGAGGCGCGTCGACGCCAGCAGCGTGATGCCCTCGATGAAACCCTTGGCGTGCGCCTGCGGCCCGGTGATCACGAGCCACCCCGACCGGTAGCCGGCGACGCGGTACGTCTTGGACAGCCCGTTGAACGTGAGGCAGAGCAGATCCGGAGCGAGTGTGGCGGTCGGGATGTGCACCGCGTCATCGAAGAGGATGCGGTCGTAGATCTCGTCGGAGAGCAGGAGCAGCTCGTGCTCGCGCGCGATCTGCACCAGGCCTTCGAGGATCTCCCGCGAGTACACGACGCCGGTGGGGTTGTTCGGGTTGATGATCACAAGCGCCTTGGTGCGCGGTGTGATCTTCGACCGGATGTCCTCGAGGTCGGGCTGCCAGTCCTGCTCCTCGTCGCAGAGGTAGTGCACCGGCGTGCCGCCGGCCAGGCTCGTCATCGCGGTCCAGAGCGGATAGTCGGGTGCGGGGATGAGCACCTCGTCGCCCTCGTCGAGCAGCGCCTGCATCGTCATGGTGATGAGCTCTGAGACCCCGTTGCCGAGATACACGTCGTCAGGACCGAAACGCGGGAAGTCCTCGATCTCCTCGTAGCGACTGACCACGGCGCGCCGCGCCGAGATGATGCCCTTGCTATCGCTGTAGCCGTGCGCATTCGGCAGCGCCGCGAGCATATCGTGCACGATCTGGTGCGGGGCGTCGAACCCGAAGATCGCAGGATTCCCCGTGTTGAGCTTGAGGATCTTGTGACCCTCTGCCTCGAGCCGCGCCGCCTCGACGAGCGCGTTTCCGCGGATCTCGTACAGGACGTTCTTGAGCTTCGACGACTGGTCGAAGTGGCGCGATGGTGTCATCGGCCAAGCCTACAGGGACGAGAAGAGGGCCAATCCACCAGGACTGGCCCTCTTCTCGGTCACGGTCGATCGACGCGTGGCTACTTCTTCTTCTTGCCCTGCGCTCGACGCTGCTCACGGTTGCCGGCGGGCGGCGAGGCGGCCTCGGTGCGCTGCCCGAAGGCGCCACGGGGAGCTTCCTGCTCCTCGGCCGGCGGTGCGGTGGCAGCAGCGGCCGCAGCTGCCTTGCGCACGCGGTCGGTCGCAGCCTGCTGCACCTGACCGCGGTCGTCCCGGACCTCGACCTCGCCCGCGTCGTTGGCTGCGGAGTATTCGAGTCCCTGATCGGTGGCGCCCTCGGAGAGGCCCTTCGCCTCGACCTCGGTGACCTCGGAGTCCTCGGCACGACGTACCTCGACCTCGAGGTTGTAGAGGTAGCCGACCGACTCTTCCTTGATCTGGCCCATCATCGACTGGAACATCGCGTAGCCCTCGCGCTGGTACTCGATCAGCGGGTCGCGCTGCGCCATGGCGCGCAGGCCGATGCCGTCCTTCAGGTAGTCCATCTCGTAGAGGTGGTCGCGCCAGCGACGGTCGAGCACCTGCAGCACGACGCGGCGCTCGAGCTCGCGGGTCGCCGCCTCGCCGAGCGTCTCCTCACGCTTCTCGTACGCGATCGTGGCATCCGACAGCAGCTCACGGGTCAGGCCTTCAGCCGTGATCCCGCCCTTGCGTCCGCCTGCCTCTGCGACGACCTCGTCGATCGTCACGCTCACGGGGTACAGCGTCTTCAGCTCTGTCCACAGCGCGTCGAAGTCCCAGCTCTCGTTGTGCCCTTCGCCGGTGTGGTCGTTCACGACGCCGGTGATGGCATCCTCGATGAAGTGCTGCACCCGGCCGGCGATGTCGTCGCCCTGCAGGATGTGGCGGCGGTCGGCGTAGATCGCCTCGCGCTGGCGGTTCAGCACGTCGTCGTACTTCAGCACGTTCTTGCGCATCTCGGCGTTGCGAGACTCGACCTGCGACTGCGCGCTGCGGATCGCACGCGACACCAGACCGGACTCGATCGGCACATCGTCAGGGAAGTTCGTGCGGGCCAGGATCGCCTCAGCAGCACCCGACTGGAACAGCCGCATCAGGTCGTCGGTGAGGCTCAGGTAGAACCGGCTCTCACCGGGGTCGCCCTGACGACCGGAGCGTCCGCGGAGCTGGTTGTCGATGCGCCGGGATTCGTGCCGCTCGGTGCCGAGCACATAGAGGCCGCCGGCCTCGATGACCTTCTCGGCCTCCTCGCTGACGACGCTCTTCATGGACTCGTACGTCTCGTCCCAGGCGACCTCGTACTCCTCGGGGGTCTCGACGGGGTCGAGTCCCTTGCCCTTGAGCTCCTGCACGGCGAGGAACTCGGCGTTTCCACCGAGCATGATGTCGGTGCCTCGACCGGCCATGTTCGTGGCGACGGTCACCGCCCCGAGACGGCCTGCGCGTGCGACGATCTCCGCTTCACGTGCGTGGTTCTTGGCGTTGAGGACCTCGTGCTTGACGCCCTTCTTCGCGAGCAGGCGGGAGAGGTACTCGCTCTTCTCGACGCTGACGGTTCCCACGAGCACCGGCTGGCCTGCGGCGTGACGCTCGGCGATGTCCTCGACGACCTGCGCGAACTTCGCGGTCTCGTTCTTGTAGACGAGGTCCGACTGGTCCTTGCGGACCATGGGGCGGTTCGTCGGGATCGGGATGACGCCGAGCTTGTACGTCGACATGAACTCGGCGGCCTCGGTCTCGGCCGTACCGGTCATGCCGGCGAGCTTGTCGTAGAGGCGGAAGTAGTTCTGCAGCGTGACGGTGGCGAGCGTCTGGTTCTCGGCCTTGACCGGCACACCCTCCTTGGCCTCGATGGCCTGGTGGATGCCTTCGTTGTAGCGGCGCCCGACCAGGATGCGGCCGGTGTGCTCGTCGACGATCATGACCTCGTCGTTCATCACGACGTAGTCGGTGTCCTTCTTGAACAGCGCCAACGCCTTGATCGAGTTGTTCAGGAACGAGATGAGCGGCGTGTTCGCCGACTCGTACAGGTTCTCGATGCCGAGGTAGTCCTCGACCTTCTCGATGCCGGGCTCGAGCACGCCGACCGTGCGCTTCTTCTCGTCGACCTCGTAGTCCTCGCCCACCTCGAGGGTGCGCGCGATCTTCGCGAACTCGGCGAACCAGCGGTTCGCCTCGCCGGAGGACGGACCGGAGATGATCAGCGGGGTTCGGGCCTCATCGATGAGGATCGAGTCGACCTCGTCGACGATCGCGAAGAAGTGCTCCCGCTGGACGAGGTCCTCCTTGCGCCACGCCATGTTGTCGCGGAGGTAGTCGAAGCCGAACTCGTTGTTCGTGCCGTAGGTGATGTCCGAGGCGTACTGCTCGCGACGGACCGCCGGGGTCTGCCCCGACACGATGATGCCGGTGGTCATGCCCAACGCGCGGAACACACGCCCCATCAGCTCGGCCTGGTAGCTCGCGAGGAAGTCGTTGACCGTGATGATGTGGACACCCTTGCCCGCGATCGCGTTCAGGTACGCCGGGAAGGTCGCCACGAGCGTCTTTCCCTCACCCGTCTTCATCTCCGCGATGTTGCCGAGGTGCAGGGCGGCGCCGCCCATGATCTGCACGTCGTAGGCACGCATGCCGAGTGTGCGCTTGGCCGCCTCGCGGACGGCGGCGAACGCCTCCGGCATCAGCTGATCGAGGGTCTCGCCCTTCTCGAATCGCGCGCGGAGCTCCGTCGTCTCGTTGCGGAGTTCCTCGTCGGTGAGCTTGGAGATGTCATCCTCCAGCAGCCCCACTGCCTTGACCACCTGGTTCAGACGACGGATGATCCGTCCTTCTCCAGCGCGCAGCAGCTTCTCAAGAGGATTGGCCACGGATGTCATCTCCCTGTTGGTGGATCAAGAGCCTGCGCCGGTGCGGCGTTCGCCAGGCATACTTTGTCATGTTACCGGCCCGTGACCTGCACGTCGCCTGCGAGCACTCACAGCGATTCGCGTCGCGACACTCGCAGACAGCGGATGCCGAGCGATGTTGTCGGGTATCCATATACTCGGTATCGCTTTCCCTGCACGAACGGAGTCCATATGTCGGTGCGCCAGAGCCTGCTCGCGATCCTCGATCAGGGGCCGTGCTACGGCTATCAACTGCGGCACGAGTTCGATCGACGCACCGGGTCGACCTGGCCGCTCAACGTGGGACAGATCTACAACACCCTCGAGCGACTCGAGCGCGACGGATTGGTGGCCAGAGGCGGCGCCGACGAACACGGGCACGTGTACTGGCACATCACCGCCGCGGGCTCTGCCGAGGTCGCCGACTGGCTCTCCTCCCCCGTCGTCCGGAGCGTGGCGACCAGGGATGAGCTCGCCGTCAAGATCGCCGTCGCCGCCACGCTCCCCGGCGTCGACGTCACCGAGGTCATCGCAACCCAGCGCGCGATCTCGGCGCACCGGAGTGCGGCGCTCCAAGAGGCGACCTTCGCCGGCGCCGACCACGATGCGCCGGAAGCCCTCGCCTGGTCGCTGATCGTCGACTCGATGCGCTTTGCCGCCGAAGCAGAGGAGCGCTGGCTCGATCACGTCGAACAGCGCCTCGCGGCGCATCCCCGCCACGCGCTGGCGCTCGAGCTCGCGACCGAGCGTCCGAAGCGGGGCCGCCCGGCGAAGGATACGGCGGCATGAACAGGTGTCCACAGCACGGCGTTCGCCTGGAGCGGATGCGCAGCCAACCCATCGCCCGCGGAAAGTAGGATCAGCACATGGCAGGTTTCTGGGGTAAACGCAAACGCGATCAGGAAGCTCTCGCCGCTCAGGACGCCGACCTCGCGCGACGCGCGGAACAGGCGCTCGTCGCGGCCGATGAGCGCATCCGCACCACCTCGGACGAACTCTCGTTCGCCGAGGCCGAGCTCGGCGAATCGCTCACCGGCGACCTGCGAAAGGCGCTTGCTGCGGTGCGGACGCACCTTCGCGAGGCTTTCCAGATGCATCAGCTCAACCATGATGAGATCCCGGACACCCCGGAGGAGCTGCGCACCCGCAATGCGCGCATCATCCAGCTGTGCGACTGGGCCCAGGATCTGCTCGATGAGAAGACCGACGTGCTCGCGGCGTCCATCGCCAAGGTCCGCAGGGCGCCGGAGATCATCGCCCAGGTGCGAGCCGAGGCACAGGCACTGAGCGAGCGGATCCCGCAGACCAAGGCGACGATCGAGCGACTGTCCAGCCGCTACGCCGACTCGGCGATGGCCCAGATCACCGCCAGCGCCTCCGAGGCAGAGCAGCTCATCGCGTTCGCCACGCATGGCGCTTCGGTCTCCGAACGTCGACGTGCCGCGAAGCAGAACGAAGAGGCGAACGTCGCGCTCGAGACGGCGACCGAGGCGACCCGACGCGCGGGAGCCCTGCTCGACGCGGTCGAGGACTTCGAGATCGAGGCGCTGCGCGCCGAGTCGACACTGGCCGAGGTCGTCGCCGATTCGCGAGGCGATCTGATCGCCGCGCGCACTGCTCCGCGCGTTCCCGCTGTCACCACGGCCGAGGCAGCCCTGCAGGCCGCCCTCAGCTCGCTGACGCCCTCCGGCACCCCGAACGACCCGTTCGCCGAACTCTCCCGTCTACGGGAGGCGAACGGTGCTCTCGACGATGCGATCGCGACAGCGAGGCACCGCATCGAGAACCCCCTCCCCTCGGTGGCACAGGTGCAGCACTCGATCGACGACGCCGACCGTCAGCTGGGCGTCGCGCGTGGCCTGATCGCCGGGCATCGTGGATGGATCGGCGCGGATGCTCGAACTCGCCTCGCCGAAGCGGAGCGACTGCGCATCGATCTCACTGAGATGCTCCCGGCCGAGGAGACGCGCGAAGCTGCGCTCATCGCCGCGCGCCGCGTCGCGCACCTCGCCTCGGAGGCTCTGCAGCTCGCGCAACGCGACATCGACTCTTCGCGCCCGCCTCAGGACGACGGCTGGGGCGGCGGCGGCTGGGGTGGCGGGGGCGGACGCCGTGGTGGCGGCGGCGACATCGCCTCCGGTCTCCTCGGCGGCCTCGTGATCGGCAGCCTTCTGGATGGCATCTTCGACTGAGAGCCGCTGGTCCGACCGCTCGACCGGCGGACGCACAGAACGGCCCGCTCCTTCCGGAGCGGGCCGTTCTGTCTGTCTGCTACGAGGCGAGCGCCTGGTCGGGCGGCGCCTGCGTGCTGAGGGCGATCACGCCGTAGTCCCAGCCCTTACGCCGGTACACCACGCTCGGATGATCCGTGCTCGCATCGACGAACAGGAAGAAGTCGTGCCCGACGAGCTCCATGCGGTCGACGGCCTCCTCGACGGTCATCCACTCCGGATCGAAGCTCTTGGTGCGGATGACGACGGGCGAGTACACCTCTTCCTCGTCGTTCTGGATCGGAACGGCTCCGGTTGCGACGGCGTGCAGGATGTCGGCGGATGCCGGCTGCAGGTCGATTCCCTCGAGGGCGCCGCTGCCCTTCTCGAAATGCGCACCGCGGGGGTGCTGCCGGCCGTCGACCCGCTTCTCCTTCGCTCGGCGCAGCTGCTCCGCCATCTTGTCGACTGCGAGGTCGAGCGCGACGAACTTGTCGCCGTCCGTTGCTTCCGCTCGCACCACCGGGCCCTTGCTCACCAACGTGAGTTCGACGGTCTCATCCGGCACATGACCGTTTCGATATGCGCGATGCGTGACCTTCACGTCCAGACGTTGCGCCTTCGCGGCGAACGTCTGCACTCGGGCGATCTTCTCCTCGACAACGGTACGGAAGCGATCGGTGATACCCACTCCGACGCCAACGATGCTTGTTTCCATTGCTGCCTCCTTGTCCCGGTCCTCCCGGCCAAGGGCGGACCGTGGTCGCCTTGTGGTCCCCAACCGTAGTCCGCATGCCGATGGAAGTCACGGGTCATTTCCTCCGTGTCGCCGATGAGTCGACGATGAGTGTCCGGTGAGTCCGCGGCGAGACGGCGTGGCTGCGAGCGCGACCGCCGAGATCACCCTGTAACCGGCCGCACTGAGGGCCCTCGTCGCTTCGTCCAGGGTTGCGCCGGTGGTGACGACGTCGTCCACGAGCACGACGCGCTCCCCCGCCCCTGAGCGACGGGCGCGCATCGCACCGTGCACGTTCTGCGCACGCTCCACGACGCCGAGTCCGCGCTGGTCCTCCCGACTCCGGACGATGCGCAGCAGCTGCGCCGTCCGAGCGCCCGCTCGACGGATCAGCAGGTCGGGCACGCGATAACCGCGTCGCCGAAAGGCCGAGCGCGTCGTCGGCACCGGGACCACGAGGACCTCGCCGGCCCCGCGCGCGGCGTCGATCGCGGGCACCAGCACCGCGGCGAGCGCGTCGCCCAGGGGACGCGCCAGAAGCGTCTCACCGTCGCCCTTGAGACGCCGGATGCAGCGGGCGGCGACGCCCTCGAACGACAACGCAGCACGAACGTCCAGACCGCTCGGCGTGCGCCCGTCGACGAGCGCAGGTACGAGTGACGAGCGGCATCCGGCGCAGAGGAGCACTCCCGGGAGGTCGCATCCTGCGCAGCTGGCTCCGAGAAGGAACCCGCCGAGCTCGGCGAGGAGGTCATGTGAACGCTGCGTCCAGGTCATCCGAACATCCTCGTTCTGCGCAGCAGGACCGAGGGTGACGATCAACCCACCACCGCCGAGATCGCGGAGTCGCCGCCGGGCGTGCAGGGAGAGTGCGGGGTCACTCTCCCGAGCGGGTCGCGAGCACCTGCACGCCGGTGGCGACCTCGCGCCAGGCGGAACCGGCGTGCGCGTACAGGGTCCCTGTCGCATCCAGCGCACGGATGCCGGACTCCGTGCGCGCACCGGCGAGCGAGACCGTGCCCGTGGGTGGCACCTCGACGACACCGGGCCCCCCGACGAGCTGGGTGAGCAGGACAGGACTCGGCGCATCGACGAGCACGCCCAGGCGTTCGGGCCCGAGCCACACCAGCCCTCGCGCATCCCCGTCCACCAGGGTGACCTGTTTCGCCTCTCCCAGCTGCACCGGGACACCTGCCTCGTCGCGCACGATCGCCGCCACGACCACCCAATGCTGGCCGCCCAGCGTGATCACGGCAGCGACCCTCGCACCGTCGACGGATACCCGCAGCGCTGAGATGGCGGATGCGTTCGGCCACGCCTTCGCGATCGCGTGCTCCGCCACATTCGTGCTCCACGCCGTGAGTGCCGCCGGCTCGCCGGCCGGGACGGTCCAGGTGTAGCCGTACGGATCGAGCGATGGCTCGATCAGCCCGGGCCGCTGGTCGAGCAGATCCACCCTGCCGTCACCGACCACATAGACACCACCGTCTGCGAGCTGCACCGCCGCATGCAGGGCATCCCGCGCGAGATCCACCGCGCGCACGCGCTGCGGCAACGTCAGGATCTCGTCGCTGATCCCTTCGATCGGTGACACCTCATCGCCCACGATCACTCCGAACGCATCGTCGGTGAGGACGACGGGACCCTGATCCGCGGCATCCGCCGGCAGATTCACGACGCCGGCATCCAAGGTCCGCCCCTCCACCGTGAATCGCACCTGTGAGACACGGACGTCCGCGAGGTCGAGCGTCTGCTGCAACTGCGTGCGCATCCTCGCGAGCGTCGTCGGATCGAGGCGAGATGCTGCGGGCGTCAGAGCGACATCGGCGACCTGCTGCCGGTCGATCAGCACCGCATCCTGCGCGAGCTGCACATCGGCGGGGAACGCGGTGCGAACGGCATCTTCCAGCCATGGGCTGGGTGATCCACCGACGAGCGCCCGCGTCACCGTCGTGGCGATGCTCGTCCGTCGCGGGAACCACCTGGTGTCAGGCACCAGGTGGGTCCAGCTCTGGTCGAAGTACTGCAGCGCATAGCTGTCGAAGACCCTCGGGAACCTGGCCTGGTCGATGACGATGCCGTCCGGTGCCTGCGAGATCCGCCATTCGCCGTCATCCGTCCGCTCCACCGTGAACGGCCTGCTCGAAGGACCGCGGGACTCGGAATACGATCCGTCACCGTCGACGCTGGCGACCAGATCGATCTGCACCTGCACGACCCCGCTGTCGGCCGACTCGACCTCATCGTCCGGGATGGAGGAGCTGATCGTCCGCGACACCACTGCGTCATCGATCGAGACGCCGGCGCCCGGCTGCCAGGTCGTCTGCAGCTTCGGGGTGAGGAAGCTGCGGGCCGTGTTCCAGTTGTCGGCCGGCGAGATCGCGGCCTCCAGGAACCCCTCGACGATCTCTCGCGGTCCGGACCCAGGCGCCGGACCGGACGCGATGAAGAGGAAGTCGCTGTCTTCCGGCACCTCGCCCAGATCGAGACCGACATTCACGTCGCCACTCATCGGCAGGCCCGTGCATGCGGACAGCACGAGGGCAGCTGCGACGGCGGCGACACCGCGCAGCATCCGGGTCACGGACCGGGTCTTCATCACAGTCCCCATTCCTCACGGAGCTCGGGCGGCAGATCCACGAGCGAGATCGGCTGTGTCGCATCGTCGAGCTCGGCGAGCGGCTCCTCCGGTTCGACCGGGACCGGGCTCGGACCGTCGGTGACCGCACCGCGGCGCGGGAGGGTGAGCACGAAGTTCGTTCCCTCTCCCAGTGCGGACCACACCGCCAGGGTGCCGCCGTGAATCGTGGCGTCGCCCAGCGCGATCGACAGGCCGAGACCCGTGCCGCCGATGGTCCGCTGCCGTGAGGGGTCCGCACGCCAGAACCGGTCGAACACCCGTTCCGCGTCAGCCGGACTCATCCCGAGACCGAAATCGCGAACACCTGCGGCCACCGCGTGCTGGTTGCTGTCGACGGTCACGACGATCGGACGACCCTCGCCGTGTTCGATCGCGTTGCCGATCAGGTTGCGGAGCACTCGGCGCACACGCCGCGGATCCATCTCGACAGGCGAATATCCGCCAGGGGCCACGAGACGCAGCTCGGTGCCGTGGCTCAGCGCCAGCGGACGCATCTGTTCGATGACATCCTCCGCGACGTGCGCGAGGCTGGTCTCCTCCAGCTCCAGCTGCACGGAGCCGGCATCGTATCGGCTGATCTCGAGCAGATCCGACAGCAGCACGTCGAAGCGCTGCACCTGGGCGTAGAGGAGTTCGGCGGTGCGCGCCGTCGTCGGCTCGAAGTCCGCTCGCTGATCGTTGAGCATGTCCGCCGCGAGTCGAATGGTCGTCAAGGGCGTCCGCAGCTCGTGCGAGACGTCCGACACGAAGCGCTGCTGCACCATCGACAGCTCGCCGAGCTCCTTGATCTGACCTTCGATGCTGTCGGCCATCGCGTTGAATGACCGCCCGAGCGTCGCGAGCTCATCCTCGCCGCGCACCTCGAGGCGCACGCCGAGATCACCCGCGGCCAATCTCGCACTGGTCTCCGCAGCCTGCACGATCGGCGACGCGACGGCTCGCAGCACGATCCACGAGATCCCAGCCACGATCGCGACGAGGGCGATCCCGGCGATCCACAGTGTGCGCTGCACGAACACGAGCGTCTGATCGGCGTCGCCGAGGTCGTACGCCAGATAGATCGCGAAAGACCCGGCCTGCGGTACCTGCAGCTGCTGGCCGACCACGATGCCAGGAACCTCTCTCCCGTCCTCCACCGGCAGGGCCACCGACTGCCACGCCTGCCGGTCGTCGAACTCCGCGACCCTGTTCTCGAGGCCTGCGCTGAGCTGATTCCGGCTCAAGCCGTTCGTGAAGCCGTTCAGTGTGCCCGTGCTCGCGAGACGGAAGCCCGCGAGCTGATCCGCGCTCGAGTTCCGCGCGAGCTGGCCCTGGATGCTGGTCCACAGGTCCTGGAGAGCCCCGGGGTCGTCACCGAGCTCGGCGACGTCGAGCGCATTCTGCGCCTGATCGATCGCGCGCCGCGCATCTTCGAGCGCGATGTTCTTCTGCGACACGAACAGATCGTTCTGGATCACGAGCGCCATCGTGACGCAGGTCACGAAGATCGCCAGCGACGTCGCGGCGAGCGTGATGGAGAGCGTGCGGAAGCGGAGCGACCTCCGCCAGAGCGCGGTGAGCACGGTCGGCCACCCGCGCCAGTCGCGCAGGACCGCGACCGCCGTGGTGGTGGTGCCGGTCACGGTCATGGCTCGCCTAGCCGACGCTCCCGGCGCGATAGCCGACGCCCCGCACCGTCATCACGATCTTCGGGTTGTCGGGGTCGAGCTCGACCTTGGCGCGCAGTCGCTGGACGTGCACGTTCACGAGCCTGGTGTCGGCCTTGTAGTGGTAGCCCCAGACCTGTTCGAGCAGCATCTCGCGCGAGAACACCTGCTGCGGCTTGGAGGCCAGCGCGACGAGCAGCTGGAACTCCAGTGGCGTCAGTGCGATCGGCGTCGCGCCTCGGCGGACCTCGTGCGCATCGACATCGACGGTGAGATCACCGACACGGAGCTGTTCGCTCGTCGCCTGCGGTGCGGGTCGCAGACGGGTGCGGATGCGCGCGACGAGCTCCTTCGGATTGAAGGGCTTGATCATGTAGTCGTCTGCACCGACCTCGAGGCCACGGACCACATCCGCCGTGTCGCTGCGCGCGGTGAGCATGAGGATCGGAACGCCGGACTCGGCACGGATGCGCGTGCAGATCTCGATTCCGTCCATCCCCGGGAGCATGAGGTCGAGCAGGACGAGGTCCGGCCGCGTCGCGCGCCATTCATCGACTGCTCGCGCGCCATCGGCGCAGAACACCGGCTCGAAGCCTTCGGTGCGCAGCACGATGCCGATCATTTCGGCGAGCGCCGTGTCGTCGTCGACCACAAGGATGCGTGAGGTCATACCTGTTACCTTATGGCACTCAGTCCCGGCATCCGCAGGTCTGCGCACCAGCGGTGCGGATATGACACGATGGGAGCGCGCGACGGAGGGAATGCCTGTGACCGGCCAGACGTGGACCCCTGCCCCGAAGAAGGGCGTCATCCCTCTTCATCCGATGACCTTCGGGATGCTGCTGGGCAAGGCCTTCGCCGCACTCCGGCACAACCCCAAGGTGCTCTTCGGCTTCGCCGTCGTGATCCAGCTCGTGGTCGTGCTCGCCACCGCCGGGGTGATGGGTGTCGTGCTGTTCACGTCCTTCTCGCGGCTGGAGACGGTCCCGCCGAGCTCCCCCGACTTCGAAGCGGTGCTCGCCGGCACGATCGCGATCAACATCGTGGCCGGGCTCGTCGTCGGCATCGCCTCGATCGCCTTCACCGCGATGATGCAGGGCGTGGTCGCGGCCGAGATCGGCTACGCGGCCATCGGCGTGAAGGCGTCGCTCCGGATGCTCTGGCGACGGATGGCACCGGCGTTCTGGCGCCTCGCGGCGTTCGCCTCACTCTCGGTCATCGCGATCTTCGGGTTCCTGGTGGTCGTCGCCCTGATCATCGGCGCCTTCGTCGCCGGTGGGCTCGGCGGTACCCCCGAACTCATCGGCCTCCTCGTGCTGGTCGTGATCCTGATCGCCCTCGCCAGCGTCCCGCTCGTCGTCTGGCTGTCGACCAAGCTCCTCCTGGTGCCGTCGATCCTGGTGCTCGAGCACGCGCGATTCCGCGAGGCGCTCGTGCGGTCCTGGCGGCTCACCCGCGGGCGGTTCTGGGTCGCGTGGGGCGTGACGTTCCTGATCAGCGCGATCATGGGCCTTGCGATGAATGTCGTGTCCATCCCGGTCTCGCTGCTCAGCACGCTGGTGGGTTCGGTCGTCGCCCCGACCGGTTCGCCGGAGCCGACGGCGATCATCGCCTACGTCTTCGCCCTCGTCGCGCCGCAGATCCTGCTGCTCGTATTGCAGGCCATCGCTCTCGTGGTGCAGAGCACCGGGGCAGCACTCGTCTACCTCGATTGCCGCATGCGGTACGAGGGGCTCGACCAGTCGCTCATCTCCTATGTGGAGCGTCGCGATCTCGGGGCGCCCGAGGAGCAGCTCGGGGACCCGTACGCGATCGACCCGAGCCGCGCCGTCACGAGCGCCCCGCCGCCCAAGCAGGTGCCCGAGCACGTCATGATGACGGCCGGCTACGCCTCCCCCCAGCAGTACCCCGGCCAGCCCTGGCCCTCGCAGCCGTACCAGGGTCAGCCGTACCAGGGTCAGCCGCCGTATGCGGCGGGGCCCTCGCAGCCCTCGACGTCACCCCGACCGCCCGCCTTCGCCCCGGCTCCGCCGCCTACCCCGAACACCGCCGTCCCACCCACGACACCGCCCCCGCAGCCGACAGCGCCCGGCGACAGCCCGTGGGCGCCCCCGGCATCCGAGGGATGGACGGCACCGGGAGCATCGAACGGCGCTGGCTCCGCATGATCCGGTGGCCTGCATGATCCGATGGTTCGACGACCTCGACGTCCCCGACGGGGATGAGGCTCGGCGTTGGGCGGAGGAGGAGCTCTCGAACCCCCGCTACGCCGACGCCAAACCGACCTGGTTCGACATGGTCGCGCGCGACATCGGCCGGTTCATCGGCGACCTGTTCACGTCTGACAACGGTGCGAACGTCGGACCATCGGCGCTGATCATCGTGAGCGTCATCATCGTCGGGGCCCTGATCGCCGCGCTGATCATCTGGGGCCGACCGCGCGGTGCCAGCGCGGTCCGTCGCCGCGGTGGCGATCTCCTCGGGGCCAGCGACGACCGCACGGCCGCACAGCTGCGATCGGATGCGGAACGGAGCGCGCGCGACGGAGACTGGGATGCCGCGACGATCCTGCGCTTCCGTGCCATCGCGCGCAGCCTGCTCGAACGGGACCTCATCGATCCGGCCCCCGGCGCCACCGCGCAGTCGATCGCCCGCGAGGCTGCCGGCGTCTTCGACGACGAGGCTGCGGCGATGCGCGACGCAGCGATCGCGTTCGATGACGTCCGCTACCTCCGGCATCCGGCGTCCGAGTCGACGTATCGGGAGATCGCCGCGACCGATGACCGCCTTCGAGCACGTCGCCCAGAGGCGGCGGTGGCATGAGCGTCCTCGACGCAGGCTCCGCGCCGTCGACCGCCGAACGTCGACCCCGGCGTCTCCGCACCCTGATCGGCTGGCTCATCGTCGCGGCGCTCGTCGTGGGCGTCGCATTCATCGCGATGCGCGTGAGCGCGGCTGCGCCCGGCGGGCGCGGCGGCCTCGACCCGGAAGGCCGGAACGATGCAGGGTCTCTCGCGCTGGCGGAGATCCTGCGAGATCAGGGCGTCGAGGTCGAGGTGTTCCGCTCCCGTGCCGACGCCCGCGCTGCGATCGATGCCGACTCGACGCTCGTGATGGCGAACCCCTTCTCGCTGTCCGACGAGGCGCTCCGCGAGCTGATCGAGCCGGCAGCCAACCTCGTCTTCCTATCGTCGAGCAGCAGGCTCCTCGATCTCCTCGACATCGGCGAGGATGCACCCGGCAGTTCGGATTCCGCAGCGGCCGAGTGCGAGGTCCCGGAGTTCGCGAAGATCGGGACGATCCGACCGGACCGGCTCTTCTCTCCCGCGCCAGGGGTCACCGCCTGCTTCGGCGACGCCGACGGCGCAGCGGTGCTGGTCGACGAGCGCGAAGGCGAACGCCATGTCGTCGTCGAGGGTTCCAAGCTGTTCTCGAACGCCTACCTCGCCGAGAACGGCAACGCCGCGCTCGCGCTCGCATTGCTCGGCCAGGGCGACCGGGTGGTCTGGTACGTACCGAGCTTCGCCGACTCCGACATCGAGGGTGAGCCCGTCGACACGCTCGGATCGCTCACTCCCCCGTGGCTCACGCCGGCGATCCTGCTGCTCCTGTTGTCCGGCGTCGCTGCCGCGGTCTGGCGAGGACAGCGATTCGGCCCACTCGTCGCCGAGACCCTGCCGGTCACCGTCCGAGCCTCCGAGACGATGCACGGCCGTGCGCGACTCACTGCGAAGGCCGGGGACTCCGCCCATGCCGCACAGGCCCTGCGCGACGGCGCGCAGCGTCGACTCGCCAGAGCACTCGGCCTGGCCGTGCACGCCACCGCAGACGAGGTCGCCGATGCCGCCGCCGATCGCCTCCGTGTCCCCCGTGGCACGCTGCAGGCGCTGCTCGCCGGGCCTCTCCCGCAAGATGACGCGAGCCTGATCGAGCTCGCGCGGCGCCTCAGCGAGCTCGAACACGCCGTCGACGACGACAGGCCGCGGGCCGGTGGCACCGCATGATCCGCATCCGACCGACACTCCACCAACCCAGATGGAAGCCGAGGGCACCCCGTGACCGCTGAGAACATCCCCGCCGACGACGCCGCACTGCGCCAGGCGATGCACCGAGTGCGCACCGAGGTCGACAAGGCCGTCGTCGGCCAGGCGGGCACCGTCACCGGGCTGCTGGTGTCGCTGCTCGCTCGAGGGCACGTGCTGCTGGAAGGCGTCCCCGGCGTCGCCAAGACCCTCGTCGTCCGCTCCTTCGCACGCGCGCTCGGGCTCGACACGAAGCGCGTGCAGTTCACGCCCGACCTGATGCCTGGCGACGTCACCGGCTCGCTCGTCTACGACGCCAGGACCGGCGAGTTCGACTTCCGCGCCGGTCCGGTGTTCACGCACATCCTGCTCGCCGATGAGATCAACCGGACCCCGCCGAAGACCCAGGCAGCGCTCCTCGAGGCCATGGAGGAGCGCCAGGTCTCCGCAGACGGCGTCAGCCGAGCGCTCCCCGATCCGTTCCTCGTCGCGGCGACCCAGAACCCGATCGAGCATGAGGGCACGTACTCGCTGCCGGAGGCGCAGCTCGACCGCTTCCTGATGAAGCTCGTCGTGGGGATGCCGGAGCGCGACGCCGAGGTCTCGGTGCTCCGCCGGCATGCCGAAGGATTCTCGCCGCGCGAGCTGACCGGCATCGAGGCCGTCGTCACCGCCGACGAGATCCGCGCGGGGCAGCTGGCCGCCGGTCGCGTCGAGGTCACCGACGACGTGCTCGGCTATGTGGTCGATCTCGCCCGGGCGACACGGCAGTCCCCATCGGTCGAGCTCGGCGCCAGCCCGCGTGCGTCCACCGGTCTCCTCGCCGCCGCGAAGGCCTGGGCCTGGCTCAACGCATCCTCTGCGGTGACCCCCGACCACGTGCAGACCATGCTGGTGCCCGTCTGGCGGCATCGGCTGCAGCTTCGCCCGGACGCGCAGATGGAGGGCGTCTCGGCGGATGCCGTGCTGACCTCGGTCGTGCAGCAGACCAGGGTGCCGATCTAGGTGTTCATCACCGGCCGTCTCGCCATCGCCGTCGCCGTCGGCGTCGTCCCGCTCGTCCTCTCCGGATTCGCGGGCTATCCCGCGTACGCGGTGCTCGGCGCCTGGGTCGCTCTGTGCGCGGTGCTGGTCGCGATCGATGTCGCCTTCGCGGCGAGTCCGCGCGCCGTGTCGGTGAGTCGACGAGTCCCTGCCCGCACCCGGCTCGGCGAGCCCGTGCCGGTGAGCGTCGCGGTGCACAACCACGGCACGCGCACGCTGCACGCGCTGCTCCGGGATGCGTGGCAGCCGACAGCGGGGGCGAGCGGAGACCGACAGCGGCTCATGATCCCGTCCGGTGAGCGCGCGAGGGTCTCGATCCCACTGCTGCCGCGTCGGCGCGGCGAACTGGTGAGCGAGTTCGTCATGATCCGCTCGCGCGGACCGATGGGGCTCGCCGGCCGGCAGGCGCGGCACGGTGTGCGCGACGTGATCCGGGTGCTGCCGGCGTTCTCGTCGAGGAAGCACCTGCCGTCGCGCCTGGCGCGACTGCGCGAGCTCGACGGCAACACGAGCATCCAGGTCCGCGGACAGGGCACCGAGTTCGACTCGCTCCGCGAGTACGTGCGCGGCGACGATGTGCGATCCATCGACTGGCGCGCCACCGCTCGCGCCGGTACGACGATGCTGCGCACCTGGCGCCCTGAGCGCGACCGGCATGTCGTGATCATCATCGACACCGGACGCACGGCCGCGGCGCGCGTCGGCGACGGCACTCGCGTCGATGCCTCGCTCGAGGCGGCGCTGCTGCTCGCGGCGCTCGCCAGCAGGGCGGGCGACCACGTGCACCTGCTGATGTACGACCGTGTCGTCCGCGGGCGGGTGACGGGCGTCGACGGCGCTGCGCTGCTCCCGGCGCTCACCGATGCCATGGCACCCGTGCATGCGCGTCTGGTCGACACCGACTGGCACGGCGCTTTCGCGGCGGTACGCACGCTGACCACCCGTCCTTCACTGATCGTGGTGCTCACCGCCCAGGATGCCGCGGAGTCGGCGCGCGGATTCCTCGGGGCGTTCCCCGACGCATCCCGTGCGACGACGGTGCTCGTCGGCTCCGTGACGGACGACGGCATCGCCTCGCTCGCGCAGCAGCGGGGGTCACGCGAGGAGATCTACCTCGCGGCTGCTGCCGAACGCACGATGCGCGACGCGGAGAACGTCGCGGATGCGATCCGTCGCGCCGGCGGCGAGGCCATCGCGGCAGATCCGGAGGAACTGCCGCCCCGGATCGCAGATCGCTACCTGGAGCTCAAGGCAGCGGGACGCCTGTAGCGGGCGTCGATCGCTCCGGGCTCAGCCAGCGACCAGTCGCGGCGTGCCTGCCTCGTACTCCACCAGGTCACCGGTCTCACCACGTCGATACGCGCGGCCGCCGATCACGACCATGTAGATGAGGAAGACCGCAAGCGCTGCGGCACCGATCCCGATCTTCACCGGCCACGGCAGCGCCCACCCGGTCACGAAGCCTTCGACGAGGCCGGCCAGGAACAGCGCGAACACGAGGCCGATCGCGACGGTGGCGAGTGCGCGGCCCTCGATCGCGAGCGCCTCTCCCCTGGTGCGATGCCCGGGTGCGACCCAGGCCCAGAAGACGCGGAGTCCCGCTGCTGCTGCGACGAAGATGCACGTCATCTCCAGCATCCCGTGCGGCAGGATGTAGAGCACCATGATGTCGGCCTTGTCGTATGCCGCCATCACGGCGGCAGAGGTGCCGAGCCCCATCGCATTCTGCACGAGCATGTAGATCGGCCAGATGCCGGTGACGCCGAACAGCACGCACTGCATCGCGATCCAGGCGTTGTTGGTCCACACCATCCCCATGAACTCCGCTGCCGGATTCTCGGTGTAGTACCCCGTGAAGCTCTCATCTGCATACTGCTGCAGCGCGTCCGGCGGACCGAGGGTCGCCAGCAGCGCCGGGTCGCTCGAGATCCACGCAGCGGTACCCACCACCACTGCGATGAAGGACACGGTGATGACGAGCGTGAGCCAGCGCAGCCGGTACAGCGCAGCCGGCAGCTGCAGCGAGAAGAAGCGCGCGGTCTGGGTGAGGATGTTGTCGGAGGCTCCGGTGAGCCGCAGTCTCGCTCGAACCAGGATCGTGGAGAGATACGCGCCCTGCGGAGAGTCCCCCACCGAGGTCTTCAGCTCAGCGAGATCAGCGGATGCTGCACGGTAGCGCACGATGAGCTCGTCGACGCCATCGCCGTCGAGGCGGGCGCGGCTGAGCTCTTCCAGTCGCTGCCATTCGGCGCGACGTGCATCAGACAACGCATCGGCATCCACCTGATTTACTGTACTCATGTCCACGCCGATCGATACCGCCGATGAGGTGCTCTCCGGGGAAGCCGTCGCGATCGACGTGCAGCCGATCGGTTTCGTACTCCGGGCGCTCGGCGCGCTGATCGACATGCTGCTCGGCTTCGCCGTGTTCATCCTGTGGATCTTCCTCCGCATCTGGCTCCTCGACATCGGTGTGCTGACCGAGGCGACCGATCGGATCGCCACCGTGGCGGCGATCGTCGTGAGCTTCGTGGTGCTGCCGATCACGATGGAGGTCGCACTGAAGGGCCGCAGCCTCGGCAAGCTGGCCGTCGGCGGACGCATCGTCCGCGTCGACGGCGGTGCCGCAGGCTTCCGCCACGCGTTCATCCGCGCGCTGCTCGGCGTGCTCGAGATCTATATGACGGTCGGTGGTCTCGCTGTGCTCACCGGAGCGTTCAACTCGCGGTCGCAGCGCCTCGGTGACCTCGTTGCCGGCACTTACAGCCAGCGCGTCCGCACGCCCGCGCTCGTGACGCAGGTACCGCAGCTGCCGTTCCAGCTGACCGGATGGGCGCAGATCGCAGACGTCGCACGGATGCCCGACCGCCTGGCGCGTCGGATCTCGCAGTTCCTGCAGACCGCACCGCGCTTGGTCCCCGCGGCCCGCGCGAGGGTCGCGCAGGATCTCCTGAACGAAGCCGCACCGTTCGTCTCGCCGATGCCGAATGCGGCCCCGGAGGAGGTGCTCGTCGCGATCACCGTGCTGCGACGAGAGCGCGAGCGTCGTGCGCTGGAGAATGCAGACCGTCGCGCCGAGAAGCTGACGGGGCGCCGGGTCGGAGTCTGAGGTCCCGGGCGAGGCGGGAGCGCGTCAGGCGCGGAGCGCCTCGTGCCGCACCACGAGCCAGCCGGCCGGCACTGAGAGGCGATCCGCGTGCGGCGAGCACAGGTCGTGCGCGTTCGGATGCTGCGCGAGGCCGAGCGGTCCGAGCGCAGCCATCTGGTCACCGTAGTCGTAGGTCAGGGTCGCCACCGCTTCGCGTGCGCAGCCCACCTTCGAGCAGAGTCGTCCGTCCATCACCGTCAGCGTACGTCCGCCCGCCCACGGAGCAGCGGTGCCGCGCCGCGATGGCGCAGAGCACCGCCTAGACTTCTGACATGCCCCGTCGACGCAGTGCACCCGCATCCGCCGCTCCCCGGCGCGGCGCACGTCACGGACGCCACGGGCGCCTCGGACGCAGTGAAGTGGTCCGCCCGCCGCTCCCGCCGCTCGACGGTCGGATAGACCGCTTCGATCTGACGGTCGGCACCGCCGTGGAGTTCCTTCGGGGCACGTGGCCGGAGTTGCAGGAAGTGCGGTTCGAGATCGGCGCGATGCCGAGCTTCGACGCCGTCGAGGACGTGCCACGGTGGTACCTCGACCGAGCGAACGCACGGATCGTCCTGTTCCGTCTCCCGATCGAGCGCCTCCTCCCTCCCGGTCACGACGATGCCGCGCACCGTCGGATGGCGATCGAGAGTGCCGTCTTCCGTGCGGCGGCCGAGTACGTCGGTCGCGAACCCTGGGATCTCGGCCACGAGCACTGAGCGCCGGCGAGCGGGTGACCGCTGGCCGCCGGCCCGGCTCCCGGTCAGGGATACACGGTGATGCTCTGCGCAGCCCCCGGGCTCGGTTGCACAGGCCAGCCGGCGAGCGCGCCGCCCGCAGCCATCGTGACCGCTGCGTGGACCGTGCCACTCGTCTTCAGCAGGTAGCTCGACCGCGGCTCGACCGGCACGTCGAGCGATCGGTTCGATGCCACCGTGACCTCGGTGGGAGAACTGCCGTCCGCGGACGACAGCGTCACCGCGATGTCGTCGTCCGTCGTGTTCATCAGATGCAGCACCGCGGTCGGGCCGGCCGGAACGGCGAACAGCGCATCGGCGTCGATCTCCGGAGCCGGGGTCACCCACGCGAAGTCGGTGCCGCGTCCGAGGCCATCCTGCTGCCGCACTGCCGAGAGCACCGGGGCGTCAGCATCGATCTCGAGCGTGTATGAGCCAGGCGCGAGTCCGCTCAGCGAGACATCGGCGGGAAGGGCAGCGGTCAGGTCGACGGTGAACTCGTTCACGGCTGTCGACGAGCCCGCCGCCCGGACGATCACGCGTGCCTGTGTCGCGGTCTGCGGCGACAGCAGTCTCAGGACGGTCATGTCGGCGTCGTCCCCGTCGCCCGCGAATGCCTGCACGCCGGCGATCACCGGGTTCTGCTGGGGTCCGGCCACGGCATCCTGCAGGTCCACGCCTGCAGGGTCGAGGGTTCGCACGAGCGAGGACTGCAACACGGCGCGCACCGGAGCCCCGTCGGACGTCACCTGCACGACCGGAGCCGTGCTCCCCGCCGCGACCGAGGTCAGGGCGAGCGAGACCTGCGTCGTCGCCGGCACGATGACTGTTCGCGTGCTGCGACTCTCGCCGTACACCGAGAGCGTGACGGTCGCCGGCACCTCAGACGCGTTCGTGAGCGCGATGATGTCCGACGTCCCCGTGGCGACGCTGCCGCCGACGAGCCACGACTCCAGCCGTGGAGTGCCGCAGGGAATGGCGGCGAAGCCGCTGAGATCGTCAGCCGAGACGGAGATCGACTCGGTCGCCGCGATCAGCGGAGCCGTGCGCCCCGAGACGGCGCCGGTCAGCACTGCGGCCTCACCGGCATCCACCACATCGGCGACGCGGATCGGGCTTCGGGTGAGCGGCGATGTCGTCGATCCATCGGTCAGGTCGGTGGTGCCGGCCGACCGCACTGCGAGCGGGTCGGACGAATCCCTGCCGATCGCGCGCAGGTCGCCGTTGCACACGAGGGAGCTGTCGCCGGCGAGCGGCGTCACCTCGACCTGCGCCGGTTCGTGGCTCACCTGCGGCCAGGGCGCATGGATCGCGGCGACCACGCCGGCAACACAGGCGACCGCCACGACGGCACCTGTCACCAGGCGAGCGCCGGTGGCCACGACGCGGACGGCTCGGTTGGCGCTCATCGCTGGTCCTCCGTGTCGCGGTGGTCTTCAGGGGCATCCTGTGCAGCGGATTCCCGTTCCGAGCCCTCAGGCTCAGCGGCATCCGGCGCAGGGAGATCGTCTGCGCGCTGATCAGGCACGTTCGCATCGGCGATCGAACCGTCGTGATCCGGGCTCGCCGTGTCCGCTGCATCGGACTGATCCTCGACGAGCGGCTCCTCGGCCGAGGGCTCCCCGATCGGGGGGTGCTCGTCCGATGCCTCGACCGTCGTCGCGTCGAGTTCATCGTCCTGCAGGTCATCGGCGTGATCGACGTCCTCGAGGCGCCGGGGAAGCACGATCAGCTCCTGCGGAACCTGACCGACGATGCGCGACTGTGCGCGGGCAGCGCGTCGCGAGGCCCTGGTCGGGATGGAGAGCAGCAGCGCGGCGAACACGACGAGCAGCTGCAGCGTGACCGCAAGTCGAGCTGCGCCCTGCTGCGTGGCGGTCATCGCGGCGGGTGCTGCGATCTCCGTGTCGACGCTCCAGAGCACCCCGCGATCCGTCGTCCCCGCGTGCACGAAGCCGGCGCGTTGATCGATCGACGCCGTCGCTGTCGTCCGCAGTGCTCGGGCCTTGTCGCCCTCGCCCTCGCTCTGCTGCGCGAGCAGGACGTAGCTGATGCCCTGCGCGGCGAGGTCGCCGGGCGCATCGAACACACGCGCCGAGAGCAGGTCGACAGACAGGGCCGTGAGGTCGGCACCCTGGAGGTGGGTCGCGGTCGTCAGCATGGTCGTCTGGGCGCCGAGGGTCTCACTGCCGCCCCACACGACGTCCACGGCGAGTCCGCCGTCGTTCTGCGGGGTGAGCACGAGCGTGGCAAGGTCGCGATCGGCCGCGGCCTGCGCAGCCACGTACGCGGGGAGCGTCGACTGCGGACCGTTGCGAAGCGCCGTCTCACCGAGATGGAACGCCGTGAGCGATGGCACTGCGAGGATCACGAGCGCGACGGAAGCGACCGCCGTGGCGACGAAGCGGATCCTCGGAAGGGTCAACGCCGTGTCGAGCGTGACGAGCGCAGCGCCGACCACTCCGGCCCAGGCGAGGCTGAGGCCGGTCCCCGGCCAGATCGGCACCGGAGTGCCCTGCGTGAAGCTCACGGTGATACCGACGACCACGAACGCCGTGGCGAGTCCGGCGAGCGCGACGACGAGGAGGGTGATTCCCGCACGCCAGCGCGGTGCGACGGCCGAGGCGAGAGCCAGGAGCGCGAGCGGCGCGCAGAGCACCGATGCCCATGCGCCGAGCGGCCCCGCGGCGAACGCCGTCCAGCCTGCCAGATCAGCGGTCGGGAAGCCTGTCGCGATCGCGAGCCTGCCGGCGGCATCCGCGGTCGCCTGCGCTCCGGTCCAGATCAGACCGGGATCGCCGAGCAGCGCGAGCGGGGTGCCGTGCACGAGCTGCCAGACCACCAGCGGCGCGAACATGACCGCAGCGGGAACGGGAAGCCAGAGCAGCCGACCGGCACCTCGGAACTGCGCCGTGCCGAGTGTGATTCCGAGCGCGACCAGCCACAGCAGGAGGAGGGCCGGGACGAGCGAGGGCGCGCACGCGGCGACAGCGGCGAGGAGCAGGGATGCGGCGCCTGCCGCTCCCCAGGACCGGTGCGCGACCACGGCGGCATGGAACAGCCAGGGCAGCAGCAGGTGCAGCAGGACGGCGGCCGGTCGTCCCTCGACGAGTGCCGTCAGGAAGGTCGGAGCAAGCGCCCACGCCACTCCCGCGAAGATGCGAAGACCCGCGCGGTCGGTCACCCTGGTCGCGGCGAACCATCCGCCGAGCACGGCGAGCGGCAGCGCGAGCACCCAGAGCAGCACGAGTGAGAACGAGGGGCCGGCCGGCCAGAGGCTGCCGAGCACCGCGATCACAGCCGCGAACGGGTCCGCAGGGCCCACGACGCCGACGCCGACGCCGCGCTGCCCCCAGGCCGCATCGCTCCAGAGCGCCGCAACCGTGTCCCGAAGCGGCAGCAGTCCCCCGCCACCGAGCGTCGGCCAGGCGAGCACCATCGTGAACGAGACGATGCTGACCACGAGAGCACCGAGCACCGCCCATGCGCCGCCGCCCGAGAAGAACCGGAGTTCGCTGACCGCGCCGCCCTCGCTGCCGTGCCCGTCGTCGAGACGTCGCCGGAGCGCGGATGCCGTGATCCGAAGCGGGGTGATGCTCGCCCACGACGAGGTTCGGAATGCGCGGATGCTCCGCCGAGAGCGCGCGATCGCGCCGAAGCGCACCATGGCGGTCACGGCGGCGCCCCACTCGGGCAGCACTGCTTCAGGGCGCTTGCCGATCAGGTGCGTGATCGATCGCCAGAGCGCGAGCGGGATGAGGGTGAGCCAATGGAACACGAGCGCTGCGGCCGGCGCATAGGCGAGCCTGCGGTGCAGTTGGGCGAGTCTCGTGACGAACGCGCGTCTGGTCCGTCCGGCGGGGAGTGCTGCAGGACCGTCAGGCGAGACCGAGATCCGTGCGGCAGGAGACAGCACGACCCGGCCGCCGCCGAGCCTCGCGCGCACACCGAGGTCGAGTCCCTCGTCGGCACCGGCAAGGGCCGGGTCGGGGCGGAGCGCATCGCGCACCTCGCTGCGGATGAGGATGCCGCGGATGTCCGATCCGAGCACATCGTCGACACCGTCGTGCTGGCCCTGGTCGAGTTCGCCCGCCGCCAACTCCACGGCACGGCCGAGCGTCGTCATGGTCACGCCGAGCGAGACGATCTCCCGGTCGTTGTCTGTGTCGACGAGCTTGGGGGCGCTGATCGCTGCGGACGGCGACCGCTCGAGCATTCCGTTGAGACGCTCGAGCGCGCGCGGATGCGGCACTGTGTCGTGCGCGAGCAGCCAGACGGCTGAGCCTTCGGCAACCCGTGGCCTGGCGAGCTCGACAGCTTCGGCGAACGACGTGGTCGCCCTGGCTTCGATGATCCCCTCGACCGTGCGGGCGACGGCGTCGCTCTCCCGCGCAGACGCCGCGTCGCCGCACATCACGAGCGTGACTGCGGCGGGGGGTGTGGTCTGAGACCGCACCGCTTCGAGTGTGCGGAGCAGCTGAGCGCGGGCCGATGATCCGGGGCGCGCGACGATGATGGCGTGAACTCGGGCTGGCATGACCTCGTCAGCCTATGCGCGCCGAGTCGATCGCGAGGGCAGTGCCCCCGGCGCGCCTGCGAAGCGCTGCGCAGGGTTTCCCCTTGGAACCCGCCGTGTCACGGCGCGGACGGCGTAGTCAGCTGGCGCGGCGCTTGAGCTTGCGACGCTCGCGCTCGGAGAGCCCGCCCCAGATGCCGAAACGCTCGTCGTTGTTGAGTGCGTACTCGAGGCATTCGCCACGGACATCGCAGGTCGTGCAGATGCGCTTGGCATCGCGAGTCGATCCGCCCTTTTCGGGGAAGAAGGCTTCAGGGTCGGTCTGCGAGCACAATGCGTCGCTCTGCCAGGCGAGAGCGTTGTCGTCGTCGCCGCTCGGCTTCCGCACCCCCGGCACTCCGAGGTTGATCGGATCGACGAACCAGTTCTCCGGTACGTCGGAACGGTATCCCGTCATCTCGATCTCCAACCCTGTCAGTGCCCCCCCGTGGGCTTCTTGCTTCCCTAATTACACCCGTGTCATTCGCTCCGGTCAAGTCGCGGATCGTAAACCCTCAAGAATGTCTTGAAGGTTCATGCGCGTCATCGGCGTGTCGCGTCCGGACACTGCGAATCGACACGCCCGGCGGTCGGGAAGCGGGGGTCGGCGGGTCAGGCGCCCGGCGTCGCGATGAACGCCTCGCCGTTGCCTGAGAGGCGCAGCAAGCGCTCGTCGACCGTCGCGAACGCAGCCTCGCCGACCGCGATCGCGAGCGACTCGCCGTCCGCGGTGGCGACGTCGACGGCGCCCGCCGTGACGAGCACCATCGCCGGGCCTGCGACCTCGACATCGACGGATGCACCGGTGAGCGTCACGCGGCGCAGTGCGAAATCGGGGACCGGAGCGGGATAAACGGTGATCGCCTCATCGCCGCGGGGCCGCAGCACCGGCACCTCTCCCGGCGTCGCATCGAGAATCGAGAGCAGCTCAGGCACATCGATCCGCTTCGGAGTGAGCCCCCCGCGCAGCACGTTGTCACTCGCCGCCATGATCTCGACACCGAGTCCCTCCAGGTAGGCGTGCAGGAGCCCCGCTCGGAGGAAGATCGCCTCGCCACGGCGCAGCGTCACGTGGTTCATCAGCAGCGCGACGACCACGCCGGGGTCACCGGGGTACGTTCGGGCGATGCCGGCGACGGCTGCGAGCGTCGGCGCCCACTCCCCCGCTTCGGTCCGCGCAGCGGCGTCGGACACCGCGTCGATGATCTCGTCGACCTCGCTCTGCGCCTCGCCGCCCAGCAGCCATCCGATGGTGTCCCGCAGCACGTCACCCTCGCCGGTGAGGCGCGCACGGAGGCCGACGATCGCCGGCCCGTCACCGAGCACGTCGAGCAGGGCGAGCGTGCTCGCGACCGGACGGAGTCCGCTCAGCGACTCGAAGCGCTCGCTCAGCGCGACGATCAGCTCAGGCTTGTGGTTGGCATCACGGTAGTTCCGCGTCGGATCATCGGACGTCTTCGTCGACTCGCGCGCCCACCCGTCCTGCGCCTGCGCGATCGTCGGATGCACCTGGATCGACAACGGCTGCGCGGCAGCGAGCAGCTTCAGCAGATACGGCAGCGTCCCACCGGTGACCTGGTCGAGCGTGCCGCCGCCCCGCACGTCCGCCGGGTCGCCAGGGTGGTCGCCGAACCAGACCTCGGCCTCAGGTGCTCCGGACGGCGCACGACCCTCCAGCTCGGCCAGCAGCGAGGTGGAACCCCAGGCGTAATCGCGGGGCGTGTTCGTGAGACTCAGCAGCATGCCACCAGCGTAGAGCCGGGCGGAGATGTTCAGCGACGCGCGAGGCGCGGCGCGGTAGCCTGAACGCGATGGCTCAGCACACCAGACACCCGATCGCGGCCCCGCCCACAGCGCCAGAGCGCGAGTCGACGGGGCACCTCCTGCTGCGCGGGTACGTGATCCTGGTCCTCATCGCGATCTTCGCGCACACGGCCGTCTACAACCTCGTCGGCCAGACCGGCGCCGGCATCGCGATGATCCTGTTCACCCTGGCGACGCTCGCGATCGGTGTGCCGATGATCTCGCGCCGGCAGCCGCAGCCCTTCCGCTGGCGCCGTCTGCCGTGGACAGCCCTCGGCTACACCGCCCTGGCCCTCGTCTCGGTGGCCTGGTCACAATGGCGCGGTCCGACGCTCCTCACCTGGGTGCTGCTGGCAGCCGTGACGGTGAACGCGTTGTTCATCGCCCATGTGCTCACCTGGCACGAGATCGTGCGCGCGCTCTCCTCTGCGTTCAAGTGGATCCTCGGACTCTCGCTCGCGCTAGAGCTGTGGGTCTCACTCGTGATCCACGGGCCGCTGCTGCCGAACTTCGCCACGCTCCCGGACGGCAAGCTCGACCCGCAGTGGTACTGGGTCCGGGACAACCTCCTCGACGGGGGCCGCGTCCAAGGCATCGTCGGCAACGCGAACCTGCTCGCCATCATCTCCCTGTTCGCGATCATCACGTTCGGCATCCTGTTCGCCGCCCGCGCCCGCTGGCGCACGACGCTCGCATTGTGGATGGCGCTCGCCGCCTACTTCCTGTTCCGCACCGCCTCCGCCACCGCCATGGTCTGCGCAGCGGCTGTCGCCGTCGTGCTCCTGGTCGCGCTCCTGATGCGCAGGGCGCGCACCCCCGGCGCACGGACCCGGATCTACACGGTCGCCATCGGCGGCACGGTGCTCGCGGTCGCCGCGGTCTGGCTGCTCAGAGAGCCGCTGCTGGGTCTGCTCGGCAGGAGCGCCGATCTCACCGGTCGATCAGAGAAGATCTGGACCAAGGTCATCGCACGCGCGATGGAGCATCCGGTGTTCGGCAACGGGTTCTCCAGTCCGTGGATCCCCACCGACCCGTCCTTCGATCGCTGGATCGTCGACCACGACATCACCGTCTTCCACGCCCACAACATGTGGCTCGACGTGTTCCTGCAGCTCGGCGGACTCGGCGTCGTCCTGATGGCGATCGTCTACCTCACGCTGCTGTGGCGTGCATGGTTCTTCGCCGTCGACCGCCCGCGCTGGGATCTCAACTCCTCGCGCCAGTTCTCCCCGCTCACGCTGCTCCCGAGCCTGTTCACGGTCGTGCTGCTCGTCCAGGGCCTTTCGGAGTCCACCCCGATCATGCTCTGGGGCTGGTTGCTCGTGATCCTGCTCTCGTTCAAGCTGAAGTCGGTGCCGTTGGTCGGCGTCGGCGAGCGCGACCTGGTGTTCGAGCGCGGCACTCGACAGCGGCGCGTGCCGTGACCGCCGTTCGACGGATGGCCAGAATCCTGGGCTCCGCCGAGATGGCCCGCGCCTTCACCGTCGCGTGCCTCGCAGCGGTGTTCGGCTCGTTCGCGATCCAGCAGCTCACGTCAGCGGTGACGCTCGCGGCGATCGTGGCCGGCCTCTGCCTGATCGGTGCAGCGATCCTCTGGGTGCGCCGCGACGAGCTGTCTCCGCTGCGCGTCGCTCCGTCGTCGCTGCTGGCCTTCCTTGCCTGGGCGCTGATCAGCGTGATCTGGACCACCGATCGCGGCGACACCGTCTTCGGCTGGGCCTCGCTGTTCGGCTATGCGTTCCTCGCGATCACCATCGGGCACATCCGCGACACGCTGCAGACCGTGCGGGCGATCGGCGACACCCTGCGCGTGCTGCTCGCAGTCTCACTCGGTGTCGAGATCCTCTCCGGGATCCTGCTCGATGTGCCGTTCGCGGTGCTGCACGTCGAGGGTCTGATCGCCGACGGCGGCCCGATCCAGGGCATCTTCGGCAGCCGCAACATGCTCGGCTTCATCGCCGTGATCGCACTGATCACCTTCGTGATCGAGTGGCGCACCAGGTCGGTGGACTCGCCGCTCGCGATCGGGTCCATCGCGCTCGCCGGCTCGCTGGCATTCCTGTCGGCCTCCCCGACCGTGCTGGTGCTCGCCGTCGCCGTCGGCATCGTCACCGCCGCACTGACGATCGTGCGGCATGCCTCCGCTGAACGCCGCGCCACCGTGCAGTGGGTCCTGGGCGCGCTCGTGACGATCGCGCTCGCTGTCGCCTTCGCGCTTCGGCATCAGATCATCGCCCTGCTGGATGCCGGTTCGGACTTCTCGCTCCGCGGCGACCTCTGGAACACGATCCTGGACTTCGTCGCCCTCAAGCCGATTCAGGGCTGGGGATGGTTCGGCGCATGGTCTCGCGGGGAGTATCCGTTCACCTACATCAACTTCCAGCTCGACGATCGCCATCAGAGCGCACTGAACGCGTTCTTCGATGTGCTGCTGCAGCTCGGCGCCGCAGGCCTCGTACTGTTCCTGCTGCTGGGCGGCATCGCCCTGGTGCGCTCCTGGCTGGTCGCGAGCGTGCGGCGGTCCGTCGTCTACGCCTGGACACCGATCATGCTGGTCACGCTCGCGGTCGACTCCATGTTCGAGAGCTTCACCCTCATCGACGCCGGCTGGTTCATGCTCGTGCTGTGCGCGCTCCGCGCCGGCCAATCACGTTCCTGGCGCGAGAGCATCGACGCCGCGAACACCGGCGTCATCCCGATCCTGCGCCCGGAGGCCTGAGCCCAGCCCGGCAGCAGTTGCTCATTCCAGCGAGCGCAGCTTCTCGGCCCAGGCGAGCGCATCCCTGACACCGTCTTCGATCGATCGCTCCGCACGCCAGTCGAGGATCGCGGCCGCTCGCTCCACGATCGCATACGCACCGGCCTGATCACCGGGTCGGCGAGGCGCCTCGACGACACGCAGCCGCGCACCGCTCACCCGTTCGAACGCCGCGGCGAGTTCACGCACGGTGACGCCGTCGCCGGTGCCGATGTTGATCACCTGGTAGGGCGCAGCTTCCGTGGCGACCTCGTCGAACCGCTGCACCGCTGCGACGTGCGCGAGCGCGAGATCCCACACGTGGATGTAGTCACGGAGCCCCGAACCGTCACGAGTCCCCCAGTCGGTGCCGGTGATCGAGAACGCCTCGTCATTCGCGCTCGCCCGCATGATCACGCCGAGCGCGTGGGTCGGGAGCGGGTTCTGCAGCCCGGTGCGCAGGCGCGGGTCGGCGCCGATCGGATTGAAGTACCGGAGAGCGATGGCTCGGAAGTCTCCGGCGTCGGCGGAATCCCGCAGCACCTGCTCGACCATGGCCTTCGTGGTGGCGTAGGGGCTCGATGGTGCGAGAACGCCGGTCTCGTCGACACCCTGACCACCCTCAGCCGAGTACACGGCTGCAGAGGAGCTGAACACGATGCGGCTGATCCCCGCGTCGCGCAGACGCCGCAGGAGGACGATGGTCTTGCCGACGTTGGTGTCGTAGTAGCCGAGCGGATCGGTCACGGACTCCGACACGACGATCCGAGCGGCGCAGTGGATCACGGCGTCGATGTCGGGGTGCTCCGCGAGCACTCGGTCGAGCAGCGTGCCGTCCGCGATGTCGCCGACGTAGAGCCCGCGCCCCTCGCCGAAGTCGCGACGGCCGGTGGAGAGGTCGTCGATCAGCACGGTCTCGATTCCGGCCTCGATGCACGCCGTCGCGACGGTGGATCCGATGTAGCCGGCGCCGCCGGTGATCAATACCTTCATCGCGGCCATCCTATCGCGGCACCCCGGGACGACCGCGGCACGCCCCTCCTCCGCAGATCCGAAGGTGGCGGACGATAGGCTACTCTCTGCTCGTCGAGTCCACTGCACCCCGCGAAACGAGGCGGTCGGTGGCACAACATCGGAGAACCTCCCAGTGGTCCACGTCCTTCAGAACGTCGTCTTCCCGCTCGATCGCGACCCCGATCTTCTCCCGCTGTACGCGGACCCCGAGACCTGGTCCGTCATCGAGGACGAACCTGTCCGCGTCTCGAACCGCGCCCACCTGGGCAACGTCCTCGGACGTCACCGTGCGCGCATCGTCGCAGGACGCCGGGTGTCGCTCGGCACCTACTTCAACGCATTCCCCGCCTCGTACTGGCAGCACTGGACCAGCGTGCGCCAGGTGCAGCTCACGGTGCGGACGACGGGTCCGGCGACGATCCTCGTGTATCGCTCGAACGGCTCGGGCGTCCAGCAGCGCGTCGCCACCCGCGAGGTCTCCGGCGAGGCGTCGTCCTCGTTCGACCTGGATCTCACGCAGTACAGCGACGGCGGCTGGATCTGGTTCGACATCGTCGCCGATGAGAAGCAGGCGGTGCTCGAGGGCGCCGAGTGGACGACCGCACAGGAACCGGCGCGTGCAGGCAAGGCCTCGCTGGGAATCACGACCTACAACAAGCCCGACTACTGCGTCGAGACGCTGCGGGCGCTGGCTTCCTCCCCCGACGCACTGGAGTTCGTCGACCGGATCTTTCTGATCGATCAGGGAACCCAGCTGGTCTCCGACCAGGACGGCTACGACGATGTCGCGACGCAGCTGGGCGAGACGCTCCAGGTGATCCGACAGGCCAACCTCGGTGGCTCCGGCGGCTTCGCCCGCGCGATGCACGAGTCCCTGCAGCGGCCGGAGAGCGATTTCGTCCAGTTGCTGGACGACGACGTGCGGCTCGAACCGGAATCGCTGCGCCGTTCCATCGTGTTCGGCCGCTACGCCACCAGTCCGGTGCTCGTCGGCGGCCACATGTTCGATCTCCTTGACCGTCCGAAGCTGCACGGCTGGGCCGAAGTCGTCGACGAGGCACCGTTCATGTGGCGCAACCTCTACCAGGAGGAGATGCCGCACGACTTCGGTGTGGCCAACCTCCGCCAGTCGACCTTGCTGCACATGCGCATGGATGCCGACTACAACGGCTGGTGGATGTGTCTGATCCCGCTCGACGCGATCCGCAAGGTCGGCCTGTCGCTCCCGGCGTTCATCAAGTGGGACGACGCCGAGTTCTGCCTGCGCGCCGGCGAGCAGGGGTTCCCCACCGTGTCGATGCCCGGCGTCGCGCTCTGGCACGTCTCCTGGGTGAACAAGGACGACACGATCGACTGGCAGGCGTACTTCCACGCCCGCAACCGGATCGTCGCCGGGCTGCTGCACTCGAACGCGCCGCGTGGCGGACGGCTGCTCGTGCACAGCCGCCGCGTCGATCTCAAACATCTGATGATGATGCAGTACTACCCCGTCGCCCTCCGTGCCCGCGCCTTGCGCGATGTGCTCTCGGGCCCGGATCACATGCGGCGGAACCTCGCGACTGCGATGCCCGCCGCTCGGGCACTCGCCGCTGATTTCGCTGAGACCACGGTGCACCGTGACCCGACGACCGTCCTGCACTCCCGGCGCGGCCGGCAGGTGTACAAGCAGCTGTCCAAGAACGACCTCGACAACCCGACGGGCATGCGACTGCGGTGGTTCACCCTGTCGACCCTGGTCGCGCACTGGCTGCATCGCCCGAGCCCGCAGAACGTCGCCCAGCCGGAGGTGGAGTTCGGCAAGGAGGACGCCTACTGGTGGCGCGTGCCCGTGTTCGACAGCGCCCTCGTGAGCGCCGCTGACGGCTCCGGCAAGAACATCTACACGCGCGATCGCGCCAAGTACCGGCGGATGCTGCGCGAGACGGTCAGACTCCACTCCGAGCTCCGCCGACGCTGGCCGGAACTGCAGCGGCAGTACCGCGCAGCGCTCCCAGACCTCGTTTCCCCCCAGTCCTGGCAGCAGATCTTCGAGGAGAAGGCATGACCGCGGCACCCGCTGCATTCGACCCGAACGCGGCGACGATCGTCATCGTCACATACAACCGCTCGCACCTTCTGACCGGACTGCTCACGAGCATCTCCGCGATGGAGCCGAAGCCCGGTCGAGTCGTGATCATCGACAACGCCTCGGTCGACGACACCACCGACGTCGTCGAGTCGTTCCGGGAGGACATCGGTACCGAGATCGTCTACCGCCGCCTGGAGACCAACACCGGCGGCTCCGGCGGCTTCAGCGAGGGTATGCGCACCGCATACGAGCTCGGATCCGAGTGGATCTGGATGATGGACGACGACGTCGAGGTGCTCCCCGACGGTCTCGCGCGGATGGGCAGATGGACTCCGCGCTTCAAGAGCATCCAGGGTCGGCGGTTCGACTACGACGGCAGCGAGTTCTACTGGCAGTACCGGATCGCCGAGCGGATGGGCATTCCGATCCCATTCGCGCCGTCCGGGTTCGATGCCTCCGGGTACAAGGAGATGAACAGCGGATGCTTCGAGGGCATGTTCATCCACCGCTCCATCGTCTCGCAGATCGGTCTGCCCGATCCCCGCTTCTTCATCTACTGGGATGACCAGATGTACGGCTGGCTCGCGTCCAGACGCACCACCGCGGTGATCGTCGACGAGTTCGTGCTGCGCCGCACCCGCGAGATCAAGCAGTGGGACATGGGCATCCGTCACATGAACGCCTCGAGCAACGCCTACCGCTTCTACATCATGCGGAACCGCGCCTACATCAAGCAGTACTATCGCGTGCATCACGTGTACAACCCCGTGCTGTTCGGGCTCGGTACCGCCATGACGTTCGCCAAGGAGCTCATCCGCCTGGTCTTCGTCGAGCGCACGGTCCGGGGCACCAGCAATCTCTTCCGCGGGCTCAAGGAGGGCGGCCGGCTCGGTCGCGATCGTTCCTGGCAGCCGATGGCACCTCTGGAGGCATGACCATGAGTGAGCAGCAGCCGGAACTCCGCTGGGCCCCGATACCCCCGAAACCCAGTAACCGCGGCCGGATCTGGCTGATCGTCGGCCTCTCGGTGCTGGCGCTCGTCATCGTCGGGGCGCTGCTGTTCTTCCTCCTCCCACGAGGCGGCGCTCCTGACCCCGGCTCCAGCGCCTCGCCGTCTCCGTCGGCGTCGCCCACCGCGAGCAGCACGCCGACCCCCTCAGCGACCCCGGAGGATCCGGAGACGCCGGTGAACACCCCGCCGCCGCCGGTCGACCCCGACCTCGCCACCTTCCGCACGCAGGTGACGCCTCGCCTCGACGATGCAGGCACCGGCCTCGGCTTCATCGCCGATGCGGGCAGTCAGGAGGAGGCCGCGTCGATCGTCGAGCAGCTGCAGATCGACGCACAGCAGCTGTCCGACGTGGTGCCGCCGTCATCGATCGCGTCGCAGTGGCGCGATGCCGTGAGCGCATACTCCGCTCAGCTCGAGAAGCTCAGGATCGCCGGCACCGGCTCGGGGTCGACAGCGGCCATCGAGAGCGCGCAGAACGCGCTCTCGGAGCTTCGCGCCGTCATCGGGTCGTAGCGCGGCACCACGGACCGGAGGCGGTGCTCAGGCGGCCGGCGGCATCGCGGCGTCCGTGTACAGCTGCGCGGCCAGTGCCGCCTTGCGCTGGCCGAACTCCCGAGCCTTGGCGGGGAAATCGGGGTCCCCGGTGGCGGCCGGGACGACAGCGTTCGCATCCTCCTCCGACGCCCAGTCCGACCAGCCGGTGCCGAGCTCTTGCAACGACCCGTGCTTGACGTCGTAGTACCCGGGACGAGCATTCAGCACGGTTCCGCGTGCGCCCGCCGCCGCCGCGAGCAGATGGAAGTGGAACCGCGTCGTCAACCAGGTCTGCCCCTCGAAGGCGGGGAAGCCGTTCTCCCAGATCCGCATGAAGGGGTAGAAGGGCGCCGCATCCTCGACGTAGGCCTTTGCGTGGCGGAAGTCGTCCGGCGGGATCGCCTCGGCGAAACCGACCTGGCTCGCGACCTGCTGTTCCGACATGAACCGCTCGACCGCTCGACCGAGCTGTTCGTCTCGCTCTGCGTCTGCCATGTCGCCCTGCACGAGCACCATGGTCGCGGGCAGCTCTGCGGCCGGGGCGTAGAGCTCGCGCCCGTTCGAGAATGCGAGGAACGCGTCATCGAGCCCGGCGGTCACGTCGAACGCCCGCGCTCCCTCCGCGTCACGAGACTCGACGTAGTCGAACTCGTGGAGCCGCTCGCGCAGCCAGTCGAGCGTCGGGCCGTCATGCGGCATCAGCCCCTGCCCTGTCGCGAAGATGGGAATGCCGAAGTCCGCCTTGAGCGTGGTCATCGCCGTGATGATCCCGAAGTTCTCCGGCCAGATCGAGTTCATGTATCCACCGCCAAGCAGATGCATCGACCCCATCGTGCGGAGATCGCGCAGGCCGAGGTCGTACCGGGGCGATCCGAGATCACGCACCAGACTCTGCATCCGCTGTGCCGCAGCCTCGGGGTCATCCGATGCACCGGTGTGGGTCGCATGCCACAGCGTGTTCGTCGTCCGCAACCGCGGATGGGTGTCGCGGAAGAGGTGGGATGCGCGCCCCGGCTCGATGGTGTCGAGCCAGACCTCCCGGTTCGGTTGATGCTCGGCGAGCCAGTCGAGCCAGGCACGGGTGATGAACTCGTCACCGAAGTTCGGCTGTCCCCCTGCCGAGATGAGGTAGATGGGAGCTTGGAGGGGCTGGGAAGACTGGGGGGCTCGGAAGAGCTCCTCGCTCGCACGACGGATTCGGCGTGCCGCGCGCACAGGAAAAGACGACACGTGCAACTCCTCGGGTCAGACGGGGATGACGCGATCGGGTGAATCGCGCCGTTGCTCCTAGGAGCCTATCGTCCTCGACTGAGACGTCGGCGATTCCGCCCGCTAGCGACCGCTGTCGGCGTTGTACCGGTCGAGCACGGTGTCGATCGGAGCATCGAGCACGAGCGCACCCTTGTCCAGGTAGAGCCCTCGCGAGCAGAACCGACGCAGGTCGCGCTCATTGTGCGAGACGAAGAACAGCGTGCGTCCTTCGGAGAGCAGCTCGTCGATGCGCTGGTAGCACTTGTCGCGGAACCCCTTGTCCCCGACCGCCAGCACTTCGTCGACCAACAGGATGGGCTCGTCGAGCTGTGAGACCACGGCGAACGCGAGGCGCACCTTCATACCGTTCGAGAGGTGCTTGTACGGAGTGTCCTCGAATCCGTCGAGTTCCGCGAAGGCGATGATCCCGTCATAGCGGCGCGCGACTTCGGCACGCGACATGCCGTGCAGGCCGGCCGTCAGGCGCACGTTCTCCCGCACGGTGAGATCGCCGACGAAGCCACCGGTGATCTCGATGAGCGGCGCCACACCGCCGTTGACGGTCACGGTTCCCTCGTCTGGCAGCAGCACCTTCGCCACCAGCCGAAGCAGCGTCGACTTGCCCTGTCCGTTGCGACCGACGACGCCGATCGCCTCGCCTGGGAGCACCGTGAACGAGACGTTCCGGAGCGGCCAGAACTCTCCGGGGCGCGACCGTCGACTGGCGCCCGCGAAGAGGTCTTTGAAGCTCCGGCGTCCACGCCGGTTGCGGCGGAAGCTCACCCCGAGCCCCTCCACCGCGATCGCCACGTCCTGCACACCGCCAGCTGGCATCAGAGTTCCTTCAGGACGGTGCGCTCGAGGCGACGGAAGACGAAGATGCCGAGAGCCAGGATGACGAAGGTCATCACCACGCCGATGATCACGGCTTCGGAGCTCCACTGATCGGGGAAGAACCCGGCGCGGTAGAGCGTGAAGATCCCGGAGAGCGGGTTGAAGGCTCCGATCACGTCGAACGGTGCCGGGAGATCGGCGACACCGTAGATGATCGGAGTGGCGTAGAAGAGGGCGCGAAGGATCAACGCCGTCGTGCGCTCGAGATCCGAGTAGAGCACGCAGAGCGGGGCCACCAGCAGTCCGAGCCCGACGAGCAGCACCGTCTGCAGGATGACCGCGAGCGGGAACCACAGCAGCCCCCAGCCGACCGGAGCGCCGGTCGCGACAGCGAACAGCACCAGCACCGGCATCGAGCAGAGGAACTCGATGCCCTTGCTGAGGACGATCCGGTTCACCCAGATCGACCGCGGTATCGCGGTGGATCGCACCAGACGCGAGTCCTTCTTGAACGCGCGTGTGAAGTCCGAGACCGAGGTGTTGAACCAGACCCACGGCAGCAGCGCCGTGATGAGGAACACGATGTAGGGCTCCTCACCGACCGATCGGTGGAAGACGACCGTGAACACGAACCAGTAGATCGCGCTCATCACCAGCGGATCGAGCACCGACCACAGGTAGCCGAGCATGCTCGTCGCATAGCGGACGCGCAGGTCGCGGGCCGACAGCAGCCACAGCGAATGCAGGTAGCGCCGGGGCGTGCCCGGTGCCCCCACTGTCGAAACGCTCATCCCGCTCCTGTGTCCGAATCGCCGCGCTGCGCGCCCGCAGGCGTCAGTCGCCGCTCTGCACGGTGTCGAAGGTCTTCCGCCACTGCTCCGGAGATGTGATTCCGGGTGCTCCGTCAGTGTATTCGGCCGCGAGGCGGCCCCACTGCCGGGCGAGCTTCCAGTGCAGACGGATGCTGCGCAGCAGGAACCTGTGCATCATCGCTCGGTCACGCTGGTACCACGCGACGCCGATGCCGTCCGGCGAGGTGACGAGCGCCGAGTCGATGTCGGCGAATCGCCACCACGTGATGTCCTGGGCGGAGATGACCCGCTCAGGGTTCCTCCGACTCCCCGGAGCGTGCTTGATGAACAACTGGCGAGCAGCGACCCTGAGCGCAAGAGCGATCGCCATGACCGGGTTGGTCGGCCTGCTCACCCCGCCGAGCAGCGCGACCGAGGAACGGCGCACGGGTGGGAGCGTCGCGAAGTCCTCGACGACTTTCGAGTCGACGTAGTGCGTTCGCAGTTCGCGGATCTCCGCCTGCTTCCCCGGCAGGAGCTCCGGAAGCCGCGCCGGGCCTCCGAAGACGTCCCTGAGCGCCTCGTGGCGCAGCCGGACCGCGGAGTACTGCAGCATGAACAACAGCTTGATGTCTCCGAGGAAGGCATGCAGGGGGAAGTACCCGCCGCCGCGGACGTGCGAGTGCAGCAGCCCCGTGATCGTCCGGTTGCGGTGGATGAAGTACTCCTCCCAGGTGCGGGTGGGGTCCTTGTCGTGCCAGGCCATGTGCCACACGGCGACGCCGGGAAGGCAGACGGTCGGATAGCCGTGGTCACGAGCTCGCAGCGAGAACTCGACGTCGTCGAACTTCAGGAACACCGGCAGCGAGAGACCGATCTCGCGCATGATCTTCGTCGGGATGAGGCACATCCACCACCCGTTGAAGTCCGCTCCGAGATGACGGTGGAGCTCAGGAGTCGATCGCAGCGGCTCCTCCGCGAAATCGTGGTCATACTCGCTCTCACCGGAGGGGCGCATCCACGAGCTCCGCTGGTCCCAGACCTCGCCCTGCGTGTAGAGCACTGAGCGATCGTCGAGGTGCAGCATCCCGCCGCCCACGATGGTCGGGACGTTGGTGAAGTCCCCGAACCGAACCGCGCGCACGATGGCCTCCGGTTCGGAGATCGCATCGTCGTCGAGCAGCAGCACGTAGTCGCTGTCCGCCTCGAGGGACTCGAGCATCGCACGCGAGAAACCACCGGAACCGCCGAGGTTCGGCTGCCGGATGATCTCGAGCTTCTCACCGAGGCGGGCCGCCGCATCGGCGAAGCCCGGCTGGTCGGAGACCAGGTCCGTCCCCTGGTCGACGACGACGACACGGTCGAGCACATCGTGCACGTGCTCGTTCTGGCCGACAGCGATGATCTGATTCAGGCAGTACGACGGACGGTTGAAGGTGGTGATGCCGACCGTCGCCTTCCCCGGCTTCCAGCCATCCGGCGCCTCGACCTGCCATTCGGCAGAGACCAGCGTCGCGTCCTCGCTGCCGGCCGCGATGTCGAACCAGTAGAACCCGCCGTCGATGAACGAGGTCACCGGGAGGTCGAAGGTGACGGTCTCATCCGTGAACGTCTTCGACGCGTGCGCTGAAGCGCGTCCACGAGCGCTGGACTTGTAGACGGAGATCAGTCCGCGCCCTGCGACGGTCGCCACCAGGCGGACCGCTCGCACGGCCGTGGAGTGCTGCCAGTCGCTGGCCGGGAACGCGTTGAAGTACGTGCTCAGGGACACACGCCGGTGGGCGTACACCTTGATGCCCCGGCGGTCGACGATCTCGTAGGCCTCGCCCGGCTGGGAGCCGTCACCGGATCCGGTGTCGACGTAGAGCGCCGACACCTCCGCCACGCCCTCGGAGGGGAACACCGTGTGGTTGACGGTGACGTACTGCTTCTCCTGCTCGACCATTGTCATCGTCCTCTCAGGCGAGGGTGTTGTTCCACATCGACAGCGCGGATCCGATAGCCATGTGCATGTCGAGGTACTGGTAGGTGCCGAGGCGTCCACCGAAGTGCACGTCCTGCTCGCCCTTGGTCAGTTCGCGGTACGCGAGGAGCCCGTCGCGGTCGCTCTGCGTGTTCACCGGGTAGTACGGCTCGTCGTCACGCGTGGCGAAGCGCGAGAACTCGCGCATGATGACCGTCTTGTCCTGGGGATAGCGGTCGGCGCGCTCCGGGTGGAAGTGACGGAACTCGTGGATGCGCGTGTACGGGACGCTGGAGTCCGCATAGTTCATCACGGGCGTGCCCTGGAAGTCTCCGGTCGCGAGGACCTCTTCCTCGAAGTCGAGCGTGCGCCAGGAGAGCTCGCCCTCCGCATAATCGAAGTACCGGTCGACCGGACCGGTGTAGACGATCGGGACCTGTCCGACAGTGGCCTTCTTGTTGAGCGGCTGGGACTCGTCGAAGAAGTCGACCTCGAGCTTGACCTCGATGTTCGGGTGGTCGGCCATGCGCTCGATCCACGCCGTGTAGCCGTCCGTGGGAAGGCCTTCCCACGTGTCGTTGAAGTAGCGGTTGTCGTAGGTGTAGCGGACCGGCAGGCGGCTGATGATCTCGGCCGGGAGCTGCTTCGGGTCGGTCTGCCACTGCTTCGCGGTGTAGTCGCGGATGAAGGCCTCGTAGAGCGGACGGCCGATGAGACCGATGCCGCGCTCCTCGAGGTTCTGCGCCTGCTTCGAATCGAACTCTCCGGCGAGCTCGTGGACGAGCGCCCGTGCCTCATCGGGCGAGTACGCCGCGGTGAAGAACTGGTTGATGGTGCCGAGGTTGATCGGCAGCGGGAACACGACGCCCTTGTGGTTCGTGTAGACGCGGTGCACGTAGTTCGTGAAGCTCGTGAAGCGGTTCACGTACTCCCAGACCGTCGGGTTCGACGTGTGGAACAGGTGGGCGCCGTAGCGGTGCACCTCGATGCCCGTCTCCGGCTCGTTCTCGCTGTAGGCGTTGCCACCGATGTGGTGACGGCGGTCGATGACCGTGACCTTGCGTCCTGCTTCCGCAGCGCGTTCAGCGATGGTGAGGCCGAAGAAACCCGACCCGACGACGAGGAGATCCATTGATGCAACTTTCCTGATGCTGACCGACATGAGCTTGCGCGCGTCCGCGACAGGCACGCGCTCTCACATTTTAGCTGGCGTCGGTTGCGATCAAGCTGAGGGCAGAGCCGCCGTGCCGGATTCCGTCAGGATCCGTTCGAGGAAGGGCGCGAGGGTGAGGGCATACGAGCGAGACAGATGGTTGTCGTCGATGTACACCGCGACGTTGCCGATCGCGGCCTCGCAGACGTCCCACGGGCACAGCCACGGGGTGAAGTCCACGAGCGTGATGCCGTCCGGGAGCGCGAGCGCGGGGTTCTCGTCCGCCAGCACGTCCTCCCTCGGCACGGCACATTCGGTGCTCTCGTCGATCGCGCACAGATACATGTTGAACGAGAAGCGCGGATTGTCTCTGACCCCGATCACCGGGATGTCGGCGGCACGCATCTCCTCGACGGCGTCCTCGATGCCGTCGAGGAGCCGTTCAGGGGCAGTGGCATCCGCACGCGTGACCACGAGATACACCGCGTCAGGAGCGATGTGCTTGGCATAGTCGAACGCAGCCCGCACCCACGACTCGCACGAGGCGAGCGTCGCGCTGCGAGACTCCTCGAAGAACCCGGCTGTGCATCCACCCTGCAGCAGGGTGATCACGGAGAGGTCGCGATCCTCGGACAGCGCGATCAGCGGCACGGCCAGCTGCTGGGCGTGCGAGTCGCCGATCACAACGACGAGGCGCTCGCTGGTCTCCGCTTCAGCGCTCTGCGCGCAGGTGCCGTCGAGAACATCGTCGGTCGGCGCGAACCTGCCTTCGCAGGCGGGGCCGACGCCGGCCCACTCGTCATCCAGCGCGGTCGGCACCGGGATCAGCGGCACCCCTGCGTCGCCCGCGATGTCGATCGCCGCATCCACCTGCGCAGCACCCGGATAGTCCGCGTCGACCACGGCATCGGCGATCTCCACCGCCCTGACCTGCTCGACGGCGCGCCATGCGCCCGTCACTCCCGCAACCACGACGACGGAGGCCGCGATCACCGCCAGGCTCTGGACGACGCCGGCACGACCGCTCCGCGACGGCTCCCGCAACGGGTTCTCGACGCAGCGCGAGAGCAGACGAGCCACGACGAAGGAGAGGACGATGATCACCAGGCCTGCGCGCGGGCCCACGCGGTCGACATCGAACACGACCATCCAGGTCACGAGGATCGGCCAGTGCACCAGATACAGCGCGTACGCATCGGCGGAGAAGTAGGTCATCGGCTTCGAGCCGAGCAGTGCCGTAGGCCCGTACCGCGTGGGCTCCGCGCCGGAGACGATCACCGCGGCGGTGCAGAGCATCGGCCAGAGCGCGAGATATCCGGGGAATCCTCCCCCGACGTCGAGCACGATGCCGCACAGGACGATACCCGCGAGGCCACCCCACCCGAGCACCGCACGCATCATGGCGCCCACACGGATCGAGCGCAGCACGAGCGCGAGAAGGGAGCCGGCCGCGAACTCCCACAGTCGCGTGCGCGTGTCGAAGTAGGCGAACGCCTGATCGGACCTGGTCTCGACGATCGAGAACCACAGCGACCAGACGAAGACGACGAGGAACACGCCGATCAATGCGGGGCGGATGAGCTGCCGGCGATGACGGAGCACGAGTGCGACGAGGCCGATGAGCAGCGGCCAGAGCAGGAAGACCTGTCCCTGGATCGACAGCGACCAGAAGTGCTGCAACGGGCTCGTCGATGCACTGTCGCGCACGTAGTAGTCGACTTCGGAGAATGCCAGCTGCCAGTTCTGCACGTAGAACAGGCTTGCCAGGGTCTCGTTCCAGATCCGAGCCCACTGCGTCGGCGGGAAGAACACCGCAGCAGCTCCCAGCACGGCCAGCAAGGTCACCGCCGCCGCTGGGAGCAGTCTGCGAAAACGTCGGTTCCAGAACTGCGGCAGCGCCAACGGCGTGCCGACGACGGCACGACGTGCCAGCGAACCCGTGAGCAGGAAGGCCGAGATCATGAGGAAGACGTCGACACCGCCCGACACGCGTCCCAGCCAGACGTGGTACACCACGACGAGCACGATCGCGAGGGTGCGCAGGCCGTCGATATCGGCACGATGGCCGCTGGCGCTGCGCAGTTGTTCCGTCGTGGGCCTGGGGGTGGGCACTCTGAAAACCTCGGTCGGGCGTCGTCGATCTCCACCGGATTCGGGTCGGCGGAAGTTCGAACCAGCCTAATGCACAGGACGCGGGGTGATCATCCGGCCCCGGCGGTTGACTCGCTCAATGCTGCATCCACCGGCACCCCGAGATGCTCGCTGAGCGTCGAGGTGTAGGCGCTGCTGAGATGGTCGGCGTCGGAGTAGACGGGTTCACCGCCGACAGCCGCGAAGCAGACGGCATCGTCGCAGAGGAAGGAGTTCATGTCGACGGGCACGATGCCGCGCTGCTGCTGCGAGGCAAGGGCGACCGCGTCCGGCGGCAGCGCCTCGTACCGTGCCACGGCGCACGCCTCAGGCGACTGGGAGTTGAGCAGCAGACAATCCGGGTCGCGCACATCGGCGTTCAGGGGCGTATCGGCGATGGGCATCACCGTTATCCCGGCATCGACCCAGCGGTCCCAGGTCCGTCGCAGGCCTTCGACGAACTGCTCGTCATGCGGGCGCCCGCTCCCGTCGTCCACGAGCTGCTGCCGTGCAGCCATCGATGTGATCACCAGATCGGGCTTCTCCGCCAGGAGCGCATCGGACAGCGCCTCGGCCCAGTCCCGGCACCGCTCGTAGTCCACCGGTCCCCACGGCGCGTCGAATCCGATGAAGGCGACATCCGCTGGCGGGCAGCCAGGGAATGAACTGATGGTGAGGTGCCATCCCTCTTCCCGCGCCAGTGGGAAGATCGCCGCCTGCCACTGCTCGGCGTGGGAGTCGCCGACGAGCCATACCCGAGGCCCAGCAGCGCCGTCGGAGAAGTCGCAGTCCCGCGTCGTCTGCCTGCCGTCGATCGCGAGGGCTTCAGTCAGGTCGCCGCACTCCGGGGCCAGAGTGAAGTACGCATCATCCGGCGTGATCACCGGGTCCGCGACCGCCATGGACGGGTCGCACGACGGATCGGCCAAGGCAGCACCGCCGACGCAGGCCCCCGGAGACGGATCTGCGTTCTGAGCCGCGCTCCCGCGCACCATGGCACCACCGAGCAACGACACCGCGATCAAGACCACGACGGCCATCATCGCTCCACCGCCGAGGAACGTCCGAGGGGCACTGCGCCAGCGCGCAGCCTTGAGCGCGGGGACCTCGATCCATCGACGGGTGCCCCAGGCGAGCAGGAGTGCGGTGACGAGGACCGCGATCCGCGACGGGAGCGAGAGCGGCGCCGCGATCAGGAACGGCGTCAGCACGATGAGGGGCCAATGCCAGAGGTACAGCGAATAGGACACGTCGCCGAGCCATTGCACCGGTCGCAGATCGGTGATGAGCGAGACACCCCACAGCGGGGCCCTGCGCCCTGTTCCGGCGGCGATCACAGTGGCGGTGCCGAGCACCGGCAGGAGTGCGGCGACGCCCGGGTACGGGGTGCTCGCGCCGAAGGTGATGGCAGCGATCGCAATGCCCGCGTACCCCAGTACGGCGAGCGCAGACGCGGCGAGTGTGTGCAACCGTCCCCAGCGCACGGCTGGGATCAACGCGATCGCCGCCCCTACCGCGAACTGCCAGGCTCGGGTGAACGTGACGAAGTACGCCTGCGAAGGAGCAGCCGCCGTGTACGCGACGGCGATGAAGAAGGAGACGACCGCGACGGCCATCACGACCCACAGCAGCACGCGTCGCCGGGCGCCGGCGCTCCCCCATCGAAGCGCCGCGGCTGCGGCGCCGAGGAGGAGCAGCGGCCACACGAGATAGAACTGCTCCTCCACGGAGAGCGACCAGTAGTGCTGCACGGCGCTCGCCGCTGCATTGTGCGCGGAGTAGTCCACCGACAGCCCGGCGAGCGTCCAGTTCTCGACGTAGAGCGCGCTCGAGACGGCCTGGATCGCGTTGTCCGTCCACCTCGGGTACGGCAGGAGCAGCCAGACGCCGAGCAGCGTCACTGCCAGGACCAGCAATGCGGCCGGCAGCAGACGCCTCACCCTTCGCGCGTAGAACGTCGCAAGGCGGATACGTCCGGTGCGCTCGATCTCGCCGAGCAGATGTCCCGTGATCAGGAAGCCGGAGATGACGAAGAAGACGTCGACGCCCACGTAGCCGCCGGTCAACCGGTCCGGCCAGAGGTGGTTGGCCACCACGAGCATGATGGCGATGGCACGAAGGGCCTGGATATCGGTGCGGAACCGTCCGGTTCGCACCGACACCCGGGAGAGCGGGACCGCCGGAGCGGGCGCGCTCACGTCTGCAGATACTCCCTGAGCTGCTCGTCCGCGTCGCGCGGTACGAAACCGGTGGCTTCGAGCTTCGCCAGATCGAGCACGCTGTTCGACGGCCGCGGTGCGACCGGGCCGTCCGCGTTCGCGAAGTACTCGGCGGTGCTCACGCCTGAGACCCTGGCGCGGTCCGATCCGACGGCTGCGAAGATCTCAGCGGCGATCTCGGCCCAGGTGTGCGCGGCACCGGCTCCCGTCACGTTGTACGTGCCGTACGGCGCACGCGTCTCGAGCAGATGCGCGATGGCTCGCGCGATCTCCGACGCGAACGTCAGGCGTCCACGCTGGTCGTCGACCACCTTGGGATCGATGCCTCGCTCTGCGAGCGACGCCATCGTGCGGACGAAGTTCTTCCCATCGCCGATGACCCACGAGGTGCGCAGCAAATAGTGACGAGGAACACTGCCGACCGCGAGATCACCCGCCGCCTTCGACTGGCCGTACACGCCGAGCGGGCACACCGCGTCGTCCTCGAGGTAGGCGCGCTCGGCCGAACCGTCGAAGACGTAGTCGCTCGACACATGGACCAGCGTGAGACCGAAGTCGCTCGCGATCCGAGCCAGGGCTGCGGGACCGGCGGCATTCGCGGCCCACGCGTCGCGCCGTCCGTCCGGCGTCTCCGCCAGATCGACCGCCGTGTACGCGCCCGCGTTGATGATCACGTCGTAGTCGCGCCACCGTCGAGCTGTGTGGAGATCGGAGGCTCCGAGGTCGAACTCGTCACGAGTCGTCCACTCGACGTGAGCGGCATCGCCGAGCTCGGCTCGCAGCGCGCGACCGAGCTGACCGCCGGAGCCGACGACGAGCACCTTGCGCGCGCCGATCGGCGTGACGTCGGCGAGCCGAGGGTGACGCAGATCCTTCTCGGAGATCTCGACCTCCGAGAGCGGGATCGGCCACGCGATCGCGGCGGTCTCGTCTGCCAGGTTCAGGAAGGAGTACGACGCGTCAGCCGACCAGTGGTCGTTCACGAGGTAGGTGTACGCCGTGTCCACCTCGAGCGTCTGATAGGAGTTCCCGACGCCCCGCGGCACGAAGATCGCCCTCGAGGGATCGAGCTCGGCCGTGAAGACAGCGCCGAAGGTCGGCCCCTCGCGGAGGTCGACCCAGGCCCCGAAGATGCGACCCGTCGCGACCGAGACCCACTTGTCCCACGGCTCGGCGTGGATGCCGCGCGTGGTGCCGACCGCGTCGTTGAAGGAGACGTTGTTCTGCACCGGCCCGAAGTCGGGCAGGCCCAGCACCGTCATCTTCTCGCGCTGCCAGTTCTCCTTGAACCAGCCGCGGGCGTCCCCGTGCACCGGGAGGTCGAACACCACCAGACCGGGGATGCCGGTCTCGGTCGCGGTGAGCTGCTTGCCGAATTCGATCTCACCCACCGTGGACTACTGCCCCTTCGATGCGTAGAAGGCCTCTGTCGAGTCCTTAGACGGCGCCCACCAGGCTTCGTTCTCGCGGTACCACTCGATCGTGGCGGCGAGACCCGACTCGAAGTCCTCGAACTTCGGCATCCAGCCGAGCTCGGTGCGCAGCTTCGTCGAATCGATCGCGTAGCGCAGATCGTGACCCGCGCGGTCGGTGACGTGGTCGTAGGCATCCCGCGGCTGACCCATGCCCTCGAGGATCAATTCGACGACGTCCTTGTTGTTGCGCTCGCCGTCCGCGCCGATGAGGTACGTGTCACCGATGCGCCCCTGCTCGAGGATCGTGAGCACCGCCGACGAGTGGTCGTTCGCATGGATCCAGTCGCGCACGTTCTCCCCTGCCCCGTAGAGCTTGGGTCGGATGCCGCGGATCACGTTCGTGATCTGCCGCGGGATGAACTTCTCGACGTGCTGGTACGGACCGTAGTTGTTCGAGCAGTTCGAGATCGTGGCCTGCACACCGAACGAGCGCACCCAGGCACGGACGAGCAGGTCGCTGCCGGCCTTGGTCGACGAATACGGCGAGGACGGGTTGTATGGCGTCTGCTCGGTGAACCGCTCAGGGTCGTCGAGCTCAAGGTCTCCGTACACCTCGTCGGTCGAGATGTGGTGGAACCGGCGTTCGTGACGCCGGGCAGCCTCGAGCAGCGTGTAGGTGCCGATGATGTTGGTGTCGAGGAACGGCCGCGGGCTGTGCAGCGAGTTGTCGTTGTGCGACTCGGCGGCGTAATGCACCACCGCGTCCGACTCCGCGGTCAGCCGATCGACGAGCTCGGCGTCGGTGATGTCGCCCTGCACGAATTCGACCCGGTTCTCCGGCAGCCCGGCGAGCGATTCGCGGTTGCCGGCGTAGGTCAGCGCATCCAGGACCGTGACCGTGTGGTCGGTGTTCTCGACGACATAGTGCACGAAGTTGGATCCGATGAATCCAGCACCTCCCGTCACGAGCAGGCGGGTCATGCGTGTCCTCTCTTCAGCAGGTCCAGAAGGTACGCGCCGTAGCCGCTCTTCACGAGCTTCTCGGCCCGCTCGCGCAGCTGGTCGTCGCTCAGGAATCCCTGACGCCAGGCGACTTCCTCCGGCACGCCGATCTTCAGCGACGTGCGTCGTTCCATGGTGCGCACGTACTCTGCGGCATCCGTCATCTGGTCGAATGTCCCGGTGTCGAGCCAGGCGGTGCCCCGCGGGAGCACTTCGACCTGGAGCTTGCCGCGCTCGAGGTAGGCGCAATTCACGTCGGTGATCTCGTACTCGCCACGCGCGGAGGGCGCGAGGTTCTTGGCGATCTCGACGACATCATTGTCGAAGAAGTACAGGCCGGGAACGGCATAGTTGCTCTTCGGGTGCGCCGGCTTCTCCTCCAGCGACACGGCCGTGCCGTCGCTGTCGAACTCGACGACGCCGTACGCCTCCGGCTCAGCGACCCAGTAGGCGAAGATCGCGCCGCCGTCGATGTCGCCGAATCGCTGCAACTTGTTGCCGAGTCCGGGACCGTACAGCAGGTTGTCGCCGAGCACGAGTGCCACGCTGTCGTCGCCGATGAAGTCGGCCCCGATCGTGAACGCCTGCGCCAGACCGTCAGGAGACGGCTGCTGAGCGAATGTGAGGTTGATGCCGAACTGCGAGCCGTCGCCCAGGAGCCGCTCGAAATGCGCGGCGTCGTGCGGGGTCGTGATCACGAGGATGTCGCGGATGCCGGCGAGCATGAGGGTCGACAGTGGGTAGTACACCATCGGCTTGTCGTAGACGGGGATCAGCTGCTTGGAGACGCCCAGAGTGATCGGATGCAGTCGAGTGCCCGATCCTCCCGCGAGAATAATGCCTTTCACCCCAACATCGTGCCACATCCCGACTGGGAGCAACGGATGCACGGCATGTTGACTTGCGTCACTTCAATCACACTGGCATCATCTGTAGCTTTCCGCCACAATGGGGATTGTGACCGGCTCCCCAACCCCACGCCTGCGCACGCTGCTCGCCAGCGCCGCAGCCATCGTCTTCGCCACCTCGCTCCTCGTGGCGAGCCCCGCGGGGGCGGTCGCGACGACCTCAGCCCCCTCCGTGAACACCGGCATCTCGGCAGACGTACCTGCGAAAGCCGCCGCCGCTCCGGTGAAATCGCTCATCACGGACGGTTTCCGCGCCGGCAACATCATCTCGGACCGGGTCTTCTACGACAGCTCGACGATGACTCCCCAATCGATCGACTCGTTCTTCCGCTCGAAGGTGTCGTCGTGCCGCGCCGGGTACGTCTGCCTCAAGGACTATCGCCAGAACACCCCGAACCGCGCGGGCGACAAGTACTGCAACGGCTACCAGGGCGCGGGCAACGAGTCGGCAGCGACCATCATCTACAAGGTCGCGCAGTCCTGCGGGATCAACCCACAGGTCTTCATCGTCATGCTCCAGAAGGAGCAGGGCCTCGTCACCCACACCTGGCCGAGCGACTGGCGCTACTCGATGGCATTGGGCCAGGGCTGCCCCGACACCGCGCCATGCGACCCCGCGTACTCCGGGTTCTTCTACCAGATCTACGGCGCCGGCCGACAGATGAAGATCTACACCGAGGGCCGCTACTTCACCTACTACGCGCCAGGCAAGACCTGGAACATCCTCTACAACCCGAACGCCGCATGCGGACGCGGACCGGTCTACGTCGAGAACGAAGCCACTGCCGCGCTCTACTACTACACGCCGTACCAGCCCAACGCTGCTGCCCTGCGCGCCGGCTATGGCGAGGGTGACGGATGCTCCGCCTACGGCAACCGCAACTTCCACAACTACTTCACCGAATGGTTCGGATCGACGCAGGGCCCCAAGATGCCGACGGTCGGCACGATCATGGCCCCGGGCGGCGACAAGATCTACATGCTCATGGCCGGCGTGAAGTACCACGTCGCCTCGGCAGAGGACCTCGCTCCGTACTCGGCTCGATTCGGCGGGGTCTCCGTCATCCCGGCGGCGTATCTGAACGGGCTGCCTGAGGGGCCGGCGATCTCCCGCTATGTGCACGACCCCCGCACGGGCACGCTGTACCTGCTCGAACCCGACGGCACCAAACACCGCTTCGTCGACCAAGCCCAGGTCGCGCGGTTCGGGTACGCATTCCCCTCCTATGTGAACCTCGACGCCGGCGTCGCCGATGCCTTCACCACGGGCGGGGAGGTCGGAAACTACTTCCGCTCGGGATCCGCGCCGGAGGTCTACGTCTTCGAGGGCGGAGCCAAGCGGTACATCGCGACCATCGAGGCCTGGCAGGCGATGACGGGAGGCGCACCCACGTACGTCGCCTCCATGACGCCGGGCGCCGCGAGCACCATCCCCAACGGCCGCATCGCCGCAGCGCCGCGCACCCTGGTCATGACGGCGGCGGAGAACCGCGTCTATCTGACGTTGCCGCAGGACCGATTGGCCTACATCCCCTCATTCGGCCTGGCCTCCGAGTTCGGCGCCACGACGTTCACGACCACACCCAACGGCACGCTCGATGCTCACCAGCGCGTGCCGGGTACGCTCTCTCCCGTCATCCAGTGCGGCCAGACGCGCTACCTCGCCGCAGGCGGATCCCTGTCCCGCATCACCGGCAGCGACCTCGGCGGGATCACCCCGCTCGTGGTGAATGAGGCGGAATGCGGCGCCTTCCCGATCGCGAGCAGCACCGTCAGCGCTCCCTTCTTCGTGCAGCCGCGAGGCAAGGGCGAGGTCTACACGATCGCGGCCGGGAAGCTCCGCTACGTGAGGACGCCGGCGGATCTCAACGCGCTGAACGGCAACCGCCCATTGCAGGTCCTGACCTGGGCGCCCGAGACCGCGTCGTGGTTCGGCATCGGTGCGGAGTACGTTCCCGAAGGCGCGTTCGTGCAGTTCCAGGGCCGGCCCGAGGTCTACCGATTCACGCAGGGCTCCCTCCACCACGTCCGCGGCGGCACGACCCTCACGGCTCTCGGCGGCGGGACGACCCCGCCGATCAGGTCGCTCCCCGGTGACCGCTTCGCCAGCTTCGTCGTCGGAGCGCCTCTCCTGACGGAGAACCAGGACTTCGTGCAGTTCCAGGGCCGCGGGGAGGTCTACCGTTACACGGGCGGTGCTCTCCACCACGTCCAGAGCATGGAGACCCTGGTCCGCCTCGGCGGCGGCAGGGTTCCGCCGATCCTCGCTCTCGACGCGGCGTTCGCGAAGGACTACGTCGTCGGAGCGCCGCTCCCCTGAGCCCGGTCCTCCCGGCGGCTGTTCGCGCATCGGATAGGATCGAGGCACTATGAGCTCTGAGTCGGACCGTGTCCTGATAATTGTTCCGGCATGGAACGAGGGGCGCATCGTCGGCACGACCGTGCAGGAGATCCGCGAGATCGACGACAGCTATGACGTCATCGTCGTGGACGACGGCTCACAGGACGACACCGCAGCCGCAGCATCCGCCGCCGGCGCGACGGTCCTCTCCCTCCCGTTCAACGTGGGCGTCGGCGGAGCCATGCGCACCGGCTTCACCTACGCCCAGCGCGAGGGCTATTCGCGCGCGATCCAGGTGGACGCAGACGGCCAGCACAACCCTGCAGATATCACCCGGGTGCTCGCGGGCCTGGAGACCGCCGACATCTCGATCGGCGCGCGCTTCGCGGACGTCGGCGACTACTCGGTGCGCGGGCCCCGCCAGTGGGCGATGAAGTTCCTCGCCAGCACTGTCTCGCGCGTCGCGAAGGTCCGGCTCACCGACGTGACGAGCGGCTTCCGTGCAGCCAACTCCCGCGCCATCGCGCAGTACGTGCGGTATTACCCCGCCGAGTACCTCGGCGACACCATCGACTCACTCGTCGCCGCGTGCCACGCCGGACTCCGGGTGACGCAGGTCCCGGTCGCCATGCGCCCCCGCGCACACGGCACACCGAGCCAGGGCCCGATCGGCGCATCGATCTATCTCCTCCGCTCGATCTTCGCACTGGGGCTGTCGATGCTGCGCCGCGCGAAACCGATCTCCGAGCCGGAGGTGAGCGGCCGATGATCGTCGTCCTCGGCATCGCCTTGTCGCTGATCGCCCTCGGACTCGTCGGCTGGATGCTCCTCACCCGCCGCCTCCAGGAGAAGTATGCGGTCCTGTGGATCGTCATCGCGCTCTGTGTGCTCATCCTCGGACTCTTCCCGCAGCTGCTGCTCTGGGCCACGGCCCTGATCGGCGTGCAGTTGCCCGTGAATCTACTGTTCGCGCTGGCTATCCTGCTGCTCCTCGGCGTCGCGATGCACCTGTCCTGGGAGCTCTCCAGCGCCGAGAACGAGATCCGTCGGCTGGCGGAGGAGGCTGCCATCTCCGGCGCCATCGTGGATCAGCTGCGCGCACGGGTCGACGCGCTGGAAGAGCGCACATCGAGTGCGAAGGACTCGACCGAGGAATGACCGGCCCCATCGATATGCCCAACGATTCTTCTCCCACACGGCCCGTCGCAGTGGTCACGGCCTTCCGCGCCCCCGACGATCTCGTGGGGCGCATCGACGCGCTGAGCGCACAGGTCGACAAGGTCGTCGTCGTCGACGACGGCTCGCGCAGTCTGGCGCGCCTCGGCCTCGACAGCCCCGACGTGGTCACGATCGAGCTGGACGAGAACGTCGGCATCGCCGCCGCTCTCAACGTGGGGCTCGAGAAGGCCAGAGAGCTGGGGGCCACGCACGTCGTCACGATGGATCAGGACTCGGAGCTGCCCGACGGCTACGTCTCCGAGGCGCTGCGCCACCTGGAACGGCTGTACGCGCAAGGCCGTCGCCCTGCCGCCGTCAGCCCCGCGCGTTTCGGCGAGTTCCTCGTGTCGACGACTCCTGGGACCCCGCATCCGCGGGATCCGATCCAATCCGGACAGGTCGTCCCCATGTCGGTGTTCGACGAGGTCGGCGGCTTCGACGAGCGTCTGTTCATCGACGGCGTCGACACCGAGTTCACGCTCAGGGCGCGCGGTGCCGGCTACGAATTCTGGGTGCTGCCCGGCAGCGACATGGATCACAGCCTCGGCGAGAAGATCCCCGTGATGCTCTTCGGCAAGCACCTGACGCTGTTCGGCAAGAAGCGCAACCACTACTACCACGCGCCGTTCCGCACGTACTACGCGGTGCGCAACGGCCTGGTGCTCTGGCGACTCCACCACCGGGGCAACCTCGGCTGGCTCACCCGCCGCACCCTCGCCCTGTTCTGGGTGACCGCGCTCGGGATCGTGCTGTCCGCGGACCGCGGCGCGCAGTTCGTCGCGACGGTCCACGGCCTGGGCGACGGCGTTCGGATGCGGTTGGGCCGCATCCCCGAGAAGACGCTCCGCGCCATCTCCCGGCGTCGTCGATGAGCGCTCCCGAAAGCCCCTCCCGCCTGCGCCGAGCCTTCATACCCCTCCAGCGGATGGGCGGGTTCTCCGCCTCCATCCTGTTGAGCTCGGTCATCGGGGTCTTCGCGATCCCGATTCTCGTCGGGGCGCTCGGCCCCGAGCGCTGGGCCTCCATCGGTGTGCTGCAGACCACCGGTCAGCTGGCCGCCGTCTTCGTCGCCTTCGGCTGGGGCGCGACCGGCCCCAGCGTCGTCGCCAGCATCTCCCCCGCCGAACGCGTGGCGTTCTACCGCGCGTCATTCCGCATCCGCGCCATCCTCTACCTCGCCACGGTGCCCGTCGTGGCCGTGCTGCTGACGCTCCTGCTGCGCGGGGATCTGACCCTCGCAGTGCTGGGAGCACTGGCGTACGTGCTTCCGGCCCTCGGCGCAGGGTGGTACTTCACCGGCATCGCACGGCCCGGCGCCTTCTTCGTGCTCGAAGCCCTGCCGAGCGCCCTCGGCACCGTGGCTGGTGTGTGGATGGCGACCGTGACCCGCCAGGCGTGGGTCGTTCCGGCGTGGCAGCTTGCCGGCACCGCGGTCGCAGTCGCCCTGTCGTACATCTACATCACCCGTGGTGGCCGGACGCCGGGCGTCGTCACTCCACCGCTCCGGTTCTGGGCGACGCTGGCAGAGCAGCGGCACGCTGTGACGACCGCGGTCACCAGCGCCGTGTACGTGGCGATGCCGATTCTGCTCGTCACCGTGTTCTTCCCCGCAGCGCTGCCCGTGTACACCGTCGCCGACCGGCTGTTCCGGTATGCAGCGCTGGCGTTCCTCCCGATCCAGCAGTTCTTCCAGGGGTGGGTCCCCTCCGACCTGGCGCATGTCGACCGCCGGGCGCGGATCGCCTTCCTCGCGGGCATCGTGGTCGGCGCCGTCGGTGGCGCCTGCGTCGCCCTGCTCTCACCCCTCGTCTCCCCGTTGTTCAAGATCCACGTGCCGATCGAGGTGTCCGCGCCCCTCGGCCTGGCCTTCTTCGGTGTCGCCCTTTCCGGTGTCGTGGGCTATGCCTGCCTCGTCGTGCTGGGACGCACCGACTTCCTCGCCAGGTCGACGGTCATCGGCGCCGTGGTCGGCATCCCCGCCGTGGTCGTCGGCGCACTGCTGCATTCGCTCCCCGCCGTCGCCGGCGCGGTCGCGGTGACCGAGCTCACCGTTGCCGGCGTGCAGATCGTCGTGATGCTCCGGACGTTGCGTCAGCGTCGGATGCGCGCCGAGGCCGCGGCGGGTTGAACCGTGCTAAGCCCTGACCCGACGTCGGAAGGCTTCGACGATCGCACGACCGGTCATCATCCGGGCGCGGAGGATCTCACCGAGGCCGCGGCCGGTCTTCGAGGAGTTGGCTCCGTGGACCCGCCGGGAGATCGTGTCCTCCTCGAGATGGCGGACCGAACGATCGACGTTCGCGACGTAGCCGAGCCACTGGTCGTGGGTCTCGGTCAGGTATGGCGGGAAGGGCAGGATCCGCTCGCGCAGCTCGGCCCGAAACGCCATGCAGCACCCGTAGTAGGGCCGCGTGCCGACCCAGATCCAGAAGATGTTGCGCTTCCACCGAGTGCTGTCGGCCGCCTTCAACCGTCGGGCCTGCACGCGAGTGAGAGCACCGCCGAAGGAACCGAAGTTCGACACCACCAGCTCGACGTCCTCGAGCGCGTCGACCATCCGGTCCAGACGTCCGGGAAGCCAGATGTCATCCTGATCGGAGAGGAAGACGACGTCTCCTTCCGAGAGGCCGATCGCGCGTTCGAAGGTGCGCATGTACCCGTTGTTCTGCTCCGACCGGATCAGCCGGATCCGAGGATCATCGACCGCCTGCACCAGGGCCACCGTGTCGTCCTGAGAGCAGTCGTCGATGACGATCAGCTCGTCTCCGTCGCCGAGCTGGGCGAGGATCGAGGCTATCTGCTCGACGATGAACGCGGCGCCGTTGTACGCGGCCATGCAGACGCTCACCATCGGACGGTCACTGCTGTGGAGCATTGTTCCTGTCCAACAAGGTCACTGAGGAAGTACCACTAGACTAGCTGTTCGCGTGCCTACGCGTCCAAGCGCGCCCGCGCGTCCGAGGAGGAGAACGAATGACCGCTGCAATCGACGTCATGCTGCCGTACTACGGCGACGTCGAGCTGATGAAGCTCGCGGTCCGAAGCGTGCTCGACCAGTCCTACACCGACGTGCGTCTGGTGGTCCTCGACGACGGCTATCCCGACCCCGAGCCCGCTCGCTGGTTCGGCGAAATGCGCGATCCTCGGGTCACCTACCTGCGCAATGAGAGCAACCTCGGTGCCAATGGCAACTACCGCAAGGCAGTCGAGCTCGTCGAGGCCGATTGGTTCGTGATGATGGGCGCCGACGACGTGATGCGCCCTGGCTACCTCTCCACGATCGCCGATGCAGCGAAGCGCTATGACGTGGATCTCGTCCAGCCCGGCGTCGAGGTCATCGACGAGAACGGCTCACGCGTGCTGCCCCTCGTGGACCGCGTGAAGAAGATCATCACCCCCAAGGTCGACGGCATCGGAGAGGCGATCGGCGGTGAAGACCTCGCCGCCAGCCTGATGCGCGGCGACTGGGCCTACTTCCCGTCCATCGCGTGGCGCACCGAGGTCGTCCGTCGCATCGGGTTCCGCCAGGGGCTCGACGTCGTCCAGGACCTCGCACTGATCCTCGACATCGTGAAGCAGGGCGGCAAGATGGCCCTCCTCACAGATATCGTCTTCGACTACCGCCGGCACTCCCAGTCGGACTCATCGGTGCGCGCCCTCGACGGACGCCGCTTCGACGAGGAGCGTTCGTTCTTCCTCTCCGAGGCGGAGAGCTTCGACGCCCTGGGCTGGCCGCGCGCTGCGCGCTTCGCACGCCGCCACCTGACCTCGCGGCTCAATGCCGCATCGCTCCTGTTCAAGGCCGCTCGGACACCCGGCGGCTCGGTCAAGGCGCTGATGCGGCACATCTGGCGCTGAGCGCAGGTCGCCCGCCCGTCCCGTCAGGGGCGGGCCCGATCCCGAGCGGTCCTCAGCCGCGCAGCGCGCAGCTCAGTCGCACAGCACGATCTCGTAGAGCACTGCGTCGCCGACAGCGTCGATCTCCTCGACCGCGGACGAGGACGCCAGACGGTCGATGCCCTTGTACTCGTGCACGCCGTCGTTGATCTCCTGGTCACCGAAGTCGAGGACGTACTTCGCTCCGAGTCGGTCGAGCGCGCCGCAGATCGTGGCGCTCGGACGTGCCGTGTCCAGCCGGTCGAGCACCAGGGACATGTCCTCGGTGACGTCCATGAGCGTGTGCGGCATGACGACCCGCCGGTCTGCGAGCGCATACGCCAGCGCCGTCCCGGTCCACGGACTCCCGAGGATCACGGCGTCTTCCGGTACCTCCGCGTCGAGGCGCTCCAGGAGTGCGAGCTCGTCCGCCGTCACCAGGCGCGAGCCGTCGGTCACCGCGAAGGCGTTGTGCGCGCTCGCGACGGCCTGCCGCATCGTGGCCGCCTGCGGCACGACAACGAGCATGAGCACCGCGATCGTCGCGACGACGGCGATGCGGGCGCGACGAGCAGAGAACCGCGACGTCTGCGCGCGCAGCACCGTCCAGAGGAGTTCGCCGCCGATGGCGGCCAGCGGCACCCAGGCGATGGGGAGCAGCGCGGCAAGACGTGGAGCGTTGTTGTACCAGACGCCCGTCAGGATGTCGCGGGCGGTCCAGTAGGGCAGAGCGGAGACGACGATGTAGAGAACGGCGGCAGCGACGAGAAACGCCACGGCGATCTCATCGTTCGCGGAGCGACGACGCAGTGCGACGACGACGCCGACGGCGGCGAGGGCCGCGACCACGAGATTGATCGGGGCTGCCCAGACCGAGACGGTCAACACCTCGCCGACAGCCTGCCCGACGGTCTCCGTGGGCCCCCAGGTCCGCGCGTCCGCCGAGGGCCGCAGCACATACCAGGACCCCGCCACGACGACGCCGAGCACGAGCACCCACGCCGTCGCGCGGATCTTGGCGGGGCGAGACGCCTCCGAACGCAGCAGATGCAGCCAACGGATCGCGAGCACGAGCGCGACGAACAGCAGCAGGGCGACGAGTCCGCCAGGGTGGGCGACGGCGACCGCCGGGACCGCGCCCAAAGCGGCGATCAGGTACGCCCATCGCTGCATCCAGGAGCTCCGCGACGACGCCTCGATCACGAACGCGAGAGGGACGCCGATCATGCTCAGCGACATCATGTACGGGAAGAGCACGCCGTACTCGACCAGCAGTAGCGGGAAGGCAGGCAGCGCGACGCTGACCGCAGCCGCGGTCAGGAGCACCGGGGCCGACGCACCGAACAGCGTTCTCGTGACCAGCAGGATCGACACGGGCCACGCGAAGGCGGCGAAGAAGATCATCACGGCGTTCGACGCGACCGGGATGCTTGCTCCGGTCAGCTGCACAGCCAGAGTCGCGACCGCGTGCCACCCGGTCGGATAGAACGGAAGGTTGCCGCTGGGGGCGGTCGTCATCGCTCCGACCGTCAACGGCGAGACCGAGCCGGTGTCGAGCGCGTATCGGATCGCGTTCAGATGGAAGATGTTGTCGAAGGTCTGCGAGAAGTTGTCCGGCGCACCGATGACGAGCAGCAGCTGCACGAGAGCGATCAGCACTGCGCCGATGAGCGCCAGCACGCCGGCGCGGGGCAGCGCGGGCAGGGTCGGACGCGCCGTATGCGAACGCAGCAGCGTGAACCGCAGCACGGCGAGGATCGCGAGGACCGCGAGCGCGACCATCCCGACCGGCAGCACCCCCCAAGGAATCCCGACCATCGGTGCCGTAAGCGAGGCGAGCACGATGATCGTGGTGCCGGCAGGGACGGCGAGCGCCACGGCTGCGAGTCCGCGGAAGCCGAGGACGAACGAGGCCAGGAGTCCCGGGATCAGGACGACGCCGACGACGGCGAGCACGCCGAGCCCGAGATCAATCCATGCCATGTGCGCCGTGCCCCTCTCCTCGACGCCCGGATATCGACCGCCGGCGTCGATCCTATCGAGGTCGACTGTGCAGCCGCCGACACACCGAAAGCACGAGAGTGAGCGGGCGGTCATCGGCGACAATCTATGATTGGTGAGGCGTTCCACCCGACCCGGACGTCCGACGGAGGTGAAGAGACGCCGTGTCTCACACATCTGCATCCGCCGACCAGCGGTTGATCCAGCCCGGTGCGAGCACCGGGCTTCTCGATGTCTTCCGGCGTCGATACCTGCTGAGTCTGATCGTCCGCAAGGAAGTGGGCATCCGATACCGAGGATCCGTCCTCGGGTGGCTGTGGTCCTACGTCAAGCCGCTCATCCAGTTCCTGGTCTTCTTCTTCGCCCTCGGCGTCTTCCTCAACCTGAACAACAGCATCGAGTACTACCCGCTGTATCTGCTCTCCGGCATCACCGCGGTGACGTTCTTCAACGAGTCCTTCTCGAACGCGACCAAGTCGCTCGTCGAGAATGCGGCGCTCATCAAGAAGATCTACTTCCCCCGTCAGATGTTCCCGGTCGCGAGCACCATGGTGGCGGCGATCAACACCGTTCCGCAGATCATCGTGGTCCTCGTCATCGCGCTCTTCTTCGGGTGGATGCCGAGCGTGGTCGGTGTCGCAGCGCTCCTGCTCGGGCTCGTGATCATCGCGCTCCTCGCGACCGGGCTCGGTCTGCTCTTCGGCGCGATCAACGTCACGTTCCGCGATGCGCAGAGCTTCGTCGAGATCATCGTGATGATCTCGGTCTGGGCCTCCCCCGTCATGTACCAGTGGCAGATGGTGGCGAGCAAGGTGCCCGAGTGGCTGTTCCAGCTGTACGCGCTCAACCCGATCACCGGAGCCGTCGAGCTCTTCCACTACGGCATCTGGCACGCGCTCGACCCGGCGAACGCCGAACCGCTGCCGTCGCTGTGGCTGCATGCGGCCATCGCGCTCGGGGTCTCCATCGTCATCCTGATCATCGGCGAGGCAGTCTTCCGCCGACTGGAGGGTCGTTTTGCTCAAGATCTCTGACACCCCGGTGCCCCGCATCCTCGTCGAGGACGTGCACAAGCACTTCAAGCTCCGTCACACGCACTCCATCAAGGAGACCTTCGTCGCAGCGATGCGGCGCAAGCCGCTGACCTCGGAGTTCCAGGCCCTGGACGGCGTCTCCTTCTCCATCGACGAGGGCGAGGCCGTCGCGCTGATGGGCTTCAACGGCTCGGGCAAGTCGACCATGCTCAAGCTGATCTCGGGGGTGCTGCGCCCCGATGAGGGCATGGTGCGCACCCGCGGACGCGTCGCTGGACTGATCGAGGTCGGCGCCGGCTTCCACCCCGACCTCTCTGGACGCGAGAACGTCTACCTCAACGCCGCCATCCTCGGCATGTCGAAGAAGGAGACGAAAGAGCAATTCGACGCGATCGTCGAGTTCAGCGAGATCGAGAAGTTCATCGACACCGAGGTCAAGCACTACTCCTCCGGCATGTTCCTCCGGCTCGCGTTCTCGGTGGCGATCCACACGCACGTGGACATCCTCCTGATCGACGAGATCCTCTCCGTCGGTGACGAGCCGTTCCAGCGCAAGTGCATCAAGCGCGTGCGCGAGTTGCACGCCCAGGGGAAGACGCTCGTCGTGGTCAGTCACGACCTCAACATGGTGTCTGACCTGTGCGAACGAGGCATCGTGATCCAGCACGGCAACATCGCCTTCGACGGGCCGAGCAAGCACGCCGTGGAGCTGATGCGCGCCTAGCTCACAGCTCGGCGTGCAGACCCCATACTCGTTCCGCAGAACTCGCCCACGAGAATGCACGAGAGCGATCCTGCGCAAGCACCCGAAGCCGTTGCGAATCCGCAGCGGCGCTGATCGCCTCTGCGAGTTCCTCCTGCTCCACGAGCATGCCGCCGTCCGCGATCACGTCGCGGTGCGAGCCGCTGTCGACGGCAACGATCGGGATGCCGAGAGCCATCGCCTCGGTCGCACGCCACGGCCACGCATGGATCGGATCAGTGGCCGCGAACACCGCTGCGCCGGCGATTGCAGCCGCGCGGTCCTCGGGGCTCAGGCCTCCACGCACGTGCGCACGGCTCTCGGGCAGACCCGCAGCTGAAGCGATCTCCGCGAGCGCAGGCTCAGTCCCTTCCGGCGCATCGAGCACGACGGCCTCCAGCCCTGCTGCGACCGCGCCGCGGAAACCGTCGGCGAGCGTCTCCCGCGACCCGGCGAGGAGCACGTAGCGCTCGGGCAGCGACAGCGTCGAACGACGTTCGCTCGCGTCCGTCGGCGTCGCGAAGCCCTCAGGCTGCGCTCCGGCGATCACGCGGATCCGGCCGCCGAACTTCGCCAGTTCGCCGAGACGTTCAGCCATTGCGTGCGATGGCACGACGATCGCGTCAGCATGCTTCACCGCTCGACGCAGCATGGCGCGCTGCCACGCGACGACGTTCCTCGGCAGCGAGTCGGCAGCATCCCAGGCGCGCAGATCCCACACCGTCACGACCGTCTGGTCGTTGTCGTGCACCCGATCGTGGCGGGTGAGCGGCGCCATCAGCGTCGCGGAATGGATGAGGCCGCCGCCGACGCCCGGTGCGATCCCCATCTGCCAGGAGGCGGCGAGCTCACGTCGTGCGAGGGCGAGCGTGCGGACCTCTGCCACGCCATCGACCGGCACCTCGGCATTCGCCGGCACGATGACGTCGACCGCACAGCCAGACGGCGTCGTCGACACGAGGCCGCGCGTGAGATCCAGCGCCGCAACGGCGTGGTCCGCGTCGACGACGTGCACGAGCTGATCAAGAACAACACGCAGCCGAGCACCCATGTCCTCAGGTTAACCGCGTCCGCTCCCCCAGCCGTGCACCGGCGGGGCCGAACCGTGGGAATGTCAGCATTCGCTCAGCATTCGGCGGCAGGGAGACGGCGGATCCTCCGTTCATGCTTGAATGCTCACGTGAGCGACGGTCGACTTCCTGCACGGCGCCGATGGATCGGATGGACCATCGGCATTCTCCTGACGATCCTCGTCGTATCGCTCGGCTGGGTCGGCGTTCGAGGCATCGGCGCGGTGAGCGACCTGCAGCAGGTCGCCAAAGGCGCATCCCAACTCAAGTCTGCGATCGGCGACGGCGACCTCGAGGGCGCTGCACCCATCGCCGAACGGATCGCCCACCATGCGCGATCCGCGCACGAACTCACATCGGACCCGATCTGGGTCGCCTTCGGCATCCTGCCCTGGATCGGACCGAACTTCCATGCTGTGAGCGAGGTCGCCGACATCGCAGACGACGTCGCGAGCGACGCACTCACCCCGATGCTCGACGCTGCCGACGACTTCGACCTGGCGAGCCTCGGCTTCAACGGGGGCGCGATCGACCTCGCGCCCTTCGCCGCGATCGAAGCGCCGCTGGGCGAGGCAGACGAGGCCCTGAGCGACGCGGAGTCACGAGCGCGGAGGATCGACGCCGATGCGACGCTGCCGCCGCTCGCCGACGCGATCCGGGAGATGCGATCGACCGTGTCGCAGGCCTCGACAGCGGTGGGCGCGCTCCATGGTGCGTCTGTCCTGCTGCCGACCATGCTGGGCGGTGAGGGGCCGCGGAACTACGTGCTCGCGATGCAGAACAATGCCGAGTTGCGCTCCTCGGGGGGCATCGTCGGATCGATCGCACTGCTGCACGCCGAGAACGGACAGGTCACGCTGGTGCAGCAGGCAGGCACCCCGGATTTCCCGGCGCTGGACGTCGGACTTCCGGTGAGCGATTCGACACTCGCGCTCTTCGAAGATCGCCCGGGGCGGTATCTGCAGAACATCACGAGCATCCCGGACTTCGCCGAGGCGGCGCCGCTGCTCGCGGCCCGATGGCAGCAACGGTTCGGTCAGCAGATCGATGGCGTCATCGCGGTCGACACGATCGTGGCAGCGAACCTGATGTCGGCCACGGGCGACCTGACGTTCGGTCCGTTCACCGCCACGGCCGACACGATCGTGAGCATCCTGCTCTCCGACATCTACGCCGCCGTGCCCGACCCGATCGTGCAGGATGCGGTGTTCGCCCAGGCGGCGAGCGGGCTGTTCGGCGCCGCTCTCGGAAGTGGCGACCCGCGTGCACTGGTGGCCGCGCTGGCCAGATCCTCGGACGAGGACCGGATCCGGATCTGGAGCGCGCACGAGGATGAGCAGGCCCTGCTGGCCGCGTCTTCTCTGGGCGGGACGATCCCCTCCGACGGCGCGGACGCGACGTACGTCGGCGTGCTGATGAACGACAGCACCGGCGGCAAGATGGACTTCTATGCGCGCGCCTCGATCGAGACGGCGGTCGGCACGTGCCAGGGCCAGCCCACGACGCAGGTTCGAGTGACATGGACCAACACCGTCTCCGCCGATGTGGTGCCCACCCTGACCGACTACGTCACCGGCGGCGGCAACTTCGACGTGCCGATCGGCTCGACGAGCACGCTGATCGCCGTGTACGGACCAGAGGGATCGACCCCGTCGCACACCGATCGCGACGGCGCAGAAGAGGGCGTGCAGACCGCGACGCTGGGCGATCGTGCCGTCGTGCAGCACGAGGTGCTCCTGGCGCCCGGCGAGTCGAGCACGATCACCGTCGAGTTCCAGGGCACCGGCTCCGGAGAGCGCCTCACGGAGGTGCAGCACACCCCGCTGATCGACACTCCGAAGACGACACGAGGAAAACTGACCTGCGCGTCGTGACAATGCAGCGCGGATAGGGTACTGTCATCCTCACTGGGGAATATCTGGGTTCTGTCATCTTGCCGTGGGGGCAGGGGAACCCACGCAGTCAGACGCAGGGGTGTGTCTGAAGGCGATTCCGCGTGAAATCTGGGGAGAATCATGCTGAAAAAACTGGCTGCAATCAGCCTGACCGTTGGCGCACTCGTGCTCTTCGCACCTGCCGTCGCCACTGCCGCGCCGGCTGTTCCGGCCGCGTCGTCCGACTCGTATGCGGACAAGCCCGGTGTGAAGGTCAACGACCCGATCATCGACATCTGCGAGGTCTCGACCGTCGTCTTCGGCCCCGGCTACTTCCTGCCGTCCGAGAATGTGGGCGTGTCGGTCTCCGGTCTCAACGCCGCGGACTCGTCGGTGTCGGGGAACACCGCCGGCGCCGATGGCGGCCTGACGCTGACGTTCCGCCCGCCGTCCAACGGTGAGGGCTCGTACGCGATCGCCTTCTCGGGCTCGCGTTCGTACACGGCGACCATCACGGTCTCGCACGGTCATGATGCAGCAGTCAGCTGCGATCACGACCCTGGTGTCGCCGCGGCCGGCACGGAGCTTCCGCTCACCGGCACCGGCATCGAGCTGGCGCTCACCGGTGGCAGCGTTTCACCGTGGATCCTGGGCGGCGGCGCTGTTGCGCTGGTCGCCGGAGGCGCACTCGTCGCCGCAGGAGCCGCACGCCGCAAGCGCGCCTGAGTCCGATCGCCGCCTCGTGCGGTGGTCGACTGGACGACGGTGATCCCTCCCCCTCCGATCACCGTCGTCTGGTGAATCCGGTCATGCACCGGAAAGCCCACGACCGTCCCCTATCTCTCAGGGGATGGTCGTGGGCTGTTCTGCGCTCGCGCGCAGCCCGGAGGACGGAATCGGATCGCGCAACGGAGACGGCCGAGTCAGCGCCAGCTCCGCGATCACTGAAGTGAAGCGCGGGGCCCGGGCCCCGGATCGCTGCGCACGACCCTGACCGAGATGGACGGCGGCGGTCTGCGCCCGTCCTTCCTCCGCCCCGCGACCGAGGTCAGGGCGTCGGCGACGGAGTCTCCGTCGGCGGGTGGAGCGTCTGCTGGATCATCTCGTGGATATAGGTGTAATCCGGCTGATGCTCATCAACGCCGTGCTCGGGGGTGAGCTCGATCGTCGTGACCGGCTGCTCCTTGGCCTTGAGCATGAGATCGAAGAACTCCGGCAGCTTGTCCTGCGGGAGGTCGGTGTCGATCAGCGCTGTGCCTGCGGCAGCCACCTCGTTGAACCGGCCCAGCACTGTCTGCGGGGTGAATTGCGAGAGGATCGCCTCCTGCAGCTCACGCTGACGCTTCATGCGGTCCCAGTCGCTCGTCGTGTACCGCGAACGCGCGTACCACTGCGCCGTGTCGCCGTCCATGTGCTGCTGCCCAGGCTCGATCCAGCCGATCGCCCACTCGTTCACATCCGTGCCGTGCCAGCCCTCCGGCGGTCCGCCCTTGGGCAGTCGCTCGGTGACGTTGATGTCGACGCCGCCGAGCGCGTCGACGAGTTCAGCGAATCCGTGCATGTCGACGAAGACGTAGTACGGGATCTTGATGCCGAGCACGCCCTCCGCCGCATCCTTGGTCGCCTCGATCCCCGGGTCAGAGCCCTGGGCGACCGCGTCGGGATACAGCCCCGCACCCTGGTCTTCCCGGCAGATCTCCGCGGCGTTGCGCACGTGGTTCATCCAGCCGTTCCAGCCGCAGGTCGAGGAACCGTGGCCTTCGAAGCCGTTCGGGTAGAGCGCCTGCATGGGGCTGCCGTCGCTGAACGGCGCGTTGGGCAGTTCGCGTGGGATGCCGGTGATGGTGACCGCTCCGGTCGTGGCGTTGACCGAGACCACCGAGATGCTGTCGAAACGCATGGAATCACGGCCGTCACCGCTGTCGGCACCGAGGAGGAGGATGTTGTAATACCCCTCGTCCGGTGGCAGACTCGGGCCGCTCTGCCCGAAGATCGAACCGATCGCGTCACGCGTCGACCCCACAGCGGTTGCGGCATATGCAGCCCCACCGCCGACGAGTCCGAGGATGACGAGAGCGACCACCGGGATCGCGAAGCGCTGCGCCGTCGGAACCCGCACGAGGCGCACCAGCCGCAGGGTGTCGAAGGTCAGCACGATCCACAGCACCGCGTACCCGACCAGCGCCACCTGCAGCAGGGTCAGGAGGAGCGCCGAGAACCAGCCTGCGCTGATCAGCCAGAGCAGCACGGGCCGGGCGAACAGCGCCAGGCCGGCGGCGACGATCACCAGGAACCAGGCGATCAGCGTCGCGCCGAGGCCGAATCGGCCGAGCTTGCGGCTGCCCGCGAGCACCTGCGCCGAACCGGGAACCAGCACATTGAGGGCGATGAGCCACCAGCCGCGCTTGGCCATGCCGCCCGCATCCGCCGTGTCCGGGTGCCGGAGGGGCCGGGTCTCGATCAGCGGCCGGGAGCTGGCGCGCGGCGGCGCCAGGGTCACAGCGACTCCTTCAACCGTTCGTTCTTCGCCTCGACCTGCGCCTCGAGCTCCCCCGCGTATGCTTCCACGCGGTCGGCCAGGTCGTCATCCGACGTGCCGAGGATTCGAGCTGCGAGCAGACCAGCGTTCTTGGCTCCCCCGATCGAGACCGTGGCGACCGGGATACCGGCCGGCATCTGCACGATCGAGAGCAGCGAGTCCATGCCGTCGAGATAGGCCAGCGGCACCGGAACACCGACCACGGGCAACGCGGTCATCGACGCGAGCATGCCGGGCAGATGCGCTGCTCCCCCGGCACCGGCGATGATGACGCGGATGCCGCGGCCGCGGGCTTCGCGGGCGTAGCTCATGAGCTTGTCCGGCGTGCGGTGAGCCGACACCACCTCGACCTCGTGCGGGATGCCGAAGTCGGTGAGCGCCTGGGATGCATCGCTCATCACACGCCAGTCGGAATCAGAACCCATGACGACGCCGACGAGGGGCGCGGCGGAGGAATGCAGTGGCTCGGTCACCCACTCAGGCTACGGTCTGGCGCTGGAGATTCCCCCAACGGCACGCGGCTGCGCCCGCAGATCTCGGCGTCTCAGTCGAAATGCACAGCTGCCGCACGGGCGACGTACACCGCATCGTCGAGGTCATCGCCCGAGACGTTCACGTGACCGACCTTGCGGCCGGGGCGGGGGTCCTTGCCGTACGTGTGGATCTTGGCGGAAGGATGCTCGGCCATTGCAGCCCCGAAGCGCTCCCCCATCGTGCCCTCGGCCGGTCCGCCGAGGATGTTCACCATCACCGACCATGCCGCCCGAGGGGTCGTCGTCCCCAACGGCAGATCCGCGACCGCACGCAGGTGCTGCTCGAACTGACCGGTGACGGCTCCGTCCTGGCTCCAGTGCCCGCTGTTGTGGGGTCGCATCGCGAGCTCGTTCACGAGGATGCGGTCGTCATCGGTCTCAAACAACTCCACAGCGAGCATGCCGGTGACCTGCAGGCCCTCAGCGATGCTGCGGCCGATGTCCTCAGCGACTCGGACAAGCCGATCGGATGCCGCCGGAGCCGGCGCGATCACCTCGGCGCACACGCCGTCTCGCTGTACGGTCTCGACGACCGGGTAGGCCACGATCTCCCCGCTCACCCGCCGGGCGACCTGCTGCGCGAGTTCGCGCACGAACGGCACGAGCTCCTCGACCAGCAGGGCATCACCGTCGACGAGTGCATCGAGCCAGTCGTCGGCCTCGGCGGCGGCGCGCACGACACGCACGCCCTTTCCGTCATAGCCGCCGCGCGGCGTCTTCACGACGCCGGCGCCGTGGTGGGCATCGAGGAACTCCTGCAGCTCGGCCCGTGTGCGCACAGCTGCCCAGTCGGGCTGCGGAACGCCGAGGTCGGCGAGCTTCGCGCGCATGACCAGCTTGTCCTGCGCGAACTGCAGCGCATCGGGGCCGGGGTGCACGGCGATGCCGTCGGCGACCAGCGCGCGCAGCACATCCTGCGGCACGTGCTCGTGGTCGAAGGTGATCACGTCGACGCCCTGGGCGAAATCACGGACGACGTCGAGATCACGGTAGTCACCGACAGCCGTCGCAGCGAGCGCGGCCGACATGCCGTCCGCCTCCGCGAGCACCCTCAGCTCGAGCCCGAGCTCGACCGCCGGGGCGATCATCATCCGAGCGAGCTGTCCTCCGCCGATCACGCCTACACGCAGCGCCATGTGCCGCCTCCATTCGTCGTGACCATTCTCTCGCATCCGGGCGGGAGCGGATCACCGTCTCACAGCGCGGTGGACGGGTTCAGCGCTCTGTCGAGCCGTCCGTACCCGTCGCCTGCGCGTCGCGGTGCGCGAGGATCTGGCTGACCTCGATCTGATCCGCCAGCGTCTCGTGCACGAGCGTGACGTTCGGCACGTTCTGCAGCACGAGCGGAGCGTCGACACCGTTGGACAACGTGATCGACCCGGTGCCCCACATCCGCTGCAGCGGCCCGCGTCGAACGGCGATCGTGTACCCACGGGCGTGGGACATCTCGCGTCGATGCGTCGAACCGATGCCGCGGTGCGCGATCACGCGTCTGGTCGTGACCGTCGTGCGTCGCGAGAGCCACATGAGGTACGGCACCACCACCACCAGCAGCACGAGCGCACCGGATGCCGCGAGCAGCATCCAGTTCTCGAACGGCGCCGGAAGGTTGTCGTAGAAATAGGCCGTGGCGCCGAACACGGCCACCAGCACCAGCGCCGACCAGAAGAGTCGCCGCGCGTGGCCACGGAATCGGGCGATCATCAGCTCTTCCGAAGGCACACCGGGCGGCGGCATCATCGGCCGCCCTCCGAGGGTCACAGGCTGGGTCACCCCACCATTGTGCCCGTGTTCTCCGACAACGCGGTCTTGGCGGCGGCGTGTCAGCCTCAGGCGAGGCGGGCGTGCACGACATCACCGGCGGCGATCGCGTGCTCCACACCGCCGGCGGCGACGAGCAGACGACCGTCGACATCGAGGCCGGTGGCGATTCCGTCGAGCAGTCGGTCACCGGGCAGCGACACGTGCACGCGGCGCCCGAGCGTCGCGCAGCGTGCCGTCACCGTGGCGTGCACGCCGCTGCCGACGGCGTCGCCTGCCTCGACCAGGGCCGCGAGATGCGTTCGCAGCGCGCTGAGGTAGTCGGCGAGAAGGCGGTCCTGATCGACCGTCGCTCCCTCGACCGCGAACGACGTCGCCGTCGGCACCGGGAGCTGGTCAGCGGTCATCCGAGTGTTCATGCCGGATCCGACGATCACCGCAGCTCCTGCGGCCTCGGCGAGGATGCCGCAGATCTTCCGCTCGTCGACCAGCACGTCGTTCGGCCACTTCACCGAGACCCCGTGCTCCGGAAGCTGCGCAGCGACCGCATCGCTCATCGCTGCTCCGGCGATGAGCGGGATCCACCCGCGCACCGTCGCATCGGTCGGGAGATGACGCAGCAGCACCGACACGGCCAGGGACGAGCCCGGCGGAGCGACCCAGACCCGATCGAGGCGTCCTCGTCCGGCGGTCTGGTTCTCCGTGACCAGCACCGACAGGTGCGGCCAGGACACCGCATCCGATGCATGCGCTCTGAGGTCGGCGTTCGTCGATCCGGTCTCGGCGACTGCTTCGAGACGGCCGGCGACGGCCGCGGCAAGAGGAAAGCCCATGCTCAGAGCTCCTCGTCGTCGGTTTCTTCGTCGTCGTCGTCCTCGTCCGCAGGCGCGGCCCCGACCTCGTGCGCACGCCAGCGCTCCCACTCGGTCATGAGCTGCTCGATCGCCTGGTGGAACTTCTGCGTCGCGACACCGGGCGTGGTGTCCCCGAAGTAGTGCCGCACCCACATCTGCAGGCGGGCGATCGCCGCCTCATCGTCGCGGACCCGCTGCACCTCGGCGACGATGTCGTGCGCGGCATCCGTGGTCAGCCACTCGCAGTCGGAGAGATACCCCTTGGTGTCGATCGATGCGCGCTCGTCGGCCGGGCGCGTGATCATGAGCGGCTTGCCCGCCGCGAGCCTGTCGTAGACCATCGCCGAGATGTCGACGATCGCGACGTCCGACTCGGCGAGCTGCCAGCCGAGCTCCGCACCGTGGTCGTAGACGTGCTGCGCCCGGGGATCGGCGGCATTGGCAGCCTCGATCGCAGCGATGATCCGTCGATGCGCCGCACCGTACTCGTCATCGATCACGCCGCTGCGCGGGTGCGGGCGGTAGATCACGCGGTGCGCGTCGGAGGCGAGCAGCTTCGTCACGAGTATCTCGCCATGCGTCGCGATCGATCCGTAGTGCGCGCTCGGGCGGTCGCCCTCCCACGTCGGGGCGTACAGCACGACCGTGCGCTCGTCCGGCGTGTACGGCAGGGTTCCGGAGAAGTGGTCGGCCTGCGGGCGTCCGATCTCGATCGTCCGACGGTCGATGTCGTAGTCCCAGAGCGTGCGCGACAGCCGGTCACGAGCGGCCTGTCCGGCCACCAGGGCGTAGTCGTACGCCTTGTACTGGTTCGTGGTCATGTACATCTTGTCGGACTCGCCGTGGTTGATGAACACGTGCCAGCGACGGCCGTAGCGGAACATCTGGAAGTTCCGGGTGTTCTGATTCACGTACAGCACGATCCGGATGTCCTGGGCGGCGATGAACCGTTCGAGGTCGCGGACCGTCGGCACGAATGCGACCGGCGGAGCATCCTCGTCGAGCAGCTTCTCGGCGCCCGCGGCCTGCCTCGCGAGCACGACGACCGGCCAGCGCTTGGCCAGCTCGGCGAGCGGTCGGTACCACTGGCGCATCTGGTACATGTTGACGGCGCCGTCGGCGAAGTACACCGCGATCTTGAAGTGCCCTTCAGGTGGCGGAGGCGTGTCCGTGAGCCGCCGGCGCACGCGCTGGACGGCCGCTCTGGATGCCAGTGCGCGTTTCAGGAGACGGTATGCCTTCTTCGCGTCAGACAATGCACCCATCCCTCCAGAGTACCGAGTCCATCGAAGTTCCAGGCAGCGTCGGCGCCACCGTGACATGATCGAGAGGTGCACGACAGTCAAGCCGCCGGAGCCGCGACAGGGGTCTCCTTCGTGATGCCGGTGCTGAACGAACGTGCATACCTCGAGCACGCTGTGGCGTCCGTTCTGGCCCAGGAACTCGACGGCCCGGCAGAGCTCGTGCTCGCTCTCGGCCCGTCCAGCGACGGCACCACCGAGCTCGCGCAGGAACTTGCGGCGACCGACGACAGGATCCGGCTCGTCGAGAACCCGGCCGCCCACATCCCGGTCGGGCTGAACGCCGCGATCCGCGCCAGCCGTTACCCGACGATCGTCCGCGTCGACGCGCACTCCGAACTCTCCCCCGGGTACGCGGAACGGGCACTGCGCACGCTCGAGCGCACCGGTGCCGCCAACGTCGGCGGCGTCATGCATGCCGAGGGCCGCGCTCCCTTCCAGAAGTCGGTCGCACGCCTGTACAACTCCCCCGTCGGCCTCGGCGGCGGGGCATATCACGGCGGCGCCCATGAGGGCGAAGCCGAGTCGGCGTATCTCGGCGTGATGCGCCGAGCGGTGCTCGAGGAGGTCGGCCTGTTCGACGAGTCGATCCGCCGCGGTGAGGACTGGGAACTCAACCTGCGCCTCCGGCAGGCCGGGCATCTGGTGTGGTTCGATCCGAAGCTGTCGGTGACCTACTGGCCGCGCGAGAGCTGGCTGCGGCTGGCACGCCAGTTCCGGGCAACCGGTGCATGGCGCGGCGAGCTGGTGCGTCGCTTCGGACGTCGCAACGGCCTGCGGTTCTTCGCGCCGCCGGCGCTCGTCCTGCTGCTCGCCGTTGCCCTCGTGGTCGGCGTCCTGCAGGTGACCGGCGTATTGAGCGGGATCGCGTCGATCATCGCCTCTGTCGTCTACGCACCGCTGGCACTGTACGTGCTGCTCGTGGTCGCGGTCGCACTCTCACCAGGCGGAGGCAGCATCCGGCAACGCCTATGGACCCTTGTGGTGCTGCCGACCATGCACCTGTCCTGGGGCATCGGGTTCCTCGCTGGCGTCTTGCGAGGAGCGCACGACACCGTCGACGCATCCCGTCTCAGCACCCGCAACACACCGCTCCCCTGAGCGGGGCGTCAGCGGATCAGCGGGTGACGAACCCCTGATCGAGGATGCGGTCGACCACGCGCTCGGCAGCCCGACCGTCGTCTCGTGCGTTGAACTGTGCACGCCAGGCGGCGTAGCGCGCTGCGTAGGCCGCTTCGGTGCCGCTGTCGGCCAGCGCCGCGGCCAGCTCGTCCTGCGAGTGCACGAGCGGTCCGGGGGCTCGCTCAGCGAGGTCGAAGTAGAACCCGCGCAGCTCGCCGCGATAGTGATCGAGATCCGGCACGAGGAAGTACATCGGTTTGCCGGTCACGCTGAAGTCGAACATCACCGAGGAATAGTCGGTGATGAGCGCATCGGCAGCCAGCAGCAGCTGCGCGGTCTCGGGGTAGCCGGTGACGTCGATCACCCTGGCGCCGGAGTGGTCGCGACCCTGCAGCAGCGTCCGCGAGTGCCCGCGCACCAACACCACGGCATCAGCCTGCGTCGCGAGCAGCTCCGCATCGACGAAGTCGACCATCTCGCTGCGATCGTCGCGCCAAGTGGGCGCGTACAGCAGCACCCGCTCGCCCGCCTCGATGCCCAGCGCTGCGCGGATGACCGCGGGATCGCCGGTGGTGAGTGCATCGTTGCGAGGGTAGCCCTCGACCCAGATCGGACGGCCGAAGAACGCATATGCCTTCTTGAGGATGCGAGCCGAGTAGGGGTTCTGCGCGAGCAGTACGTCCCACCGCCTCGACTCCTTCACGACAGCGGCCATGCGCCTCGGATCGAAACCGGGCCGATGCAGCGCGAGCCGCTTCAGCGGAGTGCCGTGCCAGGTCTGCAGCACCTTCTGGCCCACCTTGCGGGCGAAGCGCCGGCGCAGCCAGTCATTGACCACGAGGAGTCGAGCGGCAGCGCGGGCTCGCCACCATTCGGGGCTGCCCTCGACGACCGCGATCGCACCGTCCGGCACCGGCACGGAAAGGTCGACGACGCTCCAGTAGCGCAGCACTGCAGGAGCTCGGGCAGCGAGCTCCCTGTCGATCGCCTGCGGGTTGCAGCCGACGCTGCGGCCGTAGAAGCTCTCGAAGAACACGGCGTTCTCGGTGCCGCCGACCTGCGCGACGTAGCGCTCCTCGAGCGTCGTCTGCCCTTCGATGCTCTCGTACACCGGGTCGACGGGTGCCGCGATCCGCACCTGTGTGCCGTCCACAGCGATGCGCACCCCGGGGAGCACGGTCGGCGCGATGTCGATCTCGCCGAGGTCTGCGCCGTCGATCGCGAGCTCGTAGTCGCCGGTCGGGAGCGGCAGGACTGGTCCGCCCCACCGCGAGGCCTCGAGCGGGAACGTCACCTTCCAGGTCTTGCCGCCGCCGGTGATGCGGCCTTCGACCCGAGCGCGCGGCCCGACCAGCTGGGCATTCGCGGGACGCGGCCCGGTGCCTGCGATGATCAGCGTCGCTGCCGCATCATCGATCCGGGCCGTTGTCATGCTGCTCCCTTCGGCGCGGGGACGCCCCGCGCGCGGATTGCCTGATACACCCGTCGGGTGTTGCGTCCATCGCGGTACGCATGCATCTCTGCGCTGAGCGTATCGGACCGCTTGGACCGCTCGGCGAACACCGCCTCATCGGACAGCACCTCGTCGAGCTGCCGCAGGAGCGCGTTCCAATCGGATGCCACGTCGGCGCCGGCGACATCCTCGAAGCGCCCGTAGAAGCCGCGGGTGCCGGCGTATTCGACGGCGTCGGGCGCCAGGTAGAGCACTGGCATGCTCAGCAGCCCGACGTCGTATGCGAGTGAGGAGTAGTCGGTCACGAGCACGTCGATGGCCGGGAGCACCGGGGTGACGTCGGGCAGCAGGCCTGCACCGAGCATCCGCACCCGTCGGCTCGGCACGCTCGGTGTGTAACCACCCTCGCCGAGCGGGTGCGACCGCACCAGCAGGATCGCGTCGTTCGCCTCGAGGACGCGGATGATCTCGACCCACTCGGCAGCGGACGGCACTGCCGGATCGTCGGCGCCGTCCCGCCAGGTCGGGGCGTACAGGATGGTGCGCGAAGACGACGGCAACCCGCCGACCGCATCGCCGAGCACGGATGCGGCGCGAGCACGGCGTTCCGCCGGGGGACCATGCGAGAGCACGTCGACGCGCGGTTCCCCCGTCACGATGACACGGCCGTCCGGGAGGCTGAACGCTGACTCCAGCCGGCCCCGCGAGCGATGCGAGGCGGCAGGGAGCACGCGGATCCGCTGGGCGGCACCGCGATACAGGAATCCGATCGCCTTCCGCAGGATGGCAGCACCGGGGACCGCCGGCACCTGCGTGGTCGCCGGCGAGTCCAGGCCGATCCGCTTGAGCGGGATGCCGTGCCAGAGCTGCACGAGGAAGGCGCCGGAGTTCGCGTAGCGGTTCACATCGCCCAAGCCGTGCGTCACGACCAGCACCCCCGCGCGCGCGGTCGCCCACCAGCCCCGCAGACCGTTCTTGGGGACCGTGCGGATGCCGAGCGCGGCCGCATCTCGGTCCTCGCGCTCGGAGGACGTCAACCAGAGGGTGCGGTGACCCGCCTCGGCAGCCACCCTCTGCAACGCGAGGGCACCGTCGCCGATGCCGGCGCCGCAGCCGAAGACCCAGGTGGCCCCTCGGGGTACGAAGACGGTGCCGATGCGCCCGATCGCATACAGCGGTATCCGGAGCAGCTTGGCCGCATTGCCGGAGCCGAAAGAGAAGGACGCCACTCCGCGAGCCTATCGCGGGGTGGCGTCCTTCACTGTGCGAGCGGGTCGGTTCGGCTCAGCCGCCGAGTGTGCCCAGCGTCACGTCGGTCTTGTACTCCTTGCCACCTCGGTTGTAGGTCACGGTCGCATCGCTGCCGGCGGCCGCGGCTCGCACCTGGGCGGTGAGGTCGCTGGCGCTGGTGATCGGCACGCCGTTGAAGGCCGTGACGATGTCGTCGGCCTTGAGACCACCGCCGGCAGCAGCACCGCCGGCGCTGACCTCGGCGATGTACGCCCCGGCGACATCTGCGTTCTCCACGGAGGACGCGTCACGCACCGAAGCTCCCAGGAGTCCGTGCGTCGCGGTTCCGTCGGCGATGATCTCCTTCGACACGCGCTGCGCGACGTTCGAAGGGATCGAGAAGCCGAGTCCGATCGAACCGCCCTGCTCGGAGTCGCCCGAGCTGGCGATCGCCACGTTGATGCCGATCAGCTCGCCCTTGCTGTTGACGAGCGCACCGCCGGAGTTGCCGTGGTTGATCGCCGCGTCGGTCTGGATGACCGCGATGGAGATCGAGTCGGAGGTCGACTGCGCACCGGATCCGGGAAGGTCGAACTGGAACGGTCCCTGCTGTCCGTCCTGGGGCGCCTGCTCCTGCGGGGCCTCCTCGGAGGACGAGTCGGGCGCTGCAGAGGAGGCGATCTGGATGCTGCGGTTCAACGCGCTGACGATGCCCGTCGTCACAGAGTTCGCGAGCCCGAGCGGAGCGCCCAGTGCCACTGCGGTGTCACCGACGTTGAGCTTCGAAGAATCGGCGAATTCGATCGGGGTGAGCCCCTTGGCATCGGTCAGCTTGATGACTGCGAGGTCGTACACCGGGTCGGTCCCGACGACTGTGGCGTTGTAGATGCGGCCATCGGAGGCCGTGACGCGGATCGTCGGGTCGGCGACCGCGCCGCCGAGCGTGACGACGTGCGTGTTGGTGAGCACGTAGCCGTCTTCGCTGATGATCACGCCCGAGCCGCTGCCGGCCTCGCTCGAACCCGAGACCTCGATCGTGACGACCGACGGCAGCGCCTTGGAGGCCACTGCGGTGGTCTCGTTGACCGAGCCCGGGTTGTTCACGGTGACCGTCTGGGGTCCTTCCGCGACACCGGTCGACGGCGTGTTGCCGACCGCGGTCCAGATCGCACCGCCGCCGAAGCCTGCGACACCGCCGACGAGCGCGGCCGCGACCACGAGGGCGGCGATCTTGACGCCGCCGCGGGGCTTGGCGCCCTTGACCTTCGTCGTGCCATCAGCACCGGCATCCGTGCCCGACGGTGCGCCGAGCGGCATCGTGGTGCCGTACGGCAGCGTCGGCTGCGTGGGCGAGGCGGTGTGGATACCGAACGCTGCGCCACCGGCGGATGCCGTCGGAGCGATGCTCGGCTGGTGGGCGGGCGCCGCAGGGGCCTGCGCCGCGATGCCGGGGGCCGGCGACGCGATGCCAGGGGCCGGCGACGCGATGCCAGGGGCCGGCGACGCGAACGTCTGCGGAACCTCGTGACCGGCCGGGGCCGCCGGGGTGGCGGGAGCGACAGGGGTGTTGTCGGCGGCCGCGTTCGGAGCCGCATCGGCGGTCCCTGCTGCCTCGGTGGACGGCACGTCGGGTGCCGAGTGGTCGTGGGTGTTGTCTTCGTTCATGGTGTGCTCCTTCAACAACGCCCCTTCAGAATGCCGCCCATGTCTGTGCGTTTCGTATGGCGAAGGTGAGTTTCAGCTATGGCCTTAGCCTGTTCTTCATGAGTGTCATTCCCGGTGCATGGCGACGAACGGCAGCGGGTGCGGGTCTGCTCTCTCCCGAAGGAGCGGTCGCCCCCACCATCTTCGCAGAGATGTCCGCTGCAGCGGCGAGAACCGGGGCGATCAACCTCGGTCAGGGATTCCCCGATGAGGACGGCCCCGCCGCCGTGCTCGAGGCAGCTCGCGATGCGATCTCGAACGGCGCCAATCAGTACCCGCCGGGGCGTGGCATCCCCGATCTTCTCGCGGCGATCAGCGAGCATCAGCGACGCTTCTACGGCCTCGAGGTCGACCCGGCGACCGAGGTGATCGTGGCCGCCGGCGCGACCGAGGCGCTCACCGCGACCCTGCTCGCCCTCATCGACGGCCCGGATGACGAGGTCGTGGTGTTCGAGCCCTACTACGACTCCTATGCCGCGGCGGTCGCCCTCGCCGGGGCGCGGCTGCGCACCGTGCCGTTGCGCGCTCCGGACTTCCAGCCCGATCTCGACCAGCTGGCCGCGACCGTCACCGACCGCACTCGCATCATCCTCGTGAACGATCCCCACAATCCGACCGGCGCGGTGTTCGACCGTCGTGTGCTCGAGGAGGTCGTGCGGCTCGCCGAACGGCACGATGCCGTGATCGTGACCGACGAGGTCTACGAGCATCTGGCCTTCACCGGCCCGCACACGCCGATCGCCACCCTCCCCGGCGCCGCGGAGCGCACACTGACCATCTCCTCTGCCGGCAAGACCTTCTCGGCGACCGGGTGGAAGATCGGCTGGGTGCATGGCCCTGCGGCGCTGATCACCGCGGTCCTGACCGTGAAGCAGTACCTCACGTATGTGAACGGCTCGCCCTTCCAGCCGGCGGTGGCGGTCGGACTCCGACTCGACGACGCCTACTTCACGGAGGCGGCCGCCACCCTCGCGCACAAGCACGAGATTCTCGGCGCAGGGCTGCGCTCGGCCGGGTTCACGGTGCAGGCGCCGCAGGGCGGCTACTTCACGGTCGCGGATGCCACGGCACTCGGCGGCGCGGATGCGGCCGCGTTCTGCCGCGGGCTGCCCGAACGCGCCGGGGTCGTCGCGATTCCGCTGACCGCGTTCGTCTCGGCGGAGCACCGCGGATCGTATGCAGGGCTCGTGCGGTTCGCCGCCTGCAAGCGCGCCGAGGTGCTCGAGGAGGCAGCAGCGCGCCTGGTGGCCTCGGCGCGCTGAGCCGTCACGCGGGGACGACGCGGTATCGCCGCACCCGCAGCGACGGGTTGGTGGCGCGCACGCGGTCGATCGCCGCGCGCTCCACGACCGCGATCGCAATGCCCTCCGCGGTGCCGGCGCCGGCCAGCACGACCCCCTGCGGATCGACGATCTGCGAGTGCCCCACACCGATCGGCGTCGGATGATCGGAGGCGACGACGTAGGCGGTGTTCTCGATCGCGCGCGCCGCGAGGAGCGTCGTCCAGTGATGCTCTTTCAGCGGGCCCCTGACCCATTCGGCAGGCACGACCAGCGCATCGGCACCGGCATCGATCAGTGTGCGTGCGACCTCGGGGAAGCGAAGGTCGTAACAGGTCATCAGACCGAAGCGGAGACCGGCGAGCTCGAAGGTCGAAGCCTCGCCGAGCTCCCCCGGCTCCACCCAGTCGGACTCCGTCTGGCCGAACGCGTCGTACAGGTGCTGCTTGCGATAGGTCGCGAGCAGGCCGTCGCCGCGCACGGCGACGATCGTGTTGCGGACGCGCTCACCATCGGATGCCCGTTCGGCGAGGCCCGCGACGATCACCACCGCGTACTCGGCCGCGAGTGCGGTGAGCGCCTCGACGAATTCGCCGTCCACCGCCTCCGCGTTCTCGGCGAGGGTGTCGTCCATCGGGTCCACGAAGTAGCTGGAGTACTCGGGGAACACGACCAGGCGCGCTCCCCGTGCGGCGGCATCTGCGGTCAGCGTCGCGATCCGCTCGAGGTTTCCGGATCGGGATGCCGCGGGCGCGAACTGGCAGACGGCGACGGGGACGGCGGCTGACTCGGTCATATCCTCATCCTCCCCTATCGCCACGCAACCCCGACACTCCCGGGGTGGCGTGGGAGCGGCCTCGATTCGCCGACCCTCGGAATCCGTGATAAGTTTCTTCTTGTGCCGCGGGGTGGAGCAGTTCGGTAGCTCGCCGGGCTCATAACCCGGAGGTCGCAGGTTCAAATCCTGTCCCCGCAACAAATGAAAGGCCCTCTGGCCGGGAGAAATCCCAGGCCGGAGGGCCTTTCGCCTTTCCCGGTGTCATGCCTGAAACCCGCGGACAGCGCCAGACGTCCCGCCAAGAAGCTCTGCGTCGGTCTGCGAAGGCCGACTTCAGATGAGCTCGGCGACCAGGGCTCGGATGCGGACGCGGATCTCATCACGGATCAGACGGACGGCATCGATCCCCTGACCCGCAGGGTCATCGAGCGTCCAGTCCTCGTAGCGCTTGCCGGGGAAGAACGGGCACGCGTCCCCGCATCCCATCGTGATGACGACGTCAGAGGCCTGCACAGCCTCTGGCGTGAGCACCTTGGGCTGCTCGCCGGTGATGTCGATGCCGAGTTCGGCCATCGCAGCCACGGCGGTCGGATTGATCTGATCCGCCGGCGTGGACCCGGCTGAGCGGACCTCGATGCGGTCGCCTGCGATGTCTCGGAGGAAACCGGCGGCCATCTGGGAGCGCCCGGCGTTGTGCACGCACACGAAGAGCACGGAAGGCGTGGCGGTCGTCACGGTCATGGTCTCCGGTCTCGGTGTGCAGGAAAGAGCGGGTTTCGACGCGAATGGGCGCCCCACCGGGACGCCCATTCGACTCAGCTCATGCGAGGATCACTTCCCCGCTGCGGCCTCCAGCGCCAGGAGCTTCTCGACGGCCGCGGTGAGGCGCTTGTCGGCCTCCGCGAACTTCGTGAGGTCTCCCGAGGTCAGCGCGGTCTGACGGTCCAGCAGCGCCTGCTGCGCGGCCGCCAGCGCGTCTGCCTGCTCGTCGGTCGGCGTCGCCGGTGTGGTCGGCGTCTCGCCGGCATTCGGATCCGCGTTGGGATCCGTGGCGGGGTCCGTCGGCTCGACATCGTCATCACCGGCGGTCGCACCGGAGTCACCGCCGAACAGGGCGTCGAGCGCCTCGGTCAGCGTGTTCTCGAAGGCGACGCGATCACCGAACGCGACCAGCACCTTCTGCAGACGCGGCAGCTGCGTGCCCTCCGACGACTGCACGTAGAGGGGCTGCACATACAGCAGACCGCCACCCACTGGCAACGTCAGCAGGTTGCCGTAGAGCACTTCCGACTCACCCTGCTGCAGCAGGTTCAGCTGCGGCACCACGGACGTGTCCGAGTTGTACGTGTTCTGCACCTGACCCGGTCCAGGAACCGTCGTCTCGGTGTCGATCTCGAGCATCCGCAACTGACCGTATCCGTCAGCCTTCACGCCCTTCTCGGAGCCGGCGTCGGAGTCCACCGCGAGGTAGCCCATCAGCACGTCTCGGCTTCCGCCAGCGCCCTGCGAGTTCGGGATGAACGTGGAGAACATCGAGAACCGCGGCTCGTCCTGTCCTGGCATCTGCATCGTCAGGTAGTACGGCGGCTGCAGCTGCGAATCGCTGCGAGGGTCGTTCGGCGTCTGCCAGCGGTTGTCCTGCTGCGCGAACGAACCGGCCTTGTCGACGTGGTAGATGCCGAGGATGTCGCGCTGGACCTTGAAGAGATCGGTCGGGTAGCGGACGTGGCTCATGAGCTCGCCGGACATCTCGCTGATCGGCTTCACGGTCGACGGGTAGACCTTCTGCCAGGTCTTGAGGATCGGGTCCTCGGCGTCCCAGGCGTAGAGCGTCACCGAACCGTCGTACGCATCGACGGTCGCCTTGACCGAGTTGCGGATGTAGTTGATGTCGTCGATCGCCAGCGTCGGCGACGGGATGTTCGAGTCCGCGATCGCGTCCGACAGGCTCACGCTCGTCGAGTACGGGTACGTCGAACTCGTCGTGTAGCCGTCGACGATCCACACGATGCGGCCGTCGACCACGCTGGGGTACGGGTCGCTGTCGAGCTCGAGGTACGGCGCGACCTTCTGCACACGTGTCGTGGGGTCGCGGTCGTAGAGGATCTGCGACTTGTCGTTCACGAGGTTCGAGAACAGGATCTGCTCGGACTGGAACTTCAGCGCGTAGAGCAGCTTCGTGAAGGTGTTCCCGATCGCGGGCCCGCCGTCACCGTCGAAGGTCGTCTTCGTCTCGGTCGAGCCGTCCTTGCCACGCGGGTAGTCGATCTCAGCCGGGTCGGAACCCTCAGGCGCACCGACGATCGAGTACTCAGGCGAGTTCTCGCCGAAGTAGACGCGCGGTTCGAAGTTCTCGCGGTCCGTCAGGAAGCCGGAGGACGGGATGCCGCGCTCGAGGAAGACGGGCTCGCCATCGGTCGTGCGCTGGTTGCCGGCCGCGGCGACGAGGCCGTAGCCGTGCGTGTAGACAGCCACACGGTTGTTCCAGTTGTCGCCGTCGCCGAGTCCCGACATGTCGAGATCGCGCACCGACACCACGGTGTCCTGCATGGCGCCGTCGATCTCGTAGCGGTCGACGTCCATCGTGGTCTGGAACTGGTAGTAGCCGCGGTACTGCTCGAGCTGACGGACGGTCGGCGGGATGACCTTCGGGTCCATGATGCGGATCGACGCGGTCGTCTCGGCGTCCTCGCGGAGCTGACCGGCCTCTGCGTCGGTCTCGGCCTCGAAGGCCGTGGTCTCCAGATCGGCGACGCCGTACGCCTCCTTGGTCCCGTCGATGTTCCGCTGGTAGAACTCGGCCTGATAGGCGTTCTGGTTCGGCTTCACCTGGAAGGTGGTGACCACCCACGGGTAGCCGACGCCGACGACGAGCGAGGCGACGATGAGCAGCGCGGTCGCGGCGAGCGGGAAGCGCCAGCGGCCGATAACGGCGGTGACGAAGAACAGCACGGCGACGAGTGCGGCGATGATCGCCAGGATCGCGAGACCGGGAATCGTCGCGTTCACTCCGGTGTAGGCCGCACCCGTGATGCGGTCATCGGGGGCGACGAGCGTCTTGTACCGGTCGAGCCAGAGGCTCGCAGCCTGCACCAGCAGGTAGAGACCGGCGATGATCGCGAGCTGGATGCGCGCGGACTTCGAGATGCGCAGTTCCCCCTGCCCGACGCGCACCGCCCCGTACAGGTACGACACCAGCGCCGTGACGAGCAGGCTCAGCAGCAGCACGGCCGAGACGAACGCGAGCAGCATCGAGTAGAACGGCATCGCGAACATGTAGAAGCCGGTGTCGATGCCGAACTGCGGGTCGACCGTGGAGGTCGCAACACCGTTGGCCCAGAGCCACACGGTCTTCCAGTTGCCTGCAGCGGCGAAGCCGGCGAACAGGCCGAAGAAGATCGGCATGCCCCACATCGCCAGACGGCGAAGGGGCTCGATGACCTCCTGGTAGCGGTCGAGCTGCGAGCTGAGGCGCACGTAGACGGGCCGCAGGCGGTAGGCCAGCTGGATCACCACGAACAACGGAACCGCCATGGCGAGGAAGCCGACGACGAACATCACCGCCGTCGCGATCCACTGCGTCGTGAGCACCTCGGTGAAACCGACCTGGTCGAACCAGAGGAATTCGGTGTACAGCGATGCGAAGACGAAGAACGCCGCGATCAACGCGGCGATGATCACCAATGAGATGCCGAGAATACGTCGGGACGTTCGAGGCGTGGCCGGGTTCTGAGCTGAGGTCGAGGTCACTCCCCCATCCTAGGCATGCCTCACTGGGTGGGGGCTGTCATCCCGGTCACGGGGAGGTCACGACGCGGTGCACGCCGGGAGCTTCGCGACGTCTCCGCCGTCCGCGATCACCGAGAGCGCATCGAGCGACTCCTCGAGGGTCGAGGTCCGGATCACCTGCAGCCCGTCCGGCACGTGGCCGACGACCTCGTCGCAGTTCGACGCGGGAGCGAGGAAGTACTCGGCCCCGGCATCCCTGGCGCCGTAGAGCTTCTGACGGATGCCGCCGATGGGCCCGACCGTGCCGTCGGCCTCGATCGTGCCGGTCCCGGCCACGTTCTCGCCCCCGTTGAGCTCGCCCTCGGTGAGGCGATCGACGATCCCGAGCGCGAACATCATGCCCGCACTCGGCCCGCCGACGTTGTCGAGCTGGATGTCGACGTCGATCGGGAAGTCGTAGTCGGTGCGCAGCGTGATGCCGATCACCCAGGTGGTGACGTCTCCATCGGTGCGCTTCTCGGGCGTGACCGTGACCTGCTGCTCCTCGCCTCCCCGTTGCACCGTGAGCTCGATGGGCTCGCCCCCGGCATCCTGGATCGTCTGGCGCAGCTGCTTGGCCGACTCGACCGTGGCGCCGTCGATCCCGGTGATCACGTCGTCGGGCTCGAGCACGCCGGCCGCGGGGGTGTCGTCGACCGCATCGACGACGACCACCTCGGCACCCGTGTCGTAGCCGAGTTCGTTCAACGCTGCCGCGGTGGCCTCGTGCTGCGAGTCGACCATCAACGTGGCATTGCGCTCATCGCGCTGCTCGCTCGTCACGCCCTCGGGGAACACCGAATCCAGCGGAACGACGGCGCGCGAGGAGTCCGTCCAGGCCAGCGCCAGCTCGAACCAGCTCGGCGTGCGCTCCCGGTTGCCGACGACCTGGACGGTCGTGAGGTCGAGCGTGCCAGCGGTGTCGAACGTCTCGGCGCCCTTGATGCTGATCAGCGGCACCTGCTCCCCGTCTTCGCCGGCGGCGGTGCCGAGCGTGTCGTAGACCGGCCCCGGGCGCTGGATCACATACGGCGTCGGGAGGAACGTCAGCACCACGAGGGCGGCGAGCGCGACGATCAGCGCCCAGACTCCCAGTCCGGGCTTCATGGACCGCGTTCGTTCCACAGCATTCCTCCGTCGTTCGCGAGCGGCGTACAGCGATTCGCCCGCGCCGGGGTCACTCGCAGAATCCTGTGACTAGCGTAGATGCCACGGCTATAGGCGTGCTGAGAGGGCGATCGACATGGCAGACAACGACCCCACCCCCGAGGACTTCCAGGAGTTCCTGCGACGGATGCTGTCCGGGCAGGGCGGTGACATCGATCCCGAGGCGCTGCGCGGAGCCTTCGAAGGCATGGAGGGCATGCAGTTCGACCCCGCCATGATGCAGACAATCATGTCGCAGCTGCAGGGCGCGTTCGGCGGCGACCCGTGGGAGAACGCGCTGCGTCAGGCACTCCACATCGCCAACCGCGAAGGACAGGGCATCTCCGACGGTTCACGCACGTCGTTGGTCGACTCGTTCGCGCTCGCGAACCTGTGGCTCGGCGAGGCGACGACGATCTCAGAGCTCTCCGAGACGCCGACCGCCATGACCCGCGGCGAGTGGGTCGAGAAGACGCTCCCGGTGTGGAAGGAGATCGCGGGTCCCGTCTCGACCAGCATCGCCGACGCGCTGACCAGCGCGCTCGACACCCAGGTACCCGAAGACATGCGCAGCGTGGTGCAGGGCGCAGGCAAGCTCATGCGCGGCCTCGGCGGCTCGGTCTTCGCCGCGCAGTTCGGCCAGGTGCTCGGCAACCTCTCGCTCGAGGTGGTCTCCGGCGGCGACGTCGGCATCCCCGTGCTGCCCGCCGGTACCGCAGCGGTGATCCCGCAGAACCTCACGGCGTTCGGCGAGGGGCTCGAGATCCCCGAGGATCAGATCGCCCTGTACCTCGCCACTCGCGAGCTCGCCTACGCCCGCCTGTACCGCCACGCCAAGTGGCTGCACCTGCACGTGATGGCGCAGATCACCGACTTCGCCCGCGGGGTCACGGTCGACGTCGACGCGCTGGAAGACGTCGCGAGCCGCCTCGACCCCTCGAACCCGGAAGAGCTGCGGGCCGCGATCGAAGGCGGAGCCCTACTGCCGGCGCAGACCGACGCACAGCGAGAGTCGCTCGCACGCCTGGAGAACGTGATCGCCACGATCGACGGCTGGGTCGACGTCGTCACCGCGGAGGCCACCTCGCGCCTGCCCGACGGGTCCCGCATCGCAGAGGCTGCTCGTCGCCGTCGCGCGGTCGGCGGCCCCGCAGAGGACGCGCTCGGCGCGCTCGTCGGCCTCAAACTGCGTCCGCGCCGCATCCGCGAGGCATCCGCGATGTGGAAGACGGTGACGGATGAGGTCGGCATCGCCAGACGCGACTCGCTGTGGGACTACCCCGATCTCATGCCGTCCGCGGAGGACATCGACGACCCGACCGCGCTCGTCGCCAGACTGCAGGCGACTGCGCGCGGCGAGCAGCCCGTCGCCGACGAGTTCGATGAGGCGCTGGCACGACTGCTCGACGGCGACGACTTCTCCGAGGACCGGCCGGCCGGCGAGACGCCGGGGGAAGCACCCGGCGGGGACGGCGAGCAGGGCGATCGTCCTGATGGAGAACGCCCGGTCTGAGATCAGGGCCCGCGCCACTCCTCCTCCCCAGCAGGGAGGAGGAGTGGAGTTCTCCACGGATACGTCGTAGGGCCCGTTCCGAGCTGGCGACGTCCTCAGAATCGAGAGATGTCTCCGCGCTCCTCGACGACCCTCACCCGCCTGGATCCGGGGCTGCCGTTGCTCTGGCGTGATGAGCGCACGATCCAGATCGGCGCGATCGACGGCGAACGCATCGACGCCGACGACGGATGGGTCGAGCTGCTGCTGAGCCGCATGCGCGTCGGCTTCCGCCGCGCCGCCTTCGACGTGATCGCGCACGGCGTCGGAGCGCCGCGGGACGAGGCCAGGGCGCTGCTCGCGCGGCTCGAGCCGATGCTGGTCGACGATCCACCACCGCCACCGGCCGCCTGGATAGAGAGCCTCAACGTCGTCGACGGGCGAGTGGACCACCGGATTCGCGAGGCTCTCGAGGACGAAGGCGTGCTCGCCGGCGAGCGGGGCAGACCGGGGCACGTCGGCGTCGTCCTCCTGCAGGGCGCCGCAGCCGCGCTGCAGCTGGCCGGCTATCTGCGCGACGATCTCTCGCACCTCCCCGTGTCGTTCGAGCGATCACGGGTGACGGTCGGCCCGCTGGTGATCCCGGGCGAGACACCGTGCCTGAGCTGCCGCGACGGCCAGGAGCGCGATCGGGATGCCGCGTGGCCGCGACTGCATGCGCAGCTGATCGCCAGGGACCCCGGACCGATCAGCGCCGCGCAGGTCGCCGAGGCCGCCACGATCGCTGCAAGGATCCTGCACGCGCCCGGGTCGCCCGACGACGAGTCGATCGTGGGGATCAGCGCGAACGGTTCCCGCGAGTGGCGCCGGGTGAGGTTTCACGAAGGATGCCGGTGCCGCGTGCCGTCGTCCCCATCTCTGCCAGGAACCGGGACGGCGCCCGCTCCCCTCGTCCCGCCGACCGCGACCACGTCAGGGCAAGCGTTCGCGCAGCCCGCGTGACGCCGACGTAGGCCAGGCGGCGCTCTTCATCGATCGATTCGAAGGTCGTCGCATAGGAGATCGGGAGCGCGCCCTCAGCCCAGCCGGCGAGGTGCACGTGCGGCCACTCCAGGCCCTTCGCGGCGTGCAGCGTCGAGAGCGTCACGGTGCGCATCGTCGGTTCGTGCTGGTCCTTGGCCCTGGCCATGAGCGCATCGCTGAAGCCCCGGAGGGTGGCATCGGGTCCGGCATCCTCAGCGAGCCGCAGGATCGCTCGGCGCGCCTCCCACCCGTCGCGCTGGGCACCTCCGGCCGCCGGCGGCTCGTCGGTGAGCCCGAGCTCGCGCAGCACGCGCTGCACACCCGGGAGGAAGCCCTGTTCGGTCGGAGCGACGGCCGCCGCCCGGAGCGCGAGAATCGCCTGTCGCACCTCCGGCATGTTGAAGAAGCGGGTGCCGCCGAGCACGGAGGTCGCGATGCCCTCGGCGGCGAGCGCCTGCTGCAGCACCGCGGATTGCGCATGGGCGCGGTAGAGCACCGCGATGTCGGCCGGAGATGCGCCGCCCGCGATGCGTGCCGAGATCGCGCTCGCGATCCCCGCGGCCTCCTCCGCCTCGGTGTCGTAGGCGGTGACCGTCGGCGGATCGGCCGAGAACTGCTCTCGTGCCGGGACGAGCTCGAGCGCGCCAGGGCGGCCGTGCATGAGGGCGTTCGCGGCGGTCAGGATCGGCGCCTGCGAGCGGTAGTTGGTCTCGAGGCGAACGACCGTCGCATCGGGGAAACGTCGTTCGAACTCGAGGAGGTAGCGCTGCTCGGCGCCCGCGAACGAGTAGATCGTCTGGCTGGCATCGCCGACGACGCAGATGTCGCGACGATCCCCCAGCCACAGTTCGAGCAGACGGTTCTGCAGCGGGGAGACGTCCTGGAACTCGTCGACGGTGAAGTGCCGGTACTGCTCGTGCACCGATGCCGACACGCGGGGCTCCGCTTCGAGCATCCCTGCGCACGCCAGCAGCACGTCCTCGAAGTCGAGTTGGTGCCGCTCGTCCTTGAGTGCTTCGTACCCGCGCTGGAGCTCGACCAGCTGGGTGGCGTCGACGCCGCTGACCGTGCGTCCGAGCTCGGCGTGCTTGTCGATCGAGATCATCGACACCTTGCGCCACTCGATCTCGGAAGCGATGTCACGGAGCGTCGCGGTGCTGCGCCGCAGCCGCAATCCGTCGGCGACCTGTCCGAGCATCCGCACCTTGTTGTCGATGATCGACGGCGCAGGAGACCCGGCCAGAGTCGGCCAGAAGAAGTTCAGCTGTGCGAGGGCCGCCGCGTGGAAGGTGCGCGCGGCGACGCCCTCGACGCCGAGCGCTCGCAGACGGCCGCGGAGCTCGCCCGCCGCCTTCGCGGTGAACGTGACGGCCATGACGCGCGCGGGTGAGTATGCGCCGGTGTCGACGCCGTGGGCGATGCGATGCGTGATCACACGGGTCTTGCCGGTCCCTGCACCGGCCAATACCGCGACGGGTCCGCGGAGCACGGATGCCGCCTGCCGTTGCGTGTCGTCGAGGGCGTCGAGCGCGCTCACACCCGACCCTCGTGCCAATCGACGATCAGGGCGCGCGCGATGGAGGCAGGGCCGGGCAGTCCGACCGGGCCGTCTCCGGCGAGCGCTGTGCTGATCTCGTCGCGGGTGAACCAGCGAACGTCGATGATCTCCTCGCCATCGGGGCGCGCCGTCGCTTCATCCTCGACGACGGCTCGGAAGCCGACCATGAGCGAACGGGGGAACGGCCAGGCCTGGGACGAGAGGTAACGCAAGGAGGCGAGCGTCACGCCGGACTCCTCCTCGATCTCCCGGTGCACGGTGGACTCGAGGGACTCCCCCGCCTCGACGAAGCCGGCGAAGCACGAGTACATGCGGCCGCCCCAGTTCGCGTTCGCACCGAGCAGCAGCCGCTCGCCGTCTGCGCTCTCGACCGCGACGATGACGGCCGGGTCGGTCCTCGGGAAGTGATCCCGCTCGCACACCAGGCAGCGCCGTGACCATGCCGCCTGTCGGAGCTCAGTGGCTCCTCCGCACCGCGGGCAGAAGGCGGCGTCGCGCAGCCACCCCGCCACGGCGATCGCGGCGATGAGCCGCTCGGTCTCGGCTGGGTCGATGCGTCCGCCCAGATCACGCAGACCGAGCCAGATCTCATCCGGAGTCGAATCGACCGTTGCCGGCTCAGCAGGCAACGATGCGAGTAGCAGCACGGTGCCGTCGACATCGCGTCCGAGCAGCGCCCAGTCCGCCTCGACGATGTCGTCAGGTGAGACCCGCAGCATGGCGGAATCGACGACTCTGACCCGCCCGTCACGGACCGCGATCACCCGGGTCTTCGGGTCTGCGCGCAGTCGATCCAGCACCCCCGGCTCCTCACGGAGCTCGGCGGCACGGTCGAGAGATGAACGCTGATCAGTCATCGACTCCCTCTCTCACGGGCGTGGCGGAGGCGGGACCGCCCCTGAGCCGACCTACCCTGAGGGTATGGGACGCTCTCCATTCACTCTAGCCGCGGCTGTGACGGCCGCACTGCCCGGAGCGGAGGTCACCGGCGCTCGCACCCTGACCGCTGATGCCGACGGTCGTTTCGACTCCGCTGTCGCCTCGCTGGCCGATGGCCGTGAGCTCGCGATCCGCATCGCGGACGACGACGAGACCGCACGAGAGCTGGCCGCCGAGGCCATCGCCCTGCGCGCGCTCACCGCCGGCGCCCGCGCCATGCTGCCCTTCAAGGCACCCGAGTACATCGGCGAGACCAGGGTCGGCGACGGACGCGCGCTCGTGACCGAGCTGCTGCCCGGATTCCAGATCGAGGCGGCGAACGTGCCGGGAGGCCGCGGCGCCGCAGAATCGATGGGCACGGCGATCGCGGCGGTCCACGGGCTGCCGACCTCGGTCGTGCGCGGAGCCGGACTCGCCACGCGATCCGCAGAGGAGAGCCGCGACGAGCTCGCCCGCCTGATCGACACCGCCGCCGCCACCGGGCGTGTCCCCGCCCGTCTCACCGTGCGCTGGCGCGATGCCGTCGCCGATGACGATCTCTGGCGGTTCGAGTCCACCGTGATCCTGGGCGGTGTGCAGGCGACATCGTTCCTCTTCGACGACGACCCAGAGCGCGGACCCGAGGTCACCGGCCTCCTCGATTGGCACGGCCTCTCGGTCGGCGATCCCGCACTGGATCTCGCCTGGCTGTCGACGGCTCCGGATGCCGCTGCAGACGTGCACGCGTCGTACGCGCGTTCGCTCGACCGAGTGCCTGATGCCGCGCTCGACCAGCGCGCGCGGCTGCTCGCCGAGCTCGAATTCGCCCGATGGCTCGTGCACGGCGACGCGATGCGCCGCCCTGACATCGTGGACGACGCCGCAGCCCTCCTCACCGCACTCGCCGAAGGGCTGCATTCCGACGACCTCAGCGTCATCGCGACCCGGTCGGATGGGGTCGACTCGGCGATGGATGCCCTCGGCCGGGTACCGGAGTCGGCCGCCGCGACGATCGACACCTCGATGCAGACCGACGCATACAACCCGGACGAGCTGTGGATCGACGTGCCAGAGGAGCAGGGCGAGGAATCGTCGGCTCCCTCCAGCTCGACGCCGGATGCCGCCACGCACGATGTCACCGCCGACGTCGATGCTGCCCGCCGGGCCAGCATGCTCAACGTCGAGACCGAGGACCTGTCCGGTGTCTCCGGACTGTTCAGCGGCACCGGCGGACCGGCAGGCGTCCGCGACTCGCAGCCGCGTGCGGCCGAGCCGCAGGCTGAGAGCGACGACACGGAGGACTCCGCCGACGAGGCTCAGCGAGCGGCCCGCGCGGCGCTCCAACGCTGGAAGAGCTCCTCCTCCGAGTAGACCCGGTCTCCGCGGATCACGAGGTCGTCGGCGACGTAATACAGGGCGACGTCGATCTCCTCCAGCGGCACCTCGAAACGCCGGTGGTACGCGAGACGGTACAGCGCGAGCTGCAACATCCGATCCTCACGCTCCTGCGCGGTCCTCGGAGCCTTGCCCGTCTTCCAGTCGACGATCTCGATGCGCCCGCCCCGATCCTCGCGGCGGTAGACGGCGTCGAGCTTGCAGATCACGATGTGCTCGCCGCTGCGATCGGCGAGACCCGAGCCGAGGGCGAAGTCGATCTCGATCTCGACCGCGATGGGTGTGCGCGTTCCCCATTCGCTGCGCTCGAAGGTGCGCTGCAGCGCGGCGAGGTCCTGCTCGTCCGCCGAGGTCGCCGATGGGTCCGTGACGAATACGGCATCCGATGGCTCGTCGGCATCGAGCTCCCAGAGCGCCTCATCGACACGCATGCCGGTGCCGACGAGGTCGGAGCGCTGCTCCACCCAGGCGTGGAAGAGCGTGCCCAGCCGTGTCTGCCGGTACGGACGCTCCGGCATCGGTCGCACGATGGACGACAGCGTGCCCGAGAAGTCGGTGACGTAGTCCTTGAACCGAGAAGCGGGGACTCTGGTCGGCGGAGCGGCGTCGGCGCCGCGGAGCCGGGCGGCCCGCTCTGCCAACAGGCGGCGCAGCTCGGGCGATGGCTCGAGTGCATCCGAGCGCGCCGCTGCGGCCTCGAAGGACTCAGCAGCGCGCAGGACCGACTCGCGGCGGGCCCCCAACGGGTCGAGGGGCCACGTCAGCGTCGTGCCAGGTCCGTCATAGGGATTCTCGTCTGGATCGACCGCGACGATGTCGTCGAGGGCGAGCACATCGATCGCCTCGACCAGGAACGGGCTCGGCGAGCGCGGTGCCTTCTGTCCTGCCCAATGCGATCCGCTGAGCAGCAGATCGGTTCGAGCGCGGGTGATCGCGACGTATGCGAGGCGCCGCTCCTCCTGCTGCTGATACTGCCGGTAGGCGTCTTTGAACCGCCGCAGCGCGCCGCCCTGGGGATTCGCCTTGGTCACCCCGCCCGACAGCGACGACTGCGCGAGCGCCTGCCGCTTCTTCGGGTCGCTCTCGTCGCCCATCGCGTCGACGGGGTCCCACTGGAAGGTCGGGAGCGCATCGCGGTCGCCACGGAGCGCGAACGGCACGACCCCGAACCCGAACCAGCCGGAAGTGTCGGACACCCGACCCGGCAGCTCGTCGACCACCAGCCGCACCACGGCGACCGCATCCCACTCGAGTCCCTTGGAACCGTGAATCGTCAGCAGCTGCACCACGCCGGGCTCAGGCGGCTCCGGCCGCGGCATCAGCTCATCGGTGCTCTCGGCCTTGTCGAGCCACGCGAGGAGACTGCCGATCGTGCCACGTTCGTCGGCAGACAGGAACGCGCGCACCTCGTCGGAGAATGCACGCAGCTGCGTCGCCGCGACCCGCGCAGGGCCCCTGGTCTCGTTGGATGCCAGCTCGATGTCGAGGCGCAGCTCCAGCTCGATGAGGCGGATGAGTTCGGGGATGGGCTGCGAGGCGGCACGGCGCAGCCGTTCGAGCATCTCACCCGCCGCCCGGATGCGTCGGCGCCCGTCCGGCGTGATCCCCTCGAGCAGTCGGTAGTCGTCGCGGACGGCGCGCACCACGTCGACCGCATCCACGATCGAGACGGCCTCGTCAGCGCCACGGGATGAGCGAAGACGCACCCGCACCTCCTCCGGCAGCGGCATCATCGAGGTGTCGCGTTCGGCGAGCGTGCGTCCGAGGTCGTAGAGCGCGGCCATGTCAGCGACGCCGACCCCGAAGCGGGGTCCGGTCAGCAGGCGGATCAGCGCCGACCCGGCAGTCGGATCATGCACGACTCGCAGCACGGACACGACATCGACGACCTCCGGTGTGGCGAGGAGGCCACCGAGTCCGAGGATCCGATGCGGGATGCCGCGAGCGGCGAGCGCCGCCGCGAAGGTCTGCATGTGCCGCTTCGACCGGAACAGGAGCGCGCCGGTATGTGGCCGGGTCGTACCGGGAGCCGCATCGTGCTCGGCACGTCGCTCGAGGAACCACTCGGCGACCTCGTCTGCCTCGTCGTCGACGGTGAAGGGATACCTGATCTCGACCGCGCCCTCCCCTGCGCCCGGACGAGGATCCAGCGGCGGCACGTCGAGGCCCGGCCGCTGCAGCGGTTCGAGCACGCGGTTCGCGATGTCGAGGATGCGGCTGTCGTTGCGCCAGCTCGTCATCAGGCTGTAGGTCTGCGCAGAGCCCTCGCGGGCGAATGCCCCCGAGAACGCATACAGGTTGTCGGCGCTCGCGCCACGCCAGCCGTAGATCGACTGATGCGGGTCGCCGACCGCCATCACGGCCGTGTCGTGGAACAGTTCGGCGAGGAACCGGGTCTGGATGACCGAGGTGTCCTGGTACTCGTCGAGCAGCACGACGCGATGCTGCTCCCGCAGCTCCGCCCGCACATCGGGCGCCGACTCGACGATGTCGTACGCACCGCCGACCTGGTCGGCGAAGTCGAGCACGCCGCGGCGTTCCTTCTCCCGCATGTACTCGCGCACGAGCTGTGTGATCGTCGGCAGCCCCAGCAGATTCGTCGCCGCCTTCTCGACATCGGCGTTGCCTCGGTACGGCTCGAATGCTCTCGCCTGCTCCAGCGCGATCCGCTCGGCGAGATCGAGGTCGACGCGGTGATCGAGTGCGTCGCCCGCGAGCCGCTGGACGGCGTCGATCACGGTGCCGAGCGCGTAGTCGATGCTCTCGAGCTCCGGGAGGTCCGACCGCAGCACGACCTCACGCGCGAGCATCCAGGAGGCCGCCTGGCTGAGCATCGCGACATCGGGATCACGCCCGATGCGTGCCGCGTGCTCGCGGACGATGCCGTCGGCGAACGCGTTGTACGTCGAGACGCGGGGTCGGATCATCATCTCCTCCGCCGCCCGCGGCGTCGTCGGGTCCCATCCGGTCGCGTGGATGACGGCGAGCTCGTCGAGCACGTGCGAGCGCACGAGTTCACGCTGGCGTCCCGGTGCTGCATCATCGATGCGGCGCAATGCGCCGGACCGCACGATCTCGGGCAGGACCGGCAGCAGCCCGCGCCTGCCGTATTCGTCGATCACGGCCAGCCGTGCACCGATGCGCTCGGCGAGCTCCCCCGCCGCTTTGCGCGTGAAGGTGAGGCCGAGGATCTCGTCCCGGCGCACATGGCCGTTCGCCACGAGCCACACGACGCGTCCCGACATGGTCTCGGTCTTCCCGCTGCCGGCACCGGCCACCACCAGCGCGGGCGTCGGCGGCGCCTCGATCACGCGTTGCTGGGCCGGAGTCGGCGACGGCTGACCGAGTGCGGCGGACACATCGGTCGCGGATATCCCGAAGGATCCAGGCCATCCGATCGTGCTCGCATCCGTCATGGTCACCTTCGTCGGTCCGAGGTCGGTCACGCGCTCACCGCCGGCACTGTATGGATTCGACAGGGATGCACCCGGCGCTGCGTGTCGGCGCAGTGCGATTCGACCTGCGCGGTGAAGCTCGACGCAGACATGCCCCGCGCCGCGTCGGCGACGCGTCGCAGGAACGCCGACCGTGCTTCATCGTCGAGCGGATGCTGATGTGCGATGCGGTAGTCGCTCTTCGCGAGCGTCTTGGACACGATCACCAGTCGCGCGCCGGCGAGTGTCTCGGGAGCCGCGCCTTCGATCAATCCCTGCTGCACCGCGACCTGATACGCGGCGAGCTGTGCGTGCTCGAGCACGCCGGAGTCGTTCTCGGGGTCGGTCTTCCCGGTCTTGAGATCGACGACCACCGACCGCTCACCACCTGCGCCGGGGCCCATCTCGACCCAGCCGCGGCCGCGGGAATGCGCGTGCTCTCCCCCACTCGCCGGATACGCCTCGACCCGGTCGATGTACCCGCTCACCACGGCGCGAGGGCCGATGTCCTCCTCATCGACCTCGCGCACCTCTGGCGGCGCGGTGTCATCGCCGAGGGCCACCGCGAAGTCGAAGCGCGCCTCGCTGCCGAGCACCCGCCCGCCGTCGGCGCGCACGTCGCCGAGGTAGGTGTGCAGCCGGTCGACGAACAGGTCGGCACGTCGTCGCTCCTTCCGGCCGATCCACTCCGTCTCGAAGTCGAGCTCGGGCCAGTGCTCAGCGACGATCGCACGCATCTGCTCGAGGTCGCCGTGCGGCACCTTCTCCATCGCCTCATGCACGATCGTGCCGATACCGGCGGTCGGCGGCATGACGGTGTCACCGCCGAGGGCCGACACCACCCAGTTCAACCCGCACTCCTCGTACGACTCCATCTTGGACGGCGACACGCGCGCACCGTCGACCGCGAGGTCTCGCAGCGGGGCCGCGGTCGAGGTCGGCGTCACGCCGTACCAGTCAGCGGGCGCCGCGCCTGGAACACCTTCGCTCGCCAGCACCGCGAGCTCCTCCGCCGAGTGCCGCCGCGCGGCCTCCGAGGTCGAGGTCGTGAGCACCCGACGATTGCGGGCGACGAGACCGCGCAAGGTGAGCGGATGCTCCGCCGACGCGTGCCTCTCCGGTGGCTCCGGCGGCGGGAGGAAGCCGAAGAACGCACTCGGCGTCGCGTCGTCATCGTCGACCGCCGTGATGAGCAGTCGAGCGCGAGCACGCGAGATCGCCCGGACGAACAGCCGCAACTCGTCGTGCAGCGCACCACGTCGACGGTCGAGCGGCGTCGGCGGCTCGACCACCGCTCCGGTGCGCGCAGCCGTGAGGGCGTCGGGGAGCCGCCAGGTCTGCAGCATGCCGCCGCGCAGCCGCACGTTGGGCCACACGCCGTCCTGCACCCCGGCGACCACGACGGCATCGAACTCGGTACCGAGCGCCGTGGCGGGTGTGAGCAGTGCCACCTTCCCTGGACGGTCCGGGGTCGACAGGGAGTCCTCGGGCACCTCGCTGTCGAGGACGTCACGCACGAACACATCGGGGCGCTCGTTCGGTGTGCGCTCGACGAACCGCTTCGCCGCGTCGAACAGCGAGACCAGCGCGTCCAGCGCTCTCGCCGTCTCGGCGCCGGTCGGCTGCAGCGAGATCTCGCGCCATGCCACGTGCAATCGCCGTCCGTCGACTGCCCGCGCCTGGTCCCACACCCGCCAGAGCAGGTCGTGGATGGTCTCGCCGGCGGCCGCGGCGACGCCCAGCTCGGCGACGGTGTCGGCGAAGCGCGCAGCCGTGCGTGACTCCTGCGCATCGATGAGCGTGAAGTGCGCCGGCCGCACCATGGCATGCCGCAGAAGCTCACGAGCGGGCGTCGATCCACCCTGCTCGAGCTCGATGTGACGCAGGCGGGCCCTGAGACGTCGAAGGCCGATCGCGTCCATCCCGCCGAACGGCGTTCGCAGCGCCTCCTCCCACTCCAGAGACGTCCGCTCATCCGGCGGCGTGAGCGCGAGTCTGATGATCCCGACGATGTCGCGCACGATCCCCTCGCTGCCGAGCGGTCGCTGCACACCGGCCGCCCTGGTGGGGATCTCTCGGGCGGCGAGCTCGGTCTCGAGTTGCGTGACCTGTCTGGTGTCGTGCGCGATGACAGCCATCCGATCCCACCGGATGCCGGCGGACAGATGCCACTCGCGCATGACGCCCGCGATCCGGTCGAGCTCCTCGTACGGCGACGGCGCGATGAACGTCGACACGACTGGGTCGCCGCTCTGCTCCGACTCCGGGATCGGAACCGGCGCCCGTCTGTGATCGACACGACCGGAGACGCCGATCGCCTGCGTCACGGTGCGGGTGAGGGCGGTGAGCGCCGGCTTCTGCCGATGTGGGCCGTCGAGCACGTGCACCTCGCCCAGCGCACCGGCGAGCTGGGCGAACAACTCAGGGCTCGCCCCCCGGAACGCGCCCGACGAGATGTCGGGGTCTCCGAACGCGAGCACGGCGACGCCGCGGGCCCTGAGCGCACGCACCACGGCGATCCCACCGCGGGTGAGCTCCTGGGCGTCGTCGATCAGCACCACGCGCAACGGTGCCAGCGGACCGAGCGTGGCTGCATCCGCCGTCGTCAGGATCGCGCTCGCCTCGCTCAGCAGATCGGCCGCGTCGCGATGGGCTGACCTCAGCGCATCGAGCACCGAGCGATACTCGACGAGGAAGTCCGCCGTCGCCGCCCAGACCGGATCTCCCGCTGCGCGCAGCTCGTCAGGATGCGCGCCCAGCTCGGTGCATTCGGCCAGGAATGCCCGCAGCTCCGAGCGGAATCCCTTCGAGGCACGCACCGAGGCGCTCAGCGCCTCCGGCCAGGCGATGCGACCGTCATCGGCGTCGCCGGCGAGCAGCTCGGCGATGATGCGGTCCTGGTCGGCACCCGTGAGCAGCGCGGGTGGCTCGGCGCCGGCTCGCACCATGGCTCCGCGCACGAGCTGGAATGCGAAGGACCCGAGCGATCGCGCGAGCGGACCGGGCGTCGCCTGCCCGATGCGCACGCCGATGCGGTCGCGCAGCGCCGTCGCCGCCTGACGGCTCGGGGTCAGCACGAGCACCTCCTCCGGCTGCAATCCATCGGTGTCGAGCAGCCGCACCACGCGGTCGACGAGCGCTCGGGTCTTGCCGGTACCGGGGGCGCCGATGATGACGCCGGAAGCCTCCACCGCTGCGGAGACGACGTCTCGCTGCGCGGCATCCTCTGTCATGGCATCCACGCTAGCCCGACCCGCGGACATCGCTCCGCGCGGCATCCGCGGGTCAGCACCCCGCCTGTGCGCTCACGGCGAAACGGACCATCGCGACGGGCCCCGCGTCAGACGCCCGCGATAGAGTTGGGCCAGTCTCGACCGACGACTCCTCCGGAGCGACCGGTCGCCCCGAATCACAAGGAGCACGCGTGGAAATCCGCATCGGCATCATCAACACCGGCCGCGAGCTGAGCTTCGACACCGGCAGCAGCGCGGAAGACGTGCGCACCCAGGTCGCGACGGCGCTCGAGCAGAACACCCCGCACGTGAGCTTCTCCGACGTCAAGGGCAACTCCTACATCGTCCCGACCGCGAACCTGGCCTACATCGAACTGGGCACCGAGGAATCGCGTCGCGTCGGCTTCGTCGCCTGATCCGACCGTGTACATCCTCCTCGCGCTCATCGGCGCGTGCGTCCTCGGCATCGCAGCGCATTTCCTGATCGGCGGGCGCGAGCTGCGCGGGGTGGCGTTCACCCCGGCGATCGCGACCGCTGCAGCTGCCGTGGTCTACACCGCTCTGCAGTGGGGCGGCGTCGGCGAGGGCGACCCGCTGCTCTGGCTCGCGAGCGTGCTCGGCGGCGTCGTGATCGCAGCCGCCGGCACCGCGATCGTGGTGTCGGCTCGTCGCCGATCGGATGCATCGGCGAAGGCCGCACTGGGGATCTGACCCCACCACGATGAGCGCGGCGCGCACCCTGCGGTGGATCAGGATCTGCATCGCGATCCTGATGTTCGGTCTCGTGGTGAGCGGCGTGACCGCTTTCCCCCTTCGCGCCGAACTCACGTTCGGCTCCGAGCTGCTGCACTCCACGCCGATGGTCTCGTGGTTCCCCGACGCGGTCGGCTGGGTCGACCGCGTCGCGGCCGCGCTGACCGATGTCGACGGGCGATACCCGTTCATCTCCTACGGCACCGATTGGCTCGCCTACGCGCACCTCGTGCTCGCCGTGGTGTTCATCGGTCCGCTCATCGACCCGGTGCGCAACATCTGGGTCACGCAGTTCGGCGTCATCGCCTGCATCGGCATCGTGCCGCTCGCCGTGATCGCCGGCAGCATCCGTGGCATCCCGCTCGGCTGGCAGCTGATCGACATCTCGTTCGGCGTGCTCGGGGCGATCCCGCTCGTCATCGCGTGGCGACTCACACGCCGACTCGAACGGCTCTCGGAACCGCAGATCCGAGACACCGCGCGACCTGGCCGAGCTCGCTAGGAGGCGAGCCCCATCGCGTCCATGCGACGAGCATGGGCGCCCATGAGCTCGGTGTAGACCGGCTCGATGCGCTCCTCGTCGACGGCGAGCAGTTCGGGTCGCAGCGCCGAGCGGCACACCAGGATCGTGTCACCCACCAGACGTCGCGCCCACATCGACAGCAGGGACCGCCACTCCTCGTCGCTCTCGATCGTCTCCTGGATGATCGCGACGATCTCGTGACGCGCGTCGTCCTCGCGCAGGATCGATGCGACCTGTCGTCCTGGCTCCCCGTAACTGGAGGCGAGCGCGAGATAGAAGTCGTCGAGCATGCCGGCCGTGATGTACACGGCGAGAAGCGTCTCACGCGGACGGGCGCCGATCGTCTTGCGCCGGAACGCGTCGAGGTTCTCCCGGAACGGCAGCATCAGCTGTGTCGGGTCGTCGCCGCGCTCGGTGATCAGCTCGACGATCGCGCGGTGCTTCGTGAGCGTCGCCCCAGCCGCCCGTGACAGGGACTCCTTCTCGGAGAGCTCCGGCGTCGCGCGGATCAGACGGGTCAGCGTCTCGAAATAGCCCAGCTGCAGATAGGCGGCCTGGCCGAGGAACCGCGGCAGCTCGGGGGCCAGCTCGGCGAAGTCGACGCGGGTCGCGTCGCCCTGGTCGCCGCGACTGCGCAGTGCCAGGGTTCGCCGAGGGGCATCATCGCGCTGCCAGAACCACTTGACCACGAGGCCTCCCTACCCAGTTCGCTCCGTCGTTCACAATACTCGTGCGGCAGGCCTCTTCCGGCGCTCCGCACCCCCTCGGGTAGGCTGGGCGTGTCCCCGCCGTCGGAGCGGGGCCCGCGCCTGTGGCACAAGAGACGGCGTGGATCGTTTACGTGGCGGTCTTTGCGAGATCGCCGGACAGGCAATCTGAATACAGTGACTACTTTCTCTGATCTGGGAGTCGATCAGGACATCGTCGACGCGCTCGCCGCGAAGGGCATCGTCGACGCATTCCCCATCCAGGAGCAGACCATCCCCCTCGGTCTTCCCGGCCAGGACATCATCGGCCAGGCGAAGACCGGAACGGGCAAGACCTTCGGCTTCGGCATCCCGGTCGTCCAGCGTCTCGGCAAGGACCCGGAGCACGGCGTCAAGGCCCTCATCGTCGTCCCGACCCGCGAGCTCGCGGTGCAGGTCTACGAGGACATCGACCTGCTCACCAGCAACCGCTCCACCAGCGTCGTCGCGATCTACGGCGGCAAGGCGTACGAGGGCCAGATCGACCAGCTCAAGGCCGGCGCGCAGATCGTCGTCGGAACCCCCGGCCGTCTGATCGACCTCGCAGGTCAGCGTCTGCTCGATCTCTCCAACGCGACCGAGGTCGTGCTCGACGAGGCCGACAAGATGCTCGACCTCGGCTTCCTGGCCGACATCGAGAAGATCTTCCAGAAGGTCCCCGCGGTCCGCCACACGCAGCTGTTCTCGGCGACGATGCCGGGGCCGATCGTCGCGCTGGCGCGTCGCTTCATGACCAACCCGATCCACATCCGCGCGACCGATCCCGACGAGGGCCTCACGCAGGCCAACATCAAGCACCTCGTCTACCGCGCGCACTCGATGGACAAGGACGAGATCATCGCCCGCATCCTGCAGGCGGAGGGTCGCGGCAAGACCGTGATCTTCACGCGCACCAAGCGTGCGGCGCAGCGTCTCGTCGACGAGCTCGGTGACCGCGGATTCAACGTCGGTGGCGTGCACGGCGACATGGGCCAGGATCAGCGCGAGCGCTCGATGGCGGCGTTCAAGGCGGGCAAGCGCGACGTCCTCGTGGCCACCGACGTCGCCGCCCGCGGTATCGACGTCGATGACGTGACGCACGTGATCAATCACACGATCCCCGACGAGGACAAGACGTACCTCCACCGCGCCGGCCGCACCGGCCGCGCCGGGAAGACGGGCATCGCGGTGACCTTCGTCGACTGGGAGGACCTGCACAAGTGGGCCCTGATCAACCGCGCGCTCGAGTTCGGTCAGCCAGAGCCGGTGGAGATCTATTCGTCGAGCCCGCAGCTGTTCGAGGACCTCGACATCCCCCAGGGCACGAAGGGCCGGCTGACGACGGCTCCCAAGGCCGAGGCGAAGCCGCCGCGCACCCCTCGCCCCGAGCGGGCTGCGGATGCCGCTGAAGAGGGCACCGATGAAGGCGGCACTCGTCGTCGGCGTCGCCGTCGCGGGGGCTCGAACCCCGTCGGCTCGACGTTCGCCGATGGCGCTCCCGCCGAGAACTCGGGCGAGGGCGACAACCAGTCTGCCGACCGCAGCGCCGATGGCGCCGGCACGCACGACGGGGCAGGCAAGGAGCACCACGACGGAAAGCCGGCGCCGGCGCGTCGTCGCCGTCGTCGTCGCGGCGGATCCGGCGCAGGAGCCGCTCCGGCGGTCGGGGCCTGATCGAGTCTGATCGACATCACAGAGGGGCGGATGCTGCGGCATCCGCCCCTCTGTCGTCTCTCCGCGTCCTGTGGCTGCCACGACCGTCGGACAGCATGGACGCCGGCACCTGCGGCGGGTACACCCAGGTGACCAGCACCACCGAGATGATCATCAGCAGGAACCACGACACGAGCTTGCTCGGTGACACCAGCTGCCAGCCGTCCGCCTGGTCCGGGTACATCCAGGCGCCGGCCCAGGTGCCGATGTTCTCCGCGAGGTAGATGAACCCCGCGACACCGGCGAAGACCGCAAGCAGCGGCAGCTTCAGTGTCCGCCGCCAGACCCGAGCGTGCATGACGGTGCGTGCCCAGAGCACCACCACCGCGGCGAGCAGCACCCACCGCACGTCCCACCAGAAGTGGTGCGTGAAGAAGTTCAGGTAGATCGCCGCGGCCACGACCGCCGTGAGCCACCGACGGGGATACCGGTCGAACCCGAGATCGAAGAGTCGATACACGCGCACCATGTACGAGCCGACCGCGGCATACATGAAGCCGCTGAACAGCGGGACGCCACCGATACGAAGGATGCCGTCCGCGGCATACGCCCACGATCCGACGTCGGTCTTGAACAGTTCCATCACGGTGCCGGTGAGGTGGAACAGCACGATGACCCAGAGCTCGCGTCCGCTCTCGAGGCGGAACACGAGCATCCCAAGCTGGATCACCACGGCCGCGATCGTCAGGGCGTCGTTGCGCGCGACCGCGGCATCGTCGGGATACCAGAACCGCGCCGCGACGATCACCGCCAGCAGCGCGGCGCCGAAGATGCACGCCCACGCCTGCTTGAGCAGGAAGACCGCCACCTCGATCAGGGCGGCGCGGACGCCGTTCGCCGGAGCGTCGTGCAGCAGCCGATGGGCGATGGCGTCGACGCGGAGTTCGAGAGAGGTCGCCCGTTGCATGCCTCGGAACGTATCAGCGGCTCCCGGCGAACGAGCAGGGAGCCGGCCGACAGATCGCCGTGCGTCGGCAGGTCAGGGGTATCGCGGAGCAGTGCCGGTGGCACGCGCGATGATCCGCTCGACCATGTCGTCCGTCGTGGTGTTCTCACCCGGCCAGTTGGGCTTGCCCGAGCCGTGGTAGTCGCTCGATCCGGTCGCGATCAGGTCGTGCCGCGCTGTGATCTCCCGCAGCAGCCGCTTCCCCGCCTCCGTGTTCTCGCGGTGGTCGATCTCGAAGCCGGCGAGTCCGGCGGCGATCAGTCGCTCGATGAACGGCACCGGCATCATCCGATCCCGGCCGGAGGTCACGGGGTGGGCGATGATCGCCACGCCCCCCGCATCCGCGATCAGCTGCACGGCGGTCAGCGGGTCGGGCGCGTAGTGCGGCTCGTAGTACCCCTCACGCGGGTGCAGGATGCCGTCGAAGGCGGCGCTGCGGTCCGCGACGATCCCCCTGGCGACCAGCGCGTCGGCGATATGCGGGCGGCCGACCGTGGCATCCCCCACCGTCTGATCGACCACATCCGACCACTGCAGGTCGTAGTCGCGGCCGATGTTGCGGACGATGCGCTCGGCCCGACCGATCCGGTCCTCCCTGATGCGTTCCGTCTCGGCACGCAGCGCGGCGTCGTCCGGATCGAAGAGGTACCCGAGCACGTGCACGCTGCGCCACTCGTGCTTCGCCGAGAGCTCCATGCCGGGCAGGAACGTCATTCCGAGCATCCCGGCTGCCTCGCCGGCCTCGCCCCACCCGCTCGTCCGGTCGTGATCCGTGAGGGCGACCGTGCGCAGCCCGTGCGCGTGGGCCTGCCGGATCACCTCGCCGGGGGCCTCCGTGCCATCGGAGTGGTTGGAGTGCAGGTGCAGGTCTGCTGGACCCGCAAACCGGCGGGGGTGATCTTCGGCCATCCTCCGAGCGTACCGAGCGTCGCGCACGGCGGACGCGAACACCCCGACCACGGCCGCGCGAGGCAGGGACTTCACAGCCACTTCTCCTACCCTGGAGGGGATGCTTCGACTCCTGGGGATCCTGTTCACCGTGCTGCTCGCGATCGCGACGGCGGTGCTGGTGTGGCCGCAGTTCTTCCGTCTGGAGCAGACCTATCCGTTCGCCCAGCTGGTGTCTGTGCGCGGCCTGGTGATCGGCGGTCTGCTGGTGGTCGCGGTGCTCGCGCTGCTGCTCCTGCTCATCCGTCCGCTGCGAGGGTTCGCCGCCTCGGTGCTGATCATCGCGCTGCTCGGGGCCGGCGCATCCGGCATCATCGGGGCGACTCGCGGCTTCGGCACGACCGCGCTGCCGGAGAAGACCGACAGCAGCGTCCGCGTGCTCACCTGGAACACCGCAGGAGAAGCCGTCTCCGCCGAGACCATCGCGCAGGAGATCCTCGACCAGAGTGCCGACATCGTCGCTCTCCCCGAGACCACCGAGGCCGTCGGCGAGCGCATCGCCATCATGCTGCGCGAGCAGGGGCATCCGATGTGGGTGCACCATGTGCAGTTCCGTCCCGATGTGCAGGACGGCCCGCAGTCCTGGCAGACCACCGTGCTCGTCTCGCCCGAACTCGGCGAGTACTCGGTGATCCAGTCATCGGAGGATGGCTCGAGCAACACCGGCTCGGTGCCGAGCGTCGTGCTGATGCCGATCGACGGCACCGGCCCGACCATCGTCGCGGTGCACGCGGTCGCTCCTCGCATGGAGGAGATGGAGCAGTGGAAGTCCGACCTCGACTGGATCGCCGACCAGTGCCCGCAGGGCGACGTGATCCTCGCCGGTGACTTCAACGCCACGATCGACCACATGGCGACGCTGGGTGTCGACGGCGGAGACATGGGCTACTGCCGTGACGTGGCCTCTCGCACCGGCAACGGGCTCGCCGGTACCTGGCCGAGCTCGCTCCCTGCCCTGGCAGGCGCCCCCATCGATCACGTGATGGCATCGCCGAACTGGACGCCGACCGGATCGATCGTCCGTGAGGACGCCGCCGGCAGCGACCACCGTGCGCTCGTCGTGCAGCTCGAGCCGGCCGGCTGAGCTCCCGCCCGCAGCCACCAGGTGACAGACTGGAGGGATGAGCACCGCAGAACGCGACACGATCGCCGAGCCCACCGTCGAGAACAGCACCACGAACCGCAAGCAGCCCTTCCCCCGCGGTTTCCTCGACACGATCTCGACCGGCTGGGCCGAACGCCCTGAGACGCTCCCCGCCCCGCGCCCGCAGGCTGCGTATGCGGCCGTGCGCCGCGCTGCCCTCTCTGCCGCGTTCCCCGGCACTCGTCTGGTGATCCCCGCCGGCTCGCTCAAGCAGCGCAGCAACGACACCGACTACGTGTTCCGCGCGCACTCTGCGTTCGCGCACCTGACCGGCTGGGCCTCCGACTCCGAGCCCGACTCCGTGCTGGTCTTCGAGCCGACCGACGGCGGCCACGACATCACGCTGTTCTTCCGTGAGCGCGCCGACCGCACCACCACCGAGTTCTATGCGGACGCGACGGTCGGGGAGTTCTGGATCGGACCGCGCCCTTCGCTCGCCGGCGTCGCAGCAGATCTCGGCATCGCGACAGACCACCTCGCCGCATTCGCCCCGGTCGAGGGGGAGCTCGTGCTCGACGAGAGCGAGGATCTCACCCGGGTGGTCTCCGAGCTGCGTCTGATCAAGGACGAGTACGAGATCGCCGAACTCCGCCGCGCTGTGGAGATCACGGCGAACGGCTTCGACGACATCATCCGCGAACTGCCGGCGGCCGTCGCGCATGCGCGCGGTGAGCGCGTCGTGGAGGGCGTCTTCCACCGCCGGGCCCGCGAGGACGGCAACGGTGAGGGCTACGACACGATCGCCGCCTCCGGCTCGCACGCGTGCTACCTGCACTGGACCCGCAACGACGGCACGGTGGTCCCCGGAGACCTGATCCTGGTCGATGCGGGCGTCGAGACCGACAGCCTGTACACCGCGGACATCACCCGCACGCTCCCCGTCTCCGGCACGTTCACCGAGGTGCAGCGCCGGGTCTACGAGACCGTGCGCGAGGCTGCGGATGCGGCCTTCGCCGCCGCGCAGATCGGCGTGCGCTTCCGCGACGTGCACGCCGCTGCGATGACCGTGATCGCCGCTCGCGTCGCCGAGTGGGGTCTGCTGCCGGTGACGGCGGACGAAGCCCTCGACGCCGACAAGGGCGGACAGCACCGCCGCTACATGGTGCACGGCACCTCCCACCACCTCGGCATCGACGTGCACGACTGCGCACAGGCCCGACGGGAGATGTACTACGACGGCATCCTGGCTCCCGGCATGGTCTTCACGATCGAGCCCGGCCTGTACTTCCAGATCGACGACCTCACGGTTCCTGCCGAGCTGCGCGGCATCGGCGTGCGCATCGAGGACGACATCCTGATGACGGAGGACGGCCCGGTGAACCTCTCCGCCGACATCCCGCGCACCGCTGACGAGGTCGAGGCATGGATCGCGCGGACGCAGCGCTGATCCCACCCCCATGCACGAGGGCGAGCTCACGCTCGACGACGAGCTCGCACGGGCGCTGATCGCCGACTCCTTCCCGGAACTCGGCGGTCAGGGCCTGCGGCGCGTGCACGCTGCCGGCACCGTGAACACGATCGTCCGCGTCGGCGTGGACCTCGTCGCGCGGTTCCCGTTGGCGGCCGCGACGCGTGAGGACCTCGCCGCGGAGGCCGCAGCCATGAGCGCGTTCGCCGCAGTCTGCCCCTTTCCGACGCCTCGCCCCTATGGCATCGGCAGCGGGAGCGAGCGCTATCCGTCCGCGTGGACGATGCAGACGTGGGTGCCGGGTGAGACCGCCCGACTCGACGCGCACACCGGCTCGCCATCGCTGGCGATCGACCTCGCCGAGCTGATCCTCTCGCTGCGTGCGGTCGAGGCGGACGGCCGTGTGTTCGACGGACAGGGCAGGGGCGGTGATCTCCGCGATCACGACGCGTGGGTCGACACCTGCCTGTCGAAGAGCGGGCATCTGCTGAACGTCTCGCGCACCGCGGCGCTGTGGCAGGCGCTCCACGACCTCCCGCGATCAGGACCCGATGCGATGAGCCACCGCGACCTGACCCCCTTCAATCTGCTGGTCGAGCGGCGATCGGGAGACGACCGACTCGCCGGCGTGCTCGACAGCGGGAGCTTCGGCCCGGTCGACCGAGCGCTCGATCTCGTCGGCGCCTGGCACCTGTTCGATTCCGGGCCGCGGGCGCTCCTGCGCGATCGTGTCGCTGCGACCGAGATCGAGTGGCGCCGCGGCGCTGCCTGGGCGCTGCAGCAGGCGATCGGGCTCGGCTGGTACTACGAACGGTCGAATCCCGCGATGGCTGCACTCGGTCTCTCGACGATCAGGCGATTGCTCGCCGATGCGGAGTTGTCGGCGCTGCTCAGCCGAGGATGAAAGCAGCGACGATCGGCGCGATGGAAGCCCCCGCCTCGGCCGCCGACCGTTTGACACCCTTGATCTCGAAGCTGTGCCCACCGCCGTCGATCCACGCGACGCGCGCATCCTGACAGGTCTCGACGACGCCTTCGAACTGCTCGAGCGGCTGGATGAACGGGTCGTTCGAGCCCTCGACGAACAGCTGCGGAACGACGATGGCCGGTAGATGCTCGGCGCGCGGCTTCTCGGGCTTGCCTGGCGCATGGAGCGGGTAGCCGAGGTATGCGAGACCGTTCACGGAGAGTCCCTCTGCGACCGCCATCGACGCCATCCGGCCGCCGTAGGACTTGCCGACCGCCCAGATGCGAGCAGCGGGGTCGATCGCGCGCGCGAACTCGACCACCGCGTTCCACGTCGCGACGGCATGCGCAGCGGGCCCCGGCATACGGCGCCCTTGTTCGACGTAGGGGAAGTTGAAGCGGAGCGTCGAGAACCCGAGGGCGGCGAGCGCCTCTGCGAAGCCGATCAGGAACGGGTGATCCTTCCCTGCCCCGGCTCCGTGCGCGATGATCACGATCTCGCCGTTCGTGCCCGGCGTCCAGTCCCCCGAGGCCGTCGAGGTCCCCGCGGGCAGTTCGACGGTGACCTGGACGGTCACGCTCGGAGGAACGGGATGGCGAAGGGCACGCGCATGGCCGCACCGGACGAGACGCGCACAGTTCCCATGATCACGAGCACCACGTGCACGATCGAGATCGCGAAGTAGATCGTGATCGGGATGCCGATCGGGAAGAAGCCGGTCGCGCCCGAGCTTCCGGAGAGCGAGAAGAGCACGACGACGTGCAGCACGAGCAGCAGCGTCGAGATCATCAGGTAGGTGAGGCCCCAGTTCAGCGCGGAGCGGGCGTTCTCGCGGGCGGGGCCGCCGGCACGTCTGGACGCTCCACCGCTCACCGCCATGGCGATGCCGGAGGCCAACCCGCCGAGGAAGGGGAACGGGATGAAGATCAGGAAACCGAGGACCCACGGGAGGAGCCCGCGCGGCGGCGTGACCGGCGGATATCCCGGTGCCGGGTAGCCCGGTGCCGGATATCCCGGTGCGATGTACCCGGGCGCCGGAGAGGGCGAACCGGGTGCCTGGAATGCCGGCGCCTGATAGGCCGGTGCCTGGTGGGCCGGCACCATGGGCGGCGTCATCGGCGCCGAAGCCGCGGGAGGCGGCGGCGGCGGAGCCGCGGGACCGGCGAACCGCTGTTCGGGCGCGGGATCGGCGGGAGTGGTCATCGAGCCGCGCCCTGCTCACCCTCCGGGCCGGTCACGGCGCCGGGCTCGCCTTCGGGAATCGGCGCGCTGGTGGGTTCAGGGGCAACCGGCGGAACGGCGGGAGCGGGCGCGGCGGCAGGAGGCGCTGCCGGACGGGGCGGCACCGGAGCACCGCCGGCAGGCTGCCCGACACCCCCGACAGGGATCCGCTCGCCGTAGCGCGGCGGTTCGTCGAGGTTGACCGGCGGACGTACCGGCTCCGGCCGAACGGCTCCGAGCACCTGACGTGCCTTGCCGAGCGACGCTGGCATCACCGTCACCTCGTAGTGATCGGCGGCGAACTGCGTGACGCTGGCGAAGTCGCGGCGACGGCGAACGATCGCGTAGGTCACGAGGCTCAACAGCATCCCGACAGCGACACCGATGAAGACGAACCCGACGAAGAGCTGGATCGGCACCTCGGGGTTGCCCAGCACGAGGATCGCCGCGAGGAACAGGCCGATCAGCACGCCGTTGATCGCGCCGGAGCGAGCGGCTGCTGCGTAGCCGAGCTTGCCGGTGACGCGCTCGATGGTGCGAACGCTCTGGCCGACGATCGCGATGTCGCGCGCCGGCACCTCCCCCGCGATCAGCTTGGAGACGGTCTTCTGGGCCGCCTCGTAGTCGCGCATCGACGCGACCATCTCGCCGGTGTCGTTGCTGTTCGCTGGTCGATTGAGCATGCTCATCCGGCTATTCTTCCACGCCCCACCAGCCGGGCGTCGGGAACCGACGACGGGGAGGTCACCACGACCCCCGCGCACTACGCTGGAAGCGTGAGCACACAACGGGTATTCGCCGCGCGCCTGGCAGGTTGCGCCGTCTTCGACCCCGTGGGCGACCGGCTCGGCAAGGTCCGTGACGTCGTCATCGTGTACCGAAGTACCGCGGCGCCGCGCGTGATCGGACTCGTCGTCGAGATCCCCGGCCGCCGGCAGGTGTTCCTCTCGATCGGCCGTGTCACGTCGATCCGTTCCGGGCAGGTCATCACCACCGGTCTCATCAATGTGCGCCGCTTCTCGCCACGCGCCGGAGAGGTGCGGGTGCTCGCCGAGCTGCTCGGGCGCCGCGTGACCTTCGCCGACGGCACCGGAACCGGCGTGATCGAGGACGTCGCGATCGAGCCGAACCGCCTCGGCGAATGGGCAGTGAGCCAGCTCTTCCTCCGTCGCCCCAAGACGAGCGCCTCGCCGTTCGCGAAGGGCCCGACCACCTTCGCCGCGTGGAGCGAGGTCGCCGAGCAGCGCGCCCCGGGCGAATCGCAGTCCGCGGAGCAACTGGTCGCGTCATACTCCGAACTGCACGCCGCCGACCTCGCGAACACGCTCCTCGACCTGCCGCAGCAGCGCATGATCGAGGTCGCAGAGGAACTCTCCGATGATCGTCTCGCCGACGCCATGGAGGAGATGCCGGAGGACGAGCAGGTGCACATCCTCGACCGTCTCGGCGACGAGCGCGCCGCCGACATCCTCGACCAGATGGAGCCGGATGACGCGGCCGACCTGCTCGCCCAGCTCGCGCCCGATCGCCTGGAGCACCTGCTCGAGCTGATGGAGCCGGAAGAGGCGGAGGACGTCAGGATGCTGCTGCGCTATGCGCCGGACACCGCCGGCGGTCTGATGACGCCCGAGCCGATCATCCTGTCGGCGGACGCCACGGTCGCCGAGGCGCTCGCGTTGATCCGTCGACATGAACTGCACCCGGCGCTCGCGGCCGCCGTGTTCGTCACGCTCCCGCCCTTCGAGACGCCGACCGGGCGTCTGCTCGGGATGGTGCACTTCCAGCGGATGCTGCGCTACCCGCCGCATGAGCGTCTGGGCGCGATCATGGACGACAGTCTGGAGCCGGTGCCGGTCACGGCATCCGCCGCCGAGGTCGCGAGGATGCTGGCGAGCTACGACCTGGTCTCGCTTCCCGTGATCGATGTGGCGCACCGACTGGTCGGCGCGATCAGCATCGACGATGTGCTCGACTATCTGCTCCCCGACGACTGGCGCTCGCACGACGAGGACGACAACATCGCGCCCGCGAAGGAGGTGCGCTGATGGCCCGCTCCCCCGGCCTCGATGCGCCCCTCGGTCGCGGAACGACTCGCGTCCGTCCGACCTCGCGCGACCGCTTCGGCCGCTTCACCGAGTGGGTCGCCCGCGCGATGGGCACCCCGGCGTTCCTCTTGATCCTGACCATGTTCTGCGTGCTCTGGATCATGTGGAACACCCTGCTGCCGGACGAGCTGCGCTTCGACGATGCCGCCCTCGGCTTCACCGCTCTGACCCTCATGCTGTCGCTGCAGGCCTCCTACGCTGCACCGCTCATCCTGCTCGCACAGAACCGTCAGGACGATCGCGACCGGGTGCAGATCGAACAGGACCGTCAGCGTGCGGAGCGCAATCTCGCGGACACGGAATACCTCGCCCGCGAGATCGTCGCTCTGCGCCTGTCTCTCGAAGAGCGCAACTCGCAGGTCGTGACGCGCGATGTGCTGCGGCATGAGTTGAAAGCACTGCTCGCCGAGCTCGAGGAATCGAACGAGAAGCCGTCCTCCGACGGCGCCTCAGCATGACCACCGCCGACAGCGTGCGTGCGGCGGTCGCAGCCGTCACCGATCCGGAGCTCCGGCGTCCGATCGGCGATCTCGACATGGTCCGCGACATCACGGTCGACGGCGGGCGCGCGAACGTGGGGATCGTGCTGACCATCGTCGGCTGCCCAGCGGCCGATCGCATCGAGACCGACGTCCGCAACGCAGCGGCATCCGTCGCCGGAATCGACGAGGTCGACGTCGAGGTCGGCGTCATGACACCTGCCGAGCGTAAGGCGCTCACCGAGAAGCTGCGTGACGGACGCCCTGCGCGGCAGATGCCGTTCGGCCCCGACTCGCTCACCCGTGTGATCCTGGTCTCGAGCGGCAAGGGCGGCGTCGGCAAGTCGACCGTCACCGCGAATCTTGCTGTTGCGCTCGCCGAGCAGGGGCTCGCGGTCGGGCTCGTCGACGCCGATGTGCACGGCTTCTCGATCCCCGGGCTCCTCGGCATCCCGTCCGGTACGCAGCCGACGCGCATCGACGACCTGATGCTGCCCCCGGTCGCGCACGGCGTGAAGACCATCTCGATCGGGATGTTCCTGCGCGACGGCGAGGCGGTCGTCGCCTGGCGCGGGCCGATGCTGCACCGCACCGTCTCGCAGTTCCTCACCGATGTGTTCTTCGGAGACCTCGACATCCTGCTGATCGACATGCCGCCGGGCACCGGCGACATCGCGATCTCGATCGGACAGCTGCTGCCGCACGCCGAGGTGCTCGTCGTCACCACACCGCAGACCGCCGCCGCCGACGTCGCGATCCGCAGCGGGCTGGTCGCTCGCCAGACCGGGCAGCGCGTGATCGGCGTCATCGAGAACATGGCGGCGTTCTCGCTGCCGGACGGCACCGTGATCGATCTCTTCGGCTCCGGCGGCGGCACGGCGGTCGCCGAGGCGCTGTCCGAATCGGGTGACGTCGTGCCGATGCTCGCATCGATCCCCCTGAGCCCGGCGCTCAGGTCCGGCGGCGATGCGGGTGAGCCCGTGGTGCTCGGCGATCCGACGGATGCCGCAGCCACCGCAATCAGGGCTGTCGCCAGGACCCTGTCACGACGCGGCCGCAGTCTCGCCGGACGCTCCCTGCCGCTGTCTCCTCGGTGACCCGCACGTCGAACTGATACTCACGGCTGAGTGCCGCTGAGCGCCGAGTGCCGCTCAGGACGAGCCGGCACCGGAGCCGGGCGCCTGCGCGCTGTCCGCCGCGAACTCGCCGCCGAATGCACGTCGGCTCGCGCGACGGCGAGCCGCGACGAGGCGCAGGGCGCGGATGCCGAGGATGATGCCGAGCAGCACGGCCACGAGCGGGCAGACGATCGCACCGAACGCCAGCACCGAGCCGATCGCGAAATCGGCACCGCCCGTGCGTCCGAGGCCGATGTCGCCGGCACCGAACGCATCGCCGGCGACCAGGAACTCGCCATCGTACGTCTGCAGGGAGTCCGTGCAGACCACGAGGTACTCGCCGGCGGTCGGTGCCGTGAACCGCGAGACCTGCTCGAAGCCCCATTTCGGCGTCATCCACCAGAGCGTGTCACTCCAGGTGAGTGACGGTCCGCCGTGTTGGCCGACCGCATCGCCGCTCGGGGCCGTGACCGCGCACGACATGGTCCCCAGGGTCGGCGAGATGCCGCGTCCCCAGATCCCCACGCGTGCTCCCGCATCGAGCTGCACAGCTGCGGGGCTCGATCCGATCGGCTGAGCGCTGGCAGCATCCACGGACGCGGTGATCGGGAGCACCCACAGAATCCAGATGAGGGCACCGATGACAGCGCAGCACACGGCCCCTGCGACTGCGATGCGATCGCGGTCGGTGAAGCGCGTCGGCCGAGCCGCTCGGATCACGTCGCTTCGAGGTCGTACGGCGGCTTGTTCGTCGCCGAGAACTCCTGCGGCGCCCGCGAGACGGCGGGTTCAGCGATCGTCGTCTGCGCTGCGGCAGCCGCGGCCGCAGGTGCAGGCGTCTCGAGCAGGGCTTCGCGGATGATTCGCCGAGGGTCGTACTGACGCGGGTCGAGCTTGCGCCAGTCGACGTCGTCCATCTCCGGACCCATCTCGTCGCGCATCCGGGTCTTGGTGTCGCGAAGATATTCGCCGGCCTTGCGGACCATGCGCGCGAAGCCCTCGGCGACCTTCGGAAGGCGATCCGGGCCGACGATGAGCACCACGATGAGACCGATCAGCATCAGCTTCTCGAAGGTGAGCCCGAATTGCATCTGTCCAGGCTACCGCCGCGCCTGCGCTCCCGGTGCACACCGAACGAATATCCTGGGAACACCACAGGTCATCGAGGAGACACGGTATGAGCGAACATGACGCGAACGCGCGGTTCATCCGCGAGTCCATCGTCGAACCCGACTCCATCGCCCGTGCGCGCGCGCACGCGGTCGAGCTGGGGGCCGCGCCGATCAGCGCAGCCGTCGGCTCGCAGATCGCGGTGCTCGCCGCCGCGACGAACGCCAGGTCGATCGTCGAGATCGGCACCGGCGCCGGCGTGTCAGGCCTCTGGCTGCTCCGGGGCGCACCGCAGGCGGTGCTGACCTCGATCGACAACGAGCCGGAGCATCTCGCCGCGGCACGCCAGGCGTTCTCCGACGCGAAGATCCCCTCGACCAGGGCGCGGTTCATCACCGGGCGCGCAGCCGATGTGCTCCCGCGCATGAACGAGGCGTCCTACGACATCGTCCTGGTCGACGCCGACCCCGAGAACGTGATCGACTACGTGTCGCATGGACTCCGTCTCGCCCGCGCCGGCGGCATGGTGCTCGTGCCGCGCGTGCTCGCCGGCGGACGCGTGGCCGACCCGGTGCAGCGCGACGAGATCACCTCGGCGTACCGCTCGCTCGTGCAGGAGACGCAGGAGTCCTCGGCGGTGTTGGCCACGGTCTCCCCCGTCGGCGAGGGGCTGTTGCAGCTGATCAGCATCGCGGATCGCGACTGATCGGAGCGGGACCGGCCTCCGCAGGGCCCACAGACCGAAGAGAAGGGCGACGGATCGGTTGATCCGTCGCCCTTCTCGGATCCTCGTGGAGGGATCCGGGTCGATCAGGCGGGTGCCACGACGGCTGCAAGCACGTCGTGAAGCTCCTTGGCCTCGGCGTCGTTCACTGAGACGACAAGTCTGCCGCCGCCTTCGAGCGGAACGCGCACGATGATGAGTCGCCCTTCCTTTACGGCCTCCATGGGTCCGTCTCCGGTCCTCGGCTTCATCGCTGCCATCGTGGCTCCTTTTCCTCGGTGGTATGTGATGAGTTTATCGGGTACGACGGGTACCTGGACGTCACGTGTGAGAAATCCACCCGAGCTTCACCGTCAGGGCACCTGCCAGAACGTGTTCCCGAGGGCGTACATGTGGTAGATCCAGAGCCACTGGCCGGCGAGTGCGACCACCAGGACGCCGCCCCGCCACAGCCGTGATCGCGGCACGGCGACCGCTCCCCAGAGCGGGCTGATCGGCAGGAGCAGACGGAAGGTGCTCGACTGCGGGAAGAACACGGCCAGCAGGTAGAGCAGGTAGCTGGCGCTCCAGAGGCGCAGATCCGCGCCGAGGGCGCTGACCTGCGGCGAGCGCAGCAGCGCCAGACCTGCAACGGCGACGAGGAGCACCAACGCGATCAAGCCCGTCCAGGTGGGGAGGCCCCACTGCACGAACCAGAACTGCGCGGCCTGGATCCAGCCCTCGAACGGGATGAACCCCTCCACGCCCCCCACGACCCAGTGCCGACGCCAGGCCAGCTCGGTCGCGAGATACGCCCCGGGCACACCAGTCACCAGTCCGGCGATGACCTGCCACGCGAAGCCCGACGCCGTCGCGAGCGCGCCGAGCACGACGATGTGCACGATGTCGGCTCGCGGCAGCGGCTCCTGCCTGCGGCGCACCCACCGGAGGATGCCGTGGAGTCCGAGGTACAGGGCGAAGGCGAGGATGCCAGGACGCGTGAACGCCATCACCGGGATCAGCAGATAGAGCCAGCCGTAGCGATGGCGAGCCACCGCATCGAGCGCGAGGAACAGCAGCATCAGGAACAGTGTCTCGGCATACGCGACCTGGAACATCGCCGCAAGGGGTCCCGATGCGAACAGCACCACTGCCCAGGTCGCGGCGGATGCTCCGATGCGGTCGCGCAGCAGCCGGTGCAGCGCGAGACAGGCGATGTACCCGGCGATGAGCGAGATCAGGAAGGCGCCGACGCCCCAGGAACCGAAGAGGAGACCGACCGCCTTCGCCGCGTACGAGAACACCGGCATGAACGCCCAGGCGTTCTCTGCCACCTCCCCCGAATCCGTGAGCGGCAGCTCGCTCGGGTACCCGTTCTCGGCGATCAGCCAATACCACTGCGCGTCCCAGGCGAGCACGAAGTCGCCGAGTCCGGGGTCAGCCCCGATCCGGGAGAGCGAGGTCGCGAGCGACGCGGCGAGCACGAAGAAGACACTCGTCACCACGCGTGCGATGAGGTAGATGACCGCGATGCGCAGTGCCGGCGGCGTCTGCGCCCAACGGCGAGCGAGGCTCAGCGCGCGGTGAGCCATGCGCGAAGACCCCGCTCGACGGCGTCGATCTGCGCCACGGGCACGCGCTCCTCGTCGTGGTGCGCGAGATGCGGGTCGCCAGGGCCGTAGTTCACAGCGGGGATGCCGAGGGCCGAGAAGCGGGCGACGTCGGTCCAGCCGTACTTCGGACGCGGTTCGGCGCCGACCGCGGCGACGAACTGCTGGGCGATCGGCGCATCGAGCCCCGGACGGGCGCCATCGGCAGCATCCGTGATCTCGACGTCGAAGCCGGCGAGCACACCGCGCACGTGCGCCTCGGCGTCCGCTGCGGACTTGCTCGGGGCGAATCGGTAGTTGACCTCGACCTCGCATGCGTCCGGGATGACGTTCCCGGCGACGCCGCCGCTGATGCGCACCGCGCTCAGGCTCTCGCGGTAGAGGAGCCCTTCGACCGCGACCTCCTTCGCCCGGTACTCGCTGAGTCGCGCGAGGATCGGAGCCGCGCGGTGGATGGCGTTCTCGCCGATCCAGGCCCGTGCGCTGTGGGCGCGGACGCCGGTCGTCCGGACGATCGCGCGAAGGGTGCCGTTGCAGCCGCCCTCGACCTCGCCGTTCGACGGCTCCCCCAGGATCGCGAAGTCCGCCTCGAAGAGATCGGGGCGGACGGCGGCCAGCAGACCGAGACCGTTCTTCGATGCCTCGACCTCTTCGTTGTCGTACCACATCCAGGTGATGTCGACGGCTGGATCGGTCAGCTCGGCAGCGAGCTTCAGCTGCACCGCGGTGCCCGCCTTCATGTCGACGGTGCCGCGACCCCACAGGTACGGGTCCCCGTCGATCTCGATGTCGCGGGTCGGCAGGTTGTCGTTGATCGGCACGGTGTCGATGTGACCGGCGATCGCGACCCGCTGCGCCCGACCGAGGGCGGTGCGCGCGACGATCGTGTTGCCGTGGCGGATCACCTCGAGATGGGCCAGCGGCGCGATGGCTGCCTCGATCTCGTCGGCGAGGCGCTGCTCGTCTCCCGAGACGCTGGGGATGTCGCAGATCGCGCGGGTGAGGTCGAGCGAGGAAGCTGTCAGATCGAGCACCATGCCCCCAGCCTAGTTGCGGCTTCCGGTCGCAGTTCCTGCCGTCAGGTCGCTGAGCCGACGGCACGAAGTGCGACCGGAACACATCGTCATCCGGCCAGGAGCGCGCACGCGTTCGGGATACCGTTGAGGCATGACTGAATCGCGCAGCGTCTGGGGCATCGGACTCACCACGATCGCCGGCAACGGCACCGTCCTGGATGCCTGGTACTCCGAACTCGGCACCGGCGATCTCCCGACGGATGCCGCGGCATCCGCCCTCGACTCGCTCACCGGACCGGACGAGCGGCGCGATGTCACGGTCGAGGCCGTGCAGCTCCGGATCGACCTGGATGCCGCGCCGGCATCCACTGCGGATGCCTACCTGCGTCTGCACGCGCTCTCACACCTGCTGGTGCGGCCCAACGATCTCAACCTCGACGGCATCTTCGGTCACCTGCCGAACGTGGCGTGGACGAACGCCGGCCCAGTGCATCCGGACGACGCCGCGCGCCTTCGACCCCAGCTGCAGCGTGCTGGCATCCAGGTGCAGGGACTCGACAAGTTCCCCCGTCTCACCGACTACCTGCAGCCGGCCGGTGTGCGCATCGCCGATGCCTCGCGGGTGCGCCTCGGTGCCTACCTCTCCCCCGGCACCACCGTGATGCACGAGGGCTTCGTGAACTTCAACGCCGGCACGCTCGGTGCTTCGATGGTCGAAGGCCGCATCTCGCAGGGCGTCGTGGTCGGCGACGGCAGCGATATCGGCGGCGGCTCGTCGATCATGGGCACGCTCTCCGGCGGCGGAACGCACCGCGTCTCCATCGGCGCACGCACGCTGCTCGGCGCGAACGCGGGCATCGGCATCTCCCTCGGCGACGACTGCGTGGTCGAGGCCGGCCTGTATGTCACCGCCGGCACCAAGATCGTGCTCGTCGACGGCCCGGTCACCGCCGACGGCGCGAAGCAGACGGTCAAGGGTGCTGAGCTCTCCGGCCAGCACGGCCTGCTGTTCCGCCGCAACTCGCTCAGCGGCGCGGTCGAGGCTGTTCGACGCGCCGGCGTCGGCGTGACCCTGAACGAGGCGCTGCACGCCTGAGCCCACGGCTCAGCACGTCCCCGCGACCGCCTGCGGGCTTCTCCAAGGTCTGCGTGATAGTGTCGTCGTGACGTCTTCGCCATGCGAGGCGTCTGCGTCGTCGACACGCTCCCGCGCCACTCACCCGGTTCTGGCCATTTCGAACGGCGAAACGATGCGCGATCCCGCGCCGTCGCCCACCCTCCCGCACCAGGACCACTCGTTCGTGCGTGCGTGCAATCTCGGAGATACTTCATGACTTCCTTCCTCGATCTCGGCGTGCCCGCCGACCTCGCAGCCGTCCTCTCCAAGGACGGCAAGACCGAGGCGTTCGCGATCCAGCGCGACACACTTCCCGATTCCCTCGCCGGTCGCGACCTCCTCGGTCGTGGCCGCACCGGCAGCGGCAAGACCATCGCCTTCGCCCTGCCGCTCGTGAGCCGCATCGCGGCATCCTCGCGCAGCAGCCGCCCCGGCCACCCGCGCGGTCTGGTGCTCGCACCGACCCGCGAGCTCGCCACCCAGATCGCCGCGACCATCGCGCCGCTCGCCGAGGCCAAGGGCCTCCGTGTCACCACCGTGTTCGGTGGCGTCAGCCAGCGCCCGCAGGAGCAGGCCATGCGCAGCGGCGTCGACATCGTCGTGGCGTGCCCCGGCCGTCTCGAAGACCTCATGAAGCAGAAGGTCGTACAGCTCGACGCCGTCGAGGTCACCGTGCTCGACGAGGCCGACCACATGGCCGACCTCGGCTTCCTGCCCGGCGTCACGCGCATCCTCACCGCCACGCCGGCCGGTGGACAGCGCCTGCTGTTCAGCGCGACGCTGGACCGCGGCATCGACACCCTCGCCCGCCGCTTCCTCTCCAACGCCGTCAGCCACGAGGTCGACGAGGAGAGCGTGCCGGTCGGCGAGATGACGCACCGCGTGCTCGTCGTCAACTCCACCGAGAACAAGACCACGCTGGTCCGCGAGCTCGCCTCGGGTACCGGCCGTCGCATCCTGTTCACGCGCACCAAGCACCAGGCCAAGAAGCTCGCCAAGCAGCTGACCGCCGCGGGCATCCCCTCGGTCGATCTGCACGGCAACCTGTCGCAGAACGCCCGCGAGCGCAACCTCAGCGCCTTCTCGGCCGCCCCGGCCGACGGCGGCGTCCGCGTGCTCGTGGCGACCGACGTGGCCGCCCGTGGCGTGCACGTCGACAACGTCGACCTGGTGGTGCACGTCGACCCGCCCATGGAGCACAAGGCGTACCTGCACCGCTCGGGCCGCACGGCACGCGCTGGTGCAGCCGGAACCGTGGTCACGGTCGTGCTCCCCGAGCAGCGCCGCGACGTCAAGGACCTGCTCCGCAAGGCTGCGATCTCGGCTGCCCTCGAAGACGTCACGGCAGCAGCCGTGAACGAGCTCGTCCCGGAGCGCGCCGAGCACGTGCGCCCCGCACCGGTGCAGGCCCAGCAGCCGCAGCGTCAGGCGAAGCAGCGCCCCGGCGGCGGCGAGCGTGCCGGCGCAGCGACTCCCCCCGCTCGTCGTCGTCGCCCCCGCTCCGGCGGACAGGGTGGCGGCCAGGGTGGCCAGGCGGGCTTCTCGCGTCAGGGCGGCCAGAGCCGTCAGGGCGGTCGCAGCTCGCAGGGTCGCTGACCCCAACAGCAGACAACACGAAAGCGGCGTGTCTCCCTCGGGAGGCACGCCGCTTTCTTAGGTCCTGGCCGATCGTCCGTGCGGAGGATCGGCCAGGTCGAGATCAGCGGGTCGGGAAGTCGCGCTCCGGCGATCCCGTGTACAGCTGCTGCGGGCGACCGATCTTGGTCTGCGGGTCGAGCTGCAGCTCACGCCACTGGGCGAGCCAGCCCGGCAGACGACCGATCGCGAAGAGCACTGTGAACATGCGCGTCGGGAAGCCCATGGCCTTATAGATCACGCCGGTGTAGAAGTCGACGTTCGGGTAGAGGCGACGCTCGCGGAAGTAGTCGTCGGCCAACGCGAGCTCTTCGAGCTCCTTGGCGAGGTCGAGCAGCGGGTCGGTCACGCCGAGCGAGGCGAGCACCTCGTCTGCTGCATCCTTGACGAGCTTGGCGCGCGGGTCGTAGTTCTTGTAGACCCGGTGCCCGAAGCCCATCAGCTTCACGCCCTCTTCCTTGTTCTTCACCCGCTCGACGAAGCGGGACACGCTCTGCCCCGAGTCGCGGATCTGGCCGAGCATCGTGAGCACGGCCTCGTTCGCGCCACCGTGCAGCGGCCCCGAGAGTGCCTGGATGCCGGCGGAGATGGACGCGAACTGGTTCGCCCCGGTGGAGCCGACCAGACGCACGGTCGAGGTGGAGGCGTTCTGCTCGTGGTCCTCGTGGAGGATGAGGAGCAGCTCGAGCGCCTTCGACATCACCGGGTTGACCTCGTACTCCTCGCTGTGCACGCCGAAGTTGAGCTTGAGGAAGTTGTCGACGAAGCTCAGCGAGTTGTCCGGGTAGAGGAACGCCTGACCGACGCTCTTCTTGTGCGCGTACGCCGCGATCACCGGGAGCTTGGCGAGCATGCGGATCATGTTCAGCTCGACATGCTCCGGGTTGTGCGGATCGGTCTGGCCCTCGTAGTAGGTCGAGAGCGCGGCGACGGCCGACGACAGCACCGACATCGGGTGCGCGGTGTGCGGCAGCGCCGAGAAGAAGCGCTTGAGGTCTTCATGCAGGAGCGTGTGGCGACGGATCTTCTCGTCGAACTCCGAGAGCTCGGATGCCGAGGGCAGCTCGCCGTAGATCAGCAGCCAGGCGACCTCGAGGTAGCTCGTGGTGTTCGCGAGCTGTTCGATCGGGTATCCGCGGTAGCGCAGAATGCCCTTGTCGCCGTCGATGAACGTGATCTCGGACTTCGTCGACGCCGTGTTCACGAAGCCGTAGTCGAGTCCGGTGTAGCCGGTCTGGCGGGTCAGCGTCGAGAAGTCGATGCTGCTGTTGCCGGCGGTGCCGTGCACCAGTGGGAACTCCGCGGTGGTCTCGCCGATCGTCAGCTTCGCTGTAGCCTGCTGGTCTGCCGCTGCACTCACGCGGACCTCCTCGTCGTGTCTGACTGCTCGCGTGTCGCGTGGATGTCAGCCATATCTCTTCTCAAGCCGGAACTGGCGATGTGGCGGAATGATGCCGCCCGGTCGGATCACGACCGGATCGCTTTTACAGCCTAGTAGGGACTCAGGCCTACTGTGACATCCGCCAAGCAGAAGATGCCGTCGATGAGGATTCCTACAGAGCGCTCTCACGCAGGCGGCGCGCTGCGTCGGCGACCCGCTCGGTCGGCGCGGTCAGTGAGAGGCGGATGTGCTCGGCGGAGTCGGATCCGTAGAACGGTCCGGGACCCGCCAGGATGCCGAGGTCAGCGAGGCGCGCGATGGAGTCCCACGCGTCCCTGCCCTCGGTCGCCCAGAGGTAGAGGCCGGCTTCGGAGCCGTCGATGCGGAACCCGGCTGCCTCCACGGCTGGGCGCAGCAGATCGCGGCGCTCACGGTAGAGCGCCTTCTGCGCTGCCACGTGCTCGTCGTCGCCGAGGGCCACAGCCATCGCGTGCTGGATCGGCGCCGGCGGCATGAGACCGAGGTGCTTGCGTGCAGTGAGCAGTTCGCCGACGATGCGTGCGCAACCGGCGACGAAGGCGGCGCGGTAGCCGGCCAGATTCGACTGCTTGCTCAGCGAGTAGACGCTGAGCAGGTTCGCTCGGCTGCCGCCCGTGACCCGCGGGTCGAGGACGGAGGGCACCGGTTCGCTCGCCCACGGCCCGTCCCAGCCGAGTTCGGCGTAGCACTCGTCACTCGCCAGCACGGCGCCGAGCTCGCGTGCGCGACGGACCGCGGCCGACAGCTCATCGACCGTCCAGGTGCGGCCGTCGGGGTTTCCAGGCGTGTTGATCCAGATGAGCTTCGTGCCCTCGGGCCAGCTCGCCGGGTCGTCGGCGGCGAGCGGCGTCGCACCGGCCGTGCGGGCACCGACCTCGTAGGTGGGATACGCGACGCGAGGGTGCACCACGATGTCGCCCTCGCCGAGTCCGAGCAGCGCCGGCAGCAACGCCACGAGCTCTTTGGATCCGATGGTCGGCAGCACGTTGTCGACCGACAGGTCGGTGACCCCGCGTCGGCGGGCGTACCAGTCGACGATCGCCTCGCGCACTGCGGGAGTGCCGACGGTCTGCGGGTACGCGTGCGCATCCGTCGCCTCGGTCAGTGCGCGACGGATCACATCGGGCGTCGGGTCGACCGGCGAGCCGATCGAGAGATCCACGAGACCGTCCGGATGCTGCGCTGCGCGCTCACGGAACGGGACGACGGCATCCCACGGGTAGTCGGCGAGGTCGCGGACGCTCACGTCGAGACCTACTCGCCCTGGGGCGGGAGCGCTGCGATCACCGGGTGGTCGAAGGAGTACACCCCGACCTTGGCTGCGCCACCGGGAGAGCCGATCTCCGAGAAGAACTCGACGTTCGCCTTGTAGTAGTCCTGCCACTCATCGGGCAGGTCATCCTCGTAGTAGATGGCCTCGACCGGGCAGACCGGCTCGCAGGCACCGCAGTCGACGCATTCATCGGGGTGGATGTACAACGAACGCTCGCCCTCATAGATGCAGTCCACGGGGCATTCGTCGATGCAGGCACGGTCCTTCACATCGACACACGGCAGGGCGATCACATACGTCACCCCTCCAGTCTACGGCGCGCGCGGCCCGTTCTCCTGCGAGGAGGCGGGGCTCGCCGGAACGGCGGTGATCAGCGGCTCCGGCGCGGCCGCGACCGCAGTCGTCGCAGCCTCGGTTCGAACCGGCAGCCGAGAGAACGACGGCCAGGCCACCACGAGCAGCACGAGACCTGCCACGAGGTACGTCCAGATCCGTCCGGCGAGCGAATCCTGCACCACGACCGAGCCGCCCGGACCGACTCCGGAGATCAGCAGCAGCATCCCGACCATACCGACGCCGGCGGCCAGCGCCGCACCACGGTCGTGCGTGAGCGTGCGCACCGCGATGAGGATCGCAGCACAGGCGATGGCCCCGACGATCAGGCCGACCGGGATCGGACCCCAGGTCAGGCTGTGGGCGATCGTGCCGGCAATGCCGTACACGCCGCCGACGAGGACCGCAGAGATCCACGACAACACTCTCGACATCCAGCTGACGCGCACGGGTCGATTCTACCGGCGCAGTCGCGCCTGGTGCTGCGCGGTTCGACCCATGAGCTCAGAGCGCGAGGCCCCACAGTCGCAGCAGGGCGGCCACGAGGGCTGCAGCGAACACCACAACGAGGAACGACTGCCGCAGCCACAGCAGCCCTCCGGTGACCAGGAGGGCCGGCACACGGGCGTCGACCATGATGGCCTGCCCCGCGCCGAGCGTCTGCACTGCCACGAGCGCTGCGAGCAGCGCCACCGTGAGCAGATCAGAGATGCGTGCTGGCCGCGGAGCTTCGAGCACCGTGGGCGGCACGAGATAGCCGACTGCCTTCAATGCGAGGCAGATCAGCGCGGCGAGCAGAATCGCGCTCCAGATGCTCATGGCGTGACCGCCGCTTCGTCCGCAGCGGCCGGAGCGGGTCGGTCGCCGAGCCAGTTGAACCAGCCGACCACGATCGCGACGACGGCAGCGAGCAGCACCGGGATTCCCGGCATCAGGAACGGCGTGACCGATGCCGCGATGACGGCGGCCGCGATGCCGACCGCGATGGCCTGCCGCTGCCTGAGCCGCGGCCACAGCAGTGCGAGGAACGCGGCAGCGGCCGCGGCATCCAGCCCCCACGTGCGCGGGTCCCCCAGCACGTCGCCGACGAGGGCGCCGACGAGGGTCGTGATGTTCCAGCCGACGAAGATGCCGATGCCGGTGATCCAGAAGCCCGCGCGTCGAAGGCGCGGGTCGTTCTGCGAGATCGCGACGGCAGTCGACTCGTCGATCGTGAAGTGCGCGGCGGCAGCACGCTGCAGCGCTCCCCCGCCGATCACGGGAGACATGCGCATTCCATACGCGACGTTGCGGACTCCGAGCAGCACGGCCGAAGCGATCGCCGACGGCAGGGCGGCGACGCCGCCGGCGCTGAAGACACCGACGAAGGCGAACTGCGAGCCGCCGGTGAACATCAGCAGGCTCAGCACGCAGGTCTGCCAGACGTCGAGACCGGATGCCACGGCGAGGGCGCCGAACGAGATCCCGTACGCGCTGGTCGCCAGGACGACGCCGAGCGCCTCTCGCCACACCTCGCGCTCGGGCGTCATCACCGGGTCGACCCGATCGTTCGATTCACTGAACACATGCTGATCATTCTGAACGCGCGCGTTGGCATAGTCAAGCGAACGATCGTTTGACATGATGAACGAATGGAGGATCTTCGAACTCGAATCGCCCGCACCCTGCGTCGGGAACGCGAGGCCGCATCGCTCTCGGTCTCCGAACTGGCTCGGCGCGCCGGCATCTCGAAGGCCACGGTGTCGCAGCTCGAGAGCGGCGCCGGCAATCCCAGCGTCGAGACCCTCTGGGCGCTCGGCGTCGCGCTCGGGGTACCGTTCGCCGTGCTGGTCGATCAGCAGGCGAACGCGCCGACCCTCATCCGCGCGGCAGACCTGGCCGGTGTGCCGTCGTCCGCCGCCGCCTACAGCGCGAGCCTGCTGTCGGCGAGCCCACCCGGTGCCAGACGTGATCTCTACCTGATCCAGGCGGAGCCCGGCGATCCGCGCCGTTCCGATCCGCACCACGTCGGCACCACCGAGCACGTGATCCTGATCGCCGGCGAGGCGCGGATCGGCCCGGTCGACTCCCCCGTCACGCTGCACCCTGGCGACTACCTGTCGTATGCGGGCGACGTTCCACACATCTTCGAGGCGACGATCGCCGGCACCAGCGCGGTCCTCATCTCCGAGCTCCGCTGACCCACAGCACCCGGACGCCGCGAAGGCCCGCCCCCGATCCGGGAGCGGGCCTGCAGCGCGACGGCGCGGATCAGTACCAGTTCATGGCCTGCGAATGCGACCACGCGCTGCACGGCGTTCCGTATCCGCGCGAGATGTAGTCGAGACCCCAGGCGATCTGGGTCGCGGCGTTCGTCTGCCAGTCGCTCCCGGCGGATGCCATCTTGCTGCCGGGCAGCGCCTGCGGGATGCCGGTGGCGCCGCCGTCTGCGTTGTACGCCTGGTAGTTCCAGCCGGACTCCTTGGTCCACAGCGAGCTGAGGCAGGAGAACTGGTCGGATCCCCAGCCGTAGCGGCTCGACGCCATCTCGGCAGCCGTCGCCTTGGCGCCGTCGACCGTATTCGACGCCGCCAACGCAGCCGCCGCCGCGGCAGCCTGCTCTGCGGCGGCGCGCTCGGCATCCTCCGCCGCCTTCTGCGCCTGAGCTGCCGAGAACGCCTCCTGGAGACTCGCGGTGCTCGCCTCGACCACCTGCGTGTCGGCGACGGTGTCGTCGGTCAGGTCGTTCAGCAGCAGCGCGGGGATCACCGCACGCTCTCCCAGGTCGCTGATGTGGTCCTGCAGCTCGCTCGTGGCGATGGATGTCGGCATGGCGCCGAGATCGAGCCCGGAGGCGGCGACCTGAGCCGTCAGGGTGTCGGCCGCGGTGACCGCAGCCTTCGCCTCGGTCAGCGCGGCATTGGCGGAGTCGGTGATGTCCCGGAGCGAGAGCTCCCGCGACGCAGCCGTGGTGGTGGCGGCGAGCTCGGCGGGACCGCCGTTCGCACGCTCGGCTCCAGCGGCCGGGGCGGAGACCACGCCGACCGTGAGCGTGATGCCGAGAAGGGCACCGGTGATCGTGGTGAGCAGCAGCATCGGACGTCGGGCGCTGACTGCGGAGTGAGCGCGCGCCGCTTCCGCGGCGCGCCGAGAAGCACGGGTGTTGTGAAGGTGAAGCAAAAGGTTCGACTTTCGGGTTGTCGTACACCCGGACCTGCGGGCAGGGCGGCTCATCGGGAGCCGGCTCGCCGGGCGCAAGTGTCCGAGTCTGCACGACAAACCTGAACAAAAAATATCCCTGACCTGGGTATTTCATGAGAAGAGGGCCCCAACCGCGCCGAAATCGACGGGATGGGACCCTCTCCTGGACAGCTGAGATCAGGCGTTGGCGTCCTGGCGCTTCAGACGAGCGGTCTCGCGAGCACGCGTGTTCGCGTCGAGCGCGACCTTGCGGATGCGGACGACCTCAGGGGTCACCTCGACGCATTCATCGTCGCGCGCGAACTCGAGGCTCTCCTCGAGCGTCAGCTGACGCGGGGGCGTCATCGACTCGAAGGTGTCGGAGCTCGCCGCACGCATGTTGGTGAGCTTCTTCTCCTTCGTGATGTTGACGTCCATGTCGTCGGCGCGCGAGTTCTCGCCGATGACCATGCCCTCGTAGACCTCCTGCGTCGGCTGCACGAAGAACGACATGCGCTCCTGCAGTGCGATCATCGCGAACGGGGTCACGACACCCTGACGGTCGGCGACGATCGAGCCGTTCTGACGCGTCGTGATGGAACCGGCCCACGGCTCGTAGCCGTGCGAGATCGCGTTCGCGATACCGGTGCCGCGGGTCGTGGTGAGGAATTCGCTGCGGAAACCGATCAGACCGCGCGACGGGACGATGAACTCCATGCGAACCCAGCCGGTGCCGTGGTTGGTCATGTTGTCCATGCGACCCTTGCGGTTCGCGAGCAGCTGCGTGATGGCACCGAGGTGCTCTTCCGGCGTGTCGATCGTCAGGTGCTCGAACGGCTCGTACGTCTTGCCGTCGATCTTCTTCGTGACGACCTGCGGCTTGCCGACGGTGAGCTCGAAGCCCTCGCGACGCATGTTCTCGACGAGGATGGCGAGGGCGAGTTCTCCACGACCCTGCACCTCCCACGCGTCGGGGCGTCCGATGTCGACGACCTTGAGCGACACGTTGCCGATGAGCTCCTTGTCGAGGCGGTCCTTGACCATGCGAGCCGTCAGCTTGTGACCCTTGACCTTGCCCATGAGGGGCGAGGTGTTGGTGCCGATCGTCATCGAGATGGCGGGGTCATCGACCGTGATCGCGGGCAGCGGACGAACATCCTCCGGGTCGGCGATGGTCTCGCCGATGGTGATGTTCTCGAAGCCGGCGATGGCGACGATGTCGCCGGGGCCTGCGGACTCGGCGGGGTAGCGCTCGAGGGCACGGGTCTTCAGGAGCTCCGTGATGCGTGCGTTCTGGTGCGTGCCGTCGGCGCGCACCCAGGCCACGGTCTGGCCCTTCTTCAGCGTGCCGTTGAAGACGCGCAGCAGGGCGAGGCGACCCAGGAACGGGCTGGAGTCGAGGTTCGTGACCCAGGCCTGCAGCGGGTGCTCGTCGTCGTACGCCGGTGCGGGCACGTGCTCGAGGATCGCCTCGAACAGCGGCTCGAGGTCGTCGTTGTCGGGCAGCGAGCCGTCAGCGGGACGGTTGCGCGAGGCAGCACCGGCGCGGCCGGACGCGTAGACGACCGGCACGTCGAGCAGTGCATCGACGTCGAGGTCGGGCACATCGTCGACGAGGTCGGACGCGAGGCCCAGCAGCAGGTCGTGCGCCTCTTCCTCGACCTCGGCGATGCGAGCGTCGGGACGGTCGGTCTTGTTGACCAGGAGGATGACGGGGAGCTTCGCCTCGAGCGCCTTGCGCAGCACGAAGCGGGTCTGGGGCAGCGGGCCCTCGCTCGCGTCGACGAGCAGCACGACACCGTCGACCATGGACAGGCCGCGCTCGACCTCGCCGCCGAAGTCGGCGTGGCCGGGGGTGTCGATCACGTTGATCGTCACCTCGCCGTCCTTGGCGTGGACACCCTTGTAGGTGATCGCCGTGTTCTTCGCGAGGATCGTGATGCCCTTCTCGCGCTCCAGGTCGTTGGAGTCCATGGCGCGCTCATCGACGTGGGCGTGTTCGCCGAAGGAGCCCGTCTGACGCAGCATGGCGTCGACGAGTGTGGTCTTGCCGTGGTCGACGTGCGCGACGATTGCGACGTTGCGGAGGTCAGAGCGGAGGGCGTGCGCCATGCATGAGTCCTAAAGAGTGTGGGGTTTTGTCGAGAAGCCGACGTTCCAGGATAACGCACGCACACGGTCGGTTGCTGTATACAGGCCGTACCATCGAGATCGTGACCCTCGAACCACCGCTTTCCGAGCGAGCGAACCGAGTCGAACCGCGCGCGCGGCTGTGGTGGGAGATCGCGATCGTGCTCGCGCTCGGCCTCGGCCAATCGGCTGTCTATGCGATCGTGCAACTGGCCTATCGCCTCACGGACAGCACACCGCTGGCCGATCAGACCACGACGCTGAATCCGTCACGCAGCGACCGCGAGCTCTTCGATCTGATCTATCAGGTGCTCTCGATCGGCTTCTCCCTCGTGCCGGTGCTGCTGGTCTGCTTCCTGCTCTGGCAGACGGCACGGCCCCACCTCGGTCGACTCGGACTCGACGGCACCCGTATCGGCACCGATGCCGGGCGCGGTGTGCTGCTCGTGCTCGCGATCGGCATTCCCGGCCTCGCCCTGTACATCGTCGGCCGCACGCTCGGGTTGTTCGTCGCCGTGAACCCGGCCGGCCTCGATGCCCACTGGTGGACCGTGCCGATCCTGCTGCTGGCGGCCGCTCGCGCCTCGCTGCAGGAGGAGTTCGTCGTGCTGGGCTATCTCTTCGCCCGCCTGAAGCAGCTCGGCTGGAGCCCGTGGACGATCATCATCGCCACCTCGATCCTGCGCGCGAGCTACCACCTGTACCAGGGGCCAGGCGCCTTCATCGGGAACCTGGCGATGGGACTGCTGTTCGGTTGGCTGTTCCAGCGCTCAGGACGACTGATGCCGTTCCTGGTCGCCCACTTCCTGATCGATGCGACCGTGTTCGTCGGCTACCCGTGGGCCGCTGCGACCTGGCCTGACGTGTTCGGGCTGCCAGGTTGACCGCTGATGTCACTTCCCGTCACCTGCGCTCTCACCTACTGTTGACACTTCCATACGCAGGACACGGAGGGAAGGATCTCATGAAGATGAATCGCGCAGCCAAGCTGAGTGCCACGATCGTGATCGCCGCTGGAATCACACTGCTCGGTGTGACTCCCGCTTCGGCCAGTGTGTTCGGGCCGTACTCGTCACCGCAGCAGTGCAATGCGGATCGAACCGATTTCGTCCGAGGCGGCGGCAAGGCTGCCCCCTGCATCCCTGGAACGGGTGGCTGGTACTTCCAGTCGTATCAGTGATCGCTTGCGCCATCGACGCTCGCAATGGACCGAGAGCGGCCAGGGGCGCCCACCATGACGTGGGCACTCTCCCGAGAACACCGATGGCTGAGCGCGGGAGACCGCGACGCTGTGCCCCCTGCGCTCCTGCGTGAGGGGCACAGCTCGTCTCGCTTCGTGATCACGCTTGAGCGGCGGCAGGCGCGAGTCCGTCAGCCGGCAGACACGATCAGCACAGAGGCGACCGCCCATGCCAGGATGATGCCGAGCGCGCCCAGCGCCTTCCAGTCCCACTGGCGACTGATCGACGTGCTCGCCGTCACACCAGCGGCCTGCCAGCGGTCGCGGATGTCGGTGAGATCGCGGAGGCCGGCCGGTGCTGTCTGTGCATCCTCATCGCGCATCCGGCTTCGACGAGGGCGGGCGTGGGCCGGACCACCGAAGCTGGTGAGGTCGGCGCCGTCCTGCAGCGAGAACACCAGCTGCCAGCGGAGATCGATGTCGCGAACCTGGCTCCACCCGAACGAAGTCCGGCGAAGCAAGTTCTGCACCAGAACGCCTTCGCCATCAACCCGCACGTGCGACACGAAGCTGATCTCATAGACGACCCAGAGGCCGAGCAGCACCCAGGGCGCGAGCAGCAGCATCGGCCCGCACCCGCTCTTGAGCGCGGCATCTCCGAGCAGGAACAGCGCAAGCAGGCCGGTCAAGACCATGGTGATGACGCCTGAGGGCGCACGGTACGTCCGTACGCCCTCAGGTGCGGGAGCCGCCGTCACTATCCCTGGCCTCCCAGGGGGATCGACACACCGGGGATCGCCTTGAGCAGGCGGTCGGTGTACTCCTGCTGCGGATTCGCGAAGATCTCGTCCACGGTCCCCTGCTCCACGATCTTTCCTCGCTCCATGACGCAGACGAAGTCACTGGAGACGCGGACGACGGCGAGGTCGTGCGTGATGAAGAGATACGTCAGTTCGAGTTCCGACTGGAGCTCTGCGAGCAGCTTGAGGATCTGATCCTGAACGAGCACATCCAGAGCCGAGACCGCCTCATCGAGCACGACGATGTCCGGCTTGAGCGCGAGCGCGCGTGCGATCGCGACTCGCTGACGCTGACCGCCCGACAACTCGTTCGGATACCGGGTCGACAGGTCCCGCGGCAGCGACACCTGATCGAGGAGCTCGAGCACCCGTTCCCGTCGGGACGACTGGTCACCGATGCCATGGATGTTCAACGGCTCCGCGATCGTGTTGCCGATATTGCGCAGCGGATCCATCGAGCCGTACGGATCCTGGAACACCGGTTGCATACGTCGCCGAAGCCCGAACGACTGCGCGTTCGAGAGGTGCGACACGTCCTGGCCGTCGATCTCGATGAGACCGGACGTCGGTTCTTCGAGCTTCAGCACCATCTTGGCGACGGTCGATTTCCCCGAACCCGACTCTCCGACGAGCGCGAGCGTCTTGCCCTTCGGGATGTCGAAGGTGACATCGTCGACCGCACGGAACGCCTCACTGCGGAAGTTCCCCTGACGGATCCGATAGTCCTTCGTCAGCCCGGCGACCCGAACTGTCGGAGGAGCATCGGTGAGGTCGTCGACCGTCTTGATGCCACGGTCCTCGACGATCGCCTGGATGCGCTGCGAGGCGATGCTCGGCGCGGCGCCGACCAGTCGCTTCGTGTACGGATGCTGCGGATTCTCCAGAATCGCTCGACTGGGACCGGCCTCCACGATGTCGCCACCGTTCATCACGATGATCCGCTCCGCACGTTCTGCCGCGAGGCCGAGGTCGTGCGTGATGAGCAGCACCGCAGTGCCTCGATCGCGCGTCAACGACGCCATGTGATCGAGGATCACACGCTGGACCGTGACGTCGAGCGCGCTGGTCGGCTCATCGGCGATCAGCAGCTTCGGGTCAGCTGCAAGACCGATGCCGATCAGTGCTCGCTGACGCATACCCCCCGAGAACTGGTGCGGGTACTGGTGCAGGCGCCGCTCGGCATCCGCGAGTCCGGCCTGCTGCAACACCTCGACAGCACGGTCACGGACCTGACCACGCCCGGAGGCCAGGCCGTTCGCACGGACGGCTTCCTTGACCTGAAAACCGATCGACCAGACCGGGTTGAGGCTCGCCATCGGGTCCTGCGGCACGAAACCGATGTCCTTGCCCCGGACATCCTCGATCTCGTGGCGGTTGAGCGTCGTCAGCTCGCGACCCTCAAGCGTGACGCTGCCACCGGTCACCGTCCCCGTTCCAGGGAGCAGGTTGATGATCGCGGCCGCCGTCGTGGATTTGCCGGAACCCGACTCCCCCACGATGGCCACGGTCTCGCCCGCGTGAACGTCGAACGAGATGCCGTGGAGCACCTCTCGGGATCCGGCCTGCCCGCGGAACGCGACCTTGAGGTCGCGCACACTCAGGATCGGCTCGGTGGGCTGCTGTGCGTGAACGCTCATCGCTGTGCCCTCGCCTTCGGGTCGAGAGCGTCTCTGATGAGTTCGCCCAGCATGATGAACGCGAGCACGGTGATCGTGAGCGCGAGAGAGGGATAGATGAGCGACATCGGCGCGATTCGCAGCGACGTCTGGGCGTCGCTGATGTCCTTGCCCCACGACATCACGTCGCCACCGGCGCCACCGCCGAGTCCGACACCCAGGAATGTCAGTGTCGCCTCGGCGACGATCGCACCTGCGAGTGCGAGCGTCGCGAGCACGAGCAGCGGCGCGATCGCGTTCGGGAGCACGTGCGACAGCAGCGTGCGGAAGCGTGAGAGCCCCAGCGCGCGTGACGCCGTGACGAACTCCGCCTGGCGCACTCGAAGGATCTCAGCACGGACGACGCGGGCAGTCGATGCCCACGCGAATCCACCGATCGCGATCGACAGCGTCAGCACGTTGCGGAAGTCCGAGTACACCGTCATGACGACGACAGCAGCCAGCACATACGGGATCGAGAAGAAGATGTCGCCGATGCGGGACAGCACTGCATCGACCCAACCGCCGTAGTATCCGGCCAGCGCGCCCATGACCAGGCCGATGCCGGAGCCGATGATCGTGGAGATCAGGCCGACGCTCAGCGAAGTGCGGGATCCCCACACGATGCGCGCATAGATGTCGCATCCCTGGAAGGTGAAGCCGAGTGGATGCCCGGCTGCCGGACCGCCGTTCGAGTTGGCGAGCTCGCAGCCGTTGTTCGGCGGCGTCTGAGTGAACAGCGTGGGCCAGACGGCCATGAGCAGGACGATCCCGATGATGACGAGGGAGATCCAGAACATCGGGCGACGGCGCAGGTCATGCCAGCCGTCACGCCACAGGCTGGCGGGCTTGCCCGACACCACGACGGCGTCGGTCTTGGCGGGGGCCTTCGTCACCGGGGCGACGAAGTGATCGGATGGTTCAACTGACATAGCGAATCCTCGGGTCGAGCAGTCCGTAGAGCAGATCCACGAGCAGGTTGACGAGAACGTAGATGATCACGAACACCGTGACGAACGACACGATCGTGGGGCCCTCGTGCTTCAGCGTCGCGTGGAACAGGGTGTTTCCCACCCCTGGAATGTTGAAGATGAACTCGGTCACAGTCGCACCGACGAGCAGCACGCCGAAGTTCGTGGCCGAGTTCGTGATCACGGGGATCAGCGAGTTCCGCAGCACGTGCACGGGAATGACCCGACCACGGGAGAGTCCCTTGCTGTACGCCGTCCGCACCCAGTCCTGATTCAGTGTGTCGAGAACCGAGCCTCGCATCAGCCGCATACTGGTCGCGAAGAGGCTGAGACCGAGCACGATCGCCGGGAGCCACAGATCGTTCCAGTCGTTCTGACCGCCGACCGTGGCGCGGAACCAACCGAGCTTGATCGCCAGGAAGTACTGCGCGAGGAACGCGACGACGAAGATCGGCATCGACAGGAAGACGAGGGAGACGACGAGCGCACCGTTGTCGAAGAGCTTGCCCTTGCGCAGTGCGGAGAAGGTTCCCACGACGATCGCGAGCAGGAACTCGATGCCGATGGCCATGATCGCCAGGCGTCCGGTGATCGGGAGTGTCCGTGAGAGCACCTCGTTCACGGACTGGCCGGAGAAGGTGGTTCCCATGTCGCCCTGGAAGACGCCGAGGATGTAGTAGTAGTACTGCACGAGGAACGGTTCGTCCAGGTGATACTGCGCGCGGATCGCCTCGAGCAACGCGGGGGCCGGCGGCTTGTCACCGAACAACGCCGCAATGGGGTCGCCCGGCATGAGGAAGACGAGTGCGAAGATCAGCAGCGTCGAGCCGAAGAAAACGGGGACCAGCTGAAGCAGTCGTCGAATGATGTACGAGAACATCCCTCTCCTTTCATGGAGACGTTCCCAGGGGACACGGCTACGAGGCGGCGACGGTGATCGTCGCCGCCTCGCGGCTCAGTCCTCCATGGGGACTAGTTCGTCTTGGTGATCTCGTAGTAGAGCGGCACGGAGTTCCAGCCGAACACGACGTTGTCGACGTTCTCACCGAAACCACCGGACACGTTCTGGTACCACAGCGGCACAGCCGGGAGGTCCTTCAGCAGGATCTCCTGAGCCTTCTGGTAGTCCTCGATCGCCTTCGCGGGGTCGCTCGCCGATGCACCCTGCTCGAGCAGCGCGTCGAAGTCGGCGTTGGAGTAGTCGCCGTCGTTCGAGGAAGCACCCGTGGAGTACAGCGGGAACAGGAAGTTGTACAGACCCGGGTAGTCAGCCTGCCATCCGGAGCGGTTGGCGGTCTGGATCGTGCGCTTTCCGTCGGCGCCGCGCTCGTTGACCGTCGCACGCAGGGTCGCGAAGTCGACGAAGGGTGCTCCGGATGCCTCGATGCCGAGCGTGTTCTTGATCGAGTTCGAGACGGCGTCGACCCAAGCCTGGTGGGCGCTGTCCGAGTTGTACGCGATCTGGAAGGTTCCCGACCACGGCGAGATGGCGTCGGCCTCGGCCCACAGCTTCTTCGCCTCGTCAGGGTTGTACGTCAGCACGTCGGCTCCCTCGAGGGAATCGCTCCAGCCATCGAGCACCGGCGACGTGAAGTCGCTGGCGGGCGTGCGGGTGCCGTTGAAGATCTTGTCGGTGATCTCGTCGCGGTTGATCGCCATGGAGATGGCGGCACGACGGAGCTGGCCCTCTTCACCTGCGAAGTGCGCGACCTGCTCGCCGATCGTGAACGACTGGAAGATCGCGGCCGGCTGGTTGACGGCACGGTCACCGAGCTCGTCCTCGAACGTTGCGATCGAGGTGTCGGGGATCGCGTCGATCACGTCGAGCTCACCCGAGAGGAGATCAGCGTACGCAGCGTCGAGCGACGTGTAGAACGTGATCGTCAGACCACCGTTGACGACCTTGCGGTCACCCTTGTAGTCGTCGTTCTTGACGAGCGCGATGCTGACATCGTGCTGCCATGCTCCATCGCCGTCGAGCTTGTACGGGCCGTTGCCGATCGGGTTCTCACCGAAGGCGTCCATGTCGTCGAAGGCGACGTCGGGCAGCGGGTAGTACGCGGAGTATCCGAGGCGAGTCGCGAAGTCCGCCGCAACCGGCGAGGTCAGCTCGATCGTGAAGGACAGGTCGTCGACCTTCTTCAGACCGGTGAGCTCTGCGTCAGCCGTGTCGCTGTAGCCGACGATGTCGCTGAACCAGGACTGGTTGAGCTGCTTGTTCGAGAGCAGCGCGCCGTAGTTCCACGCCTTGATGAAGTTGTCGGCCAGCACGTCGGTGCCGTCGGTGAACTTCTGGTCTTTCTTGAGCTTGACCGTGATCTCGGTCGGGCTGTCGACCGTGATCTCCTCGGCCATGTCGTTGACGAGCGCGCCGTCGCCGTCATAGAACGCGAGTCCTGCGAAGATCGAGTCGAGGATCTTTCCACCGCCGACCTCGTTGGTGTTGGTCGGGATGAGCGGGTTCTCCGGCTCGGACCCGTTCGCGGTGACGACTGCGGTTGCATCGCCGGCGTTCGGCTTGCCGGAATCGGTGTCACCCGAGCTACCCGCGCAGCCCGCGAGCGCCATGGCGCCGATCGCGAACAGCGCGACGCCCGCGAGGGCGATCTTGTTGCGCTTCACTTTTGTCCTCCTGTGGACTCAAACGACATTCTGCGCGCTCGTAGTGGAGCGCGCAGGGATACATGAGCCTAACCCGGTGCAGCGCGAGTATCCCCACTCGGCTAATCAACCGTTACTGAGTGGTGACCATCTGTAACATCCGGGAAACACGCCGCAGCCACCTGAGGTGTTTGCCGTCTCACGAGTGAATCGCTACATTTGGCGGACCAATCGGAGGGAAGTCAACGATGACGAAGAAGAGAATCATGAGCGTGGCAGCGGGGGCTGCCTTGGTCGCAGGCATGGCACTGTCGGCACCGCTCGCCGCGCAGGCAGCGAGCGGGTGGGCGGGGGCCTACATCGAGAGCAGCCATTGCCAGGCTGATCGTCGCCTGTATGTGCAGGAGGGCTATTCGGTCGGCCCGTGTCAGAACCGTCCTGGACTCCCAGGACAGTGGTTCAGATGGTCGAACTGACAACTGGATGACCGCGGAATGGGCCGGCGGTCGCGAAGATCGCCGGCCCACTCTCGTTCATCCTCAGGCGAAAGCCTCCACTGGCGGGCACGCGCACACGAGGTTGCGGTCGCCGTACGCCTGGTCGATGCGGCGCACCGGCGGCCAGTACTTGCCGGCCACGAGCGCATGCACCGGGTAGGCCGCGTCCTCACGCGTGTAGGCGTGCTCCCACTCCCCCGCGATCAGCGACACCGCGGTGTGCGGAGCGTGCACGAGGGGGTTGTCGTCCGCGGGCCAGCGGCCGGCGGCCACGGCATCCGCTTCGGCCTTGATCATGATCATGGCCTCGATGAAGCGCTCGATCTCAGCGAGGTCCTCCGATTCCGTCGGCTCGACCATCAGCGTGCCCGCGACCGGGAACGACATGGTCGGCGCGTGGAAGCCGTAGTCGATGAGCCGCTTCGCGACGTCGTCGACCGTGATGCCCGTGGCCTCCTTGAGCGGACGCAGATCCAGGATGCACTCGTGCGCCACGCGACCGTTCTCACCCGCATAGAGCACCGGATAGTGCTCGCCGAGGCGAGCTGCGATGTAGTTCGCGGAGAGCACGGCGGCCGCGGTCGCCTGACGGAGGCCGTCCGCCCCCATCATGCGCACGTAGGCCCAGGAGATCGGCAGGACGCCGGCCGAACCGTACGGCGCTGCCGAGACGACACCGCCCTCGAACACGAAGCCGCCGGCGTGCTCGGCGCGCTGCGCGAGCGGATGCGAGGGCAGGAACGGCGCGAGGTGCGCCTTCGCCGCCACCGGGCCGACACCAGGCCCGCCACCACCGTGCGGGATCGCGAACGTCTTGTGCAGGTTCAGGTGCGAGACGTCGCCGCCGAGGTCGCCGAACCGCGCATAGCCGAGCAGCGCGTTGAGGTTCGCGCCGTCGACGTACACCTGTCCACCGGCGTCATGCACCGCGGTGGTGATCTCGACCACGTCCTGCTCGTACACGCCGTGCGTCGACGGGTACGTGATCATGAGCGCCGAGAGCTCATCAGCATGGTTCGCGATCTTGGCCCGCAGGTCGTCGAGGTCGACGTTGCCGAGCTCGTCGCATGCGACCACGACCACCTTCATGCCGGCGAGCACAGCGGATGCCGCGTTCGTGCCGTGTGCCGATGACGGGATCAGGCACACGGTGCGCTGGTCGTCGCCGTTCGCGAGGTGATAGCCGCGGATCGCGAGGAGCCCTGCGAGCTCGCCCTGCGAGCCGGCGTTCGGCTGCAGCGAGACCGCGTCGTACCCAGTCACCTCGGCGAGCCAGCCCTCGAGCTGCTCGATGAGGTCGAGATACCCCTGCACGTCGGACGCAGGAGCGAACGGGTGGATGCCGGCGAACGCGGGCCACGTGATCGCCGCCATCTCCGTGGCAGCGTTGAGCTTCATCGTGCACGAGCCGAGCGGGATCATGCCCCGATCGAGCGCGTAGTCGCGGTCGGCGAGGCTCTTGAGGTAGCGCATCATGGCCGTCTCGCTGCGGTGCGCGTGGAAGACCGGGTGCGTGAGGAACTCCTCGACACGACGCAGTTCCTCCGGGAGGGCGTCGCCTGCGCCGCCGAAGCCGAACGCGCGCTCCTGCCTGCCACCGAAGACCATGGCGACCTGGTGCAGCTCGGCGGTCGTCGTGGTCTCGTCGACCGAGATCCCGACGGTGTCCGCGTCGACCGCACGGAGCAGGATGCCGTAGCCGTGGTGCGCCTGTGCCACGTACTCGGCCGCCCGCCCCGGGACCAGCACCTGCAACGTGTCGAAGAAGGCTTCGTTGGCGACCTCGATGCCGGCCTCGACCAGCCAGTCACGCAGCAGCGTGGTCTTCGTCGCGACGTCGCGGGCGATCGCCTGCAGTCCGTCCGGACCGTGATAGACCGCGTACATCGACGCCATGACGGCCAGCAGCACCTGCGCGGTGCAGATGTTGCTGGTGGCCTTCTCGCGACGGATGTGCTGCTCGCGCGTCTGCAGCGAGAGGCGGTAGGCGGGCTTGCCGTCGGCATCCACCGAGACACCGACGAGTCGGCCGGGAAGCTGCCGCTCGAGTCCTGCACGCACGGCCATGTAGCCGGCGTGCGGACCGCCGAAGCCCATCGGCACGCCGAAGCGCTGGGTCGTGCCCACCGCGACATCGGCGCCGAATGAGCCTGGCGAGGAGATGAGCGTCAGCGCCAGGAGGTCGGCCGCGACGACCGCGAGGCCGCCCGCGAGATGGGCTGCGTCGATCACTGCCGACGGGTTCCACACGCGGCCGGAGGCGCCGGGGTACTGGACGAACACCCCGAACAGCTCGGCGGGCAGTTCATCGCCTGCGGCGAAGTCCACCGACACGAGCTCGATGCCGACGGCATCCGCACGCGTGGCGAGCAGCGCCTTGGTCTGCGGCAGTGCATCCGCATCGACGGCGAACACGGGGCTCTTCGACTTCGATGCTCGGCGTGCCAGCAGCATCCCCTCGGCGACGGCGGTCGACTCGTCGAGCATCGACGCGTTCGCGGTCGACAGCCCGGTGAGGTCGGCGACCATCGTCTGGAAGTTGATGAGCGCCTCGAGACGGCCCTGTGAGATCTCCGGCTGATACGGGGTGTAGGCCGTGTACCAGGACGGGTTCTCGAGCACGTTCCGCTGGATCACCTGCGGCGTGATGGTGCCGAAGTAGCCGAGACCGATCATCGGCCGGTTCACGGTGTTCCTGGAGGCGAGGGCGCGCAGCTCCTGCAACGCCTCGGTCTCACTCGCTGCCGCGGGGATGATGCTGTCGATCGCCGAGCCGGTCGATGGCTCGGTGAAGATCGACGCCGGGACGGCCTGGCGCATCAACGTGTCGATGGGGCTCTGGGAGCCATCCGCGGCAGAGGACTGAGCGACCCCGAGCGCGTCCAGCATCTGGCGCTGGGCGTCGGCCGTGGGTCCGATGTGACGATCGGCGAAGGTGACCACTGCTCGATCAGCCCTCCGTCAGAGCGACGTACGCGTCACGGTCGAGCAGACCGTCGATTGCGCCGTCCGCGACCGTCACCTTGATCAGCCACCCGCCGGCGAAGGGCTCGGCGTTGACCAGGGAGGGGTCGTCGACGACCGCGTCGTTGATCTCGACGACGGTGCCGGCGACGGGAGCGTAGAGCTCGCCGACCGACTTCGTGGACTCGATCTCGCCGACCACGGCGCCGGCCGTGATCTCGGTGCCGACTGCCGGCAGCTCGACGAACACGACATCGCCGAGCTTCTCAGCGGCGAAGTCGGTGATCCCGATCGTGAGCACCTGGGTTCCCGAACCCGTCGAAGGATCCGCCGAGATCCACTCGTGCTCTTCGGTGTAGTGCAGTGCGTTGAGGTCGGTCATTTTGTCCTCCGGTAGAAAGGCAGGGCGGTCACGGTCGCGGGGATCTTCGTCCCACGCACATCCAGGAATACGGTCGTTCCCGCTTCCGCGGAAGCAGGCGTCAGATAGGCCATCGCGATGGGATGACCCAAGGTCGGGCTGAGCGCCCCGCTGGTGATCTCACCGAGCACGGCACCGTCATCGTCGACGACCGCGTACCCGGCTCGGCCGGCGCGCTTGCCCTCGGCGACGAGCCCGACGAGCACCGGTGCGTCAGGCGCGGCATCCACGGCGTCCTTGCCGACGAAGCTCTCCTTGTCGGCCACGACCACGCGACCGAGACCGGCCTGCGCCGGCTTCGTGTCGAGCGTCAGCTCGTGTCCGTACAACGGCATCCCCGCCTCGAGTCGCAGTGTGTCGCGCGCGGCGAGGCCGGCCGGCACGAGGCCGTGCGGGGCACCGGCGACGATGAGTGCGTCCCACAGGGCGGGAGCATCCGACGCGCGCACCATCAACTCGAACCCGTCTTCCCCGGTGTACCCGGTGCGCGCGATCAGCAGCGGCTCACCCAGGAACAGCGCGTCGGCCCACGCGTAGTACTTCTGCTCCGCCCACGGGGTGCTGAGCTCGGTGATGCCTTCGGTCGCCGCGACGATGGCCTGCGCGGCAGGGCCCTGTACGGCGAGCAGTGCGAAGGAATCGGAGACGTCCTCGACGTCGACCCCTCGATCTCCGATGAATCCGGCGAAGCTGCGCTCCTCGTCCGGCCCGCGGGCAGGAAGTGCACGCTCGAGAAGCGAGGGGAAGGATCGCACGCGCGAGGCGAGAGCGGCATCGACGTATCCGCGATTGTCCGCGTTGGCGATCACGAGGTAGCGGTCTTCCGCGATCCGGTACACGATGACATCGTCGACGATCCCGCCCGCCTCGGCGAGCACCAACGAGTACTTCGCCTTCCCGATCGGCATCGTGGAGAGGCGGCCCGCGAGCGCGTAGTCGAGGAACGCCGCTGCGCTCTCCCCGGTGACGAGGAACTCCGCCATGTGCGAGATGTCGAAGATGCCCGCTGCCTGGCGCACCGCGTGATGCTCGGCGAGGTCGGACGTGTAGCGCACCGGCATCTGCCAGCCGCCGAAGTCGGTGAACGACGCACCGAGCGCCTCATGGCGGTCGCGCAGCGGAGTGAAGCGGGGGTCGGACATGGAGTTCTCCCGTGCTCGGTCGGGCGGAGCAGCGATACGGCTACTCCTCGGAACTCCCCCTCTGTCATGGGCCTGAGAGTTTCACCCAGTCGCGGAGGCGGGGCTTTCACCGTCGGCGGACCCCGATGAGATCGAGATCGCTTTTCAGAGTGGCCGGAACCGCGCGGTACGCATACCTGAGAGATTGGCGGGGAGGCTTGCTCCTTCGGTGCCCGGCTGCGTTCGCCGGGGCTCTCCCGCGTGGGTCATTCGGCCTGTCTTCAGTTGTGGGATCAGTCTAGCCGGATGCCTCGTCAGGATGAGAGCGCGTTCCGGTCGCAGTTCGTGTCGCCCGCGACGAGCGCGGGCGGCGGCAACTGCGACCGGAACAGGAGCGCCTGGACGGATGCTCAGCTCCCCGCGAGCTCCGCACGCACCTCGTCGCGGAGGCGGCCGAGGTTGTCGGGCTCCGGAGCCGCCCCGAGCAGCGTCTTGGTGTAGTCGTGCTGCGGGTTCAGGATGACCTCGTCGGCGGGCCCTCGTTCGACCACGTCGCCGTGATAGAGCACCATGATCTCGTCGGAGAAGTGCCGCGCGGTCGCGAGGTCGTGCGTGATGTACAGCACGCCGAGGTTCTCCTCCCGCTGCAGTTCGGCGAGCAGGTTCAGCACGCCGAGACGGATCGACACGTCGAGCATCGACACGGGCTCGTCAGCCACGATGAACCGGGCGCCGGGGGCGAGTGCCCGCGCGATCGCGACACGCTGACGCTGCCCGCCGGACAGCTCGTGCGGACGCCGCTCGGCGAAGCTCTCTGCCGGCGACAGCTTGACGCGGTCGAGCAGCTCGAGCGCGCGCTCCCGCACCTGCGCGCCGGACCACTTCGGGTGGTGCAGCCGCAGCGGTCGCTCGAGGTGATGGACGATCGTGTGGAAGGGGTTCAGCGAGGCGAACGGGTCCTGGAAGACCATCTGCACATCGGAGCGGTAGCGCGCGAGCGCGCTGCCCCGCGTTCCTGAGGGCTTCCCGTCGAGCAGGATCTCGCCGCTCGTCGGCGTCTCGAGCTTCATCAGCATCCGCGCGATCGTGGACTTGCCGGAGCCGGACTCCCCCACCAGGGCGACCGTCTTCCCAGGCGCGAGGGTGAAGGACACGTCCTTCACCGCGTGCAGGGTGGTGGTCTTGAACCCGGACCGCAGCTGGAAGTCCTTCACCAGGTTGCGTGCCTCGAGTGTGGTCGTGGCGACCGCGGCATCCGTCTTCGTGCTCATCGGACCTGCTCCTGACTCTGCTGTGCACCGGTGCGGACGAAGTCGCCCCGGTCGCCCTTCAACGAGGGGAAGCTCGACAGCAGCTTCTTCGTGTACTCGTGCTGGGGGGTGCGGTAGATCTCCTCCGCCGTGCCCTCCTCGACGATCTGGCCCTGCAGCATCACCGCGATCCGGTCACTGATCTCGATCAGCATCGGCAGGTCATGGGTGATGAAGATGACGGCGAACCCGAGCCGCTCGCGCAGCCGCATGATCTCGCGGATGATGCCGCGCTGCACGACCACGTCGAGCGCTGTGGTGGGCTCGTCCATGATCATGACCTGCGGGTCGAGCGCGAGCGCCATCGCGATCATCATGCGCTGGCGCATGCCGCCGGAGAGCTCGTGCGGGAAGCTCGTCAGGCGAGACGGATCCACCCCGACCAGTGTGAGCAGTTCCTCGGCCCTGGCGGTCTTGTCCTTCTTGCTCATGCCCGGGCGATGCGTGTCGAAGATGTCGAAGATCTGCGCCTTCACGCTGATCACCGGGTTCAACGAGTTCATCGCACCCTGGAACACCATCGAGATCTTGTCCCAGCGGAAGGCGCGGAGCCCCTCGCCGTCGAGGCCGACGATGTCGATGTCATGACCGTCGCGGTCGTGGAACACGATCTCGCCGCCGGTCATCAGCGCCGGCGCCTTCAGCAGGCGGTTCATGCCGTACGCGAGCGTGGTCTTGCCGCAACCCGATTCGCCGGCGACGCCGAGGATCTCACCCCGGTGCAGCGTGAGCGACACGTTGCGGACAGCCTTCACCGGCGGGTCGACCTCGTATTCGATCGAGACGTTCCGTGCGGTGAGAACGGGGTCGCTCATGCCGTGACTCCCTTCGTCTTGGCAGCCTTGCGCACGCGGCGGGCGGCGTCGGGGGCGTTGCGGAGCTTCGGGTTGATGACCTCGTCGATCGCGAAGTTGATGAGGGCGAGTCCGGCGCCGAGCACGGCGATCATGACTCCTGGCGGGATGAACCACCACCAGGCTCCTCGTCCGAGCGCCTGGCCCGACTGGGCATCGTTGAGGATCGTGCCCCACGTGATCGAGGAGTTCGGTCCGAGGCCGAGGTACGACAGGCCGGCCTCGCCGAGGATCGCGAAGATGATCGCGAAGAGGAACTGCGCAGTGAGCAACGGCAGCAGGTTCGGCATGATCTCGACCAGGATGACCCGGAACGAGCGCTCCCCCGCGACCTTCGCGGCGTACACGTAGTCGCGAGTGCGGAGCGACCGGGTCTGCAGGCGCAGCACGTACGCGGCGCCGGCCCACGACGTGATGCCGAGCACGAACGCGACCAGCTGCCAGCTGCGCTGCGGGACGAACGAGGCGATCACCATGACGAGCGGCAGGCCGGGGATCACGATCATGACGTTGGTGATCAGCGCGAGGCCGTCTTCACGCCAACCGCCGAGGTAGCCGGCGAGCACACCGAAGACCAGCGAGAGCACGATCGCGATGGCTCCGGCGACGAGTCCGACCAGGAGCGATCCCTGCGCGCCGATCGCGAGCTGCGCGAACATGTCGTTGCCGAGCTTGGTCGTGCCGAGCCAGTGCTCGGCCGATGGCGCCTCGAGCGCCGGGTTGTCGGTGCTGCGCGGATTCTGCGAGAAGATCGGCGCGATGATCGCGAACAGCACGATCGCCAGCACCAGCACCGCTCCGACGATGAACTTCGGCGAGCGGCTCGGGAGGAGACCGCGACCCTTGCGCTTCTTGTGCGTCGCGAGCGTGATCGTGCTCGCGGGCGACGTGGTGGGCTGATCCTTCACGATCAGCGTCGAGGTCGTGTCGGTGTCAGACATTCTGGCGAGCCCTCGGGTCGATGAATCCGTAGACGAGATCCATGATGAAATTGGCGGCGAGCACCGTGATCGTGATGACCAGGAAGAGTCCCTGCATCAGTGCGTAGTCGTTGTTGGTCACGGCCTGGAACATCAGCTTGCCGATGCCCGGGTAGGTGAAGACCTGCTCCATGACGATGGAGCCGGCCACGACGAAGCCGAGCGTGATCGAGAACCCGGCGATCGACGGGATCGCGGCGTTGCGTGCGGCATACGTGGTGAGGATGCGCCGCGGGCGCAGCCCCTTCGCCTCTGCCGTGAGCACGTAGTCCTCGGCGAGCGTCGACACCATCATGTTGCGCATGCCGAACAGCCAGCCACCGACCGAGCTGATCACGACGGTGAGCGCCGGGAGGATGGCATGCGAGAGCGCGTTCGAGAAGAACGCCCACGTGGGCTCCGGTCCGTCCGGGAAGTCGAAGACGTCGTAGCCGCCGAAGATCGGGAACCAGCCGAGCCCGACCGCGAAGACCGCGACCAGCAGCAGCGCCATCCAGAAGTACGGAATCGACTGCAGGACCGTGGTCGCCGGGATCAGGTGGTCGACCCAGGTGCCGCGCTTCCACCCCGTCCAGGCGCCGAGCACGACGCCGAGGATGAAGGAGATCACCGTGGCCGTGCCGACGAGGATGAGCGTCCAGGGCAACGCCTGGCCGATCAGGTCGGCGACCGGGGTCGGGAACTTCGTCACCGAGACGCCGAGGTCGCCTTGGAACATGCGTCCCCAATACGAGAGGTACTGCTCCCAGAGCGAGGAATCATCACCGCCGAGCAGGAGCTTGATGTTGCGGATCGTGGTCTCGGAGACCTCGCCGCCCGCTCGCTGCATCTTGGCGATCATGATGTCCGCCGGGTTCCCCGGCATGAGCCGGGGAAGCAGGAAGTTGATGGAGATCGCGGCCCACAGCGTGAACGCGTAGAACCCGATCCTTCGTGCATAGAACTTCATGTCACTCGATCCTTGACTTCCTGCTTCCCCGACCGCGGCCGGTTACTTCGCCGGCTGCAGCTGCGTCAGGACGTAGCCTGCCGCGATCGCACCCCAGGACGGCGGGAAGGCGTAGAGGTGATCCTCGGTCGGCCATCCCGTGAAGTCCTTCGTGTTGTAGAAGGTCTGCGTCGCGTTGATCACGAGCGGGATGTACGGCAGGTCGCGGACGATCTCGGTCTGGATCGTGCCGTAGAGCTCCTTCTTGGTCGCCTCGTCGTTCGTGGCCTCGGCAGCCTTGATCGCTGTGTCGACCGTCGGGTTGCTGTACCGGCTGAAGTTCCAGCGTCCGGTCGGCACCTCGGCACCTACGGGACCGGTGGAGCCGACCTCGGTCCCACCGAACCAGTCGCGGTAGATCTGGAAGGGGTCGGCCACAGAGGTGCCGATGACGCCGCCGACGATCAGCTGGAAGTCACCGCTCTGACGCGAGTCGGAGAACTCCTGCCACTGCACGGTCGAGGCGTTGACCTTGATGCCGGCTGCCGCGGCCTGCTCTGCGATCAGCTTCGCCGCGTCGTTGTAGTCGGTCCACCCGTCGACCGAGGTCAGGGTGAGCTCGAGCGGCACGCCGTCCTTCGCGTAGAAGTCGCCGTCCTTGGTGTACCCGGCCGCCTCGAGGATCTTCCCCGCCTCTGCGGCGTTCGCCTCCTGGGGGCTGACCGCGTTGGCCTCGTCCGCGACCCACTTCTCGTCGCGGGGCAGCAGTGCGAACGTCGGGGAGATGTCACCGGTGAGACCGACGAACGCCTTGTCCTTGATGGCGCCGCGGTCGATCGCGACGTTGAGCGCCTGGCGCACTGCGACGTCGGTCTGCGGGCCGGTGCAGCCGAGCTCCGCGTTGGAGCAGGTGTAGAGGACGGTCGGGTCCTGCGGCGTGTTGATCCAGTCGATCGCGCCGTTGGCCGTCACATCGTCCGGGTTCGGGATGAACATGCCCGTCCAGTCGAGCTTGCCTGCGGCGAGCAGGTCCTGCGCGGTCTGGTTGTTGTCGACCGCGATGTATTGAACCTTCTTGACGCCGAGCTCGTCGGCGTCGCGGTAGTTCTCGTTCGCGACCAGGGTGTACGACTCGCTCGTGGTCTTGTCGACCACGTACGGGCCGGAGCCGACCGGCTCCTCGTTCGCGAAGTTCGCGTAGTCGCTGACATCCGCCCAGATGTGCTCCGGAAGGATGTACGTCGACCCCAGACGCTGGAACTCGGTGGTGTACTGCGCCGAGTCGTACGTCAGCACAACGGTCGTGTCGTCGGTAGCCTCTGCGGAGACGAGCCCGTTGCCCTCGGGGTTGTTGGCGTCGTACTCGAACGAGAACGCGACGTCCTTCGCAGTGAGGGGCTCGCCGTCGCTCCACTTGAGGTCGGGCTTGATGGTGATCGTGATCGCCGTGCCGTCCTCGTTGTACTCGTACGAGTCGCCGATCATGCCGACGGGCTCGGAGTCCGCGGTCTTGTTGAAGAAGAAGAGCGGTTCGTAGATCGGGCCGAGCGCGCCGTGGAGCACGGTCGGTGCGAAGGGGTTGTAGTTCGCGGTGATCGGGGTCTGGCTGCCGGCCCAGACGCGAAGGGCACGGTCGCCGTTCGCATCGCCGTCGCCACTGCCGCCCGAACCGCAGGCGGTCAGACCCAGAACGAGGACGGATGCCCCCGCTACCGCGGTGAGCGCGATCTTGCGCTTGCCTGTACGGATCATTCTTGTTTCCTCTCGGTGCTGCACTGCAGGAGGGGTTCTCCGGTTGGATTCGACCCTCGGGGGTGGATCGGCGCCCCCGCGAGGGCTTCCTTCCCTCGGAACGGGTTTGTTAGGACAGTAACCTAACAAAACACGCACTGGTGGACAAGCGTTCTCCGGACGCCCGCATAACGTTTCGGACTCGGCGCAATCCGTCGTCACGAAGTCGCACTAAGGGTCGCCATGACACTAAGATCGATCATGGAGGTTAAGGTGTCTATGACTCGAACCGAGGAGATCCGCGTCGCCGTGTCGACCGTGATCCTGACGCTGCGCGCATCCGCCGGCGGTGAGCCCGGGCTGTCGCTGCCGCTCGTCCGCCGCACCCGTGAGCCGTTCGCCGACCGTTGGGCGCTCCCGGGCGGGTGGCTCACCGCCACGGAGGCTCCGGTCGACGCCTCAGCCCGAACGCTCGCCGAGACGACCGGCCTCGCCCCCAGCTATCTCGAGCAGCTGTACGCCTTCGGGGCCGTCGACCGCTCCCCCACCCGCGTCGTGTCCATCGTGTACTGGGCACTGCTGCGGCAGGACGATGTGGTCGCGCAGAGCGCCGCCCACCTGGCATCCGGCCGCGCACCCGAGAACGTGCAGTGGTTCGATGTCGACCAGCTGCCTGAACTCGCCTTCGACCACGCCAAGATCATCGAGTACGCACTCTGGCGACTCCGCAACAAGGTGGGGTACAGCCGCGTCGCGCATGGCTTCCTTCCAGCGGAGTTCACCCTCGCCGACCTTCGCGAGGCCTACGAGGCCATCCTCGGCAAGAGCCTCGACCCCGCCAACTTCCGCCGACAGGTCGAAGCCGGTGGCAACCTGCTCCCGACCGATCGCTTCCGCACGGGCAACCACCGTCCCGCACGCCTGTACCGCTACAACACCGATGTCGAGCTGGCCGATCGCGGCCCGCTCGGTCCCGAAGAATCGAGCACGCGATGAGCATCACCTTCGTCCCGACCCCGGCCGTCCCGCCGGTCGACGCCTCCGTCGATCACGCGATCCAGGACATCGTCGCCGGCACCTCCACGGATGCGACCTGCGCGACCGATCTCGCCGCAGGCCCCTGGGACTTCGATACGCGCCCCGGGTACGGCCCCGGCTCCTCGATGGGTGACGTGATCCCCACCGGGTCGCCGCGCCAGGGCGAGCTCCCCGCCGCGTATCGCGAGGCATCCGAAGAAGAACTCGACGAGCGCGTGCGCGCTGCGAAGGCCACCCTCGGCGACCGCGTCGTGATCCTCGGGCATTTCTACCAGCGCGAAGAGGTCGTGCGGCATGCGGACTACGTCGGCGACTCGTTCCAGCTCGCGACCGCGGCGAAGGGACGACCGGATGCCGAGGCGATCGTGTTCTGCGGGGTGCACTTCATGGCCGAGACCGCCGATCTCCTCTCCGGACCGGAGCAGGCTGTCATCCTCCCCAACCTCGCCGCCGGGTGCTCGATGGCTGACATGGCCGACATCGACCAGGTGGAGGACTGCTGGGAGCAGCTTGCAGAGGTCCTCGGAGATCTCGATGCGGAGGACGCCGATGGGCGCGTCCCCGTCATCCCCGTGACGTACATGAACTCATCCGCGGCGATCAAGGGCTTCGTCGGCCGTCACGGCGGGATCGTCTGCACCTCGTCGAACGCGCAGACGGTGCTCGAATGGGCATTCGCCCGCGGACGCCGGGTGCTGTTCTTCCCCGACCAGCACCTCGGCCGCAACACGGCGAAGGCGATGGGCGTGCCGCTCGAGCAGATGCCGATGTGGAACCCGCGCCGCCCGCTGGGCGGCTCCACCGCCGAGGAACTGCACGACTCGCGGGTGATCCTGTGGCACGGCTTCTGCTCGGTGCACCGACGCTTCACCGTCGGACAGATCGACCAGGCGCGCGCCGAGCACCCCGGCGTGCGGGTGATCGTTCACCCGGAGTGCCCGATGGAGGTCGTGGATGCCGCTGATGAGGCGGGCTCCACCGACTACATCCGCCGCGCGATCGACGCCGCAACGGAGCCCACGGCGTTCGCCATCGGCACGGAGATCAATCTCGTGCGTCGTCTCGCCGCGCAGTACCCGCAGCACGAGATCTTCTGCCTCGACCCTGTCGTCTGCCCGTGCTCGACGATGTACCGCATCCACCCCGGCTATCTCGCCTGGGTGCTCGAAGAACTGGTCGCCGGCCGCACCCCGAACCGGATCACCGTCAGCGCGGATGTCGCCGATCCCGCACGCATCGCCCTCGAGCGCATGCTCGCCGCCAAGCCGCCGGTTCCGGTCGGTGCATGATGCAGGTCATCGTCGTCGGCGCAGGGATCGCCGGTCTCACCGCCGCGCTGCACGCACATGAGTCCGGTCACAGCGTCACGATCGTGACGAAGGGCCGGCTCGGCGACGGCAGCACCCGGTACGCCCAGGGCGGGGTCGCCGGCGTCTACGGTCCGGGCGACTCGGCGGCGCAGCACGCGGCGGACACCCTCGTCGCCGGCGCAGATCTGTCGGACGCCGCGGCCGTCGAGGTGCTCGTGACGGACGGCGCCGCTCGTATCGCCGAGCTGATCGCGCGCGGCGTGGCCTTCGACCGCGACGCCGACGGCCAGCTGCTGCTCGGCCGCGAGGCGGCGCACAGCCACGCGCGCATCGTGCATGCCGGCGGCGACGCCACCGGAGCGGCGATCTCGCTGGCGCTGGCCGACGCGGTGCGATCGACGGAGATCAGGATCGTCCAGGACGCATTCCTGCTGGACCTGCTGCGGAGCGACGGTGCCGTGCGCGGCATCCGGCTGCTGATCGATGGCGACGAACGGCAGTTGGACGCGGATGCCGTGGTGCTCGCGACGGGCGGTGCAGGACACCTGTACGCGCACACCACGAACCCCGCCGGCATCACCGGCGACGGCATCGCCGCAGCGCTGCGGGCAGGGGCGGCGGTCAGCGACCTGGAGTTCATGCAGTTCCACCCGACCGTGCTGGCGGCAGGGCCGGCGTTCCTCATCTCGGAAGCCGTGCGCGGCGAGGGTGCGACGCTGATCGATGCCGCCGGACGGCGTTTCGCGTTCGACGCGCACCCGGACGGCGAGCTCGCCCCGCGCGATGTGGTGTCACGGGCGATCGCTCGACAGGCGGTGGCACAGGGCTCTCCCGTGCGGCTCGACGCGACCATGCTGGGCGCGGACCTGCTCGCGCGGCGCTTCCCCACGATCGACCGCGTCACCCGCGAGCGCGGATTCGACTGGGCCGGCGAGCCGATCCCGGTCACCCCTGCCGCGCACTACCTGATGGGCGGCATCGACACCGATCTCGACGGTCGCACCACGATCACCGGCCTCTTCGCGGTCGGCGAGACAGCCCGCACCGGGGTGCACGGCGCGAACCGCCTCGCGTCGAACTCCCTCCTCGAGGGTGCCGTGTTCGGCGCGCGAGCCGCCGCCGCGCTGGGCCGCCCTTGGCCTGCGGCGTCGACGGCCGCGTTCCGGTCGCAGTTCGCGCCGCTTCCGACGCCCGCGAGCGGCAGCAATCGCGACCGGAACACCGTCGTCGAGCCGGCCGAGTTCTCGCGAGCCGCCCTGCAGCGGCTCATGTGGGAGCTGGTGGGACTGCTCAGGACGGATGCCGGACTCGGCGACGCCCTCGCGACCATCCGCGCGTGGCGAGACCTCGTCCCCGCTCCGCGCACGCTGTCCGAGCACGAGGATGCGAACCTGCTGCTGCTCGCGGAGGCGACCACGACCGCCGCGCTCGCCCGAACCGCATCCGTCGGCGCCCATTTCCGCGTCGCGGAGCCCGTCGAATCCCCCACCGTCGAAGCCCCCGTCCTGGAGACCGTCTGATGCTCACTGCTGCTACCCTCACCCGCGTCGTCAGCGCCGCTCTCGAGGAGGATGCCCCGTGGGGCGACCTGACGAGTGTCACCCTGATCCCGGCAGTCGCCACCGCGACCGCAGATCTCGTCGCTCGCGAACCCGGCGTCTTCAGCGGCGGCGAGGTCTTCACGTCCGCCTTCACGCTGACCGATCCAACGGTCGTGGTCGACCTGCACGTCGGCGACGGCGACGAGTTCACCCCCGGTGATGTGCTCGCCTCGGTCTCGGGCCCCGCCCGCAGCATCCTCACCGCCGAGCGCGTCGCACTGAACTTCACGCAGCGGATGAGCGGCATCGCGACCCTGACCGCCGCCTACGTGCGCGCTGTCGAGGGCACGAACGCGCGCATCGCCGACACTCGCAAGACCACCCCAGGGCTCCGCGCCTTCGAGCGCCATGCGGTGTTGTCCGGCGGCGGCAGCAACCATCGTTTCTCGCTGTCGGATGCCGTGATGGCGAAGGACAACCACCTCGCAGTCCTCACGCGTTCCGGTATCGACGTCGCGTCGGCGCTGCGCGAGGCGCTGACCAGATTGCCCCACACGACGCATGTCGTCGTCGAGGTGGATCATCTCGACCAGATCCCCGCGGTGCTCGACGGCGGTGCGCACACCGTGCTGCTCGACAACTTCTCGCTCGACGATCTGCGTGCAGGCGTCGCACTGATCGGCGATCGTGCGAACGCCGAGGCATCCGGTGGGGTGTCGCTGGAGACCGTCGGCGAGATCGCGGCGACCGGCGTCGATGTGATCTCGGTCGGCGCGCTCACGCACTCGGCGCGCGCGCTCGATCTCGGGCTGGACGTGCAGATCGCCTGATGCTGTACCTCGATCACGCCGCGACTTCTCCGGTGCGTCCGGAGGTGCTCGAGGCGATGCGCCCGTACCTGACTGGCGTGTTCGGCAACCCCTCGAGCCATCACACCGCCGGCGAGGCTGCGGCGAGCGCGCTGGAGGACGCGCGAGCACGGGTCGCTCGGGTCCTGGGGATGCGCGCGGGCGATGTCATCTTCACCGCCGGCGGCACCGAGGCCAACAATCTCGCGGTCAAGGGCATCGCCCTCGCGGCGCTGGCTCGTGAGCGACGACACCTCGTGGTCTCCCCCATCGAACACGAGTCGATCCTCGAATCGGCGGAGTACCTGCGGCGCTTCCACGGGTTCGACGTGACCGAGATCGCCGTCGATGCCCCCGGGCGCATCGCCCCGGAGGCGCTGCGCGAGGCCCTCAGAGAGGACACGGCGGTCATCTCACTCGGACACGCGAACAACGAGATCGGCACGGTGCAGGATGCCGCGGCCCTCACCGCCGTCGCGCGCGCCGCCGGCATTCCGCTGCATCTCGACGCCGTGCAGTCGGCCGGCTGGATCGCCCTCCGCGACCTCGCCGCGGATGCGATGTCGATCGCAGGACATAAGCTCGGGGCACCCAAGGGGATCGGCGCCTTGGCCGTTCGCGGGCGTGTGCCGCTGGAGCCGCTGTTGCACGGCGGCGGCCAGGAGCGCGGACGCCGGTCGGGCACCGAGAACGTGGCAGGGGCCGTGGCGCTCGCGACAGCGCTGGACCTCGCCGACGCTGAACGCGAGGCGGTGTCCGCCACGGTGGGCGCGGCGACCGCGCGCTTCATCGCCGCCGTGCTGGCCGGTGTACCGCACGCCGAGCTGACCGGTGACGCCGACCATCGCCTGCCGGCGACGGCCAGCTTCACCTTCGCGGGGACGAGCGGGGAGGCCGTGCTGCTCGAGCTCGAGCGACGCGGGGTGATCTCCTCGAGCGGCTCTGCGTGCGCTGCCGGCAGCGACGAACCGTCGCACGTGCTGCTCGCCTGCGGCATCTCGGCTGAGGTCGCCCAGACCTCGGTGCGATTCACCTTCGGTCGCGAACCGCTGCCGGAGGATGCGCCAGTGCGTCTCGCAGCCCTGGTCGCCGATGCCGTGCGGGCGGTCTCCGCCTGACGCAGCGGCCATAGAATCGGCGGGTGACTGCATCCGACCCGATCGTGACGGTGATCGTCCCAGGGCGCGACATCGCCCCCTTCGCTCCGGCCGCACTGGCCTCGCTCGTGGCGCAGACCGAGCCGCGCTGGCGCGCGATCCTCATCGACGACGGCTCGACGGACGACACCGGACGGATCTTCGCGGATGCCGCGGCCTCCGACCCGCGCTTCACGGTCGTCCGGCACGAGGCCTCCCGTGGGCTGGGGGCCGCGCGCAACGTCGCCCTCGACCTCGTCGAGACGCCATACGTCGGCTTCCTCGACGCAGACGACGAGCTCACTCCGACCGCGCTCGCCAGGCTGACCGGCACGCTCGAGCGGACCGGCAGCGACTTCGTGGTCGGCGCGTACGTGCGCCTGCGCCCCGAGGGCGACGGCTACACCGAGGGGCGTGTGCAGCCGTGGGTCGCCGCGGCGACCGAACCGGAGCGGCTCGCCACCTCGATCGACGAGCACCCTCGAGCATCCGCCAACATCGTCGCGTGGTCGAAGCTGAGCCGCATCGAACTCTGGGACGACCTGCGCTTCCCCGAGGGCGTCGCCTATGAGGATCAGGTGGTGGCGCAGCTGATGTACACGCGGGCTCGCGCCTTCGATGTGATCCCGGACGTCGTCGTGCGGTGGCGCGTCCGCGCCGACGGCACATCGATCACACAGGGCAAGGCGCAGCTGTCGGTGCTGCGCGACTACATCGGCGCGCTGCGCGGCGGCATCAGAGTGCTGCACGAGGCCGGCGCGGTACAGGCCGTCACCGCCCGCCTCGACCTGATCCTGGTGATGGACATCCCGCCCCTGCTCGAGATCGCCGCCTCGCACACCGATCCCTCGTACGCGCTCGAGGTCGACGCCTTCCTCGACGAGCTGCGCGCACTGCCCGAGTACGCGGACGCCGCGCCCGACCCGACACTGACCGCCGGCCTCGCCTGGTGACAGGAGCCATCATGAACACGTTTCTCGCAGACCTCTTCTCGCTCGACGGCCGCACAGCGGTCGTGACCGGCGGCAGCTCGGGGATCGGACGCGGCATCGCGACCGCGCTCGCCCGCGCCGGGGCTGCGACCGTGATCGTCGCCCGCGGCGAGGACCGCATCGTGCAGACCGTCGACGAGCTGCAGTCACTCGGATGCCGCGCGGCCGGCGTCGTCGGCGACCTGAGCACCCGCGCCGGGATCCATGCCGTCGCCGATGCCGCCGTCGAACCGTTCGGCGAGCCAGACATCCTGGTGAACTCCGCCGGCATCAACATCCGGCCGAACTATGCCGAGATCACGGAGGACGACTGGGACGCGACGATGACCGTGAACGCGCTTGCCCCGTTCCTGCTCGGGCAGCGCTACGCGACAGGGATGGCCGAGCGCGGATTCGGGCGTCTCATCCACATCAGCTCGCAGCAGGCGCATCGGGCGTTCGTCGGCAGCGGCATCTACGGCGCTTCGAAGGGCGCGGTCGAGTCGCTCATGCGCTCGGAAGCCGAGGCGTGGGGCGGCACCGGCGTCACGAGCAACACGCTCGTGCCGGGGTTCGTGCTCACCCCGCTGAACGCCCGCCTGCAGCAGGACGCCGAGAAGGTCGCTGCCCTCGCGGCGCGCACCATGATCGGGCGGAACGGCATGCCGGAGGACTTCGCCGCGGCGGCGGTGTTCCTCGCGGGTGCCGGCGCCGGGTACATCACCGGGCACTCGCTGTTCGTCGACGGCGGCCTCTCGGTGCACTGACCCGCAGGGGTCGCCCTCGCCTCAGGCGTGCTCGGGATATGTCCGCTCATCGACCTGCGGACCGTCGAGCAGTGGGACGGATGCGGTGAGCGTCGCCACCGCATCCTCACCCACCGAATCAGTCGGCGCCCGGTCGGCCCGACGGTCGGTGAACGCAGCCCGGACCCCGCCGGTCACGGCTTCCTCCACCACCGCTTCGGTCGTGAGCACACGAGAGGCGGCCACCTGCTGCGCTGCGAGCTCGGCGTACAGCCCGCCCTTCGCGAGGAGCTCGGCGTGCGTGCCGGACTCGACGATCCGTCCTGCCTCGAGCACATGGATCACGTCCGCGCCCATCACGGTGGACAGCCGGTGCGCGATCGACAGCGTGGTGCGTCCGCGCGCCGCCTCGTCGAGGGCTTCCTGCACCACTCGCTCCGACACCGTGTCGAGGGCTGAGGTCGCCTCGTCGAGCAGCAGCACCGGCGGATCCTTCAGCAGCACGCGGGCGATCGCGATCCGCTGCTTCTCGCCGCCGGAGAGGCGATAGCCGCGTTCGCCGACGACCGTGTCGTAGCCGTCCTCGAATCCCGCGATGATGTGGTGGATGTTCGCAGCCGTGCACGCCGCGATCAGTTCCTCCTCGGTCGCCCCGGGCTTGGCGTAGAGCAGGTTCTCCCTGATCGTGGCGTGGAACAGGTACGTCTCCTGCGACACGATGCCGACGTCGTCGATGATCGACTCCTGCGTGAGGGTTCGCACGTCGGCCCCGGCGAACAGCACCGAGCCGCTGTGCGCCTCGTACAGCCGGGGCGCGAGATACAGCACCGTCGTCTTGCCGGCGCCGGACGGCCCGACGAATGCGACATGCTGCCCCGGCTCCGCCGTGAAGGAGACCCCCTGGAGCGTCGGGCGGGCGTCGGCGGTCGCATCCGGGTACCGGAACACGACGTCGGCGAACTCGATCCGCCCGCGGGGACCCGGCGCCTCGGCGACGGCGATGGCGTTCGGAGCATCCTGGATCTCCGGGACGAGGTCGAGATACTCGAAGATGCGCGCGAACAGTGCCGAAGAGGTCTGCAGGTCGAGCGAGACGCGCATGAGGCCCATCAGCGGCTGCAGCAGCCGCGCCTGGACCGTCGTGAACGCGACGACGGTGCCTGCCGTGATGGCACCGGCGCCGCCGGCGATCAGATAGCCGGAGACGAGATAGATCACCGCGGGAACGCTGGCCATCAGCACCTGGACGACCGCGAAGAACCCCTGACCGCTCATCGCCCGTCGCACCTGCAGCGTCACCTGGTTGCGGTTCTCAGCCTGGTATCGCGCCGACTCGGTGCGCTGCCGGTTGAACGCCTTCGACAGCAGCATCCCCGAGACGCTCAGCGTCTCCTGCGTGATCGTCGTCAGCTCGGACAGCGACTCCTGCGTCTCTCCCGCGATCCGTGCGCGCACCTGGCCGACCTTGCGCTGCACCACGATCAGGAAAGGCATCAGCACGACCGCGATCAGCGTGAGCCGCCAATCGATCAGGATCATGGCCACGAGCGAGGCGATCACGGTGACGACGTTGCCGAGGATGCTCGTCACGGTGTTCGTCAGCACTCCGGACACACCGCCGACGTCGTTCTGCAGGCGCGACTGGATGACCCCTGTCTTGGTGCGGGTGAAGAATCCGAGCTCCATGGCCTGGAGATGCTCGAACAGACGAACCCGCAGATCACCGGTCACGCTGTTGCCCACGGTCGAGGTGAGCCAGGTCTGGCCGACCCCGAGCACCGCGGAGAACAGGAACAGCCCCACCATCGCGACGACGAGCCAGATCAGCAGTTGGATCCGGGGACCGCTCCCGTCGACCGGGAAGAGCGCGTCATCGAAGATCCGCTGCACCAGCAGTGGCGGGATCACGGCGATCGCAGCACCGACGATCACGAGGATGCCGGTGAAGAAGATCCGCAGCTTGTAGGCCCGGAACAGCGTGACCACGCGCGCGCCGAGCCCGCTGATGCTCGGCGCCTCGGCGTTCTGCCTGCGCTGCGCCGCCTCATCGACGCCTCGGAACCCGCCTCGACCGCCGCCACCCATGCTCATGTCGCCAGCGTAGTCATGGCATCCCACATCAGGGTCGACCCAGCCCACCCTGAACGGATCCGATGGATCGGGAATGAAATGTCTGAAGCCCCGGTTACGCTGAATGGTCCCAGCGCACTCGCGCACTCCCCCCCCTTCTTGCGCCCAGGAGGCCGTATGTCTGCCGTCGACACCGGTTCGATCAAGACCCCCGCTCCCGCAGCAGGCGCGATCTCGCGCTCCGACATGCGGGTCATCTGGCTGCTCCTCGTCGCAGCCTTCGTCGCCATTCTCAACGAGACCACGATGGGGATCGCGATCCCCCACCTCAACACCGACCTCGGCATCCCGCCGGAGCTCGGGCAGTGGCTCACCAGCGCGTTCATGCTCACGATGGCGGTCGTGATCCCCACGACCGGCTTCATCCTGCAGCGATTCACGACGCGTCAGGTCTTCATCGCCGCGATGATCGCGTTCTCGCTCGGCACGCTGGTCTGCCTCGTCGCCCCCGGCTTCGGGATGCTGCTGGTCGGCCGCGTGATCCAGGCCGCCGGTACCGGCATCATGATGCCGCTGCTGATGACGACCATCATGAACGTCGTCCCGCCGCAGTCGCGCGGCCGCATGATGGGCCGTGTCGGCCTCGTGATCTCGCTCGCTCCCGCCATCGGCCCGACGCTCGCCGGCGCAGTCCTCGAGCTGGCGAGCTGGCGTGCGCTGTTCGCGATCATCCTGCCGATCGCGCTGATCGCGCTGGCGATGGGTTCGAAGTGGATGACGAACCTCGGCGAGACCCGCAAGGTCCCGCTCGACGTGCTCTCGATCCCGCTCGCCGCGCTCGGCTTCGGCGGCATCGTCTTCGGGCTCAGCCAGTTCGGCGGCGAGGGCGGATCCGGCGAGACCGCCGGCATCATCTCCCTGGTCGTCGGTGCGGTGTCGCTCGGACTGTTCGTGTGGCGCCAGCTCGTGCTGCAGCGCATCGACGACGCGCTCCTCGACCTGCGCGTGTTCCGCTCCGGCAACTTCACGCTGTCCGTGATCATCATGTCGATCCTCGCGCTGTCGATGTTCGGCACGCTGACGCTGCTCCCGCAGTACCTGCAGAACGTCGCAGGCCTCAACCCGCTCGAGTCCGGGCTGATCCTGCTCCCTGGTTCACTGCTGATGGGTCTGCTCGGGCCGATCATGGGACGCGTGTACGACGCGCGAGGCACCCGCCCGCTGCTCATCCCGGGCACGATGCTGGTGTCGGCCGCGCTGTTCTACTACTCGACGGTCGGCGAGCACACCGTCTGGTGGGTCCTGATCATCGTGCAGGCCGCCATGTCGGTCGGACTCGCGATGTCGTTCACCCCGCTGTTCTCCGCATCGCTCGGCTCACTGCCGCGGCCGCTGTACTCGCACGGTTCAGCAGTGCTGAACACGCTGCAGCAGGTCGGTGGCGCCGCAGGCGTCGCGCTGCTCCTCGTCACCTACTCGTCGATCCTGCACGCGGGCGAGCAGGAAGGCCTGTCGACCGCGGTCGCCGGAGCCCCGGGTGCACGGATGGCGTTCCTGATCGCGGCGATCATCTCGCTCGCGACGGTGGCGCTGAGCCCGTTCGTGCGCAAGCCGGCAGACGACGCCAACGGCGACTTCCACGGCGGCCACTGATCGCTCTGCCGTCGGGGCGGTCTCTGACCGTTCCGACGGCGGCGTGACGCCGGATCGCTACGGCTGCTTGGGAGCCGAGAAGTGGCAGACGCCGCCGCTGCAGTAGCCCGCGGCGTCATCATCGAGCAGGTTCAGGGCGTCGGGCAGCGGCGACAGCACCAAGGGTACGTCGTGCTCCGAGACGGCCTGCTCCGTTTTCTTCATCCCTCGATGCTACGCCTCCTGGGGGGCGGGGGCGCCGGTTCGGCATATCCGGGCCCGCGGGCACCCAGCGGACGAACGCACCGATCGCCTACGGTTGAGGCATGCTCCGACGATTCCTCGCCCGCATCTACTGGGCGTTCAGCCGCTGGACACTGGTCGGGCACGACGCCGTCCCGACCAGGCCCACGATCCTGATCGGCGCGCCCCATACCTCGAACTGGGATTTCGTGCTGATGCTCGCGATCTCCTGGCGCCTCGGGATCGACGTGCACTGGCTCGGCAAGAAGAGCCTGTTCCGCGGCTGGCGCGGTCCGATCATGCGCAGCATCGGCGGCGTGCCCGTCGACCGCTCCGATCCTGGACGCGTGGTCACGGACGTCGTCGGACAGGTGCATGCCGGTGAGGTGTTCGGTCTCGTGATCACACCGGACGGCACCCGCGGCGGCAACGACTACTGGAAGTCAGGCTTCTACCGCATCGCCCGCGAGACCGGGATGCCGGTGACGCTCGGGTTCGTGGACCGCACGACCATGACGAGCGGTCTCGGCCCGACGCTGGAGCTCACCGGAGACGTGCAGGCCGACATGGATCGGATCCGAGCCTTCTACGCCGACAAGACGGGCCTGCGCCCAGAGCGCCGGACCGAGCCGAGGCTGCGCGAGGAGCAGACCGAGACCACTCCGACGACCGACTGAATCGGGCCGCGCCGGCTGACCGCACCGTCTGGACACCGACGAACTCTGCGCACGACACTGGTGTCATGACCTCCGATCCCTCAGCCGCCGACTCGGTCGAACACGACGATCGCGTCGACGGGCGCGACGAGACCCCGAACGAGCGAGCGGACCGCAACTGGGACGAGCTCATGCAGGAGCTGCGGGTGATGCAGACCGGCACGCAGATCCTGACCGGGTTCCTGCTCGCCGTCGCCTTCCAGCCGCGGTTCACCGACATGGACGCGCTGCAGGTCGACGTCTACGTCGTGCTCGTGGTGCTGGCGTCGCTCGCGACGATCCTCGCCCTCGCTCCTGTGGTGATGCACCGGGCGCTGTTCGGGCGCCGACGCAAGCCGGAGCTGGTCCGCGTCGCCGCGCGCATCGTCAAGGTCGACCTCACCGTCATCGCTGCGTTGACGATCGGGGTCACGACGCTGATCGTCGACTTCACGGTCGGCCGGACGGCGGGCATCGTCGCGCTCATCGCCTCGGTGATCGGTGTGACGCTGCTCTGGTTCGCACTCCCCGCTTCGTGCGCCGCGCATTCAGCGACGACGCACGAACGGTGAGCTGACGGGGTTCAGCGTCCGGCGGGGCTCCGGTTCTCGGCGCTGACCATCCACGCGAACTGCTCGAGCTTCTCGATCACGGCATGCAGGATGTCTGCGGAGGTCGGGTCCTCCTCGTCGACCTCGTCGTGCACGCCACGCATCGTCGCGACCGTGGCGTCGAGGCGCTCCGTGATGAGGTCGATCGTCTCCGATGTCGACACCTCGCCCGCCGGGAACTCCGGCAGCGAGGTCTTCGCGGCGATCGTGGCGCTGCGTCCGTCCGGCACGGCGTGCAGGGCGCGCATCCGCTCGGCGACCGTGTCGCTGAACTCGCGCGCCGCGTCGATGATCTCGTCGAGCTGGCGGTGGGTGTCGCGGAAGTTCTGCCCGACGACGTTCCAGTGCGCCTGCTTGCCCTGCAGCGCGAGTTCGAGCAGATCGACCAGCACCACCTGGAGGTTGGCGGCGAGCTCCTTCGAGGCCGTGAAGCCGCGCTCTGCGCCCTGCCGTCGCGTCGTCTTGGAGCCGCGCGTCGTGGTGGACTTCGTCTTCGTGTTCTCAGCCATGCACGCGACGGTACTCGTCAGGCGCGCCCCACCCGAGGGGGTTGACAGCGCAGACTCGCCGCCCGGATCGTGGCAGACGGAAGGAGCACGATGCACACAGAACTCGAAGTCACGATCACCCCGCTCACCGATACGGATGCCGGGGAGGTGCTGACCCTGCAGCGAGCCGCGTTCGTCTCTGAGGCGCAGATCTACGGCAGCACGGACATGCCGCCGCTCACGCAGACGCTGGAGCAGGTGGTCGCCGAGTTGCACGAGGGCAGCGCGCTCGGTGCGCGCCGAGGGGCACGCCTCGTCGGCTCGATCCGTTACCGGATCGACGGCGAGCTGCTGCTGATCGGCCGCATCGCGGTCGCGCCCGACCAGCAGGGCGAGGGCATCGGACGGCTCCTGCTCGAGGCGACGGAGGAACGCTCGGGAGCCGCGGAAGCCGAGCTGTTCACGGGCAGTCTGAGCGAGGCGAACATCGAGCTGTACGAGCGGTGCGGCTACTCAGCGAGCGAACGCGTGCCGGACGGCGACGGCACGGAGCAGGTCTTCATGCGCAAGCGGCTCGCAACATAGGAGGTTCCTCCGAACCGCCGCAAGGGGGTTGAAGCCCGACGCCACGTGGGGCATCGTTGCCCGGACGTGTCGCGACCGCGGCATGCCCCGAACGGAAGGAGAGCGCATGCTCACCCTCACCGACAACGCCACCGCCATCGTCACGACGCTCGTGAGCCGTCAGAGCGATACGCCAGAAGCAGGGCTTCGCATCCACTCCACACCCGCACCGGAAGCGGGAGGCGGCGCACGACTCGCCGTCCTGGTCACCTCTGACCCCGAACCGCAGGATCAGATCGTCGAGGTGTCGGGCACCCGTCTGTTCCTCGACGAGACCGCGGCCACCGCGCTCGAGGACAAGATCCTCGATGCGGGTGTCGACGACGAGGGGTCCGTGTCGTTCGCGGTGCTCCCGCAGGTCGCCTGACGCAGATTTCCGGATGCCGCGGCCCACTGGGTCGCGGCATCCGTCGTCTCTGCGTGCGACCGCGGCGAATTCTTCATAACGATTGATCAGCGGGGGTCATGCCACGGCGGGCTGCACACGATACCTGCTTCTAGGATCGATTCATGTCACACCGCGTCCTTCTCCCGCTTGCTGCGGGCGCCATCGCCATCGGCCTCCTGACCGGATGCACGAACCCCGCTCCAGCGCAGTCGCCCTCGACTTCGGCTTCGGCAACGCCGTCGGCGTCCGCATCCGAGGCCCCCACGCCGCCGGCCGAGGTCGCTCAGCTCACTGTCACGATCGACGGAATCTCGTTCGCAGACGCTTCGGGCAGTCGCAGCGCCAGCTTCGCCGAAGGTGCGGCGCTGATCGCCCTGCTCCACGAGGTCATCGGAGAACTCCCGGTCGGCGAACCGCTCGAGGGACCGTATGGCGGTGACTCCGGACTCGTCCGATATGCCTGGGACGGCATCTCGGCCATCGTCTACGCCAACGGCGAAGGGCCGGCGTCCGTCGCCGTGACCCGCAGCGAGGTCGGAGCGGTACCGATCGTGACGGATCTCGGTCTCACAGTCGGTTCTTCCCGCAGCGACCTGCTCGCGGCCGGAGCCTCCACGCTGACCGAGGACAGCGATCCGGCGACAGCCACCGAACTCCGTCTCGGCGGCCGTGATGTACCCGATACGTCCTCGCTGTCCCGACCCGGCTCGGTCGGCCAGGAGTTCACGCTGTTCCTCCTCGACGGGGATACCGTGACCCAGATCCAGATGCCGTCGAACGACTTCGGCGACATCTGAGCGCTCCCCCACCGCGTACCCTGGAAGACGTCGCGCATCCCGCGCGCCGTCGAAGGGTTCCCGTGAAGATCGCACTGCTCCGTCGTTTCGTGGTCCTCGCCGAGGAACTGCACTTTCCACGAGCTGCCGAGAAGCTCGGGATCCCGCTGGCCTCGCTGCACACCTCGATCGACAAGCTCGAGGAGGAGGTCGGGCATCCGGTCATCCATCGTGAGAGCCCGACGCGTCTGACGAAGGTCGGCGAGCTGCTGCTGGTCGAGGCGCAGCAGACGGTCGCCGCAGCACCGGCACCTGCGCCGAAGCAGCAGGCACCGGGCGGCGGCAAGGCGAAGGCGTCGAAGGGCAAGGGCCGCGCGCCCATCGTGAAGGGCCAGCCCAAGCCATACAAGAAGCGGCAGGGCCGCTAGGCCCTATCGCTCGGAGACCTGACCGCGCTCGACCTGCCAGCGACGCTCGATGCGCACGGTGTCCAGCATCCGTCGATCGTGCGTGACGAGCAGCAGCGTGCCCTCGTACGATTCGAGCGCCTGCTCGAGCTGCTCGATCGCCGCGAGGTCGAGATGGTTCGTCGGCTCATCGAGCACCAGCAGGTTCACGCCTCGGGCCTGCAGCAGCGCCAGCGCGGCCCGCGTGCGCTCCCCCGGTGAGAGCCCATCGACCGCGCGCGCGACATGGTCGGCACGCAGTCCGAACTTCGCCAGCAGCGTGCGGACCTCGCCGGATGCCATCTCGGGCACCAGCGCCTCGAACGCGTCGGCGAGCGGTGTCGATCCGACCAGGAGCGACCGCGCCTGATCGATCTCGCCGATCTCGACGCTCGCACCGAGGCTCGCCGACCCCTCAGTCGGATTCTGACGCCTCAACAGCCCTCGCAGCAGTGTCGACTTCCCGGCGCCGTTCGGACCGGTGATGCCGATCCGATCCCCCGCATTCACCTGCAGTGACACCGGTCCGAGCGTGAAGTCGCCCTGCCGGAACACCGCGGCGCTCAGCGTCGACACCACCGAGCTCGACCGGGGCGCCGAACCGATCGTGAATTCGAGCTGCCACTCCTTGCGCGGCTCCTCGACCTCGTCGAGCCGCGCGATCCGGCTCTCCATCTGCCGCACCTTCTGCGCCTGCTTCTCGCTGGACTCGGTCGACGCCTTCCGGCGGATCTTGTCGTTGTCCGGCGCCTTCTTCATGGCATTGCGCACACCCTGGCTCGACCACTCCCGCTGGGTCCGCGCCCGAGCGACCAGGTCCGCCTTCTTGTCGGCGAACTCGTCGTATTTCTCGCGCAGGTGGCGCCGCACCGTGGCCCGCTCCTCGAGGTACGCGTCATAGCCGCCGCCGTAGATGCGGTGCGAGTTCTGCGCGAGATCCAGTTCGAGCACTCGCGTCACCGCCCTGGCGAGGAATTCACGGTCGTGACTCACCAGCACGACACCACCACGCAGACCGCGCACGAAGGCTTCCAGGCGCTCCAGCCCGTCGAGGTCGAGATCGTTGGTCGGCTCGTCGAGCAGGACGATGTCGAAGCGCGACAGCAGCAGGGCCGCGAGGCCGACGCGTGCCGCCTGTCCGCCGGAGAGCGAGGTCATCAGCGCGTCCTCGGCCGCACCGCCTTCGAGCTCGAGGCCCAGCTCGGCCAGGACCGCAGGAATCCGCTCGTCCAGGTCGGCCGCGCCGCTGGCGAGCCACCGGTCCAGTGCCGTCGAGTAGGCGTCAGCGGGGTCGACTCCCGCCGGCGCGAGGGCGGGGTCCGCGAGTGCGGCCGCCGTGGCATCCATGTCGGCCGTAGCCTGCGCGCACCCGGTGCGCCGCGCGATGTACTGCGCGACCGACTCGCCCTCGACCCGCTCGTGCTCCTGCGGCAGCCATCCGACGAAAGCGTCGGACGGCGCGAATGAGATCGTGCCGCCGGCCGGCGCGTCGGCACCGGCGAGCAGACGCAGCAGCGTGGATTTGCCTGCGCCGTTGACACCGACGACACCGACGACATCTCCGGGCGAGACGGTGAGATCGAGCGAGTCGAAGAGGATGCGATGGCCGTAGCCACCGGCGAGGTGCTGCGCGACGAGCGTTGCGGTCATCAGACCATCTTCTCAGTCGCGCACGCGCTCCTCAGCCAGTCGCAGCGTGCTCGACGTCGTGTGCGCGGTCAGTCCCAGTCCAGGTACTCCTCGATGATCACGCCCGTCTCGATCGGGTGATGGATCGGGAACAGGTGGTCTCCGGCGATCGTCTTGATGCTCGAGCGGTCCGGCATCGTGGCCTGCAGGCGCTCCGCGTTCGCAGCAGGGTTGTCGTCGTCCTCGGTTCCCTGCACGATCAGCACCGGGATGGCCGGGGCGACCGGGATGTCCACGTCCTCGACCCCGAGCAGCAGGAGTCCGTTCGCGCGCGCGACGTGCGCCGCCACGAGTGCGCGGGCGATCGTGCCGCCGAATCCGTGTCCGCCGATCCAGGCATCGTCCATGCCGACGTGATCGACCACGGCGAGGACATCGGCGACGCGCTCGTCGAGCGTGGCCTCGGTGTCGGCGCGGTGGCCGACCCGGAGGACGTGGAAGCCTGCTTCCTCCGCGAGGTAGTGCGCCGCGACGCCCAGCACGTCGGCGGAGAGTCCCCGCTCCTGGATGAGCACCAGCCGAACCGGTCCGTCGCCCTCATCCACGAAGGGAATCGCACGTCCATCGGGTTCGAAGATCTGGGTGTCGACCATTCTCAGCAGTCTCCTCGCGGGGTTCGTCAGCAGCGTTCGTCAGCAGGCGCGGCACAGGTCGTCCGGTGTTCGTGGGGACGCCCGAGCGGGCCGCATCAAGCGTATCCGGCCGCAGGGTAAGGCGCACCTTCCCTCGCTGCCGCCTCTACTCCTCGACGCCGAGCACGTCAATCGGCTTCCGAGCTCGTGCCGGTGCTCGAAATGATCGGTCGGTGAGCATCCGACATGATCGGTCGGTGAGCATCCGACGATCATCCATCCGCGCGATCTCGAGCGCCATGACTGCTGCGCTCGTGGCCGTTCTCCTGGCAGGTTGCGGGCTCAGCATCCCGGCAGATCCCGATGGCACCCTCGAGTCGGTCAGCGGGGGCGAGCTCCGGGTCGGCGTCTCGCCGGACGGCGATCTGGTGCGAACCGACGGCGGCACCCCCTCGGGGACCGTCGTCGAGCTGGTCGACGACTTCGCCGCGAGCATCGACGCGAAGCCGACCTGGACGGTGGCCACCGAGGAATCGCTGGTGCGGATGCTGGAGAGCGGCGATCTCGATCTGATCGCCGGTGGCATCACCGCAGACACGCCCTGGCTCGACAAGGCGGGGGTCAGCCGCGGCTACCGCGGGATCGACGGGGCCGACGGGCGCGAGCTCGTGATGCTCGTGCCGCTCGGTGAGAACGCGTTCCTGTCGCGTCTCGAGGGGTTCCTCGATGAGGAGATCGGACGATGAGTCGGGTCCACGAGTTCGGACGCACCGACCTCCCTCCCGAGCAGGCGAGAGCGCTGCGATCGGCGGTCCGCTGGGAGTGGTTCACGATCGCCTACACGAGCGTCACGATCGCGGTGATCGCGCTCGTGGTCGGCAACTCGCAGGCGATGCGGACCGCATGGATCGAGGACATGCTGTCGCTGATCCCCCAGGTCGCGTTCCTGGTCGCGCTGCTGTTCGTCAGACGCCGTCCGAACCGCACGCATCCCTACGGCCTGCATCGCGCGATGGGCATCGGACACCTCGTCGCCGGCGTCGCCCTGTTCGTGGTCGGCGCGAACCTCGCCGTGGAATCCGTGATCGGTCTGATCGCGGGCGAGCATCCCACCATCGGAACCGTGCAGCTGTTCGGGCACACGATCTGGCTGGGGTGGCTCATGGTCGCGGTGATGACGGTCGTCATCGTCGGCCCGATCTTCTTCTACGGCCCGGCCAAGGCCAGACTCGCGCCCGTGCTGCACAACAAGCTCCTCTACGCCGATGCCGACATGGCGAAGGCCGACTGGCAGACCACCGTCGCCTCGGTCGTCGGCGTGCTCGGCGTCGGGGCCGGGGTGTGGTGGCTCGACGGTGCGGCGGCGATCTTCATCTCGCTCGGCATCATCTGGGACGGTGTCCGCAACACCAAGGCAGCCGTCGTCGATCTGATAGACCAGCGGGCACGTACCTACGACAGCGCGAAGCCGCATCCGCTCGCCCACGACATCGTCGCGTATCTGCGTGCGCAGCCGTGGGTGCGGGATGCTGCGGTGCGCCTGCGCGACCAGGGCCAGGTCTTCCAGGTGGAGGCGTTCGTCGTGCCGCGGCGGGGCAAGGTCGCGGTTCGCGACGTCACGACCGTCGCGCAGGGCATCGCGGACCTCGACTGGAAGGTGCAGGACGTGGTGATCGTCCCGGCCGAACAGTTGCCGGTCGAGGCGGACCCGGCGCGGTGACGGCACCGTCGGGTGCGACGCGGCCATAGACTCGTGCCGCTGCCGCAGCGGCCGGGTCAGCCACGGGAGGAGCGACGACGATGAGCGATGAGACGCTGGAGTCGATCGCCGCCGAGCTCTACAGCGGTCCGCCCGCGGAGTTCATCGCAGCGCGGGATGCCAAGGCCAAAGACGCGGGTGCTGCGCTGTCGGCGCAGGTCAAGGCACTTCGCAAGCCGTCGATCGCCGCCTGGGTCGTCAACGTGTTCGCTCATGAGCGTGCCGATCAGCTCTCCGAGGCGCTGCAGCTCGCGGAGGAGCTGCGCGAGGCGCAGGAGGATCTCGACGCCCAGACGCTGGCGAAGCTCGGCAGAGAGCGACGAGCGCTCACTCGCCGCCTCGCCCAGGGCGCTGCCGAGCTGGCGAAGGCTCGCGGCGAGCGCGTCACCCCCGCAACACTCGACGCGGTGCAGCAGACGCTCTCGGCCGCATTCTTCGACCCGGACGCGGCTGCGGCCGTCGCCTCGGGCCGCCTCATCCGCGAGCTGGAGTCGTCGGGCGGTGTCGATCTCGGCACTGTGGTCGCTGGCGCGATGCCTGATGCGCCGTCGCCGTCGCCCGCCCCCGCAGATGAGGTCGGCGCGCGTCGTCGGCGACGCGACGCGGAGCGCGCACTCCGCGAGGCCGAGAAGGCACGCGATCAGGCCGAGCGCGCCCACACGAAGGCCGACACGACACGCAAGGATGCCGACCGGCGTTCAGAGGATCTGCACGCCCGGATCGCCGAGCTCGAAGCCGAGCTCGCGAAGACGAGGACGGATGCCGAGCGAGCCGAAGTCGATCTGCAGACCGCCGAGGAGCGCGAAGCGGCGACGGCCGACGACCTCACCGCTGCCTCGAACGCGGTCGCCGAGGCGCAGGAAGCACTCGATCAGCTCGACTGAGCGCGGTCACCCCAGGGCACGTAGTCACCGCGTCCTTCCCACTCCCCATGCTCGGAGAGCGGCCGGAACCGCATCGTCGTGAACTCATGGTGGAAGTCGCGCCGCTCGCGCTCCGCCATCGCGCTGGAATGACGGTGCGCGGCTGCGCCATCATCGCGGCCGAACACCATGCCGGTCATGGCGGCGGTGCTTGTCCAGATCGAGAAGGTCGAGATCGTCCGCGGCGCACGGATCGCCGCGGTGGCGAGCGTCGTCTCGGGATGATCCCGCACCTGGCGCTCGACCGGCCGCCCCCAGTGCAGGAAGCGCGGGAGCTCCGGCAACCGCATCCGAGCGAGCGTGACCGCGACCACAGGTTCGTCACGCTTCATCCGACCAGCCACCTCCGGAAGCGCCGACAGCTCGCGCACCGCACCCCACCGGCGTACGAACTGCAGCCGGAGGTGCCAGCCCTTGTCCAGCTCGCGCCCGAACCGATGCGAGGCCAGGAACTCCTCGAGCGCGGCTTCGTCCGCCCACTCGGCGAACACTGCGACTCTGCGCACCTGCATCCGCCGCGTGGAGACCACCGGCGCCCCCAGCTGCATGCCGGCGAGCACCTCGATGTGGCGGAGCCCCGGCGCCTTCGGCGCGCGAAGGATCCCGCCGATCGCGGCGATCACCGGCATCCGCGCGAGATGGAACGAGTAGATGCTCAACCTGCCGCTCCGGTCGGTGCTGCCAGCATCAGCCGCCGACCGGCTGACCGTTGAGAGCGGAGAAGAACAGGTTGAACCACACGACGATGAAGCCCAGCTGGATCAGGGCCCCCACAGGCCCGATCACGAGCGCCCACCGGGCGAGCCCGGCTCCGGTCTCCCGGTTTCCTGGCGTCCTCAGCTGACGGAGTGCGAACACGGCGAGGATGGCGCCGGCGACGGGGATCATGAATGCGGCGATGAAGCTGACGAGCGCCAGCGTGTTGGTGCGCGGCGAAGTGGAGACCGTTGTCATGAGGGCTTTCCGGTTCGTGGAGTTCACACGAGTCGTTGCGTCTCGTCTGATGGAGCTCCACGACGTCACCGTCAGGCAGCCTGCTCGTCATTCTGGCTTGCGACGGCGGACACGTGCAACATCCGACGAGACGGAATCGAACACGAACGGGGCGCTCCGTCAGCCGCGCATGAACGCCCGCCTCAGTTGTTGAAGCGGAACTCCACGACGTCGCCGTCCTGCATGACGTAGTCCTTGCCCTCGAGACGGGCCTTGCCCTTGGCACGGGCCTCCACCACTGAGCCGGTCTCGACGAGGTCGTCGAACGAGACGATCTCCGCCTTGATGAACCCCTTCTCGAAGTCGGTGTGGATGACACCGGCGGCCTGCGGCGCCTTCGAGCCCTTGGGGATCGTCCAGGCGCGGGCTTCCTTCGGTCCGGCGGTGAGGTAGGTCTGCAGTCCGAGCGTGTCGAAGCCGATTCGCGCGAGCTGGTCGAGGCCCGATTCGTCCTGACCGGTCGAGGCCAGCAGCTCCGCGGCATCCTCCGGGTCGAGATCGATCAGCTCCGACTCGATCTTGGCGTCGAGGAAGATGGCCTTCGCCGGAGCGACGAGCGCGGCGAGTTCCGCCTTGCGTGCGTCGTCGGTCAGCACCGCCTCGTCGACGTTGAAGACGAAGATGACGGGCTTGGCGGTCAGCAGTCCGAGCTCGCGGATCGGCGTCAGGTCGATGCCGGCGACGCTGAGCAGCACGCCGCGCTCCAGCGCATCCTTCACGGCGACGGCGGTCTCGAGCACGACGGGCTCGATCTTCTTGCCGCGCACTTCCTTCTCGTACCGCGCGATCGCCTTGTCGACGGTCTCGAGGTCGGCGAGCATGAGCTCGGCGTTGATCGTCTCCATGTCGGATGCCGGGTTCACGGCACCGTCCACGTGCACGACGTCGTCATCGGCGAAGCCGCGGACGACCTGAGCGATCGCATCCGCCTCGCGGATGTTCGCGAGGAACTTGTTGCCGAGTCCCTCGCCCTCGCTCGCTCCGCGCACGATGCCGGCGATGTCGACGAACGACACCGCGGCAGGCAGAATGCGCTCGCTGCCGAAGATCCCGGCGAGCGTGTCGAGCCGAGGGTCAGGCAGGTTCACCACACCGACGTTGGGCTCGATCGTCGCGAACGGATAGTTCGCCGCGAGCACGTCGTTCTTGGTGAGTGCGTTGAAGAGGGTGGACTTGCCGACGTTGGGCAGGCCGACGATGCCGATAGTGAGAGCCACGGGGTAGGAGTCTACCGGTCGCGGATGCTGCGGATGCGGGGAGGGCGCTCAGTCACGAACGGTGCGGAACGCCCCCGTCACGTAGGGGAGGTCGATCGTGTCGTCGGCGTCGAGGCCGAGCTCGTCGAACAGAGCGTCCATCTCGCGGCGGATCCGGGCCTTCTCGTCGCCCGATGCCGTGATCACGTAGCTGCGCGACGACGCCATGCTGTGCAGCTGCCACCGGGTGATCGGCCGCGACCACTCCCAGGAATCCTGCTCCAGCACGCCGAACGGCGCGGACACGACGGGGTCGCCCGCCGCCAGCATCTCTTCGGCAGCACTGCCGTGCATGATCGCGGTGAGCCGGCGCACCCACTCCTGGCGCTCGTCGCGGATGTTCCAGATCAGCCCGAGCACTCCCCCTGACCGCACCACGCGGCCGATCTCGGCCGAGGCGGCGACCGGCTCCACCCAGTGCCACGCCTGCCCGAGCACGACCGCATCGACGCTCGAATCCGGCAGCGGCAGGCGCTCCGCCGAGCCCACGAACGTCGGCACGCCGGGGATCGAGACGCTGAGGGTCGCGAGCATGGCCGGGTCGGGATCGAGCGCGATGACCTCGGCATCCGGTGCCGCGAGCAGGGCGCGGGTGAGCTTGCCGGTGCCGGCGCCGACGTCAGCGATCCGTCGCGACCCATGGGGCATCGGCTCGAGCATCCATGCGACCGCCGCGAAGGGATATTCGGGTCGTCCTGCCTCGTAGTCGCCCGCCCGTGCACCGAAAGACGTCGCCCGCTCATCTGCCATGTCGCCAGCCTACGGCGAGTCATCCGGGCCGTGCCGAATCCGCGGGAGAGAGTGAATGACGTGCCCCTGGACTTCACCGCCATCGACTTCGAGACCGCGAACTCCAGCCCTGCCTCCGCCTGTTCCGTCGGACTCGTGCGCGTGCGCGACGGCGAGGTCGTCGCCATGACGGGATGGCTGATCCAGCCTCCGGCCGGTCACGACGAATTCCAGGAGTGGAACGTGCGGATCCACGGGATCCACGCTTCGGACGTGCGTTCGGCGGCGACGTGGACCGAGCAGTTCTCCCGCCTCTGCGAGTTCGCGGGGGACGACGTGCTGGTCGCGCACAATGCCGGCTTCGATCTGAACGTGCTGCGCCGCGCCTCGGAAGCCACCGGCGGCGACTGCCCGCCCTACCGCTCGCTCTGCAGCCTGCAGGTGGCGCGGAAGGTCTATGACCTCGACTCCTACCGGTTGCCGGTTGCCGCCGCAGCCGCAGGATTCGCCGAGTTCTCGCACCACGACGCGCTGGCGGATGCTCGCGCCTGCGCGCAGATCGTGATCGATTCCGCTCGTCGTGTCGGTGCAGCGGATGTGCACGAGCTCGCCGACGCACTGAGCCTGCGTGTGACGCAGCCGCCGGCTCGTGTGCCGGAGCGCGCTGTCGCCTAGCCGGCACCACCTGGGGCCGCCCGTTTGCCCGGCGCGACCGGCCGGCCGCGCCGCTCCCGCCGATGTCCGACCCCTCGGGCACGATGGGCACATGGATGCTGCATTGATCGTTCTCCTCGTGCTCGCGGCCCTCGCCGCCGGCGGTGCGCTCGGCTGGGCGCTGCATGCCGGACGAGGGGCCGCCACGCTGGCGCGCGCCGAGGCCGAGCTCGCAGCGGCTCGCGACGACCGCGATCGGCAGTACGACCTGTACCGCGATGCGGTGGAGCACTCGCGGGCCGAGCAGCGCGCCGAGGCGCTCCGGGTGCAGCAGCAGAACGCCGTCCTCACTGCGCTCGCCCCTGTGCGCGAGAGCCTGCAGCAGATGCAGAGCAAGGTCGCCACGATCGAGCAGGAGCGCCACGAGCAGTTCGGCACCCTCGCCGAGCAGCTGCGACGTGCGCAGGAATCCGACGAGGCGCTCCGCGCCACCACCGAGTCGCTCGCCGGCGCATTGCGTTCGACGGCCACCAGAGGCGTGTGGGGCGAGACGCAGCTGCGGCGCGTCGTCGAGGCCGCAGGACTCACCAGGCACGTGGACTTCGACCTGCAGGCGACGATCGCCTCCGACCGCGGTCAGGGCCGCCCCGACATGGTGATCCGCCTCGCTGGGGGCGCCTCGATCCCGGTCGACGCCAAGGTCCCGCTCGATGCCTACCTCGAAGCCTCGGCGTTGCCGGCAGGCGATGCGCACGAAGCGCAGCGACGCACGCTGATGCAGCGGCATGTCAAGGCGGTCAGGGCTCATGTCGACGCGCTCTCGAAGAAGGCGTACTGGTCGGGCCTCGATGCGAGCCCCGAGTTCGTGATCTGCTTCCTGCCGAGTGAGTCGCTGCTCGCCGCGGCGATCGACGAGGACCCGACACTGCTCGACTACTCGTTCAGTCGTCGAGTCGCGCTGGCCTCACCGGTCAACCTCTGGGCTGTGCTGAAGACGGTCGCGTACACGTGGACGCAACAGGAGGTCTCGACCGAGGCGCGCGCGCTGCTCGCGCTCGGCACCCAGCTCTACGACCGGCTCGGAGTGCTCGCAGGACACGCGGATGACCTCAGGCGTGCGCTCGAGCGCACGGTCGACAGCTATAACAAGTTCGCCGGCTCGCTCGAGAACCGGGTGCTCGTGACCGCCCGGCAGTTCCCCGGGATCGACTCATCGGCTCTCGACGCGAAGCCGCAGCCCGTCACTGCCCCGGCGCGACGGTTCACTGCGCCGGAACTCGTCGACACGACCGAGGCGGAGCCGGATACCACGACCGAGCACGAAGACACGCTCGACCGGGGCAGCACAGTCACGCACGACACGATCGAGAGCGTGCAGGGCGCGATGCTCGCCGACGTCGGAGACATCCGCGGTCGGCTGCTCGACAGCGACGACAGGTCCACTCGAGGCGCCGACGCCGACTAGCGGGGCGACGCTCAGGCGATGCCGGGGACGCCGCTCAGCAGCAGGATGACGAGTCCGCTGGTCGCGAAGAACGCGCCGATCATCCACCACGCACTGACTTCGTGGCCCTCATCCCGGCGGACGCGGAAGAGCACGTCAGCGCGGCGAGCGGGATCGACCGCCGTCGGTGCCGGGGCGACCGCGACGGGAGGGACGGCAATGCCCTGTTCCACGTCTGCGCTCACCCGGAGAATGCGTCCGGTATTCGTCGTGACGATCTTGGTCGGTGCGGCCTTGGAGCCACGCGTCTGCTGCGTTGTCATCTGTTCGTCCTCCTCTGCCCGCGGTGCCTGGGGGCTCCGCGACGGCGACAAACCCAGTCACAATTGTCACACGGGGTCGCTGGAAAGAGGGGATCGGCTCCGGCAGAGGCGATACCGGGTCGGTAACGATGCCCGCCGTCGCGTCAGGATGCGACGGGAACGACGACTGTCAGAGCCACTTGGAGACGAGGTGCTCTGACGCGATGCGCCGCAGCGTGCCGGACGCGCCGCGCAGGACGACGCTCTCGGTGTACACGTAGCCGCGCTCGCGCCGCACTCCGGCGACCAGCTGACCGTCGGTGACACCGGTGGCGACGAAGATCGTGTTGTTGCCCTGCACCAGATCGTCGGCCTCGTAGACGCGATCCATGTCGAGACCGGCGTCGATGCCGTGCTGACGCTCGTCGTCATCACGCGGCCACAGACGACCCTGGATGTGCCCGCCGAGCGCCTTGATCGCGCAGGCGGTCACGATGCCCTCCGGGCTGCCGCCGACACCGACGCACATGTCGGTGCGAGCGTCGTGGCGTGCAGCGTTGATGCCACCGGCGACGTCACCATCGCTCATCAGACGCGTGCCGGCACCGGCATCCCTGATCTCCTGGATCAGCTGCTCGTGACGCGGACGGTTCAGCACCGACACCACGATCTCGTCGACCGGCTTGCCGAGCGCACCGGCGAGCTTGCGGATGTTCTCGCCGATGGGCAGCCGGATGTCGACGACACCGACACCGGCAGGCCCCGTGACGAGCTTGTCCATGTAGAACACGGTGGATGCGTCGAGCATGGTGCCGCGATCGGAGACGGCGATCACCGAGAGCGCGTTCTGGCGACCGGCAGCCGTCAACGAGGTACCGTCGATCGGGTCCACGGCAATGTCGCACAGCGGGCCACGACCGGTCCCGACGACCTCGCCGTTGAACAGCATCGGCGCGTTGTCCTTCTCGCCCTCGCCGATCACGACGCGGCCCTGGAAGTCGACCGTGCCGAGGAATGCGCGCATCGCGTCGACCGCAGCACCGTCAGCGGCCTCCTTCGCGCCTCGACCGATGAAGGGGACCGCCCGGATCGCCGCAGCTTCGGTGGCGCGCACGAGCTCCATCGCGAGGTTACGGTCGGGACGAAGCGGACTCAGATCTGCTGTCAGGCTCACCATGACGTCAGCCTAGCCATCGAGGCACGCAGAATCGGCTCCTTTCGTCTCCCAGAGAACGAAGGATTCGAGCTTCTTAACAATCCAGTAGGACGCCGCATCCGTAGCGACGCGCTCGACTGCGGAAACGCATCGCGCTCCCCGATAGAGTGACAGCTGTCCCGGCTCACCTATACGCAGGAGTTCTCATGCCAGTCGCCACCCCGGATCAGTACGCCGAAATGCTCGACCGCGCGAAGGCCGGCGGCTTCGCGTACCCGGCATTCAACGTCTCGAGCTCGCAGACCATCAACTCCGTCCTCCAGGGACTCACCGAGGCCGGCTCCGACGGCATCATCCAGGTCACCACGGGTGGAGCCGACTACTTCGCCGGTCAGACCGTCAAGGCACGCGCCACCGGCGCGCTGGCCTTCGCGCGGTTCGCGACCGAGGTCGCCAAGAACTACCCGATCACCGTCGCCCTGCACACCGACCACTGCCCGAAGGATGCGCTCGCCGGCTTCGTCGAGCCGCTGATCTCCGCCTCCGAAGAAGAGGTCAAGGCCGGGCGCAACCCGATCTTCCAGTCGCACATGTGGGACGGCTCGGCCGTGCCGCTCGCGGAGAACATCGAGATCGCCAAGGACCTCCTCCCCCGCATGAAGGCGATCAACGCGATCCTCGAGGTCGAGATCGGCGTCGTCGGCGGCGAAGAGGACGGCGTCGCGCACGAGGGCTCGAACGACGCGCTCTACACGACCTTCGCCGACGTCGACCAGGCCGTCCAGGCACTCGGCCTCGGCGAGCAGGGCCGCTACATCGCCGCGCTCACCTTCGGTAACGTGCACGGCGTGTACAAGCCGGGTGGTGTGAAGCTGCGCCCCGAGCTCCTGGGCGACATCCAGGCGCAGGTCGCCGCGAAGTACAACACGGGCGCCAAGCCGCTCGACCTGGTCTTCCACGGCGGATCCGGCTCGACCGACGAAGAGATCGCACTCGCCGTCGCGAACGGTGTCATCAAGATGAACATCGACACCGACACCCAGTACGCGTACACGCGCGCGATCGCCGACTACATGTTCAAGAACTACGACGGCGTGCTGAAGGTGGATGGCGAGGTCGGCAACAAGAAGCAGTACGACCCGCGCGCCTGGGGCAAGGTCGCCGAGACCGCGATGGCCGCACGCGTCATCGAGTCCACGCGCCAGCTCGGCTCGTACGGGCAGTCCAAGAGCTGAGCGACGGGCCACTGAGCCCATCGAAGTGAACGAGGCGCCCGGCTGATCAGCCGGGCGCCTCGTCTCATGTCATCCGGTCAACCGCCGGGCATCTGCTCCAGGTAGGCGATGAACGCCGGGTCGTTGAACATCGGCACCGCGATGCAGGCCGAGACGACCGCCATCGTGATGACGGCGCCGACGAGCGGCACCCACCACGTGAGCTTGCCCCGCCGGAGCCGCCGGATCGAGAGCGCGGCCGTAAGCGCCCAACCGACCACGAGCAGGGCCGCAGCGATTGTTCCCCACAGCCTCCCCTGCGCGAAGTTCGAGAACTCGCCGTCGATCCCGAAGATCTTCATGCTCTGGTCCATGACCGTCGGCAGATCGAGGTATGACACGCTCGTGATCACGACGTTCACGAGGCCGTAGGCGAGGAGACCGATCGTCGCGAACCGGTCGACGGGGCGGGAGCGACTCAGACCACGGGCCTGCTCGGCAGGCTCGGATGGCGGCGACTGCACCACCGGGGGCGCCGGCGGGAGCTCGCCGAGCGGCGGGAGCCCTGCGGCTCGGCGCTGCTCCTCAGGTGTCGCGAGTTCGCCGTACTGGGGCCGTTGATCGGTCATCTCGCCATGCTAACCGCACCTGATCTGTGCGGTTCTCAGCTGCCGGTGCCGGAAAAAGAATGGCGGCCCCGGAGAATTGGGGACTCCTCGGGGCCGCGGACTCAGTGCGCTGGGGACGCTCTTCATCCAGGTCGGTGACGGAACGCTGGGGACGATCCGTCGACCAGTAGGGCCGTTTGCACAGACCGCTACATTCCTGATCATAGGGAAGGCGACCGGCACTCCACCAGCCCGGTTTCTTCAGATGGTGAACTCGCCGGCCAACTCCGCAGCGTCGAAGGAGTGCGCGCCGAGCTGCAACGACAGCCGCCGAGCGGAGCGCTGCAGCTTCGTGACGAGCGCCCGATTGACGACCGCCTGGTCGGATGGGAGCGAGATCGCGAGGGATGCCGTGAGGTTCGGCGCGAGCACCGGCACCGCGACGCAGGTGGCGCCGATCGCGTACTCCTCCTCGTCGATGACCCACCCCGGGGAGTGCTCCAGCTGGGTGAGCAGCGTGCGGCGATTGCTGATGGTGCGCGGCGTCAACTCCTCCAGCCGGTGCCTGGAGAGATAGTCGAGGCGGTCCTCGTCCGGCAGCTCGGCGAGGATCTGCTTGCCGAGCGCGGTCGCGTGCCCACTCGACTGCAGACCCACCCAGAGCTCGACCCTGGGGTTGTGCACCGCATCGACGATGTCGACGAGGTGCATCTCGCCGTCCGCGTACCGAGACAGGTACGCGGTCGCGCCGACCTCATCGGTGACCTCACGGAGCGCCGAGCGCACCCGCGCGAGGAAGACCCCGCGGGAGTCGGTCTCCTGCTGGAAGGCCGGAAACCGGGACCCCAGCACGAGGCCGTCAGGCTCCGACGTCAGGTACCCCTCATGGATCAGGGTGCGCACCAGGTTGTACGTCGTGCCGGGCGTGAGCCCAGTGATCGCGGCCAGCATCTTGACGGGAAGCGGTCGCGGCGAGTTCGCGACGATGTCGACGAGCCGCAGGGCCCGCTGCACCGATCCGATCAGCGTCGGTTCCGCTTCCGCGGCGTTCAACGTTACGCGCCTCCTCCGGAGGGACGTCCGCCCAGCGCCCGTGCGTCGCGCTGCCCTGCAGCATCCTGACGCAGTTCCTTGGGCAGCGAGAACATCAGATCCTCTTCAGCCGTCTTGATCTCCTCGACGTCGCGGTATCCCGCGTCGTCCAGCGCCGCGAGCACTTCGCGCACGAGCACCTCGGGCACCGAGGCGCCACTGGTGACACCGACGGTCTCGACGCCGTCGAGCCACTCCTGCTGCACCTCTTCGGCGTAGTCCACGCGGTAGGCGGCCTTGGCACCGTACTCGAGGGCGACCTCGACCAGACGAACGCTGTTGGACGAGTTCGACGAGCCGACGACGATGACGAGATCAGCGGCAGCAGCCACCTTCTTGATCGCGACCTGGCGGTTCTGCGTGGCGTAGCAGATGTCGTCGGACGGCGGGTTGTGCAGTTCGGGGAACCGACTGCGCAGGCGGTTCACGGTCTCCATCGTCTCGTCGACCGAGAGCGTGGTCTGCGAGAGCCATACGACCTTCGACGGGTCCTTGACCTGCACGCGGTCCGCGTCGTCAGGGGAGTTCACGATCGTCACGTGATCGGGCGCCTCACCGGCGGTGCCCTCGACCTCCTCATGGCCCTCGTGGCCGATGAGCAGGATCTCGAAGTCGTCCCGCGCGAAGCGCACGGCCTCGCGGTGCACCTTGGTGACCAGCGGGCAGGTCGCGTCGATCGCGTGCAGTCCGCGATCGGATGCCGCGTTCACGACCGCCGGCGAGACGCCGTGCGCGCTGAAGACGACGTGTGCTCCCTCGGGGACCTCGTCGACCTCCTCGACGAAGATCGCACCCTTGTCCTCGAGCTCGGTGACGACGTGGATGTTGTGCACGATCTGCTTGCGGACGTAGACGGGGGCGCCGTAGCGCTCGAGCGCCTTCTCGACGGCGACGACCGCACGGTCGACGCCGGCGCAGTATCCGCGGGGAGCGGCGAGCAGAACCCGCTTCTGTCCGACGACGGGGTTATCCTGAAGCCGCCCGGACGCCGCGCGCACTCGTGGGATGCGGGGGGCAGGGAGATGAACGACAGTCGAGGTCACCCCTCGATTCTACCGGCGCCTGCCCTGGAGGGGCCTGGGTACTCGACACCGGCTTCGTAGGGTTGTAAACCACGAGCATGAGCAGGACGACACGCGACAGATGACAGCTTTCGAAGCCAGCACCGCCCCGGGCGAGACTCCCCCGGCGGATGCCGTCGCGCCGCGGGACTCCACGGCAGACGCACCGACGTCGGTCGCACGCCTGAACGGCACGATCCGCGACTTCATCGCCCGCTGGAACACGGTCTGGGTCGAGGGCGAGATCACGTCCTGGAACGTGCGGGGCGGCAACGTCTTCGCCCGACTCAAGGACACGCAGTCCGATGCGCAGATCTCGATCCGCATCTGGTCGAGCGTGCGCGGCCGCATCCCGTCCGACCTCGCCGTCGGCGATCATGTCGTGGCCGCGGTCAAGGCCGACTATTTCGTGAAGTCCGGCGACTTCAGCTTCGCGGTGTCCGCGATGAAGCACGTCGGCCTCGGCGATCAGCTCGAACGGCTCGAGAAGCTCCGAGCCCAGCTGCGCCGCGAGGGACTGTTCGACCCGGCCCGGAAGCAGCGCCTGCCGTTCCTCCCCCACGTCATCGGACTGATCACGGGTGAGCGATCGGATGCCGAGAAGGATGTGCACCGCAATGCCGAGCTGCGCTGGCCGCAGGTGCGCTTCCGTACCGAGTACGCCGCGGTGCAGGGCGACCGATGCGTCCCCGACACGCTCGCCGCGCTGGCGCGACTGGACGCGGACCCGGAGGTCGACGTCATCATCATCGCTCGCGGCGGCGGCGATCCGCAGACGCTCCTCGGCTTCAGCGACGAGCGCCTCGTGCGTGCCGTCGCCGCCGCATCCACGCCTGTCGTGAGTGCGATCGGCCACGAGAACGACCACCCGCTGCTCGACGACGTCGCGGACCTGCGCGCCTCCACGCCCACGGATGCCGCCAAACGCGTCGTCCCCGACGTCGGTGAGCAGCGCGCGCTGATCGCCCAACTGCGCTCGCGCGCGACGACACGGCTCACGCAGCGCCTCTCCCACGACATCGCGCAGCTCGAGCAGCTGCGATCGCGCCCGGTGCTGCGGTCGCCAGCGCCGATCATCGACACCCGTGCGCATGAGCTGTGGCTGCTGCTGTCGCGCGGCCGCGACACCGTGACGCGCCGGCTCGACCTCGCCGGTCGCCGCACCAGCGAGCTGCGCGCCTCCCTGCGAGCGCTCTCGCCCGCTGCGACGCTCGCCCGCGGCTACGCGATCGCGCACCTCGAGGGGGGCGTGATCCTGCGGGATGCGGCGGATGCTCCCGCCGGCAGCGCCCTGACCATCACGGTCGACCGCGGCTCGCTCGCGGCCCGCTCGGAGGGCGAGATCGCCGAACAGTCGTGACCGCTCCCGGTGCGTCCATTCGGCCGCCATCTCTGTCAGCCGCACGCCGTAGGATGGAGGAGTGAGCGCGCTGAACGACACCCCCGTGGAGACCCTGTCGTTCGAGGCCGCTCGCGACGAACTCGTCAAGGTCGTCGCCGAGCTCGAACAGGGCTCCCCCACACTCGAGCATTCGCTCGCACTCTGGGAACGCGGTGAGGCCCTCGCTGCCCGCTGCGAGGAATGGCTCCTCGGCGCGAAGCGCCGGCTCGACGCGGCCCGCTCCTCGGCATCCGATGAGGCGGAGGCATGAACAAGCCCGCCCCGATCGTCGCCGAGCTCGGTCGTCCCGAGACCCCGGAGGAGACCGCAGCCCGCAAGGCCGCATCGAGCAAGGCGTACCGCTCGAGCCAGACGATGCGCAGTCTCGTCGCCGCGCTGCTGGTGACGCTCGCCGTCGTCCTGGTGATCGTGTTCGCGGTGCCGCGCGGTGAGCCGACGACCGCGAAGGTGATCGACGTCGCCGCCATCGCGGCCGACGTCGAATCCACGATGGACAGCCCGGTCATCGTGCCGGAGGCCGACGCGTTCTGGCGCGTGAACGCCGCAGCACTCGAGAGCGGTGCGACCGTGGTCTGGAATGTCACGCTCGCCCCGGCAGACGAAGACGAGCGCGGGTTCGTCCGGTTCGCGCAGGCCTTCGACGCGGATTCCTCCTGGGCGCCCCAGAAGCTCAACGGCATCGCTCCGACCGACACCGTGACCATCGGCGGCGTCGAGTGGGACGTGTTCAAGCCGGGCAGCGCCAACTCCAACCAGAACGTCAGCTACGCCATCGGCACGCAGGCTGGCGACGACTACGTGCTCCTCTACGGCTCCCGGTCCGCCGCGTCCACCGCGGAACTGGCCGAGACGCTCATCCCGCAGATCCGCGCACTCTCGGAGGCATCATGACGCACCCCCTCACCCCCGCAGCCGCCTGGGCCCAGATGCAGGACGGCAACCGCCGTTTCGTCGCCGACGAGCCGCGGCATCCGAACCAGGATGTGGCTCGCCGCAAGGACCTCGCTGCTGCGCAGAACCCGGTCGCGACGCTGTTCGGATGCTCCGACTCCCGGCTCGCCGCCGAGATCATCTTCGACCTCGGCCTCGGCGACCTGTTCGTCGTGCGCAACGCCGGTCAGGTCATCGGCGAGTCGATCGTCGCGAGCCTGGAGTACGCGGTCGCCGTGCTCGAGGTGCCGCTGATCGTCGTGCTCGCGCATGACTCCTGCGGCGCGGTGCGCGCCGCGATCGACGGCACCGCGATCGACGCCGCTCCCCTGCCGCCGCACATCTGGAAGCTCATCGCCCCGATCGTGCCGGCAGCGCGCAAGGTCCTCGCCGAGAGCGGCGGCTCGACCGTCGACGAGATCGACGCCGAGCTCGTCGGCATCGAGCACCTGCGCAACACCGTCGCCGATCTGCTCCACTCCTCTGAACTCATCAGCAACGCCGTCGCCGAGGGCCGTCTCGGCATCGTCGGCGCCAACTATCGTCTCGCCGAGGGCACGGCCGTGCCCGTCATCACCGTGGGCATCGACCCCGAATCTCAGGAGGCATCGGAATGACCGACACCCACCAGCGCAGCGGCGAAAGCTCGCAGGGCTACCGCATCGAGCACGACACCATGGGTGAAGTGCGCGTTCCCGTCAACGCGCTCTACGGCGCCCAGACGCAGCGTGCGGTGGAGAACTTCCCGATCTCGGGCAAGGGGCTGGAATCGACGCAGATCGCAGCCCTCGCCCGTATCAAGAAGGCTGCAGCGCTCGCGAACAAGGAACTCGGCACCCTCGACGGAGCGATCGCCGACGCGATCGCCCAGGCGGCAGACCAGGTCGCCTCCGGTGCGCATGACGGAGAGTTCCCGGTCGACACCTACCAGACCGGTTCGGGCACCTCGTCGAACATGAACATGAACGAGGTCCTCGCGACGCTCGCGACCCGCATCCTCGGTTCGACCGTGCACCCGAACGACCACGTCAACGCCTCGCAGTCGTCGAACGACGTCTTCCCGACCTCGGTCCACATCGCAGTGACCCAGGCGCTGATCGACACCCTCATCCCCTCGCTCGACCACCTCGCCGTCGCCCTCGAGGCCAAGGCCGAGCTGTGGAAGACCGCCGTGAAGTCGGGACGCACGCACCTCATGGATGCGACCCCCGTGACCCTCGGCCAGGAGTTCGGCGGCTACGCCCGCCAGATCCGCCTCGGCATCGAGCGCGTGCAGTCGGCGCTCCCCCGCGTCGCAGAGGTCCCGCTCGGCGGCACCGCGGTCGGCACCGGCATCAACACCCCGCTCGGCTTCCCGCAGAAGGTCATCGCGCTGCTTGCAGCCGAGACCGAACTGCCGATCACCGAGGCCAAGGACCACTTCGAGGCGCAGGCAAACCGGGACGGTCTCGTCGAGGCGTCCGGCGCCCTCCGCACGATCGCGGTCTCACTGACGAAGATCAACAACGACCTGCGCTGGATGGGATCCGGCCCGAACACGGGTCTCGGCGAGCTGCACATCCCCGATCTGCAGCCCGGCTCCTCGATCATGCCCGGCAAGGTCAACCCGGTGGTCCCCGAGGCCGTGCTGATGGTCTGCGCCCGCGTGATCGGCAACGACGCGACCGTTGCCTGGGCCGGAGCATCCGGTTCCTTCGAGCTGAACGTCGCGATCCCGGTCATGGGCACCGCGCTGCTCGAGTCGATCCGTCTGCTCTCGAACGCCTCGCGTGTGCTCGCCGACAAGACGATCGACGGCCTGCAGGCGAACCTCGACCGCGCGGCATCCTTCGCGGGCATGAGCCCGTCGATCGTGACGCCGCTGAACAAGCTGATCGGCTACGAGGCAGCGGCGAAGATCGCGAAGCACTCGGTCGCCCAGGGCATCACGGTGCGAGATGCGGTGATCGACCTCGGCTACGTCGAGCGCGGCGACCTCACCCTGGAGCAGCTCGACGAGAAGCTCGACCTGCTGTCGATGACCCACCCGGGCTGATCCACACCTGACACTCGGCGGATGCCGCGGGGCCTTGTGCCTCGCGGCATCCGACCCGACAGGCCCCATGGAGACGGCAAAGAGCGGATGCCGCGGGCGCGACATCCGCTCTCCACCATCGTCAGCTGAGCTCTCCGCCCTCCAGGAGCTCGGTGACGAGAGCCGCGATCGCGGAGCGCTCGGAGCGCATCAGCGTCACGTGTCCGAACAGATCGTGTCCCTTGAGCGTCTCGATCACGCTCGCGATGCCGTCATGGCGGCCGACACGGAGGTTGTCACGCTGACCGACGTCGTGCGTGAGGATGACGCGAGAGTTCTGCCCCATGCGGCTGAGCACCGTCAGCAGCACGTTGCGCTCGAGGGACTGCGCTTCGTCGACGATCACGAACGCGTCGTGCAGCGAGCGTCCGCGGATGTGCGTGAGCGGCAGCACCTCGAGGAGCCCTCGTTCGATGACCTCTTCGACGACGTTGCCCGAGACGACCGAACCGAGTGTGTCGAACACCGCCTGGCCCCACGGTCCCATCTTCTCGCCCTGGTCGCCCGGGAGGTAGCCGAGTTCCTGACCGCCGACGGCGAACAGCGGTCGGAAGACGATGATCTTCTTCTGCTGCTGCCGCTCCAGCACGGCCTCGAGGCCGGCGCACAGCGCGAGCGCCGACTTGCCCGTTCCGGCGCGTCCGCCGAGCGAGACGATGCCGACCTCCGGGTCGAGCAGCAGGTCGATCGCGATGCGCTGTTCGGCGGAGCGACCGTGCATGCCGAAGATGTCGCGATCGCCGCGCACCAGCCGGTACTCGCCGTCACCGGTGACGCGGCCGAGTGCCGAGCCGCGCTCGGAATGGATGATCAGGCCGGTGTTGATCGGGAGTCCACGTGCGTCCTCGCTGATCCCGACCTCGCTCTCGTACAGGTCGCTGATGTCGTCGCCGGAGAGGTCGAGCGTGGTGAGCCCCGTCCACCCCGAGTCGACCGCCTGCTCGGCCAGGTACTCCTCGGCGCGAAGACCGAGGGAGGCAGCCTTGACGCGCATCGGAAGGTCTTTGGAGACGATCGTGACGTCCTGCCCGTCCTGCGACAGGTGCATCGCGACCGAGAGGATGCGAGTGTCGTTGTCGCTCAGACGGATGCCGGCTGGCAGGACCGACGAATCGGTGTTCGCGAGCTCGACGCGGAGCGTGCCGCCCTCGCCGACCTCGACCGGGAAGTCGAGACGGCCGTGCTCGATGCGCAGATCGTCGAGGTGCCGCAGCGCCTGCCGTGCGAAGTAGCCGATCTCAGGGTCGTGCCGCTTGCCTTCGAGCTCGGAGATCACGACGACCGGAAGCACCACGGAGTGCTCTGCGAACCGGAAGAACGCCTGCGGATCGCTCAGCAGCACCGAGGTGTCGAGGACGTAGGTTCGCAGGTCCTGATCCGGATCCGCGGATGACGCCCGCCTCGTCGTCTTACGGGTGGACTGCTGCGCGGTGCTGGTGGACTGCTGCGCTGTACGTGTGGTCACGACCCACTCCCGACCCGGGGATGATCCCCGCCTGAGAACGAGTCGACCTGGGGCCACGAGTCGCGAACCTGAAGGCCGACTCGACCGGGCTCTTTGCCCGATGCCTTGAAGCTACGACCAGTCACCGACAGAACGGTGCCTCGACACGCCAACGAATTCCTACGCGAACGTGAACGTCTCGTTTCCGAATGCTGTGAGTGCGTCGTCGAGCAGCTGCAGCGTGTCCGTGTCGGTGCCGGCGTGGGCTGCGACACGCACTGACGCACCTCGCGCCGTGACCACGAGCCCCGCATTTGCGAGCGCGGCGGCGAGACGTGCCGGCTCGTCCGGCGAGAGCACCACGATGCCCGCCCGCTGCGCACGCTCCAGCGGCGAGCTCACGGCGATGCCGTGCCGATCCGCGATCTCCAGGATCACGTCGACGTGCTCCTGGATGCGGGTCTCGATCGCCGCGACCCCGGCGTCGCGCACATCACGCGCGCCGATGGCCAGCCGACCGGCCGCGAGCGTGTCGGGGCCGCTGACCGTGTACGCCCTGGCTGATGCCGCGGCGGTCGGCAGATCATCGACCGGGAGCCCGTCCGTGGCTGCTCCGGTGATGCCGCTGAGCATCGGCGTGATGCGTTCGCGCGCCCGTGCGTTGAAGCGCGCGAACGCCGTGCCGCGGCCGGCCCTGAGCCACTTGTACCCGTGACCCACCACGACATCTGCCGCGGCATAGTCCGCCTCGACCACGCCGAAGGACTGCACGGCATCGAGGATCAGCAGCCGATCCGGACCCAGCAGCTCGCGGAGCGCGGCGAGATCGACGCGGAAACCGGTGCGGAAGTCGACGTGGCTGACGACGAGCGCTGCGACGTCATCGTCGAGCACCTCCGCCACCGCATCCGGGGTGACGCGGCTGTCGTCCGGCGTGATCCATCGGGGCGTGAGCGCGCCGTGCGACGCCGCGGCAGCGCGTTCGAGGGTCAGGCTGATGCTCGGGAACTCCGCGGTCGAGGCGATCACGCTGCCGGCGAGCCCGAAGAGCGCATGCTGGAGCCCCTGCGTGGATGACGGCTGCAGGGCGATCTCCGCGGCATCCGTCCCGAGCAGCTCGGCCACCAGCTCCTGGGCCTGCCCGATCCGTTCGGCGACGAGTGCGAGCGACGACGGTCGTCCGCTGCCCAGCAGGTCGGCGTCCGCGAAGATCTCCTCACGCACCGAGGGCGACAGCGGGCCGAATGCGGCCCAGTTCAGGTAGCCGGGTTCGCTGTCGAACGTGCTGAGATAGTCCTCGAATGTACCCACTTCGTCATTCTGACAGGTCAGCGGCTCCGCCACCGGCCGTCCATCTAGCGGCCGAAACGCCGATCCCGGTCGGCGTAGTCGCGGATCGCGCGCAGGAAATCGACCTCGCGCAGGTCGGGGCCGAGCGCCTCGACGAAGTAGAACTCGCTGTGGGCGCTCTGCCACAGCAGGAAGTCGCTGAGTCGCTGCTCGCCGCTCGTGCGGATCACGAGATCCGGGTCGGGCTGCCCTCCTGTGTACAGGTGCTCGCCGATCATCTCCGGTGTGAGGTGCGCCGCCAGGTCCTCCATCGTCCCGCCGGACGCCTCGTGCGTGACGAGAATGCTCCGCACGGCGTCGACGATCTCATGGCGTCCGCCGTAGCCGACAGCGAGGTTGACGTGCAGTCCGGTGTGGTCCTTCGTGCGCTCCTCGGCATCGGCGAGCACTCGCGCGAGCTCCGGGGGCAGGATGTCGGAGCGGCCGACGTGCTTGACACGCCAGTCCCCCTCCTTCGACAGGGCCTCTGCGAGTTCGGCGATGATCTCGATGAGGTCGTCGAGCTCAGCTGAATCACGCTTGCGCAGGTTGTCGCTCGAGAGCAGGTACAGCGAGACGACGCGTACGCCGAGCTCATCGCACCACCCGAGGAACTCGCGCATCTTCAGCGCACCAGCCCGGTGTCCGTGCGCGGCCGTGCTGTAGCCGAGCTGGCGAGCCCACCGACGGTTGCCGTCGATCATCATCGCCACATGATGCGGGACGGATGCTCCGTCCAACTGCCGACGCAGCCGGTTGCTGTAGAGCCGATACAGCGGCCCTCGCCCCTGGCTCTCGCGTGAAATCACCTCCCTACGCTACCGTGCCGCGACCATTTCCGACGGTGTGGAAGCTGTGGGTCATGTGCCTCTTCCGGCATGCGGCGCGGCATAGAGTGGGCCTCGTGACCACACCTGCGCCATCGGAACCCGACCTCCCTCAGCTGCCCCTCCTCGAGGCGGCGGCGGCCGATGCAGCGGTCGAGATCCGTCCGACCTGGCGCGGCTGGATCCACGCCGGCACGTTCCCGGTCGCGATCGTCGCCGGCATCGTGCTGATCGTCGTGGCACAGGGCGGGGCGGCGAAGTGGGCGGCGGCCGTGTTCATGACGAGTTCGCTGCTGCTGTTCGGCAACTCGGCGCTCTATCACCGCTTCGACTGGAGCCCCCGCGTCAAGCTGCTGCTGAAGCGGATCGACCACGCGAACATCTTCCTGCTGATCGCCGGAACCTATACGCCGCTCGCGACGCTGGCGCTGCCCCCGGAGAAGGGCACGCTGCTCTTGAGCCTGGTGTGGGGCGGCACGGTCGTCGGCATCCTGTTCCGCGTCTTCTGGATCCATGCACCGCGTTGGCTCTACGTCGCGCTCTACCTGCTCATGGGGTGGGCGGCCGTGATGTTCATGGCAGACCTGCTCGCGGCCAACGTCGCGATGATGGTGCTCGTGGTCATCGGCGGTCTGCTCTACACCGGCGGTGCGATCGTCTACGCGATCAAGAAGCCGAACCCGTGGCCCGGCCGCTTCGGCTTCCACGAGATCTTCCACGCCTGCACGGTGCTCGCGTTCATCTGCCACTGGACCGCGTGCCTGCTGATCACGCTCGCGCCGCTGTCGCCGTCGCTCGGGGCGTGACCCTGCGGGCGTGACACTCGATCAGGTCGTGCGCGGATCCGGGTCGTCGTCGCCTTCACGGACGATCGGGAGGTCGGCATCGGTCTCGGTGGCCTCGTCGGCTGCGCGTGCAGCTTCCTCGGCATCGAGCTCGTCACGCACCTCTTCGCGGTACCGCACCCGGCGGATACGACGGTTCATGTCCCAGATGAGGAAGATGACCGCGATCACCAGGAGGATGACTGCCGCGAAGCCCACGAAACCCGGGGTGACGGACTCCGGTGCCACCGTCATGGTGGGCGTCGGCATCGGGGTCTCGGTCAGAGCGAACATGTGTCGGCCTTTCGTGCGCAGGTCGCATAACCTGGAAGTACCAGCCTAACGACCGGAAGACCCCTCCCGTGACGACAGCAGCACAGCTCGATGACCGATACGGCCGCACCCGGCGACGTCGGACGCCGTGGATCATCGGCATCGCGATCGCTGTGCTCCTGGTCGGAGCCTTCGGATGGATGACCGTGGCGCAGTCCATGAGCTCGGTCGACGCGGACGACCTCGGGTACGAGCTCGTCGATGAGCACACCGTCGACGTGCGTTTCCAGGTCACCGGCGTGCAGGGCAAAGACGTCGTCTGCATCGTCGAAGCGCTCGACGAGGAGTTCGGCGTCGTGGGCTGGAAGCTCGTCGAGATCGCCGCGGGAGACAGCCATTCGAAGGCCGTCGCCGCCACCATCCCGACTGTCAGCGAAGCCACGACAGGTTTGGTGAACACCTGCTGGGTCGCCTAGACTGACCGCAGACAGATGACGCCCTGGCCCAGAGCCGGGGCGTCTTGGCATATCCCCCGCAGTTCGCGGCCGGGATCCGGATAGAAGGAGCTTCGTCATGTCGACTGATGCTCAGGTTCCCTTCCTCACGCAGGAGGCGTACGACCGGCTCGTCGCAGAGCTGGAACACCTCTCGACCACGGGACGCGACGAGATCGCCAAGCGCATCGAGGCCGCCCGCGAAGAAGGCGACCTCAAGGAGAACGGCGGCTACCACGCCGCGAAGGACGAGCAGGGCAAGCAGGAGGCGCGCATCCGCACGCTGGAGAGCCTCCTGAAGACCGCGAAGGTCGGCGAGGCGCCTGCCAGCCGTGGCGTCGTCGAGCCGGGCACGGTCGTCACCGCGATCGTCGCGGGCGGCGAAGAGGTCTTCCTGCTCGGCAGCCGCGAGATCGCCGCCGGCAGCGATCACGACGTCTACAGCGAGGCCAGCCCGCTCGGACAGGCCATCCTCGGACTCAAGGTCGGCGAGAAGTCGTCGTACGAGGCTCCGAACGGCCGTTCCATCGCCGTCGAGATCGTGAACGTCGAGACCTACACCGGCTGATCACAGCCGCTGACGCAGAACGCCCCTCCGACTGATGCCGGAGGGGCGTTCTCGTGTTCCGGGCCCCCTGAGCCTGTCGAAGGGTCCCTGAGCCTGCCGATGGGTCCCTGAGCCTGTCGATGGGTCCCTGAGCCTGTCGATGGGTCCCTGAGCCTGTCGATGGGTCCCTGAGCCTGTCGAAGGGTCAGTCCGGGACGACCAGCGGCTCGAAGCCCGCCAGACGGAGCGTGTCGAGCGTGTGCTGCGAGTGCTCCGGTCCGCGGGTCTCGACGCTGAGCTCGAGGATGACGTCGCTGATCTGCAGCCCGTGGCCGTGGCGTGTGTGCATCGCCTCGATCACGTTGGCGCCGGCCTCGGCGATGAGCTCGGAGACCCTGGCGAGCTGGCCCGGACGGTCCGGCAGCGGGATGCGGATCGTGAGGTAGCGGCCGGACGCCGCGAGTCCGTGCGAGACCACGCGCTGCAACAGGAGCGGGTCGATGTTGCCGCCGGACAGCACGGCCATGGTCGTACCGGTCGCGGAGACCTTGCCTGCGAGGATCGCGGCGACACCAGCCGCACCGGCCGGCTCGACGATGACCTTGGACTGCTCGAGCAGCACCAGGATCGCGCGCGCCAGATCGTCATCCGAGACGGTGACCACCTCGTCGACGTACTCCTTGATGATGTCGAACGGGATCGCGCCAGGACGCGCGACCAGGATGCCGTCGGCGATCGTCGGCCGCGTCACGATGTCGACCGGGTGGCCAGCCGCGAGGGAGGGCGGCACGGCGGCGGCGTTCTCGGCCTGGACGCCGATGATGCGGACCGTGCGTCCGAGCTCGGCGGCACGAGCCTTCACGGCAGCTGCGACCCCGGCGATCAGGCCGCCGCCTCCGATGCCGAGGACGATGGTGTCGACGTCGGGTGCGTCTTGGAGGAGCTCCAGGCCGAGCGTCCCCTGACCGATCACGACGTCGCGGTGATCGAACGGAGGGATCAGCACGGCACCGGTGCGCTCCGCGTACTCCGCTGCGAGACGCAGCGATGTCGCGACCGTCTCGCCCTCGAGCACGACCTCTGCGCCGTACCCGCGAGTCGCGAGGAGCTTCGGCACCGGCACGCCGAGCGGCATGAAGATGGTCGCCGAGATGCCGAGCGCCTGCGCTGCGAGAGCGACGCCCTGCGCATGGTTGCCGGCGGATGCCGCGACGACGCCGCGCGCGCGTTCCTCCGCGCTCAGACGTGAGAGGCGGTACGCGGCACCACGGATCTTGAACGAGCCGGTGCGCTGCAGATTCTCCATCTTGAGCAGGACGGGTACCCCGAGCACGTCGGAGAGCGCCCGAGAGGGCAGCGTCGGCGTGTGCGAGATCACCTCAACCAGACTCTGAGCTGCGTGCTCGAACTCGGTCAGGCTGGGGACTGCGCTCATCGATTCCTCCGTCGCCGCTCGCGCGGCACTGTACTCCAGATCAGATCTCCACTGGGTCCGACGCCCGTGCGCCACGACCCCGAACTCACCGTCACCGCGAACACGTTCACGAATGCCGCCAGCGGCACGGCGAACAGCGCTCCGGGGATGCCTGCGATCATCGCGCCACCCGCGACCACGAGCACCACCGCGAGCGGGTGCACCTTCACGGCGGAGCCCATCATGATCGGCTGCAGGATGTGCCCCTCGATCTGCTGCACTGCCAGCACGACCAGCAGCATGAACAGCGCGGTCAACGGACCGTTGTACACGAGCGCGAGGAACACCGCGATCGCGCCGGTGGCGACTGCACCGACGATCGGGATGAACGAGCCGAGGAAGACGAGCACGGCGACCGGGAGCGCCAGCGGCACCTGCAGCAGGAACGCACCGAGGCCGATGCCGATCGCGTCGATCGTCGCCACGAACAGCTGCGTCCTGGCGTAGTTCACGATGGTCGCCCACCCGTTGCGGGCTGCACCGTCGACGGCCGGACGGGCCTTGCGCGGGAACAGCTTGACGGTCCAGCGCCAGATGCCTGCGCCGTCGGCGAGCAGGCAGATCAGGATGAACAGCGACAGCACTGCGCCGGTGGCGACATGACCCACGGTCGTGCCGATCGCGAGCGCGCCGGTCCACAGCGCCTGGGCCTGCTCATTGAGGAAATCGAGCCCCTGCTGCAGGTAGTCCGAGATCTGCGTATCGGAGAGGTTGAGCGGCCCGTCGTGCAACCACACCTGGAACTGGTCGAAGGCCGCAGCCGAGCTCGTCTGCACCTTGGGCAGCTCGAGACGGACCTGCCAGACCACGAGCCAGACCAGCCCGGAGACGATCGCAGCTGTGCCGAGCAGGGAGATCGCGATCGCCAGCCAACGCGGGACGCGGTGCCGCAGCATCCAATCGAATGCGGGCCAGAGGAGCGCTGTGATGAGGATGCCGACCATCAGCGGGATGACCAGGAGCTTCAGCAGCATCACCAGCCAGATGAACACGCCGATGGCCGCCGCGATCAGCAGCAGCCGCCAGGCGTACCCGGCGGTGATGCGCAGCGGCAGCGGAACGGCCTCATCGGCCTCGGTCGTCACCGTCTGATCGGTCGGCTCGAGGCGCGGGCGGAAAAGCTGGGTCAGCCAGGATCGCCGCTCATCGTTCATCGCCCAAGTCTACGTCGCCACCGTATGCCGTTCGACGCATCGATGTCGGCGCGTACCGGCGCATGACCATGCCGGCGGCCGGATGTCGGAGGGCGGGGATACGCTGGCCGACGTGACGGAAACCCTCAGCGCCGCGCAGGCGCGACGCATCGCGCTCGCTGCCCAGGGTTTCACTCGCGCTCGCCCGACATCGGTGTCAGCCCGTCATGTGCATCGGGTCATGGATCGCCTGGGGGTGCTCCAGATCGACTCCGTCAACGTATTCGCACGGTCGCACTACCTCCCACTCTTCTCCCGTCTCGGCTCGTACGATCCCACGCTGCTCGACCGGGTCTTCCTGTCGCGCACGACGCACTACGTGGAGTACCTCGCGCACGAGGCGACGTTCATCCCGATCGACGACTGGCCGCTGTGGCGATTCCGCATGGACGACTTCCGCCGCCGCTGGGCGGGCGAGGACTCGTGGATGAGCAGCAATGCGCGCACGCTCCAGTGGGTACAGGACGAACTCCGCACGCGCGGCCCGCTCCGGCCGGCCGATCTCCGCGCGGATGCGCCGCGCGAGCGCGGCACCTGGTGGGACTGGGACGACGTGAAGCTCGCGCTGGAGCATCTCTGGCGCACCGGCGATGTCGCGATCAGCGGCCGCAAGGGCTTCGAGCGCACCTATGCCCTCGCGGACCACGTGATCCCGGATGCCATCCGAGCACGCGAGGTTCCCCGCGCGGAAGCCATCCGCACGCTGATCTCCCGCGCTGCGCGCTCATCGGGCGTGGCGACGCAGTCCGACCTCGCCGATTACTACCGGATCCGCGACAGGGCCGCCATCGCGCAGTCGATCCAGGAACTGACGGATGCCGGGGAGTTGATCCCGGTGCAGGTGCGCGGCTGGGAGCGCGGCGGCCGCCCACTGCCCGCCTGGCGGCACCGGGATGCGGTGCTCCCCCGGCGCGTCGACGCCGCGGCGATCCTGACCCCCTTCGATCCCGTGGTGTGGTTCCGCGACCGCGCGCTGCGTGCGTTCGAGCTCGACTACCGCATCGAGATCTACGTTCCGGCCGAGAAGCGGCGCTACGGCTACTACTCGTTGCCCGTGCTCGTCGGCGACCGCATCGTCGCCCGTGTCGACCTCAAGGCCGATCGCGCGCACTCGACCCTGCAGGTGCAGTCGGCCTGGTGGGAGCCGCAGGCGCGGCCGGAAGACGCCGAGCCGGTCGCGCGCGAGTTGGCCCTGGCCGCCTCGTGGCAGGGCCTCGACCACATCTCGGTGTCGGGATGGGGCGACGCCTCGGATGCCGTGCACCGCGCCCTGGTCGGACACGACACCATCGACGGCGGCTCGGTGCGGCGTCACGTCCACGTGAGTGAGCGCACCCCATGAGTCGCCGCGGTTCGTGGGTGCTCGGCGTCGGCATCGCCGCCGTGCTGCTGCTGGCCGCTGGGATCTGGCTCTGGCAGTCATCGAGCGGGCCCGCGACCGCAGAGGACACCGCGACCGCGTACCTGCGCGCGCTCGAGTCCGGTGACGTGAAAGCCGTCGACTCGACCGGTCCTGGTATTTCGGAGGAGACCGGCACAGCGTTCGCGGGAGCGGCGGAGTACATCACGGACGGCGCGGTGGGCGACGTCGATCAGCAGGGCGACACCGCGGCCGTCGATGTCTCCTTCCGGCTCGACGGCGAGAAGCGAAGCGCGACGCTGACCCTCACACGGCAGGATGGCGCGTGGCGGATCGACTCCTCCGGTCTCGGCACGCTGACCGCCGTTCCCGACAGAGGAGCGTTCGTCACGGTCGGCGACGCCGTGTTCGCAGCCGACGACGGCATCACGCTGCTGCCTGCGCGCTATCCCCTCTCGGCAGCACCCGACGACCTGCTCGACGGCACGGCGTTTGTCGCGGTGCTCCCGGGTGAGAGCGTGGAAACCGCTCTCGCCGTCGAACTGCGCGACGCCGCCACCGGTGCCGCCCAGGCCGCGCTCGACGAGCGCCTCGAGGCGTGCACCGCGAAGGGCGGCGAGCAGCCGGAAGGCTGCGGCATCCGAATCCCCTGGGGCACCGAGTTCCGCGAGGTCGCAGACGTGCGCTACCGCATCGATACCCTTCCCTCCATCGCGCTCTCCGGTACCGGCTTCACGGCAGGCGGAGGCGTGCTCGTGGCCACGGTCACCGGCACCGGCCACGACGGCGCCGAGCGCACCACGACCTACCGGACGGAGTCCTGGATGGTCCGCGGTGATGTCACGTTCACGGAAACGACGATCGCGCTGACCGTCTGGTGACGGTCAGCGCGATCGGGTGGTCTGTGTCAGAACTGCACGCGAGGCGGTTCTGAGATCGCGCCGCTGTCGGCGACCTCGAAGAACTCGCGCTCGGTGAATCCGAGGCCCTTGGCGAAGAGGTTGTTCGGAAAGACCTTGATCTTCGTGTTGAGCTCGCGCACGCCACCGTTGTAGAAGCGCCGCGCCGCCTGGACCTTGTCTTCGGTGTCGACCAGCGACTGCTGCACCTGCAGGAAGTTCTGGCTGGCCTGCAGCTGCGGATACGCCTCGGCGACCGCGAAGAGCGAACGCAACGCCTGCTGGAGGTGGCCCTCGGCGATTCCAGCGTCAGCGGGCCCGCTCGCATTCATGGTCTCGGCACGAGCGCGGGTGACGTTCTCGAACACCGCTTTCTCGTGCGAGGCGTAACCCTTCACCGTCTCGATGAGGTTGGGGATGAGATCGGCCCGCCGCTTCAGCTGCACCGTGATGCCGCTCCACGCCTCATCGACGCGAATCTTCAGCTGCACGAGTGAGTTGTACGTCGCCCACAGGTAGATCCCGACCAGCAGGATCACACCCACAACGATCAGTACCGGCACAAGCCATTCCATCAGAGGCCCACCCTTCCTCGTTTTGTCTCATCCTATCGGCGCTGTCTGCACGTGTACTGGGCGTGACGACCGATATCGGCTCCGAAAACTGTTCAGGAGCCCAGAACTCGCTCGAGATAGCGGTTGGCGAACCGGCGTTCGGGGTCGAGGCGCTCTCGAAGGGCCAGGAAGTCATCGAATCGCGGGTACCGCTCGCGCAGCCGCTCGGCATCGAGCGTGTGCAGCTTGCCCCAGTGCGGGCGGCCGCCGTAGGCGAGCATGATCTGCTCGACGGCCTCGAAGTACACCGTCGGATCCGCGCGCCAGTACCGGTGCACCGCGATGTATCCGCTGGCGCGGCCGTGCGCGGTCGAGAGCCAGCGGTCGTCCTCAGCGGCGAAGCGCACCTCGATCGGGAACTCGATCCGCCAGCCGCGCTGTGCGATGAGTTCCTGCACGGCGCGGAACGCCGGCTCGACGTTCTCGGCCGGCAGCGCGTACTCCATCTCGCGGAAGCGCACGTTCCGGTGCTGCGTCAGCACGCGGTGCGAGTGATCCGTGTACTCGCGGTCTCCGGTGAGCTTCACGGCGAGCCTGCTGAACGGCGGCGTGATGGCGGGTGCCAGTCGGCCGGCCGCGCACACGGCGCGGTAGACCCCGTTCGAGAGCAGCGTCTCGTCGATCCACCTGCCCGCGACTGGGAGCGGTCGGCGCTTCGTCGATTCCGGCAGCCTGGACTGGCGCTTGGTGAGCGCGACGTCGGTGTGCGGGAACCAGTAGAACTCGAAGTGGTCGTGCTCGGCGACGCGCTCCGCGAGCGTCGTGAGCACCTCATCGAGCGGCACCGGCTCGTCGATCGCGTGCATCACGAACGCCGGCACGCACTGCAGCGTCACCTCGACGAGGATGCCGAGGGCACCGAGACCGAGCGCGACCGCCGGAAGCATCTCGCTGTTGCGGGTCTCATCGATGCGCAGGAATTCGCCGGCCGCGGTGACCAGCGTGACACCGACGACCTGCGCCGCGAGGCCGCCGAACCCGGCGCCGGTGCCGTGGGTCCCGGTCGAGATGGCGCCGGAGATGGACTGCCGATCGATGTCGCCGAGGTTCTCCATCGCGAGTCCGTACGGGGCGAGAAGCGCGGGGATGCGATGCAACCGAGTGCCCGCGAGCAGCGTGACGCGCCCGCTGGCGGTGTCGGCGGACACCAGCCCCTGCATGTCGTCGAGTTCGAGCAGCACTCCCGGCGCGACCGCGATGCCGGTGAAGCTGTGCCCGGCGCCGACCGCCTTGACGGGCAGTCCGTGGGCTGCAGCGGCGATGACCGCCCGCTGCACGCCTTCGGGAGTGCGCGGACGTTCGACCCGCACCGGACGGACGGATGCCGAACGCGCCCAGTTCTGCCAGGTGCCGCCGATCCGCGTCACAGGAATGCCTTCCCCTCACCGCGGTACGTGGGCAGCTCGTCGATGACCTCGTCTCCGGAGACCAGGTGATAGCTCTCGATGCGCTCGGCGGGCTCTCCGCTCTTGGCGTGCCGGAACCAGACTCGGTCGCCGACGCCGAGGCCGGTGGCCGCCCGACCCTGCAGGGGCGTCTGCACCTCACCGGCCGCCTCGCGCGGCATCGTGCGCAACCCCTCGGGCCAGACCGGGCGCGGCTGCCGCGACGCGAGCGGAGGACCCGACGCGATCCAGCCACCGCCGAGCACCGTGGCGATGTCGGACGCAGGTCTGCGCACCACGTCGAATGCGAAGGCCGAGGCCGGTGCCGGCTGGAAGGACCGATAGCCGTCGAAGAGGTGCCCGCCCAGCAGGCCGCTTCCCGCACTCGCCTCGGTGAGCGACTCATCGCTGCCCGTGAACTCCAGGGATCCCGTGCCTCCGCCGTTGATGAACTCCAGCGGGGTGACCGTCGACACCGCATCGGCGATGGCTGCTCGCCGCTCGCGCAGCTCGGCACGCGAGCGCGCCTGCACCATCCGGATCAGCGGTGCGTCGGGCCCAGCGTCGTCGCCTTGACCGGCGATCTGCGCGTCGTACATCTGCAGACCGACCAGGCGGAAGCCCGGACGTGCGGTGACCCGACGTGCGAACGCCGCGACCTCGCCGGCGCTGAACAGCGCGGAGCGACGCACGCCGATGTGGCCGAGCAGCGCCGACCGCCACGAGGCATCCACGTCGATCGCGACGCGGATCTCTGGGCGCGAGCCTGGACCGGCGACGCTGTCGATCAGGTCGAGGTGCACCGGGTCGTCGACCATCAGGGTGATGCGCTGCACCGCCTGCTCGTCTGCGAAGAGCTGTTCGAGCCCGGCGCGATCGACGGTCGGATATCCGAGCACGATGTCGTCGTGGTCGGCTGCGAGCCACAGCGCCTCAGCGAGCGTGAAGGCGAGGATGCCGTGGTAGCCGGGCAACGCCAGCACGGCGTCGAGCACGGCACGCACGCGGACCGACTTCGATGCGACGCGGATCGGCAGACCGCCGGAGCGCACCAGCAGGTCCATCGCGTTGTAGCGCAGCGCCTCACGGTCGATGATCGCGACGGGCGCCGGCAGATGACCGGTCGCGGCGGAGAGCCGGTTCCAGTATCGAGATGGGTCGTCCCACTCGGGAGCGACGACGGGACGAGCCGCAGCGGGGCTCAGATCGGCGGTGAGGTCGAGCACTCCCCCACCATACGACGTGGGGCACCGAGATTCACCCCTCGCGGCACCGGGTTTCGTGCCGGGTCCGATCGTGGCGACCCCGCTAGGCTGACCAGGGCCACGCCCCCGTAGCCCAATGGCAGAGGCAGGCGACTTAAAATCGCTTCAGTCTGGGTTCGAGTCCCAGCGGGGGCACTCTCGAATCAGCGGCGTCAGTCGCTCATCCGATCGATCGCCGCGGCATCCGCCCGTGCCCCACGCGACCGCGGGGTCCTCGCCTCACGTACTCGACGGATCACGAGGACCACGAGTGCGACCGCGATCGCCGTGTAGACCACGGCGTCGACGTATCCGAGGGAGTGCTCGAGCTTCTCGTGCTGGGTGCCGAGGGCGGCGCCGACGCCGATGAGCATCGCGTTCCAGATGCCGCTGCCGATGATCGTGTAGACGCTGAAGCGCACGAGTCCCATCCGTGACGCCCCGGCCGGGATCGAGATCAGACTCCGCACGCCTGGCACCATCCGCCCGACCAGCACGGTCCACGCGCCGCTGCGCGCGAACCAGTGGGATCCTCGGTCGAGGTCGGAACGGCTCACCAGCCGTGTCGCGGCGAGCAGGCGGATCGCCCGTTCCATCCCGATCGCTGCGCCGAGCCAGTACAACAGCATCGCGCCGATCCACGACGCGGCGGTGCTCCAGACGATGAGCCAGCCGAGGTTGAGCTCGCCGCTCTGGCTGAGGTACCCGGCGAACGGCAGGATCACCTCGCTCGGGATCGGCGGGATCAGTACTTCGACGAACACGAGCACACCGACGCCGATATCACCGAGAGCGGTGAGGATATCGGCGGCGAACCCGGTCAGTCCGGTGAAGCCGTGGTCGGCGTTGGTGGCGATGGCAGTGGCGGGGCTCATGACGGGCTCGTCTCTGTCTGGGGCTGTCCGGCCATCGTAGGCGAGACAGATGCACTGATCCTGTGCGCGCCGGATGACGGGTCAGTCACTTGCCGAACAGGTCTCGGATGCCGGGGATGCCGAGGTCGCCGAGCTTCTCGCCCCAGCCGCTCGCCGTCTCGCCGAACCCGGAGACCGCTTCTCCGGCTGAGCCGAGCACCCCCTCGGCCGCACCGGTGATGTGCTCCGCGTCGAACCCGCCGGCGAGCGACTCCACGTCGAGACCCTGCAGCAGCGAGTCGACGTCGAGGCCCTGCGCGAGCGCGTCGAAGTCGACGCCGAGCCCAGCAGCCTGCTCGAGCAGCGGGCCCGCGACCGAACTCAGCACTGCTCCTCCGGCGACCGCGCCCAGCAGACCGACCGCCGCACCGCCGACCGCGGCACCGCCGATGCCACCGCCCGCCCTGCCTCCCCGCACTCGCGACAGCAGCGCGCGCATGCGTCCAGGACGAGCCGCTTCGGTGCGGCCTGCTGCGCGCGCGAGGTCATGGGCGGAGGCGGACGACGGACGTTCGCCCGGCGTGAGCTCCGCCTGCATCCGCTCCTGCACCTGCGCACGCTGCGCGGGCGTGAGCCGTTCGAACGCTTCCCGATGCATCTGCTCCACCCGGTGCGGGTCGGCAGTCTGCAGGAGATAGTCGTAGCGCGCGATCGCGGCGCGGTCGGCATCCGAGACCGCGGACGCGCCCGCAGCTCGCGCAGCCCCGACGGGCGGCGGCGGCGCGTAGCCGTCACGGGACGACGAGTGCGCAGGAGCCGGGCTGTACGGCCGATGCTGCGTCGGTCGTGGCGCTGGAACGGCACCCTGTCGAGCCGAGGAGTCTCCGGACTCGGAGGCCAGGTGCTTCTCGACGGCCTTCGCAGCCATGCCGAGCAGGCGGGAGAGCTTTGCCATGGTGGTGATTCCTTCTGTGGCGAGTGGACAGCCACGGAATCTCCGCGAGATCGAGACGAGGAGGGTCACCATGACGGTCCGTGAACACGGACGCCAGGTCTCCTCCGCCCCGAGGGGCCGGTGGGCCGGGACACGACTTCATGTCCGTAATGACGACACCACCGCAGACGGGAGTACTCCCCTTGCTGTTCCCGACCGTAGCGGGGTCAGCTATGAATCGTGTGCGAACTGCATGGTGGGTGAACGACGAACGGCCCCGCGCGAGTGCGCGAGGCCGTTCGATCGTGGGTGAGCGTCCGACTACTTGGCGGCAGCCTCGGTCACCGCAGCGTGCTCGGCGGGGTCGGTCGTCGCCTCGCCGGGAGCCGCAGCAGCAGGTGCCTTCTTCGCGGGCGCCTTCTTGGCCGGGGCCTTCTTGGCGGGTGCCTTCGCAGCCGGCTCGGCCTTCACGGCAGCCGGGGTCTCCGCAGCGGCTGGTGCCTTCGCGGCGGCGGGTGCTGCCGGCGCGGCCGGAGCGTCGGCTGCCGGACGCGGGCGAGCGGCGAACTCCTCGAACACGTAGCGCGGATTCTGCACGGTCTCGAGGTTCACGAGGTCGCGGCCGAGCCACAGGTTGTTCCACCAGCCCCCGATGACGCGGAACTTGCGCTCCCACGTCGGCATCGCCAGGCCGTGGTACCCACGGTGCGCGACCCAGGCGACGAAGCCCTTGAGCGCGATCTTCCCGGACTGGAAGACACCGTTGTAGAGGCCGAGACCTGCGACGGCACCGAGGTTCTTGTGGAAGTACTCCTTGGGGTTCTCCCCACGGAGCACGGCGACGAGGTTCTTCGCGAGCAGCTTCGCCTGACGCACGGCGTGCTGGGCGTTCGGCACGCAGAACCCGCCGACACCGCCACCCGACAGGTCGGGAACAGCCGAGACGTCACCGGCAGCCCAGGCACCCTCGACGAACGCCTCGGGCGTTCCGACTCGCAGATCGGCACGGGTCTGGATGCGACCGCGCTCCTCGACGGGCAGGTCGCCGCCGCGGACGACGGTCGGGTTGGCCATGACGCCGGCGGTCCAGACGATGACATCGGTCGGGATGACCTCGCCGGTGGAGAGCTCGACGTTGCCGTCGACCGCGCTGGTGAGCTGCGTGTCGAGGTGCACGTTGGCGCCGCGCTTGGCGAGGTCCTTCAGCACCCACTCGCTCGTCTGCAGCGAGACCTCGGGCATGATGCGGCCCATCGCCTCGATGAGGTGGAAGTGCGTGTCCTCGAAGCGCAGCTGCGGGTACTTGCCCACGAGCGAGGAGGCGAGCGAACGCAGCTCGGCGAAGACCTCGATGCCGGCGAAGCCACCGCCGACGACGACGACCGTGAGCAGGCGATCGCGCTCGGGGCCGGCCGGCAGCGATGCAGCCTTGTCGAAGTTCGACATGACGCGGTCGCGGATCGCGACGGCCTCTTCGATCGTCTTCAGCCCGATCGCGTTGTCGGCGATGCCCGGGATCGGGAACGTACGCGACACGGCACCGGCGGTGACGACGATCTGGTCGTACGCGAATTCGTAGGGGTCACCCACCGGAGGGGTGATCGTCGCCGTCTTCTCGGCGTGGTTGATGTTCGTGACCTTCGCCGTGAGCACGTTCGTGCGCTTGAGGTGACGACGATGCGCGACCACGGAGTGGCGGGCCTCGATCGAACCGGCGGCGACCTCGGGGAGGAAGGGCTGGTACGTCATGTACGGCAGCGGGTCGACCATGGTGACCTCGGCCTCACCCTTGCGGAGGTGCTTCTCGAGCTTCCACGCGGTGTAGAAACCGGCGTAGCCGCCACCGACAATCAGAATCTTGGGCACAGGGGGACAACTCCTTGGAGTCAGGGTTGTGGCGTGCGAGATGCGCGCGCCGATCGGATGCGCCGGGCAGCAGCGGTGACGCCAAGCGCTATCAGGATACCAGGGACTGTGAGCGCGATGAGCGGCAGGGTACCGTAGCGCAGTGAATCAGCGCTGGGAAGGAGCGGGGAACCGGCTTCCGTCGGGGCATCCGCGTCCGGAAGCGGCGGCACCTGCACCGGCGTCATGGTGGCCTCCGGCTGCGGCTCGGTCGCCGCTCGACGGTACAGGCGGATCCATTCGGCGAGGTCACCCATCGGATTCTTGTCGACCGAGGGCAGGACTGCGTTGATCGCGGCCGCCGCATCGACGAGCCCGTAGCCGTAGAGCGGATCCTGCGGCTTGATCGCGCCATCGACGGGGATCGCCGTCTTGATGATCCGGTTGATGACGTCGTTCGCCTTCAGGTCGGGATGCGCGGAGCGGATGAGGGCAGCGATCCCCGCCACGATCGGGGCGGCCCCACTGGTACCTCGCCAGGAGGCGAGCTTGCCGTCGGCCGACATGCCGAGCAGCCCCTCACTGGGTGCCGAGATGCCGATCGTGATCCCCTGGGTCGAGGCTTCGACGCTGGCCGTGCCGGTCTGGTCGACGCCGCCGACCGTGAGCACACCGGGGATCGTGGCGGGCGCCCCGATGATGCTGGTGCCGCTCCCCCGGTTGCCGGCCGCGACGACGACCACGACGTCGTGTTCGAAGGCGTAGAGGAACGCATCGTCCCAACTCGTGTCCCAGTCGAGGGTGTTCGTCGTGAACGAGAGATTGATGATGTCGGCGCCGTTGTCGACGGCCCAGCGCATCCCCTTCGCGACCTGCTCCGTGAACGGGACAGCGGCAGCCGCGCCGAACCCGACCGAGATCGACAGCAGGTTCGCCTCCGGCGCCACGCCGATCATCCCGGTGCCGTCCGGGGCTCCCCGTCCGGCGGCGAGCGAGGCCACCCAGGAGCCGTGATTGCCGTCGAGCGCGCCGAGCGGGGTCCGGCCGTCCGGGGTGCCGGTGCCCGAGACATCGGTGCCGCCGACGACGGCGTCGCCGAAGGTCTCCGGCACCTTGCCGATGCCGGTGTCGATCACGGCGATCGTCACACCCTTGCCGCGGGTCGTCTGCCAGGCCTCGCGGATGCGGGCGCCGTCGAGCCAGTACTCGGAGGCACGGGTCGGGTCGCTCGGATCATCCGGCACCGGGCCGGTGCTGGGCGGTGCGGTCGCGCCGAGGAGCAGGACGGATGCCGCCACCACCGCGATGGCGGCGGCGCTGCGCAGCATCCGTCGTGCGGTCATACCGCTGACGCCGACTCGTCGCGAAGCGCTGCTCCGGGGTCGTCGCAGCGGCACTCCGCCGGGGTCCAGGACGACCGGGCGAGCGCTTCGTCGCCGATCGGGTTGACGCCGGGGCCTGCGGCCAGCGCGTGACCGGCGAGGGCGTGCAGGCACTTCACGCGCGTCGGCATGCCGCCTGCCGAGATGCCGTCGATCTCTTCGACGTCACCGAACTGCGCACGGTCGGCGAGGTACGCCAGGTGCGCGGAGCGGTAGCCGGCGGCGACGGACTCGTCCTCGGCGAGAAGAGCGGCGAGCTCAGGCATGACCTGCGTCGCCTCGAGCGTCGACATCGCCGCAGTGGCCGCCGGATGCGTCAGGTAGTAGAAGGTGGGGAACGGCGTGCCGTCGGGCAGCCGAGGAGCGGTCGACACGACGGTCGGGTTGCCGCACACGCATCGGGCTGCGATGCCGACGACGCCGCGGACCGGTCGACCGAGCTGGGCCGAGACGACGGCGAGTTCGGCGGATGTCGGGGCGGGGAAAGGCGGCGTGGTCACCCCACCAGCGTACGGGAGCAGACCGGGAATCCCCTCCGCGCTGCCCCTCAGCGGGTGACGGCGGCGGTGTCGCTCAGACCGGCCGAGGTCAGCGTGCGCAACAGCTGCGGCATCCAGTCCGCTGGCTTCTCCTCGAGGGTGTCGCTCACCGGGTCCTGCTCTCGAGGCAGCGCCGCGGCATCCAGATCGTTGTCGATCAGGTACACCACCTCGCCCGGCTTGACGTAGTACAGGCGCTCGCGCGCCTGGGTCGTGATGTACGCGGGATCCTGCCAGCGCTCGCGCTCCTTCTGCAGCGCTGCGATCTCGGTCTCGCTGACCTGCACCGAGGCCTCGAGCGCCGCGATCTTCTGGCGCTGGTCGATGAAGGTGCCGAGCGTGGGCACGAGCACCCAGGCCCCGAGCACGACCAGCGACAGCATGATCACCGAGAACGCGGACAGGCGGATGCCGGAGGCCCACTCGCGGACGTCCACGCGCGGTGCTCCCTCGCGCTGCGCGCCTCGAGGGCGCGGCGTTCGCGGGGTCTTCGCCCGTGCGCCGGGCTTCGCGCTCTGCGCGGCCGATGCACCAGGAGACGCCGAAGGAGGAGCCGGTCGTCGTGCCACGGCTCCTCCTCCGTCACTGCCGCATCTGGTGTGCGGCGCCTACTGTCTCAGTTGCGCTCAGGCCTGCGAACGCGGGAACGCCGAACGACCGGCGAAGACCGCTGCATCGCCGAGTTCTTCCTCGATGCGCAGAAGCTGATTGTACTTCGCCACGCGCTCGCTGCGAGCAGGCGCACCAGCCTTGATCTGACCCGCGTTGGTCGCGACGGCCAGGTCGGCGATCGTGGTGTCCTCGGTCTCACCCGAGCGGTGCGACAGCATCGCCGTGTAGCCGGAACGCTGCGCCAGGCTGACCGCGTCGAACGTCTCGGTGAGCGTGCCGATCTGGTTGACCTTCACGAGCAGCGAGTTGGCGACGCCGCGCTTGATGCCGTCGGCCAGGCGCTCCGGGTTCGTGACGAACAGGTCGTCGCCGACCAGCTGCACCTTGGAGCCGAGCACGTCGGTGAGGTGCTTCCAGTTCTCCCAGTCGTCCTCGGCGAGCGCGTCCTCGATCGTGACGATCGGGAAGTCGTTGACCAGGCCGACGTAGTACTCGGTGAGCGCCGCGGCGTCCCAGTCCTTGTTGTCGAGGCGGTAGACGCCGTCCTTGAAGAACTCGGTCGCTGCGACGTCGAGGCCGAGCGCGATGTCGGTGCCGGGCGTGAAGCCGGCCTTCTCGATCGCCTTGACCAGGAAGTCGAGTCCCTCGCGGTTGCTGGGCAGGTCGGGGGCGAAGCCACCCTCGTCGCCGAGGCCGGTCGCGTAGCCGGCGGCCTTCAGCTCGGCGCGCAGCACGTGGTACGTCTCGACGCCCCAGCGCAGGGCCTCGGAGTAGGTCTCCGCACCGATCGGAGCGAGGAAGAACTCCTGCATGTCGATGCCGTTGTCGGCGTGCTCGCCGCCGTTGATGACGTTGAACAGCGGAACGGGCAGCACGTGCGCGTTCGGGCCACCCAGGTAGCGGAACAGCGGCAGGTCTGCCGAGTCGGCGGCCGCCTTGGCGACCGCGAGGCTCACGCCGAGGATCGCGTTGGCGCCGAGACGCTTCTTGTTCTCGGTGCCGTCGACCTCGTTGAGGATCTCGTCGACGATGCGCTGCTCGCTGGCCTCGACGCCCTCGAGTGCCGGGCCGAGCTCGTCGATGACAGCCTCGACAGCCTTCAGCACACCCTTTCCGCCGTAGCGGCTCTTGTCGCCGTCACGCAGTTCGTACGCCTCGAATGCGCCGGTGGATGCCCCGGAGGGGACGGCGGCGCGCTGGACGATTCCGTCGTCGAGGAGCACCTCCACCTCAACGGTCGGATTTCCGCGCGAGTCGAGAATCTCGCGTGCGCCTACAGCCTCGATCAGTGCCACTGATGTGCTCCTTGTTCAGGGAAAGGTGTGTGTGGAGCGTCGTCGATCCGCGCCCAGTCTAGCTCGCCCCTTCGACAGGCTCAGGGACCCATGACGGGGAGGCCGGGGGTCGGGCGCAGGTCGGCGACCGGCGCCGTCACACCACGAGGGCGAGCGCTACGCCGTCCCAGCCCTTGACCCCGACGGTCTGCAGCGCGGTGGCATCGAAGCGGGGGTCCTCCCCCAGCATCCGCAGTCCGTCGCGCGTGCCGTTGACCTTCGGGTCCGTCGAGTCGTGGCGCACGATCTCGCCCTCCCTGCCGATGTTGTCGAGCACGATCACGGTGCCGGGGTGGCCGAGCTTCGCGGCCCAGTCGAGGTAGATCGTGTTGGATTCCTTGTCGGCGTCGATGAAGACCAGATCGAATCCGCCGTCCAGCGTCGGCAGCACGTCTGCGCCCCGACCGACACGGATCTCGACTCGGTCGCCCACACCGGCGGCGTCGATGCTCGACCGCGCCACTGCGGCGTTCTCCGCCTCGGCCTCGACGGTCACGACACGCCCCTCTGGACCCACCGCCCTGGCGAGCCAGATCGTCGAATAGCCGCCGAGCGTGCCGATCTCGAGCACTCTGCGCGCACCGCTGATCCGCACCAGCAGGTTCAACAGCTTGCCGCCGACCGGCGCGACCTCGATCTCGGGGAGACCGGCCGCACGCTGCGCCTCGAGCGCGTGCTCGAGTGCTGGATCGTGACCGACGAGCGTGTCGGCGAGGTAGGCGTCGGCATTCGACCATGCTGCTGGCGTTGATTCCATGGGCTCAGCCAACCGCGGGCGCCGGTGACCGTCAAGTGGTCAGCGGTCAGGAACGCGGCGCCGAGAGCAGCCGTCCCCGTGCGCCGGCGAGCTCGGGCTGCTGCCGGAACTGGCCGGTCAGCGTGAGCACCACGATGACCACGGCGATCACGATCCACGCCGCCACCCCCAGCGGCCCCGCGAGCGCGAGGTCGGGCTGGGTCGCCGCGAAGATCAGGATCATGCCGCCTGCGGCGTTCAGCGAGCCGTGGGCGATCACGGCGGGCCACACGGATGCGGAGCGCAGCCGCAGCCAGCCAAGCAGCACACCCCACGCGACGCAGCCACCGATCATGAACAGCACGCCGGTGATGTCGGTGCGCCCGAAGTTGTAGCCGAGGAGGATGACCGGGCTGTGCCAGAAGCCCCAGATCGCTCCGCTCAGCAGGAGCGACGGCCAGGTGCCGAGCGGCCGCAGAGCCGGCAGCAGCCAGCCGCGCCAACCGAGCTCCTCGCCGAACGCCGGGATCGCGTTGATGAGCGCTCCGACCGGGATCATCGCGAGCTGCGCAGCGACGAGCACGCCGATCGGGGGCAGCGGAACGCCCTCGGGGAGCAGCGCCTCGAGCTGCGCCGAGAATCCGGAGAAGGCCAGGTCGAGCTGCACGAACCCGAGTACTGCGGCAACCAGGATGCTGAGGGCGACGAGCACGGGCGGTGCCAACCAGGCGAGCACCAGCAGCCAGATGACGCGCTTCGCCGGACGCAGCGGCCACAACCCGAGGAACCGGACACGCTCGCCCTTCGCCGGGACACGCAGCACGAACGTGACCACGAGCGCGGCGAGCGCAGGCGTGAACATCATGATGGGGAGGAGCACGGCGGTGACCGGCTCGGCGAGGCCGTCGCCGAGCCACAGCGGCAGACTCACGAGCCAGGCGAGGCCGCACGCGAGCACCGTGTAGGCGATGACAGCGGTCCAGGGGACCCGGCGGGTGCTGTCGACGAGGGAATCGGTCATGTGTCAGCCTTTCTTCTCGGCGGCGGTCGCGAGCACCGCGGCCCCCGTCTCTGCGTCATCGACCGTCACGACGAAGCGGCGTCCGTTCGTCCGGGTCACTTCGATGGCGGAGCCACCGCGGAGCACGACGCCGCGTCGTCCGTCCGTGGCGATTCGATATCCCCACCCGCCGAACTCGGCGAAGGGGTCGACATGCACGGCCCTGACGTGCGCGATGTCGGCGGCTCGGATCTCGATCCGCGGCCAGCCGACGGCGGATCGCACCAGGAGGCCCGAGGCACTCGCACGGACGCGGAACGTGAGAGTGGTCGCGGTCACGAGCACCAGGAACACGGCGACGGCCAGAGTGAACCACCCTGCTCCCACATCTCGAGCGAGCAGCACCACGGCTGTCGCGATGCTCAAGAACACCGCGACGCCCAGGACGATCAGTCCGGAGCGGGCGATCGAGACCGTCCTGATCCACACGGCGCGCTCCTCCGCGGCGAGCGGCATCGGTGCCGCCTCGGCAGCAGATTCATCGCCGGCGACGACGACGGCGGGTTGCAGCGCCCACGCCGCCACCCCCAGTCCGACCATCGCCACGAGTCCGACGAAGACCCAGAAACCGATGTCAGGGGTATCGGCAGCATTCGCGAGACCCCGCTGCGCGCCGACAGCGGCGAGCGCGACGGTCGACAGCAGCGCTGCGATTCCCATGTTGCTCGCGCCGAGGAATCGCGCAGTCGCCGACCACTGCGGACGACTGGGGAGCCGGTCTCCTCCGGCGTCCGGCATCCGGTGCGCGAACAGGGCGATGAGTGTGAACAGCGTCACCATCCCGCCACCGAAGCCGATCAGGACGGCCAGATTCGTCCAGCGGGGACCGAAGCCGTCGACCCCGTCCGTCCCCCAGTGGATCGCCGACGGGTCGGGGATCTCGGGCATCCAGGCCGCGATCACGAGCGAGGACAGGATGATCATCGCGAAGGGCACGATCACCCCCACCCACCAGAAGGCGCGTCGGGCACGGCGGACATCGGCGTTCATACTGCGGTCTCCTTGATCAGAGCGGCGAGGGTGGCAGGAGAGAGCCCGAGTGCGGCGGCGCGGCCGACGAGCGCGGAGATGTCCTGCGACAGTTCCGCCAGTGGCGCGGCGGAGGCGGAGATCACGGCGCCCCGCCCACGGCGCAGGTCGATCAGACGCTCGTCGCGGAGCTGCTGGTACGCCCTGAGCACCGTATGGAGATTGATCTCCAGCGCCTCGGCGAGCTCACGGGCGGACGGCAGACGATCGCCGGGCGACACTCGGCCCGCGACGATGTCGGCGCGCACGGATGCCGCGACCTGCTCGTAGAGCGGGGCGCCACTGCTCAGGTCGACCTTGATCAGCATCCGTCCTCCTGTAGTTGGCTTAATTCTAGTGAAAATAGAACAATTGTCGCAACCCTCCACCCGACTACGCCGGAGCAGCCGGTTCGGTCACACTGACCCCATGCGCATCACTCCCCGCCGACTCGCGGTCGGTATGAGCCTGTGGGCCCCGAACCTGTTCAGCGGCATCCGCATCCGCCGCTTCAGCGAGGACTGGACGCACGCAACGGTCGAGCTGCACGTGAACCCCATCACACGCAACTACGTCAAGACGGCGTTCGGCGGTTCGATGTCGGCGATGACCGACCCGTACTTCTTCATGCTGGTGATGCATCAGCTCGGCCGCGACTACGTGGTGTGGGACACTCGCGGTGAGATCGAGTTCCTGAAGCCGGGGCGAGGCGTGCTCACGGCCGAGTTCCATGTGTCGGCGGAGCAGGCTGCAGCGCTCCGCGAACGGGCTGCCGGCGGCGCCAAGGTGCTCGAGTGGTTCGAGACCGTGATCACCGACCGCACGGGCGACGTCGTCGCGACGGTGCGTCGCGAGGTGTACATCCGCGAGAAGAAGCGGGTCACCGCCGCTCAGGGCTGAACCGGAGACCCAGCGTCGACGACCTCGCGATCAGCGTCGGGGCGAGCCGCACGGTGCCGTGCTCGGTGGATGCCCCCGACACCAGCCCGAGGACGAGCTCGAGGGCTGTGCGCCCGCTCTCCTCGAACGGCTGCCGCACGGTCGTGAGGTCGAGCGCCGCTGCGACCTCGCCGTCGTCGTAGCCGACGACCGCGAGCGGGGCGGTGTCATCGTCGTCGCGCAGCGCGGACAGGACCGCGACCGCGAACTGGTCATGGTTGGCCACGATCGCGGTGGCGCCCGCGACTCGGGCGGCAGCGATCACGCGGCCATCGACCGACACGGGATCGGCGACCGCCCGGTCGATCACCTCCACGGACTCCATCAGTCCCTCGATGCGGAGCATCCCGGCCGACACGTATGCCGGCGACCGCTGCGGCTCGTGCACGAAGAGCACGCGCCGATGCCCCAGTCCGGCGAGGTGACGACCGATCTGCGCGCCGCCATCGCGGTCATCGACGAGGACGACCGGCCCGCCGACGTCGGACCGCGTCGGCACCACATCGACGTAGACGACCGGGATGCGGGCCGCCCTGCTCGCCCGCCGTGCGGCTCCACCCAGCGGCACCCCCATCACCACGAGTCCGGTGGCATCCGTGCGGGTGGGCAGCACATCGAGCAGCGGCTCGTCGGCAGCGGCGGCGGAGTCGAGGTCGTACGGGATGATGTCCACCGCCGCGTCCCTGGCTCGACGGAGCATCCCGGACAGGCGACGCAGGTACGAGGGGTACGTGGTGAACGGTGCGGCGACCGCGATGCGAGCCGCTCCGACACGTCGCCCCTGCGCCATCCGATACCCGAGCGCGGTGGCCGCCGCGACGATGCGCTCGCGGGTCTCCGGGCGCACTCGATGGGGCGCGCTGACCGCCAGGGACACGGTGGAGATGCTCACGCCCGCGCGCTCCGCGACGTCGTAGATGGTGACCCGTCCAGGGCGTGCGCGCATGAATCGACTTCCTTCTTCATCGAAGTTCTTCGATTGCCCAGACTAGGGCGCAACCCGCGAGGGCGGAACCCGACCTGCGGAGATCATCGAAGGAGATGCCCGATGCCGACACCACGGTCCCGATTCCGGCGCCCGACGCTCGACAGCTCGGTCGCCGCGTGGGAGGAGCGCGTCGCTCCGCTGCTCGCGGCGGAGCCGGCAGACCCGGCCGGACGACGCAGCATCGCGGCGCAGAACGACGACGCCGTGAGCGCCGCGCTCGGGATCGCACCGCTGCCCACCGCCTCTGAAGAACACATCGTCGCGGTGGACGGGCACGCCGATGTTCGGGCCCGCGTGTACTGGCCCGGCGAGGAGCGGACGCCGCCAGGGGCAGGGCTGCCCGCGCTGGTGTACTTCTACGGCGGCGGATTCACGATCGCCGGGATCGACTGGGTCTCCTGGGACGCACGGCTTCGCGCGAGAGCACGGGATGCCGGGATCGTGATCGTCGCGGCCGACTACGCCCACGCACCCGAGGAGCGGTTCCCCACCCAGCCGGAGCAGTGCTGGTCGGCGTTCGAGTGGACGCACGCCAACGCAGAGCGACTGGGTGCGTCGCCGGATCGGATCGCCGTGGGTGGAGCGTCATCCGGAGGCGACCTCGCCGCTGCCGTGACCCTCATGAATCGCGATCGCTCCCGGCATCCGATCGCCCTGCAGCTGCTGGAGAACCCCGCACTCGACCTGACGATGGGGCACGCCGACATGACCGGCATCGACGCGCGCATGCCCGGGGTCATCGTGCGCGCGTCTGGCCGCACCCTGGTGCGGCAGTACCTCGGCGACGACGCCGCGACGGCACGTCGACCGTATGCCTCACCGCTGCTGGCGGCATCGCACGAGGGGCTCCCTCCGGCCCTGATCATCACCTCCGAACTCGATCCGCTGCGCGGTGACGGCGAGGCGTACGCGCGGGCGCTCTCCGCCGCAGGCGTGCCGGTGACGGCGATGCGCTTCATCGGACAGACACATGGATCGCTGGGTTCGACCGGGTTCGTGCCGGCGGCGGACACCGCGCATCGCCTCATCGTCTCCGAGCTGCGCACGCTTCACGAGGGAGGTGGGGCATGAGCGATCAGGAGCAGGGCGGGCCGGCGCTGAGTCCGGAGATCCAGGAATGGATCCGGCGCATCCGTGAGCACTCCGCGACGCTTCCCGAACTCGAATCCGCCGACCTGCATGCGCGCCGCAGGGCGCAGCGGGAACTGAGCGACCTCCTGGCCGTCGAGTTCACCGAACCGATTCCAGCCGGCGTCGAGATCGACGCCCTCGAGACAGCGGGTGGCTCTGGGCCGCTGCGCGCCCGCCGGTACCGCGCATCGTCGGCGAGCGGCACGCTGCCGACGATGCTCTGGATGCACGGTGGCGGCTGGGCCGGCGGCACGATCGACGAGCTGCTCAACGACCGCCTGTGCGCGGATCGGGCGCTGCGCTCCGGGGTGCAGATCATCGCGCTCGAGTACCGCTTGACCCCGGAGCATCCGTTCCCCGCCCCCGTCGACGACGCCGTCGCGGCGTTGGCTGACCTGCGCGCGCGGGCGGACGAGCTCGCGATCGACCCGGGCCGGCTGGGCATCGGCGGCAACTCAGCCGGAGCGACGATCGCGGCGACGACGGCACTGCGCCAGCGGGACGCGGGAGCACCGCTGCACCATCAGGCGCTCGAGGTGCTGCCCGCGGCGCTGCGGCTCTTCGGCGAGTCGATGCGCCGCTCCCTCGGCGCCGCGGAGCTGGAGAGCGCCGAGCGCCTCGCCGACGCCTATCGAGCCGGGGCACCTCTCGCCCAGGCCTCTCCGCTGGATGCGCAGGATCACCGAGGACTCGCCCCCGCACTGATCCTCGCCGCCGAGTTCGACCCCCTCAGAGACGGCGCGACCGCCTATGCCGACGCGCTGCGGGATGCCGGCGTCCCCGTCGTGCTGCGCATCGGCGCCGGCCACGATCACGCCTCCCCCGGTCTCACCGGCCGCTGGAAGGGAGCACGGGAGTGGCGTGATGTGTTCGTCGATGAGCTCGCCGAGGCGTACCGCCTGACCTCCCGCCCACCCGCCGATCCGGTGACGACCACCGACGCGCACGCATGACCTGCTCCCACCACCCGACCGAGACCCGGAGACGATGATGTCCACCCACGCAGTCGATCCTGTGTTCCCCACCGACCCTGCTCCCCCGCTCACCGCCGACGCGATCCCCGGACAACGCCAGACCCGGTGGTTCTGGGTCGCCTTCGTGCTCGCCTGGCTCGGATCCGGCATCGCGCAGGGCGTCGCCGGCGTCGCGATCCCCCAGCTCCTCAAGGAATGGGACCCCGACCAGGCGACCGGCAACCTCAGCATCATCCTCACCCTCGGCGGCGCCGCGATCCTCGTCACGACGCCCGTGTTCGGCCGACTCAGCGATCGCTCGATGTCGAAGCTCGGCATCCGCCGGCCCTGGATCCTCTCCGGCTCGCTGATCGCACTGCTCGGCTACGGAGTCCAGGCGACCGCCCCCTCGCTCCTCCTGCTCGGCGTCGGGACGATCCTGGTCCTCGTCGGCTGGGGTGCCGTGTCGATGACCGTCCACACGCTGTTCGCCGATCAGATCCGCCGCAGCATCCGCGCCATCATGTCAGCCGTCACGGGTGCCGCCACCGCGGTCGGTATCCTCGGCGGCGTCTCGCTCGCGGGCATCGTCGCCCCGACCGGCCAGCTCGGCATGTTCCTCATCCCGGGCGGTCTCTCGGTCATGCTGGCGATCATGCTCTTCTTCACCCTGAAGGACATCCGTCGCCTCGAGCCCGCCGAGCCGATGGACTGGAGCGGCGTCCTCGCCACGTTCTGGCTGAGTCCGCGCCGCTACCCCGACTTCGCCTGGGCCTGGGTGTGCCGCTTCTTCATGACCGCCTCGATCGTCTCGGTCACGAGCTACCTCTACCTGACGATCTCGGGCCGCTTCGGCATCGACGACCCGGCTGAGATCGCCTCGGTGCAGACGCAGGCGACGGCCGCCTTCACGCTGATGAACCTGGTGATGGCGTTCATCTTCGGCGTGATCTCCGATCGGACGGGGCGCCGCAAGCCGAGCGTCATCATCGGCGCCCTCGCGAGTGCCGGCGGGCTGGTGCTGGCGATCTCCTTCGGCGACATCGCGTTCTTCCTCATCGGGATCGCGATCGTCGGCGCCGGTCAGGGCGCCTACATCGCCGCAGACGTCGCCCTGATGACGGAGTGCCTGCCGTCTGTCGAAGACGCCGGCAAGGATCTCGGCATCGTCGCGCTCGCCTACCTGCTGCCGGGCATCCTCGTCCCCGTTTTCGGATTCTTCGCGACGCGCATAGGCTCGCCGACAGGCGAGAACTTCGCGGCCCTCTACATCGGTGCCGTCGTGATGGCCGTGATCGCCGCGTTCGCGGTCACCAGAGTGAAGGGCGTGCGATGACCGATGCTCCCCGTCTCAGCGGCGCAGCCCGCCGCGAGTACCGGCGACTCTCCCGAGCCGCAGACATGCCAGCGCCGACCCATCCGGACGTCGATCGAGTCGCCGACATCCCGGTGTCGGCTGACGACGGCACCCTGCTCCTCACCGACCATTGGCACGCAGCGGGATCCGGCGGGCACACCGTGCTGATCCGCACCCCCTACGGCCGCGACGGCATCGGCGGAGTGGCGCGGTTCCTCGCCGAGCGGGGGCACCACGTGGTGGTGCAGAGCTGCCGGGGCACGTTCGGATCGGGCGGATCATTCGACCCGCTGCACGACGAGGTCGCTGACGGACAGGCGACGATGCGATGGCTTCGAGCGCAGCCGTGGGCCACCGGTCGCGTGCACTCCTGGGGCGGCAGCTACTTCGGCGTGACGCAGTGGGCGTACTGCGACGGTGACGAGCGTCCTGACGCCATGGGCATCGCGATCTCCGCCCGACGCTTCGACGACGCGATCCTCTACCCCGGCGGCGGATTCTCGATCGACACCCCGCTCACCTGGGCCTACGCGCTCGACATCCAGGAACGGACGCTGCCGTCGAAGATGTGGGCGCTGCTGCGCGCCCGTCGAGGTTTCCGCCGCGGGGCGCTGGCGGTCCCTCCGGCCGACGCCGTGCGCGTGGCACGTGGGAGCGATCCGCAGTTCTTCCGCGACTGGGTGCAGCACAGCGATCACGGCGACCCGTGGTGGGAGCCGATGCACTTCGCGCAGGACGTCGACACCATCCCGCCCGTCACCCTGGTCGCCGGCTGGCAGGACCTGTTCCTGGTCGGTCAACTCGTGGACTACGCCGCGCTCCGCGACGCGGGGCGCCCGGTGCGACTCATCGTCGGCGACTGGGTCCACGGCGCCCCGGAGATCACCGAGATCGGCGTGCGCGAGGTACTGGGCTCCTTCGCCGGCACCGCGCCGACCGACGGCGTGCGCCTCGACGTGACCGGAGGAGGAGGGTGGCGGGAGATCGCGAGCTGGCCGCCCCCGCACGAGGCGATGACCATGGAGCTCACCGGCGACGGACGACTCGCGCGGGGCGGCGCCGAGAGCCCGACTGTCGAGCTCACGTATCGGTACGACCCGGCGGATCCGACGCCGGATGCCGGTGGCCGGACGCTCAACCCGTTCTCCGCCGGGCGTCGCCGGCAGCACGTTCGCGAACACCGGGACGACGTGCTCGTCTTCACCGGCGACCCGCTCACGGAGGACCTCCTCGTCATCGGCACGCCGGAGATCGCCCTGTCGTTCACATCATCGAATCCCCGCGCCGACCTGTTCGTGCGTCTCTGCGAGGTGGATGCCCGAGGCGTCTCACGGACGCTCACCGATGGATACCGACGACTCTCACCCCTCACGGATGCCGACGACGCGGACACCGACGACGTCGGCCGGGTTCGACTCCGACTGGCCCCGCTCGCGCACCGCTTCGCGGCCGGTGCGCGTCTGCGCGTGCAGGTGTCGTCGGGCGCGCATCCCCTGCATCTGCGCAACCCCGGGACGGACGATCCCGTGCGCGACCACTCGCGGCTGATCCCCAGCGATCAGATCGTGCGCGTCGGAGGACGCACACCCGCCACGCTCACCCTGCCGGCCCAGGTGACCGTCACGGCGAGCGCTGGAGCGGCGTCACCCGTCGTTCACCGTCGCATGCCACGATGACGGGATGCCGCTGGCCCGCCGACTGACCCTGCGCGACGCGATCGCGATCGGCCTCGGCTCGATGATCGGAGCCGGGGTGTTCTCGGTCTGGGCACCGGCGATCGGTGCAGCGGGCAGCGGCGTGCTCGTCGCCCTCGGCATCGCCGCGATCGTCGCGTACTGCAACGCCACGGCGTCGGCGCAGCTCGCGGCAGCGCATCCCGTCGCCGGCGGCACCTACGCCTACGCCCGCGCCGAGATCGGTCCGTGGTGGGGGTTCGTCGCGGGATGGTGCTTCGTGATCGGCAAGATCGCGAGCTGTGCAGCCATGGCCATGACGTTCGCAGCCTATGCGGCGCCCGCCGGTTGGGAGACCCCGGTCGCCGTCGGGGCGGTCGCCGCGCTGGCTGCCGTGAACTGCTTCGGCGTCACCCGTACGGCGCTGCTCACCCGCATCCTCGTCGTGTGCTCGCTCCTCGGTCTCGCACTGGTCGTCGCGGTCGGGCTGCCTGCCGCCGGCGGCGGGGCGTCTGCTCCACTCCCCGATGCGACCGCCCACGGCGTGCTCCAGGGCGCGGGTCTGCTCTTCTTCGCATTCGCCGGCTACGCGCGCATCGCGACGATGGGCGAAGAGGTCGTCGACCCCGCCCGCACGATCCCCCGCGCGATCGTGTTCGCGCTCGGCGGCGCGGTCGTGGTCTACACGGTGGTCGGCATCACCGTGGTGCTCGTGCTCGGAGCGGATGCAGCGACCAGCACGGCTCCCCTCGCCGACATCGTCACCGCAGCCGGGTGGGAAGCACTGACGCCAGCGGTCCGTGTCGCGGCTGCCGCCGCCTCGCTCGGCGCACTGCTGGCGCTGCTCACCGGGATCGGCCGCACGACCCTCGCGATGGCCCGCGAACGCGATGTGCCGTCGTTCTTCGCCAGGATCGACGAGCGGTGGCAGGTGCCGCGGCGCGCGGAGGTCGCGATCGCGCTGATCGTGATCGCGATCGTGCTGGTTGCCGACCTGCGCGACGCGATCGGCTTCTCCTCGTTCGGGGTGCTGCTCTACTACCTGATCGCGAACGCCGCGGCCTTCCGGCAGTACGATGCTGCACGTCGGTACCCGCGCGCCCTGCAGGTGGTCGGCGCGCTCGGCTGTCTGCTGCTCGTGAACACCCTGCCGATCCTCGCATCCGTCGTCGGCACCGTGGTGGTGCTGCTCGGTGTGGGGTACCGCATGGTGCGTCTGCGCGTGCAGAGCGACTGACTCACCCGTCGACGTCAGCGCGATACGTGCGCGGCGCGATACCGAGCACCGCCCGGAAATCCCGAGACAGATGCGCATGATCCGCGTAGCCGAGTTCCGCCGCGATCGTGGACAGGTCGGTGCCAGGATCGTCGCGGAGCAGCTGCGCGGCATCCTGCAGACGACGGCGTCGGATCATCGCGGCCGGCGACACCCCGACGTAGCGGTGCGCCATGCGCTCCAGCGTGCGGACGGACACCGCCAGCCTCGTCGCCGCCTCTCCCGGAGTCAGCGCGCCGCCGTCGCCGCCGAGCGCCCCGACCATCGCATTCGCCAGCCGGGCGGCGCCGGTCGGCTCGCCGACCCGGTCGACGAGCCACCGCGAGAACACCGAGACGGCGCGCTCGCGGCGCCCCTCACCCGTGGTCATCGCGCTCATGACGTCGGCGTGCAGCGCCGGTTCGTCGAGCATGCGCAGGTCGTCGATCAGTGACGCCGGTTCTTCGATCAGCACGGCGACCGCCGCCGGGCGGAGCAAAGCGCCGACGGCCCATCCGCTCCCGCGAAGATCACGATGCGAGGCGCGGGTGGTCGCGCCGGACAGCGTCACACCGTCTTCCTCGACTACGAGATTGAGCGCCGGGTACCCGACGATCTCCTGCCGTGAGGAGCGTCCTGGTTCGATGTCCCATTCGGGGATCCAGAACCAGGCGACGAGTTCGGCGACCCGGCCTTCGGCGGGAAGTCGATGGAACTGCGGCAGCCGCGCCGGATACAACACGCCGCCCGTCGAGTTCACCATGCGCTCAGCGTACGATCCCCGGCGGACATCGGCACCCTGCCCTGTCTCGTGCACGCTGCGCGAGGTGTCGCGGATCTTCAAGCCAGCGGCATCCCTCCGGATCTAGCGTGAAGCCATGAGCGAAGACATCCCGACGACCGGCGTGACCGGCACCCACACCACCGACGGACGACCGAACAGCGCGACCTCCCTGACACCGTTCCTCGCGATCCCCGATGCGGCGCGGGCGATCGAGTTCTACCGTGATGTCTTCGGCGCCCGCGTCGTCGACGTGACCGAGTTCGGCGGCGTCGTGGCGCACGCCGACCTCGACTTCGGCCAGGGCCTGCTGCAGCTCGGCGACCCCAACCCCGACTACCATCTCGTGCCCTCCCCCGCGGGCGACGACGACTGCTATTCGATGGGCCTGTACGTCTCAGACGTCGATGCGGTCGTCGAGCGGGCGGTCGAAGCGGGATCGACCGTGCGCGAGGCCCCGTCCCACTTCGTCTCCGGCGATCGGTACGCCAGCATCCGGGATCCGTTCGGGGTGCGCTGGTCGATCATGACGCGCGTCGAGGACCTCTCCGACGAGGAGAGCGCCCGGCGGGTCGCCGAATGGGCGGCGTCGTTCACGACGGCTGCGAACGACGACGCGAGCTGACCGCCCGCTCGGCTGCCCGGCACACCGCAGGCAGCAGGGCCTCAGCCGTGCGCCGATACCCCAGCGCGCTCGGGTGGAACCGGTCGAGGCTGAACATCTCCTCCGGTGCGTCGAAGAACAGCGGACCGATCGCCCGGCGGAGGTCCACCGGCTCCGCACCCGCGTGCCGGGCGGTCTCGGCCTGCACGTCGGCGAGGCGCCTGGACAGACTCGACGCGAGCCGACGCAGCGGCTGCGGAACGGCTCGGAGCGCGCCGAGGTCTGGGCAGGTGCCGACGATGACCTCGGCTCCGCGCTCCCGCAGACGTGCGACAGCAGTGTTCAAGTGGCTCGCGGAGACCGCGACCGGCAGGCGGTGCGTGACGTCGTTGCCACCGACGACGATCACGGCGACGTGCACACGGGCGTCCTCCGGCAGCGCGTCGAGCTGTCCATCGAGGTCCGGCGACTCCGCGCCGACGACCGCTGCCGTCCGAAGGCGCACCGGGCGATGCATCCGCAGTCCGAGGCCCTTGGCGAGGCGCCCGCCGAGCGTCTCCTTGCGCTTCGCCGCACCGAGCCCTGCAGCGAGCGAGTCGCCCAGCAGCAGCAACTCGATCGGCTCGCCGTCGAACGAGCGGCGCCACACCCGGTCGGCATCGAGCGAGTCCTCACCGAGCGGTTTCCCGATCCTCCGGCGCGCGATCGCCGCCTGGCGGGCGAGCAGCATCCGCCCACCGACCAGGACCCCGGACACCGCGACGAGCGTTCCTGTGACCACGAGACGCGTTCGACCCATGCCCCGATTCGATCGTCTCCGTGTGAACGCGCCGTGAACGGCATGCCTGGTCCGAGCGCACCGGGCACCGGCGCTGCGCGCGATCTGCAGGGAGATGTGCGGAATGCAGGGAGAAACGCCGACGGATGCTCCCGCAACCCGCACATCCTCCTGCACGTCGCACGCGCCGGAGGCGACCGACCCGGCAGCCTGCTCAGCTCAGCGGCTTGATCTCCAGATCGGATGCTCCGGCCGGCACCGTCGCGAACGCGGTGTAGCCATCGGCGGCAGCCCGCTCCAGCAGCGCCTTCAGGTTCTTGGTGCGACGTTCGAGCCGGACGCGCGCGCCGGCCGCGATCAGTGCGGTCTTGTGCGCGACCAGCTCGACCACCGGCACCTCAGCGTCGTGGACCAGCACGACCGCCTGCCCCTCGGCATCCGCGCCGGCGGTGACCAGGTCGACCAGGCGTTCGAAGCCGAGCGAGAACCCGACCGCCGGTACCTGCTGTCCGAGGAAGCGTCCGATCATGCCGTCGTAGCGTCCGCCACCGCCGAGCGAGTAGTCGACCGAGGGGTGCGCGAGCTCGAAGATCGTGCCCGTGTAGTAGCCCATGCCGCGCACCAGGAAGGGGTCGAAGACGAGCGGGATGTCGGCGGTGCCGGAGCCTGTCGACGCACGACCGGCCGCGACGGCCTGACCGATGCCGACGAGGTGCTCGACGATCTCATCGGGGGCGCCGTCGGGCAGTGCTGCGCGGATCTGCCGCTCGCCGTACGCGTGGAACTCCATGGTCCGCGGGCGGCGCAGGAAGGCCTCGAAGGCGTCGACCGCGTGGGTGTCACGGGGTCCCTGCTCGTCCACAGACTCAGGAATCGCGCGAAGGGCACGGTCGCGCAGTTCAGCAGCCACCCCGTCCGGCCCGATCTTGTCGAGCTTGTCGATCGTGATGAGCACCCCTGGGCGCTCCTCGGCTGTGAAGCCGAAGCTGTCGAGCATCCAGTCGAGCGCACGCCGGTCGTTGATCCGCACGGTCGCGCCGTCGAGTCCGAGCGCGTCGACCGTGTCGAGCGAGGCCACCATCAGCTCGGCCTCTGCACGCGCCGAGTCGTCGCCCATGATGTCGATGTCGCACTGCACGAACTGGCGGTAGCGCCCCTTCTGCGGGCGCTCCGCGCGCCACACGGCGCCGATCTGGATCGACCGGAACACGGTCGGCAGCTGGCCGCGGTTGCTGGCGTAGAACCGGGCGAGCGGCACGGTGAGGTCGTAGCGGAGCCCGAGGTCGGAGAGCGCTGCCGGATCGGCGGCGGCGTCACGGATCGCGTCGGCGTCGAGCCCGCGGCGCAGCACGTTGTAGGCGAGCTTCTCGTTGTCGCCGCCGATGCCGGCGTGCAGACGCGAGTACTCCTCGAGCACCGGGGTCTCGATCTCGTCGAAGCCGTGCGCGAGGTAGCGCTCACGGATGACGGCGAGCACGCGCTCGCGGCGAGCCTTGTCAGCGGGGAGGATGTCGCGCATGCCGCGCGGCGGGTTCACAGTAGCCACGAGACCATCTTTCCAGGTCCTGCCGGTCGGCCGTGCCGATGGTTCAGCTCGCGGCCTCGGCATCGCGCACCTGCGCCTCGAGCGTCCGCAGCCGCTCCCGGAGCGCGCGCTCGGCATCCCAGCCCTCGACGCGGGCCAAGGCGACGAGCGAGAGCATGGCGTCGCCGAGCTCGGCCTCAGAGGTCGGTGCGTCGACACGGGCGTCCTCCGCGACCAGGACCACGCCGGCAGCGCGTCCGACCAGCTTCTGCGCGAGGGCGAGCGCCGGCATCCCGCGCGGCACGCCGTCGAGCACGCTGCTGCGGGTGCGCTTCTCCGCCGCCTTCGCCGCGTTCCAGTGCACGAGCACCGCTTCCGGCGTCTCGGCGATCTCGCCGGCGAAGACATGCGGATGCCGTCGCACCATCTTCTCGGTGAGCGTCTGCGCCACGTCGTCGATGTCGAAGGGGTCGTCCGGGTCCTGCGCTGCGATCGCCGAGTGGAACAGCACCTGCCACAGCAGATCGCCGAGCTCCTCGCGCAGATCCGCTCTGGTGCCGTGCTCGACCGCATCGATCACCTCGTGCGACTCCTCGATCAGATACGACACGAGATCGCGATGCGTGATCCGCTGCGACCACACGCACCGCTCTCGCACCGCGCGCATCGTCTCGACGGCAGCACGCAGCTGATCGGTCGGTGCAGCGCGCTCGGGTCCTTCAGGGTTCTCGGTGTGCTCTGTCTGCGACGACACGATTCCTCCTCGATCGGATGCTCAGGATGCGGCTGCGGCGAGGCGACGGTACCACCGGGCGCGCAGCGACACGATGATGGCGGAGAGCACGAGGGCGATGAGCGACCCGACCAGCACGCCGAGGATCGCCTGGTCACGGATCCCGGCATCCGATGCGAAGGCGAGGTTCGCGAGCAGCAGCGAGACGGTGAAGCCGATGCCCCCGAGCGCCCCGGCCGCGAGGATGTCGAGGAACGGCAGCGCGGGCGCCGCGCCCTTCGGACGGATGCGCATGGCGATGAACCCGAACAGCGAGATGCCGACGATCTTGCCGACCGGCAGCGCCACCACGATGGCCCAGAACGCCGGCGACAGCTCACCCGGTGCGAGCGCCGGGATCACCACGAAGGCGGCGACGAACGCGAACAGCGGGAGGATCCCGCCGTTCACGGTCGGTTCGAGCGCATGGCGTGCGCGTCCCGCCGGGACCGGCGCCATCACCAGGCCGAGGAGCACGCCGGCGATCGTGGCATGGATGCCGGATGCCGCGACGAGCCCCCACGTGATGATGCCGACGAGGACCATCGCCACCGCGATCAGCACGTGACCGTTCGCGTGCAGCGCCCTGCTGAGCAGCCAGAAGCACACGACGCCGACGAGGGCCAGTGCGAGCAGCACCCATTGGACGTCGTGGGCGAACAGGACGGCGATGAAGATGATGCCGATGATGTCGTCGAGGATCGCGAGCGCGAGGAGGAAGACGCGCACGGTCGAAGGAAGACCACGACCGAACATGGCCAGGACGCCGAGCGCGAAGGCGATGTCGGTGGCGGTCGGGATCGGCCAGCCCGTCGCCGTCGCGCCGTCGCCGGCGATCAGCAGATACACCGCGATGGGCGCGAGCACACCACCGGCCGCCGCGATGGCCGGCTGCACGGCCTTGCGCGGCGAATCGAGCTCGCCGTGGGTCAGCTCATGACGCAGTTCGATCGCCACCACCAGGAAGAAGACAGCGAGCAGGCCGTCGGACACCCAGTGCGCGATCGAGAGATCGAGCGACGTTCCCGGAACCGCGATGTGGGAGTCCAGCACCGCAGCGAGCGCGTCATGCGTCGGAAGATTGGCGAGCAGCAGGCCGAGCCCCGCCGCGAGGAGGAGCAGCACGGCCGGGAACTGCTGGCCGCGGAGAGGGTTCGCTGAGATGCGCATCGTCCCCATGCTAGATCGCGAGGATCGCCGTCATCACCCGTCATGCGTGCAGGAGCCGCCCCCGACCCGGGATACTCTCGAACGGTGACCCCCGCACAGACATTCCCCGAGCCCACGAACACCGAAGCGATCCGCGTGATCGGCCGTTTCGAGGCCGGTCGTGGCATACCGGACGCGATGCGCTCCGACGTCAGGATGCTCGGCAACCTGCTCGGTCAGGTGCTGCGCGAGTCCGGTGGCGACGCGCTGTTCGACGATGTCGAGCGCCTGCGTCTCGCGACGATCCAGGCCTATGACGAGGAGACGCCCGACGCGTTCCAGCGCGCCGCGGCCATCGCCGAGTCGTTCACGGTCGCCCGTGCGGACGAGGTCGCTCGCGCCTTCACCTGCTACTTCCACCTCGTGAACCTGGCCGAGGAGCACCAGCGCGTGCGAGTGCTGCGCGAGCGTGCCGGCCAGCCGGGCCCTTCGACAGGCTCAGGGACCCAGGGCGCGGACGCAGGGACCCAGGGCGCGGACGCAGGGACCCAGGGCGCGGACGCAGGGACCCAGGGCGCGGACGCAGGGACCCAGGATCGACCGGCCGACACGGTCGCGGCCGCCTATGCGCAGCTCGAGCGCGAGGTCGGCGAGGACGAGGCGCGCCGCCGTCTCGCGGGACTCCGCTTCCACCCCGTCTTCACCGCCCACCCGACCGAGGCGCGACGCCGCGCGGTCTCGTCGAGCATCCGCCGTCTCTCCGAACTGCTCACCCAGCACGACGCGGCGAGCGACGGCGGCGCAGAGGCGCACCGCGCCCAGCGGCGCATGCTGGAGGAGATCGACACGCTGTGGCGCACCGCGCCGCTCCGCTCGCAGAAGCCCTCGCCCACGGACGAGGTGCGCACGGTCATGAGCGTGTTCGACGAGACGCTCTTCACGACCGTCCCGCACGTGTACCGCCGGATCGACGACGCACTGCGCGGCGAGGACTCGGGCTCCAGCGCTCCAGTCGTGCCGGCCTTCGTGCGCGTCGGCTCCTGGGTCGGCGGCGACCGCGACGGCAACCCCTTCGTCACGGCATCCGTCACCCGCGAGGCGTCGAAGATCGCAGCCGACCACGTGCTCCGTGGGCTCGAGCGAGCGCTCGAACGCATCGGCCGCACCCTCACGCTCGACGCCGAGGGCACTCCCCCGAGCGTCGAGGTCGTCGCCCTGTGGGACCGGTTCGCATCCGCCGAGCCGACGCTCGCCGCCGAACTCGCCGCGCGCTCCCCCGAGGAGCCGCACCGCCGGGTGCTGCTCGCGCTCGCGCACCGCGTCAGCGCCACCCGTCAGGATGACAGCACGCACCGCTACTCGCGTCCGGAGGAACTCCTGGACGACCTGCGCGCGGTGCAGAACTCGCTCGCCGAGAGCGGCGCGAAGCGTCATGCCTTCGGCGGCGTGCAGCATCTGATCTGGCAGGTGGAGACCTACGGCTTCCACCTCACCGAGCTCGAGGTGCGTCAGCATTCGCAGGTGCACGCGAAGGCCCTCGCCGAGCTCGAGAGCGGCGAGCCGATCAGCGCGCAGACGGAAGAAGTGCTCGAACTGTTCCGCGTGATCGCCGAGATCCAGCGCGACCGCGGTCTGCAGGCAGCCGGCCGCTACGTGGTGTCGTTCACGCAGGCGGCATCCGACCTCGCCAACGTGCACCGACTCGCGAAGCACGCGCTCGGCGACGACGCACCGGTGCTCGACGTCGTGCCGCTCTTCGAGACCTTCGCCGATCTGCAGGCAGCGCCCGAGATCCTCGCAGAGGCGGTCACCTTCCCCGAGTTCCGGGCACGCATGGCCGCGACCGGCAACCGCCTCGAGGTCATGCTCGGCTATTCCGACTCGTCGAAGGACGTCGGCCCGGTCGCTGCGAACCTCGCGCTCTACGAAGCACAGGAGAAGATCGCCCTCTGGGCGAAGGAATCCGACATCGAGCTGACCCTCTTCCACGGCCGCGGCGGTGCGCTCGGCCGCGGCGGCGGGCCGGCCAACTCCGCGATCCTCGCGCAGCCGCCGCACTCGGTCGACGGCCGCTTCAAGCTCACCGAGCAGGGCGAGGTCATCTTCGCCCGCTACGGCGAGCCCGCGATCGCGATGCGGCACATCGACCAGGTCGCCGCAGCCACGCTGCTCGCGTCCTCACCGTCGGTCGAGGCGCGGACGAGCGGCGCGGCAGCCCGCTACGCCGAGGTCGCTGCGGTCATGGACGTCTCCTCGCGAGAGCGCTTCTTCTCGCTCGTGAAGGCAGAGGGCTTCGCGCCCTGGTTCGCCACCGTCACGCCGATGGAGGAGATCGGTCTGCTCGCCCTCGGCTCGCGTCCGGCCCGCCGCGGGCTCTCGGTCGAATCCCTCGAAGACCTGCGGGCGATTCCATGGGTGTTCGCGTGGACCCAGGCTCGGATCAACCTGGCCGGCTGGTTCGGCCTCGGGACGGCACTGGAAGCCGTCGGCGATGAAGCACTGCTGATCGAGGCGTACCGCGAATGGCCGCTGCTGCGCACGATGATCGACAACGTCGCGATGAGCCTCGCGAAGACCGACGAGCGCATCGCACGCCAGTACCTCGCACTCGGCGACCGCGACGATCTCGCCGCCCTCGTGCTCGACGAACTCGCGCTGACCCGCGAGTGGGTGATCCGTCTGACCGGCGGTGACGGCCTGCTCGTGAACAAGCCGGTGCTCCAGCGCGCGGTGCAGCTGCGCAGTCCGTACGTCGACGCGCTCTCGCTGCTGCAGCTGCGCGCGCTTCGTGCGCTGCGCTCCGCCGCGAGCGATGGCGCCACCGGTTCCGGTGCGGATGCCGAGCAGCAGCGCCTGCTCCTGCTGTCGGTCAGCGGCGTCGCCGCCGGCCTGCAGAACACCGGGTGACCCCCGACCTGCGCCCGTGGACGCGGGCGATAGAGTGAAAACTCGCGCCCGATCCGGCGCAGCCTCACGCGACACGATCGCCTGCACGACAATCCCCCTTTGAGAGAGCCTTCCGCGTGACCGCTAAGTCCCCTGCCGATTTCCATCCCCTCGACGCCGCCGTGCAGCCCGTCTTCGACACGGTGCTGTCGCGCAGCCCGCACGAACCCGAGTTCCACCAGGCAGTGCACGAGGTGCTGCATTCGATCGCGCCGGTCCTGACCGCGCACCCGGAGTACGTCGACGGCGGCATCCTCGAACGACTCGTCGAGCCGGAGCGCCAGATCCTGTTCCGCGTGCCGTGGGTCGACGACTCGGGCAAGCTGCAGGTCAACCGCGGCTACCGCATCCAGTTCTCCTCGGTGCTCGGGCCGTACAAGGGCGGGCTCCGGTTCCACCCCTCGGTGAACCTCTCGATCATCAAGTTCCTCGGCTTCGAGCAGATCTTCAAGAACGCGCTGACCGGCCAGGGCATCGGCGGCGGCAAGGGCGGTTCGGACTTCAATCCGCACGGTCGCTCCGACGCCGAGGTCATGCGCTTCTGCCAGTCGTTCATGAACGAGCTCTACCGCCACCTGGGCGAGCACACCGACGTCCCCGCCGGCGATATCGGTGTCGGCGGTCGTGAGATCGGCTACCTCTTCGGTCAGTACCGCAAGGTCACCAACCGCCACGAGTCCGGCATGTTCACCGGCAAGGGCACCGGCTGGGGCGGAGCCCAGGTGCGCACCGAGGCCACCGGCTACGGCGCGGTGTTCTTCGCACAGGAGATGCTCGCCGTGCACGGCGACTCGCTCGACGGCAAGCGCGTCGGCATCTCCGGCTCCGGCAACGTCGCCATCTACGCGATCCAGAAGGCGACCCAACTGGGAGCGGTGGCGGTCACGGCATCCGACTCCTCCGGCTACGTCGTCGACGACGCCGGCATCGATCTCGACCTGCTGCGTCAGCTGAAGGAGGTCGAGCGCGCCCGCATCGTCGAGTACGCGAACCGTCGTCCGAGCGCGCGGTTCGTCGAGGGCGGCAGCGTCTGGGAGGTGCCGGTCGACATCGCGGTTCCCTCTGCCACGCAGAACGAGGTCAGCCTCGCCGACGCCGAGGCACTGATCGCGAACGGCGTGCGCGCGGTGTCCGAGGGCGCGAACATGCCCTGCGTGCCGGCTGCGGTCGACGCGTTCCAGCGGGCCGGTGTGCTCTTCGCGCCAGGCAAGGCCGCCAACGCGGGCGGCGTGGCCACCTCGGCCCTCGAGATGAGCCAGAATGCTTCGCGTCAGCGCTGGAGCTTCGGCGACAGCGAGAACAAGCTGCGCGAGATCATGTCCGACATCCACAGCGCTGCCTTCGACGCCGCCGAGCGTCACGGTGTGGCTGGCGACTATGTCGCCGGTGCGAACATCGCCGGCTTCGAGCGGGTCGCGGCGGCGATGCTCGCACAGGGCGTCATCTGACCCGTCCCTGACACGACGCGAGCCGCCTCCCCTCCCGGGAGGCGGCTCGTGTCGTTCGCGGCGTCCGTCAGCTCTCGTCGACCGGCACCTTGACGACCTTGTTGTATCCGGTCACCGCCTGGTTCTCGTCGAAGGCGACGACCTTCTTGCGGAACCCCTTCGTGATGATCGCGAGGTAGACGAGACCGATCGCGGTCCACACGAGACCGCCGCGCAGGGCGTCCTCATGCAGGTTCGCCCAGAGGAGCCCGGTGAGGACCATGCCGATGCCGGGCATCACGATGAAGTGGAAGATGTCGCTCGGGGTCTTGCGACGGCCCTTGCGGATCGCGAACCAGGCGATCACCGAGATGTTGACGAACGTGAACGCGATCAGCGCACCGAAGTTGATCCACGCCGCGATCAGCTCGAGCGTGAACGGGATCGCCAGCAGCGAGATCGCACCGACCAGCACGATGTTGAACGTCGGCGTGTGCGTCTTCGGGTTGATGTAGCCGAACACCTTCTGCGGCAGCACGTTGTTACGACCCATCACCAGCAGCATGCGCGACACCGAGGCGTGCGAGGCGAGCCCCGAGGCGAGCGTGGCGCAGAAGCCGGCCGCGGTCAGCACGGCCATCAGCACCGGACCGCCGACCAGGTTGCCGATGATCGGCAGGGTCGAATCCTCGACGAACTGCATGTCGCCACCGGGGGCGAACTCGTTCCAGTCCGGGAAGCGCAGCTGCGAGAGGTAGCCGGCGATCAGGAAGATCGCGCCGCCGAGCAGCACTGTCAGCAGGATCGCCTTCGGCATGATCTTCGGGTCCTTCGCCTCTTCCGCGTACATCGTGACCGCATCGAAGCCGATGAACGAGAAGCAGACGATCGTGGCGCCCATCAGCACCGCGCTCATCGTGGCACCGTCGTGCAGGAACGGGGCGACGGAAGCGATCGTGCCTGCACCCTCGCCGCGCATCAGCTGCGCGACCACGAGCACGACGAACACGGCCATCACGATGATCGAGAAGACCAGCAGGATCATGTTCAGGTTCGAGGTGCCGCGCATCGTCAGGTAGATGATGCTGGTGACGAGGATGCAGTAGAGCACGACCCAGATCCAGCCCGGGATGTCGGGGAACAGCGCCTCGAGGTAGCTCCGGATGATGAGGCAGTTGACCATCGGCAGGAGCACGTAGTCGATGAGCGAGGTCCAGCCCACCATGAAGCCCAGGTTCGGGTGGATCGACTCGCGAACGTACGTGTACGCGGAGCCGGCGCTTGGGATCGCCGCGGAGATCTTGCCGTAGCTGATCGCGGTGAAGACCATCACGACGAGCGCGACGAGGTACGCCGCCGGCACCACGTTGTCGGTGTCGCGGGCGACCATGCCGAAGGTGTCGAAGACGACCGTCGGCGTCATGTATCCGAGCCCGAGTCCGACGATCGCCCAGAGTCCGAGGTTCCGCTTGAGCGTCCCCCCACCGTGTGCGAGCGGCTTTGTCTTCGTGGCCATGTGTACTCCTCGGGGAACAGCGCATGGGTCGGACCACGGGTCGTCCGACGCTGTGCATCAGTATGGACCCAGGGGATTCCTCAGCGCGACCCCCAATCCAGGTACGAAATGCGCATGTAACAAACGAAAAGTGCACGGGATTCGAAGGAGTCGCCGTTCACCATCCGTCGGTGAGCACCCGGTCCAGCATCGCGACCACGTGATCCGCGCTCTGCGTCGTGAGGCACAGCGGCGGTTTGATCTTCAGCACGTTGGATCGTTCGGACGTCGTCAGCACGATGACCCCGAGTTCGCGCAACCGCTCGCAGATCGCCGCCGCCTCCGCCGCGGCCGGTTCCATGGTGTCGCGGTCGCGCACCAGCTCGACACCGAGATACAGGCCCTCGCCATGCACGACACCGACGAGTGGATGCCGGTCGGCGAGCTCGCGGAGTCCGTCCGCGAGGTGCGCGCCGACCACTGCGGCATTGCGCTGCAGGTCGTCCTCGATCATCGCGTCGAGCACCGCGATGCCGACCCGACAGCTGAGCGTGCTGCCGCCGGCCGAGGAGAAGAACTGCCCCTGCGCCGAGAGGGCGTCCGCGATGCGCCTCGACGTGATCACGCCGCCGATCGGATAGCCGTTGCCCATCGGCTTCGCGATCGTGACGATGTCGGGCACGACGCCCGCGAGCTCGAAGCCCCAGAAGGCCGAACCCATGCGCCCGAACCCGACCTGCACCTCGTCGGCGATGCACAGCCCGCCGGCGGCCCTGACCTGCTCGTAGGCACCCGCGAGGTAGCCATCAGGGAGCACCACGCCGCCGGCGTTGCCGAGGATCGATTCGCACAGGAACGCCGCCACCTGACGGTCGTCGTCGAGCTGCGCCAAGTCGGTCGCGAGGTCGGCGAGGTAGTCCCCGGCGACGTCGTCGCCCCGGTACGTGCCGCGGAACCGATTCGGCACATCAGCGACGTGCACCCAGTCGGGCCGCGTGGCGAGGGCGGAGGGGTTGTCGTAGGCGCTGGTGGTCACCGCATCGCTGGCCATGGTCCAGCCGTGATACGCCTCGCGCAGCGCGACGACCGTTCGGCGACCGGTGGCGGCCTGCGCCAGCCGGATCGCGAGATCGACCGCCTCGGAACCGCTGTTGACCAGCAGCACCGTGTCGAGGTCGCTGCCCTCCGGCATCAGTGCGAGCAACCGCTCGCTGTACTCCGCGAGGTCGCGGAACAGGAACCGGGAGTTCGTGGCGAGCGTCCGCAGCTGGCGCTCTGCGGCATCCGCGACCTTCGGGTGAGCATGGCCGAGACCCGCGACGTTGTTCACCATGTCGACGTAGGTGCGCGCCGTGGTGTCGATCAGGTGATGCCGCCAGCCGCGTTCGATCTGCGGCGGATGCTCGTAGTACCGCTCCTGGGCGGCGGCGAAGATCTGCTCGCGGCGGTGCAGTTCCGCTTCTGCCTCGTCGTCCTGCACGAACGACGGCAAGCCGAGCAGGGGCGCCGGATCCGCCGTGAGCCGACGCCACGCCGGCACTCGTTCCGGGGCGACCAGCGCAGCCCCGTCGGTCCGGCGCTCTGGAGCATCCGCCCGGTGGATGCCGACCGTCATCCGCCGCGGTTCGAACGATGCCGCGAGCCAACCAAGCGTCTCGCCGGTGCTCACCGGACGCTCGCGCCGCTCCTCGGCGTCGAGCCCCGTGATCTCGAGCACCCACTCGGGGTCATCCTCCGGAGCTCCGAGGTCGATGACCATGCGCGCGACACCGCCGCGCTGCGTCACCCGTCCGGTCGCCGGCGCCGCCACCCTGGCCCGAGTGCCGGCAGGCAGGTGCAGCTCGCACGCGGTCGACCAGGTCTCTCCGGGCTGGGCACTGTCGACGCGCGCCCGCGTCAACCGGAACGTGCCGTAGGGCAGGACGGCCACGGCGACGCCGAGTCCGATCGCATCGTCGATCAGTCCCTGCTCCGCTGCCTCATCGAGCCAGCGCCCTGCATCGAGTGCGGCCGACTCGACGGTCGGATCGATCACGGCGACGCGGCCGGTGAGTTCCGGCAGCAGCGCGGCGAGAGGGGCGGCATCCGGATCCCCCACGAGACCGGTCGCATCGAATCCGCCGTCGTCCATCCCGACCGTGGCGAGCACGTGCTCGATCATCTCGACCTGCGGCAGCAGCGTGGCGGCGTCGAAGATCGCCTGCTCCCCCGCGATGCGCTCCCTGGCGTAGTCGTTCGCGCCGTCGATCTCGAGCTGACGCCACCCGCTCGCCACCAGCAGCGCGGCGCGCAGCACGACGAGCGGCCAGACGGCGCGCGCTTCGGTCTCGCTGAGCGGCGCATCCCGGTGGAAGGCGGCGACGGTCTCCATCACCCGCAGCGGTCGGTCGGGCTCGTGGTGCAGCATCGACGAGACGCACACCGCGAGCTCGGCGACGCGCCACCCGAGCGCGAGATCACCGAGATCGAGCACCGTCCGCGGATGCAGCCGGGTATCCGCACCGCGCTCCCCCATGACGTTGTCGTCGGTGAGGTCGCCGTGGATCGCCTGCACCGGCAGCTCGCCGGCACCTGATGTCAGGGCTGCATCGGCCTTCGCCGCCGCGCGCAGCACGCGCCCGCGCAGCACGGAGTCGGCGATCGACGGCGCGAGCGCCTCGACCTGCTCGTGAGCCACCCGCATGTCCCACATCTGCGCGCGATCGAGCCCGGGGTGGTCGAGAGCGGCCAGTGCGTTCACGGATGCCGCGGCCAGCGCACCGAACTCCGCGAGCACGACCGGGGCGAGGTACCCCGCGTCGACCAACGGCTCTCCGGGGGCGAACTCGCTGCGGCGTGCGGCGAGGCCGTTCCACCGCTGCGTGAGCGCGCCGTCGAGTCCCGGGAGCACTGCAGGCACGCTGACGCCGGCAGCGCGGTAGGCGTCGAGGGCGGCATGCTGAGCATCTCGCGCATCGTCGCCGAACACGGGGTTGTCGATCCGGAGGACGCTCTTCGTGCCGTCATCCGCCGTGAGCAGGAAGTTCCGGTCCTGGTTGCTGCCGAGCTCCTCCGCGGTCACCGTGATGCCGTAGCAGTCGCGCGCGATGCGCGCGGCATCCGTCGTGCTCACATCGGGGCGGACCAGGCCTGTGCCGTCGGTCATGCGCGGTGCTGTCCGCGAGGCGTGCCGTCGAGGCTCACGTCGTCTGCATGCCGCGCGAGCGAGCTGCCGTAGCGCTCGGTCAGCTGCACCATGAGGTCGGGCGTGTCCCGGTCGACACCGAACACGTGACCGGGGAAGTCGAGGTCGGGCTGCGCGGCTGCGATCTCCGCCTCACGATCCGGCGAGAACAGCTGCACCGGATCGCCGACGGCCACCCAGCCGATCGGCACGACCGTGCCTTCGGGCAGCACGGCTCGGCGCAGCACGATCGCGTTGACGCGCACCTCGCAGCGGGGACCGATCAGCGCGCCGTTGAACAGCCTGGAGCCGGAGGCGAGGAAGACCTCGTCGCCGACCGTCGCGCCGGCGATGCTCGAGAGGGTGCCGATCAGGGTGTGCGATCCGATGTGCACGGCGTGCGCCGCGGTCGCTCGGATCAGCGCGTTCTCCATCACGATGACATGCTCGCCGATCGTGATCGGCCCGCCCTCGGCCGTGATCACGGCGCCGTGCAGCACTTGGCAGCCGGCGCCGATCTCGACATCGCCGGAGATCACGGCGGTGGGAGCGACGACGGCGGTGTCATGGATCCGGGGCCGAGCCCCGAGGTGCTCGTACAACATGAGGTCAGCGTACTGGGCCGCGCGTGCCTCAGTGCGCTACTCCTTCGTCGCCGCCCTGCCGCGCAGCACCCCGATTACGACCGTCGCGAGGAACAGCACGACGCCGAGCACCGCGAGCCAGATCAGGCCCTTGACGACGAACCCGAGCACGGCCAGTGCGGCCCAGGCGAGCAGGAGGAAGAGCAGCAGGATCCACATGGCTTCAGCATCCGCCGGCCCGGCAACCGCCGCACATGCCATTGACCATGCCGCACTCGTCGGCTAGGAATCGGGTCACTCGACCTTGACGGGCTCGGGGAAGATCGCCGTGAACAGTTGGTTCACCCATTCGAGCAGGGCGTCGTCGGGTAGCGGCTCGAGGCCGACACCGACCGCGGCCGGCACCGTGGGCATCGGCACGACCATCGCCTCGCCACCCGCCACGAGCTTCGCCTTCGGGTAGAGCCGCTGCAGACGCACCTTGATCGAGTCCTCGAGGCGCGCAGGGGCGATGCGCAGGTTCGACCCCATCACGACGACATCCGTGAGCCCGGCGCGCGCGGCGCGACGACGCAGGCGGGCGACGGACAGCAGCCCCTGCACCTCGGCCGGCGGCGTGCCGTAGCGGTCGGTGAGCTCCTCGATCACGAGGTCGAGCGCGTCATCCTTCGCCGTCGCCGCCGAGGCTGCCGAGAGCTTCTGGTACGCCTCGAGGCGCAGCCGTTCGCTGTCGATGTAGTCCTCGGGGATGCGCGCGTCGAGCGGCAGCTCGAGCCGCAGCTCCTGCCCGCTCTCGACATCTTCGCCGCGGAACGTCGCGACAGCCTCGCCGATCATGCGCAGGTACAGGTCGAACCCGACGCCGGCGATGTGTCCTGCCTGCTCGGCGCCCAGCATGTTGCCTGCACCGCGGAGCTCGAGGTCCTTCAGCGCGACCTGCATGCCGGAGCCGAGATCGTTGTTCACCGCGATGGTCTGCAGACGGTCGGCGGCCGTCTCGCTCAGCGGCTTCATCTCGTCGTAGAGGAAGTACGCGTAGGCCCGCTCGCGTCCTCGACCCACCCGGCCGCGCAGCTGATGCAGCTGGCTGAGCCCGTACTTGTCGGCGCGGTCGATGATGATCGTGTTCGCGTTCGCGATGTCGAGACCGGTCTCGATGATCGTGGTGGAGACGAGCACGTCGAACTTGCGCTCCCAGAAATCGTCCACGACCTGCTCGAGCTGATGCTCACCCATCTGTCCGTGCGCCACCGCGATCCTGGCCTCCGGCACGAGTTCGGCGAGCTCGCTCGCGACCCGTTGGATCGACTGCACCCTGTTGTGCACGAAGAAGATCTGCCCCTCGCGCAGGATCTCGCGGCGGATCGCCGCGGCCATCTGCTTGTCGCTGCGGGGTCCGACGAAGGACAGGATCGGATGCCGGTCCTCCGGCGGCGTCGCGAGCGTCGACATCTCCCGGATGCCGGTCACCGCCATCTCGAGCGTTCGCGGGATCGGGGTGGCGCTCATCGCGAGGATGTCGACGTTCGTCTTCATCTTCTTGAGCGTGTCCTTGTGCTCGACACCGAAGCGCTGCTCCTCGTCGATGATCATCAGGCCGAGGTCCTTGAACATCACCTGATCCGTGAGGATGCGGTGCGTGCCGATCACCATGTCGACCGAGCCCTCGAGCAGTCCCTGCAGCGTGAGCCTGGCTTCCTTGTCGGTCTGGAATCGAGACAGCGGGCGCACCTTGACCGGGAACCCGGCGAAGCGTTCGGTGAAGGTCTCGAGGTGCTGCTTCACGAGCAGCGTGGTGGGGACGAGCATCGCGACCTGCTTGCCGTCCTGGATCGCCTTGAACGCCGCGCGGACAGCGACCTCGGTCTTGCCGAAGCCGACGTCACCGGACAGCAGGCGGTCCATCGGGATCGGCCGCTCCATGTCGGCTTTGATCTCATCGATCGTCTGCAGCTGGTCCGGGGTCTCCGCGAACGGGAACGCCTCCTCCAGCTCGCGCTGCCATGGTGTGTCCGGACCGAAGGCGTGCCCCTTCGCGCCCATGCGCGCCGAGTACAGCTTCACGAGCTCGACGGCGATGTCGCGCACGGCCTTGCGGGCCTTGCCCTTCGCCTGCGACCAGTCGCTGCCGCCCATCTTCGACAGGGTCGGCGCTTCGCCGCCCACGTACTTCGAGAGCAGGTCGAGCTGATCCGTCGGCACGAAGAGCTTGTCGCCGGGGTAGCCGCGCTTCGACGGCGCGTACTCGAGCACGAGATAGTCGCGGATCGACTTGGTGGCATTGCGTCCGCCGGTCGAGACCTCGCGCTTGGTCATCTCGACGAAACGGCCGATGCCGTGCGTGCCATGCACGACGAAATCGCCCGGCTTGAGCTGCAACGGGTCGACGACGTTCTTGCGGCGGGAGGCGAGCTTCTTGACGACGCGCTGGTCGCCGCCGATCGTACGGCCGTAGAACTCGTTGTCGGTGAGGACCGCGAGCTTGGCCTCAGGCACCTGGTACCCGGCCTCGACCGATCCGCAGACGAGCGTGGCGATGCCGCCCTCAGGGGCGTCGGTCAGCGTCTCGACCACCCTGGCCGCGATGCCGCGATCGGCGAGCACGTCGCGCGCCCGATCGACGAGCCCCTGCCCGGTCGCGATCACGACGACGCGCCAACCGTCGGCGACCTTGGCCTCGACGAACGAGATCGCGCCGTCGACATTGCCGTGGAACGAGGGGATCACCGTGGCGTCGAGGTTCGTCGCATCAGCGTCGCCCTCGCCGAGCCCGGCACCGAAGGGGCTGAGCCGCCACCACACGCCGCCGCGGTCGCGGACGACCTCGCGCAGCTGGGCGATCGTCAGGAAATCGCCTGAGCCGAGATCGATCGGGGCGGATGCGCCGGAGGTCGCCGCGCTCCAGGCGGCGTCGAGGAACTCGCGGTTCGTGTCGCCGAGCGTGATCGCTCGGGCCGTCGAGCGCTCCGGGTCGACGACCGCCGTCGCGGTGCCTGCCGGCATGTACTCGACCAGCGACTTGAGCGGACCCGACACCGCCGGCAGCAGCGACTCCATGCCCTCGACCGGGATGCCCTCGGCCATCTTCTCGAGCATCCCCGAGATGGCGGGGAAGCCTCCGATCAACGCTCTGGCGCGGTCGCGGACATCGGCGGTCAGCAGCAGCTCGCGGCTCGGCGGCAGGTCGACGCCGTCGACATCGCCGGGCAGTGACCGCTGATCGGCGATCGAGAAGGCACGGATCTGATCGATCTCATCGCCGAAGAACTCGACACGGTACGGATGCTCCGAGGTCGGCGGGAAGACGTCGAGAATGCCGCCGCGCACCGCGAACTCACCTCGGCGCGACACCATGTCGACTCGCGAATAGGCTCGCTCGACGAGCTGCTCCGCGACGGTGTCGAGCTCGTTGCCTCGACTGTTCGTGCGGAGTTCGAGCGGAGTGATCTCGCCGAGGTTGCCGGCGATCGGCTGCAGGGCGGCGCGCACGGAGGCCACCACGATGAGCGGGTGATCGCCCGACCATTCGGCGACGCGGCGCAGGGTCTGCAGTCGATGGCCGACCGTGTCGGGGCTCGGGCTGAGCCGCTCGTGCGGCAGCGTCTCCCACGCGGGGAACGTGAGGATCTGCGCCTCGGGCAGGTAGGCACCGAGCGCCTGGGCCACGCTCTCGGCTCGGCGTCCGGTCGGCGCGACCGCGAGGAGGGCGGCAGGATGCCCCGCAGCGGCACGCTTGGTCAGCAGCCCGGCGAGCGTTGGGGCGTCGAGCCCGTCGACGAGGCCGAGGTCGACGTCGGTCTGCGCCCAGCCGAGCGCATCTCGGTACAGGGTCGCCTCTTCCAAGGCGCGCAGAATCCCGGGAACAGTCACCGGATAAGCCTAGCCGCGGCATCCGACATCGCGGCGCGCAGCATCCCTCCCCCACCGTTTCCTCCCCCTGCCC